>NZ_CP150335.1:0-3050000 GCF_051473855.1 Sorangium sp. So ce375
ATGACGATTCCGAAACACGAGCCGCGCGAGGTCTTCGATCGGGCGATCGAGCATACGCGGGCGCTTTCCCCGGCCACTTTCGATCAGTGGTTCGGGGGAGTTCAGTTCGATGATCTGACCGACGGCGTGCTCACGCTGCGCGTCCAGAACGAGTTCGTCCTCGAGTGGGTCAGGGACAATTTCCTGCCAGCGCTGACGGACAAGATCCGAGAGCTCACCGGCTGGTCGGTCCAGGTCGCGTGGACGGTGGATCAGAACCTCGCCGCGCCGATCGCCCAGCGCGTGGAGCTCACCCCGGTGCGTCCGCGGGCGCTCGTCGTGCGACCGACCAGCGTGGCGCCGGCTCCGGCGCCGGCGCCTCGCCCCGAGCCGTCGCTGCGGCGTGTCCCATCGCTGCCGGACGACCTCAACCCGAAGCACACCTTCGCGAGCTTCGTCGTGGGCCCCTCGAACCAGCTGGCGCACGCGGCCGCGATCGCGGCCGCGGGCGGCGGGGGGCGACGCTATAACCCGCTCTTCATCTGCGGCGGCACGGGGCTCGGCAAGACCCACCTCATGCACGCGATCGCGCACCGCGTCTTCGAGGGCAGGCCGGACGCGCGGATCATCTACGTCTCGGCCGAGAAGTTCACGAACGACTTCATCACGGCCATCCAGCACCACCGGATGGACGAGTTCCGCACGCGGTACAGGTCGAGCTGCGACGTGCTGCTCGTCGACGACATCCAGTTCCTGGCCGGACGCGAGCAGACGCAGGAGGAGTTCTTCCACACCTTCAACGCGCTCCACACGCTCGACCGGCAGATCGTTGTGACGAGCGACAAGTACCCCCAGAACCTCGAGCGCATGGAAGAGCGGCTCGTCTCGCGGTTCTCCTGGGGTCTCGTCGCCGACATCCAGGTGCCGGAGCTGGAGACGCGCGTCGCGATCGTCCGGAACAAGGCGGCGCTCGAGGGCATCGCGCTCACGGACGACGTGGCGCTCTACCTCGCGCAGATGGTCCGCTCGAACGTCCGCGAGCTCGAGGGGACGCTGATCCGGCTGGCGGCCAAGAGCTCGCTCACGGGCCGCCCTGTCGACCTCCCGTTCGCGCGCGCCGAGATCACGGCCACGTCGCCGCCGCGCGCGCAGATGATGAGCGTCGAGGACATCCAGCGCGCCGTGTGCCACCACTTCCACCTGCGCTCGATCGACCTCACCTCGAAGGACCGCCACAAGAGCGTGGCCTTCGCGCGCCACGTCGCGATGTACCTCTGCAAGCAGCGGCTGAAGTGCAGCTTCCCGGAGATCGGGCGGGCCTTCGGCAACCGCGATCACACGACGGTGATGAGCGCCGTCCGCAAGATCGAGGCGCAGCGCGACTCGGATCCGCAGGTCCGCGCCCACCTCGAGGCCCTCGAGAAGAAGCTCGCCGACGAGTGAGCCGCGCGCGCGACGCGAGAGCCGCGCGCGCGGCGCGAGAGCGACCCGCCGGAGCCCGGGCCGCCGCCCGCTAGAGCGGGCGCGCGGCTCTCTGCTCGCCGCGCGACGACCGCGCGGGTCAGAGCTCGGACAGCGCGGAGCGCGCGTCGTCCGCGACGAGCTTGTTGCCGTACGCGGACGCGAGATCGAGCACCTCCGCGAGCTCGCGCCGCGCCTCCTTGACCAGGCCCCGCTGCTTCAGGAGAGCGCCGAGCAGGTACCGGCTCTCCAGGGCGTCGGTCCGGTAGGAGCGCGCGTCGGCGTAGCGCGCGAGCTCGCGCAGGAGCTCGCCGGCGCCGGCCGCGCCGCTCAGCCCGTCCAGGTAGGCGAGGTGCGCGCGGTTGATGGAGACGAGGCGCTCGTGCCCGCTCTCCTCGGCGAGCTCCTTCGACTCGATGAGCGACGCATAGGCGCGCGGCAGATCGCCGAGCCGCCGGCTCGCGTCGCCGAGGTTGTGCAGCGCGGCGGCCGTCTCGAAGCGCAGGCCCGCGGACCGGGCGAGATCGACGGCGCGGGCGGAGCTCTTCACCGCCGCGTCGAAGTCGCGCAGGAACACGTGCACGAGGACGCGCTGCTTCTCGCGCTCGCTCGCCGCGGCGAGGTCGCCCGGATCGCCGAGCGCCTCCGCGCGATCGAGGGCGCGGAGCGCCGCCTCGATGTCGCCCGTCGCCGCGCGCGCCTGGGAGACCGCGAGCAAGAGCCTCGGGTCGTCGATCTCGCCCATCGCCTCGAGCTGCTCGACGGCGCGCTCCGCGCGGGCGAAATCGCCCGTCCTGACGCCGATCTCCGTCTCGCACGCGAGCGCCTTGCGGCGGAGATCCTCCCGGTCGCCGGCGAGGGCGTAGGCCTCCTCGAGCCTCGCGTACGCGTCCGCGAAGAGGTCCACCGCGCCGAGGGCGCGCGCCAGGTCGACGCGGGCCGAGAGCTTCTGCTCCGGGGTGCCGGCCTCGTCGATGCGCCTGAGCGTGCGGGCGGCGACGTCGCAGAGGTCGGGCGCGGAGCGCACGCGCACGACGACGTCGGCGAGCGCGCCGAGCCACGCCGAGAGCTCCGCCGGAGACCGGTGGGCGTGGTCGCCGAGATCGAGCGCCTGGAAGATGAGCCGGAGCGCCGGATCGAGCTGGCTCGCGCGGATCTTGTGGAGCGCCGCGCGCGCGTAGAACGTGGCGGCCCGGTCGCGGTCGCCGGCCTGGTAGAAGTGCTGCCCGATGCGCTCGGCGTGCTCGGCGCTCTCCTCGCCGACGACCGCGACGTACGCCGCCGCGGCGGTGGCGTGCAGCTCCTGGCGGAGCTCGGGCGGGATCGCGTCGAGGACGATCTCGCCGTGCATGGGCGACGCGAAGCCCGCCTGCGCGGGGCCCTTGAGCCGCAGGAGGTCGCGGGTCGCGAGCCCCGAGATCGCGCGGTTCACGGCCGGCAGCTTCTGCTGGAGGAGCGCCGCGAGGACCTCGGTCGGCACCGGATCGCCGAGGATCGCCGCCGCCTGGAGCACGGCGCGGTCGCTCGGATCGAGCCGCCGCACCCGGGTCGCGATGAGCGTGCGCAGCGAGCGCGGCACCGCCGAGGCGCCGTCGAGCCGCGCCTTCACGACGCCGCTGACGACGCTGAGCGCGCCCGAGTCGAGGAGCTCCTTGATGAGCTCCTCGAGGAAGAGCGGGTGGCCGCCGGCGCGCTCGCGGCAGAAGGCGACCACGTCGGGCGGCAGCAAGGTCGCGCCGATGCGCGCCGACATGAGGCGCGCGCTGTCGCTGTCCGAGAGCTCCCCGACCTTGAGCCGGTAGAAGTGGGGGTGCGACTCGAGCAGCGGCGGCGGGTCGCTGCGCGTCGCCAGCATCAGCACGGCGCGGAGCCCGCCGGCGCGGCCCGCGGTGGCGAGCAGCGCTTCGGCGGTGAGCTGGTCCATCGCCTGCGCGTCGTCCCACGCGAAGCAGTGGAGACGATCCTCGCAGAGGCTCTGCACCATGCGCGGGAAGGCCGTGCGCAGGATCGCGGTCGTCCCCTGCGGCGCGCGCTTCTCGGCGAGCGCCGCGCCGAGCTGGCCGAGCACGGCCGCGGACTCGTCGTCGCGCAGGCCGAGCGCTCGCAGCCGCGGCAGCACCGCGCGGATGCGCTCCTCGTCGTCGCCCTCCTGGATGCCGCAGAGCACCTGGAGCATCGCGGTGAGGCCGCTCCACGGGACGTCGGCGCCGTTGTGCGGGCACGAGGCGACGTAGACGCCGACGTTGTAGTCGCCCTTGGAGAGCCGCCGCTCCATCTCGGCGAGCAGCCGCGTCTTGCCGATGCCGCGCTCCCCCTGGATGACGGCGATCTGCGCGCGCTTCCTCGTCGCGGCGGCCAGGATGTCGCCGAGCTGCTTGAGCTCGTCGCGGCGGCCGACGAAGCGGCCGTACGCGCCGTCCGGGGGCTGCGCCGAGGTGACCACGCGCCCCCCCTCGGGCGCTGTCCGGCCCGCGCCGGGCAGCTCCTCGGTCGTGAACGCGTTGCGGAGGACGCGCCCGGTGAGGTTCGAGACGGCGACCTGGGACTCCGTCGCGCGGGCGAGCGCCTGGGCGGAGGCGATGAGCGAGGCGAGCCGCTCGTCGCGGATCGGGGCGCCGGCGCTGTCGACGAGGATGCGGGCGAGGTGGATGCCGGCGGAGACCGCGGCGCCCCCGCCGCGCGAGCGCAGGATCACGAGCGCGGCGCGCACCGCGGCCTCCGTGTCGCGGCCGTCGGCGTCGCCGAGCCCGAAGATGGCGACGAGCTGCGACGCCTCCTGCTCGAGCAGCAGCGCGCCGTAGCGCGCGAGCACGTCGCGGGCCCGCGCGATGCGCCTCGCGGTGTCGTCCTCGGATCCCGTGAAGATGAGCACGAGCGCCGTGACCTCGCGCCGCTCGCCGAGCCCGCGCGCGGCCGGGCTGCTGTCGGCCTTCTCGAGCAGCTGGAGGAGCCCTGACGCCGAGCGGCTGCGCGAGCTCGTCGTGTGCGGCACCTCGACCGGCGTGCGCTCGTTGGCCCCGATCGGCTCCTCTGCGAGCGCGGTGCTCCCGTCGAGCTCGGCGCTCTTCTCCTCGTGGAACGGCTCCAGGAACTCGGCGAGGTCGTTCGCCCCGAACCGCTCGGCCGTCGCGTAGAAGAAGCCGAGGAGCGCCTCGTGCAGCCGCCCGGCGTCGGGGAACCGATCCTCGGCGTTCTTCGCGAGCATCGTGCTCACGACGTCGACGAGCGATCGGGGCACGTCGGGGCGCACGAGCGCGAGCGGCGGATACTCGCTCGCCTGCAGCCGCCGCATGATCTCGAACGCGGTCGGCGCCGCGAACGGGTTCGAGCCGGCGAGCATCTCGTAGAGCACCGTCCCGAGCGAGAAGAGATCGCTCCGGCCGTCGATCGCGCCGGCGCGCGACTGCTCGGGGCTCATGTAGGCGAGCTTCCCCCGGATCCTCCCTGCCTGGTTCTCGCCGACCTCCTCGTCGGTCATCGACTGCGTCGCCTTCGCGATGCCGAAGTCGGTGACCTTCACCTCGCCCTCCCAGGAGAGCAGGATGTTCTGCGGCGAGATGTCGCGGTGGACGATGCCGAGGGGCCGCGACTGCTCGTCGCGCCGCCGGTGCGCGTGATCGAGCGCCTTCGCGATCTCGGCCGTCATGAAGACGGCCATGCCGAGGGGGATCGGCCTCTTCGCCCTGCGGCAGCGGGCGAGGAGCGTCGCCAGGTCGAGCCCGGGGACGTACTCCATCGCGATGAAGTAGCTGGTCGGGTCGCCGTTCGGATGGTCGACGCGGCCGAGATCGAACACCTGCACGATGTTCGCGTGCGAGAGGCGCACGGCGAGCTTGGCCTCGTGCACGAACATGTCCACGAAGCGCCCCTGCTCGGCCAGCTTGGGGAGGATGCGCTTGATGACGAGGACCTTCTCGAACCCCTCGACGCCGAAGCTCTTGGCCTTGAAGACCTCGGCCATGCCGCCTTCGCCCAGGCGCTCGAGCAAGCGATACCGTCCGAAGGTCTCGTTCAGCATCGCCCCGCCCGCGCCCCACGCAGCGTTGCGCCTGGAGCGCGCTCGGCGCTCCTGAGGGGACGGCCTGCGATCGGCGCGCGAGCCGGCGTCGCCGCCCTGGCCGCGCCGCCTAGCCGCGCGTCATGTCTCGACGGCCTTGTTCGCGCCGGCGTCATCGTCCCCTCCATACATCGACTCCGCGATCCGGAACGCCGCTCCCTCGAGGCGCGCGTACGCGTCCCGGAGCGCGTCGAGGTCGCCGCCGCCGTCGAGCAGCTTCCGCAGCGCCGCGCACTCGGCGTGGACCTCGCCGAGGAGCTCGGCGTCGAGCAGATCGCCGTAGCCTTCGAGGGCTTGCTCGGTCGTGTAGACGAGGGTCTCCGCCTGGTTGCGGAGCTCGGCGAGATCGCGCCGGAGCGCGTCGGTCTCCTTGAACCGCTCGCCCTCCGAGACGAGCCTCTCGACCTCGTCCGGCGTGAGGCCGCTCGTCGGGGTCACCCGGATCTCCTGCACCCGCCCCGTCCCGAGATCCCGCGCCTCGACGCGGACGATGCCGTTCTCGTCGATGCGGAAGGTGACCTGGATCTTGGGAAGCCCGCGCGGGGCGGGAGGGATGCCGGTGAGCTCGAAGCGGGCGAGGCTCCGGCAGTCCGCGGCCATCTCGCGCTCGCCCTGGAGCACGTGCACGGGGACGAAGCCCTGGTTGTCGACGCTCGTCGTGAAGATCTCGCTCCGCTCGGTCGGGATGGTCGTGTTCCGCGGGATGAGCTTGAAGCTCACGCCGCCGCCGGTCTCGACGCCGAGCGACAGCGGCGTCACGTCGAGGAGCAGCACCTCGTCCACCTGTCCGGAGAGCGCGGCGCCCTGCAGCGCCGCCCCGACCGCGACGACCTCGTCGGGGTTCACGCCCTTGTTCGGCTCCCGGCCGAAGAACTCGCGCACCGCCGCCTGCACCGCGGGCATCCGGGTCATGCCGCCGACGAGGACCACCGTGTTGACGGCGGAGACGGGGAGCTTGGCGTCCCCGAGCGTCGCGCGACAGACGTCGATGGTCCTCCGGATGAGGCCGTCGCAGAGCATCTCGAGCTCGTTGCGCCGCATCGTCCGCTCGAGGTGGAGCGGCCCGCCGCCCGGTCCGACGGCGATGAACGGGATGTTGATCTCGGTGTCGAGCGACGACGAGAGCTCGTGCTTCGCCTTCTCGGCCGCCTCCTTGAGCCGCTGCAGCGCCATGCGGTCCCGGCGCAGATCGATCCGGTGCTTGCCCTCGAACTCGTCGGCGAGGAGGTCGATGATCCGCTGGTCGAAGTCCTCGCCGCCGAGGTGCGTGTCGCCGCCGGTCGCCTTGACGCTGAAGACCCCGCTCGCGATCTCGAGGATCGAGATGTCGAACGTCCCTCCGCCGAGATCGTAGACCGCGATCGTCTCGGCCTTCATCTTGTCGAGGCCGTAGGCGAGCGCCGCGGCGGTCGGCTCGTTGATGATCCGGCGCACCTCCAGCCCGGCGATCCGCCCGGCGTCCTTTGTCGCCTGCCGCTGCGCGTCGTCGAAGTAGGCGGGGACGGTGACCACCGCTTCCGTCACGGGCTCGCCGAGGAACCGCTCGGCGACCTGCTTCATCTGGCCCAGGATCACCGCGGAGATCTCGGGAGGCGAGTAGCTGCGCCCCTTGACCTCGACCCAGGCGTCGCTGTTCGGCGCCTCGACGATCTTGTAGGGGGCGAGGCTGATCTGCTTGCTGACCTCGGGCGCGGTGAACTTGCGGCCCATCAGCCGCTTCACCGCGTAGATCGTGTTCTGCGGGTTCGTGACCGCCTGGCGACGCGCGACCTGTCCGACCAGGCGCTCACCGCTCGCGGGAAAGCCGACGACGGAGGGCGTCGTGCGGGCGCCCTCGGCGTTCGGGATCACCCGAACATCGTTCGCCGAGGCGACGCCTGCCCCTTCGACGACAGCCACGCACGAGTTCGTCGTCCCAAGATCGATGCCGATCACCTTCCCCATATGCGGCGAAAGATACTACAGGCCTGGATGCTCGCCGGGTGGGGAGACGACCTGGGCGCCCGCGATATTTGGGGAGATCGTGCGGCGAGGTGGCGGGGCACGGCAGATCCCGGACACGATCACCGCAAGGATGCGCGACGTGCCGGTGGTGTGCGCCAGGGGAGCCGGCGCGACGCCGCGCGGAGGCTCAGTTCGCCGCGGGCGCGGGGTCGACGGGCGAGCCCTTCGAGACGACGACCATGGCCGCGCGGATCAGGTAATCGCCCAGCATGTATCCGGGCTGGACCTCCGCGATCACGACGCCGGCCGGGTGCTCGGTCGAGTCGATCTGCTGGATGGCCTCGTGCACGCTGGGATCGAAGGGCTTGCCGACCGCGGCGATGCGCTTGATGCCCATGCGATCCAGCGTGTCGACGAACTGC
Organism: Sorangium sp. So ce375; assembly: GCF_051473855.1. Lineage (NCBI taxonomy): Bacteria > Pseudomonadati > Myxococcota > Polyangiales > Polyangiaceae > Sorangium > Sorangium sp. So ce375. Next base: position 7,864 of record NZ_CP150335.1, read on the forward strand.
TTCGTCACGATGCGGACGCCCTCGGCGACCGACTTCACGTCCGGCGCGCTCTCGGCGTGGCTGGCGGCGCGTTCGAGGTTGTCGAAGACCGGGAGCAGATCCTTCAGGATCGTCTCGCGGCCACGGCGCTGCGCCTCTTCGACCTCGCGCCGGGAGCGCTTACGGAAGTTGTCGAAGTCGGCGGCGGTGCGCAGCAGCTGCTCGCGCAGCCGCGCGGCCTCGGCCTGCGCCTCGCCTAGCTTGTCTTCGGGGGTGGGGGGCTGCTGCTCCGCGGGCGCTGCGCGCTCCGCCTGCGCCTCCGCCGTCTCCCCGGTGTTCTGGCTCGACCCATTCTGTTCCGAATCGCTCATAGGACGGCGGCACTATAACCAGCCGCGATCCGCTGGCAATCGCCAGGCCCATGGTCGCTCCGGCGGCGCGCGCCGGCGTCCGAGCGCTCCGGCGCGTGACGCGGCGCCGGCCCGCGCCGGCCCAGGACGTCCGCGGGGGGCGGCGCGCGGGCGCTCCGGGGGCGCGGTTCGCCCGGGTCTCCACGATCCGCCGCCGGCGCTGCATCGACCGTTTGCTCCGACCCCCCGCCCGGCGTTAGATCGCCCCCCATGAGCATCGCCACTAGCCCCGCCGGCGAACCCCCTCCGGCGAACGCCTCGACGCCCGCCAGCTCGCCGCTCCTCGCGGCCCAGAAGCACCTCCTCGGCAATTACCGCCAGCCGCCGTTCGTCCTCGACCGCGGCAGGGGCTGCGAGCTCTTCGACACGGAGGGGCGCCGGTACCTTGACATGTGCGCCGGGGTGGCCGTGGCTTCGCTCGGGCACGCTCACCCGCGGCTCGTGGCGACGATCGCCGAGCAGGCGGGGCGCCTGATGCACGTCTCCAACTATTTCTTCAACGCCGAGAACCTCCGCCTCGCCGAGGAGCTCTGCGCGAAGACCGGCTTCGACCGCGCCTTCTTCTGCAACTCGGGCACGGAGGCGAACGAGGCGATGCTCAAGCTCGCGCGCCGCCACTTCTTCAACCGGGGCGAGACGGGGCGCTACCGGATCATCGCGTTCGACAACGCGTTCCACGGCCGCACCCTCGGCGCGGTCGCCCTGACCGGGACGCCGAAGTACCGCGAGGGCTTCGGCCCTTCGCTCGATGGTGTCACGCACGTGCCTTACGGGGACGTGGCGGCGGTGCGCGCCGCCATGGGCCCGGACGTCGCGGGGATCCTCGTGGAGCCGGTGCAAGGGGAGGGCGGCGTGCTGCCGGCCCCCGCCGGGTTCCTCGCCGAGCTGCGGCGCATCGCCGACGAGCACGGCGCGCTGCTGCTCATCGATGAGGTGCAGACCGGCATCGGGCGCACGGGGCACTGGCTCGGCGCGAACTACGACGGCGTCCAGGCAGACGCCGCGGCGCTCGCCAAGGGGCTCGGCGGCGGGTTCCCGGTCGGCGCGCTGGTGCTGCGGGAGCGGCTGAACGGCGCGCTGCCCCCGGGCTCGCACGGCTCGACCTACGGCGGCAACGCGCTCGCCTCCGCAACGGCGCGCACGGTGCTCGCGGTCATCGAGGAAGAGAAGCTGTGCGAGGCCGCCCAGACGCGCGGCGAGCGGCTCAGCCGCGGCCTCGCCGCGATCGCCGCGCGGCTGCCGGGCGTGTGCGTCGGCGAGCGCGGGCGCGGGCTGCTGCGCGGGCTCATCCTCGCGCCGAGCGTGGACCCGCGCGCGGCGCTCGGCCGGGTGCGCGACCGGGGCGTGCTGCTCACCATCGCGGGCAGCAGCGTGCTCCGGTTCACGCCGCCGCTGATCGTGAGCGACGCGCAGATCGACGAGGCGCTGGCCGAGGTCGAGGCCGCGCTCGCCGAGACGCCGGCTGCAGGTTGAGGTGGTCGCCTCGCGCGCCGCCGGTCCCGCCGTCGCACCCGTCCCGTGCTCGGGCTGCAGCAAGCTGATCGATCCGCTCCGCGCGGGACAGGTGGCGATCTTCGATCAGCGCTTCCATTACTTCTGCAACGCGCGGTGCCGCCACGCCTTCCTCGGTGAGGCGCCGCCTGCGACGGGCGACGTCCGGCCTGGTGGCCCCGCAGCGTCCGGGTCGCCCTTCGCCGGCGCTCCGGCCCGCGGGCTCTCGTCGGGGGCGCCGCCCTTCGCGGGCGGGCACGACGCCTCCACGCCGCGCGCCGCGCCCGCGCGGACGAGCGCCGACGACGGCGCGGCGCGCATCGCCGATCTCGACGCCCCGATCGTCGACGCGTTCCCGCCCGTGTCGCTCGACGAGAAGCTCCCGGATCTGCCCGTCCTCGACGACGATCGCGCGCTGCTCGAGCCCATCGGGAACACCATCCTGAGCGAGGAGCCGCAGCGCTACGATGCCGTCGAGGGGCGGGACATCGGCGCGCTCCTGCTCGTGCTCGCGATCATCGCGGGGACGCTCGCCGTCGCGCTCACGCTCGCAGGGGACGCGAAGCTCGTCATCGGCGCGCGCATCGTCCTCGCCACGGTGAGCGCCGGGATGCTCCTCGGCCGCGCCGCCACGACCGCGCGCGACGCCACCGATCCGCACCCGGCGCCGATGCTCGCGCCCGTCCTGGGCGGGCTCGTGGCCGCCGTCTGGGCCCTCTTCGGTCAGGACCGCGCCCTCGCGGCCGAGGCCGCGTCGCTGGCCGGCGTGATCGCCACCGCCAGCGCGATCAGCGCGTGGCTCATCGAGAGCGCCCGCCATCGCGTCTTCGCGGAGCGGGCGTGGATCGGATCCGTGCTCTCGACGCCGGCGCGCCGGCCGCCGGGCGCGTGGGCGCAGGGCACGGCGCCTGCCGACCGCGCCCCGCAGCGCGGCAGCGACGGCGGCGCCGTCGAGGGCGCCGGGGACGAGCTCTACGATCTGCGACCAGGCGAGAGCGTCCAGGTCGACGCGGGGGAGGTCGTCCCCGTCGACCTCGTCGTCACGGGCGGCGACGTCGAGGTGCTCCCGTGGATCGGCGCGACCACGCCGACGCGCCGCCGCGACGGCGACCCGGTCGTCGCCGGGGCCACCGTGGTCCGGGGTCGCCTCGTCGGCGCGTGCACCTTCTCCGGAGGCGATCGCGCGGTCGCGCGCGTCCTGCTCGACGCCCGCCGGCGCGCGGACGCCCTCGCGCCGATCGCGCGGGCCTCCCGCGCCCTGACCGAGCGCTGGGCGATCGGCGCCGCGGCGATCGGCGCGCTCTCCGCCTTCGTCGCCGGGCGGGCTCCCGTCGAGATCGCGATGACCGCCGCCGCCGTGCTCGCCGGGTTGTCCACGGCGATCACGGCATCCATCGCCTCGGTGCACGTCGCGCGCGGCATCCTGCTCGGGCTCCGCCGGGGCATCGTCTACAAGAGCGCCGACGCCTGGGATCGCGCAGGGAAGACCTCGGTCGTCGTGTTCTGCGCCCGTGGCACGCTGCTGCTCGGCGAGCCCGAGCTCGCGGAGCTGGAGGCGACCGGGCAGAAGCTCAAGCCGAGCGACGTGCTCGCGCTCGCGGCCGGCGCGGAGCGCACCGAGGAGCACCCCGTCGCGACGGCGATCGTCCGCGCCGCGCGCGCCCGCGGCTTGCGGCCTGACGGCGTCAGGAACCCCAACTTCCACCCCGGTCTCGGCGTGACGGCCGTCACCTCGTCCGGCGAGGATCTCTGCGTCGGGAACCGCGCGCTCATGCTCGAGCAGCGGATCTCGATCGCCGCGGCCGAGAGCCGCGTCGCCGAGCTCGAGGCGCTGGGCCGCACGGTGGTCCTCGTCGCGGTCGGCGCCCGCCTCGTCGGCATCATCGGCCTGCAGGACGGGCTGCGCCCCGGAGCGAGGGCCGCCATCCAGCACCTGCTCGACGCGCAGATCGAGCCCGTCTTGATGTCGGGCGACGCGCGCGAGACCTGCGAGGCGATCGGCCGCTCGCTCGACATCGACCACATCCGCCCCGAGATCCTGCCTGCTGATCGCGGCACGGAGGTGCGTCGTCTCATCGACGCGGGCACGAGCGTCGCCGTCCTCGGCCACGCGGGCGTCGACGACGCCGCGCTCGGCGCGGCGGACGTCTCCGTGGCGCTCGGCGCCGCCGGCTCGGCGCCGGCCGACTTCTCCACGGTCCTCGCGTCGGACGACGTCCGCGACGCGGCGCTCTCCCTCGCGCTCGCGCACCGCACGCGCCTCGAGGCGCGCGTCGGGCTCGCGCTGAGCGTCGCCCCGGCGCTCGTCGGCGCCGCGGTGATCTCCGCGTTCGTGCTCCCGCCGGCCTACGCGCCCATCGCCTCGCTGCTCGGCGGCGTCATGGCCGTCGTCCACGCCCGCGCGCTCGACGCGAAGAGCTGAGCGGCGGGCGCGGTCGCCGACGCCGGGCTACGAGACGCCGGGGGGCGTGGAGTCCTTGGCGTCGCGACAGTCCGCGCAGACGCCGTACATCTCGTGCTTGTGCCAGGTCACATCGAAGCCGTACTTCGCGGCGATCTCTTCCTGGAGCGCCTCGATCCGCGGCTCTTCGAACTCGATGATCTTCCCGCAGTTGACGCAGATCAGGTGGTCGTGGTGCGTGCTGGCGTCGTCCGCGAGCTCGTAGCGGCTAAGGCCGTCCCCGAACCGGCGCTCGGAGGCCACCCCGCACTCCGCGAGCAGCTTGAGCGTGCGGTACACGGTCGCGTACCCGATGCCTCGGTCGTGCGCGCGCACCTCCGCGAGCAGGTCCTCGATGGTCATGTGCGGGGCGCCGGAGAAGAATGTGTCGACGATCAGCCGGCGCTGCGCCGTCGAGCGCAGCCCCTTCTTGACCATGTAGGCCTGGAGGCGAGCGCGTAGCCGGTCGAGGGCAAGTTGGTCCACGTGGCTGGCGCTGCTCCCCTCTCTCTCCATGACGGCCATGGCAAGTTTATCCCGTTCGCGGCGAACCGCGTCAAGGCCGGTGGAGGCGCCCGCTCGGCGCGACCTCGCCGATGCCGATCGTGACCCGGCTCGTCGGCGCTACTCGCCGACCTGCGCCATGTAGCTGACCTGAGCGGCCGAGCCTCCGAGGGGGCTGAGCAGCGTGATGGGAGGCGCGACAAGGCCGGCCGCGGCCGTGTTGTCGATGACGACGTAGTAGAGGCCCGGGCGCAGCGCGTAGCGGCGCGTCTCGATGATCCCGGGCTGGAGAGGGCCGCCTGCCTGCACCGGGCCTGGCGGGGGACCGAGCGGCTTGCCGGTCTGGTAGGCCTCGCGCCACGCGTCGCCGGTGGGCTTGTCGACGATCATGACGTCCACGGGCGCGCCCTGCACGCTGATCTTGAGATAGAGCGCCTGGTCCGAGTCGGCGATCTCGAACGGCCCGAGGTAGTCGCGCTGGTTCGCGTACACCTCGACGGTCTCGTTCGCGAACGTGTACCGCTCCTCGTCCTCCACCTCGAACGGGTGGTGCGGTCGCTGGGGCGGCATGAGGATCCCCAGCGTGAAGTCCTTCCCCCTCTCCTCGTTGTAGAGGACGGTGAACCCGCGCGTCATCTCGCCTGCGACGATCTGGTTGCCGAGCAGGTTGGCGAGCCCTCCGAACGGCGGGACGTTGGCCATCACGTCGATGACGGGGTTCTCGACGTAGCCCAGCTGGAAGCTCGGGCCTTGCACGATCCGGTTCAGCCGTCCCCACACGTAGACGTCATCGTCCGCGAGCTGGAAGTCGGGTCGGTACTCGACGGACGTCGTGAGCGAGAAGCCCACCCGCTTGGCCGGCTGCATGTAGCCGTACCCCGTGCCGGCGATGTGAACCGTGATCGTCTGCGCCGCGTCGTTGACGTCGTACGAGCACTGCATCGGGAAGAACCGGCCGATGGACGCCGATCGATCCTGCAGGCGCAGCGAGACCCCGCTCTTCAGCATCTCGGGGCAGATCTTGCTGGCGCCGAAATTCGAGAACAGAAACCAGCGGAGGCCAGGGCTCGCGTTCACCGGACCGCTGACGCAGGGGCAGCCGACGAACGTGAAGGACAGCGCGACAGCGGCGAGCGCCAGCGCGGCGGACGCGCGGGAGAGCGGGGGTCTTCGTGCGGGCACGCGGGCTAACATAGCGGGTCGACCTCGGGGCGAGAGCGGGTTTGCGCGCTGGAGGACGGCCCCTCCCGGATCAGCGCACCAGATGCCATTGGACGCCGGGGGTCACCTCGAGATGCAGGTGATTTTTGTGCGCCCGGTCGTAGTTGGGCGTGAGGATCGACGTGAAGATGTGCTGATCCGCGGCCTCGCACACGATGGATCGCAGCTCTCGCGCTGCCGCGTCCGCCGGAGGGCCGCTGCCCGCCCCCTTGCCGGCGCCGCGTGGCTTGCCGGCTGCTCGGGCGCCCTCGCCGCACACCGGCGCGCCGCGCCTGCCGACGAAGTCGCGCTCCACGTCGAGCCACTCCTCCGCGAACCCGCCGCCGACGCGCTCCTTGTTGAGCCTGTAGGCGTCGATGGCGAGCCCGCCGGGGTGCCTCGTGCCGAGCCTGCCCTCGGGCCACATCCTGGACGGAGGCCGCCAGGCCGAGAACATCAGCACCTCGTCGATGTCGTGCGCGCGCAGGATCCGGCTGAAGTCGGAGAGCGCGAGCGCGAGGCGGCAGTCGAAGACGTCGTTCGGGTTGTCTGCGCGCCGGTGCGCCGGCTGCGCCGTCCGGTAGAGGACCCCGCCGACCCCCTGCATCAGCCGCACCGGAGCGAGCACGCCGGGCGCGCGCCGCACCGGCTCGAACGCGATCTTCCGCTGCGTGAGCGCCGCACGGCACTGCTCGGCGCTCATGGCCGCGTAGCGCGCCGACGGGTGCTTCGCCCAGTCCTGGTGGTACCTGACCTTCGGCTTGCCCTGCGCGCTCGGCGCGGCGGCGAGGGGGCCGAGCGCGAGGGCGAGCGCGCAGGCAGCGGCGGCATGGCGTGCAAGGCGTGCGGGCGGCATCGTTGCGGGACAGACCTCGTGCGAGGCAAAGCAAGCCGACCCTCCCGGGGTAGGCGACCGGGCCGCCGTCCGGTGAGCGGGGCCCCACGGCGTGGCGGCGTGGCGGCGTGTCCACGTGGCGGCGGCCGCCCAATCCTACCGCGACATTTGACCGGGCCGCGCGATCGCCTCAAAATGGGTCGCGTGCGCATTCGTGGGTCGAGCGCCCGCACGCGCAGCTTGACGTACGGGAGCGAAGGCCCGGCCCGCATGGCTTCCCGGTCCGGGCGATCCCTGGTCCTGGTAGCCACGGCGGTGCGCTCCTGCGCCGCATGCAGCTGACATGGGTGATCTTCCCAATCGATCTCGAAAGATCCTTTTCGCCGCGGTCACCGAGTTCATCGCCACGGGCGACCCGGTTGGCAGCAGGACGCTCGCGCGGAAGTACGGGCTGGATCTCTCGGCTGCCTCGATCCGCAACGTGCTCGCCGACCTCGAGGAGGCCGGGTACCTCCACCAGCCGCACACCTCTGCAGGGCGGATCCCGACCGATCGAGCGCTCCGGCTGTTCATCGACGCGCTCGTCGAGCTCCGGTCGCTCTCCCCTGAGCAGCAGGCCGAGCTCAGCGCCAGGTTCACCGAGATCTACACGGGGGCGAGCGATCCGCTCCGCGAGACGGGGCGCTACCTCTCGGAGCTGTCCGGCGCCGCGGCGGTCGTCGCGGCGCCGCGGGTGGAGCTCCGCGCCCTCGCCCAGCTGCGCTTCATCCCGACCAAGCCGGGGCAGCTGCTCGCGGTGCTCGTCTTCACCGACGGCTCGGTCGCGAACCGCTTCATCTCGGCCGACGAGGCGATCAACGAGGCCGAGCTCACCCGGATCCACAACCTGCTCGCCGACGTCATCGAGGGGCGCACGCTGGGCGAGATCCGGGACCTCTTCGCTCGCCGCCTCGCGGACGAGCGCCTCCAGATCGACGCGCTGAGGCGCCGCGCCTTCGAGCTCGGCAGCAAGGCGACGGCGGGCGTAGCCCGACGGAGCGAGGTCGTCATCGAGGGGCAGAACCGCCTGATCGACCTGCCCGAGTACGCCGATGTCGACCGGCTCAAGAAGCTGATGAAGGCGCTCGAGGAGCGCGAGGAGCTCGTCGATCTGCTCGACCGCACCCTCGCCGCGGGCGCGGGCGAGGTCACCGTGTTCGTCGGCAGCGAGGCGGGCGATCTGGGCGGAGGCCAGCTCAGCCTCGTCGCTGCGCCCTACATGGAGAACGGGCGCGTCGCCGGGACCGTGGGCGTGCTCGGCCCGACGCGGATGGACTACGCGAAGGTCATGCCGCTCGTCGACGCCACCGCCGCCGCGATGACCGAGGCCCGAGGCAAGGTCAAATAGCGCCCTTCCGCTGCGGCTCGCGGAGCCGCTCGAGCACGTCGTCGAAGTCCGAGGGGGGCGGGACCTGGAACCGCATCGGCCGGTCGTCGGCGGGGTGGTTGAAGCCGAGCTCGGCCGCGTGGAGCATCAGCCGCGCGGCCGGGATCCTCGCCCCGCGGTAGTCCCGCACGTAGACCGTCTCGCCGACGAGCGGGTGCCCGGCCTCCGCGAGGTGGATGCGGATCTGGTGCGTGCGCCCCGTCTCGAGCCGGCACGCGACGAGCGTCACGCCCCCGGCCCCCTCCTGTGCTCCTCGGAGCACCTCGATCGGCTCCACGTGCGTCACCGCGAGCTGCCCCTCGCGCCGCCCGTCTCGCGCCGAGCCGCGCAGTCCATCGCCCCGATCCTCGACGAGGTAGCTGCGGTAGGTGCCGCGCGGGACGGCGCCGTGCGCGAGCGCCAGGTACTGCCGGTGCATCGCGCGGACGCGGAGCTGCTGCGCGAGGTGCTTCTTCGCGGCGAGCGTCCGCGCGAAGACCAGCAGGCCGCTCGTCCCCTTGTCGAGGCGCTGCACCACGCCGAGCGGCGCGCGCCCGCGCAGGCGGTCGCGCCTGGCCAGCACCTCCCGCACCAGCGCGTCGAGGGTCGAGGCCTGCTCTGCCGGATCCTCGTCGCCGTACGGGATGGTGCTCACCCCGGCCGGTTTGTTCACCACGACGACGCTCGCGTCCGCGTAGACCACGAGCTCGCCCTCGAGCTTGCGTCGCCGCACCGTCTCGGGCCTCGGCGCGTGCAGGCGGATCTCGATCTGCTCCCCGCTGAGCACCCGCCGGCGGGCGCTCGTCGCCACCGCGCTCCCGACCAGCACCTTGCCGGTCTCGATCAGCCGGCGCGCGTCCGACCAGGAGACGGACGCAAGCGCACGGACGGCCCCATCGAGCGGGCGCCGATCCAGCTCGGCCGGCACCGTCCAGCGGCCATCCCGCGGGGCTTGCACCCGGTCGGTCGGAGGGGTTCCGGTAGGTTCAGCGGCTTCCTGGGTCGGCGGCGTGGCGGGTCGGAGCGGGCGCATGTAAAAGCTCACGGGGCGCCTCGGCTCCGCCCACCAGCGTGGGACCGGGCTCTACCGGCGCGGAAAAACGCACATCCGCGGGGCCCGCGGGCGCGAAATACACCGCGAATGTTGACACATCGCGCGACCGGAGCCGAAGATATCCAGAGCCGTCATCGCTTTCTCGCCATCTGAGAGGAGACCCGTTCGTGGCCAGCACCCTTCTCGCCGTAGACGACAGCGTGACCATGCGCAAAGTGCTCGAAATCACCTTTGCGGGTCAGGATTTCCGCGTCGTGACGGCGAGCAGCGCCGACGCTGCGCTGCAGAAGCTCAAGAGCGATAAACCCGACCTGGTGATCGCCGACATCACGCTCGAGCCGAAGAACGGCTACGAGCTGTGCAAGGCGATCAAGCAGGCCTCACCGGCGACGCCTGTCCTGATCCTGTCGTCCAAGCAGAACCCGTTCGACCCCGCGAAGGGGTCGGGCGCGCAAGCGGACGACCATATGGACAAGCCGTTCGACACGCAGCAGATGATCGACAAGGTCAAGAAGCTGCTCGCGTCGCGCGGCGAAGCGAAGCCTGCCGCCGCAGCAGCGGCCCCTGCAGCCGCGGCGCCTGCGCCCGCGCGCTCTCCTGCGGCGCAGCCCGCCGCGGCGCAGCCCGCTGCGGCCGCGCAACCTGCCGCCGCGGCGCAGCCTGCTGCCGCCGCGAGCCCGCTCCAGCGCGCGAAGACCCTCATCTACACGCCCAACGCGCCGGCCACGAGCGCAGCGCCGGCGCAGGCGTCGGTCAAGACGGCGCCGGCCGGCGTGGCGAACGTGCCGGTCACGACGACGATGGCGTTCTCGCCGACGCCGGTGTCCGGCGTGCCGAAGACCGCGTCCGGTCCTGCCGCCGTCGCCGCCACCGCCTCGGCGCAAGTCAACGGCCAGATGGCGAGCAAGCTCGAGGGCCTCGGCCTCACCTCCGAGCAGGTGGAGGCCGTGATGGCGCTGTCCCGCGACGTCGTGGAGCGTGTCGTGTGGGAGGTCGTGCCGGTCCTCGCCGAGACGATCATCAAGGAAGAGATCGCGCGTCTGACGAAGTAGGCGCGCACCACGGCCGCTGTCAGACCGTGGCTGTCGACCCGCCCCGGTCCCTGTCGTGCCGGCGAGGTACGCGGCCGGGGCGGCACGCCTTCATGCGCGCGTGAGGTCCACCGGCCCAGCTGGGGAAGGGCGCTCCGCGCGCCGTGGCGTCCTTCTCGGAGCGCCCGATCGGGATCGCCGCGCGGGCGCATGCGACCGCTGCTTTGCCCGGCGACCTGGAGTTGCTACGCCAGGGCCGCGCCTCGTTCGGCGGTCGGCGCAGCCATGAACGACACACACGACAAACGCAGCGGTGCGCCCGTGGACTCCCGCGACGAGACGGCCGCGGGCGAGCAGGAGAGCCCCAGCGCTGCGGAGACGCGCGCGCCCGTCCCTGACAGCGGGGCCGCGGAGAGCGACGGCCTGGCCGGTATGGACGGGGCCGCGTCCGACGCCGAGGAAGTACGCCTCGTGCTGCAGGGCAACCCGCTCCGCTGGCGTGGCGCCGCCGTGTCCGCCGCGGGCGCCCTCCTCGCGTTCGTCGTGATGGCGCTCGCGCCTCAATTTCGCTGGGGTGTCCCGCTCGGCGCGCTCGGCGTCGCCGTCGCGGCGATCGGCCTGCTCGACCTGCTCGGCACGTTCGACGACCCCCCCGAGCGCGTCGCCGCGCGCGTCGGGATCCGCGATCTCCTCGGCCCGCTCGCGCTGCTCGGGGGTGGGCTCGTCGCGCTCTTCATCCTCATCTCGCTGAGCGTCGCGGGGTCCCTCTCGCCGAGCGCTCTCTCGTCGCACGGCGCGCCGGCGCTGCTCTCGCTGGCGGTCCCCGCCATCGCCGTCCCTGCCGCGTTTCTCACGGCGGTGGTCGGCGCGTTCCGGGTCGGCGAGCGCCTCGGTCCCTACCGCGTCGACGAGGCGGGAGCTCCGCGCCCCCTCGGCCGGCGGCACGGCTTCTGGCTCGTCACCCTCGTCACGTTGCTCTACCTGCCCATGCTCGGGAGCCACTCGCTCACCGATCCCTGGGAGACGCACTACGGCGAGGTCGCGCGCGAGATCCTGGCCAGGAACGACTGGATCTCCCTCTGGTGGGCGCAGGACGGCTGGTTCTGGTCGAAGCCGGTGCTCGACTTCTGGATGCAGGCGCTCGCGATGGCCGCGTTCGGCGTCCGCTACCGGTCGGGCGAGATGCTGTCGGCGGCGGCCGAGGGGAGCACCCCGTGGCCCGAGTGGGCGGTCAGGCTCCCCATCTTCGCGTTGACGCTCATCGCCGTCTACCTGCTCTACAAGGCCGTCTCGCGCATCTTCAGCCGCCGCGCGGGGCTGCTCGCGGGGCTCGTCCTCGCCACGATGCCGCAGTGGTTCTTGGTCTCCCACCAGACCATGACCGACATGCCCTTCGTCGCGACGATGGCCGCGGCGATGGCGCTCCTCTTGCTCGGCATCCACACCGACGACGCGGAGGAGGCGCGCGTCTACGAGGTGCAGCTCGGCCCGCTCAGGGTGGGCCTCTCGGTTTATCACCTCGTGCTCGGGGCGATCATCGCCTGCGCGCTTCCGCAGATCCTCTACCTGCTCTCGCGTCACGTCGAGCTCCGCCTGACGCCCTACGGCCTGCACCTGCACGGCGACGTCTTCAGCTCGGGCTCGCCGGGCAACTGCGGTCTCCCTGGCAACGAGGCCTGCCGGTCGGTGCTGCCCGTGCTCCCCGGCCTTCAGCCTGTGCTCCAGGCGCTCGTCTGGGCGCAGACGCTCGGGATCGTCCTGTACGCCAGCTGGGGCGAGCGGCGCGTCCAGCGGCTCCTCTTCCTCTCGGCGTGGTTCTTCGCTGCCCTGTCCACGATGGCCAAGGGGCCGGCGGGCTTCGGGCTCCCGGTGCTCTGCGCGCTCGGCTACGTCGCCGTCTCCCGCCGGTACCGCGACCTGCTCAAGATGGAGATCCCCGTCGGGCTGCTCGTGCTCGCGTGCGTCGCGTTGCCCTGGTTCGTCGCGATGTACGCGCGTCACGGCCAGCCGTTCACCGACAGGCTGCTGTTCCACGACATGTTCAAGCGCGCCTTCACCCACGTCCACGACACGAACGAGGGCGACGACGTGAGCTTCCGCTATTACGTGTGGCAGCTCGGCTACGCGATGTTCCCGTGGACGGGGCTCGTGCCCGCGTCGCTCGTGTGGTGGCTCCGGCGGCGCGAGGGCGCGGCGCCCGGGGAGCCCGGCTCGGCCGAAGCCCGTCAGGGCGACGCCTCGGTGTTCCTGGCGATGTGGTTCCTCTTCGGCTTCGCGCTGTTCTCCCTGATGCTGACGAAGTTCCATCACTACATCCTGCCGGCCGTCCCGCCGGCGGCGATGCTCACGGGGATCCTGCTCGACGACATGCTGCGCCTCGGAGGCGCGGCGGGGCTCGCGCGCCGCTCGGGCGGCGCCTCCTCGACGGCGCTGTCGGCGCGCTCCATCGCGGTGATCAGCTACGAGCGCGCGATGCTCGGCGCCATCGGGATCGGCGCTGCGCTCCTCGTGCTCTTCGTCGGGCGCGATCTCGCGATGGCTCGCGAGGGCCAGCCGAGCCAGGCCAGGCTGCTGCACCTGTTCACGTACAATTACAAACGCTCCTGGCCGCAGTCGCTCGATTTCTCCGCGGCCTTGTGGGCGTTCACCGCCGCCGCGGCCGCCCTGTGCTTCCTGCTGATGGTCGCGCGCTGGCGCCGCCTCGTCGTCTACGCGCTCCTGTCGCTCGCCGTCGTGTTCACGGCGTGGGGGATCGACGTGTACTTCGTGCGGACGTCGCCGCACTGGGGGCAACGCGAGACGTTGCTCGCCTATGTGCGCGCGAACCGCGAGATCCCGGGGCCGCTCGTCGCTTACCAGATGAACTGGAAGGGCGAGAACTTCTATGCCGGCAACCAGATGGCGGCCTTCGTGTCGACAGGAAAGAAGTTCCAGGACTACATCAATGAGCAGAAGAAGAAGGGCGTGAAGACCTTCTACTTCGTCACCGAGCACGGGCGCACCACCTCCTTGTCGAACGAGCTCGGCGGCCCTCGCATCTTCGAGAAGCTCACTTCCACCGAGCTCAACAACAAGTTCCTCGTGGTGCGAGCGACGTTCGAGTAAGCCCACAGCGCCTGAGGACCCTCGTCTCACCAGCGCTGTCCGGCTGTGACGCTGTACGCCTGCTCCGGCCCGGGGAATGCCGCTGTCGTCGCTCAGCGAACATGCCGTATCAGGAGCCCCCTTGCATCTCTGTCGCCGCGGTGGCTCAGCAGCGCAATGCGGCTCCAGCTTGGACGTCCTAAGTACCTGAATCGCTTGCAGGAGTCGCAGGCACGCGTCCTGCTCTCACGTGGAATCGAGCGTTGCGGCGGAGACCTTCCCCCCCAGGTCCGCTGCGACGCTCTCTACTTTTGCGCCGCTGTGCCGGCCGCACATCGTGCGACCCGCTCACCCGCCCCCGGCGCTCCCAGGGGCGGCTTGCAATGCAGTGAAATGTCGATCCAGCGCGTCCAGGAGACCTGCTGTGGTGCTCACCTCTGCGGTCACGCCGACCCGGAGGCCCCGCCTCTCGGCGGTCGCGGTCGTGATCGGCCCGATGCTCGCGAGGAGCACGCGGTCGAGGCGCGCTGCGGCGCCCTCGCCGAGGAGATCGCAGAGGCTGTCGACGGTGCTGCTCGAGGTGAGCAGCACGACGTCGATCTCGCCCGCCGAGAGCGCCCGGAGCAGCTCTTCGCGGTGACCGGAGGACGCGGGGCGGGTCTCGTAGACAGGCACGACGTCGACCTCGCAGCCGGCGGCGCGGAGGCGCTCGGGGAGCACCTCGCGGGCGACCAGCGCGCGCGGGAGGAGGACGCGGACCGGAGGGGGCGCCGCCCTGCGCTCGGCGAGCACGGGGTCGGCGAGGATGGCCTCCGCGAGCTCCTCGCCGCGGAACTCCCGCGGGACGATGTCGGCGCGGACGCCGCGCGCGGCGAGCGCGGCAGCGGTCCCGACGCCGATCGCGGCGAGGCGCGCCGGGCCGAAGGCGCGCGCGTCCAGGCCGAGCCGCTCCATCTCCTTGAAGAAGCAGGCCACCCCGTTCTCGCTCGTGAAGACGACGGCGTGGTAGCCCGAGAGCCCGCGGACGGCCTCCGTGACGCGCGCCGGGTCGGGGGGCGGGTGGATCTCGATCGTCGCGAGCTCCACCGCCTCGCCGCCGCGGAGGCGCACGAGCCTCGACGTCGAGCGCGCCTGGTGGCGCGGCCGGGTCACGAGCACCCGCTTGCCGAACAGCGGCTTCCGATCGAACCAGCGCAGCGCGCCGCGCAGGCCCGTGACAGCGCCGACGACGATGACCGCAGGGCTCTGGAGCCCCTCCTCCCTGACGCGGCGGGGCAGCTCGTCGAGGCGGCTCGAGACGACGCGCTGGTCGGCCCGCGTGCCCCACTGGATCGCCGCCGCCGGCGTCGCCGGATCGCGCTGCCCCGGCCCCGTCAGCCCCGCGACCACCGCGTCGACGGCCTGCATGCCCATCAGGACGCAGATGGTCCCGCGGACCGAGGCGAGCTCGCTCCAATCGAAGGATTTGCCCGCGCGGGTGACGCCGCTGACGATCATCACGCTGGAGGCGATGTGCCGGTGCGTCAGCGAGATGCCGGCGTAGGCCGTCGCGCCGAGCGGAGAGCAGACGCCCGGCACCACCTCGAACGGCACCCCGGCCCGCGCGAGCGCCTCCGCCTCCTCCGAGCCGCGCCCGAAGAGGAACGGATCTCCCCCCTTCAATCGAACGACGCTGCGGCCCGCGAGGCCGAGCGCGACGAGCTCCGCGTCGATCTCCGCCTGCTTCGCGTCCTTCACGACCCGATCGCCGCCGCGCTTGCCGACCGAGCGCACGTCGGCGCCCTCCCGCACGCGGTCGAGCAGCGCGGGATGGACGAGCTCGTCGTGCAGCACGACCTCGGCCGTGGCGAGCAGCTCTGCGCCGCGCAGCGTGAGGAGCCCCGGATCTCCGGGGCCGGCGCCGACCAGGTACACGACGCCTGGCCTGGCCGCGCCCGGCGCGCCGTCGTTCATTGCCCCCGCTGCCGCCGTGCCGGGACCCTCCTCGGAGGGATCGTTACGCCTCGGAAACACCGTCAAACTCCCGTCATTCTCTCGTTCATGCATGGCAGACGTTGATTGTCATAGCGATTCTGCAGTGATGTTGACCCGGTGCGTTATGCGATTAGAATCGCATCCGGTCGACTCAACGTCCGGCGGTTTCTGGAGTCCATTCAATGAGATCTGTGAAACTGGTCGAGGAGCTGCTGAGCTCGGAGCGCGGCTTTCCGGACCGATGGTACGTCACCAACGGGGAGCGCTCGGTCGGGCCGGTCAAGCTCGACCAGCTCGCGCGCGGCATCGAGAGCGGAATCGTCCCCCTCGATAGCTTTGTCCGCAATGAGGCATGGACCGTGTGGTGCCCGCTGTCCGACATTGCAACGGTCACGGTCGCCGCCGCGGCGACACCCGCGGACCAACCGGACGAGGGCTCGGCAGCGGACGACGACGACACGCTCCCGCTGTCGTCCCAGAAGACGCCCCAGCCGATGACGTCGCGTCCTGGCTCGACGGCGCGCCCGGCGGCGCGCTCTGGAGCGGCCCCCCGCTGAGCGATGGCTGCGCGCGCGGACCGCGTCCGGCGCGAGCTCCGCGCGGCGGGGCGAGCGCGGCCGGGAGACGGGAAGTGGAGGGCCGTTCTCATGCTGGCGGTTTCGGGCGAACACTAACCGATTCGCAGCGCCCAGGCGATCCACGGATCGCGCGCGCCTCTGGACCGGAGCGGCTCACGCGGACGAAGGGCTGCTATGCTCCGCCGCCGTGTTCCCCACGAAGAGACCGCGCCGGCTCCGTCGCTCGCCCGCCCTCCGCGCCCTGGTGCGGGAGACAACCCTCCATCCGGGAGATTTCATCCTCCCCCTCTTCTTCAACGAGGCGCTCGACGCGCCTCGACCTGTCGGGACGATGCCGGGCGTCTCGCAGCTTCCCGTGAGCGCGGCTGCAGCGCAGGCGCGGCTCTGCAAGGAGCTCGGCATCGGCGGGACGATCTTGTTCGGGCTCCCGCGCACCAAGGATGCGTCGGGCACGAGCGCTTACGACCCCGACGGGCCCGTGCCGCGCGCCGTAAAGGCGATGAAGGAGGCCGTGCCGGAGCTCCTCGTGATCACCGACGTGTGCGTGGACGAGTACACCGATCACGGGCACTGCGGCCTGCTCCGGCAGGACGCGTCGGGAGCGGTGGACGTCGACAACGACGCGACGCTGGAGGTGCTCGCGCGGGCGGCGGTGGTCCACGCCAAGGCGGGGGCCGACGTGGTCGCGCCGAGCGACATGATGGACGGCCGGGTCGCCGCGATCCGGAGCGCCCTCGACGCCGAGTCGCTCACGGGGACGGCGATCCTCTCCTACGCCGTGAAGTATGCGTCCGGCTTTTACGGGCCGTTCCGCGAGGCGGCCGACTGCGCGCCCAAGTTCGGCGACCGAGCGGGCTACCAGATGGACCCCGGGAACGCCCGCGAAGGCCTGCGCGAGGCGGCGCTCGACGAGGAAGAGGGGGCCGACATGCTCATGGTCAAGCCCGCGCTCGCGTACCTCGACGTCATCGCCCGCGTGCGCGAGGTGACGACGCTGCCGCTCGGCGCCTACAACGTCAGCGGCGAGTACGCGATGATCAAGGCGGCCGCGGAGCGCGGCATGATCGACGAGAAGCGCGCGGTGCTCGAGCTGCTGACGTCGATCCGGCGCGCCGGGGCGGACTTCATCCTCACCTACCACGCGCTCGACGCCGCGCGCTGGCTCGGCTGAGCCATGAGCAGCAGGAGCGCAGGCGGGAACGCCGCGCAGCGCTTGAGATGGGCCGCCGCCTGGGTGGCGGGCGCGTCGGTCGCGCTCGCGGCGGGGTGCTCGCCGAACAGGTGCGACCGATCCGAGGAGGCGAACCCGCCGATCGAGTTCGTCGAGGCGATGCCAGAGGGAGGCATCTACGAGACTTCGGCGCCGGACGGCGAGCTCCTCTATTTCCCGGGCGGTATGCGGTACGCGCTCAAGCATCACCTCGGCGCGCGCCCGCGGTGGTGGCAGGTGTACCTGTCGTTCGAGCGCGACGGCACGAAGAGCGGCGGGACGCTGGCGCAGGCGGCTGGCAACCAGGCCGAGGTGCCCTGCGTGGACGACCAGCACCTGATCATCGTCAACGGCAGCTGCTCCGAGTACTGGCTGCGGGTGGTCGCCGGAGGCGCGATCGGCGCCGACGAGGGTGCGACGGCATCCGCCGGCGGCGCGGCCGGCGCCGACGGCGATGCGACCGGAGCCGCCGCTGGCAGGTGCTACGGCGCCGACGCCGATCCTGCCGGAGAGAGCGCGGAACCCTAGGGGCCGCGCGAGCCCGCCTGTCGGATCGTGGGCGGGCGCGGCGCGAAGCGCTCGGCCTGCCCGTCAGGCTTCGCCGCCACGTGCGCGTCGGCGTCCCGGCGCCTCGAGCGGCCTGGGATCCTACGCGTGCGCCGCGGCCTGCCGGGCGAACTGCAGCCGGTACAGCTTGCTGTAGACGCCGCCTGCAGCGAGCAGGTCCTCGTGCGTGCCCTGCTCGACGACGCAGCCCTTGTGGAAGACGACGATGCGATCGACGGCGCGGATCGTCGAGAGGCGGTGCGCGATGATCAACGCGGTGCGCCCCTGCATGGCCCCCTCGAGGGCGCGCTGGAGGCGCGCCTCGGTGTCGCTGTCGACGTTGGCCGTGGCCTCGTCCAGGATGAGGGTCGGCGGATCGCGGTAGAGCGCACGGGCGAAGGCGATCAGCTGGCGCTCGCCAGCGCTGAAATTGCCGCCGCGCTCGAGCACGGGGGCGTCGAGCCCGCCCTCGCGCCGCTCGAAGAGATCGAGCGCTCCGATGCGGTTCAGCGCGTTCACCACCTTGGCCCGATCCGGGATCGCGTCGCCTGCCGCGATGTTGGTGAGCACCGTGCCCGGGAACAGGAACACGTCCTGGGGGACGACGGCGAACTGGCGGCGCAGCTCGTCGCGAGGGTACGCGCTGACGTCGCGGCCGAAGACCCGCACGACGCCCTCGTCGACGTCGTAGAGGCGCAGCAGCAGCGACGCCACGGTGCTCTTGCCGGCGCCGGTCGCGCCGACCAGCGCGACCTTCTCGCCGCGCCTCGCCGCGATCGAGACGTGCCGCAGCACAGGCACGCCCGGCTTGTAGCCGAAGCCGACGTTGTCGAGCTCGAACGCGACGCCGTCGTCCCCGGCCCTCGCCGCGTCGCCGCCGCTCGTCGCCGACGTCGCGTCCTCGTCCTTGTTGTCGAGCAGCTCGAAGACGCGCTCCGCGCCGGCCATCGCGGACTGCAGCAGCGTGTACCGAGCCGAGAGATCGCGGATCGGGACGAAGAACATGTCGATGTAGGCGACGAAGGCGAACAAGGTCCCGAACGAGATCTCGTCCTTCAGGCTGTTCACGCCGGCGTACCAGAGCACCGCGGCGATGCAGACGCTCGAGACCATCTCGATGGCGGCGTCGAGCGTCGCGTCGAGCACGATGGATCGGTTGTTCGCGTTGCGGTACGCGGCGTTGATCTCGTCGAACTCCTCGGCCGAGCGCTCCTCCCTCGCGTAGGCCTGCACGACGGCCATGCCGGACACCTGCTCGTTGAGGTACGCGTTCATCCTGGCCGTCTTCGACCGCACCTCCCGGAAGGCGTCGCGCATCCGCCGCCGCGTCCAGTTGACGCCGAGGGCGACGGGGGGGACCGCCGCGAAGGCGAGCAACGACATGCGCCAGTCGAGCGACACCATCACCGCGACGATGACGGCGAGCCGGAGGAGATCGCCGAACGCGTTGAGCGCGCCCGACGCGAACATCTCGCCGATGGCGTCGACGTCGTTCGTCACCCGCGTGACGAGCCGGCCGACCGGCGTGCGATCGAAGAACCCGAGGCGGCGGGTGTGCAAGAAGCCGAAGACGCGCGCGCGCAGGTCGGCCATCGCGCGCGCGCCGGCGAGCTGCATCAGGTAGAGCTGCGGGAAGGCGAGCGACTGCTCCAGCAGCATGATGCCCGTGAGCAAGAAGCCGCTGCGCGTGAGGTGATCGAGCCCGCCGGGCTTGTCGAAGGCGTCGAGCGCGTCGCGCATGATGAGCGGGCGCAGCAGCGCCAGCAGCGCGGTGACCACGAGCAGCGCCAGCGACACCGCGAGGTGCTTGCCCTGCGGGCGCACGAACGGCCACAGCCTCAGCAGCATGCGCGCGTCGTACGCCTCGCCGAGCCGAGTCTCCTCGTGGAAGCGGCTCAGCACGTCCTCGGTGCGGCTCGCCTTCGTCGCCCCGCGGCCCTTGGCCGCCGCCTGCGCCGGCCGCCGCCGGCCCACGCCCGCCTCGCCCGCGGCCGAGGCGCCGCCCGATTTCGACCTCATCGCCGCGCTGTCTCCGGGAGCCGGTTGCGTCACGAGAGCCCCACCGGTTGCGAGGACGGCGACGCCTCGAAGGTCGCGAGATCCTCTTCGAGCTGCTGCTCCTCGGCGAACGACGCGTAGATACCGCCCGCGCGGACGAGCTCGTCGTGCGTGCCGCGCTCGACGACCCGGCCCTGCTCCAGCACGACGATCGCGTCACACCTCCGCGCGGCCGCTACCCTGTGGGTGATCAGGATGACGGTCCGTCGCGCGGCTTGCCGCTCGATCGCCGCGAGGATGGCCTGCTCGGTCTTCGCGTCGACGGCGGAGAGCGGATCGTCGAGGACGAGGACGTTCGGCTCGCGCACGAGCGCGCGCGCGAGCGCGACGCGCTGGCGCTGACCGCCGGACAGCTGCACGCCGCGCTCCCCGACCACGGTGTCGAAGCCGTCGGGCAGCGAGAGCACCTCGTTCAGCACCTCGGCCTCGGCGGCGGCGGCGCGGATCGTCTCGAGCGACGCGGGCGAGTCCGGGTCGTCGAGCGAGTAGCCGATGTTGCGGGCCACGGTCGTCGAGAAGAGGAACGCGTCCTGCTGCGCGTAGCCGATGCTCGCGCGCACGGTGTCGAGGGGCAGATCGCAGATGTCGACGCCGTCCAGGAACACGGCGCCGCGCGGCGTCGGCATGAGCCTGGCGAGCAGCGTGGCGATGGTGCTCTTCCCCGAGCCGGTGCGCCCGACGATGGCGAGCGAGCCGCCCGCTTCGACCTCGAAGCTCACGCCGTCGACCACCTTCCTCGCGCCGTGGGAGAACGTCAGCTCCTTGACGGAGATCGCGCCACGGACGACCTCGGGGGAGGGCAGCGGGCCGCTCACGACCTCGGGGATGGCCTCGAAGATGGTCTTGAGCCGCGCGTAGCCGGCGCGGCCGCGCTGGACGATCGCGGCGACGAAGCCGAGGGCGAGCATCGGCCAGGTGAGCCGCAGGAGCGCTAGCCAGAAGGAGACGAAGTCTCCCCTCGTCATCTTCTGCTCCAGCACGAGCTGCCCGCCGTACCAGAAGACGATGAGCACGCCGATCGAGCTGATGGCCCCCATGAGCGGACCCATGGATCCGCGCAGCCTGGCGAGCGCGAGGCTCTTCTCGAGGTACCCCTGGTTCGTGTTCGTGAACGCGGCCATCTCGGACGCCTCGAGCGCGAACGAACGCACGACCCTGACCCCCGCGAGGCTCGCGAGGACCCGGTCGCTCATGGCGCCGATCGCCTCCTGGTTGTCGCGGGTGCGGACGAAGAGCTTGGTCGAGAACGACCGGGTGACGAGCATCAGCGCGGGCATCGTCAGGATCGCCGCGAGCGTGAGCCTCTTCGAGATGTGGAGCATCACGTACAGGGCGCTCGTGAACGCGAAGATCGAGCCGACGACGTTCAGCAGGCCGAAGCCGAGGAGGAGGCGCACCTGCGTCAGATCGTTCGTCGCCCGGCTCATGATGTCGCCGGTCGGCATCTTGCGGAAGAAGGCCGGCCCGAGCTTGTGCAGGCGCGCGAGCAGGATCGCCCGGAGCTCGTACTCGACGTTGCGGCCCGCCGTGAAGATGGTGACCCGCGAGAACACGCGCATGATCGCGGCGCCCACGCTGACCGCGAGCATGACGAGCGCCGCGTGCGCGGCCTCGCTCGACTGCGCCTTCACGGCGGCGTCGACGGCGTCCTTGACCAGGAAGTCTCGCCTGGCCATGAGGAACTGCTGCGCAGCGAGCAGCGCTGCGCCCGCAAGGTAGAGCGGAAGTTTGTGACGGAACTGTCCGCCGAGACCGACAGGGTAGGTGGAGGGATCGCGCTTGACCATTGCGTGGGGGGGCGCGCGGCGACGCTCAGCGCGCCTTGCGCGGCGTCGGAGCGAGCGGCTTGCGGTGCGATGTCGAGAGCGCGGGGCGATCTCGTCCATCGATCACGAGCTCGAGATCGTCGAGCTCGAGCCTCGTCGAGAGCAGACCGAGCAGGACGCGCGCGCCTCCGCGACCGTCGAGCTCGCTCACCACGCCGATCTTGTCACCAAAGGGGCCTCGCAGCACGCGGACCCGGCTGCCCTTCTCCAGCACGCCGCCCTTCGCGGGCTCCGGCGTGATCTTCGCTGCAGGTTCCGGATCGCCGGTCGGACCGCGCTGCGCCCGCGGCGCGTGATCGGCGGAGGCCTTCTGGGGAGCCTCGGCCTTCGCTTG
The DNA here is from genome assembly GCF_051473855.1 of Sorangium sp. So ce375. Taxonomy (NCBI): domain Bacteria; kingdom Pseudomonadati; phylum Myxococcota; order Polyangiales; family Polyangiaceae; genus Sorangium; species Sorangium sp. So ce375. The sequence goes on from NZ_CP150335.1 coordinate 29,823, forward strand.
CTGTTCCGCTTCGCCGTGCGGCGCTCGCCGGGCCGGGGCGCTGCCCTCTCCGACGCGCTTCAGCGCTGGCCGCGGCTCACCTCCGCGGCCGGCGCCGGCGCCGGCGCTGGTCGGCGGCTTGAACAGCGTCGCCAGGGTCGGTCGGCGGGCGGGCAGGGCGGCCTCGACGCGCTCGTCGCCGCGCGCTCGCGCCTGCTCCATCGAACGCTCTCGCGCTCGGGCTTGCTCGGAGCGCCACCGCTCGTTCTCGGCCTCGATCTCGGCGTGGGCGCGCGCCCGCTCCTGCTCGATGCCCTCGAGCTTGCGGTCGAGCGCGATGCGGTCGTTCTCGCGGGACCACGCGACGAGCCGGTAGATCGGGGCGAGCGCGACGAGCGCGTCCTCGAGCTGCTCATCGAGGATGTCAGCGTGCTCGATCACCGTCTCGCGCGGGACCGCCCAGCCGATCCAGAGCGGGACCTGGCCGTCGGCGGCGCGGCGGAGCATCTCGGCGATCGCGTCCGGCGTGGCCGCGCTGCAGGCCACGCGATCGCCGCCGGCGGCGCCGAACGAGAACTGCTCCGGGAGCGCGTGGAGCGCGCTCGTGAGCTCGGCGGAGAGCGGTGAGGCCGGCGCGCCCGTCGCCTCCTCGGTCGCCGAGAGGCGAGCCCGGAGGTTGTCGACGTCCACCTTCGCGTCCGGATGGACCGCGAAGCACACCTGCACCTCGCTCTCCGAGAGGCGCAGCGCGAGGAACGCGTGCCGGGTGAAGGGGCTCGGATCGTCGATCGCGTCGGAGATCGAGCGGCCGCGGTCGAGCAGGCGATCGAGCTCGTCGCGCGCCGCCTGATCGCGCCAGAAGAAGACCCACTGGCAGTCGGCCCGGTGCTTGTTGCGGATCGAGGGGTGCTCGTCCGAGCCATGGACATCGACCGAGATGCCGAGGTCGGCGAGCCGGGCGACGACGCCGCGCGCCCAGGCGAGCGCGCGCTGCTTCACCTCGAGGCGGGGGCGTGAGTAGGCCTTCGAGGTCGCTTTTTCGGCGGCGTACGCGTCGAAGTCACGAGCGGTGAGGTGCAGGGAGGGATGGCTCATTGCTTCGACTGGTTGCGATGCGCGGCGTGGGCGGATGCTGCTCGTGGTCCGTCACGGAAGGAGCTGCCCTCCGCGTGAAAGTCGCGCGGATGGTATCGTGAGGAGCTTCGAAATCAAAGCTCCCCGCCGCGTGATCGATCCGGGCGTTGCGTGGAGGCGGCACGCTTGACCGCCCTGACAAGCATGTCACCGTAGGCACTCCCGTGCCCCATCAAGAGGGCGATCCCACCGATATCACGTAAAACCCCGCGTAAATCGCGCTTCTCCAGCGCAGCGGGGCAGCTCCCGGGCGCTCCAGTCACCCGAGTCACCCATGTTGCCCGAGTCACCCGAGCCCGTGAGCCTGCGAGGCCCGTCGGCCTGATGAAAGAGGAATCATGGAACAGCATCGAGACGAGCACATTGTCTGCGCGAGCTGCGGCACGTCGTTCCTATTCTCGGCTGCCGAAGCTGCCGTCTACGCCGAACGGAAGCTCGCGGCCCCGCCGAAGCGGTGCAAGACCTGCCGCCGTGCGCGCAAGGACAATCGAGGGGAGCGCGAGGGCGGGTCGTCGCCCCGCGCAGCGGAGCGCCAGCGCCCTGGGCCGCCCCGGGGGACCGGGGGACATCGCGGCCTGGCGCGCGGCGACGGCTCGCCTCGGAAGCCTCGCTACACGGGCGACGTGAACGAGTACCGCAGCCCGATGCAGGACGCGTACTCGGGGCTGACGCCGACATGGGCGGCGCCGAGCCACTACCCGCAGCGTCCGCGCGGCGGCGCGCCCTTCCGAGATGATGGCAACTACCGCGCCCCCTCGTTCGCCGGTGAGCGCCGCGCTGCTCCGCCGAGCCGCAGCGCAGCCCAGCAGCCTCGCGCGCCGCGCACTCGTCCGACGTTCTCGATCACCTGCAAGTCGTGCGGCTCCGAGGGCGAAGTCCCGTTCAAGCCGGTCGAAGGCCGCGACGTGTTCTGCCAGGCGTGCTACCGCGCGCGCAAGCCTTCCTGAGGGACACCTCCAGCGACCCGCAGCCACCGCGCTGCGGCGCATCGTCGAGCGCCGGCCGCATGTCGTGCGGCCGGCGCCGCGCGGCCGCGGAGCGGACCCGCGTCACGAGCAGCGCTCGAAGATCACGAGCCACGGGCGGCGCTCGAAGAGCACGAGGTTCACCGCCCCGTCTTCCGCTTCCGAGCGCACGGAAGCGAGCTGGAAGGGTCGCTTCCGTGCAGCGCTAGAGGCTAATCTCGCAGGCGAGCTCCGAGGTGAAGCCGAGCTCGCCGAGCGTGATCGTGACCTTCACGCCGCCGCCGGACGCGCGTCGCGCCGTCTCCTCGACCATCCCCACGACCCACAGCCGGAGCGGCAGCGAGGCAGGGTCGAAGTCGCCGATGTGGAGCGTGACCCGCCCCGTCGGTCCAGTCGCCACGCGCCACGAGCCGAACGTGAAGAGCCGCGACCAGATCGATGTCCCGCGGCGCATGAGCGACGCGATGTCGGTCAGCGGGCGGGCGAACAGCGTGCGCACGAGGCTGTGCAGCTCGCCGCCGACGCCGAGCCTGCCGATGTCGCGCCATCGCTCGAGATCGCGCAGGACGAGCGACGTCGCGAGCTCCATGTAGGCGTCGAGCGCCTCGAGCTCGTACCCGACGAGCGCGTTGATCGAGTCGTGCTTGAAATCGTCGGCGTAGCGGAGCGGCATCTGCGAGACGACCTCGTCGCGCGCGCTCCTCCCGTACTCGTCGACGATGGTGCGATCGACGCTCCGCAGCACCGGGCCGCGCACCTGGTACTGCCCCGCGAAGCGCGCCGGCAGCGGGCGGACCGGGGTGACGTTCGGCCGCCGCGTGTCGCGCTGCCGGTTCATCAGGGCGCCGAAGTCGGCGCTGCGCACGGTCGGCTCGGCGCGGATGCCGAGGTCGGCGCTGCGCACGGTGGGCAGCGACTCGCCGCGCTGCGAGAGCATCGTGGGCTCCGAGCCGCGGTTCCGCAGCGCGTTCGAGAGCGTCGCTCCGGGCGCGGGCCTCGCCGGCTCCGAGGACGGCCGCATGCCGGGCGGCGCCTCGGTGACGCGCGCGCCCGGCACGATCGACGGCGAGAGGCGCATCGGCGGCGGGGGGCTCACCTCGAAGCCCGTGCCCGGGCGCGATCGATCGCGTGAGGACGAGAGGCGATCGCGCTCGTTCTCGGGAACGTTCCCCAGGCTCAGGGCCATCCGCCGCTGCACGTTGATCAGCCTGCCGAGCGCCGTCGTCCGCCGCGGCGGATCGGGCGCGACGCGCTCGAGCTCGCGGACGACGTCGCCGGCCGTCTGGAAGCGCTTCGCGGGATCCTTCTGCAAGAGCCGCTGCACGATCGCCTCGAGCCGCGGGTCGACGGTCACGCCCGCCGAGGCGAGCGTGGGCACCTCGGCGTGCACGACGCGGAACGCGGTCGCCACGGCGGTCGGCGCGCGGAACGGCCGCGTGCCCGTGAGCACCTCGTAGAGCAGCACGCCCACCGAGAAGAGATCGCTCCGCCCGTCGAGCGGCGACTCCCCCGTGGCTTGCTCGGGCGACAGGTAGTCGGGCGTTCCGAACACGACGCCCGTGCGCGTCCGCGGCGAGGGACCATCGGAGTCGAGCACCTTGGCGATGCCGAAGTCGAGCAGGCGGACCACGGCCGAGCCGCGGCTCGGATCGAAGGCGATGAAGATGTTCTCGGGCTTGAGATCGCGGTGGATGATCCCCGCTCGGTGCGCGGCGTCGAGCGCCTCGAGCACCGGGATCGCGACGCCGACGGCGGCCTCCATGTCGAGGCGGCCGAAGCGCGCGAGCGCCATGCCGAGCGACTCGCCGTCGAGGTGCTCCATCACGATGTACGGACCGAGCTCGCCGACGCCGGCGTCGATCACGTCGACGATGTTCGGGTGGCGGATCCGGTTGACCGCCTGCGCTTCCTGGAAGAACCGGTGAGAGAGCTCCGAGTTGTCCGCCAGCTCTGGGTGGAGGAATTTGATCGCAACGGCGCGACCTGCGAGCACGTGCTCCGCCCGGAACACGTCGCCCATGCCGCCCCCGCCGATGCGCTCCGCGAGGCGGTACTTGTTGTCGACGAGGAGGCCGGGGGTCGGGGGTCGAAACGCCATCTGCTGCCGCTGGCGGGCGAGGGACCAAGGTCATGGTCCCCGAGAACACGCGCCCCTGTAAAGGGTTGGGAGGCACGGCCCTCCCGAAAGCCCGATCCTATTCCTTCGGTGCTCCCTGCGGCTAGGTTACCTGCGTCAGGTGTGGGGCGGATCGCAGCGCGAGGCGACTTGCGCGCGGCGAGATCACGGCTCGGGTGCATTCTTCCGCAGTTCGGCGATCCGCTGGGCGATCTCCGCGAACCCGCGGCCCATGGGAAGGGACGCCACGAACTGGGGCGGGACGGACAGCTTTCCGAGGTGGGCGCGCACGTTGGCTACCCCGAAAGTCAGCGCAAATGCGGCGAAGGCGACGCCATCGTTGCCGCTGTCGCCCACGAAGGCGTAGCGGTGCCGCGCCCGGGTGGGATCCTCACCGAATCGGGCCGAGAGCAAGCGCACGATCCCCGTGGCCTTGTCGGACGGGTCGCGCGTGAGGTGGAGGTGGACGCTCGAGAGCAGCGTCCTCACCCCCCGCTCGCGCAGCGCGGCGCGCATCTCCTGCACGTCCTCCGGCGGGACATGCCGATGTTCTCCGATGTCGATGGTAACGTCGGTCACCCTCTGCTCGTTGTCGTCCGCGAGCGCTGCCGCCGGAAAACGACGCACCATGTCATTCGCGAGCGTGACGAGCTCGGCCCGACGGGCTCGCCGCGCGTCGCGGTCAAGGCCGTCGATCGTGACGACGCGGCTTGCGCCGGAGCGCGTGGCGTGCCCTCGTCGATGGCCGGCGACGTCGCCTTCCTGCTCACGGACCAGCGCGACCGCTCCGTTCTCGACGATCGTCGCGTCGATCGGCCATTGCCGCTGGATCACCTCTCCCCAGCCGGCGGGCCTGCCGGTGCAGGCGATCAGCGCGAGCCCTGTCTCGCGCAGACGGAAGAGCGCCCCGTACGCGGCCTCGGTGAGGGCGCCGTGATCCAGCACGGTGTCGTCGAGGTCGAAGATCACCCCGCCGAGGGCGCGCGCGGCGTCGGGAGCGAGAAGGGAGAGCGGCTTCATCGGGCGATCGTCAGAGCGCGTCGATGCGCGCGATGAGGCTCTTCAGGTAGAGCCCTTCGGGGAAGGCGGCCGGGACGGGGTGATCCCCTCCCTGGAAGTGCCGGTCGAACACCGCGGCCTGCATGCGCGCGTCGCGCGCGCCGAGCGCGAGCACCCGCGTCAGATCGTCGAGGCTGACGGCGCTGGAGCAGGAGCAGAGCACGAGGATGCCCCCCGGGCGCGTGGCGCGGCACGCCCCGGCCGCGAGGCGCCGGTACGCCGTGAGCGCGGTGTCCTTGGACGCGCGCGTGTTCGCGAGCTTCGGAGGGTCGCAGATGACGAGGTCGAAGCCCCCCTGCCTCGACGCGTTCTGCAGCGCCTTGCGCGCGTCGTCGCGCGTGAAGTTGATCCGGTCGAGGAGCCCGTTCTCCCGCGCGCACTCCGCCCCGACCTCGATCGCCGTCGCGCTCTCGTCGATCGCGAGGACCTCGCTCGCCCCGCCGCGGGCCGCCGCCATGGCGAACGTGCCGACGAAGCAGAACGCATCGAGCACGCGCCGGTTGTGGGCGAGCTGCTCGACGCGGGTCCGCAGCGTCCGCTGGTCCAGGTAGAACCCGGTCTTGTGGCCGAGCGCGAGCGGGATCGCGTACCGCAGCCCTCGCTCGACGAACCGGAGCTGATCGAGCCCGAGATCGCCGCGCACCACGCCGGCGTCGGCGGTGAACCCCTCGAGCTTCGCCAGCGATTCCGGGGTCCTGTCCACGATCGCGCGGGGCGAGAGCGCCGCCTGGAGCGCGTCGAAGATCACCCCTTCGCGGCGCTTGATCCCGATCGTCCCGAGCTGCACGACCACCACGTCGCCGAACAGATCGACGATGAGCCCCGGCAGGCCGTCCCCCTCCGCGTGGATCAGCCGGAAGGCGTCGGTCTCGTGGCCGGGCGCCCGCGCGGGCAGGCCGAGCTCGCGGCGGTGCGCGATGGCGCGCTCGATCCGGTGCCGGAACAGCGCCGCGTCGATCGGCCTGTCCTCGCGCGTGTACATGCGCACCGGGATGGCCGAGCGCGGGGTGTAGAGCCCGCGCCCGAGCACGCTGCCGTAGGGATCGGTGACGACGACCTCGTCCCCGGCCACCGCGCCGCCCTCGATGCGCGCGATCGCCTGAGCGAACACCCAGGGATGCCCCGACCATACCGGCCGAACATGGCCCTGCTTCAACGTAACCGTAGGCATGATGGAATCCGATCGGTCTCGATGTTGGCAGGGCTCCCGACCGGGGCTACCGCGCCGTGACCTTTGCCGTGGGAGCTAGTACCCTGCGGAACGGCGCGCGTGTGAACCTTCCGCCACAGCGCGCCGTGGCGGCCGATGCACGCCGGCGTGCTGCGTGGCCATGGTGACGACGATCCCGCAAGATGGTCGATGGCATCCCGGTTGCTAACTTCCCTGCACCGAAGAGGAGTCGCCCGATGCGCCGTTGCTTGACCCATGCCCTTGTTGCGGTGGCGATGACCGCGCCGATGAGCGCGTTCGCGCAGGAGAACAACAACTGTCCTCCCGGCGCGTGGTTCTGCGAGGAAGTGGAGCCGCCTCGCGGGCCCACCGCGGAACCGCCGCCCGATGCTCCTGCCGAGGCCGCGCCCGCCGAGGTGCTGCCTCCCCCGCCCAGAGGGGCGGCCCGTCCGGCCCCGCCGCCCGTCGTCGTCTACGAGACCTCGCCCTCGGGCCCGCCTCCGCAGGTGATCGTCGTGACGCCTGGGGCGGCCCCTCCGCCGCGCGTGATCGTGCGCCGCGTGGCGCCCCCGGCGCCGCCGCCGCCGGCGAAGCGGCGCTGGCGGCGCCACTGGGGGATCAACCTCCGCATGGAGGGCGCCATGATGGGGCGCGAGCACGGCGGAGCGGAGGACGCCGGCATGGGAGGCGTCGGGATCAGCCTGCGTTACCGGCCTGTCCCGGCGTTCGCGATCGACGCTGGCGCCGACTTCCTCGCGGGCACGGACTACAACGGCGACCAGCGGACCGAGGTGCCGCTCTCGCTGAGCGGGATGCTGTTCGTCAACCCGCGCAGCCGCACCCAGTTCTACTTCATGGGCGGCCTGAACATCGCGCACGCCGAGGTCGATCGATCCTCGAGCGCGGCCGCCTCCAGCGCCGAGTTCGTTCCGGACACGGAGTACGACTATTTCGGCGCGCACGGCGGCATCGGCCTCGAGTTCCGGCTTTCCCCTCGCATCGCCCTGAACGTCGACGCGCTCGGCTTCGTGCGCAGCCGTACGGACGATGGGCTCGTTCCCGAGTACACGGATCCCCACACCGGCCGCACGACCAACACGTCGGGCGGGGGGCTCTTCCGCGGCGGGCTCAGCATTTACTGGTGAGCGGCTCGTCATAGCCTCCCTGTCCGCCCTGACCGGGCGGTGCCCGCGTACGTTTTGCTCTCCTCCACGCTGTCTTCGCGGTCGCGGTCGCGGTCCGTGCCGCCTTCACGCGGTATAACGCCGCATCGTGCCCAAGGCCTCGATCCTGCGCGCGTTCCGTAGCCGCGCCCCGCTGATCCTCTCCCTCGCTGGCGGCGCGACGTTCGCCCTCACGGCGCCGCCCACGGACTTGGTTCCCGCCGTCATCGTTGGCCTCGCCCTGCTGGCGGCCGCCGTCCACGACGCCCCGACGGTCTGGCGCGCCTTCGGGCGCGGCGCTGTCTGGGGGACGGCGGCGGGCATCGTGGGCCTGCGCTTCGTGCCGGAGGTCATCCAGCGGTTCACGCCGCTCGGCTCGGCCGCCTCGTACCTGGCGCTGGTGCTCCTCGCGGCCGCCCAGTCGCTGGTCTGGGCGGTCTGCGGCGGCATCACGAGCGCGCTCCTCCGGCGCCTGCGCGCGCCCCTCGAGCTCGCCTTCGCGACCGGCGTGTTCGCCGCCGTGGCCATCCCGACCGTCTTCGGCTGGACGCCGGCGGGTCTCATGAGCCCCTGGCCAGCGCTCGTGCAGCTCGCCGATCTCATCGGCGAGCGGGGGGTCTCGGTGCTGTTCGCCGTCGGGGCGGCCCTGCTCGCCCGCGCCGGCCTGGCCGCCTCGGGCCGGGCGCCGGGCGGGCGGCCGCTCGAGCTCGTGCCCGCGGCGCCCGGGCAGGAACCGCGGTCCGCCCGGTTCCGGTCGTCCCGCGCGATCCTCTACCCGGCGCTCTCGAGCGCCGCGCTGTTCGGGCTGCTCGCGGTTCACGGTGTGCTGCGGATGGCTGCGGTGGAGCGCGCGAGCGCCGGCTTGCCGACGGCGCAGATCGCGCTCGTCAACCAGGCGGTCGGGCCTCACGAGCGCTGGCAGGCGAAGAACCATCCGCGGATCCTGCGAACCCTGCACGAGCTCACCCGGGAGGCCGAGGCCGGCGGCGCCGAGCTCACCCTCTGGCCCGAGGCGGCATATCCTTACCCCCTCTCGCACAGCGCCCGGCAGGCGCCGCGCGGCGGTCGAGCGATCCTGGGGCCTGGCATCCGCGGTCCGATCCTCGCCGGGCTCATCACCCAGGCGCCGCCCGTGAAGGCCGCCGACGGCGTCGAGGAACGGAACAGCTACAACTCCGCGACCCTCGTGCTCCCGGATGGGAGCATGCAGCCGACGCAGGACAAGCTGCAGCTGCTCTGGTTCGGCGAGACGGTCCCGGGTGGCGCGTACCTGCCCTGGCTGCGGCGGATCTTCCAGAAGAGCGGTGGGCTCATCCCGGGCGCGGAGCCGCGCGCCCTCACGTTGCCCCGAGAGCACGGGCCCGCGCTCCGGATCGGGGTGCTCAACTGTTACGAGGATACGCTGACCGGGGTCGGGCGGTGGATCACCGGGACGCTCACCCCGAACCTCCTCGTCAACATCACGAACGACGCGTGGTTCACCGGGAGCGCCGAGCCCGAGCTGCACGCGAGGCTCGCGGTCATGCGCGCCATCGAGCTGCGCCGCGATCTCGTGCGCGCGGTGAACCTCGGCGTCGTGTCATGGATCGACGCCCGAGGCGTGGTGCGCAGCCGCGACGAGAGCGCTGCGCCAGGGGTGACCTTTGCGACCCCCTCGATCAGGGACACGCCGCTGACGCCCTACACGCGCCTGGGCGACGCCCCGATGGCGTCGCTGCTCGCCTTTGCGAGCATCGGCTGTGCGCTCCGCGCGCGACGCTTCACGACGAAGGCTTCACGACGAGGCCGGAGCGTCAGCTCTGGGGCGCGACCGCCCCCAGGGCCCCCGGAGCTCGCGTCGCCCGATGTGGCGACGCAAGCTGCGGCCACGGACGCGCCGCTCAGCCGTCCTTGAGCGCCTTGACGGGCGCCGCGCGGAGCTTGCGGCTCGCCGGCTTGCCCTTGATGGTCATCGGCTGCTTCGTGAACGGATTGATGCCTTCCCGGTCCTGCGTGGCCGGGATCTCCTTCGCCTTGATCTTCACAAGGCCCGGCACCGTGACCTCGCCCGGCCCCTCCGGACCGAGCTCTTTCTTCACCAGGTCGCCGAGCGCATCGAGCACGCTGGCCACGGACTTCTTGTCGAGGTGGGTGGCCTCGGCAAGACCGACGATCATTTGCGCCTTGGTCAGCTTGTTCGAACCGGGCATGTCTCCTCCAAGTCGAAAGGGGGCGTCCGTTTAACAAGCGAGGTTTCCCATCGCAAGCGATAACTCATCGCGCCCCCGTCTTCTGTGGCTTCGCAGTGCTGCGACGCGGTTTTGTTACAGTGATACTGTTGCTTCTTGATGTCGCCGCGACCTCGAGCTCCCGGGTCAGGTCCGTCATTTCCCGCTCTTCTGCGTCGGTCTTGTGGTCGTAGCCGAGCAGGTGGAGCAGGCCGTGCCCGAGGAGCATCGTGATCTCGTCGAGCAGAGGGCGGCTGCGCTCGGCGGCTTGTCGCGAGGCCGTGTCGATCGAGACGATCACGTCGCCGAGCAGACCTTGCCATAACGACGGATCCAGGGGACCTCGCCGGCCGCGCTTGCGCGAGTCGGCTCCGTTCTGGTCGAGCATCGGGAACGCGAGCACGTCGGTCGGCTTGTCCTTGCGCCGGTAGCTTCGGTTGAGCTCGTGGATCGCCTCATCGTTGACCAGCGCCACCGAGAGCTCCACGCCCTGCAACGCGAGGTGGGCGAGCATCTTGCTCGCCCGCCGGCGCACGACCGCCGTCGATACTCCCTTGAAGGGCCCTCCCTGCGTCGTGACGGACACGACCGCGGGGGTCGCCGGGCGGCCCCCGCGGCGCTTCGTCCCTGAGCTCTCGTTGTGCTTCTCTGTCACGGGATTCGCTATACCAGCTCGGGGATCTTCTTCGCATCCGCCAAGAACTGCGCGAGCCCGACGTCGGTGAGCGGGTGCTTGATCAGCTGCTTGATGACCTTGAGCGGCATCGTCGCGGCGTGCGAGCCGATCATGGCGGCCTGCACGAAGTGGACGGGGTGCCGCACGCTCGCGGTGAGCACCTGCGTCGAGAAGCCGTAGTTCCTGAAGATGGTCACGACCTGCAGGACGAGATCCATCCCGTCCCCCGCGGCGTCGTCGACGCGGCCGACGAAGGGCGAGACGTACGTGGCCCCAGCCTTGGCCGCGAGCAGCGCCTGGGCGGCGGAGAAGCAGAGGGTGACGTTCGTCTTGATGCCCTCGGAGGCGAAGATCCGGGCGGCCTTGAGCCCCTCGTCGATGAGCGGCACCTTGACCACCACGTTCCGGTGAATCTTCGCGAGCTCGCGACCCTCGCGGAGGATCGCGTCCTTCTCGACGGCCACCACCTCGGCCGAGACGGGGCCGTCGACCACCTCGCAGATCTCCGCGATCGCCTGCTTCGTCGGCTTGCCCGCCTTGGCGAGGAGCGACGGGTTGGTCGTGACGCCGTCGATGACCCCCATCGACTGCGCTTCCTTGATTTCCGCGATATCCCCTGAATCGATGAACACCTTCATGGGCCTGCCTCCGCGAGCCGATGAATCGGCCCTTCGGCGGTGTTCATGCTGGGGTCAGATACAGAGGAGCAAGGGCCTGGCAGGGGCCCTCGCCACTGCGTTTTTTAGCGGGATAGCTGCCAGGCGGAGCGGGCAAGGGACGCCGGCTCAGGCCGTCGCCTCGTCCTCGACGCCATGGCACTTGTTGAACGGCTTGCCGCTGCCGCAGGGGCACTCCTGCTCCTGCGTGACGGCCGGCTGCGGGAGCGCCGGAGCGGGGTTCGCGCCGATCGGGAGGGACTCGTCGTGCTGCGCGACCGCGTCGAGCAGCGCCGCTGCGTGACGCTCGCGATCCGCCGCTTCGATCTGCGCCTCTTCCTGCTCAGCGCGCCTGACGTTCACGCTGAAGAGCTTCGTGACCACGTTCGAGGAGACGCGGGCCACCATGTTGACGAACATGTTGTAGCCCTCCTTCTTGTACTCCTGCTTCGGATCCTTTTGCCCGTAGCCGCGCAGGCCGATGCCGTCGCGGAGGTGGTCCATGTCGGTCAGGTGATCGACCCAGGCCTTGTCGAGCTCCTCCAGGTAGAGGTGGCGGAAGATGCGCAGCGACAGCTCGACCCCGATCTCCTCCTCGCGCTTCTCGTACGCCTTCTCGGCGCGCTCGTAGAGCTCCCGCGCCAGCGTCTCCTGGTCGCCGATGTGCGCGATGTCGTCCGGCAGCTCGACGCCGAAGTGCTCGCGGAAGCCCTGGAAGATGCCGCCCCAGTCCCAGTCCTCCGGCGGCTTGCGGGCCGGGCACGACTCCTCGACCATCGCGCCGATGATCCGGTCCATCAGATCGAGCAGCCGCTCGCGCTGCTCGGTGAGCGCCTGGGGCACGAGCTCGGAGCACTCGTCGTAGATCTCGACGACCTTGTCGGCGCGCGGCTCGAGCTCGATCTTCACGCCCCAGCGCGTGTAGATCTCGCGCTGCATGTTCTCGAGCTCGACGAACCGCTCCGTCGCCTCGAAGTCCTTTCGCACGATCTCGCGCCGGTTGCCGTCCGCGTCGAGCGGCATCACCGGGTCGTTCGCGAACATCCCGAGCAGGTAGCCGACGTCCGGCCGGACCATGTCCGCGATGGACGCGAGCGGCTTGATCGTCCGCTTCTCGCCCGTCGGCTTCCCCTCCTCATCGAGGATCTCGGGATAGTAACGGCCGACGAGCAGCGACTGGCGCATGTCGTAGATCGTCTTGCGCTGCGCGCTCATCACGTCGTCGTACTCGAGCAGGTTCTTGCGGATGTCGAAGTTGCGCTCCTCGACCTTCTTCTGCGCGTTCTCGACGCTCTTCGTCACCCACGGGTGCTCGATGGGCTCGTCGTCGGGCATGCCCATCCGCTCCATCAGGTTCTTCACCCGATCCCCGGCGAAGATGCGCATGAGGTCGTCCTCGAGGGACAGGTAGAACTTCGACGTCCCGGGGTCGCCCTGGCGGCCGGCGCGGCCGCGCAGCTGGTTGTCGATGCGGCGCGACTCGTGCCGCTCGGTGCCCAGGATGTACAGCCCGCCGATCTCGCGCACCTCGTTGCCCTCGGCGGAGCACTCCTTCTTGAGCTCGTCGACCAGGGCCTCGAACGCCTCGGGCTCCGCCTCGGGCTGGCGGTTCTGCTCCTTGAACTTGAGCTTGGCGAGCATCTCCGCGTTGCCGCCCAGGATGATGTCCGTCCCGCGACCCGCCATGTTGGTCGACACCGTGATGGCCCCTTTGCGGCCCGCCTGCGCGACCACGTAGGCCTCGTTCTCATGGTGCTTGGCGTTCAGCACGTTGTGCTTCACGCCCCGCTTCGTCAGGATCCGGCTGATCGCGGTGCTCTTCTCGACGCTCGTCGTGCCCACGAGGATCGGCTGGCCGAGCTCGTGCTTCTCGAGGATCTCGTTGATGACCGCGGTGAACTTCTCCTTCTCGGTCTTGTAGACGAGATCCTCGTAGTCGACGCGGACCACCGGCTTGTTCGTGGGGATGATGACGCAGTCGAGCTTGTACGTGCTGTGGAACTCCGCCGCTTCCGTGTCCGCGGTGCCGGTCATCCCGGACAGCTTCTTGTACAGCCGGAAGAGGTTCTGGAAGGTGATCGTCGCCATCGTCCGGCTCTCCTCCTGGATCCGGACGTTCTCCTTCGCCTCGACGGCCTGGTGCAGGCCGTCCGACCACCGACGGCCCGCGAGGACTCGGCCGGTGAACTCATCGATGATGAGCACCTTGCCGTCGCGTACCATGTAGTTGACATCGCGCTTGTAGAGCGTGTGCGCGCGCAAGCACTGGTTCAGGATGTGCAGCGTCTCGAGGTTCACCGGATCATAGAGGTTCGTGCCCTTGAGAGCCTGGAGCCCGGCGAGCAGCCGCTCCGCCGTCTCCACCCCCTCGTCGGTCAGCGTCACCGAGTGCGCCTTCTCGTCGACGGCGTAATGCTCCTCGTTCCGGAGCTGCGGGATGACCTCGTTGATCGTGCGGTACTTATCGCTCGAGCGCTCCCCCTGACCGCTGATGATGAGCGGAGTCCGCGCCTCGTCGATGAGGATGGAGTCGACCTCGTCGACGATCGCATAGTGGAGCGGGCGCTGCGCGTACTCGAGCGCCGAGAACTTCATGTTGTCGCGCAGGTAGTCGAAGCCGAACTCGTTGTTCTGGCCGTACGTGATGTCGCAGCGGTACGCGTCGCGCTTCTCGGCGTCGCCCTGCTGGTTGACGACCACGCCCGTCGACAGGCCGAGGAAGCCGTACAGCTTGCCCATCCACTCGGCGTCGCGCCGCGCCAGGTAATCGTTCACCGTGACGACGTGGACGCCCTTGCCCTCGAGGGCGTTCAGGTAGCAGGGGAGCGTCGCGACCAGGGTCTTGCCCTCGCCGGTGCGCATCTCGGCGATGCAGCCGTTGTGGAGCACCATGCCGCCGATGAGCTGCACGTCGTAATGGCGCATCTTGAGCGCGCGCCGTGACGCCTCGCGGCAGACCGCGAACGCGGGGACCAGGATGTCGTCCAGCGTCGCCCCGTTGGCGAGCTTCTCCTTGAACTCCGCCGTCTTTGCTCGGAGCTGGGCGTCCGAGAGCTTCTGCAGCTCCGGCTCCATCCTGCCGATCGCCTCGACCCGGGGTCGCATGCGGCGGATGGCACGCTCGTGCGAGGTGCCGAAAATCTTCTTCATCGCCCAAGTGAACATCTTTACGTGCCTTGGCTCCGCGGCGGTCGGGTGGAAGGAGAGGGTCCGGTCGAGGAACGCGAACGTAGTCGCGCCGCGGGCGTCGCGCAATTCCGGGACCACGCGCGGGGTCGACAACGTCGACAACGCCGCCGACGCGAAACGCCGCCGACGCGATCCGCCCGAGGCTCCGCGGCCCGCGACCCGTCGTGCCCTCGTCGCCGAGCCCGGGGGAGCCGCGCGCGGGCGCGCGCTCGCCCCCGCGCCTCGCGCCCAGCGGACCCCTGCCGTCTCGAGCCGCCCGGTGCAGCCGCCCCGGGCACCGGCCACGTGGCGCGTCGCGCCGCGTGGCGGTCGAGTCCTCCAGGAGTCAAGCCGTGGTGCACGAGGGGGGACTCGAACCCCCAAGCCTCCCGGCGCCGGAACCTAAACCCGGTGCGTCTACCAATTCCGCCACTCGTGCGCGCGGACGCTTGTGGCACCCTACGCCAGCCTCATCAAGCGGGAAAATCAGTTTGCTGCGTTGCGCCGAACGCGTCAGGGCGGGGTGCCGCGGGCGGCCCGGACGTGTGGCCCACGGTACATCGAGCCTGGAGCAACCGGCGGAACGGCGGACAGCGCCGCCCTGGGGTGGCCGCAAACCTGGGCTAGCCCGTGCGCACGAAGCGCGCACCACCGGTGAGGGACGCGGTGGGCAAGCCGACAGGGTGGGGGGGCGCTCTTCGTCGGGGCGGAGAGATGCCGCGGAGGGAGCGCGAAATGGGCACAGCGGCGGCCCGGGGTCGGCGGGGCAGCCTCACCGGCAGCGGCGCTCGAACGAGCCGCGTTGCCGCCGAGAACAGGGGGAATCGAGCGCCGGGCGACGGCGGCGCCTCGCCTTCGGCACGTGCGTTGCGAAGGGGGGACCGTCCGCGGACGCGGATGCTGCCGCTGAACGACGGAGGGGGCGCGCTCGTCGCCGTCCTCGTCGATGCGGGGCAATTCGACTGCAAGCCGCAGGGATACCCGATGACGTACCAACCGAACGTTCTCCTCCTCGATCAGGACGATGTCCTCCGGAGGGCCACGGCGCTCCTCCTCTGCAACCGCGGCGCGCTCGTCAGCTCGGCCGCAACCTTGGAGGAAGCGATTTCCCTCTCCCGCGAGCGCGTCTATGACGTCGCGCTCATCGATCTCGCCCCCGGAATGAAAGGGACCCGGGAGATCCTGGGCCGCCTGCGGCGCGAGGGCACGATGCCCAGGCGGGTCGTCTTCTGCGCCGACGAGCCGGTCTCGTGCGACGGCACCGACGACGTCAGCGAGGTCCTGCTCAAGCCGTACGCCTTCGGCCGGCTGCTCAGCACGATCTTCGTCGAGCTCGGCTCCCAGACCTCCGCGAAGTCCGGGATCTTTCCTCGCCTCCGCCTGATCCAGGGCGATCTCGGCGATCTGAAGGGGAGGCGACCGGGCGAGCCTGGCGCTGCCCTGGGGGTGGAAGGCCACCCCGCGGAGCCGCGCGGCGGCGCCTTCGTCGAGGCGACCGGCGCCTCGGTGTACCGGCTCCAGCGCAGGCCGCGCAGCGGCCCCTCCGCGCGGACGCTCAGGCCGTCGCGGCGTGCGCCGCGAGGTGCTCGCCATCCCGGATGACGATCCGCCGCCGGTCAAACGCGATCAGGCCGGCGCGCTTCCATTTGCCCAGCAGCAGGGTGACCGTCTCGCGGGTGGACCCGATCAGCAGCGCGATGTCCGCGTGCGTGAACGGGGCCGACACCAGCTGGCCAGCGGCGTGCGGCTGCCCCCATCGCCGCGAAGCGGCGCGCAGGAACTCGATCAGGCGCGCTTCGACCGTGCAGAGGAGCAGGGAGCCGAGGCGCGCCTCGGTCTCGAGCTTGCGGGCCACGAGCGCCGCCGCGAGCGCGTCGCGGAGCGCTGCGTCGGAGGCGAGCTGCCGCTCGAGGCCGGCGAGCGGCACCACGAGCGCATCCCCCTCGTCGAGCACCGTCGCGCTCTCGGAAGAGATCGTCGCGCCCGCGAGCGCGCCCTCGCCCACGAGGTCACCAGGCCCGCGGTGCCCGAGCGGAACGACCCGCCCCTCGGCGATGCGTTCGACCTTCACGCGACCCGCCCCGATCAGGACCAGGTGCCTCGGAGGCGCGCCCTGCTGGCAGACGCACTGCCGTCGCGTGAGCCGCTCGAACCTGCCGAGCTCGAACAGCACACGCCGGCTCGGCAAGGCCAGCGAGGCGAGGGGTGAGCACGACAGGATCCGCTCCTTCTCGACGTCGTCGTGCGAGGCCCCGCCGCGCACGCCCTCGAGCCCCTGCGTGGGCCCCTGCGTAGGTCCGCGCACCTTCGGCTTTCCCATCGCGCCTTCGCCTAACCTTTCGGGATTTCAAGCCTCCCGATCGGCGGCCGATAGTGCAACGATCCGCGGATGGGGGCCAATCCGAACAGGCTGCGGGAAGAGCTCCGCGCAGGGCGAAAAATCTGCTGCAGCGGAACCTGAAGCCATGTTCAGTGGTACAGGATGCAAGCCCTGCGCTATTTTTTGGTGCAGACGTGAAAGCAAGACCCGGGCCGCTGCCCCGTTCGATGCTACGTTGGGGGTGAGGCCACCAATGAGACACTCGATGGCACGAACCTCGCGCAATGCCCCGGCCCCCGTTCGGCGGGTGGCGCTGGCGGCGAACTGAGAGAAGGAGCTCCTCATGGGCATGGAGATGAAGCTCCAGTTCAAGCTGTCCCAGCAGCTTGTGATGACCCCGCAGCTGGTGCAGGCCATCCGGCTGCTGCAGCTCTCGCGGCTCGAGCTGGTCGACGAGATCAGGAAGGAGCTGGACGGCAACCCTGTCCTCGCGGACGACATGACCGACCCGAAGGCGCGGGACGGCGACAAGGGGGATCAGCGGGGGAGGAACGCCGATCTGCCGACGGAGCAGCGGCTCGAGAACGGCGAGCGGTTCGACCGAGACACCGACATCGCGGCGCGTGAGACGGAGAAGCGCGTCAAAGAGGTGGACTGGGAGCAATTCCTGGAAAACAGGCAGCTCCAGCAGGCCATGCCCGCGCACCGGGGCGGCTTCGAAGAGCTGCCGCCGATCGATCAGAACCTGACAAAGCCGTCGAACCTGCGCGACCACCTGCTCTGGCAGCTCCAGATGAGCGATTTCGTCGAGAACGAGCGGCAGTTCGCGCTGCTCGTCATCGGCAACCTCGACGAGAAGGGGTACCTCGACCTCAAGGGGGGCGAACGTCCGGACGGCACGAGGGGGCCCGACCTAAGCCTCGCTGATCTCGCGCGGGAGGCGGAGCTCCACCCCGAGGACGCCGAGGAGGTGCTGTCGATGATCCAGCGCTTCGATCCGGTCGGGGTCGCGGCCCGCGACCTGTCGGAGTGCCTGCGGGTGCAGGCGGAGGTGCTCGGCTTCGACGACATCGAGATGGCCATCATCAAGGACCACCTCCACAACGTGGAGCGGCGCAACTTCCCCGCGATCGCGAAGGCGCTGAAGATCCCGCTGGAGGACGTGTACGACGCGGTCCAGGAGATCCAGAAGCTGGAGAGCGTGCCGGCGCGCAACTTCGCCGAGGTCGACGAGAAGACCATCGCCATCACCCCGGACGTGTACGTCATCAAGGACGGCACGCAGTTCGTCGTCACCGACAACGACAAGGGGCTCCAGCGGCTCTACATCAACGAGAACCTCGCCCAGCGGATGCTCAAGGATCCGAAGGCGAAGGAGTTCATCAGCGAGAAGCTCCGGAGCGCGCAGTGGCTCATCCGGGCCATCGAGCAGCGGCGGCGCACGATCATCAAGGTGACCGAGTGCATCGTCGAGAAGCAGCGCGAGTTCCTCGAGCGCGGCGTCGGCTACCTGAAGCCCATGATCCTCAGGGACGTCGCCGAGTCGGTGGGCATGCACGAGTCGACCATCTCCCGCGTGACGTCGAACAAGTACGTGCACACGCCCCAGGGGCTCTTCGAGCTGAAGTACTTCTTCAACTCATCGATCCACAGGGTCGCTGACGAAGACATCGCCTCGGAGAGCGTCAAGCAGGCGATCAAGAAGATCATCCTGGCCGAGGACAAGTCGAATCCCTACAGCGATCAGGCGATCGTCAAGATCCTCGAGGAGACGGACGGCATCAAGATCGCCCGCCGCACCGTGGCCAAGTACCGCGAGATGCTCGGCATCCTGAGCTCGTCGAAGCGCAAGAAGATGTTCTGAGCCGCGGCCGCCCGGCCGCGCTCGCTCGACCCTCCGCCACGCCGAACACCACGGCCCCACGCCATGCCCGCCGAACCGATCACGGCCGCCCAGATCTTCGAGCGCCTCTTCGCGCCGCACTACCCGCCCGACGCGCTCGCCGACCTGGCGAGCGCGCGCTCCACGGACGTGAACCCGGCTGGAAACCCGTCGATCCTGGCCCAGATCGACCACGCGGCGGAGGTGTTCGCCCGGCTCGCGCCCGCGGCGTTCGGCGCGCCCGACCTCGGGCTCGACTTCTCCGATGCGTCGGTCCATCGGCTGGGCGCGGCGCTGACGCGCGAGCGACGCGACGCCTGGCTCGCGCCGGCTGGCGGCGCGCGCGGCACGAGCGGGGGCGGAGATCCTCCCCTGCTCGTCACCCTCGTGACGCACGGGGCGCTCTACGTCGGAGCGTGCGTCGTCAAGAACCACGGCGGGAAATGGCAGGTCCGGAGGCCACTCTGGGAGTCGCTGGTCCGGCTCGAGTCGAGCGCAGGGACGGGCGATCTCGCGATCTTCCAGTGGTGGCTCAAGGCGCTCAGCGACGAGGAGATCGGCCGCGGCAGGCTCGTGGATCGCTACCGCACCCACGTGGAGGTGCCGACCTTCGACGCGGGGCGGCTGCCGATCCTCGCCGCGGGCGACCGGCGGATCCCGAAGCTCGCGAAGGTTCGTTACGACACGCTCTACAAGCACCTCCGCGCGCACCTGCCGGAGCTCAGGTCCGTGGGCGACGATTTCCCGTCCCCGGAGCGCTTCGAGGAGATGGGCTTCAAGAGCCTGGAGTTCGCGCTCGTCGGCGGTGGGCGGATGCTCCTCATGCACGGGGCGGCCGCGGAGGGGGTACACCTGCTCTGGCTCGACGCGAGCGGCTTCGTGAAATCCGTTTACTACCCGGCCGACGGCTTCCCCGCCCACGTGGTCCAGATCGAGGGCCAGAAGATCCGGGTGATCGTGCCCGTCGGCGGCGAGACCCAGGTCCACGAGATGCTCTGGTGGGGGGCGTAGCCGGCGGCATCGTCGTGCACTGCTCGGCGGCGCGCGGCGGGCTGACGACACGTTCCGGGGTGGCGCTCGCGCACGGCGCGCGCCGGGGGTAGGCTCGCCCCGTGCTGTCGCCCGACGTCCGCTTCGAGGGGTTCACCGCGACCGACTGGGTCCGCGTGCTGTCGTTGTTCCGGCCGAGGCGCGCGGGCACCGACGAGCGCGAGGTCGGTCGGCCACGCGGCGGCGTCGTCGCGGTCCACGCGGGCGGCAAGCTCAGGAAGCTCGTGCACACGGACGCTGGCCGGCTCCGGATCGACGACGCGCAGCGCGCCGCCCCGCTCTCCGCGGAGGAGCTCGCCGCGGGTCACCACGCGAGCTGGGCCGCGGTGATCGAGGCGGGCGCCCTCGAGGCCATCGTGGAGCGGTTCGGGGCGCGGCTGCGGCGCGGCGACGACCTCATCGCCCAGACGCTCCTGCTGCTGCAGCTCGCCCGCGAGGAGCTCCTCGCCGGGAGGGTCGATCTCTGGCCAGCGCGGCTGCGCGGCGTGCCGATGCCCTCGGCGGGCGTCGTGCGCGGCACGCTGGAGTCGCTCGCCGCGATCGGCAAGACGATGGTGATCGGCCTGTTCGAGGGCGGGGAGCTCTGGACGAGCGTCGCGCTCCGCCGCGACGCGCGCGGGATCAACCTGATCCTCGGGCCGGACGAGGTGCGGGAGGACATGGGGCTGCTCGCGGGCGACTGGCGCCGCGACTACCGGCACCTGTCGCGCGCCATCGAGGAGCGGGCAGGTGAGCTGTCGCTTGGCTGCTTCGCGGAGGCGGAGACGATCCGGCAGCTCGAGGTCGACCCGAGCCCGGGCGCCTGGGCTCGGGCGGTGGCGGTGCGCGACGTGATCCTCGCGCCGGTGCCGGCGGCCCTCGCCATCCCGCTCGGGATCGACGCGGGGCGCGCGGCGCTCAGCGCGCTCCGCGCGCTCGTGGAGCGGATCGACCCGATGGGGATCGTGGCGCCCGCGGTGCGGGCGGTGCTCGAGCGGGCAGGGACCGACAGCGAGATGGCCGCGATGCTGCCGTTCCACCCGCTGGAGCTCCTCCGCAAGCTGATCAGCCGGGAGCGCTGACCCGACGCGGCGGCGCTGCAGCGCGCCCCGCGTCGCGGCGTGGCCCGCGCAGCGGCGTGGCCCGCGCAGCGGCGTGGCCCGCGCAGCGGCGTGGCCCGCGCAGCGGCGTGGCCCGCGCAGCGGCGTGGCCCGCGCAGCGGCGTGGCCGCGCTGCCAGGATCAGGGGTGCGCGGTGCTCGAGTCGCCGCCCTGGACGGGAGGGGCGAGCTGGAAGCGGCGCTCCTCGCAAGCATACGCGGTCGGGGTCAGCTCGATGACGGTGTGCAGCGGGATCGGCAGCGTCGGACACGAGGGCGCGGGGCGATCCACGAGGTAGGCGTAGAGCGCGCGCAGCACCGCCTGATGGCCGATGACGAGCACGGGCGAGCGCTGGCGCTCGAGCTGGATGATCAGCGGATCGAGGCGCTGGATGACGTCCTCGTACGACTCGCCGCGCGGGTAGCGGTAGCGGAACTTGTCGGCCGCGCGCGCGTGGAAGACCTCGGGCATCTGCTGGCGGATCTGCTCGTAGGTCATGCCCTCGCAGACGCCCGCGTCGATCTCGTCGAGGGCGCGCCACGCGACGTGGTTCTGCGTCATCGGGCGCGCGGTCTGGATGGTGCGGCGCAGCGTGCTCGTCCAGACGTTGACGTGCTCGTCGCCGGCGCGCTCGCGGATGAACGAGGAGAGGTTCTTCGCATACTCGTCGCCGCGCGCGCTGAGATCCGAGTCGCCGCCGAGCAGCCCCTTCTCGTTGAACACGCTCTCGCCGTGGCGGGTCAGCCAGATCGGGTGCGGCGTGAGGTGCATGTTCATCAACAGCGGGACGAGGCGCGCCGGCAGGTAGCCGTGGATGCGGTTCAGCACGACCTGGCGGCCGACGTCGATGATCTTGATGTAGCTCCTCTCGGGCTCGCCGAGCGGCTCGTACGCGCGGGCGTAGTGCGCGATGCGCGCGCGGAAGTCGCGCAGCGCCGCCTCTGGATCGACGCCCTGGTAGTCCGGCGAGCGGAGCTTCGTCTCGCGGACGTTGGTCTCGATGATCGACTCGTCGTTGCAGATCGACTCGATGAAGACGACCGGGAAGCCGTGCGCCTGGCAGCGCTCGGTGACGAGGTTCCGGCGAGCGCGCGTGCTGTTCGTGGCGTCGTAGATCGCCACCTCGCCGCCGGAGCTGAGCCAGCCGATGAGATCGTCGAGGGCGGTCATCGCCATGCCGAGGAGCGCCTGGCGGCCCTCGGTGTTGTTCGGGTCGAAGAACTGGTGCGGCTGCGCGGTGCCCAGGTGCGCGCGGCGGTAGTTGCCCACGTTGAAGAGCCGCGTGGGGTGGCCCAGCCACGACAGGTACCGCGCGATCTTGCGGGCGATGGACGTCTTCCCCCGGGCGGGCAGGCCCACCATGGCGAGGACGATCGGCGACGAGTCGCGCGCGAGCGAGACCATGGGAGCGTTTTAGCCGATGACGGTACGGCCGGCGACGATGACGGAGAGCAGGCGGCCGCTGCGCTGTCCGTCGCGCCGGTACGAGAAGAAGCGGGCGGGGTCACACGCGGTGCAGCCAGGGACGTCCTCGATCGAGGTTGCGTCCAGGCCGACCTCGGTGAGCTGGGCCTTGAGGATGCGACGGACATCGACGTGCGGGCGAGCTCCGGGGGCTCCACGGACGACGGCGGCGGCGCCGGCGCTGGAGCACGCGGCGAGATCCGCGGCGACGTCGTCGCCGACCTCGAAGCAGCAAGCCTCGATGTGCGGGCCGATGGCCGCGACGAGATCCGCGCCCGGGCCGGCGAGCGAGCGGAGCGCGCTGGCCGCCTCGACGACGACCCGGCGGACTGTTCCACGCCAGCCGCTGTGGACCGCCGCAACGGCGCCGGTCCGGCGATCGGCGAGGAGGATCGGGGCGCAATCGGCGCTGCGGACACCGCAGCCGACCCCGGGCACACGCGAGAGGGTCACGTCCCCGACCTCGCGGACGACGTCGTCGCGGCTCTCGTCGCCGGTGAGCACCCGCGCCTCGACGCCGTGGACCTGGCTGAGGAAATAGAGCCGCGCCGCCGGGATGCCGAGGCGCCGCGCGGCGCGCTCCAGGTTCTCACGGACCGCGGCGGGGTCGTCGCCGAGGGCGACCGCGAAGCTCAGGGTGTCCCATGGGGGGGCGCTGACACCGCCGCGCCGCGTGAAGAAGGCGTGCGAGAAGCCAGCGGCGGCGAGGAGCGGGCTCTCGAGCGCCTCGGCGGCCCCGTGGGCGTCAATTTTTACGGTCATTTTGGCTCCACGGCGGGATCCGATGGGCCCGCTGCTTCGGTCATAGACGATACGGGTGGGTTGCGTGGTATTTTCCGGCTCCACGCATGGCTGCCGGTCCGGACCCGAACATCGGTCGAGATCTGCTCGGAGGGCAGTTCCAGATCCTTCAGAAGATCGGCTCCGGCGGCATGGGGTCGGTCTACAAGGCCGCACAGCCGGCGATGAACCGGATGGTGGCGGTCAAGATCCTCCACCCCAAGCTCGCGAACCGGAAGGATCTCGTCTCCCGCTTCCGCCGCGAGGCGCGCGCGATGAGCCACCTGACGCACCCGAACACGGTGAAGGTGCTGCTCTACGGCGAGCTCGAGGACGGCTCGCTGTACATCGTGATGGAGTACCTGGAGGGCAAGAACCTGAACCAGGTGGTCCGCAAGGAAGGGCCGCTGCCCGTCGAGCGCGCGATCCCGGTCCTCATCCAGGTCTGCGGCGCCCTGCAGGAGGCGCACATCCAGGGGATCGTGCACCGCGATCTCAAGCCCGAGAACATCTTCCTGTCGACCAACGGCGGGCTGAAGGACTACCCGAAGGTGCTCGACTTCGGCCTCGCGAAGGTCACGGAGCGCGAGCTCAGGCCGGGGTCGGTGATGCTCACGCAGGAGGGCATGGTCTTCGGGACGCCGGAGTTCATGTCGCCCGAGCAGGCGCAGGGCAAGGTGCTCGACGCGCGCAGCGACATCTACTCGCTCGCGACCATCCTGTACGAGGTGCTCACGGGCAAGCTGCCGTTCGAGGCGCGGACGCCCATGGAGTACATCCAGCACCACGTGACCAGGAACCCGATCCCGCTCGACGAGCGCGTCCCCGGGAAGCAGTTTCCGCCGGGGCTCGGGGCGGTGCTCGCCAAGGCGCTCGAGAAGCGGCCCGAGGATCGGTTCGAGTCGGCCGCGGAGTTCGCGGACGCGCTCAAGCCGTTCGCGGGCGGCGCGGGCAAGGGCTACACGGCGATGATGCCGAAGAACGCGAACGCGGTGCTCGAGCAAGCGGCAAAACAGCACGCCGCCGCGCTCCAGGCGAACAAGGCGCCCGCGGCGTCCGCGTTCAAGTCGCCGGCGAAGACGGTGAAGATGGTCCAGCAGCCCCCGGCGGCGTCCGCGAAGCTACCGCCCGCGCCGGCGGCCATCGCCAAGCCGCCCACCAAGGCGCCGGCCAAGGCGGAGGCGAAGCCGCTGCTCCTCGTGGGCATCGCGGCGGGCTGCCTGATCGCGGGCATCCTGATCACCATCGTGGCCATGCGGCTGTTCCACGGCTGATCCTGCGCGAGCGCGCCCCGGATCGAGGCGAGCCTCCGCGGGCGTGCTAGCGTCGCCGCTCCGGCGCGCCGGGCGCTCTGGATGCGCATCGCCTGCGCCAGCGTTCACGGGACGGCGGCATGGCCTCGGAGCAATCACGGAACCCAGCGGGAAGCGAGGACGATCCGGTCAGGAAGACCGATGCGCCGGAGCAGGCGTCGGATCCGCCGCGCCGGGCGTCGGATCCGCTGCGTCGGGCGTCGGATCCGCTGCGTCAGGCGTCGGATCCGCTGCGCCGGGCGTCGGATCCGCTGCGTCAGGCGTCGGATCCGCCGCGTCAGGCGTCGGATCCGCTGCGTCAGGCGTCGGATCCGCTGCGGCAGGCGTCGGAGCCGCCGGCGCGGCGGTCGGGGCCGCCAGGGCGAGCGAGCGAGCCGGCGGAGCGGATCAGCGGGGCCATGCGGCCGGCGAGCGCGCCGCACCTCGACGGCGCGCCGCGCCCGCCCAGCCAGCCGGAAGGCGCGCCCCCACAGGAGAGAGGCCCGAGGATCGCGACGTGGGCGAAGCGCATCGGGATCGCGCTCGCGGTCCTGCTCGTCCTCGCCGCTGTCTCGGTCGCGCTCGTCATCCGGCACTACGAGGCGGATCTCCCCTCGACCCGTGAGCTCAAGGACTACCGGCCCCCGCAGGTGACGCGCATCCTCGCGCGCGACGGCACGCGCCTCGGCGAGGTCTTCACCGAGCGGCGCACCGTCGTGCGCATCGGCGAGATCCCGAGCCAGGTGAAGCTTGCCGCGCTCGCCGCCGAAGACGCGGGCTTCTACGAGCACGCGGGGCTGAACTACCTCGGCATGCTCCGCGCGCTCGCGGTGAACCTCCGCTCGACCCGGGCCCGGCAGGGCGCGAGCACCATCACGCAGCAGGTCGTGAAGAACGTCCTGCTCACGCCGGACCGGACCTTCAACCGCAAGGCGCGAGAGATCATCCTCGCCCGCAAGATCGAGCAGGAGCTCACCAAGGACGAGATCCTGGAGCTCTACCTCAACAAGATCTACTTCGGCCACGGCCGCTACGGGGTCGAGGAGGCGAGCCGCTACTACTTCGGGAAGAGCGTGCGCGACGTGACGCTCGCCGAGGCCGCGCTGCTCGTCGCCATCGTGAAGGGGCCGTCGGTGTACTCGCCCCGGGCGAACCTCGAGCGCGCCGTGGCGCGGCGGGACTTCGTGCTCGATCAGATGCAGCGCAAGGCCTTCGCGGACGAGATCCAGGTGGCGCAAGCCAAGCAGGAGCCGGTCGTGCTCGCCGTCGAGACCGAGTCGCTGGCCGAGCTCGCTCCCGAGGTGGTCTCCGAGGCGCAGCGCATGCTGCGCGAGCTCGTCGGACCCGCCGCGCAGCAGGGCGGCTACACCATCACGACCACGATCGATCCGGCGATGCAGGCGGCCGCGCGCGCGTCCGTCCGCAAGAACCTCGACGCCTATGCGAAGCGGCACAAGCTGCTCGGCCCGCTCGCGCGGAACAAGAAAGAGCCGCCGGCCTTCGAGGGGACACCGGCCGGTCACAAGGTCTTCCGGGGGGTCGTGACGGGCGCCGACGACGCCCGAGGGACGCTCTCGGTGCGCGTGGGCACGCTGGAAGGCACGGTCACGCTCCGCGGCGCGCAGCGGTACAACCCGAACGGGCTCGCGCCGAGCAAGTTCGCCGATGTCGACAAGGTGGTGCGCGTCAGCCTGATCGGCCCCGCGCCGGAGCCGGTCGTCGAGGCGGCCGCCGCAGGACAGGAAGAGGACGAGGACGCCGCCGGAGAGGCGGGGCACGCCGCGCCAGCAGGCAAAGCGGCGAAGCCCGCGGCCCCCGTGCCGCTGCGGCTCGAGCTCGGACCCGAGGGGGCGCTCGTCGCGATCGACGTGCGGACGCGCGAGGTCGTCGCCCTCGTCGGCGGCTACGAGGCGGTGCGCGGGGGGCTCGACCGGGCGACGTTCGCGCGGCGCCAGCCTGGGTCTACGTTCAAGGCGTTCGTCTACGGGTACGGGATCCACGCGCGCACGCTGACGCCGGCGACGATCCTCGAGACCGACCCGCTGGCCATCGCCGGGTACAAGCCGCAGAACTACGACGAGAGCGAGGGGAAGTCGCCGGCGCGGCTCCGCGAGGCGGTCGCGCACAGCGTGAACGTGGCCGCGGTGTCGGCGCTGTCGCGCGTCGGCGCCTCGAACGTGGCTGCGTTCGCCGGCGCGCTCGGCGTCCAGTCGAAGCTCGGCGCCGATCTGTCGCTCGCGCTCGGCGCCTACGAGGTCACGCCGCGCGAGATGGTCGCCGCGTACGCGAGCATCGCCGCTGGCGGCGTCTACGAGCAGCCGATCCTGATCACGAAGATCGTCGGCCCCGGCGGGGCGGAGATCCCGCTGCCGCCACGCCCTCCGGCGCATCGCGTGATGGAGGAGGCGGAGGCCTACGTGCTCACGAGCGTGCTGACGTCCGTCGTGCAGAGCGGGACCGCCAGGCAGGCACGCTCGCTCGGGCGCCCGATCGCCGGCAAGACGGGGACGACGAACCAGGCGAAGGACACCTGGTTCGTGGGCTACTCGACCGACATCGCGTGCGCCGTGTGGACCGGCTACGACGACGCGGCGCCGCTCGGCAACGGCGAGGCGGGCGCCACGGCGGCGCTGCCGGCGTTCGTTGATTTCATGAAGCAGGCGCACGCGAAGCGCCCGGCGGCCGACTTCCCGGTGCCGAGCGGCGTCGTGCGGGTGAAGATCGATCCGCTGACGGGTCTCCTCGCGCGCGAGGGGCAGGAAGACGCGATCGAGGAGGTGTTCGTCGCCGGGACGGAGCCGACCGAGGAGGCGCAGGCCCCCGAGGCGGACGCGGGCGCGGAGCCGGTGGACGGCGGCGCGCCGGGCGAGCTGCAGGGCACCGTGCAGGCGCCAGGGGAGGGGCCGCGGCCGGCAGAGCCGGGAGCCGCGCCAGCGCCTGTCGAGTCGGAGCATGCGCCGGAGCCAGGCCCGCTGCCGGCCGGCGAGACGGCGCCGCCGCCGTTCTGAGCGGCGCGCGTGCGCCGTGAGCGGTGAGAGAGGCGGGCGGCCGAGACAGAAGGAGAATCGTCCTTCCGCGCTCCGGGCGAGGACGGGTGGTCGCCCTACCCGGTACCCGGCGCCGACATGCCCGCTCGGATCGCGCTGCCGGCGCCGGCGCCGACCTCGGGGAACGGGCCCGTGACCGCGAGCGTGAGGCCGTCCTCCTGCATGTTCACGAAGAGCGCCCTGCCGTCGGGCGAGAAGCAAACGCCAGCGAGCTCGCTCATGCTCCGGGCGTTGCGCGCGAAATCGAAGATCTGCCCGTCCAGCGTCACGCCTCGAAGGAAGTTCCCCCGATAGCCGTCCTCCGCCATGAAGAGCTCTCCCCAGGGGGCGATGGTGATGTTGTCGGGCGCCTCCAGCTCCTGGGTGTCTGTCGACTGCGCGACGACCTCGAGCGTGCCGCCATCTTCCGCAGGGACGAGCTGGAAGATCTGCCCGGCCCCGGCCGGGCCGCCGATCGTCGCGCAGATGTACACGACACCTTGCGACAGGCAGACGCCCTCCCCGCGCCGGACGACAGCGGCCCCTTTGGTCCGGGCCTCCCTCCTGACCGTGTCTTCCCGTGGATCGGGCTCGTCGATATCCACCCACGCGATCTCGCGCGGCTCCTCGAGCTTCCACTCCGCGGTCTCGGCGTTGCGCGTCCCGACGACGCTGAGCGCCTGGAGCTTGCCCTCGAACGGAGCGCCGGGGTCCGTCGGCTTGAAGCGGTAGAAGCAGCCGTCCGCGCGATCCTCGGTCAGGTAAGCGATCATCGTCGTGGGATCGACGACCGCCGCTTCGTGATTGAAGCGACCATAGCCGGCCAGGCGCCGCGCGGGCTCCACCCTGGACGCGGTCGCCGCACATACGAAGACGTAGCCGTGGCGAGCGTCGACGTTCTCCTCGCAGCTGAGCCAGCCCCAGGGGCTATGGCCGCCTGCGCAGTTCCGGTTCGTACCAGCGAGCACGAGGTTGCTCGAGCGACGCTCGAACGTCGCTGCGTCCAGCACGACCCTCGTGACGCCGCCCATGCTCGCCGCGTCGTACGCCTCCGCCGCCGCGCCCTGGCCGGATCGATAAGGGCCAATGCCCTTGTCAGCAGGCGAGTTCTCATGATTCCTGAGCAGGACGATGCTGCCGTCCGCCCCAGGAAAACACCCCATTCCGTCCGGTCGGCCGGGAACACGGTAACCGTCCTCCATGTCACCGCCGGCGCGCTCGAGGATCCGATACGTGAAGCCCGCAGGGAGGTCGAGGATGCCCGCCGGATCGGGCACGAGAGGCCCGAACCGGCCAGCCGCCCGCGTGTTCCTCGAGAAGACCAGGGAGAACGGCAGGGTCAGCGTCGCGGCCGCGGCTCCACCGACGCGCAAGAACGAACGCCTCGGGATGCGTCGTCGCATAACGGTGGTCTACATCGGATCACCATCATGCGAAAGGTATGGAGGGAAATTGCCATATGGGCGCCGCGGGGCCGATATACAAGAGGAACGCAAGCGCTGACGTGTCGAGTCGGGTCAAGTCGGTCAGAGCGCTGGCCGGGACACACACGGCCTCCGCAGCGTCACCCCACCTGGCCTTCGTCAGCAACGTTACGGGCCAGGGTCTTCGTGGACACTCGGTCGATGAGCCGCCGCAGGACCTGCTTCGCGCCGATCGCGCCGCCGGCGCCCACCGCGAAGACGAGCGGCGCCGCGGCGCCGCCGGTCACCGCGACGAGGCCTGCCGCGAGCAGCACGCCGGCGCCGGTCGCCACCGCGCCGGTCGAAGCCTCCTGGGCCGCGTGCGTGAGCGCTTCCTTCTTCGTCATCTCGCCGCGCTGATAGGCCGTGACGCCCTCGTATGCGCCGAAGGCACCGTCGATCACGAACCCGATGCCGGCCGCCTTGCCCGCGCCCTTCAGGACCTCCCGCCCCGCGGCCCTCATCGCTTCTCGGGCCAGCCCCTTGGCGACGGTGGTCGAGACGCCGTCGATGAGCGCCGCCTTCCCCGCCTGCCGCGCCGCTGTCTGCGCGACGATCGCGGCGGCCTGCGTTCCGCCCTGATCTGCGATGAGCTTCGTCGTCGCCTGCGCGCCCAGCGAGAGCCCGGGCGCGAACGCGCTCACGACCGCCGTGGTGTTCTCGACCATCACGCGCCGCAGGCCCTCGCGCGCGCCCTCGTCGAGGAGCCCCTTGCCCGCCACCGAGAACAGCGCCTCCGCCGCCCCGCGGACGGCGACCGCGCCGCTTCCTGCAATCGAACCAAGGATCTTGTCTCGCTGTGAGCTCATCTCGACCTCCCCGCCTTGCGCGCTCTGGCCTCGATCATGGGGTAGCGCCCGGGGGCGGAAAGACAAGCTCAGCGAAGCGATCCGCGCTTCCACGCCCCCGCGACGTCCGTGCGCCGCGCGAGGATCCGGGCGGTCGCTCGCGATGCGCGAGCGCGCGACTCGACGCCAGCAGGGGCCGTCCGGCCGTATCGCGGTCGCCCTGCCTGGCGTCGCACCGTGGTGCAGGTCGTCTGGCCGCCGGCTTTCAGAACCTGACGAGAAGGCGCGAGCCGAGGCCGCCCGGGGACGGCGTGAGGGAGAGCTCCGCCGCCGCAGGCTTGCCAGGGGCCGGCGACGCGGTCTCGGAGGGGCTCAGCAGGAGCAACGTGACGCCGGCGCCGATGCCGACCAGGCCGACGCCGGCGAAGACGCCGGCGAGCGTCGAGGCGGTCTTGCCGGTGTCGTAGTCGCCCTGGAGCGACGGCGGGCACTCGTACGCGCCCCCGCCGGCGGGGGAGCACCCGTCCTCGACCGCGCTCAGCGCGTTCGCGCGCACGGCCAGCGCCACGACGGTGGCGATCGCGCTCGCGCCGCCGACGCCGAGCGCGACGTAGCCCCCCACGCGAACGCCGCTGGAAGGTGGCGCCGGGGCGGAGGCGCTCGGCCCCGAGAGCGCGTCGCGCGCCGGGAGCGGCGCGGGGACGTTCAGCGTCACGACCCGACGGGCGCCAGGCGTGAGCTCGGCGCGCTCCGAGATGGGCGCAGCGCCGCCGTAGAACAGCTCGATCGTGTGTGCGCCGAGATCGCGCTCGAGCTCGACGCCGAGGAGCCTCGGGTCGAGGGGCTTGCCGTCCAGCACCACCTGGACCGGCGGCCGCCCCTCGGCGCCTCGCAGGCGGACGGTCAACGTCCCGACCTTGCTGCCGAGCGCCCGGTAGCGAGCCTCGGCGTCCTCGTTCCACCCGGCGTACTTCGCCTCGTTGGACTGGAGCGCGGCGCGCCGGAGATCCCACCAGTCTCGCCTCGCCGAGGCATAGCGGCCCAGCTCCTCCTCGCACTCGGCGATGTTCCGCAGCGCGCCGAGCCCCTCGGGGTAGATCTCCAGCGCGCTCCGGAACGCGATGACCGCTTGGTCGCACTGTCCAGCGCTGCGCAGCTCGCGGCCCCGGGCGAACAGCGTCTTCGCGTCTTCCTCGGCCCCGATGGCGAGCGCGCGCGCCGGCGCCGCCGCGAGCAAGGCGACGCCGCAGAGCGTGATGAGCCGTCGCTCAAAAGGTCTCACTCTTGTCGATCTCCTTGCGGCGCCGGGGCACCGTGGGCAGGGGCCGCGGCGCGGCGGTCGCCGTCGCGCGCGGGGCGAGCCTGTCACCCCCGGGGCGGCGCTGGGACGAGCGCGGCTGCGCCGACGCCGTTGCGGAGGCAGGCGGCGCGGCGGAGGCGGAGGCGGAGGCAGGCGGCTCGGCGGTAGCGGGCGGCTCGGCGGTAGCGGGCGGCTCGGCGGTGGCGGGCGGCTCGGCGGTGGCGGGCGGCGGCGGCGAGCGCAGCGCGACCCCCTGCAGCGCGCCCCGTACGCCGGGGGATACGAGCCGCGCCGGCTGCTCCAGGCGCGGCCGATCATCGATCAAGCGCCCCGACAGCGCGGCGGTCGCTGCGAGCGCGCTGAGGCAGCCCAGCGCCACGGCGGCCGCCATCGCAAGACGCCGCGGCGGCGCGGCCTTCGCGGCCTTCGCGGGCGGCTCGGGCGGCGGCGCCGAGAGCGCGGCGCGGTAAGCCCCGACCATCTCGCGGATCGAGGCGAACCGCCTCATCGGCGCCTTCGCGAGGGCGCGCGAGAACCAGAGGTCGAGCCCCGGGGGAAGCGACCGCCTGATCTCCGTGGCAGGCTCGAAATCGCGGGTGCTGACCGCCACGATGATCTCGGCGATGCTGTTGCCCCGGAACGGCGTCCAGTCCGTCAGCACCTCGTAGGTCAGCACGCCGAGCGCCCAGACATCGGCCCGCGCATCGACGGCGAGCGGCGAGGCGAGCTGCTCCGGGCTCATGTAGTTCGGCGAGCCCAGCATGACGTCGGCCTCCGTCTCCTGCGGCCGATCCAGGCCGAGATCGCCGTGCAGCGCCTTGGCGATGCCGAAATCCGCGACCTTCACCATCGGCTCCGCGCCGGGAGCGTCGACGAGCATCACGTTCGAAGGCTTCAGATCGCGGTGCACGATGCCCATGTCGTGCGCCACGGTGAGCGCGTCCGCGATCTGGTCGAGGATGTCCGCGAAGCGCACCGGATCGATCGGTCCCTTGTGGCGCACCTCGGCGAACAGCGTTCGCCCCGGGATGTACTCCATCACCAGGTAAGGGATGTCGTCGTGAACCCCCGCGTCGTGGACGGCGACGATGTGCCGCGTGCGCGCGCTCAGGCGGGCCGAGATCTGGGCCTCGAACCGGAACCTCTCGAGGACCGTCCGGCTTCGCTCCGCGTCGCCGGTCAGCGCAGCGCTGAGGAACTTCACGGCGAGCTCGGTCTTGAGCGTGACGTGGACGGCGAGCCAGACCTCGGCCATGCCCCCGCGCCCGAGCGGCCGGACCAGCCGGTACTTGCCGTCGACGACCTCGTCGGGGGTGTGCTGCCAGATGTCCGATTCGTCGGCGCCGCCCGGACGAGCCGCCGCGCTCGGGCTGATCCGCACGGTGGGCGGTATGCGGGGCGAGGCGGCGTCCACGCCCGAAGGATAGTGGATGCTGCGCGTGGGCCTCGCACTTTTCGACAGCCATCGGCGCCCTTCGCCCTCTGGCCAGCGCGGGCTGGCGGCTACCGAACGCCGCGCGCCCCGCGCGAGCGCGGCGCTTCACTCGGCGGCGTCGGCGAAGAGCTCCGGAGGAGGGGCGTCGAGCGGCGGGGCCGCGCTGCCCACGCCGCGGTCGAGCGCGTCGCAGAGGAGCGCGCCGACGCCGGGCACGACGTTGTCGATCGCCTCGTCGGCCTCGCGCGGGTTCAACCACCAGAACGGGTTGAGCAGCCGGCGGAAATCGCGGAAGGAGCGCGCGGGACGGCTGACCTCCACCGTGAAGGCGAGCGTTCCGAGGTTGGCGTCGAGCCAGTCGTCCATGTCGCCGACCGTGGGGTACCAGTGCGCCGCCTGGCGGATCTCGTACCGCTCGCGCGGCAGCGCGCGGCAGAAGGCGTCGCCGAGCGCGCGGTAGAGCGGCGCGCGCGGGTTGGGCGCGTCGGTGTGCGCCCACGGGTAGAGCAGGAAGTTGCCGCAGCTGTGAAAGCCGATCGCGAGCGCAGGCCGCGTCTCCAGCGCGACGTCGCGCAGCGCGCGCGACTCGGGCTCCGAGAACGCGTGAGGCCCCGTGTAGTGCGGCGACCACCGGAGCCGCGAGCCCGCGAATGGATGCAGCGGCCGCGACGAGGACAGCGGGGCGAAATTGCGGTTCAGATCCACGCCGCGGGCATTGCAGCGCTGCGACGCCCGCCGCTCGCCGCGGAGGCGCTCCAGGTTGTCGACGAACGCATCGGGGTTGACGACCGGCACCACGACGAGCCGCGCGCGCGCCGCCGCGCCCGCGCGCCCGCTCGCCAGGATCGACCGGACCGCATCGAGCAGCGCGAGCCCGCCGATCACCTCGACCCCGTGCATGAGCGAGGTCAGCAGGAACGTCGGACCCAGCGGGTTGCCGAAGTCGTAGCGCCGCAATGGCCTTCCGTTTGCGGACGTCCCGATCGCCATTTCCCGTCCGCCGTAGGTGCGTGCGAGGCGCGCCCAGGCGTCATCGAGCTGCGGAAGATCGGCGTAGCGGCCAGAGAGAGCGGGCGAGCGTGTCATCCCAGTGTCCCTTATGTGACACCGGGATGGCGGCGGGCGCCAGTGGATTGAGGCGTGGACCGGCGCGGCGGGACATTTCCGCTTTGGTCACGAGGGGCGCGCGCGCCGTGTTCTTCGCTCTGCCTCCCTCTGCTTCCACGATTCGCGTTATCCGCGCGACGGGGCGGCCTTTCTCGTCGCGAGGAGGGCAAGGCCCTCGAACAGCAAGTGCGCGCCGAGGTGAAGGGTAATGTCGGCGTGGTCGAGCGCGGGGCACACCTCGACGAGATCCATGCCCACCAGGTTGATCCCCGCTAGGCCGCGGAGCAGCTGGATCGCCTCGCGCGAGGTGAGCCCGCCGGGCACGGGCGTGCCGGTGCCCGGGGCATAGGCCGGGTCGATGCCGTCGATATCGAAGGATATGTAGACGGGCGACTCGCCCGCGGCCGCCTTGATGGCGGCCGCGATCGCAGGAGCGCCGTCGCGGTCGAGCCGATCCATTCCGTACAGGGTCGCCCCCGCGTGCGCCGCGAAGGCACCTTCCTCCGGATGACCCCACGTGGCGCGGACGCCGATCTGGTGGAGCGCGCTCCCGCCGATCAGCCCCTCTTCGATCGCATTGCGGAACGGCGTGCCGTGGTGGAACGGCTCGCCCCACACCTCCGAGGTGCTCGTGTCGAGGTGTGCGTCGACGTGAACGACCGTGACGGGGCCGTGGCGCCGCGACAGCGCGCGGAGCACCGGGAACGCGATGGAGTGGTCGCCGCCGACGACGAACGGGACCGCGCCGGCCGCGAGCACCTCGTCGACCGAAGCCTGGATCAGCTCGCGCACGGAGTCGGCGTGAAACGGGGGAAAGGGCACATTGCCGCCGTCGAGCACGTCGATCGCACGGAACACGTCGATGCCGTGGCCGGGGTGATAGGACTGCACGAGCGCGCTCACGCGGCGCAGCTCGTAGGGGGCGAACCGCGCGCCCGGACGGTAGGTGACGCTCCCGTCCCAAGGGACGCCGAGGAGCACGGCGTCGGCGCCGGAATAGGCGGACGCGCCGGCCTCGTGGAAGCCCGCGGTCGGGAGGCGAAAGAAGGGAGTCTGCCCGTGCCGCAGGTACGCGGCTGCTCGTTGTTGAGACATGAAATCTCCTACAGGCTCAAGAGGTCCAGGATCACGGCGCGGGCGCGCTCCGCGAGGTCGGCCGCGCCGCCGTGATCGCCGAGCGGCGGGCCGAAGGCGACGCGGGCGGTCGTCTCTCGGCGGCTGGAGAAGCGGAGATAATGGGGAAGGAAGGTGTCGTCGCCCGCCCAGCAGAGCTCCGGCGCATCGTAGGTGATGGCCGCGGGCACGATGGGGACGCCCGCTATCCGCGCTACGCCGAAGATGCCTTTCCGGAAGCGGAGGACCCTCTCTCCGCGGGTGGTCGAGCCCTCCGGGAAATTCAGCACCGGGACGCCGTGCCGCAGGGCCCGGAGCGCGCTCCGGAGCACGCGCGCTCCGCTCGCCGGGCGCTGCCGATCGACGAGCAGCACGCCGAGATCGCGCGCGCGATCGCCGATCACCGGCCAGCTGCCGATCTCCTGCTTCGCGATGGCGGTGCAGGGGGTGAGCGACGCCAGGAGAATCGGATCGAGGTAGCTGACATGATTGGCCACGATCACGAACGGCGGCGCGGGGAGCGCGCCGGTCACGCGGACGCGCAGGGTGTGCAGCCCGCACAGGTCCCGGGCGATCCCGTGGAGGAGGCGCGCCCGCTCGCGGTGGCGCGAGGCGGGCAGCGCGGGCAGCAGGCTGGTCCGGAACACGGTGTCGACCGCGAGCCCCATCACGCCGGAGACCCGGCTGGCGATGGAGAGCGCGTCGGTCCAGGGCCGGTCGCCCGCCGCCGGCGCGCGGCGGCCGTGCTCGAGCGGAGCGATGGTCGTCATGGTCTGTCGGCCTCAGGCCACCGCGGCGATGGCGCCGCTCTCCGCCGCGCGCGGCTCCTTCGCGTCGGCCTGGCGATCGACGAGCCCGACCTTCTCGAAGCGGGCCCGGAGCGCCATGAACGCGTCGCGATCGATGCGCGAGATGATGCGCGGGTGTCCGGTCCCATAGAAATCGGGGCGGACCTCGATCTCCTTCGCGCCGAGCATGGCGTGGAGCGCCCGCGCGGCGTGGTTGTCCTCCTCGACGGTGAACCAGCACGACTCGGCCCATCCGATGATCGAGCCGACGAACGCCCGGAGCAGCGTGTGCGTCGCGCGGGAGCCCTGGTATTCCGGCAGGACGGCGAGGGTCGTGCAGTAAACCTCCTTTCCGCGCGTGAAGGAGAGCAGGTAGCCCGCGGGCTTCCCCGCGGCCTCGACCATGAAGCAGGAGTCCTTGAAGAAGTCGCAGCAAAGACGGATGTAATACCGCCCGAGCTCCCCTTCGCCCGCGTCGCCGAAGAGGGTCGTCTCCAGTTCCATCAGAGTCGAAAAGTCATCGCTCCGGAGCGTGCGCGCCACATAACGGCTCATTGATGCGCCTCCTCATTCTGATTGAATCGTCGTTGCGGGCGCAGCATGCCGGGGCTCCGTGGAGAACACGTCACAGGACCCCCGAGGTTGGGAGGCACGTCGGGGGCGGCTGCGCGTCAGAATGGCTGGAGAATCGCGTACGGAAGGTGCCAGGACGGCAATGTCATCGTGGCCCGAAGCGCTCTGCCGTCGCGGACGGGAGTGTGAGCGCGAACCGCACGGCCGAGCGGGCTGCGTCGAGGAGCCCGGCGAGGCTCGACGTCGTGCGCCACCCGCCCGTCATTCCGGTCCAGTGCTTCATGGGCGCGAAGATGTTGCCGTCGGTGTGCGGCGCCGCGCGATCGAGGAACGTCGTGCGCATCACGTACGCGGCGAACAGCTGCTCGGAGCGGCGCGCGAGGGCGACGATCGCCGCGGTGGCGATGTGGCCCGCGGCGCCGACGTACAATTCGCGCCTCGGCCGCTCGGCGAGGGAGACCATGGCCGCCGCGACCCGCTGGACGTCGGCTATCGGCGGGATCGGCTGGACGGCGTGGCAGGTGGTATTGCCGGCGTGCTGGTAGATCGGGGTGTCGATCGTCGAGGGCAGGAGCGTGCAGACGTGGATGCCGGGGGTGCTGGCGAGCTCCTGCCGCAGGCAGGAGGCGAGGCCGACGATACCGAATTTGGAGATCACGTAGGCGCTCATCATCGGTGCGCTGAGCTTGCCGAGCACGGAGACGTTGTTGATGAGCACCCCTTCTCCCTGCGCGCGAAAATAGGGCAGCGCGGCCCGCGCCCCGTGCAGGTACCCGAACAGGTTCGTCTCGATGACGTGACGGTAGCTGTCGTAGGGCGCCTCGTCCGCGCGGGCGTAGAGGAACACGGCGGCGTTGTTCACCCAGACGTCGATCCTGCCGAACACCTCGACGGCGGCGCGGGCGAGCGCCTTGACCGCGTGCACGTCCCTCACGTCCGTCGGCACCGCGAGCGCCCGCGCGCCGACGCTGGCGCACTCGGCGGCGACGTCCTCGAGGGCCGCCTCGTTCCGGGCGGCGATGACGACCCGCGCGCCGCGCCTCGCGAACGCGAGCGCCGCCGCCCTGCCGATGCCCGAGGATGCCCCGGTGATGACGACAACCGAGTCGCGAATGCACTTCCGCATGACTGGCCCCCTCCCGCGCGGTCGGTCCCTCGGCGAGAGGAGAGCAAGGCGCGGGCCATCAGGGCCCGGGGCCTGTGGCGGACATGGGCACCGAGCTCGATAGAAACGGCGAGCGTGGTGGATGGATGAAGAATTTAAAACGCAAAGGCGTAGAGACGCAAAGACGCAGAGGCGCAAGGAGAAGAAGAAACAACTCTTTCTCTCCCCCTTGCGCCTTTGCGTCTTTGCGCCTTTGCGTTTTTTTCTTCTCTCTCGTCAGCCGTAGAAGGGCTTCCCGGTCCTCACCGCCTCGACGAGCGCCGGGGCGGGCGTCCAGCGCTTGCCGAAGCGGCGCTCGTAGGTCTCGATGCGGCGGAGCACCTCCGCGGCGCCGAGGCTGTCGACGTAGCGGAACGGCCCGCCGCGGAAAGGCGGGAACCCAAGGCCGAAGATCGCGCCGACGTCGCCGTCGCGCGGGCTCCGGAGGATCCCCTCGCCGAGACAGTGCATCGCCTCGTTCACGAGCTGGAGCGAGCACCGCAGCTGGATCTCCTCGACCGGCACCGGGGGCTCGTCCTTCGCCCTCGGCACCGGCAGCCCGAGCACGCCATAGACGCTCTCGTCAGCGTGCTTGCCCTTGCCCTTCTTCTTCGCCGCCGCGCCGTACAGGTACATCCCGCGCTCGTTCTTGCGGCCCTTGCGGTCGTCGGAGACCAGCCTGGACATCGTGGGAGGCGGCGCGAGCCGGTCGCCGAACGCCTCGAGCATGATCGGCCCGACGTGCGCGGCCACGTCGATGCCCACCTCGTCGAGCAGCGCGAGCGGACCGACCGGCCAGCCCCACGCGACGAGCGCGCCGTCGACCTGCTCGATCGCCACCCCCTCGGCGAGGAGCCAGCTCGCCTCGTTCATGTACGGCCCGAGGATCCGGCTCGTGTAGAAGCCGACTCCATCGTTCACGACGATGACCGTCTTGCCCTGCCGCTTGCCGACCGCCACCGCCGTCGCGACCACCTCGGGAGACGTCGCCTCGGTCCGGATGACCTCGAGCAACGGCATCTTGTGCACCGGGCTGAAGTAATGCATCCCGACCACGTTCTCGGGCCGCTTCGACGCGGCCGCGATCCGCGAGATCGGGATCGACGATGTGTTCGACGCGAAGATCACGCCTGCCTTGCCGTGCTCCTCGACGTCCCGCAGGACGGCGTGCTTCACCGCCAGATCCTCGAACACCGCCTCGATCACGAGATCGGCGCCCCGGAGGCCCGAGGCGTCCGTCGCGGTGGTGAGCAGCGCGAGCTTCTCGTCGCGCTCGATCGGCGTGAGCTGCTTCTTCTTCAGCCGCTCGCCGAGGATGTCGGCCACGTACTTGAGCCCGCGGCCGAGCGACGCGTCGTCGCGGTCCCGGAGCCGCACGGCGATGCCGGCGTTCAGGCTGACGTACGCGATGCCGGCCCCCATCAGGCCGGCGCCGATCATCGCGATCTTCTCGACCTTCCTCGGCTGCACGGCGGGGTCGTCCACGCCGGTGTCCTTCTTCATCGCGTTCGTCGCGAAGAAGAGCTCCATCAGCCGGTGCGCCGTGCTCGACGCGACGAGCTCGCCGAACGCGCGCGCCTCGACCTCCTTCGACGCCTCGAAGCCCTTCTCCGCATAGGTCCTCAGCACGTCGATGATCCGCTCCGGCGCCGGGTAGTGCCCGCCGGTCTTCTTGCGCGTCTCCCGCTCGGCCTGCTGGAAGAGCAGACCTCGGCCGATCGGGTTCCGCTCGAGGGCCATGCGCGTGAGCGCGGCGGTGTCGAGCTTCCGCGTCTTTCCAGCGACCGGGCGCGGCCGGAACGGCGGGCCGGCTTCGACACGCGCGAGCTCGAGCGCGAGCGCCGCGGCCGTCTCCCTCAGGATGGACGCGGGCACCACGTCGTCGGCGACGCCGAGCTGCCGCGCCTTCGAGGGGCGCATGTTCTTGCCGGTGAGGCCGTGATCGAGCGCCGCCTTGAGCCCGGCGCGCTCCGCGAGCCGCTGGAGCCCGTTGATCCCGGGGAGCAGGCCGAGCTGCACCTCGGGCAAGCCGAGCACCGTCTTCCGGTCGTCGCTCAGCACCCGGGCGTGGCAGGCGAGCGCCACCTCGAGGCCGCCGCCGAGCGCGGCGCCGTGGACCGCGGCGACGATCGGCTTCGGCGAGCGCACGATCCGCAGGATCGCCTCGTGGCCGGCCCGGCACATCGCCTCGGCCTGGGCCGCCGTGGCGACGCTCTTCAGCATCTCGATGTCGGCGCCCGCGATCCAGGTGTCGGCCTTGCCGGACACGAGGATCGCCGCCTTGATGAGCGGGTTGCTCGCGATCTGGCCCGCGATCCGCTCGAGATCGCCGGCGAACGTGGGCTTCAGCGTGTTGACCGCCTCGCCCGGGACATCGTAGGTGACGACGGCCACGCCGTCGGGGCGCACCTCGAGGGAGAGCGGGCTCTTGGCCGCGGGGGCCGGCGTGGCGGGGGCGGATGTCGTGGTCATGCGGCCTCCAGGACGACGGCGGCGCCGAGGCCGCCCGCCGCGCAGACGGTGAGGAGGGCGTGATGGCCGCCGCGCTTCTTGAGCTCGCGGAGCGTGGAGAGCACCATGCGCCCCCCCGTCGCCGCGAAGGGGTGGCCGAGCGCGATCGAGCCCCCGTTCACGTTGAGCTTCTCCGGGTCGATCTCGCCGACCGGGGCCGATCGGCCGAGCTTCTCGGCGGCGAACGACGGCGACGCGAGCGCCTTCAGGTTGGACGCGACCTGGGCGGCGAACGCCTCGTGCATGTCGACGAGGTCCATGTCGGCGAGCGAGAGGCCGGCGCGCTCGAGCGCCCGGGGCACGGCGAGCACCGGGGCCATCAAAAGCTGCCAGCCCGGGTCGACCGCCGCGTAGGACCACGATTTGACGTACCCGAGCGGCTGGTAGCCGAGCGCCTTGGCCTTGCTCTCGCGCATCAGGAGCAGGGCGCTCGCCCCGTCGGTGAGCGGCGACGCGTTGCCTGCGGTGATGGTGCCGTGCCGCCGATCGAAGGCCGGCGACAGCTTCGCGTAGGCCTCGAGGGTCGAGTCGTCCCGGACCACGTTGTCGCGCTCGACCGGCTTGTCATAAGGCGGGGGGATCACGTGCATGACCTCGGCCGCATACGTGCCGTCGCGCCAGGCGCGCGCCGCGTTCGAGTGCGAGCGGTGGGCGATCGCGTCCTGCTCGGCGCGCGAGATGCCGTTCTGCTTCGCCATCTTCTCGGCGGCCTCGCCCATCTGCTCGCCCGTGGTCGGCTCGCGCGAGAAGCCCGGGATCGGGGGCACGAGGTCCTTCAGGGAGAGGCGGGAGAGGATCTCCAGCCGGGCGCCGAGCGTCCTGGCCTTCTGGAAGTCGGTCAGCGCGGAGGCGAGCTTCCGGGAGACGCCGAGCGGCACGTCGCTCATGCTGTCGGCGCCGCCGACGAGGGCGACGTGGTGCTGGCCGGCGAGCATCGCCTCGGCGGCGCTCGTCATGGCCTGGAGCGACGTCGCGCACGCGCGCGAGACGCTGTAGGCGTCGGTGTCCTTGGGCAAGCCGGTGCGCAGCACGACCTCGCGCGCGATGTTGAGCCAGTCGAGCGTCGGCACCACCTGGCCGTAGACGACGAGCGTGACGTCGCGCGGGCTCACCTCGCTCCTCTGGAGGAGCTCCTTGACCACCGTGGCGGCGAGATCGACGGTGCGCAGCGCCTTGAGCGCCGTCCCGGCCTTGGTGAACGGCGTGCGCAGCCCGGCAACGACCGCCACGCGGTCCTTGCCGCCCTTCCCATTCTTGCCTGAAGCCATCTCGACTCCTCTGCTGGCGGAGAGCCCACCGCGAGCCCGCCCCGCGCGCCCCCGCACAGCCCCCCCGGATCCCGGCGCGCCAGCGCACACCGGTTGGGGTGAATCCCTTAGGTGCGCTAACGCGGCGTGTCAACCTGGGCGGCGAGCCGGCGGGGGGGCTCCACGAGAAAGCGACAAGGGAGGGAGCACGGCTGGAACAGCCTGAGCGCTAATTTGGCCCACGCCTGAGCTTGCCGATACCGTGGTTGCCTATGCGGAAACTAGTCCTATTCAGTGCGTTGCTCTGCGGCGCTTCGGCGCTCGCGGGGTGTGCGACGTTCGCAAGCGACTCGGCGCCGGCGGCGCCGGGTTATGTGTATGTGGCCGGTCACAAGAACAACCAGCCTGCGATGTGGATGTGCCCTGATGCGCCGGGCAAGGCGGAGTGCACCGAGGTCGAGGTAACGACGGAGGCGGGCGAATGAAGCGTTCTTTGATTTTCGGGCTGTTGCTCGCGAGCTTCGGCGCGATCGGCTGTCAGGGCAGCTATACGAGCATCCGGCAGATCGACGGGACGCGGTACCACGTCACGCGCACGAAGCAGGGCTTCTTCAACGCGTACGGCACCGTGTTCGACTGCCAGGCCAAGGGCGACGCGATGACGTGCGTCGAGATCAGCGATCTGTGAGCTCCGCGCGGGAGCGCTGCTCCGCGCAGGGTTGCTAGATCGCTGGCCGGTCGACGAATAAAAAACGCAAAGGCGCAAAGGCGCAAAGGCGCAAAGACGCAAAAAGACGTCGAGAAAAATTTTCTCTCTCTTCTTCTTGCGCCTTTGCGCCTTTGCGCCTTTGCGTTTCATTCTCCCTCTGCCGCTCCGGCGCGCCTCGCCGGCAGCGGCGCCCGCTCACGCATCGCGCAGGAAGGCCTCTAGCAGCGTCGCGGAGACGTCGAGGAGATCGCGCTCCGTCACGATGCCCACGAGCCGCTCGCCCGCGACGACGGGCAGGCAGCCGACGCGCTGCTCGCGCATGATCCGCATCGCCTCCAGCGTCGGCGTGTCCGGCGCGACGGTCACGGGGTCGGGCCGCATGATCGACGCGACCGTGGGCGGCGCGGATCCGCCCGGCGCCGCCGCGGCGCCGCGGGCGACGAGCCGGAGCAGCGCGCGGTGCGAGACGACGCCGACGAGCCGGCCCTCGTCGTCCTCGACCGGGACGTGGCGCACGTGCCGCCAGTCCATGACGCTCGCGGCGAAGTCGACGATATCGGTGGGCCGCACCGTGAAGAGATCGGTCGACATGAACTGGCCCACGGTCCGGTAGCTGTCGCGCACGAGGTCCAGATCGGCCTCCAGCGCGGCGGGCTCCCACGCGTGCACCGGGCGCCCGGCCACGCCGCCCCGGGCCTCCTCCTGCTGACGGGCGAGCATCGCGGCGCAGAGGGCGCGGCACCGCAGCTCCGACGTGCCCCGCCCGGCCATGGCCGCGAACGAGCCGAGCGCCCACTGCGCGCCCGTCTGGCCGCAGCGGACGCGCTCCTCGACGACGCCGAGGTAACGGTCGATGTCGGCGGCGTCGATGCCCGCGGCCGAGAGGCCCGCCCGGGCGGCGGGGAGGAGGCGCGAGAGGATGAGCTCCGGGGCAGGGAGGCTCCGGCCGCCGATCCACGTGAGCTGCGCCTTGAGGCCGTGCCGGGCCGCGGCGAAGAAGTTCGCCTTGGCGTCCTCGAACGGCATCTCGAGGTCGATGCGCGGGTGCTCGTCGGCGAGGCCGGACATGAGGCCGAAGAAGAAGGCGGCGTTCGCGACCTCGTCGATCACCGTGGGCCCCGCGGGCAGCGCGCGGCTCTCGATGCGCAGGTGCGCGATCCCGGCCAGGGCCCCGTAGCAGGGGCGGTTCCAGCGGTAGACGGTGCCGTTGTGGACCCGCAGGGCCTTGAGATCCGGCACCTCCCCGCGCGCGAGCACGGCCGCGGCGGGCTCGCCGGTCTCGGCGGTCATGACCACGCGGAACCGCGCGATGTCCTCGCGGAAGAGATCGAGCACGCCGCCCTGCACCCAGCCGTCGCCGAAGTGGACGCGGGGCCTGTGCTGCCGGCCCTCGGGCTCGGTCGGGCGGGTGTCGACCGAGGTCTCGAAGAGGGCGATCCGCGTCTCGTGCCAGAGCCTCTGCCCGAGGAGCAGCGGCGAGTTGACCGCGGCGGCGAGGACGGGCGCGGTCACCGCCTGCGCGAGGTTGTAGAGCGACGCGAACTCCCGCGCCCCGACCTGGAGGTGGACCTGGAAGCTCGTGTTGCACGACTCGAGCAGGATGTTGTCGTGGGTCATCTCGAGCTCGTCGAGCCCGTGGATCGAGACGCGGAAGTCGCCCTGGCGCAGCCGCAAGAGCGCGCGGTTGAGCTCGTGGTAGCGAGGCGCCGGCGTGAGGTTGCCGAGGCGGAGGTCGCCGGCGCGCAGGGTGGGGAGGATGCCCGTGAGCAGGACGTCGGCGCCCACGGCGCGCGCGGCCCTGGCCGCCCGCCCGATGACGTCGGAGAGCTCGGCCTCGAGCCGCCGGAGGCAGTCGCCGCCGAACGGGAGGGGGGTGAGGTTCGCCTCCAGGTTGAAGCGCGCGAGCTCGGTCGTGAGCCGGCCGTCGGCGGCCCGCTCGAGCACCTCCAGCGCGACCGGGGCGGGCCGCAACGCGCGGTCGACGAGGAACATCTCCTGCTCGGCGCCGATGCGGCGCACGCCGGACTCGATGCGATCCTCCTGGAGGAGGCGCTCGAGCGCCTCCACGTCGTCGAGCAACGCCCGCATGAACGTCCGGTGCTGCTCATCGCTCGCCTGCTCGGAGACGTGCTGCTCGCCCATGGTGACCGCCCCGCCTTTCGTTGGCTCCCTCTCCGACGAAGCCTACGACGGCGAGCGGCGGCGGGGGCGCGGAGGAGCCCCCCGGCGGGCTCGCGGGTGAGGCGGGCGCGGCGGCCAGGCGCGATCAGAAGCTGCGGCCGGCCGAGAGCCTCAGCGTGGCGACCTTGTCCTCGGTAAGGCCGAACCCGAGCGGCGCGTCGAGCGCGACGAGCAGCCCCGCCCGAGCGTAGAAGCCAGGCTGCTCCAGCGTGTAGGTGAAGAACGGTTCCAGCGCGAGCTGCGCCATGTCGTCGCGGGTGAGCGTCAGCGCGGCCTGGAGCCGGAGCCCGCCCCCGTAGGGGCCCCGGCCGCGCAGCTCGAGCTCGTCGCCCTGCTCGACCACGAGCTCGACGCCGTCCCCGCTGGTCGGGAGGGCGAGCATCACCGCGGTCTCC
This sequence comes from Sorangium sp. So ce375, assembly GCF_051473855.1. Lineage (NCBI taxonomy): Bacteria > Pseudomonadati > Myxococcota > Polyangiales > Polyangiaceae > Sorangium > Sorangium sp. So ce375. Next base: position 73,764 of record NZ_CP150335.1, read on the forward strand.
GCGCGGTAGACGAGCCGCGCGGCGAGCTCCGCCTCGACGCCGCCAAGGACCCTCAGGGGAAAGCGCTCGGCGATGAGCCGGTGCAGGTCGAACGAAGCGCGCGCGGGGGCGGTCGCCTGCAGCGTGGCGCGCGCGTCCGCGTCGGGGGCGCTGAGGACGGGGATCGAGAGCGCGCCGCCGCCGAAGACGGTGAGCTTGCGCGAGACGGCGCGCGCATAATGGGCGCCGATCGTGGGGTTGCCGAAGAGCAGGCTGCCGGCGCTGCTGCTCTCGTCGACGCCGAGCCGGGTGGACCGGAACGTGGCGGAGAGGTCGCCATAGGCGAGCGGGAGATCCACGTCGAGGTGGAGCCGGCCGTACCACTCGAGCTGACCTGTGAGGTCGAAGGTCAGCCCGAACGTGCTCACGTCGGACGTGACATCGTCCATGGCCCATGAGGCCGACTTGCTCAGGACGTCGATCTCGAGCTCTGCACGCGACCCCTGGGTTTTAGCCCAGCTGTTCTTTTCTGCCGGTGCGGCGGGGGGTGCCGTGAGCCAGAGCGAGAGCAGGACAGCGGAGGAGAGCAGCGATCTCGCGTTCAATCGGGCCCACCTGCGAGGACTACCATGGCTCGGCTCAGCCGTGGTTATCGAACGGCGCCCTCGGCGCCCGCTGCTTCCTCGTCCTCGTCGCCCTCGTCGTCCTCCGCATCCTCGTCGTCCTCATCCTCGTCATCGCCGTCCTCGTCGTCAGCGTCGCTCCTGGCTTCGAAGAGCAGGGAGGGAGCGTCCTCGTTGCCGTGCTCCGCGAAGATCGCGTCGGCGGTGATCACGAGCTCCTCGAACCGCTCGGCGTCGACCGGGCCGTACACGGTGATCGCCAGGGCGCGATCCTGGACGAACAGCCACGCGTCGGGGAAGTCGAGCAGGGCGTCGCGGATGCGCTTCGAGAGCCACCGGCCGATGGCCTTCGCGTCGGGCCCCTCGACGAGGAACTGCTCCATGAACTCCGGGTCCTTCTTGAACTGGACGCCGGTGTTGGGCGCGCGCTTGCCATCGACGATGGGCAGCGGGCACACGGTGAGCCGGGGCGCACCCTTGGCCAGCTTCGCGAGCACCACCTGATACTCGCTGCCGTTCTTCGCGTCCGGCCCCACGGCCGCGGCGTAGGCGAGCTTCGGAACGAGCTCGTAGCGGGCGAGGACCGCGCCGCCGCCCGTCTCCTGCAGCATGCGCTCGATGCTCGACGGCAACGAGCGCACCGGACGAGGGCCGTCGCTGCCGGCGTCGGCCTTCCGGCCGCCGGGCTGGGCCGGCGCCGCCTCCGGGGTCATCAGCGCGCGCCAGCGCGCGAGCTCACGGTCGCGCCGCGCCTCGTGCCGACCGCGCAAGCCGGTCAGGAACCAGACGACGAGCAACACACAGGGACCTACGTACCAGAGCCAGGGCATGGGGCGGCGATGCTAGCAAACCTCGCGGAGCCGCGGTGGGGTCACGAAGGCTCAGGGCGCGGGGGCCGGCGAGGCGTCGTCCGGCCGCTCGAAGATGCACCAGTAGCCGTTCTTGCTGTGGCGGACCATCCCCGCCACCTCGTAAACGCCCCGGAAACGCCGGTCTTTGCGGAGCTTCTCCTGCGCCGGGAACGGGAGCTTGTCGCACGTGTCGGGGCCGCCGACGAACACGAAGTAGCGCGGCATCTTGTCGAAGACGCGCTGCACGTAGCCGGGGCCCGTCTTGCGCGTGTAGCCGCCCGGGAGCGTGGAGATCACGGGGTCCACGAGGCCGAGGAGATCGAGCACCGGATAGTCGGTCGCGTACCCGATGTACCCGATGTCGCCCACCGCGACCTCGCCGGGCTTGCCGTGCTCCTGGAACCAGGCGGCGGCGCCGCCCGCGGCGCTGTCCCAGAACCGCTTCTCGTCGTCGAGGATCCGGTGCTGGGCGTGCTTTATCCGCTGCGCCCGGAAGACGCCCAGCGCGACGAGGCAGCCGATCGCGAGCACCCCGGCCGCGGCGGCGAGGGCGATCGCGCCGCCCTCGGGCGCGTCCGCGGCGCGGGCCGAGAGCTCGGCGAGCAGCGGCTCGAGCAGCGCGCGCGCGCCGAGGCCCGCGAGGAGGAAGCAGAACGGCTCGAACGGGCTCATGAAGCGGTAGTACGGCATCCAGTCGCCGCCCACGAGGAGCACGTAGCCGGCCACCGCGAGCGCGAGGGCCGCGACGCAGAGCGCGTCGCGGTGGCGCGCGACGATCGCCACGCAGAGGCCGAAGAGCGCGAGCAGGAGCACCGGCCACGTGTGCTCCGCGTACTCCGTGAGGTAGCGCTGCCCGCCGGCCACCTGCTCCGCGAGGCTGCCGGTCTTGGCGCTCAGCGTGTTCGGCAGCCACGTGCCGTAGTAGCTGTGCCGCCAGAGCATGTGGCACGCGATGGGCGCGGCGAAGACGACGCCGCGGAGGAGGTTCTGCCGCCCGAAGAAGCGCAGGCCGAGGAAGAGCATCGGTATGCCGATGAACATGGGCGCTTCGGGGCGCGTCAGGCCGGCGAGCCCGAAGACGAGGCCCGAATACGGGAAGCCCGTCCCCCGGTCGCGCTCGCGGAACATCATCTCGGTGCCCGCGAGCACGAGCAGGACGAAGAGCGGCGTCTCCAGGCCGAAGACGGCATATCCGCTCTGCACGATCGAGCTCGCGAACAGCCACGTGGCGATGCACGGGACCGCGCCGTGCGGGCGCAGCCGGGCCGAGAGGAGGTAGACCACGCCGAGCGAGCCGCAGGCGGCGAGCCCGCCGAGCACCTTGGCGACGACGTCGGGGTCGAGGCCGAGCTTGATGCCGCCCGCGAGCAGCACGGTCCAGAGGAAGTTCGTGTACCCCTCGATGCGCTCGCCGGCGTTGTAGACGAGCCCGAGGCCCCGGGCGAAGTTGCGCGCGTAGCGGTAGGAGATGTACGCGTCGTCGATCGTGAACGAGCGCACCCGCACCAGGTTCACGACGAGCAGGAACGCCGGCAACACGAGGCCGAACGCGAGGTGCAGGCGGCCTTCGAGCGGCGCGCCCCGCAGCCAGTCGCGCAGGCTTCGGGCCGGGGGCGCGTCCTCGACGACGTCGTCGCCCGCTGCATCCATGTCGCCGTCCTCCTCGCCGCTCGGGCGAGCGACCCCGAGTTGCCCGTGCTCTGCCTCTGCTTGTCGCGGTTCCAGGAAAGCCATGTGAGGAGCCTCCCTAGCATGGATGGTTCATGCGGGGGTCGTTTCTTGGTCGAGGCGCTCATTCCAGCTATCCTCGAGACATGCGTGCAGCCATTGTCGCTCTTGCCGCCTCCTCCGCGCTTTTCGTCGCGCCCCCCGCACTCGGCGCCCGAGGCGTGCCGTGCGGCTTCTATGGCATCGATCCAGGGGCGCCCGTCGACGCAGGGGAGGTGAGCCTCGACGACGATTCTGCGGAGCGGCTCGCGCGGGCGGGCGCCGGCGCCGTGCGCGTCGAGTTCCTGCTCGACGGCGCCGACGCGTGGGACGAGGACAAGCTGGAGGAGTACAATTCCATCATCGACGCGGTGCGCGCCGCGGGCCTCGAGCCGATCGGGCTCCTCTCCTACCGTACGCTAGGAAGAGGACAGGACGTCTGGAACGACGATCCGGACAGGGACGGCAACAACCCCTATGTGGAGGAGTTCGCCGAGACGGCAGAGGTGCTCATGACGGAGTTCGCCGGGCGCGTCGTCCAGTGGGAGATCTGGAGTCAGCCGAACTGCTCCGAGGTCTCCGACCCCACGCTCGACCCGGAGAACGCCGGCTGCACCTTCGTCCTGCCCCGCGTGCTCGCGCAGATCCTCGCCCAGATCCGCATCCGCAACGCGGCGCTGTTCAACGTCGACAAGCTGTCGCTGACCACGGGCGGCCTGCTCGCCTCGGACGACGCGGCCGCGCCGTTCACGGGGGTCGATTACCTACGCGAGCTTTACGCGCAGCCCGTGTGGGACGATCTCGAGGCGCGCTTCGGCCGGCGAACGCCGTGGTCTCGCCTCGGTCAACAGCTGTTCTTCCATCAGGACAGCGAGGTCGATCCGGTGGCGCTCGGAGACTACCTCGACGAGCTGCGCGACCTCGCCGAGGACGAGGGAGACGAGAGCCCCTTCGCCGTGACCGGGATGGCGTGGTCGACGGCGCGCGTCGGCGAGGAGCTCCAGGCGGCGAACCTGACCACGTCGCTCGAGCTCCTCTCGGCCCGAGACGATGTCGCCGGCGTGGTCTGGGCCAGCTTCCAGGACGCGCCGCTCGACGAGCAGACCTTCGGCCTCGTCGACGATGTCGGCGTGGCCAAGCTCGCGCTCGCCGCGTTCCGCGAGTCGGCCGCCGACTGCAAAGCGGCGCCAGGCGAGGGGACGGGGAGCAGCGGAGGGAGCGGGTCGAGCGGAGGCGCCTCGGGCGGCTCGCTGCCCGGCAGCAGCGGGCAGGTGGGGCGGCCGATCGATGGAAAGCGGCGCGAGAGCGCCTGCAGTTACGCCGCGGGCGCAACCAGCGAAGGCGGAAGGCGGTCGGATGTGGGTTGGCTCGCGCTGTTCGCGATCGGCGCGATCGCGATGGTGCGCTGGCGCCGCGTCCTCTGAAGGCAACTGGAGCGCTCTCGTCGCCGACTGTAGAGCATGCGTTACAGCTCGGCGCGCTTCGCGCGGCGGATCGCCGTGCACGTCGGCCTTTTGCTCTTCAATGGATGCGGGGACGGCGCCGCGGGCGTTCGCCTCGGCGTCTGCGGCGACGGCGCGGCCGACGAGGGCGAGGTGTGCGACGACGGCAATACGGTGGAGGGCGACGGCTGCTCGCCGACGTGCCGGCGCGAGGAGCCGGCGGAGCCTCGCTGCGGCGACGGCGCGCTCGACGCGGGCGAGGCGTGTGATGACGGCGACACGGCGGCCGGGGACGGCTGCTCGGCGGCGTGCGAGATCGAGGTGCCCCCGCGCTGCGGCGACGGCGCCGTCGATCCGGGGGAGCAGTGCGACGACGGGAACGTCGCGGCGGGCGACGGCTGCGAGATCGATTGCACGAAGTCGCCGGTCGAGGAGACCGTCTGCGAGGAGCTCGTGCCGCTCGCGCAGGGGACGTGCGAGGTGATCGCCGGCGCGGGCGCGACGTTGATCCGGGGTGTCGTGCTGACGCCGGGCAGGGTGTACCGGGGCGGGCGGGTGCTCGTGGACGAGCGGGGGACGATCGCGTGCGTCGGCTGCGATTGCGAGGCGGCGGGCGCCACGGAGATCGCGTGCCCGACCGGCGTCGTCTCCCCGGCGCTGATCAACACGCACGATCACATCACGTACACCCAGAACAGCCCGTATACCCCGACCGAGGAGCGCTATGAGCACCGGCACGACTGGCGCACCGGCAACAACAAACATACGAGGATCGAGACCCCCGGCTCGGCTACCCAGGCGCAGATCCGCTGGGGCGAGCTCCGCTTCCTGATGGGCGGAGCGACCTCGATCGTCGGCTCGGGGAGCGCGACCGGGCTCCTCCGGAACCTGGACCGGGCCGACCAGGAAGGCCTGGGCCAGAAGGCGGTCAAATTCGATACCTTCCCGCTCGACGACACGGGCGGCCGCGAGATCGTGAGCGGCTGCGGCGCCTCGGCCGACAGGGTGACGGGGGAGGACATCGCGGGTGAGGACGCCTATTGCCCGCACGTCGCCGAGGGGATCGAGGCGTCGGCGCGCAACGAGTTCGTCTGCCTGAAGACGGAGCCGAACGACGTGCTCGAGCCGCAGAGCGCGTTCATCCACGGGATCGGCCTGACCGCGCCCGACTACGCGGCGATGGCGGCCGAGGGCACTGCGCTCATCTGGTCTCCCCGCTCCAACATCACCCTCTACGGCGACACCGCCGTGGTCACCGCCGCCGCCCGCCTCGGGGTGCAGATCGCGCTCGGCACCGACTGGATCGCGACCGGGTCGATGAACCTCCTGCGCGAGCTCCGGTGCGCGGCTGCGCTCAACGAGACGTACTACGACGGCTTCTTCACCGACGAGGAGCTGTGGAGGATGGTGACCGGGAACGCCGCCGCGGTCACCGCGACGGACGATGTCATCGGCGCGCTGTCCACGGGGAAGGTCGCGGACATCGCGATCTTCGACGGCCGAGAGCGCGACGGCCACCGGGCGGTCGTCGCCGCCGATCCCGAGGACGTCGTCCTCGTGATGCGCGGCGGGAAGGTCCTCTATGGCGACGCGGCCGTGGTGTCCGCGGTCCGGGCCGCGGACACGTGCGACGCGATCGAGGTGTGCGGCGCGTCGAAGCAGGTCTGTCTGCGGGACGAGATCGGGATGACGCTGGAGGACCTCGAGCAGCAGGCGGGCGAGATCTACCCGGCGTTCTTCTGCGGCGAGCCCGAGCGCGAGCCGCTCTGCACCCCGTCGCGCGCGGCGGGCGCGCCCCTGAACGCCTCGGTGAACGGCTCGACCGTCTACACCGGGCAGCCGACGGACGCGGATCTCGACGGCGATGGCATCGAGAACGGCGCGGACAATTGCCCGAGCGTCTTCAACCCCGTCCGGCCGCTCGACGACGGGTCCCAGGCCGACTTCGACGGCGACGGCGACGGGGACGCCTGCGACGCGTGTCCGCTCGACGCGGGCAGCGCGCTCTGCTCGCCGCCGGACCCGAACGACGGCGACAACGACGGCGCGCCGAACGGCGCGGACAACTGCCCGAGCCTCCAGAACCCCGATCAGGCCGACGCGGACGGCGACGGCAAGGGCGACCCGTGCGACCTGTGCCCGGAGCAGGCGAACCCGGCGGCCCTGGGCTGCCCGGTGGAGATCTACGATATCAAGGACGGCACGCGTGCGGAGGGCGAGACGGTGGCCCTGGAGAACGTGCTCGTGACCGGGAAGCACGCGAGCGGCTTCTTCGTGCAGGCGAAGCCCGGGGACCCTGGGTATGCGGGGCCCGCGTATTCCGGCGTCTACGTGTACAGCCCGGGGAGCACCGTGCGCGTCGGCGATCGCGTGCGGATCACGAGCGCGGTGATCGCGAATTTCTTCGGGCAGATCCAGCTCGGCTCCGCCGTCGTCGAGGTGATCGCGTCGCTCGGCGAGGCGGCGCCGGCGCCGGAGCTCGTCGCGCCGGCCGACATCGCGACGGGCGGGCCGCGCGCCGCCGAGCTCGAGGGGATCCTCGTCGAGGTGGAGGATGTCACCGTGATCGATCTCGATACGATGTACTACGAGGCGATCGTCACAGGCGATCTGCGCGTGGACGATCTGCTGTACCGGGCCGACCCCTTTCCGGTAGAAGGCGACCATTTCGCGAGGATCCGCGGCATCCTCACCCACCGGAACGGAGAGTCGAAGGTCGAGCCGCGCGGCGTGGAGGACCTCGTTGCTCCGGCCGCTGAGACGGCGACCGCGACGGGAGGGCTCGTGATCAACGAGGTGGATTACGATCAGCCGGCCAGCGATGGATCCGAGTTCATCGAGATCTACAACGGCACCGGCGCGCCCGTGGATCTCACGGGGCACGCGCTCGTGCTGGTCAACGGGTCCGGCAGCGCGGCCTCCGCGTATGCCACGCTCGATCTGAGCTCCGCCGGGACGCTCGCTGCCGGTCAGTATCTGGTCGTCGGCAGCACGGCGGTGATCGGCACCGGCACGATGCCAGGGGTGGTGGCGGCCGGCGCGGCGACGATCCCGTTCTCGGGCACGCAGACCGACCGGATGCAGAACGGGGCTTCCGACGGGATCGCGCTGGTGAACACCGTGACAGGGACCGTGATTGACGCGCTCTCCTACGAGGGGAGCATCACGGCGGTCATGATCGGGGGCGCCAGCGTGAGCCTCGTCGAGGGCACCGCATTGCCGGCCTCCGTGGCGGACAGCGGCACGGGCGCTGGATCGCTCTGCCGCCTGCCCGACGGGGCGGATACGGACCAGGCCGCCGCCGACTGGGCGTTCTCCACGACGAGCACCCCAGGAGCGGCGAACGTGCGGTGAGCCTCTGCCGAGGCGCGCTCTTCAGCGCGGCGCGCCTCGGCAGCGCGCCGTTGCTCCGGCGCGCCGCGAGAGGATGGTGCGAATCAAGGAGGAATGAGCCGTGAGCGTCAGCTCACAGGCAGCCGCAGAGCGGGTCGCCCTGCTTGCACACGCACTTCCCGCTCTTCTTGGCCGAGACCGCCGAGCTGGCGCCCCGCACCGCCTTGCCGAGCGTCGCCGCCCGGCCGCGGATGGTCCCGACCGTCTTCAGCTTGGACGTCTTCGCGGTGGTCTCGTCCTCGCCCCCCGCCAGCGCCTTCGTCTCCTCGGTGGCCTTGTACGCGGCGAACGCCTTCTGCGCCTTCTCAGCGTCGCTCTTGGCGGCGTCGAGCGCGACGGTCAGCTCGGAGATCTTCCGGTTGCGCTCCTCGAGCTGGAGGTTGAGCTGCGCGATCCTGTCCTGCTCCGCGATGCGGGCGGCCACCGCCTCGGCCTGAGCCGCCTCGGCTTCCTTCACCTTGCCGGCGAAGCCGCTGGCCGCGACCGCAGCCACGGCCGCGACGACCAACCCCATCCCGAACACGAACCGCCCCCGTCGCTTCTGCCGCACGCCCTGGGCGAGCGCCTCGAGCTCGCGGTCGAGGTCCCCGCCCGACATGGGCGGCACGCTGGCTGCCACCGGCGCGATGCTGACCGCCGCGTGGGCGCCCGCCCTCGTCCCGTGGGGGTATGTGGCAGGGGACTGGTAGCGCACTCCCGGGCTCTGTTGCGTGTTGTCCATCGCGCGAGACCTCCTCCTCCGTGACCAATTCCTCCTCTAAGCAAGTGGGGGGGCCTCCAAGCAAGTGGGGTGCCAGGGGCGTGCGCCTCGACAGGGCGCCGCGTGCATCGCCCGTGGAGCAACCAGAGGTGCAAAGCGAGGACTCACACCGCAAGGCGAGAGCTCACACCGCAAAACGAGGACTCACACCGCAAAACGAGGACCCACGAGGCGCTCCAGAGGCGAGTCGCGCGCGATCCGGGTGGATCTCTTGTTCTGGTACATGGGGTACTCACCGGACTTCGATGCGTCCCCTGGTCCAATGCACGTCCTGTACTGCGCGCCGACCGCAGCGGTGCCGCCGGCGCCGAGGGAGGGCCGCCTCCGGGCAGCGACCGGAATCGCCCCGATCGAGCCAACGATTCCGGCCACTTGCGGCCGTGGTGCGGCCACGACCCCGGCTCCGCGGGATCGGATGACGAGAGCGCCTCGTCGCGGGTGGCCGTCAGGGCTGGAGTTTGGCGACGAAGGCGTCGCTGCCCCCGGAGCTCGTCAGGGGATCCCCCCCGAGATCGATCCTGCCGCTGAAGTTGCCCGTCAGCACGATGGCCCCCAGCTCATCCACGGCGACGGCCCGGGCGCGCTGCTCCGTCGCGTCGCCGAACGATTTGGCCCAGGCCGTATCGCCGTTCGGAGCGAGCTTCGCCAGGAAGGCGTCGTTGCCGCCGCGGGACACGAGCCTCGGAGCGTCGAAGTCGATGGCGCTCTCGAACTCTCCGACAACGAGGACGTTGCCCGCTCGATCGACCGCCACCCCCAGCGCCCTCTGATCTTCCGCATCCCCGTACAGACGGTTCCAGAGATGCTTGCCCTCCGCGTTGAAGGCGGCGACGACCGCGTCGGTTCCTCCCGTGTAGTCCCGCGGCGCTCCGTCGAAATTGATCGTCCCGTCGGTGTTCCCTGCGACGAAGATGCTCCCCTTCGCGTCCACCGCGACCGCCGTGAACTCCTGGCTCATGGTGTCGCCGAACATCTTGGCCCAGAGCGGCGTCCCGCCCCCGTCGAGCTTCGCGATGAAGGCGTCGTAGCCCGAAGCATTGAGGAGCGTCGTCCCGAAGTACACCCTGCCCGCGGTGCGGCCGACAAGGACCACGCTTCCGTCGGGCGCGACGGCAACGTCGTTCGCGACCTCGGCGGTCGTATCGCCGAAGTTCTTGCTCCAGACGAAGTTTCCCTGGGCGTTTATCTTCGCGACGAAGATGTCCTCTCCACCTTTGCTCGTCAGGTGCTCCCCGCCCTGCTGCGGCCCGCCCAGCACGTCGGCCCAGTCGGTGAAACTGCCAGCGACGACGATGTTGTCGTCCGAGTCCACCGCGAGCCCGTAAAGTTTATCGACGCTCGGGCCGCCGATGCTCTTGATCCAGTCAAGGACGCCATCTGCGTCGAGCTTCGCCACGAACACGTCCGAGCTGCCTCTGCTCGTGAACGGCGTCCCATCGAAGTTAAGCGTGTTTTCGAAGGTCCCGGCCAGGATCACGCCGCCGTTCTTGTCGAGCGCCACGCGATTGCAATAGTCCGAGCCGTTCCCCCCGAACGCCTTCGACCATTCCCTCGTGCCGTCAGGGCCGAGCTTGACGGCGAAGCCGTCGAACGCTCCCTGGCTGCTGACGGAATCCATGCTCCCGCTGAAGGCTCCCGCGACCAGGATGTGCCCTTCCCTGTCGAAGGTGACGTCATAACCGATCTGCTCGCCGTTGGTTCCGAGCTTGGTGCTCCAGTCGTGCGCTCCGGTGCACTTCGCCTCGCCGTCGCAGCTCTCGTCATTGGCCGTCGTCGTGCAGCCCTCGGCCGTGGGGACCACCTGGCCGACGCACGAGCCGCCGCGCAGGCAGCCTTCTTTGCACTCGCCGACTCCCAAGGTCCCCTCGGGGCCTAGATAACAAGGCTCACAGGGCTCGCCGCCGGCGGCGCCGCCCGCGCCTCCTGCGGCGCCCGCGCCTCCTGCGGCGCCCGCGGCGCCCGCTCCTTCCGCGCCTCCCGCGGCGCCCGCGCCGCCCATCCCGCCTTGCGGGGTGCCGCTGCCGCCGCCGTCGTTCGCCGCGAACACGCCCTTGTCGAAGCACCCGCCCAGCGCGCCGGCCATGCAGAGCGCGCCGCAAAGGACCATGAAGTTGCTGCGTTTCATCAAAACACCCCCGCGATCCCAGCACCCCACGGCGATATCCATGGACGGACCGCCGCGCCCTTGGGCTTCGCCCCCGCAGGCGGCGCGGTGAGGAGCAGCGCGACGCCGCCCGCGGCGAGCGCCCCGCCCACGATGAACGCCGGGGCGGGGATGAGGCGCATGTCGTTGTACGTGCCGAGCTTGTCGCGCGTCTTCGGCGTATTCGGGCAAACGACGGTCTTGGTGCACCCGAGGTCGATCAGGTCGCTGCGCAGCGCGCTGGTGACGCCGAACGTGATTCCTCCGGCGACGAGCGCCGCTGCGCCCGTGCCGACAGCGGTCCAGCCGAGCACGCGCTGCGTGGTGCCCGGCGCATGGCCGGCGGGCGGGGGAAGGATGACAGGCGGGCGGACGCCGGGGAACTCGAGCGCGACCGCCGCCTCCTCACGCTCCTTCAGCGTGACCTCCTGCCGAGCGTTGCGGCCCGCCCACGCGGCCTCGACGAGGTGCTTGCCGGGATCGACAGGCTGGCTGACCCCCACCAGCGCAGGCGGCATGGGCCTGCCATCGATGGTGATCTGCACCTCGCGCTCCGGGGCGCCGCGCACCCTCACGGCGAGCCTCGGGATCCGTGGCTTGAGATCGTCGTACGCCTTCCCGGCGTCGGCGACCGCCGCCTTGAAGACGTCGCTGGCCGAGTCGTCGAGCGACGTACGGCTCACTTGCAGGTAGCGCTCGGAGGCCTCGATGAGGCGCCCGAGCTGCTCGAGGCACCGGGCGGCGTACAGGCCGATCGTCGGCGCCTGGATCAGCTGATCCGCGCGTCCGAGCTTGTCGAGCGCCGCCGCATACTGGCCCTTGTCGAACAGATCGAGGCCCTCTTCGGCGAGGGCCCGGGCAGCGTTCACGGTGGCGGGGTCGACGTCGGTCGCCCGCGCGGTGGTCGCGAGCGTCAGCGCGAGCGCAAACGCGATGGTGGCGGTGCCCAAGACCCTCGATCGCGCGCGCATTCGTCTCCTCAGAAGCCGAGGCGGTCGGACCTGGGGCGCGTCGCGCTGGAGGCCGCAGGCGCGGCCGCGGGCGGGGGCCTCTGCCGCAGCGAGGAGGAAGCCGCCTTGCCCGGACGAGGCGGCGCCGTCCGGATCGAGGAGGCGGCCGCGGCCGGAGCGTCGGCGGGCTCCGCGGCGCGTTCGCCGCCCGCAGGCGAGGTCGCCGCGGCCGTGGCGTCCTTGGAGGGCGCGATCTCGGGCGCTCCTCTGGGGGAAGGCGCTTCCACCGGGGGATCGCTCGCCGGCGCGACGGCAGGCCGTGTCTCGAGCGTCCCCGGCGGCGAGGCCGCGCCGGGAGGCAGCGCGTGTGGGGTCGGGTCGCCGCCGAGCGCGCGCCAGCCCATGAAGAGCCCCCCGCCGAGGACCGACGCCGCGAGGCCGAAGGCGAGGACCGCGGCCGGCGTCCTGCGGCGAGGTCTCGAGTCGGCCTCCGCCTCGTCGTAGAGGCCCGGCGCCGAGGCCGCGCTCCCGCCTGGCGAGACGGAGAGCGGCGAGGTGGAGATCGGCGGGCCGGAGAGCGGAGCCACGGAGAGCGGGGAGGCGGAGATGGGCGCAGCGGAGATGGGCGGGACGGAAGGAGTCGCGTCGCCCGCGCCGCCGGGGATCGAGCTCGCCGAGGCCCGCCCGCCCTCCTGCGCCTCGCTGGGCGGCAGGAGCACGTCGCGCAGCGCGTCGACCATCGCCGTCGCCGAGGGGAAACGCTCGTTCGGATTACGCCTGCACGCCTGCACGAACCATTCGTCGAACGCGGGCGGCACGGGCACGGACGCCACCTTCGAGGGAATGGGCAGCGGGTCACTGCATATCTCGAGGATCATCGCGCCGGGCGCCTCGGCCGTGATCGCCGCCCGGCCGCACACGCACTCGAAGGCGATGACCCCGAGCGCCCACAGGTCCGACCGGTAATCGACGGTCGCGCCCTGCGCCTGCTCAGGGCTCATGTACGGCAGCGTCCCGATCAGCACGCCCGCCTGCGTCCCGATGCCCTCGCTGCCGGAGAGGCGCGTCTTGGCGACGCCGAAATCGAGGACCTTGGCCACCTCCCGGTCGTCGTCGCGGGCGAGGAAGATGTTGTCGGGCTTGAGGTCGCGGTGGACGATGCCGGCGTCGTGGGCCTTGCGCACGGCGCGCGCGACGTCGGCGAAGATGCGCGCCGTATCGGCCGGCTCGAGCGCGCCGACACGCTCGAGCCGGTGCGCCAGGTCCTCACCCTCGAGGAGCTCCATCGCGATGAAGGGGACGTCGTTGTCGACGCCGTGATCGAGGATCTGCACGACGTTCGGGCTGCGGAGCGCCGCCGCCGCCTGCGCCTCCTGGTAGAAGCGCGCGCGGACCGTCTCGTCCTTCGCGTAGAGCGGCCCCAGCATCTTGATCGCGACCGGCGAGCCCAGCGTGAGATCGTCCGCGCGCCAGACGGTGCCCATGCTGCCCGAGCTGAGAGGGCGGAGCAGCCGATACCGGCCGACCAGCACCTGTCCCTCCAGCCCGAACGCGTTCGTCGTCATTGTCGCAGGACCTGTGGTGCGCGCGTGGCCTTCCCTACGCTGGTGATTGTTCAGTGCTGGTCAACAAGCACAACGGACAGACTGAAAGTCTACGGGGCGTGGTGCGGAGCGTCAATCGGCGCACGTGCCGCGTGCTCGCCGGACGTCGCTAGAGCACCGAACAGTTGAAACCCCGCGCGAGAGAGCTTGAACCACAGAGACACAGAGGGAACAACAACAAAACTCCGCTCCTCCGTGGTTCATTTCTCCAAATTTCGATCTGATCGGTACCCTAGATCAACACGAAGTCCTCGGCCACGGAGACCTCTTCGGCCATGATGCTCGTGGTCTCGTCGTCGCGCTGGACGGCGAGCTTGTAGAGTTGCGCCAGCACGGCCGGGTGATCCTCGACCAGACCCATGAACTCGGTGGCCGGCAGGTACAGCGTCACGGTGGGGTGAGCCGCGATCACGTCGGCGTTCGCCGCGCGACGGAGGACCATCGCGATCTCGCCGGCGACGTCGCCGGGGCCGAGCGTCGACAGCACGAGCGGCTCGAGGCGGGCGTCGTCCGCCGCGTCGCGCCGGACGACGGCGACCTCGCCGGAGGCGATGAGGAACAGGCCCGGCGGCCGCTCATCCTGGACGAGCAGCCGCTCGTTCTTCTCGAACGTGCGCGTGCGGAACCGCTTCACGAGCGCGGGCCTGTCGGCCTCGGGGACGACGCGGAGCACGTCGCTCATGCGGACGAGGTTCTCCACCATGCGGTCCCGGCAGTAGGCCGCGAGCTCCAGGCCCACCTCGGGCTCGCGCTGCGCGATGTCGTCGATCGCGTCGCGCTTCACCTCGAGCACGATGGAGGGGCGCGTGGCGACGACGCTCCCGGTGCGCGGCGCCCGCGAGAGCAGCGCCATTTCGCCGAACATGGCGCCGTTCGCGAGCCGGGCGAGGACGAACTCCTCGTCCCCGCGACGACGTCGCGCCTCGAGCTCCCCGCGCGCGACGAAGTAGGCCTCGCTGCGCGCGGCGCCCTGCTCGATCACGGTCGTCCCCGCCGCCACCCAGACGGGCGTGAAGGCCGCGCACAGGGCGCGGAGCGCGTCCCGCCCGACGGACGAGAAGACCGGCTGGCGCGCGATACCGGGGTGCTCGGTCTGGGCGGCGAGCCTGCGCGTGGCGTCGTGGATGATCTCCGTCGCCTTGTTGAGCAGCAGCGCGCCGGTGAGCACGGAGGCGAGCGGCTGGAACGCCTCGGCCGCCGGCAGGGGCGGCGGCGGCGGCGCGCCCTCGCCGAGCCTCGGCGAGTCCCGGCAGAACGCCTCGGCGATCAGGTCGAGCCCGGGCCCGGGATCGCCGCCGAAGCGCTCGCTCTCGCGCGCGGCGGCCACGGCGAGCGGCAGGTTCTCGAGGTCGATGGCGCGGGCGATCGCGGTGGAGCACGCCTCGCGCGCGGCCTCGTGCCGGTTGAGCTCCCCGAGGAGACGCCCGCAGAGGCAGAGCGCCGACGGCATGGTCGGGTCGTGTCGGACCAGCGCCGCGGCCCAGCGGAGCGCCGCGTCCCGCTCTCCCGCGAGCGCCAGCGAGAGCGCTCGGTCGATCGGCGACTCCGCCTGCTGGATCGAGCCCGGGAGTACCGGGGGGAGGGCCATGTAAGCGTGTATATCAGGGTTCATTGCGCGACGGCAAAGAAGGCGCCCGGCTGGCGCCCCGCGCGCCGCGCGGATCCCCCGGGAGGATCGCGGTCGTGCTCCGGGAAGGACCGCGGTCGTGCTCAGCCGATTTCAGCCGAGGTGCTGCTTCAGGAACGCGATGCTCCGTTCCCACGCGAGCTTGGCGGCCTCGGGGGCGTAGACCTCGGGGCGCGTGTCGTTCGCGAACGCGTGGTCGGCGTCGTAGACGTGGAGCTCCATGGACTGGCCGCGGGCGGCGAGCTCCTTCCGGATCGCCTCGGCGGCGGCCGGCGTCGCCCAGCCGTCGCGCGCGGCGAAGTGGGCGAGGATCGGCGCCTTGACGCGCGCGTAGTCGGGCGCGGGGCTCGGGACGCCGTAGAAGGGCACCGCGGCCGCGAGCTCCGGGATCGTCGCGGCGGCGGCGAAGGTCAGCGCGCCCCCCATGCAGAACCCGATGACGCCGACCTTGCCGGTCGACCGCTCGTGCGCCGCCAGGAAGCGGACCGCGCCGGCGATCTCCTCGAGGGCGCGCGGCTTGTCGAGCTCGGTCATCAGCCGGTTGGCCTCGGTGGCATCCTTGGTGGTCGTGCCGTGGTAGAGGTCGGGCGCGAGGGCGATGAACCCGGCGGCGGCGAGCCGGTCGAGCAGCGAACGGATGTGATCGTTCACGCCCCACCACTCCTGGATCAGGACGACGGCAGGCGCCTTGCCCCCCTGCTTCGGCCAGACGATCTCGCCGGTCGCCGAGGACCCGTCCTTCGCGGGGAACGAAACCTTTTCGGACATGCGACTCCTCCCTTTCAAGACGGGGATCGGCTGCGCCGTCCCCTCGTCAGCGATCGGAGATCGGCTGCGCCGTCCCCTCGTCAGCGATCGGGGATCGGCTGCGCCGTCCCCTCGTCGGTGTTCGGGGATCGGCTGCGCCGTCCCCTATGGCGCGGCGCAGGATAACCGCCCGGGGTACGTCGCGCATCGCAATCTGCTGGGCACGCGCTCCACGCCGGGACGCCGGCGATGTAGATTGATGGCGTGGATGCGCTGGCGGGGCGATGGAGGCGAGCCATCTCGTCCGTGAAGGAGCTCCGGCTGCGGGTCGCGTTCCTGCGGAGCGAGGTGCTGCGCGCCGATCCCCCGGCTGTCGCCCGTGCGCTCGACGATCTCTGCCGCGACGCCGAGCAGGCCAACCCCGTCGCGCGCGACGTCCTGGGCGCCGTTGTGCCGATCCTCGCCGATCCCGCGCTCTCCGAGCGCGTCGAGCAGCTCCGCGAGCTCGCGTCCTCCCACGCCCTGCTGCCGCTCTCGCGCCTCTTGCGCCGGAAGGCGCGGCGGCCCGAGGCGCAGCCGGCCTCGCCGCCGCCCGACGAGCGGCTGGTCGCCGCGTCGAGCGCCGGTCGCGCGCTCACGCTCGGCGAGCGGCGCGCGCTCGCCCGGCGGCCGACCCGCGCGGCCTTCGAAGCGCTGCTCCGGGACCCGCACCCGCTCGTCATCCGCAACCTGCTCGCCAACCCGCGCTTGACCGAGGATGACGTCGTCCGCCTCGCGGCGCGGCGCCCGGCGAACGCGGAGGTCCTGACGGAGATCGCGCGGCACCCCGAGTGGCCGCAGCGGGCGCGGGTGCGGATGGCGATCGTCCAGAACCCGGGAGCGCCGCAGGAGATCGCGGTGCCCATGGTGCGCCTCCTCCTGCGGCCCGAGCTCCTGAGGCTCACGGCGGCGGCGGACGTGCCCGCCGTCGTCCGCGCCGCGGCGCGGGAGCTGCTCGATCGTCGTCCGCCCGTCCCGCACAAGCCAGGCGGCCCCTTGGCGCAGTGAGCGGCCCGCGGATGTGCCCGCCAAGCCAGTCGGTCGCGCCGTCGACGCCGAGCGTGCGGCAGCGTGATGCGACGAATCGTCGATGACCGGAGACCGGGAGGGAGAGGGAGAGAGCGGGAGAGGAGAGAGCGAGAGAGGGAGCGCGAGGGAGGGAGTGAGGAGGGAGGGAGTGAGGAGGGAGGGAGTGAGGAGGGAGGGAGTGAGGAGGGGCGCTTTCGCGCACCGGCGCCCGCCGGCGACGTTACGTGATCTCGGCCCAGCACCGCGCCAGGCGCCGGACGCCCTCGTCCAGATCGTCGTCGCGCCACACCGACGAGAAGCAGAGCCGGAGGGCGAACGGGCTCACGGCGCCGCCAGCCCGGAACATCGAGCCCGGGTCGAAGGCGACGCCGTGCTCGATGGCGGCGGCCAGAAAGAAGGCCTCGTTCGGCTCGGCGTCGGGCTCGACCCAGATCGCGAAGCCGCCGGCGGGCAAGTCGAACCGCCAGCCGGGAAGGTACCGTCGGAGCGCCCGCTCCATGCGGGTAGCGCGGCGACCGTAGAACTCCCGCAGGCGCACGAGCCGATGATCGAAGTCCTCGGTGCGGAGGTAGTCTTCCAGGATGGCCTGCGGCAGGCTGGCCGCTTGCAGGTCGTCGGATTGCTTCAGCTGGAGGACGTCGGCCCGGAGGGCGCGCGGGGGCACGAGCCAGCCGATGCGGAGGCCGGGGCAGAGCGTCTTCGAGAACGTCCCGACGTGGAACACGCGATCGGGCGCGTCGGCCAGGAGCGGCCGCGGGGCGGGGCCGTCGAAGGAGAGATCGGCGTAAGCGTCATCCTCGATGATGGGTCGAAGGCTCGAGAGGACCTTGGCCCGATCGCCGCGCGACAGCTTGCGTCCACGCGGGTTCGAGATGGCCGGCATGAGGTAATGGGCATCGACGTGGCTGTGGTCATCGATGATCGTCGCGCCGAGCGCCTGGAACAGCTCGATCGCGCCGGGGTAGCTCTCGGGGTCGACGCCGATCCTGGCGCCCGATCCGCGGATCATCTGCGCGGCGAGGGATACGGCCTGCTGAGCGCCGCTGGTCACGATGACGTCGTCGCGGGCGACCTGGGCGCCGCGCCGGCGCAGCTGCCCGGCGATCCAGGCGCGGAGGTCCTCGTGGCCCTCGGGCCAGCCGTACTGGAGCGCCGGGCAGCTGGGGTTCTGGAGCGCGCGCACGAACGAGGCCGCGAGCTTCGAGCGTGGGAACTCGCCCGGGGCGGGCAGCCCGCCCGCGAAGCTGATGAGGCCGGGGGTGTCCGCGGCCCGCCGCTTCAGGATCTCGAGCCGATCGAGCCCATGCCCGCGCTGCGGCCCGCTTCGCGGCGCATCACGCGGGATCGGGGCCTTTGCAGGCCGGGTGTCCGACGACGGGGGAGGATTGAGCGCGCGTGCGGTGGCATCCATGACGTTGAAGGTCCGGGCTGAAGGCATTCAAGGATGGTGCCGTTCGTGCTGTCCGGCTTCAGACGCAGCGGAAGCGCGCCCGGCCCGGTGCGGGGCGCAATTCCCAGGAAAATTGGCTGCAACGGGGCGACCTCGGATGGGCCGGAGCGTGGAGCGGGTGTGGCGCGCGCGCGCGGCGTGTCAGGCTGCCACGGGGCAGCGACGGACGTGCGGGGGCGTCGCGTCCTTCACGGGGCGACAGGCCTCGACGTCAGGTCGGGCTGGTCTGGCCGACGGGGGATCCGTCCTTGGATCGAGCGCAGGAGCTGAGCGTTTTCCGAGGCCTGGCGAGCGCGCGCCCGGGTCGGCCGTCGACGTCGCGAAGGATGCGGAGCTCGCCCTCGCTGGAGGTGGAGCTCGCTCGCGTGGCCGCTAGGGCTCTGTTCCCCAGGCGAGCACGCCCTCGTGGTACACGGTGATCTGCTCAGAAGGCATGAAGGTGGTCGTGGTGCCGAAGGAGTAGTCGTCGGTCTGCGTCATGAGGTCGTACTCGTCGCCGTTGAAGATGCGGATCTGCACCTCTCCGGACGTGGCGTTACGAGCGAGGCTACCCGCGTCGGTGAGGAAACCGATCTCGAGGTAGTGATCGGCGTGTGTGCCCGATGCCGTGCCGAACGTCCTGGTGACCTTGGCGCATCCGCCGAGGGTCGACGCAAAGTCGCACATGCTCCTGAGATCGACCTTCGTGACATCGGCCGTGAACCAGTAGCGAATCGTCAGATCGCTGAGAGCGATGGTCTCATCGCTCGTATTCCTGATCCGGACCATGAACGAAAGATGCTGGGACTCGACGTTGGTGTCCCTCGCGGCATACTGCAGCTCGAGCGCCGGCGTGGTCACGCCGCCGGTGGTGGAGCTCGCGATGGTGGAGCTCGTGGCGCTCGCGCCGCCGGCGCCTGCCGTGCTGCTGGCCGTGGTGCTCGCGGTGGAGCTGGCCGTGGTGCTCGCGGCGGAGCTGGCCGTGGTGCTCGCGGTGGAGCTGGCCGTGGTGCTCGCGGCGGAGCTGGCCGTGGTGCTCGCCGTCGAGCTCGCAGCGTCCTCCCCGCCAGCGCCGCCCAGACCCCCGGCGCCGCCCTGGCCCCCAGCGCCACCCGCACCGTCGGCGCTACCCGAGCCTGCCGAGCTGCTCACCGTCGCGCTCGTGACATCGCCGCCAGCGCTCGATGAGCCGCTCGTCGTGGAGCTCGTCGAGCCGCTCGTCGCAGCGGCGGTCGAGCCTGCGCCAGCCGAGCTGGATGAAGGCGTCCCGCCCGCGCCGGCGGAGGCGCCGCCCCCGCCCCCCGTGTTCTCGTCGCCGAGGCTGGAGCCCTGGGCGCACGCCACGAGCGTCAGGAGCGAGATCGCACAGAGCGCCGTGGTCCCCTTCAGCCAGGAGCTCGACTCGTGGACTCGATTGCAGCGACTGCCCAGCTGCAGCGGCGCTCCCGACGATGCCGACGTCTTCACCCTGGAACCCCGGATACGAGCTGCTCCCGACTCCATCGGGACGAGCCGCGGCGCACACCTTGCCATCGGTCGCATCTTGAATACCTCTGAGACCGCCCGACCAAGTCCGAAGGCCGAGCGGAAGGAAGTTGAGAGGCGCAGTTTATACGGATCCGCCAGGTGCCAGCAAGGCGTTTGCCATGGTAACGTTTTATCGATGTCGCAGATGGTGGGGTATCCGATCGCGGGTTGTACACAGTGTACACTGGTCGAGCGGACGGCTCTTCCACTGCTCTTGCGCTGAGCGACGTTTCGTGTGCTTTGCGGACACCGCGCTCCGCTGCGCCATCGTCGCTGGCATGGCGTTTCTGGGGTGGGCTACGTGGAGTGAGGGGGCCGCGTCACGCGTGCTCCAGCCAGCGGAGGCGGCGCGCGGAGCCAGTTGAGCTCGGAGCCCTCCATGAACGGCGTTTGCCGCTGTGCGTAAGCCGGACGGGCCAGGATTGAGCTCCTCCTGCTGGGGTCGAAGACGGCGCGGTACGAGTCCACGGGCAGGCCGGTGCCCACCGACGTCACCGGAGGCAAGACTGTGAACAATAGGAAAAGGATGTCCTCTCGGTGCTCTTGGTCCCCCTCGTGATCGCCAAGGAGAACCTGAAGGATACGGTCATCGCAGACGCCTTCTGGTCCAAAGAGGAGATCAGCAGGCCCAGCACGTCGAGGCTTGCAAGGCGGCAGGCATCCTCTGGGTCGGGAGCTGCCCTCGACCCCCTGAGTGCTGCGCGGCGAACTCCGATCCTCGAACTGGGCGGCATCACCAAGCGATTCGGCACCGTGCAGGCCCTCTCCGGGGTCGAACTCGACCCAACCTCGGTCGGCCCCAACCTCGGTCGTCCCGCCAGCCCCAACCTCGGTCGTCCCGCCAGCCCCAACCTCGGTCGTCCCGCCAGCCCCAACCTCGGTCGGCCTCAACCTCGGTCGTCCCGCCAGCCCCAACCCCGGTGCGATCGACCGCCCCGACCGAACCCCGAGCGGTGCGGTCGGCCCATGTGCGTCAATGTGTGATGCGTCGCATCCGGGAGCCTTGCCTAACTCCCAGGGCCGATCCATAAAGTGAGTAAATACTCACTCACCAATCCGGGGGCAGCCTATGACAGAAGCTTTGGATGCGTTGGTCGTCGGTGGAGGGCCGACGGGGTTGACGATGGCCGGAGAGCTCGCACGGCGCGGGCTCACGGTACGGATCGTGGACAAGGCGCTGGAGCCGCCGCCGGATCACTCGCGAGCGCTCGCGGTGCAGACGCGGACCATGGAGATCTTCTCCAGCATGGGGGTCGCCGACGCGGCGATGGCGCACGCCATGCGCGTCGGAGGGCTCAACCTCCTCCTCTCGAATGGACAGCGGGCGCGCCTGCCGATCTTCGACTTCCCGGAGCTGGCCACGCCCGTTCCAGGCATCTTCGTCATCCAGCAGTTCGACACCGAGCGCGTCCTGGCGTCGCGGCTCTCGGAGCTCGGCGTGACGCTCGAGCGCGGCGTCGAGCTCGACTCCTACACCCAGGACAGCGCCGGCGTCACCTGCACGCTCCGCCGGGCCGACGGGAGCACCGAGGTGGCGCGCGTGAAGTGGCTCCTCGGCTGCGACGGCGCGCGCAGCGCCGTCCGCAGGGGCGCAGACATCGCCTTCGAGGGCGACACCTACGACGATCACTGCATGCTCGGCGACCTCGTCATCGATTGGCCGCTGCCGGACGGCGACATCTACATCAGCCCTTCGCATCGGGGCATGGCCGCAGCCTTCCCCGTGCCCGGCAGCCATCGGTTCCGGATCATCCTTATCCTGCCCGAAGCGTCGCCAGCGCGGGGCGCGTCGCCCTCGCTCGAGGAGTTCGAAGGCGTGATGCGCGAGATGATCCCCACGCCGTTCAAGGTAGAGAAGGCGATCGTCCTCTCGCGCTACCGGCTTCACCACCGCGTCGCCGCGCGGCTGCGCAAGGGGCGCGTGTTCCTCGCCGGCGACGCGGCGCACATCCACAGCCCAGCCGGCGGGCAGGGGATGAACACCGGAATCCAAGACGCCTACAACCTGGCGTGGAAGCTCGCGGCCGTCGAGCAGGGCAGGATGCCAGCGTGGCTGCTCGACACCTACGAGATGGAGCGGTTGCCCGTCGCCCGCCGCCTGATCGATTTCACAGACCGCCTCTTCGGGTTCATGGCCGGGCACGGCCTCATGGGCCGGACGATGCGCACGCTCGCGCCGCGCCTCATGAGCCGCGCCCTCGGCGTCGCCGCCGTGCAGCGCCGGGTGTTCGGGTTCGTCTCGCAGCTCAAGATCCGGTACCGGAAGAGCCCCCTGTCGATCCAGATCGGGCACCCGCCGGAGCGCGGGCCCCGCGCCGGCGATCGCGCGCCGGACGCCCTGCTGCGCAGCGAGGCGGGACAGCAGGTCCACCTGTTCGAGCTGATGCGCGGCATCGAGTCGACGCTGCTGCTCTTCACAGGTCCACCCCAGGACGGCGCGGGCGCCGCGCCGGGCGAGCGCGCCCGGAGGATCGCAGCGCAGCTCGGCCGGCCGGAGCTCAGGGTGCTGATCATCGGCGCGCCGGAGGCCGGAGGGTACACAGACCCCGACGGGCGCGCCCACGCGGCGTATGGCGTCGAAACGACAGCCGCCGTCCTCGTCCGGCCGGACGGTTATGTCGGCGTGCGCAGCGATCCGCTCGATGAGCGCGAGCTCGGCCAGGCGCTCGATCGGCTCTTCACGCGCAGCGCCGAGGCCGCCTAGCGCGCGCCGCCCGAAGCGCGCCCGGGCCGCCGCGCGGCGCTGCTAGAACGTGAAGGAGAGAGGACGCCGATGAGCCGACGCCCGCGCCCGAACGACACGCTGACCGAGGCGCAGAAGAAGATCGTCGACGCGGCGGTGGCCGCCTTCGCGGAGCAGGGCTTCCACGGCACCGCGACCCGAGAGATCGCGCGGCGCGCAGGGGTCGCCGAGGCGACGATCTTCAAGTACTTCCCGAGCAAGCGGGACCTCCTCCTCGGCGTCATCGGCCCCGCCATCGAGCGGCTCGTCGGCCCCGCGATGGCGCGATCCATGGACCCGCTCTTCGAGGTGACGTACCCGACCTTCGAGGCGTTCTTGCGGGCGCTCCTCGCCGAGCGCATCGCGTTCGTGCGCGCGCACCCGCAGCTCGTGCGCATCCTCGCGCAGGAGCTGCCGTTCGACGCCGAGCTGCGGCTCGGCATCGCCGGCAGGGTGCTCGGGCCGCTCCTTGCGAAGGCGATCGCCTTGATCGAGCGCTTCCAGCGCGAAGGACAGATCGTCGGGTGGCCGCCCCACCTCGTGATTCGCTGCGTGGCCTCGACGTTCGCGGGGTACATCGTCCACCGCGTGTACGTCGCTCCCGACGCCGCGTGGGACGACGAGGCCGAGACCGAGCAGGTCATCGACTTCGTGATCCGCGGCCTCTCGCCTCGCCAGCCCGCGTGACCCATCGCGCAGCGCGGCTCGCCGGCCGCGCGCGGGCGGGCGGCGGCTCAGCTCGTCGTCAGCAGCGATCGGAGCTGCGACGGCGACACCTGGTAGTCCTTCCCGCAATAGTCGCAGCGGATGTCGAGGACCTTCCCGTCCGTGACCATCTCCTCGATATCGCTCCGCGGCAGGCTCGCCAGCGTGGCCATGACCCGGAGCTCGCTGCAGCGACAGCTGAAGCTGAGGGGCGAGTCGTCGAGCCGCGAGAACGGCATGCCGTAGAGCAGCTCCCCGAGCAGCATGTCCGCCGAGGCTCCCTCGTGCGCGAGCACGTCGTCGAGGCGCTCGAAATCCTTGAGCCGCTCGGTCATCACCATGAGCGGACCGCGCTCGACCTCCGGGAGCAGCTGCACGAGGTAGCCGCCGGAAGAGCCGACGCCGTCCTCGCCGATCAGCGTCGCCACCGCGATCATCGAGACGACCTGCTCCGACTCCTGCATGTACGTCATCAGGCCGGCGGAGATGCCGCCCGCGCTCGGGATCTCGACGACCCCCTGGTGGAGCATGCCGCTCGGCAGCGTGCGCATGACCTGCAGCAGCGACCCATCGCCGATCTCCACCGCGCTCTCCGGCGTGGCTCCCTTGCCCAGGTTGACAAGGCCACGGCTCGTGCCGTCCGGGTGCGAGTCGGCCACCAGGGTCCCGTGACCGGCCGCGCCCTTGACGATCGCCTGGACGCGCAGGTTCGGGGCCATCGCCTCGCGCACGAGGATGGCGCCGGTGATCAGCTCCCCGAGCCGCTGCGCTGTCGCGCCGGTGGCCGATTGCACCGCCACGGCCCCCCGCACGGTCTCGGTGGTCAGCGCCGTGATGACGCGAAACGCGCCATCCATCGTGATGGCACGAACGACGGAATCAGAAGGTCGGGGCAAAATGCACTCTCCCGTGAGAAAAACATCGTTAGGCCACGGACGGCCGATGGCAACCCACGGCGCATCGGCCGCGGGCGGACGCGCCCTGCGGGTGGGCGCTCATCGCAGAAAAGCATAGTTATTTCGAAGGCTTGTAGCACAGGCGCCCCCGCTCGTGCGTGCGGGGGCGCCGCCTAGGGGGAGAGCTCAGCCGCGCCGGCGGCGCCGGTGCAGCGCGGCGGCGCAGGCGCCGGCCGCGAGCAAGGCCCACGGCGCCGAGCGGCTGCCGTCGCCGTCCGCGCCCACCGTGCAGGCGCAGCCGCCGCCTTGCACCACGACGCCGTCACCGGGGGGCGCCGTGGTGCACGGACCGATGGTGTCGTCCGGGTTGCGGCAACCCGGGACGCACTCCTTCGTCGCCTCGTCGCACACCATCCCAGCGTCGCACGTGCTGTCCTCCTCGCACTCCGCGGGCTGATCGTCCGCAGGGTTGTTCGGATCGCGCTCGCCCTCGTCGATCACCCCGTCGTGGTCCTCGTCCTCCTCGCCGTCGGGCGCGCCGCCGCCGTCGGTGTCGGCCTGCGTCGGCGAGGTCGTCGTTGCCCCCTCGTCGCCGTCCGGCACGCAGGCGGCCGCGTCGGCGTCGGTGTCCTCGTGCGAGCAGTCCTTGCCCAGCTCGGTCCCATCGAAGAGCCCATCCCCGTCGCTGTCGGGATCGAGCGCGTTGATCTTCCCGTCCTCGTCCGTGTCGGCGGCCGGCTCGATCTCCTCGCCGTCGAGCGCGCCGTCGTCGTCGGTGTCGGCGTCGTCCGGATCGGTGCCGAGCTCCGTCTCCTCGCGGTTCGAGAGGCCGTCGCCGTCGCGATCGCCGAGATCGTCCCCGGCGTCGTTGGGATCGCTCTCGCCCTCGTCGATCTTGCCGTCGTGGTTCAGGTCCTCGTCGCCGTCGCTCTGGCCGCCGCGGTCGGTGTCGGGGTTCACCACGCTCGTCGTCGTGGCCCCGCCGTCGGCGTCGGGCGTGCAGCTCTCGGCGGCGGCGTCGGTGTCCGCGTCCGCGCAGCCTCTCCCTGCCTCGGTGCCGTCGAAGAGCCCATCGCCGTCGCTGTCCGCGTCCAGGATGTCGGGCTGGCCGTCGCCGTCGCCGTCGTCGCTGGGGTTCGGCTCCTCGCCGTCGAGCAGGCCGTCGTTGTCGGTGTCGCGATCTTCCGGATCCGAACCGAGGAACACCTCGAGGTCGTCGCTCAGCCCGTCGGCGTCGCCGTCGGCGTTCTGGCCGTCGTCGGCGCCGTGGCCGGCGGTCGGGTCGGTCTCGCCGCCCTCGATCGCGCCGTTCAGGTTGGCGTCCTCCGAGCCGTCGGTCGCGCCGCCCCCGTCGCTGTCGCGGCGCACCGCCGACGTCGTCGTGGCCCCGCTGTCCGCGTCCGCCGTGCAGTGCCCGGCGTCCGCGCTGGTCCCGGGGCCGTCGCAGGCGAGGCCGAGCTCCGTGCCATCGAAGAGGCCATCGTCGTCGCTGTCCACGTCGAGGGGGTGGATGAGCCCGTCGCCGTCCCCGTCGTCCGCCGGGTTCGGCTCCTGCCCGTCCTGCACGCCGTCGTCGTCCGAGTCCGCGTCGCCCGGGTCCGTGCCCAGCGTCTTCTCGAGGTCGTCGCTCAGCCCGTCGTCGTCCCTGTCGTTGTTGTCGCCGTCGTCGTCCGCATGCCCGCGGGTCGGGTCGCTCTCGCCGTTGTCCGCGACGCCGTTCAGGTTGGCGTCCTCGGAGCCGTCGCTCGTACCGCCGTCGTCCGTGTCCGCGTCGAGCGGCGACGTCCTCGTGGCGCCGGCGTCCTCGTCCGGCACGCAGCGCCGCGACGGCGCGGTGCCAGGGCCGTTGCAGCCCAGGCCGAGCTCGGTCCCGTCGAAGAGGCCGTCGTTGTCGCTGTCGACGTCGAGCGCGTTGATGAGGCCGTCGCCGTCCGTGTCGTCCGCCGGGTTCGGCTCGAGCCCGTCGCGCGCGCCGTCTCCGTCGGTGTCGGCGTCGTTCGGGTCCGTGCCGAGCGAGCGCTCGAGGGCATCGCTCAGCCCGTCGTCGTCGCTGTCCGTGTTCTGCGCGTCGTCGTCGTCGTCGCCGTGGCCGGCCCGGGGATCGGTCTCGCCGCTGTCCACGACGCCGTTCAGGTTGGCGTCCTCGGAGCCGTCGCTCGCGCCGCCGCGGTCCGTGTCCGCGTCGACCGGCGAGGTCCTCGTGGCGCCCGCGTCGCCGTCGGGGGTGCATTTGCCCGCCGCGGCGTCGGTGCCCGGACCGTCGCAGCCGAGCCCGAGCTCGGTCCCGTCGAAGAGGCCGTCGTTGTCGCTGTCGACGTCGAGCGGGTTGATGAGCCCGTCGCCGTCGTTGTCGTCCGTCGGGTTCGGCTCGTCGCCGTCGCGCACGCCGTCGTCATCGGTGTCGGCGTCGTCCGGATCGGTGCCGATCGCCCGCTCGAGATCGTCGCCGAGCCCGTCGCCGTCGGTGTCGGTGCGCTGGTTGTCGTCGGCGCCATGCCCGGCCCTCGGGTCGGTCTCGCCTGCGTCGAGCACGCCGTTCAGGTTGGCGTCCTCCGAGCCGTCGGGCACGCCGCCGTTGTCGGTGTCCGCGTCCAGCGGATCGGTCGTCGTCGCTCCGCCGTCGCCGTCGGGCACGCAGTGCCCCGCCAGCGCGTTCGTCCCCGGGCCATCGCAGCTCGTCACGCCGAGCTCCGTCGCGTCGAACAGCCCGTCGTCGTCGCTGTCGACGTCGCGCGCGTTGACGAGGCCGTCGCCGTCGGTGTCGCGATCCCAGAGCTCCTCGTCGCCGTCGGGCACGCCGTCGTCGTCGGTGTCGGCGTCGTTCGGGTCCGTGCCCGCGGCGTTCTCTTCGCCGTCGCTCAGCCCGTCGCCGTCGCTGTCGACGAGGATCGTCGTGGGCGTCGCGCCCGCCTCCGCGCCGTTGCCGTCCGTCGGGTAGTCCTGGGGGGCGCCTCCCGCGGGGCTCTGCCCGGTGATGGTGGCCTGGTTCGCGATCTCGCCGCCCGTGCCCGGATCGATGGTCACGCGGAACCGCACCGTCGTGGACCCTCCGACGCCCAGCGACCCGCCCTGGGCCGCACCGGCGCCGTCGCCCAGCCGCACGTGGATCGTCCCGTTGACGTACTCGCCCTCGTCGTCGCCGGGCGCGTCGGTCACGCCGCCCATGTTCGGGCCCGCGGCGATCTCGAGCGACCCCGGCACGTAGGTGACGCCGGCGGGCAGCGGATCCTTCAGCACGACAGCCGCCGCGCTGTCGTCCCCGGTGTTGGCGACGATGATCGTGTATTCGAGCGTGTCGCCCGGCGTGACGCCGCCGCCGTTGAGGTCGAGGACCGACTTTGTGGACGTGGCGAGATCCGGGAGGCGCGTCGGAATCGACGTGATGAGGCCGCCGAGCAGGTAGCTGCGGGCGCCGCTGATGGACGCTCTGACCACGGCCTGCGTGGCGCCGGCCGTGAGCAGCGCGGACGGCACCTGCGTCACGTCGATGTCGATGCCGCTCATGCTCTGCTCCCTGCCGGTGAGCCTGGGCAGATCGCCCACCGAGGTCGCCGGCGCGCCGAGGAAGGAGCGGGTGCTGTTGAAGAAGTTGTTTGCCGGGTTGAGCGCGTCGAACAGCGCGGTCCCGTTCCACTGGAGCGCGCCACCGGTAGAGCTGTCGCCGTCGTACCCGATGGCACCGACCTTCGCCTGGCCAGCGCCCGTCGGGACGACGAACTTCGAGATCATCGAGGCCGCCGGCTCGCTGGCGGTCACCTGATCCAGCCCGTCGAAGAGGGCGAGGTTCCGCGCGGGCGCGGTCGTCAGCTCGTAGAACACGACCATCCACCACCCGGCCAACGCGATCTGCAGGCTCGCGTTTCTCAGCTCGAGCGCATTGGAGATCCCGCTCAGGCGATACGCCCCCGCGCCGCGCGTCTGCACGAACGTGGTGACGTCGGCGACCGTCTGGGCGTGGGCGAGACCCGAGATCTCCTTCTGGACCGAGATCTCACTGGTCACGCTGGAAGAGAAGCCTCCAGGCCCATCCAGGGTCACCGTGAGATCGGTCGCGGTGTCGATGCTGTGGCTCGCCGCCCAGTAGAGGTACGCGTGGGTCACCCGCGCGCCCGCGGGGAGGTTGAGGACCGCGGCGCTGCTGGCCGCCGAGGGAGCGATGTTGTTGTTCGCCTCGGCCTGTCCGGCGAGCGGGCTGTCGGACTTCCAGTAGATATCGGGCGCCGAGTCCCCCAGCGTCGCGGCCGTGCCGCACGCCCCGACCATGCTGCCCACCAGCGGCGCGGGCGTGGACGACGCGCAGTCGTGCGCGAGCGTGTTGCCGATGAGGACGAAATCACCCCGCTGCGCCACCTGGACCCGCGGAATCTCTCGAAGCGCGCTCGCGGTCCCGGAGAGCGCGCCGAGCAGCGCGGCGCTGGTGAGCCCCGTGAATACCAATCGCTTTGCCATCGACGCCTCCAGCCTAGGGCTGCTTCTTTTCCTTCTCGATGATGTTGAACTGGACGCGCCGGTTCTTCTGGCGACCCGCCTCGGTCTTGTTCTCCGCGATCGGGACGTCAGGACCGTAGCCCTTCGCCTGCATGCGCTGGGCCGCGATGCCGCGCTCCGCGAGCGCCTTCAGCACCGACTCCGCGCGGGACTGGCTCAGCTTCGTGTTGAACTGGCGCGTGCCGCGGTCGTCCGTGTGGCCCTGGACCTCGATCTTGAGGATCTCCGGGTGGTCCTTGAGCACGCCGGCGACCTCGTCGAGCAGCTCGTTGCTCACCGGACGGATGGTCGCCCTGCCGATGTCGAACTGCACCTGCTGCAGGATGACGATCTCGGTCTCGGTCACCCGGACCGCGACGGGGCATCCGTTCTGCGTCGGATCTTCGTTCGGCTTGCCCTTCTCGTTCGGGCAGGCGTCCTTGTCGTCGCGGATGCCGTCGCCGTCGGTGTCGCCCGGGCAGCCGTTCGTCGCCGGATCGGTCGTGGCGATGCCGGGCAGATCCGGGCACGCGTCCGACGCATCGGGGACCTTGTCGCCGTCGCGATCGGGCGGCGGCGGGCAGCCGTGCTGCTTCGGGTCGTCGTTCGCCGGGCCGGCCTGCTCCGGGCACGCGTCGACGTCATCGAGGATGCCGTCCTTGTCGCGGTCCCCTGGCGGCGGGCAGCCATTCTTCTTCGGGTCCGACGAGGCGACGCCGGCGACCGCGGGGCAGGCGTCGACCGCGTCGAGGATGCCGTCGCGGTCCGCGTCCTTGGGCGGCGGACAGCCGTTCTTCGTGCGATCCGGGCTGCGGACGCCCGCCTCGTGCGGGCAGGCGTCGTCCGCGTCGACGATGCCGTCGCCGTCCAGGTCCTTCACGGGCGGCTTCACCTCGGGCGAGTAGGCGACCATGGCCACCGCGCGGAACGAGGGCGTGCCGACGCCGGGGGTGAGGCCAGGGCCCATGCCGAGCCCGGCCTCGAAGTCGTCCGCGACGCGGTAGCGCCCGCCGAGCAGGGCTTCGAGGTTGGTCGTGCGCTGCTGGACATCGGTGATCGTGATCGCGCCGGTGACCTCGGGGCCGACCTGCAGGCGCCGCTCGTCATCGAGCAGCAGCCCGAAGCCGGCGCCCCAGTGCACCGTCATCCCCTGCTCGACGTTGGCGAACTGCTTCGTGGACCGGAACTCCGGCCCCGCGGAGAGCGACCACACCGCGCGATCGAGGTGGCCGCCGAGGACGAGCTGCGGACCGCCGCGCACGCTGCCGTCGCCCGAATACGCCTCCGGGTCGCCGGTCGGCAGCCACGCGTAGCCGGCGAGGGCGATCTGGAACGGATCGAAGTACCCGCCGAAGATCGTCGCGCGCGCGCCGAGCCGGACATCCCCGAGGGCGCTGCTGGCCGGCGGCGGGAGCAAGGCCCCCGAGGCGGCCCCGCCGTCGCCGGACTGGAACGCGAGCGGCAGATCGACGTTCACCGTGAGCCGCTCCCACAGAGAGAGCGAGGCGCTCAGGTGGAGCAGGAGCTGGCTGCCGACGACCTTGTCGTTGTCGATATCCTCGTTCCCCGACAGCCGCCGCAACACGAGCGGATCCTGGGCATAATCGCCGAGGAGCATGATGTGGGGTGAGGTGCTTCCTGCCGTGTAGGCGGACTGGACACCGAACATCCTGTCGCCGGCGGGGGCAGGCTGGAACCTGTCGAGCGCGAAGCCTTCGGGTCTAGAGGGTTCCTGCGCGTCGGCGTGAGTCGCTGCGCCGAGCAGGCACAGCGCCGCCGCGAGCGCGGCCGTCGGATGGGTCCCCTGTGTACGAGCCGGCATGAACGAGGTCGCCTCCTTGCGCGAAGGAACAGCAAGCACCGGGAGTATCGACCGAAACGGCGGCGGCGTTCAACGTTTCACGAGGTCTCGGGTGCGCCGGCCGATCGAGCCAGCTCGAGCGCGGCGCGGCGGGCCGGAGATCGTGGCGTCCTTCGCGTGCTCGGGGTCGGTTCGGCAGCCGTGGCGTCCCCCCGCGTGTTCAGGGGTCGTGGCGTCCCTTCGCGCGCTCACGGTGCGGCTTGAGCCGGCGTCCGGAGTTTCCCGCGCGCAGGTCAAGCCCGCTGGCGTCAAGCCCGCTGGCCTCGCGAGTCCGCGGTCTGTCACCTCGTGCGGCAGGGTTGCTACCGGGGAGCGGCGGCGGTAGAGCGGCCGCCTGACCCCGCGGCACGCGTTGCTCGCGGCGCTCGTTTAGGAGGGACCATGGCCCGCGAACCCAAGAACTTCGACAACCTCCTCGGCGGCAACGCCAAGGGCTTGAGCGACTTGCAGCTCAAGGCGCACTTCACGCTGTACCAGGGCTACGTGAAGAAGCTCAACGAGATCTGGGAGCAGCTTGGCAAGGCTGATCGCAGCGCGCCGAACTACTCGTACAACGCGTACAGCGAGCTGAAGCGTCGTGAGCCGGTCGCCTTCAACGGCACGGTGCTGCACGAGCTCTACTTCGAGAACATCGGCAACGGCTCGACGCAGCCGAGCGCCCAGTCGAAGAAGCTCATCGAGGCCTCGTTCGGCAGCTTCGATAACTGGCTGGCCGACGCGAAGGCGGCCCTCCTGAGCGCGCACGGCTGGACGGTGCTCGTGTACGACTACCAGGAGCAGAAGCTCTTCAATAACCTCATCCGGACCGAGCACGACGTAGGCCTGTTCGCGAACACGCATATCATGGTCGCCATCGACGCCTGGGAGCACGCGTACTTCGCGGACTACCAGACGAAGAAGGCGGACTATGTCGCCAACGTGCTCTCGGGCCTGAACTGGGACGTGATCAACGCGCGCCTCCAGCAGATCGGTCCGCACGCGGCAGGTTAGCTCCACGGCGGGGCACGCTCCTCCGGCGAAGCCGGAGGAGCGCCGGAGCAGGCGAGTCGGGGATTCCTCGCGCCCCCGCCGCGGCGGGCGAGGGCGGCGTCGGTCGGCTAGGCCGTGCCGTGCTGGCGCAGGGTCGTCGGCAAGGACAGCGCGTGATCGATGCAGGCCCGGATGTCGTCGAAGCTCGACAGGCCGTACCAGAACACCGTCCAGTTCTCGTTGCGGTAGCTGCCCTCGGCCTGCTGGAAATACCAGGGGTTGATCTCGTTGCCGTTCCGGGCGCGCCAGAACAGCTTCGGGTTCTCGTTCTTCATCCGCGTCCAGAGCGAGCCGCCGATACCCACGCCCTGCGCCTCCGAGGTCACCGCGAACTTGTCGAGGTACGGGGTGAGCGGGGCCCTCCCGCCCGGGTCGAGCGTGAGGATCGCCGTCGCCCGGTACGAGTCGGACAGGTAGATGCGATAGAAAGGCTTCTTGTCGAAGTAGTGCTCGTCCAGCTTCCGCTGGAAGCACGCCTCGAGCAGATCGCGGAGACGGCCGCGGTCGATGCCGTCCAGCGTGTCGTGCCGGAGGATCCGCTCGCCGCGGCGGACGAGCGTGCCTGAGCCCGTGTGCGTGAAGAGCTCCTTGGCCAGGTGATCGGGCGATGTGATCGAGACGGAGGAGGTCGGCGGCAACCCGTCGAGCAGGAGCTTGATCTCCTGCAGCTTGAGGCGCATGCCCCCGTTCAGCGAGGGCTGGGCCATGAGGCCCACGAAGTCCTCCTCGAGGTTGATGGCCGAGATGATGCGCCCGTGCTCGTCGAGCAGACCACCCGTGCTCGTGAGGAAGATCATCTTGAACGGCTGCGTCGCGAGCGCGAGCTCGCGGGCGGCCACGTCGGCGTTGATGTTGACGATCTGCCCGCCCGGCGTCTCCCCGAGGCAGGCCAGGATCGGCAAGTGCCCCGCGCGGAGGCTGGATCTCACCGCGTCTACGTGGACGCGCTCGATCTTGCCGACCAGCCCGAGCCGCTCCTCGTCGAGCAGCGACGCCTCGAAGACGCCCGCCGTGATCGGCCGCGTGCGCGTGCCCATCTCCTCGAGCGCCTCGACGAGCCGCAGGTTCTCGCGGAGGAAGACGCGGCGAGCGACCTCCAGGATGCGAGGCGTCGTGACGCGCAGGCCATTGACGCGCTCCGTCGGGATGCCCGCCTGGGCGAGCGCCCGATCGAGCTGCGGCCCGGCGCCATGGATGACGATGGGATACAGCCCGACCTGGTTCAGGAACACGAGCGAGGTCGCGAGCGCCTCCAGGTCCTCGTCGAGGATGGCCCCGCCGACCTTGATGACGGCGAACTTCTGCTGATCGACAGCCGCGTACTGCTTCAGGTACTGCTCGACCTCCTTGCGGCTGCCGAGGTTCCTGAGCAGGCGGACGATGACGTCTTGCGTCGAGCCCATCGTGTTCACCACCCGTTGGCCAGCACGTCCATCACGGCCTTCTGAACATGCAGCCGATTCTCGGCCTCGTCGATGACCATGGACGCGGGCGAGTCGATCACCGCGTCCGTGACCTTGATGTTACGTCGGACCGGCAGACAGTGGGAGAAGAGCCCACCCGAGGTGAGCGCCATCTTCTGCTCATCGACGATGAAGTGCTTGTGCCTGTCGCGGAGGGGCTTCTCCTGCTCCCAGCGCCCGAAGTAGGGAATCGCGCCCCAGCTCTTCGCGTACACGACGTGGGCGCCCTTGTAGGCGGACTCGATGTCGTAGGTGATCGAGAGCTTCTGCCCGTTATCGGCGGCGCTCTTCCTGGCGGCGTCGAGGTAACGCTCGTCGAGGTGGTACTCCTCGCTGGGGCAGAGGAGGGTGACGTCCATGCCGAGCTTGGAGGCGATGAGAACGGCCGAGTTGGCGACTGCGGTGTTGAGCGGGCGCGGGTGATACGTCCAGGTGAGGACGAACTTCTTGCCGTCGAGGCGGCCGAGGCGCTCCTTCATGGCGAGCGCGAGCGCGAGCTCCTGGCAGGGATGGGTGATGGTCTCCAGGTTCACGACCGGCACGGTCGCGTGGCGGGCGAACCCCTGGAGCACCTTGTCCTGGCGATCGTCCTCCCAGCGCTGGAACTTGGGGAACGCGCGCACGCCGATGAGGTCGGCGTAGCGCGAGAGCACCCGAGCGACCTCCTGGATGTGCTCCTCCGGCTCGCCGTCCATCACGGCGCCTTCCTCGAACTCGATGGGCCACGCGCCCCGGCCAGGCTCCAGCACGACGGCGTGGCCGCCGAGCTCCCGGATGCCGACGTCGAAGGAGGTGCGCGTCCGCAGCGACGGGTTGAAGAAGACGAGCGCGATGGTGCGATCCTTGAGGCGCGGCTCGATCGGCCGCCGCTTGAAGCGCTGCGCGCGCTCGAGGAGGCCCTCGATCTCTGCGCGGGTGTAGTCCATCGTGGTCAGGAAGTGCCGCATCGGATGCCTCCTCGTTTGAACGGCGCGGAGCGGGCGCACGCATTGGAGCAAGCCTGGCGGTGATGTCAACGCCGCTCGCGGCGCGCGGCGCGATGGCGGTTGCGGGGGCGGCCTCGCGCTTCTGGCGGGCCGGCGACGGCTGCGCGACGGGCCCGGTGAACGTGGTTCGCTTCAAGGAGATCCCGCCAGCGGGGACCGACGCCGGTGACACGGCACGATCTCGGCCGGCCGCACCACCCGCTGGACGGGCCCCAACGTCGGGGATATCAGGATTGCAGGCGCTGGTTTCAGGATCGAAAGGAGTACGCAGGTCTCCTAGGGAAAATGCGCGGAGGGCGAGGGCGCAACCCTTGGCCTGCATCCTGCTAATCACCTAAGGCAGAGCGCCCGTGACGGTCTCCCCCCCTCCGTCGAATGGGCGCTCTTTTTTTTTGTGCTCTGGTGGTGACGTGACGTGAAGGAGCGGGTGTTCCGGTGACGCTTGTCGTGATCCTCACGGTGCGGTGCGAGGCGCTCGACGCGTTCCGCGCCTACGAGAGGAAGGCCGCGGCCGTGATGGCGCGGTACGGCGGCGCGATCGAGCGGACCGTGGTGACCGCGCCCGAGGGCGCTGGGCTGACCCTCAAGGAGATTCACCTCGTCACCTTTCCGGACGAACAAGCCTTCTCGGCATATCGCCGCGACGCCGAGCTCGGGGCGGTGGCGCACCTGAGGGACGCGGCGGTCGTTCACACCGAGATCCTGCGCGGGGAAGAGGGGCCGGACTACCACGCTGCGCCTGGTTGACCGGCGCCGCAGGGCTGCCCATCGGTGCGGGACCACACCAGCCGTGCACAAGAGGCGGACCGGAGGCGCTAGCGTCCGCCGCGCGGGTGTAGACTCGCCTCATGTACCGACGTGGCTCTTGCGCGATCTGCGCCGCCCTTGCGCTCGCGACGACCTACATCATCGGCTGCGGTCCCTCGTCAGCCCTGCCGCCGTCCGGGTCCACCACCCCGGTCGATCTCGTGATTCCGCCTCCTGGCTCGCCCGGGCCCAAGTCGGCGGCGGGCGATTCCCCGGACCACGACGCGCAGCGCCTGCCCTTCGTGGGCACCTGGGTCAGCGAGGACGACGGCTCGCTCCTCGAGCTGTGCCAGACAAGCTTTCACCTCCGCTTTCCGTTCATGGGCACTCCGCGTGACCTCTACGCACGCGTCGTCTCGTACAACACCGAGCGCGGGCACATCGAGCTCCAGTACACCCGCATCCTGCAGGATGGAGTCGAGGAGCCCATCGAGGAGCCCGTCGTGTACATGCGCTACGAGGTCCGCGAGGGCGACCTGTACAAGCACATCGACGGCGATGGGTACCCCACCTCCGTAGACGACGAGCGGTACGTGCGGCGCCCCGATCGGCCGTGATCGCCGAGAGCATCTATCACGTTGATCGAGCGTGGAGATGAGCCGCTGAGGCGCCAAGGACGCCAAACACAGAATATTGTCTTGGCGTCCTTGGCGGTTCGAAATTCTTCGCTTTGCTGGCGGTTTCAACCCGGTTGTACCGTCCGAGGCGCCCGCGGCAGCGCCGGCCTGAGGCCCCCGGCTCACCTGTCGCCGCTCTCGTCCCGCTCCGGCTCCTCGTCGTCCAAGAGCGGCGCCACCTCGGCCCACAGCGCATCCAGATCGAGCTCCAGCCCTTCCAGCCCCGGTACGAGCACCTTCCCTTCCGAGGCGGGCAACCGCTGCACGTAATACCCGTCGGGGCCGAGCTCCCACAGCTCGAAGAGCTGCGCGTCCGGATCCACGAGCCAGTACCAGCGCACCCCGAAGCGGGCGTACTCGATGGTCTTCTCCATCCGGTCGCGCCGCACGTCGCGCGGCCGTTGCGAGAGCACCTCGACCACCACGGTCGGAGGGATCCGGGAGAGCGCGTCGCGGCCTCGGAGCGGCGCGCCCGGGGCATACATGCACACGTCGGCCTTGCGCCCGCGTCGCGCCGATACGCCGAGCTTGTACTCCGAGCCAAACACCCAGCCGCCCCGCGGTCGGGCCCATCCGCGGAGCACCTCGATCAACCAGCTGACCACCGCTTCGTGCAGCGTCGTCGGCGCCTCTTCCTCCACAAGACGGCCATCCAAGAGCTCACCCGGCTCGTCCTCCTCGAGGTCGGCCCACTGCTCCAGCGTCATCGGCTCAGGTCGGAGGATTTCTGCTGCCGCTCTCGAACCCATGCCATCCATCGTACCACCCCACGGGCTTCCCGCGACGCGCCACCCACGGGCCTCCCGCGACGCGCCACCCACGGGCCTCCCGCGACGCCCGGCGGCGCACCTCACACCCTGAGCACCACCCCTCTCGCCCTCTCGCCCGTCGCCTCGGCGATCGCCTGCACGTAGAGCCGCACCTGCGCCTCCTGCGCCGCGTGCGCCGTGCCCGCGTCGGAGCCGGTCTTGAAATCGACCACGGTCCAGATCCCCACGTCGCCCACGCTCTCGCGGAACGAGAGGTCGACGATGCCCTCGGCGATCGTCCCGTCCTCGAGCCGCAAAAGCAGCGGCGTCTCCCGCTCGCACGTGCCGCGCGCCGCGCTCTCCGCCGCGCGCCGGAGCAGCGGGTGCTCGAGCGCCGCGACCGCCGCCGCGACCGCCGCGTCGACCTCCTCGGCCGGCGCCCCGAGCAGCCGCGCTTGCGCCGTCGCCACCGTCCTCACGTCGTCCTCGCCTGCCCGGAGGTCGACCTCGGCCAGCACCGCGTGCACAAGCGTCCCGAACCGCTTGCCGTAAGGCCGGCCCTCGCGCGCGATGTCCGTCTGCTCGAACGAGATCACCGGCAACGCGTCCGCCCGCTTCCCCCGCGCCGCCTTGCCGGCGCCCGCCTCGCCGGCAGCCGCGCCCGCCGCGTCCTCCGCTGCGGCGGCGGCCAGCGCCGCTTCGTGGCTGATCTCCGTCGCGGTCTTCACGCGGACCGCCGCCACCGCGCCGTCCAGGATCGCCCGCAGCCGCGCCTCCTGCCACACCTCGTGGCCGCGCTGCCCGAGCTCCGCCGCCGCGCCCGTCGCCGTCACGCCGCCGCTCGCGTCCGCCTGCAGGATCCGCTGCTGCCGCAGCCCCGCCTCCGGCTCGCGATCCAGATCGAGCGCGCCAGGATCCCACCACACAACGCGGTGCGATCCCGCCATCGGCGCGTGCTCCCCCGGCGCGACCGCGTCCCGCTCGTCGGCCTCGCACCGCGCCGGGCGCTCCAGCACCGTGTCGGTCCCGAACGGAGGGCAGCCGAGGTCCTCGCACGGCCGGGGGCTCCGCCGCTCGCGCGGCGCCGGGTAGAGCACGGGGTGCAGCACGTCGAGCCAGCCGTCGCTCGTGCCGTCGCCGGGTCGCGCGTCGCCCACCGCGGGCACCACGAGAAGCTCGCGCGCCCGCGTCGCCGCCACGTACGCGAGCCGCACCGCCTCCTCGCGATCGCGGCGCAGCACCTCGTCGCGGCGCTCGACGAGCTCCGCGGGCACGCAGCCGGCGATCGGCTCCGCCCACAGGCCGAGCTCCGGATCCACGTGCCGCGACGGGAGCTGGTGCACCGCCGGCGACGCCGGATCCGCCAGGATCACCACCGGGAACTCGAGCCCCTTGGCCCGGTGCACCGTCATGATCCGCACCCCCTCCGTGCCCTCCTCGACGACCGGCGCCTCCGCGACCTCGCCCCGCTCGGCGTCCAGCTCGAGCCGCTCCACGAACGCGCGGAACGACGTCGCGCCGGCCGCCTCGAAGCGCCGCCCGAGATCCATCACCCGCAGCACGTTCGCGAGCGCCTGCTCCCCCGTCGGCCAGATCGCGATGCCCGCGTGCGCGCGCGTCTCGTCGAGGAGCCCGCCGATGGTGTCCGCGATCGGCCGCCGGTTGCGCTCGCGGTGCAGCCGCCCGAGCACCGCGAGCGCCTCCGCGACCTCCCGGAGCGGCCGCGCCCCGCCCTCCACCGCGAGATCGAGCGCGCCGTCGTCCGGCGGCTGAAACAGCGGGTGCAGGCGGCGGAACCGGTCGCGGTAGAGCAGGAGCACGTCGTCCGTCAGCGCGAAGAGCGGCCCGCGCAGCGTCGCGTAGACGCTGAGCTCGTCGTCCGGCCACTCGATCGCGAGCAGCGCGCTCCGCACGGCCATCACCTCCTCGCGATCGTGGAACGACCGCCCGCCCACGAGCACGTGCGGGATCCGCCGCGCCTCGAGCGCCCGCACGTAAGCGCGGGTCGCGTCCTCCCCGAACGTCTGGAAACGCTTGAACAAAAGGCAGATGTGCCGTGCCTCGAGCGGCACCCGCTGGCCCGGGCGCTCGCGCTCCGTCACCGTCCAGCGCCGCCCGCCCGAGGCCGCGCCCCGGCCGCCGTGGATGAGGTGGTGGACGAAGGCGCCCACGGCGTCCGGGATCGACTGCCGCACCCGGAAATCGGAGATCCTGCCGAAGTCGCCGTAAGGCCGCGGCACCGGGAGCGCGATGACCGTCGGCTGCTCCGGCGGATCGTCGCGGAACCGCTCGAGCGCGACGTACCGCGCCTGGCTCGCCGCGCGCTCGCCCTCGGCGGCCGCTCCCTGCATCAGCGGCGCGAACGCGGCGTTGACGGCCTCCTGGATCGACGGGGCGCTGCGGAAGCTCGTCGACAGGTACAGCACGCTCGCGCCGCACGCGACGAGCCGGGCCTTCGTCGCCTCGTAGAGCGCGACCTCGGCGCGGCGGAAGCGGTAGATCGACTGCTTCGGATCGCCGACCACGAAGAGCTTGCCGGGCACCGGGCGCGCCCGCGTCCAGTCGGTCTCGGAGAGATCGTCGGCCGCGAGCAGGAGCAGGATCTCCGCCTGGAGCGGGTCGGTGTCCTGGAACTCGTCGACGAAGAGGTGCGAGAAGCGGAGGTTCAGCTCCTCGCGGACGCTGCGGCTCGATCGGAGGAGATCCCGGGCGCAGAGGAGCAGGTCGAGGAAGTCGAGCTTGCCGGCGCGGGCCTTGAGCGCGTCGTACGCCTCGATCGGCGGCCGGAGCTCGCGCGAGAGGCAGGCCGCGAGATCGGCGCTCGCGGCCGTGAGCACGGCGTCGAGCTCGGCCTTCACGCGGTCGCGCTGCGCGAGCACCTCGGCGCGCGAGAGGTCCGCGCCGAACGCCTTGCCGGTCCCCTTCCAGCGCCATTCCTTCCAGCGCGCGACGTCGCCGAGCTCGGCCTCCAGGCCGTCGTGATCGCGCCCGCCCGTCACCTCCTCGCGGCGGCGGAGCTCCGCGAGGTAGCGGTCGAGGTTCCGGAGGCTCTGCGCGAGGTAGTCGCCCTCCCGGTCGGCCTCGGCGCCGAGGTTCGCGAGCGCCGCGAGGCGGTCGAGGATCTCGTCGATGGCGCGCTCGCGGTCGAACGGGTCGCGTCGCCAGGCGCGCGTGAAGTCGCGGTGCTCGGCCAGCCTCCACGCCGCGCTCCGGAGCAGGTCGCGCGGGCCCTGCGCGCCGTCGCGCGGTCGCCGGCGCAGGATCCGGCGCACGCCCTCGGGCGGGTCGTTCAGGGTGCGCTGGAACCACGTGTCGAAGGCCTGGTCGAAGAGCGCCTCGGCCTGATCCGCGGCCGCGACCTGGAACAGCGGGTCGACGCGCGCCTCGACCGGCCACTCGCGCAGGAGGTCGGCGCAGAAGGAGTGGATGGTCCCGATGCGCGCCGCCTCCAGGTGCGCGAGCGCCTCGTCGAGCCGCGCGCGCTCCGCCGGGCCCGCGCTCGAGTCGCTGCGCGCCCGCTCGATCTCGGCGCGGAGGCGCAGCTTCATCTCGCCGGCCGCCTTCTCGGTGAAGGTGACCGCGACGATGCGATCGAGCGTCCCGCCGCCCTCCTCGGGCGCCCTCCGCAGCACGGCGACGATCCGCGACACGAGCGCGGTGGTCTTGCCGGTGCCCGCGGCGGCCTCGACGACGAGCGTCGTCAGGAGGTCGTCGCGGATGCGGCGGCGGGCGGGCTCGTCCACGAGCGCCCGCGCGCCGCGCAGCCGGGTCGCGTCGGCGGTCATGCGGGCCTCCCCGCGGGCTCGAGGCGCTGCTCGGGGGCGCGCGGCGGGAGCGCGCTGGCCAGGCGAGGGGAGGGGGGGAGGACGTGCCGCACGAGGTCGCGTGTCGAGGCTGCCGAGGGGAGTAAGGTGGCTCAGATCAGCGTGGAAGGAAACGCCGCTCCGACCCGCTGGCGGCGCTGGCCTCGGAGTGGAGCGCTTTCCAGCGCCGGCGCGCCCCGCGGAAGGCGCCGCCTTTTCCGGGCGGGC
This sequence comes from Sorangium sp. So ce375, assembly GCF_051473855.1. Taxonomy (NCBI): domain Bacteria; kingdom Pseudomonadati; phylum Myxococcota; order Polyangiales; family Polyangiaceae; genus Sorangium; species Sorangium sp. So ce375. The sequence goes on from NZ_CP150335.1 coordinate 113,947, forward strand.
TCATGTAGCCCATGAGCGCCCGTGTTCTTGTGCTAGCAGCAGAGAGACCTGAGCCATGCGCCTCGAGTCGATGAGCCCTGGAGCGCGGTGGGTGTACGCGCTCAAGCCCGCGAGCTGGTCCAAGGTGCTCGTCCCGGCGGTCTGCGGGCACGCCGTGGGCGCGGCCGCCGCCGGCCGGCTGTCCGCGGGGGCGCTCGCCTTCGGCGCGCTGTGGATGATGGCCGACGTCGCCTTCATCGTGCTCCTCAACGATTGGGGCGATCGCGAGGTCGATGCCCTCAAGAGACGCATGTTCCCGGATGGATGCTCACCGAAGACCATCCCGGACGGCATCCTTCCCGCCCACGCCCTCCTTCTCGCCGGGCTCGGGGCCGGCGTCGCCGCGTTGCTCGTGGCCTGGGGGGCCGGCGTCGCGCTCGATCGCCCGCTGCTGCTGCCCCTGGCCGCGCTCGGTCAGCTCGTCTTCGTCGCCTACACGCTGCCGCCGATCCGGCTCAACTACCGCGGCGGCGGTGAGCTCCTCGAGATGGTCGGCGTCGGCGGCGTGCTCCCCCTGCTGCACGCGTATGCCCAGTGTGGCGTGTGGGCGCCGGCGTGGCTCCTGGCGCTCCTGCCGGGCCTGCTCCTGCTCGCGCTGGCGAGCGCCCTGGCCAGCGGGCTGTCCGACGAGCAGAGCGATCGCGCCGGCGGCAAGCGCACCGTGACCACGCTGCTCGGCAATGCGGCCACGCGCCGGATCACCGAGGCCCTGGCCGGGCTCGGCCCTCTCCTCTGGCTCGCGGCGCCCGCCCTCGCCGAGGACGCGCCGCCGCTCTTGTCGATCGCGCCGGGCGCGGCCGTCGCGCTGTTCTTCAGGGCGCGGCTCCTCCGGAAGAGCGCGGAGGCGGTGACGAACGCCTTCGCCGCGCAGGCGGCCTACAAGCGCGAGCTCCACCGCGCGATCCAGTGGGGGATCGTCGCCCTGTCGGCGGCCGTGCTCGCCGCCGGGCTCGGCGCCGCGGGAGGGCCGACATGATGGGCACCTCGGTCATCCCTCCGGAGGACCGCGACGCGCTGGCGCGCCTGACGCCCCTGCTCGGCGCGCGGGCCTCGGTCGCGCCGCGCCGGCAGTGCGCGCCCACCCCCGTCGCGCTGATCGAGCAGATCGTGAACGGCAGCGAGGACGCCGAGCGGGCGAGCGCCTTCGCTCGCGGGCTGGGCGAGGTGATCCGCGCGGTCGCCGACAACTTCCCCGACAACATCTTCTGGGACCTCGACTACCTGGCCTGCTGCCTGTGGCAGGCCGGGAGCGCGCCCGCGATCGGCGAGCTCGCCCGCCGCGTGGTGTCGCTCTGCCTGGGCTTCGGCAACAAGTCGAAGCTGCGCTTCCGCTACGCGCACGACTTCCTCTACGGCTATGACTGGGCTCGCTGGGTGATGCGCAAGCCGGAGGAGCGCGCGGGCATCGGGCCCTTCGACGTCGCGTTCTTCGACTACCTCGACAGCCGGCAGGAGGCGCTCGTCGAGCTCATCGCGAACAACGACCGCAAATACTCGCAGCTGAACGGCCGGGAGTACCGCAACCCCTTCTCGTTCATCCGCGAGCCGCGCGAGGAGTCGCAGCTCCACTGCCTGCTCGCCGAGGTCGATCTGATCCCGCTCAAGGCCTGGCGCCTCGACGGCGAGCGCCGCTGGGACCTCCCCTTCGCCGATCTGCGCGCCAAGCTGGCCGATCGCCTCGGCCTGTCGCGGGGCGCGGGGCGATGAGCGCCCGGCCGGGGGCGCTTCGGGCGTGGCTCGATGCGTCGCGGCTCGCCTCGCAGCCGACCATCGCGCTCCCGCTGCTGCTCGGGCAGCTCGTCGGCGCGCGGGCGGCCGGGCGCCCGCTCGACATGGGGACGCTCGCGGCGGTCCAGCTCTTCGGCCTCCTCGACCAGCTTTGCATCGTCTACGCGAACGACGTCGCCGACCAGGAGACCGATCGCCGCAACCGGACCGCCACGCCCTTCTCGGGCGGCTCGCGCGTGCTCGTCGAGGGGCGCCTCTCGCCCCGCGCGCTCGGGGCCGCGGCCGTCGTGTGCGCCGCGGCGCTCGTGGCCGTCTCGGCGGCGCTCGCCGCGGCGCTGTCGACGTCCGCGGCGCCGCTCCTCGTGCTCCTCGCCATCGCGGCGCTGCTGCTCCTCTGGGCCTACAGCTACCCGCCGCTTCGCCTGTCGTACCGCGGCGGCGGCGAGCTGCTCCAGATGGTCGGCGTCGGCGCGCTCCTGCCGCTCTACGGTTACGTCGCCCAGGGGGGCGATCCCGCGCGTTTCCCCTTCGCCCTGCTCGCGTTCCTGCTGCCGAGCCACCTCGGTTGTGCGATCGCCACCGCGCTCCCGGACGAGCCCTCGGATCGCGAGAGCGACAAGAGGACGCTGCCCGTGCGCGTGGGCGGAGAGCGGGCGGCTCGGTGCGTCGTCCTCCTGAACGGCGCCTCGCTCCTGCTCGCGCCGGTCGGCTTGAGCGCGGTGGGCTTGCGCCCGGGGGCGGGCCTGCTCGTGCCGGCGGCGGCGACGCTCGCCGTGCTGCTGGCCCGCCCCGCGCCGGCGGGCTCGCGCCGGCTGCTTGTCCGGGTCGCGGCGGCGGGCGCGGCGACGCTGTCGCTTGTCGGCTCGACCGTCATCGCGCTCGCCGCGGGCTGAAGGGCGCGGGCGCGATGTCCCACGACTTCCTGCTGCTCTCGTCGCTCTTCCTCCTGCCAGGGGGCGTCATCTGGCTGGGGCGCCCGGATCTGCGCCCCCTGATGAAGCGGGCGGCGCTCGCCTCGCTGCCGTTCGCGGCGACCGAGCGGCTGTTCTATCCGAGGTACTGGACCCCGAAGTTCCTGTTCGACCTCGCCGATCGGATCGGGTTCGGCATCGAGGACGTGCTGTTCGTCGTCGGGCTCAGCGCCTTTTCCTCGACCGCCTATGCCGTGGTGTTCCGCCGCGCGCCGGTGCCCTGCGCGGCGCAGGGCGCGCGGCCGTGGCGGCGGGCGGCGGCGGCGATCGCGCTCGTGCTCGCGACGGCCGTGGCGCTGATCGCGGCCGGGGTGCCCGTCCTCTACGCGTCGGTGGCGGCGATGTTGGGGGTCGCCGCGGCGCTCGTCGCGCTGCGCGGCGATCTGCTCGTGCCGGGCCTGCTCGGAGCGCTGCTGTCGGCGGCGCTCTATCTCGGCCTGTGCCTCGTCTTCGCGGCGCTCGTGCCCGGCGTGTTCGAGCGCACCTGGCGGCCCAGCGTGCTGCTGCCGGGGAGGGCGCTGCTCGGCGTGCCGCTCGACGAGATCCTCTACGGGCTCGGCGCGGGCTTCGCGGCCACGGTGTGCCCGGCGTGGGCCTTCGGGTTCAGGTATGCCGAGGCGCCTCCGGTCGGGCAGCGCGCGGGCTGACGGCGGGGCCGCGCGGCCGCGCAGCGCCGGGGCGGCGCCGCCCTGGAGCGCCGATACGCCGGGAGGGCCAGGGGATCGTGCTCCCCCTGGCCCTCCCGGCGCGTTCGTCATTCGATCGGTGGTGCGGGGCTGCAGGGCGCGGGCGGCGCTGTTGCGCTCTCGAAACCTCCCGCGGTCGGGGGGATCGCCCGCGCCTGTCGCGTCACGGCAGCATCAGGACGCACTCGGTCCGGCAGATCGGGGCGGAGCCGCCGGCGCTGATCTCCTCGCAGATGGTCCGGATGGTCGCGCCGGGGGGGCAGGTGGCGCCCTGCACGCACTCGGTCCAGCACTCGCCCGTAGACGGGTCGGCGCCGCCCATGCCGGTGCCGCTGCTGCTGCTGCTCCCGGAGCAGACCTTCTGCTCGATCATGCCGGGCGGGCAGTAGGGCTCGACGGGCACGCACTCGGTCCAGCAATCGCCGGGGTAGGGCATGCCGGCCATGCCGGTGCCGGTGCTGCCCGAGCTGCCGACGGAGACGCTGCTGCCGCCGCAGATGGTCTGCGGGATGGTGTCCGGCGGGCAGTAGGGCTCGACGGGCACGCACTCGGTCCGGCAGCCGCCGCCGGGGAAGGGCGTGCCGCCCATGCCGGTGCCGCTGCTGCTGCTGGTATCGGGCTCGGGCGCGCCGCCCTCGCAGATGGTCTGCTGGGTCGTGCCGGGCGGGCAGTAGGGCTCGACGGGCACGCACTCGGTCCAGCAACCGCCCCAGTCACCGTCGTACCCGCCGGTGCCGCCGACGCCGGTGCTCACGGCGCTGCTGCCGCTGCAGACGGTCTGCTGGGTCGTGCCGGGCGGGCAGTAGGGCTCGACGGGCACGCACTCGGTCCAGCAACCGCCGATGGGGGGCGGTGGCGCGGCGAATCCTGCGTCGGAGCCGCCCATGCCCCCGCCGCCGGGGCCCCCGCCGGCGCTGCCGCTGCTCGCCCAGCCGCCCGAGCCGCCGACGCCCACGCTGGTGACGGTGCTCTCCCCGTCGCAGTAGGTCTGCGGAATGGTGCCGGGCGGGCAGTAGGGCTCGACGGGCACGCACTCGGTCCAGCAACCGCCGCCGGGGTACGGCGGGCTGGTGCTCCCGCCCGAGCCGCCGATGCCGCCGCCCGTGGTGCCGCTCGAGCCGCCGATGCCGCCGCCCCCGGTGCCGCCCGAGCCGCCGATGCCGCCGCCCCCGGTGCCGGAGGCGCCGCCGGCGCCCATCCAGCCGCCCGAGCCTCCGACGCCGACGCTGCTGCTGCCGGTGCCGGTGCCGGTGGTGCCGCCGTCGCAGTAGGTCTGCGGGGTGGTGCCCGGCGGGCAGTAGGGCCCGACGGGCACGCACTCGGTCCAGCAATTATCGCCAGGGAAGGGCATGGGGTCGGCGCCCCAGCCGCCGACGCTGCTGCTGCTGGCGCTGCCCCAGCCGCCGGATCCGCCTGCGCCGACGCCGACGGTGGTGCCGCCGCACACGGTCTGCTCGATCGTGCCCGCCGGGCACATCGGCTGCGGCGGGATGCACTCGGTCCAGCACTCGCCCGGCTCCGTGATGATGCCGCCGGCCGAGCCGCCCTGGCCCACGGAGACGCTGCTGCCGCCGCTGCAGATGGTCTGCTCGCTCCAGTCAGGGGGACAGACGCTGTCGGGCACACACTGCTGCTCGCACATCTCCCCGATCTCGCACGGCGAACAGACCGTCTCCCAGTGAAAGCCAGGTCCGCAGCTGGGCTCCGGTGGCGGTGATGGCTCCTCGGCGTGCCCACAGCCCTGCCCCTTGGCGCCGGTGAGCACGACGAGCGCGGAGAGCGCGATGAGCCCTTGGAGCGAGGAGCGAGCGGCCGACGAACGCGAGATAAGAGAGGAGACGAACGCGAAACGCATGGGGTACTCCGTCCTGCGTGCCTGTGCGCGACACGCGATCAAGGAACGATGGCTCTGCGCCGCGGCAAGCGGAGCGCTGCTGCGCGCGGCGACTCAGCGCCGACTCGAAGAGCTCGTCCGGAGTTAAAGCATTGGACATGCCAGGCGAGTCCGCCTGCTCGGCGGCATCGCCGGTCGCTCGGAGCGACGCGTTTCGGCCTGCTTTTCGAGGGCGCGCGGCGTCCGCTGCAAGCAAGCCTACAGCGCGACAGGGCCGTGGTGTGACGGGGAGCGCTGCCCACGTGTCAGGTTGAGCCAACTGCGCCACCGGGGCTTGCCGGCAAGCAAGCGAATGAAATGATGGTGGAATTTTGGTCTGGATGTCGGTGAGGTGACCCGACCCAGGTTGAGGTGACCCGACCCAGGTTGAGGTGACCCGACCCAGGTTGAGGTGACCCAGGTTGAGGTGACCCGACCCAGGTTGAGGTGACCCGACCCAGGTTGAGGTGACCCGACCCAGGTTGAGGTGACCCGACCCAGGTTGGGTCGCTGGCCGCGTCCTGCGCGTCTGCGGTTGTTGTAGGAGGGAGGACCGGTGGGGCGCGAGGGCGCGCGGCGGCGCGGTAGCAGGCGGCGGTCATCGGCGAGAGGTTGCGGGCGTGGACCATGGCGGCCACGGTCTCGGGCAGGGCGTCGCGGCGGCGGACGGCAGCCGTGTGGATGAGCTCCTCGAGGTAGAAACGCATTGCCGTTGGCGCGGTCGATGAGGCGCTCGACCGGCGCGGCGTCGGCCGCCGGCAGCGCGTGGCGGCCAGCGCAGCGGGTCAGGCCGCCGAGGTGCAGCTCCTGGACGTCGCGCCCGGCCCACAGGTCGGGGGAGGGGCGGCGCAGCGCGCACGAGCGTGAAAGACCGAGAAAACCACGCCCGGCAGGCCATGAGAGAGAGAGAGCATGACGACTCGCCCGTCTTTCCTGCCGTGTCGTGACGGGAGTGCTTCCTGCCGTGTCGTCACGGGAATTGTATCTCGCTGTGACGGACGCCCCGGGCATCGTCGTTGCAACGGACGGAAACAGCCGGCAACGGACGGCAACATACGACCTCGAGATCGCGGGGGTGCATCGTGCACCCTGGCTCGAGATCGACAGGGGAGGGAATGGTGATGAGCACTCTTCGGAAAATGCACATGGGCCTCGGACTCGCGCTCGTGACGGCGCTGGCTCTCTCGACCGGCGCCGCGACCGCGAACGACGCCGACGTGGAAATCGACGAGGCGTCGCCTGGCGAGAGCGCGGACTGGATCCAGCCGGGAACGACCTTCTTCTGCTCGATGTCGGGTCCGACGGCCTTCACGCGGTCGAGTGCCCAGCTGACGATCCTCGCGGACGGGTGGCACTGCGCGCGGGAGCGCACGGGCGGCGGTGCCCCCCTCTGGGTGGACTCATGTCACAAGGTTGCCCAGCAGGTCGGATGTCAACTCATCAACTGACCTGGAGCTGAGGCGCTGCGCCCGATCGTGGGGCGCGGGGGATGCGCGAAGGCGACGGAGATCTGCGCAGCTCCATCGCCGTCCTCTCCCCGCGCGGGGCGCCCCTCGAGGCGAGGGCACGCCGGGCTGGAGGCGTCCCCTCGCCTCCGGGGTTCCAGGTCGAGGTGGAGGCGGCGGTTCGCGCCGGAGCGGGGAAAGCTCGACCGGAGCCCTCAGGCCCCCTGCGCGTGCTGCTGCACGTACGGCAGCCGCGCCGCCACCTTCGTGACCTCCTCGGCCCCCTCGAGGAGCTGGGCGATCGGATCCCAGGTGCCGCGGATCAGCGACTCGCGCGCCCCCGGCTTGATGGTGAACGGCACCTTCAGGTCGCTCCCGGCTCGCACGACCTGCTCCTGCAGGTCGACCGTGACGGGCGTCTGCGGATCGGCGTTCACACGCGCCACGAGCGCGGCGCGGTCCTCGCGGCTCAGCGAGACGCAGGGGATGCCGAGCGTCGTCGAGTTGCCGAAGAAGATCTCGGCGAAGCTCTCGGCGATGACGGCCTTGAAGCCCGCCTTCGCGATCGACTGCGGCGCGTGCTCGCGCGACGAGCCGCAGCCGAAGTTGCGGTCGGCGATCAGGATCGTGGCGCCCGCGAAGCGCGGGTCGTTCAGCGGGTGCTCCCGCTTCTCGCCGCGCTCATCGAAGCGCACGTCCCGGAAGAGGTGCTCGCCGATGCCGTCGAAGGTGACGCACTTCAGGAAGCGCGCCGGGATGATGCGGTCCGTGTCGATGTCGTCCCCCGGAACGTGAACGGCGCGACCGGTGACGGATTGAATCAAGTCGAGTGCCATTGGGATCTCCCTCGGGTGCGAGCGTCGTCAGATTCCGAACACGTCACGAGCGTCGGCGATCTCGCCGCGAACGGCGGCCGCCGCGACCATCACCGGGCTCATGAGCACGGTGCGCCCGGTCGGGCTCCCCTGCCTGCCCTTGAAGTTGCGGTTGGACGAGGACGCGCACAGCTCATCGCCGATGAGCTTGTCGGGGTTCATCGCCAGGCACATCGAGCAGCCCGGCTCGCGCCACTCGAAGCCCGCCTCGCGGAAGACCCTGTCGAGCCCCTCGGCCTCGGCGGCGCGCGCCACGTCCATCGACCCGGGGACGGCCAGCGCGCGCACGTGCGGCGCGACCTTGTGCCCCTGGATGCGCCGCGCGACCTCGCGGAAATCCGAGAGGCGGCCGTTCGTGCAGCTGCCGATGAACGCCACGTTGATCTTCGTCCCCTCGATCGGCTTGCCGCCCTCGAGCCGCATGTACTCGAGCGCCTCGCGGATCAGCGCCCGCTCCGACTCGTTCGCCACGTCCTCGGCCGCCGGGACGTTCTCCTTCACCGAGATCGCCTGCCCCGGCGTGATGCCCCAGGTGACGGTCGGCGCGATCTCGCTCGCGTCGATCCGGACGACATCGTCGTAACGCGCGTCCTCGTCCGAGGCGATGGAGCGCCAGTACTCGAGCGCCTTCTCCCACGCCTCGCCCTTCGGCGCGTACGGACGCCCCTTCATGTACTCGAACGTCGCCTGGTCCGGGTTGACATAGCCGACCCGGGCGCCGCCCTCGATCGACATGTTGCACAGGGTCATCCGCTCCTCCATCGAGAACCCCTCGATGGTCGACCCGCCGTACTCGTACGCGTAGCCCGTGCCGCCGGACACGCCGAGCCGGCGGATGATCTCGAGGATGATGTCCTTCGCGTAGACGCCCGGCCCGAGCTTGCCCTCCACCTGGATCCGCCGGACCTTGAGCCGCTGGAGGCTCAGCGTCTGCGTCGCGAGGACGTCGCGCACCTGCGTCGTCCCGATCCCGAACGCGATCGCGCCGAACGCGCCGTGCGTCGACGTGTGCGAGTCGCCGCACGCGATCGTCATGCCGGGCTGCGTGAGGCCGAGCTCGGGGCCGATGATGTGCACGATGCCCTGCCGCCCCGACTCGAGATCGAAGAAGGTGACCCCCTGCTCGGTGCACGCCTTCTTGAGCGCGTCGACCATCCCCTCGGCCAGCGCGTCCTTGAACGGCCGCTTGCGGTTGTCCGTGGGGACGATGTGATCGAGGGTCGCGAACGTCCGCTCGGGCATGCGCACCCGGAGGCCGAGATCGCGGAGCATCCCGAACGCCTGGGGGCTCGTCACCTCGTGGATCAGGTGAAGGCCGATGAAGAGCTGGTCCTCGCCGTTCGGCAGTGTGCGGACTTTGTGGAGGTCCCAAACCTTGTCATAGAGACTCTTACCCATGATGGCCTCTCGCGGTGCGCTGAATGGGGGTGAAGGGGACGGCGTGCGAAGCGGGCCGGCCCGAGCGCCGGAGCCGCGGCGCGGGAGCGGCCTCCCTCGGAGGCGGCCGGAGCGCCGCCGATCTGGCGGTCCAACGTCGGGCGGCGGGAGGACTATGCGGGCGCGGGAGGATTAAGTCGAATGAAACTTTTTTCACGATCGATTAAGTAAGGCTACATGGACGCGTCGCTGCTCCCCGCGCTCGAGGATGTGCTGATGGTGGCCCGGTCGGGCTCGGTCGCCGAGGCGGCGCGGCGGCTGCACAAGACGCCGTCGGCGATCAGCCAGCAGGTGCGCCGGGTGGAGGAGCGCTTCGGGGTGGCGCTGTTCGAGCGCGACGGGCGGGGCCTCCGGCTGAGCCCGGCCGGCGAGGCGGCGCTCGGCGCGATCACGCGGCTGTTCGACCAGGCGGAGGGGGTGTTCGAGCTGCTCTCGGAGCTCGCTGGGGAGCCGTCGACGACCCTGCGCGTGGCGGCGAGCGACTACCTCGGCAAGGGGCTCCTCGTGCCGGTGATCCGGCAGATGCTCGAGAAGCGCGCGCCGGTGCGGTTCGCGATCACGACGGCGAACTCGGTCGACGCCGCGCGGGGGGTGGAGCGCGGCGAGGTGGACCTGGGCCTCGCGTCGGCGTCCTCGGCGGGCGGCGACCTCGTGAAGCAGCCGCTGTTCGTGCAGCCGTTCCTCTGGGTGGGGCCGCGGCTCAAGGGCACGGCGCCGGCGCTGCGCGAGCGGCTCCGGCACGAGCCGCTGCTCCGGCTGGCGCCCGGCAGCGTGGGGCGGCGGATGCTCGACGCCTACCTGGATCGCGAGCGGATCCGGCCCATCTCGACGATCGACGTGTCGAGCGTGTCGCTCCTTGTCTCGTACGTCTCCGGCGGGCTCGGCATCGGCCTCGCGCCGGCGCTCGCGCTGACCGAGGTGGCGCGCTCGCGGCTCGACGTCGAGGTCGCCGAGGTCGACCCGCTGCCCGTCGAGCTGATGACGCGCGAGAATTTCCGGCGCAATCCGATCATCGAGCGCTTCGTCGAGCGGCTGGCCGCCGAGGGGCGCCGCGCGGAGCAGCGGACGCGGGCGCTCCTCGGCGGCTGACACCGCGCGTGTCAGCCTGTCGGCGCTCACCGTGGGGCAACCGCTCACACCACCGGGCGTGACGAGCTCGACCGGTGGTTCCGGGATGTCTTTCTCTTTGGCGGCGACGACGAGCTCCGGGTGTCCGGCGTGCGCCCAGGGCCGCGAGGAGAGGGCCAGTGTGCGGGGCCCGAGCGCGGCGCCTCAGGGCTCGCGCGGATTGCCGCGCGTGTCCTTCAGCATCACGTCGTGGACGCCGCCTTCGTGGATGCTGACCGCGGAAGCGACGGTCAGGCGCGCGCGCATGTACAGGTCGCGGAGCGATGTGGCGCCGCAGTTGCACATGGTCGAGCGCACCTTGGCGAGCGTGACATCGAGGGTGTCCTTCAGCTTGCCGGCGTACGGTACATAGCTGTCGACGCCCTCCTCGAACTCGAGCTGATCCTTCTTCTTGCTGGTGTCGCCGTGGTCGTAGCGCTGCCAGTTGCGCGCGCGGTTGCTCCCCTCGCCCCAGTACTCCTTCATGAACTGGTTGTTCACGCGGACCTTGCGCCCGGGCGCCTCGTCGAAGCGCGCGAAGTAGCGGCCCATCATCACGAAATCTGCGCCCATCGCGAGCGCGATCGTGATGTGGTAGTCCTGGCTGATACCGCCGTCGGAGCAGATCGGCACATAGATGCCGGTCCGCTGGAAGTACTCGTCGCGCGCCTTGGCCACCTCGATCACGGCCGACGCCTGGCCGCGGCCGATGCCCTTTTGCTCGCGCGTGATGCAGATCGAGCCGCCGCCGATGCCGACCTTGACGAAGTCGGCGCCGGCCTCGACAAGGTAAAGGAAGCCCTCGCGATCGACGACGTTGCCGGCGCCGACGTAGGTCGCCTTGCCGTGCGACTTCGCGAAGGCGATGGTGTCTCCCTGCCACTCCGAGTAGCCGTCCGACGAGTCGATGCAGAGCACGTCGGCCCCCGCCTCCACCAGCGCCGGCACGCGTTCCCTGTAGTCGCGCGAGTTGATGCCGGCGCCGACGATCAGCCGCTTCTCGTGATCCACGTTCTCGAGCGGGTGCGCCTGGTGCGACTCGTAGTCCTTGCGAAACACCAGGTACTGCAGGTGCTGTCGCTCGTCGATGACGGGCAGGGTGTTGAGCTTGTGACGCCAGATGAGCTCGTTCGCCTCCTGCAGATCCAGCCCGACCTTGCCGCAGTGGATCGACTTGAACGGCGTCATGATCTCGCGCACCGGCGTGCTGAGCGGCGTCTTGCCGAGCCGGTAATCGCGGCTCGTGATGATGCCGACGAACCTGCCCGTGGGCGAGCCGTCCTCGGTGATGGCGATCGTGGAGTGGCCCGTGCGATCGGTGAGCGCGAGGACGTCGCCCAGCGTCGCGTCGGGGCGCAGGTTCGAGTCGCTCACGACGAACCCGGCCTTGTAGTTCTTCACGCGCCGCACCATGGCGGCTTCTTCCTCGATGCCCTGCGAGCCGTACACGAACGACAGGCCGCCACAGCGCGCGAGCGCGATCGCGAGCTCGGCGCCCGAGACCGACTGCATCATCGCGCTGGTGATCGGCACGCTGATCGTGAGCGGCGCGAGCCTCGGATCCGGCGGCCTGGCGCCCGGATCGGCCTTGAACCGGACGACAGGGGCCGTGAGATCGACGTTCGCCGGGACGCAGTCCTTCGTCGTCAGATTCGGGACGAGCAGGTACTCGCCAAACGTCCTGCTCGGCTCATCGTAGATGAATGCCATGTCGGCTCCTAGTGCAAGGACCCCGAGCTGTCAAACACGAGCAGCGCCGCCTTCCTAGAAAATCGTTGCGATATCGGTGGGTTGTGGGGCTATCGGAGGGGGCCGGAGCGCGGCGCGCGGCCTGGGCGACCGGGCTCGGGCCGCCCGCCGGCACCGCTGCGAGGCGGCGCGGGGGCCCGGCCAGGGCGGCCGGGCCCCCGCAGGCGGGGCTAGAGCGGGCGCACCGGCAAGCAGATCTCGCAGCGGAAGATGTTGGTCTTGGGATCGTGGAACTCGCCCTGGTAGAGCTCGAAGCAGGGCCGGTGGTCGGGCTGATAGCCGCTCTCGGGCAGCCACCTCCCGAAGAGCTGGTCCCACGCGGCGCCGATCGCGTGCGCTTCGTCGGCGAACACGGCCGCAGCGTACTTGCCGCCGGCGACGTCGGTCACGTTGACGTCGCCGTCCGCCTTGAAGCCCTGCGGGATCACGATCGCCGCGTCGAGGCGGCACTTGGCCGGCTCGGTGACCTTGGGGTTGTCGTGCGCGATGGCGAGGCAGGTGCGGTCCGGGGTCCACAGATCGCGCGCGCTGGCCCAGCGCACGAGCCGTTGCCAGGCCTCGTTGACGCTCCCTCCCGGGCCATAGGGGCCGATGCTCCGGACATAGGCCACGTGGTAGCTCGGCAGGGTCTTCACCGTCACGTTCATGATCTCCTCCTCGTCTTGGCGGGCGTCCGTGCCCGACGAGGAGGCATCTTGGTCAGGCGCGCAGGTCGCTGCTTTGCACGCATTGCGCTCGGCTTCACCCGGCTTGCGATCCGCTTGACGCGCCTTGCACGACTCTGCGGCGCCGCCGTTGCGCCAGGCGGACGCGCTCATGCCGAAGCGCTCCTTGAAGGCGCGCGCGAAGGCGCTCGCCGAGCTGAAGCCGTTCTCGAGGGCGATCTCGAGGATGTCGGCGTGCGGCCGCTGCACGAGGTGGTTCGCCGCGGCCTCGAGGCGCGTTCGCTGGATGAACTCGCGGAGGTTCTCGCCCGTCATGGACTTGAACACGCGGTGGAAGTGAAACGGCGAGAACGCAGCCACCGCCGCCAGCGCGTCGAGGGAGAGGTCCTCCGCGCGGTGAGCCTGGATGTAGTCGACCACGCGGTTCACACGCCGCTGGTACTCGGCGCGGCTCCTGTCGGACGTTGCCACGGGCGGAGGGTACCCGAGGATCGGTCGCAGAAAAAAGCGCGTCGGCCGCTTCCGGCGCGCTGCGCGATGGCCGGACGAGCGCACCCGGGTTGAACGGCCGACGTCGCCTACTCGAGCTCGAGCTCGACGAGCCGGATCTCCCCCTCCACGAACCCCGTCTCCCGGAAGTACGTCACGTACTCCACCCGCCCTCCTTCCCGCGCGAGCTCCGCGTGCGCGAGGCCGGCATAGGGCCACGCCTCCGGCGTCGGCGGGGCCTTGGCGGTGAACACAACCGCGCTGTCGGACCACGGCCCCTCCGGCGCCGGAGCCGTCCGCAGCGAGATCTCCGTCGATACCGGCTCGCTGTAGAGCGCGATGTACCTGCCGGCGTGTGCGTTCCAGTGCACCGACATCATCGGCGCTCCCGACATGATCGGCTCTGCCTCGTCATAGCGCTCCACCCAGCGCCCGTCCGAGAAGAACCGCCACGCGCCGCGCTCCGTCGCGTCCGCGAGCGCCGCGCGCGCGATGACACACGGACACGTGCGCCCCGAGCACGCGCAGGCATAGGCATAGAGCATTCCCTCGCGGACGAGCGCCGCCGACGTGAGCGAGGGCTCGCCCGCGCCGAAGAGCAGCGTCGGATCCGCGGCCTCCGGGCGGACCTCCGGGCGTACGGGGGGCGCGTCGAGGCTATCCCAGACCGCGATCGACGAGCCCAGCACGACGAGGCTGAACGTCTCGGGCTGCGCTGTCACCTTGTTGTAGAAGACGAGCGCACGGCCGGTCGCCTCGTCGACGACGATGGGGCCCGGCCACAGCGCATAACGCACCCCGCAGTCCTCCTTGCACGCCTGCTCCGTCGGAGGGCCGAAGTGCGCGAGGTTGAACGCGAGCTCTTGCTCGGTGAACGGCAGGAACTCCCCCGGCTTGCCGGCCGCGTCGAGCGGCTCCGTGAGCGACGAGAGCCCATCCGACGCATCCAGATCGTCGGTCGTGCAGAAGGTGCTCGACCTCCAGCCCGAGAGGTCTTCCCCCGATATCTCCAGCATCGTGTCGCCGAACACCCACACCGATCGTTCGCCCCAGCGCGCGCTGTAGCCGCCGTCCCGCCCTCGAATCGACGGCGCAAACTCCAGCGCACCCAGGTCGCGCACCGCGCGCACCGCAGCCTCGGGCGGGTCCGCGCCGCAGCCGGCGCCCAGGAGAGCGATCCCGGCGGCCCCCATGGTCCTTCGATAACGCATGCGCGCGAGGGTACCATGGGGCGCCCGAGGGCCGTCAGATCTGCCGGCAGGCGGCGGCGCAGCGGCGGCACTCGTCAGCGCACGTCTTCATCTGCATGTCGCCGGTGAGCTTATCGCAGCTCGCCGCGCACTGGTCGCACAGGCTTGCGCACAGGCTCATGATCTGGGCGATCTGCGGCGAGCTGCGCAGGAGGATCTTCGAGGCCGCCTCGCAAATGTCGGCGCAGTCCTGGAGCAGCCGCATGTGCGTGGCGCTCGCGTGACCGCCCCCCATCTCGAGGCAATACTGAGCCGAATGGGTGCAGATCGAAAAACAATCCTGGGTGAACCGGGCCACCTCCCGGAACGATCTGTTCCCCGGAAACCTGCTCATGAGAACCCCCCTCGATCCAGCTGGCCGCCCTTCGCCGCGAGGAAGTCTCGCGACAAAGACGCGACCTTGGTGTCTGAAGGGTGAATGGACTGGATGGCTTTTGCATGTCGGGCCGTCCCGCATATGGGCCTCGGAACGGCGACCGACGTGGAGACCGTGGTGCGCTGAACGCGCCTCGCGACCACCCGGGGCACCGCGAGAGCCGCGCGAACGTCCTGCCCGAACGGCTTATTGCCGCCCTGGTCGCTCGCTCAGCGCGACACCGCGACACGGTAGCGCGAGCGACGTCCGGACCGTCGACCCGTGCATTGACCAACCCGGCGTTCGAGCAGGTAGGCGGCTCGTCAGGACAGTGCCTGAACGCTAGCACCCGGGCGCGCGGCAGATACCCATCTTCAGGCGCGCGATCTCCTGGAGCTCCTCGGCGATCTCGAGCGTGCGCATCGCGGCGGCGCGCGCGAGCGCCTGGGCCTCTTCGGTGACCGCGAGGCGCGCGAGGAGCCGCCGGCCCATCTCGTGGTGATGGCCTTCGTCCGGCTGGATCACGTCCCGGTAGAGGCGCGCGGTCTCGGCGTCGCCTTGCGACTCGCAGTAGTCGATGAAGGCCTGGTTGTGCACCTTCGCGAGCGCCTCCCGCGTGAACTGGCCCGCTGCGACGCGCTCGACCGTGGAGCCGAGCCCCTTCAAGTATCCGAACATCGGCGTCGGAGGCCCGAACCTCGCCGGGGCCGCGGCCGGGTCGACGCCGAGCGCGCGGAGGCGCTCGGCGATGAGCCGGTAGTGCCTCGCCTCGTCGCCGCACTGGCGGGCGAGGGCGAGCTTCACCTCGACGTCGGTCTCGGTGGTGAGCCAGAGCGCGGCCTCCTCGGTCGCCTCGAGCTCCTTCTTGAGCGCGGTCGCGAGCAGCGCCGGGATGCCGACGCCGCTCGCCGGCTCCGCCGCGCGGGCCACGGCGCCGATGTGGGCGAGGCGCTCACCGACCTTGCGATCGAGCTCGTCGAGGAATTCCTCTGGCTTCATGTGGGGCATGATGGGCGCGCGCCCGGCGGCGGGTCAATAGGCCGCGCTTCCGGGGGCGAGGAGGGTGTACCCTCCTCGAATGGCCTGGAGCTTCCTGCCGTCGTGGATCGATCTCGAGTCGGTCTCGATCTCGGTCGATCTCCCCGCTCGCACGATCTTGAAGCGCACCGGGGTGGCCGCGCTCGCCACGTCGAGCGTGACGGCGCTCCGCCTGACGCTCGCGCCCGCGCTGCTGCGGATCTCCTTCGAGCCGTACCTCGTCATCGACCTGCCGCCGCCGCTCGGCGACATGGGGCTCCAGCAGATCGAGTACGACTTCCGCTCTGGCGCGATGGTGCCCAACGTCTTCTACACGGGAGGGCTCGTCCGGGTCGGAAAGGGATCGGCCGAGGACGAGGCGCGCGCCTTCATGCGCGGACTCGTCACGTCGACGCCCATGGCCATTCCCCCGTACGACCCGACCAGCGATCCC
This sequence comes from Sorangium sp. So ce375, assembly GCF_051473855.1. Taxonomy (NCBI): domain Bacteria; kingdom Pseudomonadati; phylum Myxococcota; order Polyangiales; family Polyangiaceae; genus Sorangium; species Sorangium sp. So ce375. The sequence goes on from NZ_CP150335.1 coordinate 130,087, forward strand.
GACCTCGTCGTGACGGCGCGTCAGGTGCTCCGGAACCTCGAGTCCGATGGGGGCGGCGTGGTCGTGCGGGGCGCCCGGGTGTCCGCGCGGCTGACGCTGCGCCAGGAGCTCGCGGGCGGGGTGGGCTCGGACGGGTTCCGCATCCCGGCCGGCGCGACCATCGCGGCCAGCGTCGACGTCGAGGGCACCCGGGAGCAGATCGAGGCCTCGCCGCGCGTGCAGCGGATCGAGGTCGACTGCTCCTCGGCGGTGCTCCACAAGCGCGGAGTCGATCAGGCCGACGTCCGGCGCTTCGTCGTGAAGCGCGGCGGCGAGATCGCCGTCGAGCGGGTCGAGCCGCTCGGCTCGGCGGGCCAGGCCGCTGGCGTCGAGTCGCTCGTGCGCCTGTTCGGCGCCCTGGTCGCGGGCGGCGGCGTCGCGCTCGACCCGCAGCGCCTCGGGCCGAGCGCCGTGGAAGGGCTCGTCAAGGAAGAGATCGCGCGCGCCCTGCGCCCCGCGCTCGTCGAATGGGTGCAGCAGAACCCCCACGTCGTCGTGGGGATGGACCTGCGGCAGGTGCTCGGGATCGCGGTGGGAGGCGCCGTGGCGTGATGATGGGCAGCGCCGATGCTCGAAGCGTGCGCGCCGCGCTTCTTCCGGCGCCCGGGGTCCGAGGGGTGTTATAAACCCCGCAATGCGACTCTCCGCGATCTACATCTATCCAGTCAAAGGCTGCCGGGGCCTCTCGGTCGACGCGGCCGCCGTCGATGAGCTCGGCCTCGCCGGCGACCGGCGGTTCATGATCGTCGACCCCGAGGGCAAGCCCCTCACGCAGCGCCCGCTGCCGCGCATGGCGCTCATCGAGGCGCAGCTCTCCGGGAGCGCGCTCACGCTCGGCTTCTCCGGCCGGCCGCCGGTCTCCGTGCCGCGCAGGGCCGAGGGGGCGCGCCTGCTCACGGTCGAGGTCTGGAGCAGCACTGGCCTCGTTGCCGAGGACTGCGGCGACGACGTCGCCGCGTGGCTCACCGACGTCCTGGAGCACCCGGCGCGGCTCGTCCGCATCGGCGAGGCCTTCCGGCGGCCCGTCCTCAAGGCCTCGGTGGCGCGCTCGGAAGACGTCGTGTCGTTCGCCGACGAGTTCCCGCTGCTCGTGATCTCCGAGGCTTCTCTCGACGATCTGAACGCTCATCTAGCGGGCCGTGGCGCCGCGCCGTTGCCGATGGATCGCTTCCGGCCCAACCTCGTCGTGAGCGGCTGCGCTGCCTTCGATGAGGACCTGTGGAGCCGCGTCCGTGTCGGGGAGCTCGCGCTCCGCGCCGGCGGCCCGTGCGGCCGCTGCGTCGTCACCACGACCGATCAGCGCACCGCGGAGCGCGGTCCGGAGCCGCTCCGCACGCTGGCCACGTACCGGCGCGACGCGCAGAAGCCCAGCGAGGTGAACTTCGGACAGAACTACATTCACGAGACGAAATCCGGCACGTTGCGCGTGGGGGATGAGGTGACGGTCGTGTGACCGAGCGCCCGAGCCGCTCCTGCCCGGCGGCGCGCGGCGAGGGCAGGCGCGCCGCCGCGCGCGCGTCGTTGGCGAGGGGAGGTGGCGGGCCCACGCGTGCGGCGCGGATCGCAGCGCGATCGTGATACATAGGGTCGATGAGAAAGCACGCGCTTCGTTCATGGATCGTCTCGCTCGCCGCAGTGGCCTTGCTCTCCGTCGTGTCGCTCGGCACCGCCTACGCCGGAGAGGCGGAGACGAAGCTCGCCAAGGAGCTCACGCACCTCGTCATGCCGAGGGACGTCTACAACGCGCTCCTCGATCAGATGATGACGAACATGGGGGCTTCCATGCAGCAAGCGGGCGCGAAGATCTCGGCCAAGGACGCTGGCAAGCTGAAGGCGGTGGTCGCCGAGGTGCTGCCGTACGACGAGCTCGTCCAGTGGAACGTCGAGATCTACGCGGGGAAGTTCACCGCCGATGAGCTGAAGGAGCTCATCAAGTTCTACGGCACGCCGGTCGGAAAGAAGGCCGCGAAGCTCCTCCCCGAGATCAGCGGCGAGGTGGGGAAGAAGGTCGGGGCGGTCATCGTCCAGCGAATGCCCGCGGCGATGAAGAAGGCGGGGATCCAGTAGCGGGCGCAGCGCGCGGCGGCGCCCTGCGCGCGCCGCCCCTGCTAGGCCAGGACGCCGGCGATGGCGTCGAGCAGCGCCCGCGGCTCGTCAGCGCGCACCCAGTGGCTGCTGCGCTCGAAGATACGTAGGACCGCGCCCGGGATGAGCCGCGCGATCTCCTCGGAGAGATCGGGCGGGCAGATCCAGTCGTGCCTTCCCGCGATGACGAGGGTGGGCACCTCGATCTCGGGGAGGCGCGGCGTGAAGTCGAATCTCCGCATGAACGTCTCCAGGCCGACGTTCCACGCGTCGACGTTGTAGATGGTGCGCGCGCGGGACTCGGCCGCCTTCTGCGGATCGAAGGTGGTCGAGTAGAGCGGCCCCAGGATCTGGAGGAGATCGGCGAACTGCTCGTCGCTGCCGATCTCGCCGGCCCAGAGGCGCTCGCACGCCGCTCTCTGCTGCTCGGTGCCGCGCTCCGCGGCGATCCGCTTCGCCCGGTCGATGAGGCGATGGCTGGCCGCCGTGGCCACCAGGACGAGATGGGAGATGTGTCGCTGGTATTCGAGCGCATAGGCCATGGCCACCATGCCGCCATAGGAGGTGCCCATCACCGCGATACGATCGAGGCCGAGGTGCTGGCGCAGCGCCTCCATGTCCTCGACGTTGTTCTCGAGGGTATACGTCTCCTTCGGCCCGCGCGCGGAGCGGCCTTGTCCGCGATGATCGAAATAGACGAGCTGCGCCTTTTCGGCGAGCGGCGTCATCCCGCCTTTGTGCGAGGAGTGATCTGCGCCCGGTCCGCCGTGGAGGACGAACATCACAGGCTTCTCGCGCATCTGCGGGCCGTCGGGGACGAGGCCCATGCCCTCGACGTCGAAGTAGATCGCCGTGTCTCGGATCCTCGCATGCATCGTGTCAGGGTATCCGATCGGCGGGGCGCCTGGCGCGGCGGCGGGGGCGGGGGCGGGTGCGTGCGGGGTAGCAGCGGAGGTGCAGCTTGTTGCCGGGGCAGCAGCGGCCGCAGGGGTGCTGTCGAGTCCGGTCGCCGTCAGGCGACGCCGTGCTGGGCCAGCCAGTCGAGCTGGCGCTGCCAGGCGTCGGCGGCGGCTTCGGGCCGGTAGCTCGGCCGGTAGTCGGCGTAGAAGGCGTGCGGGACGTCGGGATAGACCCGGATCTCCGAGCGCGCGGCGCCGGGCGCGCTGCTGGTCTCGGAGGCCGCGCGGAGCGCCTCCTGGAGCGCTGTGACCGTCGGGAGGGGGATGCCCTGGTCCTGCCCGGCGTAGAGGCCCAGCACGGGCGCCTGCAGCGCGCTGGCGACGTCGATCGGGTGCCTGGGCTGGGCCTCGCTCCGATCGCCGGTCAGGCGTCCGTACCAGGTCACCGCCGCCTTCACCGTGCCATGAGGACAGACCGGACCGACCCAGGTTGAGGCAACCGACCCAGGTTGAGGCAACCGGCCCGAATCAGCTTGCGGCGGAATTGGACCGCCAAAGCGAAGCGACCGACCGAGGTTGAGGTGCCGACCGAGGTTGAGGTGCCGAAGCGACCGACCGAGGTTGAGGTGCCGACCGAGGTTGAGGTGCCGACCGAGGTTGAGGTGCCGACCCAGGTTGAGGTGCCGACCCAGGTTGAGGCAGCGCAAAATCAGTGCCGCCCGCGGCCATCCTCCCCCGCGGCGGCGGAGCCGCAGCTACCCCGCCGCGCGCGCGCCTGCGCTGGCGACCGTCTGCGGCCGCGGTTGCGCCACGTGGCCGGTGCGCTCGGCGAAGAATTCCCGCGTGCGCCGCCACGAGAGCTGCGCCGCATCGGCGTGGTACGCCGGCCGCGTCTCGTTGAAGAACCCATGGCGCGTCCCCGGGTACACGAACGAGATCAGCTCCCGCCCCGCGGCCCTGAACGCCTCCCCCACCGCCGGCGCCCTCGGCGTGATCGCCGGATCCTCCTCCGCATAATGCACTTGCAGCGGAAATCGCACGTTCTTCACCTGCTCCAGGGCCGGCGCCTGCCCGTAGAACACCGCCCCCGCCGCAAGCTCCACGCCTGCGACCGCGAGCTGCCCCACGAGCCCTCCGCCCAGCGAAAAGCCGATTGCAGCGACGCCCCCTGGCCGCACATCCGATCGACCGATGAGGTGCGCCGCAGCCGCCCTCGCGTCGGGCAGGTACGTCGAGGTATCGCGGCTACCGAACCAGGCGAACACCTTCTTCAGCCGCTCCTGTTCGCCCGCCGGCAACCCCGCGACCACCTCGTCGCGGTGGGCGGCGCGCAGCAGGCTCACCCCCCGGGCCACCTCCGCCTCGGTGAAGGTCCGGTGCGTCGCGTCGTGCGAGTACAGGTTCGGCGCGAACGCGAGGTACCCCTCCTGCGCGAAGCGCCTCGCCAGCTCGATCGTGTGGCCCGTGAGCCCCAGCCCCTCGTGCAGGATCAGCACCGCCGGCCCCGGCGAGCGCCCGCCCGACGACGGCCGGACCTGCACCGCCTCCACCGGCCCGTGGGGCCCCTGGAACGATGTCCTCTCGACGCCTGCGCTCGCGGCCGTCACGCCTGCACCTCGGCCTCGGGCGCCTTGTCCTTGCGGGCGACCTTCAGCTTGCTCGGGGGCCGCTTGCCGAACGGCTCCCCGGCCACGATCTCGGAGCGGACCCCGTCGACCCCCACCGGGATGTCCCCGGTCAGCGTCACCCGGTAGAGGACGCGCTCGACGTCGAGGTGCCCGAGGTCCTGCGGCCCGAGGTGCGCGGTGGCCCGGTTGTCCCAGAACGCGATGCTGCCCGGCTCCCACCGGAACCGCACCGTGTAGGTCGGGCGGCTGATCTGCTCGAAGAGCAGGTCGAGGATCGCGCTGCTCTCGCGCGGCGACAGCCCGACGATGTGGCTCGTGAAGCCCGGGCTGACGAACAGCGCCCGCTCGCCGGTCTCGGGGTGGACGCGCACCACCGGGTGAATCGAGATCAGCGGGTTCTCGCGCACCTTGCGCAGGTACGGGCTGTCCTGGTCCTGCGGGGCGAACCGCAGCCCGAAGCGGTGCTCCGCGCGCAGCCCGTCCACGAGCGCGCGCAGCGGCGCGGACAGCCCCTCGTAGGCTGCCACGAGGTTCGTCCAGGTCGTGTCGCCGCCGTAGGGCGGCAGGATGTGCGCCCGCAAGATCGACGCCGCCGGCGGGTTCACGGCCGCGGTGACATCGGTATGCCAGCGGTTCTCGTAGCTGAAGCGCCTGCCGTAGCGGCGATCGTAGCGGCGGCTGTCGATGGCGAGGATCTCCGGGTGCTCGTCGAACGGCTCGTCCTCGTGCGGATGGGCGTACGTCACCTCGCCGAAGCGCGCGGCGAAGGCGATCTGCTCGGCGTGGCCGATCGGCTGGTTCCGGAAGAAGACGACCTTCCACTTCAGCAGCGCCGCGCGGATGGCCGCCACGGAGTCGTCGGGCAGCGGCTTCGAGAGCTCGGCGCCGTGGATCTCGGCGCCGATATGCCCTGCGAGCGGCTTCACCTGGATGGCTTGATCGGATGCTCTCTGGCTCATGGGTCTCCTCCGCGTGGTCCCCCGCCACGTCCTTCGCGACGGTCGGTATGCGGGCGCCGTGCCAGGGAGCGAGCGGCGGTGTGCGCGTGGGGACACACGGAGCGGGGCGCGCGTGTGGAAGCTCGTTTGGCGGGGGATCGATGTGGCCGTGGCAGCGCGCGATGGTGAGCGGTGTCTGTTTATGGGCCCTGCTTCGGCGTGAGGTTCCGGATACGGACGCGACCATCGGCGGACAGCACCGTGAAGGCTCCCTCGAGCTCTGCGCCGCACTCGCGAAAGAGCGCTGACACCATCTCCGCCCGCTTTGCGTAGGGAACGCCCGCGAGCCGCAAGAGGACCACTCCACGGTGAGCGCATCCTTCGCGCACGATGAGCTCGCCGAAGTCCTTGTCGCCCGTCAGCACGATGGCATTGTGCTCCGCGGCCAGTCGGAGGACCTCACTGTCCGAGATCGTCGGGGCGATCTCCGCAACGTGCATGACGGCGGCGCCGTCCGCGCGGAGGCGCTCCAGAATGGGGGCGGCGATGTTCTCGTCGGCCAGGATCAAGAAGCGGCCTGGAGCGTGCGGACCCGTTCAAGGCGCACGGCATCGACGGCAAAGACGACGGCCGCCGAGAGGTCTTCTCGGGTGAGCTGGGGATGGGCCGCCAGCAGGTCGTCGAAGGTCATGCCGCCGGCCAGCTCCTCCAGGACATGCTCCACGGTGATGCGGGTTCCGCGGATGACGGGCTTGCCTAGCATCACCTCGGGGTCGCTCGTGATTCGATCCATCTCGTGCACGCCGTCCTTTCGCGACCCAGCGTAGCACCGGTGGACGAGCCAAGGGGGAGACGCCGAAGACAACGCGGCGCTGGTGCCGTGCTTGCGTTGAGTTACCCTGGCGAGGCCGCGCCCGAGCGCCCGTCACCCGCGGCCAACGCCGCGCGCTGTGCCATACTGCGTGGCCATCGTGGCCCCGGCCCATCACTTCCACACCACGTACGCGGAGTACCTGGCCCTCGAGGCGTCCAGCAACGTCAAGCACGAGTACCTCGACGGCCAGATCTACGCGATGGCGGGAGGCACGCCCGAGCATGCCGCGCTCGCTGCGGCGGTCATCGGCCTTCTCTTCCCCGAGCTTCGCAGAGGTCGGTGCCGCGCTTACGACGCCGATCTTCGCGTCCGCGTGCCCTCGACGGGCCTCGCCACCTACCCCGACGTCACCGTCGTGTGTGGGCCGCTCGAGCGCGACGCCCAAGATGAGCAAGCGGCGACGAACCCCACGCTCATCGTCGAGGTGCTGAGCCGCAGCACCGAGGAGTACGACCGAGGCGACAAGCTCGAGCATTACAAGAGCCTCGCCTCCTTGCGACAATATGTCCTCGTGTCACACCGGGAGCGCAGCGTGGAGGTCTGGACGCGCGACGCCGATGGCGGCTTCACGCCTGTCATCGCGCGTGAGGGCGACGTTGCGCTCCTGGCATCGATCGGTGCCCGGATCGACGTCCGCGAGCTCTACGAGGCCGCGGCCGAGCCGGGGAACTGAGCAGGGCGTTGTCGACAGAATCCCGTGCCCGACGCGTCGCCTGCTGGCCAGGCTGGGAGTGCCGCGCAGCCTGGCCAGTAGGCGAACGCCGCCCAGCATAGAGGCCTTGCAGGGGGCATGGAGCACCCGCTGGACTCTGCGGCTCGCCGCACGCCGTCCACGCTCCGTCAACCCATCGTGAGCTGCGCCATCCCAGCACCTTTCTGCGCGGCAGCGGGTATTGACTCCGTGGCTCGTTGGGCGACCATCGCTTCATGGCGCGCACAGCTCCGGTTCCGAACATCCCCGCGATCCCCGGGATGAACCCTGGTGTCTTCATCCTCGGCGGCGGCGCCGGCGGCGGCGGCAGCGGCGGGCGGGGCGGCAACGGCGCCGGCGGAGATCAGGGCGCGGGCGGCAAGAACGGCGGCAACGGCGCCCAGGGCGGCGGCCGCAATGCCGGCAGCTGCGGCCAGGGCAGCGGCGGCGGCTGCCCCAACCCGACGCACGGGGGCGGGGGAGGAACGCAGGCGGGGCACCCCATCGATCCGGTCACGGGCCGCGTCTACACGCTCGCCGTCACCGACATGGCGCTGCCGGGAGCGTTCCCGCTCGTGATCGAGCGCGCCTATAGCTCCGCGCAGCGCGACCTCGACTACGGCCTTGGTTATGGCTGGAACCATTCGCTCGGCTGGCGCGTCATCGAGCTCCGCCGAAAGAGGGTGCGCGTCGTCACCGAGACGGCGCTCGCGTGCGAGGGCCGCTGCCCTGACGAGGGAGAGACCGTGAAGCTCCCCGTCGGATTGCTGACGCGCACCCGCGACGGCTATCTCCTCAAGGCCGACGACGGGATCACGCGGGTCTTCGAGGACGTCTTTGCCATCGACAACGAGTTCCGCCTCAGCGCGCTCCTCGATCACAACGGCAACCAGGCCCGGCTCTTCTATGAAAACGGAACCGGTCCGCTCCAGTTCGTGAACGACAGCGTGGGCCGCCTGCTCCGCGTGCGGCGGCACCGCGACGGCCGCATCGCCGCGTTCGAGGTGAAGAACGCGTCATCGAGAGGCGCCTGGACGTCCTTCCGCACGTACGAATACGATGAACGCGGAGATCTCGTGGTCGCGCGCGACGCCCTGGGGCACGCGATGGCGTTCGCGTACGACGAAGACCATCGGCTCGTGCTGGAGCGCTGGCCCACGGGCCTCGAGGTGCGCTACCGCTACGATGACCGCGGTCGCTGCGTGGAGACGTGGTGCAACGATCCCAAGGAACGCGCGCTCCTGGCCGAGGGCGTGCCCGAGGTGCTCGCGGACGGCAGCCGCGCGAAGGGGTTCCTGCACGCGAAGGTCGAGTACTGCGGGGACGAGAACAACGTCATCACCTCGCGCGCCCTGCGGAGGATCGAGGTCAACGCCTTCGGCAAGGCGGACCGGATCGTCTAGGCGGGGCAGGTGCACGACAACGTGTTCGACGACGCAGGCGAGCTCGTGGGGCATCGCGACGGCCTCGGGCGCGCATGGCGGATGGGCGAGGCTGGCGGCGCGTACCGCGTGGTCGACCCGCTCGCTCATGTGACGGAGTACCTCTACGACGATCGCGGCAACGTCGTGACCACGCGCGGCCCTGACGGCCTGGCGACGCAGCACGTGCGTGATTCGAACGGAAACCTGATCTACCTCTCCGACGCGATGGGGCTCGTCGCGAGCTTCCGTTATGACGAGCGCGGCTGCCTTGTCCACGCCGAGACCGCCGACGGCGGCAAGACGGCGATGACATACGACGCGCTCTGCAACCGCGTCGGGATCGTCGAGCCGGACGGCGGAGCGCGGGCGCTCCGTTACGATTTCCTCGGGCGACTCGTGGAGATGCGGGACGAGAAGGGCGGGGTCCACCGCTGGATCTACGACGCGATGGGGCGCGTGGTCGAGCACCGCTCGCCGCTGGGCGCTCGCACGGTCACGAGCTACGACGAGGCCGGCCGCTTCGCCGGCGAGCGCGACGCGGATGGCCGCTGGTTCCGGCTGATCTACGCGGGCCTCCGCGAGGTGATCGCGGTCGAGCGGAGCGACGGCACGCGCGTTTCGTACGCCTACGATCGAGAGCTCGATATGGTACGCATCGTCAACGAGGAGGGCGACGTGCACACCATCGAGCGGGACCTCGAGGGTCGGATCCTCTCGGAGCGCACCTTCGACGGTCGCTGGCTTCGGTACAGGAACGACGGGGCCGGGCGGCTGTCGAGGATTACCTTCGACGACGGCGAGTTTGTCGAGCTCGCCTACGACGACCTCGATCGGCTGATCGGGCGCACCTTCTCGGACGACACCTCCCACAAGCTGGAGTACGACGAGCGCGGGCGCCTCCTGAGCTTCGAGACGGAGGCCGTCAGCACGCGCTACACGTACGACGCGCGAGGGCGTTGCACCCGCGAGGACACGGAGCGGAAGAACGATCCGTCGTCCGCTACATCGCTCCGACACGTCTACGACGCCGGCCTGCATCGCACGAAGGTGGAAGCGCTCGGCGCTTTCTCGATCGCCGCCCCGCGCGACACCGTCGGGCGATGCGCCGCGCTTGTCTTCTCGGATTTTTCGGGTGCCCGGGGTGCGGACCAGCCGATCGCGACGTTCGCGTACGACCCGACGGACGGCGAGACGGGGCGCTTCTTCGCCGGCGGTGGCCGGATCGAGCTCACGAGGGATGCGCACGGCAACGTCCTTCGCTCGGCGGTCTTCGGCCGTGGCACCGCCGTCGTCCGCCCAGGCGAGCCCATGTGGATCGGCGGCCTGGGCGGCCCGGAGACCCTGCGGTTCGACTACCGATGGTCGCCTGCCGACGAGCTCCAGGTGCTCGCCGATCGCGATCGCGGGGCGCAGTCCTTCCTGTACGACGCGCGCGGCCGGATCGCGCAGAGGCGGCACGAGGGGCGGGCCAGGACCGAGGACTACGCGCTCTCGCCGCGAGGCGACGTGCGCTGGATCGACGGCCGCGCGCAGTCCCACCTCAGCGGCGGCCGCCTCGTGACCACGAACGGTGCGGCCCTCACGTACGACGCGCGCGGCCGGCTGTCGAAGAAGGTCGAGGGCACCGCTGTGACCACCTACGCGTGGAGCGTGCTCGGCCTGCTCTCGGGCATGACGCTGCCCGACGGTACGCGGCTCGAGTTCATCTACGATGGGTTCGCGCGGCGGATCGAGAAGCGCGTGCTGCGGCGGGGCGCGGCGACGGTGCGGCACCGCTACCGCTGGGATGGCGAGGACCTCCTGGAGGAGACGGTCGAGCGCGAGGCGAGCGCCATAGGCGCATCCGCGCCGCTCACGCTGGTGGAGCGCCGGCGCTACGCGTACTCGCAGAGCTCGCCGGCGCCGGTCGCGCAGGCGATCGACACCGAGGCCGGCCCGGGCGCCTGGAAGTACTTCGTGCACCGGGACGGGGCGCCTGTGCCGCTCGGGCTCGTCAATGCTGACGGGAGCGTCGACCAGGTCTTCGAGACCGACGCGTACGGTCGGGTGATTGCGGGCGATGCGACTGCTACGCTGGTTCGGTTCCCGGGGCACTGGTACGAGCCGGAGACGGGGCTCCACTACAACCGGTGGCGGTACTTCGATCCGGTGAGCGCGACGTACCTGAGCCCGGAGCCGCTGGGGCTCCTCGGCGGGCTCGAGATTTACGGGTACGTGAACGGGAAGCCGCTCGTCTGGATCGATCGCGACGGTCTGGCGCGGAGCGTGACAACACTCACCGGCCACAGCGGCAATGTGATCGGAACGGGCACGTCCTCCCGTGAGGCAGACCTGCATCCCGCGGTGGCGGCGGCGCTGCCGATTCGGAGCGCGCGTGGCGGGGACACGGACGCCGCTTCCTGCTCGGAGCCAGCGGCGCTGTCGGCACACCTTCGAAACTGGGAGGGTCGCAACCCCGGGCAGAGTTGCGATCCTGGCACACCGCAGGGACGACAGAACCTTAGCAGGGCGCTCTCAGAGATCGGTGGCATCTCGAGCCGCGCAGGAACGAAGGACCTCGCGGCATGCCCCAACTGCTCGCAGACGATTTCCCGGCTGTGGGCGCTCGCCGAGCCACGCCCCCAGGCACCTGCGGTGGCGGGGGGCCGAGTCTCGACGAAAGATCCGACCCACGTGCCGGGGGGACTCCAGAACCCAGAGGGACCACGCGTCGTGAACCCGGCCGGCGCGCCAGGGCCCATCACGCTTCCCGCCTCGCCTCTCGCGCAGAACATCAACGACCCCGCCATGAGGGCGGCGAACGAGGAAGAGTACCGCCGCGCCCGCGGGACGGGCTCGGTAGCGGGGCTCAATCCAGGCGTATTCGACAACTCGTCGGGGTCTTGGAGGCCACGCCTATGATGTTCACGGAGCGCGACGATCTGCCGAGCGCCCCGGGGCTCGAGAATTTGGGACCACTGGGCTCACTCGCCCTGTACGAGGGGGCAGCGGTGCGTGTTCCACGCTCCGGTAACCCCTTCGAGCCGAGACCTCCGGTGCCCGTCGACGATCCTGCCGTCCTCCGCGAGGCGGCGCGGCTGGTCTCCGAGGGCCTTGTGCTCCGCGAGCGCCACAACCACGGGGCGCAGGGAGCGCTCATGACCGAGTGGGTCGAAGGGGCGCTGGGACCGCCGTGCGCGGTTCGCTCGATCGGGCGTTCGGAGCAATTGCTCTGGTTCGAAGGCGCGCTCGTCCTGCTGCTGTGCGACGCGCTGACGGTGGCGTGCGCGACCAGCGAGCGGCTTCGTGCGTTGCTTGCACATCCCCTGCCGCGTGGCCTCTCGCCCGCGCCGGCGAGGTACTCGTACGGCTCAATCGGCGTCGTTCCGCCGCGGGGGCCGCTGCTCGGGTCGGTGGACCACATGGATAGATACTTCCCAGAGGCGTTCGAGCTGTACGAGACGGCGACCGGTTGCTGGATTCGTGGGGTGCTCGACCGCGCTTTCGAGACGCAGTTCCACATGACGGCTGGTGGGAGCATCGCCACGGTTCCGTGTCATCCCGATCGACTCGCGGGCGCCAGCTCGTTTGGAGAGTGGCAGCCAGGTCTGCAGAATCGTGATGGTCTGCGCGCCCAGCTCGAGCGATACCGGGTATCGGAGGTGCTTACCAATATTATCTTCGCCGTGGACGAGCTCGTGGGGGGCTTCCGCGGGCAGCGGGGCATTTCACTCGTTGCCCCTTGGGCGGCGGGCAAAATCCGGGAACGGACTGCATCTGGCATCTGGTCTGAGCCAGTCCATCCTTACAACGGCGCCTGGTTCATAGGTTGGATTGAGAATACGTCGGTGCGCACGGGCCTGTACGTCGACGAGACGGGCAGCGTGTGGGCCTCGTGGCAGGAACCGGACGACGACGATGTGCAAATGCGCCTGGTAGCCACGAGTGTCGAGCGCTGGTTCGAGCGCCAAGTCTACCTTCTCGAGAACGGCTACGCATCGGAGGCCACATGCCGTTCGGAGGAGGTGCTGCCCCACGGACTCAGGCTCCGCGAAGACCTCTCTGACGCTGTGGCGAAGGTCTTCGTCGACGGGGATTCCGTCTGGCTCGTCGAGGAGTGCGGTATTCAGCGAATGTCGCGCCGAGTGTCCAGCGTGTCGGACGTGCTGGCGATCGCAGAACGCTTCAGATAGAGGTGGCTCGGATGCAGAGATTGAGCGCCGCACACAATCGTGTGGCCGGAATGACGCCGGGCGTCATCGGAGGGACCGGGCAGAACAGCGATTGGGGGCCGACGTGAAAACTCGATTCAGCCATCCCCTTCTCGGAACCACAGCGAAGGGCACGTCTAGCCTCGAGCTCCGATCCATGTGCGGAACCAAGCCGCTTGCGGCGTCCGTTTCCCAGTTGAACGAGGTGGCGGAGAGGCTCGAACGGTGGCGTTCGCCAAAGTTCGAGCTGCGCGTGCTTGTCGATCTCGGTAACTTCTACGCCGAGACGGGACGGGTCACCGCGCTCGACAAGACGACCGCCCTCGTCAAGGGCGTCGCTCGCCGGGTCGGCCAGGCGATTCGTCAGTCTCGCCTACACGGGTTCGTGTGGCATGTTTGCGACGAGGTGCTCGCATTGCGCGACGACGTGTTCTTGCGGGTGCTGGGCCCCACGGCGGCCAGCCTGCGGCCCTGGCTCGAAGAGTGTGCGGCCCTGCGGTTGCAGTGCGTCTTTCCGGTGGTGCGAGCCGCGGGAGAGGCGCCTCGTGTGCCCGAATCTGGCTGGATCGAGTTTCGCGACAACTATGTTGATATGATGGCGCGTGCGGCGCTGGACAATGACGCCGTGCACCTCGATCTCCCGCTCGAAGAGGCGAGCCATCGGTTTCGGAAGAGCGTGGTTGGGTTTCTCTGCGCAACCGTCGATCCGGCATCGAAGACCCTTCCGCTATCGCCTCGTGCGAGCGAGGCGGCATCGCGCTGGCTTTGTCGGCTGCACGATCCCGGCGATCCCGCGCGGCTCGCCTCGTGGGTGCTGGAGAACGGTGGTAGCGAGGCGCTCGCCAGGACGGCCGCTGATGCCGAGCGCTCGTTCGGCGGTCTGCGCAGCGTCGACCGGATCCAGCGCTTCGGCGGGATCCAGATGCTCGATCGAGCCCTCGGCGAAGGGAGCGTCGCTGAGTGGCCGCTTCAGCAGACGCCGGATGGCCCCGCGATCTTGGTGAGCCCGCGAGACATCGACAACCCTGACACCCTCGCATGCGTGACGGAGGACGGCAGGATGTGGGCCTATGGGTTCGGCTGGGACGAGTGGGAGCGAACGAGCGACTCCGTGCGCGCGTTCGTCTCCCGCATTGCGTTGTGGGGACACCCCAAAGAAGTGCCGGTTCATGTCTCGCGGTCGTTGCACGGTCGTGAGCTCGCACAGGCGCTCGGCCTGGACGAGGTTGAAGAGGCCACCGACTCCACCGGCACGTTCTACGCGGGTGACGCGGCGCTGGTGTTCGAGCGGAGGCTGTCCGAGGGGCGCGCAGTGACGTGGCTGCGCCAACTACGCCCCGAGGCGGTGCTTGCCTGGGACGACCTCACCTCGTCTGCTTGAGCTCCAGGTCGCGGCGGCCGACGCCCCATGTCCTCCCACGCGCCAGGCCCGACGAGGAACGCCGCTCGGTCCCGCCGCCGCCGACTCATTGCCACGGCGCGATCTCGCCGCGCACCCCGACCATGAGCCGCCGCGCCGCCTTGCCCGTCGGGTAAGCTCCGCCGGATGAAGGTCCCCCGACTCACAGGCCGCGCGCTCACCGCGGCGCGCCTGGCCGCCGAGGCGCCCGGATCGTCCGCCGCCCTCCGGGAAGTGATGAAGCGCAGCCTGGGCATCGATCGCCTCGCCTCGCTGCCGGAGGCCCTCCGCGGCGACGCTCCCGCCGAGGCGCGCCCCATCCAGGCCGCGCCGCCGCGGCGCTGGGGAGACGCCGGGCTCGGCGAGCCCCCGGTCCGCGACTGGCCCAGGCCCTCGCTGGCCTACGCCGCGGCCTACCGCGAGGGCGCCACCACCCCGCTCCGCGTCGCCGAGCGCGCGCTCTCGGCGCTCGACGCCCTCGCCGACGAGCGCCCGTCCATGAACATCGCCGTCGCCGCCTCGCGCGAGGCGACGCTCAGCGACGCCGACGCGTCGACCGCGCGCCACGCCGCGGGGCGGCCGCGCGGCCCGCTCGACGGGGTGCCCCTGCTCGTCAAGGACGAGTTCGACGTCGAGGGCCTCCCGACCGCGCTCGGCTCGCCCTGCGGCCCATACCCGCCCGCGCCGCGCGACGCCGCCGTCGTCGCCCGGCTCCGCCAGGCGGGCGCCGTGTTCCTCTGCAAGACCGTGCTCACCGAGTGGGGCATGTCGCCGATCGGCAACAGCGTCCACCACCGCATGCCCCACAACCCGCACCACAAGGAGCGCGCGGCCGGCGGCTCCTCCACCGGCTCCGCGGTCGGCGTCGCCCTCGGGCTCGCGCCGCTCGCGGCCAGCGGCGACGGCGGCGGATCCATCCGCGCGCCGGCCGCGCTGAACGGCGTCTTCGGCCTCAAGCCGACCTTCGGCCGCGTCAGCCGCGCCGGCGACGGCTTCAAGGGCTCGGTCGCCCACGCGGGCCCGATCGCCTGCTGCACCGCCGACCTCGCGCGCTTCCTCGACGTCGTCGCGAGCGAGCCCGATCCCGACGACGACCTCACCGCGTGGGCGCCCCCGCCGCCCCCCGGAGGCTTCGGCGCGCGCCTCGGCGCCGGCGTGCGCGGCCTGCGCATCGGCGTGGACGAGGCGGAGTGGCGCGACGCCTCCACCCCGGTCGCGAGCGCCTGCCGGGGGGCGCTGCGCGCGCTCGAGCGCGAGGGGGCGATCCTCGTGGACGTGCAGATCCCCATCGCCAGGCACGCGGCGTCGATCGGCTACCTCGTCATCGGCGCCGAGGCGCTCGCGGCGCACCAGCGCGCCTGGAGGGAGCAGCGCGGCCTCATCAGCGAGGACCTGCGCGTCACCTTCAGCCTCCTCTCGGGCATCACCGCGATCGAGCAGATCGACGCCGCGCGGCTCCGCGCGGGCATGCGGCGCGAGGTGGCGCGGGCCCTCGCCGGCGTCGACGTCCTCGCGCTCCCGACGACGGCGATCACCGCGCCCCGCTACGCGCAGGCCGAGGAAGCGCGCGCCTTCCTGGATCCCGTCGCCCTCGACGGCATGTGCCGCTTCGCCTTCCTCGCCAACCTCACCGGCCTCCCCGCGGGCACCGCGCCCGTCGGCGTCGACGCCGAGCGGCTGCCCATCGGCCTGCAGATCGTCGGCGACGCGTGGGACGAGGCGGCCGTCCTCGCCGTCCTCGCCCACCTCGAGCGGTCGGAGCTCGCGAGAGCGCGGCGCCCTCCGGGAGGGGTCGATCTGCTCGGGTAGCGCCCTTTCGCGCTCGGACGCTCGGATACGAGCGGCGCTCGACGGCGACGCCGCGACGCCTCAAGGTGCCAGGGCGAGCGGCATGTCCTGGCTGGGCACGACGGCGTGCCGCCTGATCCCATCGAGTCCGCGGAGAGGTCGTCATGAGCCAGAGCGCCGACATCCATCCTCCTGACGTCAAGCGAGCTCCAGCGCCGTGGACGCTGGCGGGGGATGCGACCATCGTCATGCTCGAGCTCCCGGAGCGGCTGATCCGAGAGCAGGCGTTCATCCCGGAGGCGCTCCGCCCCCGCTTCGAGGGGCGCTTCAGCCTGCTGATGGCGCTCGACTACACGTCATCGAACGTGGGGCCTTATCGAGAGCTCCTGTTCATCCCCGGGCGCTTCCGCACCCGACGCGGCCTCTCCTGGTCCATCAGCAAGATCTACGTCAGCTCGTGGGACAGCGTGGTGAACGGGCAGCTCAACTGGGGGATCCCCAAGGAGCACGCCGATTTCGAGCTCGCGCGCGAGGCGGACGGGAGCGAGCGCCTCCGGGCCTCGCAGGGCGGCGATGTCTTCGCCGATCTGCGCTTCGCGATCGCGGGCCCGAGCCTGCCGGCCACGAGCGCGCTCGTGCCCGCGCGCCTTCGCCGGCTCGTGCACCACCGCGACGGGCACGACTACTTCTGCGCGCCGACCGCGCGCGGGGCCGTCCGCCACGCGCGCCTGGTCGACGCGCGCGTCGATCCGGCGCGCATGCCGCGCGTCGACAAGGGTCGTGTGGTGTTCGCCGTCCGGCTCTCCGGCTTTCGGGCCGAGTTCCCGGTCGCCGACGTCGAGCTCCCTGGCTCGCTCTGATCTCCGGAGGCCACGCTCGGCCACCGATGTCCGATCCACCCACACCGACACACGGCTCGCCCCTCCGGCATATCGCGCGCCGTGAGCGGGCGCGGACCAAGCCGGCCGTCTTCAGATCGAGTGAGTGAGCGCTCACTCTTGACGAGTGAGCGCTCACTCCGCTACAGGGGACGCATGGCACCACCGAGCCGACGAGCTGCTCCACTGCCCCCGGAGGAGCGTCGCGCGAGCATCATCGCGGCGACGATCCCGCTCCTGCGCTTGCACGGGCGCAACGTCACGACGGCGCAGATCGCGATGGCCGCCGGTACCGCGGAGGGGACGCTGTTCCGCGTGTTCCCCGACAAGGAGTCGCTGATTCAGGCCGCGATCGCGACCCTTTTCGATCCGACGCCGACGCTGCGAGAGCTGGAGCGCATCGAGCTCGCGGCGCCGCTGCGCGAGCGCTTGATCCGGGCGGTCGAGATCCTGCAGCGCCGCGTCGAGGGCATCTGGCAGCTCATATCGATGCTCGGCATGACGATGCCGTCGATGCGCCCCGACCCCGGGTGCGCTCAGCCGCCGCGCCAGGATGAGCAGCTGTGCGCGCAGCTCGAGCGCCTGTTCGAGGCGTCGCGCGACGAGCTGCGCTGCGATCCCGCGTATGCGGCGCGCCTCCTGCGCATCATGTCGTTCGCGGGCACGCACCCGCGGATCACCGACGGAATGCCCCTGACCGCCGCGGAGGTCGTGGCGATCCTGCTCGACGGTATCCGCCGCCGCTCCGAAGAGGAGGAGCCTTGCTGACGCAGCTATTGCGCCGCTTCTTGCGCCCGCAGGCGCGCTTGCTCGCGCTCGTCGTCGCGCTCCAGCTCGTGGCGACGCTCGCCTCTCTGTACTTGCCGAGCCTGAACGCCGACATCATCGATCAGGGCATCGCGCTCGGTGACACGTCGCGGATCCTCAAGCTCGGCGCGATCATGCTCGGGATCACCGGCGTCCAGATCGTGTGCTCGGTCGCCGCGAACTACGCCGGCGCGCGCGCCGCGATGAGCTTCGGTCGCGACCTGCGCGCGGCGGTGTTCCACCGCGTCGGCGAGTTCTCCGCGCGCGAGCTGTCGCGGTTCGGGGCGCCGTCGCTCATCACGCGCACGACAAACGACGTCCAGCAGGTGCAGACGGTGGTGATGATGGGCAGCACGATGCTCGTCCTCTCGCCCATCATGTGCGTCGGCGGCATCGTGATGGCGCTGCGCGAGGACGAGTCGCTCGCCTGGCTGCTCGCGATCGCCGTGCCGCTGCTCGCGGGCGCCGTCGTCGCCATCATGTCGCGGATGGTGCCGCAGTTCCGGCGGATGCAGCCCCTCATCGACACGGTGAACCGCGTGCTGCGCGAGCAGATCACCGGCGTGCGCGTCATCCGCGCCTTCGTGCGCGAGCGCGCCGAGGCGGCGCGCTTCGAGCGCGCGAACGGCGACCTCACCGAGACCGCGCTGCGCATCGGGCGCCTGCAAGCGCTGATGTTCCCGACCGTGATGATCGTATTCAACGCTTCGAGCGTCGCCGTCCTGTGGTTCGGCGCGCACCGGATAGCGGACGGCACGCTCGAGATCGGCTCGATGACGGCGTTCCTCGCCTACCTGGTGCAGATCCTGATGGCCGTGATGATGGTGACGTTCATGGCCATCATGCTGCCGCGCGCGGCCGCGTGCGCGGAGCGCATCGTCGAGGTGCTGGACACCGAGCCGTCCGTGCGCGCTCCCGACCAGCCCGTGACGCTCGTCGAGCCGACCGGCACCGTCGAGCTGCGAGACGTCGAGTACCGCTATCCGGGCGCCGAGCTGCCCGTCCTGCGCGGCATCTCGTTCGTGGCGCGCCCCGGGCAGGTCACCGCGATCATCGGCAGCACCGGCTCGGGCAAGACCACGCTGCTCGACCTGATCGCGCGGCTCATCGATCCGACGAGGGGCGAGGTCCGGCTCGACGGCGTCGACGCGCGCATGCTCGCCCTCGAGGCGGTGTGGTCGTGCGTCGGGCTCGTCCCGCAGCGACCCTTCCTGTTCTCCGGCACGGTGGGCTCGAACCTGCGCTACGGCGACCCCGCGGCGACCGACGAGCAGCTCTGGGCAGCGCTCGCCGCGGCGCAGGCGCGCGACTTCGTCGAGGCGATGCCGCGAAAGCTCGACACGCCGATCGGGCAGGGCGGCACGAACGTCTCCGGCGGCCAGCGCCAGCGGCTGTCGATCGCCCGCGCCCTGCTGCGCCGGCCGCGCGTGTTCCTGTTCGACGACGCCTTCTCCGCGCTCGACGTCGCGACCGAGGCCCGGCTGCGGGCCGCGCTCGCCGAGCGCACGCGCGCTGCCACGGTGATCATCGTCGCGCAGCGCGTGTCGAGCATCGTCGACGCGGACCAGATCCTCGTGCTCGACGATGGCGAGATCGTCGGCCAGGGCAAGCACGACGAGCTGCTCGCGTCGTGCCCGACGTACGCTGAGATCGTGGCCTCGCAGCGCGACACGGCGGTGGCCGCGTGAGCGCGCGTCGTGACGGTCCCCCGCCCGCCGCCCCCGAGGGGGCGCGCCCCCCCATGATGCACCGCGGCCCCTTCGGCATGGGGGCCGCGCCGCCGCAGAAGGCGAAGCAGTTCGCGCCCTCCGCGCGGCGCCTCCTCGGCCGCCTCGCCCCCGAGCGCGCGCGCCTCACGGTCGTCGTCGCCTGCTCGCTGCTCAGCGTGGGGCTCGGCCTCGCCGGTCCGAAGCTGCTCGGCCGCGCGACGGACATCATCTTCTCGGGCGTGATCGGCGCTCGCCTCCCGGCGGCCGCCACGAAGGCCGAGGCCGTCGCGGAGCTCCAGCGCTCCGGCCAGGCGCGGCTCGCCGAGCTCGTGGGCCACATGGACGTCGTCCCCGGCCGCGGCATCCAGCTCCGCGAGCTCGCCGAGCTGCTCCTGCTCGTGATGGCGCTCTACGCCGGCGCGTCGCTGTTCGCCTGGCTGCAGGGCTACCTGCTCAACAACGTCGTGCAGCGCACCGTGCGACAGCTCCGCACCGAGGCGCAGGACAAGCTCGCCCGCTTGCCGCTCGCCTACTTCGACGGCCGCCCGCACGGCGAGCTCCTGAGCCGCGTCACGAACGACATCGACAACGTCGCGCAGGGCCTGCAGCAGACGCTGACGCAGATCATGAACGGCGCGCTGACGCTGATCGGCATCGTCGTCATGCTCGTCGTGATCTCGCCGGTGCTCGCGGTGATCACGCTCTTCACCGTGCCGCTCTCGGTGCTCACGACCGCGGCGGTCGCGAGGCGCGCGCAGGCGAAATTCGTCGCGCAGTGGGCGCAGGTCGGCGTGCTCAACGGCCAGATCGAGGAGGCGTTCACCGGCCACTCGCTCGTCAACGTGCTCGGGCGGCGCCGCGACGTCGAGGCGCGCTTCCAGTCCACGAACCAGGAGCTGTTCGAGACAAGCTTCCGCGCGCAGTTCATGTCCAGCATCATCATGCCGGCGGTCAATTTCGTCGGGAACCTGACCTACGTCGCGATCGCCGTCATCGGCGGCCTGCGCGTCGCGTCGGGCGCGATGCTGCTCGGCAGCGTGCAAGCGTTCATCCAGTATTCGCGCCAGTTCTCTCAGCAGCTCGGCCAGCTCGCGTCCGTCACGAACGTCCTGCAATCGGGCGTTGCCTCCGCAGAGAGGGTGTTCGAGCTGCTCGACGAACAGGGCCAGTCGCTCGACGCCACCCCGCCCGCGGCCCTGTCGAAGGTCCATGGCGAGGTCCGGTTCGAGCACGTCACGTTCCGCTACAAGCCCGACGAGCCCCTGATCGAGGACCTCGACCTCACGATCAAGCCAGGCCAGACGGTCGCCATCGTCGGCCCGACCGGCGCCGGCAAGACCACGCTCGTGAACCTCTTGATGCGGTTCTACGAGCTCGACGGCGGTCGGATCCTCATCGACGGCGTCGACATCGCGCGCTTGCCTCGCCACGAGCTGCGCGCGAAGCTCGGTATCGTGCTGCAGGATACGTGGCTGTTCTCGGGCACGATCCGCGACAACATCGCGTTCGGCAACGCGGCCGCGACCGAGGCCGACATCCAGGAGGCGGCGCGCGCGGCGCACGTCGACCGCTTCGTGCGCGCCCTGCCCGCCGGTTACGACACGGTCATCAACGAGGAGTCGGGCAACCTGAGCGCCGGCGAGAAGCAGCTCATCACGATCGCGCGCGCGTTCCTCGCGAACCCGGCGATCCTGATCCTCGACGAGGCGACCTCCTCGGTCGACACCCGGACCGAGGTGCTCGTCCAGCGCGCGATGGCCGCCCTGCGCGCCCAGCGTACGAGCTTCGTCATCGCGCATCGCCTCTCGACGATCCGCGACGCCGACATGCTCCTCGTGATGAACGCGGGCCGCATCGTCGAGCGCGGCACGCACGCGGAGCTCCTCGCCGCGGGCGGCGCCTACCACGCGATGTACCAGACCCAGCTCACCGGCGACGGCGGAAGCGCGGCGAAGCTCGCGGGCTAGAGCGGCGGCGCCGCCGCCGGCGCGCGGATCAGCTGAGCGCGATCATCGCGGCCGTCGCCGCGTAGTCCACGCGCTGCGCCCGGTAGGGGTACGTCGGCGGGAAGCGCTCGAGCGCCGCGCGGAGGCGCCGGCCCGACGCCCTGTCGAGCGGGTCGAAGCGCAGGCCCACGGCGCGCCCCGGGTCGCCCTGGCGCCGGCCGTGGACGGTGCGCGCGATGGTCGCCGTCGCGTCGATCCAGACGTTCGTCTCCGGGATCCGGAACGAGACGATCACCGGCTCGCCCGTGAGCGCGCGGGCGCTCGTCAGCACGAGCATGCCGTCGATCGACAGGTCGATCGCCCTGGTCCCGAGCAGCCGGAAGCCCCGCTCGCGCACGGCCTGGCACTCCACGATCGCGGCGCGGCGCGTGGCGCGGCGCTCGCTGGCGAGCAGCATCTCCATGGTCGTTCTCCTTGGCGCGGTACGCTACGGAGGACGGCTACAGGTGGGCAAGAAAAGTACACGATGCGCGCGTCGCGCCCGCGCTGTGGGGAGGCGAAGACGAACCGTCGGTGAGGGCTGGGGGGTCGTGGCTCGCGGCGTCCTTCGATGAGGCTCGCGCCGCGGAGGGGGCCGCCATGACGCTGCGGCCGTCGAGGAGGCCGCCGAGACGCCACGGCCGCTGGAGGGAGCGCCGCCCCGCCGGATGAAGGCGGGGCGGCGTGCTGCCGTGGTCCTCGTCCGCTAGCGGCCCGTGCGGCGCTGGCGGCGCCGGGCGAGGCCGGCGAGGGCGGCGAGCATGGGCAGGAGCGCGATCGCGCCCGGGGTGCTGTTCGCGGGCGTGGGCCGCGCGGCGCAGAGGCCGTTGCCCTCGGCGAAGATCCCCTTGGGATCGTCGGCGGGCCCGCAGGTGCCCGGCGTGCTGTCGGTCGAGCTGCACACCTCGCCGGACGGGCAGCTGTTGCCGTCGGCGCCGCGGCAGCCGTCCACGCAGGCGTGCTCCTCGCAGATCATCCCGCTCGTCGCGCCGCCGCAGTCGCTGTCCTGCCGGCACGCCGCCTGGTCGTCGTCGCCGTTGTTGGGATCGGTCTCACCCGCGTCGATGGCGCCGTTGTGGTTCGCGTCCTCCACGCCGTCGGGCACGCCGCCGTCATCCGTGTCCGGATCGAGCGGGTTCGTCTTCGTCGTGGGATCGGCGTCCGCGATGCAGGTCCCCGCGGCGGCGTCGGTGCCCTCGCGGTCGCAGGGCAGGCCGAGCTCGGTGCCGTCGAACAGCCCGTCGTTGTCGCTGTCGGGGTCGAGCGCGTTGATGAGCCCATCCCCGTCGTGGTCGTCGCTGAAGTTCGGCTCCTGCCCGTCGATCACGCCGTCGTCGTCGCTGTCGGCGTCGTTCGGATCGGTCCCGATCGTCTCCTCGAGCGCGTCGCTCAGCCCGTCGCCGTCGGTGTCCACCGGCGGCACGTCGTCGGCGCCGTTGTTCGGATCGGTCTCGCCCTCGTCGATGGCGCCGTCCAGGTTGATGTCCTCGTTGCCGTCGCTCACGCCGCCGCCGTCGGTGTCGGCGTTGAGCGGATCGGTCTTCGTCGCCCCCTCGTCGGCGTCGGCGCGGCAGTGGCCCGCGGCGGCGTCGGTGGCGGCGTTGTCGCAGGGCAGGCCGAGCTCGGTGCCGTCGAACAGCCCGTCGTTGTCGCTGTCCACGTCGAGCGCGTTGATGAGCCCGTCGCCGTCGGTGTCCTCGCCGGGGTTCATCTCCTGCCCGTCGAGCGCGCCGTCGTCGTCGCTGTCGGCGTCATCGGGATCGGTCCCGATCGCCTCCTCCACCGCGTCGGGCAGCCCGTCGCCGTCACGATCGTCTCCCACCGCGTCGTCGGCGCCGTTGTTGGGATCGGTCTCGCCCGCGTCGATGGCGCCGTCGTGGTCCGTGTCCTCCACGCCGTCGGGCACGCCGCCGTCGTCGGTGTCCGCGTCGAGCGGGTGCGTCGTCGTCGTGGGGTCGGCGTCCGCGATGCAGTTGCCCGCGGCGGCGTCGGTGCCCTCGCGGTCGCAGGGCAGGCCGAGCTCGGTGCCGTCGAACAGCCCGTCGTTGTCGCTGTCGGGGTCGAGCGCGTTGATGAGGCCGTCGCCGTCGTGATCGTCGCTGAAGTTCGGCTCATCGCCGTCGATCACGCCGTCGTCGTCGCTGTCCGCGTCGTTCGGGTCGGTGCCGATCTCCTCCTCGATCACGTCGATCAGCCCGTCGCCGTCGGAGTCCTCCGGCGTCCCGTCGTCGGCGCGGTTGTTCGGATCGGTCTCGCCCGCGTCGATCGCGCCGTCGAGGTTGATGTCCTCCTGGCCGTCGGGCACGCCGCCGTCGTCGGTGTCCGGATCGACCGGCGAGGTCTTTGTCGCGCCCCCGTCCGCGTCGGCGCGGCAGTGGCCCGCCTCGGCGTTGGTGTCCTCGTTGTCGCAGGGCAGGCCGAGCTCCGTGCCGTCGAAGAGCCCGTCGTTGTCGCTGTCGACGTCGCGCACGTTGATGAGGCCGTCGCCGTCGGTGTCGTCGGCCGGGTTCGGCTCCTGGCCGTCGAGCGCGCCGTCGTCGTCGGTGTCGGCGTCGTTCGGATCGCTCCCGATCGTCTCCTCGAAGTCGTCGCTCAGCCCGTCGCCGTCGGTGTCCGTCGGCGGCACGTCGTCGGCGCGCACGTTCGGATCGGTCTCGCCCTCGTCGACGACGCCGTCGAGGTCGACGTCCTCGTTCCCGTCGGACACGCCGCCGTCGTCGGTGTCGGCGTCGAGCGGGTCGGTCTTTGTCGCGCCGGCGTCCCCGTCGGCGCGGCAGTGGCCCGCGGCGGCGCTGGTGGCGGCGTTGTCGCAGGGCAGGCCGAGCTCGGTGCCGTCGTAGAGCCCGTCGTTGTCGCTGTCGGGGTCGAGCGCGTTGATGAGGCCGTCCTCGTCGGAGTCCTCGTCGAACTTCGGCTCATCGCCGTCGATCACGCCGTCATCGTCGCTGTCCGCGTCGTTCGGGTCGGTGCCGGCCTCGAGCTCGTCGGGATCCTCGACCCCGTCGTTGTCCGAGTCGCAGCCGTTGTTGAACACGCCGTCGCAGTCGTTGTCGATCGCGTCGCCGCAGACCTCGGCGCCCGTGGGCACGCAGGTGCAGGCCCGCGTGTCGGGGTCGCACGTCGGCGAGAGGGGCCCGCAGTGCGCGTCCGTGGTGCACTCGACGCACTCGTTGGGCGCCGCCGCCGTGTCGCAGTGAGGCGTCGGCGCGGCGCATTGCGCGTCGGTCTCGCACGTGTCGATGACGACCTCGGTCGGCGGCACGCCGTCGGTCGGGCCGTTGCCGTCGGTCGGCGTGTCCTCGGCGGGCGCGCCCTGCTGCCCGGCGGCGTTGACGACCGCCTGGTTCGCGATGGTCCCCGAGGCGTCCGCGTTGACCTTCACCTGGAAGGTCACCCGCGTCGACATCCCGGCGGGGATCGACCCCCCCGCCGCCCCGGTCGCGCCGGCGCCGAGCCGCACGAGGATCGTGCGCGTCCCGGCGTCGTACTCGCCCTGGTCGTCGCCGGCCGCGTCCGTCTTCACGCCCGTGTTGGCGCCGGTCGCGACCGAGAGCGAGCCCGGCACGTAGGTGACGCCCGCGGGCAGCGCATCGGTGAGCACGGTGCCGACCGACGCGTCGTTGCCGCTGTTGATGACCTCGATCGTGTACTGGAGCGTGTCGCCCGGGAGCAGCGCGCCGCCATTGACGTCGACGGCCGTCTTCACAGAGGTCGTGAAGTCCGGCTTGAACGTTGAAATCGAGGTGACGAAGCCGGCTAGGAAATACAGATCGCCGGCGCTCGACGCCCTGATCGGCGCCGACCGCTGGCCCGCGCTCACCCTGTTGGTGATGTCCAGGATGTCGATGTCCATGCCGGCCAGAGTCCCGGCCCTGCTCGACAGCTGCGGCAGATCACCGGAGACCGACACCGGGCCAGCGGAGTTGGAGCGCGTGCCGTTGAAGAAGTTGGTGGCCGGGTTCTGCGCGTTGCTGAGCGGGTTCGTCCCCATCGGGTCGTTGAAGAAGAACTGGTCTCCGTTCCAGACCTGGTCGCCCTCGAAGGCGACCATCCCGATCTTCGCGTCGTAGCCCGCGTTGGGCACCAGGAACCCGTCCAGGGTGGCGCTCGCGGGGTTGCGGGTGTTCACCGCGTCGAGCCCGTGGAAGAGCGCGAGGTGGCGCGGCGGCTCGGTGGGGAGCGCGTAGAACACGACCATCCACCATCCGGCGAAGCTGTTGTCGTCGAAGGTGTTGGCGAACTCCTTGCTGTGGACGCCGCTCACCCGGTAGGCGCCGGTCCCGTGCTCCTGAACGATCGGGGTGATGTCCGCGAACGACTGGTAGTACGAAGGCGCTGGCGGCGGGTCGCCCTCTTCGGGCGGCTCGCCCGTGATGAACGATCCACCGTCCGGGCCGGTGGCGATCACTTCCTCCACGAAGCCGCTCGCGCCCGGGCGGTCCAGGGTCACCGTGGTATCCGCCGGCGCGTTGGCGGCCGTGTGCGCGGCCCAGTAGAGGTAGGCGTGCGTGACCGTGGCGCCGTCCGGCACCGTGAGCCACGCGGAGCTCCGCGCCCGGTCCGCGGTGATGCCGACGTTCGCCTCCGCTTGCCCGTCCGCGGGCGAGTCTGCGCGCCAGAAGACGTCGGGCGAGGAGTCGGTCAAATTCGTGCCGCAGTCCCCGACCGTGCCTACGACGGGCACCGGCCGCGTCCCGTCGACGCCGCACTCGTAGCCGAGCGTGTTGCCGATCAGGAGGAAATCCCCCCTCTGGCTGACCTCCACGCGCAGCACGGGCGCGGCCTGCGCGCTGCCGCCCTGCCCGCCCACGCAGGCGAGCCCGACAAGACTACCTAGGATCCAACGTCTCTTCACGGCGCCTCCTGCTGCTTCGGCTTCTTCTCGAGGATCTTGAACTGCACGCGGCGGTTCTTCTGGCGTCCCTCGTCGGTGTCGTTGTCCGCGATCGGGACGTCGGGCCCGTAGCCCTTCGACGTCAGCCGCTCGGCCTCGATGCCGCGCTGGACCAGCGCCTTCGTGACCGACTCGGCCCTCGCCTGGCTGAGCTTGATATTGTACGCGCGTCCGCCGCGCGGGTCTGTGTGCCCTTGCACCTCGATCTTGGCGATCTCCGGGTGCTCCTTCAGCACACCCGCCACCTCATCGAGCAGCTCGTTGCTCACCTTCTTGATGGTCGCCTTGCCGGTGTCGAACTGCACCTGCTGGAGGATGACGATCTCCGTCTCCGTCATGCGCACCGCGACGGGGCAGCCGTTCTTCGTCGGATCCGGATCGGGCTTGCCCTTGATGTCGGGGCAGGCGTCCTGATCGTCGCGCACCGTGTCGCCGTCGCGATCGCCGGGGCAGCCGTTCGTCGCCGGATCCGAGGTGCGGATACCGGGGATATCGGGGCAGGCGTCCTCCGCGTCGATCACGCCGTCGCCGTCCTTGTCGGGGGGCGGCGGGCAGCCGTGCTTCTTCGGATCGTCGTTCGCCGGGCCGGCCTCGTCCGGGCACGCGTCGACGTCGTCCGTGATCCCGTCCTTGTCGCGGTCCCCGGGCGGCGGGCAGCCGTGCTTCTTCGGATCGTCGTTCGCGACGCCGGCCACGTCCGGGCACGCGTCCACGCTGTCGATGATGCCGTCCTTGTCGCGGTCCGGAGGCGGCGGGCAGCCGTGCTTCTTCGGATCGTCGCTCGCGACGCCGTGCACGTCCGGGCAGGCGTCCTGCTCGTTGAGGATGCCGTCCTTGTCGCGGTCCGGGTCCGCGCGCCGGACCTCGGGCGAGTACGCGAGCATCGCGACGGCGCGGAAGTCCGGGGTGCCGATGCCCGACGTGAAGCCGGGGCCGGCGGCGACGCCGAGCTCGAAGTCGCGGAGCGTGGGCGCGAAGCGGTAGCGCAGCCCGAGCAGGGCCTCCACGTTCGTGTTGCGCGCCCCCGGGTCCTCCAGCACCGTCGACACGGTCGCCTCGGGGCCGATCTGGAGCTGCTCCTCCGACCCCAGCAGCAGGCCGACGCCCGCGCCGCCGTTGAACATCAGGCCTTGCCGCACCTGCGCGAACGTCTGGTTGGCGCGAAGATCGACGCCGGCCGCGGCCGACCAGACGAAGCCGGGGATCCGGCCGCCCGCGATGAGCTGCGGCAGGCCGCGGACCGACTCTTCGCCCACGAACGAGTTTTCGCGGTCGCCGAGCGGCACCCAGACGAAGCCGCCCACGGCGAGCTGGAACGGGTCGAAGTAATCGCCGAGGAGGCGCAGGCGCAGCCCCACCCGGAGATCGCCGAGCTGCGCGTCGCTCGGCGACCTGAACGAGAGGCCCTCGGCCGCGGGGCTGTCGCCCTGCTGCAGCACGGCGAGCGGCAGGTCGACGTTGACGTGCAGCCGGTCCCAGAGCGTGAGCGAGGAGTTCAGGTGCAGGAACAGCTGGTGGCCGACGATCGCGCCGAGGTTCTCGTCGCTGCCCTCCCGCGTGAGCACGAGCGGGTTGTGCGCATAGTCACCGAGCAGCATCAGGTGGAGCGTCGCGCTGCCATCCTGGTTCGGCGAGGCCGCGTACGGCGACGGCACACCGAACATCCGGTCGCCGGCGGGCGCGGGGCTGAAGCGGTTGAGGGCGAGGCCACGCGCAGGTCCCGCCTCCTGAGCGGACGCTGGCGCGGCCCACGCCGCCGCGGCTAGGGCGGCGGCGCCGCAGATCCATCGGGGGGGAAAGGGGGCTCTCATGCGCAGGATCACCTTCGGTGCATTGGGCGAGCGGCCGTCGACTGCACCGGCGCGCAGGCAAGTTGTGGGAAACGCCGCATCCTCGGCGAGGAGAGCGGCGAGCTGCCTCGAAATCCCGTGCCGTCTTATATTCGTCGCCGGACGTCACCGGTGGACTTTTCGATGGGCGGCCGGCCGAATTCGGATCGGCCTCGACAGGGCGGAACTCCTGCGATCCGGGCTTCGCAGCGCGTCCGCAGCGTGCCCTATGCAAGGCGTGTGCACGCCTCCTCGTCCGCTGGGGGCCGGTGGTGTGTCGGGGATCTCGCGCCTCGATCCGGCTCTGCGCCGCGCCGATTGAGGTCTACAGACATCAGCACTGAGGCCTCGGCGCGGCGGTATCGACGGGGATCGGGCCGGGGGCGCGCCGGCGCGCCCGGCTGGCGGGCTCTGCGGCGCTAGCGGCGCTGCGCCGAGGAGGGCCGGGTTCACCGTGGGATCAGAAGTTCGCCCGGACGGTGCCGCTGAATTGAAACATGCCAGGGTACGAGCCGATCTTGCCAACGGCGGTGAATCTGGAGCCTGGCGTGACGGCCAGCATGGGCGAGCGGAGCGCGTCGGTCGGTGAGGGCGACTCGGCCTGGCTCGTCGCGTAAGGCGAGCTCCTCGTGATCTCTGCCCGGAGATACGAGCTGCCGCTCGTCACGACGGTCCTCGCCCATGCCGCGTTGCAGCTCGGCGAGTACCGGATCACGATCCGGCCGATCACGGAGTAGCCCGACACGATGTCGCTCGACGCCCGCGTGACCGCGTCGCCCTCGCACCCGGTCGCGCCAGGGTCCTGCCCTGTGCACGACGCGCCGTAGCAGCTGCCGAGCTCGGCTCGGGCCTCGCCCACGCCCTCCTGCGCGGCGTCCTCGCCGTCGAGCGGCTCCGGATCGGACGTGTCGGCGATGCAGCCGGCGAGGGCAGAGGAGGCTCCGAGGGCGACGACGGCAAACGAGGAGACGATACGCATTGTCCTGTCCTTTCGAGCCTTGAAAACGCGGGAATCGCGCTGCCGAGCGGCGCCGGCGCGTCGAGGGCTCGGCCTGGGTACGGGCGCCGGCCCCCGGCCGGTTCCCGCGTCCGCGCGAAAGGCCCCGTGTCAGGCGTTGCCCAGGACTCGCTACGTCGTTCGCTGTCGTCTCGTCAGGCGCAGGCCCGTGGTTTATGGCGATTTACGGCGAACGGGCGCCGCGTCCGTCCGGGTTGTGCCAGCGAGCGTTCCGTGCGGGCCGTGCTTTCCAGCGCTCCATCTCGTGGGTGCATCGATTAGCATCGTCTCTCGAAGGGCGGCTGCCACCGGCGACTCCAGACGACGGAGGTTTCGACGATGAACCTTTTCCCGGACGAGATGCGGCGGGATCCTTATCCCCTCTACGATCAGCTGCGGACCGGCTCTCCCGTGTTCTACGTCGCTCCGCTCGATCTCTGGATGGTCTTCGACTACGACGGTGTGAAGCGGGCGCTGACCGATCACGACGCGTTCAGCTCGGCGGTGACGCCTCCCACCGGCAAGGCGCCGGACTGGATCGTCTTCTCCGACCCGCCGCGCCACACGAAGCTTCGATCCATCGTCCTGCGGGCGTTCACGCCGCGCTCGATCGCGGGCCTCGAGCCGCGCATCCGGGAGCTGTCTCGCGAGCTCCTGGAGCCGTGGATCGAGCGGGGAGAGATGGACCTCGCGGCGGACTATGCGGGTCCGCTGCCCACGATGGTGATCGCGGAGATGATCGGCGTCCCCGCCGAGGACCGGGCACGGCTCCTGCGATGGAGCGAGGTGATAGCGAACCTCAGCCACACGATCGCTGGCGGCGAGGAGGCGGCGAGGGCCGTGAGCGAGCACGCCGCGGTGAAGGAGGAGATGAAGGCTTATCTCGCGGACCAGATCGAGGCGCGCCGGAGGGCGCCGGCGGAGGATCTCTTGACCCGCCTCGTCGAGGCGGAGGTGGACGGCGAGCAGCTGACGGAGAGCGACATCCTGAGCTTCTTCCAGTTCCTGCTCGCGGCGGGCACCGAGACGACGACGAACCTCATCGACAACGCGATCTTGTGCTTCCTCGAGAGCCCGGCGGAGCTCTTCCGCCTCCGGGCGTCGCCCGAGCTCTTGCCCTCGGCGATCGAGGAGGTCCTGCGCCACCGCTCGCCGCTGCAGATGGTGTTCCGCGAGACGAGGCGCGCCGTCGAGGTGCACGGGCAGGTGATCCCCGCCGGGAAGCTGGTGCTGCCCGTGATCGGCTCCGCGAACCGGGATCCCCATCAATTTCACGACCCTGGCCGCTTCGACATCGGGCGTGATCCCAACCCGCACGTTGCGTTCGGGCACGGCATCCACTTCTGCATCGGGGCGGCGCTGGCGCGCCTAGAGGCCCGGGTCGCGCTCCCGGATCTCCTCTGCCGGCTGAAGGGCCTCCGGCTCGCGAGCGACGAGCCGTGGGCGCCGCGCAAGGCGATCATCGCCCACGGGCCGGCGCGCTTGCCGGTGCGCTTCGAGCCGGGGAAGCGCGCCGGGGTGCACGCCGCGGGGGCGCAGACGCCTTGCCCGGGGTGAAGGCCCGCGGGGACGTGGTCGCGGTGGGGGAGGGGGCTTTGGATGAGCGGAGCAGAGATGGGGGCCACGCTTGTCGATGGACGCGGGTCAGGGAGCTTGGGATGCGTCGGCCCCGTCCCGGCGCCCCTGTCCGGAGCGGTCGATACGCCGTGAACCCATCCGGGTGAGCTGGCTCGTCCACGCGGGAGACGGGTGGCACCCGTCTCCGGGTGGACGTGGCTCCAGAAAAAGACGGGTGGGATCCGTCTCCGGGTGGACGTGGCTCCAGAAAAAGATGGGTGGGATCCGTCTCGCGGTGGACGTGCCTCCACAAAAAGATAGATGCACCCGTCTCTGCGGTGGAGGTGGCGTTGGCAAAAGATGGGTGGGATCCGTTCCCGGTCCGTCCAGGTGCTACCCGGGCTCACGGTCTGAACCGTTACCCAGGCCATCGGTCCGTACCTACCCGCTCTGACTTCGAGGAACGCGGCGAGCCCCCGCGCCACCTCGAGCGCAACCGTTGCATAGAGCGACGCACCTCCCGCGCCGCGCAGGCCCCCGGCGGCACGTGTACCCTGCGCAGGGCAGGTCACGACGCTTGGCGCGCGGATTGCTATGTTCGCTCGGCGAGCCGATGCGCCGCACCGACATCACGCCCGCGCCTCCTTCCAGCTCGCCCGCCCAGGCGGAGCGGGCGAGCCATCGCGACGGCCGGACGGCGAGCACGCCGCGCCGCGAGGCGCGCCTCGGCGACATCCTCGCTGCGACCGATTTCTCGCCGGGTGCTCTCGCGGCGGTCGAGCGCGCCGCGCGGCTCCCCCTCTCGGCGGGCAGCACCTTGCACCTCGTTCACGTGCTGCCAGCGCCCGTCTCGTCCGCGGAGGACGAGAGCGCGGAGCAGGCCGCGCGTCGGTCGCTCGACGAGATCGCGGCCCGCGCCCTCGACGTCGCCCGAGGCGCGGGGAACGCAGGTCTGCAGGTGGTCCCGAGCGTGCTCGCAGGCAGAGAGTTCGTCGAGATCATCCGCCATGCGCGCAGCCGCGGCGCGGAGCTGATCGTCCTCGGCAGGCACGGGACGCGCCCGATCCTCGAGCGCCTGCTCGGGTCGACAGCCGAGCTCACGATCCGTCACGCGGACACTCCCGTGCTCGTCGTACGAGGAGCCCCCGAGAGCGCCTACAGGCGACCGCTGCTCGCCGTCGAGCTCTCGGACGTCGCGCTTCGGAGCGCCGTGCTCGCGACGAAGGTCATCGACCCCGAGGTGAGCCGCATCCGGGCGATTCACGCCTACCGCGTGCCCTTCGAAGACAGGATGGCGCTCGCCCTCCCCTCGATGGAGCTCGCGGCCTACCGGGCTCGATACCAGGACGACGCGCGCGCCGGCCTCCAGCGCCTCCTCGACTCGTTCGACGGGCTCGGCGTGGCGTGGGAGCCGTCGGTCCGGCGCGGCGACGCGAGGGACGCGATCCTCCGCGAAGCCAGGCGATGGAAGGCCGATCTCGTCATCATGGGGACGCACGGGCGCTCGGGGATCTCGCGCGCCCTCCTGGGCAGCGTGGCCGAATCGCTCATGCGCTCGGCGCCGTGCGACGTGCTGATCGCGCGCCCCTCCTCGTTCGTGCTCGAGCTACCCTGAGCGGCGCGGCACCGAAGCGCGCTCCCGCGGCGCTTGGACGCGCGCGTCGACTCGACCCGCCGAGGGGAAGACGGCATGATCCCTTGTGAGGCGATAGGGGGTATGGACCTGCGGCCCCTTCGGATAGGCTGCGCCGCCGCATGATGCCCGAAGGCACCCTCACGTTGGCCATCCTCGGAGCCGCGATCGCCTTGTTCGTGAGCGATCGCCTGCGGCTCGACGTCGTGGCGATGATGTCCTTGCTCGCGCTCACCCTCTCGGGCGTCACCACGGTCTCCGACGCGCTCGCCGGGTTCAGCAACCCGGCCGTGCTCATGATAGCGGGCCTGTTCATCGTCGGGGCCGCGCTGACGGACACCGGCGTCGCCGATTGGCTGGGCCACCGCCTCGAGCGCGTCGCGGGATCGGGAGAGGCGAGGGTGATGGTGGTCGTGATGGGGGCGACGGCGCTCTTGTCCGCCTTCATGAGCTCCACAGGGACCGTGGCGATCCTCCTGCCGGTGGTCGGGACGCTCGCGTTGAAGCGCGGAATTGCGCCCGCGAGGCTCCTCATGCCCGTGGCGTTCGCCGCGCACCTCGGGAGCAACCTGACGCTCATCAGCACGCCGCCGAACCTCCTCGTGAGCGACGCGCTCCGTGAGGCGGGGCGCGAGCCGTTTCGCTTCTTCAGCTTCATCGTCCCCGGCCTCGCCGTGCTCGCGATCGGCGTGGCCTACGTCGCGTCGGTCGGTCGTCGCATGCTCCCCGGCAAGGCAGACGCGGCGGACGCGGGCGCGCCGCGCTCGCTCACGCTGAGCGATCTCGCGGTGGACTACGGGCTCGACACGTCGCTGCGCGCCTTGCGTGTCGGTGCCCGATCGACGCTCGCCGGCCTCACGCTCGGCGCCGCGAACCTCCGCGCCGAGCTCGGCGTGACCGTCGTGGGGATCGCGAACTCCGGGCCTCGTGGCCCCGTGGCCAAGCGCGTCGTTCCGCAAGCCGTGTTCGTCGTGGGCGACGAGCTGCGCGTGCTCGGGAGCGACAGCGCGATCGCCGTGCTCGCAGAGCGCTTTGGGCTCGAAGCGCTCCCGGAGCGCCCCGTCTTTTCGTTGCCCCACGAAGAGTCCATGTGTGAGGTCGTGCTCCCGCGGCGCTCCCGGCTCGCGGGACAGACCCTGCGAGAGGCCAAGTTCCGCGATCGCTACCGCGCGAACGTGCTCGCGATCCGCCGAGGCGGAGGATCGCTGCCGGTGTTCCATGCGACGCGCGAGCTGCGCGATCTCGAGCTCCGCGCCGGCGATACGCTCCTCGTGAAGGGGCGGCAGAAGCACTTGAGGAACCTTCGCGACGAGCGGCGGGATCTCGTGCTCGTCGCCGAGCCCGACGCGCCGAGCGCCGTGTTCGTCGATCGCGAGCGCGCCCTCGCTGCCGTGGGGGTCACCCTGGGAATGCTGGTCATCATGGCGCTCGGGTGGCTGCCCAACGTGGTCGCCGTGCTGCTCGCCGCGGTCCTCCTGGTGCTCGCGCGGTGCGTGCGCCCGGCCGACGCCTACCGCGCCGTGAACTGGGAGAGCGTCGTGCTCATCGCGGGGATGATCCCCGTCTCCACGGCGCTGGAGCGCACCGGGGCGATGGGGGCCGCCGTGTCCGCGGTCGAGGCGCTCCTGACCGGGGCGCGGCCCACGGTGGTCCTCGGCTTGCTCGTCCTCTTCACCTCGGCCATCGGGATGGTCCTCTCCAACACCACGACGGCCTTGCTCATGGCCCCCCTCGCGGTCCGCCTGGCCGACGCGCTGGGCCTCGCGCCGGAGCCGTTGCTCATCGGCGTCGCGTTCGCGTCTTCCGCGGCGTTCGCCACGCCGATCGCTTCTCCGGTGAACGTCCTGGTCATCGCGCCAGGCGGCTATCGCTTCAACGATTTCACGCGGGTCGGGCTGCCGCTGCAGCTCCTCGTGCTCGCGACCACCGTCGTCGTCGTCCCGCTCGTGTGGGGCTTCTGATCGCGGGAGGCGCAGCTTCAGGACGCCCGGCGGCGCGCCGGGCGCGGGCGGGCCCTCAAGGCTCCTTCTTCTTCCTCAACTTCTTCTTTTTTGGCGGCGGCAGCTTCGTCTTTCGATATCCTCGGCGCGATCGTCCTCTGGACCATCGCCGGCGAGCCAGTCATCCATGCCTGATACCGTCATCCGCAATCCGATCCTGCCGGGCTTCAACCCCGATCCGTCCATCGTCCGCGTCGGCGACGACTACTACGTCGCGACCTCGACCTTCGAGTGGTACCCCGGCGTGCAGATCCACCACTCGCGCGACCTCGTGCACTGGCGTCTGCTCTCGCGTCCGCTCAACCGCGCGAGCCAGTTGAACCTGCTCGGCGACGGCGATTCGTGCGGCGTCTGGGCGCCGTGCCTGACGCACGCGGATGGCCTGTTCTGGTTGATCTACACCGACGTGAAGCGCTACGGCCGGACCAGCGTCGGCGGCGCGTCCGGCGCGTCGATGCGCGACTTCCACAACTACCTGGTGACCAGCCCCACCATCGACGGCGAGTGGTCGGATCCCGTTCATCTCAACTCGAGCGGCTTCGACCCCTCGCTGTTCCACGACGACGACGGCCGCAAGTATCTGAGCAACATGCTGTGGGACCACCGGCCCGGCCGCAATCGCTTTGCCGGCATCGTGCTCCAGGAATACTCGCACGCCGAGCGCAAGCTCGTCGGGCCTGTCACGAACATCTTCAAAGGCACGCCGATCGGCTACACCGAAGGTCCGCACATCTACAAGCGCGGCGGCTCCTACTACCTGATCACCGCCGAGGGCGGCACGTACCAGGGCCACGCGGTCACCATGGCGCGCTCCCGTGACCTCACCGGCCCGTACGAGCTGCACCCCGAGACGTACATCCTGACCTCGCGCGCTCGCGCCGACGTCGCGCTGCAGCGCGCGGGCCACGCTGACCTCTGCGATACGCCGTCGGGCGACGTGTACATGGTCCACCTGTGCAGCCGTCCCATCCCGAACCGCGGGCGCTCGACGCTCGGCCGCGAGACCGCGATCCAAAGGATGGTCTGGTCGGACGACGGCTGGCTTCGCACGGCCGATGGTGAAAATGTCCCGCGCGTCGAGGTCCCAGCCCCCGGCCTGCCCGCGCATCCCTTCCCCGCCCCGGCCGCGCGCGAGGACTTCGATTCACCGCAGCTGCCGATCGATTTCCAGTGGCTGCGCTCACCCTATCCCGACGAGCTGTTCAGCCTCACCGCACGTCCCGGTCATCTCCGGCTCTACGGCCGCGAGTCGCTCGGCAGCCTGTTCCGCCAGTCGCTCGTCGCACGCCGCCAGCAGGCTCACTGCTACACCGCGGTCACGTCGGTCGACTTCGCGCCCGAGCACCATCAGCAGATGGCCGGCCTCATCTGCTACTACAACGCGAGCAAGTTCCATTACCTGCACATCTCGCGCGATGAGACGGTCGGGCGCTATATCCAGATCATGTCGGCGATTCCGGATGGGGTCATGGCGGACGCCTTCACCGCACCCGTCCCCATCCCGGGCGCCGCGCCCGTGCACCTGCGCGCCGAGCTCGACAACGACCGGCTCTACTTCGCCTACAGCCTCGACGGTATGGACTGGAGCTGGTTCCCCGAGCACCTGGACGCAAGCATCCTCTCGGACGAGGCCTCCGCGCCCGGCCTTCCCAACTTCACCGGTGCGTTCGTCGGCATGGCGTGCCAGGACATGTCGGGTACCGCGCGCCCGGCCGATTTCGACTACTTCGAGTACCGAGAGCGCGAGTACCTGATCGACCCCAGGCGCCCGCAGCGTCACTTTCCCGGGAGGGAGGCGAGCAAGGAACCTCGTTTTTGACCGCGGGTCGCTGGATCTAGATAAGCTCGACCGCCGTCTGGATCGCCTCGATGTCGAAGGCGCCCTCGGTGTCCCCTGGCCGCGCCGCGGCGGCGGGCCTAGAACACCGATCACATTAGGGCCTCGGGAAACTAGCGGAAAGAGAAGAAGAAACCGCAAGGGCGCGAGGGGCGCAAGGGAAGATACAAATATCTCATCTCTCATCCCTTGCGCCCCTCGCGCCCTTGCGGTTTCTTCTTTCCCGCATTCCCTTGGAGCTTGGTCCCCGGCGGATCGTTGGGTTTCGCAATCCATTAAATTTAGACGACTTTCAACCTGTTCGGCCTTCTAGGAGACCCGCGCATGCCCGCAGCCACCCAGATCGGCATCCCCACGCTGGTGCGCATCAAGCCCGGGGCGCTCCCGCGCAGCGGGCTCTACCTCGCGCGGGCGGTGCGCCGCCACGTCCTGCTGCTCGCGAGCGCGGGGACGCCGGCCGCCATCGAGGCGGCGATGCGCGAGGGCCTGGACGCGCAGGAGATCGAGGTCGTGGCCCGGCGCGAGGTCGCCTCGGCCAGCGTCGAGGAGGCCTCGGCGCTCCTGCCCGCGCTCCCCGCGCGGTGCGACGCGATCGTCGGGCTCGGCGGCGGCCGCGCCCTCGACACGGCCAAATACCTCGCGTCGCTCGCCCGGCTGCCGTTCCTCGCCGTGCCCACCTCGCTCTCGAACGACGGCTTCTGCAGCCCTTCGGCGAGCCTCACGGTGGGCGGCAGGCGCCGCTCGCTCCCGTGCGCGGTGCCGTTCGGCGTGGTGGTCGACACCGAGGTCTGCCTGCGCGCGCCGGAGGTCCTGTGGCTCTCCGGCGTGGGCGATCTCGCGGCCAAGGTCACCGCGGTGCACGACTGGAAGCTCGCGTTCCGCGCGCGCGGCGAGCCGGTCAACGACTTCGCCGCCCTGCTCTCGGACGCGACAGTGTTCCAGTTCATCGCGCGCCCCCGGCGCGACCTCGAGGGCATGCGCCTGCTCGCGACGGCGCTCATGCTGAACGGCATCGCCATGGAGATCGCCGGGTCGTCCCGGCCGGCGAGCGGCAGCGAGCACCTTATCTCGCACGCGCTCGACCAGACCTCCGGCCGGCCGCGGCTCCACGGGCTGCAGGTCGGCACGGCCGCCTACGTGGTCAGCCAGCTCCAGGGGCGGGACACGGACCTCATCGCCGCCGTCCTCGACGCGACGGGCTTCTGGGATGCGATCCGGGCAGACCCGTTCTCGCTCGACGAGTGGATCGAGGCGGTCCGCGTCGCGCCGGAGATCAAACCCGGCTACTACACGGTCCTCTCCTCCCGCGACTGCGTATCCGAGGTCGAGGCGATCCTCCGGACCGATCCGCGCCTGGAGAGGTGCTTCGCCTGACCTGCCAGCCGCGCTAAGTCCGCGCCGGGGAGGAGGGGCGCCGACGCGCCGGGCGCGGGTCAGGCCATCAAGGCTCCTTCTTCTTCTTCCACTTCTTCTTTTTTGGCGGCGGCAGCTTCGTCTTTTTCGGGTCCTTGGGCGCCCACGGCACGCGCGTGTCGATCGGCAGGATGTCCTCGTGCGGCAGGGCGCGCTCGCCCTCGCGCTTCACCGCGAACGACGCCGAGACCACGTTGATCCGGTGCGCCCCGACGTCGGACAGATCGCCCTTGGCGCGGAGCCCGACAGGGATGCAGAAGATCCTCTTTCGCTCCTCTTCATCCATGTCGCCCGCCGGCGGCGATCCATCACCCGGGCCGCGCAGGTGGCCGAGGCCACCGGGCTCCTCCATCGCCTGCTGGAGCTGCTCGAGCACCTCCTCGGCGCACACGAGCTCCGTCTTCGGCTTCTTCCTGCTGCCGGACGGATACTGCACCTTGGACTGGACCTTGACCGTCACGGTCACCGGCTGCCGGTCAGGCCCCATCTGCAGCGCGCTCCCCGCGAGCGCGCCCTTGGCCGCGTCCACGATGCGATCCCACGTGGGGCCGTCCCCGGCCGACGCGCCCACAAGCCGGACGCCGAGCACCTGGCCGTCGGCGCCGAGCTTGACCTCGAACGTCGCGCGCGCGTCGAGCGGCGCGGCCGAGGAGCGCACCATGTCCGCCAGGGTGCTCGCCACCGCGCCCGCGGCCGGGACGCTGATCCCGACGCTCTTGTCCTTGCTGTGCAGCGTTTCGTTCAGCACCTTGCCCGCGATCGCCGGATCCACGGGGCGCGCGCTCGGGGCGGCCGTCGGGGCGGCGCGCGGCGCGTCGGGGCCGGGGAGCAGGCCGGGCACCGTCCAGAGGGGCGTCCCGATCCCGGGCGCGAGCGCGACGCCCCCGCCGGCCGCGGGAGGCGCCCCGCCGTACTCGTCGCCGGGCGGCGCCGTCCCCGGGGCCCCGGGCGCCTCGGCGGCCGGCGCAGGGACCCTGGCGGCGGGCGCAGGGGCCTCGGCGGGCGCAGGGGCCTCGGCCGCAGGCTGGGCCGCGGCTTCGGCTGCGGACGGCGCGGCCTCCGGCGAGGCGGCCTTCGGAGACGCAGCCTCCGGCGAGGCGGCGGGGGCGGCCGGCGCCGGCCTCGCGCGCTCGGCCGAGGCGACCTTGGCGGCGGCGGCGCCCGGCGCGGGCGCCTGCGCCTTGTCGGCCGGAGCGGCCTTGCCGATCTCGCCGGCCGCCTCCGGCTCGCCCGCGGCCGGCGCGTCTCCTTCCGGCGCCGCGGCTGCGGCCTGGGGAGCGGGGGGTTCGATCTCGAAATCGATTCCATCCACGACCGCCGGCGGCTCGGCGGGGCCATCGGGGGGCCGCTCCGGCGTCGGCGCAGCCAGGAGCGCGACGTGCGCCGCGACCGCCAGGGCCAGCGCCACGGCATCGCGCCCCCGCAGCGAGATGCTCACCGCCTCCTCGTGCCAAGGCAAGCGCGCATCGACCTGTTCTAGCATGCCCCCCGGCGCGCGGACCGGCATCCCCGGCGGTCCACCGCCCACCGGCATGAAAAGCACGATCGCGGCGCGGCGACCGCGATCCGGCCGTGCGGCCGCCCTTTCGCTGTGACGTGAATCGCGTGGCGACGTGCGGTATCAGAGCACCGGCGTGCCCGGCGCGGCGTCCTCGACCGTGATGGTGCGGACTCGCCCCTCGACCTCGGCGGTCAGCAGCATGCCTTCGGACACGAGCCCTTTTCCGAAGTCGCGCGGCGGCAGGTTGCAGATGACGACGACCCGCTTGCCCACCAGCTCCTCCGGGGCGTAGCTCGCCGCGATGCCCGAGATGATGCGCCGTGGCGCGCCGTCGCCGGTGTCGACGCGCAGATCGAGCAGCCGATCCTTCTTCTTCACGCGCTCGGCGCTCGCGACAACGCCGATCCGGAGGTCCAGCCTGGCGAAATCGTCGAACGCCACAGGGCCCTTGCCCTGGCGCGCCGGCGAGGGCGCCTCGGCGCCGCCGTTCGCCGCGGGCGCGGCCGTCGTCTCCGGCGCGGCCTTCGCGCCGGAATCGGCCTTCGCCGCTGGCGCGGCCTTCGCGCCGGAATCGGCCTTCGCCGCTGGCGCGGCCTTCGCGCCGGAATCGGCCTTTGCCGGCTCGGCGTCCGGCCGTGGCGGGGCGAACCGGGCGAGCAGCTCGGCCTCTTTCTCCTTCTCGAGGCGCGGAAAGATGGGCGAGCCCCTGCGAAGCTTCTCGCCGGGCGCTCGCGCGGGGAGCGCCATCGGCCACCGATCGCTGCCCTCCTCGAACGCGATCGGCGGCAGCCCGAGCTGCTCGCGCATCCTGCCCGCCACGACCGGCATCACGGGGGAGATCATCACGCTGATCGCCTCGAGCTGCTCGATCAAGGTCGCGATGATCGTCCCGAGGCGCGCCGGGTCCGTCTTCTTGGCCACCCACGGAGCGGCCCTGTCGATGTAGAGGTTCGCCGCGGCGATCACCGTCCAGATCGCGTCGAGCGCGCGCGTCGGCTGGTTCGCGTCGAGCGCGGCCGCCGCGGCCGCCGCGGCCTGCCGGTGCGCGCCGGCGAGCTCCTCCTCGAGCGGGCCCGGCGCCCCCTTCGCGGGGACCTCGTCGGCGAACGGGAGCACGCGGTTCAGCAGGTTGCCGAGCGCATTGCCGAGCTCCGAGCCATACCGCGACAGCACGTCCTGGAGGCTGAAGTCGCCGTCCTGGCCGAACGAGATCGCGCGCATCAGGCAATAGCGCACCACGTCCACCCCGACCTGCGGCGCGCCGGCCGCTGCGCCCGGGCCGCCGGGCACGGCCGTCGCGGCCGCCTCGGAGAGGGCAACCGCCACGTCGACGGGGCTGATGGTGTTGCGGAGCGTCTTCGACATCTTCTGCCCGCTGTACGTGAGGAACCCGTGGGCGAAGACCTGGCGCGGCAGCTCCGCCTCGCTGTAGCCGGCCGAGAGCAGGAACGCAGGCCAGTACACGGCGTGGAAGCGCAGGATGTCCTTGCCGACGAGGTGCACGTCCGCGGGCCAGAAGCGCGTGTTGTCCTCCGGCTCCCGGAGGGCGGTCATGTAGTTCGCCAGCGCGTCGAACCAGACGTACATGACGTGCTTCGGGTCATCAGGGACGGGGATGCCCCACTGGAACGTGGTGCGGGAGACCGACAGATCCTGGAGCCCCTCGCGCACGAAGCTCGTCACCTCGTTCAGGCGGCTCGCCGGCTGCACGAAGGTCGGGTTGCGCTTGTAATAGTCGAGCAGCGCGTCTCCGTACCTGGACAGGCGGAAGAAATAGCTCTCTTCCTTGACGCTCTCGGCGGGCTTCTTGTGCAGCGGGCAGACGTTCCCGGGCTGCTCCAGGTCCTTCTCGGTGTAGTAGGCCTCGCACCCGACGCAGTAGAGCCCCTCGTAGTGGCCGAGGTAGATGTCCCCGCGCGCCTTGATGCGGCTCCATAGCTCCTGCACGGCCTTCTTGTGGCGAGGCTCGCTCGTGCGGATGAAGTCGTCGGGAGCGCAGCCGAGCTTCGGCCACGTGGCGCGGAAGACGGCGGCGATCTCGTCGGCGTGGGCGCCCGGCGCGACGCCGCGCGCCTCGGCGGCGCGCTGGATCTTGAGGCCGTGCTCGTCCGTGCCGGTGAGCATGCGGCTCTCGTGGCCGCGCAGCCGGTGGTAGCGGCAGAGCACGTCCGCGGCGATCGTCGTGTAGGCGGTGCCGAGGTGCGGGACATCGTTGATGTAATAGATGGGCGTCGTGACGTAGAAGCGGCTCGCCATGGGAGCGCCTTCTTACCATGGGGCGCTCTCCCACGGCAGGCGGCGTCGATCAGATCCGCGCGTCCTCGGGGAGCTCGGCCTGGTGCAGGACTCCATCCGTGAACACCTGGCCGTCGATCTCGTAGTAGAGCCGGAGCTGGACCTTGCGCGCGTCCGGCCGTGGCGACACCGACCCTGGCGTCGCCGTGGAGCCCTGGAAAATCTTGCCAGCGAAGCTGAACTGCTGATTCGGGCCCCACCCCGTATAGGCCAGCGTGAGCGTCTCGGCGTGGACGAGCGCGTCGTGGCCGTCGAACACGTGGACATCGATCCATGCGTTGGCGCCCCACGCCGAATGGCTGACCCACGCGTCGAGGTCCAGGTGTGTCTGGATGTCTGTCCCCGCGATCGGCCCTTGTACGGGCCTCGGGAACGCGTAGACCTTCGAGACCCGAAAGGCCCGGACGTTCGTGATATCGGGTCGCCGCTGCGCCCCCGCGCGGTAGACGACCGGCTGCGCCGGGATCCGCGG
This sequence comes from Sorangium sp. So ce375, assembly GCF_051473855.1. Taxonomy (NCBI): domain Bacteria; kingdom Pseudomonadati; phylum Myxococcota; order Polyangiales; family Polyangiaceae; genus Sorangium; species Sorangium sp. So ce375. The sequence goes on from NZ_CP150335.1 coordinate 171,849, forward strand.
CGGCGGGCCGCCCACGTCGAACCAGTAGTTGTCGCCGAAGCGGCTGTCCCACGCCTCGCAGCGGCGGCTGGTCTGGGAGAAGCCATGGAACCAGATCTCCGCCTGGGTCGCGTCGTCGGGCACGGAGATCTCCAGCGGCGCGGGTTTGTGCGCGACGACGTGCCCGGGCGGATCCCCCGGGGCCCGCACCTCCTCGACGACGCTCCCCTGCACGATCGCGCCGCGCGGGTGGAAGCGGACGTACGCGGTGATGTCGCCGATCTCGGCGCCGCGCCATGTCGTGAAGCAGCGCGGCAGGCGGTTCAGCGGATACTCGATCCTGAGCTTCCCCCCGCGCTCGATCGGACCCTGCTGCGTGTGCTGCCAGTCAGAGAGGAACTGGAGAACAGCGGTCGTTGCCATGGGACCCTCCTTGCATGGACGGGTAGCCAGGAACGGGCAGCAGATGCAAGCACGGCGACGTTTCGGCCGATGTGAATGCCGATCGCGCGTCGGCCGATCGCGCGGGTGGGGGACCGCGGCGAGCGGCCAGGAGCGGAAGGCGGGACCAGCGCGGGGCGGGCGCACCGAGCGGAAGCCGTCCCGGAACGCCGCGTCGTCCACGTCGCCCACGTCGCCGAGGTCGGCCGCGGAGATCCCGACGCGCCGGGATCCCGCTCGACGCTCATCGCTTCGAGCCCTTCAGCGTGCGCCGGTAGTCCTCGCGGCGCTCGATGGGCCGCTCCGCGATCGGCTTCACGGCGTCGACGATCCCCATCGCCGGGTTCCAGAGAGTGCGGATGGATGGGGCTTGCAGTCACGCCGGGTTTGTGGAGGATCGACAATCTCAGCGTCCTGCGGCGGGTAGATCATGCGGCGACGCTACCAGGGCGCAGCGGCGGTGTTCACCGGCGCTGCGGGCGGAGCGCCCGGGTCAGCGCAGCGATCCCGCGGGCGCGCCACCTGTAGGCCGTGCTGACCGGCGCGTCCTGCTGCTCTGCAGCCTCCTCCATCGACATTTCGAAAACGTCGTGAGCCGCGATCACCGCGCCCTCGTGCTCGGGTAGCTGGTGCAAGGCTTCGAGGAAGGCCCGGCGCATCTCCTCGCGCTCGAGGGCTTGCTCCGGAGTCGGTGCCTCGTGCGACGCGCGCGGCGGGGCCGCGACGATTTCCTCGCGCCGCACCCGGGCACTCTCGAGGTGATGGCGGACGCGGTGATAGGCCAGCGCCCGCAGCCAGACACGAAGCGCTTCCGCGGGCTGCACGTCCGGGTCGGGTCGGTAGCGGCCCTCTTCGCTGGACTCCCACGCGGCGAGGAGGACGTCTTGCGCGAGGTCGTTGACGTCCTCGCGTGTCGCCCGGCTACCACGAAGGTAGCGCGCGATGAGGGCGCGGATGAGGCCCGCCTGCGCGCCGAGATCGGCAGACGTGAGGCGCTTTGGTGCAAAGCCTCGATCGCGAACGATGATCGCGAGGAGAAAGACGATGAGCTGAGCGAGCGTGAACGCTACGGCGTCCGTCGCCATACCGCCACCCCCTGGACAGGAACGATCGTGACGTACAACGCAATCAGCATCGACTGCGCGAGATCCCAAGTCGTGAAGACGCCGAAGCGGTACGGGCCCGCGAGCATCGACACTTCTGTGATGACGATCAGGGCCGCAGCGACGTGGTGCACCTTCGCCCGCTCCCTCCCGACGAACCACCGGAGCAGGAACCCGACCGACACGCACAGCGCCGCGAGCTGCAAGGCGAGATAGGCCTTGCCGAGGAGCTCACCGCGGAAGGTCGGGTATCCCGCGGCGAGGACCGCGACCGCCACGACGTAGATCGCGAGCACGCCCCACGGTCGCCGCCGTCCGAAGATCCACACCGCGAGCGCCGCCACCCCCGCCATCCAGCCGACGAACAGGGCGGACTCGACGTGGCCAGCGACGCGAACCCAACCCGTGAAAGGGGCTCCCCCGAGCTCGGCCCGCGCTGGCTGCAAGACGTAGAGCCGGACGACCCGGCGCACGACGTCGGAGGCGACCCCGTACCCGAGGAGCCATGCGACCGGGCGGTGCTCGGGGCGATGCCGCGCGACGACCAAGGCCAGGGCCGCCGACAGGACGGCGAGGCCGTACAGCGAGGGGATCACCCCGCCGACGGTACGCGGGGCTCGGTTGCGGGCCAAAAACCGCGCTCCGCCGCTCCGGGAGCACGGGAGGTGTCGGGCGCGCTCGCGCCTCCTACGGCTTCGAGGGGCGTCGGCGCGGACGCTGGAGGGCTCGGGGGAGCACGGCGGTCCCGAGGCCGATGAAGACGAGGAAGTGCTGGAAGAAGCGGGCGAGGTTCAGCGGGTCGGGCGGTTCGATCGGCATGGCCGGAAGGCTACCAGCGCCCGGCGACTGACGTCGTCCGCTTTCTTGGCCTGGCGGGTCGACCTATGGCACGCGCGCGTGCGCGCGAAGGGGCGGCGCGGTGTCAAGCGGGAGAGCACGCCCGAGCGACGAACTCCGCCGCACGCTCGCCTCGACGGCGCCGCGGCCACCGGCAGGACGAGCAGCGCGCGGAGGCTACCAGGCCTTCTGGCGGACGGGTGACGATTTCGTGAGAGAAGATCGTACGCATCCGTAAGCAGCGCCGGGGCGAAAGATCTCGGCGCCGCGCGCAGGTCGTCGAGGCGCGCACGCGCTCGGCCTGGGCAGGTGCCGACGCGTCGGAGCGCTTTCTCATCACCGGCGCGCTGAGCTTTCGCGGGGACGACTACGGGGCGAACGCGACGCGGACCGTCAGCTCGGCTGTCACCCGGATATTGCCGGGCTCGACGGGGAAGCCGCCCGCGATCGACCCCATGAACACGCCCTTCTGGGCCACGTAGAGCTCTTGCCGATCCGTCGAAATCGCTTGGAGCTCGACGACACGGACATTCGCCGCCCTGGCCACGGCGGCGGCGTTCGCCTGCGCGTCTTCCACGGCGGCCGCGAGGGCCATACGGCGCGCCTCGGTGGGGTTACTGAGGAAAAAATCGATCCCTCTGACGTCGTTGGCGCCCGCGGCGAGCGCCGCCTCGAGGATCTGTGAGCCCGCGGCCTGGAGCACCTTCGGCGAGGCGCCCTTCAGCACGACGGAGAGCTGGTTGGAGGCCGAATAGCCGATGATCCTGGGCTCGGTCGCGGCCTCATACCCTGCGCGCGACTCTGTGATCGGCGAGAGGGAGATGTCCACGGTCCGGATCTCCAGCCCCGGGATCGCGAGGCCACGCAGGGCCGCGAGGATGGCTTGCGCTTTGGTCGCGGCCTCGCGGCGCGCGGCCTTGAGCGTGGTGGCGCGGGATTCGACGCCGATGCTCGTGCGCATCGAATCCGCGGGCCGCGAGACCTCGCCAGTGCCGGTGATGGTGATAATCCGCTTTTCGGCGTTCTCCGAGGCAGCGCCGCGCTGATCGGCCAAGTGGCTCTCGGCGGAGCGGCGCCCGGCGAGGGCGGTCGAGGAAATACAGGTCATTGCCCCAATCGCGAGCGACGCGATCACGGGGCGCGCGAGGGTCGGCATAACAGGACGCATCGGGATTTCCTCCTCTAAACGAGCGGAGCGGCCGCCCTCCCGGCGAGCCGGATCCATCCACGGTCAGCGGTTCGAATCTAAGGCTGGGCCAGGCCGACCGCGAGGGGAGGGAGGCGCTCAGTCGAGCGTGTGCATGGCATCACGTGCTCGATCCGACCGCGGCTCGTGGGCAAGGTATCCTCGGAACGTGGCGTCCGCAGCGTTGCCCCTGCTGGTTCCCGGACCTGCCGACCGTGGGGACAATCGGACACGCCGAAGGAACTCCCGGACCATGGCATCGGGCGAGCTTCTGATGGTTCGGGACTTACCAACAGTCGAGAACCCTTGGTCATTTAGATGATGTTTGGAGCTTGTGACGCTCGCGTCCAGCCGGGATTTCCCCGGCTGGACACGTCTCTTCAGAGGCGATCAGAGCGCAAAAGACACGCCGTCGAGCGACAGGAACAGCGAGGCGGTGGTCAGACTGGGGGTGTCGACTTGCACGACGCCGCTCGTTGTGACGATGATCCTCGCGGGCGTCGGGCCGTATGCAGCCGCCACCAGATAGACGGTCTTCGGCGGCCACATGTTCGAGTCGGTGAGTGTGCCCACCGTGGTGCTCGTTCCACCGGAGATGGCTCCCTGGAAACGAACGACACCCCCGTACTTGCCCACCTTGACGGATCGCGCTGAGTAGGCGCCCCAGCCGTTGTCCAGAGACAGCGCGACGTTGCCGCTGAGCGTCTTGGAGAACCACACGCCTTCGAGCGACGTGCCGTTCTTCGCGGCCGTGGCGTTCCCGTTGACGTAGACGTCGCCGCTCGGATAGATGGTGAGCTGTCCAAAGCTCGCACCGCCGAGGTCCGCTGGCACGTAGACGGTGTTGCTGGGACGAAAATCGGTGCCAAGGTTGAAGAGAAAACCGTCGTAGTCGTTTGCGGCGCTATTGGCCAGCAGACCCTGGAAGCGAACGAAGCCGCCCACGTTCTTTACATAGGCTCCGAATAACACTGGCCCACCGAGCCGATGCCCGTATAAGTATGTCCAATTCCCTTCCGGAGCGAGCGGGTCGTCCACTCCGAAGCTCTGGTCAAAGGAGGCACCGTCCAGCGAGGTGAGGGTCTTCGCGGCATTCCCCAGCCCAGGCGGAGACGCGCCGTCCTGAACGATGTGCGCCGCGCCGCTGAGGTCGAAGTGAAGCGTCCCGCCCACGCCGCCAGACAGGACAATCCTTAGATTGAGATTGGTGGCCGTAGAAGGCAGGAAGCCGGACGGCAAGCTGAAGGGCGAGTCGCTCGTCGGGTTTGTCGCTTTCAGAGCACCCCGGAACGTCACGATACCGTCGACCTTTCCGATGGCGGGAGGGTTGGTGGTTCCCCAATAGTTCTCCCAACCGTTGTCGAGGTCCAGCTCCGTCCAGCCGTCCGTGATGGCTTCAGCGGTCTCTCCGACCTGCTCGCTCTGCTCCAGATCATCGAGCTGTTCGGGGCCGTCAGCCGCCACGCACCCTGTGGCCGCGAGCAACATGAAGCCGACCAGGAGGGTCGAGCGCCCTCCTGCGGGCGTTCGGGCGTTTGATGTTCGTTTCATTCTCGTCTCCCTACCTCGGTTGATGATGGGAACCATCAGCGATCGTGTTGAATTGCCTCGATGAACTGGACAGTGGTTTGGATGGTCGAGCGGCGGCTTCGGTCGGGAAGCCCCATCCATGCCTCGGGGCGCGCATTCTCTACCGAGCTCCGTGGCTGCGCAATGGATTCCCGCAGGCCGTGGAGTGATGTCGAGCCCTTCAATGCACGGATGAATTCTGGATATGGCGTCGATTTTCAAGGAGGCCGGACCGCGTGCAGGCTCTTCGGATGATCAGGGGGTGAGATCGATCAACGTCTCGGTGCCCTTCAGGGTCACGGAGATCTCCGCACCCAGGCCGGCCCCGCCGGCGAACGTCGGCGCATCCACGCGCACCGCGCAGGTCCCGTCGGCGATGACCTCCGCGGAGCGGGTCAGCAAATCCCCGGGGGGGACCTCGATGCTCTTGCAGAAGCGGCCATCGACCGCGCAGGCGTCCGGCGTGGAGGACGTCACCTCGAAATCCTCGGTCCTCGCCTCGCTTCACAGCGGAACGGCGCGTGACGGGACCAGGTCGGCTCGCGGGGGCGGAGGGGCCGGAACACGCGGTCTGGGAGCTGCGCGCGCCGGGAGGCGCTCGGGGTCCGGCGGAACGACGATCTGACCGCGATGTACCCCATCCCGCCGAGGCGAGCGTGAGCGGTGGACGGCGGCTCGCGGCGCCGCCACCTGCCACAGGGTGTCACGTGACACCCTCGTGGCGCTGTGTCACCCGCAGCGCTCCCGGCGAATCGCGCGATCACGCGCCTGCCAGGCGCTCGGCGCGAGCCTCCCGTGCAGCGGAGGCGGGCGGCGCGCGACCAGGACGGGGCCCAAACCTCCCGCATCGGCGCGAGCTCGACGCTGGCCTGTCGGTTGCTGAGGACCCTGCGCGCGCCGCCGCGGTGAATCGGCGGCCGCACCACCACAGGAGAACTCGCGATGATGATCGAACGAACTGCGCTCATTCGCCGGACCTTGATCGCCGCCGCCCTCGTGTTGCCCATCGGCGCAGCGGTCGCCGCGAGCGCGCCGAGCGACGCGGTGGCCGGGTGCCAGATCACGGTGAGCGTGCATAACTCCGGCAGCCAGGCGTTCACTGTCGACTGGGACGAGAGCAAGGTGAAGGTGTCCGGCGGCACGTGGGACAAGCTCGCGCACAACTCGTCCGAGCTCGTCGGCGCCGGTCAGACGAAATCGATCGTTTATGGGGCGCTCTTCAATTGCGGAGCGAATCGCCGGTACCAGATCCACACGACCCAGGGCGGCGACGAGGAGACGACCTACTTCCCGGGCGTCAGCACCTGGACGACGGACCAGACGCCCACGATCGACGTCTCGATGTGACGCTGCCTCGATCGCGGTCCGGGACGCTCTCGCGGTGAATCGCCGTCAGCGGGCGAGCAGCGCGATCGCGTCCTGGATCGCCGCGCGGGTCAGCCGTACGCGGACGTCGAGGCGAGCCGCGCCGGATCCGAGCACCTCGGAGGCGACGGCGAACGGGATCGCGATCTCGCCGCGCGCCGGCAGCGCCGCGAGCTTGGCGAAATCCTCGACCACCTTGTCCAGCGCCTCCGGCGTGTCGCCGTTCGCGGCGAGCAGCGCCAGTCCAGCCATCGAGAAGAGCCCGCCGGCCAGCGTCCCGCGCTGTCGCAGCGCATCGGCGCCCGGCGCTGCGCCGAGCGTTCGATCGTCGCGCCCCGGCTCCACGGCGACGCGCAGCCGGTCCACGAGGGCGGCGTCGTCCTCGCTGAGCCCTAGCCACGTCCGCTGGCCGGCCGGGACGATGTAGAGGTGGGTCGTGTGCGCGGGCGGGGCGTCCTTCGTGAGCGGCTTGGACCGCAGCTCGACGTGGAGCGTCCCCGCGGGCAGCGCGGCGGGCGCGCGGGCGATCACGGGCGTCGTGCGCTGCTTGTCCTCGTCGCGCTTGCCCGCGCCGCCGTCCTTCGGCGCGCCGCCAGGCTTGCCCGCGGCCCGAGCGGCGCTCCCGGCCGCCGCGCCCGTCTTGAGCTCGTCGAGCTCCTCGCCGAGGCGGAGGAGCTCCTGCACCCCGGTGATCCAGGTCTGGGCCGGCTCCTCGACCGCGGCCAGCATCCAGCCTTTGAGCGCGAGGCGCGCGGTCTTCTGCGCGCGAGGCGCTCTCTTGTCGCCCTGGTAGGCCGCGAGCGCCTTCGCCGCCGCCGCGCCGTTCGCGCCTGCGCCGACGACGAGGGGGCCGCCCGTGAACGCCAGGTCGTCGAGGCGATCGAGGAACCGCTCGAGCCGCGGCGCGTCGTAGCGGTCTTCGAGCATGTCGTCGCGCAGCGCCCCGGCGATGGCCTCCCGCAGCGGGGTGAGCTCGGCGCGCGACGCGCCCTGCGTGTGGAAGGCGACGGCCGTGTCGGCCGGGAGGCGGAAGAACGCCGGCGGAGGCGCGGCGTCCGGCGCCGCGGCCGGCACGAAGGCCAGCGTGAGGGGCGAGCGCCGGCCCGCGAAGCGCAGCGTGAGGCCGACCTCGACGTCGGCGGGGCCCCACGTGAGGTCGACGCTCATCCTCTCGATGTCGCGCAGGAACCCCTCGCCGAGCGCCTTTCCCAGCGCTCCGGAGCGGCCGTCGTCATCGCCCGCCTCGCTCGCGTTGCCCGTCTCCTCCATGGCCTTGCGGAGGAGCCGCTCCGGGATCTCGATCCGCGCGTCCGTATCGAGCGGCTCCCGGGCCACGACCTGGACGAGGTAGGCCGCGGCAGCCTCGATGTCCTCCACGTCCTCGCCGCAGAGCAGGCGCGCGCCGTCCCGCCGCTCGCCGGGGTCGAAGGCGCAGACCCAGGGCGGCGCTTCCTCGTCGGGGTCGGCGTCGTGCGCGCGCTCGACGCGCAGCAGGCCGGGGTGCTCCCCGAGCTCCTTGAGCACGAAGCGATCGGCCAGCCGCGGCACGTCCTGCTCCGCGACCGACAGGGACGCCACGGCGCGCGCCCCCGTGGTGCCCAGGAAGGCGACGTCGAGCGGCCTGGCGAGATCGACGACGCCGGCGAGCGCGGAGCCCACCGCTCGCTCGAGCACGCTCGTGGGCTCGGTCGAGCCCGCGGCGAACACGAACAGGCTGCTCGGCAGGATCTGCGCGGCGTTGGCCCAGGTTCGCTGCGGATTGGCGATCCTCAGCACGAACATGAGCTCTGCAGGCGCGGTCGCAGGCTGCGCCGCCGCGACGGCGGCGGCGACGACCGCCGGGCGCGGCGCCGGAGGCAGCGGCGCGACAGGGCCACGCTGGGGAGCCGGAGCGTTAGCGCACGCGGCGAGGAGGGCGATCGGGAAGAGGGCGGCGCGCTTCATGGAGGCGCCGATCGTCGCGCCGGGACGGGGCCCGTGGCAAGCGGGGTGTCACTTCGGGAGCTTCATCACCGTGCCAGCGGCGCTGTTCGTCCAGTAGACGCTCGTCGCGTCCACCGTGATGCCCAGCGGGTGATCTTGCCCTGTCGCGAGCGTCTCGGGAGCGCCTCCGCCGATGGGCACCTTCTTCACGGTGCCGTCATCGTTCGTCCAGTACACGCTCTCGGCGTCGATCGCGAGCTTCCGTGGGTTGCGCTGCCCCTCCGCGAGCGCGACGGGGCTGCCGCCCTCGAGCGGCGCCTTCATCACGGTGCCTCCGTCGTTGGTCCAGTAGACGCTGGTCGCGTCCACGGCGATGTCCTTCGGCTTGAGCTGCCCGTCCGCGATCGCGCTGGGGGGGCCGCCCGCGACAGGCACCTTCATCACGGTGCCTCCTTCATTCACCCAGTAGACGTGGGTCGCGTCGACCGCGATGCCGAGCGGGGAATCTTGCCCCGTCGCGAGCGCGACAGGGGCGCCGCCCGCGATGGGCACCTTCATGACCGTGCCCTCGTCGGCGCTCGTCCAGTAGACGCTCTCGGCGTCGACCGCGATGCCCATGGCGTAGGTCTGCCCGTCCGCGAGGATCGTGAAATCCCCCTCGAACGACGCCTTTGCGACGAGCTCCAGGCCGGAGTCCGTGAAATAGACCTGGCCGTCGGGGCCGAGCGTGATGCTCTGGGGGGCGAAGGGAGGGTCTCCCATGAAGAGGAACGCCGCGTTGCCGCCGCCGACAGGCACGGTCATCACCTGTCGAGCGACGGGATCGACCCAGTACGCGGTCGTGTCGTCGACCGCGATGTCCGTCGGCTCGACGCCGCCCGACGCCAGGACGAGGGGCTCGCAGCGCGACGCCACGCACGGGGCTCCGAGGCAGTAATGGTCGCAAGCACCGCAGTGTTCCGGATCGGAGGTCGTGTCCACGCAGGCGCCGGCACAGAGGGCCTGGCCGTCGTCGCAGCCGGGAGAGCCGCCCCCGGTGCCTGCCGCGGCCACGACGTCGCTCCCGCCGCCGCCGGAGGTCCCCGAGCTCGTGGCACCGGAGCTCCCAGCAGCGAAGTCCCGATCCTCGGGGCTACACGCGGACAGAGCTAGCAAGGTCATCAGGAGAAAGCGGTTCATGACGTGCATTGTACACGGAACGCGGGCGCCGGCCGGCCCGAAAGGTCGTGTCAGCGGGCCAGCGCGATGAGCGACTCTGCCATTCCGAGGTCGACAAGGGCCGGCCGCACGAGGGAGAAGAGCTCGAGCCAGATGCGATCGAACTCCGCCTCTGGCCCTGTCGCGGTCCTGCCGGATACCGACCGGCGACGTTCGATGACGTGATCTCCGGTGCGGCACCGGATGTGCCGGACAGGAGCGTCGTCGAGCGTCCACCGCTGGAGCTGCTCGGGGAGCTCGCGGAGCGCGCGACTGAGCCTCTCGAAGCCTTGTGGGGTCAGCACGAGATCGTGGCGTCGTGTCTCGGCCCGCTCCTCGGGGCCCGAAGGCCCGATCCAGTGGCACCTCACCGCGCCATGGCCGCTCGCGCGCAGCGTGGCCTCCCAGCCGGCGAGCGACGCGGAGAAGCCGGGGACGAACGAGAGATCGATCTCCATGAGCACCGTGTCCGGCGGGCGGGGGCCGCGGGGCGCGCGCCTCAGGGCGCCGGCGCCCTGCCCCTGTCGTCGAGCGCCGGCCAGGCTGGCCGGAGCGGCAGGACGAGCGCATCGAACGGCGCAGGCAGGGATACGCGGGTCGCCGTGTGCAAGCAGAACTCCCGGCCAGGCCCGAGCACCATCTGGCGCATCCACAGGCCGGCGCTCCCCTGGTCCAGCATGGGCGCGAGCCGGGCGAAGAGCTCACCGTAGGACAGGCCGTCGGGCTTGCCGAACCAGTGGGCGTAGCCGGGCGCGTTCAGCGCGGCGCCGCCCCGCAGGCGGTACAGACCACCGGCCCCGCCGCTGGCGACCGCGGCCGCCGCGTCGTGCGGCGCCGTGCGGCTGGCTGAGACCGCGGCCTCGTTCAGCGCGCCGAGCGCGCCGAAGTCCTGCACAAGGTACCAGTCCTCGTAGACGTCGCCTCCGCCGGCAGCCCACGGCGCCCCGGAGAGCCCGACGCTGAACGACCGGAGAAAGCCTGGCGCGGGCGCTGCGGCGAGCGCCGCATGGAAGGCCCGCTGCCGTCGCTCGTACTCCTCCGCGACGGTCTCAGGTCGTCTCCAGTGCCAGAACACATAGGCCAACATGGACTCGATTCGTCCCTTCCCAGGAAGACCTCATGTCTTCGCCGATGCCGGATGCTCCATGTTCATGTAAACCCCGCCCGCTTCGAGCTCATCCAGCATCTGGCGGAGGCGCTTTTCCCTGGTCTCCTCCCGCTTCGCGCGGGTGATCCACCCGATATAATCGTTTTGCTGGTAGGCGGGGCGGGCTCTGTAAGCGTCCACCAGGCCACGCTCGTCCAGCGCGCGCTCGACGAAATCGGGGATTGGGTGTCTGGGCCGCCTCAGGCCTGACGGGTCGGCGCCCATGGCTCCCTGGTTATACCGACGCCCGGCATGGAGGTGAAGCGGAGGCTCGCGCCGTCCGGGGCGCGGCGCCTCACGGGCGGCGCGCCTTGCAGGCGGGGCGCGACCTTCGGATCGATGAAACTTTCGCGGCCATGGGGCGTCTCAGCTCTCCGGAGGTTCCGCCCGATGCCCGGACGTCGTGGTCTCTTCCTTCCGTTCTCCCTTCTGTACCCGGCGCTTCTCTCCGCCGGGTGTGCCCAGCCGATCGACGCTCCGGACGCGACCGCGTACGTGCTGCTCGATCCCGCGGCGCGCGCTCGCTGGACCGTGTCGAGCGACGGCTGGCAAGGCGCGCCGATCCTGCCGGTCGCCCTCGACGTGGAGGAGCCTGCCTTGCTGCGCGGCCCGGAGCGCGCGGAGCCGATCGCGCTGCGCGCGGGCATGCTCGCGCACGTGCGCGGCGCGGAGGGCGAGGTCCGCTGGCTCGCGCTCGGGGAGGAGGCGCGGGACGACCGCCTGACGCTGCACGCGAGCGAAGCGGCCGCGGCGGAGCTCGCGGCGCTCGTCGGCGGCGAGATCTCCGCGCGCCGCGACGGCATGTGGACGCTCACGGCGCCGGACCTGATCGAGCGGGGCTCCTTCCTCGATCCGCCCGAGGGGGTGTTCGAGGCCCTGCCCGTCGTGCAGCGCGATCCGGACGATCGCGCCGCGTTCACGCCCTCGGCGGCGCAGGACGCCCTCGACGCGCTCGCCGCCGTGCCCGCGGCCGCCAGAGGCGGCGCGCTGGGGCCTGGCAGCGCGGAGGCGGAGCTGGTCGGCCTCTACGCCGCGGGGCTGCGGACGCTCCTCCTGGACGCCTCCGGCGGCTTCACGCTCGAGGACCGCTGCACCGGAGAGGTGCTCGCGACCGGCGAATACTCGGCCGCGGGCGATCGCGTGGTGCTGCGATCGGCCGGGGCGGCGCCGATCGTGCTGGGTCGGGATCGGGATAGGCTGCTCCAGCCGGGCTTGGCGGCCTTCGCGCCGCTCACGCCCGAGCCGTCGGGGCGCGGCGAGTCGGAGAGCGAGCTGCTCGGGAACGGCGGCGAGGAGTGACCATGAAGCGCAGGCAATTGCTCGGAGCGACTGCAGCAGGGCTCGCGGCCACCGCGTGGCCCGCGTTCATCCGCGACGCGTTCGGCGACGGCGCCGCGTGCGACGCGCAGGGGAGGCCCGCGGCCGTCTCGGGGTCGGTGGCCCAGGTCTCGGCCGCGTTCCGCCGCGCCCGGCAGGCGAGCAGGGCGCTGCTCGTCTTCGTCATCCCCGCCGACGAGAGCGCCAAGTGGGATCGCGGGCATGTGTTCGGCGAGCTGCTCAACTTCGGCGCGGACGTGGATCTCGCCCCGCTCGCGGGCGTCGAGGTCGTCTGCGCGACCATGGCCGATCTGAAGAAGCTCGTGCCCGGCGCCGGCAACGGGGAGCCGCTCATGGTGGTGGTCAGGACCGACAAGGTGCCCGTCGCCGCGACGCAGCTCGACGTCGCGCTCCCGAGCTACGACGGCATGCGCCGCGTCGCGACCGGGAGCCGGGAGGAGCAGCTGAAGCACGACGACGCGATCGCCGCGCAGCGGATCGGCGCGCTCGGGGCGCTGCTCCGGAGGGGCCTTGGCGCCGAAGCGCGCAACGTGGAGGCCCGGGCCGCGAGCGTGCGCGCGCGGCTCGTGAAGGCGCCGCCGGCGGGCGCACACTGGGCGCTCGCCAGCGGGTGCGGGATCGACGTCGAGGGGGCCGAGAACAGCGGGGCCATGGCCTGCGGCATGGGGCACGTGCCCGCCAAATCCAGGCGCTTCCTGTACTTCTTCTCGGTCGACGGACGCGGGGCATCCACGCGTTGATCCCGGTCGGCCTCACGCTCCAGCCCGACGCGGCGTTCCTCGACCTGCTCGCCGAGGTGATCCTGCGCGACGCCGACTACTACGAGGTGGCGCCCGAGACGCTCTGGCGCGTGCCGGACGCCGCCGAGGCCGATCTCCAGGAGAACGGCTTTCACCGCCGCTTCGCCGAGCTCGCGCGCCGGTCGGATCGGCCGTTCGTCGCCCACGGCGTCGGCTTGTCGCTCGGCGGCGCGTCCGCTGCGGACGCGGGCCGGCGCGCCCGCTGGCTCGCGGCCCTCCGGCGCGACAACGCGATCTTTCGCTTCCGCTGGTACACAGATCACCTCGGGATCAGCGCGCCCGCCGGGCTTTCGGTCGGGCTGCCGCTCCCGGTGCCCATGAGCGCGCACAGCGCCGCGGTCGCCCGCCGCGCGCTCCGGGCGATGCAGGCCGTCGTGGAGGACGTCGGCGTCGAGAACAGCGTCAGCTACTTCGTGCTCGGCGACCCGCTCGATGAGCCGCGCTTCCTCGGTCGCATCCTGAGGGCGCCGCGGACGCACCTGCTGCTCGACCTGCACAACGTGTACACCATGGCGGAGAACTTCGGCTTCGATCCGGCGGAGTACGTGGCCCGGCTCGATCTCACGCGGGTGATCGAGATCCACCTCTCCGGCGGCGGCCCGAGCGATCCGGGGTGGCTGCCTTCCGGCCGGGTGCTGCGGCTCGACGGCCACGACGACGCCGTGCCGGAGCCGGTGTGGCGCCTCCTGAACGAGGTCGCGCCGCGCTGTCCGAACCTGCGCGGGGTGACCCTGGAGCGCATGGAGGGCACGGTGCACGGCGCGGACGACGCGGCCGCCGTGCGGGAGGAGCTCCGCCGCGCCCGGCGTGCGCTCGGCCGGCGCGGGAGGCGCGGATGACGCGCGCGGCCCGGGGCGGCGGGCGCGCGATGCGCGGCGGCGCAGGGGAGCGCTCGCCGGCGCGGCCGGCGCGGCTGACCGGGGCCCGGGCGCACGCGCGGTACGAAGCGCTCGTGGCCCGCGCGATGACCGCCGAGGATCCCGTGGCCGCGCTGCGCGCCGCGGCCGAGGATCCGGCGCTGCCGCCCGCGCTCCGGCGTGCGCTGCTCGGCGCGGACGAGGACGGCGTGCGGCTATCGGCGCTGCTCGTGGCGCGGCTCCGCTTCGAGCGGCTCCTGCGCGGCTCGCCCGAGGCCGAGGCGTGGTTCGACCGCGATCCTGCGGAGTTCAGCGCCGCGTTCCGGCGCTACCACGCCGAGGTGCCGCCCACCGCCTTTTTCCCCCCGGGCGAGGCCCGCCTGTTCCGCCGCTGGATCGAGGCGCGATCCGCGCCTGCGCGCGCCCGATGACCTAGCCGCTCAAGCGTGGCAGAGCGGTTGGGCGGCGGTCCAAGGCGTCCTCTGCCGCGAGCGCGTCGAGGATCTTGTTGGCCTCGTCGGAGATGGTGAAGTTGACCCGGTGGATGCCGACGGGGCTAGCCGCCTCGTCGGCGCAGCTCGGCCTCGAGCTCGGCGATGCGCCGCTCCGCCGTCGCGCGGGCGGCCTGCTCGGCCTCGGCGCGGCGTCGCTCCGCCTCCTCAGGGGTCGGGACGAGCTCCGCCCCGTCGGGGGTGCGGGCGAGACGAAGCGCCGCCGGCTGGCCTGCGGCAGGGACGATGACCCAGTGCAGATTGAGCACGGTGCACGGGCTGCGTTCCCCTTCGACGACGCGCTCGATCAGATCGTCGTCGATGCGATCCCAGACCCGCAGCCGCTCTCCTGGCGCGGCTTCAGGATCGAACGCGACGAGCTCCAGCACGCCGAGCTCGTGGTACTTGCGGAGCTTGTCGGCCCACGTGCGTGGATCCGAGTCGTGCTCGCTCACGATCTCGACGGCGAGCTCAGGGGCACCACGCTCCCACGTCTTCCAGGAGCCGAACGGCGTGTCAGGGGTGCCGAGCCGGACAAAGGCGTCCGGCGCCAGACACCGGCTCGGATCCGACGCGGACCAGTAGACGAACTGGCCGGATCCGATCGACGCGTGATCCGCGAAGGTCTTGAGCACGACATAGAGCAGGGTCCTGAGCTCCAGGTGGCGCTTGGTCTCCGGCACGAAGGCCGCTTCCGGGAAGTGGAGCGGGGAAGGCGCGCGAACGTGGCGGAGCCGGCGCGAGAGCGCGGCGCGCTGCATGGGAGACAGTATCCACGCGTCGTGTGTGTACGTCGACCGCGACGCGGCTCGGTTTGCTCGCTTCGTCGAGATCGCCTCGAATCCGTCGCGGCGCGCGCCGGTGTAGCCTGGCAGCGTGCGCCCCCGCCGCCGCCATCACGCCCTCGCCCTCGCCGCGCTGGCGGCCAGCGCCGGCATCGCCGGGTGCTCGCGGTGGCCATCCGAGGGGCCCTCCGCGGCGCGCCAGGATGTCCGGAGGGCAGAGGGGCAGCCGTCCGCCGCGCCGCCCTCTCCGGCCGCTTCCGGCGGCTTCGTCGCGGGAGGGCCGCAGCCCGCCGCCGCGCCGCAGGGAACCCCGCCGCAAGCGCGGCCTCTCCTGCTCCTCACGGACCCTGCCGTTCTCGCCGAGCTCGAGGCCGCGGGCCTCGACTTCGGCTCGGTGCTCACGGGTGCGCCGCGCGCGCCGGCCGCGCTCTCCGCGCTCTCCCGCACCGCCGAGCTCGCCTCGATCGCGCGCGTGCTCGCCGACGACCTGCGGCAGGTCCAGCGCGCCGATCCGAGGAGCGGGACGACCATCGCGCGCCACGCGCACCGCCTCTTCGACGAGCGGTGGCTCTCGGCAGAGGGCGCCCGCTTCGAGCTCATCGGCGTGGTGAACCGGATGGATCGCCGCCCGTTCCACGCCTCCGCCTGTGGCGAGACCCGCCTCGTGTACCGGCTGGCCTACGCCGCGAAGACCGCGGGCGGCGCTGCGGGCGCCCCCGCCGCAATGCCTGCCCCCGCGGCCACCTCGCGCCTCCCGATGACCGCGTCGTTCGAGCTGCTCGCGCCCGCCGGCGACGCGCTCTCGTGCCGCCGCCTCGCGCAGGCCTGGTCGCGCGCGGCGGAGCTCTCCGGGCCGGCGCTCGCCCGCTGGCTCACCTCGAGCGACGGGCCGCTCGCTCGCCCCGCCACCGATCGCGCGAACCTCGCCCGGCTCGTTGTGAACCTGCAGAGCGTCCGCTGGCCGTCCACCGTGCGTCCGGACCTCGGCGGGCACGCGGAGTACGTGCTCCGCGCTTTCCGCTGGGACGCCCGCGCCGGGCGCTACGCGCCCCTCGCCCTCGAGAACACCCCCGACGTCGCCCGGCTCTCGCGCGACCGGGCGCAGCGCGAGCGGCTGCGCGCCTGGCTGTCGGCCCCCGAGAACCTGGCGCGCCTCGACAACGGGACCGCGCTCCTGCCCGAGGAGTTCCTCGCCACGAAAGCGCTGTCGGCGACGCCTCACGGGCTCGCGCGCCGCGCCAACCGCCCCTTCCGCGTCCTGTTCGAGCCCCGCGACTTCGCCGGCCTCGACTTCGGCCGTCTCTCGCGCGTCCGCTCGCCCGAGGGGTTGCTCCGGCGGCTCGACCAGATGACCTGCCCCGGGTGCCACCAGAGCGGGTCCGTCGCCGGCTTCCACCTGCTCGGGCAGGAGCCCCCCGGTCGCGTCCACGACGCGCTGTTCACCGTCGAGTCCGCGCACCTCGCGGGCGATCTCCCGCGCCGGCGGGCGGTGGTCGAGGCCATCGCTCGAGGCGCCGCCCCGGACTACGAGGTGCCGTATCCCGAGCGAGGCGACGGCACGCGCGGCGGGTACGGCGCGCGCTGCGGGCTGGGCGACCCGAGCTTCGCGGACTGGGGCTGCGGGGAAGGGCTCGTGTGCTCCGCGTACGATGCGCCCCTGGAGGACCGCGCGACCGTCGGTGTCTGTCTGCCGGCGACTCCGGAGGTCGGCGATCCGTGCCAGGTCGGCGCCGTCGTCGCCCACGCCGACCCGCACCGCGACCGCGCCTCGCCGCCGCAGGAGGGGGCGTGCCCGCTCGCGGCGGTGTGCAACACGAGCCCTGTCGGGTTCCCCGGCGGCATGTGCACCGGCAGCTGCGTCGGGCTCCCGGAGGAGGGCGTCTGCGGCGCCATCGCCGTGCTCGACCCGTTCAACCGCTGCCTCGCCCGCGGGACGGTGTTCACTGAGTGCCTGAGCCGCCACGTCACGCCCGCGGGCCTGCGCCGCTGCTCGGGCGAGGCGCCCTGCCGCGAGGACTACGTGTGCGCCAGGACGAGCTCGGGCGAGGGGGCGTGCATCCCGCCGTACTTCCTGTTCCAGCTCAGGGTCGACGGCCACGCGGTGCCTTGACCCGCCGGCGCCCCGCGGCGCCGCCAAATTCAACCAGCCCAGCCCAGTGGTCGGATCCGGCCACCACCGATGAATCTCTGGCCGGAGGCTGTCGAGAGCCTCCCCGGAGAGATGAATCTCTGGCCGGAGGCTGTCGAGAGCCTCCCCGGAGAGATGAACCTCTGGCCGGAGGCTGTCGAGAGCCTCCCCGGAGAGATGAAACTCTAGCCGGAGGCTGTCGACAGCCTCTCCGGAGAGACGAGTCTCTGGCCGGAGGCTGTCGAGAGCCTCCCCGGAGAGATGAACCTCTGGCCGGAGGCTTCCGTTGGCCGCTACACTGGACGATTCGCGTGAAGGAGACCTAAAAGATCGCGATGCGTACGAGCGAGGAGATCTACCACCGCATCCGCTGGGATGCGCGCCTCGATCCCGCACGCTTCGTGATGGGCATCGACGTGCACGCGGCGGAGCCCAAGCGCGTCCCGCTGCCGGCCTTCGTGCCGGGGGGCGACCTGCCCTGGCATCGGGTCGTGTACATCGAGGCCGAGGGCGAGCGGGTCTGGGATCGTCAGACGGGCCTCGACTCCCTCGACACGACGCAGGCCGGCCGGGTGCGCGCGCCGCAGCGGCTGCGGCCGCCGTTCTTCACGGCGCGCGCGGCCATGCGCTGGGACGCGACGGAGGGCCGCTGGGCGCCGGCCGAGGCCGCGGCGCCCCAGTTCACGCCGGGGGCGAGCGCGCGGCTGCGCGTCCTCTCGTGGAACACGCTCTGGGACCGCCACGACGCCGAGCGCATCCACACCGCGCGGCGCCGGCCGCTGCTCGTCGAGGCGCTCGGCCGCGCCGACGCCGACGTGATCGCGCTGCAGGAGGTCGAGCTGCCGCTGCTCGATCTCCTGCTCGGCGCCGGCTGGGTCCGCGCCGGCTACACCGTCAGCGACGGGCCGCGCGGGCGCGACGTCGAGACCTGCCACCTGCTGCTCCTGAGCCGGCTGCCGGTGATCGAGGTGGGGTGGCACGCCCTGGGGAAGTACAAGGCCGCCGTCGCGATGACGCTGGCGCTCGCGGGAGAGCCGCTCGTCGTGGTGACCACGCACCTCACGAGCGATCACGCGGAGGAGGGGGCACGCAAACGCGCGGCCGAGCTGGAAGACCTCGCCGTGGGCCTCTCCGCCGTCGAGGGCGATCTGATGCTGCTGGGCGACCTCAATGACGGCGGGCCGGGTCCCGCGTCGAAGCTCGGCCTCGTGGACGCCTGGCTGGAGGCCCGCGGCGCCGGGGACGAGGCGCCCACGTTCGATCCCACCGTCAACCCGCTGGCCGCCGTCTCGTCGCTGACCGGCCGCGCCTCCCGGCTGGATCGTGTGATGTTTCGCGGGGCGGCGCTGCGCCCGATCACCGCCGATCTGGAAGGGACGACGCCGCTTCCGCCGGATGGCCTGTTCCTGTCCGACCATTACGGCGTCCGTGTCGAGCTCTCCGTCGGCGAGGCGCCGGGCGAGGTCCTCGACGTGGCGACGACCGCGCGCACGGCCCTCGCGTGGGTACCGCCCGAGCCGCTCTGGCCCGAGATCCAGGCCATCCGCGCGCTCCACGACCCGCAGATCGACCGCTGGCCGCCGCACGTGAACCTCCTGTTCGGCTTCGTGCCCGAGTCGAGCTTCGAGGCGGCCCTCCCGCTCCTGTCGGCCGCCGCGCGCGAGGTCGGCCCGTTCCCCGCGGTGCTGGAGGGGACGCGCTCGTTCCGGCACGGCGCGGACGCCACCGTCTGGCTCGACCCGGCCGCGGGCGGCAAGGATCCGTGGGCGCGGCTGCACCAGGCGCTGGCGCGCCGCTTTCCGCGGTGCGTGGGGCGCGCCGAGGGCTATACGCCCCACCTGACCCTGGGCCGCGTGGACGACCCGGCGCGCGTGCAGCCCGGCTGGGCCGCGCAGCTCGGCCGCCGCGAGGCCGCGGTCGGCGAGCTGGTCCTGCTGTCGCGGCGCGGCGCCGAGCCGATGCAGGTGCGGGCCTCGGTCGCGCTGGGCAGCGGCTCGGTGCGCTGGGCGGCCGAGCCCGCGCCGGCCGCGTCCCCCCGCGCTCCGAAGCCCGACCGCGCGTCAGCGCTCGTGGCCCGGCTGAAGGCGGCCCTGCCCGGGGGCGCGCTCCACGTCACGGGCTCGCGGCGGCTCGGCTGCGCGCTGCCCGGCGCGGACCTCGACCTCGTCGCCGCCCTGCCGGGGCCCATCGATCTCGACGCCGTCGAGGTCCAGGTGCGCTCGGCCCTGCCCGAGGCGTCGACCGTGCGGCGCGTGCAGGCGATCCGCGTGCCGTGCCTCGAGCTCTGCGCGGTTGGCCTGGACGCGGACCTGACGCTCGTCGACGCGGGCGCGGTGCGACCCGAGCACGCCGTCGCGCGGCGCCTCGAGCTGGGCGAGGCCGCCGCGGTGGCCCTGAGCGCCGTCACCGACGCCGACGCGCTGCTCGAGGCTGTCGATGCGGCGTCCGCTCCCTCCGCCGCTCCTCGGCGCCGCGAGGCGTTCCTGGCGCTGGCCCGCGCCGTCAAGGCATGGGCTCGCGCAAAGGGCATCGACGCTGCGCCGTTCGGCGGTCTGCCGGGCATCGCATGGCTCGTCCTGGCCGCGCGGGTCGTCTGCGACGCCCCGGACCTGGAGCCCGGGCCCCTGCTGTCCCGCTTCTTCGGCGCCTGGGCAGCCTGGGATTTTCGCCGGCCTATCGCGCTGGATCCTTCGGCTCCGGCGGTCGGCACGCCCGGGGATCCCGTGCGCATCGCGACGCCGACGGCGCCCGTGCGCTCGTGCAGCGATACCGTCGGCGCCGCCGCCCTCGCGACGCTGTCCGACGAGCTGTACTCCGCCTGGGAAGCCGTGGAGTCGGCCCTGGCCGCCGGCCGCGATCCGCTGCCCGATCTGCTCGCGCCCCCGCCGCTGCACCGGCGCCACGCCGCCTGGGCCGTGATCACCGTCGAGGCGCCCGAACCCGAGGGCGTGGCTTCCGGCCTGGGCTGGGTGCGCGGCCGGATCCGCGCGCTGCTCTCGTCCTTCGAGCGCGCCGGGATCGGGGATCTGCGGGCCTGGCCTCATGCATTCGACAGGGGCCCGCGCCTCGCCCGCCATGCCATCGGGCTGGGCAAGAGCCCGCCTGTGGCCGCGGCCCTCGAGAAGCTCGCGGCTCCCTGGGCTGCGGGCCTGCACGGGGTGCACGTCGCGTGGGTCGAGGGCGGCGGGGTGCCGACGCTGCGCGCTGAACAGGGCGCGTGAGCGCCTCGAGAGGGGTTCGCCGCACGTCGCCCAGCGCCTGCGTGGTGGCGCGGGTGCAGCCGGGATGTGAGCGCGCAGATCAGGGGCAAAACACGATGTCGTAGTCTTCCCCGGCGCAGGCGGCCATCGACTCCTGGTCATCCCCGGACCACGAATACGCGTCCTTGCACTGCTCCTCGAAGTACGCGGCCACGGGGTTCGTGGCATCGTCCCGAGCAGGGCTCACGCAGGAGATCGTCGCGCCGCTCTCGTCCTTGTAGCGGCCCTCCTCCGGGCACTGCGCGAGCAGGCTCGTCGGGCACGACAGCGTCCGGCAGTCCGGCATGTCGATGGGCACGATCGCCAGGGGGAGGTTGTGCGCGTCCACGTGGCTGATGTTGTACCAATCGAAGTCGTTGAAATCGGTGTTGAGGGTCATCTCGGCCAGCGTGTATCGGCCCCCGCCGGGGTCCGACCCGGCATATGCCCAGTAGCGCAGCGACGACAGCGGCTCCTCGCTGGTGCCCACGTCGCGGCACGCGAACTGCCCCGGGCCGAGCTCCCCACCGTCGATGAGGCTCCCCATGAACTGGAGCGGCTTGTCGCACTTGTTGACGAAGGTCAGGGTGGACTTCCCATCTCCGGGGGTGCGGCAGCCGGCCTCGACCGGATCGCCGGGCGGCTGGCCTGTCGACGAGCTGCTGGCTTCGCTCGATGAAACTCCGCCGGTCGAGCCGGACGCGGAGCCGACCGAGGTGGATCCGCCGCCCGTCGCGCCGGAGGAGGCGTCCTGCTCGGGGGCTGCACAGCCGGCTTCGAGTAGCGCGATGGCGAGCAGCGCGGCTGCAGCCTTCCCATGGTGCGACATGGCAGTCTTCCTTGCGGTCTCGGTGGCGGGAGGAGGATGAGGATACAGAAAGCCTCGTTCACCGAGAAGCCGTGTCCTCATCGGGCCGGCGACCACCTCGAACACGGCCCCTCCGAAGCGCTTTGACCACACGTGAACACCGACCAGCGCGGCTGTGGGACGTCGGGCGCCGTTCAGGGCGCCTGGCAGGACACGCGGTGGATAGGCGCCTCTTCCCCTTCGCCGATCGTCACGTAGTCCCATCCGCCGGGCACCCACGCGATCGCCTCGGCCTGCTCCTCGTCGGGCGACGGCAGCACGCAGGGCGGTTCGGCCAGCGCCTGCGCCACCGTCTGATCCAGTGTCATTGGGTAGTAGAGCACGTGTGAGGACGTGCGCAGCAGGACGCCCGTGCCGTCCGGGTGGACGTCGCCGCCGGTGAAGCGCGCGCTTCCGGCGGGCGGCTCGATGGATCCCGCTCGGACGAGCGTCGCCGGCGCGCCCGCGGCGGGCAGCGCTGGCAGCTCGTAGACGCCCGAGGTGCCCTTGTTGACCTTCGTCACGAGGGTGAGCGCTCCGGTGGTGGGGTGAACGAGCAGCGTCTCCGCGTCGTGGTCTCCGTCGGGGTACGAGAGCACGAACACCTCGGCGGTCGAGGCGAGCGGCCCTCCTTCGAGCGTCTCCGGCTCCGGCACGCCGTAGATCGTGTAGCTGTCGCGCTCGCCGTCGTTGTCGCCGATGTCCGCGAGGAACAGGCAGCTACCCCCGCCCGTACGGCAGGGACCGCGCGCGATGTCCTCCCAGTCGAGCGCGGCCGCGCCGGCCACGTTCACCTCGGCCCGCAGCGCGCCGTTGAGCCCGATCGCGAAGAACCTGGGGTCGTCGCCGTGGTCGTTGTGAACATAGAGCACGTCCGGGTGCAGCCCGCTGGCGACGACGCCGGAGCACTCGTCGATGTCGCCCTGCGGGAGCGCGCCGGCCCGCGTGATCCCGGCGCAACGAGGGCAGCCCGACTCCCGCACCTCCGGCGGATCCGAGGCCCCGCAAGCCGGCAGGAGCAGCGAGAGCGCGAGCGCCGGCGCCGCCCAGCGCCGCGCCGAGGCGCCCGGTGCAGGCCCGCCACCCGGACGAGGCGTCCGGAGGCGGCGTGGTGGTAGCTGCGGGGCGCGGAGGATCTCGATCGCAGGCGTCGGTGACATGAGCATCGCGGTTCGATGACGTTTTCGCACGCATCGGTCTGCTCGGCACGGCCGCTCGGCAGGTCGGGATCGGCGCCGGCGGCCGACGGGGGAGGGGGAAGGGACGAGGCTTCGCCGGGGCGCCAGGGGACCGTGGCTCCGCCGGGGCGCCAGGAGGCCGTGGCTCCGCCGGGGGCGCTAGGGCGGCGTGTTCGCCGCCCCGGGGGTCGGCGCCGTGGCGGCGCCCTCGCCGGTCAGATCGGGCAGCCTGCCCCACGTCTGCCCATCTGCTGCCGCCTCGGTCGGGTACTCGAGCTTGGCGAGCACCTTGTCGCTCTCGGAGATGAGGTAGACGGTCTCGCCCCTGGAGGCGCTCACCTTCCACGTCGCATAGAAACAGCTGCTCGGGCCGCCGTCCGGCAGGCACGCGGTGTGGGGCCCAGGGCCGTCCTCGGGCACCTGGTCGCCGAGGATGAGCAGGTAGGCGCCCGGGGCGAGCTGCGTGCCCTCGGGGAACCTGAGCGCGTCGGCCGTGTTGCACGCCCCGTTCTCGTCGGAGTCGCACAGGCCGAGCCCGCCGAGGTCGGCCGGCCCCGTGCCCGTGTTGCCGAGCTCGATCCAGTCGGCGCCCTTGGCCGAGATCTCGTTCACCACGACGGTCGTCGTCGCGGTCCCGCCGCCCGTCCCCCCTTGGTCGCCGCCGCCTGCGCCGCCCGTCCCCCCTTGGTCGGCGCCGCCTGCGCCGCTGGAGCTCTGGGACGTGGTGGTTGCGCCCGTGCCGCCCGTGCCCGGCGTACCCGTGTCCCCCGGCTCGTCGCTCGAACCGCAGCCTCCCGCGCAGAGCGCAGCGAGGCAGAGCGCGGCGAATCGAAATTGTGCCATCACGATGTTCTCCTCGGCGCCCAGCACACGGCGATCCCGGCCGCGTGTCAACCGTCGGCGCGGCGGCGCGCCGGCTCCCGCGCCCTGCGCTCCTCAGCGCGCCCGCGCCGCGTGGTCCGCGATCACGCTCGCCACGCAGCAGGTCAGCTTCTTCCCCATGCCGAGGTGCAGGAACTCGTTCGGGCCGTGCGCGTTCGATTGCGGCCCGAGCACGCCGGTGATGAGGAACTGCGCCTCCGGGAACTTTTCTCCCAGCATCGCCATGAACGGGATCGTCCCGCCCTCGCCGATCCCCATCGCCTGCCGGCCGAAGTAGGCCTTCGACGCCTTGCGCACCGCCGCCTCGAGCCAGGGCGCCGTCGCCGGCGCGTCCCATCCGGCCGACGGTTCGCTCACGTGGAAGCGGACCTCCGCGCCGTACGGCGGGTCTTTCTCCAGCGCCTCCTTCAGGGCGGCCGCCGCCTTCCTCGGGTCGAGGCGCGGCGGGAGGCGCATCGAGAGCTTCGCCCTCGTGAACGGGCGCAGCACGTTGCCCGCGCTGGCGATGGGCGGCAGGCCGTCGGCGCCCGTCACGGAGAGCGCGGGGCGCCAGGTGCGGTTCAGGAGGAGCTCCGCCGTGTCGCCCGTCACCGGGCACGCGCCCTGCACCCAGGGCAGCTCGCACACGACCGACGCGCCCAGCGTCTCGGCCGCGGCCCGCGCCTGCGCGACGCGCTCCTCCGGGATCTTCACGTGCAGCGCGTCGACGAGGACGCGCCCGGTCCGCTCGTCCTCGATGCGCGACAGGAGCTGCCGCAGGATCCGGAAGCTCGACGGCACCACGCCGCTGCCCACGCCCGAGTGGACGCCCTCGCGCAGGATGTTCACCTCGAGCGTGCCCTGGAGCAGCCCGCGGAGCGACGTCGTGGTCCAGAGCTGGTCGTAGTTGCCGCAGCCCGAGTCGAGGCACACGACGAGGCTCGGCTTGCCGATGCGCTCCGCGAGCGCGTCGATGTAGGCCGGCAGGTCCGGGCTGCCGCTCTCCTCGCAGCCCTCGATGAGCACCACGCAGCGAGCGTGCGGGATCCCCTGCTCGTGCAGCAGGCGCAGCGCGGCGAGCGACGCGAAGGCCGAGTAGCCGTCGTCGGCGCCGCCGCGGCCGTAGAGCCTGTCGCCCTCGCGCACCGGCTCCCAGGGGCCGAGCCCCTCGCGCCACCCCGTCATCTCGGGCTGCTTGTCGAGGTGCCCGTAGAGCAGCACCGTGTCGTCGCGCGTGCCCGGCACCTCCATCAGGATCACCGGCGTGCGGCTCCCGATGCGCACCACCTCCACCGTGAGCCCGGGGATCGGCTGCGCCTCGCACCAGGCCGCGATGAGCGACGCCGCCCTGTCCATGTGGCCGTTCTCGCGCCAGGCGGGGTCGAAGGCGGGCGACTTGTTGGGGATGCGGATGTAGTCGTGCAGCGCGGGGACGATCTCCTGCTCCCAGCAGCGCTCGCACGACGCGACGGCTTCACGTTCGTTGAGCTTCGTCAGCATGAACCTCTCCAGGCGGTTGAGGACGGCGGTGATCTCCGGAGAGCGACTCTACAGCGCCCACGACGTGGGTGTACCGCGGACATGGGGGGGTGACATCTTCAACGTTCCAGCACGTGCCAGAGCGTCGAGGCGAGGAGCGCGGGACGGCGGACGGGCGCGGCGCTCGGGCGGGCGGGCTCGGGGGGCTCGCCCGGCGTCAGGGCCTCTTCTCGAAGGTCACCTCCGGGTAGTCCGGCGAGGGCCCGTCGAGCAGGGGCGCCGCTTCGCCGCCCACGTGCGCCTTGACGAAGGCGAGCGTGTACGCGTTCGTGATCGCGACAGCGCGGGCCGGATCGAGCGTGCCGAACAGATCCGGAGCGGCGTCCTTGCCGAAGAAGTGCTCGACGACGACGGGCAGGTCCGAGAACGAGAGGTGCGCGGTGTCTTCGACCCGCGCCCGGTACGCTTGCCCCGCCAGCGCGCCGTAGGTCTCGTCGATGCTCGCGTCGTCGGGGTGCGCCGCCGCGAGCAGGAGGAAGAACGGCTGCGCGAGGCTCCTGCCGCCGGCGCCGTTCTGCGGCCCGAAGAGGCTGCCGTCGATGTCGAGGCCGGCGTCGAAGCGGTCGTCGCGGGCGCACGCCTCGGCGGCCATCGCGCCGCCGTAGGAGTGGCCGAGCACGCCGACCCGCTCGAGGTCGAGCCGGCCGGTGAGCAGGCCGTCCGGGTCGTCCTGCGCGGCGGCCGTGAGCTGGTCGAGCACGAAGCGCGCGTCGTCGACCCAGACCGTGATGTGCTCGTTCATCGCCTGAGAGAAGGCCTCGATCTCCTCCGGCGGCGCGTCCATCGCCGGCGTCTGGACGACCGAGCCGAAGGGCACGGCGCGGCCGTCGGGGAACACGGTGAGCTCGGTGTCGTAGGTGTGGCTGATGGAGGCGACCACGAAGCCGTGGCTCGCCAGCTCCTCGACGAGGCTCGTGTAGTCGGCGCGGAGCATCCCGAACCCGTGCGAGAAGAGGAGCACCGGGTAGGGCGCGCCGTCGTCGGCGAGCGGCACGCCCACGCGCGCGTGCGTGACGATGCTCGCCTCGAAGCCGTCCTCGAGCGGCAGTCCGCCGCTCGAGCGGCGGCTGTCGCCTTCCTCCGGCGTCAGGTACGGCGCGAGCTGCCCTGTGCCGCAAGGATCGGCCGGGTAGAAGAGCTGCACCACGAGCTCCCGGCGGTCGTCGGGGTCTTCCGTCGCCTCTTCACCCCGCGCGCTGTCGGTGAGGGCGCGGATCTGCGTGCCGACCGGGTGCGGGCCGGTCGGGCGGGGCACTTCGAGCAGGCCGTCGGCGGGCGCCTCGTCGCCCCAGCCGGCGCAGGCCGGATCGCCTTGGTGCGGCGGCAAGGCCTCGTGGTCGCCGCACCCGGCGAGGAGCGCGGAGGCGGCGAAGGACGCGAGCAGGCAGAGAGCGTGTCGAGCGGCGTTGCTGTGGAGCATGCGCGCATCGTTCTCACAGGCTGGCCGAGACCGGCGCTGCGAGCACGATCGTGGCGCGGAAGGAGCGAGGACACGGAGGCGCGAAGACCCTGGGAGCGTGTTCTCCCTGCCTTCCCGCCTTCATGTTCGACTACGACGATCTGGCGATGACCGTCCAGAGTGGCCGTGAAGCGTCGCGGCAGCGGATCTGCCGAGCTCTGTGTACCGCGGCCCCGCGGGTGCATCGCCGACAACCCGGTTCTCTGCCTCGTCGGGGTGGGGCCTCGACTGGAGCACACCGCTGACGGTCTCGAGAACGACGCGAGGTCGTTACGACGCCCACGTGCTGGGCAGCGCGCCGTTGCCCAGCATTGCTCAGCTCAGCTCGTCGAGCACCTCGGCGAGCGACGCGGCGACGATCGCCCGCTCGTGCCACCGCTCCAGCGTCTCCGGATCCTTCTCGGCCAGGATGCGCTCACGCGCGGTGTCAGGCACGGCGATGCCGCGGACCCGGAGCGCGGTCAGCACGGCACGCGCCGCCTCCTCGGCGCGCCCCTCGTTGCGCCCCTCGTTCCGGAGCTGCTGCTTGTACTCCTCGAACCACGCCCGGATCTCTGCGCTCACTTCGTCCTCCTCGTCGGCCGTGGGCTCCTGTTGGTCGAGCCCGAAGTGTAACAGCAGCGGCACGGCGACGCTCTTCTCCCAGGCATCGCGGGGCAACGCCGCCAGATCCCGGCGCGAAGGGGCGAATCGGAGCGCCGCGATTTGCGCTGCGAGAGTGGCGCTGCGCACGTAATGCAGCAGGGAAAACAAGTGCTTACCGGCAGCGGGAGCCAGTCGTGTGGAAATCGTTGTCGGCCGCGTGAGAGGTCCAGTCGGCTGGGGAATGAGCACGACGCGACTCGCCAGCGATGGGGAGATGCGCGCGGCTGCGGAGCGTGAGCGCTGTGGCGATCTCGTGCGCCATCATGCCGTGAGCGACCCGGCCCTGGTTGGGTGCCCGGCTTCGCTGGCCCGACCAGCCTCGACCGCGCGCGGCAGACGCGAAGGTCGGCCTGACAGAAGCCGCAGAACGCTGTATGGTCGCCTACGTGCGGGTAAATCCGCCGGCGTGGCTGCGACGAACGGGCGGCGCATCAGGCGGACCAACGACGGCGGTACGAGGCGCGATGTCGGGCATCTGGATTGACCTGCCGGATAGAGTGGTGGCCAGCGACGAAGTCGCTGATGCGCGTTCTCAGTGTTCGTTTTGTCGACGCGGGTTGGCCGTTCTCGAGCGCCTCATCGCCACCGCTGATGTGAGCATTTGCAGCGCTTGCGTTCAGGACTGTGCCCGCCGCCTTCGCCGCCGTAACGTCCTCGGATGGCGCCCTTGGTGGCGATTCTGGAAGAACGGCGAGCCGAGCACGACGCGGACTGGGCTCAGCTATCGGGATCCCCATCGTGCGTGCTCGTTCTGCAAGCGTTCGCTGGTCGACGTGCCCGCGCTGTTAGGGGCCGGCCGGAACACTATCTGCAGTCCCTGCGTGCGTCTCTGCGTGGAGATCATCCGCGAAGAATCTCGGATGCCTCCGAAGTAGAGACTCCGAGCGTCGCCGGCGGCTTGTCGCACGCACGCCGCGCGCCGGCCGGGCCCAGAGCGAGCGAGCCGGTCGGAGGAGGATGCGCCGCTGGAGGCCCGGACGGACGCGCTGCGCGGAGGGTTACTCCACCTCGATGAGCCCGCAGGCGATGCGGCCGCCGGCTTGCGGGTCTGCCGCGGCGTGCACCACGATCGCGTACTTCGTCACGTCGGTGGCCTCGTCGCCACCGACGGTCCAAATATCGGTCCCGCGCTTGACCATATGCGTGCCCTGGCCCGCCTCATCGCACTCGAAGCTGCCGAGCCCTTCGCCGTTGGGGATCCAGTGGGCGCCCGCAGCGTCACCGTTGTTCTCGCAACTCTTGTTCTGGTGGATGTGAGCGGAGTGCTCGCCGGCAGGGCAGCCGGACACCGTGATGGTGAGCGTCACCTCCTCTCCGGCCTGCGTGAACGTCGCAGTCCCGGTCAGACCGCTCGAGTTCAACGCCTGGAGCTCCGCCTCGGCCCGCAGGGACTCGCCGCCGCCACTCCCGCCATCGCCGCCGCCGCTCCCGCCGTCGCCGCTTCCGCCGCCACCGCTTCCGCCGTCACCGCTTCCGCCGTCACCGCCGCCGCTTCCGGACGCAGAGGTGCTCGTCGAGGCGTCGCCGCCGCCCGAGCCGCTCGCGGCCGACGTGCTCGCGCCGCTGCCGGAGCCAGCGGACGACTCACCGTCATCCCCGCACGCGGCCAAGAGAGCACTGGCACCAAGAGCGAGCAACGAGAGCTTCAACCATCGTGACATAAGTCTCCTTTCCTCAGCACGACCCGAGCGGGCAGGCAATTGCCCCCGGATGCGGCCAAGCCATCGAGGGGACCAGTATGTCCCAACACGGCGAGCGTCCAAGCAGCTTTGCTATAAAAATCACGCATCGCTCGACTTTTCGGCGGGGGGAATTACGCTGATGCTAGAAAGATAGGGTCCTGCTGCCCGAGATCGGCGCTTGAGCTCGCCGTCGGCTCGCCGAGCGCGGTGAGCAAGCGGGCGATGCTGCTCGACTCCGTGATCATGGCGACGAGCTTCATCCTCAACCTGATCTCGTATCGTCTCCTGGAAAATATACGCCGCATCAACAATTGCACATGGTTCGAAGGGCCGCCTTCGCCTCACGGCCCGCGGGTTTGCGTGGACGCGCGCGGTGAGCGGAGATACGGTCTCTTCCCATGGTGGCGGTTTGGCAATGGATGGCCTTGCCTTGGGTTTGCCTGGGCGTGCTCGCGTGCGGCGGAAGCGTGCGCTATGAGGGAGCACCCGAGAAGGGAATACCCGAAGAGGGAGCACCCGAGGAGGGAGCACCGGAGGAGGGAGCGCCTCGAGTCGACTACGTCCCAAGCGGTCCGCAGGTGCCTCCGGAAGGGGACGGACGCATGCAGCACGGTGGGTCATTCGAGCTCTATCCTGGGGTAGGTCAGGGAGATTCCTGGGATCTGTGCGCCTCGCGAATTCCTGTGCGGCTGACGCGGGAAGAAGGCGCTGCTTCCGACGGCCTCTACTATTTTCGCTTCGAATCGCCGCTCCCCGGCATGCCTCCATTTGCACCCGAGGGGACCGATGCCCAGCTCGCCTTCTTTCGAGGCGAGCCGATCGTCGCGGATGCACCTTTGTACCTCTATTTCGACGCAATCAATCTCTCCGCGACGTCCCCGTCCGGCGAGCTTTCCATCGCCAAGCTCAAGCCATTTTGCGAGACCATCGAGCCGCTCGCGACCATTCCACTTGCGGATCTCGACCTGACGGGGAGCTGGGAAACGCGTTGCGTCGAGCTGAAACCGGTCGGGGAAATCCTTACGTTCGGGATGTGGATGACTGGAATGGACTTCGCGATCGGGCTCGATGCTTTCCGATTCGGGCCGCCTTGTCACTGAGGGCGCGGGCCGCTGACACGGCGATGTTCCGCTGGTTCGAACAGCGACATGCTCTCTGGCTGGGCCCGCGTTGGGCCCACGCCGTCCGAGGGGCGGAGATCCGCTACGCGTCGTGGCGGGCGTCAGGCCTTCCGCGAGATCGGCGCGCCATCACACGAGGAGCTCGAGGACATGAAGCGAGGCGGCGCCGTCGGCAGTGTCGGAGCGAGGCGCTCGGGGCGTGGCGGTTGGGGTGCTGCTGACGATGGTGATGGCGAGGTCGAGCGCGAGCGGGTGTCGACTGCGCTGGGCGCTGTGCTGCCGGGCGTTTCTTTCGACGCGCAGCGCTCAGCTCGCGAGGTTCTGCCGGTAGCCCAGAACGCAGCGGCCCACGCGCGCCCCTGCGCTGGAGCTCACTTCGCGCATGCCCACCAGGAGGCAGTCGTCACCTTGCTCACCATTGCATAGTCGGTCGGCTCGTCCCACGAATCGTCGGTGCCAACCACCGCAGAGAGGAAGCATTGTCGCCGGTTCGCGGGGTCCAGATCGGCGAGCTTCCATGGGCTAGTGAAGTCCGATGCCCAGTTCGTCTGATAGTTGAGCGTGGTAAAAAAGCACGTCGCATGGGCAAAGACAGGGTTGTTGTACCAGATGTGATGGTTGGAGCTGTCCGTGTGTGACCCCCCCCATGCCCATAGAGCTCGTAATTGCCGAGCCTTTGGGATGATTCTCCGAGCGCCTTCGCCAGGCCGAGGGACCCAGCGGGCTCGCGAGCAAGTTTCGGGCCACCTCCGTAGCGCGTCATCGCAGGAGCTTCAGACGAGACATCATGGAGCGGGGAGTCCGTAACGTCGCTCATGTCGATGAGTGACCGCAGCTGCGCTCGCCGCTGCCTTGAGGATAAAACATGGCGCCGCAACGCGGACACGGCTCGGGGCCCCACCGCACGTAAGCGCCGCGGAGATCACGCCCGCGCGACGCCATGGCGACGAGATGCACAGGATGCATGAGCGATATGCAGCATTCGATTTGGAAAGTGTATTTACAACGATCCAGATGTCCGTCGAATCTACGCTGGGCGCCGCGTGCCCGCGGGCGAGCTGGCTCGCCGCGATGGACGACTCACGCCATACGCGAGCGCCCTCCCGCGCGCGGGCCCAGCATCTCCGAGAAAGGCCGTATGTTGGACAACAGCATCTCGTCGACGCCCGTCACGTCTCGTCGCGCCCGGCGCGCCGCCCGTCACGGCGACGCTCTGGCCCTCTTGCTCCTCGGCGCCCTCGGCCCTGCCGTCGGGTGCTCCGATGACGAGCTCCCGCTCGAGACCCCGGTCGAGACCTCCGCTCAGGAGCTCATCAGCATTCCCACGATCCCGGACGAAGCCCTCCAGAAGACCCTGGCGCCCATCCGAGCCCTCGAGGTCCCTGGCAGGGTCTACATGAAATCCGTCGAGGAGACCTTCTCCGGCTCGGGGACCTTCTCGCAGGTCGTTCACGTCTATCAACCGGACGCGACCGGGGAGACGATCCGGTTCGAGCTCGCCGCGAAGACGAGCGCGGGACAGGCGGACACGAGCCACAGGTTCGAGTCCGTCAAGGTCACCTCGCGCCCAGGAGAGTCGGACCAGACCGAGCAAACGCAGCCGAACAGCAGCGGCCAGCGCGTGTACGACGTGTCCGGCTCACGCCGGGGCTGGTATCGCTTCGAGTTCACGTACGTCGCCCCGAACGCGGGCCGCACCCTGAGCTTCAGGGCCTACGACGCCTCCGGGAGCTCCTTGAAGATCGTGTGGGTCGACCCCCCGAGCGCCGCCGTGCAGGTCCGCGCCAGGGTCGCGGTGGATTCCTCGGCGTCCCCGGTGTTCCTCAAGGGAGGCGCCTACCGGAACACCGATCCCAGCCAGTTCGCCTATGCCGACAACGTGAGGGTGAACGGCAACCTGCTCTATCGCCGCGGGTTCGATCAGGGCCGTTACAACTTCCCGCTCGGGCAGCTGAACGCAGCGGAGCATACGCTCGAGTTCTCGCTGGCCGCCAGCGGCTACAATCCTGCCAAGTTCTGGTTCGGCGTCAGCGAGAAGAGCTTCGCACCGGCGAGCGCCAAGACGAGCTGGGACCGGGTCCAGTTCCTCTACCACGGCGCGATGCGCACGGGCGACTACGACGCCTGGAGCGAGGGCGTGGCCTTCGCGCAGGGCGCCACCGTCGCGAACGGGGTCCGCCCGCCGCCCGTCCGCCGCGGCACGACGTTCTCGGTGGCCGTCGAGGACTCGAGCCTGAACGGGACCCAGAACGCGACGCTGCGGATCATCTCCGACGCCACGGGCGCCGAGGTGTCCTGGGCCAAGTCGCTGCCGGCCGAGGTCGACTACCGGGGAGGGATCTTCACGAACGGCGCGTTCTCCAGCCGGAACCGCGAGCACTGGCGGATCACCGTGCCGAGCGACGCGCCCGTCGGACGCTACTATGCGCGGGCCTTCGCCCCTTCGGGCGCCCGCATCGGCCAGGACGTCGTGTTCTACGTGATCCACAACCCCTACCCGCTCGTCGCCAGCGGCGCCATCTCCAAAGCAGAGCTCGAGACGTACGGCTACGACGAGGACGAGGACGGCGTCAATCTGAACGGCGGGTACGGCAGCGATCAAGACAATATCCGCGACCACTTCACGGTGCTCTACGAGTGGTCGCCGCCGTACGACGTGCAGAGGAAGCTCACCGCGGCGTTCCGCCGGACGACGGACGAGTCGAAGTTCTCGTTCCTGGATCACGCGGTGGCGGCAGCGCAGGGGACCGCGAGCGAGTTCGAGACCATGCGCCGGCTGTATCGCCTCGTCACGCAGCGTTACCGGTACAGCCAGGCGACCAACCAGGGCGATGTGTCGTCCATCTTCCTGAGCGATGGGCTGGATCCCGCTGAATCGCTCCAGTATGCGAAGCCCAACTCGCAGCTCAGCTGGGAGGACGGCGTCATGGGCGCCCAGTGCTATGACTATGCGCCGGTCCTGGCGGCCATCGCGCGCAGCGCGGGTGTCCTTTCCCGGGTCGTGTCCAGCAACGGCAACCTCGGCGGCTGGGGGAACCATTTCTTCACGGAGGCGTACATCCCGACCGTGCCCCATCACGGCGGCAAGACGCAGAACAGCGGCTCGGCCCCGAACAGCGACACCGATCCCTGGTACGTCTTCGATGCCACGAACCCGGATGCCTCCGGCAACACCCCGTATCAATATCTCTGGGAGCGCTACTCGGAGGGGATCGGGCCGCGGGCGCAGTACGGCAAGGCGACGTTCGTGCTCTCGGGATACAAGCCTCTCGGCACCACGACGAACACCGTCACCTGGGATCCGCTGGGCCCCACGGACGACATCGGCGCGGACGACGTCCTGTCCCTGCAGGCCGCGTACGAGTCCGGGCCGGACTTCTGGCTCACGCAGAGCGGCGTCACGGGCTTCCTCGGGCGCGGCGAGAAGGACGTGTATCGAATCAGCAAGGCGACCACCGGGGCGAGGGCGGTCTCCGTCCGCGCGGTGCCGGGTGGCGGGAACACCCTGCAGCCGGTGCTCTGCGTGGGGCCCTACGTCGATCCCAACGGCCCACCCGCCGTGAGCGAGCCCGGCTCGGCGCCCAGGTGGGACGTCTCCGTGCCGGCCCGTTGCGCGGATCGGGCGACGACTTATCCCCTTCCCGAGGGGGAGTCGTACGTGGTCGTCTTCCACGACCACGGCCAGCCGGATGACGCCTATCCCAACCCGGATGACCGGATCAAGCTGGGAGACTCGGTCCAGTACGTCCTGGAGCTTCAGTACTGAACCTGCCGAGACCCTCCCGCCCTGGCGGAGCGCCGTGGCGGGAGGGTCCTCTCCGGGCCGAGGAGCTCGGCCATCAATCCTTCCCAGGCACGAAGCGCAGCGACGCGAGGCGCACCACCTCCCCCGAGCCGCCCTTTGCCTTCAGGTAGACCTCGTGGGAGCCGGCGGCGTCGACCTTGCACGTCACGGTCGTCCAGGTGTCCCAGCCGCCCGTCGCGGGGACGTCGCAGATCGCGACACGGCGCCCGCCCGCCAGCGGATCGATCCAGACCTCCACGGCGCCGCCCTTCGCGCTCGACGCCTTCAGCTCGATGTCGGTCGACCTCACGCCGCCGCTGCCCAGATCGACGCTGCCGTACATGGCCCAGGCGCCGTTCTCGAGGCCGCCCAGCACCGGCCCCTCCGACTGGCTCGACACCACCTCGGTGCTGGACTCCTGATCCGGCTCTGCAGCCGCGATCTCGGTGAACCCGTCGCGGTAGATGAACAGGTCGAAATCGGCGCTCGCGCCCCTGGCGAAGACGCCGGCCTGGTTGCCGACCCAGCCGGTGTTGATGGTGTCGTAGTCCTCGAGCGCGCTGATGTCGATCGGCTTGCCCACCTGGGTCCACGTCAGGCGATCTGTGCTGAACCAGCCGGTGGCCTGGTGGTCCTTGCCGTGAACCAGCTTCAGCCAGACGGTCTTGTCGGACGGCGCCTCGACATCGTAGCTGACCGCGGTCGCCTCCGTGGATTCATAGGCGCTCTCGTCGGCGTTGAGGACGGGGACGACCGATCGGAACGCGAAGCGGATCTGGTCGCCGCCGTCTGCCCGGACGCGCGCCACCGACACCTCCAGGCTGGCGGCCTGCGCCCACGTGGGGAATGCCGTCAGATCCTGTTCGGGGACGGCGTTGCCCAGGCGAACCCCGGCCGCGTCGCCCTCGGTCGCGGGGGCGAAGTCCATCCTCACGACCATCGCCTTCGCGTGCAGCGCATCCTTCTGGATCGCCCACCTGGTCTCGCCCTGCGCCGGCTTGAGCCGGAGCCATCCCGCGCGGTCGGTGACCGAGTAGCGATCCGACGGCATGTTGCCGTAGAACGTCCAGGCCGGCGCGAGCTTCTCTTCATCGAACTCGTCGTTGACGGGCAGCAGGAACAGGATGTCGCTGGGCGGCAGCGCCGGCGCGGGCGCCGGCACGCCCAGGCGGCCGTTCACGACCGGCACCCCGGCCCCGCTCTCGTCGTCCATCCACGTCACCTGGCTGAGCAGCCCCTGCCGGCCCAGCCCACGCCAGTTGGTGTCGCACTCGTAGGAATGGGAGAATACCCACCAGGTGCCGTCGGCGATCTGGAACGGAGCCGTGCTGTGCTGTGCCCCGCTCCACGGGGCTTCTCCCGTCAGCACGGCGCCCAGCGGCGTCCAGTCGGCGGGATCGCTGCTCAGCGTGGCCGACCGCCAACCGAACTGGACCCCACCGCACCCCGTGTGGGTCGAGTCGAAGTAGTAGTAGAAGCCGTTGCGCTTCGTCATGGTGGGCCCTTCGGCCCAGTTCGCCTCCAACGCGCTATCGGGATCCCCCGCGGGATCACCGCACCCCCCATTCTCCGTGTTCCAGTTGACGAAGCTGAGATCGATGGACTCTCCGCTCAGCTGCCCGGTCTCGGGATCGATCTTCTGGAGGAGGTTGACGCCGAAGTTGTTCTCTTCGCCGCCCGTCTTTGCGTTCCAATGGCACTGCCCGGCCTTCATCACCAGGTACGTGGTCCCGTCGTCGTCGATGAACACCGAGTCGTCGTAGCCGGTTCCGCGGCTGAACTGCACGAGCTCCGGGTCCTCTCCGGGCGGCGTGTAGGGGTCCAGGGGCTCCACGTGGACCGGCGCTCCCCAGGGCCCTGCCAGGCTTTCGGCCTCGGCGAAGTACTGGTTGAAGTTCACGGCGAAGTAAGCCCGGTAGCCGCCGGCGACCTTGACGATGAAGCCGCCCCACGTGCCGCCCCCCGCCGACGTCGAGGTCTCGAGCCCGGACCACGCCGCATCGACCACGCGCGATATGCGCTGCCAGTGGATGAGGTCCCGCGAGTGCAGGATCTCGACGTTGGGCGACAGGTTGAAGCTGGAGCCGGTGATGTAGAAGTCGTCCCCCTCGATGTAGACGTTCATGTCCGGGTGATCGCCGGGCAGGATCGGATTGAGGTAGGTCGATTGGCCTCCGCTCGGCCAGCTCGCGATCTCGAAGGTGGCCGTCAGCGTCTTGTTCCCGTCCACCGTAATGGCCACCGCGTCGTCCATCTCGCTCGCGGCGCCGCTCCATCCGGTGAAGTCGGCGCTCGGCGCGGGCTTGGCGGTCACGGTCACCACGGTGCCCGGCCTGTGCAGGTAAGTTCCGGGCGGCGGCTCGGTCGTCCCATCGCCCTTCGCCTCGATGACCAGCGGATATTCCACGGGCGACAGCTGCTCGTCGTCTCCGCAGGCGATGGGCAGGGACCCGAGCAGCATCATTGCCATGAGGGATGCGCTATGTTTTTTCATCGTCATGTCCTAGCTGGCGCCGCGTCAGGGTTGGCGCCGTGCTCTCCGCTATAGCCCCAGACGGCCGTGGCCTGAACTGATCGTGGTCGTTCGCTCGCGAGGCGCGGCGAGCGGGCTCGTCTCGACCCGTGTTCTCGGAGCGGGCGGACAGCAAGGATCACGTGGAGACGGAGCAGTTCACGATCCCGGCCGCGGACTCGCCCTTGGGGCGAGAGATCCCGCTCCTGCCGGGCACGCGCATCTATGACGAATTCCTGCACGTGCACTACCTGGGCTTCGACCAGAAGGTGACGGTCACGCGGGCGAACGGCTCGCCCGATCAGCCGAAGGAGGAGTGCCTAGCACACGCGCCGAAGTGGGAGTTCGCCTGGCAGCGCTCGTACTCGTACGACGCGCCCATCGAGTCGCTCCCGACGCTCGAGCCGGGCGATGTGCTCCAGATCCGGTGCACGTACAACAGCTCGACGGAGAACCCGTACGCGGTCAGAGCCTTCAAGGAGGCTCCTATGAGCTCGACGATCGACGTGGCTTACGGCGAGGGGAGCTCGTTCGACGAGATGTGCATCGCCAGGCTCTCGCTCGTGTACCCGATGCCTTGACGGGAGCAGGAGCGGCGGCGGAGGTGGGGGCGGGAACGGAGGCGCGAGCAGGTCCCGAGTTCAGCTCGTCACTTGCGGACCACGCCCTCTTCGGCCGCGCCGGAGCCCCAGGGACGCCGCGAGCAGTGCCGTCAGCGCGAGGGCATTTCCGGACGGAGCGCGACTCGCCGAGCGACAGCTACAACCGCCTTCGTCGCCCGCTTCCCCGTCGGAGGTCCCCCCAGACGTCTGGGCGGGCGGGGTTGGATCTGGAGGAGCCCCACCCGTACCAGCCGTGGACCCTCCGCCGGAGCCGGAGCCGGAGCTCACGCCGGAGCCGGAGCTCGCGCCGGAGCCGGTGCCGACTCCACCGCCATTGCCGTCGCCACCCCCGCTCGCGCTGCCACCCGTGCCGCCCCCGCCGGCGCCCTCGCCCCCGACGGGCGAAAACTGCCAGAAGTTCATGTTGAAGAGGTTCGACCCGCCACCGGTGAAGACGAGATAGAGATCGTGCACTCCTGTGGCGCTGTCGACCGCACACGACACGTCGCTCCACTTCTGCCAGCCCCCCGTTGCCCCGACCGCGCAGGTGCCCACGAGCTTGCCGTCGCGCGCATCCAGGCGGAGCTCGATGCTGCCCCCCTCCGCGCCGCTCGCGACGCGCGCGCTGAAGCTCTCCGCCCCTTCGCCGAAGTCGACCCCGCGGAGGCGAACCCAGTCTCCGTTGTTGATGAACGAGAGGGCCATCCCGCCCTCCTCGCAGCGCTCGGTCTCGATGCCGCTCTGCGCGTTGAAGGTCTCGGCTTCGACGCGCGCGTAGGGGTCGAGGTTCTTGACCTGCTTGAGCCCGTCCGTCGTGTAGGTCACTGGCACGATCGACCCGTCCTCCTTGTAGGTGAACGACTCGATCCCGAGGTTCCGGCGATAGCCCGGGGGCTCGCCGGCGTCGTTGGCGACGGAGCGATTGTGGTAGGCGTGGTACCAGGAGCCGCCGAACTCGAAGATTGCCGCGTGGTTGTTGTTGTTGTTGTTCTTCGGCGGCTGGGGCCCCACGGTACCGCGGTGGGTGAAGCCGGAGGTGGGGCTCGAGCTCGTGAGGTAGTCGATCCGCATGCCGTTCGCGGGGTTCGTCGAGTACGACAGATAGTAAACGCCGTTCCGCTTGTGCATCCACGAGGCCTCGAAGAAGTACGGGACCGTGATCGTGGAGGCCGAGCCCGAGACGCTCACCATGTCGTTGTTCAGCTTGATGACGCGCGCGTTCTGCTCGCCGTTGCCGCCGAAGTAGAGGTACGCCTGGCCGTCGTCATCGATGAAGACCCCCGGATCGAAGAGCCAGATGTTCTGGCCCGAGGCGCCGGGGGTGCTCGAGGTGATCAGGGCGCTGCCCTTCGCGTCTCTGAACGGTCCGGCCGGGCTGTCGCTCTTGGCGACGCCGATACCTGATCCGTTGTTGGCGAAGTACATGTAGATGTTGCCGTTGCGCTCCACGAGCGAGGGGGCCCACGTGTTGGCCGCCCAGGAGGCGTCGCGGGGCACGCGGATCACTTCCCCGTGGTCGGTCCAGTTCTTCAGGTCGCTGCTCGAGATGGCCACGAACGAGGCCATCTTGTAGCCGTCGTCCGAGCCGTCCTGTTTGACGTTGTCGTCGTCGTTCGAGGCGTAGAGGTAGACCCGCCCGTCGTGCACCAGCGAGGCCGGGTCGGCGAGGTAGCGGTGCGAGGCGATGGGGTAATCGGCCAGCGCGGAGGGGCTCGCGAAGAGCCCGGCCAGGACGAGCGCGCCCCCGCACCAAGCCGCTCTCGCCGATGTTCGTGAGGAATGCATGTTCACCTGATCGGTTGGGGTCCGGAGCAGTTGATCACGGCCGTCCGGGCGGCCGACGCCGATTCCTTCGTGTACGGACAAAGCACGCTGAAGATCGTCCCTCCGACGTCGCGGTCCGAGGTGCCGCCCGACAGCGGGTGATCAAGCGCGCGCCGCTCCGCCGCTCGCGGCGCGCACCGCCGTGCGAACAGCAATGGTGCCGAGCTCGATCGGATGACGAACGCCGGGGTGCGCATGACGACGCACCCAGGATGAAGCAAGAGGATACGACCTGGGCCGATTGTGAGCGTTCACATTGATGGTGTCAATTCCAATCGACCGGCCAGCGGATGCCCTCCATCCCTGGAAAGGGCGGGCAGGCGGGGGCTCCTCTGGAGCGCGGCGTCAAGAGGAGCGGGCGCGACGCGCAGGCTTGACTTCCGGATGGTGAACGTTCACAATTTTCGGACCGATCGCTCGCGCGTCCGCGCGTCGTGGTGCATCCCGTCAGCCCCGAGAGAGCGGGACTGGGCTGGCCCTGACCGTTCGGGAGGCGGCGGCGCCGCCGTGGCAGGCTCGCGGGGGCCGGTCATCACGCCGTCAGGCGATGACCAGGAGAGCTCCGGGGTGACAGCGCCGCGCGCGGGCGGCGCACCCGGTCGGTGTTCGGCCGGCGCTCAGCCCTGCTTGCGGGGCGCCTTGAGCGAGAGCTTCAGCAGCACGTCGTCGCGGATCAGATCGTCCTGCTTGCCCGGATAGACGATGCCGAAGTCCTTGCGGTTGATCGCGAACTCGGCGCTGCCCGACACGGCGTCGGCGCCCTCGGTGATCGTCGCGGGGAAGGTGATGGTCTTCTTCACGCCGTGAAGATCCAGCTCGCCGGTGACGGTGTGCGTCGCGCCGTTCTCGCCGCCGGTCTTGATCTCGGTCGAGGTGAACGTCGCCTTCGGGTACTTTTCGACGTCGAAGAAGTCCGGCGACTTGAGGTGGCCATCGAGCTTCTCGGCGTCCGTCTTCACCGATGAGGCGTCGGCCTCGATGGCGAGCTTGCCGCCCGCGGCCTTGCCGCCGGCGAGCGTGATCGTCCCCGAGATCTTCTCGAACTTGCCCTCGTGCTTGCCCGTGACCTTCGAGCCGACGAAGCCGATGGTCGAGGCGGCCGCGTCGAGGGGCAGCGTCTCGACGGGGCCCGAGGGCGCGGCGGCCTGGGTCTGCGCGGGCGCGGCGGTCGAGATCGTCGCCTTGGGCTTGTCCTTTGTCGGGTCCTCGCACCCCGCGAGCGAGAGCAAGAGAGCGGCGGGGAGGGCGATGCGAGCGAAACGGGCGGTGATCATGAGAGACATTCTCCTTCTACGTCAGCCAAACTGCACAGAACGTTTCGTGAACGAGCCATAGGTGAGCCCCGTGATGGGGAACTGCACCGGCTCGCTCACGTCGATCGACGCCCCCATGGCGGCGACGACCGGCACGAAATGCTCGTCGGTCGGGAGCGCCATCCGCACTCCCGGCGCGCGGCCGCGGTAGTCGAGCAGCGCGTCCATGTCCCGGCGCGAGAGGACGTCGGCGCACCACGCGTCGAACTCCGTGGCCCAGGGCTGCGGAACCGCATCTCCGCGCCAGTCTGCCGCGCGGAGGTTATGGGTCAAGAATCCGCTGCCGATGATCAACACCCCCTCGTCGCGCAGCGGCGCGAGCGCGCGGCCCATCGCGAGGAGCGGAGCTGGAGAGAGCGTCGGCAACGAGATCTGGAGCACAGGGATGTCCGCGCCCGGGTACATGCAGAGGAGGGGCACATAGGCGCCGTGATCGAGCCCACGGCGCGGATCCTCGGCGACCGGCCCCAGCGGACCGAGCAGCTCCCGGACGCGCCGGGCGAGCGCGGGTGCGCCGGGCGCGGGGTACTTCACGCGATAATACCTCTCGGGGAAGTTGTAGAAGTCGTAGACGAGGGGCACGGTCTCGGTGGCGCCGAGCGTGACCGGCGCGTCCACCCAGTGCGCCGAGAGCATGAGAACGGCCGTGGGGCGCGGCAACGCTCGCGCCCAGGCCGCGAGCTCGGCGACCCACGCGCGATCGTCGAGCAGGAAGGGAGAGCCGTGCGCGAGGAACAGGGCAGGCATGCGCCCCTCGCGCGCCTCTTGTCGGGTGTCGGACATCGAACCTCTCTCGGCCGCGGGGGACGTGGAGCTCGACGCGGGCGCCGGGCCCGACGCCGTCGACGTCGAGCGCCCGCAGGCGCCCGCGATGGGGACGGCCCCGCCCGCGGCAAGCAGGAGCCTGAGTGCAGCCCGGCGATCCATGCGAGAACCCTAGGTCGTTTCCTGAAATGGTACAATGACCCGGAAATGAAACGCCAGGTTGTCAAAACGGAAACTGTCGACGCAGATCTGGCCGATCTGCGGGCCTTCTGCCTGGTCGTCGATCTCGGGTCGATCACGGCGGCCGCGAAGACGCTGGGCGAGACCAAGGGCAGCGTCAGCCGCCGCATCACCCGCCTGGAGCACGCGCTCGGGGTGGATCTGCTCCGCCGCAGCCCGCGGCTCGTGCAGGCGACCGAGGACGGCGTCGCGTACCGGATGCGCGTCGGCCGGGCGCTCGAGCTGCTGGAGGACGCGAACGTGGCGGTGCAGCAGGCGCGCTCGAGGCCGCGCGGGCACCTTCGCGTGACGGCGCCGTTCGATCTCGGGCTGAGCATCCTGGCGCCGCTCTCGGCCGGCTTCGCGGAGCGCTTCCCCGAGATC
The DNA here is from genome assembly GCF_051473855.1 of Sorangium sp. So ce375. Classification (NCBI taxonomy): domain Bacteria; kingdom Pseudomonadati; phylum Myxococcota; order Polyangiales; family Polyangiaceae; genus Sorangium; species Sorangium sp. So ce375. The sequence goes on from NZ_CP150335.1 coordinate 212,969, forward strand.
TCGCTGGAGCTGCTCCTCACCGAGGCGCTCCTCGACTTCGACGCTCACCAGGTCGACGTGGCCCTGCGCGCGACAGCGAGCCTGCCGGACTCGTCGCTCATCGCCCACAAGCTGCAGCACATCGAGGTCGGGCTGTTCGCGGCGCCCTCGTACCTCCGCAAGCACGGGGCCGTGCGCCGACCCGAGGACCTCGCGGAGCACCGGCTGCTGCTCGCCCAGACCGCGCGCGGCCACGCGACGATCGCGCTCTCGGCGCGCGACGGCCGCGAGCGCGCGGAGCTCCGGGTGCGCGCGGCGATCTCCGCCTCCGACTTCTCCTTCTGCCGCGAGGTCGCGCTGGCCGGGGGCGGGATCGCGCTCGTCCCGGCGATCAACGTGCGGGGCGACCTCGACGCGAGGCGGCTCGTGCCCGTGCTCAAGGACTATGCGATCCACGGCGCCGCCTCCCTGTACCTCGTTCACCCGGGGACGCGCCTGCTGCCCTCCAAGATCCGCGCCTTCCGCGACTACCTGCTCGACGCCTTCGGCGTCCAGGGGCGGCGCGAGCCCCCCGCCGCCGCGCGGTAGCGGGTCGCCTCCTCCGCGCGCTCCCGCCGGAGGAGGCAGGCCGTGCTCGCGCCGGAGCAGCGGATCACCACCGGCTGTTGCTGGGGAAGCAGCGCGGCCGCGGCTCGGCCGTCCCGCCGCCGGCGGGCGCCGCGCGACGGCGGGCACGGGCCGCTGGACGGCGCCGTCCACGGGCGAGCGGCGCGGCGGCATGCGCGTTGCTGTTCACGGCGAGACGCTCCGAGGACGGGCCGCGAGCCATCGGCTCGGCGAGGCCCCTCCAGGCGTCTTCCGAGCGCTCCTCTCCGCCGCCGGCTGGGCGGCGGGGCGGCGCCTGGGCAGCAGCGAAACGGCACCGCTTCCAGCCGCGCACCGAGGTCCCTCTGCGTACGTTCATCGACAGGATTCGCTCTCTCGCGACGTTCGCGGCGCTCGCCGCGGTGATCGGCTCGTCCGGGTGCAAGCGCGAGGGCGAGGCGAGCGCCGCTCCCCGGCTCGCCCTGGATGCCCCGATCCCGGCCGAGATCCCGCGCGAGACGCGGCTCAGCATCGGTGATCCGACGGTGCAGAAGCAACTCCAGCTCTCCGGCGACATCGACAGGCTGCCGTTCCGCGTCGACTGGCAGAACCTCAGCGGAGGACCGCAGACCATCGAGGCGTTCCGCGCCGGCGTGCTCGACGCGGGCTCGGTCGGCGATACGCCGCCCATCCACGCCACCTTCACCGGGGTCGACGTGAAGATCCTCACCGTGCAGGTCCGGGAGAGGCCCATCTACGATCTGGCCACCGCGCCGGGCGCGCGGCTCGCGTCCATTCACGATCTCCGCGGCAAGAAGATCGCCTATTCGCCGGGGCAGGCGCAGGGCGCGCTCGTGCTGCGCGTGCTGAAGAAGGCCGGGCTGTCACAGAAAGACGTCACGCTCGTCCAGCTCAGCAGCACCGAGTTCAAGGAGGCGCTCACAAGCCGTCAGGTCGACGTCGCGCCGCTGTCCGGCGTCACCCTGCTGCGTTATCTCAACGAGTACCGCGCCGAGGGGGCCTCGTCGATCGCGCACGGCGTCCGCGACAACCTCGGCTTTCTCTACGTGCGCGCCGAGGTGCTCAAGGACGCTCACAAGGCGGCCGCGCTGTACGACTACGCCAAATGGCGGGCCAGGGCCCAGCTGTGGGCCTACGGGCACCCGGAGGCCTGGATCGAGGCGTACTACGTCAAGGATCAGGGGCTTTCGGCCAAGGAAGGGCGCTTCCTCTTCGAGGCCGCCGGCAAGCCGCAGTACCCGGGCGACTGGACCGAGGCGATCGCGCTGACCCAGGAGACCGCCGACCTGCTCGCCGAGGCCTCCGGCCAGAAGCGCTTCGAGGCCAGGACGATCTTCGACCTCCGATTCCAGACGATCGGAGCGGAGGTGGCCGGCGCCTCCCAGGGCGCCGGATCGACGGACCGGCCGGCGACGGCCGAGAGGAGCACTCCATGACGACCGCACTGCCCACGAGCGCCGCCTCGCCGCGCCTCGCCAGCTACCCGGATCTCACCGCGACCGCGGAGATCTCCAGCCCGTCCGGCGGCCCGGCCGCCCGTCGCCTGTCCGGCCGCCGCTTGCGGCGCCGTCTGGGGCCGGGGCGGCGCATCCCGTACGGCCTCGCGCTCGGCCCGGCGCTGCTGCTCGCGGTCTGGGTCGTCGCCTCGGCGACGGGCGCGCTCGACGCGCGCGTGCTCTCCGCGCCGTGGACCGTTGTGACCACGGCCCACGAGCTGATCGCCGACGGGCGGCTCCTGTCCAACCTGCTCACGTCGGCGCAGCGGGCCTTCCTGGGGCTCGCCCTCGGGGCTGGCCTGGGCACGGTCCTGGCGCTCCTTGCGGGGCTGACGCGCGTCGGCGAGGCCCTCGTGGACGGGCCGGTGCAGATCAAGCGCGCGATCCCGACGCTGGCGCTCATCCCGCTGCTGATCCTCTGGTTCGGCATCGGCGAGCAGATGAAGGTGCTCACGATCGCGCTCGGCGTCGTCATCCCGGTCTACGTCCACACCCACGCCGCGCTGCGCACAATCGACGCGCGCTACGTGGAGCTGGCCGAGACGGTCCGGCTGACGAGGTGGCAGTTCGTCCGGAAGGTGGCGTTGCCGGGGGCGCTGCCGGGCTTTTTGATGGGCCTGCGCCTGGCGGTGACCGGCGCGTGGCTGGCGCTCGTCGTTGTGGAGCAGATCAACGCCACGAGCGGCATCGGCTACATGATGTCGCTGGCCCGCTCGTACGGGCAGACGGAGATCATCCTCCTCGGCCTCGTCGTGTACGGGCTGTTCGGCCTGGCCTCCGACTCGGCCGTGCGGCTCATCGAGCGAAAGGCCCTGTCATGGCGCCGCATCCTGGCCGGCTGACGGCGGCCCCGCCCACGGTGCGGATCCGGGGCCTGGTCCGCCGCTTCGGCGCCCGCGTGATCCTCGATGAGGTCGATCTCACGATCCAGCGGGGCGAGTTCGTCGCGCTGCTCGGCCGCAGCGGCTCGGGCAAGAGCACGCTGCTGCGGGCGATCGCCGAGCTGGACGACGACGTCACCGGCTCGGGCGAGCTGCACGTGCCGGACAACAGAGCGGTCGTGTTCCAGGACACGCGGCTCTTGCCCTGGGCGCGGGTGCTCGACAACGTGATCCTGGGGCTCGACGCGCCGCAGGCCCGGGAGCGCGGCCTGGCGGCGCTCGCGGAGGTGGGGCTCGCCGGGCGGGAGCGCGCCTGGCCTGTCGAGCTGTCCGGCGGCGAGCAGCAGCGGGTGGCGCTGGCGCGGTCGCTTGTGCGCGATCCGGAGCTCGTGCTGGCCGATGAGCCGTTCGGCGCGCTCGACGCGCTGACCCGCGCGCGCATGCACGACCTCCTGCGCGAGCTGTGCGCGCGGCACCGCCCCGCCGTGCTGCTGGTCACCCACGACGTCGACGAGGCGATCGCGCTCGCCGACCGGGTGCTGGTGCTCGAGGGCGGTCGCCTTGCCGAGGAGCGGCGGATCGATCTGCCGGCGCCGCGGCCGCTCCGCGATCCGCGGTTCCTCGCCCACCGCGAGTCGCTGCTGGCCGCGCTGGGCGTCGCGCCGGCCGCGGCCGGCGCCGGAGATCCCGACTCGAACCCTGAACTGGAACGGAGTGTCTCGTGACCCATCGACCCGGACAGCTGCATCTCAACGCGTTTCTCATGAGCGTCGGCCACCACGAGGCCTCGTGGCGCTTGCCGGAGAGCGACCCGTTCGCGAACACGAGCGTCGCGCATTTCAAGAACCTGGCCCGCATCGCGGAGCGAGGGAAGCTCGACTCGCTGTTCCTCGCCGACAGCCCGGTGCTGTGGAACAACGTGGGCCGCCGGCCGGCAGGGACGCTCGATCCGACGGTGCTCCTCGCGGCGCTCGCGGGCGTGACCGAGCACATCGGGCTGATCGCCACCGCCTCGACGACGTACAACGAGCCGTTCAACCTGGCGCGGAGGTTCGCGTCGCTGGATCATCTCAGCGGGGGGCGGGCGGGCTGGAACATCGTGACGACCGCGGGCGCGGACGCGGCGCGGAACTTCAACCTGGATGACCTGCCGGCGCACAGCGACCGGTACGCGCGGGCGGCGGAGTTCATCGACGTGTCGCTGAAGCTGTGGGACAGCTGGGCCGACGACGCGCCGCTCGGGGACAAGGAGAACGGCGTCTGGGGCGACGATCGCAAGATCTACCCGCCGCGGCACGTGGGGCGGTACTTCAAGGTCGATGGGGCGCTCAACGTGCCTCGCTCGCCGCAGGGTTATCCGTTGCTCGTGCAGGCCGGCTCGTCGGACGACGGCAAGGAGCTGGCGGCGCGGTACGCGGAGGCGGTGTTCACGGCGCAGCAGACGCTGGAGGACGCGCAGCGGTTCTATGGCGATCTCAAGGCGCGCACCCGCGAGCTGGGGCGTGATCCGGCGTCGATCAAGATCTTGCCGGGGATCGTGCCGGTCATCGGCGCCACCGAAGCGGAGGCGCACGCGCTCGACGTCGAGCTCGATCGGCTGATCAAGCCGGAGTACGCCAAGCGCCAGCTCGCGCAGACGCTGCGCGTGAGGCCGGAGGAGCTCGACCTCGACGCCGAGCTGCCCCGGGATCTCCCGAGCGAGGATCAGATCGAGGGGGCGAAGAGCCGCTACACGCTGATCGTGAGCCTGGCCCGGCGGGAGCGGTTGACGGTGCGCCAGCTCATCGGCAGGCTGGGCGGCGGCCGCGGCCACCGGACGTTCGCGGGCACGCCCGAGCAGGTGGCGGACGCGATCCAGCACTGGTGGGAGCAGGGGGCGGCCGACGGCTTCAACGTGATGCCGCCGGTGCTGCCGTCGGGTCTCGAGGCGTTCGTGGAGCACGTGGTCCCGATCCTGCAAAAGCGCGGGCTATTCCGGACGGAATACGAAGGGAGGACGTTGCGGGACAACTACGGCCTGCCGCGGCCGGAGAACCGCAACCTCGGTCGGGAGCTGGTCGAAGCGGCGGAGTAAGCTGGATTACGACAGCGGGCCCCAACCTCGGTCGGAAAGCCCGCATTGCTCGCCCATTCCGTTTCGTGGTGTGCTGAGGCGCATGGTCGCTTCAAAGCTCGTCGCGCTCCTCTCCACATGCACCCTCGCGCTGGCCGCCTCCGCGACGGTCGGCTGCACCGCCTCGGAGGGCGACTCCGAGCCAAAGGCAGACTGCTCGCCGCAGGGACAGAACCGGTTCCTGTTCGAGCTGATGAAGGACGCCTATCTCTGGTACGACGGCGTACCCGACGTGGATTACAGCGCGTACCCGTCGCCCGAAGCGCTGCTCCGTGATCTCGCCAACGACCCGCGAGACCGCTGGAGCTACATCTCGAGCAAGAGCGCCGACGATGCGTTTTTCCAGGAGGGACAGGCCCTCGGCTTCGGCTTGCGGTGGAGCTTCGACAAGGAGAACATCCTCCGGCTCTCGCTGATCCAGCCGGGCTCGCCTGCCGGAGAGGCCGGCCTCCGGCGGGGCGACGCCGTGCTGGCGATCGGTGGGATCGACGTCGAGCAGGTCGTGAGCGACGACCTCTGGGAGGAGCTCGCGGGCCCTGATGAGGAAGGGCACGAGATGTCGCTGACGATCGAGCGCGCGGGCGACGAGACCTCCACGGTCGTGCTCCGGAAGGCGTGGTATGGCATCTCCTCGGTCGTGAGCCCGCGGGTCGTGCAGGCTGGGGACGCGACCGTTGGATATCTCATGCTCACCACCTTCATCGAGCCTTCGGTGAGCGAGCTCGACAGCGCCTTCGCGACGTTCAGGGAGAGCCAGATCGACGAGCTGGTGCTCGACCTGCGCTACAACGGCGGTGGGCGCCTCACCGTCGAGAGGCACCTCGCGAGCCTGATCCACCGGCCGGCGGAGGCCGGCGCGCTGCTCGACCTCACCGCGCACAACGACCGGCACCGCGACTGGGACAAGCGGGCCACGTTCGATGAGCTCGACCAGGCGCCGCTCCCCCTGTCCCGGCTGGTCGTCATCACGTCCGGAGGGACGGCCTCCGCGAGCGAGACGCTGATCAACAGCCTCCGCGCCTACATGGACGTGAAGATCGTCGGCTCGACGACGCACGGCAAACCCGTCGGCATGTACGGGTGGGATAGCTGCGACAAGGTCGTGCACCCGATCGCGTTCCGGGTGCTCAACGCGAAGGAAGAGGGGGATTTCTACGACGGATTCCCCCCCGACTGCGCCGCCGACGACACGCTCCGCGCAGAGCTCGGCGAGCCGGACGAGGCGTGCCTCGCCGAGGTCCTGCACCTGCTGGAGCACGGCGAGTGCTCGAGCGCGGCGCAGCCGGGCGGGGCGGGCGAGCGACGCGCCTCGCCGCCGCGGGAGACCCCGTGGCACGGCCTCCGGCGCGAGATCGGCGCGCTCTGAGGCGCGGCCACGCGGCCAAGCGCGGCGCGGCAGGCCGCTCGCCGGCGGCGTGTCCCAGCGCGAAACGTCGCCGCTCTCGGCTTGACACGATGAGCGGCTTGACGGAGATTCCTCCGCCATAGCGGAGATTGGACCGCGACAAGGAGGGACTGTCATGAGCCTGCAACTCGGAAGCATCGCGCCCGATTTCGAGCAAGAGTCCACGCACGGGACCATCCGATTCCACGAGTGGGCCGGGAGCTCGTGGGTGATCCTGTTCTCGCACCCGAAGGATTTCACCCCGGTCTGCACGACCGAGCTCGGCGCGGTCGCGAACCTCAAGGCAGAGTTCGACAAACGCGGCGTGAAGCCCATCGCGCTCAGCGTCGACGACGTCGACTCGCACAAGCGCTGGTCCGTGGATATCGAGGAGACGCAGCGCACGAAGCTGAACTACCCGATCCTCGCCGACGTGGATCGGAAGGTGTCGAGCCTTTACGGGATGATCCACCCGCAGGCGAGCGACACGCTCACGGTGCGCTCGGTGTTCGTCATCGATCCGAACAAGAAGATCCGCGCGACGTTCACCTACCCGGCGAGCACGGGGCGCAACTTCGACGAGCTCCTGCGCCTCATCGACTCGCTCCAGCTCACGGACAGCCACTCCGTGGCGACGCCCGCGAACTGGAAGGACGGCGATGATGTGGTGATCGTCCCCTCGCTCCAGGACCCCGCGGTCCTCGCCCAGAAGTTCCCCAAGGGATACAACGCCGTCCGCCCGTACCTGCGCCTCACCCCGCAGCCCAACCGCTGATGTCGATGCGGCGCGGCGCCGCCCGCGCGCGCCTTGAGTCCAGCGCGCGCGCGCGACGGGTAGCGCGGCGCCTCGCCGCGCTCGCCCTGCTGCCGGCGGCGTGCTCGCGCGCGCCTGCGCCCGAGGCGCTCGGGGCGAGCGGCGGCGGGCCGAAGCCGGCGGCGCGGGCCGCCGGCGCCGGCTGGAAGCTCGTCCACCACGAGACCTTCGATGCGCCGTTCCAGGAGCCCGCGGCGTGGACCGAGGATCCGTATGGCGACGAGAGCCCCTATCACGTCGATGCCTTCGACGACGACGGCGAGTTCTTCTCCGCGCGGGGCGGCGAGGTGTTTCGGCAAGGGCTGCGGAGGTTCCGATCGTTCCGGAAGTCCTTCACGTACGGTGAGGGGGGCTGGCTCACGGTCGAGCTGTACGGCCGCGACAGCGACCGCGACGGCGTCCCCGAGACGGGCGGCCGCTTCGAGGCGGTGGGCGGCAAGGCGAGGCTCGTCTCCACCCGCCATTACGACGGCGCGATCCTCCGCTCGACCGCGCCCCTGCCGGCGCGGTACCGCGTGGAGGTGACGGTCTCGAACATCGATTTCGGCGGCCTGCGCGAGGGCAGCTGGACGCACGGGGGCAAGACCAACGGATACGACGGGGGCGAGCTGGCCGACCCGTGGCGGTTCAGCGATCGCAGCGCCGAGCCCCGGTCGGCCGTCTCCGATAACGGTGTTTACTTTCTCTGCATCACCGATTATCCGCGGCCGGCCCCCCACAACAACGTCTTCATCCATCACCACCGGAAGGTGGTGATGGACACCGACAACAACTTCGGTGAAGACGGCCCCTGGTCGGAGGTCTGGAACCCGGCGACCGGACGGGCCGAGCAGGACGGGTCACGCTATGTGAGCATGATCTGGCTCCGCGGCGACGGTTTCGGGAGCCCGTGGACCGGAAACGGGTTCACCTCGTACACCGCGGGCGGGTGGAAGGACGGCCCTGTCTTCGTGGACAAGTACCTCGACAGGGAAGCTTACGTGTTCACCATCGAGCGCGACGGCCGGGGTTATGCGATGTCTGCGGCGGGCAGGTTTCACCATGGCGGCAGCACGACATACGCCGCGCGGAGGGACTTCCGCGAGCCGCCGGTGACGTGGCATTACAACCAGCGCCCCGACGAGATCGAGGCGCAAGGCCACAACGAGACGGTCGATTTCGGCAAGACCTTCGAGACCTGGCCGGCGGGGTCGGCCTACCCGGATCACTTCTTCTTCGGTGATCCGCACATCAACTATTACGAGGGCACCGCCGAGTTCGACGACGTGAAGCTCTACGTGCCGGACGACGGGTAGCGCTCGTTCCGGCGGGCGGCGCCGGCCGGGAGCGGGGCTCCCCGAGGCGAGCCGGGCGGCGATCTCCGCGCGAGCGCGTTCACCTGGGCTTGCACCCAGGCGAGAGCTTCAGGAGCGGCCCCGGCGTGCAGGAGTCCAGGCCGAGGCGGAGATCGGTCACCAGGCGGTCGAGCGCCACGAGGGGCGCCGGCGCGTCGGCGTACTGGTAGAGGTGCGACGTCTCGTGGCCATCGCGGCGCAGGCGCACCGACGTCGCGCCGCCGTCGGCGCAGTCGGGGCAACCATAGCGATTGTCGAGGCGGGCGCCCGCCAGCGCGTCCTCGATCTCCTCGAGCTTTCGTGAGCCTGCGTCGGTCAGCGTCGCCCGGTTCGAGCGGGGACAGCCCTGGGTGTGCGTGCAGGCCGTGAGCGAGAGGTCCACACCGTCGCGGGACACCGTCGTGATGCACTCGCCCCTGCAGAACCCGAAGGAGTACCTTGTGGAGAGCCAGGTCCCCTCGGCCTCGGACGACGCGCCGAGCGCCTGCTGCCCACCCGCCGGCTCCTCCTCGGAGGCCACGGGCTCCTCCTCGGAGGCAACGGTGCAGCCAGCGGCGAACGGGAAGCCAACACCCAGCGCAAAGACCTTGAAGAGCGTGTTGAGTTTCATGCCGGCGCTGGACGGCAACCCCCATGCCACGAACGAGGACGCCGCGTGTTGCGCCCCAGCAGGGCAGCCCGATACGGCCGAGCAGAACAAGACTGCACGCCCGCCCGGTCGCTCCACGAAGGCGACCCTCGCCGGGCGGTAACAGGCAGCCTGGCTCAGCCGGTGATACCGGGGTTGCGTGTCAGAGCTCGCCCCCGTGGCGAACGAAGCGGTGCTGATCCCACGGCAGCTCGATGCGCTCGCCAGCAGGTGTCTCCACGGTGACCGGCGCCACGCTGAGCGCGGCGATGACGTGCATTTCGTCCTCCCCCGTGTTCGCGATCTGGTGCGGGACACCCGCCGGCAGGATGAGCGTCGAGCCCGGGCCGAATGGGAGGGCCGAGCCATCGATCTCGCACGTTCCCGAGCCGCGGAGGACGACGACGACCTCCTCGCACGCGTGCCGGTGACGCGGTGTTTGCGCGCCCGGCGCAATGGTCTGCATCCACACCTCGACGCTCCGGAGGCCATCGCGCGGGCCGGCGAGGGTCTGATGGGTGAGCCCGGGCAGGCTGAGCTTCTCGATCGAGGCGATGTTCAGGACAGTCATGGCGTGATCCTCCGCGGCAGGCGTCGAGCGCGGGCCTGCGTGTCGCGACAGGCCCCCTTGCACACGGGATACGGCTGCTCTCGGCTGCCGTTTCGCTGGCCGAGCAGAAATGTCGATGCTGTCCCGGGCGCCAGGGGCGGGCGACGGCTGCCCCGACGTCGCCGCGCCGCGCGCCGGCGTCGGCTCAGCCGGCCGCGGCCGCGACGATGTCGCGCACGAGCGCGGCCACATCGTCCGGCTGCGACAGGAACGGAGAGTGGCCCGCGTCGAGGCGCCGCACGTGCTTCGCGCGCTGCGACATCGCCTCCTGCGCGAACACCGGGATGGCGTTGTCGCGCTCGCAGATCACGTACGTGGAGGGCAGCTCCTGCCAGGCCGCGGCGCCCAGCGGATCCATGAAGGACGCCTTGGCCTGGGGCCGCAGCGCCGCCGCCGCGGCGGCCGCGACCTCGTCGGTGCAGTCGTTGTAGAAGACGTCGCGCGCGCGGTCGGGCACCCACGTCCGGCCGTCCGCGGAGGTGATCCACCAGGGCGGCTCCTGGCCGCCGATCGCCGAGAGCAGGGATTCCCCCGGTCCGAGCATGAACGCGCACAGGTAGACGAGGTGCGCGACGTTGCCCGCGCGGGCCGCCACCTCCGTGACCGGCAACCCCCCGTAGGAGTGCGCGACGACGACGGCGTCGCCCCTCACCTCGGCCAGCGCTGCCCGCACCGCCTCCGCGTCCGCCGCGAGGCCGCCCCGCTCGCCCGCGCCGGGCCCGGCGCTCGGCAGCTCCGGCACCCGGACGTCGAGCCCGCTGCCGAGCAGCCGGCACGCGACCTGAGACCAGCACGACGGGCCGTGCCAGGCGCCGTGGACGAGTACGACCGATGAGATCTTGCGCATGTGCTCCTCTCCTCTCCGCACCTCACGGCGGGACCGAAGGACGCTATCCGACCCCCTCGAGCGACACCAGCGCGCTTCACCCGCAGCGCTGAGCCCGCTCTCCCCGCGCCGCCGCCGGTCCCCGCGCGCCTCCGCCCGCCGCGCCGCGGCGATCCCGCGGCGCCGCGCCGCACCCGAGGCGCTCCCTCGACCGCGGCGCGGGATGGAGCTATACCATTAATCGGAACATAATTCCGAATAGTGGAACGAGCATGGAGCGGTCCGGGACGGTCGACAAGGCGGTGCGTGCCCTCGAGGCGCTGAGCGAGGGCGGCGGCAGCGCCTCGCTCTCGGAGCTCGCGGAGCGGCTCCGCATGCCGAAGGCGACGCTGCACCGGCTGCTCGCGTCGCTCGCCGCGCACGCGCTGGTGGAGCAGGACGGGGAGGGGCGCTACCGGCTCGGCGTCGGCCTCATCCGGCTCGGGCTCGGGGCGCAGGGGCTCGACGCGGTCGCGCGCGTGGCGAGGCCCGAGCTGGAGCGGGCGGCGCGCGCCTTCGGCGAGACGTTCTTCCTCGTCGCCGCGCGCGCCGGGAGGCTCGTCGTGCTCGACAAGGCGGAGGGCACGGGGCTGCTGCGCGCGGCGCCCACCGTCGGGGCCGAGGTGCCGGTCGACGTCACCGCGAGCGGCCGGCTCTACCTCGCGCACGCGCCGGAGCTCCTGGGCGCCTCGGGCGCGGACCCCGCCACGCTCCGCGCCGCGCGGCGCGCCGCGAAGCGCGGCTACGACGTCAACGAGGGGGCGTGGATCGACGGGCTGACGGTCATCGCGGCCCCGGTGCTCGCGCGCGGCAGCCTGCACGGCTGCGTCGCCTGCGCCGCGGCCGCCCAGAACCTCCGCGGCGATCGCCACGACGCCGCGGTGCACCACACGCGCGACGCCGCCGAGCGGGTCGCGCGCGCGCTCCAGGGAGAATGCAGGAGGTGAACGGCATGAAGACGTGGATCGATGGGCGGATCGTCGACGCTGCGGACGCGACCGTGAACGTGACGGATCACGGGTTGCTCTACGGCGACGGGGTGTTCGAGGGCATGCGCGTCGCGGCGGGGCGCGTCTTCCGGATCGAGCGCCACCTGGCGCGGCTCGAGATCGGGGCGAGGGCGCTCGGCATCGCGCTCCCGCGCTCGCTCGACGGGCTCCGCGCCATCGTCGAGGAGACCGCGCGCGCGCACGGCCAGCCCGAGGCCTACGTCCGCCTCGTGGTGACGCGGGGCGTGGGGCCGCTCGGCGTCGACCCGACGACCTGCGAGCGGCCGGGGCTGTTCTGCATCGTGGGGGCCATCCGCCTCTTCGACGACGAGCAGCGGCGGCGCGGCCTCGAGCTCATCACGTCGAGCCACAGGAGGCCCAACGCGGACGCGCTCGACATGCGGATCAAGAGCCTGAACTACCTCGGCTCCGCGCTCGCGAAGCTCGAGGCGAGGCAGCGCGGCGCCGACGACGCGCTGCTCTTGAACGCGCGGGGCCACGTGGCCGAGGCCAGCGTGGCGAACGTGTTCGCGCTCCGCGGCGACGTGCTCGCGACGCCGCCCGCCACCGACGGGTGCCTCGAGGGCATCAACCGCGCGGCCGTGATGGAGCTCGCGCGCGGCATCGGGCTCACGGTCGTGGAGCGCTCGATCGGGCGGCTCGACGTCTTCGCCGCCGACGAGGCGTTCCTGACGGGCACCGGGGCCGGGGTGATCGCCATCAGGAGCCTCGACGGGCGCACGATCGGCCGCGGCGAGCGCGGCCCCGTCACGGCCCGCCTGACGTCGCTCCACCGGCAGCTCGCCGAGACCGAGGGCGTCCCGTTCATCGCCGCGCCCGGCGGCCCGGGTTGAACCGGGGCGCCGGTCGACCGATTCACCCCGTCGCCGCGCCGCGCGTCGCCTCGCCCCGTCTTCCGCTTCCGCGCGATCTGGCCGCCATCGGGCGCCGGAGGGCAGGTCAGCAGTCGCGGGCGATCTCCGCGAAGACCCCGCGCAGCCAGACGTGCGCCGGGTCCTTCACGTGCCGCTCGTGCCACACCTGATCCACGGAGAACCCGCCGAGCTCCACGGGAGGCTTCATGACGTGGAGCGCCTCCATCGCCGCGAACACCCGGGCGATGCGCGCCGGCACCGTCAGCACGAGATCGGTCTGGGCCACGATGTGGGCCGCCACAAGAAAATGCGGGATCTGCAGCGCCACGCGGCGCGAGAGCCCTCGCTCGGCGAGGACCTCGTCCACCCGGCCGCCGCCCTCGCCGCGCGGGCTGATGAGCGCGTGCGACAGGCTCGTGTACATCTTGAGCGTGAGCTTGCCGCGCACCACGGGGTGATCCCTCCGCACGATGCACATGTAGTGCTCCTCGATGAGCCTTTGCCGGTAGAACCCCGCGGGCAAGGTGGGGAGCAGGCCGATCGCGAGGTCGACCTTGCCGGTCTCCATGGAGCTCCACATCTCGCTGTCGTAGGGGCGCGCGATCAGGTCGATGAAGGGCGCGTCCGAGGCGAGCTTCTGCACGAGCCCCGGCAGCAGGATGAGCTCCACGTAATCGGCCGTGGCGACCGTGAACGAGCGGCGCGCCGTGGCGGGATCGAAGCGCGGGCTGCGCGCGACCGTCGCCTCGATCTTGGCGAGGGCCTCGCGGATGGGGCCGATGAGCTCCTGCGCGCGCGGCGTCGGGATCATCCCCCGCGGCGTGCGCACCAGGACGGGATCGTCGATCAACGCGCGGAGGCGCCCGAGGGCATGGCTCATCGCCGACTGGCTCAGCCCGACGCGCGCCGCCGCGCGCGTGACGCTCCCCTCCGCCAGCAAGGCGTCGAGGACGACGAGCAGGTTCAGGTCGATCGAAGCAAGATGCACGGGATGCATGGGACCCATGCTACTAATGAGTTGGAAGCGCGCCATCGGCCGACCTAAAGGATGGCCATTGAGCCGGCAAGGTCACTGACCTCACCGAAAAAGGTGGGGGGATGCCGCCGCTCTTCGCGCCCATGCCCTGCTTCGATCTCCCGAGCACGCCCACGGAGCCCGGCTCACGGCTCCTCCTCGCGCCCGCTCCGCCTGCCGTGGCGACGACATGCGACGATGTCGCAGGCCGGATAGCCGGGGAATGTCGTCGCGTGACCCTCTTTGTAAATGTTCGTTAGGAAGTCAGAATTGTGCTGCGAGCGTCTGTGAACATTGCTGTGTCTGGCCCGGTCCGCTAAGTAGTCGCCGCCTCAGATCGCTTGTGGCGCGATCCCCCGCACGGGTCGTATCGAGGCGGCTCGGCCCGAGCGCGCAAGGACCTGGGCATCGACCTCCGCGGCCTCCGGCGTGTCTCCGAGGCCGCGCGGATGGCCTGGATCGGCCATCTCGCCCCGGCTCGCCCCAGCGCCGGTGTCGCGTCGGTCGTCGGCGCAGCGCCGGGTTGGTTTCCACGGTGTTTCTCCGGTGTTTCGCGGGCGTTGCCGCCGGACGGCGCGCCGCATCCATGAATGCCGTGGTTCGGAATCGGTGTCGAAACAACCGTAACAAGAAGAGAGAGCGTCATGCCAAGTCCGAGATTGAGTTCCTTGATCCTCGCTCCCATCGTCTCTGTCTCGCTCCTCGCCTCGTGCGCCCCCTCCGCGCCGGAGGGCGAGGCAGAGGCCCTCGACGCCGCGTCGAGCGCGCTCACCGTTCAGCAGCGGCTCGCGGCTTGCGATCAGGACCCTCGCGTGATCGCCGGGCTCGTCACCAGGGAGATCTGCGCGGGCGCAGATATCTTCTTTCGCGAGACCTTCGAGGGCAACGGCCGCTCTTGCGGGACGTGCCATCCTGTCGGAAACAACTTCACGATTGACATCCCCTTCATCGACGCTCTGCTCGAGGATAACCCGTTCGACCCGCTGTTCGTCTTCGAGCAGGACCCGGAGCTGACGGAGCTCGAGACGCCCGAGCTGAAGACGCTCGGCCTGATCCGCGAGAACATCGACGGCTTCGACGATCTCGACAACAAGTTCTCGATGCGCGCGGTCCCGCACACGCTCTCGCTGGCGACGACCATCACGCCGGATCCGGTGGACGGGATAGCGAGCCCGCCGGTCCATCGCACGGGCTGGTCGGGCGACGGCGCCCCGGGCACCGGCTCGCTGCGCGAGTTCCTCACCGGGGCGATCACGCAGCACTACCCGACGGATCTCGGCCGCGAGCCGGGGGTCGCCTTCCGGCTCCCGACGGAGCAGGAGCTCGATCTGACGCTCGCCTACCAGATGAGCCTTGGCCGGACGAACGAGCTCAACCTCACGCAGGTGAACCTCGCCGATCCCGAGGCGAACGACGGGCGGCAGGCGTTCCTCGACCCGGCGCGGGGCCGCTGCAACGTGTGCCACTCCAACGCGGGCGCGAACCACCTGGACACGGGGCGCAACCGCAACCTGGACACGGGCACCCGGAAGGCCCCGGCGACGGGCACCATCGGCGCGTTCGACGGCGGCTTCGGCGGCTCCGGGCTGACCTCGCCCAACATCGATGTCCTGGACATCGGCTTTCTCAACGGGTTCGGCGACGGCACGTTCAGCACCCCGCCCCTCATCGAGGCCGTGGACACGCCGCCGTTCTTCCACACGAACGCCTTCGGCAACGACATCGAGGGCGCGGTGGCGTTCTATGTGTCGAACTTCTTCAGGGATTCGCCGGCAGGCCTGGAGCTCGAGGCGCGGTTCGGCAGCCCCGTCCAGTTCCCCGACACCGACATCATCAAGATCGGGCGGTTCCTTCGCGTGCTGAACGCCGCGTTCAACCTCGACCTCGCAAGGCAGCGCCTGAACGCCGCCCAGGTGCTCGTCCAGCAGTTCCACGACACGCGCGCCGACGTCCAGAGGCGCCTGATGGAGCTGGCCGAGGCCGAGATCGACGACGCGCTGCAGGTCCTCGCCGTCGGCGGCACGCCGCTGCACCCCGTCTCCACGGATCGCCTCCAGCTGGCGAAGACCGAGATCGCCGCGGGCCTCTCGGCGGCGACCTGGTCGCAGCGCCAGGGCCGGATCTCGAACGCGATCTCGCGCGTCCAGAACGCGCGCGATCAGTTCGGATCGAACATCAACTTCCAGCTCGGCCAGGGCAACCTGATGTACTAGCGGAGCGCCAGGAGCCCTGTCAGGGCGCTGGCCCGGCGGTCCGAGCGACTGCCGGGCCGCGCCCCGGGGTTCGTGTCCCCGCCGCTGGCGAACGCCGCACAAATCGGTAGCTTACGGGCCCCGGCATGGCCGGAATGCCAGGTGCCCTGCGCTGATGTTGTCTGGTTCACGTCTTGATGTCGGTTCACCCGTTGCCCATGAAACAGGGCGCTCCAGCACGGGGGGCTCGCTCCTCCTGCGGCTCCTCGGGCTGAGCTGGGATTATCGGGGGCGCGTCGTCCGTGTCCTCGGCTACCAGATTGCCCTGCTCTCGCTGGGGCTCGCGGGGCTCGGGCTGACCGGGCTTGCCATCGACATCCTCCGCCACCGGCTCGATCCGTCGATCCGCCTCCCCGATCTGCCTGCCGGCCTCGGCCGGCTGATCGACGCCGAGCGTGAGCCGATGCGCGCGGTCGTCTCGATCGGCGCCGCCATCCTCGCCATGGCGGTCGCGCGCGCGGTGATCAACTACGGTTACGCGCTCTCGGTGGGCCACCTCGTCCACATGGAGATCGTCCCGGATCTCCGGGCGAGGGTGTACGACAAGCTCCAGCGGCTGAGCTTCCGGTTCTTCGACGCCAACAAGAGCGGCTCGCTCATCAACCGCGTCACCGGCGACGTGCAGCTCGTGCGCTCGTTCGTGGACGGCGTGCTGCTCCCGAGCGTCATCATGGTCCTGTCGCTCGGCGTGTACGTCGCGTACATGCTCCGCGCGCACGTCCTCCTGACGCTCGCGTGCCTCGCCCCGACGCCGCTTCTCTGGATCACGAGCACGCTCTTCGCCCGGTGGGCGCAGCCCGCCTACCTGCGCAACCGGGAGCTCGTGGACCGGATGGTCCTGAGCTTCACCGAGGGGCTGCAGGGCATCCAGGTCATCAAGGGGCTCGGGCGAGAGCGCGAGGCCCATCGCCGCTTCGACGAGCGCAGCCGCGAGGTGCGCGAGCAGCAGCAGGACACCTTCCGGACGGTCAGCGTGCTCAGCCCGACCATCGATCTGCTCGGGCAGATCAACCTCGTCATCCTGCTCGGCATGGGCGGGCTGCTCGTCACGCGCGACCGGATGACGCTCGGGCAGCTCGTGGTGTTCGCCGGCATCCTGCAGCAGTTCTCGGGGCAGATCGCGAGCATGGCGACGATCGTCAACACCGCGCAGCAGAGCCTCATCGGGGCGAAGCGCGTCTTCGAGGTGCTCGACACCCCCGTCGAGATCACGAGCCCCGAGGCGCCGGCGCGCCCCGCGCGGGTGGAGGGGCGCCTCGTGTTCGAGCGCGTCACGTTCGGGTACGATCCGGAGAGGCCCGTCCTCCACGACGTCCACCTCGACGTCGCGCCCGGGCAGTTCGTCGCCGTGATCGGCCCGACCGGCGCGGGCAAGAGCACGCTGCTCAGCCTGATCCCTCGCTTCTACGATCCGACGTCGGGGCGCGTCCTCCTCGACGGCGTCGATCTCCGGCGCCACGACCTCGACCAGATCCGCCGGCGCATGGGGGTCGTCTTTCAGGACAACTTCCTCTTCAGCAACACGGTGGCGGCCAACATCGCGTTCGGCGCCCCGCACGCGACGCGGGAGCAGATCGAGCGCGCGGCGGTCATCGCCTGCGCCCACGAGTTCATCCGGGAGCTGCCCGAGGGCTACGACACCGAGCTCAGCGAGGCGGCTGTCAACCTCTCGGGCGGCCAGCGGCAGCGGCTCGCGATCGCGCGCGCGGTGCTGCTCGACCCGCCGCTGCTGCTGCTCGACGACCCGACCGCGGCGGTGGACGCGAGCACGGAGCGCGAGATCCTCGACGCGATCCTCAGCGCGACGCGGGGGCGGACGACGATCATGGCGACGCACAGGGCGCACCTGCTCCGCCGCGCGCACCAGGTGATCGTGCTCGACCGCGGCCGAGTCGCCGAGCGGGGCACCCACGAGGAGCTCCTCCGGCGGCGCGGCCACTACGCGAGCGCCCTCGCGCTGCACGACGCCCACTCCTTCGAGGCGCGGGCGGACGACACCCCGTCGCGGCGCTCTGTCGCGGGCGCGCGCCCCGCCGGGGACCCGGCGTGAGCCGCGGGGTCGAGGCGCCGCGCCGCCCCGCCACGGCGCCGGGGTCGGCTCGCACCGCGGCCGAGCCGGCGCCGATCGACGTGCGCCTCGGCCTCGCGCGCGTCGCGCTCGAGGACGAGCCGGATCAGCACCATCATCGCAAGCTCGATTTCGGGCTCGTGCGGCGGGTGTTCTCCTTCACCCGCCCGTACGCGAGGAAGCGGAACGCGCTCTTCGCGCTCGTGGTGGTGAGGTCGATCCAGCTCCCGATCCTGACCTGGGCGGTCGGCGCGATCATCAGCGGTCCCGTGGCCCGGCGCGACGCGCGCGCCACGCTGATCGCCGTCCTCGGCTTCGCGGCGCTCGTCCTCTTCACCGAGCTCGTCTTCCACTACCGCGCGCGGCTGGCGCTCGAGCTCGGCGAGGCGGTGGTGTTCGACATGCGCGATCGGCTGGAGAGGCACCTCCTGCGCATGCCGATGCGCTTCTTCGTGAAGACGAAGGTGGGGCGCCTCATCGGCCGCATGACGTCCGACATCGACGCGATCCGGGTGGCCGTGCAGGACGTCGTGTTCGTGACCACGGTGAACCTCGGCACCATGGCGGTCGCGATGGCGCTGATGGCCCACGCGCACTGGCCGCTCTTCCTCGTGGTGGTCGCGATGGTCCCCGTGTTCTGGGGGCTGATCGTCTATTTCCACAAGCGCCTCGGGGCCGCCCACCAGCGCGCTCAGGAGAGCTTCACCCGCGTGACCGCGACGCTCGCCGAGTCGGTCACGGGGGTGCGCGTGACGCAGGGCTTCGTGCGGCAGGACATCAACGGCGGGCTGTTCCGCGCGCTGATCTTCGACCACTCCCGCTACAACATGGATGCGGCGCGCCACTCGGCGGCGTTCCTTCCGCTCCTCGAGTTCAACGGGCAGCTGTTCCTGGCCGTCCTCGTGGTCGTCGGCGGCTATCAGGCCTTGCACGGCGCGATCGAGCTGCGCGTGCTCGTGGAGTTCTTCTTCCTGGCGAACCTGCTGTTCAACCCGATCCCGGTCCTGGGCAATCAGTACAACCAGGCCCTCGCGGCGATGGCGGGCGCCGAACGGCTCTTCCGCGTGCTCGACACGGAGCCTGACTGGCCCGACGAGCGCGGCCTTCCGGCGCTCCCCCCCGTGCGCGGCCGGGTCGTGTTCGAGGGGGTCCACTTCGCCTACGATCCGGGCAAGCCGGTGCTCCACGGCGTCGATCTCGTCGCCGAGCCGGGGCAGATGATCGCGCTGGTCGGGCACACGGGCAGCGGCAAGACGTCGATCCTGAACCTGCTCGCGAAGCTCTACCTGCCGACGGCGGGGTCGATCACCATCGATGGGCACGATCTCGCGGCGACCTCGTCCGCCTCGCTGCGCGCGCAGCTCGGGCTGGTGCTGCAGAGCAACTTCCTCTTCAGCGGCACGGTGCTCGACAACGTGCGCCTGGGCAACCCCGCCGCGACGGACGCCGAGATCCGCGACGCGGCGCGGGGCCTCGACGTGCTCGACATGCTCGAGGCGCTGCCGGACGGCCTCGGCACCGAGGTCGGCGAGCGGGGGACGGCGCTGTCGCTCGGGCAGCGGCAGATCGTGTGCTTCCTGCGCGCCATGGTCGCCAACCCGCGCATCGTGCTGCTCGACGAGGCGACGAGCGCCGTGGACGCGCTCACGGAGGCCCGGCTGCAGGCGGCGCTCGGGAAGCTCTTGCGAGGGCGGACGAGCTTCGTTGTGGCCCACCGGCTGAGCACGATCCGGCACGCCGATCGCGTCGTCGTGCTCGACCATGGGCGGGTCGTCGAGCAGGGGACGCACGCGGAGCTGCTCGCGCACGGGGGAGTGTTTGCGGCGCTCCACCGGGAGCTCATCCATGAGGGGGCGGCCCCCGTGGAGGGAGCGCGTGGCGTCAGACGGTCAGGCGACCTCTAGACGGACGGGGACGTTGTTGCGGGTGGCATTCGAGTACGGGCAAACCTGGTGCGCCTTCTCGACCAGATGCTCGGCTTGCGACCGCTCCAGGCCCGGCAGCGCGATCCGCAGGCCGATGTCGAGGCCAAACCCGCCCTCGGAGCGCGGGCCGATGCCGACGGTCGCCGTCACGGTGGCCTCGGCCGGGATCCGGGCCTTCTCCTGCGCGGCCACGAACTTGAGGGCGCCCAGGAAGCAGGCCGCGTAACCCGCCGCGAAGAGCTGCTCCGGGTTGTTCCCCTCGCCGCCAGCGCCGCCGAGCTCCTTCGGCGTAGAGAGCTTGACCTTGAGAGCACCGTCAGCAGTTGCGGCGTGGCCGTCGCGGCCGCCCTGGGCCGTGGCTTGCGTCGTGTACTTCACGTCAACAGGCATTGGAGCGTTCCTTTCGTGGCGATGAGCCCGGGCGTGGGCAGCTCGTCCCCGCCGGGCACGACCCGACCGGGCAGCGCCGTTCGGGTACGCTCCCATAGTGCCCGCTTTCCTCCCGGGCAACAGCGGGAGGAGACGTCACCCGGAAATCACGTCCGGCATCGAGCACGCGGCGTCATCAGCTTGCAATAGCTCGCCGTCAGCCGTCAGCTCACGGCCGGCCCAGGTGTAGACCAGCGCGGAGACGTCGGGCGCCCCGACCGGTATCTCCCCGGCGAAACCGAGCGTGACGAGCTCGAGGCGGTTGCCGAATGGATCGTTGAAATAGAGCGACGCCTGGCCCGGTGGTCCGAGCCGCGTGGGGCCGTACGTCGGCACCGAAGCCGCGTTCAAGCGCTCCTTCCACGCGAGCAGCTTCCCAGGCGCGACCGAGAGCGCACAGTGCGGATGATCCGCCGTGCGCGGCGGCTGCCCGATCGGCGACTCGAAGAGATCGAGCCGCGGCCCCCCTGCGAACACGACCGAGAGGTGGACCCCCCGCGCGATCTCGTCCGCTGGTCTCCCCATCCGCTCGAGAAACGGGGTGTCGACCCGCATCACCAGGCGCGCGCCGAGCAGCCCGACATAAAACCGCTCGGCCACCTCGAGATCAGCGCACGGAAAGGTGAGGTGATCGACCGCGCGCAGCTTGCCGCCCCACGGCGGACAAAGGCGGTACGCGAGGTGCGACCAGGCGAAGAAGAGGCGCATTCCCACGCCGATCGCCTTTCGCTGTACCCGCGCCGCCAGCGGCGCGGTGGTGAGTTGAGGGGACATGACGCGTTTCCTCCGTTGATTGGATGTCAATCAATCAGTTGATTTATGCTAGGACACGTCGACCGGCCCGTCAAGGCGCGCGCCGCGGGCGCTTGCTCGAAACGGAGGAAACCTGTAGCTTTGCACGGACTTGGCCAAGACGAGACACGCCGCCTCGGCCGGCAAGACCGCGGCCACGGAGCTCGGTGCAGCGCGGAGGCGCGATCTGCTCGAGGCGGCGTATACGCTCATCGCGGAGAAGGGCCTGGAGGGGCTGCGGACGCGCGAGATCGCGGCGCGCGCGGGCGTCAATATCTCGACGCTTCATTACTACTTCGGGACGAAGGACGCGCTCCTCGTCGCCATCGTCGAGCACGTGGCGGACAAATTCGGCGAGGAACAGCGCCGGCCCGCGGGGCAGGGGGACGCGGTCGCGAGCCTGAGAGCGCACATCGAGAACGCATGGCGCAGCTTCCAGGACAATCCGCGCCTGGCGACCGTCCTCCAGGAGCTCTCCTTGCGCGCGCAGCGCGACCCGGCGGCGCAGTCGGCGCTCCGCGCCGTCCACGAGGGGTGGAACCTCGCCGTCGAGCGCCTCGTGCTGCAGGGCGTGCGCGGCGGACAGCTGCGCTCCGATCTGGATCCTCGCGCCGCGGCCCGCGTCGTCACGTCCTTCATCATCGGCGCAATGACCCAGCTCGGGGTCGACGCCGGAGCGTTCGACTTCCACCTCGTCTCGGAGGAGCTCGATCGATGGCTCGCCCCCGCGGATGGCAAGCGGGCGCGCAAGCGCCCGGGCTGAGCACAGCCGGTCAGCTCGTCCGGAAGGCGCGGTAGAGCTGGTCGCGCCACGCGACAAGGTCATCGTAGCGATCGCGCAGCTCGGGGTCGGCGAAGCACCGCCGGCTGGCGGCGCCGAGCTTCAGCTGGGCGGGCGGCGCCACGTTCACGAGGACCTGGCTCATCGCGATATCGGCGAAGCTGAAGCGGTCGAGGAGCGTCCGCGGCGCGTCTCCAGAGGGCGCCGTCCGCGCGAGCGTCGCGCGGATCTCCTCCAGCACGGCGACCTGCGTCCGCCGGTGCGCCTCGCCGTCGGCCTTGTCGCCGTCGTACTTGCGGAGGGTGCGGGCGACTCCCAGCGCTCCTAGCCGCGAGGCGAGGGGACCGAGCGCGCGGCGGATCGGCCCCGGCGCCATCTCGGCGAGCGCCTCGTCGTCGGCCAGCATGCGCTTCAGCGCGCGGGCGCGCCCGGCCGCGAGGCCGCGCTCCGACAGATCGATGAGACGCGCGATGTCGGCCTCGTGCTCGACAGGGAACAGGGTCGGTCCCGCGCCGCGCCCGTCTGCCCAGCGCGCGATGTCGGCCGAGTCCCCGAGCACGCGGCCGTCGTCGGTGGTGAGCACCGGCACCGAGACACGGCCTGTGAGCCGGCGGAGCTTCACCCGGAGCGCCGGCTCACCGACGAGCGGCTGAAAGTGCCGGAAAGTGTAGGGGACGCGCCGGACGTCGAGCGCCCAGCGAGCCTTCTCTGTCCAAGGCGAGAACACGAGTCCAAGTAGCTCGGTCATGGGCCGGCAGCTTACCACGCTCGGCGGTGCGGGCGCGCCGCGCCTAGCAGCCCAGCCCCGATGCGCAGGGCAGGAACACCGCCTTCCCGGTCACGGTGGTGTCCAGGGTGTCGCGGCGGAGGAGCAGGCGGGCGTATCGCCTCCGCCGTGGCAGGCGTCCGTTTTTCCGCCGTTTACGCCGCCTGGCGCCCGGAGGCGGCATGCTCCGTGCAGTCATCGTGTCTCATGCGCTCCGGTGAGCCCAGGCTATGGTCTCGTGATCTCCGGCGAGCGTGTCGCGATGAGCAGTTCGAGCGCACGCCGCGCCGTGCGCGCGCCTCGGCGACAGCTCGCCGAGCGGTCGTCGCGGGGGCAGGGTAGCCGCGAAAGGGAGGGACGTCCGTGCGAATCCATCATCTCAACTGCATTTCGACCTGCCCGATCGGCGGCGCGCTGATGGATGGGCGGACGCTGGGGCTCCGCGGGAGGCTGACGTGCCATTGCTTGCTGCTCGAGACGGAGAGCGGCCTCGTCCTCGTGGACACCGGGCTCGGGCTGCTGGACGTCTCGATGGCGAGGAAGCGGCTCAGCCGGTTCTTCCTCTTCCTCGTGCGACCGGAGTTCCGCGCCGAGATGACCGCGCACCGGCAGATCCAGCGCCTCGGCCTTCGACCCGAGGACGTCCGCCATATCGTTCTCACCCACCTCGATTTCGATCATGCCGGCGGCCTCGACGACTTTCCTGGAGCGGCGGTCCATCTGCTCGCCGACGAGCGTGACGCCGCGGTCGCTCGGCGGACGCTCCTCGACCGGATGCGCTACCGGCCGGCCCAGTGGTCGACGCAGCCGAGCTGGATTGCCTACCCCTCGGGCGGCGAGCGCTGGTTTGGCTTCGAGGGCGCGCAACCGGTGGTTGGTTTGAAGGAAGAGGTGCTCTTCGTCCCGCTCATCGGTCACACGCTGGGCCACGCGGGCGTGGCTGTCCGGAGCGATGGCGGCTGGCTGCTCCTCGCCGGCGACGCCTACTTCTACCACCGAGAGATGGACCCGGCTCGACCGACGTGCACGCCGGGCCTGCGTTTCTATCAGTTCATGATGGAGAAGGACCGCGGCGCGCGGCGCGCGAACCAGCGACGGCTGCGCGCGCTGCGCCAGGAGCGCAGCCAGGAGGTGAGGCTCGTGTGCTCTCACGATGTCGTGGAGTTCGAGCGCATCACCGGACGAAGCCATGCTGTGCCGGCCGGCGCCCGCGGGAGGGACGCGCCCGAGCTCCCGCTGTGGACCCCCGTTTCGGCCGCGGGGGCGCGCTGGCCGCGCACAGCAGGGCAGGGCGGCTCGTGACTACGTCGCATCCCGGCGCGGGGACGCTCCCACCGGCAGCGTGAAATGGAACGTCGTGTGACCCCCCTCGGGGCTCTCGACCCAGATCCTGCCGTCGTGGGCCTCGACCAGGCCCTTCGCGATGTACAGGCCTAGGCCGAGGCCGACCACGCGCTCCTCCTTCGCCTTTCCTCGGAAGAAGCGCTCGAACAGGAGCGGGACGTCCTCGGCCGGGATCCCGCGGCCGCTGTTCCGGATGGAGATCTGCACCTCGTCGTCGCGCCGCTCCAGCGCCACGTGGATGGGGGTCTCTGGATCACCGTATTTCACGGCGTTGGAGATGAGGTTGCTGAGCACCTGCTCGACGCGCCCGGCGTCCGCGCGTACGACGGGGATCTCGCTCCGGCTCTCGACGCCGATCGCGCGCCCCTCGGTCTCGCTCCCCATCCGCTCGACGACCGCCTCCACGAGGGCCCGCAGGTCGATGGGGGCGCGCTCGATCGCGAGGCGACGCGACTCGATCTGAGAGATGTCCGTGAGATCGGAGACCATCCGCCCGAGCCGCTTGGCGCTCGCCAGGATGTGTCCCGCCCTCGTCTTCACCGCGGACGCGACCTGGGGCTTCCGCTCGAGCTGGGCCGCATAGCCGATGATCGTCGTCACGGGCTGCTTCAGGTCGTGCGCCACCACCGACGTCCACTCTTCCTTGAGCCGTTCGAGCTCCTTGAGCCGGGTGATGTCGTCGAACACGACGACCGCGCCGAGCGGCTTGCCGTTCCCGTCGACGATGGGGCCGGCGCTCACGAGCACCGCCAGCATGCTGCCGTCGGCGCGTCGGAGCGACAGCTCCCTCGAGCTCGTGATTTCGCCTCGCAGCGCGCCCGCCGACGGCTGATCCTCGTCCGTGAGGGGCTGCCCGTCGGGCAGGCACCACGCGTCCGGCAGCCCGGGCGGCGAGCCTGTCCCGGCGAGCTCCTGCGCGCGGCGATTGCGGGCGATCTGCGCGCCGTCCCGGTCGAGGAGGAGGATGCCGACCGGCGAGCGCTCGATGACCGCGTGGAGCCAGCGCCGCTCGGCCGCGAGCTGTCCGAGGAGCTGCTCGCGCTCCTCGTCGGCGAGCTTCTCCGTGGTGACGTCGCGCGAGATGCCGATCCCGGCGATCGGGTCTCCGTGCTCGTCGCGCTGGATCGTGATGTGGGTGGAGACCCAGCGGGTCCGGCCGCTCCTGTCGATGATCCGGAATGTGAGCCGGCCGCCGGCCGCGGCCATGTGCTCGACGAACGCCTGATAGCGCCCGACGTCCTCGGGGTGGATCAGGGTGACGAACAGCTCGGGGTTCTCGTACCAGGCCTCGGGCGGATAGCCGGTGTGCTCTAGGACGGCAGGGTTGATGTACTCGTAGCCCCCTTCCGGGCCGAGCCGCATACGGAAGATGACGTCGCTCGCGTGCTCCGCGATCACCCGCAGGCGCTCTTCGCTCAGCCGCAAGGCTCTATCGGCGCGCCGCTGCTCGGTGATGTCGAGGGCCGTGCCGATCATCCGGAGCGGAGAGTCGTCCTCGGCGCGGATCACGTCCGCCTCGGTGTGGAGGAATCGCTCCTCGCCGCTCGGGCGGATGATCCGGTAATCGACGCAGTACGCCAGCGTGCCCTGGAGCGCGAGGTCGACGGAGCGTATGACATGCTCGCGGTCCTCGGGATGGATGCAGTCGAGGAACCGCTCGTAGGTGAGCGTGCCGGCGTCCCGGGAGAGCCCCAGCATCGGATAACATTCGTCGGACCAGAACAGCTCGTTGTTCGGAATGTGCCAGTCCCAGTTGCCCAGCTTGGCCAACCTCTGCGCCCGGGCGAGGCTGTCCTCGCTCAACCGGAGCGCGGCCTCGGTCTGCTTGGCTTCCGCGATCGTCGCGTGGAGCTGCTCGCGCGAGCGCTCGAGCTCGTGATTCTCCCGCTCGAGCTCCTCGATCCGCGCGCGCTGGACGCTCAGCTCGGCGGCGGCGAGGGCCATCCCGAAGAGGCTCGCCAGGGCGCTCGCGAGCTCGACCAACTCGGCCCGCGGCAGCGCGGGCTGCGCGGCGGCGCAGAGCAGCACCGCGCGCAGGGAGCCGGCGAAGGCGATCGGGATCGCGAACGTGTGGGTACAGCCGCAGCGCTCGTGTAGATGGCCGGCGTCAAGGAGCGCCCCGGCGCTCTCGTCCTCGGGCGCGACCTGCACGACCCTCGTGTGGGCGGCGGCGCCGGCGAGGCTCTGCGCGTCGAGCGGAAGGCGCCGGAGCGCGTCCAGCGAGCCCGCGCCGCCGCCCTCGGAGGCGACGAGCCCGAGCTCGCGCGCTTCCGGCGCGACCTCGTAGAGGCAGGCGATGTCGACGCGAAGGAGGCGCGACGCCGCCGCCACGATGGCCTGCTGCAGGCCGTCATCGCCGGCGCGTGAGAGGGCCATCGACGCGTCGGCCACGGCGCGGGCCAGCACGTCACTCGCCGCCGGGGGCTCCCCGCGGTGTCGCTCCGTGGACGGTCCACCCCGTTCGGCTCCGCGCCTTCTGTCGTCGCTGTTCAATCCGCCCCTCGCGCCTTCTACCCGGATCCTGGTGAGCGCGAAGCGAGACTATCACGAGCCTTCGCGCCGCAACCTGGTTCGCTCGGCGGACGGCGGCCTGGACCGGCGCAGGCCGGCGGCGCCTCTGCCGCGAGCGCGCTGGCCGAGGAGGACCCCAGGGAGAAGATCCGCAGCGGCCACCGTGCTGGGTGGCGCCTGCCGGGCGGCGTCACCTCCCCGCGGCGAAGGCCAAGCGCCTCCGCGCCGCCGAATGTGCGTGGGCGATTTGCATACTGATCGCAACCTGCCATCGTCGCTGTAGGGGCCGAGCGCCGTCTGGCGCATGTTGGTATGCGGGGGTGGCATATCCCGATAGCACCGCACGGACGCGTGGGCCCCTCGCTGCGTGATGGCCAGTCGCACTGGAACATGGGCAATCCGGTGCACCATCGCGCCGAGAGCGGCGCTTCGCCGCGGCGCGTGCCGAGGAGCAAACCATGATTCACGCGATGCAGGGAGACCCTCGCCGCTCTCGGCGAGGGTCCGGGGTCGCTTTCATCCTCCCCCCAATCAGAACGTTCTTTGCGACCCGTCGATGCCATACGGCTGGGCGACATACCTGCGCAAGAGAAAACGTGAATTACAGTGGCGACGTCGCGGTCTCTGGAGAGCGGCGTCGCGTCCTGCGCCGGCACCTGCTCTTCCGCCCGATGCGGCCATCACCGAGCTCCTGGTCTACGTCCTCGCGGTGTCGACCCGCCGTTACGGCATCGAGGTCCATGCGCTCTGCGCCATGTCGACACATCTGCATCTGATCGTGACCGATCCGAGGGGAGTTCTGCCGCGCTTCTTGCAGTCCTTCCATCGCATCGTGGCGCTTGGCACGAAAGTGCTCCGCGAATGGGAAGGCCCGGTGTGGGACCACGAGGCCACGAGCGTGGTGCGGCTGCTGACGCGCGCGGCGGTGGTGGAGAAAATCGCCTATGTCATGGCGAATCCCGTCGCTGCTGGCTTGGTGCGGCATGCTCGCGAGTGGCCGGGCGCCAAGGTGGATGTCGACGAGCTCGGCCGTGGTGTGCTGCGCGCGGCGCGGCCCACAGCGTACCTCGACCCGGAAAATCCCCAGTGGCCCGAGGAAGTGACGGTCTCGCTCGCGCTGCGCCGATCATCGAGCAGGACGGCGCGGAGGGCTTTCGTCTCGACGTGTCTGCCGAGCTCGAGCGGCAGGAAGCGCACGCCCGTGCGGAGGTGCAGCGGCGAGGACTTCGTTTCTTGGGCGCCGAGAGGGCTCGCAAGGTGTCCCCTTACGAGCGCGTGACGAGCTTCGAGGCGCTGCGCGACAGCAATCCGACATTCGCGGTCGGCCGTGGGCAAGGAGACGCATGGCGAATCGCGGGTGCCGCCGTGCGCGCGTGACCGACGTTGCGGCAGGTGGGCGCCACAGGTGCGCTGCGCTCGGCACGGGACAGGTGGCGTGTTGGGGCTGGAACTTCAACGGCCAGAGCGGCGGTCGGCCCATCGTGGATGGCGCCGACGAGGTCGCCGGCGTCACCCTCATCGAGGGCGTCGCCGGTGCGGGGGCCGTCTGGGCCGGTGGACGCCACAGCTGCGCGCTGCTCGACGACGGCGGCGTCATGTGCTGAGGCTCCGGCCAGAGCGGCCAGCTCGGCTCCGAGGAGACCAACGTGGTCTCCATCCTCCGCCGGGCTCTCGGCGAGCGCCGGCTCGACCGACGTTGACGATCGCCACGTTGACGATCGCCGCGGCTTCGACGGCGCGCTGCGCGCTCGGCCCCGCCGGCGCTGCGCGCGCCGTCACCCCTCGAGGTACGAGCCGAGCTCTCGTTGCCGCGAGCGCGTCCGGAGCTTCTCCAGCAGCTTCGCCTCGATCTGGCGGATGCGCTCTCGCGTCAGCGAGAACGACTGCCCGATCTCCTCGAGCGTCTCGTCCTCGTTGCCGTCGAGGCCGAAGCGGCGCCGCAAGAGCTCGCGCTCGCGCGGCTGCAGCGAGTCGAGGAGCTCGCGCGTCTGCTCGATCAGGCGGCGCCGGGCCAGCATGTCGGCGGGCGTGGGCTCGTCGTTGGCCAGCAGATCGCCGTACCGGGTATCCCCCTCCTCGCCGACGGGGGCGTCGAGGCTGAGCGGCTCGAGAGCGAGCTCGCTGATCACCCGGACCTTCTCTACCGACAGACCGCTCCGCTCCGCGATCTCCTCGACGGAAGGCTCGCGCCCGCGCTCCTGCACCAGGTCTCGCCGGGCGCGCACCACCTGGCTCCGGATCGCGGTGAGGTGGACCGGCATCCGGACGGGCTTACCCTGGTTGAGGATCGTCCGCTTGATGGCCTGCTTGATCCACCACGCGGCGTAGGTGCCGAAGCGGTGGCCGCGGCGGTACTCGAACTTGTCGGCGGCGCGGATCAGACCGAGGTTGCCCTCCTGAACGAGGTCGAGCAGCGGAACGCCGAAGCGTTGATGCTCCCGCGCGATGGCGACCGCGAGCCGGAGGTTGGCCTGGACGAGCTCGGACTTCGCCTGGGCGACGGCGCGGCGCCCGCGGGCGATAGCCGTGAGCGTGGCCTGGATCGAGGCGCGCGCGCCCTCCTCGGCCTCGGCCGCCGCTGTGCGCAGGCTCCGCTCGATGCGCTCCTCGAAGGCCGGATCGAGGCGCAGCTCGGCGAGGCCCGCGGCGACGCTCGCGAGGGCGAGCTCCACGCCGTCCTCGGCGATCTGCCGGCCGAGGAGCGAGCGGGCGAGATCGAGCAGCTCCGCGAGCCGCTTCGCGGAGGTGTCCGCCTCGGGATCGCCCGCGTCGGTCTCGCACAGCAGATCGCGCAGGCTGAGCGCCCCGACCTGGACGTCCTCCGCCGTCGAGGCGAGCTCGCGCAGCGCGACGGGCGAGCGGACCCACGCCTCGAAGCATGCGAGCGTGCCCGCCTCGATACGACGGCCGATCGCGACCTCGCCCTCGCGCGTCAGCGGCTGGCTGCCGGCGAGCGCCCGGAAGTAGAGCTCGGTCGCGCCGAGCGTGGCCTGCGTGCCGGCGGCCTTCGCGCGCCGAGCCGGCGCGCGCTCGCCCGCACGTCCGCCCGCGGAAGCGATGGAAACGGGATGACTCGATTCGGACTCGCTCGTCGAGAGCGAGGGACGGAACCTCATTCAATGCGCTCCAGTGTTGCCGCTGCGTCGTACCCGACCGCGAAGGGTGTGGGGGGGCACGATCATCAATGCGCCTCGATATCCTAACCGCTGAGGACGTAAATAGGAAAACGAATCGACCGCCGACATGGCTCATTTTCCCGGCGTTTTTCGGTGCTGTTCCCCTGCTCGGCGCGGCGCGTTCTCGTTGTCCTGGGATGGCGGCGCGCGGGCGTGCGTTGCCAAACGAGCGTGCGTTGCCGGACGAGCGGCCGCGTCACGCTCGATCGCGCTGGGGAACGGGAGAGGCGGGTACCGGAGGGCGCGGTGTAGCGGAGGGGCCTCGAGAGGGGAAGGGCGCTCTCGAACCGACAGGGGTCGGTTCCGGAGGAGGGCGTGGAGAGGTCGCGATGTGCCGCGATCGCCCGGCGAGGGGGTGGGTCGATCGGCGACCGACGGGGGCGGTTTCGGAGGCGGGCGCGGGGAGGTCGCGATGCGCCGGGACCGCCTGGCAAGGGGGGCGGCCCGAGATCGGAGCGAACGGCCTCGAAGGGCGACGCAGGGAGGTCGATGTGCCGGGACCGCCTGGCAAGGGGGGCGGCCCGAGATCGGAGCGAACGGGCTCGGAGGGCAACGCAGGGAGGTCGCCACCTGGCGGGGCGGCGTCGCGACGGGGGCGGATCGAGCCGAGACTGCAGCGGATGGCGTCCGGGGGGCGGAGGAATCGATCCAGCACGAGGTGGCGCTGCTGCCCCGGAGCCCTTCGGAGCGACGGGCTTCTGGTACAGCGCGGAGCGCCCTGCGCGGCGCTGGCTCTGCGCGCCTGGTCCTGCGCCGTTCGAGCAGCGGTTGCTATGCTCCGCGCCCGCGCTTCCCTCCGGAGCGCGCAGGGAGCCATTCCACCGAGGTGCGACGCATGATCCAGATCTTCGGCACGGCCAAGTGCAAGGCGACGCGGGCGGCGCAGCGGTTCTTCGCCGACCGGGGCATCAAGGTGCAGCTCGTCGATCTGCGCGAGAAGGGCCTCTCCAAGGGGGAGCTCGCGAGCGTGGCGCGCGCGGTGGGCGGTGTGCGCGCGCTCTACGATGCGGAGGGCGCGCGGGTGAAGGAGCGCGGCCTACAGCACCTCGGCCCGAGCGATGCGCGGATCGCCGAGCTTCTCGTGGAGGATCCGCTCCTGCTCCGCACGCCCATCGTGCGCGACGGGACGCGCGCCTGTGTGGGCGCGGCCGAGGCCACTTGGAAGGTCTTTGCTGACACCGCGAAGGGCGGGTAGCGGAAGGGCGGCCAGAGGCGACCGGCGGACGTCGGGGCGGCGCGCGGGCGGGGAGAGCGCGCTCGGGGGGAGCGCGGCCATGCGACGAGCCATGTCGCCGTCTGGTCGTGGACGTGGACGGGAGGTTCGCGCCGAGAGCAGGGCCGCGGTTAGCGCTCTGGGCGCCTCTCCTCGACGTGGTGCCGTCGACGCTCCACGCGATGCTTCTTCGCCGGCTTCGCCGGAGTCGTCGACCTGACCGAGGCCCCCGCCCTGACCGAGGCCCCCGCCCTGACCGAGGTTGCCGGCCTGACCGAGGTTGCCGGCCTGACCGAGGCCCCCGCCCTGACCGTGGCGGCCGCCCTCACCGTGGCCGCCGGCCTGACCGCGGTCGTACGGTGCACATGGTGATGGTGATGGTGGCCGTGGCGATCGAAGTCGACGCGGTAGCGGACCAGGGCGCGCGGCTCGTCGCGGTAGTAGACCCAGCCGTGGCGCGACGGATAGTACCAGCGGCCGTCCACGTAGTAAACGTAGGTCCCGCGGTAGTACACGCGTGGGTAGGTCTCGATCTGGACCGGGACCGCCGCGATGTGAACGACCGGCTCCTCGTACACCGCGAACTCCTGGTACGTGACGGTCGCATGCGCCGGCGCGGCGGCCCTGGTGTGGACTTCTGCCGCGCACCCGGTCGCGCCGAGGAGCGCGAGCGCGACGAGCGCGGCAAGCACGACGAGCCTGCTGCGCTGCGGGGCATGCGCTGCAGCGCTGGGGGAGAAATTATCGAGGACTGGCACGTTCATCTCCATGGGGTTCACAGGAGCAACTGCGGTGCCACACGGCGAAGGCGGAGCTCCGCCGGCGCGTCGCAGGGCGCTGCCCGTTGGTATAGCGCTTGCTGCCCATGCGCGCATCGGCGCGACGGCGCCAGACTTGGATAAAGGAAGACGATCCCATGAAACTTTCGAAGGTGCTCACCGGTCTCGCTGGCTGCGTCCTCGCCACTGCCTCGCTCACGGGGTGCATCGTCGTCGATCATGGCGATGACCACCTCACGCGCGGCTCGCTCACCGTCGCCCTGACCATCGACGGCAGCGACGACCCGTGGGAGTGCTTCGATCACGACGTGAGCGGGGTCGCGGTCAGCGTCGAGGACGAGGCGGGCTTCGTCGTCGAGGCGGTGGGGGACTGCGATGATCTCGGCCTCACCATCGACGGCCTCTCCGACGGGTACTATGACGTCGATGTCTGGCTTGTCGATTTCGATGGATACGCGATGAGCGATATCGTGCGCGTCGAGGGCGTCGACGTGCTCGAGGGCGCCGACACGCTCGTGGAGGTCGACTTCCCGTGGAGGTGGATCGACCCGTAAGACGCGTGCGGCGCGCCTGAGCGAGCGCGCTCGAGCCTCTACTCGCTCGCGATCGCGTTCACGAGACCACAGAAGGCGTGATTGGATCGGGTAGGCGGGTCGGGCTCGGGAGCTCGGCGCCCGCGAAGGCCGCGAGCAGGCGCCATCGCCGCCGCCCTGCGGGACATGAGGCCCTGTTACTGAGCCTTCTGCGATTCCGCTTGCTGCTGCGCGGACGCCTGCGGGCCTTGCTGCTGGCCGGTTTGCAGCCGGCCGAACTGGTCGCGTTGCTGCTGGCCGAGCTGACCGCGTTGCTGCTGGCCGGTTTGCAGCCAGCTGAACTGGCCGGGCTGCGTCTGGCCGAGCTGGGTGCGCTGCTGCTGGCCGGGCTGCGTCTGGCTGACCTGGGTGCGCTGCTGCTGGCCGGGCTGCATCTGGCTGACCTGGGTGCGCTGCTGCTGGCCGGGCTGCATCTGGCTGACCTGGGTGCGCTGCTGCTGAGCGCGTTGCTGCTGGCCGAGCTGGGTGCCCTGCTGGCCGGTTTGCATCCAGCCGAACTGGCTGCGTTGCTGCTGGCCGAGCTGGGAGCCTTGCTGCTGAGCGTGTTGCCGCTGGCCACCTTCCTGCTGCCCTTGGAGGAGCGAGCAGAAGAGTTGCTCGGCCTCCCTCAGGCGGTGCTCGACGTCCGCTCGCAGCTCCTTCACGCGTGTTCGTATCTCGGGGTTCTCCGCGTTCGCGACGCGCGGCATGTCGAGGAGCTCGAGGGCGCGGCGATGGAAGGAGATCTGCGCCCAGACGAAGGCCTCGTCGAACTCGGCGCCTTCCTGCTCGTCCAGCGCCCCGCTCACCTCGGCCGAGCTCTTCTCGATCTCTCGGCAGCCCGGGCACGACTCCATGTTGATCCTGGAGCCCCTCGATTCTCCACCGATCCCGGACTGGTACTGCTCCTCGATGAGCTGCTCGGCGTAGCGTTGCACCTCCGGGGACTCGGCCTTCTCCACGGCGATCTCCGACAGCTCGACCTCCTTCTGGTGGATGAGCGATTCCAGCGCCGTGAGCTCCGCGTCCGACGGCCGCTGCGTCACGTCTCCACTGCCGATCTGTCCGCGGCCACCCTGCCTGCCGCCCTGACTGCCGATCTGTCCGCGGCCACCCTGCCTGCCGCCCTGACTGCCGATCTGTTCGCGGCCTCCTTGCCTCCCACCTTGATAGCCGGCCTGCTCGCCGCACATCTGCCTGGCGCCCGCGCGCTCGCCGCCGCCCTGCCTGCCGCCTTGATGGCCGGGCTGCTCGCGGCCGTGCTGCCTGCCGCCGGCCTGCACTCGACCGCTCCTCCCGCCGGCGCCTCGCGCGCCGTCTCGGCCCGTCTGTTCGTGGCTCCGGCCGCCGGGGCCCGTGCTGGTCCCCTCGCGCCCAGCCGTCCCATCGCGGTTCCTCTCGGCGTCATCCTTGCTGCCGATGCAGCCACTGGCCCCCGCGAGGACAAAGCTCCCAGCGAACATGATCGCCATGAGGCGACCTGAACGATTGCCCATCATTGCTTGCTCCTTGCCCGACACCGGCGCGCTGTCGCGCTCACCTGCCGGTTATCGGCCCCGAACATCTGGGTTCGGGAAGGGAGGATGGTGAGCGAGGTAGAGCCCTAAGCCAGCATCGTCATTTCCCCGAGATCCCCCGCGCCCCCTGCGCGATCGCCGCGAGGGCCGCAGTCCCGCTCGGCGTCGACCCTTGTCGGCGTCGACCCTCGCCGACGCGCAGCGGCCGGCCTGGCGATCGACGTCGTCCCCGAAGAGCCGCTCGGGCACCCGCCCGCGCGCCCACGCCAGGGTGAGACCGGACACGCCGCCAGACAGCCGGGCACGCACGCGCCGCGCGGGACACCGCACGGCGAGCCACGCGCGGAGGAACCCGCCCGGCCGGGTCGCGCCGCCTTTCGCCGCGCCATCGATGAGCGTAAGCTCCGGCGGCGTCCGACCGAGCGACGCCGCGGCCCTCGGTCGAGGCGCTGGTCGCCGTCATTCTATGGGAACCTCCGCGCATACCGGCCCGCCTCCCGGGCCCGCCACCCGCGTCGATACGACGGACATCGAGGCCCTGAAGCGTGAGCTCGAGCGGCTCCGCGCCGTGGGGTCCCGGGATCGCGGGTGGCTCGACGCCGTGCTCGAGCACAGCCCGCACGGCGTCATCATCTGCGACGCATCCGGGAAGCTCGTCCTGCACAACCGGGCGGCGGAGCGCATCTGGGCCGGCAGCGCCTCGACCGAATCGGTCGACGACTGGACGCTCTATCGCGCCTTCCACGAGGACGGCCGCCCGTACGCGGCCGAGGACTGGGCCATGGCCCGCGCGATGTCCGAAAGGCAGGTCATCGAGAGCGAGGAGACCCGGATTCAGCGCTTCGACGGGACGTATGGCATGGTCCTTGGGAGCGCCGCGCCCATCATCGGGCCCGGAGGCGAGCTCGAGGGCGGGATCTCGGTGTTCGCCGACATCTCGCGCCTCAAGCAGGTCGAGGCCGAGCGCGGCGAGCTCGCCGCGCAGCTCACGAGGCGGGTCGAGGAGCTCGATCGCCGCGCCCGGCTCACGCAGGCGCTGCTCGCGGTCAGCTCCGCGCTGAGCGGCGCGGTCACGGTCGAGCAGGTGTCCGCCGTCGTCATGAGCGACATCCACCGGGTGCTCGGCGCCTCGACGACGATGATGTACACGGCGGACGAGGCGGCCGGGGTCGCGACGCTCGTCGGCCACGCGGGGCTCGAGGAGCAGCGCGCGAGCCCTTACACGACGGTGCCCCTCGACGCGCGCCTGCCGCTCGCGGACGCGCTCCGGGAGCGCCGCCCCATCTGGGTCGACGCGAGGCGGAGCCTGCACGCCGCGTACCCCGAGCTCGCGGCCCTGAGGCCTGCCCGCGACGACATGAAGGCGCTCGCCGTCCTGCCGATCGTCGCCCACACGGCGCTGCTCGGCGGGCTCGCGTTCTCGTTCGCGAGCGAGCGGGCGTGGAGCCCAGAAGAGCGCGAGTTCCTGCTGAGCGTGGCGGCGCAGTGCGCGTCGGCGCTGGACAGGGCGCGCCTGCTCGAGCAGGAGCGCGAGGCCCGCGCGCGCGCGGAGATGCTCGCGGCGGAGCTCGAGCGGCAGCAGGCGACGCTCCGCCTCCTGAGCGAGGCGGGCGCCGCGCTCTCCGGCTCGCTCGACGTCGCGTCGCGGCTCACGCACCTGACCCACCTCGCCGTCCCCACCCTGGCGGACTGGTGCGCGGTCGACATGCTGAACGGCGACTCCATCGAGCGCGTGGCCGTTCACCACTGCGATCCCGCGAAGATCGAGCTCGCCGAGCTCCTCCGGGCGATGGACCCGCCCCGGCCCGACGCCCCGGCGGGCGTGCCCGCGGTGATCCGCTCCGGTCGCCCCGAGTGGATGGCCGACATCCCCGACGCCGCCATCGAGTCCGCCGCGATGGGCCCCGAGCACCTGCGCCTGATCCGGTCGCTCGGGCTGAGATCGTATGTCGTCGTCCCGCTCCGGGGGCGCGACCGGACCATCGGCGCGCTGACGCTGGTCCACGCGGAGTCGGGCCGTCGCTTCAGCGAGGCGGACGTCGCGCTCGCCGCGGAGCTCGCGAGCCGCGTCGCCCTGCAGATCGACAACGCGAGGCTGTTCCAAGAGGTCGATGCGTCTCGCCAGCAGCTCGCGCGCCTGTTCCACCAGGCGCCCGCCGGCATTTGCATCCTGCGCGGTCCCCAGCACGTCTTCGAGCTGGTGAATCCGACGTATCGGGGCATCCTCGGCGGTCGAGAGGTGCTGGGGAGGCCGATCCGGGAGGCGCTCCCGGAGCTCGCCGGTCAAGGCACGTTCGAGCTCCTCGACGAGGTCTACCGGAGCGGGCAGCCCCACGTCGGCACGTCCGTGCCGCTCCGGCTCCGCCGCGACGCCGACGGGCCCGAGGAAGAGCGCTTCTTCAACTTCGTCTACCAGTCGATGCGCGCGCAGGGCGGCGGCGCCGACGGCGTCGTGGTGTTCGCCTTCGAGGTGACCGACCAGGTCCTGGCGCGCCGGCGGGTCGAGCAGCTCGCGGCCGAGCAGGCCGCGGTCGCGACGGACAACGCCCGGCTGTTCCGGGAGGCGCAGTCGCTCATCCGCGCGCTCGAGCGGACCAACGCCGAGCTCGACCAGTTCGCGTACGTGACGAGCCACGATCTGAAGGCGCCGCTCCGGGGCATCGCGAGCCTCGCCCAGTGGATCGAGGAGGACCTGTCGGACAAGCTCACCGCGGACACGCGCCATCAGATGGAGCTGTTGCGCGGGCGCGTGCGGCGCATGGAGGCCTTGATCGAAGGGATCCTGGCCTACTCCCGCGCCACGAGGTTCCGCGAGAAGCCGGAGAGCGTCGATCTCGAGAGGCTGGCGAGGGAGGTGGTCGAGCTCATCGCCCCGAGGCCGCCTGCGCAGGTGACGCTCGACGTGACGCCGGCGATCTTGCGGACGTACAGGGTGCCTTTGCAACAGGTGCTGATGAACCTGATCACGAACGGCCTCAAGCACGCGGGCCGCGAGGACGCGGCGGTCTCCGTGTCCGCCCGGGAGCAGGGCGACCGGGTCGAGTTCTCCGTGTCCGATAACGGGCCTGGCATCGCGCCTGCGTACCAGGAGAAGGTGTGGGCGATGTTCCAGACGCTGCAGGCGAGGGACAAGGTGGAGAGCACGGGGATCGGCCTCGCCATCGTGCGAAAGATCGTGGAGAGCCGCGGCGGGCGGGCGTGGGTGGAGTCGGACGGCAAGAGCGGCGCGACGTTCCGGTTCACGTGGCCCACGAGGGAGGAGGCGGAGGGCGCCGCGTAGCGGCCGCGCCCGCCGAGCTGCCAGGAAGCGCGCTTCCAGCGACGGGGTCGGGGGACGAGGTGCTCAGTTCGCGGGCTTCGGCATCTGGAACACCACGGCTTCCTCTTCGGCGTCCAGGTCGTTGACGTTCCAGTAGATGGACCCGCAGTCGACGGCGATCTCGAAGAAGTACGGCTGCCCGGTCGTGAGGGTGATCGTGTCCCCCATGCCGAGGTGCGCTCTCCGCACCTCGCCTTTCCCCTCGCTGTTCCTGTAAACGGTCCAGTAGACGAACTCGTCGTCCACCGCGAGCGACCTGGCGACCGCCTGAGCGTCGACCGTGGTGGTGAAGGGCGGGGCGCTCGGCGCCGCGTTCGTCGGCTTAGACTGGACCGCGCCGTTTGTGTCGGTCACCCAGTGCAGGACGCCGTTGGCGAGGACCAGCTCGGTCGGGTTGCCGTTCGTCTCCGCGAAGACCTCGGCGGTCTCGCCGAGCGGGTCCTTCGTCTTGCGCAGGATCTGGCCCGCCCAGTAGTTCGACCAGTAGACGTGGGTCGCGTCGACGGCGACGCCGATCGGGCGGTCAGTGGAGGCGACCAGCTCGGCGACGGCCAGGCTGCCGTCGGCGTTGGGCCTGGCCTTGGCTCGCCAGATGGCCGCGGGCGACTCCGTTGCCCAGTAGATGCTGTCGCCGAAGGAGGCGATCCGGCCGTAGGCCGTGAGCGCCGGATCGCCTTCCTGCAGCGGGACCTGCGCGATCCGGATCGGGCTGGAGCTCGGCGGCTCGATGGAGATCCCCAGCACGTCTCCGTTGCCCCAGTTGATCCAGGAGAGCTGCCCGCCCGAGTAGGTGACCCAGGCGGTGTCACCGAACCCGTAGGTGCCCGGAAGCGTGCGCGCGGCCCCGCCGTCCTTCGGGATGGCGATGATGGCCTGGTTGTTGGCCAGGAGCACGAGATCCCGGGTGACCGCCATGCCCTTCGCGTTGGACCCGAACTCCCCTGGCATCCGCGTCACGGGGCACTCCCCCGCGGCGCAGTTCGACGGGGGGCACGAGGGCGCTCCCCCAGCGCCGCCGTCGCCGCCGTCGCCTCCGTCACCGCCGGCGCCGTCACCGCCATCGCCGCCGGCGCCCGACGTCGCCTGCGTAGAGCCTCCGTCTCCTGACGCGGTGGTCGTCGTCGAGGACGCGGAGGAAGCCCCGTCCGTGCCAGGCTCGATGCCGAAAATGAGATTGCAGCCGGTGCCCGCCGCCGCGAGCGCGAGCAGGGCGCAGGGCAAAGCGATCTTGCTGTGCATGATGGAGTGTATACATCCCCGACGACGCTCGCGGCGATCGCCGGCCGCCGCCTGGGCGCGACACATCCGTGCGACACCCGCGCTCAGGCGAGCCTGCGGAGCTGCTCCAGCCGCCGGCGCGGCTCGATGTCGCGCCGCTTGATCTTCCCGGTCCTGAGCTCCTCGTAGGGCCCGCACACCGGCCGGTAATCGCACTGCGCGCACGCCCCCTCCGCCGGCATCGGCAGGAGCGCCGCCTTGTCGATCGCGTCCCCGATGATCCCCGCCACCTGGGCGGCCGCGTCGCGCGCCCGCGCGTCCAGGTAGATGGGCACCTCCGTGAAGCCGCCGGCGGAGGTGCAGTAATAGAGCCGCCCCGACTCGACCTGCGTCCCCGGGGGCATGAGCTTCTCCAGCGCGAGCGCGTAGAGGACCGGCTGGAGCGTGCCGCCGCCGCTCACGACCGCGTCCCGCGGCGCCCGCGCCTTGCCCGTCTTGTAGTCGGTCGCCCGCATCGCGCCCCACACGCTCCGCTCGACCAGATCGATCGAGCCCCGGAGCCGGACGCCGCAGTCGAGCTCCACCGGCGCGTCCGAGCTCCCCGGATCGCGGGTGGCGAGGCGGCGCGGCAGCCCGAACGACAGCTCGAAATGGATCGGCTCCCAGTCGCGGTCCTCCGCGGCGCGCCGCAGCCACTCCCGGAGGTCGGCCCGCACCGACGCGATGCCGTCGTCCCAGACGCGCCGGATCGCCGGCGCGAGCTCGTCCGCGTAGCGCGCGGCGACGCGGTCGAGCGCCCGATCGAGCTCGGCCCGCGCCTCGTCGAGCGAGGGCAGGTCGAGCGGCAGCTTGCCCGCGTCGCGCAGGGCGACGAGCACCTCGTAGAGCACGTCGTGCACGAGCCGGCCGCGCTGGAGCGGGTCGAGCTCCTCGATCGCCTCGGGCGCAGGGCGCGGCGCGAGCTTGTGCACGGCGTAGAGGAAGAAGCGGTAAGGGCACGCGGCGAAGTGCTGGAGGGCGGTCGGCGAGAACGATCTCCGCCCGAACACGTGCTTCGCGAGCGCCTCGCGCGCCTCCGCGACCGGCTTGAACAGCCCGTCGGCGCTCGTCCAGCCAGGGATCCAGCGCCGCGCGCGGAACCGGAGCGCGCGCGCGAGGTGCGGGTTCGCGTTGAGCAGGTAGCGCGCGGTGCCGACGGTCTGCTCCTCCGGCAGGCTGAAGAGCGTCTCCAGGAGCGCGAGGTCGTGCTCCGCCGCGTCGATGGCGTCCTCGGGCCGCGCGGGCGCGGGCCAGCCGATGCGCGCGGCGCCGCCCTGCTCGGCGCGGCGCTCGAGCTCGCCGAAGCCGGGCAGCCTGCCCTCGGCCGCGCGCAGGAGCTCGAGGCCGTAGAACGACGGAACTCGAGGGCGGGACTGATCCATGTCCACGCGCGGGTACGACACGACGAGCCGCTGGCGGGCCGCGCCGACCGCGAGCCGGAGCGCGAGGCGCTCGCGCGCCACGCGGTCGTCGCTCGTGTCGAGGCCCGAGTCGCCCCCGGCGATCGTCCGGCGGAGGGCGTCGCGGAGGATCGGATCCTCGACGACCTTCTGCGGGAAGATCCGCTCGGCGAGCCCGGGGACGAAGACCACGTCGAACGAGCGCCCGCGGGCGCCCTCGATGGGCGAGACGAAGAGGCGCCCGTCGCGGCGGGCGGCCGGCGGCAGCACGAGGTCGGTGAGGCGGCGCGAGAGGCACAGGCGGATCTCGCCGAGGTCCACCGGGCCGACGTGGGCCATCGGCGCGAGCTCGGCGAGCACCGCGAGCACGCGCTCGGGCCGCCGGAGCGCGCGCGTCGCGAGGGCCGAGAGGCGGCGCTGCCACTCGCCGAAGGTGGCGCGCTCGCCCGGGCTCGGCAGCGCCGCGAGCAGCGGCAGCGCGAAGGCGCGGAGGGCCGACAGGTCCGCGAGCGTCCGCGTGATGCGCGCGGCGTCGCGGTCCTCGGGGGCGCGCGCGAGCTCCAGCCGGAGCTCGCGCTCGAAGCCCGTGAGCCGCGCCTCCCAGCGATCGAGCCCGCCGATCACCGCAGCATCGACGAGGATCCGCTCCCAGCGCCGCGGGGCGCGCAGGGTGCCGTCGTGCACGGGGGCGTCGGGGTTTGGGGCTGTCGGATCGGCCTTGAGGGCTGTCGGATCGGGGCTCTGGACTGTCGGATCGGGGTTTGGGGCTGTCCGAGCGGGGTTGAGGGCTGTCGGATCGGGGCTCTGGACTGTCGGATCGGGGTTTGGAGCTGTCGGATCGGCCTTGCGGGCTGTCGGATCGGGGCTCTGGACTGTCGGATCGGGGTTTGGGGCTGTCGGATCGGGGTTGAAGGCCGCCCGACCGGGGTTGAGGGCCGCCGGATCGAAGCTTTTCCCCGGGAGATCGAACCCGTGATCTTCCCCCGGCACGTCGTCGTCCGGGAGCGACTCGTCGAAGCCGCCGCGCAGGAGCTCGGGGAAGAGGTCGTCGTCCGGCGGCACCCAGCGGTCGGCCTCGGGCGCGGCGGGCGGCGGCTCGCCCGCGGGCGTGACGTCGGGGACCTGCCCGAGCGACAGGTACTCGGCGAAGCGCGACGCCGACAGGTGCTCTGCGGCGCACGCGAGCAGCGCGAGCAGCGCGCGGCCCGCCGGATCGGGCTGCACCGAGCCCTGCGCGAAGTGCGCCGGGATCCCGGCCCGGCGAAGCGCCTCGACGAGGTGCGCGCGGTACTGCTCGGGCGCGCGCAGGAGGATCGCCATCCGCTCGAACGGCACGCCGCGGGCGGCCTCGCGCAGCGCGATGCGCGCGAGCTCCACGCACTCGCGGCTCTCGCCGGGCGCGGAGAGGATCTCGACCTCGTCGCCGAGCCCGGGGGCATCGTCGGTCAGCGGGTCGAACAGGTGCTCCTGCAGGCGAGCGAGCGAGGTGCTGGGCGCGACCGGCGGCGGCTCGTCGCCCGCGCCGTCGTCGCCGCCGTCGTCCACGCCGTTGCCCGCGCCGGCGCCGTCGTGCGCGGCCGAGACAGCGGTCAGCGAGACCCGCCGCGGCGGCGATCGGAGCGCGTCCTGGAGGTGGCGCAGCGACGCGGCGTCGCCGGCCGGCACGGTGGCGAGCGCGTCCGGCGAGCGCGCCGCGACGGCCTCGAGGAGCTCGCGCTCCAGCGCGAACCGCACGGGCAGGTCCAGCAGGAGCATCGGCAGCCCGAGCAGCGGGTGGCGCGAGCGGGGGTCGCCGTCGTCCGCGGCCCGGGCGCGCTCGGCCGCGAGGCGCAGGACGATCGCGCGATCGGCGAGCCCCGCGTCGTCCAGGGCGGCGTCGAAGGCGTGGGCGATGCGGTCGAGATCAGCGGGCGCGAGCGCGTCCGGCGCGATGCCGGAGAGCCGGACCTCGTCGAGCGTCCGCGCTACGGCGCGCGGCAGCCCGGGTCGATCCGCGACGCGGGCGAAGCGGCCGAGCAGCCCGTCCTGCGCGAGCCCGTCGATGGTGCGCGCGCAGAGGGCCTCGATGGCGAGCGCGCTGGCCGGGACGAGGCCGCGCTCGGCGAGCGCCGGCATCGCGAGCGCGGCGGCGAGGCGCCCCAGGGTGAGCCGGTGCCAGCCGAAGGTGGCGCGGCGTCCTCGGATCGACGCGCGGGCGAGCTCGCTCACGGCCTCGACCGAGGCGCCGACGAGCAGCACCCGCTCCGCGGGGCGCCGGCGGCGCAGCCAACCCACGGCCCGATCGAGGCGGGCGGCGGCGCTGGGGGAGGTGATGACGGCGTGGGGCACGGGGAGGCTCGGGAGGCGGCGGAGGCCGATGGAGAGGGTGACGGCCCTGAGGGGGGCAACGTGACTAGGAGCTGGGCAGTCCGCCGCTGGCTGGCATCGCTCAGCTCAGATCCGGGAGCACGTCGGCGATAGATGCGGCGACGATGGCCCGCTCAAGCCACCGCTCCAGGATCTCAGGATCCTTCTCGATCAAGATACGCTTGCGCAGGATGTCCGGCACGGCGATGCCGCGAACCCGGAGCGCGGTCAGCACGGCACGCGCCGCTTCCTCGGCGCGCCCCTCGTTCCGCCCCTCGTCGCGGAGCTGCTGCGTGTACTCCTCGAACCAAGCCCGGATCGCTGCGCTCACCTCGTCCTCCTCGTTGGCTGTGGGCTCCTGTTGGTCGAGCCCGAAGTGTAACAGCAGCGGCACGGCGACGCTCTTCTCCCAGGCATCGCGGGGCAACGCCGCCAGATCCGCCACCGCCTCGCGAAAGCGGCGCCCTGAGCCGAGCAGCCGCAGCAGCAGCGTCGCGCGCGTCCTGGGCAGCTCCGCGAGCACCACCACGCGCATCACAAGCCCCGGCACGGCGTGGTAGACGCCCGCCTGCACCGGCTCGCACCGGTAGGCGTCGAGCGCCATTTCAGGACGCCCCGGGCTGAGGACGACCAGCGCAGGGAAGGCCACCGCCGGCTGCGGTGGCGCGTCGATGTCCTCCTCCGGTGAACGGAGCGGGCTGCAGAGCGGGCGCGGCGTTCGAGCTCGTGGTGCCACGTGAGCTGCTTGCGCAGGCACTGCCGGACCTGACGAAGGCTCGGCGTGCCGTGGAACGGCTCGAACAGGCTCGGCTCCGCCGAGAGCTCGCCGAGCA
This sequence comes from Sorangium sp. So ce375, assembly GCF_051473855.1. NCBI lineage: Bacteria > Pseudomonadati > Myxococcota > Polyangiales > Polyangiaceae > Sorangium > Sorangium sp. So ce375. The sequence goes on from NZ_CP150335.1 coordinate 255,838, forward strand.
GGCCCATGGCGGTGCGCTCGGACTCCCGCGCGGGATCAGGCACGCTGTAGACATCGATCTTCTGTGTCGCCGCCAGCACCTCGACCTCGGTCTCGGCCGCCGAGACGAGGCTCAGCCCGTCCCGCAGCAAGCTCTTGGTGAACTGGTCGGAGCGGTTGTGCATTGGCGCGCGACTCTAACGAACATCGCGGCATGTCCAGCCGTGTTCGGCGCGAAAGGGTGGATCAGCGAGCCGCGGTTTGCGCTGCGAGAATCGAGCGCAGTACGTAATGTAGCGGGGAAGGACAAGCACTTGCCCGCAGGGGGCGCCAGTCGTGTGGAAATCGTTGTCGGCAGCGTGAGACGTCCAGTCGGCTCGGGGGAACGAGCTCCACGCCCGACTCAGGGCCTTCCAGGCCAGTACCTGGCGACCACGTGACAGTCGTCGACCTGCCAACCCTTGGCGGCATCCCAGCGCAGGTTGAACACCTCCCCGCTGGCGTCGAACTCGTCATCGTATTCACCCGAGGTGACCTGCAACAGCTCCGCGTCCGGGCCCGTGCGGCGGAAGACCACCACCTGGAGCCGTGCGCTGTCGCCGGGCGAGTAGCGGAGCGAGGCCTCCGAGAACGCATCGAGCTCCGACAAGGGCTCTCCCACCTTGGTGCAGCCCCGCTTCGTGAACGGTCGCAGCTCGCCTATCTCCGGAAAGCCCGCGACGCGGACGGATGGCCTGAGAGACCATCCGAGCGCAAAGGAGACGACGGCGACACCGAGGACCAGGAGGTAGCGCAGTTGTGCGGATTTGAAGGAGATAGGCACGTCTTGTCTCGATCGGCTCAGGGCGTCTTTCCCGGTGGGATCTTACCCGGAATTGCCCCGGAACGAGGCTCGACGGGGCGTCGTCGGCGCCGGGCGATGGACCGGACGACCAGCCGTTCACGCTTGATCGTGCCCCCCGAGGAGCTCCTTCACGTGCCGCCCCCGGCCGACGAGCGACACATCGAGGCCGCGCGCGATCATGACGCCCACCATGGCGCTCTCGATCCGCGAGAGCGTGCGCTCGGGCCAGACCCGCGGCGACGCCCGCTGGGGGGGCCGAGGCCAGCCCAGGGCGCGGCGCGCGGATGGACGATCGGCGAGCGGGCGATCGCGCTCACGGCCGCTGCCCCGCGCGCGGTCCTCCGCTATACTGGCGGGGTGATGCTGTGCGATGTTGCGGCCGGGCAGGCTCTCCGCCCGTTGCTGGACCGCCGTGCCCCGGGGCCGGCATGAACGATAGCGACGTTCGCTGGATGGAGCGCTGCCTCGAGCTCGCGGCGCTCGCCGCGGGGAGCACCGCGCCGAACCCGATGGTCGGCGCGGTCGTCGTACGGGGCGAGGAGCTCCTCGCCGAGGGGTTCCACGAGCGCGCCGGGCTCGCCCACGCCGAGGTCGACGCGCTCCGCAAGCTCGGCGGCCGCGCCGAGGGCGCCACGCTCTACGTCAACCTCGAGCCGTGCTGCCACCACGGCCGGACGCCCCCGTGCACGGACGCCCTCCTCCGCGCCGGTATCCGGCGCGTCGTGATCGGCATGATCGATCCGGACCCCCGCGTCTCCGGAAAGGGCGCGGCCCTCCTGGAGAGCGCCGGAATCGAGGTGGTGGTCGGCGTCCACGAGCCCGCGTGCCGCGAGCTCAACCGCGCTTACATCGCCAGCACGGCCGCGCGTCTCGCCCTGCCGGCCCGGGCGACGCCGGCGTCCTGACTCCGGGCGACGCCGGCGTCCTGACTCCGGGCGACGCCGGCGTCCTGACTCCGGGCGACGCCGGTGTCCTGACTCGCCGCGGCGCCCGCGCTCTCCCCTGGAGACAGCGCGAGGGCCGGACCGCGGCGTCATGCCCTCTTCCGGAACAGAGCGAACGTCCGCGCCGTCCCTCCAGCGGTGATCGACCCGACGAAATCCCCGCGCTCGCGCGCGATTCCAGGACTCTCGCTGCGCCCTGAGGCCGATGCGCGCGCGCTCGCCGAGCACGGCGCTGGCACCACGCTTGTTATGCCCTCCGCTCGCCCGCGGATCCGAGCGGCACCGAGCCGTGGGCGCCTCCGCAATCGGCCGCTCTAGACATCATTTCTGGACGGAAAGGTTGCAGTATGAAGAATGCCATCCCGATCGTGATTCTGTGCCTTGGCGGGCTCGGCTGCGCGGACGCGTCTCCCGGGGGCGAAGGCGAGCAACCATTGCTCACGTCCCGACAGCGCATCGTCGGAGGCGCCGCGGACACGACGCATGCCTATGTCGTGGGCGTGGGCAGCCGGAACCGGGCGTACTGCAGCGGGACCGTCATCTCGCGGCGCACCGTGGTCACGGCGGGACACTGCTACGGCGCGCTCACCCGCGTCTTTTTCGGCCCGACCCTCGGGCGGCGGTCGGAGAGCGTGAGGGTCGAGACGTCGAGGAGGCACCCAGCCTTCGATCCCGCGACCCTCGAGAACGACCTTACCCTCCTCCGGCTGGAGAGCGACGCGCCCGTGCAGCCCGCGCCGCTCCTGCGCGAATCGATGGAGAACACCAGCGGGTACATCGGGCCCGACTACACCTTCGTCGGTTACGGGGTCTCCGACGGGGTCGCGGGGACGGGGTTCGGCATGCGCCGCGCCGTGACGTTCCCCATCGTGGCGGTCGGCCCGGCCCAGGTCGGCGGGACGCCGGGGACGATCGACGCGACCCAGTTCTATTACCAGGTCCCCGACATGAACACCTGCGCCGGCGACTCCGGAGGCCCGGCTTTCCTCGTGCGGGGGGGCGTCGAGCGCCACGCCGGCGTGACCTCGTTTGGCGACGATCCCTGCACCCTGGACGGGGTGCAGGCGCGCACCGATCTCGACCAGATATCTCGCTTCATCCAGCCGACGATCGACGAGTTCGAAGCGGACAACCCGTGCCGCGCGGACGGCCTCTGCGAGGCGTCGTGTGATGTCGGGCCCGAGGTCATCGACCCCGATTGCGCCGATCTCCACTGCGGCGCAGATGGGGTGTGCGCGCTCGCCTGCGTGTCCCCGGTCGATCCGGACTGCGCTCTCCGCGCCGGCGCGCAGGTGCGGTGATTGGACAGGTGAAGGTCCGCGGGCGCCGGCCGCGCCCCGCGCCGCGCGACGGAGCTCAGGGCGTGTCGGCCGGGTCGGCCGGGTCGCTGCCGGCGCTCCGCTCGTCGCCGTCGAGGAAGCCGTCCTCGTCGCGATCGATGCCGACGCGGTAGCCCGAGCCCGGGGGCGTACACGTGTAGGTGAGGGGCCGCCCTGTCGCGAGGGCGATCTGGCGGAGCGCCGCGTCCGGGATCGGCGGCAGCGCCGTCCGGTCGGCGACGAACTGCCCTGCTCCGGTGTGAAGAAAGCCGATCTCCTGCAAGATCAGGTGGCTCTTCGCGACGAGGTCGCACTCGCCCGCGTCCGCCCTGGCGATCAGGAGATCGATGCGCGGAGCGGCGGCAGCCTGGTTGCCGGGCGTGATCGTCACCTGCTGGCCGACGATCGGCGCGACGTTCGAGTCGAAGGCGAGCAGGTACGACTCGAGCTGCCGGCGGACGACGTCGCCCGCCGGCGAGTCCGGCAGGCCGTTCGGGTTGTCAGGGAAGGTGCCGAACTCGTTGGTGAAGCCGGTGAACGGCGAGAAGCCCATCCCGCGGAAGAACCGGAACAGCGTGTCGAAGCTCCCGTCGTGCAGGAAGCCGAATCCCCGCACCTGATCTCCCTTGTGATCGTTGTCGCCAGGCAGGATGCCGAACAGCGGGGCGGCCATCCCGAACATCCCGACCTTCTGGTACATGTTGCGCAGGTGCGGCGTCTTGATGAGCTGCGGCTGGAAATCGAACGTCATGTTGCCGTTCGTTCCGAAGAAGCCCGGCTTGTCGACGCCGGGATTGCCGTCCGGGTCGAGGACGTGACAGCCATTGCAGATGGCGGTGCCGTCCAGGTTGCCGCTCAGGAAGGTGTCGCGCCCGGCCTGCTGGCTCGGCGTGAGCGCGTTGTCCAGGCGGCGGATCGGGTTGGGCGGATACGTCACCTGAAGGATGAAGTCCGCGAACACCTCCATGGAGGCGTCCGGGATCGGGCCGCTCCGGCCGAGGAGGTCGGTGAAGCCGGCCTGGAACTTCATGAACGCGGCGCGCTCGTCGAACGTGCCGCTGTCGGGCTGCGCGGTCTCCGCGTCGTTGCCGCCCGTGCGATCGCCGCGCCAGTGCATAGGCCCGTGGTTGGCCATGCCACGCAGGCTCTGGGTCGTGGTCGGGCCCTTCATCGGGTGGAACTCCCGGGGCATCGGCTGCTGCGTGAAGAGGTTGAGCACCGGGCCGACGAACGGGCCCGGGTTGGTCGTGACCGGCTCGTCCGGATTGCCGAGATCCCACCCGAGGCTGTCGAAGTCGCCGAAGATATGGCAGCTGGCGCACGATGAGTCGCCGTGCGCCGAGCTCGAGCGAGCGTCGTAGAGGAAGCTCCGCCCGAGCGTGATGCTCGGCGGCTCCGGGTTGTACATCGCGATGTGCGCGATCTCGGCCCGGGTCGCGGTGTCGACGATCGAGATGGAGTTGTCGAAGCGGGTCAGCACGAACAGCTGGTCTCGCCGCTCGTCCAGCGCGAGCCCCGACGGGCCGCCGCCGCTCACCTCGATGTGGTCGGCCGCGTCGGGCACGAACGTGTCGCCCTCGAGCGCGGCCGTGCTGAGCACGCCGACCTTGCTCGAGCCGAGCGCGGCCACGTAGAGCGTCGCGCCGTCGCTCGTGACGGCCATGTCGACCGGCTGGGCCAGGCTCGCCTCGCTCTCGGCGTTCGGCGTCGGGGCGCAGCAGGCCGAATAGTCGATGTGCTTGTTGAGGTGCCGCGGGGCGACGCGCTGCGGGGCGTTGCCGGGGCGGAGCACCGTGATCCGGCTCTCGTGGAGGTGGCCCTGCAGGCTGTGCCCGGCGAAGAGGCCGGGACCCTCGAACCGCTGCTCGTTCCGCGCGTCGGTGTTGGAGACGTAGACCTTTCCGTTCACCGGGTTGACGACCATGTTGAAGAGGATCGTCCCGACGCCGGCGAAATACCCCCTGGGCCCGGCGACCGGCCTCGGAGGGTTGGCCATCGCGTCGATGGCGAACACGTCCTTGTCGGGCAGCGAGAGCCGCACCTTCTGGTCCCAGGTGCGGCCGAGCTCGTCGACCCAGTGCGCGCCGTCGAACTTCACGATGAGGCTGACCTCGGGCGCCGGATCGCCGAACGCGTTGGTCATCGGGCCCGGCGAGCCGCCGTTCGCCGCGCCGCCGTCGGGCACGAGCAGCTCGGTCACGACGGTGCTCCGGTTGCCCGAGTGGAAGCCGGCGGCGTAGACGCGCGCCCCGTCGGGCGTGGCGGCGAGCGCGCGCGGCGTGTCGGTGAAGAGGGTGAGGATCGCGAGGGGCGCGCCGCCGAGCGACGAGCCCAGGTGGTTCGCGTCGAACACCCAGACGTCGGCACGGCCCACCCCCGGCGTGGTGAGCAGCGGATCGTTCGGGTTGTTCTGACCGCGGTGCGCTGTCGTGATGAAGGCGCGGCGCCGCCCGGGGCCGGCAAACACGATGTCTCGCGGCTCGTCGCCCACGAGGAGCGTGCGCTCGACGCGGCCGCCGTATCCGCCGGAGGACAGCTCGACGACGCTGACGCTGTCGGACAGGTGGTTCACGACCCACACCTCGGTGTCGCTCCGCGCCGCCACGGCGACCGGATCCAGCCCGACAGGGATCGAGCTCCGGTGGACCAGCGCCCCGTGGTGTACGCGGAAGACCTCGAGGCGGCCATCCGGGGTGTTGAGCGCGAACAGCAGATTTCCGCTCGGAGAGAGCGCGAGCGGGCGCACCTGCCCGCTCTCGAAGAGCGTGTAAGACGACTCGGCAAGGGCGGGCGCGCTGGCCGCGAGGACAAGAGAGGACGTCGCTGCGGACAAAAGGCCGGCGGCGACCCTTCGCAGGGCGGACGGTGACTTCATGGGACCTCCTCGAAAAAGCGACTTCAGGGAGCGAACGGGGTCGGGGGATCATCGAACAACTAACACAGACATGCTCTTTGGGGATCCAGGAAAGAGCGTTTGTGTTTCAATGTTGAAATGCGCACACCGCCCCACGAGGGCTCGCGGCGACCCCGGGGCCGCGGAGCGCGGCGCTCGTTGCAAACCTTCTTGTTGGAGCCTCCGTGGCGGGGCTGGTCGGCTGAAGTGGCCTGCTGGCCGGCCAATCGACTGGCCGGCCAGCAGGCCAGTCCGAGCAGCGGACGGAGCCCGTTTCAGCCGGCCCGGGGGGCTAGGCGGTCAGCGATGTTTGGGCGAGCGGGGAGGAGTTCGGTCGGGACACAACATGGTTGTTCCTGTGTGCGCGGATCACCGGACAGGGCGTCCGATGGAATGAATTAGAAGCCTCTCGACAACACGCCCGGGTGGCGATGCGTGGTGGGGTGCTCACCCCACCCTGCCGGAATGAGGGAGCCGCCAAGAGGCCACAAGACGCCAAGACTTTTGCGTTTTCGTCGGCGTCCTCGGCGCGCTTGGCGGCTCGAAGGACCCCACCTTCGACCAAAGTAGCCCACCACCCCGGCTGCGCGGCGTTACGGAGCTGCCGGTCCCCACAGGCCGGGCACGCGCGTTCCGCACGAGGGGCACGCGCCGCCGGAGAGGAGGACCTCCTGCGTCTCGTAGTTGAACCGCCGCACCACGACCTCGTAACAGGTGGGGCAGCGGGTGTGTGAGAGCTCACGCACGCGGTCGGCCACGTTGCTGACGTAAACGTACTTCATGCCGCGCGCGTAGGCGACGCCGGCCACGTCCACGAGGAACGCCGGGTCGGTCGTCATGCGATCGCTCATCTTGTAACGCGGATAGAAGGCGTTGAGGTGCCAGGGAATGTCGGGATCGACCCTGGCGATCTCGGCGCCGAGGGTGCGGAGGCCGGCCGCCTCGTCGTTGAAGCCGGGGACGACGAGCGTCACGACCTCGACCCAGTAGCCGAGGCGCCGGGCCTCGCCGATCGCCGCGAGCACCGGCTCCACGCGGCCGCCGAGCGTCCGGTAGTGATCGGCGCTCCACCCCTTCAGGTCGACGCGGAACACGTCCGCGACCGGGCGCATGTACGCGAGCGCCTCGGGCGTCGTGTTGCCGTCCGAGATGAGCGCCGTGACGAGCCCTCGCCGATGCGCCTCGGCGAAGACGGCGTGCGCCCACTCGGCCGTGATCATCGGCTCGTTGTACGCGCTCGCGAGCACCCCGCAGCCCGCCGTGACGGCCAGCTCGACGAGATCCGCGGCGCTGATGTCGATGGGCTCGCCGTCGCCCTCCGGCTCGCGGAGGGCCTGGGAGACCTTCCAGTTCTGGCAATAAGGACAGCGCAGGTCGCACCCGAACATCCCGAAGGTGAGGGACCTCGCGCCGGGGCGCACATGGAAGATCGTGTTCGTCTCGACCGAGCGCACGTAATGGCGCGCGACGTAGCCGAACGGGACGCGCAGCTCGCCGTCCTTCTCGAAGCGGATCCCGCACGCGCCCGCGCGACCCGGCGAGAGGACGCAGCGGTGCGCGCACGCGGTGCACCGGAGATACCCCTCCTCCGGGCCGCGCTCGTAGAGCGCGCCGGGCACGGTGCGGCGGGCGAGCTTCGCCGTGAGGGGCTCGCCCGCGGCGCCGCCGTCGCCGGGCCCGGCTGTCGCGCGCTCGCACGCCGGGTCATTCCCGGCGCCGCGCACGAGGTCCTCCACGCGGACGTGCGGTCGGGCGCCCGGATCGCGCGCATCGAGCGGATCGCGCGGATCGCGCGGATCGTCGATCGCGGCTTTCGGGGCGCTGCGGCCGTTCATCTCCATGGGAGAGCGGGCATCGCTAGCATCGCGGCCGCGAAAGACAAGGGGCTTGCAGCGCGCCAGCCCACGGCGCTGCGGCGCGGCAGCCCACGGCGAGGCGGCGCGCGATGGCGTATGGCGGGGTGGTGTGGCGGCGCGGCGGCGCGCGGAGGGAGCGACCCGGGCGAGGGCGCGCGTGTCAGGCCGGCAGCGCGCCTGCGCCTTGCGCGAGCTTGTCGAGCTCGTTCTGACCGAGCTCGCGCTCACCGGCGAACGCGATCCCCACGACGGCGCGCACGCTCGCCGAGGTGTCACGCACCGGCAGGGCCACCGCGGCCTGCGCCGCGACCGCCTTGGCCCCAGGCCGCACGTCGCCGGACGTGTCCGTCTGCAGGTTGCAGGTCTGCACCGGCTGGTCGCGCTCCCAGGCGAGCCCGGCCATGCCTTTGCCGCGCGGGACGCGGCGCGTGATCTCCTGCACCTTCTCCGGGATGTTCACGGCGGCGGCCAGCGCGAGCGCATCGCCCTCGACGAGGTGCACCGTGCCGGCGATACCCCCGTTCTCGGCGACGAAGCTCCGAAGCCACGGCTCCAACGACTCTCGGCGCGCATGCATGCCCGCACCGTCGACGGTCGCGGCGCCTGCGTCAACCTCGTCCTTCACCCGCTTGGGCCAGCGCACGATGAACGTCGCTCCTGCGCCGGGACGCGACGAGACGGACACGCTCCCTCCGCGGCTCTGCACGATCTTCTTCACGACCGAGAGCCCTATGCCGGTGCCTTCCACCTTGTCGCGCGACTCGAGCGTATGAAAGAGCTCCCAGATGCGCTCGTGGTACTCGGGCGCGATGCCGGGCCCGTTGTCCTTCACGGCGAACTCGAGGTACGCCCCGGCGTCAGCGCACGTCACCTCGACGCGCGCGTCGCTGCGGCGCGCGTGCTTCAGGGCGTTGCTGATGAGGTTCTGGAACACCTGCTGCATCGGGACGCGCTCCGCGATGATCGTCGGCATCCCGGGCGCGATCTCGACCCGGGCGCCCTCGGGCGGCGAGAGCAGCTCGACGACCTCCGCCAGCAGCTGGCCGGTGTCGACGCTGACCATGTCGCCGCGCAGGCGCCCTGCCCGCGAGTAATGGAGGATCCCGTCGATGAGCGCCTCGAGCCGGCGCACACGCCCGCGCAGGAGGTGGATGTGCTCTTGCGTCTCGTCGCTCAGCTTCCCTTCCAGCGACTCCTCGATCCACGCCGACAGGTTCGCGATCCCCCGGAGAGGCGCCTTGAGGTCGTGCGAGGCGACGTAGGCGAACTGGTCGAGATCCTTGTTCGTCTTCGCGAGCGCAGCGATGAGCTCCTCTCGGTGCTGGCTCAGCTGCTCGATGCGGCGCCGCGCGAGCACCTGCTCGGTGATCTCGAAGGCGACGACCATGACACCCGTGACGGCGCCCGAGGGGGCGCGGATGGGCTGAGCGACGTAGTTGAAGACGGCCTCGCTCACCGTGTCTCCGCGCCGGACAGGGATGTTCAGCTCCGTCACGCGCACCGGCCGGCCCGTCGTGAGCGCGCGGTCCAGCATCGCGATCGCCTCGTGCTCTCCGAGCTCCGGGAACGCCTCGCGCACGCTCTTCCCGGCGAGGTCCGGCCGGCCGACCATCTCGCAGTACGGCGGGTTCGCGACCTCGTAGCGGTGCTCGGGGCCGGCGAACACCGCGATGGGGACCGGCGCCTGCATGAAGAGGTCGTACAGCCGCTCGCGCTCGCGCTCGGCCGCCGTCCGCAGGCGGGCGAGCTGGATGTGCGTGGCGACCCGGGCGACGAGCTCTCGCGCAGAGAACGGCTTGGGGAGGTAATCGTCCGCGCCCGCCTCGAGCCCCTCGACGCGCGACTCCTCCCCGGCGCGCGCGGAGAGCATGACGACCGGGACGCCCCTCGTGCGCTCGTCGTCGCGCAGCGCGCGGAGCAGGCCGAAGCCGTCGAGGTTCGGCATCATCACGTCGGTGAGCACGAGATCCGGCGGGCGGAGGCGCGCGGACGCGAGCGCCTCGACGCCGTCGGCGACAGCCTCGACCGTCCAGCGCTCGCGCAACACACGCCCGACGTACTCGCGCATGTCGGCGTTGTCGTCCGCGAGGAGGACGCGCGCCGCGAGGCCGCTGTCGAGCGCCGCGTCCGCGGGCGATGTCGGCGCCGCCGGGGCGACGCGCGCGACGCCGTTATTGCCCTCTGCGCCGGGGGGCGAGCCGCCCGCGGTGCCGGGGAGCGAGCCGCCCGCGGTGCCGGGGAGCGAGCCGCCCTCCGCGCCGGGCAGCCAGCGGAGCGCCTCCTGCACATAAGGCGCCGCGCCCGTCATCGTCGACGCCTGCGTCCGCGCGGCGTTCACGCGGTCCTTCGGCAGGTGCGCGGCCCCGCGAGGCAGGGAGACCGTGAACGACGTCCCCACGGAGAGCTCGCTCGCGACGTGGATGGTCCCGCCGTGGAGGCGGACGAGCTCGTGGACGAGCGCGAGCCCGATCCCGGATCCCTCGTAGGTGCGGGAGCGCGCGCCCTGGACGCGATGGAACCGCTTGAACAGGTGCGAGAGCTCGCGATCCGGGATGCCCGTCCCCGTGTCCCGCACGGTGAGGTCGACGCGATCGCCGTGCGCGCGGAGCGAGATCGAGACCGTCCCCTCGAACGTGAACTTGAGCGCGTTCGAGAGGAGATTGAGCACGATCTTCTCCCACATGTCGTGATCGACGTGGATGGGCTCGGGCATCGGCGGGCAATCCACCTCGAACGCGAGCCCCGCGCGCTCCATCGCGGAGCGGAAGGCGCTCGCGAGGTCCGCGGTGAGCGCGGAGAGATCGGTCGGCTCGTAGGACGCCTGGAGCCGGCCCGCCTCGATGCGCGAGAAGTCGAGCAGCGCGTTGACCAGCTTGAGGAGCCGGACCGCGTTGCGGTGCGCGGTATCGAGATCGGCGCCCGACAGGCTCCGCGTCGCCGACGCGAGGGCGTCCTCGATCGGCCCGAGCATCAGCGTGAGCGGCGTGCGGAACTCGTGGCTCACGTTGCTGAAGAAGGTGGTCTTCGCGCGATCGAGCTCGGCGAGGGCCTCGGCCCGCCGCTTCTCCTCCTCGTAGGCCTGCGCGTTCGCGATGCTGGCCGAGATCTGGCCGGCGACGAGGTGGAGGAAGCCGCGGTAATCGTCGTCGAACAGGCGGAATGGATTCAGCCCGACGATCAGGACCCCGGCGCGCCCCGTCTCGCCCGAAGGGGCGATCGCGAGCGCGGCGGCGCGCGTCGGCGGCTTTTTCCACGCGCCGGTCGGGAGATCCCGGAGGTGAGTTGGTAGTTCGACGATGCGGCAGGCCTCGTGCTCGCGCAGCACGGCGGCGAGCGGCCACGGCGACTCGTCCGTGAGCGCGATCGTCTCCGGCGCCGCGGCGTGACCGCGCTCGAACCCCGTGCTGCCCGCGAGCTGCACGTGTCGCCGGTCCGGGTCGACGACGTAGAGGAGCGCGAACGGGAGATCCTTCGCGTTTGTGGCGAGCGAGCTCGCGCTGCGCGCGCACGCGTCTTCCCACGAGCGCGCGTCCGCGGTCCGCGCCGCGAGGTCGCGGAGCAGCGAGAGCTGCCGCTCTCCGATGATCCGTCGCGTGTCGTCGGTATTGGCGCAGAGGATCCCGCCCGTGCCGCCCTGATCGTTCGGCACCGGGCTGTAAGAGAACGTGTAATACGTCTCCTCCTGATAGCCGTTCCGCTCCATGACGAGGAGGAGCGCCTCGTCGTAGGTGCCCTCGTCGCGGCGCATCGCCGACGCGGCGCGCGGCCCGACCTGGCCCCAGATCTCGCGCCAGACGACGGACGCGGGCTGTCCGAGCGCCTCGGGGTGCTTGCCGCCGACGATCGACTTGTAGGCGTCGTTGTAGAGGTTGATGAGCGAGTCGCCCCACCAGACGAACATCGGCTGGCGCGAGGTCAGGACGATGCGCACGCACGTCTTGAGGCTCTGCGGCCACGACGAGACCGGGCCGAGCGGCGTCTTCGACCAGTCGATCGCGCGCATACGCGCGCCCATCTCGCCGCCGCCGGCGAGGACCCCGTGAGCGTCCGCGCGATCCGGCGGCGAGCCATCCAGCTCGTGCGACATGAGGCTTCTTGTAGCGTGTGGTGGGTGGCCGGAGAAGGGCAGAAAATCAGTGTGTTTTGGTTGCTTGGGCGATCCGCCGCACCGCGGAGGCGCCGCGGCCGAGGTCGCCGCCGCCGCTCACGGCGGCGCGTCGAGCACCGCGCGCATCGCCCGGCGCGCCACGTCGGGCGAATAACCCTGCCGCGCGAGGAAAGCGTAGAGCTTCTGCCGCTGCTCCTCCGGGGCGAGCCCCGAGAGCGATCGGAGCTTCTTGCGCGCCGCCCGCTCGGCCACGGCGGACTCGTCGGTTCCCTCGTCGGCCATCACCTGCCGGATGGCCGCGTCCGCCACCTCGCGCGAGACGCCTTTGCGTGCGAGGTCCTGCTCGATCCTGCGGCGCGACCGGGGCTTGCCGACGATGCCGGAGCGCGCCTTGGCCTCCGCGAAGCGCGCGTCGTCGAGCAGCCCGCTCGAGAGGAGGCGCGCGATCGCGGTCGTCACGTGCTCCCTGGGCTCGCCCTTCTCGATCAGGCGCTTCTCGAGCTCCCTGGCCGAGCGCGCCTGGAACGACAGGAGCCGCAGCGCCCGCTCGTAGGTCTTCTGCGCGGCATCTCCGGCCTTTCCCAGCGGCTCGGCCGCGGCCCCGGGGCTGGCCTGGCCGGGGGTAAGGCCCGCGGCGGCCTCTTCAGGCACCGTGGCGAAGGGGACCCCATCCACAAGGATGACGACGTGGCCGGGCTTGTCAGGCGAGGGGGCGATTCCCGTGATGATCGGCATGCGCGAGGGACGATGGCGCACCCCGGGCGCGCCGCAAGCGCCTGCTCACCTCGCTTGCTTTCCTCCGCGGCAGGCCTGCTGGCTCACCTCACGGATCGAGCACGAGCACGCCGAACGCCTCGGGCACATGGAAGTTCGGCTTGCTCGTGCGGGGCGGGCTCCACGCGAGGTAGTGCCGCGGGTCCTTTCCCTCCATCCGGTACAGGTTCATGGGCAGCCGCGCGCCCGGGGCGAGCGCCTCGACGATCCCCGGCGCCACGAGCCGCGCCTCGATGACGGCCGTTCGCTGGGGCGCGCTCTGGCTCGTCGCGATCGTCGCTCCGCTCGACCACGCCGTGTCTTCCAGGCGCGCGTCGCGGTCGATCGCGATATCGAAGAAGTGGCCGAACGGCCCGATCTCCACCTCGAAATATCGCTTTGGCGAGCCCGGGGACGGCGTCAGGAAGAGCTCGATACAGTCCTCTTTGTAAAGACCCTTCCGCTCCGCGCCGACGGGCATCGAACGATCCGTGTTGAGCCCGGCGCTCGAGAGCTCGAAGAGCGCATAGAGCCCCTCCTTCGACCAGAGGAAGCGCGCCTTGGTGGGGACCCCGGTGCGCTTGCCGGCATAGTCGGTGTCCCACTGCACGGCCTTCGCGCGGCTCCAGGCCGCGTCGTCGGCCTTCCCGTCGAGCGCGATCGCCTCGCCCGGCGGCAGCGGCGACGCGTGCGCCTCCGGCTTCGCGGGGCCTGCGCCCGGCTCTGCCCCCTGTTCTCCCCCGGGCGCCGGCTGCGAGGCTGTGGGCGCGGCAGCGAGCCCCTTCGCGGGCCCTCCGGGCAAGGGCGCCTGTCCGGGCTCCCAGTCGAGCCGGAACGGCGCCATCGCCTTGTAGTGGACGGGCCTCGGGCTCTTCAGGAGGTCTGCCCCGTCTCCCGTGATCGCCGTCGCCTTGAGATCCAGGCCGAAGCGCTTCGCCGCGGCGTCGATGAGCGGCGATGTCCGGTGGCCGCCGAGCTCGCGCGCGAGCGCGGGGCTGTTCCACACGCCGAGCAGCTCCGCCGCCACGCGGTCGACCCGCGCCGGGTTCGTGCCGCCGATCGCCACCATCTCGGCGGTGGGGTGGAGGACCTGGAAGCCGTCGCCGCCCATCGCCGGGGCGCCGTCGCCGAGCACCGCGTCCGGCGCCGATATCTCGAGCACGTCGACCATCCGCTCTGCGAAGACGCGGAGCGACGAGAGGTAAAGCGCTCTATCCTCCTCACCAGCGGCCTTCGTGTCCAGGTACTGCTTGAGCTCCCTGTGCATCCTCCACTTCTGCTTGTAGGCCGGCGCGCTGTCCGACAGCATGACCGTGCCCTGCATGCCCTTGATGCCGGCGGAGATGACCGCATACCGGTGCATCTTGAGCCGGGGGAGCGACAGGAAGAGCCCGTGGTCGAGGTGCTCCGCCAGCACCTTCGGCATGAGCAGCGTCGGGACGTGGGTCGCCTGGATGCCGCGGATGGCGAGGGGCTTTCCGGGCCGGTCGCCGGCGACGTCGTAGACCCCGTCGTCGTCCATCGCGACGAGCGCGGCGCCCTCCTCCGCGGCCATCGCCTCGTAGCCGGTCCGCTGCGCGAGGTCCTTCCAGAACTTGTGCGAGTGGCCGCAGCCCTCGGCGATCGTGATCTTCGTGTGCCCGCGCGCCTTGAGGCACTGGACGACGCCTCGAACGAACTCCGGCTGGGTGATTCGGCCGGTCACGCCGTCGTCGCCCTTGGACTTCGCCGGGTCCTTCACGCTGTCGAACCCGCACATGTTCGGCTTGAGGAGCACGGGAGTCGCCGCGGGGCGCCTCGGCACCACGGCCTCGCAGATGCGCTTGCCGAGCTCCAGGGGACCCTGGCCGCGGAGCACGGTGACGGGTGAGTCGTCGGCCTTGAGGCGCTCGACGTGCCGCTTCCTGAGGGCGGCGCCATCGATGCTGTCCGACGCGATCACCGAGGGGCCGGCCTCGTACCGCTGCGACGCGCCCGCGACAACGTCGCTCGACGCGCTCGGCACCGCGGTCGGCACGGCCGGGTGCGCGGAGGCGGCGGCGAATGAAGAGGCTGTCGGCGCGGGCGCCGGCGAGGACGCCGCCGCGTCGGGCGGCGGCGCCGCGGCGGCGGGCCCGCCGTCGCTGGGCGGCCCGCCCGGCTGTTGCGGCCGGTCCCCGCAGCCCGCGACGACGGCGACCAGCGCCGGGAGCGCCGCGATCGCGAAGGAAGAGCGTCGCGCCCGGCGTCCGTGGATCGCCCGTTTCTTCTCCATTCTCGCGGAGCACGATGGGGCCAAAGGAAGGCGGCGAGAAGGAAGAACTTTGATGCGGCTCACGTATTCCACTACGGATGCGGAATGAACGTGGGCGTGGCCCTGCCGATGGGGAAATTGCCGCTCGTCTCGAGCGTCGAGTCCTGCTCCCACTCTGGCGCCGCTCGGAGCCGGCGACGTGCAAGGTGGGATGGAACCGTCCCTCGGGTGCGTGCGTACTGCTGACGCGCCTCGACCCCTGTTGCCCGGATGGCACGCTGCCATGACAGCGTGATCCGGGGCTCCGCTTCCGCTCACGCCATGATGCCTGCCGCGCCGTCCACGGCAGGTCCTGGGGGGTTCCGTCTCGTTTCCATGGAGGATAGGATGAAATCGATTTCTCGCGTGGGCTCGGCCCTGTTCGTGACGACCCTTCTGGCGCTGTCCGCGTGCGGCGGCAGCATCGAGGATAAAGGAAACGGCAGTGAAGAAGGCGCCTCCTGCGGGGAGGTCGCGGCGTGCGGCGGCGATCCGACAGGAACGTGGACGATCGATGAGACGTGCCTCGATCCCTCGATGTTCGAGGGACTCAACGAGGGGTGTGACGCGGAGATCGACATCAGCGGCATGGTGGTGGGCGGACGCGCCGAGTTCCGGGCCGATAACACCTATGTCACGACCGCCACGCAGCAAGGGCCGATCAGGGTGGTGTACCCTGCGGCGTGCCTCATGGCCGAGGACGCCACGTTCACGTGCGCGCAGCTCAATGAGACGTTGCAGGAGGCCGTGGGTGGGAAGGAGTCGCCCTTCATCTCGGCGGAGTGCGCCTCTCGGGGCGTCGACTGCGCGTGTACGTTTGTCGTCCCGCCGAGCACGTCGACGACGACGGGCACCTGGTCGGTCTCCGGCTCGATCTTGACCACCCGGGCCCAGGGCGAGGGCGAGGGCGCGGAGCCCGAGGAGACCCCGTTCTGCGCGCAGGGATCCTCGCTCACGGTAGGCTTCTCGGTATCGGAGGGAGCGGATGCCGCGGGGCCCCTCAAGCACTACATGAGGTTCACGAAGGAGTGAGCCGCGGCGCCCAGCAAACCTCGTGAGCTCGTGAGCTCGTGAGCTCGTGAGCTATCGAGAAGAGCCCTCCGCCGCGCCGGCGCCGCTCAGCGCCGGTCGAGCCCCACGATGCGATCGAGCAGCGCCCGGTCGAGGCTCGCCTCGACCGCCGTGGCGAGCCGGTCGTACTCTTCGTGCCGGCTCGGTATCGCCGGCTCGCCCGCGGCCCGAGGGAGCCCCCTCCGCTCGCGCAACGCCGCGAGGAGCGACCGCCTGAGCCCGTCGTTGTCGAAGATCCCGTGGATCATCGTTCCCACCACGGCGCCGTCCGCCGACACGGCCCCGTCGAGCGCTGTCTCGGCCTTGCCGCCCCTCGACCCGATCGCGAACGCCGCGGCCGCGCCGCCCACCCGCTCGACACGGCCCATGTGGATCTCGTAGCCGGTCAGCTCTCCCGATCCCTCGCTCACTGCCTCTCCCACGCTCGCCGCGCCCGCCGCCCCCAGGAACGAGGCGCCCGCGGGCCGCGCCCGCACCTGCGCGACCGTCTTGGTCCGCTCGAACCGCGTCCACACCTCGATCAGCCCGAGGCCCCGCGCCGATGGCTCGGCCGACTCGACGCCTTCCGGATCCTCGATCGCACCGCCGAGCATCTGGCAGCCGCCGCAGATCCCGAGCGTCCAGCCGCCCTGCCGGGCGCGCGCCGCGACCGCCTCCGCGAGTCCGCTCGCGCGCAGCCACGCGAGATCGGCCATCGTGCTCTTCGTCCCAGGGAGCACCACGAGGTCCGCGCTGGCGATCTCGTCCGGCCGCTCGATGAACCGCACCATCACGCCCGGCTCGTGCTCCAGCGGCTCCACGTCGTCGTAATTCGAT
Source organism: Sorangium sp. So ce375 (assembly GCF_051473855.1). NCBI lineage: Bacteria > Pseudomonadati > Myxococcota > Polyangiales > Polyangiaceae > Sorangium > Sorangium sp. So ce375. Next base: position 272,692 of record NZ_CP150335.1, read on the forward strand.
ATCCGCGGCAGCCGGACCACCGCGATGTCGAGCTGCCCCGGCCCCGCCGGCCCCCGCCGCCGCCGGCCCTCCAGCGACACCGAGTCCTCGTCGGCGATGCGCAGCTGCTTCAGATAAGGCACCACGCCGAGCACCGGGACGCCCGTCCGCGCGGTCAGCATCTCGAGCCCCGGCTCCAGCAGCTTGAGGTCGCCGCGGAACTTGTTGATCACGAACGCGGCGACGCGCGCGCGCTCGTCGGGCTCGAGCAGCGCCATCGTCCCGACAAGCGCCGCGAACACGCCGCCTCGGTCGATGTCGCCGGCGAGGAGCACCGGCGCGTCGGCGACGCGCGCGACGTGCATGTTCACGATGTCGCGGTCCTTCAGGTTGATCTCCGCGGGGCTGCCCGCCCCCTCGATCACGACGACGTCGTGCGCCTCGCGGAGCCGCCCGAGCGAGCGGGCGATGATGTCCTTGAGCTCTCCCCGGTACGCGAAGTAGTCGCGCGCGTGCAGGCTGCCGATCGGCTTGCCGAGGACGACCACCTGAGAGCGCGAGTCGCCCTCCGGCTTGAGCAGCACGGGGTTCATGTCGACGGTCGGCGCGACGCGCGCCGCCTCGGCCTGCACCGCCTGGGCCCGGCCGATCTCGCCGCCGTCCAGCGTCGCGAACGAGTTCAGCGCCATGTTCTGCGACTTGAACGGCGCGACCCGGAGGCCCCGCCGCTGGAAGATGCGGCAGAGCGCCGTGCACAGCAGGCTCTTGCCGACCGAGGACGCCGTCCCCTGCACCATCACCGTGAGCGCCGTCATCGGAAGAGCTCCTGTCCAAAGGAAGCCGCCGCCAGCAGGGCCGCCGTGAGCCCGGCGAACAGCAGCGCCGCGAGCACGACGATCCGGCAGGCCTCGTCGATGAGCCCCCTCCGGAGCGGATCGACGGCGTCGCCGAGGCGGTAGTGGCCGCGCTTCTCCAGTTCGACCCGGAGCAGCCCGGCCATCGCCGCCATGGGGCGGCCTGCGTTCGGGCTCTCGGTGCGGCCGCCGTCGCGCCGGAGCACGGCGAGGCCGCGGCGCGCGTCGGCGCCGCGCAGCCACCCGGCGGTGAGCAGGAGGAGCGCGGTGAGCCGCGCCGGCACGAAGTTCAGCGCGTCGTCGAGCCGCGCCGACGCCTTGCCGAGGTACTCGTAGCGGCCGTGGTAGCCCACCATCGCGTCGAGCGTGTTCACCGCGCGGTAGAAGAGCGCGCCCGGGAGCCCGAAGAGGGCGAAATAGAAGAGCGGCGCGACGAAGCTGTCCGACGCGTTCTCCGCGACCGACTCGACCGACGCGGCGACGAGCGCGGGCTCGTCGAGCTCGGACGGGTCGCGGCTGCAGAGGCTCCGCAGCGCGCCGCGAGCCGCGGGGAGATCGTCCGCCGCGAGCGCGTCGCGCACGCCGAACGCCGCGTCGCGGAGCGCGCGGAGGGCGAAGGTGGGCTTCAGCAAGAGACCTGACAAAGCGAGCGCGAGGACGGGGTGCGGGGCGAGCAGCGCCGCGACGCCGGCGCCCAGCGCCGCGAAGAGGCAGGGGACGGCGAGGGCCATGAGCGCGCCGAAGAGGAGCTCCGCGGCGCGGCCGCCGGTGGGCGCGGCGCGCTTCAAGGCCTGGATCGCGGAGCCAATCCACACGACGGGGTGGATGGCGCCGGGGGGCTCGCCGAAGCCGAGGTCGAGCGCGACGGCGACGAGCAGCGCGGCGGCGGCCGTCATCGCGCGTCCTCGCCGCCGCCGACGAGCGCGACCGGGCCGGGGCGCAGGCGCAGGATCGCGCCCATCACGGCCACGTAGAGCTCGGTGGCCGAGCGGCCGAGCCGCTGGTGCGCGCGCCCCGAGAGGTCGCGGAACGCACGGCCGAGCCGGCTCTCCGGGACCACGCCCATGCCGACCTCGTTCGAGACGAGGACGACGTGCGGCGTCGCCGACTCGACGGCGGCGGCGAGCGCCTCGATGCGCTCCTCGATGGGACCGAGCGCCCGGCCCTCGGTCTCGTCGCGGAGCAGCAGGTTCGACAGCCAGAGCGTGAGGCAGTCGACGACGACGACGTCGACGCCGGAGAGGGAGGCGATGCGCTCCGGGAGCGCGATCGGCTCCTCCACGGTGACGAACGCGTCGCCTCGCTCGAGGACGTGCGCGTCGATGCGCGCCCTCATCTCGTCGTCGAACGCCTCGGCGGTCGCGATGAAGGCGCGGCGCTCGCCGAGCGAGCGCGCGAGGGAGAGCGCGAACGCGCTCTTTCCGGAGCGCACGCCGCCGCCGATGAGGGCGACCCGGCGCGGCGCCGTGTCCCGGCCGCTCATCGCGCGCGCTCCTTCCGGTGCGCGGCGGCGCTCGCGACGAGCCCCTCGGGGACGAGCGGGTTCGACGCCCAGTGCGCGTGGACGTACGAGGCGAGGACGCTCTGCGCCCGGTACCCCTCGCGCGCGACCTGGCCGCCGCGCCGGCGGCGCACGGAGTAGGCGTGCTCGATCGGCAAGGGAGCTCGCTCGGGGGGCGACGCCGCCTGCGCGGGCGGCGGCTCGGCCGGCGCAGGCACCGCGGCCGGCTCGGCCGGCTCGGCCGGCTCGGCCGGCGCCGGCATCGCGGCCGGCTCGGCCGGCGCCGGCATCGCGGCCGGCTCGGCCGGCGCCGGCATCGCGCGCGGCGACGGGCGGAGCTCGGAGTAGCGGAACTGGTGCCCGCGGAAGCGGAGCCCCGCGCCGCCCAGGAGGGTGCGCGCCTGCGTCTCGACCTCGACGTAGCCGAGCGCCTGCAGCTTCTCGCACATCACGGCCTCCGCGGGCACCAGCCCGACCATGGGGTGAGCGCGCCCGTCCAGCGTGCGGATCGCCTCGGTCAGGTACATGAGCCCGCCGCACTCGGCGTAGATCGGGCCACCGCGCTCGGCGAACGCGCGGATCTCGGCGCGCAGCGCGGCGTTTTGGGCCAGGCGCTCCGCGTGGACCTCGGGGTAGCCGCCGCCGAGGTAGAGCGCGTCGACGTCGGGCAGCCGCGCATCGCGGATCGGCGAGAACCGCACGAGCTCGGCCCCCGCGGCCTCGAGGCGGCGCAGGTTGTCGGCGTAGTAGAAGTGGAAGGCCTCGTCGAACGCGACGCCGATGCGCGCCCGGTGCGGCTGCGCCCCGGCGGCGGCCGCAGCGCTGGCCGGCGCCGTCGTCGCCTCGGATGGCGACGGCAACGGCGGCGCCCCGCGCGCGATCTCGAGCAGCGCGTCGAGCCCGATCCACGCCTCGGCCTGAGCGCCCCAGTGGTCGAGGCGCTCCTCGGGGAGCGCCGCCTCGTCGGCCGTCCGCAGGCCGAGGTGCCGCTCGGGGAAGCGCTGCGCCTCGTCGCGCGGCAGGCCGCCGAGGACCGGCAGCGACCGGTTCGCCTGCGCCTGCGCTTGCCGGAGGATGTCGAGGTGGCCGCGGCTGCCGACCTGGTTGCACACGACCGCGGCGACCCGGAGCGCAGGATCGAAGCCCGCGAAGCCCTGGACGAGCGCCGCGACGCTGCGGGCCATGCCGGACGCGTCGACAACGAGCGCGACCGGCGCCTCGAGCCATTTCGCGATCTCGGCGGTGGAGCCCTCCTCGCCCGTGGGGCTCGCGCCGTCGAACAGCCCCATCACCCCCTCGATGAGCGCGATGTCGGCGCCCGCGGCCTCCTCCGCGAACGTCGACAGCACCGCGTCCCGGCCCATCATCCAGCCGTCGAGGTTGTGCGACGTCCCGGCCACGGCGCGCGCGTGGTACGTCGGATCGAGGTAGTCGGGGCCGCACTTGAACAGCGCGACCCGCAGGCCGCGGGCGCGGAGCGCGCGCGCGATCGCCACCGTGGCGGTCGTCTTGCCGACGCCGCTCGCCGTGCCGGCCACGACGAGCCGGGGGATGGCCCGGGACATCAGAAGTCGACTCCGAGCTGGGCCTTCATCCCCTGCTCGAACGGGTGCTTCACCGATTTCATCTCCGTCACCAGGTCGGCCAGCGCGATGAGCGCGTCGGGCGCGTTCCTGCCGGTGATCACGACGTGCACGTGCGCGGGCCTCGCGCGCAGCGCCTCGAGCAGCTCGTCCTCTGCGACGAAGCCGTAATGGAGCGCGTACGTGATCTCGTCGAGCACCACGATGTCCTGCTCGCCGCCCGCGATGAGCGCCGCGGCCTCCTGGAACGCCGCGCGCGCCGCCGCCTTGTCCCGCGAGAGGTCGTCGCTCTCCCAGGTGAAGCCGCGCCCCATCACGAGGAACGTCAGGTTGGGGAGCGCCTCGGCGAACAGCCGCTCTCCCGTCTTCCACTTGCCCTTGATGAACTGCACGACCGCGACGCGCATGCCCCGGCCGAGCGCGCGGAACACCATGCCGAGCGCGGCCGTCGTCTTGCCCTTGCCGTGGCCGGTATAGACGATGACGAGCCCTCGTCGACCGGGGGTCGCCGCGGTGGCCGCCGCGCCCGTCCCGGCGCTCTCCTCCGCGCTCACGAGCCCTCCTCGGTCGTGCCAGGGACGAGGAGCCTCTTCTCGGCCTTGCGAAAGCGGTGGCTGAACTCCGGATCATAGAGCCGCGAGTCGGCGAAATCCGTGGACGTGAGCACCCGGCCGACCAGGATCATCGACTGGGTCTTGATGCCCTCGGCCCGCACCTTCTCCCGGATGTCGGCGAGCGTGCCTCTCACGATCTTCTGATCGGGGCAGCTCGCCTTGTGGACGACAGCGACCGGGCAATCCGCGCCGTAGGCCGGGATGAGCGCCGCGGTCACGTCCTTGAGCAGGGTGATGCTCAGGAATAGGCAGAGCGTCGCCTGGTGGCGCGCGAGCTCCTCGAGCCGCTCGGCCGGCGGCACCGGCGTGCGCCCCTCGGCGCGCGTCAGGATCACGGTCTGCGAGAGCTCGGGCAGCGTGAGCTCGCGCCCGAGCGCCGCGGCCGCCGCCGTGAAGGACGAGACGCCGGGGACGATCTCGTACGGGATCCCGAGCGCATCCATCCGGCGCATCTGCTCGGCGGTCGAGCCGAAGAGGACCGGATCGCCCGTGTGGACGCGCGCGACGTCGTGCCCCGCGTCCCTGGCCTCGACGAAGACCTCCACGATCTGGTCGAGGGTCATGCCGGAGGAGTCGATGACCCGGGCGTCCGGCCGCGCGGACGCCACGATCTCGGGCGGGACGAGCGAGCCCGTGTACATGACGACCGGGCAGCGGGCGACGAGCGCGGCGCCGCGGACCGTGATGAGCCCGGGATCGCCCGGGCCGGCGCCGATGATGTAGACGCGCATGGGGGTTCTTTCCTTGCTTCGTGCGCTGGCGATCCCGGAAGGGACCGCGGGCGCGCGAAGCTAGAGCGAACGCGAGGCGGGCGCTAGAGTTCGCAGTCGAGCCCCCACGATGGTGACCGACGGGCGCGGCCGGAGGCTCACGGGATCATCCCGATCCGATCGCGTGAGCCTCCGGCGGCGTCGCGCCTCTCGGTGAGGCGAGGGACTGCGAGGGGATGCGCTCCGCAGCTGCAACCGCAGTGCGAGGAGGCGGGGCATGCGCGTCTCGGCGGTGTTCTCAGCGTATCGGGAGCGACGGTGGTCCCTGGTGGCTCTCTCTTGCGCTCGGAGATCTCGGATGGTCAGGAGACTTCGGACCGCGCGAAGCGTGTACTGACAATCTCAATCGCTGCGCGGATGCAGCGCCTGGCGGGTTGTCAGACGGACCGGACCAGGTACCATCAGCCTGATGGAGTCGCACATTTCCGCAGCTGAGGCCGCGCAGACGTTCCCGGACGTGATCGAACGCGTCCGTTCGCATGGGGACGTGTTTGTCGTCGAGCGCGAAGGTGAACCGATCTGCCGGATCGGGCCCGTCGTTCCTGCGCGGCGGACGGTTCGAGATCTCGTTCGATTGCTGCAAACCGCGCCGCGCCCGGACGATGCTTACCTCGACGCCGTCGAGGAGGTCGCAAAGAACCAGCCCACGCTGCCGGAGACCCCATGGGAGCGCTGATCGACTCCAGCGTACTCATCGCGGCCGAGCGCGGGAAGCTGGACCTCGATAGCGTGCTTCGCGATCACGGGGATGAACCGGTGGCCATCGCGACGATCACTGCATCGGAGCTCTTGCACGGGGTCCACCGAGCGGTGGAAGCTTCGCAACGCGCCAGGCGAGAGGCGTTCGTCGAGCGGTTGCTGGCCGAGCTGTCTTTGATTCCGTTTGATCTCGTGGTTGCGCGCGTCCACGCTCGCCTTTCCGCTGAGCTCGCGGCGAAAGGCGCCCCTGTTGGTGCGCACGACCTCTTGATTGCGGCGACGGCGCTTGCAGTGGGGTATGACGTGGCAACCCGAGATGACCGCAGCTTCCCACGAATACCGGGACTGAGGGTACTCCACTGGTGAGCGCGGTGTATCCTAGGAGACGCCCTCGTCAGTGCTCTCCCGGCGGCGAGCCCTCTTTGTAGCGCAGCGCTGTCGCGGCGCGCGCTCTGGATCAGGGCCCGGCGCGCCGGACCCCGCTGCGCGACGGAGGAGCGCCGGGCCCTCCGGCGATGGCGTATACTCCCCGCCGATGTCCGGCGCCCAGCGCGATGTGTTCCGGCTCTGCGGGACCACGATCGACGGCAAATACCGTGTCCTCTCCGCCGTCGGCGCCGGCGGGTTCGGCGTCGTCTATCGCGGCGTGCACGAGGGGTTCGACGCGCCTGTCGCGATCAAGTGCCTCAGGCTGCCCGAAGAGCTCTCGCCGGAGGCGCAGCAGGATTTCGTGAGACGGCTGCGCGACGAGGGGCGGCTGTTGCTCCAGCTCTCGCGCCTCTCGCCCGGCATCGTCCAGGCGTTCGACATCGGCGCCCTCACGACCCAGGAGGGCGCTCGCGTGCCCTATCTCGTGCTCGAGTGGCTGGACGGCGAGACGCTCGCCAGCCATCTCGAGCGCCTGCGCGCCGGAGGCGGCGGCGCCCTGTCCCGCCGCGAGGCGATGTTCCTGCTCGACCCCGCGGTGCGCGCGCTCGCCGTGGCGCACGAGCAGAACATCGCGCACCGCGACGTCAAGCCGGAGAACCTCTTCCTCGCCGAGGTGGGGGGCGCGAGGACGCTCAAGGTCCTCGATTTCGGCATCGCCAAGATGATCGGCGATCAGCGCTCGCGCACCGCGGCGCTCGCGAGCACCGCGGAGGGGCCGTCGGTGTTCACGCCCCGGTACGGCGCTCCGGAGCAGTTCGACAAGCAGCGGGGCGCGACGGGGCCATGGACCGATGTCTTCGCGCTCGCGCTCGTCTTCGTGGAGCTCGTGACGGGCGCGCGGGCGCTGGAGGGGGAGGGGATCGTGGAGCTCTATTCGGTGGTCGTCGATCCTGCGCTGCGCCCCACGCTGCGAGCGCGCGGCGTCGCGGCGCCGGATGCGGTCGAGCGCGTGCTCGCGCGGGCGCTCGGCGTCGCTCCGCGCGACCGGTACCCCGACGCCGGCGCCTTCTGGCGCGCGCTGATCGCCGCCGAGGGGCTCGAGGCCGAGCTGCCGAGCCTCCCGCCGCGCTCGCCGCCGGCGGCGCGAGAGGCCGAGACCCGGGTCGAGAGCGCGGACGGCCGGCAGGGCCCCGCGCACGCGAGCGCGCCCGCGGGGATCGGCTTCGAGCCGACCGTGCCGCACCGGACCGATCCGGCGTCGCAGGGCGCTTCCGGCGCGTCGCCCGCGGCGGCCAGCGTGGACCCTGCGCCGCCAGGGCCGGATCCCAGGGCCGCGTCGGGCGAGGCCGTGGTGGTGCGGACCGCACGCCACGAGCGCGCGCGTCCGGGCCGGCGCGGGCTCGTCGCGCTCGCGCTCGCGGCCTCGGCGGTCGCCGGCGCCGCGGTCGCGGTGCTCCGGCGCCCCCCGGAGCCGCCGCCCCAGCCGAGCGGCGCGTCGATCTCCGCCCCGGAGCCGACGCGCCCCGCCTCGAGCAACCCGGAGGCCGCGGCGCTCTACCACGAGGCGCTGCTGGCCTACCGCGACGGCGCGCCGGACGTGGCCGCGCGCACGATGGAGCGCGCCGTCGCGCTGGATCGCGGCCTCGGCGCCGGCCATCTGCGCGTGGCGATCTGGACGTTTCGACAAAGGCCGGACGCGGCGCGCGAGCACTTCCAGCTCGCGCTCCGGCACCGGGCCTCCCTCGGCGAGCGCGACATGGCGCTGCTCGACGCGGCCGAGCCGTACGTGCGCCAGCCCTCCGACGCCGTGGTATGGGAGCGGCGGCTCGACGCCGCGGTCGCGAAGTTTCCGGCCGATCCGGAGCTCCTCGTGTACCTCGGCTCGGCGAGGTTCGCGCAGCTCCGGTTCGACGCGGCCATCGAGGCCTACGATCGGGCGCTCGCGCTGGATCGGGGCCACGTGCTCGCGTGGGGGCTCAAGGGAGAGTCGCTCGGGATGAAGGGGGACGTCGCGGCGGAGCTCGCCGCCTACAAGGCCTGCGCCGAGACAGCGCCTGGCGCCACGCTCTGCCTCGCGAACCGGGTGCGCCTCCTCCATCGCCAGGGCGACTGTGCGCAAGTGGAGGAGCAGGCGCGCCGCTGGCTCTCGATCGATCCGAAGGCGGCGCCGGCGCACCGGCATCTGGCGCTGGCGCTCCATGCGCGGGGCGCGCCGCGCGAGAGCGTGCTCGTGGCGCTGGAGCAGGGGTGGGCGGCGGTTCCCGAGGGCGAGCGGAGGGGGAAGGAGCTGCTCGATCGGAGCTCGCTCGCGGTCATGGACGGCGATTTCGAGCTCGCGGTGGAGCATGCCCGCGCGTGGCAGCGCGAGGTCGCCGGCAGGAACGATCAGGATGCGCACGCGAGCCCGGCCCTCAAGCTGGCGGAGCTCTACCGTGAGATGGGCCTGCCGCGGGAGGCCGGGCGTGTGGCGGACGATTTCCTCCGCCGGATGAGCGCTTGGTCCGAGCCGGCGAGCACGGCCGACTGGACCATCGCGTTCTTGCCATACAGTCTCCGGGCAGCATCGATAACGCAGGAGGCGTACGACGCGGCGCGCTCGGCGTGGATGGATCGGGTCCAGTCGAAGTGGCGTGCCGCGGCGCAAGAGATCAAGCCGGAGCACCGATGGCTGCTTTGGACCGAGGCGTACGCCGCCGGCGTGGAGACCGCGGCCGACGCGGCGGCGGCGCTCAAGACGATGCCGCTCGATCAGCCGCTCCCGTCGGAGAGCGGCCGGTGGCTCCTGCTCGATCTGCGGATCGGCAAGGTGTATGCGCTCGCGGGGAAGGGGCAGGAGGCGATCGGGCCGCTGACGCGCGTGGCGCGCTCGTGCGCGGCGCTGGCCGACCCGTTCTCGACCACGGAGGCGCGGCTCTACCTCGGCATGGCCCTCGAGGCGACAGGCGATCTGCGCGGCGCGGCGGCGGCATACGAGGCTGTCCTAGAGCGCTGGGGCAAGGCGCGCCCGCGATCCATCTCCGCGGAGCAGGCGCGGGCGCGGCTCGGCGCGCTGCGGGCGCGGCACTAGTCTCGACTTGGGCACAGCTGCCCGGTGTCAGGCAGCTGTGTCCAAGTCGAGACTGGCTTGGCGGATTGCGCCTCGGGACAGACGGGACAGACGAGACAGAGCGGTGAGGTGCAGCGGCCGTCTGGTGTCGTCGTCCCCACCCACGTCGGCACCGCCCACGTTGGTCGGGTGATCTGACCGTCTCCCATGCGAGACTTGACAATTCGGATGAGTCATCGGCTATGATACCGCTTCACAGGTGCCCCGCAGCGCTCCAGGCGGTGCGCTCGCGCCGAGGTCGCCTGGTGGCGACGCGGACGACAGACACCCTGGGCTTCAAGATCGGTGTTGCTCGCCCTGCCCTCGCCCCCGGCGAGCGCTGCCTTGATGGCTAAGGCCACCGATGGCCCCCCTCGATGCCCGAACAATCGCCCGCCTCGGCTTCTGTCGCCACAAGACCCGCGCTCACGTTCGCGCTGGTGCGGCGCGCAGCAGCGCAGGATCCGCGCGCCGAGGAGGATCTCTGCCTCGCGCTCGAGCCAACGATCCAGCCCGTCGCCGCCCGCCTCCTCCGCGCCTGCCGCGCGCACGGGCACGACGCGCGTTGGGAGGTCGAAGACCTCTTGAATGAGGTCTTGATGTTCCTCGCGGAGGATCGTTGGCACCGGCTCCGCCAATGGGACCCTGCGCGCGGCGCCGGCCTCCCGGGCTTCGTCGCGGTCCTCGCGAGGAACCGGATCATCGGGATCCTCCGCAGCAGACGTCAGAACCCTTGGCTCGAGCAGCCGGTCGACGACCAGGAGATCGAGCGACAACGCGAGATCGAGGGGAGCGTCGAGGACGTGTTCGGCGACGCCGAGCGCCGCGCCCTCCTGTTCGATGCCGTCGAGCACGGCCTCGGCGCGAAGGACGCCCAGCTCTTCCGCTGGTTCTACGACCTCGAGCTCTCGGCCGAGCAGGTCTGCGAGCTGACCGGGCGGAGCCGCGCGCAGATCTACAACGACAAGCACCGGCTGCTGGAGCGGCTCAAGGCGGTCGTCGGCACCGCGCTGCGAGAACTGCTGGGCTCTCGGCGTAGTACTCTGGATGGTGAGCCATGAGGGACGAGGAGCTTCTGGAGGCGCTGGGGAGAGCGGCACGGGAACGGGATCCGTTCGTCGATCCGCGCTGGGAAGCGCTCGCCGAAGGGAAGCTCTCGGAGGAGGAGGCGGAGGCGTTCCGCGCGGAGATGCGGCGCTCCGAAGAGGGACGGCTGGCGGAGGAGATGCTCCGGCCGTTCGACGTCGAGGAGCGGAGGCGGAAGGTCCGGCGCCTCCTGGCCGAACGGCGAGGCACGGCGGCTGCGGGCGCGGCGGCTCGGCGCTTCCCCTGGCGCAAGGTGGTCCCGGTCGCATCGCTGGCGGCCGCAGCCGCGCTGGCCCTGCTCCTGCGCCCTCGCCCGCCGGAGCCGCTCCCCGGGTACGCGCTGGTGATCTCGGCAGAGCGCGGGGATCCGGCGGCCGGACCCGCTGTCCACCTCCGACCGGGCGCCAGTCTGACGATGACGCTTCGACCGGAGGAGGCGGTGAGCGGGCCGGTGATCGTGCGGGCGGCGCTCGTGCGCGCGCAGGGCGCAGCGCGCTGGGACCTACCCGCAGGCGCAGCGCAGATCTCTCCCACCGGTGCGGTGCGGATCGCCGGCGCTCGCGAGGCCCTGTTTCCGAACGGCACGATCGGAGCCTACGAGATCGTGGTCGCTGTCGGCCGGCCGGAGGCCGTACCGGAGGACGCTGACGCGATCGCCCACGCCGAGCCGCGCGATGGCGTCCGTGTGCTGCGGGCTCAGGTGATCCTCGACGCGGAGCCGTCGCCGGCCCTATCGCCGTCGGCGCCATCGCCGGCCCTATCGCCGTCGGCGCCGTCGCCGGCCCTATCGCCGTCGGCGCCGTCGCCCTCCGCGATGCCGCGATTCTCGCCGAAGCCGCCACCGCGCTCCGCGCCATCGGCGCCCCCGTATCCGCCGGCGATCCCCGACGTCAACGTCCGAATCAAGGAGTAGCCTTGAGCGGCCCTCGGATGTCGCGGACAGCACGGGTGATCTCGGCAGCGGTGCTCCTCTGGAGCACTTCGCTCGCCCCCTGCGCCGCGCACGCTCCGCGTCCCGACGAGGCCGCGCTCGATCTCCGCGTTGCCGAGTCGCTGCGGCGACGCGGCCAGCTCGATGCGGCGGAGGCGCAGCTCCTCGGCCTCCTCGGCGATCCGCGGGCCGCCGTGCAGGCGCAGGCCATCGGCAAGCTCGCGAGGATCGCCCGGACACGAGGCGACGCCGCGAAGGCCGAGGACCTCCTCTACCAGGCCATGCGTATGGACCGCGCGGCCGGGCTGCGCGCGCAGGAGATCGCGGACGGGCTGGTCCTTGTGTTCACGCTGATCACGGCGGACCGCCGCTTCGGCGAAGCCCGGGCGGTGATGGATGCGCTCCGACCTCTGCTCGCCGAGAACCCGGCGGCGCGGGCCGAGGCGCTCTATTACGAGGCGCTGATCCCCTACGAGGCCGGGGATTTCCGGGCCGCGCTGCGCCTGCTCCGTGAAGCGCAGGCGGAGGCGCTGCGGCTCGGGCTGGCGCGCGCCTGGTTCGACGCGCTCCAGGTCGAGGCCACGCTGCTCTCCAACCTGGGGCGCTCCGGAGACGCCCTCGACAGCTTCGCTCGGCTGGCGGAACACCTCCCCTCTGCTCTTGGCCGCTGTGATCAGGCCGTGTTCTTCAACAACTTCGGATGGGCCGCGCTCCGGGCCGAGATGGCGGTCGGCGAGGACGTGTTCGAGAGGCGGGACCCCATTCCGCTGCTCGAGCGGGCGCGCGGGCTCTATCAAGAGGGACAGTGCCGGGAGGGCGCGAACCTCTCGAATACGCTCACCAACCTCGCCATTGCCGAGCTCCACCTCGGGCGGTCCTCGCGGGCCCGCGAGCACCTGGGCGGGGCCCGCGCGGCGGACCCGAACCCGAGCGCCAAGGCCAAGGCGTGGTGGCTGATCCTCGAGGGCCGGATGGCGCTCGCGGAAGGGGCGGTGGAGCGGACGCTCCTCGTGGCGAGCGAGCTCGCCGCGCTCGGCGCCCGAGGAGGGCTTCCCGAGGCGCGGATCGAGGCGGCCGTGACGCGCGCGCTCGCGGAGGAGCGGCGCGGCCGGCCGGACGCCGCCGATGAGGCGTTCGCCGAGGCCGAGCGGGTGATCGAGGACTGGAGCCTGCTCGTGCCCCTCGGCGAAGGGCGCGACGACTTTCTCGCGCAGCGCGAGCGCGGCGTGCGCCTCTGGCTCGAGGCCCTCCTCGGCCGGCCGGGCGGCGAGGTGGCGGCGATAGAGGTCGCGCGGAGAGGGCGCGCCCGGCTCCTCGCGACCTCGCAATGGCTCAGCGAACGCGACGCGCTGCCCCCGGACGAGCGCGCCCGATGGGAGGACGCGCTCTCGAGGTACCGGCGCGGGCGCGCCGCGCTGGAGGCCGAGCTCGCGAACGTGCACTGGGACGAGCCCGCGTCGACCCTGGACCGGGTCGTTGCAGGCTACCAGGACGGTCAGGACCGGCTCCGCGCCGACCTCGAGCGCGACGCGCCGGGCCTCCGCCGCCTCCGCGCGTCCGGGAAAGGCGTCGAGCGGATCTCCCCCGCCCCTGGGGAGCTCGTCCTCGTCTATCACCCCGTCGAGGAGGGCTGGGCCGGCTTCGCGCTCACGAACGCCGGCGTCACCGCCCGCCGGCTCGGTGAGGTCGACCCGAGTGCCCCGCAGGAGCGGCTCTCGGCGCAGCTCCTCGGCCCGTTCGCGGACTTCATCCGCCGCGCCGAGCAGATCCGGATCGTCCCGTACGGCCCGCTCCAATCGGTCGACTTCCATGCCCTCCCGCTGGAGGGAGAGCCGCTCGCAGCGCTCGCCCCGGTGGCGTACGGCGTGGAGCTTGCGCGGGAGCGCGAGCCGGACAGCGGTCAGGATCGCGGCGGAGGTCTGGATTCGCCGGGGCCGGACGGCGCGCCTGCGCCGCCCGTCGCGTTGCTCGTGATCGACCCCGGGGACAGCCTCCCTCACGCCCGCGACGAGGGCGACCAGGTCGAAGGCGCGCTCGTGCAGCGCGGGTGGGGGGTGGAGCGCCTCGACGGGGAGCGGGCGACCTACGAGGCGGTGATGCGCGCGCTCGCGGCCCCAGCGGTCGAGCTCCTGCACTTCGCCGGGCACGCCGATTTCTCGGGCCGCGACGGCTGGAAGAGCGGCCTGCGCCTGGCCCACGACGGCCGCTTGACGGTCGCGGACATCCTCGCGCTCCCCAGGGCGCCCGCGCAGGTCGTCCTCTCCGGTTGCGAGACGGGACGGGCCGAGGGCCTCGGCCTGGCGCAGGCGTTCGTGGTGGCAGGCTCGGGCGCGGTGGTGAGCAGCCTCCGTCGCATCGACGACGGGGTGGCAGCGCGGACCATGCGCGCCTTCTACACGGCGCTCCCGCTCGGCGCGCCGGACGACCCCGCGCTCGCCCTGCGCGAGGCGGGGCTCCGGATCCGGTCCGAGGCCCCCACCGCCGACTGGGGGAGCTTCCGTGTGATCGTGCCCTGAAGAAAAAGACACCGCGTTCGATAGACCAGCATCCTCGGATGCGTAGTGCATGGGGAGGCCGCGGTTCGCGCGGGCTGACGCTCCCCATCACCCCCGGCGCCGCTCGGGCGCCCCGAGGTTCACCCCATGTCGACGCAACACCGTATTCCATCTTCCATTTCCCTGCTCCTGGCCTCTGCGGCCTTGCCCCTCGCCGCCGCGTTCTCCGCCTGCATTCTCGAAGGATGCGGGTCGACTGGGACCATCCAGCCGTATGGTGAAGGCGGTGCCGGGCCCGATGGCGGAGGCGGCGCCGGGCCCGATGGCGGAGGCGGCGCCGCGCCTGTGGAGGCCGTGGCCGGTTGCACCGGGCGCCGTTGGATAGGCAAGTTCCCCGACGGGGATTGCCCGGATCCGCCCCAGGACTCGGACTGGACGAGCCAGAAGCTCTTCCAGAGCGACATCCAAACACCCGCGTTCCTCGCCGGGTACTGCGTTTACGAGTATGCCCACGAGGGCGAGCCCGATGCCGCCGAGATCGCCGCGCTCAAGGACGCCGTCGCCGCGAGGAGCGACTGCACGTTTGCCGAGGACTGCGTCACGGTCGGCGCGCTCGGCAATCTGCCGGAGATCGACGCCGCGAGGCTCATCCTTCACGATGAGTTCATCGAACAGGTCAACGGCCCGGCGCTCCCGCCGGTGAGCGCGGGCGCAACGCTGGCGACCGCGCAGGTCGCGGTGATCGACACCAGGGCCGGGGGCCGGTCGCCGGCGGACCCACACGGCACCGTGGTCGGAGGGCTGATCCGCGATCTGACCTGCTTGAATCCGCAGGCCCGCTGCGCCGCCGACGTGACCTATGACCTCGGCCTGCCGCACCTCAACAACAGCGATCTGAGCGACAGCGGAGGCCATTTCGGGAGCATGAGCCAGGTCGCGACGGCGATTTACCGCTCCGTGACGGCATGGCAACGGCGGAACTATGAAGCGCCGAACGCGGCCCCCACGACGCCCCGGCTGGTGATCAACGCCAGCCTCGGCGGGCAGCCCGGGGCCGACTGCGGCCCGCAGGTCGACACCCTCTCATGCTCGGCGCAGTCCGCGTTCGACGCGATCAGGCACGCTGCGTGTCAGGGCGCGATCGTGGTGGTCGCCGCAGGCAACAGCCCCGGAGGTCCAACGCGGTTGGAGACCGCCAAGGATCAAGCGGAGGCCTCGCCCGTGCCAGTGCCCATGAACGTGGCGAAAAACGAGGCGAGCGCGCGCTCCGGGGCGACGTGCCCGGCCGCCTGGACGCGGATGCTCTCCCGAAACGAGTGCGAAGACCTGGAAGGGACGAGCTACGACGCTCGCCTCATCGAGAAGGGGTTTGCGCCTTTCAGCGGCAGTAGCTCGGAGGGGTGGCTCGACACGCCGCTCCTGGTGCCGGTCGCGGGGGTCGATTCCTCCGACGCCCTCTTGCCCAACGCCCGCGAGGGCTCTCTTCCCCGGAGCGCCGCCCTCGGCATCCTGGGGACCGCGACCGAAAATCGCCTGGGGACCGTGACCGGCGATGGAACGCCAGAATCCTTTCCGCCGCCGATGACCGGCTCCTCCCTCGGCGCAGCGAGCTGGACGGCCACGGTCGCCAACGTCTGGGCGTACAATCCGGAGCTGACGGCGCGCGAAATCATCGATCTCCTCCACGCCACCGGGAGCCAGCTCTACGACGCGAGCCGCGCGCCCCGAGCTGCTGTGGTCGACTGGGACATCGCGGCGTCGCCCGATGTGAGGCGCCCGTCCGTTTGCGCCGCGATCAGCCAGCTCTGCAGCTCGAGCCCGCGGCCCGCTGCATGCCCCACGTCGCCGATCTCCTGCCCGCCGCTCGCCGCCGTCCAGCAGCAGAACCGAGATCTGGGCGCGCTGGCGCCGACGTTCACCGCCCTCTTCGGCGATGCTTCTTCGACGCAGCTCTTCACCGCCACCCGATCGCGATCTCCCTCTCCCTCCGAGGAGTTCCAGACTCTCGCGACGCCATCCTGGGTACATCCACAGCCCGAGACCCAACCCTGCGGGCTCTGCGGCTTGAGCCTGAGCTCGTCCAGGGCGGATATCTACATCGACTCGCAGTTCCCCTCGGATTGGACAGTCCAGCGAGCGACGCTCCTCGTCTACGACAACAACAGCAACCCGTTGGACAGCTTCGATCTGAGCACCGATGGGATGAGCGCCGGCATGACCAGGAGCTTCCTTTTGCCGTCGACCTCGACGACATCGGCCCCTGCTCAGGCGGTAATCTCGTTTCAGGTGCAAAAAATCAATGGGATCGGCTCATCGATGGGAACAACCCTGCTGATGCCGTAATGAGCTCCTAAAGCCGCGGCGCGCGCTGCAGCGGCGAGAGGCGGAGGTCGGCGACCTCCGCCTCTTTTTCTTTGTATCTTTGATAGATCGGCAGCCACGCGGCGTAATCCATTGAAGAGGCAGCAAGGCCGGCGCTGGTCCGAACATAGAGTCGTGATCTCGCGCCGAGCGCCTGACGCGCTGCGCGTTAATCAACATAACATCAACAAGATAGGTAACCCATGTCGGTCATCAATTTGTCATCGATTTTTGGTCTTGTGCTGCCCTGTGTTCTCGTCGCTGGTTGCGGGGGAGAGAGCCCGGACGTCAGCGCGGCCTCGAGCGGTTCATCGAGCTCCAGCGGAGGTACATCCGTGGCCGGCACGACCAGCGCTTCAACCAGCGCCGGCGCGTGCGGGGGTGAAGGCGCAGGCGGGGGGGCCACCGCGGGGACCGGTGGGGGCGGAGACACAGCGTGCCAGCCGGGAATCGAGGACGGTCTTGTCGCGCACTTCCCGTTCGACGGCGATGTCTCGGATACGTCAGGAAACATGCACCACGGGACCGCCATCGGCAATGTGGCATTCGGCGCCGGGAGGCATGGCAGCGCCGCGTTTTTCAACGATCCGTCCGCTATGGTGAGCGTCCCCGACGACGCTCAGCTGGACACGGACGATGCCTTCACCATCAGCGTGTGGATCAAGCAGACCGGGAGCCACAACCCGGGAGACCGCGTTTCACAGCAGATGATCATGCAAAAATGGTGGTCGTCCCCAGTCGTGGGAGACTACTTTCTCTGGGTCGACGCCGAAGCGAAGCTGCGCTTCGTGGTGGCCAACAAGGAGCCCGACTATAACGGCGAAATGCTTGAGTCGGCGCCCCTCGTCGAAAGCGGCGTGTGGGCCCATGTCGGCGTCACGTTCGATGGCGGAGAGATGAAGGTGTTCTTCGAGGGAGATCTGGTGGCGAGCACGTCGAGCGCGGTGACCCATACTGCTCTTGTCGAATACGATGGCGATGACATCATCATCGGCAACGGCGGCTATGAGAGGGATTACTGGTGGATCGGCGGCATCGATGACGTCCGCCTGTACAACCGGGCGCTCTCTCCGGAAGAGGTCGCCGCGCTTGCTCACGGCTGCGAATGAAGGCTGCGCCAGGGCGATCGTCTGCTTTTGAGGGTCTCCCGATGGCTTCGTGGGTGCGTGAGCGGGGCGAGACCGCGTGACCGAGCGGGAGCTCGGCTGACGCGGTTCTCGTCAATCGCGCTGATCCAGCTCACCACCCTCGTCAGACATCGTTGATCGTGATGCGCGCGCCCGGGGCGACGTCGTTGCGTGTCACCACGGAGCCGTCGGGGAACGTCACGCGGATGTCGACCGACGGCGCGGCCCCCATCCCGATGATCAGCGGGAGCTGGCTCTGCTGCCGGTTGCCCCACTGGCCGGCGCCCACGAGGTAGGTCGCCACGCGGTCGGCCCCGGTGTAGCCGCCCGCGCGGAAGTCCCCGTCGCCGTCGAGGTCCACGTCGACGCGCGCGCCGATCCGCGTCGTTGCGGTAGAGCGTGCCGCCCGCATACGCGTCGAGGTCGCCGTCCTGGTCCCAGTCGGCCCACACGCTCGCGCTCATGAACGATCCGTCTCCGAGCCCGACGCTCGCCGCCATGGCGGCGGAGAACGGCGCGCCGGCGCCGGCATTGTAATAGAGCAGATCGTCCGCGTCCCCGTCGCGCACCGAGAGGAGATCGAGGTCGCCGTCGGCGTCGATATCGATCCAGGTCGCGCCGCCCCAGCGGGAGCTGGCCGTCGGCGTGTCCTCGAGCCTGGCCGACGCCGCGACGTCGGTCCAGCTCGGCGGCGTGAAGCGGAAGAAGCGGTTCCCGTTTCCGGTCGAGCCGGTGGCCATGTAGAGGTCGAGGTCGCCGTCGGCGTCGGGATCGGCCCACGCCGCGCTGTCGCCCTGGAGGACGGTGCTGAAGCGCGCGCTGTCATCGGCGAACGGCAGGGTCCCGTCGTTCCGGAACATGGCGGACGTGCCGAACTCCGAGCCGAAGAACAGATCGAGACTTCGCCGAGCAGCCCACCGCGAGCAACGCCGCCGCGAGGGCGAGGAAAGACCGTTTCACGTTCGACCTCCGATCGTCGCGCCCGCGGTCGTCGCGGGAAAGCGATCCGAAGGAGACTACAGTCAGCGCAGGACGTTGTCGCGCGCGAGCTGCCGGTGGGCTCGGGGATGTGGCCCAGCCAGCGCGGTTCGCTGCCGATCCCGACCGCTCACGGCGGGAGGTCATCGATGCGGACCGGGATCCCGGTGCGCAGAACCTGATTGCGGTCGCACCCTGGTGGGAGCTTGCGATCGAGCACGCCATAGGACGGCTGGAAGGCAGCCTGCCGCCGGAGCAGCTTCGGACGTGGTGGCTTGGCTATCCGACGGTGCGGGAGCTGGCCATCGAAGCGGCGCACGTCTGACATCTCCGACTCGCTCCATGCATTGCCCCGGCCGCATTGGACGGCATCCACGCATCGCATTCGGCCAGCTTATGGCGCGTCCGCCTTTCGGACCCGCGGCGGCTCCCGTGGCCCCTCGGGCAGGACGCCGGCGCTGCCCTGGCCTCCGGGTCGAGAGGGGGCTCGCGTCCCGCCCGGACGCACTGCGTCCGCGGGAGACGCGAGCCTGTTCGTTCCACCTGGACCCGCCCCCGTTCTCCTGCTCTCCTGCTCGCTACCGTGACCGCGTCCCGTGACGAGAGCTTCATTTCCCTCGTCCCCCGCCTCGTGTCGGCCACCTACTTCGACGAAGCTGCCACGGCGGTCCTCCAGGCGATGTTTACCTGCGTCGAAGAGGCGCTCGCCGGCAGCCCGTTCGCCAGCCGCGCTCGGATCCTGCGTGGCGTCGTCCACCTCCGTCCCGAGGACAGCTACCAGCGCCTCTTCGGCATCGACCGCCTGAGCGGCGCGCGCATCGAAGGCACCGGCTATGTCACCTCCGGCAGCGTCTGGAGCTGGATCGAGAAGCACCGCTGTTCGGTCTCGATCGACGTCCAGCGCGCTTCGCTCCGCTCCTGGATGCCGGACGGGGCCATCGCGATCCGCCACCCGCCGGAGGCGGCCGGCATGCCCGGCGACGCGACACGCGAGCGGATGCTCGGCCGCGACGCGACCCACGTCCATGTCGTCCCGCTGCGCGCGCCGGGCGGCAGCGTCGACGGCATGATCACGATCGAGGTGAGCTGCAGGGGGGCCGTCGGACTCGAGCTCCCCTGGGCGGAGTGCCACGAGGAGCTGGCGATCCTCGCCAGCATCGCCGGTGCCTTCATCGCCGCCCGCGCGCTGCCGCTTCGCACGGACGAGCCGGCGAGCCCGGACGAGTTCCTGCCGGTCGTCGGTCAGAGCACCGCGCACCTCGTCGAGCTGCTCCGCGCCTTCGCCCCGCGGGACGACACCATCCTGATCACCGGCCCGACCGGCGCCGGGAAATCCAGGCTCGCGCGCTGGTGCCACGAGCACTCGCAGCGCCGGGGCCAGCCGTTCGAATCGCTGGACCTCCTCGGCGTGCCCGAGGACCTGCAGATGGCCGAGCTGTTCGGCTGGAAGCGGGGCGCCTTCACCGGAGCGGTCAAGGACAACCCGGGCGCGGTCGCCCGCGCCGCGAAGGGCACGCTCTTCCTCGACGAGATCGACAAGCTCTCGCTCAAGGCCCAGGCGGGCCTCCTGCGCTTCATCGAGGAGCGCGCTTACCGGATGCTGGGCGATGACGGGGCGGGGGAGCGCCGCGCCGACGCGCGCCTCCTCGTCGGCACCAACGCCGATCTGCGCGCCGCCGTGCGCGCCGGCCGCTTCCGCGAGGACCTGTACTACCGTATCAACGTCCTGCCGGTGCGGCTGCTCCCGCTCGCCGAGCGGCTCGACGAGCTCCCGCGCTGGGCCGACTACATGCTGAACCGGCGCCATCAGGAGGCCGACGGCAAGGGGGCTGCGCGCTTCGAGCCCGAGGCCATGAAGCTCCTCGTTTCCGCGCCCTGGCCGGGCAACCTGCGGCAGCTCGACAACATCGTCCGGCGCGCTTACGCGCTCCAGCTCGCGGGGCAGAGCGGCCTCGGCGGCGATCTGGTGATCCAGCGGCGGCACGTCGAGCGCGCGCTCACCTTCGACGGCGACGCCGAGCCGAGCGCGCTGGCCAAGCTGCTCTGGCGGGCGGCGCTCAGCTTCGTGAACGAGGCCGAGCGACGCCGGGGCGGCGGCGCCCCGCTCCCGCTCGAGCTGACCGACGCATTCCGAGGCATGGTCCTCGGCGCGGCGGTGCAGCGGGCGGGCAACCGCGACGACGCCTTCACGCTGCTCGGCCAGGAGATGCTGCTCAAGAACCGCAACCACCATCGGACGCTGCGGCGCGAGCTCTCGCGGGTGCGCGAGGTCCTGGACCTGCTCGGAGGTGAGGTCGATCCGGATCTCCTCGCGGTGCTCGACGCCGACAAGGAGCCCTGAGGGCGCGGTGCCAGCGCTCTCCGAGCGCCTCCAGCGACCACGAGATCGAGCATGCAGGGCTATGTTGCAAACGGTGCCGCGCTCGCGCCAGGCGCCACGTTCGACGCGCGTTACGAGATTTTGGCGAAGCTCGGCGAGGGCGGCTTCGGCGTGGTGCACAAGGCCCGCCAGCTCACCACCGGGCAGCCGATCGCGCTGAAGATCCTGCGCCTCGCCGAGCAGGGAGGCGTCGCGCGCGTCACGCAGACCGACAGGCGGGTCACGCGCTTCCTGCGCGAGACGCGGCTCTGCGCCCAGCTTCACCACCCCAACATCGTCCAGCTCGTCGACGCGCGGCAGGTGGAAGATGGGACCCTCTACGCCGCGTTTTCCTTCGCGCCTGGCGACAACCTCGCCGCCCTGCTCGAGCGAGAGGGCGCGCTCGCGCCGTCCGAGGCGCGGCACCTGATGCTCCAGGTGCTCGACGCCCTCGCCTGCGCCCACGCAGCGGGCGTGGTCCACCGCGACCTCAAGCCCAGCAACATCATGGTGATCCCCACGGGCGCCCGCCGCAATGCGCTGGTGCTCGACTTCGGGATCGGCGCCACGCTCGACGACGGACGATCCACGCGCCTGACCGGCAGCCACGACGCGCTGGGCACGCCCGGTTACGGGGCGCCGGAGCAGTGGCGCGGCGCCGAGGCTTCGCCGCGCGCGGATCTGTTCTCGTGGGGCCTCGTGTTCCTCGAGTGCCTGACGGGCAAGCCGGCCTACGGCGGCACGGAGGCCGAAATCTTCTATCGGCTGCTCGGCCCCGATCCCGTCCCGATCCCCGCCGCGCTCGAGCGCCACCCCCTGGGCGACCTGCTCGCCCGCGCTCTCCGCAAGGACGAAGGCGCGCGCGATGTGACCGCCCGTGGGCTCTTCGAAGCGCTCGAAGCCTGCAGCCTGCGCGGGCTCTCGCGCGAGGTGATGCTCGGCGCCGGCGGCCCCTCGTCCGGCGGGGACACGCGGTCGCTGTCCCCGATCGCAACGGCCGCCACATTGCTCGACCGGCGGAGGGGGTCCGCTCCTCCCGCGCTCGACGGCGAGCGCCGGCAGCTGACGGCGCTCTGCTGTCACCTGAGGGCACGCGCGGCCGTCGCGCAGGCCCTCGACGTCGAGGCGCTGGACGACCCCCTGCGCGCGGCGCTCGCCCTCTGCGCGGACATCGGGCGCCGCCACGGGGGGTACGTGGCCGCGGCGTTCGGCGACGACCTGCTCGTCTACTTCGGCTACCCCAGCGCGGCGGAGGACGACGCCAGGCGCGCTGCCCGCGCGGCGCTGGCGATGGCCGGCGCCGTGCAAGCCGAGGACGCCGGGGATCCGCCCAGCGCTGCGCCCGGCGTGCAGATCGACGTGAGCGTCGGCCTCCACACCGGCCTTGTCGTCGACGGGAACCTGGGGGACCTCGACGGCGCATGCCTCGTCACCGGCGCCACCCCGCGGCTCGCCGCGCGGCTCGCCGCGCTGGCGCCGCCGGGATCCGTGGCGGTCAGCGCCGCGTCGCAAGCGTTGCTGCGCGCCTCGTTCGAGCTCGAGAGCGAAGGGGTCCGCTCCATCGAGGGGATCGCCGCGCCGGTGGAGACCTTCCGCCTCGGGCAGGAGCACGGCGCCGCGGCGAGGTGGCCGACCCCCGACGGCTCGGCGGCGCCGCTCTCCGGCCGCGATCCGGAGATCGGGCTCCTCGTGGAGCGGTGGCGCCGCGCGTGCGAGGGGGCGGGCCAGTCGAGCCTCATCACCGGCGAGCCCGGCATCGGCAAGAGCCGCCTGGCGCGCGCGCTGCGCGATCGGGTAGCGCACGAGGACCACACCTTCCTGGAGGCGCGGTGCTCGCCCGACACGCAAAATAGCCCCCTGCGCCCGGTGATCGAGCTCCTCGAGCGCGCGCTCGGGCTCGACCAGGAGCCCGACGCGGGCAGCAAGATCGCGCGGCTCGAGGGGGAGCTCGCCGGCCACGGCCTCGCGCTGGCCGAGTCCATGCCGCTCTTCGTGCCGCTCTTCTCCCTGCCCCTCGGCGCCCCCTATGCCCCGCTCGACGTCTCGGCGCAGCGGCAGAAGGCGCTGACGCTCCAGACCGTCGTGTCGCTGCTCCTCGCGATGGCCGACAGGCGGCCCGTCCTTCTGCTGGCCGAAGATTTGCACTGGGCCGACCCCACCACGATGGAGTTCCTCGCGGAGCTGGCTCGCGAGGTGCCCGCGGTCCCCATGTGCGTCCTCATGACGGCTCGCCCTGAGTTCTCACCGTCGTTCTCGACGGCCGACGTGCTGCTGCTCCCGCTGAGCCGCCTGGAGCGTCCGCAGATGGAGGAGATGCTCGCCGGGCTGGTGGGCCACAAGGCGCTGCCCCCCGCCGTGATCGAGCAGGTGGCTGGCCGCGCGGACGGGGTGCCGCTCTTCGCGGAGGAGCTGCTCCGGATGATGCTCGACGCGCTGCTCCTGGTGGAGCGGGACGATCGCTACGAGCTCACCCGGCCGCTCTCGAGCGCGGCGATCCCTGGGACGCTGCGGGCGCTGCTCACGGCGCGCCTGGATCGGCTTTCGCGCGCCAAGCAGACAGCCCAGCTCGCGGCGGCGCTGGGCCGGGAGTTCAGCCTGAAGGTGCTCTCGGCCGCGAGCCCGCTCGGCCCGGCGGCGGTGGCGGAGGATCTGGAGCGCCTGATGAGCGCGGGGCTCGTGCTGCGCAGGCGGCGGGGCAAGGAGGCGGTGGGGATGTTCAAGCACGCGCTGGTGCGGGACGCGGCGTACGAGTCGCTGTCCACCGGCGCGCGGCAGCGGATCCACGCGCGCATCGCGAAGACGCTGGAGGAGGGATTTCCGGAGGTGGTCCGGACGCGGCCGGATCTGCTCGCGCACCATCACGCGGCGGCGGAGCAGAAGCGGGAGGCAGTGGGTTACGCGCAGCGGGCCGCGGAGCAGGGGCTTCAACGCTCGACCTATGCCGAGGCCATCGCGCACGCTTCCAACGTCCTCGCATGGATCGAAGCGCTGCCAGGCGCCGAGGCGGTCGAGGCGGAGCTGGCCGCGAACGGCGTCTTGACCCAGGCCCTCATGGCGACCCGGAGCTGGGCCGATCCGCAGGTCAAGGCGACCGCCGATCGCTCGGCCAGCCTGTTGCAGCGGCTCGAGCAGGACAGCGATCACAGGGTGCCGACGCTGTGGTTTCTGTTCACCTACCATCATGTCGCGAGCAACCGCCGGGCGGCGCGCGCGGTGGCGGAGGAGCTGATCGCCGTCGCCGAGCGCAGCGGCGACCAGGGGCTCCGCGCTGCCGCCGCGGCGGTCCATGGGGTCGCGCTGCACGCGGACGGCGACCACGGGGCCGCAAGGCAATCTCTGGAGCGCGCGATCGAGCTGTACGATCCCGCCGTTCACCGGGACCACGGGGCGCGCTTCGGTCTGGACTCGCTGGTCCTGGCGAAGACGCTCGCGGCGCAGCTCCGCTGGTTCTCCGGCGACGCGGCTGCCGCCTTCGCGCTCGTGACGAGCGCCGTGGAGTGGGCGCGCGAGGTCGGCCATATCCCATCCATCGCCATCGGCTTGCTCTACGGGTGCGTGGTCTATCAGCTCGCCGGCGACAGGAGCGCGGTCGCCGCCATGACGGGCGAGCTCCTCACGTTGGCCGCCAAATACGGGCTGCCTGCGTATGAAGGGTACGCGGCGCTCCTTCACGACTGGGCGCTCGGCGACGAGCGGCGCGGTCGAGCGATCCTCGATAGCCTCGCCCGCCTCGGGTGCAAGCTCAGCCTCTCGTATTATGGCGCCCTGGCGGCGCACGGCGCGGCGGAGCGCGGCCACCTGGACGTGGCCATTGCGTGCATCGACAATTGCTTGTCCCTGTGTCGCGAGGACGACGAGCACTTCTACGAGCCCGAGCTCCATTGGCGCCGTGCCATGTACCAGTCGCGCGCGGAGCCCGCGGCCGAGGGCGTGCGGACCTCGCTGGAGCAGGCGGCTCGGATGGCGCGGCTGCAGGACATCCCTAGGATCGAGGCGCTCGCCACGATGGAGCTGCACCGGCGCTTCGGGAGCACCGAGCAGGACCGAGCCCGGCTCGAACAGCTGCTCGCGCTCCACCCTGGGCTGCGAGAGATCGAGAACGACAATCACGGGAGCTTGAATCGATGAGCACGAACAAATTGATGCAGTTTCGCACGACATACCTTCGCGCCATCGCGCAGGCGTGGAGTGAACAGTCATTTCATGACTGTCTGACGCAGGACCCCTGTAAGGCTCTCGCAGATTACTTTGGCTATCACTGGCCGTGGAAGGACGTATGCGATCTCGAGATCAAGGCCGCCCCCGACCAGTTCAAGTGGATTGGCCACGACTGGGTCTGGTCTAAGAGCCTGGCGGACACCCTGACGCTGGCTTTGCCGCTCAAGCCCCCGTCCGAGGACGCCGACTACAACGCGATGGCGCTTGCGGATTTTTACAAACAGCGCGCGTCGTTGTTCAGCGACGACTGGGGAACGAAGTACGACGAGAACGGCCCGAAAGGTCCTCGGTGGGACAGCGACAACACGGATTGGAGGCGATCGAACCTCGGGGAGACTGGCTCCGACAGCCCGCCTCCTGTCGGCGGCTTCATCCCTGATGACGCTGAGTTTCCCGCGTTCAAGGTCGCGCTGCTCGCGGCGATGGCCAAGGCCTGGAACGACGACGCCTTCAGGGAGACGCTCGAGGTCGACCCCGCGGTCGCCCTGCATGCCGTCCGAGGTTACAAGGTGCCATGGAAGATGATGATCTGCGTCAAGGAGGACACCACGTCCAAGTGGCACGCGCCTAGCGGCCCCAGCTCGCCGCGTGGCGAGGAGCGACCTGCTCTCGCGCGGCCGAAGCCGAAGCAGTCGTACTGGGAGTTCGACGAGAAGCACAAGCTCACGCTCTATTTGCCCACCAAACCGAGCGATCCGAAGAGCGAGCCGCTCGCTCTCGCCATATACAACGCCACGGGAGCAGAATATCCGTTCACCTGCTGCACGTGATGGATGGAGCCGGGACTGGTCATGGCCCCTCTCGAGCTGAGCCAGGTGCTCGCGTTCAAGCCCACCCTGCGGGTCGAGCGCATGGAGGACGACGCGCTCTTTCTGATCGGTGAGCGGGAGCGTTTCGTCCTCTCCGGCGCACGGACGATCGAGGTGGCCGCGCTCGTCGACGGCCGGCGCAGCGTGCACGACATTCTGTGCGCGGCGCGCGGCCGGGTCTCCGAGCCAGAGGCCCTGTATACGCTGAGCCAGCTCGTGGCGCGCGGCTACCTGGTCTGCGCGGCCTCCGAGCTGCCCCCCGAGAACGCCGCGTTCTGGCGCGGGGTAGGCATTGACGACAAGGCCGCCGCCGAGGCCCTGCGCCGCACCCCCGTGTCGGTCCACTTCCTCGGCGAAGCCGCTCTCTCCAGGTGGATGATCGAGGCGCTCGAGCAGGCGGGCGTGCGGTTCGACAGCGAGGCTCCCGTGCGAGTCGTCGTGAGCGACGACTACCTGCGGCCCGAGCTCTCCTCGATCAACCGCCGCGCGCTGCATGAGGGGACGCCCTGGCTCCTGATCAAGCCCACCGGCGTACAGCCGCTCCTCGGGCCTTTCTTCGAGCCGGGCGCGGGCCCCTGCTGGGATTGCCTCTCGTTCTGGGTGCGCCGGAACCGCCCGGTCGAGGAGCTGGTGCGCCGTCACCGGAAGCTCGAGGGCCACATCTCTCCCCCCAGGGCGGCCACCGAAGCGAGCGTACGTACCGCCTGCGGGCTTGGCGCCCAGATCATCGCCCGCGCGCTCGCCAGGGAGAAGACCAGCTCCACCCCTGCGTTCGGCTCCCGGGTGCTCGCCCTCGACCTGACCACCTTCCAGACCAGCGCGCATGCGGTCGTCCGGAGGCCGCAGTGCGCGACGTGCGGAGATCCAGGGCGGATGGCGGCCGTCGGCGAGCGCCCGATCGACCTGCAGCCGGTCGAGAAGGCGAGCTACGAGGACGGCGGATATCGCCGGCAGACCCCGCGGCAGACCTACGAGCGCTATCAGCACCTCATCAGCCCGATAACCGGCGCCGTGACCCATGTCGTGCCGATGCCAGGACGGGACACCGAGCTCCGCGCCGTGTACGCGTCCGGTTACCTGGTTTGCCCTCAGGACGGCGTGCCGCGCACCAACGTCTTCGACAAGGGCTGCGCGGGCAAGGGACGCAGCGCGGACCAAGCCAGGGTGAGCGCGCTCTGCGAGGCCCTGGAGCGCTACAGCGGCGTGTACCAGGGGGACGAGGCGCGCGTCCGCGGCAGCAAGGACGAGCTCGGCGCGGCGGCGCTGGCCGTCGGCGATCTGTTGAACTTCAGCGAGGCTCAGTACCGCGCGCGCGATCGTCTCCATGTCGACGCGCATGGAGCGGATCGGCCCAAGTCGGTGCGCGAGCCGTTCGATGCCGGCGTCCGGATCGACTGGACTCCGGCCTGGTCGCTGAGCAGGCGCGAGCGGCGCTATGTCCCGCTGGCCTACTGCTACGCCGAGGCCCCGGCCGAGAGCGGCACCGCGTTCTGCGGCCCCTGCGGCAACGGGGTGGCGGCCGGGACCTGCCTCGAAGAGGCCGTATTGCAAGCCCTGCTCGAGCTCGTGGAGCGCGACGCCGCCGCCATCTGGTGGTACAACCGCCTCCGTCGCCCGGCCATTGACCTCGACAGCTTCGCGAACCCGTACTTCGCGGCCCTCCAGGCCGACTACGCTCGTCTCGGCTGGGCCGTCTGGGCGCTCGACCTGACCCATGACCTCGGCATCCCCGCCTGCGTCGCGCTCGCCCACGAGGTCCGGGCGGATCGGTTCGCCATCGGGTTCGGCTGCCACCTCGACCCGCACCTCGCCGTGCAGCGAGCGCTCACCGAGCTCAACCAGCTCTTCGATCCCGAAGGCGCACGCCGGGCGCCGTGGGACCTCGAGCGGCTGCCTGACCGCGCGTATCTTTTCCCCCACCCCGACCTCCCGCGGGTCACGGCGGAGAGCTTGCCCCGGATCTGCGGCCCCGATCTGCGCGCTGACATCCAGGAGTGCATGAGGCGCCTCGACAAGGCGGGCCTGGAGCTCATCGTGGTGGACAAGACCCGCCCGGATATCGGCTTGCACGTGGTCCAGGTGATCGTCCCGGGCTTGCGCCATTTCTGGCCGCGATTCGGCCCGGGGAGGCTCTATCAGGTGCCGTGCGCGCTGGGGTGGCTCGAACGCCCGCTCGCCGAGAGCGAGCTCAACCCGGTCCCTCTGTTCGTCTAGCCGCCGAGGAGCTGAGGATGCGAGATGGATTTCGGATCATCGATGTGGACCGTCACGTCCTCGAGCCCGTCGCCATGTGGCCGGAGCACCTGCCGGCGCGGATGAGGGAAGTTGCGCCTCGGTTCGAGCCCTTCGGTCCCCCCGAGACGCTGGCCGAGCGGCTGAATCGCCTGGGCGAGCACACGCTCCTGCCCACGCCGCTCACCCTCTGTGTGGCCGGCGAGCCCGTCATGCGCGTCCCCGAGGCGGCGTACATCGAGGCCGGGCTCATCGCCGAGCGTCGTCGCGAGCTCCTTGCCGCCGCGGCGACGCCTTCGGGGCACCTCGCCGAGATGGACGCGACCGGCATCGACGTCGCCGTCATGCTCCCCACGGTTGCGTCCTACCTGGTCAACGACGACTCCATCGACGCGGAGCGCTCGCGCGCTTACGCCCGCGCCTACAATCGATGGCTGGGCGGTTTCTGCTCGAGCGCGCCTGCCAGGCTCCTGGGACCGGCGCTCATCTCACGCCACGATCCGGAGTCCCTTGTGGGCGACCTCGAGCAGGCGGTCCATGACGGCGCGCGCTCGGTGGTCCTCCGGCCCAACCCGGTGCAGGGCCGCACGCTGAGCGCTCCTGCCTATGCGCGATTCTGGGCCGCGTGCGAGCACCACGCGGTCGCCGTCCTCCTCCACGAGGGCACGCACGCGCGCCTCCCCACGGCGGGAGCCGATCGCTTCCAGACCCACTTTGGCCGGCACGCCTGCTCTCATCCGATGGAGGCGATGATGGCGCTGCTCTCGCTGATCGAGGGCGGCGTGCTCGAGGCCCACCCGACGCTGCGGGTGGGCCTGCTCGAGGCGGGGTGCGGCTTTCTGCCTTACTGGCTCTGGCGGCTCGACCACGTCGAGTACGCGCAGATGCGCGGCGAGGTGCGCGGCCGGGTGCGCCGGCCGCCCTCGGAGTACTTCCAGCGGCAGTGCTGGATCGCGCTCGAGCCCAGCGAGGTGATGCTCGATCGGGTGGTGAAGGAGATCGGCGCGACGCGGATGGTGTTCGGGACCGATTTCCCCCACCTCGATCACGGGCCCGGGATGGTCGACGAGATGATGGCGCTGCGGGGCGCGCTCGGGGACGAGTCGCTGCGGGCGATCCTCTGGGACAGCCCCTCTGCGCTGATGGGGATGTAGGTACACGCCCGCTGCAGCGCCGAGCGCGGGTCGCGTCCACCCGGATTCTGACGGGCCCGTGGCCGGCGAGCGATATCCGCGTTCAGCGGAGCAGCCGGGCCTGCGTCCGGGGGACGCGCCGTGTCCTGCCGAGACGCGAGCGCCCAATGCCCGAGGGCTCAATCCTCGTCCGCTGGGCCTGCGTCTAGAGGGGACGCGCCGTGTCCTGCCGAGACGCAGGCCCTCGAGCGATATTCCCGCTGCTCCGAGCGAGCGCTGGCGCTTTCCTGCGCGCTGCGCGGTCGACGCTGTCCAGGAGCCCGGTGGCACGAGCTTTGCGAACCTGGGTATTGCGCTCCAACGACGGCACGAATCAGGGGCGCGAACAAGCCCACCAGCACACATTCGAGAGAAAATAAACAATGGAAAAGAAGCCCAACGTGTTTACGTCGGACGCCAACGTCGACTTCTCCCCTCTCTCTGTCCGGATACCGCTCCCGGATCTGTCATACAATGACGCGAAGCAGGTCAACGGCGGGGTGAAGTGCACCGCGCTGAACACCAAGATCCTTGCGAACAAAATCACTTTGACCGCGAGCGTCTCGGGGAATATCGCGAAAGATTTTCAGGTCCTCTTCGCGGGCAACGAGTACGACGAGTTCAAGCCCTCGATCACGCTGCCCTACCCCGATCTGACGCGTGACGCGGGCGAGCAAGCCTTGAACTTCTATATCAACATCAACGGCATCCCTGGTGCCAGCGGAACCCCGAAGGATGGTCAGTACACAATCCATGTCCAAGCCACGCCCTTCGACGTGGTGACGACCGTCACGAATCAGGGCGGTGAAAAGGACACCGCGCCTGGACTTGTCCGCAGGTAGCCTCGGCCGACACGGCGCGCGCCGCGCCCCTTCGGCCCACTCCGGAGGGGCGCGACTGCGCTGTCCTTGCGCGCTCATCAACGGAAGCGGTGAACGTCGAGGTAGCTGCGATCCCGCGGTCGGCCCCTCGGGTCACTGCGTCGACGAGCTCCGCCTTCGCCTCGGGGAAGGCCAGCTCGATATCGTGGTTGCCCATGCACCAGCGCAGGTGCTTGCCCGACTTGCTGAAGCGGTCGAACGCGTCGAAGACCTCGCGGTTGTGGGCGACGATCGCCTGCGGTTTCTGCTTCGCCGTGGCGCCCGTGAAGTCGAGGTAGGGGAGGCTGGGCGCGTCGAGCTCCCTCAGGGCGAGCAGCCTCGCAACGGATGTTGATCATGAGCCGAGCTCGCTGGACGGAGAGCTCTCCGTCTCAGCGTTTCTTCTTCACATCCTTCACGTGACTCAAGCTGGGCGGTTTGCCGCGCAGGCAGCTCCAGACAGCGAGCACCCCGATGAAGCGCGTCTCCGGTTCAACCGCGTAATATACGTAGTACTGCGTTCGCGACAGCAAGACGCGCCGCACTCCATCGTTCGTCTTGGGGCCGTAGGGGGCTCCCATCTCCGGCGTACGCCGGAGCAGGCGGAGCGCGGAGGCGAGTTCATCGGCGAACAGCGACGGTGCCGCGGGACGGTTCTCGCGCCACCATGCATCCACCGCGCGCGCCTGCTCGGCCGATCTCCCCAGGAATCGGACCTTCACCCGCGCGCCTGCAGCTCGGCGAGCAGCACGTCGGCATCGATGCCTGCCCCCGTTCGCAGCTCGGCGAGCCCCTCCTCGAGGGCCGCGTGCAACTCTGCGCGCTCCTTGTCGTCGAGCTCGTCGCCTGGATCAGCGATGACGAGATCGAGCACCATGCCCTCCGGCAGATCCGTGGGCTCGTCCACGACGATGCGACCGTTCTGAACGCGGGCCTTGAGCGCTTGCACCTTGCGAAGCGTAGCGCCGTCGTAGCCTCGTTGCACCATGGAGCAGCGGCATCCCACCGCCATGGTGTGCCATGGAGCAGCGGCATCCTTCACGTCGCAGGTGCCCGCGCGCGGGGCGCGCCTCTCCCGGGGATGTCCGTGCGGGCAGTGCGCGGGCGGCCTCGAACACCCCGACGTCCGGGCGAGCTGCCTGAGCGTCCGCTTCGTGCCCGCTCGGACTACAGGCAGCGCAGGACGTTGTCGCGAACGAGCTGCCAGATGGGCTCGGGGATGCCGCCCAGCCAGCGCGCGTCTCGCTCGACCGGCGCCTCGGCGTCGTCGAGCGGGTCGTCGTGGCTGTAGACGAGCCGCCACAGCCGCTCGCTCACCGAGCCGTTCCGATCGATCACGAAGCGGTGGACGAGCTTCTTCGCGAGCTCCTCGCCCTCGACGTCGAGCAGCAGCACCGGCGGCTCGACCTTCACCTCGCGCAGCGGCTTGAGCCGGACATAGGCCCCCTTCACGAGATCGACCTCGTCCGGCGGCTCGAACCCCGCCGCGCGGAAGTCGCACGGCGCCTTTGTGTTGCCGATGAGGTAATACGCCCCCTGGGTCTCGGCGAGGATCGCGCCGCCCAGCCTCCCTACGCGTGCCATCTAGACCTCCTCCGCGGTGACGCTCTCGTCCGAGAGCACGAGCGAGCGCCCCGGCGTCTGGCCGGGGAGCGCGGCTCCATCCCATGTGTACTTGTTGGTATACCCGCGCGGGGTGACCATGTACCCCTCGAACATGAAGGTGTTTGTCGACCCGACGAGCACCGTGGTCAGCATCCCGATCTCGTACTCGAGGAAATGGTCGAGATCGGTGAGCACCGCGCTCTCCAGCTTGCGATAGGCGCTCTTCACAAGCGCGACCGGCGTCGTGCCCGCGCGGTGCTGGCGGATGATCTCCTGGGCCCGCACGATCTGGCGCGTGCGCCGCCCGCTCGCCGGATTGTAAAGTCCGATGACGAAATCGGCCGCGGCGGCGGCCTCGAGCCGCCGCTCGATCACGGGCCACGGGGTCAAGAGGTCGGACAGGGAGATGGCGCAGAAGTCATGCCCGAGCGGCGCGCCGACGAGCGACGCACACGCGTTGAGCGCCGTCATGCCGGGGACGATGCGGAGCTCCGGCGACTCGCCCCGCTTCCAGCCGATCTCCTCGAGCACCTGGAAGACGAGCCCGGCCATGCCGTAAACGCCCGCGTCGCCCGACGAGATGATCGCCACGCGCGCCCCGTCCCGCGCCCGCTCCACCGCGGCGCGCGCCCGGCCGATCTCCTCGGTCATGCCCGTCTTGATCACCTCCTTGCCCTCGATCAGGTGCTTCACCAGCCGGATGTACGTCGTGTACCCGACGATGAGATCCGAGGCGGCGATCGCCTCGAGGGCGGCGCGGGACGCGTGCTCCTCTGCGCCAGGGCCGATGCCGACGATCGACAGGACTCCTTTGCTTTCACCCATGGCTCTCCTCCCCATTGCGCACGTCGCGCTTCGCGAACGGGACGCGCGCCACGGCGAGCGTCATGGACCGCCCCACGCCCTCCTCTGTGTACGCCCGCTTCGGGACGAGCAGCCTCGCGGCCCCGGCCGCCCGCAGCGCGGCCGGCTCGGCGACGCCCCGCGCGCCGACGTGCTTCTTCACGGTCTCCGACGGGTTCTCGATGCCCTCGGTCGCGTCGAGCTCCTCGGGCGTGAACGTGACGAGCGGCCACCCCCGCCGCGCCGACAGCGCGAGCAGCGCCTCCTCGTCGGCCTTCTTGTCGATCGTCGCCAGCGCCTTCACCGACTTCGCCGACAGCCCGTGCTCCTCGAGCAGCCGGTCGACCCCGCGCTCCACCATGTCGAGCGGGGCGCCGCGATCGCAGCCGATGCCGAGGACCAGGCTCTTCGGCCGGTAGACGACGGCGCGCTCGACGATCCCGGGGTGCGAGCGCCCGAGATCGCGATCGCTCGCGACGAGCAGGATCTCCCACGCGCCGGGGTCCACGCCGTCGAGCGACGTCGCGTAGCGCACGCCCGGCGGCAGCGGCGTCGCCTCGGGCCAGAACGAGGGCTCGCCGGTCTCCTGGACGAACAGCACGGGCGCGGCGTTCACGACGGCGGCGCAACCGCGCGTCACGTTGCGGTCGGGATCGTCAAGGGTCCACCCGAGCTCCCGGCCGAGGATGTCGACCGTCAGCGTGCCGAGCGCGTCGGAGGCCGTCGTCACCACCGGCTGCGCGCCGAGCAGCCCGGCGACCTTCTCGGTGAACGCGTTGCCCCGCCCGACGTGCCCGGAGAGCACGCAGATCGAGAAGCGCGCCGCGTCGTCGACGCAGACGACCGCGGGATCGACCTTCTTGTTCTTGAGCAGCGGCGCGATCATGCGCACGACCGCCCCGACGCTGATCACGAAGACGTGGCAGTCGTAGGCCGTGAACGCCTCGGTCAGGAGCGGCCCCATCGGCAGCGGCAGCGGCTTCGCGCCCTCCGGCGCCCCGTCGAACAGCTTCTGCGACACGTAGAGATCCGCGCCCGGCAGCCCCTCGATGAGCTTGCGCGCGATGGCGATCCCGTGCCGTGTGATGGCGTAGATGGCGTACGGCTTGCGCTCGGCGATCATGGCGCCTCCGGTTCGGTAACAGCCTTGTCGAAGCCGCCCGGCGGCGAGGCCGGGGCCTCCCCGACGAGCAGCCCGCTCCGCTCCCCGCGCGTGACGACGACCATGGCGAAGC
Organism: Sorangium sp. So ce375; assembly: GCF_051473855.1. Lineage (NCBI taxonomy): Bacteria > Pseudomonadati > Myxococcota > Polyangiales > Polyangiaceae > Sorangium > Sorangium sp. So ce375. Next base: position 306,457 of record NZ_CP150335.1, read on the forward strand.
AGTCGCCCCGCTCGCCCTGCGCGGCCCGGAGGTCGCGGACGATCCGCTGCTCGGGCATCGTCGCCTTGGACACGAACACGGCCCGATCGAGGAGGCCGGCGCGCGTGAGCGCCTCGGTCACCTTCGGCATCTCCGAGCCGATCTTCATCAGGACCACGGTGTCGAAGCGCCGGAGGACGTCTGTGAGGTCGTCGACGCCGTACGTGGCGGGAAGGATGGCGATCCGCTCCTGCCCGTCGGCGAGCGCGAGCCCGCTCACGGCAGGGACCGCCGTGACCGAGGTGACGCCGGGGACGACCTCGACCTCGAGCCCGGGGAACCGGCGGAGCGCCTCGCGGCGGACATAGACAAAGGTGCTGAAGAGCGACGGATCCCCCTCGGTGGCGAACGCGACGGTGAGGCCGCGCGAGAGCCGCTCGCCGATCGTCTCGACGGCCGCGTCGACGTAGGGGCGGACGCGATCCGGGTCCTTGCTCATGGGGAAGGTGAGGAGCAGCCGCTCCTTGTCCCGCTGCTTGCCGACGACGGGCTCGAGGATCCGGTAGGCCATCGAGGCGCCGAAGTCCGAGCTGCGGGGGAGCGCGAGCACGTCCGCCTCCTGCAGCACGCGCACGGCGCGCAGCGTGAGCAGGTCCGGCGCGCCGGGGCCGACGCCCACGCCATAGAGCTTGCCGAGGCCGCTCATGACGCCTCCGGGGTGGACCGCGTGGACCGCGGCGCGCCGGCGGGCGTGGGCTGCTTCGGCTCCGTGCCCTCCGTTGCCTCGGTTGCTTCCGCCGCCTCCTTCGCCGGCTTCGTCGCGGCGAAGATGTGGATCGGGTTCAGCGCCTCGTACCGCACGTAGCGCGCGAGCGGGACGCCGCGCGAGACCGAGAGCAGCGTGACCTCGGGGTCGAGCCCCCGCGCACGGAGCGCGCGGTACGTCTCGGCCACGTTCTCCATCGTGATGGCGTTGACGACGAGCCGACCGCCCGGCCGCAGCCGATCGAGCGCCACCGTGACGATCTCCTCCATGCTCCCCTTGCTCCCTCCGACGAACACCGCGTCCGGGTCCTCGAGCGCCGCGAGCGCCTCGGGCGCGCGGCCCGCGACGACGCGCACGTTGTCGACCCCGTGCGTGCGGACGTTGTCGCGGCAGATCTCCACGCCCTCCGGGTCGACCTCGATCGCATAGACCCGCCCGAGGGGGCAGAGCATCGCCGCCTCGATCGAGACCGACCCCGAGCCGGCGCCGACGTCCCAGACGACCGCGTCGGGGCGGATCGCCATCGAGGCGATCGAGAGCAGGCGCACCTCGCGCTTCGTGATGAGCCCGTTCTTCGGCATGCGCTTCGCGAACGCGTCCTCGTGCAGGTAGGGGACGGCCGGCGGCGGGCGCCACGCGGGATCGCTCCGCAGGAGCAGGAGCACGTTCAGCGGGCCGATGTCGTCGCAGGACGCGAGGGCGGCGAGGTCGAACGCGCGCACGCGCTCGCCCGCGCCCGCGAGGCTCTCGCAGACCCACGCCCGCCAGCCCGCGTCGCCGTGCTCGAGGAGCCGCGCCGCGAGGCGGGCGGGGCTGTTCTCCGCGTCGGTCAGCACCGCGACCTTCGAGAGCCGGCGGAGGCGCGTCGCGAACCCCTCGGGGGAGCGCCCGTGGACCGAGACGAACGCGGCGTCGTCCCAGGCGATCCCGGTGCGCGCGAACGCCCACTGCACCGAGCTCAGGCTCGGGATGATCTCGACGTGCTCGCCGCCGAGCTTCCGGACGACGAGGGCGCCGACGCCGAAGAACAGCGGGTCGCCCGAGGCGAGGATGCACACATTCTGCTCGGCGGACAGGGCGTCCACGCGGTCGAGCGCCGCGGACAGGCCGCCCTTGAGGGCGATCTTCTCGCCGCGGAACTGCGGGAAGAACTCGAGGTGCCGCTCGCCCCCGACGAGCACCTCGGCGCGGGCGACCGCGGACGCGGCGCGGCTCGACAGGCTGGCGCACCCGTCGTCGCCGATGCCGACGACGGTGACGGCGCGGCGCGCGCTCATCGCGCCCCCTGCGCCGCCCCGGCGGAGCCCGCGGATCCTGTCGGTTCCGCCGGTTCCGCCGACAGGAGCAGCAGCGCGTGGACGATCGCGACGGCGATGGGGCTGCCGCCCTTGCGGCCGCGCGCCACGATGGAGGGGAGCCCGGACTCGATCAGGGCCTCCTTGGACTCCGCCGCCGACACGAAGCCGACCGGCACGCCGATCACGAGCGCCGGCCGCGCGCCCTCCTCCCGCGCGAGGCGCACGACCTCGAGCAGCGCCGTCGGCGCGTTGCCGATCGCGACGATCGCGCCGTCGAGGAGCCCGAGCCGGTGCGCCTTGCGCATCGACTCGATCGCGCGGGTCGAGCCGGCCGCGGAGGCGGCCTGGATGACGTCGTCGTCCGAGATGAAGCAGTGGATCGCGCAGCCGTAGGACGCGAGCCGCTGCTCGTTCAGGCCGACGCCGATCATCTTCACGTCGACGAGGACGGGCGCGCCGCCGCGGAGCGCCGCGATGCCGCGCGCGATCGCCTCGGGGTGGAGCCGCATCAGCGACGAGAACTCGAAGTCCGCGGTCGCGTGGATGACGCGGCGGACGACCTGCCACTCGGCGTCCGGGAACCCGTGGTCGCCGACCTCCTCGTCGATGATCGCGAAGCTCTTGTCCTCGATGCGCCGCCCGAGCGCGGTCATCTGCCGCATGTCGTTCACCGCGCGCGCCTCATCACCGCTCATCGCTCCTCCGCTCTCTCCGCACCGGTTGCACCGGCTACACCGGCGGCGCCGGCCGGGTATCGGCCGAGCAGCGCCCCGTTGAAATCGACGAGGCAGGCGTGCACCTCGAGGGCGCCGCCCGCGTGACGCGAGGTGTGCTCGACGACGCGCCGGCAGATCCCCCCGGGCACGCCGGTGAGCCCCTCGCGCTGGCACAGCTCGAGCACGTGCCGCGCGGTGTTCGCCTGCCGGATCTCGGCCGCGATCTCCGGGCGCGCGCCGAGCTCCTCGGCGATCTGCGCCAGCAGCTCCATGCTCACCTCCGAGCCGGCGGCGTGCGTCATCATCTTGCCGTCGGCCATCTTCGAGAGCTTTCCGATCATGCCGACGATGATCGCGCGGGCGATCCGCCGCCGCGCGGCGTGGCGGACGCCGGTGCCGATGAAGTCGCCCACCTGGATGAACGCGTCCTCCGGGAGCTCCGGGTAGAGCTTCATCGCGTACGCCTCGGACTTGCCGCCGGTCGTCAGCGCGAGCGTCGCGATGCCGCGCTCGGCGGCGACGTCGATCGCCTGCACGACGCTCGCGCGGAAGGCGGCGGTCGAGTACGGCTTCACGATCCCGCTCGTCCCGAGGATGGAGATGCCGCCGATGAGGCCGAGCCGCGCGTTGATTGTCTGCTTCGCCATCTCCTCGCCCTGCGGGACGCTGATCGTGACCGTGGCCCCGGCGAAGCCCGAGCCCTCGAGCTCCTCGAGGACCATCTCGGTGATGTTCCGGCGCGGCACGGGGTTCACGGCCGGCGCGCCGACGGGCAGCCCGAGCCCCGGCTTTGTGACGACGGCGACCCCGTCGCCGCCGCGGATCTCGACGCCCGGCTCGCGGCGGAGCTCGACCTCGGCGACGAGCTCGGCGCCGTGGGTGCAGTCGGGATCGTCGCCGGCGTCCTTGACGACGCTGCACGTGGCGCGCGGCCCGTCGCGATCGCAGCGCTTCAGCGGGAAGGTCACCTTCTGCCCGTTCGGCAGGGTGGTCTCGACGGCGTCGACCGCCGCGCCGCGCGCGAGCACGCGCGCCGCCGCCTTGGCCGCGGCGGCCGCGCACGCGCCCGTCGTGAACCCCTCGCGCTGCCCTTTCGGGTCTCTCGGCCGGACCTCTGCCATCGCGGGATCCTGAACGATTACAAGGACTTCTTCAGGGGATTGTTGAAGAAGCTCTCCAGGAGCACGCTGCCCTCCGGCGCGCCGAGCGACGCGAGCCGGTCGCGGAGCGGGTAGATGACGGCGCCGTCGCCCGCGCAGAGCGCGGCGTCGTAGGGGCCGGCCGCGAGCTGCCCGTCCACGAGGGCGCACGCGCGCGCGGGCCGCTCGGGGTGGCCGACCGGGGGGAGGTCGCGGGCGACGGCGAGGCGGACGGCGGCGGGGAGGCGCTCTCGGACGAACGGCTCGGAGGCGAAGGTCTCGCCGGGCTCGACGAGCCAGAGCAGATCGAGCTGCGCCGCGCCGGCGGCGGCCGCGCTCCGCGCGATGCCGAGCGCGGCGGTGATGCCGGTGTCGGTGGCGATCACGAGCGCGCGGCCGGAGAAGCCCGGCGGGAGCCGCAGCTTGCCCCAGGGGCCGCTCCACTCGAGCTCGGCGCCGACGGCGATGTCGTTGAGCACGTTCGACCCCGGCCCGGCGCCGACGCGCTTCACCGCGATCTCGACGGCGCGCTGCTCGGCGTCGCTGGAGAGCAGCGAATAGGCGCGCTTCGCGAGCTTGCCGCCGGGCAGGGTGACGCCGGTGTTGATGATCAGGTACTGCCCGCCGGCGAAGCCGAGCTCCGCGCCGTCGACGCGCTCGAGGCGGAGCAGCCGGGCGGCGTCGCCGAGCGGCTCCGCGTGGGCGATCCTGATCTTCGGGTTGGCCTGGGCCATCGGTCTGCTCCGCTCACTCGGCCGGGTAGATCTCGTGCACGAAGTCGTGCATCTCCTCGAGCTCCCGGTAGAGCCGGCCGAGCCCGTCGACCTGGGCGCGCAGGTCGAGCTCGACCTGCTTCGTGAGGATGAGGAGCGAGCGCAGATAAGGAAGCTTCGGATCGCCCGCGGGCGTCTTGGCGACCTTCTCCTGGAGCCCCGCGAGCGACCCCTCGAAGAGGCGCGAGAGGTTCTTCAGGTCACCGGCGCGCAGCATCGCCGAGACCGGTCCTGGCTCGGCGGCTGCAGCGCCGAGCTCGGCGAGCTCGTGCGTGCGCTCGGCGGGATCATCGATGCCCAGGATGTTCATGAGCCCAAGGCGGAGCGCGGCGATCTCGTGACAGGCCATATCGATTCCCTTCTATCGGGCCCTCGTACCAGCTAGGGGAGAGGGCGGAAAGACGAAGGCGGGGAGAAGTGACGCGCGCGCCACCGCGTGAGAGCGGGCGAGGCGCGCCCGATCCCCGCGGCGCACGTCGTCGAGGGGCGACCCGTTCGGCCTCGCGGTCACGGTCCTCAGGCCCCCTGCACAGCGCGGCCCTGGCGCAGCGACGTCCGGACAGCGCTGGTCGACGAGCGCCCTGGCCATGCCAGGTGGGCCCCCCGCGCCGTGCCGCCGGAGGGCGCGGCGTTCGGGCTCAGAGCGCGTCGGTGCGCTCGAGGAGCACGCCTGAGGCGCCGATGGCGATCACGGCGAGCGGGATAGCGATCCCCAGCGCGACCGGGCCGAGCCAGGCCGAGGTGGCGTCGCTCCAGAGCAGCGACGCGAGCACCGTCGCCTCCTTGAGCCCCTCGTGCGCCTCGAACGCGTCGGGCCGGTAGATGAACGCTGCGGTGGGCATCAGCGGCGCGATCCACGCGCCCGACGCGACGAGGAGCGCGTGGAAGCCGTCTCGCATCCGCACCAGGAGCGGCAGGAGCGCCGAGAGCAGCGCGACGGAGAGCGCGACGAGGAAGAGGCCGGCGCCGAGCGCGCCCGCCGCGCTGATCATGTCGCTCGCGCCGATGTACGGCGCGACGGCGAGCGCGGTGGAGGCTGCGACCACCACGCCCGCCCCGGCCCCGGCGAGCAGCGAGGGCGCCGTGCGCGCGGCGAGGAAGACGCGGGCGCGGATCGGCTTGGCGAGCAGGAGCTCGAGGCGATGCTCCTCTCGCGCCGTGACCGTCGCGTCGACGAGGCCCGTCAGGGCGACGAAGTACGCGACGAAATAGGCGGCGAGGAGATCGTTGACGAGGAGCACGGCGGCCATCCCCTCGATCGCGAAGGCCTGCTCGAGGAAGCGGATGACCTGCGCCGGCAGCCGCACGATCAGCGCGTGGCTGCCGAGCACCACGAGCACGCCGACGACCGCCGCGACGAGCGACGTGCGGCGCGGGGCGTGGCGCGCCTCGAGCGCGAAGTAGCCGCGGAGCGAGCCCGCGGCGGGGGCGGTCGTCGAGGTCATGCTTCCATCCTCCGGACGCCCGCGGCGCCCACCGCGATGGTGAGGGCGGTGAGGGCGGTGAGCGCGAGCATCGGGGGGCCGAGCACGGCGGGGCCGAGGTGGTCGAGGCTCCCGAGGCCGAGGGCGCCGAGGGTGATCGGGTTCGCGAGGGTGAGGCTCCGCCAGGCGGGCTGGTAGAAGCCGATGAGCGAGAGGCCCACGAGGCCCCCGAGCGTGGCGAACCCGATCAGCGCCGAGGCGCCGCGGTGCCTCACCCACGCGGCGATCGCGGCGCAGAGCGCGGTCGCGAAGAGCGCCGCGAAGGCGTGGAGCGACATCGCGCCGAGGAAGGGGCCGGGGCGGAAGCCGGGGACGCGCGCCGTGAAGTAGGCGGCGCCGGCGAGCTGGGTCGCGACGTGCAGGGTCACCATCACCGCGCACGCGCTGAGCGCGCGGAGCACGAAATAACGAGGGATCGAGACGGGCTTGCTGGCGAGGAGCGGCAGCACGCCGGTGTCGCGCTCGCGGAGCACGACGCCGCTGGCGAGCACCACGGGGATGAACGCGATCACCTTGTTCATCGTCAGGTCGATCCACACGTACATGAAGACCTGGAACGGCGCGGCGTCGCCGAACCACGCGGCGATCGCGGCGCGCACGTGATCGGGCGGTCGCGCGAGCACGACGGGGATGGCGACCAGGGCGTAGACGAGCATCGCGACGCAGAGCCAGGTCTTCCGCTCGCGGAGCGTCGTGAGGTAGTCGAGCCAGAGGAGGCGGATCACGCGGCCTCCCTGCGCACGAGCGCGAGGTAGAGATCGTCCATGGTGCGCGCCCCGTGCGCGTCCTTGAGGCGCTCGACCTCGTCGCAGGCGACGAGGCGCGAGCGGTGCATCACCGCGACGCGCCGGCAGAGGGCCTCGACGTCGGAGAGGATGTGCGACGAGAACACGATGGTGACGCCGCGCTCGCGCGCGAGCGCGCGGAGCACCTCGAGGAGCTCGTGGCGGCCGAGGGGATCGAGGCCCGAGGTCGGCTCGTCGAGCAGGAGCACCGCGGGCTCGTTGATCAGCGCCTGGGCGATGCCGACCTTCTGGGCCATGCCGGTGGAGAAGCCGCGCAGGGGGCGGTCCGCCTCGCGCTCGAGCCCGAAGCGGCGCAGGAGGGCGTCGGCGCGCGCGGCCGCGACGTCGCGGGGCAGCGCGAACATCGCGGCGATGTAGTGGAGGAAGCCGCGCGCAGTCATGTCGGGGGGCAGCGAGTACGACGCGGGCAGGTAACCCGCGTTCCGCCGGACCTCGAGCGTCTCGTGGACGACGTCGCGCCCGAGCACGCGCGCGGTGCCCGCGGTCGGCCGGGTCAGGCCGAGGAGCATACGCAGCGTCGTGGTCTTGCCGGCGCCGTTGTGCCCCATGAAGCCGAAGATCTCGCCGGCCTCGACGCTGAAGCTCACGCCGTCGACGGCCGTGACCTTCGCGAAGCGCTTGCCGAGCGCGTTCACCTCGATCGCCTGGTTCATCGCTTGCTCCTCGCGCGCGACGCGGTCGCGCGCTGCTCCGTGGGAATCGTCGTCGCGGGGGTCGTCTCCGTGGAGGTCGCCGCGGGCCGCGCGGCCAGGCCGGCGCGAAAGATGTCGGCGATCGCGTCGAGCGTGCGCTCGCCGGCGAAGGCGCTGAACGACGTGATCAGCCCGAGGTGCTGGGGCGCGAAGCGCAGCACGCCGAGGACGAAGGGGATCGCGTCGCGATCGACGTCGGGCCGGATCTCGCCGCGCGCGATGCCCTCGTCGACCCAGCCGTTGATCTGGGCGATCTGCGCCTCCGCGGCGGCGGCGCTCGCGGCGTCGTCGAGCAGGCGGAGCGCGCGGAGGTCGGGATCCTCGCGGAGGAGCTTGCCGAAGAGCGGCTCTGCCGCCTGCTGGCGGTAGGCGAAGCGGAGGGTCGCGACGAGGCGATCGAGCGGGGATTGCAGGCCGAGCACCTCGGCGGCGAAGCGCGCGCGGATCGTGGCGAACGCTCGCTCTACCACCTCGCGCAGGAGGGACTCCTTGTCGGCGAACTCGAGGTAGAGGGCGCCCTTTGCGCAGCCGGCCTCGGCGGCCACGGCGTCGAGGTTGGTGCCCTTGAAGCCGCGCTCGACGAAGTGGCGCCTGGCGGCGTCGAGGATCCTGGTGCGCCGCGCAGGGTCGCGGGGCCTGTCGGGGCGGCGAACGGGCACAGAACTTATATGACTCATTTGGACAAATGAGTCAACTCGGGCAGCCCTGGCGCGGGACGTGGGCGGGGACCACGAGGGCCGAGGGGGGCGCGGGCTGCCATGGAGACTCCGCGCGTCGGCGATTCACGCTCGATGGCGGCGCCGGGCGCCGCGCCTCATTGCATGATGTCGTCGACGAGCCGGGCCACAAGCCGGTCGCCGAGCAGGTGCTCTTCGACGAGGTCCTTCGCGTCCTCCTCGCGGACGCCGCGGTACCACACCCCGTCGGGGTAGACGGCGACCGTCGGCCCCTCGCCGCAGCGCCCCATGCACGACGTCCTCGTCACGCGGATCTGCTGCTGCTGGCCGGCCTGCTTCACGAGGCGGCGCACCGACTCGAGCAGCGCCAGGCTGCCGCGGTCCACGCAGTCGGCGTTGCCGCAGACGAGCACGTGCTTGCGCAGCGATCGGTGGGCGTGCGGGTGGTTCGACGCCTGCGTGTGCGTCAGCGTGTGGCGCACGCTGTAGAGCATCGCCTTGAGCCCGCCGACCTCCCGCGCGAGCCCCGGCAGGGCGGTGCGGTACATGCACGTGTCGCAGGGGAGGGGCGCCTCGCCCGCGAACGCCTGGCGCGCGCGCTCGTCGATCAGCTCCAAGAGCGCGCTCGACCGGCCGAGGTGCGGCGCGAGCGACGCCCGGATCCACGGGTACGTCGACGAGAAGCGATCGACCTGCTCGGCGAGCTTCGTCATGAGCCGCCCGGCGAAGAGGAAGTAGGGGACGACCACGACCCGCTCGGGCCGGTGCCGAGCGACCCGCTCCAGCGTCTCCTCGACCGAGGGCCGGGTGATGCCGATGAACGTCGGCTCGACGAGCTGGAGCCCGCGGCCCTCGCCGATGAGGCGCGCCGTCTTGCAGAAGTCGCCGTTCGCGTCGGGATCGCTCGCCCCGCGCCCCACCACGACGAGCGCCGACCGGGCCCGCGCCGCCGGGTCGTCCGGCAGCGCGGTCGCGGCGCGCTGGAACGCGAGCTCGGCGAGCGCCGGGTGCACGCCGAGGGGCCGCGCCGCCGAGAAGCGCACGCCCGGGTGCGCGGCCCGCGCCCGCTCGAGCGCGAGCGGGATGTCGTTCTTCACGTGCCCCGCCGCGAACAGGAAGAGCGGCACGACCGCCACCCGGGACACGCGCGCCGCGAGCGCGGCGAGCGCGTCGGCGAGGTGCGGCGTCGCGAGCTCGATGTAGCCGTGCTGCACGGCGACCCCGGGCCGCGCCGCGGCGTAGTCGGCCACGAGCGCCTCGAACTCGGCGTTCGACGCGGCGTCGCGGCTGCCGTGGCCGATCAGCAGCAGACCGTCGTCATGCACGCGAGCGCCTCCTCCAGGGTGAGCGGGAGGCCCGCGCCGCCCCGCGGCGGCGCATGGCTCATCCGGGTCCAGAGCTCCGCGACCCACGGCCGCCGCACCCGCGCCCGCGCGAGGAGCTCCCCCTCTGCGAACACCTCCCGCGGCGGCCCGTCCGCGAGGACCCGACCGTCGCCGAGCAGGACCGCGCGCGTGGCGAAGAGCGGCACGAGATCCACCGCGTGCGTCGCGGTGACAAGCGTCGTCCCCTGCTGCTCGGAGAGGGCGCGCAGCGTCTCGCACAGGGCGAGCTCGCCCTCCGGGTCGAGCCCCGCGGTCGGCTCGTCGAGCAGCAGCACCCGCGGCCGCATCGCCAGCATCCCGGCGATGCACGCGCGCTTGCGCTCGCCGAAGCTCAGCGCCTCGATGGCCCGATCGGCCAGGTGCGCGATCTGCACGGCGGCGAGCGCCGCCTCGGCGCGGCGCCGCGCCTCGGGCGCGGGCAGGCCGAGGTTCCTCGGGCCGAACAGGACGTCGTCGAGGAGCGTCGCGCCGAGCAGCTGGTCGTCCGGGTCCTGGAGCACGAGCGCGGCGCCCGCGGCCACCGCGTCCGACGGCGAGCCCACGCGGCGGCCCGCGATCTCGACGCCGCCGCCGGGCGCCGGGAGGAGCCCGACGAGCGTCCGGAGCAGCGCTGTCTTGCCGGCGCCGTTTCCGCCGAGCACCGCCACGGACTCGCCCTCGGCGACGTCGAGGCGCACGTCGCGCAGCACGGGCTCGCCGCCGCGGTAGCCGAGCAGGGGGGCGCGCAGCGCGATCGCGATCATACCGCCCGTCCCGCGGCGACGCTGAGGCCGAGGCCCGCGAGGGCGGCGGCGGCGAACGCCAGGTTCGCGGCGGGCGCGCTCGTCCTCCGGTCGGCGACGGGCAGCTTCCCCTTGTAGCCGCGGAGCTGCATCGCGATGGCGGCGCCCTCGGAGCGCTCCAGCGTCCGGAGCGCCACGACGCCCGCGACGGCGCCGGCCGAGCGCGCGGCGGCGCCGGGCCGGGCGAACCCGCCGCGGAGCGCGGCGGCGCACCACGCGCTGTCGACGGCGCGCTGGAGCACGCCGGCGAAGCGCCGCGTCAGCGCGAGCAGCTCGACGAGGGCCGCGGGGACGCCGAGCCCGGCGAGCGCCGCGTCGATCTCGGCCGGCGCCGCGGCGCCGGCGAGCCACCGGAGCACCGCGGCCGCCGCGAGGACGCGCGCGCCGAGGGCCACGGCGCGGTGGGCCCCCTCGGACGTGATCGCGCCGACCGGGAACGGCGCGCCGGGGAAGAGCGGCGCCCCCGGCGTGAGCGCCAGCGCGAGCGCCGCCGCGACCGCTCCGATCCACGCGGCGGGCGCGGCGGCGCGGACGACGGCGCGCGCCGGCGTGCCCTGGAGGCGGAGGGCCGCGCACGCGAGGACGAGCAGCGCGGCCGGCGTGACGGGCGAGCGCGCGCCCGCGGCGACGCAGCACGCCGCCACGGCGGCCCCGAGCCGGAGGCGGGCGTCCACGTCGCGGAGCCGCGCGGGGGGATCAGTCCGCACGGAGGCCTTCGCCGCCGGCCTTGCCCGCGGGCGCGCCGGCGCGCTCGACGAAGAGCACGCGCGAGAAATAGCCGAGGGTGAACCCGGCGATGAGCCCCGCCCAGAGGAACGCGAAGAGCAGGAGGTCGCCCTCCAGGCCCGCGAACAGCGGCCCCGTGTCGTGGCGCCCCGCGTCCTCGGCGACGCGGCGGACCACGGCCTCGTCGACGCCGTCCCAGGACGCGTTGCGGCAGGCGGTGAGCCAGAGGGAAGCGGCGAGGGGGAGCGCGGCGGCGAGCCAGAGCGCCCCCTCGCGCGCGCGCCGCGCGAGCAGCGCTGACATCGGGCGCTGTCCGGGCCGCCGCATCACGACGCCTCCGCGGCGAGCGGGACGACCTGGAGCCGGTCCAGGATGTCGGGCCGCCGTGAGCGCAGGAAGGCGAGCGCCCCCGCGGTCATGACGCCCTCGAGCAGGCCGAGCGGCAGCTGGGTGGGGACGAAGGCGAGGGCGACGCCCGTGAACATGGACGTCACCGACCCCTCGCCCGAGAGCCCCAGCGCGAGCGCGAGCGCCGTTGTGGCGTACGTGGCCCAGTCCGACGTCACGCCCGCCAGGAACCCTGCGACCCAGAGGTTCGCGCCGCAGCGACGCGCGAGGTGGAAGACGAAGTATCCGCTGAATGCGCCCGCGATGCCCATCGACGCGACGTCGGCGCCGAGCGTGGTGAGGCCGCCGTGCGCGAGGAAGAGGGCCTGGATAAGGAGCGCCACCAAGGTGACGAGGACGGTCATCCAGGGGCCGATGAGCACCGCCGCGAGCCCGGTGCCGCACGGGTGGGAGCAGGTCCCCGCGGTCGGCACCGGCACGGGCATGCACGAGATCGCGAAGACGGCGGCGGCGACGAGGCCGACGAACGGCTTATAGAAGGCGTCCCGCTGGGTGCGGCGCCGGAGCAGGTGGAGGGCGATCGCCACGAAGGGCAGGGCGAGCGCGTTCCAGACCGCGCACCAGCCGAGCGGCAGGACGCCTTCCGCGAGGTGCATCGCGGCCGCGGGCCGGGGCGCAAGGAGCGTCCCCAAGGACACGGCGGCGATCGACACAATGCGGCCGTGAAGACCGATTTCGGCGCTCCGGGTGAAGTCCGCACCCGAACGCCACGAAGACGTGCGCAAGCTGCACCTCGTGGGTGGCTCGGGTAGGTCTCCCGGCTCATGGGTTCAGGGAGCTGTTCGAGCTCCCAGCGCTGCGCGTCCACCTTCCCAGGCCTCTTCCAATGAGGCCCAGTGGTCTTCGGAGGCAGCTCCCCACTCACGGTGGCGGTACCGCGCCGGTTTCGCACCGGCTTCCCTTTTATGCCCCGGAGGGCACCCGAGGGATGGATTGTCAGGCCGGTCTCGGTAATCCCGTTTCGCGCCCGGCGTCAAGGACGTCCTGCGGTGGTCGCGGAGGATGTGCTCGCCTGGCGCTGCATGTGGCATGTCGTATCAGGCGGCCTCACCATCGAGCGCGCGCTCGATCCGCGCGTCCTGGTGACGCGAGCGCTGGCGGCCACGTGAACCCGCGATGAAGGCCGGGCGAACCCGGGCGCGTGAGCTTCCGCCTCGTGCGGCTCAACCCGCCGCGGTCGGTCGCGAGCCCCCTCGTCCGCGACGTCGGTGCGGCAGCCGTGTCTGCGCCGCTGCCCACCCGGCCTCGGGGCGCTGAACGCGCACCGGGGCCACCGCTGCGGAGGCGGGCCGCACGCCTATTGGAGCGCCCCCGTCGAGCAGACAGAGGCGCGACGGCGAGCGATCTCGGCCTGTCCTGCGGTGATCGAGGCCGAGAAATTGCCCCAGACGCACCAGATCTCGATTCGTCGAGCACGCGTCTCGATTTTATGTCCCCCTAAGATAAAACCAGTTTACTTTGTCGCTGCGCGGGCGCCGCTGCCTCTCTCGGGCTGCGTCGCACGGGGGGATCTCGTAGGCAGGAACACGGGCACCGCTGCGCTTCTGCCCCAGCGTGCTTTGTTCGTCCTGGCTCTTTACTCGGGAGCAGGTGCTACGTGCACGGGCTCGCCGCGCCCTGGCGTCTGTTATTGAAGAGGCGGGGGATTTCTTGTTCTCTCGTCTCAGGATGCGAAAAGAACGCTGCGCCGGGGGCTGTCTCCGGTGGAGGGGTATGCCCGGCCCGAACGTGAATTCGCGCAGATCAGGGGTGTGTGGGTCGCGCAGTCGGTTGGCTACCTTCGCGCCGGGATCGGGCTGCTCGCTCGGCGTGCAGGCGTTGCACTTTGTTATCGACAACGTGCCTGCGGATGCCACAATCTGACTACCGCATGCGCACCGGCGCGGTCCCCCCAGCGCGGCGCGCATGCGGTCCTTCTTAGCACCGTGGCGGACGTTCAAGACTCCGGCGCGGTTTCATGCCGCGGTCATTCTGGGCCCCCCTCCAGCGTGACGCGCGGTATTTTTTTGTCTTCTGGCGCGCAGTTCGAGCTTTCCGAGCCTTCACTTACCCGTGAACGTGGCTTGCGATTTCGCCAGGAACGCTTTCATTCCGAGCTGTTGATCTTCGCTGCCGAAGAGCGCGGCGAAGGCCTGGGCTTCCAGCTCGTTGGCGGCGGCGAGGTCGAGGCTCTCGCCGCGCAGGAGCACGCGCTTGGCGGCGGCGACGGCGAGCGGGCCGCGCGAGGCGATCTTGAGGGCGGTCTCGCGGGCGCGCGCGAGGAGCTCGGCCGCCGGGAACACCGCGTTGACGAGCCCGAACGACAGTGCTTGCTCGGCGGTGATCATATCTCCTGAATAGACGAGCTCGCGTGCGCGCCCCGGCCCGACCCGCCGCAGCAGCCGCTGGGTCCCGCCGAAGCCCGGGATGACGCCCAGGTTCACCTCGGGCTGGCCGAATTTTGCGCCTTCCGCGGCATAGATGAAGTCGCAGGCGAGGGCGAGCTCGCAGCCGCCGCCCAGCGCGAAGCCGTTGACGGCGGCGATTACGGGGAAGGGGGCAGTCTCGATGAGCTCGGCGAGGCGGTGGCCCGCGTCGGCGAACCGCTTCGCGGCGGTGCTGTTCATCGTCGCCATCTCCGCGATATCGGCGCCGGCGACGAACGCCTTGCCCGCGCCGGTCAGCACCGCTGCGCGGACCTCGTTGCCCTCGCCGGGCGCGAGGAGATCGCGGAAGGCCGCGGTGAGCTCCCCGAGGACGGTGGGGTTCAGGGCGTTGAGTTTGTCGGGCCGCTGGATGGTCACGGTGGCGACGTGACCCGCGCGCTCGACGGCGACGAACTGGAGCGTACCGCGAGCAGGGGCCCCCGGCTGCTGTTCTTGAGCGGTCATGGACCGTCGTTAGCAGCGCGCCGCGCCGGGGGGAAGCGCCTGCCGTGCGCCCGGGAGGGCGTCATTCCGTATCCGCTCGATCCCGCTGTGCTGAGGCCATTGCCGAGCCGACGAGCGAGCGATTTCCAGAGGACGTCGTGCGGCTGTTCCGGGACATCGCCCGTCACTCGATGATCCGAACTCATCGCTTGGGTGCGGGTGCGCGCCATGTGACGTCCCTGCCGCGAGCCCGCGTGCGATCGTGGGGAGTCGGGCAGATGGGCCGTCCCTGGAGCCGCCCAACGACCTTCGCATCGCGCGGATAACGCCGCCGCTCCGCCCCTCCTCCCCCCGTTGGAGAGAGCCCGGGAGGGAGGGGGCGCCTCGCGGGGGGCCGGCGGGGGAGGGCCCCACGAACCCGAGCGCCGGCCCGCTCCGTGCGACGCCTTCCCGGACCGACCCACCCTCACCCACGGCAATGGCCTCACAAAAGGCGCGAGTTCGTGGGAGGGCCCCCCGCCGGCCCCCCCGCGAGGCGCCTCCTCCCTCCCGGGCTCCGTCGCAGCGCCTACACCGCCCGCCCGCTTCTCTGCCCCTTCTCGTCGTACACGTAGAACCCCCGCCCGCTCTTCTTCCCGTACCACCCCGCCGCCACCAGGTTCCGCAGCAACGTGGGCGCCCGGTACTTCGAGTCCCCGAACTCCCGGTGCAGCACCTCCGCGATCGACAGCACCGTATCCAGCCCGATCAGGTCCGCGAGCTCGAGCGGCCCCATCGGGTGGTTCAGCCCCAGCCGCGCCCCTGCGTCGATGTCCTCCGGCGTGGACAGCCCCTCCTGGAGCGCGAAGCACGCCTCGTTGAGGAACGGGATCAGCATCCGGTTCACGATGAACCCCGGCTGGTCCTTCGAGGTGATCACCGTCTTGCCGAGCCCCACCGAGAGCGCCCGGACGGCCTCGTAGGTCGCGTCCGACGTCTGCACCCCACGGACGAGCTCGACAAGCTTCATCAGCGGCACCGGGTTCATGAAGTGCATCCCGATGACCAGCTCAGGCCGGCCGGTCACCGCCGCGAGCCGCGTGATCGAGATCGACGACGTGTTCGACGCCAGGATCGCGCCCTTCGGGAGCGCCGCGTCGGCGAGCTTGAAGATCCCGCTCTTCACGTCGAAGCTCTCGGTGACCGCCTCCACGGCCAGGTCGACCCCCGAAAGGCCGGCGATGCCGTCGGCCACCGCGACGCGGCCGAGGAGCGCCTCCCGCGCCTCCGCGGCCATCTTGCCCTTCTCCACCTGCTTCGCGAGGATGGCGGCGATCTGGGCCTTGCCCGACTCCGCCAGCGCCCTCGAGACGTCGCACAGGACCACCTCGAGGCCCGCGGCCGCGGCGACCTGGGCGATGCCTCGCCCCATCTGGCCCGCGCCGATCACCCCGAAGCGCTTGATCGTCGTAGCTTCCATGGCCGCGGTTGATAGCCGAAGCCGAGAGCGCGGTGAACCGCCCTCGCCCGCGGCCCGACGACCCGCCCGCTCGGACGTCCCCGCGCCACAGGAGCAGAAGCGCGCGAAAGCTCTGCCCGACCTTCCAGGCCCGCGGGGGCGAGGAACCTTGAAACCGTATCGTCCGCCCGGCTATCTTCGCCCGGCCGTGAACGGACCGGACCGAATTCGCGAGGTCCGCGGAGATACGATGAGCGTTGAGACGATTCGGATGGCCCTCGGGCGCCTGCAGGATGAGCCCGAAAACGAGGCAGCCTGGAACGAGCTCGCGGAGGCCGTGACCGCTCCGAACAACGGCGCGGGCCCCGGGGACGTCGAGCGCTTGCTCGGCGCAGCGCGAGCGCGGCACGAGCAGCGGAAGGAATGGCAGGCCGTGGCCCGCCTCCTCGAGCTGGAGATCGCCCTCGCCGCAGGCAGCGCCGTCGAGCCCGCGATGCAGGCGGAGCTCGCCCGCGTCTACCACGAGGAGCTCATCGACGTCGATCGCGCGGCGGCCGCGTACAAGCGGCTGCTCGAGCTGCGGCCCGACGACGACGCCGCGGCCGAGGCGATCGAGACCGACGCCTCGAAGCGCGAGCGGTGGCGCGACCTCGTGGACCGGTACGTGGCCGAGGCCGAGGGCGCGACCGACGGCGCCTTCAAGAGCGCGCTCTACACGAGCGCGGCCGACATCGGCTATCGGTACGGCCGCGCCGAGCTCGGCGGCAAGGTGGCGGAGCTCATCGAGCTCGCGCTCCAGCTCGACCCGAAGAACCGCCGCGCGGCCAACCTCGCGGAGATCGCCTTCGCGGCCGCGGGGGACTGGGACGCCGTCGTCCGCGTCCAGTCGCTCGTCAAGGGCGAGGCCCAGCTCAAGGAGGACCGCATCACGGCGGCCGTCCGCGCGGCGCGCACCATCAAGGCCCGCCTGAGCGACCCGGCCCGCGCTGTCGCGGCGTACGAGGAGCTGCTCGACCTCTCGCCCGGCCAGCCCGAGGCGCTCTCGTTCCTGACCGAGGCCTACTCCGCCGCGGGCGACTGGGATCGCCTCGTCGCCCTCTACGAGGACCAGCTCCGCAGCGGCGGCGTGAAGCCGGGCGAGGAGCTCGGCATGCTCGTGCAGATCGCCATGGTCCACTGGCGCATGCGCGGCCAGCCCCAGGCGGCGGAGCCCTATTTCGACCGCGTGCGGCGCGCCGACCCGGCGCACGCCGGGATGCTCAACTTCTACCGCGAGGTCCTCGAGCAGCGCGGCGACAAGCCGCGGCTCACGACGATCCTCACGGACGCGCAGCGCGCCGTCCCCGACGGCCCCGAGAAGCGCGCCATCGCCACCGAGCTCGCGCGGCTCGCCGAGTCGCAGGAGAACGCCGCCAAGGCGATCGAGCAGTACAAGTCCGTGCTCCGGACCGATCCGGAGAACCGCCAGGCGCGCGACGCCCTGAAGCGCCTCTACCTGCAGACCGAGGGGTACAACGCCCTCGTCGAGCTCCACCGGCAGGACCTGGAGCGCACGCCCGCCGACGACGTCGCCGGCAGGGTCGCGGTGCTCCGCGAGATCGCCGGGATCTACCGCGACCGCGCCAAGAACGACGCGGCCCTCGTCACGGTCCTCACCCAGATCGTCCAGCTCGACGACAAGGACGTCGACGCCGTGCGCGAGCTGACCCGCATCTACGAGTCGCTCGGGCGCTGGCGCGATCTGCTCTCGTACCAGCAGCGCCTCGCCGAGCTGACCGAGAGCCCCGCCGAGAAGGCGGGGCTCTACCGCGCGGTCGCGCGGCGCTGGTTCGACCAGTTCTCGAACGTGCAGAACGCCATCGCGGCGTACGAGGCGCTGCTCACGGTCGAGCCGATCGACGAGGAGGCGCAGCAGAAGCTCCGCGAGCTGTACCTGAAGCGGCGCGCCTGGCCGCAGCTCTACTCGCTCTACGAGCGCAAGCTCGAGGGCGCCGAGGGCGCCGCGAAGATCGAGCTCCTCGGCGAGATGGCCAAGCTCGCCGCCGAGCGGCTCGACCGCGGCGCGGACGCGATCGCGCTGCAGAAGAAGATCCTCGAGCTCGACCCGAGCGCCCCCGGGGTGCTCGACGCGCTCGAGAAGCAGGCCGAGCGCGAGAAGGATTTCGCCACGGTCGCCGAGGTGCTCGAGCGCCGCGTCGACCTCGCCGCCGACGACGCGGCGCGGCTCGTCTCCCTGCAGAAGCTCGGCGCCGTGTACGCCGAGCGCCTCAAGGATCCGGCCCAGGCGGCGCGGACGTGGCGGCGGGTGCTCACGCTCTCGCCGGGGCACGCGCGCGCGCTCCGCGTCCTGCGCGACGCGTACTTCGCCGCGGGCGACTGGGACGGGCTCGAGGAGCTCTACGCCTCGCAGAACGACTGGGAGGGCCTCGTCGACTTCCTCTCGGGGGCGGCGGACAAGGCGACCGACCCGGCCACGAAGCTCGACATCTCCTTCCGCGCGGCCCGCATCTTCGAGGAGCAGCTCAAGGCGCCCGAGCGCGCGGCGCGCTCGTACGAGCGCGTGCTCAGCGTCTCGCCGAAGGACGCGCGCGCCGCGGCGGCGCTCGTGCCGATCTACGAGGAGGAGGAGAAGTGGGCCCGGCTGCCGGCGCTCTACGAGATCCTGCTCGACGCGACCGACGACGCCGAGGCGCAGGTCGGCATGCTGCGCAAGCTGGCCGCGGTGACGGGCGGCCCGCTCTCGGACAAGCCGAGCGCGCTCGGCTACGCGCGCCGCGCCTACGAGCTGAAGCCCGATGACGAGGGGCTCGAGCTGCTCGAGGCCTGGTCGCGGGCGGCCGGCTCGTGGGGGCCGTTCGTCGAGGCGGTCGAGGGCCGGCTCCGGACGGCCGAGGACCTCGCGACCGACGTGCAGCGCACGCTGCGGCTGAAGCTCGCCGAGGTGTACGCGCGCGAGATGGGCAAGCTCGACGAGGCGGTGACGGTCTACCGCGGCCTCGTCGAGGACGACCCGTCCGACGAGGGCACGGTGCGGGCGCTCGACGCGCTCCTCCGCGCGAACGAGCGGCAGGCCGACCTCAGGTGGCTGTTCGAGCTCAGGGCGAGCCAGGTCGGCGGCGAGGATCGCGCCGAGATCCTCGAGGAGTGGGCGACGCTCGAGGAGGAGGTCTTCGGCGACCCGGCGAAGGCGATCGAGCTCCTGCGCAAGGTGATCGCGCTGACGCCCGGGCGCATCAACGCGCTGCGGGTGCTCTCGCGCCTCCTGAACGCCGCGGGCGAGTACGAGGCGGCGGCCGAGATCGTGGCCACGCACCGCGACGTCAGCGAGGGTGAGGAGAAGGCGCGCCGCGAGATCGAGCTCGCGACGCTCTACCTGGACCGGCTGGATCGGCCGGCGGACGCGTTCGAGGCGGCGGTGCGCGCGCTCGATCTGTCGGCGCACGACCCGGACGCGATCGCGGTCCTCTCGCGGCTCGTCGAGCGCCCGGAGACGCGCGTGCGCGCGGCCAGGGTGCTCGCCGTCGAGTACGCGGAGACGGGCAACCACCGGCGCGAGGCCATGGCGCTGCGGGTGATCCTCGAGGCGGAGCGGGATCCGGCGCGGCGGCGGGAGCTCTACCTCACGCTCGCGAGCGTCGAGGAGACGAAGCTCCACGCGGCCGGGACGGCGTTCGACGCCCTGCTCCGGGCGCTGCACGAGTTCTCGGACGACATCGAGCTCTGGGACCGCGCCGCCGAGCTGTCGCGGCGCGCCGGCCGCCCGACCGACCTGGCGGAGGCGTACCGCGTCCACCTCGTCGCGGGCCGCACCGAGGGCGACAAGGTGCTCGGCAGCTCCGTGGAGGTCGAGCTCTGCGAGCGCGCGGCGAGCCTCCACGACGAGCAGCTCGGCGACCCGGAGGGCGCGAAGCCGTACCTGGAGCGGGTGCTGAGCCTCGATCCGAACAACCACCGCGCCTTCGAGCGGCTGAAGCAGATCCTGACGGCGGCCGAGCGGTGGGGCGAGCTCGAGGAGCTCTACGACCGCGCCGCGAAGGGCACGACCGACCAGAGCGAGCGCATCGAGCTGCTCAACGAGGTGGCGCTCATCGCCGAGGAGATCATCGGCGATGCCGCCAAGGCGATCGGCTACTACGAGCGCATCCTCGAGCTCGATCCGTTCTACACGGCGGCGCTCGACTCGCTGGAGAAGCTCTACGAGCGCGAGGGCCGCTTCCGCGACCTCGCGGCGCTCCTCGAGCAGCGCCTGAAGACGGCGACCGAGGCCGAGAGCGTCGAGATCAAGCTGTCGCTCGGCAGCATCTACCTCGATCGGCTGCACGAGCCCGATGGGTCGCTCGGGCACCTCGAGGACGTGCTCCGGATCCGCCAGAACGACCCGAAGGCGCGCGAGCTCGTCGAGCGGCTGCTCGACATCGGGGCGCTCCGCCTCAGGGCGGCGCGCGTGCTCGAGGCGGTGTACGAGGCGCGGGACGAGATCCGGCAGCTCGTGCGGGTCCTCGAGATCCGGCGCCACGGCGCGGAGACCGAGTCGGAGCGGCGCGAGCTGCTCCGCCGGGTCAGCGTGCTCCAGGACGAGCGGCTCAAGGACGACGCGGGCGCGTTCGCCAGCCTGTCGGAGCTCCTGCCGCTCGAGCCGGAGGACCTCACGGCGCGCGAGCGGCTCATCGAGATCGGCCGGCGCCTCGGCGAGCACGAGCAGGTCGCCGAGGTGCTCACGGCGGCCGCGGACGCGTGCGGGACGGCGTCCATCCGCGGCGAAATCCTGATGGAAGTCGCGAGGATCTGCGAGGATCTCCTCGGCGACGCCGACCGGGCCGAGAAGGTCTACCGGCGCGTCCTCGCCATCGATCCGACCGATCCCTCGCTGGTGATCCCGGCGGCGCAGGCGCTCGGCCGCATCTACGCGGCGAAGGAGCAGCACCAGGCGCTCGCGGGCGTGCTCGCGATCGAGGTGCGGCTCGAGGAGAACGTCGAGACGCGGCGGTCGCTCCACGAGCGCATCGGGACGCTGTACGAGACGGTGCTGGACGACCCGGCCAAGGCGATCGAGGCGTGGCAGGCGCGGCTCGGCGACGACAGCGCCGACGGGGCGGCGCTCGCGGCGCTCGAGCGGCTCTACGAGCGGACGTCGCAGTGGCGGGAGCTCGTCTCCGTGCTGCGGGCGCGGGAGCAGTCGACCACGGAGCCGGAGGAGCGGCGGCGCGCGATGACCAAGGCGGCCGAGACGCTCGCGCAGAAGCTCGCCGACGTGCCCGAGGCGATCAACGCGTGGCGCGCGGTGCTCGACGAGTTCGGCCCCGAGCGCCCGACCCTCGCGGCCCTCGAGGAGCTCTACGAGCTCGACGAGCGCTGGGTCGACCTCGCCGAGACGCTGGAGGTGGACCTGTCGCTCGCGGTGGAGACGCCCGACCGGCTCGACCTCTTGGCGCGGCTCGGCGACGTGCGGCGGCTGCACCAGGCCGACGCGACGGGGGCGCTCGAGGCGTACCGCCAGGCGCTCTCGCTCGACCCGTCGAACGCGCGCTGCCGCGCGGCGCTGGAGGCGATGCTCGAGCGAGAAGACGCGCGGCGCGACGCGGCCGAGACGCTCGAGCCGCTCTACGAGGCGGACGGCGACGCCGAGCGCCTCCTCCGGGTCCTCGAGATCAAGGTCGAGACCTCGGACCTCCCGAGCGAGCGGCTCGCCACCTTGCAGAAGGCGCTCCGCACCGCGGAGGGGCCGCTCGGCGACACGTCGCGGGCGTTCGGCTATGCGCTCCGCGGCGTCCGGGAAGCCGCGGGCGAGCCCGAGGTGACGACCTGGATCGCCACGGTCGAGCGGCTGGGCGAGGCCACCGGGCGCTGGTCCGAGGTGTGCGAGCTGTTCCAGCGCATCGCGCCGGACATCCTCGACGGCGACGTGCAGCAGAACGTGCGGCTGCGGGTCGGCGAGCTCGCGCGGCACAAGCTCGACGACCGCGAGCTCGCGGTCGAGCAGTACAAGAAGGCGCTCGAGGCCCGCGGGGACGACCGGCGGGCGATGATCGCGCTGGAGGAGCTCTACGGCGAGGCGCGCGACGCCGGGCGGCTGCTCGAGATCCTGAAGCTCCGGGTCGAGAACGCCGAGACCGACGAGGAGAAGACGGGGCTGCTCTTCCGGATCGCCGAGCTCGAGCGGGGCCCGCTCGGGGACCAGGCCAGCGCGATCGCGACGTACGAGACGATCCTCGACATCGCGCTCCACCCGGACGCGATCGCGGCGCTGGACGGCCTCTACCGCGAGGCGGGGCGCTTCCAGGACCTCATCCGGCTCTACGAGCGGCAGCTCGACGTGCGCGCCGGCGACCTCGCCGAGCTGCACGTCAAGATCGCGCTCGTCGCGCACCGGCACACCGAGGACCTGCAGCGCGCGTTCGACGAGCTCTCCGAGGCGCTGCTCATCGATCCGGCGCACGAGGGCGCGGTCTCGCTGCTCGAGGTGATCCTCGAGGGCTCGGCCGAGGCGGAGCACCGGGCGCGCGCCGGCGAGATGCTCGAGCCGGTGTACCTGCGCCGGGCGGACTGGAACCGGGTGAAGATCGCGCTCGATGCGCGCCTCGCCGCGAGCCAGGATCCGGTCGAGCGCCGCGATCTCCTGCAGCGGCTCGCGACGCTCCACGAGGAGCAGCTCGAGGACTACCGCGCCGCGCTGGAGACGGTGGCGAAGCTCCTTCACGAGGACCTCACCGACGAGGGGGTCTGGGCGGAGCTCGAGCGGCTCGCGAAGGTGGCGAGCGCCGAGCGGCGGCTCGCGGAGATCTACGCGGCGGAGCTCGGGGAGCTCACCTCGGACGACGCGTCGAGCGCGAAGCTCAGCCGGCGCACCGGCGAGCTCTACGCCCAGCTCGGCGACGTGGCCGACGCGCTCCGGTGGTACCGGCGCGCGCACGAGTTCGAGCCGGACTCGCGAGAGCTGTTCGACGCGATCGACGGGCTGCTCGTCAAGGAAGCGCGCCACGCCGAGCGCATCCAGCTCTACCGCGCGGCGCTCGACTACCGGAAGGACGAGGACCGGCTCGACGCCCTGCACACGATCGCGCGCCTGGAGCGGACGGAGCTCCGCGAGCCCGCGCTCGCGATCGAGACGTACCGCGCGGCGCTCGACGTCGACGAGAACGACGCCCGCGCGCTCGACGCGCTGACGGAGCTCTACCGCGAGCTCGATCGGCCGCGCGACCTCGCCGATCTCTACCTGCGCCGGGCCGAGGCGGCCCCGAACGGCGAGCGGGCGGCGCCCTACCGGCTCGCGCTCGCGGAGCTCCTGCGCACGCGGCTCGAGGACACCTCGGGCGCGATCGATCAGCTCGAGGCGATCGTCGGCGAGGTGCCGTCGCACGCCGAGGCGATCCGGGCGCTCGAGGCGCTCATCCAGGATCCGCAGCACAAGGCGCGGGTCGTCGAGATCCTGGGGCCGCTCTACGAGGGGGCGGACGACTGGCGGCAGCTCGTCCGGCTCAACGACGAGCGCTTCGGCCTCGCCTCGGACGCGCGCGAGAAGGTCGCGGTGCTCCGGGAGACGGCGAAGCTCTGGGAGACGCGGGGCAACGACGAGCTGCGCGCCTTCGACGCGACCCGGACGGCGTTCGGCCTGGATCCGGACGACGGCGAGACGCGCGGGGAGCTCGAGCGGCTCGCCGAGCAGCTCGGCGCCTGGGAGGAGCTCGCGGGGAGCCTCGAGGAGGGCGTGACCACCACGTCCGACGAGCTCACGAAGCGCGAGCTGCTCTCGTCGCTGGCCAAGGTCTACGACACGCGCGTGGACGACCCGCGCCGGGCGCTCCGCGCCTACGCGCGCCTGTCCGAGCTCGACCCGAGCGATCCCGAGCCGCTCGAGCAGATGGACACCCTGGCCGTGCTGCTCAGCGACTGGGACACGCTCATCGCCGTCCTCGAGAAGAAGAGCGAGATGGCGTCGGACGAGGAGAACGCCTCGATCTGCCGGCGCATCGCCGAGACAAAGCTCGAGATGCTCGAGGACACGGAGGGCGCGATCCAGGCGTACGAGCGGGCGCTCGAGCTCGATCCCGAGAGCGCGATGACGATCGACGCGCTCATCGAGCTGCACGAGCCGCGCGGCGCCGCGAGCCGCCTCGTGGAGCTCTACGGCCGCCGCGTCGAGCTCGCGGACCCCGACGAGGAGGGCCTGCGCTACGACCTCAACGTGCGCGCCGCCGAGCGCTACGAGCGGGATCTATCGAGCCGGCGCGACGCGATCGCGGCGCTCAACGCGGCGCTCGAGGCGAAGCCGGGCGATCCGGCGGTGCTGTCCTCGCTGGAGCGGCTCTACCGGGCCGAGCGGATGTGGGACGAGCTCCTGTCGAACCTGATGCTCCAGGCGAGCGCCGCCGCGGACAGGGCCACGCGCATCAAGCTGCGGACGGCGATCGGCGATCTCTACGCCGGGGAGCTCGAGAGCCCGAGCGACGCGATCGAGCAGTACCGGCTCGTCCTCGACGAGGACCCGGTGAACGACCACGCGATCCAGGCGGTCCGCGCCATCGGCGAGGGCCGCGAGGAGCTGCGGCTCGACGCCGCCGAGGTGCTCGAGCCCGTCCTCCGCGGGGCCGGCCGCCACGAGGAGCTCGCGGCCGCGCTCGAGCTGCGCCTGCGCGCGCAGACCGAGCCGGCCGATCGGGCCGCGACGCTCCGGGCGATCGCGCTCGTGCAGGACGTGCAGCTCGGGCGCCCGATCGAGGCGGAGCAGGCGCTGCTCCGCGCGCTGGAGGACGCGCCGGACGACGCGTCGCTGCACGGCGAGATCGAGCGGCTCGCCGAGCGCACGGACGGCTTCGGTCGCTACTGCGACGCGCTCGCGCAGCGCGCCGCGGCGACGTTCGACGCGACGATCGCGAAGGACCTGTTCCTGCGGATCGGCCGCATCGCCGAGGAGAAGCTCGGGGACGACCGGCGCAGCGCCCAGGCGTACGCGAAGGCCGTCGAGCACGCCGGCGACACGCCGGAGCTCCTCGAGGCGCTCGACCGGCTCTACGGCCGCCTCGGCGACGAGAGGGCGCTCGCGGACGTGCTCGAGCGCCGCGTCGCGGTCACGCCCGGCGATCGCGACCAGGCGGATCTCTTCTACCGGCTCGCGGCGATCCAGATCGCGTCGTTCGGCGACAAGCCCCAGGGCCTGAACACCCTCCGGCAGGCGCTCGATCGCGCGGTCGATCACGAGCGGGCGAGCGCCGAGCTCGAGGCCCTCACCGAGGACCCGGCGCTGTTCGACGAGGCGGCCGAGGCGCTCGAGGGCGTCTACCGGACGCGGGGCGACAACGCCGCGCTGGCGCGCCTCTACGAGAAGCGCATCCGCTTCGCGCCGGGCGGCGTGGAGCGCATCCGGATGCGCCTCGACCTGGCGAAGGTGCTCGAGGTCCGCTCGAACGACCCGAGGGCGGCGCTGGAGACCCTCGAGAAGGCGCTCGCCGACGACCCGTCGGACCCGGACGTGCTCGGCGAGATCGAGCGCCTCGCCCCGCTGACGGGCGGCTGGGCGAGCGCCGCCTCCGCCCTGGAGCGGGCGGTGCGGGCCGGGACCGAGCTCGACGGCGACACGGCGCGCGATCTCTGGATGCGCATCGCCGAGTGGCAGAAGAACAAGGTGGGCGACGCCAAGGCCGCCGAGGCGGCGTACGAGGCGGCGCTCACGCACGACGCCACGAGCGAGCACATCCTTCGGTCGATCGAGGAGCTGCAGCGGGCGCCTGGGCGCGAGCGCGACCTCATCGGCACGCTGCGCCGGATCGCCGCCCTCGACGGCATGGAGGGGAGCGCCGGCGAGCTGCGCCGCGAGGCGAAGGAGCTGGCGGAGCGCGCGCTGGGCGACCGGGAGCTCGTCGAGGCGATCCTGCGCGAGATGATCGCCGCGGACGAGGGGGACACCTGGGCGCTCGCCGAGCTCACGAAGGTGCGGGAGGAGGCGGGCGACCACAAGGAGGTCTTCCGGCTGCTCGTGCGCCAGTCCGAGCTCTACGCCGAGGCCGATCGCATCCGCGACGCGCGGCACGCCGCCGCGGCGGTCGCGCGCGAGAAGCTCGGCGACGACGCGGCGTCGATCGAGCTCTACGAGACGCTCTTCGAGGCGGATCCGGGCGACGCGCGCGCCGCGACCGCGCTGCGCGAGCTCTACGCGAAGGCGGGCAAGCACAAGGAGCTCCTCGCGCTGCTGGAGCGGCTCACCGATCTGGCCGAGTCGCCCGAGGCCCGCTCGGCGCTGCGCCTCGAGAGCGCGGAGATCTGCCTCTCGCGGCTCGACGCCGTGAGCGAGGCGACCGAGCACCTGCGCGCGGTCCTCGACGAGCAGCCCGACAACGAGAAGGCGACGGTCCTGCTCGCGCAGCTGCTCGAGAAGACCGGCCGCGATCAGGAGCTGTCGGACCTGTTCGTCACGCAGATCGAGCGCGCGAAGGACCGCGGCGACGTCGCGGCGGAGCTCTCGTACAGCGTGCGCCTCGGCGAGGTGTACGAGGCGCGGCTGAACGACACGGCGCGGGCGATCGAGACCTACCGCGCGGTCCTCGAGCGCGAGCCGCGCCACCACGGCGCGCTGCTCGCGCTGGCCCGCCTGCACGAGCAGCGCGGGGAGAAGGCCGAGGCGGCGCAGCGGCTCGAGGTGATCCTCGAGGACGCCCGCGCCGCGGAGGCGGTGGCCACGGCGCTCCGGCTCGCGGATCTGCACCGGTCCCTCGGCGACGAGGGCGCGGTGCGGCGCGTGCTCGAGCGGGGCCTCGCGGCGGACGGGTCGGCGCAGGAGATCAGGAAGCAGCTCCTCGCCCTCTACGAGAAGCAGCAGGCCTTCACCGAGCTCGCCGATCTCATCACGGGCGACGCCGAGGCGGCCACGCAGGCGGCCGAGAAGGTGGCGCTCTACCGCAAGGCGGCCGGCATCCACCTCGCGAAGCGGAACGATCCCGGCCGCGCGGCGGACCTCCTGGTCAAGGCCACCGAGCTCGTGCCTGGCGACCGCGAGCTCCTGCTCGCGCTGTGCGACGCGTACAGCGCCTCGGGCCGCGGCCAGAAGGCCGCCGAGGCGCTCCAGCAGATCGTCGAGTCCTACGGCGGCCGCCGCTCGAAGGATCTCGCCGCGATCCACCACCGGCTCGCCAAGGCTTACCTGGCCGAGGGGCAGCGGGAGCGGGCGCTCGCCGAGCTCGACATCGCCTTCAAGATCGATCCGGGCTCGATCGCGATCCTCCGCGACCTCGGCGTGCTGGCGCTCGATCTGTCGGAGTCGGGCGACGACGCGGCGAAGGCGGCGCACATCGATCGCGCGCAGAAGACCTTCCGCGCGCTGCTCCTCCAGAAGCTCGACGAGGGTGCGCCGATCAGCAAGGGCGAGGTCTTCTATTACCTCGGCGTGATCAGCCATCGTCAGAACGACGACAAGAAGGCGATCCAGATGCTGGAGCGCGCCCTCGACAACGAGCGCGACTTCGCCCCCGCGAAGGAGCTCCTGGCGCAGCTCAAGAAGTGACGTAATCTCGCCGTGTGACGCGGCTTGTCAGCATCGACGGTGTGATCCATCGGCCGGAGGAGGCCAAGGTCTCGGTCTACGACCGCGGCTTCCTCTACGGCGATAGCGTCTTCGAGACCATCCGCACCTACGGCGGCGAGCCGTTCGCTCTGGAGGAGCACCTCGTCCGCCTCGAGCGCTCTGCCGAGCGGATCGCGGTCGCGCTGCCGATCCCGCGCGACGAGCTCGGCCGCGAGGTGCTCGCGCTGATCCGAGCAGCGACCGCGGCCGGGAGCGCCGGGGCCGCGGCGGGCTCGGCGGGGGCGCTCGGCTCGGCTCCCGCGGGGGGCTCGGCGGCGCCGATCGAGAGTTATATCCGTGTGATGCTGACGCGCGGCAGCGGCCCGCTCGGGCTCGATCCCGCGCTCGCGGGCGCGCCCCTCCGCGTCATCCTCGTCGAGCCGCTGAAGCCGCTGCCCGGCGCGCTCTACCGCGACGGGATCGCCGCGATCACGATCCGCACCCAGCGGGCCGGCGACGCGGCGCCTGGCGCCAAGATCTCGAACTACCTCGAGAGCCTGCTCGCCTTACGCGAGGCGCGGGCCGCGGGGGCGCACGAGGCGCTGATCCTGGACCCCTCGGGCCACGTCGTCGAGGGCACGACGTCGAACGTCTTCCTGGTGGAGCGGCGGCCGGCGGCGAGCGAGGGTGCGGGGGATCTCGGGTCCCTGTTGATCACGCCGCCCAAGGAGGCAGGGATCCTCGTTGGCATCACCCGCGCCCACGTGATGCACGTCGCGGGCGAGCTCGGCATGCCGGTGTGCTGCGAGCCGGTCACGATGGCCCGGCTCCTCGCCGCCGAGGAGGTGTTCATCACCTCGAGCCTCCGCGAGATCGTCCCCGTCGTGCGCGTCGACGCCCACACGATCGGCGCGGGCGTCCCCGGACCGAAGACCCGGGCGCTGCACGCCGCTTTCCGGAAACGGGTGGGTCTTGGTGCGATGCCTCTCCCGTGGGAGGCGCCCTGAGCCCGCCGCGGCCGACACGACTGCGTCGAAATCTTGCGATCCATGATGTGCCGCTCGGAGCGCGCGTCCAAGAAACGGGCTGGCACGTTCCCTGCGCGGGTCGGATGGGGCTCGCACTTCGCCCGCCGTACAATCTGCCCGAGAGGAATCCATGATGAATCGCTCGCTTCGAATCGCCTGCTTCCTGGGGTGCGCCGTGTTCGCCGCAGCGACGGCCGGGTGTGCCCTGACCATCGACGACAACTCCATCACCGCCGAGACCCTCGTGCGTTACGAGGGCACCGACGAGAGAGCGCGGGTCGAGTACCTCCCGACCCAGAGCGTCCGCATCGTGAGCGAAAACGGGGACGTCGAGGTCCGCACCGGGGACGTCAGCGCCGTCGAGGTCACGTTCTCCCCGTTCACGATGCGCAAGAAGGACGAGGGCGCGATCGCGGTGCAGGAGATCGAGGACGACCTCGAGCTCTCCGCGATCACCTCCGGCGACGTCGTGATCTCGACGCGGCGCATCGGGGGCGGCTGGGGAGGGCTTGGCGCTGACATCCAGGTCGTCCTCCCCGCCGAGTTCGACGGCGGGCTCCGCGTCGAGCAGGACAACGGCGGTGTCGACATCAACCTGGATGGCACCCCGTCCCGCGGCACCACCGTGGTGAGCGACAACGGCAGCATCGACGTGATCGGCGCGCGCGGCGCGATCGACGTGGCCACGGACAACGGCCACGTCTTCGTCGATCTCGACGCGTGGAGCGCCTCCGATGGCGCGATCAAGTCGGGCAACGGCGCGATCGAGCTCTCGGTGCCGGCCGGGGTGGACGGGATGATGACCGCGCACACGCTCAACGGAGACGTCGTGGAGGAGGGCATCCCCTCGACGTGGGCCACCGCTGGCGAGGGCAGCGCGACGTCGTACACGATGGGTGACGGCGACGGCGGCCTGCTCGAGCTCTTTACCGAGAACGGCGACATCACCATCACCGTGAAGTAGCTCCGCCAGGACAAAAGCCGAGAGGCGAGCGCCGGGTCGCCCCGGGCTCGCCTCTCGGCTTTTGTCCCACCGGCGCGCCGGCGATGCCGGCGCTCCGGATCACGCGCCGGCGACGCCGGCGCCCTCGATCACCCGCCGGCCGGCGGCTGGGCTTCGGCGCCGGAGCCCTCGGGCGACTCCTCGCTGCCCTGCGCCGCGGTGTCCCTCGCGGGCGGGACGGCGCCGGCCGGGACCGGGATCCGCAGCTGGCCGCCGCCCTGCTGCGCGAGCACGCCGAGCGCCTTCTGGAAGAACGCCGCCAGGAACGGGATCTCCCGCGGCGGCGCGGTGATGAGCCCGGCTTCCTTGATGGCGCGCGCGACGGCGAGGGCGGTGGTGGCCGCGGCGTCGCCCCTGCGCGCCCGCAGCGACACGGCGCTGCTCCGCATCCGCGTCGCGAGCTGCCCGCGCACCTCGGGCGAGAAGAACCGGTCGGTCGCGAGATCGATCTCCTCCCGCAAGGCCGTGTTCACCTGCCCGGGATCGCGCATCCCGTCGGCGCCGAGCCGCTGGCCGACCTTCTGCAGGAGCTCGTCGAGCGCCGCCCGCGCGGGCAGCCAGTGCCGGAACTCCGGCTCCTCGTGCAGCGCGGCGGAGCCGGCGATCTGCGCCGTCACCTGCTCGTCCGTCAGGCTCTCTTCGAGGTCCGCCACCGGGTGCTTCGGCTCCGCGTCCGGCGGGGGCTCGATCAGATCGCGACATCCTTCGAGCCCGAGCGGCACGACCTGCCCCGACACCGCGTTCTGCCGCTTCGCGGCCGCGATCCGGTAGCGCGCCCACTCCAGGGAGACGGGGACGGGCGCCGTGCCCAGGTTCTCGTAGGCGCGCGCGCGGCCCTCCTTGATCTGCGAGCCGCTGAGCCACCCCGCGCCGGCGTGCAGCACGCCGACCGCGTCGCGCACGATCACCTCCGCGATCCGGTAGCGGCCGCTCGTGTCGCGGCTCGTGATCGCGATGGCCTCGGTCCCGCTCGAGTCGGGCGGGATCAGCGTCGCCTCGACCACCTCGGCGCGGTCCTCCGCGAGCCGCACAACGCGCGGGCGCGTCGGGATCGTCGCCCCGCGCGACTTGAGCACGTTGAGCGCGCGCCGCGCCGCCTTCCGCGCCGCGCCGGAGGCGTCCTCCGACTCGGCGGCCGCCGCGATCGCCTCCGCGTTGGAGGCGCCGAGCCAGGCGTCGACGAGCGCCGGCGCGGCGTCGCCCGCCGACTTCAGCGCCTCGAGCGCCCGATCCCAGCCCGCCGCGAGCACCTCGGCGTCGAAGTCGACCTTCGCCGCCCCGGCGCCCGGGCTGCCTTCATGGCGCGCGCCGCTCTCGGCCTTGCTCTTCGAGGCGTCCGCGGCCTGCTTGGCCTTCGCGGTGCGCGCGCCGAGCGCCTCGCGCGCCGTGAGCGCCGGCTTGTCCGCCGTCGCCACCTGCTTCGCCTTGGCCGCCGGCAGCGCGAACAGGAGGTGCGCCGGCCTGGCCGGGCCCTGCGGCTGCCGGGCGCTCTTGCCCGTCACGACCGTCGCGGCCGCGCCCTGGCCGACCACGGTCACCATCCGATCGCTCTGCTGCTGCTTCGCCGGCGCTCTTCCCTCGGCGCCGGGGCCCTGCGGGCGCCCGCCCTCCGGCCGCCCGCCTTCCGCGCCGGGCCGCGCCGAGAAGCCGCGGTCGGGCCTGGGCCCACGGTCCGGCCTCGGTCCGCGATCCGGCCTCGGCCCGCGGTCGGGCCTCGGGCCTCGGTCAGGCCGGAAGCCGCGGTCGGGCCTGGGTCCCCGATCGGGCCTCGCGCCCGGCTCCGCGCCTGCTGCCTGCGCAGCGCCAGGCCCCTGTTCCGGCCTGGGTCCACGTTCCATCCTGGGCCCGCGGTCGGGCCTCGGGCCGCGGTCGGGGCGCGGGCCGCGGTCGGGCCTGGGTCCCCGATCGGGCCTGGGGCCGCGGTCGGGCCTCGGCCCGCCGGACGCCGCGGCGGGCCGCTCGGGCCTGGGCGCGCGGTAGTCGCGCACCACGCGCGGCGCGACGGTCGGCGGCGGCGCGGCGTCCTCGGTCGTCGCCGGCGGCGGCGCGTCGGCGAGCGCCGGCCGCTTGCGGGGCGCGATGAGGTCCAGCAGCGAGCCCTGCGGTTCCTTTGCGGCGGCCTTCGCCGCGGGACGCGGCGCCTCGCCTGCGGGCTGCGCCGGCGCGCCCTCGGAGGGCTCGTCGGGCCGCTTCGCGCCGCTCGCGCCGACGGACGTGCTCGCCGAGCGGACGACCCGCCGCGCGCGCGGCTTGTCGCCGCTCTCTGCATCGGGGGCGCCCTCGCGCGCAGATTCGGAAACTGCGCTGGCGGTCCGCTCCGTGCTCTCGCTCTCGTTCTTTGTGCTCATGTCGAGGCTCCCGGGGACATATTGGAGATGGGGACCGCGGCCGCGGCTCCCCGATTATCGCGAAAGATGGGCAACAGCTTCGATCTCGACGGCGGCGCCCTTGGGCAGCGCCGCCACCTGCACCGTCGCCCGTGCGGGCAGCACGCCACCGACGGCCGCACCGTACACCTGGTTGACGATGGCGAAATCCGCGAGGTCCGTCAGGTAAATCGTGGTCTTCACCACGTCGCTCCAGCTCGCGCCGGCCGCGGACAGCACCTCGGTCAGGTTCTTGATCACCCGGGCCGTCTG
Source organism: Sorangium sp. So ce375 (assembly GCF_051473855.1). Taxonomy (NCBI): domain Bacteria; kingdom Pseudomonadati; phylum Myxococcota; order Polyangiales; family Polyangiaceae; genus Sorangium; species Sorangium sp. So ce375. The sequence continues at coordinate 338,536 of NZ_CP150335.1, forward strand.
CTCCTCGATCCCCCCGGCGACGAGCTCGCCCGTCGCGGGATCGATCGGGATCTGGCCGCTGCAGAACACGAGATCTCCGGCTTTGACGGCCTGCGAGTAAGGGCCGATGGCGCGCGGAGCCCGATCGGATGTGATGGCGATTTTGGACATGTCGACCTCTGATATCGTGAGCGCTCCGGCGTGAAGAACGCCCGCCCGCCCCAGCCCTCGCTCTCGTGGGCCGGGGCCGATCCTCGCGTTTCCTGCTAGCCGAAGCTCTTCCGGCCTTCGATGGCTCGCCCCAGCGTCACCTGGTCGGCGAACTCCAGATCTCCCCCGTGCGGCACGCCGCTGGCGATCCGCGTGACCTGGATCCCCATGGCGCCGAGCTCCCGCGCGAGCAGGAGCGCGGTCGCCTCTCCGTCGACGGAGGGCGGGGTGGCGACGAGCACCTCCCGCACCGGCTGCTCGGGGTCGCGCACGCGCGCCCGGAGCGCCTCGAGCGGCAGCTCCTCGGCGCCGATCCCCTCGAGCGGTGAGAGCAGCCGGCCGAGCACGAAGTACCGCCCGCGCATCGCCCCGCTCCGCTCGATCGCCAGGAGGTCCTGGACGCGCGCGACCACGCACAGGAGCGCGCCGTCGCGCCGTGTGTCCAGGCAGATGGCGCAGAGCGCCCGGCCGTCGTCGTCGAGCTCGGCGATGTGGCCGCACCGGATGCACGGCCTGATGTGATCGCAGAGCTCCACGAGCTCGCCCCCCAGGTCGCGCGCGGTGTCCTCGCCGGCGGTCACGAGGAAGAGGGCGAAGCGCTGCGCCGTCTTCTCGCCGACGCCCGGCAGGCGCGCGAGCAGCTGGGCGACGCGCGAGAGCCTGCCGGGCAGCCCGCCGGGCGCGCTCCGGAAGCCGGCCGCGGGCGCGCCCCGGTCGCCGTTCGGGACCTTCGAGGAGCCGGGGAGCGACGACGGGGAGCGCAATGCCGTCAAGTGTGCATGCCGGGGAGCTTGACGCCGCCGGTCACCTTGGTGATCTCGGTCTCGACGAGCTTGTCGGCCGCGTCGAGCGCCGAGTTCGATGCGGCCACGATGGCGTCGAGCGCCATCTCCAGGCCCTCGCTCGCGAGGAAGGCGGGGTCGACGTCGATCCGACGCAGCTTGCCCTCGCAGGTGACAACGACCGAGACCTTGTCGCCGGCGGCGGTCGCGCTCACCTCGCGGTCCTTCAGCTCGCCCTTCACCTGGTCGATCTTGCGCTGCACGCGCGCCGCCTGGCGAACCAGCTCGTTCATTCCGCCGCGAAATTGCATATTCAGACGGCCGTCTATGCCGTGAACCGCGCCGCGCCGCAACCGTGAAGGGGAGGGAGGAGGTGACGAGAAGTGGGCCGACGGGGGCGTGGAGCGCCGGGCGCTCCGACGCGGCGCGCGGCGCTCCGACGCGGCGCACGCGGCGCGCGGGCCACCACGGGCGCCTCCTCCCGGGAGGCGGCGCCGGCCCTGCGCTCGCCGGCTCCTCCGCGGGTTCCGCCACGCGCCACGGGTTCCGCCACGGCTCCACGGTGGACGCCCCCGTCCTCTGCGAGCGGACGCTTCCGTTTCTGCTTCCGACTTCAGATTCCGCGCGTGGGCGCCTCCGGTGCGCCCCGCCGCGAGCGGGCTCCTCCGTCTCCCGGGGGGGCTCCTTGGCGCGCTCTCCGGGGGGTTCCTTGGCGCGCTCTCCGGGGGCTCCTTGGCGCGCTCTCCGGGGGCTCCTTGGCGCGCTCTCCGGGGGCTCCTTGGCGCGCGTGGTGGCCGGTCTCGGCCCTGGCGCGGGGCGGGGGTGCATTTGGCGTGGCAATTCTGGCAAACTCTCCGGAATGCAGGACGACTTCCGTGCCGGCCACAGCTGCGGCGACGCGCCCGCGAGAAGGTGCTAGTCGAGCAGCGTATGAGCTACGTCGTCCTCGCGCGGAAATGGCGACCGCAGTCCTTCGAGGATCTCGTCGGCCAGGAGCACGTCTCCACGACGCTCGGCAACGCGATCGCGCGGGATCGCGTCGCCCACGCCTTCCTCTTCACGGGCGTCCGCGGCGTCGGCAAGACGACGAGCGCCCGCATCCTCGCGAAGGCGCTGAACTGCGTCCACGGCCCGACGGCGACGCCGTGCCAGAAGTGCGCGCCGTGCGCCGAGATCACGGTCGGCGCGGACGTCGACGTCCAGGAGATCGACGGCGCGAGCTACAACGGCGTCGACGAGGTGCGCAAGCTCCAGGAGAGCCTGCCGTACCGGCCGGCGCGCGACCGGTTCAAGATCTTCATCGTGGACGAGGTCCACATGCTCTCGAACGCGGCGTGGAACGCGTTCCTGAAGACGCTCGAGGAGCCGCCGCCGCACGTGAAGTTCATCTTCGCGACGACGGAGGTGCACAAGGTCCCGGTCACGATCCTGAGCCGCTGCCAGCGCTACGACTTCAAGCTCATCGGCGCGCAGGCGATCGCGGCGCGGCTCCGCTGGGTGCTCGATCAGGAGAAGATCCCCGCCGACGATCCGGCGCTCAGCGCGCTCGCGCGCGAGGCGGCGGGGAGCATGCGCGACGCGATGAGCCTGCTCGATCAGGTGATCGCGTGGGTCGGGACGAGCGGCGATCGCATCACGGCCGAGGGGGTGGCGAAGGTGCTCGGCGTCGCCGACCGCGTGGTGCTGCACCGGCTCGCGGGGGCGCTCGTGGACGGCGACCCTGCGGCGTGCGTGCGCATCGTCGGCGAGCTCGCGCAGGAGGGGTACGATCTGCCCCACGTGGCCCGCGACTTCCTCGCGCACCTGCGCGATCTCGTGGTGGCCAAGGTCTGCGAGGATCCGGCGCCGCTCTTGGATCTCGCGGACGAGGAGGTCGCCGACGCGCGGGCGCTCGCGGCGCGGGCGGACGCGGACGATCTCACGCGGCTGCACCAGGGCTTCTCGCGTGCGTTCGACGACATCGCCCGGAGCGGCCAGCCGCGCGCCGCGCTCGAGATGGCGCTCGTCCGGCTCGCCCGGAGGCCGCCGCTCCTGCCGATCGACGAGCTCTTGCGCCGCCTCGGTGATCTCGAGCGGCGCCTGAACGGCGGAGGCGGCGGCGGGGGTGGCGGCGGCGCGCCAGAGCGCGGGCCGCAGCGGCCCGGCGCGCCGTCCGGGGGAGCGGCCGCGCCCCGGCGAGGGGCGGCGTCGGCCGAGGCTGCGCCCGAGGAGGCGCGCGCTTCGGGCGCGGCGGCCGGTGCCGCGGAGGGAATGGCGCGCGCCGGGAGCGGCATGGCCGACGGGGCGGCGCGCGCCGGGAGCGGCGCTGCGGCGAACGGCGTGGCGAGGGCGCACGACGCTGCGGCGCTGAACGGCGCTGCGGCGAACGGCGTGGCGAGGGCGAACGGCGCGGCGGCGAACGGTGCGGCGGCGAACGGTGTCGCCTTCGCGAGCGGCGCAGCGGGCGCGGGTGGGGTGGGGAGAGCGACTGGCGCGGCAGCGCACGGCGCAGCGGCGAACGGCGCGGCGGCTAACGGCGCAGCCGCGAACGGCGCGGCGGCAGCGAACGGTCTGGCGAGAGCGAACGGCGCGGCGGCCGTCTACGGCGCGCCGGGCGGGAGCGGGGTGGCGAGGGCGCACGGCAGCATGGCGGCGAACGGCGCGGCGGCGGTGAGCGGCGCGCCGGCGGCCAACGTCGTCCCCTTCGTGAACGGCGCGCCGGGCGTGCACGGCGCCGCGACCTCCTTCGTGAGCGGCGGCGCCGCGCCGGCCTTCGCGAAGGCCCCGCCGTACGCGAACGGCGCGGCCGCGCCCGCGTACCGCGCCGACAGCGCCCCGCCTCCCTCGCCGCGCGGCGCGCTGTACTCCGTTCCACAGAGCGCCCCGCCGGTCGCGGCGCAGAGCCCGGCGTCGAGGTCGAGCGCGCCGCCCGCGGCGCAGAGCCCCGCGCCGCCGTCGAGCGCGCCGCCGCCGGCGATGAGCGCCGCGGACCTCGCCACCTGGCGCGCGGTGATCGCGGCGGTCAGGGCGCAGCGGCCGGCGCTCGCCTCCGTCCTCGAGCACGCAGCGGTGCTGGAGCTCACACCGACCCGCGTCGCCCTCGGCTACGAGGCGAACTCGTTCCTGGCCGGCCAGGCCACCGAGCCCGTGTCCCGGGACCTGCTCGCCCGCGTCCTGGGCGCCCACTTCGGCGGCCCCGCCGAGCTGGTCTTCGAGACGATCACCCGCGGCAGCGCCGGCCCCTCGCTCGCCCAGGTCGAGACCGCCGAGCGCAAGGCCCGCGTCGACGCCGCGAAGCGCGCCGTGGCCGAGCACCCGCTCGTCACGGCCGCGATCGAGCTGCTCGGCGCGGAGCTCAAGGACGTGCGGCTCTCTCAGGACTTCGCGGAGGGGTGAGGGCCACGCGCCACCGCGCCACCGCGCCGCGAGCGCTGGCGCGCCGAGCGTGGCAGTCGGCTGCCGGCGCCGTGGCCTCAGCCTCCGTTTCGCAGCCAGCTGCGGAACGCCTTGACCGCCTCGTGTTGATCCGGCCAGCGCACGAAGCGCGCGAGCGCGACGAGATCCAGATCCGGAATGAGCTCGCTGGCCGCGATGGGCTCGTACTGCTCGCCGCGCAGCGCATGGATGTGGAACGTGTCGCGCTCCCAGAACCAGACTTCGCGGACGCCGAGCCCGCCGTACACAGGCAGCTTGTCGAGTCCACCGCTCGTCAACACCACCTCGATCGCGATGTCGGGGAATTCGTTCAGCGTGCCGCCGACGCAATAACACTCGTCGGGCTCGAGGCCGCATGACTTGGCCTCGCGCCGGAACGTTGTTGAGCCGTAGGCGTAGAGCGGCACGTCCCGCTCCAGCGCGAAGAGCTCGATGAGGCGGGCGATGGTCGTCTTCGCCACTTCGTGATCGATGGACGGCCTCATCAGCTCCAGCGTTCCCTCGCAGAAGGTCATCCGCAGGCCGGGGGTGTCGAGCTCGTCACGCAGCCTCACGTAGGTCTGCCAGGGGACGCCGTGGATCACGAACCGCTGCTCCCCCGCAGGAGCGGTCGAGGACGGAAGTGGCAAGTGTGCGGCGGCGACCATGGGCTCGCGCCCAGGATAGCACGCTCGTCCGACCGTCGCCGCCACACCCCGTGAACGCTGCGATGACGTCGCCTCCTGCTGTCACCCCTCGCCGCGATCCGGTCGCGCGCGGCGGCGTCCAACGCTCCGTCGCCGATCGCAGCGCGTGGGCAGCTCAGGCGTGGTGCGCGGAACCGAAGAGCCGCGCGCGGCTCGCCAGGAGCTCCGCCCTCTCCTCCACCGTGCCAGGGCCGACGTCGATCACCTCGAATCCCGCTGCGCGGTAGAGCGCGCCGAGCCGCTGATTGATCCGCTCCGCCTCGGCGGCGCGCGCCTCTCTGCTCTTGCCCCAGCGCGGCTCCTGGAGCTCCGGCATCACCGCGAACAGGAACACAAGCGCATACCGCTCGAACGCCGGCTCGCCTTCCGGCCAGGGATACTCCGCCTCTCCGCTCGTGCGCAGGTAGTACTCGACCGGATCGAGGTACCCGCGCTCCAGCCAGTCGCCATCCCGCGCCTCCGCCTCTATCTTCTTCTGGGTCTCCAGCACCCGCGCGGCGAACTCCCGCTTTCGGCACATCGGGCAGAGGTGCTCCGGCGTGTCGATCGGGCGAAACGGCGCGTCCGGCGCGTGGCCGTGGGTGCGCGCGCCGAGCTCGTCGAGCACGCGCCGGTGCGCCTCGCCGTGGACGCGGTGGCCCCGCGTGGACGCGAGGTGACGGAGCGTCGTGGTCTTGCCGCACGAATAGGCGCCTGTCGCCACGAAGAGCGGTTTGCTCATGACCATCCCACCTATCGCCGCGCCCACCACACCGAGCCCGCGCCGCGCTCGATCGCCCGCTCGGCGCGGGACATGAAGTGAGCGACGGCCTCCATGACGCCCGCGTGATCCTCGTTATGGTCATGGCCGGCCAGGACGGCGCCCGGCTTGAGCCTGGGCCACCACGCCTCGACATCGGCGAGCACGGCCGCGCGGTCGTGCGAGCCGTCGAGGAACACGAGATCCAGGCTCGCCTCGGCGAAGCGCGCCGCCGCGTCCGTGGACGTCATCCGGAGGACGTCTGGCCGGATCCCGAGCGCCTCCATGTTCGCCCTGAACGCGCCGGGCACGTCCTCCGCGGCCAGCATGGCACGGTATCTGTCGGCGTACTCGTCGCTGGAGCCTCCCCAGGTGTCGACGCAGTGGAGCGTGACCCCGTTCCTCGCCGCCAGCCGCCCGACGTACGCTGTGGAGAGCCCCTTCCACGAGCCCACCTCGACCATCGCGCCGCCACGGAGGGGGCGCACGAGCGCCCGGTAGGCGAGGCCGTCCTCCTCGGAGAACCAGCCCTGGATGGGCGCGACCCGGGTCACCGGGAACAGCGCGAGGAGCGCCGCCTGCTTCTGCGTCGGATCGCGGTACTCGTATTGCCTGTCGCACAGCTTGACGAAGCAGCGGGCGTCGTGCGCGACGAACAGCGGCCGCTCGATCACGGCGAATTTCTTGAGCGACGTGGACCGCTCGGGCTCTCGCTCTCCTCTCCGGATCTCGCCTTCGGTCGTCGCGAAGATCACGTCTTCGTGCCGGATCGGGCGCCCTTGATCCGGGCCGTCGGTCCAGGCCCTCTCTCCCGGGTATCCGGCGCGGTCGGTGCCGTGCTCGAGGAGGCGAGCCAGCTTGTCCGCCTCGCTCGCGCGGAACAGGAGAGGGTGAGGGATGCCGTGCCCTTCGAGCTCGTCCAGGACCTCCTCGAGGAAGAGGAGATTCCGGCCGATATAAGGAAGGGGGAGGATGAGCGCTGTCATGACGCGTTGAGCGAGGTGTGTATCGAAGGGGGAGGGCCGAGGATGCCGTCCCAGGGTTGCCAGGTGGAGGCGAGCCTCGCGTTGGGGTGGAAGATGAGCTCGTGGACGATGCCCGGACCCGAGCGCTTCGTCTCCTCGAGCTGGGCGAGATCGGCCTCCTCGAAGACGACATCGATGTCCTCGAAGCGGAACACCTCGACATAGTAGTAATAGCCCACGATCTGCCGCTCGAACGAGAACCGCGCGTCGGCGCTCAGCGCGTCGAGGATCGGCTCGAGCCGGACGCGGGCGCGATCGCTGTATTTGACGACGTGGTTCTCGACGACCGCGGTCGGGTCGGTCTTCATGAGCTGCCGGAAGATCACGTTGTCGACGCCGAGCGACCGGGCGAAGCGCAGGTAATCCACGATGGGCTCGACCGCGTCGATCTGCCCGTCGAGGAGCACGCAGGAGAGGCGCACCCGGGTGCCGCCCGCCGTCGCCGCCGCCACGACGCTGCGCAGCTCGTCGGCGCGGAGGCCGTCTTTCATCACCATCAGCCGTGCGTTCCTGTCGTGATCGGGGTGGGCGCGGCTGATGTTGAGGTGCTGGACGCCGGTCTCGACGATCCAGTCGATCACCCGCTTTCCTTCGCGCTGCTGGAGCAGCCCCGAGCCGTTCGTTGTGAGCGTCCGCTTGCGGCCCCGGTGGGCCTGCCCGAGCGCGAGGATGCGGGGCAATCGCGGATCGTGGCTCGGCTCGCCGCCGGTGATGGAGACCGTCGGATCGAGCGGCCGGAGCGCGTCCAGGGACGCTGCCATGGCATCGAAATAGCGCCCGTCGTCGTCCTCGACGGTCTTCTGCACGGACAGGCTGCGTCCGCGTGATGCGGGCCTGAGCTCCTCGACGCAGAAGTGGCACTTCGCGTTGCAGGGCTGACGGCTGTAGATGGAGAAGTTCGCGTTGCGGTAGATCTCGACCGGCCGGCCCCACAGGTCGAAGCGCACCGTCTCGCCGGCCGTGCTGTTGCCCTGGAGATCGAAGGCGCGGCTCTTCAGGCGGCGCCATTCGTCGCGGAAGGGGCGCGCGCTCACGGCAGCCTCCTCATGGCGTCGGAGCGCGCCACGAGGTCGGGGCCGAAGGCGAGGCCGTCCGGGTTGAGCATCGTGAAATGGGTCCCGACGAGGAAGGGTTCATCCCAGTCCTCGCGCTTCTGCGCGAAGCCATAACGTTGCAGGTGGAACACGTTGGCGAGCTCGATGAGCCCCGCGTCGCGCACCGCCTCGACGACCCACGCGTCGCCGTCGGGCTCGGTCTTGCGCAGCCGGACGTTCAGGACGAGCTGGCGGTCGCCGCCGAGCGCGGAGAGCCGCTCGCGCAGGGCGCGGCCGAGGGCGAGCAGGCCGTCGTCGTGCTCGAGGAGGTGGTGGTTCACCGAGAGCTTGATCGTGGCGGGCTCGCCGAGCTTCTGCAGCCAGGCGTCGAGCCCGGCCGGATCGCGCGGGATCTCGACGCCGTTTGTCACAACGACGACGCGCGCGCAGCGGGGCTCGGCGCGGGCGAGGCGGACCATCTCGTCGAAGTGCGGGTGGATCGTGGGCTCGCCGCCCTCGAGCTGCACCTCGAAGGGGCCCTCGGCCGGGAAGCTCGCGAGGTAGCGGTCGAGGGCGAGGAACGTCTGCCCCCGGGGCGACGAGCAGGTGCAGCACCACGGGCAGGAGCGGTTGCAGTGGTTCGAGGTCGCCACGTAGAGCCGGTGCGGCCGCTCCGCCGTGGGGCGGTCGAGCGGGAGCGCGCCGGTGAGCGTGGCGTTCTGGGGTCTCGTCGCGGTCGGCATGGAGCCTCCTGCGACGATGGTACGGCGGCGGGGGGAGGGGATGAAGGAGATCCGGGGCGGCGGATCACGGCGATGGGGCCATCGCGCCGAGGCCGAAGTGGGAGGCGTAGCCGAGGGCGATGGGGCCGCGGACGGGCTCGGCGAAGGTGAGGCGTAGGCCGAGGCTCGCGGCGACGGGAGGGCGCTGATCGGGGTTGAGCACGCGCGCGTTGCGGAAGTGGCGCCAGCGCGTCGCGAGCCGCGCTTCCGGGAGCGGCGCTCCTGCTTCAGGCCCGGCGAGGCGGAGCTCCCCAGGCTGACGGCGCTGCCACACATCCCAGAAGTCGCTCGCTTCGCTGTAGTCGCCGCCGTCGAGCTCGACCTCGATCCGCTCGGCCAGAGGCAGCCCGCGCGATGCAAGCTCGGCCTGGACCTGACCTTCGAGCGAGTTCGCTCCCTGTCGCTTGAGGTGTCTTGGCGGCACGAAAGGCAGCACGCTTGTCCATACCTTCGCCGCTCTCACGTACGGCACTGCCTGTTCGAAGTCCTCCCTCAGGCCAGTCTCCACGAGGGTGACGAGCGTGCAGATGTCCTTCCTGAAGATTTTTCGCACGCCGGAGAGCGCCTCCCGCGTTCTCTCATCGAGCTCCATCGCCGCGTGTACGAGCACGTGGTCGAAGTGGCCCTCGCTGCCCAGGGAGGCTGGCAAGAGCCAAGCGTGCCTGTGACCCTTCAAGGGTGCCCTGTGCGCGTCTTTGCCGGTCAGGCATGGCGAAGGTCCAGAACCGTCGCCGCGGTCGGATTTCCGAACGAGCGCCGCATGGAGCACCTCCATGCAGAGCAGGGCGTCCGCGGGGCGCGGCAGGACGTCCCTCCGCGCGGTATCGGAGGAAAGCGCGAGGAGCGCGGTATCCTGCCGCTGGGCACGCCGGTGAGCACCTCTCACCGGTCTTGTCGACGTCCTCGCGAGCGCGTCACCTTCGCGCCAGTACGACAGCCAGCGGCTGCCCGGTGGCTGACTCCACCCCTCACGCTGAAGGTCGCCGGAAGTCTTGAGGAGCGCAGTGAGGAGGTCCGCCGGATAGAGCGCCTCGAGCTTCGCGGCCTCCTTGGATGCAGCGCTCTTCTTTGGCGCCTTCGCACCCCGGCGAGCCGGCTCCACCTGCTCCGCTCCGCCTCTCCCGCCCACGCGCTCTCTCCGGAACGCCGCATACTCCGCGGCGCTCAGCGGCGCGAGCAGCGCAATGCGTTCATACCCCGGGCCAGGCGCGCACTCCGAGGCGCGGCACGGGGACAGGTGCTCCGGCAAGACCTCCGTGACCGTCGCGGCCACCCAGGATTCGGCGCGGCCCAGGTAGCTCAACCGGTCCGCGAGCGCCTCGAAGAGCGCTCGCTCCGCAGCCGTTGGGTCCACGTCCCAGGTGATCCCGAGGACCGCTTCTTCGCCGCGCCCCACGAACGCGAAGGCGTCGAGCACCTTCGCGGTCACGTTCTTGTAGAGCGGCATGTAATGGCGCGTATGTCCCGTCGACGCCGGTGGCAGATGGTAAACGGGCGGCGACGCTGCGAGCCGTTTGATCAGCGTTTGCCCCTCCGGCGGGACCGCGGTCCAGCCGAGCCGGGCGAAGCCGGTCGCGAGGAACGCACGGCAGAGCCGCCATGGGCTCGGTGGCCACTCGATGTCCCCCTCGTTGACGTGCCGGCCCCAGGGGGTGGCATGGTACGAGCCGGACAGGAATCGAATCGCTAGCCGCAGCATCAGGAAGAGAAGGTGACAGTGGTCGGAGCGCCGGAGCCTGCGAACAGGTCCTTGCACGCCGCGATCACAGAAGGCAGCTCCGCTCGCAGCGCGACCACGGAAGGCATCGTGGACCTTGCCGGGCGCTCGACGCGCAGCGGCGACGCCGGCACGAGGTCGCACGCGGTGCGCAGGCGCAGGTCGCCCTCCAGCAGCGTCGCCATCTTGAAGAGGGCGAGCGGCACGAGCATCCGTTCGGCCGCGGCGCCGAGGCCGTAGCCGCGGATCTGGTGCAGATCGAGGCTGAAGAACGCGAACCAGGCAGCGGAGGGCGGCGGAGGTATCACGTGGGGACGTTCCAGGTGCCGGGCGCGCGGGGAGGCGCTTCCTGTAGGCCGGAGCAGCTTCGCAGAAGAGGGAGGGCAGGGGAAGTGTGAGATCGATGCAGACGATGGCTCATCCGCGTTGTCTCGAGCGTTCGAGCGCTGCGCGCAAGATGGGCAGTGTCCGGAGGTCTTGAGGACGAGCGGCTCTCTGTTTGAGCTCGATCAAGTCCTCGAGGGAGAGAACACGAATGCGAGGACGATGCTCCGGCGCAACCACGGAGCGCCCGAGGCGGCGGTGCTGTCGGAGCTCGACCAGCTCGCGCGCAAGGCCGCGGAGGCGCCGTCGTTGCCGTCGCTGCTCGGCATTGAGGGGACGGCGGCCCGGGTGTATTTCGGGGCGTTCGCCGGCATGTTGAAGGGCGCGGGCGAGGCGAGGGGCGAGTTCGATCTGGAGGGGAGGAACCGGCGGCCGCCGCGGGATCCGGTGAACGCGCTGCTGTCGCTGGGCTACGCGCTGCTCGCGAAGGACCTCGCGACGACGCTGGGCACGGTCGGGCTGGATCCGCTGCTCGGCTTCTATCACCAGCCGCGCTTCGGGCGGCCGGCGCTGGCGCTGGATCTGATGGAGGAGTTCCGGCCGATCGTGGCGGACTCGGTGGTCGTGGCGGCGATCAACAACGGGGTCGTGGCGCCGGACGATTTCCAGCGCTCCGGCGGCGCGGTGGCGCTGCGGCCCGCGGGGCGCAAGAAGTTCCTTTTGTCGTACGAGCGGCGGATGGACCAGCTCGTGACGCACCCGGTGTTCGGATACCGGATCAGCTACCGCAGGGTGCTGGAGGTGCAGGCGCGGCTGCTCGCGCGGGTGCTGCTCGGCGAGGTGGGGGCGTACCCGTCGTTCCGGACCAGGTGAAGGCATCACCCCGGACGAGGGGAGTGAAGGCACGGCGCGGGAGAGCGCGGGCCGAGGGAGCGAGGGAGAGAGCGAGCGAAGGAGGCTGGCGTGAGGCAGAGCTACATCGTGAGTTACGACGTCTGCGATCCGAAGCGGCTGCGCAAGATCTTCAAGGCGATGCGGGGGTACGGCGACTGGCTGCAGCTCTCGGTGTGGCAGTGCGAGCTGAGCCGCAGGGAGCTCGTGGAGCTGCGGCGCGATCTCGGGCAGATCATCGATTCGAGGGGGGACCAGGTGCTGATCATCGACATCGGTCCGGCGAACGGGCGCGGGCTGAGCGCCATCGCGTCGCTCGGGAGGGCGTACGTCCCGTCGGAGCGGGTGGCCGTGGTGGTGTGAGGCGCCGAGCTGGCGGGGGCGGAGGGGCGCCGCGGGCGAGCTGTCTTCAACGAGCCGCCGGGTCCGCGAGCCATGCGGCGAGGGCATCTGCGGCGAGCTCCAGCCGGACATCGTCGAGGCGGGAGAGGCCGAGGCGGTCGAAGCGTTCGGCCAGTACGGGGCGTTCGGCCTCGGACAGCGTCCGCCCGAGCTTCTTCTCGAACTGCGTAGCCAGCGCCTGGATCTGCCCCTCCTTGAGGCCCTCCTTGAGCCCCTCCTGGAGCGCCTCCCTTCGCGCCTCGTCGCGGATCGATTGCTGGAGCTGCTCGAACCACTGCTGAACTTCCGTCACGATCTCCTCCTCTTCCGCATCTTCTGCCGTGCGTGCCGCGGGCTCGGCCGGGGTTTCGAAACGCAAGCGTACCAGCCAGGGCAGGGCGATGCTCCTCTCCCAGGCGTCCTTTGGCAGGGCGGTGACCTCCCGGATGGCGTCGCGGAGCACGGCGCGGGCGCCGAGCAGGCGCAGCAGCAGGGTGCCGCGGGTGCGCGGCAGCTCGGCGATCGCGACGACGTCGACCCGCCATCCGCGCGCGGCGCGGTAGAGGCCGGGGCGCCCCGGCTCCGGGGCGAATCCGAACGCGTCGAGCACGGTGGCGGGCCGGCCGCTGCTGAGGACGCACAGCCGAGGGAAGGGGACGGCGCCGCCGTCGCGGCGCTCGAGCTCGTGGTGCCAGTGGAGCTGCTTGCGAACGCAGCCGCGCAGCTCGGCGGGGCCGGGGGTGTCGTGGAAGAGCTCGAACTGGCAGGGCTCTGCCGCGAGCTCGCCGAGCAGGCCGAGATCGGCGCGCAACGTGGCGCGGGCGGGATCGGGCACGTACCAGATATCCATCGTCTGGGAAGCCGCGATGACCTCGACCTGGGTCTCGGTGGGGCCGACGACATCGAGGGTGTCGCGCAGGACGTTCTTGCCGAAGGCGTCGAATCTGCTGCGCATCGGTGCGGGGCGAGAATGGGATTCATCGAACGTGCCAGCAAGCCAATTTTCGCGTGGGGCAGGCTGATTTTGCGAAGCGAGGGAGAGGGGCGCCGCGTATGGGGAGGGGCAGGAGCAAAGGGTTTACGTGTGCCGCATCGATGTCGTGCTGCAATCGCGTTGCGGGCGCGGCGCTGCGCATCTGGCGCGGGGCATCAGGTGCCGCGTCCGGGCACGCGCGAATCGATGGATGGAGCGGGGGAGGGGCGCGCGATAAGGGAGAGGCCGTGTACGCGGTGGGTCCGCGCCGCGCCGTTCAGCGCGCCTTGCGCTCTTGCGCTTTGCCTTCGCGACGGGGGCGAGGAACGCGCCGGCGGCGGCCTTGGAGGAGCTGGCGCGGCGGAAGCCGAGCTCGCGGAGGAGCCTGCGGTCCTCGCCTGACAGGCCGCTGCTGCCGGCGGCGCTTCGTGCCGCGGCAGAGCGGTGTTGCGTCGATGGATCCTGCTGGCGCCCCACGTCGAGGGGGTCGACGACCGCGCGAGGTCCGGTCGAGCGGCCCTGATGCGAAGCCCGAAGCCGTCCCGGCGCCCTCGGCCGGGGCGGTCCGCACGCTGTGAACCCGTCCGGGTGATCCGGCACGTCCAGGCGGGAGATGGGTCCAACCCTCTCCCGCCTGGAGGTGCCTCCAGAAAAAGACGAGTGGACACGTCTCCGCGGTGGACGTGCCTCCAGAAAAAGACGAGTGGACACGTCTCCGCGGTGGACGTGCCTCCAGAAAAAGACGAGTGGACACGTCTCCGCGGTGGACGTGCCTTCACAAAAGATGGGGGGCACCCATCTCCGCGGTGCGGGTACGAGCGCGCTCGCCCAGGCCACTGGGACCGTCCGGGAACGCGGGCGAGCTCGGTCGCGCAGGCCACCTCGGGGAGAAGGATGACCTGTCCGGCGCAGCGACCGACGGCCGGCGCCACGGTTCCCGCGGTCCTGGCGCCAGAACACGTCGGCCCGCAGGACGCACGCGCCGCGCGGGCGTCGGCGGGGCGGTGGAGGGTTCCCCCCGGTATCGTGATGCAGTGAGGAAGGAGAAGGAAGGAGCGCCGGTCCCGTGCGCGTGCGCCGTTTCGTGAGCAACGGATCCGGCGGGGGAATCACGGCGAGCGACGGCGGCGGACGGTGGGGCAGATGGCAGCCGTGGGCGCGAGGGCGGTCGGCGCACCGTCGAGGGCCCGAGCCATCGGAGCTGCGCGTTGCGACGCCGATCGACGGTGGGCGACGGTGGCTGAGCGGACGAGGCCGGGCTGGAGAGACACCGCTACGCGCGCCGGCGGAAGGGCTGGGGCACGGCGAGGCGGGAGTGTGGTAGAAGGGAGGCGACGGGCCCGCTGCGAGCGGTGGAGTGACGCGAAAATCCCGGGAGGCGCTCGCAACGCCGGTAGGTGTTTGAAATGACGATGGTTTTCGAGAGGGAGGGGTGCCTCCGGAGGGCCCTCGGCAGCCGGGGAAGGGCGGGCGAACGGGAACCCCTCGCAAACCGGCTTGCAAGTACGCGAAATGCCAGGTACGCCTGGGAGGCCTCTCTCCGCCGCTGAAAGGCGGCGGCCCCATTGAAGTTGCGGCGCTGCGTCCCCCGCTGCGCCTGATTCGTTATCTCTCCGCCGCTGAAAGGCGGCGGCCCCATTGAAGTCAGGAGCGCGAGGCGTTCACCCTGAGCTCCTACACGACCTCCCGACGCCGTAGGGCTCGTCTAGCCGAAGAGAACTCTCCGCCGCTGAAAGGCGGCGGCCCCATTGAAGTCGGGAGAGCAACGCCTCCTCGATCGCGCGACTCTGGCTCTCCGCCGCTGAAAGGCGGCGGCCCCATTGAAGTCAGCGCAGGAGCGCGGTCAGAACACCCCGCGACACCTCACTCTCTCTCCGCCGCTGAAAGGCGGCGGCCCCATTGAAGTATCGACGAGGACGACGACCTCTCCATGGCGCTCCTCCCCTCTCCGCCGCTGAAAGGCGGCGGCCCCATTGAAGTTCCCAGTCGCAGGTGACCGCGAGCCGGTCGCCCGTCTCTCCGCCGCTGAAAGGCGGCGGCCCCATTGAAGTAGTGGGAATATCATCCCACGAAATGCAACGATCGACGACTCTCCGCCGCTGAAAGGCGGCGGCCCCATTGAAGTGACCAGTCCGCGCTGTGTCAGGGCGGCGCAAGACCCGTCTCTCCGCCGCTGAAAGGCGGCGGCCCCATTGAAGTTATCGCTGGGTCGTGTTTCCCGTGCATTCATATCGATACCTCTCCGCCGCTGAAAGGCGGCGGCCCCATTGAAGTAACCGCATCACCTCCGCGTTCACCGCGGGCGCCGCCACTCTCCGCCGCTGAAAGGCGGCGGCCCCATTGAAGTAACCTGCTCGGCCTGCTTTCGCAGCTCGGGAGCGCGATCTCTCCGCCGCTGAAAGGCGGCGGCCCCATTGAAGTTCGGCCTGCCGGAGCTGTGCGGCCTCGGCGGCGTCGGTCTCTCCGCCGCTGAAAGGCGGCGGCCCCATTGAAGTCCGCCCTTGCCACGCACCTTCAGCGAGGCATCGCCCGCCTCTCCGCCGCTGAAAGGCGGCGGCCCCATTGAAGTGAGACGATGGAGCGCGCGGTGATGCAGTTCTTCCCCTCTCCGCCGCTGAAAGGCGGCGGCCCCATTGAAGTGAGCACCTTGGGCGGTACGGGGGGCGCTTCGGGAGTGCTCTCCGCCGCTGAAAGGCGGCGGCCCCATTGAAGTGAGTCCACCGAGACCCCGTGCGTGGCCCGGATGTAGCTCTCCGCCGCTGAAAGGCGGCGGCCCCATTGAAGTGAGCCCCTTCCGCGCTACCGCGCCGCTCGCTCTCCCTCTCTCCGCCGCTGAAATGCGGCGGCCCCATTGAAGTGACAGGGCCGTGTCCCTGCCTGGTGACTACTTCAGCACTCTCCGCCGCTGAAATGCGGCGGCCCCATTGAAGTAAGAACACTTCCGGCATCGCCCACGGCATCAACGGCGACTCTCCGCCGCTGAAATGCGGCGGCCCCATTGAAGTGTAGAGGCGTGCGCGGTGTGTGACGGGGAAGAGGTCGACTCTCCGCCGCTGAAAGGCGGCGGCCCCATTGAAGTCATCTGAATCCTCTACAATTACATCCGGACCCTTCAGACTCTCCGCCGCTGAAAGGCGGCGGCCCCATTGAAGTGTCTCGCACGGAGACGGTGCGGAAAGCACGATCCGCCTCTCCGCCGCTGAAAGGCGGCGGCCCCATTGAAGTGCTACGTGGCGACGGTGGCGGTGCCGGCCGGTCTCGCCTACTCTCCGCCGCTGAAAGGCGGCGGCCCCATTGAAGTCGAGCGAGGCGGGGCACCCTGCTCCGACCGTGATCGCGACTCTCCGCCGCTGAAAGGCGGCGGCCCCATTGAAGTACGTACGCCGGCAAGGCGCGGATCCCTGCGGCGGTCTGGCTCTCCGCCGCTGAAAGGCGGCGGCCCCATTGAAGTGTCGCGCTCTGCTTGGCGTGCGGGCTGGCGGCGTACGCTCTCCGCCGCTGAAAGGCGGCGGCCCCATTGAAGTGCGCCGGCGAGCATGAAGAGCCCGGCGCGGTCGTACTGGCTCTCCGCCGCTGAAAGGCGGCGGCCCCATTGAAGTGCGATTGCCGACCCGTCACGCGACGTGCGGCCACCACTCTCCGCCGCTGAAAGGCGGCGGCCCCATTGACGCTTGTACGCGTGCATTGGGCGCTCCTCCGCAGCCTTCGCGCTCTCCGCCGCGGAAGGCGGCGGCCCGATTGAAGCGCTGACCAGGGCCTCAGCAGTAGAGCGCGCGGTCTCTCTCTCTCTCTCTCTCTCTCTCTCTCTCTCTCTCTCTCTCTCTCTCTCTCTCTCTGAAGGTGACGTTTTATCGAATCGAGTGAGGTTTGTCATGGTGCGGTGGCTAGTTGTGCGATGCGGTTCGGTGGTTTTCTGTTGTCTGCCGATTGTCGTGTTCGTCGCTGGGTGCATGAAGATCGTTCCGGATGAGTGTTATAACCCTGGCGAGACGGTCTGGCTGTGCGAGTACGCGGTCACCGCTGAGGCTTGCGATTGCTTCGTCGAGCAGCGGCAGACTGAATGGGCCTGCGCGACCAGCTACGGCATGGCCGCTGACAAGACGGACACGCTGGTCATGGTTACCCCGGGCGTGCGGAGCTATCGTCTGGTGCATTGCGCGGATACCTACAGCCGCTATCCGCAGGCAATGGAACCCGACCTGGTCGTGCGTCCGGTCTGCGATGCAGCTCCCGAGGACGACGAATGTGCGGTCTGCGCGAAGGCCTCGTGCTGCGAAGAGTTCAGCGCGTGCATGGACGATCCAGCGTGCGCTCGCTGGATGGACTGCCTGTCAGCAGGCAACGATGCGCCCAGCTGTTCCTCGCTCGATCCCCGCGGACCCGTCGAGGACCTAGCGGCGCCCGCGGCTGCGTGCCTGGAGGCATCCTGCGCTGCACAGTGCCCAGGCCTGAGCTCCCTCGGCGGCGCACCGACCTCTCGACTTCCCGCGCCTGGACGGGGGACCCGATGACGAGGCGCATGGACTCCACCGAACACGCCGCCGTGATCCTGCGCGGCGGTGAGCTTGCGCGCGCTCACGACCCCCACGTCTTGCTCTCCGCGCTCGTGGCGCGGCTCGATCTCGACGGATTTCACACCCTGGGGCGTCTGATCTCCAGAAGCGCTGAAGCGGAGGCCCGCGGACCGTCGGCGCGCGCGGTGTTCTTCGCAATCGCCTTGATAGGGCGGCTGCGCATCGAGGGGCGCGGCGAGCTCGCCGACGCGGTCGTCACCTCGCTGAGCGGTCGTTCCGACGTCGACCCGGTGCTCTGGCTGAACGAGGCCCACGCGCTCATCGGCATGGGCCGCGAGGTGGCCGCGCGGGGTCGCGCTCAGGGCCTCCTCCGCCCGGCGGATGACGTCGACGCAAACGCATGGACCTACTTGAGGAGCCTCTTGGTCCGGCGCCTCGAAGCCGATGGGCGCGAGGAGCTCGCGCGCGCCGTGAGCGCGGCGAGCAGGGCGTTCGAACGCCGAGAGCGCGTCGAGCAAGCACCGCAAGCCCAGCATGGCGTCGCCGCCGTCCCGCGCGAGCCCCGCCCCGTGCATGGCGCCCAGCGGGCGCTCATCGACAGCGTGGCCCGCGCCGACACCGCAGATGTCCTGGCCCACGCGGCCGTCACGAGGCTTCGCGCCGAGGGACGCGACACCCTGGCGGCCTCGATCATGATGTTCTGGGCGCGCGAGATCGCCGGGCCGATGGTCGATCCAGGCCAGATCGCTGCCGAGCTGCTCGCACGGCTCAGGGCTCAAGGGCACGGTGAGCTCGCGGATACGGTCGCGCAGCTGCTGCGCGGTGCCGCGATCGACCGCGACCCGTGCGAGATCATGGCGCTCTGGCTGCACGAGCTCGCCAGGCCGATGGTCGATGCGGCGCCGCTCGCCGCCGCCCTCGTCGCGGCCCTCCGCAACGAGCGGCACGAAGCGCTGGCGGACGGGGTCGAAGCGCTGCTCCTGCCGCATGCCTAGATGGCGTCGCCGTGCGACGTGTGCACGTTGCGGCGGAGCCCGCCGCTCCCCGAGGGGTTCGAGCGCTGGGCCGCAACCTTCGACCTGTTCAACCTGGTGGGGCTCCTCTGCGCCCCTCTCGAGCTCGCCTGACGCTATGCCTGGAGGGTCCCTTGGCGCGGCGAGCGCTGCGCATGCGGTGGTAGCCCGGTGGGTTGGGCGGGCGGGCTCTTCGTGGCTGTCTCCTCCCGACCTTGGCACCGCTTCGATTCAAGTTCTCTTCTTGCGGGTCGTCTTTGGGGCCTCCTTTGCCTTGCGCGAAGCGTCGAGATCGAGCGCAATCTGGCCGACCATATCCACGGCCATGTCGTAGATGCCCTCCATGAGACGCTGGAATCGAAGCATCCCGTAAGCCGGGTCGATGCTGCGTGGCAGCCCGATGTCCCCTATCTCTCCGAGCCACTTGATCGGCAACTTGGACGCGTCCAGCTCATGTCGAGCTCGCTTCATCGCCAGCTGAAGCGCTTGAATCGCATCGATTCCTGGAACGTAATGAAAGAACTCCTTGTCAGAAAGCCCTGAGATCAAGAGCGGGCAAGACCATTCGTCGCCCGGGGGCTTTGGAGGGATCGGCTTGCCGATGACGAGGACGATCTCGCGATCGGGCTCATCATCCACGGCGTAACGACGAACAGCGATAGGATAGCTTATCTTCTTGGCCATGTTGGTTAGTCCGGAAACATGGTTGTGTTGCAGAAATTCGTCCACTCGGGGACGCGGCCGCTGTTGGCTACCTCCCAAAATCTGAGCTTGTTCCGGGGATTAAGCATCCACTGGGATCTGCGAAACCGCTTGCACGAAGAGCGGGTCGTTCGCCGGCGCCTCCAGGCCGAAGACCCGCGCCTCCCCGGCCACGGCGGCGTCGATGAGCAGCCGCATCTGGGCGGTCAGGGGAAGACAACACGGCGGTCCGGCTTGAGTCGACCGAACGTGCGCTGGAGCTCGGCGTCGACATCGAGCTCACGGAGGAAGACACCGAAGCCGACCAGCCACGCCACGCCGGTGAGCGTCGTCTCCGTCGCGCGGAGGTGCACCGCACGCGGATCGGGACGGCGGACGCCGGCGCGTCGAGGCGGGGTCGGTTTGGGCTTGTTTCGGCGGATGCGCCGTCGCACCTTCGAGGTGCTCGGCGTGCGCTTGCGTTGGGTCATGACAAACGCAACGGCTGCGCACGCCGAGCCTTTTCTTCAATGCATTCCGTTTTGCGGCGTCAGTTTGCCACTTTTTTGAATGGCTCAGGACGCGCGAAATCCAGGCTCAGTTGACAACGCCGTAGCCTTCGGCGTTACCATCCCCGGCATGAAGCGGATCACATCTTGGCCGGTCGTGGCCGGGCTCGTCGTCATCGCTCTCGGCTGCGGCGGCGGCGGCGCGGGCGCCGGCGGAGCGGGCGCCGGCGGAGCGGGCGAAGCGGGCGAAGCAGGCGCCGGCGGCGGCGCAGGCGGAACGAGCGGCGGCGGCGGCACGGACGGCGCTGCCGCGGGCACCGGCGGAACGACCTCTGCGGCCGGCACCGGTGGATCGCTCGCGGGAACGGGCGGTGGCGGCGAGGGCGGCGGCGCGGCGGCCGGCGGCAGCGGCGGCGATTCGGGCGCGCAGGGCGGCGCCGGTGGCGGCGCGGGCTCGACCTATCGGCCCTGCCCGACCGACGGTACGGCGTGCAAGATCATGCCGTTCGGCGACTCTATCACCGACGGATACAACGGGGACACGCCGGGCGGCTATCGCGTCGAGCTGTTCCGGCTCGCGCACGCGGCGGGCAAGAACATCACGTTCGTCGGTTCGGGATCGAACGGACCGAACACCGTTGGCGGCGTGGCGTTCCCGCACAACCACGAGGGCCACAGCGGCTGGACGATCGCCCCCGCAGGCGGAAGGAGCGGCATCTCGACGCTGGTGTCGACCGTCATGCCGCAATACAAGCCCGACATCGTGCTCTTGATGATTGGAACCAACGACGCAATCGACAATTACGACATGCCCAACGCCCCCAAACGTCTGGGCGCGTTGATTGACAGCATCTACGAGCAGCTCCCCAGTGTTCTCATCGTGGTGGCGGCGCCCGTCCCGTCGCGCGGCGATGCGAGCAAGGGCGACGACACCGCGCTCAGCGCGCGCATCAAGACCTACGACGACGCCATTCCGGCGGTGGTGAAGGCCCGCGCGGACGCAGGCCGACACATCATCTCCGTCGACATGTACACGCCCTTCAATCCGAACAAGACCACGTTACTCGAAGATCAGTGGCACCCCAACCTCCAGGGCTACGTGCTGCTGGGCGAGCAGTGGTACGCGGCGTTGCAGCCTCTGCTCTGACGGCGCGGTCGCTCAAGGGAGGCGCGCGGAGCCCGACGCCCGGCGCGGCGTGTGCAGGCTCGACCAGAAGCATGTGGACCACGTGCTCAACGATCTACCTGAGAAGCACTCGAAGCACGACGCGCCAAAACGGATGGTCACGAGCAGCGCCGACCAGCAGTCGAAGATCGATACGCTGCTCTATTCACCCTCCGCGCCGACCTCCGAGGCAGAAGCAGAGAACATGCATGTGGGCGTCACCCTGCCCGCCACA
This sequence comes from Sorangium sp. So ce375, assembly GCF_051473855.1. Lineage (NCBI taxonomy): Bacteria > Pseudomonadati > Myxococcota > Polyangiales > Polyangiaceae > Sorangium > Sorangium sp. So ce375. Next base: position 359,590 of record NZ_CP150335.1, read on the forward strand.
GGGCAGCGCAAGGGCTCGCACATCTTCTTCGTGCTCCGCGTGAGCAAGGACGAGAAGCGGATCCAGACGTTCGACACGAGCAACGGCTACCCGCTCGACAAACATACAGGTGACACCGTGATGGACCCGCTCGGCAAGGAGGGGATCTACGATGGCATCTCCCTCACCACAGCTCCTCCTGGCAACGTCTTCTGCGGGATGGGCGTGCTGCCCGAGGCCCCCGTGGCGCTCGACGTCATGGCGGCGCACCTCCGCCGCGCACGCCCCATCGGCCTCATGCGACTCGTGATCGCGGAGCGCCGCCCTGGGCCCGAGCTCAGCGACCGACACGTGCTGTTCGTCAGCAAGCTCATGCGGATGTACGATGACAACGACCAGAATTTCTGGGTGAGCAAGGGCGCGTGGTCGCTGCGCAACACCCCCGCGTTCGAGGGCGAGCGCGCGGCGGAGCGGCCGTCGTATCTGCGCGACGAGGCCGCGAGCGCGCCGTGGCCCGCTCCGCCCGCGGAGCCGGCGCCCGGCGCGCTGCGGAACCTCCATGGGACCGCCGAGATGAGCCGGTTCGTCCCCCGGCCCGCGATGCCCTTCCAGGAGCTCGATCCGGCGCGCGAGCCCGGCAAGAAGCGCTGATCCCGAGATGGGTTCTCTTCTTGGCGCCCTAGTAGAGCGTTCCCTAACTTCGTCCCTGGATCGGCGATGTGCCAGCCCCGCTACGAGCTGAGCCGGCCGGGCTTGCGAACAACGCGAGTTCGTCGCTGGACGTCGACGCAATGCCGGCGGCGCAACGCCAGCGCCGGGCCAGCTACTCGATAGGCGCGAGCGTCCAGGGGAAGTCGGTCATCATCAACTTGAGCAAGTCCTGCCACAGGCCACGGAGGCCGGTCTTCTCCCACTTGCCGGTGTGAGTCGCGATCTCGAGCGTCCAGAGGTGGACGGTGTCACGTCGCAGCCTGGCGTGCGCGATCGGGTCGGTTTCAGGACCCGACTCGATGATCACCAGCTGCCCGTACTTCCGGGCCCTCAGGTGGGGCAGTCCGTGCGCTTCGAGGTAGGCGCGGACCGCGGCGGCGTGCTCCGGGGCGGCGTGCGGCTTGGACATCGGCCCGCACGGAAGCTCAGGCTGCGTACGATGGCAAGGTCGCCCTCCACTGGCCGCGGAACTTCCAGCGGAAGGGCCGGGCTTGGTGCTCGTTCCAGTGGCGCACGAAGCCGAGCACGCACCGGCTCAGCTCCTCGGCGGAGGCGAAGGAGGCGTGCTTGAGCACCCGACGGCTCAGGATGCTGAACCACAGCTCGATCTGATTGACCCACGACGCATGGATGGGCGTGTAGACGAAGTGGAAGCGCCCGCCGTGCCGCGCATTGAACTCGTTCCACCTGGCGCCGTGGTGGATGTTGAGGTTGTCCCAGATGATGTAGACCTCGCCCGTAGGGTAGCGCTCCGCCACCTCGTCCATGAACGCGAGCAGATCGGCGGCGGTGCGTGTCGGTCCACAGCGCGACAACACCTCGCCCGTCTTGACATTGAAGGCGCCGATCAGCGTGAGCGTGCCGTGGCGTTGATACTCGAACTCCCGGCGCGCGGCGTTTCGGCTGCGGCACGGCTGCATGGGGAACCGATGCTCCAGCGCCTGCATGCCGGTCTTCTCATCGACGCACAGCACGGTCGCGCCTGCGGGAGGCTCCAGGTACAGCTTGCAGATCACCTCGACCTTGGACCGGAAGTCCGGGTCCGGGCTGTGCAGCCACAGCCGGACCCGATGCGGTCGGAGGCTGGCTCCCTGCAGCACGCGCCAGACCTCGGTGCGGCTCTGCTCCACCTTGGTCTCGAGCTTCAGGGCCTTGGCCAGCTGGTCCAGGGTCCAGACCTGCTCGAACGGGACCTTGTGCTCATCGGGGCGGCAGCAGGCCAGCTTGATGAGCTCGTAGTGCACCGCGGTCGCCACGCGCGGCGGTCGGCCCGTGCGCGGCTTGTCCTGCAGCACCGCCTCGTCCGCGATCGCTGCGACCCGGTTGCGCCACTTGCGCACCGTCTTGATGTCGCAGCCCACGGCACGCTGGATCTGCTCGTTGCTCCATCCCTCGTCGGCCAAGAGCGCGATCCGGGCACGCTGCGCATCGCGCTGCGAGGTCTTGGGCGAACGCGCCGTCTGCTGCAGCTTCTGGCGCAGCGGCGCGGGCAGCAGGACGGGTTTTGCGCGAGCTCGGGGCACCTACGCGCGTGGGACCTGCCCCGCGCCGAGGGCTTCAAAAACGCACGCGATCGCAGGTGACCCGGCAACCTCGCCTCGCAGACCTTAATGCGCTGCGCGTGCTCGCCACGCTCTGGCTGCGCACGACCCCGATGGGCTCGGCTGGCTCACCTCGGATCCAGGGACGAACTTGGGGAACGCTGTACTAGGCCACTACGAGGTCTGCACGTCGCCGAGCTGGCATCGGGACATCACGCTCGGGATGATGGCCCTGGGGTGGTTGGCTTTCGTGCGCGCGAGGCTTCCCGCGGAGGACGCCTTCCCGTACGCCCCGGCGATGAACCCCGAGCTCGTGCCCGCAGCGGCGGGCCCTCCGCCGGGAAAGAATGCGGAGGCCATGCAGAAGACGGCGCTTGCGACGCCGGCGAAAGCAAGCCCACCGCGCCCGAAGAATGCGACGGTCCGCCGACGCTGGCGCCTTGGAGCATTCCCGAAGTCCGTCGCCTGATGGAGTTGGTGCTTCCGCTGCCCGCTCATTCACCCGAGTTCCGCTGGGCATGGTCGATGTGGCGACGCCGAAAGCGCGCCCAGGCTCGCGCCTGCTGCTATCGGCGCCGCCGCAACCGGTCGCGTGCCCGCGCCCGGGTGTAGTGCTAGGGCTGCCAGCACTCGACGCCGAGCACCGTCGGCCGCGGATCCTGAGTCACCTCGACGATCTTCACGCACCTCTCAGAGGCATCGTGGCACCCAGTCTCGCAGTCGCCGGCGTTCTCTTCATCCTTGATGCAGATGATCCCTGACTTCGGTGGCGGGTCTTCCCGCGGCTTCGGATACTTCGTCTCGCAGCACTGCAAGCATTCGGCGAGCCTCTCGGCGCATACCCGGAGTCCGGGGATATCCTGAGGGATGTCCTCTTCATCGTCGAGCCACTCGGAGAGCAGGAGGATCCCGATCAAGATGGCCCCTCCGGCGATCAGAGTCCCCGGGTTGATGGCCGCGCCGGCGATAGCGTAGTTTCCATTCGGATCGATGAAGTTCACCGGGTCCGAAAGGACATACCCATACAGGTTGGTATCGCCCCCGTCGAAGCCCATAGGATCCCGCGCCGCCCACCGTCCTGTCTTCGCGTCGTAGTCGCGTTCACCGAACCGCACGAGCTTGGTGTCAGGGTCGTACACTCCGCCAGCGAACCCGAACGGCTGGAAGCCCGGGTTGGTGTCGAGCAGCACATTGCCGAACTCGTCATAGTCGATCCGCTGGGCGACCGCGCCCGTCGCGCTGTTGACCACGAGCCTCGGGCTGCCACGGTAGTCGGTGACGATCCGGTAGGTGACGCCGCCCCTGATCATCACGTCTGGAACGTTGTCGCGGCTGGCGTAGATGAAGCGGGAGACGACGCTGCCCGCGCCGCTCAGCTCGGCGGCGATACGCCGTTGGTCGATGTAGAGGAACCCCTGGCTGGCCACGCCGTTGACGCGCTTCTGGACCCGGTGTCCGACGCCATCGACGACGTAGTCGATGGCCGTCCCGCTCGGCAACGCCACCGAGCGGAGGTTGCCGAGCGCGTCGTACTCGTACGTCGTGACGTCGCTCCCGTTCTCCGTCTTGCTCTCCAGCTCGCCGCCAGCGGCGTAGGTGTACGTCGTGGTGCCGTACGTCGTGAGCCGATCCTGGTCGTCGTAGGTCGGCGACACGCTCCCGGAGATCGATGTGTGGCCGATCCGGTTGCCATTGGCCCCATAGTCGTAATGGCTGATGAGCATCGCGTCCTTGAACACATCCGTGAGCCGCCCGGCGGCGTCGTAGCCGTACATGAACGTGTGGGTCTCGCCCTGGATGGTCTCGGTGACGGAGTGAATGCGCCCGACCGCGTCGGGGGTGTAGCTCGCGCTGAAGAGCGGCGAGCCGCCGGCCGCGAGCGAGTACTGCTCCACCTCGCCGTGATCGGTGTAGCTCACCGTGTCGATGACGCTTCCCAGCGTGCTCCCCGTCTGGAGCCCGTTCTGCGGGTCGCGCGCGATGGTGAGCGCACCTGCCTGCGTGAGCAGCCCGTCGTCGTCGTACCCGAAGCTCACGAGGCCGACGCCGTTCACCCTCTCCGTGTCGACGCGGAAATCGTTGTTGTACGTCGAGCTCACGTTGCCCGTGACAGCACCCGACCACGTGCGGCGGGTGAGGAGCCTGCCATCGTGCTCGTAAGCGAGAGTGACGCCGTCGGGGCCGCCGATGCTCGAGATATTGCCTGTCGTCGGGGAGTACTGATAGACGAGCGCTCCCTGCCCCGCCGGGAGCGTGACGCTGGTGAGGCGACCCGTCGTCGGATCGCGGTCGTAGCTCACGGTGGAGAGATCCGGCCGGATCCTCGCCGTGAGCGCTCGATCGAGGTCGTAGTCGAACGTCGTGGTGGTCGATCCCGACCCGACGTCGGGCGGCGTCTCCGTGTGCAGCAGGTTGATGGGAGTGTACGTGAACGCGTGCACCGGGCGCCCGGGCGGGGTCACCGACGTGCGGTTGCCGTTGTCGTCGTAGCTGAACGACGCGATCGCGGCGTCAGGCCGGGTCTCGCTGAGGATCCGGCCAGCCGGGTCGGTGGTGTACGTCGTCGTCTCGTTCAAGGGATTGGTGATGGTCTCGAGGTAACCGCCCGGCGAGTACGTGTAGGTGGTGATGCGGTCCCCCTGCGTCCTCGTCCACAGCTGCCCGGTCGCTGTGTACGCCTGCTCGATCGGCAAGAGCCCGGGCACCTGGAGCTGGGACAGCCGCCCTTTCGCGTCGAGGACGACCGTCATCGACCGGCCTTCCGCCGTGGTGATCGTCCACGTCGTGGACGCCTTGTCGAAGACCCGGGTTGTCGTCTTTCCGTTGAGGCTCGACGTCTCGGTGAGCGAGGTCAGACTGAGCGCGTCGACGGCATTCGTACCCGTCACGGACCGCGAGCGGTCCACGACCCGGGTACGCCCCTGCGGCGTCACGGTTGTCTCCCGACTGACGAGAGGCGCCTGCATACCGAAGCGCGGATCGCCGACGACCTCGGTCGTGATCGAGGTGCCGTCAAGCAAGGTCGCTGTCGTGGTGCCGCTGGCGTTCGTCTGCTCGTTCGTCGAGCGACCGCTCGCGCCGGTTTGGGTGCGCTGCTGGCTATCGGCGGAGATCTCGTGCGATTGTATCCTCCCCATCGCCGTGGTGAGCGTCACGCGGTACCCAGACGAGGTGCTCACCCGGTCGAGCTGCTTGAATCCGCCGGCCGGGTCGGTATCCCTGGTGAGCCGCCCCAGCGCGTCGTACTCGAACTCGTAGAGATGGCTCTTCGCGTCGAGCAAGGAGTGCAGCAGACCGGTCTCCGGATAATAGGTGAGCGTCGTGGTCTCGCCCGCCGGGTTCATGACTGTCCAGAGATAGCCTTCCCCATTGACCGCGAGCTGCGTCACCTGTCCACCGGGCGCCACGATCGCCATCGGAGCTCCGCTGCTGTTCCGCTGGATGGTGGTCACCTGGTTGTTGACGTCGGTGATCGTCGCCAGCCTTCCCGCTGCGTCATAGCCGAACTGGTATCGCGGGATGCCGAAGAGCGCATCCAGCGTGCTGACATGCCGCCCGTTGTCGAACATGTAGACCTCGGAGCCGCCCTCGCTGGCGATGGCGAATTCATCGTCGCCGACGAGGTCCGGCATGGCGGATCGGATGCGCGCGATCATCGCCTGATCCAACAGGGCTTTGCTGGTGACGAGGACGCTTCCGTCTGGCCCAACGGCGACCCCGCCCACCATGAGGAGCCCGGCCTTCGTCGGGGGGCCGTTCAGGCCGCAGTGGCTACCGCCGCAGAGCGGAGTCCCCCCGCGCTCTTGACCCGTACCCGCGAACAGCTTCACTTCCCCATCGAAGGAGCTCCGGTAGATGACGCTATATTTGGATGACCTTTGCAATCCACTCTCGATGTAGAGGCCGCCAGCGTCGATCGCGATAGCTCCCGGATCGAGGATGACCGCCAGCTGGTGCAAAAGACCAGCCGTGTCGACGGAATAGATGCGGTTACGCCAGTTGTCGGACAAGTAGACGCGACCATCTGGCGCTAGCGCGATGCCGGAGATGGAGCAGAGGTTGGCTTGCAGCGCAGGCGTACCGGACTGGGGGTGGTTGACCGACGAGCTAGGGCACGACCCCGAGCCTGCCACGGTTGTGATGATCCCGTTCGGCGCCACCTTCCGCAGGCGACCAACGGTGGCGATGTACAACGTGCCGTCATCCGCCACCGCCAGCGCTTGCGGAGACTGGATAAACCCAGAGGTGGCAAGAGCACCGTCAGGAACTGCAGTGCCAAACGAGCCCGTGCCAGCGATCGTGGTGATGACGCCCGAGGGTGAGATTTTTCGAACCCGATTGTTCTCGCTGTCGGCGAGGAAGATGGTGCCGTCTTTACCCACCGCGATGGCGCGCGGGCGCGCTATGCTCGCGCTGGTCGCCGGGCCGTTGTCGCCATTGTACCCATAGGATCCGTTACCAGCGACGGTCAGGACGTGTCCATCCGGCGTGATCTTGCGGAGGCGGTGGGTGTAATGATCCGTGAAATAGATGGTTCCATCGGGCCCCGCTGCGACCGCGTGGGGTGTGCCGACCGACGCGGCTCCCACGTCGACGTTGTCGGCGGCGGTGGCTGCGCTGTAGGGGACATCGCCCGCGACCCGCTCAATGATGCCCAGCACCTGCTCGCTGGTCCGGCGCGAGCCGTCCCCTTTGTACAGCCGGAGGGCGTTGCTATCGTACGAGTGATGCGGGCTCAGGCTCCAGCCGCCGAGCGCATCCGCCTGGTTATGCCATGTGCCGACGAACTGCTCCCATTCACGCCATAACGTGATCTCCTCCCGTGCGGGAGAGTTCGAGATCCGCACGCCGGCCTCCGAGAGCGCGGCGAACGATTGCGACAGCTCGGCAGCTTCCATGTAGTAGGCATGATAGGTATACCCCAGCCTGATCGTCGCCCGCTGAGGTCCATGGATCTCCCGCCCGAAGCGATCCTTGCCGTCCCACTCGACCACGTACTGTTGGTTCGGCTCGCACGGGCAGGTAACCTCGTGGCTCATTGTGCGCCCGGCAATATTCACCTCGACCTCGGCACTGTTGAGGTCGGGAGACACGCTCGCCGGGGTGATGGGGATCGTGATCCGGTACGGCTCCCTGCGCCCCACGGTTCGATCGCTCTGGTAGTGCAGGTCGAACGGCGTGCCCGCGATCGGCAGCTTCTCCCCGAGGATCTGGCCCTCGCACTCGATAATCGATCCGGGTTCCGGGCAGCGCTTGTCCGGCGGGGGCGGCGGGGGCGGCGGGGGCGGCGGGGGCGGCGCTGCGCCGGGTCTCGGCCCATAGGGCCAGTTGCAGTCGAACGGCGTGAAGTGGTTGACGCGCGAGCGCCAGAGGCTCGTTCCGGGCGTATACAGCGAGCCGAGCTGCGCGAGCTCGTCCGCGGTGATCTCGAGGTCGGCGAGGGCGCTGCCGCTGTCGGCGACGCCATCGCCGTCGACATCGACAGACGCGACGCCCCCGCTCACCGCGACGATCTCCACGACGCGGCCGTTGTCGGACGGAATCCACGCGCCCTTCCGTGCATCGTAGTAACCGATGGGCACCGCCGTGCCGACTGGGAAGCTCAGGAAGTTGTCAACGTAAAAGGAGACGGGTTGGCTGAACTGGACGTCGGTGGCTCCGGCGGCGATGGCCTCATCGAGCCCGAGCTCGACCGCGTAGGTGTAGCCGCTGGCTGGCGGGAGCGTCCCTGGCATGCTCTCGGGGCCGCTCGGACCGACGGTGTACTCGGTCGCTCGTACGTGCACCTCATTCGGCAGGGGCACCGTCATAGTCGTGCCAGGAGACCCGCCCGGGTCCGGTACCGTCATCGTCCCAGTCGTGCTCGGGGCGAAGAGTAGGGTCGCCTGCCGCGTGCCGCTGTCGTCCGATTGAACGCTCCCGCGGGCCACCTGGGCCCCCGTCGCGCTGCCCAGGGCGACGGGGGTTACGGCCGGATCTCGCTCGATCATGACCACATCAGGCGCCCCGGACCAGTGCCGCCAGCGGGTATTCACGTTCCGCTGCACCGGGAGGTAGCCCGGCTTCTCGTATTGCATCGTGAGCGGCTTGCCTCCGCGCACGACCAGCTCGAACGCGCCGTCGGCGCGGGTGAGCACCTGCCCATAACTCTCGGCGTCCGCCGCGCCGTGGTGCAGCGCGCTCACCTTGACCCCCGAGATCGGCCCCCCTGCCCTGGTGGCGACCTTGCCCGTGATGACCGCGACCGAGGCGGCGTCGATCGTCGCTGTGACGCCGATCTGCGGCGCGTTGGGCCCCTGGTAGATGCAGCTGACCGCGTCGATGAGCTGCGTGGGGACGGTCGGATCGAGCGCCGCGCAGGCGACGTGCGCGACGGCGCCGGTCGCCGGATCACACGTGTCGATCGTGCTTGGGTCGCCGTCATCGGTCGAGACGGGCGTGTGCTGGATGCCCAGCGCGGGATCGCACGAATCGATCGTGCACGCGTCGCCGTCATCGAGCGTGCCAGTGCAGGTCGGCGAGGTCGTGTAACAGACCTCGAGGCTCGGCCGCTCGGCGACCTGCGGCTCCTCGCTGCTGCGGAACGAGGTCGTGAGGACCGGCGCCTCCTCCAGCAGCATGCCGTGATTCGGGACGGTGCCCGTGAGCCACGCCGCGGTGAGCGAGGTCAAGTCGGCCGAGCGGAACCCGGCGCCGGGCAACGACTGGAACGATCCAGCGATTGCCGTGTCGAAGGCGGTTCCATTTCCCAGGCTCTGCCAGGTCGCCGTCGTCTCGGTCCATGGCGAGGTGATCCGGTGGATGTTGATGGTGCTAGAGGTGGTGTCGTCCCGGTAGATCTGCATGAGCCGCAGCGTCGCGGAGACGACCGTCGCCTCGGTGGGCACCGGCGTGAGATCGAAGCGAAGGACGGCGTGCCGTACGCCATACTCGGCCAGGGAACCCGTGCGAAAGAGCACGGTCGAGTCGCTCCAAGTCGGGTAGGCCTCCCAGATCGTCACGTCCTCCACCGTGCCGAGCGTTCCGCGCTGGAGGGTGACGCAGGTCGTGCCCTCGGTTGAGGCCAGCTTCGCGTTCCCCAGCGATTCCTCCTGCGGCGCGTTCGAGGTGCAGGCGACGCTCGTCAAGAGGGCGCTCAGGAGGGCGCCACCCCCGATCGCGGTGCATCTCGTCCGGGGAGGGCGAGCACGTTCAAGCGATGTTCTTGATGCAAAGCGCAAGCGATGCATGTTCCGCATGAGCGAAGATCCTTTCCATTGAAATACTACCTGGCGTCGTCCTGCTCTCGATCGGCCGCAGAATCACCTTCGCTGTGCACGAGAGCGGCGCAACGGTCGCGCATGAGTGCAAGCCAGGTGCCAGACCTCAGGAGAGTGGGCCGCCGCGTGGGCAGCCGCGGTGGTCACCCAGGGAGGCGCCAGGCAACGCCGCTCATTTCGGGCCATCTTTGACGTCACAGCCATGTGACACGAGAGTTTGCAGAGCGCCCGGTGTCGCTCTGACCTCTCCGGGGCGCGCCGCGGGCATGGCGACATCCGCGATCGCGAGCGCCCTCCGGCCGGCGCAGTCAGGCGCAAGTTTGTGCTACCGTGCCAGCGTTCAATCGAGTCGTGTTTGAGCTCGGGCGCCTCGGGCTGTGACCGAGGTTCGAGGCTGCCAAGCAGCGCGCTCAGGCGCGCTGCTTGGCGGCACCTTCGCCGGCCTCCGGCCCATCGGGAGGCGGCAGCGCGACCGTCAGGGCCTCGATCCGGGGCAGCTCGCGCCGGAGGCGAGCCTGCTGGAAGTCGGGATCGAAGGACCCCTTGAACCACAACACGAGCACGTAAATGCCCCCGAACGACGCCGCGAGATACGAATCCTCGGACGGCTCGGCAGGGTGAGCTACGCGGAGCCGTCCGCCTCGGCGTAGGGCAACACGTTGGGGCTCGGCGAGCTCCCGCTCGAGAAAGCGTTCGGCAGGCGGGAGCGTCGTGGGCGCGACGGGCCAAATGCACCAGAGGCTGCCGGACGCGTCAACGACGGCCGCGGCGCAGCCGCCGGCGTGGGTGACGAGATCGCGCAGGGCATCTCGCAGGGCTTTCCACTCCGGAATCTCGTCGCCGAGAAGCATGGGACGAATGTAGCACGACGGCTCCAACTCTTCCTCGACGAGGTGGACCCTGCGCTGAGTCGGACGGTCGAGGGCGGGCAGCTTCGCCGTGCTGACACTGCGCTGGAGCCTTGCTCCGCGCGGTGGTCGCGACAGAAATCCCCGTGCGCAGCCGGCGCCGTAGGCGGACAGCGTCCCGCCGAAAGCCAGGTCGATGAGATGAATAACCACCGTTGAAACGGGGATGAAAAACGCCTCACGGATCTCCTCTTTCGCCACCGGCCCCTAGAGACGGCAGGCCTCGTGTGTGTGCGTACCGAATGCAGGGGCCGTGCCAGTCGATGCTCACGGAGAGGAGCGCTCATCTCCCGCCACCCCACTCTGGAATCGCCGTCGGCATGCTTGCGTGATCCGTCGCTGGTTGCTGCACGCTGCCATCACGTGGCCGGCGTTGTCGCCTCCAGGGCCTCCGCGTGACATGTCGCGGCGCTAGCGTGACATGTCGCGGCGCTAGCGTGACATGTCATGTGACATGTCACGGCGCTAGCGTGACATGTCACGTTGCCCCGGCGGTCTGCGAAGGATCTCGCCTCGTGCACGCGACGAGGAGGCGTCGCTCTGTTGAGCTTCACCTTCCCACGTCGGAGCAGCCGTGGACGGTTGCCCAGCGATTGCATGGTGCGCCGGACCTCGAACGCGCGAAAAATGCGGTTTGCGGCGGCATTCGCGACCATGCTGGGCACGACGCCGCCGGCCAGGTGCACGAAGAGCGGGTCATTGGCCAGGGCCTCCAGGCCGAAGACCCGCGCTTCCCCGGCCACGGCGGCGTCGATAGGCAGCCGCATCTGGGCGGCCATGAGGAGGACAGCTCGGCTGTCCGGCGTGAGTCGACCGAACGTGCGCCGGAGTGTGGCGTCGACATCGAGCTCACGGAGGAAGACACCGAAGCCGACCAGCCCCGCCACACCCGTGACGGTCGCCTCCGTCGCGCGGGTGTGCACCGCACGCGGGTCGGGAATCTCGATAAATAGATCATTTTCTAGATAGTATCGGGATTCATCGAGAATTTACTTGCTAAGCTCCAATGGTAATTGGGCGATATCCAGAGGGTTGACTCAAGTAACCAGCTTGATGTCGCCTGGATCCAGAGGAAACGCTCATGGATCGAGCCAACCGGACCGGAGCGCCCCCTCGGCCCCTACCCGCTCGGCCTCTGCCGCCGGCGAGCCCATCCTCCGCGCCCGCGGCCTCCACGAGGCCATCGCGCTCGGCGCGACCCATCGAGGCGCTCCGCGGCGTCGATCTCGGCATCCACGCCGGCCTCAACCCGGAATGAACAACGCGGGCGCGTAACCCGGGCTCAGGTCCTCGTACGGCTGGGTGTTGGGTATCCGGTTCCAGAGGTGCCCGAGGAGCGGCGCTCCGCCCTCCGGCCCTGCCTCGACCTCGATCCCGGTGACGTCCTCCGCCGGGTTCGACGCACGCAAGGCGTGGTTCCACGCGAAGAGGTGCTGGTAGCGGTATTACGTCTGCCGCATCGATGCCGTGTTGCAATCGCATCGCGAGCGCGGTGCGGCGCAGCTGCCGCGGCGTTCGGGGGGGGCGCGCTTCGATGGATGGAGGGTGGGTGAGTACGAGGCGCGGGAGAGGGCCTACGCGCAGTGTGACCGCGCCGCGTCGCTCAGCGCCCCTTGCGCCTGGTGTTCGCGATGGGGGGCCGGTGATGAAGGCGTGCGCCGGTGGGGTATGGCGCTTGAGGGTGGCGGACGCGACGGGAACCCCCTTGTTTTCCCAGGCGTCGATTTCGTCGAGCACGCCGGCGTCGGCAGCGGCGACGAGGCCGAGCCGGGTGCGGATGACGCGCTGGAGCAGGCGCCATCCCTCGGAGAGATCGTCATCGGAGCAGCCGTGGCCGACGAGCGCCGCGGCGACCTTGTACCTGCGGAGCCCGAGGGAGCACCAGGAGCACCCGCTCGGCATTCACGCGCCGGCCGGCTCGCTCATCGCGCCACGAGGTCTGCTGTCGAGCGCGGCGCGACCTCGTAGGTCGTCTCGTATTGCGCGGCGAGGCCGGTCACCGTGATGTCCTGATCGACCGCAAGCGACGCGGTGTCGATGACAGGTTGGCCGTCCACGATGTGCACGAAGACCTGGATCTCGCCCGAGCCGTCGTCGATGTACACCTTGAAGCCGTAGGGCTGGTCGTCCTCCACGGCCTTGGTCACGCGGCCGCCCACGCGCACCAGCAGGCCCTCGACGGGCTCTCCGACCTCTCCGGTCGTCACGTCCCTCGGACCGACGGCGCCGGCCTCGCCGAGCGCCGTGACCGAGGCTGCCTTGGCGTTGAGCACCGTCTGCTGGGCCGCCTGCGCGAGCGTCCCCGTGACACGCACCCGGGTGTCGAGGTCGAGATCGAGCGCGTCGGGAAGGCTCACGTAGATGCCACCGGTGTCGTCCTGCAGGGCGAAGCCCTGCTCGCCGGTCGCCGAATTGAATGTGCCGGGCACGACGGTCACGACACCGTCGACCGTCGCCGTGGAGCCCTCGGCCAGGCCGCGGGCTTGGGAGATGGCGACCACGACCTCCTCGTCCGGAGCAGGTGACCCTTCGCCAGAGCTGCAGGCCGTCGTCGCGAGGACGCAGGTGGTGACGGCGATCGAGACGATGCTGCGAATCGAAACGGTCTTGCGCATTCCCCGTCCCTAGCCGTGCTGTCCCCCGGGGACAAGTCATGGCCCCGGAGCGCTGGATGTCGCCCCTTGGGCACCAGCCCCCGTCCCCGCGCGCCCGCTCGCCCGGTTCATCCGCAGCTCGAGGAATCGCCGTCGCACGTAACGGCGCATCAGGTTGTGAGCGGCTTCGCCTGGAGGAGATCCAGATGCTCGGTCCGGGCGACGCGCTGGTCCGGAGCTACGGTTTCCGCTACGAGCTCAGCCCGACGACGAGCCAGACGCTCCTGACCCAGGTCGAGGAGTGCGCGAGCGACGGGGTCTGCAAACCTCCGACACGGTTTCAGTACAGCCGCGGAAAGCCAGGATTCGAGCGGCTCACGACGGACATCGACAAGCCAGTCTCCGAGAAGGCGAGCCCGATGGTGTTCGACATCGACGCCGACGGGCTCGACGACCTCGTGATCCCTGACATGGTCGCGGGGCTCAGCACGCCGTCGAATCCGATCACCGCGTGGGGGGTGGCGCGCAACCTCGGGCCCCGCGCCTCGCCGTCCTTTCTCGCGGCGCCGGATCTCGCCTTCCTCGAGGATTGGCTGTTCGTCGCCGATCCGGATGAAGCGTCCGATCCGGCCCTTCTTCAGCCCGAGCTCGGGACGGTGCTCGATTACAACGACGATGGGCAGATGGACGTCTTTCTCCATGACGTCTTCGGCACCAAGACCACGTGGCACGTGCTCCTGTCCCAGCCGGACCGGACCTTCGCGCTGCATGACACGGGCATCCGCCGGCCGTTCCCGCTCAGGGGCACGCCCACGCCGCCGGGCCTGAGCAGTCCCGGCGCCTCGGTACACCTTGCCGATCTCGATGGCGACTCGGTGCCGGATCTGATCCAGTGTCAGGACCACGCCGAGAATCTGGTACCGCGCCCGCTCTCCGCCGTGTGGACCGTCCATCTCTGGATGCCTGCGCGCGGCGCGACGTCCGCGGGATTCGACCCCGAGGGCGAATCGATCGAGCTGCTCGTCGGCTATCCCTGCGATACGGAGCTCCACACGCTCGACGTCGACGCCGACAGCAAGATCGATCTCGTCGTGCCTTCCCTGAAGCGGTTCGATGACGGATCGGTCCTCCAGAAAGAGAGCTACGACGCGATCATGCGCCGGGGCGAGGGGCGCTGGGAGGTGATCGACACCGAGCTCCCCATCGTGGCACGTGGCGGCCGCGTCGTTTTCCTCGACGTGAACGGCGATGGCCTGCCCGATGCCGTGGAATCCGGCTTCAACCACCACGAGCTGTACACGTACTTCAACACGGGGCGGACGTTCGTGATGTCGCCGTTCAGGACCGTCGACGTGTTCAGCTTCGGCGATCTGCTGGGGGTCCCGGACCAGGACGCGCTTTTCCGCCTCGCCGTGCCGCTCGACGTCAACGGCGACGGGCGGCAGGATCTCCTCATGCCCGTGCCACCAGGCATGCTGCTGAGCGGCTCCGATGTGCTGCCGTCCTGGGCCGTCCTTCTGGCGACCGGCGACCGCGCGGGGCCGCCGTTCAAGATCGTCGACCCAGGGGTTCCTTTCGAGGCAAAGCTCGGTGACGCGATCACGCTCGCCGATCCTCACGGGCCGCGCACCGGCGATCTCAACGGGGACGGGGCGCAGGACGTGATCCTGCCGCTCGGCGGCGTGTTCAACGTCTTCCAGAACCTCTCGGCCGATCAGGATCTCCTGGTCGCGGTCTCCGACGGGATGAACGCGCACGAGCCGACCGAGCCGGGCTTCGTGCCCAACGTCAGCATCTCCTACGGCCACCTGACCGATGCGCCGGTCACGAGCGGAGGTGCGGAAGAGGATCCGGACCGGAGGAGCGCGCTCTACGTCGCGCGTTCCGGCGCGGCGGACGACTGTGGCTATCCGCGCCGCTGCGTCGTCGGTCCTCGCCGGGTGGTCAGCGCGTACGCGCTCAACAACGGCGCGGATCGAGCAAGGCGCTTCGAGGTTGGCTATCGCGACGGGCGTTACCACCGGCTGGGCCGCGGATTTCTCGGGTTCGGGGAGCGGATCGTCATGGATCTGGATACAGGCGCCGTGACGATCGATGTCTACGACCACGTCACCTTCGACGACGAGCTCCAGGTCTTTCCCTTCGCGGGGAGCGTCCAGCGGACGTGGCGCGGGGCTCCGGGGCTCGCGAGCCAGCCCAGGCCGGAGCAGATCGAGCTCTCGTTCAGCGACGTGACGCGGACGCTCGTACCGACGAACGACGGCGCCACGTACTTCACGCTGCCGACCGAGCGCCGGGTGAGGCGAGCGCAAGGGGTCTATCCGCTCCCGAGCGGCGCGACGCCCTCCGTCGAGGCGTACGTGCGGGAGATCGGGCGAGGCGGCGACGGCGCGACGCTGCTGCGCGACTCGGTATCGTCGGTGACGGACTTCGATACCTTCGGCAACGTGCGCGCCGAGGAGGTCTCCACGGAGGGCGTCGACCTGACGCGCGAGGTCACGCGGACGTTCAAGAACGACACCGAGCGCTGGGTCCTCGGCCAGCTCGAGACGCAGACGGAGTGCAGCGCGGCGGCGGGGATGTCGCAGTGCCGGACCCTCAAGCGAACGAACACGATCCACGGCGAGGTGGAGACCGAGTCCACCGAGAGCGACGACGGCCTGCCGGACACGAAGTTGAAGCTCACCTATGCGCGCGACGACTTCGGGAACATCACCGGCGTCACGGCGGAGGACGCCTTCGGGCACAAGCGCACATCCACCACGGACTTCGACGAGGAGGGCATGTTCCCCGAGAAGTACGTGAACGCGGCCGGGCACACCACGCTCGTGGAGTTTGACGACGCGCTCGGCGTGCTCCTCGAGCAGGTCGATCCGAATCAGCTCGTGACGACGTGGGCACACGACGGATTCGGGCGACTCGGCATCGAGAGGCGCCCGGACGGCACGACGACGACCGTCTCCCTCGCTCGCAGCAAGGATGGTGGCCCGGAGCACGTTGCGTGGCGGGTGAGGCAGCAGAGCATCACGACCGGCGGCGCCGACGATACGGTGGAGCTCGACAGCCTCGGCCGCCCGATCCGATCGCTTGGGTACGGGCCCGAGCCGTCGGAGGGCTCGGGCGATGCGAAGCGCATCATGCAGGAGATCGGGTACGACGCGCTGGGCGAGCACATCGCGCGGCGCTCCGTGCCGGTCAGCGAGGACACGCCCGAGAGCGCGATCCTGTACGATCGCTATGAGTACGACGCCGTGGGCCGCGAAGTGCGCCATACGACGCCGTGGAACGCGGTCACGACGACGGCGTACGATGGCCTGCTCGTGCGCGTCACCGACCCGCTCGATCACGTGACGGTGACCGAGCAGGACCCGCTCGGGCGCATTAAGACCATCACCGACGCGGCCGACGGGATCACCCGTTACGCGTACGGCCCCTTCGGGCTGTTGCACACGGTCACCGATCCGGGCGACGCGGTCACGCGCACGACGCGCGACGCACTCGGCCGCGTCCGGCAGCTCGACGATCCCGATCGGGGCACGACGGTCTCGATCCATGACGGATTCGGCGAGCTGATCTCGTCGACCGATGCGCTCGAGCGAGAGCTCACGTGGACGTACGACGCGCTCGGCCGACCCCGCACACGCGTGGACCAGGACGGCGCCGAGCGCCGGACGACCACGTGGACCTGGGACACGGCGGCGCACGGCGTTGGCCAGCTCCACACGCTGGCGAGCCCCGACGGGGAGAAGACCTACGGGTACACCAGCCGCGGGCAGCTCGACACGATCTCGCTCCGCATCGACGGCGAGCGCTCTCCCCTGGAGGCCAGGCTCGGCTACGACGAGCTCGGTCGCGTCGAGACGGTCACGTACCCAGCGCCGGCGGGCGCGGCGCCGTTCGTCGTGGCCCACGACCGCGACGCGCACGGCCATGTGATCGCCGTACGCGACAGCAGAACGAACCTCGCCTACTGGCGCTTGACGGACGTGGACGACGCGGGGCGCTTCCGCGAGGAGGTGTTCGGCAACGGCGCCGTCACGGAGCGGAGCTACTTCGCCGACAAGCAGCGCCTGAGGCACATCGGGACGCAGAGCGGCGCGGGGGAGGTGCAGGACCTGGACTATGGGGTCGACGACCTCCTCAATCTCACGCGCCGCACCGATGCGCTCCAGCCCGAGAATACGACGGAGCGCTTCCGGTACGATCCGATCCATCGGCTGACCTGCGCGTACTTCAGCGAGGTCGAGAGCGCGTCGGCGCCCTGCGCCCTACGCTACGACTACGACCCGAACGGCAATCTCACCTTCAAGTCGGACGTCGGAACGCTCTCCTACGACGACCCGCTGCACCCGCACGCGATCACCGGCGCGGGTACCGACAGCTTCGCGCATGATGCTGCTGGCAATCAGACCACGCGGCCTGGTGGCACGACGGTGCGCTACACGCCGTTCGACCTGCCGGAGCGCCTCACGCAGGGCGCGAGCACCATCACGTTCGGCTACGACGGCGACCAGCAGCGGATCCGCAAGATCACGCCGGAAAAGGAGACGCTCTACTTCGGCGACCTGTACGAGCGGGTGACCGACGCGGCGTCGGGGACCGTGGAGCATCGGTACCACGTTCACTCGCCGGAGCGCGTGGTGGCGATCGTGACCCGGGGAGGCTCGGACGACGGCACCCGTTACGTGCATGTCGATCACCTCGGCTCGATCGATGCGCTCACCGACGAGGACGGCGACGTGCGCGAGCGGCGGAGCTACGACCCATTCGGGCAGCGCAGGAACCCCGTGTGGGGAGAGCGCCCGCCGGCATCGTTCCCGAGTGAGACGACGCAGGGGTTCACGGGGCACGAGAGCGACGACGAGCTCGGGCTCGTGAACATGAAGGGCAGGATCTACGACCCCAGGATCGGGCGGTTCTTGACGACGGACCCCGTCGTTTCGCTCCCGTTCTTCGGGCAGAGCTGGAATCCATACAGCTATGTGATGAACAGCCCGCTCAACTTCGTGGATCCGAGCGGGTTCGAGCCGGGGCCCCCGGTGCCGGTGGATCCAGAGTACACAAACGATCCCGAAGTACAGCGCATCATCGAGTCCGGTTGCATGGGGCTCGAATGCCTCAAGACGACGCCCAACGAGGTAGAAGGTTCGCGGGAAGCTGCGGAGGTCGGCGCGGCGGCGCCGCCGGTCGACGTCAGCACGACCGGGAGCGCCTCCGGGTATGTGCCGCAGCCGGTGACCACGGCGCCGATCGACTGGTCGCAGAACCCCTATGTCCAGCTCGAGGGAGGGTTCGTCACCGGGCTGCTGCTCGGGGCGGTTCCTTTCGCCGGCGTGGGTCACGAGGTGCTGGACGCTGCGGGCGTGCTGACCCATGGGACGCCCAAAGCCAGGATGGGCCTGGCCATCGGGCAGATCGTCGGTGGGATTGCCCTCACGCTCGGGGGCTTGACGGGGGAGGTCTTCGGAGGCGTCACGAGCGCCACCGGCATCGGCGCGGCGATCGGTGTGCCTGCGATCGCGGTGTCGGCCACGCTCGTCGTTGGCGGAGTCGGCAACATCGCGGCGGGGATCCAGGGGCTGACGCAGGCGCTCATGTCGCAAGGATCGGGCAGTAGGAGCCCGCAGACAACAACGCCCACCGCGACGGAGCGAGGGTCTCGGAGGTTCTCACCCGAACAGCGCGAACGAGGTCTTGAACGTGCCCGAGATGCGGAGGGCGTGAAGGTGCGAACACTGCGACGCGGAGCTAACGACAAAGCCTGGGCAGCCCAATACCTACGAGGCCGATCACCGAATTCCGTATTCGCGTGGAGGTCCAACAACGGACAAAAATCTGGATCCCACATGCCGTACGTGCAACCGATCAAAGGGAGCACAGACGCCTGAGGAGTGGAGAAGTCGATGAGCGATCGAGAATTTGCAACATACGTTTGCGAGCACGTCTTCGATGGAAGCCGTCCCGTATTGCTGGTAGCGCACGAAGGTGGAGCTTGGCAGTTCTTGTGTGGCGATTCTCACGGGCCTGACGCGATTCCGCGGGTAGTCGGAGTGAACCACATTCTGGATGCTGACCCTTCATTGCGCGACGTGCTCGATTTGCCAATCGATTGGGAGGCAGAGCGTAGCTCGGTGGGTGTCGCATGGAACAGAATAAAAATATCTCCAGCGGATCCGTGACGACGTGCAGGCGGAGAGGTAGAGGGTACCCGACAACGCAGGAACCCTGTGTAGGGGGAGCGCCTGCCGATATCGTTCCCGAGCGAGACGACGCAAGGGTTCACCGGGCACGAGAGCGACACTGACCTGCGCGTACTTCAGCGACGTCGAGAGCGCGTCGGCGCCCTGCACGCTCCGCTACGACTACCATCCGAACGGCAATCTCAACTTCAAGCCGTGCGTCGGTGACTCTCGTATGAGATTCTTCAGGGCTGACAAAAGTGCGAGCTCAATGATGGTGTCTATATTTCATCCGGAACAGGCATCGCTTTGGACATGGCCGATTCTTCCGTTCGATCGGTATCGTCCTCGGAGGTTCGAGGGGCTCGAATATATATTGAATTCGAACAAATCAGGGACGCCATCGTCGGGCTTGAGGTCCAGCTTCGACGTGAGGCGTCAGCTGAAGCGCGGCCCGACCGGCGCCGCGTGCACCCTCATGGCGTCCGTGTACCGCGACGCCGCCTGCACGGACCTGCTCGCGTCGAGCCTCGTCAGCTCCAGCGTCCCGTTCTGCGTCGTAGCGCCTCGCCTCAGCCCCTCACCACCCCCCGCCCCTCACCCCCTCGCCGTCCCTCTCCGCGGCAGCCGCGCCGTGAACGTCGTCCCCAGCTCCGCCTTGCTCGCCACCTCGAGCGCCCCGCCGTGCGCCCGCGCGATCTGGTGCGCGATGAACAGCCCGAGCCCGAGCCCGCGCCCCGCGCTCCGCGCCCGCCCTTCCTCGGGCGACACCTGCCAGGGATCGAACAGCGTCGCCAGCCGCTCCGGCGCGATCGCCGGACCCTTGTTGTGCACCTCGATCAGCACGTCCGCCCCGCGCGGCCGGAGCGCCACCCGCACGGCGCTCCCGGGCTCGGCGTGGTCGATCGCGTTCTGCACCAGGTTCGTCACCATCTGCGCGATCCGCTCGGGATCCCACAGCCCCGCGCCGCTCCCGCGCAGATCGAGCCGGATGGGCACCCCCTCGTGCATCGCCCGGAGCTCGTCGATCGCCCCCTTGCAGAGCTCATGGAGGTTCCCCGGCCTGCGCGCTATCGGGATGCTGCCGCCGAAGCGGCTCCGCGTCAGGTCGAGCAGGTCGTCGATCGTCCGCGCCATGCGCCGCGCGCTCGCCGAGATGCCCGCGACGCTCGTCGCCTGGCGCGGCGTCAGGTTGCCGTGGCGTATCAGCGTGCTCGACGCCAGCGTGACCGCCGTGAGCGGCGTGCGCAGGTAATGGCTGAGCGCGGCGAGGAACCGATCGCGAAACGCGAGCTCCTCCAGCCGCGCGGCCTCCGCCCCCTTGCGATCGGAGATGTCCATCACCGTGCCGATCATCCGGACGCTGCGCCCGGCCGCGTCGAAGAAGGTGCGCCCCTGCACGCTGACCCAGCGCTCGATCCGATCGCGGATCCCCACGAGGCGGTACTCCATGCTGTACTCGCCCCCGCTCTCCGGGCACTGCGAGCGGCGCACGGCCTCCTGCACGCGCTCGCGATCGTCCGGGTGGATCGCCGCGAGGAAGAGCTCGTAATCGACGTCCGACGCCGGCTCCAGCCCGCTCACCTCCCGGCAGCGGTCGTCCCAGCGCAGCTTGCCGGTCACCGGGTCGTAGTCCCACACGCCCACGCCGCCGGCCTGCGTGGCGAGCCGCAGGCGCGCGCCGCTGTCCTCGAGCGCGACGCGCGTCGCCCGCTCGATCTCGAGGGCGCTCGTCCACATGCTCGCGTCCACCACCGCATGCAGGACCTGCGCTTCCGCCACCCCGAGCGCGATGCCCTGGGCGACGAACTCCTCGATCAGCGCGGCCCGGAGGTGCGACAGCTCCCGCAGCGCCGCCTCGATGCAGTGGCCCTGCGTGACGCAGCGGCGCGCGTGGTCCTCGACCCGCTCGTAGGCGCCGCGGAGCGCCGCTTCCTCGCCGGCGCGCCGGCTCGCCGCGAGCGCCTCGATGAGGTGCTCGAGGAGCGCCGGCACCGCGTCGACGAGCACCGGACGCTCGTCCCGCCGCGGCGTCGGCGCTCTGGGATCGTCGAGCACCCGGCGCGTCCAGCGATCGAGCACGTCGCGCTTGCAGCTGCGGAGCCGGGAGGCAGGGGAGGGCTGTGATACCGGACCGGCGTCATCCATCGACACAAAGCGAGCGCTCGCCGGCGCAGATGTCACGTGAGGGCGCGCCCTGATTGACGCGTAAGTGACCGTCACGGGGCCCAGCGCATCCGCTATGGGCCCCTGGCGCTCCGGTCCCACGGCCGACCGGCGTCTGCCTTGTCCCGGCGCCAGCGCGCCGGTAGTGCCCCGTCGCTAGAGCACCGAACAGGTTGAAAGTTGCCTGAATTTAATGGGTTGCTAGGCCCGACCGATCTGCCGGGAAGCGAGCACCAAGGGCAAGGAATGCGGGAAAGAGAGCAACCGCAAGGGCGCAAGGGGCGCGAGGGACCAGAGACGAGATATTTTCTTGCCTTCCCTTGCGCCCCTTGCGCCCTTGCGGTTGCTCTTCCCTTCTGTTGATTTCCTCGGGACTCCAACGTGCTCGGCGCTCTAGTACTACAGCCGCACGTCGCGGAATCTCCGCGGATCTCGTTGGGCGGGCGGGCGCTCGTGACGCTTGGCTTGTCCGCACACCGGTGGAGCCCAGCTCGTTCGGCGCTCACCGACGTGCGGCTGTAGTACTAGAACGCGCCGAGCACCCCGACCCCGCCGCCTTGCGGGCCGATGAGCGGCACGATGCGCGCTTGCACCCGCCCTGGCGAGCCCTGCCGTGCCGCCGCGGCGCTCGCGCTCGCCGTCCTGGATGGGCCCGAGGTCAACACGAGGATCGCCCCCGCGGCGAGCGCGGCCACGCCCACGCCGACGCCGATCGTGGACACGAGCGCCTTTGTTTCCGCCGCGTCGATCTCGTCGCGACCTTCCGGCGTACACCGCTTCTCCGGACAGAGCGCCTCGTCCTTTTCCGCGTCGCTCGCCTGCCCCGCGGCGAGGATGCCGAACACGGCGCCGACGCCGAGCACCGCCACGCCGGCGCCCCCGATCACGTAGCCCGCGGTCTGCAGGCCCCTGCCGCCGCTGCGGTCGCCGACGGCGCCGCCGGGCGCTGGCAACTGTGGCCCGGCGGGCTTGCTCGCGGCAGGCGCGGGCAGGAGCTTCGGGACGGCGATCGTCTTCAGATCGGCGCTCTCGCCGACCTGGACGGTCGTCGACCAGACCGAGTAGCCGCTCGCCGTCGCCTCGACCTCGTGCGCCCCAGGATCGATCGGGATCGGCGTGCCGAGCGCGGCGGCAGGGATGTCGTTGCTGTCGATGCGGACCAGCAGGCCGGGCGTGTTCTCCGCGTCGAGCTGGATCTTCGAGAGCCTCGGCTCCAGCGCGTCGATGTGCTCCTGCGCGAACGCCTCGCGCGCGGCGTTGCCCTCCTTCTTCGAGGCGAAGAGCGCCTCCTTGAACTGCCCCCACGCCGTCGCCGTCTTGCCGAGCCCCTCGTTGCACAGAGCCAGGTTGAGCAGCGTCCCCGTGCCGGGCCGCAGGCGCTGGCTCTCGGCCAGCTTGGGGCACGCCTGCGCGTACGACTTCGCCTCCATCAAGCGGCGCCCCTCCTCGAACAACGTCTGGGCGAGCGTCGGATCGCCGCTCGCGCCCTGCGCGGCAGCTCCCGCGGGCGCGAGCAGGGCCGTCGAGGCGAGCACGACCGAGGCGAGGGCGAGGCGGGCGCGACGGAGCGCGCGGGGGGCATGGAACATCGAGAGGATCATGGCGGTGGGCTCGGTGCGGGTCGTTCGGTCAGTGCGGGTCGTTCAGGTCGATGCCCTGCGGAGGACGCTGCGTCGCCGGATGTTGCGATGGGCGGGTGGCCGGCGTCGTGCGTCCCCCGGGCGCAGCGCCACGGGCGGCGGTGGGCGCCGTCCTCGGGGACACCGCGGGGGAGCTCGCGGCCGCAGATGCAGCGCTCGCGGCCGTCGTGGCGCTCGCCGCCGCCGCAGCGCTCGCCGCCGCCGCAGCGCTCGCCGCCGCGGTGTCGGCCGTCGCTGCGTCGGTCGCCGCCCCTGTCGGCCGGATCGTCGGTCCGTCAGAGATCGTCGTCTCGGCGGTGGGCGCAGGCCGCTCGGCGGTCGGCGCCGGCGCCGGCGCGGCGGTCTCCGTCGCGCTCGCGGCGACCGTCGTCACCGCGCCCGCGCCCTCCGTCCCATCGGCGCTGCCACGGCGGAGCACGTACACGCTGCCGACGATGAGCCCCAGGACGAGCGTCGCCGCGATGAGCGCGAGCGCGAGGATCGCGGAAGGGGAGACCTGTAGCCCATGCATCCGGCGCCCGTCCGAGGTGATCCCGAGGTGGGTCGACGACGCGAACGTCGCGGCGGCGCGCGAGCTCATCGGCGCGCTGTATGGACCGGGGACGATCTGCTGCTGAGGCGTGGGCGAATGGAAGCCGTTCGGCGGGATCGGGCTCGTCCTGCCGCCCTCGCCCGAGTGCGGCGCGCCGACGACCTGCGCGCCCCCGCCCGGCGACGGGGCCTGCGAAAACGGCGACGGCGGGTGCGGGTAAGGCGTCGCGGCGTGCGCGACGGGCGACGGCACCTGCGAGAACGGCGTCCCGTGGGGGAGCGGCGTCGGCGGGCGCGGCAGCGCGGGGTCGCTCTGCCCGGCAGGAAACGAGGCGAGCACCGGCCACGACGGGTCGCGTGCGACCGGCCCGGGGAGCCTCGCGTCCGCGGCGGGGAACGACGGCTGCGACGCTCGGTGCCCGCCGGGGATCGCGGCGTGCAGCGACAGGCCGCCCATGCGCGCGATCCGGGCCAGCGTCGGGTACGTGCGCGCGGGCGCGAACGGCGCGAGCGACACGATGAGCTCGGCGACCGACGCGTGCCGCTGCTCGCGCTCGCGGGCGTACGCCTTCTCGAGCACCGCCGCGAGCGCGTCGGGCACGTCGGGGCGGATGGTCCGCAGCGGCACCGGCGTGCCCGTCAGCACCTCCGCGCAGAGCTGCGGCAGCGTCTCCGCGTAGTACGGCTGCCTTCCGGCGAGCAGCTCGTAGAGCGAGACGCCGAGCGCATAGATGTCCGTCCGGTGATCCACCGAGCGCGTCTGCCGCATCTGCTCCGGCGACATGTACAGGGCCGAGCCCAGCGCCGCGTCCGTGCCCGTCAGGACGTCGACCGCGCCGGTCGCCATCTTGGAGATGCCGAAGTCGAGCACCTTGACGAGCGGCGAGCCGTCGACGCGCGTCGTCAGGAACAGGTTCGCCGGCTTGAGATCGCGGTGGACGATGCCGAGCCCGTGGGCCTCGACGATCGCCTCGCTGCCCTGCGCGATGTAATCGATCGCGTCCTCGATGCCGAGCACGCCTTGGTCCCGGAGCAGGCGCGCCAGGTCGCTCCCGACCAGGAACTCCATGACCATGTAGGGCGCGCCGTTCTCGAGCGTTCCGACGTCCGAAACACGGGCGACGTGCTCGCTCTTGACCCGCATGCCGGCCTTCGCTTCGCGGAGGAAGCGGGCCGACCCCTCCGGGTGCCGGGTGAACTCGGGGAGCAGGAACTTCAGGGCGACCCGCTCGTCGAGCACGATGTGCCGCGCCTCGACGACCACGCCCATGCCCCCCTGGCCGATGATCCGCTCCACGCGGTACTTGCCGGCGAGCACGGTCCCCGGTTCGACCGGGGGCAGCGAGGGCTGTTTCGTCTCGGAATCCGACACGGCGGGCGATGATCACCGCTTCGCCCTCGGACGGCAAGCGCGGGCGGCGCCCGCGTCGGGGCGCTGCGCGGCGCGGCGGGCAGAGCGACGCCAAAGGCGCCGCAACACAGGGTTTTCGCGACACCGCACGGTCGTCTCGTCGCACGCTCGCGACGCCGCGCGGTCGCTCCGTCGCACGGTCGCTCCGTCGCGCGGTCGCCTCGTCGTACGGTCGCCTCGTCGCACGCTCGTGACGCCGCGCCGCCTCGCCGCCGCGCCGCCACAGCCTCGCGCCTCGCGCCTCGCGCCTCGCGCCTCGCCAAAAGACGCCGCGGCACGCTCTCGTCCACGCCCCGCCACGCCGTCGATCCCTGGCCGAATCATCCTGGAAACCATCGCGCGTCGCGTTGCCATCGCGTCAGGTAAGCCGAGACGGAACGGGGGCACTTCTGGTTGGATAGAGCCACCCCCGGAGACAAACCACCGTGCGCCTGCTCATCCAGCACCGGACCCGTTACAGCTATCCCCGCCCCGCCTCGCTCGGCCCGCAGCTCATCCGGCTGCGGCCCGCGACGCACGCGAAGGCGAAGATCGAGTCGTACAGCCTGAAGATCGATCCGCAGATCTCGGCGCACTGGCAGCAGGATCCGTACGGCAACCACGTCGCGCGGGTGCTCCTGCCCGCGGGCGAGCGCGTCCCGCACTTCGACATCCTTGTCGAGCTCGCGGTCAGCGTGCGCCCCGTGAACCCGTTCGACTTCTTCCTCGACGAGCGCGCGGAGAACGTCCCGTTCGCGTATCCCGCCGAGCTCAAGCAGGACCTGGCCCCCTTCCTCGACAGCGCCGACCCCTCGTTCGCCCGCGGCCCGCTGCTCGACGAGTTCCTCGCCGGGCTGCCCTCGAAGGGCCACACCGTGTCGCTCCTCGTCGCGCTGAACACCGCCGTGAACCGGCGCATCAAGTACGTCATCCGCGAGGAGGCCGGCATCTGGACGCCGGAGGAGACGCTCGCGCACGGGCGCGGCAGCTGCCGCGACTCGGCGGTGCTGCTCATCGCGGCGCTCCGGTCGCGCGGGCTCGCCGCGCGCTTCGTGAGCGGCTACCTCGTGCAGCTCACGGACGAGGGGATGATCCCCGACCAGCCGCGCGGCGTGAGCCGCGACGTCGTCGACCTGCACGCGTGGGCCGAGGTCTTCCTCCCCGGCGCAGGCTGGATCGGCCTCGACGCGACGAGCGGCCTGCTCTGCGGCGAAGGCCACATCCCCCTCGCCTGCACCGCCTCGCCCGCGCTCGCGGCGCCGGTCGAGGGCACGAGCGACACGCGCGCGACCGACGTGACCTTCGAGATGAAGGTCGGGCGGCTCGGCCACGAGCCGCGGCCCACCACGCCCTACGAGGAGCCCGTGTGGCAGGAGCTGCTGTCCGTGGCCGATCGCGCGGACGCGCGGCTCGCCGCCGCGGGCCTCTCGCTGACCATGGGCGGCGAGCCGACCTTCAACTCGCGCGAGTACCCGGACGCGCCCGAGTGGCGCGAGGGCGCGCTCGGCCCGACGAAATGGGCGCAAGGGCTCCGGCTCGCGCACGAGCTCCGGCGCCGGATCACGCCGGGCGGCGTCCTGCTGCTCCGCGCCGGCAAGCACTACCCCGGCGAGAGCCTGCCCCGCTGGGCGCTCGAGATCATCGGCCGGCGCGACGGCGCCCCGATCTGGACCGAGATGTCCCAGGCGCGCCACGCCGATCCGGCGACGAGCGCGTCGCGGGGGCGCGGCGTGGAGCTCTCGCGGCAGTTCGCCGAGGCGCTCGCGACGCGGCTCGGGGTGGCCGACTTCCTGCTGCCGGCCCTCGAGGACCCCTGGCGCCACCTCCAGGACGAGGCGAGCCTGCCCACCGACGTCGACCCGCTCAAGGCGGATCTCGACGACCCGGAGGAGCGGCGGCGCCTCGCGCGGGTGCTCGATCGCGGGCTCGGGCGGGAGGCCGGCTTCGTGCTGCCCCTCGCGCGCCAGTGGGGGACGTGGATCAGCGAGCGCTGGGGCTTCCGGCGCGGGCACCTCTTCCTGCTCCCGGGCGACAGCTCCATCGGCCTGCGCCTCCCGCTCCGCTCGCTCGTCGCGGTGGCCCCTCCGCCGCCGATCGAGGAGCTCGTGTCGCCGCAGGACCCGCGGCGCGGCGAGCCCGAGGCCGACGAGGAGGAAGAGAGGCAGCGCCGCGTCGAGCTCCTCGAGGGCGACGGCGACCCGGAGCACGCCGAGACGGCGCGCGCGCGCGCAGCGCAGCGGCACGCCCACGACGGCGAGCGCGCTGTACACCACGCCCAGCGCGCCGCGCCGGCTGCAGGGCGATCGGGCTACGGCGTCCGCACGGCGCTCTGCGTCGAGACGCGCGACGGCACCGTCCACGTCTTCCTGCCGCCGCTCCTCTCGCCGGCCGACTTCTTCGAGCTCATCGCGGCGATCGACGCGACCCGGAAGGCGACGGGCATCGACGTGCTGCTCGAGGGCTACCCGCCCCCGCCCGGCACGGACGTGCTCCGCTTCTCGGTGACGCCGG
This sequence comes from Sorangium sp. So ce375, assembly GCF_051473855.1. Classification (NCBI taxonomy): domain Bacteria; kingdom Pseudomonadati; phylum Myxococcota; order Polyangiales; family Polyangiaceae; genus Sorangium; species Sorangium sp. So ce375. The sequence goes on from NZ_CP150335.1 coordinate 386,999, forward strand.
ACCCGGGCGTGCTCGAGGTGAACCTGCCGCCCTCCGACGGGGTGCGCGCGTACGCGTCGCTCCTGGAGACGGTGTTCGACGCGTCGCTCCACAGCGGGCTGCACTGCGAGAAGTACCTGATCGACGGGCGCATGGCGGGGAGCGGGGGCGGCCATCACCTCACGTTCGGCGGCCCGACGCCGCTCTCGAGCCCCTTCCTGCGCCGGCCGGATCTCCTGGCCAGCCTGCTCACGTTCAACCAGCACCACCCGTCGCTCTCGTACATGTTCGCCGGCCTCTTCGTCGGCCCGACGTCGCAGGCGCCGCGCGTGGACGAGGCGCGCCACGAGAACCTCTACGAGCTGGAGATCGCGCTCTCGCGCGCGTTCGAGCGCCGGCAGAGCGAGCCGCCGTGGCTCTCGGACCTCCTGTTCCGCCACCTGCTCGTGGACATGACGGGCAACACGCACCGCGCCGAGGTGAGCATCGACAAGCTGTTCGATCCGCAGACGGCGCACGGCCGGCAGGGGCTCATCGAGCTGCGCGCCTTCGAGATGCCGCCGCACTTCCGCATGGCGGTGGCGCAGGCGCTCCTCATCCGCACGCTCCTCGCCTCGTTCGCCGAGGAGCCGTACTCGGGCCGGCTCGTGCGCTGGGGCCAGGCGCTGCACGACCGCTTCCTCCTGCCGTACTACCTGTGGCGCGACTTCGAGGACGTGCTCGATCACCTGAAGCAGCGCGGGCTCGCGCTGCCCGCGGACGCGTACCGGCCGTTCATCGAGCTGCGCTGCCCGGTGGTGGGCACGCTGCACGCTGGCGACGTGGTGCTCGAGGTGCGCAACGCGATCGAGCCGTGGCACGTGCTCGGCGAGGAGCTGACGACGACGGGCACGTCGCGCTACGTCGACTCGTCGATGGAGCGCATCGAGGTGCGCGTCCAGGGGCTCACGCCGGAGCGCCACACGGTGCTCGTGAACGGCCATGTGCTGCCGCTCCGCCCGACGGGGACGGCGGGCGAGCACGTGGGCGGCGTGCGGTTCCGCGCCTGGGCGCCGCCGCACAGCCTGCACGCGCACCTCGGGATCCACCACCCGGTCCACATCGACATCCTGGACACGTGGGGCAAGCGCTCGATCGGCGCGTGCGCCTACCATGTGTGGCACCCGGAGGGGCGCGCCTTCGACACCCCGCCGCTCACGCGGTTCGAGGCGGCGGCGCGGCGCGCGCAGCGGTTCACGATCGAGGGGCAGACGCCGTGGCCGGTGGAGGCGAAGCCGGCGTTCGCCCACGGGGACGCGCCCTGCACGCTGGACCTGCGGCGCTACGCCGTGGACCGGCCGCCGCCCAAGCCGCGGAAGCCCGAGGACGAGTGAGCCGCGGGGCCGCGCTCCGGTGAGACCCAGCGCGGCCACGTGACGTCCTGTACAGGAGAGGCGCTCCGGGAGCGGCCTTGACCCGGGCGGGAGGCCGGGGGCTTGCCTGGGACGGAGGTCCGGTGCCCACGGTCGAGGCGGGTGTGACACTTTGGCCCAGCGCTCCGCTTTCGCACGTTGCGCACGCCCGACGCGCGCGGCGCGGGAAATCCCGGGTTCGAAGGCGCCGAGCGCGGCCATGGCGCGCGCCGCTGTGGCGATTTGCCTTCTCGCGGGACCCCGCGCGTCCGTCGGCCGCGGCGCTCGGGTGACCGGAGCTCCGGCGCTGAGCTCGGCCCGCGCGGCATAACGGCTCTCCAGAGCCTGCGGGCCAGCAGGTGAATCACGTCAGAAGCGCGATTGGTACGTCCCCTGCTTGAGTGGTCGATGTCCCCTGCATCGCATGCGGACAGTACACCACGAAGGAGGACAACCCATGATGCGCAAGGTGTTTGCAGTGCTTCTGGTTTCCACGATTCCCCTGGCGACGGGCTGTTTCGTCGACGCGGACGACGACAAGGACAAAGGCGGGGACGACTGCATCACGGCCTGTTCGACCGATCGAGACGATTGCATCTCGGCGTGTGACGACGACGGCGATTGCGTCTCGGCGTGCGAGGAAGACCACGACTGCGACTCGCTGTGCATATGAGAGCGCCGCGCGGCGAGCGCGGTTCGTCGAGGAGCGGTCAGCGCGCGTCGCGCCGCCCGTGAGAGCTCCCGCTTCCAGGCCGATGGCCCGGGGGCGGGAGCGCTTCGTCTGCGCGCCGTCGCTGCGTCACGGGTGCCGCCCGGGCAGGCGCCGCGAGAGCCGTGCCGCGAGCGACGGGCGCGTCCGGATCGCGAGCCGCATCGGCCGGATCCCGGAGGGGAAGGCGGCCTCGGCGAGCGAGGGCATGAGCGCCTCATCGACGTTCTTGAGGGCGACCACGCGATCTTCCCTCCGCTCGATCCAGATGAGCTCGCCGTCGTCGGCCCGCCCGAGCCGCGGCTCCTCGCCGTCGATCGGCGCGCCGCCGTAGAGCTGCCACAGCGCGGCCTCGATGCCCGCCGCGGCTCTGGCGTCGTCCCACGCCGACGCCCACGCCGTACCGAGGTCGTCCGTCTTCCGATCGCGAACGAACAACGCGCGATCGCCGTCCCAGGCCGCGGCCAGCGCGCGCATGTCGCCGAGCTCGGGCGCGCCGTCGAGCGGGCGCAGCAGCAGGTACGTGAGCCACTCGCCGAGGGTGTCCCAGTCGAGCCGCTCGATCCGCTCGTCGAGCGCGGCGGGGATCTCGTCCAGGCCGACGCCGACCTCGGGGTCCTGGGCGTCGAGCGTGAGGATCTGCTGGGTGCTCGCGGGCACCCGCGTCGTGAAGAGCGCGTCCTCGCGCGACCAGTCGAACGGGGGGAGCCTGTCGATGAAGGGCGACGCCGCGCTCGCGCCGGTCAGGTTGTGGGCGCAGTACTCGAGCCCGAAGCTGTACGCGAACGATGGATACGCCATGAACAAGAGGGGGAGCTCGCTCCCGGCGAGGAGCTCCTCCCGGCGCGCGTGCACCGAGGAGAGGAGCGGGCCCCAGTCCACGAGGTGCAGATCGGCGTCCTGGCGCTCTTGCATGATGAAGCGCCCCTCGGCGAGCGTGGCGTCGCCCTCGGTGACCGCCCGCCGCGCGAGGAACGCGTCGCTCGTCAGCGCGTCGTCCTGGCCCGGCGCCAGGTCGAAATGCTGATCCTGAAGCCCGTGTACGAATTCGTGAACGAGGACGGTGTCGTCCACCTCGCCGATGAGCACGATGCCCTCGGTCTCGGGAGCGTACCAGGCAGCGGCCCAGTCGCTCGAGCGCGCGAGCGTCTCCCGCAGGTCCGCATCGACCGCGAAGTAGCCGAGCCGGCCGTACGTCGCGGTCATCTCGGCGAGATCGGCCTCCTCGGCGGCGGCGGCGGCCGCCTCCTGGTCCGCCTCGAACTCGTCTCGCGTGATCGTGGTGACCGGCACGGCGCGCCGGAACGACAGCTCGCGCACCTGCTCGGCCCGCGCGGTGAGCCGGGCGAACCGGCGCTCCTCCTCGGATGGCTCGTCGCTGCAGCCGGTGATCGTCGGCAGGACGGACAGCCCCACGAGAAGCGCGATCTCCCCGAAGCTTCGGTTCATTGTGGCCGGGCGCCTAGCACCGCATGTGCCGGCCTCATCTTCCCGGCGAGCCCCGACCGATCCCGGTGATCGCGGGCCGATCCCGGCGATTCCGGGCCGATCCCGGCGATCCCCGGCCGGCCCCGCCGACGCGCCGCGCGCCGGGCACGTCGGCGCGGCGCGCGTCGTTGTGCGCTTGCGCAATCGATTGCGTAACTGCGCAACGGGCTGTCCGCTCGACGCGTCGTCGCCCTCCGGGGCGCCGACCGCCGCCGCCGCTGCGGCCCGTCCCGGCGGGCGACGGGGATCAAGCCGTCGAGAGATGGTGGCGCACGAGGAGGTCGTTCTGGAGCCAGAGCAGCTTGTTGAACGCGCGGAGGGTGCGCACCTCCGTTTCCCGATCCAGGCCCAGCGACAGGATGGTCTGGAGCAGGGCGTCCGACACGAAGCCCATGAGCGCGTTCATCTGCACGAGCGGGACGACGACGTCAGGGTTGCCGGCCTTCGCTGTGTGGATCTTCCCCACCATGTCGAGGTAGGCGACCATCTTCAGATCGTACGGGTGGGTCACGAGTCGGACGAGGTAGGTTGAGAGGTGCTTCTTGCGGAACTTGATCTGCTCGTGGTCCAGCGTGAGCGACGCCAGGTCGGCCGGGAGCGCCCCCTCGTAGCCGTGCTGCTTCGGCACGAAATGGCGCTTCGTGGCGTCGTAGAGGAACAGCTTCTCGTACACCGCGTCGACGAGCGCCTCGACCCGCGGGGCGAGGTGCGGCGCGGCCCCGTGGATCGCCGCGATGTCCGCCTCGCCGAAGCCGACAAACTCGATGAGATACCCGAACCGATATTCGAGATCTGACTCCAGACGGCTCTCGTCGATGTGTTTTATCACCACCGGTTCTCCTCCGCGTCTTTACCTGCGGCACCCCGCGGGACAACGCAGGGTGAAGACACCGGACCAGCTGTCGCCTGTCAAGCCTTGATGTGACAGGTCGCGTCGAGACCACGCAAGCGGGGCGCCGCGTCATCTGCACGAACACGCCGGGCTCGTCCATCATCGAGGCCTGGCGCCGTCGCCGCTCGCGAGCGCCCGGCGAGGATCCAGCGCGCCGCTCGCCGCTCCGGTGTAGGGGGAGCTCCGATCCGGAGAGCAGGCTGCCACCGATGGCCGGACTGCGCTGCCGCCCTTATGGCCAGGGTTCGTTGGGAGCGCGTTCGGCCTCTCACCACAGCACACCGTCAGGAGGACGTTATGCAGAACACTGGACCGACAACGGATCCGAAAGGCGCCGGCCCGAAGCCGCCTTTCGAGGGCAAGACACAGGAGCGTCCCGGAATCGAGGCCAAGATGGAGCCGAGGCCCGATTACGGCGAATCGTCGTACAAGGGGCTTGGCCGGCTGAAGGACCGCATCGCGCTGATCACCGGAGGGGACAGCGGGATCGGCCGCGCCGTCGCGCTCGCGTTCGCCCGCGAGGGGGCCCACGTGGCGATCGCTTACCTGAACGAGCACGAGGACGCGAAGGAGACGGCGCGGGTCGTCAGGGAAGCGGGGCGCGAGGCGCTCATCATCCCCGGCGATCTGGCCGACGAGGCCCATTGCCGGAAGGTCGTCGAGGAGACGGCGCGCAAGTTCGGCCGAATCGATGTCCTTGTGAACAATGCGGCAGAGCAGGGCAAGGCCGCCGATCGGTTCGAGGACCTCGACGCCGCGCGCCTCGAGCGCACCTTCCGCGTCAACATCCTGGCCATGTTCCACATGACCCGGTACGCGCTGCCGCACATGAAGGAAGGCGGCTCGATCATCAACGTCGCTTCGATCCAGGCGTACCAGCCGAGCCCGGATATCCTCGACTATGCGTCCACGAAGGGGGCGATCGTCACCTTCAGCAAGGGGCTGGCGAAGGAGCTCATCGAGCGCGGCATCCGCGTCAACGCCGTGGCGCCTGGACCGGTGTGGACGCCGCTCATCCAGCAGTCGTTCGACAAGGAGAAGGTGGCCAGCTTCGGTAAGAATTACCCCATGGAGCGCCCGGCGCAGCCGGCCGAGCTCGCCCCGGCGTTCGTGTTCCTCGCCTCGAACGAGGCGAGCTACGTCAACGGCGAGGTCCTAGGAGTAACCGGCGGCAAACCCCTCTCCTGAGGGGCTCACCCGCTTCGGATACGGGCCCATCTCGGCGTTTTCGGTGCTCGGCGTACAAGAGTACGCCTCCGCGCCGAAAACGCCGATCTGGGCCCGTCTCCTGTGCGGGTGAGCCCCGCTCCGGGAGGGAGAGGGAGAGGGAAGGGGAGAGGGAGAGGGAGAGGGAAGGGGAGAGGGAAGGGGAGAGGGAAGGGGAGAGGGAAGGGGAGAGGGAAGGGGAGAGGCGGGGGGATTTAGGGGTCGGTCAGCTGCTTCAGGTCGACGTGGACGCCTAGGTGGAGGAGCGCGTCATCGGGGCGGGTGAAGATGCCCATCGGCTTCACATAGCCCTTCGAAAGCCGGCCTAGCTGGAGCACGCCGGTGGCGCTCCTCAGGATGACCGCGGTCTTCTTGAAAGCTTGCGTCAGCTGCGTGTGGCATTGCAGGAACGCTCCCTCGAACCCGTCGTCGTTGCGCAGCGGTGCATCCCGGGCGTCGACGAGCAGGACGGTGCGATGCCTGGCAATCGCACCGAGCGCCCGATCGATGCGCTGGAAGCTCTGCTCGAGCTCCGCGATGCTCGGATAGTTCCGCGAATATCGCTTGATGAACACGAGGTGCTGAGCGGGGTCGTAGTGGACGACCATGTACACGTCCCGCTCGAGCTCGCGAAATCCGAGGAAGGCCACGGCGGCATCGTATGCCCGTTCACCCGGGGCGTCGACCCCCGCGGCGCCGCGCGGCAATCCCGCGCGCGGCGGCTCGCCCGTCACTCGCAATCGGTCCCGCACTGCGCCCCTTCGCAAGCGAAGACAGGCCCGGCGGCCCGCATGCCGCCCTCGTTATCCACCGCGCACTGGCTTCGGCAAGCCTCGTCGTCCGCGCCGCACGCGTCGACGCACGCGAGCAGCGCCCTGCACGACGGGTCGGCGACGCACGCGTTCATCTCGGCGGCGCACCCCGTGTGCCGGCACGTCGCGCAGGCGGACAGCGGGGCGCGCGACGGACACTGCACGCCGCACAGCTCGAACGCGCAGCCGCCCTCGAGGAAGATGCCCGAGATGCCCGCCCGGTGCGCCGTCAAGCACACCTGCCCGCAGGGCTCGTCCCCCACCGCGCAGCCGAGGAGGCAGTTGCCAAGCGCGGCGCACTCGGCGCTCCGCTGGCACGCGCAATAGCTCTCCTGACAGCGCAGGGCGAGGCAGGTCGTGCACGGATCGCCGAGCGACGCGCAGTCGTAGACAGCCTCTCCCCCCGCACCGCCGCCGGTGGTCGTGGAGCTCGCCCCCCCGCCAGCGCCGGCGCCGCCGGAGCCGCCCGCGCCAGAGCCGCCCGCGCCGGCGCCGCCCGTGCCGGCGCCGCCCATGCCGGTGCCGCCGGCGCCGCCCGTCCCGGGGCTCCCGCCCGTCGAGCTGCAAGCCGCCGCGAGGAACGCCGCTGCAGCGCACGTCTTCCAGGAAGAAAAGGCCATGGTCGACGCTACCGCGAAGGCCGCCGGCGGCTCAAGGTGGGGTGAGGAACCGGCGCGCACCGGTGCTACGGTGCCTGGCCGAGGAACCTCGCCATGATCGCCATCGTCAATCCAGAGCTGGATCGCTACGTTCACGACCACTCCGAGCCGCCTCCCGCGCTCCTCGACGAGCTGCGCGAGTTCACCCACGCCCATGAGCCGAGGGCGGTCATGCAGGTCGGGCGCGTCGAAGGCTCCCTGCTCAGGATGCTGGTCGCGCTCATGCAGGCGCGCCGCGTGCTCGAGATCGGGACGTTCACGGGCTACTCGGCGCTCAGCATGGCCGAGGCGCTCCCGCCGGACGGCGAGCTCATCACGTGCGATCGCGATCCCGACGTGGCCCGCATCGCCCGGTCGTTCTTCGATCGCAGCGAGCACGGCGGGAAGATCCGGATCGCGCTCGGCGACGCGCTCGCCACCCTGCGCGCCATGCCGGCGAGCCCGGCCTTCGATCTCGTGTTCATCGACGCCGACAAGGAGCGGTATCCGGCCTACTACGAGGAGGCCCTCCCGCGCCTCCGCCGCGGCGGGCTGATCGTCGCCGACAACACCCTCTGGAGCGGCGAGGTCCTCGCCCCCGAGAGCGCGGACGGCCGCGCCCTCGCGGCCTTCAACGACCTCGTCTACCGCGATCCCCGGGTCGAGAAGGTCATGCTCACCGTGCGCGACGGGGTGACGCTGGCGCGCAAGCGCTGAAGGCCGGCCGCGCCGCGCGTCGCCGCCGCTCTCGCGTCCGAAATCGTGGCGGGATCCGGGGGGCGCGGCGCTAGAGTCGGGCCAGCATGCTGCTCGCCATCGACGTCGGGAACACCAACATCAGCTTCGGGGTGCTGGAGGGCGAGATGCTCCAGCACCACCTCCGCTGCGAGAGCGCGCGCTCCCGCACCGCGGACGAGTACGCCGTGCTCGTCCGGCAGATGCTCGACCTCCGCCGCGTCGACCTCGCCCGCATCGACAGCGCGATCGTCGCGAGCGTCGTGCCCACGCTGACCGACACGATGGTGGGGCTCGTCGAGCGCGCGTTCGGGATCGAGCCGCTCGTCGTCGGGCCCGGCATCAAGACCGGCATGGCCATCCTCTACGAGAACCCGCGCGAGGTCGGCGCCGACCGGATCGTCAACGCGGTCGCGGCGCACGAGTGGGTGAGGCGGCGGCCCGAGCCCCGCGCCGCGCCGGCGCGAGCGCTCGCGGCCGATCCCGACCGGGGCGATCACGCCGCCGCCGGCGTCATCGTCGTCGATTTCGGCACGGCGACGACGTTCGACTGCGTGACCCCGAAGGGCGAGTACCTCGGCGGCGTCATCGCGCCGGGCATCCAGATCAGCGCCGAGGCGCTCTTCTCCCGCGCCGCGCGGCTGTCCCGCGTGGAGATCGCCCTCCCGCCCCGGGTCGTCGGCCGCAACCCCGTCCACTCGATGCAGTCGGGCATCGTGTACGGCTACGCGGGGCTCGTCGACGGGCTCGTGGGCCGCCTCCGGCGGGAGCTCGGCTACCCGTGCCGCGTCATCGCCACGGGCGGCCTGGCGCGGCTCATCGCGCCGCAGACCGAGACCATCGAGGGGGTCGACGACGACCTGACGCTCACCGGGCTGCGCCTGATCTACGAGCGGAACGCGGAGCGCGGCGGCGGGCACGCCCCGCCCGCCGCAGGCGGCGGCGGGGGCGGCAAGGATTGACGTCGCCCGTGGTTGGCCGCGCCCCTCGCCGCGCGCTCGCCCTCGCCGCGGCGCCCGCGGCGCTCATCGTCGCGCTCCTCCTCGCCGTCCTCTTCGGCGCCGAGCCCGTCTCGATCGAGCGCGCCGTCGCCGGGCCCGGCCTCGACCGGACCCTGCTCGTCGACGTGCGCCTGCCGCGCGTGATCCTCGCGGCCGTCTCCGGCGCCGGCCTCGCGGCCGTGGGCGCCGCGTTCCAGGCGCTGCTCAGGAACCCGCTCGCCGAGCCGTATGTGCTCGGCGTCTCCGGCGGCTCCGCGCTCGGCGCCGCGGTCGCGATCGCGCTGGGCGTCGGCTCGGCGAGCGTCCTCGGCGCCACGCTCCTGCCCGCGGCGGCGCTCGCCGGCGGCCTCGTCGCGACGCTGCTCGTCTACGCCATCGCGCGCGGCGCGGCCGAGGGCACCTCCGGCGCCTCGATGCTCCTCGCCGGCGTCATCGTGAACTCCATCTCGGCCGGCCTCATCTCCTTCCTCAAGACGGTCGTCCCTCCCTCGCGCGCCCAGCAGCTGCTCCGGTGGCTCATCGGCTTCGTCGAGCTGCCCACGACCCCGGCCCTCCTCGGCGTCACCGCGTACGTCACCGCGGGCTGCGCCGTGCTCCTCGCCGACGCCGCGCGCCTGAACCTCCTCTCGCTCGGCGACGAGTCGGCCGGGACCCTCGGCGTCGACGTCCGCGCCGTCGAGCGCCGAGTCTTCCTCGCGTCCTCGTGCGTGGTCGGCGCGATCGTCAGCCGCACCGGCCTGATCGGCTTCGTCGGGCTCATCGTCCCGCACGCGGTCCGCCGGCTCTGCGGCGCGGATCACCGGCGGCTCCTGCCGCTGTCGCTCGTGGCCGGCGCGGTCCTGCTCGCCACGTGCGACCTCCTCGCGCGGCTCCTGTTCCGGTGGCTCGGCACGGAGCCGCCCGTGGGCGCGGTGACCGCGGTGCTCGGCGGGCCGATGTTCCTCGCGTTGCTGCGGCGCTCTCCGCGCCTGTGAGGCAGGCGCCCCGGGGCCCGAGGACCCCGGCGCGGGCGTATCAGCTCATGCCGAGGAGCTTGTTCATGCTGGCCTCGTCCGCCGGCGTGAACGGGTAGCGATCGAACTCGGCGCTCGTGACCCACCGGAACGCGTTCACGGCCAGCGAGGCGAGCTCGCCGCTCTTGATGTGGCACTCGTAGAGGTACAGGTCGACGACGTAGCGCTCGTACGGGTGGCTCACGAACGAGATCAGCTGGCCCACCTCGATCTCGACGCCGAGCCGGTGGCGGACCTCGCGCTTCAGCGCGGCCGCGTCGGTCTCGGTCTCCTCCACGCGTCCCCCGGGGAACTCCCAGAGCATTGGCAGCACGGCGGTCGGGCGGCGCTGGGTGATGAGGTACCGACCGTCCTGTTCAATCACGGCGGCGACCACGCGGATGGTGCGGACCATTTCCATGGCGAGTGCCTCAGGGGGGCTGAGCGTACGACGGGGCGTCGGGTTGTGCGAGGGGGACGGTCGCGCCCTCGGGGCGCAGGTGGAGCGCCCTCAGACGTTGATGCGGAACAGCTGCTGACCCATGAGCAGGATGTCGCCGCTCGTGATCTCGGTCTCGCCGAGGACGCGGAGGAAGGTGCCGTTCGAGCTGCCCAGGTCCGTGAGGGACAGCCGGCCGCCCTGGACCGAGATCTGGCAGTGGAGCCCGGAGACGTAGCCGTCCTCGGGGAAGAGGATGTCGCCGCGCTCGCGCCCGAGGTGCAGCCCGGTGTCGGGGACCGGGAACGCGTTGCCGGTCGCGTCCCTCCCGATGATGAGGGCCAGCCGCGCGACGTACCCCTTCGAGGGGCTGCCGAGCCGCTCGACGCCGTCGGGGGTCGTGGGCGCCGGAGAGAGCGGCTCGACCCGGACGATCTCCTGACCGATGCGGAAGACGTCGCCGTTGTCGAGCTGCACCGGCGTGTCCCTGCGCAGCCTGCGGTAGACGCCGTTCAGCGAGCCCTCGTCCTTGACGAAGAGCCGACCGCCCTTGATCGAGAAGACCGCGTGGCGCGGGGAGAGGTAGCTGTCGCCGCCGAAGATCGTGCCCGAGTCGCGCCCGATCACCGTGGGGTTCGTGGGCAAGGTGTACGAGCCGGCCTCGGTGCCGTCGGCCCGGAGCGCCGTCAGCACGACGTTCGCGGCGCCCGACGTGGAGACGACCGGCGCGGACGGCTGCGCCGCCTGGCCCGCCGGCTTGACGAGCTTGAAGCCGCACAGCGCGCAGAACTTGTTCGTCGGCGGGTTGGGCTCCTGGCACTGCGGGCAGACGACGGTGCCCGCGCCGGCCGCCGCTGACGGCGTCGCGGGCGCGGCCGCTCCGGCCTTCTTGCTCGTGCCGGTGTCCTCCCCGCGGGCCGGGGCGATGAACGCCGCGGGATCGACGAGCGCGGGCGGCGGGGGCGCGACCGCGGGGCCCTTCTGGGCGCCCGTGCCGATGGCGGTCGGCTCATCGCCGTAATCCTTCGCCCGCGAAGCCGCCGGCACGCCGTGCGGCGGGGTGCCTGCCGCGAACTTCTTCGGCGCAACGTCGCGAGGCAGCTCGGCGCCGCAGCCGAGGCAGAACTTGTAATGGTCCTGATTTTCCTTGGAGCACTTCGGGCAGGTGATCACCAGGCCTCCTCACAACGAGCGACCGGACAGGGTCCCAGGGCGAACGGCGGCGGGAGCATATTCGCCGCGGCCGCCCTCTGTCGACTGTCTGTCGCTCCTTCGCCCCTCGCGCGGGGGGCAGCGCACCGCCGCCCGCCCGTCCGCCGGGGTGATGCCGCGCGTGGGACCGCGGCTCGCCGGGCAGGGCGGCGGCCCGCCGGGCGCAGGCGGCCGCGGCTCGTCGGGCAGGGCGGCCGCGGCTCGCCGGGCAGGGCGGTCGCGGCCCGTCGGGCAGGGCGGCGGCTCGTCGGGCGCAGGCGGCTCACTTGGACAGGAGCGCGAGCGCCTCGCGCACGAGGTCGCCGAGCGGGGCGCTGTCGACGCGCGCGCCGAGGGTGGTGACGGCGCGCTCGGCCTCGGCCGGGCGGTAGCCCATGCGGGTGAGCGCGCTGTGCAGGAGGTCCTGCTGGGCGCTGGGGGCCGCGGGCGGCGGGGCCGCGGGGGAGAGCGGGGCCGAGGGGAGATGGACGAGCTTGTCCTTCAGCTCGAGGACGAGCCGCTCGGCCGTCTTCTTGCCGACGCCGGGGATGGCGGTGAGGCGCGCGGTCTCCCGGCGGGCGATCACCGCGGCGAGCTCCCCCGAGCCGAGCGCGCTGAGGATGGCCATCGCGATCTTCGGGCCGATGCTGGAGATGCCGATGAGCACGCGGAAGGCCGCCCGGTCCTCGCGCGTCGCGAAGCCGTACAGGAGAAGCGCGTCCTCGCGCACGTGGGTGTGGACGAACAGCGTGATCGCGTCCGAGCTTGTCTTCGCGGCGATGCCGCGCGCGCGCCCCACGGCGCCGAGCGGGACGCTCACCTCGTAGCCGACCCCGCTGACGTCGAGCACGACCGCGCCCTCGTCGCCTTCTTCCACGACATGGCCGGAGAGCCGTCCGATCAATTGACCCTGGCCCCTTGCTGGATCCACCTGCGGATGGCGTCGCGCTCCGCCGAGGGCAGGGGGTCGCCGCCATAGGGCATCGAGGCCCCGCAGCCGTCGGCGGCGCACTCGAGGTCCCCACAGCGCAGGGTGTCGTCGAGCTTGTGCATGAGGAAGCTGTTCGCCGGGTCGCCGGGCGTGATCCTCGGCATCCCCGACGTCGCGCGCGACGCGACGCCGACGTTCTGGGCCACGATCGCGTCGATCTGCGCCGGCGTGGCCTGCTCGCTCAGCCCCGGGCCGAGGTACGCGAAGCCCGCCGAGCCAGCCTCGGCGCCGTGGCAGGTCGAGCTGAACGAGCAGGACCGCTGGAAGATGGGGAGGACCTCGGTCGTGAAGCTCACCTCGGGGGTCGTGCCGTCGAACTTGCTGTAGTCGAAGCACTCGGTCGCCGCGGGGCCGGAGCCGTCGTCGCCGCACGCGGCGCCGGCGCACGCCGCCGCGACAAGGAAAATCAGGAACAGTTTCCGCACGTTCACCCCTCGCACCCGGATCCCGGGGCGGGACCCTAGCAGAACTGCGCGCGCTCCGTAACGCGCGACGTCGCGCGGCCCACCTGGCGCGTGGCGTCGCCCCGGCGCGGCGGGCGCGGCGCGTTGCGCGTCGCCCCGTCGCGGAAGCGCGTCGAGGCGTGCGGAGATCGCCGGGCGTTTGGCCTGCCGGCGCGGCGGCGGGTAGGCTGGGCGTCCCATGAGGATTGGCCTGGGCATCGGCGCTATCGGGCTCGCGCTCGCCGCGCTCAACGTCGGTTGCGGCGGAGGGCAGGACGCGGTCGCGCTGCAGCTGTCCGAGCTGCGCGCGGAGCTCGTCCGGGTGCGCGCGGAGAACGCGGTGCTCGCGGATCGGGTGGGCTCGCTGGAGCGCTCGCGGGTCAGCGTCCGCGGCGCGGCGCGCCCGGACGAGGCCGGCGCGCGCGCCGTGCCCCCGGAGGAGCCGGACAGGCCTGACCTCGAGGTGGTGCGGCTCGCGCCGGAGGACGACGGCGCGCGGCCGCCGGTGCTCCGCTCGACCGCGAACGGCGTCGTGATCGACGAGCCCCCGGGCGGATCGCCGCCGCCGAGCCCGCCACCCTCACCCCTGTCGAGGCGCAAGCGATGAAGTTCCCCGCGAAGGCAACGCTGGTTCCGGTCTCCCTGGCGCTCGTCGCGGCGCCGCCGCTGGCGCGCGCCCAGGATCAGGGCGGCGAGGAGGGCGCCGGCCAGGGGCCGGGCGTCACCGTGGTCCAGCTCCCGAAGGCCGAGCCGACCGTCGAGACGCAGGTCGTGGTGCCGGGTTATCCGCAGCCGGGGTTCGATCCGAACGCCCACCTGCCCTCGAGCTCGCGGGGCACCACGGACACGTCCCGCGCGTCGGACGGCTTCGATCTGGGCCGCCGCAGCGAGGGTCCCGCCTCGGTGAGGGGCAGCGCGGGCGGGAGCTACGTCGTCGAGGGGCAGTTCGTGCCCGAGTCGCACTCGGTGCGGCGCGGCGACACGCTCTGGGACATCTCGGGCAGGTACTACACGAACCCCTACGCGTGGCCGCAGGTCTGGGCGCTGAACCCGCAGCTCCAGAACCCGCACTGGATCTACCCGGGCGACCGGATCCGGCTCCGTGACCAGAGCGAGGGCCCGACCCGCGGCAGCATCGGGGTCGGCGTCAACCAGTTGGGGCGGGGGGGACGGGTGCCGGCGAAGACGGTCTTCCTGCGCGACCTCGGCTGGGTCGACGACGTGAAGAAGGACACGTGGGGGGAGCTCGTCGCGAGCCCCGACGACCAGATGCTCCTCAGCGAGGGCGACGACGTCTACCTCCGCCTCGCCGACGATCACGATGTGTCGATCGGCCAGGAGCTGACGATCTTCCGCGAGATCAAGAAGGTGAGGAGCGGGGATGTGAAGGGCGAGCTCGTGACGGTGCGCGGCACGGCGCGCGTGGATCGTTACAACCCGAAGACGCACATGGTGCGCGCGCGGCTCATCGAGTCGCTCGACGTGGTCGAGCGAACGGACAGGGTCGGCTCGGTGGTGCGGCGCTTCGACGTGGTGCCGCCGGCGGCCGCCGAGGCGGATCTCGAGGCGAAGATCATCGCGGCCATCTATCCCTACCAGCTCGTCGGGCAGCACCAGGTCGTGTTCATCGACAAGGGCGAGAAGGACGGCGTGAAGCAGGGCCAGCGCTTCTTCGCGGTGCGGCGGGGTGACCGCTGGGTGCAGCAGCTCGGCGGCGCGGGCAAGCTGGCGACGGTCCGGCCGCGGGTGCAGGACGAGCGGCCGGCGCAGGTCGACGAGCTGAAGTTCGGCGTCGACGAGGAGCTGCTGCCGGATGAGACCTACGCCGAGCTGCGGGTCGTGCATGTGCGCGAGCGCACGGCCGCGGCGCTCGTGACGCACGCGATGTACGAGGTCGAGCGGGACGCGGTGCTGGTCTCGCGCAAGGGCCTCTGACCGGCCGCCTGCCGCACCGCATGGCGGCAACCTCGGCAGCCGAGGCAACCCAGGCGGCGGATGCGAACGAGGCACCGGACGCAACCGCCGCAACCGCCGCAACGGATGCGGCCGCCGCACCGGACGCAACCTACGCAACCGCCGCACGGGACGCGCCGGACGCGCCGGACGCGCCGGACGCAACAACCAGCCGCTCGCGCTGATCGCGCAATGTCTCCACGAGGGGGCCGCTGGCGCGGTATGATGTTCCGCCAGACATGCGTCGCCTCCCGGAAGTCCAGTCCGAGCTGAAGGGGGATGGCGATCCTCCCACGCAACGCTCCTTCGACAGCGCGATCGAGCGCTGCACGCCGAAGAGCGGATCGCTCGCCGAGGTGCTCGGTGAGGCGGTGGTGCGGGGGCCCCGCTCGAGCGGGGCGCCTCCGCCGAGCCTCAACGGCACCGCGCCGGAGGCGCGCGGCAACGCGCTTCGAGAGCGCGGCAACCTGCTGCTCCGGCGGAACGACTACGCCGGCGCTGGGCGCGACTACGAGGAGGCGCTCGCGCTGTTCCAGTCGATGAGCGACGCGCTCGGGCAGGCCCAGGTGCTCATGGATCGCGGCGCGCTGCGCCTGCGGGAGGGCGTCCCCGTGCAGGCGGTGCGCGACTACGACGAAGCGCTCGCGCTGTTCCAGGCCGCGGGGGATCGCGCGGGGGAGGGGGACGCGCTGAGGGCGCGGGGCTTCGCGCGCGCCGAGGAGGGTGATCTCGGCGGCGCTGTCTGCGACTACGATCTGGCGATCCAGCTGTTCCTCCAGCTCGGCGATCGCGAGCCGCTCAAGCCCCGCGCCGAGTCGCGCGGGGCGCCAGCCGACGTCGACGTCTCGGGCCCCTCGGAGCCGCCTCGCGCTCGCCCTCACGGCGCCGCGCACGGGCGGGCGCTCAAGGCGCGCGGCGACCTGCGCGTCCGCCTCCGCAACCTCGCGGGAGCGGCGCGCGACTACAGCACGGCGCTCGCGCTGTTCCAGGACGCGGGGGATCGGGGCGGGCAAGCCAGCGTGCTGAAGGCGCGGGGCGACATGCGGCTCGGTCAGGACAACGTGACGGGCGCCGCGCGTGACTACGACTGGGCGCTCACGCTCTACCAGGCGACCGAGGACCACCTCGGGCAGGCCGGCGCGCTCAAGGTGCGCGGCGATCTCCGGGTGCGGCAGGGGGACCTGGCGGGCGCCGAGCGGGACTACGATCAGGGGCTCGAGCTGTTCACGGCGACGCGCGACGTCCTGGGCCAGGCCGCGGTGCTGAAGGCGCGGGGCGATCTGCGCGCCGTGCAGGAGGACCTCGTGGACGCGGTGCGCGACTACGACCGGGCGCTCGCGCTGTTCCGCACGGGCTTCGAGCGCCGCGGGCAGGCCGCGACGCTGAAGGCGCGGGGCGATCTCCGCCGCAAGCAGTTCGAGCTGGTGGCCGAGCTCGTGAGCGTCGCGGCGGCCGACGCCTCGGACCTGGAGGAGGCGCTCTCGGACTACGAGCAAGCGCTCGCCCTGTTCGAGGTGCTCGAGGACGGCGCGGGTCAAGCCTGCGTGCTGCGGGCGCGGGGCGATCTGGCGCGCATCCGGGGGGATCTCGGCGGGGCGCTGTCGCTCTACCTTGGCGCGAAGCGGCTCCTCGAGGTGTCGGGCAACGCCGCGGAGCTCTCGGCGACCCTCGCCGAGATCGCCCGGACGCACGCGCTCGCGGGCCGCGCGGCCGAGGCGCGCGCCGCCGCGGAGCAGGCGCTCGCGCGGGCCGATCGCGCGACGAGCGCCGAGTGCCGCGAGCTCGCGGAGGCGGTCCTCGCCGGTCGTATCGCGCCGCGCGAGGAAGCCGGCGCGAAGCGCGAATCCAGGACCCCGAGCAGCATCAAGCGGCTCGAACGATAGAGGCCCTGAGCCGCGCTCGGGCGCGAGGGGCGTCGAGCCGAGCCTCTGCGCTCCTGCGCGTCCGCGGGCGGCGCGGCGCCTGTCCCTGCACCCGCGACCAGCGGAGGCCGGTACCGGCCGGATCGGCGTCCGCCGTGGCCAGGGGCGATGATCGCAGCGCCCGCGCGGGCTGGAAGGGTCGTCGCGCCCGATCGGAGCGGCGGACCTGAGGACCCGAGCCCCGCTCGCGGCGAGAGGAGACATGCCTTTACGACGTTGATGGCGAGTCGACCCGATCGACGGACAGCCATCCAGACGCCCACCGGTCGTCGCCGGGAGCAGGGATGACCCGATAGAGGGGTCTCATTCTCGACATCCTCTGGAGCGCGCCGTCTACGTGTACGGCACAAATCCAGGCGTACCGCGGTGCGCGTGGCCTGAGCACCTCCATACATCTCGGCGCGGCGTCGCGCTGTGGTGTGATGATGGTGTGATGACGGTGTGATGATCCGTCGTCACGACAGATTCGCCCCATCACGGCAGCGCGAGCACGTGGCAGTGCTGCTTCCTGTATGGCCGCCGCGCGCGCTTCGGGATAGAAAAGAGGGTCTTAAGGAGTCATCTATATGAAGAGAAGCTCGAAAGCAGTGCTCGCCCTGTCCGCTGCACTCGCTCTGCTCGGCGTCGTCGCGCCCGCGGACGCGACGACGGCCGTCCTGCTCTCGCGCGAGGAGCTCGTGCGCCAGTCGGCGACGATCGCGCGCGTGATCGTCGGCCGGTCGTACACGACGGAGTCCGACGACGGAAACTCGATCGTGACCCGCACCGAGCTCACGGTGACCCAGCCGCTCAAGGGAGGCGAGGTGAACAAGGGGGGCTCGAAGGTGATTCTGCTGGAGCAAATCGGCGGGACCTACAACGGCAAGACGCAGCGGGTGCTCGGCGACGCCAAGCTCTCGCCGGGCGAGGACGCCGTTGTCTTCCTGCGCTCGGGCGACAAGGGGCGGTGGCACCTCACGGCGCTCTCGCTGTCGGCCTATCACGTGGACACGAAGGGCATGGCGCGGCGCAGCCTCGAGGGGCTGCACCTCGTCCGGCGGACCGGCGCCGCGCTCGTGCCCGTCCAGGCGCCCGCCGAGGATGTCGAGCCCATCGAGAGCCTCATGACGGACGTCGTGCGCATCGCGGGAGGGAAGTGAGGTGAGGCGCCGCGTCGCCCTCGCCGCCCTGCTCGGCGCCGCCTCGTTCCTCGCCGTGGCCCGCGAGGCCGCCGCGTGGACGCCGCTCGATCCCACGGTCCCCCGCTGGAACAAGCTGCCCGTCACGTACTACCTCAACAACTCGACGATCCCGCGCTCGATCGCCGGCTTCGCCGTCGCCCGCGTCGAGACCGGGTTCGAGACGTGGTCGAACGCGGGGTGTACGGAGTGGCAAGTCAACTTCCTCGGCGACACCACCGATCGTTACAACTACAACGACGGTAAGAACGTATTTCACTGGATCAGCCAATCCTGGCCGAACTCGCTCGGCGACGTGAATTCGGTCATCGGCGTCACGATGCCGGTCTGGAGCCGTGACGGATCCATCGTGGACGCCGACATGGTCTTCAACGACGTCGGGTTCTGCTGGAACGACACCGGCAACGACGGCTGTGTCGACACACAGTCCATCGCCACGCACGAAGAGGGGCATTTCCTGGGCCTCGGCCACTCCAGCGAGCGGAGCGCGACGATGACCCCGTACTATGTCGTGGGCTCGTCGATGCGCACCATCGAGGACGACGACATCCAGGGCGTGTGCGAGCTGTATCCCATCGGCGGGACCACGGCCGCGAGCGCCGCGAGCACCACGAGCGCCGCGAGCGGTGGCGGCAGCTGCGATAGCTGCTCCAACGGTTCGCTCGCGAACGCCTGCCAGGCGCCATATAACGCGTGCGGTGCGTCGATCGCGTGCAGGACGTTCATCGGCTGTATTGACGTTTGCCGGGACGACGCCTGCATCGAGCAATGCCTGAATCAGCATACCGAGGGGGCTGAGCTCTACCTCCGCGTCCTCGGGTGCATCTGCGAGGAATGCTCGACGGAGTGCGCCACAGAGTGCGCCGGCTTGGAGGGCGGCGACAGCGGCGCCGGCGGCGCCGACGGCAGCGGCGCCGGCGGCGCGGGCGGGAGCAGCACATCGACCACCTCATCGGCCGGCGGCGGATCGACCGTGGGCGCGACGGTGGGCTCGTCGGTCGCCTCGGGCGGCGGCGTGGGCGGCGCGGGCGGCGCCGATTCGGAGGAGACGCCGAAGGGCGGCGATGGGGAGTCTGGCAGCGATTCCGGGTGCTCCTGCTCGACGACCGGCCGATCGGCCGATCTCGGTGGGGTCGCGCTCCTCGGCGTGCTCGGCGCGCTGGCATCACGACGGCGCCGGCGCTGAGCGTTCTGTCGCGGGGGTTCAGGGGGGCACCGGCCCCCGCGGCGTAGCGGATAGAGCCTGAGCCTGCCCGCGATCTTCCGGACCAGAGAACACCTGAGAGGGCACCTGGTGGAGGCTCACGCCTTCGGCGTGGGGGCTCTGGCCTCCACCGCGCCGCGCGGGCGCTGCGCGGCGGAGCGCGAAAACCCCGAAAGATGCCGTGGTCTCCGCGGATCCTGGGCGCATCGGGCGGCTGCTCCGAGCGCCCCGACAACCTGGTCCGCCGGTTGCTCTATCCGGATGCGACGCCGCGAGACAGCGACGAGGGATGCCGAGGCGAGCGCGAGCTCGCCAGAGGCAGCCGAGGCGCGAGCTCGTGAGCGTGAACACCCGATCAAAGGACTCACCACCATGAACACCAAGACCCTGCTCCTCTGCTCGCTCCTCTCGTCTTTCTCGCTCGTCGGCTGCATCGCTGAGCCGCTCGACGGCGACAGCGCCGACGACGGCGCGGGCGACGTGGCCGAGATCGTGGGCGAGGACGCCGAGGCGATCATCGGCCCCGGGGGGGATGAGGGCGGCGGCACGGTCACGAAGACCGTGAACCTCTCCTGCTCGATCACCTATCCCAGCATCTTCAACCCGAACGCCGCGATAAAGAACACCTCGCTCTTTGCCGTTCCGGACTCGGCGAAGATCACCTTCACCGTCACGCACTACTACGGCGATCCCGGGCCCTACACCCGCTCGATCACCGGGCCGCTCGCCAAGGGCCAGACGAAGCTCGTCCCCCTCTCGTACCCCGGCGCGCTCGACGCCTACGGCTGCACCGCCAAGGCCACCTGGACGATCATCGACTGAACCCCGGCCGCGGATCAGCAGATCCATTGCAGGGCCAGGGCGTCTCCGCGCACTAACCCGCTTTCCCGAGGAGCGCGTCCACGCGCGCCTCCGCGGAGCGCGCCCTGGCTCCTGGTGCACCACGAGGTCAGGGGCCGGCTGCCTACCTGCTCCCACCCCCGTCCTAATTATTGTTTTGCCAATTGACACAACAGAAAATAGGGCTACCCTGGAGCTCGTGACAGCAGCGTCCGGCCGCCCGCGCGGCAGACCAAGGAAGGATCCAGAGCAGCTCTCGACATGGGTTCCGCCCGAAGGCTGGTCACGCCTTGTCGCGTGGATCTCGCCGGAGGAGCGGAAGGCGCTGAAGCGCGTCGCGCTCGAGGCGAGCACCTCCGTCGCGGAGCTGGTGCGCGCCCTGGCGAGCGGCCTCGCCGGAGGCGTCATCACCCCTGAAGAGCTGCTCGGCCACGTGCGAAAGGGCATTCAGGTCATGGAGAAGATTCCGACGATTTTTGATCGCGGCGAGGATTTCAAGGTGCTCCCGAAGCCGCGCCAGGGGTGTGAGTGGGTCTTTGCGGGCGAGGGGCGCCCCACCGAGAAGCTCGACGGAACGAACGTGCGGTTGACCGTTCGCTCGGGCCACGTGGTTCGTGTCGAGAAGCGCAGGAACCCGAGCAAGCTTCAGAAGCAACAGGGGATCATCGACGGCTGGTACGTCGACGCGGACGAGCACGGGCCGGAAGACAAGTGGCTCTTCGAGGCGGTGCGCGGGACGGAGTTCCAGGGCTGGCCGGACGGCGAGCACTCGGCCGAGGCGCTCGGACCGAGCATTCAGGGCAACCCGCTCGGGCTCACCAGACACCTGTGCGTGCCGTTCAACCTCGAGATTCCCGTCTACGACGATGTCCCGAGGACGTATGACGGTCTCCGCGGCCTGTTTGCGCACCTGGAGAGCCGCTACGCCCCGGGCCACCTCGCCGAGGGGATCGTGTTTCACCACCCCGACGGCCGGCGCGCCAAGATCAAGCGCAAGGACTTCCCTGGAGTGGCCGGGAAGTCGCGGTGAGGCCCGGTCGATCGGAGCGCCTCTCCGCCGGATCGCGGTAGCGCGCCAGAGGGCCCGTCCGTCGAGCGCTCAGCGCCGCCGTCTGCCGCGCGCTGGCTTGCCGCCGCTGGCTCCGCCGCGCGGCGCCGGCTTCTGGCCGGCGGAACGCTGGGCGGGCTTCTGATCGCTGGAACGCTGGGCGGGCTTCTCTGGCGGCGCCTCCGTTGTCCGGACGACGAGCAGCGCTCGCCCGCGATCGAAGGTCGGCGTCACGCTCACGTAGCCGTTCTCCCGCGCGAAGCCCGCCATGTCGCCGCGGTGCTCATCCATGTACCGGCTGAACCGCGTCCAGAGATCGCGCGCCTCCTCGTCGGCGAGGGGGGCGCCGTCGATGGAGGCGGCGAGGTTCGAACGATCGCTCACTGGGTCCCGTAGGCGGAGTGTGGGGGTGCGAAGTGCTGCATTTCCCGGGTCTTTTAGGGGATCGGAGCCCACCGATCGCGGCAGCTAAGTGCCCGTGGGTCCGTCCCGTGGGTCCACCTTCGGGCGTCCCACCCGCCTTCGTCAAGGGCCCGCCGGGCTCATCCGCCGGCACCGGCGCGAGCTCGGGGATCGCGCCGGTGATGTCGGGGAAGGGCTCGATCCGGAGGTCCGCCAGCGTGCGGGCGGCGCGCGTATAACGGTCCAGCTGCGCGCGATCAAGGTGGCCCGTGCGGTCCGAGATCCACCCCTCGGTCTTCCCCGCGCGCTTCGCCCACGTGATGAACGTGGCGCGCAGATCGTGGAAGCGCACCTGGGCGACGTTCTTCTCCTTCGAGAAGAGCACCGCGCGCGTCACCCCGGCGGCGTGCAGATCCTCGCGCAGTTGCTCGGCCTCACGCGTCTCCACGCACTCGACGTCCTGCACGACGCGCTCGTCATCGGCCGGGTCGCCGCACCGCGCGCGCCAGGCACGCAGCACGTTGACCAGACCAGCGGGGATCTCGAAGAGCTGCGGCACGCCGTTCTTGGTGATGAGGGCGGCGAGCATGGCGTGGGTGATGTCGACGTCCTTCCACTTCAGCGCCATCAGGCTCGACTTCCGCAGGCCCGTGTATACGGCGAGCGCGTACAGCACTCGACGTCCGATCGGGATCTCCACGCACGCGAGGAGCGCGAGCACCTCCGACGGGAGGAGGTAGGCGAAGAGCTTCGCCGTCCCCTTCGGAGGGCGATGGTAGCGCGTGACGGGGTTGTCCTTCCGGAGCCGCGCGGGCATCACGGCGAGGTCGAACCCGCGCCGCAGGAGCGAGTAGAGCTGCAGGTGCGTCTTCTCGCGACGCTCGCGCGGCACGCGCGCCATCACGCGATCGATGTCCTGCTCGGTCACCTCGTGCACGAGCTTGTCACCGATCGCGGGGTAGATGTACTTGGCAGCGCGCCAGCCATAGACGTCCGCGGAAGCCTTCTCGCGCAGCCCGTTGACAGGACCGTGCTCGCGCAAGAGCGCCCCCGAGATCCACGCCTCGTAGTGCTCACGCACGGTCACGCCCTCGCGCGGCGCAGGCGGCGCCTCGACGCCGTAGCCCTCGCGCGCCATGCGCTCGAGCCACGCGTCCGCCTTCTCGCGCGCCTTCGCCTCGCTCATCCCCGAGCCGAGCGGGATGCGCTTGCGCTCGCCGCCGAGCCGGATGCGCAGCGACCACGACCCGCCGCGCTCCTCCACGTTGCCGCGAGGGAGCTTCACCGGCTGGTCCTTCCTCTTCGTCGCCATCGTCAGCTCCTCCAGCCTGCAGCGAGCTTAGGCGCCCGCACGCCGAAGTATGTGATCGCGTCGAGGCGCAGCGCCCGCGCCGTGCGCGGCTCCGAGGGCGGTTTGCTCGAGGTGAGGCTCGACGTCGTGCGCTGGCGCAGCGGGGCGGCACACGCGCGGCTCACGAGCGGCCTCCATCGTTGCCCGAACCACCGGCGAGCAGCCGTCGCTCGAGCGCCACCAGGATGCGTGCGTACAGCGCTCGGGCGACTCCGGCGCGCTTGCTCAACGCGTACAACCCCATGTCGATCTCGGCGGACATGTCGCCTTCCGGATCTCGCGTCGCCGACAGGATGAGCATCGCGTCCCGCTCGATGCTCTGGAGGATGCCGTGCACGGGATCCCACTCGCCGACGAACAGATGCGGGATCAGGTCAGCGAGCTCCGCGTCCCACACGTCCTGGGTAGGCTTGCACTTGAAGCCGATCGCGCGCAGGTGCTCCTCCGCCGCATCATCCGGGCGCCGAGCAGCCCCGCGTCCGTCCTGCCCGCCGGGCGGCGAAGGGGGTGCGCTGCCATCGCCACGGGCGGCGCCGTCCACCTGCCCCGATGCCTCGCTGCTCGCCGCGCGCACGGCTTCCGAGAACGCGAGCGCCGCGCGCTGGTACGCCAGCAGGCGCGGCTCGTCCGCGCGTTCCAACATGAGGATCAGCGTTCGGATGACGAGCTGCGCCAGAGTCGCCGGCCCGCTCGCGCCCTCGCGAGCGCCGAGCTTCTCGGCGAGATCCAGCGCCCCGCGCAGCACCTTGTTGATCGTGCTCCGCACGTTCGGCCGATCGGCGGAGGTGGCGCGCGCCTGCGGGCTCTTCGGACGGGGCGCCTTGCCTGGCGAGGCCGGGCGCGGCTTGCCAGCGGGGCGCTTCGTGGCCTGCCGGCGGGTCGGGGCGATCTTCGTCTTCTTGGCACTCGAGGCGCGATGAGGTACACGGGCCATGGGTCGTCTCCTGGTTTCGCAGGGGTTCGGCCAAGGGCCGTTCGGGAGGGTCCAAGCTCCCGGGCGGCCCACTCTACTTCGGGGGCTACTTCTTCACCGGCTTGCGGGCCGGCTTAGCTCCTTCCTTCCGTGCCGACGGCGGCCCCTCGAGGCCGAGCTCCCGCTCGAGGACTTCCACGCCGCGCTCGGTTGCGACGCGGGCGGCTTCGCCACGCTTGACGTCCACGCCAGCGGCGCGGGACGCCATCTCCGCCGCGATCCGGTCGATTCTGTCGGCGAGCTCGGGCTCCACACGGACTCCGATCGTCACCTTGGGCATCGTTCAGAACGCTAGCGCCGCTACGCAACCCAACCTGCCTGGTGCGTGTCGATTCAGAAGGAGCCATGCTCCGAAGTGCGCGACGCGGCGCGGCTCGGGTTGTGGCCCACCGCGGCACGGTTGGAGCGTCGGGTCAGCGGGGGACGGTGGCACCCTGCGGCAGTCGCCGGAGAATCCAGACCGCTACCAACAGCACCAGAACTTTCCCCGGCACGAGAAATGCGACTGCTCTGGACGCGGCCTAGCAGGTCGGGTCAGATCCTACGCTCGGTCAACGACCATCAGCCTGACGGAGGACACATGAGCGAGGGTGTGAACCAAGCAATCGAGGTGGTTAAAGCTGTGGCTGAATCAACGGCACTGGCGACCGCCGCTCACAAGACGTACCCAGACCTGTTGCAGCCCGCTGTTAAGCAGGTCGGTCAATCCCTTGAAACCGTGACTGGAATAGTCAACTCGGCGCTTCGCCCTGTCAAGACCGCCATGCTTGCGTGGAACATAGCATGGGACAATGCCGACAGATGGCTGAATCATAAGTTTGCGAATACGCCACCGGAAAAAATTGCCGCGCCTCCAGCCAATATTGCCGCTCCAGCACTCTTGCAGTTGGCGCTCGTTCATGGAGACGAGCAAATGAACGAGCTAAGGAACATGTATCTTGAGCTCCTGGCTGGCTCAATGCATGTCGATGTCGCATCGTTGGCCCATCCTGCATTTGTTGAGGTGATCAAGCAGATGACACCTCACGAGGCAAGGTATGTTGGTGTGATCGGGAGGCACCTGGTCAATAAGGTTGCCTTTGGTCGAATATTGTTTCCGTTGTTGACGTGGAAGCTTCACTTCAAGGAAAGTGGGGGCTCAGTTCCGCTCTTTGAGTTGTTCGATTTTGGGAATGACGGCTGCGACCATGTGCCTCTGGCCTTGCTGGATAACCTTCAGCGTCTTGGTATTGTCGATCGTCGTGACGACATGGTCATTGCCGCGCCGGCTCGGTACGAGAAGCTGCTTAGTGATAATGCAAATGAAATTGCAGAGCGGCTGCGTGGTTACGGATTCACTGAGGCTGATGATCACCAAATCAAGTGCGATCGAGGTCTGCTTGAATTGACAGGGTTTGGGCAGCAGTTTGTTCGTGTCTGTACCGGTATATCGGTTGATGGCGCGACGCCAACGAAGGGCGGAACATGAGTCTGCTTTAACCCGGCGCGGCCGCGTCGTGACGACTACGAACTCTCGCTGCGTGCGCGCGACGGCTGCATGGATCGCCGAGTCCTCGCCCCGTTGAGGGGCCGATCGTCGCCGAAGCGTCGGTGCGATCGCGGTAGCGCGCGCCGCGCTGCGCGACGAACTGCGCCTCGAGCGCGGACAGCGCGGAGCTCTCCCGCCCGGCCCTGCACCGACGCGCCGGCCCCGGCACCGCTTACGGATGCCCACGATCTTCTCTCACGAAATCGACACCCGTCCGCCGGCAGCCCCGTCGGGTTGGTCGAATCGATAAGCCGTCGAATTTGCTCGGCAATCTGCCCAGGCACGCCAGCGATCCACGCGTTCTGGTCGCGTCGCTCTGTCCGAAGCGCCAAGTGCGCGAAACGACCGGCCGATCTCGCGAGAGGCTGCCCCAGATCCGTTCTCTTGCCCGAAACGCGGCCGGCGGCCCGCTCGAGGGAGAGCGCCATCGCCGCACCGTGCCGAGTTGGTCGGAACCGTTCAGGTCTCCGTCGTCGCGGCACCGCTTACGGACGCCCCCGCGTCGTTCTCACGAAATCGACACCCACCGGCCGGAAGCCCTGGTAGCCTACCGCGCGCTGCTCGTCCGGGCCGGCGGCCGCGGCGAAGGTCGTCGCTCGGGCGCGATCTCCCGCTTGACACTGCGCCGTTCCCTCGCGCGCGTGCGCGCGTGCCACAGGTCGACCCGCCGGGCCAAGAAAGCGGACGACGTCCACGGGCCGGCCCTGGTACCCTCCCGGCCATGATCGAGCCGCCTGACCCCGGGTTCGTTGGGAACGTCCTGCACTACATCCGGTCCTTTTTCAGTTTCAGCCTTCTGTAGCCTCGCCTCCACGCCTGGGGCTCCCCGCGCGGAGCCTCGCTTTTTTGGCCATCCTGCGGGCGCCGGGTACCGTCGGCGCCGTGCTCGTCGCCGTCTACGCGATGTCCGCCCTTGCGACGGTCCTCGCCTGGATCGTCGCGCGGCATCGCCCCGAGCACCGCCCCATCGCCGTGCTCCTGGGGTACGGACTCGCCGCCAGCGCCGCGCGGCGAGCGATCCGCATCGGCGTCCTCGAGCCCGCTCGTGCCGAACTCGCCGGCGCACCGTTCAGCGGGTGGGTCCGCGCCGTGTTTCACCTCGATTCGGCCCTCTTCCTCGGCTGGATGGCCGGGGTGGCGGCGCTCGCGGTGTTCATCTTCGGCCGGCGGCGCCCGTGGGGTGTGCTCGCGGTCTACCTCGTGGCGGTCGCGGTCCTGGCCGCCGGCTACCCCACCTTCCGCGGAGAGCTGCTCGGCAAGGCCTACCTCGCCCTCGAGCTCGCCGCGCTCTGCACGTCCGTCGGCTGCCTGATCCTGTGGTTCCTCGGGAATGACCGGGGCAAGACACAGCACCTCGCCGCCGGGTTCATCGTCATTGCCGAGACACTCATGCTGGTGGGCCCGTTCCGTATGGGCATCTTCAGCGCCTGGGACCTCGCGCGGTCGATCCTGATCGCGCTCTACATCTCTCTCGTGCCAGTCCAGGGAGTGGCCATATGGCGCCGGACCTTGTAGTCCTGACGTTCGGGCAGCTCATCGCGTTTGCTGCCGTCTTCATCATCCGCAACTGGCGGTTCGCGTCGAAGCGGGTGCCCCCTGCGGAGCTTGTTGGACAGGTGAGCGTCGTTCGCGCCCTCATCGCGCGCTACCTCCGAGGTAGCCGGGCGACACGCGAGGACGTCAACGACCTCGCGCAAGACGTGCTGCTCGCGGCGTGGGAGGCCAGCGAAGAGGACCGCTACCGCCCCGACCCGGACGTGCAGCCCGCGGAAGCGCTTCGTGTCTGGCTGCGGGCGCTGGCCTATCACCGCGTCAGCCATCACCTCGAAAGCGCCCGGGTGCGACGCGAGGAGATTGGTGCAGTCCCGCCACGCGCGGCGCACGAGGCGCCGACCCCGGATCAGGCCCTCGAGCGCGAGGAGATGCGCCGGGCCTTCCTCGAGGCGTTGCACCAGCTCCCCGAGCACGAGGGCGCGGTGATCGCGGCGCACGACATCTTCGAGATGTCGATGGAGGATGCGGCCGAGCAGCAGCACGCGCCGGTCAGCACGGCCTACAGGTGGCGTGCTCGCGGGATCGCGGCGCTGACCCGGGTGCTCCGCCCGCGGCGAGGGTGAGGAGCGGCGCTGCCTAGTGATAGCCTCGCCGCATGATCCTCCCGCCCAAGGACGCGGACGTCATCGATCCGCCGAACCCCAACGTCACCGCGAGCCCCATCCCTCCGCGCCCCGGCGTCGAGTTGACCATATCCGACCCGTGCCACGACGTCGCGAGCATCGAACCGCCGGACCCGCACGCGCATGCGCTAGGGCTCGCGCTGGCGATCGCCGTCGTGGCCCTGCGTCGCTGAGCGACCCGGCCGGCGCATCGACCTGGCCCGCTCCTCACCGCCTTGCCCTGCCGCCCGCCGCCGGGCAGGTTTCGCCCATGGGCCAGCCCGCCGAGAAGCAGCGCCGCGCGACGTACGCCGACCTCGAAGCCGTCCCGCCGAACAAAGTGGCGGAGCTCATCGGCGGCGAACTGCACATCACCTCGCGCTCTGCGCCGCGGAACGCTCTGGCGAGGTCAGCTCTTCTCGGCGAGCTCGGCCCCGGTGCCAGGACGCCTCGGGACTATGGCCATGAGCTGCCGGGGCGTTGGTGGATTCTGAACGGACCTGAGCTGCACTTCCCCGACCGAGGTTCGCCGGATGACACGGACGTGCTCGTTCCGGACCTCGTCGGATGGCGCCGTGCGCGCATGCCAGAGCTGCCCGAGACGGCCTACGTTGAGCTGGCGCCGGACTGGATCTGCGATGTCCTGGACCCGCTGACGGAAGAGTACAAGCGGCAGGTGAAGATGCCGATCTATGCGCGCGAGGGCGTGCGGTACGCATGGCTCGTCGACCCGATCGCGCGGACGCTCGAGGTGTACGTGCTCGGCGCGGATCATCGCTGGGGGCCCGCGGTCGTCCACCGCGACGTCGCGCGGGTCCGCGCCCAGCCCTTCGACGCCATCGAGCTCGATCTCTTGGTGCTGTGGGCCAAGTAGCGGAGGCGAGCCGGACGGCCAGGGGCGAGCAACGCACCGGCAGAAATCAGGCCGGCGCGCCACCGCTTGTCGCTGTCCGACGCCACCGCGTACCCTCTGCCGGCTCCGGCGCTGCGCCGGACGGGACGGGAGGAGCGCATGCGTAGCTGGATCGGGATCTCGCTGGCCGTGTCAATGTTCGTCATCGGGTGCAAGGGGAGCGAGCAGCGAAGCGAGGCTGTTGGGGGGCCCAGCGCGGCGCCGAGCAGCCCCCCGGCGGCCACGGCGAGCGTCGTTCCCGTAGCGCGCCCTCGCGAGGCATCGATCAAGGTCACAGCGCAGGCGCTACTCGATGTCTACCGTGACAACGAGGTGCGGGCGGACATGCTCTACAAGGGCAAGCTGCTCTATGTCAGTGGAACCGTTCAGTACATCGGCAAGACCGATGACGGTTCTATCACTGTGGCGATCGGAGAGGGCGATGTGACGGGCGGCCGTGTGTCCTGCGACGTGTCCGAAGCGCAGCAGCAAGACGTTGCTTGGTTGAACACCGGCAAGCCGGCCACCTTGCAGGGGCGCTTGACGTGGAGCGGGACAGGCACGTTCACGGGCAGAACAGCCAGGCTCGAAGCCTGCGAGATCAATCCCGTAATGCGGCTCTGTAAGCGACTGCAACCCGTGCTCGGCGCCAAGGGATGCAAGGTCGACAAGGAGACCGGGGACGCGTTCGGGCTGGCGTTCGACGTCGACAGCAAGACAGGCTTGTCCGCCGGGGGGCTCGGCTCATCCATTGTATGTGCGCACCCAGAAGGGGATGCGGCCGCGGAGCTTATCTATGACGCTGCGATGGCCGAGCTGTCGAAAAAGCCGGGGTTGACGGTCATTGGCTCGCGGAATGCGCTGTGCATCGCGGCGTTCGGGAACGAGGATAAGAGTGGGAAGGCCATCCCCGTGCCGGACGATATCCTGGACAAGGCGCGCGCGTTCTTCGCCTCGCTGTAGCGGAGGGCGGCGACATCCAGAACGGTACGCGACCCGCTCGACGTCGGCCGGAGACCGCGGCGAGGCCTGGGTGAGCGGCGACGGCTCGGTCACGGCCCCGGGTGGTGCGGTAAGTACCGCAGTCGCTTGCAAATGACCGCAGTCTGTGCACCGCCCAATGACCCCACTTCTGGCGTGGGCTGACGCAACGAGCGGACGTACTGAGCCCTGCCGTCGGGCTACTCGGACTGGACGGCACCATCGCCAGGCGTGGATCACGGCGCCCGCATCGGGGTTCGATCGCCGGCGCCTCGGCTCAGAACCTACGGCGATAGGCGCCTTTCTCGCACTGCGTGTGCCCTGATGTGCTCTGGAAAAACTGAAGGGGGATCCGGCAGTGGTTGCCGGGCGTGGGTAGTCTACCGCGGACGAGCGAGCTGGAGCGAACCGGCGGGACGGAAGTGTACGGACGGGACTGACACCCGGAGGGCCTGCTGGGCGAATCCCGGAGCTT
Organism: Sorangium sp. So ce375; assembly: GCF_051473855.1. Classification (NCBI taxonomy): domain Bacteria; kingdom Pseudomonadati; phylum Myxococcota; order Polyangiales; family Polyangiaceae; genus Sorangium; species Sorangium sp. So ce375. The sequence goes on from NZ_CP150335.1 coordinate 416,809, forward strand.
GTGGCCCGGAGGCGGATAGCTGGACGCCCTCTTGACAGAACGGATGCGGTGGACAGCTTGCGCGGGTTCTGGCGGCTTTGGAAGCATACAATGGAATTGGGTCCCAGCAATCACGTGCAAGAGTGAAATCATGCCCCTCGATATCACTTTATCATCAATCGGAAAAATCGCTATTCGCCGACCATCAAGGTCGCTCTCGACGCAGCCAAGAAGGCTTGGGGACGCCGGCGTGAGCGTATAGTCGAGGAACAAATGATGACGCTGCTTCAGGTCATCGCTATCGCTAATAACGAAGATGCACTTGCTGAAGCAGAGGCGTTCCTGACGCAGGGGGACCCAGCTGTCGATGACCTTCTTGCCGAATGGCAAGATGCAATTATCGACGCGACCTTGCCGCAAGCTCGCCTGTTTCTCACGCTTCTGTTTGCTCGATATATGGTCGACAAACAACAGGCTGACCCGTTTCTTCGCCGCACAGGCAAGATGCTGCGAGATATCGATAATCCTGAGATTGAGAGTCTTACGCTCCTCCTCTCCGCGGTCAAAAAGGCAGACAAGGGACTTCCTGTCCGCTTCGTATCCGTTGCGGAAGGACGAACGCTCATCGTTGCGAACGATGGAACGACGTACGAAGCACACAAGTTGGACGCCAGAGCCGCGGCACGAGTTCTCGGTTCAGCGAGGCTCCTAACCTTTGAGAGGGACAATATACCATTGCACGATGACCTTGCGGTGACGAATCTGGAAAAACTCTGCTATGTCTTCGGGCGAAAAATGGATAGAGTCAATCTTGTTCCAGCCGGGCGAACCGGCATCCAATTCGATGCAAAACCCTGATCGTGACAACGCGATCTGGTGGCAACTACGGACCGCCTCGCCGGACGTGTGGGAATGCCTTGGCCCTGCGAGTAGAAATGGGCTTGGGACTTGTTCATGACCCAATCCTAGTGCCGATCCGGCCCCGAGCTCCGCGGTGGACCCACCGCTGGACCCAAGCCCCTGCACGGCCCCAGCCACATCGGCCGGACCCTGCTCTACTTCTCCAATCCTTCCGCCAGCTTCACCGCCGCGCCCCGCCCCGGGCGCGGCCCCGCCTCACTGGATCCCGTACTCCTTGAGGCGCCGGTAGAACGTCCGGCGCGGCAGGCCCACGACCTGCGCCGCCTTTACCCGGTTCCAGTTACAGCTCGAGAGCGCGACCAGGATCCGCTCCCGCTCGCTCGCCTTGTGCGCGTCGAGCGACGTCTCGAGGCGGTGCGGCTCGCTCGACGGCGGGGCTCGGCCCGCGCTCGCGGGCGCGCCGCCGGCGAGGGGCGCTCGCGGCGGGGGCGCGACGCCGCCGTCAGGCGAGCCCCGCAGCGACCGAGGCGCCGCGTCGGGGAGCTCGAAGTCTTCGCTCTCCAGCTCGGGGCGATCCGACAGGACCCACGCGTTGAGCAGCACGTTCTCGAGCTGCCGTACGTTCCCGGGCCAGCTGTACGCCGACAGCCGCTTCAGCGCAGCGCGGGACACGCTGCGGCGATCGCGGCCGTAACGCGCGGCGAAGATCCCGAGGAAGTAGTCGATGAGCAACGGGATGTCCTCGATCCGCTGGCGCAGCGACGGCACCCGCACCTCGACGACGTGCAGCCGGTAGTAGAGATCCTCGCGGAACGTGCCCCGCGAGACCATGTCGGCGAGATCCCGGTGCGTCGCCGCGATGACGCGCGCGTCGACCGGCTCCTCGCGCGCGCCGCCGACCGGACGGACGACCTTCTCCTGCAGCACCCGCAGCAGCCCCGCCTGCATCTTCTGCGGCATCTCGCCGATCTCGTCGAGCAGGATGGTGCCGCCGGTCACCTCCCGGAAGAGCCCCTTGCGGTCCCGATCGGCCCCCGTGAACGCGCCGCGGACGTGCCCGAAGAGCTCGCTCTCCAGCAGGTGCTCCGGGATCGCCCCGCAGTTGACGCCGACGAACGGCTTCTTCGCTCGCGGGCTCGCGTTGTGGATCGTCCGCGCGACGACCTCCTTGCCCGTCCCGCTCTCGCCCGTGATGAGGATCGGGATGTCCGTGTCCTTCACCCGGTCGATGAGCGCGTACACGCGGCGCATCGCCTCGCTCGTGCCGACCAGGCCCTCGTAGCCGAAATGGCCGCGGATGACGGCGCGCGCCGAGCGCAGATCCCGCCGCGTCGCGGCCAGCTGCGCGGTGCGGTGGCCGAGGAGCTCCTCCAGCTTGGCGCGCGCCGCGCGCAGCTCCTCGTTCGTGCGCTCGAGCTCGCGGGCGCGGCGCTCGTTCTCGCTCACGAGGCGCGCCGTCTCGATCGCGATCGCCACCTGGTCGGCCAGCGCCGTCAGCGTCGGGAGCTCCACCTCGAACTTCGCCGCCGCGCTCAGCCGGGTCTCCAGGTACAGCGCGCCGATCACCTGCCCGCTCCGCTGCCGGATGGGCACGCACGCGACCGACTGCAGCATGAGCTGGTGCACCGAGACGTAATCGCTCATGCGCGCGTCGTCCCGCGCGCTCGCGGTCACGACCGGCTCGCCCGTGGAGATCACCCGCTCGGCGATCGAGCTGGAGAAGCGCGCGTGCGGGTCGTCCCCCGCCTGATCGCGCGAGGCGTGGATCGACAGATCCCCCGCGCCCTCGTCCGCGGCCGGCTGCGGCTCGTCGCGCGGCGGCCGCTGCAGGATGATGAACCCGCGCTCCGCCTGGAGGAGCGCGATCGCGTGATCGGTCACCTTCGCGAGCAGGCGCGTGAGATCGTGCTCGCCCGCGATCGCGCGGTTGATCTCGAGGACCCGCGCCAGCCGGTCCTCGCCCTGCGGGGCCGCCGCGCCCGCCGCGGACGTCGCGCCCGCCGCGCCGGCCGGGGTCGCCGCGCCGGCCGGGGTCGCCGCGCCCGTCTGGGCGAACGGCACCGTGCGGCTGCTCATCAGCTCGAGCATCGCGGCGGCGCGGATCTCCTTGCGCCGCGCGTCGTTCCAGAAGACCTCCCGCAGATCGCGCGGCAGCTTCGAGGCGATCTCCTCCAGCGTGATCAGCGCCTCCTCGCGATCGTGGCGCGCCCGGATGAGGTGCCCGCGCTCCGTCTCGAGCTGCGCCCTCGCCTCCAGCGCGCGCCAGATCCAGTCGCGCTGGCCCGCGACGCGCGCCGCCTCGAGCGCCTCGTCGTACGCCGCCCGCGCCCGCCACTCGTCGCGCGCGAGCGCCGCGACGCGGCCGCGCGCGAGCGCGAGCAGCGCGCGGTGGGCGCCGGTCGTCCCGAGGCGCTCCGAGGCCACGTCGATCTCCTCGCCGAGGGTGCGCGGGTCCGCGCCGGCGCGCGCCGCCGCGAAGAGCACCCGCTCGAGCCGCGCCTCGACCCCGTCGATCCGCCGGCCCATCGCCTCGTACGCCTCGGCGCACTCGAGGCAGAGCCGCTCGGCCTGCTCGAGATCGCCCGAGCGCGCCGCGTGCTCCGCCTCGAGCGCGAGCAGCTGGGGTTGCTGCTGCGGCGCGAGATCCGCGCGCTGGGCGGCGAGCGCGTCGAGCGACACCCGGGCCCGCGCGAGCCGCCCGAGGTAGAGGTCGAGGTTCGCGAGGTTGAGCAGCGCCTGGCGGATCGTCGCCACGCGGCCCGAGCGCCGGCCCAGGTCGACGGCGGCCTCGAGGTGGCGGATGGCCGCGCCGAGGTCGCCCTGGAGCTTCGTGAGCGCGGCGAGGTTCAGGCGGGTCGTCGCGAGCGTGCCCGCGTCGCCGGCCTGCTCCGCCGCCGTGAGCGCCTCCTCGTAGACGGCCTTCGCCTCGCTGAGGCGGTCGTCCCGCTGGAGCGCGAAGGCGAGCGAGACGAGCGCGACCGACAGGATCCTCGGCTCGCCCGTGAGCCGCGCGAGCCGGACCGCGTGCTCCAGCGTGCGCTTCGCGTCCTCGTGCCGCGAGGCGAAGCTCTGCGCGAGCCCGCGCGTCGCCACCGCCTCGGCGACGATCGCCTCGGGCGAGGCGCCGAACGCGGCGGCCGTCGGGAGCTCGGAGCGCGACACCCCGGCGAGCTCCGCCTCGATCTTGATCGGGCCCACCCGCTCCACGGCCTCGCCCGCGCGGCGCTCCGCCTCGCCGTAGTCGCCGGCGCGCACGAGCGCCCGGGCCATCTGCAGCGACCAGAACGCCGCCAGCGCGTGATCGCCCGAGGCCTCGACCTGATCCTTCACGCGCCCGAGCTCGGCGAGCGCCCGCGCCGTGTCACCGCGGTTCATGGCGAGCCGCGCGCGCGCGATCGTCAGGGTGGGCACCACGGCGGGCGAGCAGTCGCCGTCGTACCGGCCGAGCGCCTCGGCCGCCGCGTCGAAGTGGCCGCGATCGAGCAGCCGGTGGATCTCTGGCGGCGGCAGCGCCGCCTCCTCGGCGCCCGCGCCGCCCGGACCGGACGCCACCGCGCTCGTCGGGGGCGCGTCGAGCAGCCGATCGACGTCCTCGGTCGACGCGACGGGCGCGCGCGCGATGCGCGCGACGATCTCGCGGATGCGCCCGGGCCACCGCCCTGCGCGGGAGACGACGTGCGCCGCCACCGCGTCGCTCAGCGATAGGATCGTGCGCTGCACGAGCTCGCGGGCGACCTGCTCCTCGAGCGGCGCCATCTCGAAGCGCTCGAACCCGCGGCCCGGGCGCGCTGGTGAAGGCGCGCCCTGCGCCCGGTCCGCGCCGCCCTCCGGCGGATCTCCGAGCACGAGCACGAGCTTGCCGCCGGCCTTGCGCACCTCGTCGAGCCGCTCGAGGGCCGCGTCGCCGAGCCGGTCGGCGTCGTCGACGAGCGCCGTCACGCGGCCGAGATCGTGGTCTGACAGCTCGATCGAGAGCGCCTCGCGCGGGTCTGCGACGCGGGCCGCCTCGATCCACGCGACGGCGTAGCCGCCGACCTCGAGCGACCACGCGATGCGCCGGAGCAGCGCGCTCCGCCCGGAGCCGCGCGGACCGTCGATCGAGAGCCCGCCGCCCGCCGGCAGCGCCATGATCTGCGCGAGCAGCCGCGTGGAGGGCGCGTCCAGCCCGACGATCGGCCAGACCACGGCGCCCGCGTCCGCGTCGGGCCTCGCGGCCGCCTCGCCCGGCCCGGAGGGGAGCCGCGCCGCGCGCCGGAGCGCGTTCGCGAGCTCGTCGGCGCTCGGGTAGCGCGCGTTCGGGGCGTCGGCGGTCGCCCGGTCGACGACGACCTGGAGCGCCTCGACGACCTTCGGATCGCGCTCGCCACCGCTGTCGCGGAGGGCCTCGGCGAGCGTCGCGCCGAGCGCGAACACCTCGGCGCGGACGGTGAGCGGGTCGCCCTTGAAGAGCTCCGGCGCGGCGTAGCGGGGCGTGAGGCCCATGGGCCGCGAGCCGTCGTCCCGGAACGGCGCGGCGAGGCCGAGGTCGACGAGCGTGGCGCGGCCGCCCTCGCCGACGATGATGTTCGCGGGCTTCACGTCGCCGTGCAGCAGGAGGGCGCGGTGCAGGCGCGTCAGCTGATCGGCCGCGTCGGCGATGGCCGCGAGGTTCCTGGCCAGGTCGCCCTTGCGCGCGAGCAGATCGGCGAGGCTCGTCCCCTCGACGAGCTCGCGCACCATGAAGGGCCGCCCCGACGCGGGCAGCCGGCCGAAGCGCAGCACGCGCGGCACGCCGAGGCCCTCGACGCCCGACAGGGCAGCCGCCTCGCGGACGAGCGCGAGCACCTCCGGCTCGTCCGCGTCCTCGCCGAGGGTCTTCAGCGCGACCGTCTTGCCGGTGATCCGGTCGCGCACGGCCCACACCTCGCCGCCGCCGCCCTTTCCGAGCGCCCCGATCGGCTCATAGCGCGGGGGAAACAGCGGACGTAACGTCACGTCATCCCTCGATCAGAGGCCATACCCCGCGGACAGCCCGAAGAACAAACCCGTGATGGAGAAGCCGGCGTCGAGCCGCGTCTGCAGCTGCTTGATCGGCTTGTACCGGAAGCTCAGCTGCGGGAACGAGAGCCACGGGAACACCGTCGGCTTGGATCCTCCGTTGATCCAGCTCGGCTCGTCGTAGTCGCCGAAATGGTCGTTGGAGCCGTCGCAGAAGCCGCCGATCGGACCGGGGCACTTGTTCCAGGAGCCCACGTCGTCGGGGTCGAGGCGCGCCGCGTTGTCCGGGAACGCCTGCGCTCGGTAGAGGTTGCCGAAGACGACGCCGATCCCGACGCCGCCGCCGATCAGCAGGGAGAAGCGGCCCTTCTCCTTGTCGAGCGGGATCTCGTAGAGGAGATCGGTCGTGAAGTAGACGAGCTTCATGCTGCTCGACACCATCTCCCAGGCGTCGTTGCCGTCGTTCTTCCCCTTGAAGAGGAAGGGATCCATCGAGTAGTCCGCGTAGGAGATCGCCAGATCGATCTCGAGCCCGTCCCTGCGCGTCGAGAGCTCCGGGCCGAACGTGAACACGTTCACGGTCGAGCCGCCGTCGGCGAAGAGGTTGATCATGGCCTTCGGCACGATGAGGTTCCGGAACCGGAGCCCGGCGAACCGATAGGTCTTGCCCTCCCTCTCGAACGGGGCGTTGTCATCCGTCGCCTCGGGCGCCGACTCCTGCGGCTTGTCCTTGTCGCCGGATGCCTTGTCGTCCTGCGCCTTGTCGTCCGTGGCTTGCTTCTCGGCAGCGGGGGAGTCGTCCGCGTTGCTGTCGGAGCCGTCCTTGGGCTGCGCGCTGGCGCTCGACGAGAAGCACACGGCGCCGAGCAGCGCGGCGAGCGCGACAGCCCTGGCGTGCACCCCGACCGCGAGCTGCCGACCCATCTTCAAGTGGTACATTGTAGGTCACCTAGCGATGCGTAAGGTCAGGGCCGGGCTCCGGCGCCCACGGAACGGACGCGCCGAGGCAAGACTGGAGGTCTCCGCGCGCCCGGTGGACCGGGCACCAGCCGACGGGAGGGTACACGAGACGCAGCGCCGTGTGACGCCTGCGGACCGCCCATGGCGGAGCTTTTTCCACGACGTCGCGCCAGAGCGCGCCCGCCCGTGATCAGCGTGGGGGGCCGTGCGACGTCGCCGCGGCAAGGCCCCGCGGCGGCAGCATCCCCGGCGGCTCGAACGAGGTTGCGCACAGCAAAATAATCCGCAATAGACGGAAAGGATGATCCTGCATCAGGCCCAGGTCGAGCAGACGGTCGACCGCGATGAGCGGGACAGGTTCATCAAGGAGCTCGTGGTGGTGCGGGTCCGCAGCACCGCGCACGAGTCCCCGCCGGCGAGCCGTGGGATCGAGGGGGCGCGCGCGCCGGGGATGGAGGACGCGGACGCGGAGGTCCACGACGTGCCGCTCGCGATGATCCGGAAGCGGAGCGCGCGGCTCCGGAGCACGGTGGCGAGCGTGCTGCTGATCCACGGGTACGGCCAGAACCGGTACATCTGGCACCTGCCGTCGCGGAGCTTCTCGAACTACCTGGCGCGCGCGGGATTCGACGTCTTCAACCTGGACCTCCGGGGCCACGGGCGGTCGCGGCACCTCGGGGCGCGGCGGCCGGCGCACGTGACCGATTTCGTCCGCGAGGACGTGCCGGCGGCGATCGAGGAGATCCGGCGCATCTCGGGCCCGCGGCCGGTGTACCTCATCGGCCACTCGCTCGGGGGGCTCGTCAGCTATGCGACGGCGCCGACGATGGGGGACGCGGTCGGCGGGATCGTCACGCTCGGGAGCCCGTACCTGTTCACGCACGGGTCGCGATCGCTCGCGCTGCTCGGCCGGCTGATGTTGACGGTCGACCGGCGCGTCCCGCTCGGGCAGGGGGCGCTCCCGCTGTCGGCGTGGGGCGAGCCGTTCCGGTTCGTGCGGGCGTTCGTCGAGAGCCCGATCTTTCCGCTGCCGATCCGGGGGTTCGTGCCTGGCTCGATGGAGACGCGGGTGCTCACGCAGCACATGTCGCTCGCGATGGACAGCGGCAGCATCACGGTGCTCCGGAACATGTTCCTGGACGCGGCGGCGTCGCGGAAGAGCGGGCACCACATGGGGAGCCTGTTCGGCTACGCCGAGCGCTTCGAGCACCTCGACCTGCCGCTCCTGGTCATCGCGGGCAGGCACGACGACCTCGCGCCGCCGGCGTCGGTGAAGCCGGCGTACGATTTCAGCCGCTCCTCGGACAAGACGTACCGCGAGTTCCCGCGCGGCCACCTCGACATCGTCGTTGGCCGGGACGCGCCGCTCACGGTGTGGCCGCTCATCGAGGCGTGGCTGAAGACGCGCATCCGTCGGGCCGCGGCGAGGGAACGGGACCGGCTGAGCGCGTAGGCTCCCGCGAGGACCCCGGCGCGACGACGGGTGGAGCCTCTCCTTCGCCTCTCGACGTTGACGTTGCGCTCTCCGCCCTCCGCGGCGCTCGGAGACGCTCCGGCCGCACCTCCGTAGACCTCCGGTCCGACGCGCGCCGCTCCTTTGCTATCGTGGCCCGATGAACATCGAGCTCCGGCAGCTGGGCCCCGAGCAACAAGGCGAGTTCGTCGCTCCCATCCTCACCGCCTTCGGCGCAGCCGTGAACCTCGAGCGCCTGGAGGCGATGAAGCGGATCAAGGAGCTCACCTCGCGCCTCGGCGCTTATGACGGCGAGTCGCTCGTCGGTGCCGCCGGCACGTTCTCGTTCACGATGACCACGCCGGGCGGCGCGATCCCGGCCGCCGGGCTCACGGGGGTCGGGGTCATACCGACGCACCGCCGCCGCGGCATCCTCACGCGCCTCATCCGGCGGCACCTCGAGGAGGCGCGGGCCGCGGGGCAGCCGATCTCCTCGCTCTGGGCCACGGAGGGATCCATCTACGGCCGCTTCGGCTATGGCATCGCGTCCCAGTCGTGCTCCATCTCGATCGAGCGAGATCGCACCGAGTTCCGTGGTGAGGCGAGCGCGGAGGGCCGGGCGCGGCTGCTCGGGGAAGCCGAGGCGCTCGAGGCCTTCGCGCCGGTCTGGGAGCGCGCGCGTCCGCTCGTCCCCGGGATGCTGGCGCGGTCCGAGCCATGGTGGCAGGGCCGGCGGCTCAGCGACAACGACTTCATCCGTCAGGGGGGCGGCCCGCTCCAGCGCGTCGTGATCGAGGTCGACGGGCGCGCCGAGGCGTATGCGCTGTACTGCGTGCACCACCGGTTCGACACGTCCACCATCCCGGTCGGCTCGGTCCGCGTCATCGAGGCGATCGGCGCCACGCCGCTCGGGACCAGGCTCGTCTGGCGGTACCTCTTCGACATCGACCTGGCGCAGCGGATCGAGGCGAGCCTCCTGCCGCCCGATCACCCGCTCGGGATGCTCCTTGTCGAGCCGCGGCGGCTGCGCCTCACGGCGAGCGACGGGCTGTGGGTGCGCATCGTGGACGTCGAGGCCGCGCTCGCGGCGCGCGCCTACGGCAGCGGCGAGGCGCTCACGCTCGAGATCGCCGATCGCGATTGTCCCTGGAACGCCGGTCGGTTCCGGCTGCACGGGGGCGAGCGGCGCGCCACGCGGACGACGGCGGCGCCGGATCTCCGCCTCGACATCACGGCGCTCGGCTCGGCGTACCTCGGCGGCGTCTCCTTCCAGTGCATGGCGGACGCGGGCCAGATCGAGGCGCTCTCCGGAGGCGCCGTCGAGCGCGCGGACAGCCTGTTCCGCGCCGCGCGCGCGCCCTGGTGCCCCGAGATCTTCTGAGCTGCCCGCGCGTGCCCGGCGCTCGGCCGCGCCGCCGGTCGCCGCGCTGGCCGATCCGTGGCAGCGTCGGCGGCGATGACGCTCCCGCTCCGCGGCGCGTACGCGGTGACGCCGACGCGGCGCCGCCGCTTCCTGTGGGCCGCCTGGTGGACGGCCGAGCCGGTGCGCGAGCCGTTCCGCCCGCCGGACGCGAGCCAGGGCGGCGCGCGGACCGTCGAGGAGGCGCGGGCGCAGGCCGAGCGCGCCGCCGGCCGCCCGCTCGTCGAGATCGCGCCGGCGTGGGCGACGGCCTGGACGCGCGTGCTGCGCGGCGAGCCCCCCTGGCCCAAGCCGCGCGCGCGGCGGGACGCGCCCCCGCCGCCTCCCGGGCCGTCGAGCCGCGCCCCGTCGCGGCCCGCGTCCGCGCGCGGCGTGTCGCCGTTCGCGGTGCTCGGCCTCGCGGAGGCCGCGAGCGCGGACGAGATCCGCCAGGCGTTCCGCCGGCTCGCGCTCGTCACGCACCCCGACCGCGGCGGCGACGCCGGCGAGTTCATGCGCGTCAAGTGGGCCCACGATGAAGCGATGGCCAGAGTCGCGCGGCCCAGGCGGCGGTAGCGGCGCTCCGGGGTCTGTGGGCGACGCGATCGAGGGCTAGCGCGCCGCGGCGAGCTTTCCCGCCTGGTCGAGGAGCGGCGCGTACTCGCGCGCGAGCAGCGGGTTGTCGCGGAGCGCCTGTTCGAGCGAGGCGTCGGCGCGCCGGGCCAGATCCAGGCGCGCCGCGCGCTCGCGCTCCACCTTCGCCCTCAGGAGGAGCAGCGCGCCCTTCCTGGCGTTCGCCAGCGGAAAGCCCGGGTCGATGGCCAGCGTGCGATCGATCAGCGCGAGGCCCGCCTCGACCTCCGAGCGCACGTCGAGGAGGCCCGGCCCGGTCAGGGCGGCGCGCTGCCGGTGGACCTCGGCCAGGGTGCCGTAGGTCCTCGGGTTGCCCCCGTTCGCCTCGAGGGCGCGGAGCAGCGAACGCTCCGCGGCGTCGAGCGCTGCCGCAGGGCTCCTGCCGCGGGACGCGGCCCACCGCGCCGAGAGCAGCTCGATTTGCCCGAGCGCGAGGAGCGCCCCCGCGTGGCGCGCCCTGGCGGCCACGATGGGCTCGATCGCGCCCCTCGCCGCGCGGAGCGCGCCCGTCGGATCCTGGCCCTGGAGGAGCGCCCAGTGCGCCGCCTCGATGCGCGCGAGGCCCGCCCCCAGCTGCGCCTCGAGGTCGTCCGGGTTGAGGTGCGCCGCCGCGCCGTACGCCTCGAGAGACCGCGCGAGCGAGACCTCCGGGCTCCTGCCGGCGAGCCGCTCGTGCCGGCCCTGGACCAGGTAGGTCAGGGCCAGGTTGTTGTAGGCGCGATAGCTGTCCGGGCGCCGTCGGAGCGCCGCCTCGAGGCTGTCCTTTGCCACGTCGAGCGACTCCTCGGGAGACGCCCCGTGGTCGAGCTCGTACTGCGCGCGCCGCGCGTAGATCCAGCCCTGGTTGAGGAGCGGCGGCATGTCGTTCGGCGCGATCTCGATGGCACGCTCGGCGAACGACGCGCCGAGCTCGAAGAGGGGGAGGGGATCCGCGCCGCGGGACGCGGCGTACTCGGCCATCATGCCGTAGGCGATGGCGGCGTCGTTCCACGCCCAGAAGGAGTTCGGGTCGAGGGCGAGCGACCGCTGCGCGCTGTCGACGGCGCGGCCGAGCGAGGGCCACGCGTCGAGCCCCACGGCGCTCTCGTGCGACGCGAGGAGGAAGAAGCTCGCCCCCATGGCGCCGTATGCGGTCGCGTCGGACGGGTCGCCCTGGACCGCTTGCTCGCTGGCTGCGACCGCCTCGACGAGGTCCGACCTCGGGTCCACGCCGCGCGACAGGTCGCGCCTGGCGCGGTGCACGAGCGCCCAGGCCTTCTTGGCGAGCGCGCCGCTCGCCCGCGGGTTGGCGCGGAGCGCCCTGTCGCACCGGGCGATGATCTGCGCGACGACCTCCTCCGCGTCCCCGCCGCGCTGCGCCTCGATCAGCATGATCTCGCTCAGGGCGCGCGCGGCCGCCTCGTGGACGTCGGGATCGCTCTCGGCCATCTCCGCCGCGGCGTCGTACGAGGCGACGGCGCCCCAGAACTCGACGAGCGCCGCCGCGTGGTCCCCGAGGTCGCGCGCCGCCGTGCCCTTCGCGAGCAGGACGTCGCCCTCGAGCTTCTTCGCCTCGTACTCCCAGGGCGATCGCGCGAACGAGAGCCGCGCCTCGGCGAGCGCCTCGTCGAAGCGCCCCTCGTAGAGCGCGATGAGCGCCACGGCGTACGAAGGCGGCTCCGCGGCCGATCTCACGCTGTCCCGCAGGTACCTGATCGCCGGCTGCTTGTGCCGCTCCTCGAGCTCGAGCTGGTGCGCGGACCGCTCCCCCTTGTCGGCGAGGCGCCGCGCCCGATCGAGCCCCTTCAGGTAGAGCATCCCGTGCACGAGGCCCGCCGCGAATTTCGCCTCCCGCGCGGAGTACCCGCTCGCGATCGCCGCCTCGAGGTGCGCGAGCGCCTCCTCGGGCTCGTGCAGCGCGAGGTGCCCGCGCGCGAGCGCGTAGCGGCCAGGGCCCTCGACGAGATCGCCCGCGGTCTCGCGCATGCCGTGCATCTTCCGGTCGATCTCGCCCATGCGCGCCCGGATGACCTCCTTCTCCCGCGACACCTCGTGGAGGGGGAGCGCGTAGGCGTAGCGCATGAACAGCTCCATCTCCTTGACGTCCTGACCGAAGCCCTCGGCCAGGGACGCCACGCGCGCGGAGAGCTCGGCCTGGCGCGCGGCCGCGAGCCTCGCGCGGAGGGCGACGGCGCCCGACAGCGCGAGCACGACGAGCGCCACGACGGCCGCCGCGACCGCGCGCTTGTGCTTCCTCGCGCGCTTCAGGGCGCGGTAACCGATGCTCGGGGGCCGCGCGTCGATCGGCTCGCCCTCGAGGTAGCGCTCGAGATCGAGGGCGAGCATCTTCGCGGAGTCGTACCGCCGCTGGGGCTCCTTCTCGAGGCACTTCATCACGATGGTCTCGAGATCGACCGGGATCCCCTTGTCGACCTTTCGCACCGGCACCGGCCGCTCGTGCTCCACCCGGGCGACGAGGCTCGTCACCGACGCGTCGACGAACGGCGGGCGCCCGGCGAGCACCTCGTAGAGCGTGGAGCCGAGGCAGTAGACGTCCGTGCGGCGGTCGAGCTGGCGCTGGCCGCCGGACACCTGCTCCGGCGCCATGTACGCCGGCGTCCCCTCGCCGCCCGTCGTCGCCCAGCCATCCGTCGCGGTGTCCCTCGCGAGCCCGAAATCGAGGAGGTAGGGGCGGAAGGCGCCCTCGGCGGTCCGCTCCACAAGGATGTTCGCCGGCTTGATGTCGCGGTGGATCAGCCCGAGCCGGTGGGCGGCGTGCAGGCCGTCCGCGACGTCGGCCACGATCTTCACCCGCTGCTCGAGGGACATCTGCTGCGCCACCCGGTGGAGCGGCTGGCCGTCGATGTACTGCATGGCGATGAACGGCTGGCCCTGCGCCTCGCCCACCTCGTACACCTTGCAGACGTTCGGGTGCTCGACCCGGGCCTGGGCCCGCGCTTCCCAGATGAAGCGCTGCGCGAGCTCCGGATCGTTGCCCCGTATGAGCTTGAGCGCCACGTACCTGTGGAGTCGCGGGTCCCTGGCCTTGTAGACCGTGCCCATTCCCCCTTTCCCGACGAGCGACTCGCACTCATACCGATCCCAGTCGCGGATGGGAAACTTGCTCGGCACGCGCGAGGAAGGCGGCTCCACGCACAGGAACACCGTCTCCTGCGTGGCGCCCGAGCTCCCCGGCGGGGCGGAGCGGGGCGACCTGCCCTGCGGTGCGAGCGGGACGGGGCGGGACGTGGGCGCCTCGCTCGCCGATCTCGCGGCGTTCGCGCTCTCCGGGCCCGCTCTACCCATTCGGCTCATGACTCGGACCCTTTTCAACAGCGAAGGTGGAGCCGCCCAGCGCATGGCCTCGAATCGCCATCATCCCGGACCGCCTGGCCGCCTGCCAGTGAGCGTCTCGCTTCGGGCGTGAGGTACGAGCGATATGGCAAAACTGTCGCCCAACGGTAAACCTGAGTTTACGTCCATGTCAACACCCCGAACGGGGCGTATCGCCGTGCCCAGCGCTCGGTGCCCTGTTCCCTGTAATGTTCCAGGAGGGGGCGAGGGTGCGATGCGCTCCACGCGAGGATGTGCGTGTGCCGGGGACCGATGGCGGGCGCGCTGTTCAGCGAAGCGCCGAGAAGCGCCGACGAGAGCGCCAATGACCGATTCGACGAGAGCTCCCGGCGAGAGGGCAGCGAGGAGCGGGCCGACGCCCGCGACGCGGATGCTGTTTGTGGGGCGCGCGACATGATGCCAATGTGCGTTTAGCTATGCTGTGCTGCTCGCGGCCCGCCGGCGGGCTGCTCAGTACTTGACCGTGCAGCCGAACGCCTCGGTCTCTTTGGTGGAGATCGCCTTGCCGGCGGCGAGCTCGGTCAGCGCGGCATCGACGTAGTTCGTGACCGGCTCGCCCGGCTCGGGCTCACCGCCCTTCGTGCTGTCGATGGCGCCGGCGTAGACCACCGTGCCCTGCGGGTCGATGACGACCATGTGCGGTGTGCGCTGGGCGCCGTACGCACGCCCGACATCGCCTTTGTCGTCGATGAGGACCGGGTAGCTCATCCCGAGCTCGCCCGTTGCCTTCACGTTCTCTTCCTTGGTTGTGCCCTGCTTGCCCGGAGCGCCCGAGTTGATGGCGAGCCACACGACCCCTCTCTGGGTGTGCTGCGCCGGCACGTCCTTCAGGCCGCCCTGGCGGTGCGCGAGCTGCACGAAGGGGCAACCGGGGTTGAACCACTCGAGGACGACCGTCTTGCCCTTGTGATCGGCCAGCTTGACGGGCTTGCCGTCGAGATCCGGCAGCGTGAAATCGGGCGCGGGCTGCCCGACCTTGACCTGGGCCGCCTTCGCCTGAGCCGCCGGCGCGTCCGCGGCCTTCGCCTTCGGGGCGTCGGCCTTGGCGGGCTGCGGCGCGGCGGCGCCGGTCGCCGCGGGCGCGCTCGCCTCGCCGGGCTGGGTGCACGCCGCGAGCGCCGCGGCGAGGAACGTCAGGGAAATGAGCTTGTTCATCCAGGGACGCTTACCACGCATCGCAGGAGGCGCATGCGTCAGGGAAACTCCGGCCAGCGATCGCCGGTCGCCCACCGGTACCGCAGGCCGAGCTGGCCGAGATCCGCGCCCAGCAAGCCGAGCTGATCGGGCGTCGCGGCCACCACCATCACCGTCCCCACCGCGTCCAGGTGGTGCGTCAACGACACGGCCAGCACGGGGCCGATCCGCACGACGACGCTGCCGCGGCCAGGGTTGCCGAGCACCTCGGCGGCGGCGCCCAGGCGGAGCTCGCCGAACCGGTCCATCTCCGCCATGTAGCCGAGCCGGGCGCGGTAGAGGTGCGGCGGCTTCATCACGGCGTGGAGCGCTTCCTCGTAAAGATAGAATCCGTCCGGCGCTCCCATCACCGCATAGCCGGTCGCGACGCCGAACAGGCTGCCTCCGAGCAAGGGTATCGAGCCCGACACCTCGATCTCCCCGGCGACGTACCGCGACGGGGGGCCCTCCATGAGCTCGGTGTCCCTGCGCGTGTACGACGCCCGGGGATCGAGGAAGTACTGGCTCGTCGAGAACGCGTATCGCGCGCCGCCGCGGATCTCCAGGCTGGGCAGCGCGGCGCGGAGGCCCACGTACTCTGCGCCGCCGCTCGGCGATACGCTCGCGTAGGCCTCGATCCCGAGCCAGGACCAGTGCGGCTTGCCCACGCCGAGCGCGACGCTCGGCCTGAAATAGATCACGCCGAGCTCCATCAGCGCGGAGAGGAACGGGCGCGCGGCCGCGCTCCGCGCCCAGTACGAGCGCTTCTGCAGGACGTCGATGCCCGAGGGCACCGGCGGCGGATCGCCAGCGGGGGGCGGCAGGTCGGCCGGATCCTGGGCGCCGGCCCCGGCGGGCAGCAGGGTGAGCGCGGCGAGCGCCGCGGCGGCAGCCAGCGCGCGGCGGAGCGCCATCGCTAGAACCTGCCCACCAGGTACCCGCCGAGCGGCGCGGGCGCGAAGCCGAGCGCGACGCCGTCCCCGCGCGGCGCGCCCGAGGCGGGGGCGCCGCCGCGGTAGTGCAGGAGCCACGGCAGCCCGAGGCCGGTCAGGGCGCCGACCGCCGCGCCCGTGAGCGCGTCGGTCGCGAAGTGCTGGTCGGAGACGACCCGCAACGTCGCCACGGCGGCCGCCGTCCCGAGCGACGCGGCGCACGCGAACGCGTCCGCGGCGCCGCCGCCGTACAGGGGCAGGTGCGCGTGGTGCGAGCACACGAGCCCCGCAGCGGTGAACGCGGTCGAGCTGTGACCGCTGAAGAAGCTCCTGTACCGCTTGCTCTCCCGGCAGTCGCGGTCCTGCTGCTCCTCTGGCCCGGCGCACCCGGCGCGGTAGGGGCGCTCGCGGCTCGTCAGCCCCGCGATGACGCCGTTCAGGGCCGCGTTCAGCGCGAGCGCCTCGACGTCGATCATCGCGATCTCCCAGGCGACGCTGCCGCGGCCGTGCCCCCACCAGGTCACGAGCAGGGCGTCGACCGCGAGGTGGTTGGTCATCATCGTGAGCAGGAGATCGCTCGCGTCCCGCGCCATCTCGCGCTGGCGATCGCTCCGGATGCGCAGGGCGTCGCGCGCCGAGCCGTCGAAGCCGTTCACGGTCGTCCACCGGCCCTCCGACGGCGGGATGGCGAGCGTGCCGAAGGCGGTCGCGGCCAGGAGCCCCGTGGCCACGTACTCGCTCACGCGGAAGCGCGGCCAGGCCGGATCCCAGGCGACCTCGCGCCGCGCGCTCACGAGCTCGTCCGGAGCGGCCCGGCGGGGCGTACCCGGCACGCCCGCCCCGGGCCGGAGGTCTGCTGCGGCGCCGGCTCCCCGGGTCGCAGCGCCGGGCGGCGTCGCGGGCGGCTCGGCTCGCGCCGCCGCAGCGCCGAGCAGCGCCGTCGCGGCGAGCGCGCCGGAAGCGAACCGGAGGGCCGCGGCGCACCTCAAGGAGCCGACCGCGCGATCAGAAATCGGGATGACCGATGACGAGGAACTCGAGCGGCCCGGCGCCCGTGTTGCGCAGCCCGTGGTGTACGTTCGTCTCGACGTGCATCACCTGGCCGGGACCGAGGGGCACCTCGCGGTCGCCGATGATGCCGAGCGCGTGCCCGGCCAGGATGTAGATGGTCTCGGTGGTCTCCGTGTGGAGCTCGCGCGAGATCTCACAGCCGGGCGCCATCGTGCCCTTGTAGAAGCCGAAGGCGTGCCCGCGAGCTCGCCCCAGCAGCTGCGCCATGAAGACGCCTCGGTTGGGCAAATACTCCATCGCGTCTTCGTCGGCTGCGGTCAGCACCACGGCCCCGTCGAGCTGCTGCCTCATGGCGATCCTTCTCCTTCGCGGGTGAATCCGCTGGGAAATCGATCAGTTACAGAAGCGCACCGCGTCCTGTCAACGGCGCTCCGCGCAGACAGTGCGGCGGCGGCCGTCAGACGCTCAGCTTCCCTAGCTTCTCAGCTTCCCCGGTTCCCTGGCTCGGTGCTTTCCCGTTCCTGTTCGCTGTGTTCCCTGGCTTCAAAAAGGCAACACCACGCTCGCGGCGGCGCGGAGCTCGTAGCTGAACGACATCGTTTTCAGCCCCTTCGGCGGCAGCTCGACATGGCCACGGAGAAACCCGTCCTTCTCGTCCAGCGTCCAGCCGGGGGCCTCGCCGAGCGCGACCTCTATCTCGGCCACCTCGCTGACTGGGATCCGCTCGGTGACAAGCACCCGCTTCAGGCTGCTGGAGAGGTTGGATACGGACAGCTTCACACGGCGGCGGATCTTGCGGCTGCCCGTGATCGCCGTGGTGTCCTGCTCCTCGTCCACGGTGCGCCGCACGCGCACGGCGTCGTCGACGCCGAAGCCGAGCTCGAACGGCTCGCCGGCGCCAACGAAATCGAGCCGGGCGCGGCCGATGAGGCTGCTGCCCCGCGCGACGCGCACCGGGCCTGCGAGCAGCGGGCGCGGCCTTCCACCGGCGCCGCCGCCGTCCAGCGTCACCGTGGCGCGCAGGTGCGCCGCGGGGTGGACCTCGGGGTACAGCACCAGCGCGAGCTCGGCCGGGAGCGCGCGCCGCGCGATCTCGATGCGCGTCGGGCGGCCGTCGGACGCGAGGGTCACCGGCTCCGCCGCCTCGAAGATCAGCGGCTCGCCGCCGTCGTCCACGCCCGGCATCTCGTCGACGGCCCGCGCCCCGCGGTCGAGCCCGGCCGCGGCGATCGCCTGGTCGCGCGCCTCGACGATCACGCGGCGGCGCTCGACCTCCGTCTTGCGTCGCACCCGGAGGACGTCGTCCGCGAGGAGCGGCGCCTCGGCGCTCCTCGACGGCCGCGCGGTCGAGAAGCGCGCGACGACGTTCTCCCAGATCTCGCCCGTCGCCTGCCACGCCGCCGCCCAGGTGGTGAGCTCGATCGAGCCGCCCGGCCCCTGGGCCGCCGCGCCGCCCGCGGCGCCGGCAGAGAGCCGCGCCAGGTGCTCGGGGCGCCAGATGGCGCACGCCACGCGGTACGTCAGCTCGATCTCGACGGGCTGCGGCGCGGGCGCGTGCACCTCGACCTCGATCACCGCCTCGTAGCGCGGCTGCTCGACGGATCCCTCGCGCAGCCGCGCCCCGGCGCGCCGGGCGTCCTCGTCGGCGCGCGCCCGCGCCGCGCGCGCGTCGGCCGACGCGCCGAGCGCCTCGGCGAGCGCCGCGTGCAGCGCCTCGACGCCGCCGCGCCACGAGGCGAGGCGCGCGGGCTCGCCGGCGTCCTTCGGGACCTCGCTCATCGCCCGCGCCCACTTCCCGAGCAGCTGGTCGAGGTGCGCCTCGCGGCGCGACGCCCGGTCCCGCGCGCGCTCCGCGGCGCCGGCCCGCAGCGACGCCTCGCGCTCCTCCTGCTCCAGCGCGTCGATCGCCTCGCGCCCGAGCGCCGCCTCCCTGTGCGCCCTCCACCGCACGCGCGCCGCCGTCACCCGGACCGCGTCCGTCCCCGCGACGCGCGCCTGCACGGTGCGCTCGTCGACGAACACCGAGACGCCGCCGATCGCGATCCACTGCGCCCCCGCCTCGACCTCGACGCGCGCCGCGCGCACGACCTCGGCGCGATCCTCGAACAGCGTCACCGCGCGCGCCGCGCTCGGGTGCGGCGCGCGGGCGCCTTCGTGCCCGCCGCTCCCGCCGCCTCCGCCGGCGCTCCGCCCAGCCCCGTCCGAACCGCCCGCATCCGTCGCCATGGTGCGCTCGTTTCCTTTGTTATTCCCGACGGTTACCGCCGACGATCTCGTTCTTGGACGAGATCAGCACGCGGTAGGTGAAGGAGACGGAGGCCTTGCCGCCGGGCGCGATCGGGACGCGCCAGCGGAGCCCGCCGCGCACGGGCTCTCCGAGCTCCTCCTGGGTGTACGGCTCGGCCTTCGGCTGCGACGAGAGCAGCTTGATCTCGACGTCCTTGTCGTCCGTCACGGGGATGCGGTCGAGGACCTCGACCTCGACGCCCATCCCGAGCGACGAGGAGAGGTCGATGACGACCGCGTGCTCGACGGCGAGCGAGCCGCCGAGCAGGCCGGCGCTCGACTCGTCCACGCGCGCGTTCCTGGCGACCCGGATCCGCTCTTCGACGCCGAGGCCGGCGCGGAGGAGGCCGCCCCGATCCACGCGGCCGAGCGCGGACTGCGCCGCGAGGGCGCCGTCGACGAAGATCTCGACCGGCCCATCGAGCAGCGGGGCGTCGAAGGGGTTCTCGACCTGCGCCTCGCGGTAGACCTCGGCCGCCTCGCGGGGCGCGGTCACGAACCGGGGCGCGGCGGGGGCGCGCGCGGCGCCCAGCGCGACCCGGTGGAGCCTGCCGTTCGACGGCACGTCGGCGGCGCTCTCGCCGACGTAGAGGTGGTCGAACTGGCCGCGCGAGTCGCGCGGATCCATGGCCCGGGGCGGGGCGTCGAGCTCCGCGATGTCCTGCTCCGCCTGCCGCGCTGGGCGCCGCGAGGGGCCGGGCTCGTCGCGCGCGAGCCTGCCGCGCTGTTTGCCCGCGCCGGGGAGGTGCAGCGCGTCGAAATCGAGCCACTCCTCGACCTGCGCTGGCTCGAGCGGCGCCGGGGCCGCGCCGGCGCCGTCGAGCGCCTCGTCGTGGGCGAGCAGCTCGTCGGCCAGGCCGGCCGTGAGCTCGACGCTCGCCGCGGAGGCGAAGGCGCCCCGGGGGACCGGGGGCGCGCTCGCCTGGGGAGCCGGCGGGGGCGGCCCCCCGTAGCCGCCGCCGAACGACGGGAGCGACAGCCCGCGCGACTTGCGCGCCGGCGCGGGGAGCGGCATCGGCGGGGCGAACGCCATCGGCGCGGCGGCTTGCACCGGGGGCGGCGGGGCGGCCAACGGGCTCGCCGGCCGTATCGTCGGCGGTGGCGGCGGCGCGCCCGCGCCGGACGGCGCGGGCGCCGCCAGCCTGGCCCTCGCCGCGAAGGGCTCCTGGGTGGCCCGCGTGGTCTCGTCGCTGTCACGCGCGGGCGGGAGCTTTCCGGGAGCGGCGGTGGTGCGCGCAGCGGGCTGGGGGAGGGCGGCGACGAAGCGGTCGAACCCCTCGAACATGGTGTCGAGCCCCTCGGGCGCGGGGCGGTAGCCGCGGCGCGGGGGGCGCTGCGCGCGGCTGAGGCGCAGGGAGGCGAGCTCCGGCAGCCGCGTGTCCTGCACGAGATCGGCGGTGGCGAGCGCGAGGCGCACGTCTTTCCAGTCCTCGCCGGAGGCCTGCGCGACGAGCGCGTCGAGCTGCAAGGCGACCTCGGTCGCGCCGCGCGAGAACCGCGCGGCGTAGGCGGGCCACCAGCGGGCGGCGAACACGGCGTACTCGAGCCGGAGCGCCGGCTCCCCGCCCGCATCGCCGCGCTCCGGCGCGAGCCGCACGACCACGTCGAGGCGCGCCGGGTCGCGCTCCTCGACCTCGCCGCTCGTGGCCTGGGCGGCGTCGAGCTGGGCGGCCAGGAGCTCCTTCCGGGCGCGCTCGAGCTCCGCGTCGAGCGCGGCGACGCGGGCGTCGAGCGCGGCGAGCTCGTCCGAGAGGAGGCCGCTCACCGCGAGCGCGTCGCGGATGCGGGCCGCCGGGTCGCCCGGCCGGAAGCGCCGCGTGAGCTCCGGATCGAGCGCGACGGCCCCGAGCTGGTCGCGCCAGAGGCGGAGGTGGTCGCGCTCGGCCGACAGGCGCGCGATGGCGAGCTCGAGCTCGCGGAGCCCGGCCGAGAGCGCGCTCCTCGAGACGGGCGCCGGGGGCACGACGAGCCGCGCGCGCACGCCGATCACGTCGCGCGCCCCGCGCGGGGCCCCGAAAGCCGCCGCCGCGCCCGCGGCCGCTGTCGCGCCCGCGGCCGCCGTAGCGCCTGCGGCTGCGGCCGCTGTAGCGCCCGCTGCCGCGGTAGCGCCTGCGGCGGTGACGAGCGCGCGGAAGCTCCCCGGCTCGGCGAGCGGCGTGATCCCTGGCACCGAGATCTCTACCGCCCCCCGGGGGAGCGGCGCCGCGAGCTCGACGCGGCGGGTGACGATAGCCCCGCGCGCGTACACGACGACCCCTTCGATACGGCTAGCGCACTCGATCTTCTCCGCCGTCATCGCTCGTCCCTCGCCCGCGAACGCCCCCGTGAGAGCGCGACGGTATCACGCCGGGCGCGGCCCCGGATAGAGCGCTATCTCCTCGTGTCGAGGAAGCTGAACCCGGGGAGCGCGTCAATGCCGTACGCGCGCAGCGCGAGCTCGTCGAGCCTGTCGAAGTCGCGCCGCCGAAAGGAGATCCGGAGATCGCTTTTCAGCTCCTCCGCCACGCTCTCCGGCGGGGGGAGGCGGATCCGCCGCAGGTACTGGGCCTGGAAGCGCAGGTAGCCACCGCGCATCTTGACCGCATAGGACCACACGAAGAAGAGGGCGACCCTGGAGCCGAGCAGCCCGCCGAGGGCCTCCATGTCCCAGCCCTCCGAGGTGATGAAATAGAGATTGTGGTGCGGGTGGAACCTGCCCTCGTCATAGGCCACCTCGTTGGATCCTGCGATGTCGGGGACGAGCAGCTTCGGGGCGGAGCAGAGCTCCGGATACACGCGATCGATGGTGCGGAACCAGCTCGCGCCGGCCCGCCGGGCGATGTAGCGCCTCCGGATCTCGGCCTCGTGGGCGTGCAGGTAGCCGGAGAGCCGCGGGTACTCGGCGAGGTCGACCACCTTGCCGTCGGGCCCGAAGGGATTGATGACGAACCGCCTGGCGTCGCGGACGCGGCCGTCCTCGATGTCGTCTCGCATGACGAGCGGCACGAGGCGATCGCGCTCGATATCGGCCTCTTCGCCGACGATGTAGATCCTGTCGTTTCCGGTGGCGACGCCGATGCCGACCCGGGTCCCGCCCACCTCCTCGATCGGCGCGAACCGCGCCTCGAGCGCGCGCAGGGCCTCGAGGTGCTCCGGCGAGCCCAGCACCCACGGGTCGTCGCCCTCGAACCAGGAGGCGTACTCCGACACGGCGACGCCGGAGCCGCGCTCCGCCGCGCTCGCCTCTGCGCGCCCCTCCGCGCGTCCCTCCGCGCACCCCTCCGCGCGTCCCTCTGCGCGTCCCTCTGCGCGTCGAAGAGCGGCGGAAGCGGCCTCGCACTCCTCCGGCGATGCGGTGCGCAGCGTCGCGACAGGCACGCTCCCTGTCCTGCCGGGCGACACGGCGAATATCGACGGGTAGGCGACGACGTCGGACTCGAAGGGGGAGGCGCCGCGCAGATCGACGTAGCACCGCACCCGGAACCACCGCGACAGCATCCGGCGGAGCGGCGCGCCGTACCGGTTGAGGGTCCACCGGTCGGCGCAGATGAACGAGAGGACCCCGCCGGGCGCGAGGAGCTCGAGGCCGCGCTCGATGAACGCGACGTAGAGATCGGCGCGGTCGTAGAGCGACCTGTACCGTTGCCGATACTCCTCCTGGAGCTCGGGCGAGAGCTGTTCGATCCTGATATAGGGGGGATTGCCGACCACCGCGTCGAAGCGGCGCCCCTGGCTGGTGAGGAGGAAGTCGCCGTGGGCGATCCAGGCCTCCGAGAGGCGCGTCGCGTCGCCGTGCGGCAGCCCGAGCCGCGCGAGGGCGCCGGCGACGGCGAGGCGCGCGCGGTCGACGTGATCTCGCTCGACGTCGTACGACCGGATCGCCGGCTCGATCTGGAGGATGTCGCGATCGTGGCGGCGCGCCGACTGGATGAGCCGCTCGGCGGCGGGGACGAGGAACGCGCCGTGGCCGCAGGCCGGCTCGAGCAGCGACAGCGACGCGAGATCCCGGTCCGCGGTATAGCCCGCGAGATCGAGGATGAGATTGACGACGTGGGGTTTGGTCAGCACCACGCCGTGGGCCTCGCCCGACGAGCGCTCGCCGTAGTCGTAAGCGCTCTGCGGAAGCATGACCGTCAGATCGAGGGCTGTCTGCATGGGCGCTGCGAGAATGGTAGCCGCGATCGGCGCTCTCGGGCGACGCTCCTCTGCCGCGCGCGCCGCGCGATCGCGGCGCGTGAGGCCGCGGTCGGCCGCCTCGCACCGGCCCTCGTCTCCGCTCCGGTTCAGCCCGTAAGGCGCGCTCCGCGTCCGCTGTCCGCGTCCGCTGTCCGCGTCCGCTTCCGCGCTCCGGGCGAGGCGCGGATCGCGTTTCACGGGGCGTCGCCATCGAATAGGGTAGAGTCGCCTCATGGCCTTCCCCCTGTCTGTCTGTCCCGCCCGTCGCATCATGGCGAGCGCCGCCCGCGGAGGCGCCGTGAAACCGCCGGCCGCCTGCCGGGGCGCTCGGTCGATCGAGGGGGGCGCGTGATCCTCGGCATCGGCATCGACGTCTGCGGCATCGGACGCATGGAAGAGGCGCTCGCGCGGTGGGGGGAGCGGTTCTGGGAGCGGGTGCTGTCCGAGCCGGAGCGCCGCTCGCTCGCGCACCGCGTGGACCGGGCGACGGCGCTCGCGGGGCGCTTCGCCGCGAAGGAGGCCGTCGTGAAGGCGCTGGCCGGCGCGCCGGGCGTCGGCTGGCATCACCTGGAGGTGCGCGGCGCGCCGCGCACGCCGCCGACGATGGCGCTCCACGGCCCGGCGCGCGCGCTCGCCGAGCGCATGGGCGTCCAGCGGGTCCACCTGTCGATCACACACGACGCGGGGGTGGCGGCGGCGGTGGCTATCCTGGAAGGGGACGGCGAAGGCCGATCCTCGAACGAAGAGGGCGACGGCGGCGAAAGCCGATCCGGTCTGGACGACGAAGGGAACGAGCGCTCGTGATTCCGGTCCTCTCTCGCGCGCAGATGCGCGCCTTCGACAAACACGCGATCCACCAGTGCCACGTCCCCGGCGTGGTCCTCATGGAGAACGCCGGCCGCGGCGCCGCCGACGTGATCTCGGCCATCATCGAGGCGCGCAGCGCCGGGCCGGACGGCGCCGCCGGGCTCCCTGGCAACACCGTGCACCGTGCGCCGCACCTGCCCGCGCTTGGCCCTTCGCACGCGCGGGCGCTGTGGCCCGCGACGTTGCCCTCCGGGGCGGGTCTCCGGGGCCGCCCCGGGAGCGTCCCGCCGCCGCCGAACGGCCGCCGCGACGCCGACGAGGCCCGCGCCGCGCGGATCCGATCGTTCCCGGTGCGGCACGTCCCGAGCCCGGGGCAGCCCGCGACATACCCCCTTCATGCACGGGTCGTCGTCGTCTGCGGGGCCGGCAACAACGGCGGCGACGGCTTCGTCGTGGCGCGCCACCTCCTCGCCCGCGGCGCGGAGGTCCAGGTCTTCCTGGCCGCCCGGTCCGAGAAGGTCACCGGCGACAGCCGCATCAACCACGACGCGTACGTCGATCTCGGCGGCGCCCTGACCGAGCTCCCCGCGGGCGCCTCCCTCGACCCGCTCGAGGCCGCGCTCGCCGAGGCCGACCTCGTCGTCGACGCGATCTTCGGCACGGGCCTCGACCGCCCGATCGAGGGCCACCTCGCCGACGTCATCGGCGTCCTCAACACGGTGACCTGCCTCTGCATCGCGCTCGACGTGCCGTCGGGCCTCGACGCCGACAGCGGCGCGCCGCTCGGCGCCGCCGTGCAGGCCGACGAGACCGTCACCTTCGGCCACCTCAAGATCGGCTTGCTCACGCCCGAGGGCGCGCGGCTCGCGGGCAACGTCCACGTCGTCGATCTCGGCGTCCCGGACCGGCCGATCCTCGCCGAGGTGGGCCACGTCGCGGAGGTCCTCCGCAAGGAGACCATCGGCTCGTCGCTGCGCCCGCGCGAGGCGAGCGTCTACAAGCACCAGGCGGGCAACGTGCTCGTGATCGCCGGCTCGTCGGGCAAGCTGGGCGCCGCGCTGCTGACCGCGCGCGCGGCGATGCGGACGGGCGCGGGCCTCGTGACGATCTGCACCTGGGCCGACACCGTGCACGCGATGGAGTCGCGCGTCGTGGAGCTGATGACGACCTCGATCGATCCGGCCTCCATCGCGGCGTCGCTCGACGGCGCGCTCGCCGGGCGGCGGGCGGTCGCCATCGGGCCAGGGCTTGGCCTCGATGAGCGGGCGCGGGCCGCGGTGGATCACGTCGTGCTCGGCTGGGACGGCCTGAAGGTCGTCGACGCGGACGCCCTGACGCATTTCGTGGGCCGCCCGGAGGCGCTCGCGACCGCGCGCGGGAGCCTCGTCCTGACGCCGCACTCCGGCGAGCTCGGGCGGCTCCTGGGCCGGAGCGCTCGGGCCATCGAGGAGGACCGCTTCGGCGCGGTGCGCGAGGCCGTGGCGCTGACCCGGGCGATCGTCGTGCTGAAGGGGGCGCGCACGATCATCGCGCTCCCGGACGGCCGCATGTTCATCTGCATGGCCGGCAACCCGGCGCTCGCCACCGCAGGCTCGGGCGACGTCCTGACGGGGATGATCGCGGCCCTCCTGTGCTCGATGGATCCCGCCGCCGCGGCGAGCGCGGGGGTGCTGATCCACGCGCTCGCCGCGGACGTGTGGCGCGCGCAGACGGGCAGCGATCGGGGGCTGCTCGCGAGCGAGATCGCCGAGCTGGTCCCGGGCCTGATCGCCGCGCTCGCCGCCGGGAGCGACCCGCTCTCGCCGTGACCCGAGCGCGCGCTCCGCGGGGTGCCCGCTCGGCACCCCCGCGGGCGCGACCGCCGGGCCGATCGCGGCGCCGGTAGGCTCGCCTCGCCATGCTGGCGAGCCCGTGCTCCCTGCTGTCGATTTGACACGCGCCCGCGTGTCTCCGCCCGCGCCATCCAGCGCGTTGCGCGTCGTTCGCGAGGTCCGCGCGGTGGCACCTGCCTTGCCAGTGCGGATGCGCAGGAGGTCCCGCCATGCTCGTCCACGCCGTTCACGCCCCCGCCCGGTCCTCGAATTTAGCGCCGCCGTCGCCCGGCGTGGCGCGCGCGCTCGGGCGCAGGCCGTCGCTCGACGCGGCGCGCGCGGCGCGAACGGCGCCCGGCGAGGGCTCGCGGGGGACGGTCGACGAGCTGCTCCGGGGTCTTGTCGAAATGACACCGGAGCTCTTCGGCCGCGCGCTGCGGCTCTCCCGGACGCCCGCGACGGCCGAGGACCTCGTGCAGGACACGGTGGAGCGCGCGATCCGGTTCGCGGGGAGCTACGAGCCTGGGACCAACCTGCGGGCGTGGGTGCACCAGATCCTCTTCAGCGTGTTCATCACCCGCTGCCGGCGCAGCCGTCGCGAGCGCAACGCCCTCGACGTGCTCGCGACCGACCCGTGCGCGTGGACCGCGCCGGAGCGCTGCGCCGACGTGCACGCGCTCTCGCCCGGCGTGCGGCGCGCGCTCGCGACGCTCCCGCAGACCTTCCGTGACACGCTGGTGCTCGTGGACCTCGAGGAGATGTCTTACAAGGACGCAGCGGCGCAGCTCGGCGTCCCGGTCGGCACCGTCATGAGCCGCCTGCACCGCGGCCGGAAGCTCCTCGCCGGGGCGCTGCACGGCGAAGCGCCGGAGGGGAAGACCGGTGGGAAGACCGATGTGAAGGCTGCAGCGGCATGAGCGGTCGCGGCGGCGATCTCCCTCGCCGGCGACCCGGCATCATGGCGATTCTGCGCTGCGCCTCTGCGATCCGTTCACCCTCGTAGCGAGGGAGCTGGAGGCCGCCTGCGCGCGGCGCTTGCTCGCCGCACGAGCGCGCGGCGCCTGCTTGCCGCGGTGATCTGCGACCCCTACCATCGTCGTGCCACCGAGGAAGCGTTCCTCGTCAGGAGGCACCATGGCAACGACCGCGAGAGAGCCTCACGTCGTGATCGTCGGCGGGGGATTCGGCGGCCTGAACGCGGCAAAGGCGCTCGGCGACGCGCCCGTCCGGGTCACCCTCATCGACAGGACCAATCACCACCTGTTCCAGCCGCTGCTCTATCAGGTGGCGACCGCCAGCCTCTCGCCGGCCGACATCGCGGTCCCGATCCGATCGGTGCTGTCGCGCCAGCGCAACGCCCGCGTCCTGCTCGGCGACGTGACGGGCGTGGACCTCGCCGGCCGGCGCGTCACCGTCGACGGCGACCCGCTGGACTACGACTTCCTGATCCTCGCGGTCGGCGCGACGAACAACTACTTTGGCCACGAGGAGTGGGCGCGGTTCGCGCCGGCGCTCAAGAACCTCGACGAGGCGCTCACCATCCGCGAGCGCATGCTGCTCGCCTTCGAGGCCGCCGAGCGCGAGGAGGACCCCGCCGCGCGGCGCCGGCTGCTCACGTTCGTCGTCATCGGCGGCGGCGCGACGGGCGTCGAGATGGCCGGCGCCTTCGCCGAGCTCGCGCGCTACATCCTCGCGCGCGACTTTCGCGCCCTCGACCCCTCGCTCTCGCGGGTGCTGCTCGTCGAGATCGGCGCGCGCATCCTCCAGGCCTTCCCCGAGAGCCTCTCGGCCAGCGCCGAAGAGCAGCTCACGTCCCTCGGGGTCGAGGTCATCAAGGGGCGGCGCTTCCGGAGCATCGACGAGCAGGGCGTGGAGTTCGAGGACGGCGAGCGCCTCCCCGCCGCGACCGTCATCTGGGCCGCCGGGGTCCGCGGCACCCCGCTCGCGCACGCGCTCGGCGTCGAGCTCGATCGCGTCGGCCGCGTGAAGGTCGGGCCGGATTGCTCCCTCCCCGGGCACCCGAACGTCTTCGCGATCGGCGACATGGCCGCGCTCCGCGACCGGAACGGCGTCGACGTGCCCGGCCTCAGCCCGGCCGCGATCCAGGAGGGGCGCTTCGTCGCCCGCTGCATCCTCGGCGATCTGCAGGGCCGCCCGCGCGGGCAGTTCGCCTACCTCGACAAGGGGACGATGGCGACCATCGGCCGGTCGCGCGCCATCGCGAAGGTCGGGCGCCTGCAGATGTCGGGCACGCTCGCGTGGCTCGCCTGGCTGGCCGTCCACGTGCTCTTCCTGATCGGCTTCAGGAACCGCTTCACCGTGATGTTCGCGTGGATGTGGCAGTACATCACCTTCAAGCGCGGCGCCCGCCTCATCACCGGCCACACAACGCGGACCGCGCTCCCCGCCGCGGCGCCCGCGCTCGCGCCGTCGGCGCCGCGCCCGTCGGCCGGGAGCGCGGTGGCGGGGGCGTCTCCGGCGGCGCCTGAGCGCGCCCTTCCCCCGCTCGCTTGACGCGCGCCCTCCACCATGGCGGATACGCGTCCAGTGAAGGCACGCAGAGCCCAGCCACCCGCGCGATCGGCGACCGCCGAGCCGCCGCCCCCGCCCCCGGCGAGCGAGCCTGGTGGGGACGAGCCGGCGATCGATGAGTCCGCGGACCTCACACCGGTCGTCGCCTCCAACCTGAAGCGGTTCCGGGCAGAGCGGGGCCTCTCGCTCGAGCGCCTGGCGAAGGCGTCCGGGGTGAGCCGGGCGATGCTCGGGCAGATCGAGCTGGGCCAGAGCACGCCGACAATCAACGTCCTCTGGAAGATCGCGCGCGCCCTCGGGGTCCCCTTCTCGGCGTTGATGAGCCAGGCGACCTCGCCCGTGACGACCGTCATGCACGCCTCGCACGCGCGCATCCTGCGCTCGCGCAACGGCGACTTCTCTTCCCGGGCGCTCTTCCCGATGGACCGGCCGCGCAACGTGGAGTTCTACGAGCTCCGCCTGGCGCCGCGCTCCGTCGAGCACGCCGACGCGCACGCCCCCGGCACCGCGGAGAACCTGATCGTCACCGAGGGCTCGGTGGAGATCACCGTGTCGGGCGAGCGGCGCCTCCTCGAGACCGGCGACGCCATCCTGTTCGAGGCAGACAGCCCCCACAGCTACCGCAACCCGGGCGGCTCCGAGGCCGTCATGTACCTCGTCATGACCTACGGATCGCGCGGGTAGCCCCGCCGCGTTTCCGCACCCCGCCCTGCCTGTGTCCCTCCGGTATCCAAGACGTGTCGTCCGTTATCTTGGCGATTCTCCCTTGCGTCCTCTGCTTTAGCGTGAGATATGTCCGCTATAGCGGCGGTCACCCGCTGCGGGGAGCAAGGAGGCGGAGCGATGCGGATCACCTGGATTGGTGGATTGGATCGCAACCAGGCTCAGCTGGAGCGGATGGCGCTGCAGGCGGGGCACCATCTGGAGTTTCACACGGGCAACACGGGCGGCCGCGGCGCGGCCGAGCTGCGGGCGGCGATCGAGCGGGCCGATCTCGTGATCGTGTTGACCGACGTGAACAGCCACGGCGGCGTGCTGCTCGCCAAGAAGATCTGCCAGAAGCTCGGCCGTGCGGCGTTCATGGCCCGGCGCTGCGGCGCGGCTCGCTTCCAGCAACTGCTCGACGCGCTCGCGCAGCGGGAAGCGCGGTATCTCGCGGCTGGATGAGGGAGTAGGGACGATCGATGCGATGCTTGATGACGATGCTCTGGTGTGTGCTGGCGCTGGCGCTCTCGGCGTGCTCGAAGGGCGACGCGGCCGGCGCCTCGAAGTCGGGGTCGTTGCAGATACTGAACGTCTCGTACGACCCCACGCGCGAGCTCTATGAAGAGGTGAACGCCGCCTTCGCGAAGCGCTGGAAGGAGCAGAGCGGACAGGACGTCACCATCAAGCAATCGCACGGCGGCTCGGGCAAGCAGGCCCGGTCCGTGATCGACGGGCTCGAGGCGGACGTTGTCACGCTCGCGCTCGCCTACGACGTCGATGCGGTCGCGTCCGCCGGGCTGATCAAGGAGGGGTGGCAGGCGCGCATCAAGGACAACAGCGCTCCTTACACGTCGACCATCGTCTTCCTGGTGCGCAAGGGCAACCCCAAGGGCATCAAGGACTGGGACGACCTCGTGAAGGAGGGCGTGGCGGTCATCACCCCGAACCCGAAGACCTCCGGCGGCGCGCGTTGGAACTACCTCGCGGCCTGGGGGTACGAGCTGAAGCGGACGGGCGGCGACGAGGCGAAGGCGAAGGATTTCGTCGGCCGCCTCTTCAAGAACGTGCCCGTCCTCGACACGGGGGCGCGCGGCTCGACCACGACGTTCGTCGAGCGTGGGCTCGGCGACGTCCTGATCGCCTGGGAGAACGAGGCGCTGCTCGCGGTGAAGCAGAGCGGGCAGAACGGTAAGGACAAGTTGGAGGTGATCGTGCCGTCGATCAGCATCCTCGCCGAGCCGCCTGTCGCGGTGGTCGACAAGGTGGTCGACAGGCGCGGGACGAGGGCGGCGGCGGAGGCGTACCTCGCCTTCCTCTCCACGGAGGAGGGGCAGCGCATCGCGGTGAAGCACTTCTACCGCCCGCGCAACCCGGCGGTCCTCGCGGCGGCCGAGTCGGAGGGTGTCTTCCAGAAGGTCGCGCTCTTCTCGATTGACGACGTGTTCGGCGGGTGGCAAAAAGCCCAGAAGGCGCACTTCTCCGACGGCGGCGTCTTCGACCAGATCTACCAGACCGGTAAATAGACTTCGTGCCTCTCCTCTGGCGGCGACAGAGCGTTTTGCCCGGTTTCGGGCTCGCGATGGGGATTACGGTAACGTACCTGTCGGTGCTCGTGCTTGTCCCGCTGTCGATGATCTTCCTCAAGACGGCGACGCTCCAGCCCGCCGAGATCTGGGCCGTGGTGACCTCGCCGCGGGCCGTCGCCTCCCTGAAGATGAGCTTTGGCGCATCGCTCATCGCGGCGAGCATCAACGCGATCTTCGGTGTGCTCGTGGCGTGGGTGCTCGTGCGCTACACCTTTCCGGGCAAATCGATCGTCGACGCGCTCGTCGATCTGCCCTTTGCGCTCCCGACGGCGGTCGGGGGCATCGCGCTCACGGCCATCTATGCGCAGCAGGGGTGGGTCGGTCGGTTCCTGTACCCGCTCGGGATCCAGAGCGCGTTCAGCCGCCTGGGCGTCGTGATTGCGCTCACGTTCGTGGGGCTCCCGTTCGTCGTGCGGACCGTCCAGCCGGTGATGGAGGAGCTCGAGGTGGACCAGGAAGAAGCGGCGGCGTCGCTCGGCGCGGGCCGCTTCGAGATCTTCCGTCGCATCCTCCTGCCGGCGCTCTGGCCGGCAATCCTCACCGGATTCGCGATGTCGTTCGCGAGGGCGTTCGGCGAATACGGGTCGGTCGTGTTCATCTCCGGGAACATGCCGTTCAAGACGGAGATCGCGCCGCTCGTCATCATGACCAAGCTCGAGCAGTACGACTATGCGGGGGCGACGGCGCTCGCGCTCGTGATGCTGCTCTGCTCCTTCGTGCTCCTCTTTCTCATCAATCGACTCCAGTCCTGGAGCGGAGCGCGCGTGTCGTCGCGGAGCCCTGTCGAGGCGCCGCGGCCGGCGGCCGAGCGCCCCTCGGGGGCCAGAGCGCCAGGGGCCGCGTCGTAATGGCGGGCGCGGCGGGCAAGCTGCGGGTCAGGTCGCGCGGGGCGGTGCGCGGCGCGACGTCCGAGCCGCCGCTGGTGCGCTGGGCGCTGACGGCGGCGGCGCTCGCGTTCCTCGGGTTCTTCCTCTTCCTGCCGGTCGTGGTGGTGTTCATCGAGGCGCTCAAGGACGGCCTCGCGGGGTACTGGAGGGCGATCACCGCGCCGGACGCCGTGGCCGCCATCGAGCTGACGCTGACGACCGCGCTCGTCGCCGTGCCGCTCAACCTCGTCTTCGGCGTGGCGGCGGCGTGGGCGATCGCGCGCTTCGAGTTCACGGGCAAGAGCCTGCTCGTCACGCTCATCGATCTGCCGTTCGCGGTATCGCCGGTGATCTCCGGCATGATCTTCGTCCTGCTCTTCGGGGCGCAGGGGGTGATCGGCCCCTGGCTCATCGAGCACGACCTCCGCGTGATCTTCGATCGTCCTGGGATCATCCTCGCGACGACGTTCGTGACGTTCCCGTTCGTCGCGCGCGAGCTCATCCCGTTCCTGGAGAGCCAGGGGGCCGACGAGGAGCACGCGGCGCTGTCGCTCGGCGCGAGCGGGTGGAGCATGTTCTTCCGCATCACCCTCCCCAACGCGAAGTGGGGCCTGCTCTACGGCGTGGTGCTCTGCAACGCGCGGGCGATGGGCGAGTTCGGCGCGGTGTCGGTCGTCTCAGGGCATATCCGGGGGCAGACGAACACCATGCCGCTGCACGTGGAGGTGCTCTATAACGAGTTCCACTTCTCGGCGGCGTTCGCCGTCGCCTCGCTGCTCGTCCTGCTCGCGCTCCTGACGCTCGTGGTGAAGCGCCTTATCGAGCACCGGGCGCAGCGAGAGGCCGCGCCGGAGCTCGACCCGACGGCAAAAGCCAGCGCGGGGTGACGCGCTCGCCGGGCGCGCTGCCCGGCGCTCGCGCCGTTCAGAGCGTGCGCGGGGGGCGAGGGCCGCTGGAGGACTCGGCGCGAGCGGCATGAGCGGGGGCGCCGCGCTTCCCTGGAATCGCCCGTGCGCGAGAGAACGGATGGCGCGCGGAGAACAGCAGATCTCGACGCTTCGTCGCGGGTGAGCGCGGCGAGGGAGGGGCGCTGTCGGGCCGCGCCCACCTTGCGATGGGCCCCCGGCGCTCCAGGTTCGAGGGAGGGGTCACCATGCGGTTCTTCGAAGCGGTTGGGCGTGTGATCGGGGGGGCGCTGTCTCCTATCGCCTTTGGGGGCAGCTTCATCCGGAGAGCGAGGCTGTTCCATCCCGACGGCGTGGTCTACTGCGCGGCGGTGAATGCGCTCTCGGAGGAGGGCGAGGTCGGCGCGCTGGCGCAGCGGCTGGCGGGGCCGGCGCTCGTGCGGCTCTCGGGCGGGATGTGGCGATGGCGGAACGGCAAGGGCGAGCGCCGTCCGGACGTGCTGGGGGTCGCGCTGCGCTTCCGGGCCAGCGAGGAGGTGACGCCCGTCGCGAGCGCCGGGGATCAGGACCTCATTTTCGTGAGCGCGCGCCAATTGTTGCTGCTCCCGTTCGCGTTGTTCACGACGAAGAGGCACGATTTCCTGGACAACGATTACTACGCGCTGGCGTGGTTCGACGTGGCCGACTTCGGTCGCGCGGAGTTCCGCCTGGTGCCGCTGCGAGCGTCGGCGGTGAAAGGCAACCGCCTGGAGAAGCTGGAGCGCGCAGCTGCGGCGGGGCTCGCGTTGCTGCGCCTCGAGGTGAAGCGAGGGGGGGCGCGCGCGCGGTGGATGCCAGTGGCCGATGTGCAGCTGTTCGAGCCGGTGGACATCGAGCAGCGCGCGCTCCGCTTCAACCCGTTCCAGACGGGGAAGGGGATCGTGCCTCGCGGGTTGATCCAGGCGACGCGGCGGGCGGTCTACATGGCCAGCTACCTCGGGCGAGCCCTGGGGGGACGGGAGAGGGTGCCGCGCGCCCGGAGGACTCGGCGCGGCGGGCGCTAACAGTAAGCGTCAGCGGCGGGGCACGCGGCGGGCTCTCCTGGGGAGGGCCGCGGGCGGGAGGCGGCGGGGCCTCCTCCAAGGGCAGGGGCCGGCGGAGGGGTAGGGGGAGCGCACCGCGCGCGCTGGGGCCCCGCCGAACTCGCGTGGGCCGCTGCGTTCACCTCGCGGGGTGAGGTGAACGCAGCGGCAGAATCGCTCGGACAGTGGCCCGTCCCCAGCGCGCGCGGTGCGCTCCCCCCTACCCCCTCCGCCGGCTCCAGGATCGGGACGGGAGGGAACCGGAACGACGGAACGACGGAACGACCAACGACGGACGAGCAACGACGGACGAGCAACGACGGAACGAGCGCGGCGGAGCGCCCCGGAGGACGATGACGGCGGGACGAGATGGCTCGGCCGCGTGAATGCAGGCGGGAGTATCAAAGGCGTTGACAGCAGGGCAGGGATGAGGCATGACCTCCCGCCGCTTCGAAGAGTCGGTGAGGTAGCCAAGTGGTTAGGCAACGGTTTGCAAAACCGTTATACGCGGGTTCGAATCCCGTCCTCACCTCCGCACAGACGTCACAGCTCGACTCTGCCGGTGGAATGCAATGGTGCGCAGCGTCGCGCCGTGCTGCGCCTGGAACGACGTCGGGGAGTTGTCGCAGCGGCCGGCGACGGTGCTTCGTGCACCGCAATCCTGGGTCCGACAGCTGACCCCTTGAGATGAACTCGGACCGAGCGCCATGCACCTGCGGCGCCGCCGAGCCAGCTCAGGTGGAGCTGTCGGGGGAAGATGCCCTGGCGAGCTGAACGACCGCGGTCCTCACCCAGGTGCATCCTCGGGGTGAGCGCTTCGCTTTAGCGGGTTTGGCGGGGTGCAGATTCGTGGGAAGCGAGCTCGGCCGCCAGGCTGGCGATTGAGGCGTACAAAGCGTGCCACGGCGAGCCGAGCGACGCGGAGGAGCCAATAGCGCACGAAGATGCGCTGCGCTCAGAGCTCCTCGGAAGAGATCACTTCAGAGGGAACCAGACGGACTCGTAGCGGAACGTCACCTCTTCGCCTGGATGGATGTCGCGCACGGCGACGAGCTCCATCTCCCTCGATTCGAGGTGGCGGATGATCTTTGCGTTCGGCTCGGGGGAGTGGTTGTACAGCATCCCGAGCCCGGTCGGGATCGCCACCGCGTCCTCTCCCCAGAGGAAGTAATACGCGTGGAGCGCCGTCTGCTCGAGCAGCTCCCACTGCGGATCCGGGAGCACGATCACCGGCACACGTTCGAGCGTCTCGCCCTTCGCGACGAGGGCGCGCGCGAAGACGCCGAGACCTCTCTCCCCACTTGAACCAATCTTGAGCTTCGTCATGGGCACGGCATCGTCGATCGGGCCGGAGAGGGCACAGCGCCGCCTCTCGGCCCTTCTCCAAGCCTCGCCGCACCCTGCCACGGGCGGATGCGCGGACCAAAAACTTTGCGCTCCAGGGTGGTTGCGCGGGCGGCCATGAGGTCTCCGCGTCGGCGCCCGAGCTTGTGATACCCTATTGTTGCGTGGCTCGGCTCACCGCCGCGGTGGGGTGGTGATTCCGGCGCGCTGATGCATGGCCTCGGACCCGGCCAGGAGGGCGCGGTCGAGGAGGTGTTCCTCGAGGGCACCGAGCCGACCGGCGTCGCGCTGCCGGATCCAGGCGCGCTCGGGCAGGGGATCCTGGACCTGTTCAAGGCGCAGCGACCGCCGTGACGCGAGGCGCGCCTCCTCGGCGCCCCGCGCCGTGGCCCGCCGTGGGCTGGCCGGGCGCGCGGCGCCCTGGTGATCCTTCCGGCACGACGTCGACCCCACGCGGCGCCGTCGCGCGCTATGTTCCGGCCGCCCGCATGAAGTGGTCGCCGTTCCTCGCCGCCCTGCTCCTGCTCGCGCCCGCGTGCACGAGGCCCGACGCCGCCGAGGAGGCGGTCGCGCTCTCGCCGCGGGCCGCGAAGGGCAAGGCCATGTTCTCCACCCACTGCGCGGCGTGCCATGCCCCGGCCGCGAAGCTGGTCGGCCCTCCGCTCAGCGAGATCGCAGGCCTCTACAGGACCGATCCCGACGCGATCGTCCGCTGGGCCGTGAACCCGGGGCGCAAGCGCACCGATCTCCCCCCGATGCCCAGCTTCCGCGGCGTCCGGGAGTCGGATCTCGCCGACGTGGCGCAGTACATCATCGAGGCCGGCACCGCGGCCGGAAAGCAAGGTCCATGATCTATTCGTTCGTCCTCACCGCGCACTCGTGGCTGCGCTGGGTCGTCCTGCTGCTCGGGCTCGTGGCGCTCGCGCGGTCGGTCCGGGGCTGGACCCAGCGAGGGCCGTGGACCGCGACGGATCGCAAGGTCGGCACCGCGTTCGTCGGCTCGCTCGACCTCCAGTTCCTGCTCGGCCTCCTGCTCTACACCGCGCTCAGCCCGCTCAGGCCCACGTCGCTGGCCGCGCTGAAAGCCGCCATGCCGATCGCGGCGCTGCGCTTCTTCGCCGTCGAGCACGTCTTCACCATGATCGTGGCGGTGGCGGTCGCCCACATCGCCTGGGCCCGGGCGAAGCGGGCGCAAGACCCCACCGCGCAGCACCGGCGCACGGCGCTCGGCGTCCTCTTCACGCTGCTCATCGTCCTGGCCGCCATCCCCTGGCCCTTCATGGCCTACGGTCGCCCGCTGCTCCGGCTGCCCTGAGAGGCATTCGGCCCTCGCTTGCGCCTTCCAGGGCGGCCGGGGGCGCGCGCTGGCCCGCGGAGGCGACCGGGGCGCCCCCGGCCGTGTGCCGGGCCAGCGGCGTGCCGCGCTGACCCGGGCCGCGCCGGCTACGCGACGTCCTCCCGGCTCATCCGGAGCAGCCACAGCGGCGCGAGCGCCTGCGCCAGGCTCCGCACCTGCGCCGAGTCGGCATACCCCATCACGTAGTCCTCGATCTCGATCGGCGCCGTCGCGCCCGCGCGGCGCGGCGGGTCGAACCGGACACGCCGCACCACCGGGAGGAGCTCCGCCGGGTTCGGCGGGAGCGCGCGCCCGTGCCGCGCCGCCTCGTCGAACGCCGACTGCCGATCGAGGTGCTCCTGGACCGCGCCCGCCGGCGAGAGGCCCGGCCGGGCCGGCAGGACGCGCACCCGCACCACCTCGGGGCCGCGCGCGAGCGACGTCCAGACGTGCACGCCCGTCTCGAGCTCGAAGAAGTCCAGCACGCACAGGCCCACGACGCTCACGACGAGGAGCTCCGCCCCGCGCCCGGGGGCGGAGAGCATCGCGTCGAGCGCCGCCGCGCCGGAGCCCTTCTCGACCACGCGCCCGTCGGCGTCGGACGCGCGGCCGAGGGGCGCGCACGCCCACCCCTCGACCTCGCCCCCCGCCTCGCCGTACGCGCGCGCCAGCGCCTCGAAGAGCCCCTCCTCGGGCTCGTCCCGCGCGCCGGCGGGCCCGTCGTCGAAGCGCGCCGCGCGGAGCAGCTCGATCAGGACCGCGTGCTGGCCCGGCTCGTCCACCTTGCGGAGCGCGCGCCGGAGCGCGTGGCCCTCCGCGATGCACTCCAGGACCTCCTGCTTCGCCGGCCGGCGCAGCGGGTCCGGCAGCTGGCGCCGGTGGAACAGGCGCACCCGGGAGCGGCTCCACTCGTCCTCCACCGTCACATAGCCGAACCGCCGCACCTCCAGGTCGAGGTGCTGCTGCTCGTCGTCGTCCCCGCTCCGCCGCCGGACGAGCTCGATCCGCTCGCGGAACGCCTGGATCGCGCCGCGCATCGCGTCGAGGTTGTAGACCGCCTCCGCGTGCTCCTGCGCCTCGGGCCCCTCCGCGGCGGTCCGGCCGTGCTCCGCGAGGTGGTAGCGGATCCGCTCGGAGAGGCGCGCTAGGCCGTCGCTCTGCTCGAGCGCGTCGACGAACTCGAGCAGCGGCGAGAGCTCCGCCGTGAGCGCGTCGAGCGGCCTCGCGATGAGCGGCGCGAGCGCCCACGCCGCGGCGGCGGGCTCGGCCTCCGCGAGCGCCTCGCGGTGCAGCGCGAACGGGGGCGGCGAGGGCGACGCGGAGATGCGGATCACCTGCATCGCGGCCGGCGCGCCGCGGGTGAGCGCGTCGCTCAGCAGCGACCCGATCTCGTCCTCGATGAACCGCTTCACCGAGCGGGCGCCGTCCTCGGCCACGAACGCCTCATGCGCGATCCGCTCGGCCACGCCGGCGCCCCGGCGCACGAAGACGCTCCGCTCCGCGAGCCCGCGCCGAAAGAGCAGTCGATCGAGCTCCTTCTCGGCTACCCGCACCGCCACCTCGGGCGTCAGCGGCCGGAACGGCACGACGCGATCGATCCGGTTGAACAGCTCCGGCGGGAAGAAGTCGCGCACGGCCCGCGCCACCTCCTGGGCGGACTCCTCCGCCATCGCGAGCGCCCGCGCCTCGGGCAGCCCCGCGCCGCCGAAGCCGACGAGCGCCCGCGCTCGCGCGCCCAGGTTGGACGTCATCACCACCACGGCGTGGTTGAAGTGCGCGGGCCTCGCCGCCGCGTCCGTGAGCCGCCCGTCCTCGAAGAGCTGGAGCAGGAGGCCGTGCACCGACGGGTGCGCCTTCTCGATCTCGTCGAGCAGCACCAGCGAGAACGGCTGCTCTCGCACCCGCTGCGTCAGGATCCCGTCGGGCGCGTAGCGATCGCCGAGGAGCCGCGCGGGCGCGTCCGGACCGCTCAGCTCGCTCATGTCGAAGCGGAGCAGGCGCGACGCGCTGCCGTAGATGAGCTCCGCCATGCACTTGGCGAGCTCTGTCTTGCCGGTCCCCGTCGGCCCGGTGAAGAGGTAGACGCCGTAGGGGCGCCGCGGATCCACGAGGCCCGCCTTGATGCGCGCGACGAGGTCCGCCGCGGCGCGCACGGCGTCCGGCTGGCCGATGACCCGCCGGCCGAGCTCCTGCTCCAGCGCGCCGGCGTCGAGCGGCTCGTCGCCGCCGAGCAGGAGCCTCGGCACGCCGGTCTTCTGCGACAGCAGCCGCAGCACGTCCTGCGAGCCGATCGGCCGCGGCCCGCCCGGCTCGCGCGGCGCGTGGCCGCGCGACGGCTCCGCGGAGGGCGAGGGCTTCACGCCCGCGCGGACGACCTCGCGCAGGAGGTCGATGGCCTTGCCCGGCAGCGCCTGGGCCGAGAGGAGCGAGCCGCCGAGGTCGAGGATCGTCCGCAGCACGTACGGGCTCACGCGGGCGGCGTGGCGCTGCTCGAGCGCGCGGACCTCCCTCACCATGAGGCGGAACGTCTCGGAGGGCGTCGCCTCCGGCAGGAAGAGCGGCGTGAACAGCGAAGCGAACGACGGGGACTCCTGCTCGAGGAGGCGGAACGCCTCGGGGGAGCACTCGCCGACCATCACGATCTCGCGGCGGGAGAGCGGGCCGCGGAAGAAGTCGGCGAGCGAGCGATCGCTCTCGCGCGACCTGCCGATCCGGCCGAAGTGCTGGAGATCGTCGACCACGAGGATCGCGCCGCGGCTGCGCGCGTCCTCGACGAGCTCGACGCACCGCTTCTCCCAGTCGCCGAGGTGGCTCATCCCGGCGATGAGCCTGCGGCCGCTCACGGCGACGACGTCGCGGACGCGGTCGAGGTTCTTGTGCGCGCCGTACCCGTCGGCCGCGAGGAGATCGAGCACCGCGCGGTGGATCAGGGTCGTCTTGCCGCACCCCGGCGGGCCGACGACGATGACCGGCTGCGCCCTGCCCGCGCCGAGCAGCAGCGCGAGCTGCTCGCGCTGCGGCGATCGCGGCACGCCCGCGTCGAGGTCGCCCTGGGCCGCGCGCTGCGTGAGGCTCACGCCGAGGCTCGGCAGGACCTTGAGGCCCCGGCGCTTCTTCCAGCGGAACGCCGGATCGGCGCCGGTGTCCTCGTCGCCCGGCCGCTCCGGCAGATCGGCGAGGACCGAGCGCGGGGTGCACGAGAACGACAGCGTCGTGATGCGCTCCTTGCCGTGGCTCCAGAGCTCTGCGATCTCGTCGTCGTCGAGCCCGGCCCACGCGACCTGGAACAGCGCGCGGAGCTGCTCGTCGAGCGGGAGCTCCTCGCGGATCGGCGCGGCCTCGCCCTGGCGGGTGGGGTGGTAGGCGAAGACGATGCGCTCGTGCTCCGAGGCCCAGCGAGGCTCGATCACGACGGGGCAGAGCCCGCTCACCTTGCGGCGCTCGGCGAAGCCGGCCCCGGAGAGCGTGAGCTCGAGGCGCACCTTCTCGAGCCGGATGCCGCGGGGGAACTCGAAGCGCGCGAGCTCGGCCGCGCGCGCCTTCTCGAAGACCGGCTTGAGCTCGTCGGTGAGCAGGCGCCGGACGCGCTCGGCGTGCCGCCCCTCCCGCGATCGCGTGCTCGGGCCGAGGCCGAGCGTCACGCACGCGACGTTCGTGGTCCGCCGTTCGAAGAGCGGGATGGTGAAGTGCACGGCGGCGAGTGTACTGGGCCAGGCGGGCTCCAAGAGCTCCAAGAGAGAGCGCGCGCGGTGGCCGCCGCCTGTCGCGCGCCGCTGCGGAGCCGCGCTGCTGTATGTGCGGAGCTGCCTGGTCGACGTCGTCGCGGCTTGCCCGCGGCACTCCGGCGATGGCGGGCGAGGCCGCTGGGGAGAGCTTCAGCCCTGGCAGGAGCCTCGGAAGAGGTTGCTGGGAGAGTTTCAGGTCAGCCGGGAGCCTCGGAAGAGGCTCCCGGGAGAGGTTCAGCTCTGGCCGGAGCCTCGAGCGAGGCTGCCGGGAGAGTTTCAGCACTGGTAGGGGCCTCGGAAGAGGCCGCCGGGAGCGGTTCAGCTCTGGCAGGGGCCTTGGGAGAGGCTGCCGGGAGAGTTTCAGCACTGGCAGGGGCCTCGGAAGAGGCCGCCGGGAGAGGTTCGGCTCTGGCAGGGGCGGCGAGCGAGGCTGCCGGGAGAGCTGCTACGCCAGCTCGCCTACATGGGCGCGCCGCCGTGGCCCGCCGACGTTGGGCGAAGCCGCCGAGGGAGCTGTCCGCCTCATGAAGCTTTCTTCGTAATGCGAACTTTTCGCGGAGGAAGCCTTTTCAGCTTTCCGGGCGCTCTGTGCCTGCCGAGCCTTCGCGGCTTCGGCGCTCTTCTGGATATCATCCTCGGCGTCGTGGCCGTCGTGGTGCCCGGCCGGGACTGTCAAGGCCGAGGGTACACCAGGAACATCGGTCCGTGCTGTGTCCGCGCTAATCCGTCGCTGGCTCGGCGTTGAAGTACTCGCTCCGATCCAGCCCGCTCCCGTCCTCCTCGAACAGGAGCAGGTGCGTCAGCGCGACCTCGTCGAGCCGCTGCCAGTACCACGCCGGATCCATCACAATCCGCGCCCTTCGCCCCGCGATCAGCACCGCTGCCTCGACCTCGTCGAGCTCGCGCGCCGCCGCCCCGCGCCTCCGCGCCGCGGCCGATCCGGCGGGCGGCGGCGCCAGCGACCTGTGCTCCCACTGGTCCTCCGCGATGTCGGCCGCGTGCGCGACGAAGTGAACGAACACGTGCAGCCGGTCATCGCCGGGCGCGTCCCCCGCGTCCCGCTTGCGCACGACCATCCGGTGGAGCCCCCGCTCCAGCGACAGAAGCGCCCCGGCGTCCGCGCCGGTGCAGCGGAGCAGCACGCTCCTGAACCCGCGCTTCGGCTTGTCGAGCGCCTCGAGCACGTCGTCCAGAGAGCGCGGCGGGCCCCACCGCCGGCTCGCCGGCCACGCGCCGTCGCCGGGCCCGGCCCGGTCGCCGTCGATGTGCAGCGTCGCGCCCCACCCGCGCCGCGGGAGCGCCTTGAGGAGCGGCACGAGCCACCGCGCGAACGCCCCCTCGTCGAGCTCCTCCAGGATCAGCGTGATCGCGTCGCGCCGCGACTCGGTCGCGACCAGCGCGCGCGGCAGCACCTTCCGCATGCCCTCCCACGCCGCGCGCGCCTCGCTCGCGAGCCCGCGCACCTCCTCGCCCTCGAGCAGCGCCATCAGCGCGAGCTCCTCGACGCCGTGCATCTCCTCCTGCGCGCGCTCGAGCCGCCCCCAGAGCTCGCTCAGCCGGTGGTGCTCGGCCTGCAGCGCCGCGGTGTCGATCTCCTTCCGGCGGTCGCGCGACGGCCCGCTCGTGAGGCTCAGCTGCGTCAGCAGGAAGTCGATCTGCTCCTTGAGCTGCTCGATCGGCCCGAGGCCCATCCACTGGTCCACCTCGCGCCGCAGATCACCGACCTGCTCGACGCCGAACGCCTGCTGCGCGGCCTTCGCCGCGCGCCGCCGACGCGCCACGAGGCAGAGCGCGGGCGTCTCGGCGTGGGCGATCACCGCGCCGTCCGCAGGCGCCGCCGCTTCCGGCTCGCCCGCCTCGGTCACCCACACCGTGAGGTCCCGCGCGTCGCCCCCGAGCTTCGCGAGGAGCCGCGCGAGCGGCGCCGCGAGGTGCTCCTCGACGTGGCGCCGCAGCGCCCGCGCCCCGTACGCCGGCGCGTGGCCGTCCTCGGCGAGCCGCGCGAGCGCCCGCTCCGACACCTCGAGCGCGACGCCCGCCTCGGACAGCCCGCGGCGCTGGGCGAGGCGCTGCGTCGTGAGGCGCGCGACCTCGGCGAGCTCCGCGCGGGTCAGCGCCCGGAACGGCACCACGCGATCGATGCGGTTCACGAACTCCTGCCGGAACGCGCCCGCGACCACGCGCTGGTAGTGCGCCTCGTCCAGCGCGGCCTGCTCCCCCGGGGCCGCCGCGCCCTGCTCTCCGGCGAACCCCGCCCGCGCGC
This sequence comes from Sorangium sp. So ce375, assembly GCF_051473855.1. Taxonomy (NCBI): domain Bacteria; kingdom Pseudomonadati; phylum Myxococcota; order Polyangiales; family Polyangiaceae; genus Sorangium; species Sorangium sp. So ce375. The sequence continues at coordinate 458,902 of NZ_CP150335.1, forward strand.
GCCGCTCCGCCGCGCCGAGGTTCGACGTCATGATCACGATCGCGTTGTGGAAGTACGCCGTCCTGCCGCGCGCGTCGGACAGGCGCCCCTCGCCGAGCACCTGGAGCAAGAGATCGAAGACGGCCCGGTGGGCCTTCTCGATCTCATCGAGCAGGAGCACGCAGAACGGCTGCTCGCGCACGCGCCGCGTGAGCAGCCCGCCCGCGCCGTCGGTCCCGCGGATCAGGCGATCGGCCGCGTCCTCGCTCGAGAACTCGCTCATGTCGAACCGCGAGAGCCGATCGGGTGAGCCGAAGAGCAGCCCGGCGAGCGCGCGGGCCAGCTCGGTCTTGCCGACGCCCGTCGGCCCCACGAAGAGGAACGCCGCGAGCGGCTTGTCCGGCGGCGAGAGCCCCGCCTTCACCACGGCGATCGTCTCGGCGAGCGCGCGCACCGCGCGCTCCTGCCCGACGACGCTCGCGCCGAGGTCGCGCGCCACGCGATCGACCCGCAACGGCAGATCGTCGCGCAGCAGGAACGCCGGCATCCCGGTGCGCATCGAGAACAGCTCGTAGAGATCGCTCCGCCCGAGCGTGACCGGCTCCCCCTGCGCGGTCCGCTCCCGCTCGTGCACGGTGCGCAGGTCCTCGTAGAGGCGGACCGCCTTGCCCGGGAACGCGCTGTAGGGCAGGTAGCGCTCCGCGAGATCGACGAGCGCCGTCAGCGCGTCGCCCGCGACCCCGGGGCGGTGCGGCTCGACGCGGCCGTCGCGCTCGGCGCGCACGGCGAGCGTCTTCCGGGTGTCTGCGGCCGAGAGCGGATCGATCCGCACGCGGCTCAGGCCCGCGAAGAAGGCCCAGTGCCGCCCCTCGAGCGCGTCGAGCCGGTCGTCCCGGAGCTCGCACAGCACGCGCACTCGCCCCTCGTCGAGGTAGGGCCGCATCGCGCCGGCCAGGTCCACGTGCCCCCCGTCGACGCGCTCGGCCAGGAGGTCGTCGAGGTTCTCGAAATAGAGCACCGCGTCGAGCGCTGCGGCGGCCTCCATCACGTTGTGGATGCGCTCCTGCCACTGCCCGAGCCCGCTCATGCCCGCGATGAGCTGCGCGCCCGACGTCGCGTAGACGAGCCGCGTCTGGCGGGCGACGTACGCCAGGACGAGCGCCGTCTTCCCGGCGTGCTCCGGGCCGACGAGCAGCACGCCGAGGCGCTCGTCGCCGTCGAGCAGCGCGGCGAGGCGCGCGAGCTCCGCGTCGCGGCAGGCGAGCGGCGGCGTAGCGAGCGGGGTCCGCTGCGCCGCCACGTGGAGCGGCGTCGCGACCGCGACGAGCGTCTCCACGGCCTTCTTCCGCCGCGCGCGCTCCGCGGCCGAGGCGCCGCGCGGCCCGTGCCCGCCCGCGCGATCGGAATAGCGCTCGGAATCGGGCAGCGGCGCGTGGAGCACCTCCAGGCGGTGCGCGCTCCCGGGCAGGAGCCCGAGGTGCTCCCACGTCGACAGGACCTGCGACGCGAGCAGCCGGCGCACCTCGTGCCGGATCGCCGGCTCGATCGGCTCGCCCGCCTCCACGTAGAACGCGTGGCCGAGGCTCGGCACGAGCACCCACGCGTCGCTCTCGCCGCGCTCCGCCGCCGCCGCCTCGTCCTGCCCGCGCGCGGTCTGTTCGACGACGGCGGGCACGACGACGCAGGGAAAGCTCACCGGCACCTCGCGCCGCAGCTTGCGCGGCAGATCGTCGCGCGGGACAGGGACGTCCACGGAGAGGAGCCCTGTCCCCTGAGGGAACGAGAGCCGGGAGATCGCCTCGGGCCGGGCGCGCGCGGCGTGCTCGCGCAGGAAGAGCTGCTGCTCGACGAGGACGTCCTCGTCGCGGCCGAAGCTCGCGACGTCCGGCGCCGCGACGGGGAAGGCGAGGCACGCGCCGTCGAAGCGCTCGCGCACGAAGACGAGCGCCCGCGCGGTGGGCCCCTCGCTGGCCTCGCGCGTCTCCTCGGCGGAGGCGCCCGCTCCGTCGTCTGGAGCGGGCCCGGAATGTCCGTCGTCGCCTGCGCTCGTGCTCATCCGGGAGGGCGGAGCAGAGCCGATCCGCCCTGCCGGCGCAATCGGATGATCAGCTCACGTGGGGTCGGCCTTGGGCGTGGTCGGCCCGCTCGGCGGCAGCTCGGGCTGCTTGATGTAGTCCGTCGGGAGATCGCCGGTGAGCGACTTGAGGAAGGCGACGATCGCCTTCACCTCCTCGGGCTTGGCCTCCACGCCGAGCTGGTGCCACGCCATCTTGGTCACGGTCTCGTCGAGCGACGCGAGCGAGCCGTCGTGGAAGTACGGGAAGGTCTTCTCGACGTTCCTGAGGCTCGGGACGCGGAAGAAGAACTTGTCCTTGTCGTCCTTCGTGGCATCGAAGCGCCCGTTGTCCTTGAGGCCGGGGTACTCCTTCACGAGGCCGAGCTTCTGGTACGACGAGCCGCCGACGGCGACGCCCGTGTGGCAGGTCGGGCACCCGAGCGAGATGAACTTGTGGAACCCGGCCTTCTCCTCGGCGGTGAGCGCCTTGTCGTCGCCGGCCAGGTACTTGTCGAAGCGAGACGGCGTGACCAGGCCGCGCTCGAACGCGCCGATCGCCTTGGCCATGTTGTCGTAGGTGATCGGCTCCTTGTCGTCGGGGAAGGCCGCCTTGAAGAGCTTCACGTACTCGGGGATCGACTTGAGCGTCGTGATGACCCGCTTCTCGTCCGGCATGGCCATCTCGACGGGGTTCAGGATAGGCCCTTTGGCCTGGTCCTCGAGCGTGGCCGCGCGGCCGTCCCAGAACTGGGCGACGTGGAAACCCGCGTTGTACGCGGAGGGCGAGTTACGGCCGCCGAGCTGGCCCTTGTGCCCGGAGGAGAACTGCTTGTTGTCCACGCCGTAGGTCGAGAGGCCATGACACGAGTTGCAGGAGATCTCTTGGTTCTTCGAGAGGCGCGTCTCGTACCACAGCATCCTTCCCAGGGTCACCTTGTCATCGGTGATCGGGTTCTTGTCGCTCTCGAATTTGGCGGGCAGCACCTTGAAAGCCTTGACGTCCTTCTGATCGAAGACGAGCGGCTTCACTTCCCCCGTCGCTGCGGCGGTCGCGGCGGGCTTCGCCGTGTTCGAGGCCGGGGGGGCCTTGTGCTCGTACTCCGCGGAACGCTCGCAGGCGCCCAGCCCGGCGGCGATGAAGAGCACACTGATGAGAGATGTGGGCCAACGCATGAGGTCTCCTGGCTCGTGAGGATGCGTCCACGGTATGAGAGAGCCGCCGTGGACGTCAACGCGCGCATCGGCCGCGCCGCCGCCGTACCCGCCGGCGGAGGTGCGCTGCGGGCGACGGGCGCGAGGGCGCCTCCCGGGTGATGCGTGTTACCGGCCGGTTGCGACTCGCGGTCTCGAAGGTAGCGCGATGGACGTCGAGGTGCCTCCTGAACGCCTATCTCCTCCGAGGTGCGCTTCTCCTCTTCGCCCGCCTCTCCAAGGTGCTGCGCCGCGCGCTCGCACGGCGTTCGGGGCGCGGCGGGCGGGCTGGGGGACGGCGGAAGCGTGGAACCGCGGAAGCGTGCGGGCGTGGAAGCGTGCGAGCGCGGAAGCGTGCGAACGCGGGAGTGTGCACGCGCGGAAGCGCGCCGAACGAGGGGCTGGCCGGCGAGGGGCCCCTTGCGCTCCCGGGGGCCGCGGGGCAACGCTTTCGGCCGTGCAATCGCCGATCGACAGCGGGGTCGTGCTCATCACCGGCGCGTCGTCGGGCATCGGCCGCGCGCTGGCGCGCGAGGTCGCGCAGCGCGCCCGGGCGCTCGTCCTTGTCGCGCGGCGCAAGGACCGCCTGGAGGCGCTGCGCGCGGAGCTCGCCGCGGCGCGCCCGGCGCTCGCCGTGCTCGTCTTCGGTTGCGACGTCACCGATCGGGCGGCGGTCGACGCGATGCTTCACGCCGTCGCGGCCGAGGTCGGGGGGGTCGACGTCCTCGTCAACAACGCCGGCTTCGGCGACATCGGTCTGTTCGACCTCTCCGCATGGTCGCGCACCGAGCAGATGATCGCGCTCAACGTGACGAGCCTCGCGTACCTCACCCACCAGCTCGTCGGCCCGATGGTGTCGCGCGGGCGCGGCGCGATCGCGAACGTGAGCTCCGGCTTCGGCCTCACGTTCGGGCCCGGCATGGCCTCGTACGTCGGCACGAAGCATTTCGTCACGAGCTTTACCGAAGCCCTCCGCCTCGACCTCGCCGGCACCGGCGTGCGCGTGACGCAGGTCTGCCCCGGGCCGGTGCGGACCGAGTTCAACGAGGTGGCCGGCAACTTCACGGGCCTCGAGCCGCCCGCGCTCCTGTCGATCCCCCCGGAGCGCTGCGCGCGCGCGCTGGTCCGCGCGGTGGACCGCGGCCGCGCGCTCGTGGTGCCCGGGGTGGTGGCGTGGCTCGTCATCCACCTCGGCGTCGTCTGCCCGCGATGGCTGCTCCGGCTCGCCTACTGGCCGATCGCGCGCGTGCTGCGGAAGAAGCAGCTCGCGGTGCGCGGCGCCCCCGCGCCCCCGTGAGGCGCGCGCTGGCGCCCGTTGTGACGGCGGGTGGCGCGCCGAGGCGCCGCCCTGGCCGCTGCGTTGCGGGCGCGGCGGACCGGCAGGTTCACAAGCGGCCGTGTCCGCCCTCGTGGTAGCGTCTTGCGCGGCCCGTCGAGCCCCTGAGGAGAACCACGGATGAAGAAATATCGGTGTCTGGTCTGCGGATTCATCTACGACCCGGCGGTCGGTGACCCCGATACCGGCGTCCCGCCGGGGACCGCGTTTGAAGACCTGCCCGACACCTGGATGTGCCCGGAATGCGGCGCGACAAAGGCCGATTTCGAGCCGACGGACGAGTGAGCGATCACGCCGGATCGACCTGACCCGCGCTGCGGCTGAGCGCCAGCCGCAGCGGCGCGCGCGCTCAGCGCAGCGAGCACGTGGGGCGACGCCAAGGAGCGCCCAGCGCCCCGCGTCACGCGCTCAGCGCTGCATTGCACGTGCGCCCTCAGCGCAGCGCGCTGCCTCCGCGCGGAGAGGAGCGACCTCGGCGAGCGCCGCCTGGCGTGAGCTCACCGTGTGACCACATGAGCTCGCACGCTCTCTACGGACCGTGCGGACCGCTTCTCGTGCGGTCCACGCGCCGCGACGGCGCGGAGGAGGAAGAAGAATTGCTAAGAAAGAGAATTGAACTGCTTCGAGGGTGGACCTGACAGGGATCGAACCTGCGACCTCTAGAGTGCGATTATACTGGCCACCGGGACACGGCCAGATTTCGCGGACATTTTCGGCCGTAGGAGCCCCCAGGAGCCAAATCGGGCTTTCGGAGCCTGGCCAAATCCTGGCCAGGCCGGGTCGCGCTTCGACCCTCCTCGGGGCGAGCAGGCGGTCGGCGCGCGGCCCTGGTTGCGCGCCGCGTCGGCCGCGCCGAGGCCGGCCTGCTAGCCTGCGCACATGGCTCCACCCGTCCCCGGCTCCGTTACCGATCTGCTCGGCCGCTTGGTGCCGCCGAGCGCGCTCGAGGCCGCTCGCTCTGCCGGCCTCGATCTCGCCGATCCCGTGGTCGCGGAGGCCTTCGCCGACGGCGTCAGGTTCGCCGGCGAGCTCCTGGCGGAGGACGACGCGCGCGGCGTCGAGAGCGCCGCGTGAGCTGCTACTCCCAGAGCGGAGCGAGGTCGAGCTCGACGGCCTCGAACGGCTCGATGCGCAGGCGCGCCGCTTCCCGGTGCGTCCCAACCAGAGCCCAGGCACCGCTCGGGAGCAGCGAGTACGCCTCGAGCGTCCGCTGGCGAGGGTCGACGAGCCACGCGTTCCGTACGCCTTCGCGCGCGTAGACGGGCATCTTCAGCTCGCGCTTCAGCTCCTCGGTCGACTCGGTCAAGACGTCGCAGACCCAGTCCGGCGCCAGCTCGACGTAGGCCGTCTCGGGGAGCTCGGGCATGCGCTCGCGGCGCCAGCCCACGAGGTCCGGCACGAGCACGTCCGAGTCTTCCGGCGAGATCGGGTCGGGAAAGTGCAGCTCGGGCCCGTTCAGAATCCACCAGCCCCCGGGTCGATCCAACGGGCCGAGCTCGACGAGAAGAGCTCCCCTCGCATTGGCGTGCCGCGGCGCGCCGCGAGAGGTCACGTGCAGCTCGCCGCCGATGAGCTCCGCCAGCTTGTGCGGCGGCACCGCTTCGAGGTCGGCGTACGTCGCGCGGCGGCGCTTCTCGGCGGGATGGACCAAGCCCTCAGCTCCTGCGGTCGGCGCCGGCCACGCCGGCGGGCGCACGTCGGGTCGGCATCATCCGCTCGCTTCCGTGTCGTTCATGGGCCCGCTGAGGTCAACCGCCTCGACGGCACTCGTCGCGATGATGGCGCGCCGGAGCCACCGCTCGAGCTGCGCGAGCTGGCTGCAGCGGTGAATCTCCGCGTGCACGACGTCAGGGATCTCGAGACCACGCGCCTCGAGCAGCGTGAGGACCGCCCTGCGCGCTTGCGCCAGCTGCACGTCGGTCAGCGCCTGCTTGACCGGCGCTGGCGCCTTAAGCAGCACCGCCTCGGCGACGGCGTCGTCGGCGCTCGCGGCGTCGAGCAGCGCGCGGACGGGCAGCGGCCGCACGAGGCAGCGGTCCTCGATGGTGGCGTCGTCCGGCAACCGCACCCAGTCGTTCTTCGCGCGCGTCCACTCGAACATGCCCGACTGCTTGAGGACCAGGCAGAAGACGCGGCGCACGCCGCGCCGGACGAGCTCGCGAGCCTTGGTCGTGGGCACGCTCATGGCTTGTTCGCTCGCGACCTCGAACGCGATCTCCTCGATGCGCCGCCCGCCGGTCTCGGGGTCAGGATCCGTCGGAAAGATGCTCGTGTCGGGAGCGAAGTCCGACTCGGCCGACGTGCGCGTGAGCATGTCGACCGCCGCCGTATAGCCCGGCGCCACGTAGGCGCGGACCACGTGAGCAAGGTCACAGTGGCGGGTCGCGTGCGGCGCGTCGGCGGGCGCCGCGATGAGCTTCTGGCCGCCCAGGTACTCGACGCGCGACTCGGGCGGAGCCAGACGCTCGTCGACGCGCGGCTCGCGGTACGCTCGCTGCGCTGGGAAGGCGGCCGCGCCGCCGCCGGTGGCGTGGGGAGGGCAGGCCAGGCTCATCGGCGGGCGGCGCGGATCCATGAGGTCAAGCGTAGCCGATGGTCCAAATGGTACAAATGTACCAAATGGACCATTTGGTACATGGCGGCTGACCCGAGCCGCCCGGGTCGCTGCTGGTGGCCCCACCAGGATTCGAACCTGGATCTCCCGGCTGTTCCGGAGCTCTATCCGTTGAGCTACGAGGCCGTCACGTCCGAGCTGGCGCGGCTTACCCATTCGCATCGGTGCCCTCGTCGGCCGGGTCGACCGCGACCCCGGCTTCCCGCGCCCAGCCGAGGATCATGCGGCGCATGCTCACGCCCTGCTCGGCGGCCGCGCGCCTGAACGCGGCCCGCGTCTGCGTCGTCACCATGATCTTCAGCGGCACCTCTTCCCCCTCGCCGAGGAACTGCCGCGCCGTCGCGGCGGCGGCCGCGCGCGCGTCGCTCGGCCTCGTGGGCCTCAGCGGCTCACCCATCGGTCGCCTCCCTCCGCCCCGCGAGCGCGCGCCACACCGCCAGGAGCTCGGCCGCGGCCGGGCCGCCCGGCGCGGTCGTGAGCACCGACTCGCCCGCGAGCGCGGCGTCGCTGAACGCGACGCGCGCGCCGATGCTCGGCGCGAGCTCGCCAACCGATCGCAGCGCGTCGAGGGCGGCGCGCCCGCCGCGCGTGCGCTCGTTCACCGCGTTCATCACGAAGAGCCGCCGCGCCCGCGGGCGCTGCATCTCGTCGCGCACCAGGTCGGCGGAGTCGAGGAGCGCCAGCGTATCGGCCGCGGCCCACCAGTCGAAGGCCCCAGGGCGCAGCGGTACGAGCACGACGTCCGCGGCGAGCGCCGCGGAGCGCGTGACGTCGCCGAGCCGCGGCGGACCGTCCAGCACGGCGACGTCGTAGCCCGCGGTGAGCTCGCGAAACCGGGGCAGGTTGAGCGCCCGGTCCGCCTTCGCGCACGCCAGGCCGTCGAGCCTGCTCGACGCCTCACGCGTGGCGCTCCAGTCGAGCGCGGACCCCTGCGCGTCGAGGTCGAGCAGCAGCGTCCGGCGCCCCTCCAGGTGCGCCGCGGCCGCGAGGTTCACGGCGAGCGTCGTCTTGCCGACGCCCCCCTTCTGGTTGACCACCGCGAGCGTGAGCCTCGGCATCCTGGCTCCCTTCGGCACGTTCTCCATCAGCTCCACCTCCGCCGCGCCTCGGCGGCTGCAGCCCCCACGCTCGGCACGAGCGAGACGGCGCCGCGCGCCCGCTCGAGGTGCTCCGGGAGCAGGTGCGCGTAGAGCTTCGAGGTCCTCGTCTCGCTGTGCCCTAGCAGCTGCGACAGCAGGTACATGTCGGGCAGCGCCTTGAGGAAGTGCGCCGCGAACGTGTGCCGCGCCGTGTGCGGCCCTCCCCGCAGGCCCTTCGCTCCGCAGAGGCAGGCTCGCTGGTGGTCGGTCCAGACGGGGCACTCGCGGTCGTGTCCGGCAGCTTTCCTCGCGCGGTCGAACTGGAGCTTCGGCCAGCAGCTCCACCTCTCGCCGGTGCTGCACGGGAACACCCATCGCGATGAGCGCCGCTCGCGGCGCAGCCACGGCAGCAGCGCGTCGCCGATGGGCACCTCCCGCGGCTCGTTGTCCTTCGGCTGCCACTCCGCGTTCGGCCAGATCCGGATGTGGCCGCGCTCGACGTCGACCTGCTCCCACGTCAGGGCGAGGGCTTCCCCCTTCCGGCAGCCGGTGTTCACCAAGAAGACCACGACCGGCAGCAGCTCGGGCGACAGCTCCTCGAGGGCCTCGTAGAGCGCGCTGATCTGCCCCTCGGTCCAGTAGGTCACGCGCCCCCGGCCACGGACGGGCAGCGGCTGGATGTTGAACCGGGAGATCGGCACCGGGATCTCTCGCGCGTACGTGCAGACGGCCTGGAGCACGGCGAGCTCGTTGTTGATCGTGCGCGGGCCCCGACCGTCCGCGAGCCGCCGCCGCTTGTACGCCTCGACGCTCTCGGTCGTCATCGCGGTGAGCCGCAGCTCGCCGAAGTGCTCGATGAGCGTCGCGAGCTGGTAGGCGCGCACCTTCCAGGTCGAGGGTCGGAGGTGCATCTCAGCGTGAGGGCGGTAGCGGACCAAGCAGAAGTCGCAGAACTTTGGAGCGGCCCTGACCTCCGCGGGTTCGCCCGCCTCGATGGCGACGCGCTGCCTCGCCTCGAACGCCTCCGCCTCCGCCTTCGGCCCCTTGACGATCCACTCCTTCTGCCGTCCCCGAATCGAGATCACCACGCGCCACGTCCCGCGGCGCCCGGTCTTTGGATAGACGGGCACTTCCACCTCCTCTCTGGCCGGCGAAGAGGGCCACGATACCCCACTCCGGGATCCTCCACCGCTGGCCGACCCGCGTCGCGCCCGGGATGGCCTCGCGCTCGCAGAGGCGACAAACCGTCTTCGCCGACACGCGCAGGATCGCAGCCGCCTCGGCGGGCGTCAGGATCCTCGGGGTCGCGGCCGGGGCGCTCACCGGACCTCCACCGAGAGCGAGAGCGCGAGCGTGAGCGCGAGCGCCAACAGCGCGTCGTCGCAGGCCCTCTCCCTCGTCCGCGCGCACGCCGCGGCGTCGGCGCAATCCTCCCCCGCAGTGGCCTCGCACACGTCGCAGGGCTCCGCAGGGCCATCGACGTCGGCGTGGTGCCGCCCCGAGTGCCCGGCGGGCAGCTGGCAGCGCAGCCCGCGAGGCCCCAGTTTCGCGCAGGCCTCCACCGTGACGTCGCAGCTCATCGCGCGAGCTCCGGCGCCACGGCCGACGGCGGCCGCGCCGTCGGACCCACCAACCACTGGACGAGCGCCGCGGCCCCCTGGAGCCCCTGCTCCAGCGCCATGTACGCAGCCGCCGGCAGCGGCACCTCGCCAGAGATCCCGACGATGTGCCGGCCGTTGAAGCGCCCGGTGTCGACCACTTCGCCGCGGCGCTCGAGGTGCAGCACGCCGTCCGCGGTCATCCCGGCGGAGTAGCCCTCGCCCTCGACCTGCACGTAGACGCGCACGATCGCCTGGTCCACGAGCACCTCGGTCACCACGACCAGCCCCCCCGGTTCGGGTTGCTGAGCGCCGGCACCGGACCCACGAGCCGCCACGGCTTGTCGGGGTCTCGCGTTACCGGCGTCGCGACGAACGCCGCCCCGTCGAACGCGGTCAAAAACTCTCTCTTGTCCGGGCCGTTGTAGATCAACCGCCCCGACACGGGGAACTCCACCACGTACAGGTTGGTGCCGATCTCCTTGCACGCGACGCCGCGCGAGCGCAGCGGCGTCGGATCCTCGACGTAGTAGACCCCGTAGTGGCCTGAGGGCACCTCGCGAAAGGCCTCGCGGAGCCCGCGCCACCGCGGCACGAGCCTCACACCCAACCAGCCCACGAGCACGCACGCCAACACCCCAAGTACGGCTAGCTCGAACATATGGACCTCCGTTGTCGACCTCGCGCGCGGTAGGCCCTGCGCCACCCGCGCATCCGGAACACGCGCGCTTCAGCGCGCAGCCGCTCTGACGCCCTCAGCCGCCGCCGCACGAGCCACCTCACGACGTCGTAGGTGACGAGCGCAGCGAGCACAGCGAGCAGCACCCCCTCCACAACCCCCTCCTCTCGCGCCTACGAGGGCTTTCCGCTCCCCGATCCGCTTCCGCGTGGGAGCGGCACCGTGACGAGCTCCGCGCCGGTGCGAAGCGCGAGCAGCTGGATCGCCATGCCAAGCAGCCGGCACCGCGGGACGCCGATCTGGAGGGCGATGTCGATCGCGACGTTCACCGTCGCGAGCGCCGCGGTCATGGCGGCGTCCTCGTTCCGCGCGATGCCCCTCGCGTTCAGGAAGTCCGTTACGGCGTCTGCCACCGCGCGCGCCCGTTCGTCGGGCCATCCGGCGTCCGGCGGCTTCCCGACGGCGCTTCCACCCGTGCCGCCTGCTCGACCCTCACCCAGCATGTTCGGTCTCCTCCCGCCGGCCCTGCCGGCGCTCCTCGCGCTCCAGCCCTTCGCGCGCCTGCGCGAGCTCCGCTGGTGAGAGCTCGCCGTTCCACAGGGCGCAGGCGTCGCAGTCGAGGTACCGCAGCGCCCCGTCCGGCAGCTGCACCACGGCGATGCGGCGCGCGCCCCCGTCGCGCTCGACGTCCATCGGGAAGACCACGACCGGCGGGAGGGTCATGGCGCCCCCGTCGAGGGCGCGGTCGCGCTGGCCCCTGAGCCGCCGCAGTCCCGGCAGCGCCCCGCGACGCAGCCGCAGATCGCCTGGCCCGGGGCGGCGCCGACTACCTCGGCGCTGCCGGGAACGCGGCGGCCAGCGAAGATGAACGCATCCCAGCCGCACCGCAGGCACACCCCTGAGCCGCGGCATCCCTCGCACGCCGCCGGCGGCGGCACCGCGTCGCGCTCGGCGCGCAGGTCCGTCAACAGCTGCTCCGACGCACGCAGCTCGGCCCCGACCCGCTCCAGCTCCTCGACGAGGCGCTGGCGTTCCTGCTCCTCGCGCTCGATCCGCTGGTCCAGCGTCAGCGGCTGCGCGGCGTCCTCGACGTCTGCAGGAGCTGCGCGCCAGCCAACACCGTCGCAAACGGCACAATCGCCGCCGTTGCACGCGACGCAGAGCCCTCCACCCCGCCGGCGGCCCATGCCACTGCAGTTGCTGCACCGGCCGGACCCCGCGCACGCGCTGCAGCGCTCTTCAGCAGCTGCCGGGTAGCTCGGAGGGGCCGGATCCGTGGGGCGGTCGTCAGCATCCACGCCTGCATGGTGTTACGATTCTGTATCGTTGTCAAGTTGTAACGCTTAGTTCAAGGCATCCCTGAACGCTCGTAGCGTCCTTTTCTTAAGTCCTACGCCTGATGACGGTGGATGACGGCGTCTCGGTCGCCCCTCGCTGCGACCTCATCTCCGCCTCGCGGAGCCGCATCCGGTCGATCCACCACAGGACCGGGGGGTCTGCCTCCAGGGCGAAGGCCTCCTCGACGACGCTCTGCACGGCCGCCTCTCCCACGCCTCCTTGGCGCGCGATAGCAGCGGCCGTCGCGCGGTTCGGGTACCGGTCTGCGGGCGAGCCCGGCAGGGATGGCTCTTCCGGTTGGCCGAGACCAAAGGCGAGCCATTGGGGTGAGACGCTAGCGGCGATGGCGAGCCGTAGGAGCGTCTCCGGAGCGCCCGCGTAGCGCTCCGTCCGCCGGCTCAGCCGAGAGACTGGCCCACCGGTCAGGCCGGACTTCTCGCCGAACTGGTTGATCCCCCACCCACGCAAGCTGGCCGCGTGGAGCACTCGCTCGCCGAGTGAGGATGTCGTCCAGTCGCGCACACCGCTCACCGCGGCAAGGTGCATGGCTCGCCGCCGCCCGTCATCTGTTACGATTTGACATCGCCTCTCGGCGGGTGTTACAACATGACAACATGGATCGTCCTCTCACCCAGGCCGGCGAGTACGTGGACCGCTGGCTTGCCAAGAAGGGCAAGCGGCGGACATGGCTCGCGAAGGAGCTAGGGGTCGACCGGGTGGTGCTCTGGCGCTGGTTGGTCGGCGAAACGACGCCGCACATCGACCACGCTGCTGCGCTCGAGGCGCTCACCGGGCTGCCGGCGCGCTCCTGGGCGACGAACGAACAGCTGCGAGAGAGGCGGATGCCAGGTGCGGCGAGCGATGTAGGGCAAGCCAAGCGCCTCGCTCCGACCGCTGAGCAGCCGAATCGGCGTGACAAGAAGCCTCCCGCGATCCCGACCCCCTCGCGGAGAGCGGCGCGGTGAGCCGCCCGACGAAGCGGCGCGCCGGCGCGGATCCGACCCAGCGGCCGCCCGTGCCCTGGAGGCCGCAGACGCTGTCCGCTCTGCGAATCGTGCGTCGGTGGGTCGCGAACGAGGCCAACGACCTGCGTACGGCCCTCGACGAGTTCCGCGAGCTCGAGGCGAGCGGGGCGCCGGGGGCCGCGCGCAACCGTGAGCTCCTCGAGGAGCTCTACGAGTACGTGAGCGCGCAGCGAGAGACCTTCGACGCGCTCATCGCGCCGCAGACCGCCGAGCCCAGCCCCGTAGAGGTCGGGGACGACGAAGGCTTCCGCGAGCAGATGACGCTCGATCGCGCCCTCGACGTCATGTGGGACGTGAAGCGGCGACATTGCCGCGGCGTGTACCGCCGCGAGCTCGCCACCGCTGTCGCGGAGGATTCACCCGGGGCCACCGCCGGCCAGCCCGCGCCGGCGACCCGCGGGCGGGAGGGGGAGAGCCGGCAGGCCTGTGAGCCGGCGGGTCCTGCGCGCGGGTCGCGCCGGGCCAAGGCCGCCGTTGCCGGCGAGCGCGGGCAGGCCCCGCGAGCTCGCAGGAGGGCTCGATGACGAGCAGCAGGCGGCGCTGGGGCCCGCAGGCGCTCGCCGTCTTGCGAGCGCTGCACAAGGATGCCGAGGCCAGCGCCGCGTTCTTCACCCAGCAGGTAGCGGCGATGCAGGCACGCGAGAAGGCGGAGCCGAACTCCAGCTGGTTGTGGGAGATCGAGCTGCCGCGTCTCCAGAGCCTCGAGCGCGAGGCCAAGGCCAACGAGTTCGTGCTGCGCGATCTGCTCGGCTCTCAGGGCCCGTTGCCGAGCGGTGCGCAGCCGGGCCACGTCGTCGAGGTCGTCGAGATCTGGACGCGCCTCGGAGAAGCGCGCGCCCGGTTCAAAGACGTCGACCGCGGCGAGGAGCTGCGGCCGGTGTCCGAGCTTCAGGAGGAGAGCCGGCAGGCCTGTGAGCCGGCAAGCCCTGCGCGCGGGTCGCGCCGGGCCGAGGCCCTGTTGCCGAACGAAAGCGGGCCCGGAGGTGCGCTCACACCCGCCGAGCCCAACGCCACCCCTCGGAAGAAAGGCCGCGCCCATGACCCGTAGCACGCCAACCGCTGCCAGCGAACCCCTGCAGCCGTCGAACCGCATCATCTTCGAGGTGCCCGTTGAGCGCCTCGTCCCTTCTCCCACGCAGCCCCGCACACGGAATCGCGACGGCGCCGAGCTGGTCGAGAGCATCCGCGAGCACGGCGTGCTCGAGCCGCTCTGGATCCGGAGCTCGACGACCGAAGGCACCTACGAGATCATCTTCGGCGAGCGACGATGGAACGCGTCCAAGCTCGCGGGGCTCACGACCGTGCCTGCGGAGCTGCGGGACGATCTGAGCATCGAGGACGTCGTCGTACTGCAACAGATCGAGAACGGTCAGCGCGAGGACGTCTCGCCGCTGGACGAGGCACGCTCGTACCGGCTGCTGCAGCAGCGGTTCCAGCGGGCGACCCACGAGATCGCGCGGCTCGTGAACAAGACCGAGGCGCGGGTGCTGCGACGGCTCAAGCTGCTGACCCTGCCCGAGGACGCTCAGCGCGCCCTCGAGGGCGGCGCGCTGCCCCTCCGGTCTGCGGAGGCGCTCGCGCGGATTCAGCACCCCGACGACCGAGCCGCCGCCGTCGCGCGCGTCCTGGCCAGCGAGGAGTTCAGCCCGCTGCAGGTGACGCGAATGGTCGAGCGCGAGTACATGCTCCGGCTCGCCGCGGCGCAGTTCGATCCGGACGACGCGCGCCTGGTGCCCGAGGCCGGGCCCTGCTCGAGGTGCCCGAAGCGGAGCGGTGCCCAGATGCTGCTCTACGCGGAGGCGGGCGAGGAGGAAGACCGCTGCTCCGACCGGGGGTGCTTCGAGGCCAAGAAGGCGGCGCACTGGCAACGCGTGGCTTCGGCCGGCCTCGCCCGCGGGGTGCGGGTCGTAGAGGGCGAGGAGGCTGCGCGGCTGTTCCCAGCCGGGCACATGGCCGGGAAGACGGCGGCGGAGTTCGTCGAGCTCGACCAGCCCTGCTACATGGTCGCGCCCGCGCCCGCGCCTGTGACCGCCGGCGCCGGCGACGAGGACCTGGAAGCGGACGACGAGCCGCCGCGGCCGCCCACGTGGCGCGAGGCGCTGCGAGATAGGGCGGTGCCGACGACGCTCGTGCGCGACCCGACAGGCGGCGTGCACGAGCTCGTCCCGCGCGCGGAGGCGGTGCGGGCGCTCGACGTCGCGGGCCGACTGCCGCAGGCCGAGGAGGAGCCGCGTGTCGCACCGAACGCGGGTCGCTCGCCGGCGGAGGCGCGCATCGCGCGCGCTGCGGAGCAGAGCGCCTACGAGAAGGCGATCACCGCGATCGCCGACAAGGCGGGCGAGATGAGGCCGACGCTCGCGTTCTGGCGCTTCCTGGTCTCGGTGCTGATCGAGGTCCTCTACACGGACCTGAGCGACGTGATCGAGCGTCGGAAGATCGAGGTGCGCGACGACGAGAGCGAGGAGAAGGCGGTCCGGCGCCACGTCGCCGGCGCCAAGGAGCCCGAGGCGCGCGCGCTCGCGATCGAGATCCTGGTCGGATCCCAGGGGGACGTTTCCTACGCGCGAAAGGAGTCCGCTCTCCACATGGCGGCGCTGTTCTACGGCGTCGACATGAAGCGGATCCATGCCGCGGCGCTGCGGAAGGCCCGCGAGACGGCCGCGCAGGATGCGCGCGAAGAGGGGCCGAAGCGCCCGGCCAAGGGCAAGGCCAAGGCGCGCCAGGCCGGGGCGAACCCGCCGGCCAACGCCAGCGCGTCTCGCGACGCGCGCCAGGCCGGGGCGAGCGAGGAGGCGTGCGCGGTGTGCGGCTGCACCGAGGCTGCGGCCTGCGAGGGTGGATGCTGCTGGGTCGCGCCGGCCCTGTGCTCCGTCTGCGGGAGCCTCCAAGAGCGCATCGTCGAAGCGCTCGCGGAGCGGTCGCTCACCCGTGAGGACCTCCGCGCCGGGCTCGAGGCGGACGAGCATCCGTTCGCCCACCGCACGCCGCATGCGTGCGGTGCGCTGATCGCAGCCAAGGTCGTGCGCGAGCGCGAGCACAAGCTCGAGCTGGTGCAACGCCGCCTGTTCGCGGGCGCGCGCCCGCAGAAGGGACGCAGCACCGGCAGCGCACAGGCGCGCGCGGAGGCACCGTGAGCCCGTTTCAATGGGGCCGCCGCCTTGCAACGGCGGAGAGCTGCACGCACGCGGCGTGCGATGAGCTGGTCGCGCGGCTTCAATGGGGCCGCCGCCTTGCAGCGGCGGAGAGAGCCCTCGCAGGCTACGAAACATCTCGGGTACTTACAACCCGGTCTGCGAGAGGTTCCCGTCCCACCCCGGCTCCAGCTGCCGGAGGCGCGCTCTGCGCGTCCTCGATGGCGGCGCGCCAGGCCAGCGCGCGCGCGGAGGCCCCGTGAGCCCGCGCTCGAGGCTCGTGGTGCGCGAGCGCCAGCTCGTCGCCGAGCTGCTCGCCGGACTCCAGGTCGACAGGGAGCAGCTCAGGGCGATCAGCGACCTGCAGCTGCGCTGCATCGTGGCTGCGAAGCTCGCGGTGGACCGGCTCGGCTTTGACGTGGAGGACGAGCAGCTCGCGGACCTGGCGCACACGCTGATGGAGCTGTCGCCTGACACGCGGGGCGTCCGGCTGAAGTACATCGTCGGCGAGCTCGAGCGGCTCCGGCGCGAGGCGGGTGTCCTCTCCAAGGAGGCCGGCCATGTCGACTAGGTACGCCGTCATCCGCGGAGAAGAGCTCCACGAGCCCGGTGGGCGCGAGGACGTCGAGCCGGCAGGGACAGGCAGATACCTCCTGCAGCGACTCGCGGCCGGCGCTCCAGCGGGATCCTTTGAGGGGGAGGTGATCACCCGGTGGGCCGACGTGATCGAGGCGAGCCCTCGGCTCGTCAGGCACGCTGCGGAGGCATTCGCGACGTGGGCGCGGGGGCTACGGCGCGAAGAAGCTGCCGAGCTCTTCGAGCGTGCGGTGCTCTGCGCCGTCGTGGAGCTGGAGTGGCCAACGCGGCGGCGCGCTGACCGGCGCGGAGGCGCCCCGTCATGAGCGGCGTACACCAGCTCGTCCGGGAGCTGCGGCAGCGCGGGCTCATGCCGCTCGTGAGGGCGGTGGCCCGCGACCACGGGGTCAAGGCAATCGAGCTGCTGGGCCAGCAGCGAGGCCGGGCGCTGCACGCCGCTCGCCGTCGCCTGTGGTCGATCCTGGCGGAGCGCTACCACATGTCCTCCATCGAGATCGGTCGACTCTGCGGCCGCAACCACACGTCGGTCCTCGCCGCGATCCGGGAGGCGACTCCAGCCGCCCCGCTCGCGCGAGCTCAGCGCGATCCACAACGCTCCGAGGGCGCGGCGGCATGACGAGCGGGGCCCGGCGCGCACCTAACGGCACGGAGCCAGCGTTAGGGCGCGCGGAGGGCCCGCTCTCCGACGTCGAGCGGATGCTGGCCGAGCTCCCTGCCGACGGCGGCTGGGTCCTGGAGAGCCTCGCCGTGCAGCGCGCGGGGCTGCCGTGGCGTCGCGCGGGTCCAGCGCTCGCGGTGCTCTGCTCGGAGGGCAGGGCGGAGGTGCGGCATTGGCGCGGGTACACGTGGGCACGGAGAGGGATCGATGAGCGAAGAGACGGCGAGCACGCAGCACGATGGGCGCCGCGGCCCCGGCGGGCGGGGTTCCAGCGGCGGCGAGCGGGCGGGCGCCAAGAGGCGTGACGGGCTCGACGCGGGCGGTGCAGGCGGGCGCCAGGCCCGCTCCGGCTCGGGTGGGCGGCGGCGCCGGCTCAGAGGAGCCGATCGTCGCCGGACCAACAAGGGGCGGTACCGGATCGTCTGGGTCAGCCTCTGGGGCGACGAGAAGTTCCGGAGGCTGCAGGACGACGGCAAGCTCCTCTGGCTGTACCTGCTGACCGGGCCGGTCGTGACAACCCTTCCCGGACTGTTCGCGGCCGGGCGCGCACAGCTCGCGGAAGCGCTCCGATGGTCGGTCGAGCGGTTCGACGACGCGTTCGCGGAGCTGGAGAGAGCGCGCATGGCGACCGCCGACTGGGACGCGCAGGTCGTGTTCCTTCCGAACGCCATCAAGCACAACGCTCCCCCGAACCCCAACACGGTGCTCTCGTACCGGGCCTACTGGGACGAGATACCGGAATGTGCATTAAAAATCGCTGGGTTAGAGCCCATCATCGCGCACCTCATGACCTGCCCGGAGAGCTTCCGCGACGCGTTCGCACGCACGTTCGCGGACGTGCCGCTGCCGTTCCCGGAACGGTTCGCGAACGGTTCCGCCAACCAAGAACAGGATCAGGATCAAGATCAGGATCAAGATCAGGAAAAAGAATCCTCGAGAGCGCAACGCGGGGGCGCGCGCGCACACGCGCGAGAGGGAGGGGGTGAAGATCCGGGAGGGGAAGGGGAGGCCAGCGTCGCGCCGCCCCTCGCGCCGACGGCGGCCGCGGCCTCCAGCGCGCCACCCCTCGCGCCGACGGCGGCGGCCATCCTGGCCGAGCTCCAGGCCCGGCCCCGGCTGCGCGACGTGGCGGAGCCGGCGTTCGCGACGGTGCTGGGCGAGATGGTCGACAGCGGCCAGCAGACCCTCGAGCGGGCGCTCCGGGCGCTGCGCGAGGGGGAAGCCAAGCAGGCCGTCGACCAGCGCCCGCCGCGGGCGCTCAAGGCCTTTCTGGTGGGCTGCGTGACGGCAGGGCCGCTCGGCCGGCCCGGGCCCGCCGCGGCCGAGCTGCCGGAGGCGTCGCCGGCGGAGGCGGCGCTGGTGCTGGACGTCTACGCCGAGGCCTGGTCGCGGCGCTACGGCGCCTACTGCGAGGACCCTGATGGTGCCGACCGTGCGACGGCCGGGCGGCTCGCCGCGAAGGCGCGCCGGATGGCGCCGGAACCCGATGGAGCGTCGCCCGACGAGCCCTGGGTGGAGCTCGTGCGGTTCTGGATCAAACGGTTCCTGCGCGAGGAAGAGCACTCGGCGGGCCGCCACCGGCTCGACCTGATCCACAAGCACCTGCAGCGCTTCAGGACGCCGTGGCACGAGCGGATGGACCGCGAGCGGCGCCTCGCGCAGACGCGGCCCGAGGAGCACCAGGTGGGCCCGCGGTTCTCTGTAGCGCCGCCGGCGCGGCGAATGGGCGGAGAGGTGCCGCCGCCGCCCGAGCTGCGGAGCATGCTGGAGCGGCTTGATGGGGTCGCGCGAGACGAGCTGCAGGAGCTCGGCGCCGACGACGCAAACGCAGATGCCTCCGCCGCCTGAGGCGGAGGCGGCGAGGAGAGACCATGACGAGCGAAACCGAAGCGGCGTGCAGGGATTTCGTGGAGAAGATGGAGCAGGCCTGGGCGGCCGCGGGGCTCGCGTCCAAGGCCATTGAGGGGGATCGCGAGCTCGGGGGGCGAGAGGCTGCGAAGCGGCTCGACCCGGAGCTCGTGGGGCGGATCGTGCTGGCCCATGGGCTTGCGAAGCTCCTGGTCGATCGGGTGGGGTTCATGGCCGTCGCGACGTGCATCGCGGGCAGCCAGAACGGTCGGGGGTGGCAGACCGCGGTCGCCGACGTCTACACGGAGCGGTTGAAGCGGCTCAAGAACGAATGCTCGTGCAGCGATTGCGAGCGTTGCCGGGCGGGGGAGGCCGCTGTGCAGCGCGCGAACGACGTCGCGCGTGCGGCGAATAGCTGACAGCGACGCATTACGGCGCGTCCGTGGAGGGGGGGACATGGACGATGACTTCCAAGCTGTGTGGAAGGAGCGCGCGGTGATCCGTGCAGCGCTCCAACGATCTGGTGTCGCGGCGCATGACATCGAGGATGTCGCGCAGGAGGTCTGTCTCGGAGCGTGGCGCGTGCTCCAGAGCGGGCGGTTCGCGCCCGTCGCCGGGCTGAGAGCCGGGGCTGCGCTTCGTTGCTGGCTCCGGGGGATCGCGCGGCGGCAGGCGAGAGACCACCGCCGCAGATCGGCGCGCCGCGGCGTCGAGCTGCTCCCCGACGATCTGGTCGAGCCGGCGCCGAGCGCGGACGTCCGGCTCGAGCGCCGGGCGGAGGTCGAGGCCCTCGGCGAGCTCGCCGCCGCGCAGCAGCTCGTGCTCGTGGCCGCCGCGGAAGGGTGCTCCGTCGAGGAGATAGCGGCGATGACCGGTGCTCCCGCACAAACGGCATGGGCCCGGCTCCGGGAGGCGCGGTCGGCGGCTGCCGCCGCGCTGAAGCGCCATCGCGCCCGTGAGCGGTTCGCAGAGACCAGGGGACATCGTCTGACGCGTTGAACGGCTCTGGCCCACAACCGCATACCCGCCGGCCGGCGCATCACGGCGGTCTTTTTCTGTCATGGCATTGCCGCGCCGTGCCTGATTTTCTCGCGGAATTTGTGTACGATCGTCGATATGGCAGCAGGGGCGGCTCCGGCGATTACCTGGACGCCGCGGGTGGCGTGGACCGATGACGCCGGGGGCATCCGGGTGGTCATCCTCCAGGAGGGCCCCGTCGTCGAGGTGGCGTCAGCGACGGACGCGATGGGAGCGCCTCTCTGGCGCCGGGTCTCGACGGACGACCCCTCCGAGGTGCGGCTCCGCAAGATCGAGGGCTGGAAGGCGATCTGCGTCGCCAGCGGCCTCGAGCCCTCGCAATGGAAGCAGGTGCTCCGCGCGTCGCGGCGGCGGGTGGACCCGCTGAACGTGCAGTACGACGCGTTCGATCGGCCGTTCGTCTACGAGGTCGTGCTGCGCGACTGGCTTGCGCGCGGGCAGCGCTCGTCGCGAGCCTATCACCTGGAGAAGGCCGCCGAGCGCCAGTATTGCGCGGGTCAGCGCCGGCGGATCGGACACGCGGCGTAGCGCGGACTTGCCGGCCCTGGCGGCACCAGGGCCCCAAATGTCCCTGTGAAAGGGCCGAATTAAATCGTCGCGGTGGCACCACGCGGCACCTCGTCGAGCGCCCGGCGTCGCGCGCATCGTCGCCGTCGTGCAGGACCGAGAGCAGCTCGTCATCGACGCCGGCGCCGAGCTCGTCGGCGACCTGGCGCTGCCCCTCGACCAGCGCCCGCACCTCGTCTACCTCGCGTCGCTCTCGACGGAGAAGGGACGTCGCTCGATGCGCAGCGCGCTCGACGTGGTGGCGGAAGCGATCGCCCCCGCGTCGGCGCGCTGCCCGAGCCGGGACTTCAATACCCCATTGGGGGTAAGGGGGCGCCCAGCGGTCGATGCGGACGCGGTCCCTTGGCACCTGCTCCGCTACCAGCACACGCAGGCGATCCGGGCGCGGCTCGTCGAGCACTACGCGCCCGCCACCGTGAACAAGATCCTCGCGGCCCTGCGCGGCGTGCTGCGAGAAGCGCGGCGGCTGGGGCTGATGAGCGCCGAGGACTGCGCGGCCGCGTGCGACCTGAAGGCCGCGCGCGGGGAGCGGCTGCCCGCGGGCAGGGCGCTCGAGCACGCGGAGCTCGTGGCGCTGCTCGGCGCGTGTGATCGCCGAACGCGCGCGGGAGCGCGCAACGCGGCGCTGGTCTCGCTGCTGTACGGCTGCGGGCTTCGCCGCGCCGAGGTCGTCGGGCTCGACTGCGAGGACTACGTGGCGGGCGATGCCTCGCTGAAGGTGCGTGGCAAAGGTGGCAAGGAGCGCAAGGCCTTCATCGGAGGTGCCGCGGGCGCCCTCGAGGCCTGGCTCGCGTCGCGCGCGCACGTCGCGCACCCGGCGCTGTTCCTGCCGATCGACCGGCTCGATCGCATCGCGGCCCGCCGGCTCACCGACCAGGCCGTGCTCGACATCCTGCAGCGCCTCGCCGCGGTCGCCGGCGTCGAGCGCTTCAGCCCGCACGACGTCCGCCGCACGTTCATCACGCAGCTGCTCGATCGGGGAGCCGACCCGATCACGGTGCAGCGGATGGCGGGCCACGCGCAGGTGACCACCACCCAGAAGTACGACCGCCGCGGCGAGGACGTGCAGCGCCGAGCGGCGGAGTTGTTGCGGCTCAAGTGAGCCGGAGGACCGCATGGAGATCAAGTTCGGTAGCGTGCAGGAAGCAGCGGACGCGTGGGTCGAAGCGACGCTGCAGGAGAAGCGGGCAGAGGCAGTCAAAGAGGCCGCGAAATCCGTGCTCATGGCCTACTTCGACGAGCACCCCGGAGAGACGAACTACGACGGTCGAATCGCGTTGACCAGCGTCTCTCAGGTGAGGCTCGATAACGAGAAGGTGAAGCGGGAGCTCGGCGCGGAGCTCTTCCGGTTCCAGCGGACGATCTCCTATCGCTCGCTGGCGCTGATCACGAAATGAGCGCGCGGCGGCGACTGCCGCTCACGCGCGGCGACTGCATCGACGGGCCGCGGCCGTGCCCGCACGTCCGGTGCGTCCACCACCTCGGGCCCGAGCTCGCCGCGCCGGACCTGCCGACGAGCTGCGCGCTCGACGTCGCGGACCGCGGGGGCGCGAGCGCCGTCGAGGTCGCCGCGGTGCTCGGGGTGAGCGTCGATGAGGTGCGCCGCATCGAGAGCGAGGCTCTCGCGCGTGCGCGAGTGAATTGGCAATAGGCCGGCGCATTCGCCGGAGAGAGGTAGAGCATGCTGGAGAACACCATTCTTGATCAACCCATCGCGAAATGGGCCGAGTTGCACTCGAAGCAAGACGCGCAGGGGCAGTACATCCGGCGGGAGGATGGGAGCGACCTCAACTATCATCAGGAGGCCAGAACGGTGATGGAGGGGCTCGTGCTGGCGATCGTGACCCAGGCGGCGCTCGTCACGCGGCACGAGGTCGAGCGCGAGATCGAGCGCGCCTTGGCGCCCAAGCCCTCGCGGGTGCGTGCCGTCTGCGGCCGCGTTCTCCGGCAGCTCGCTCACCTGGTGGACCCGAGCTCGTGATGCGCCGTGATCGAGCCCCTCGTGCCGGTGCTGCTGACCTTGGGCGGCTTCGGCGCGCTCGTGTACCTGGCCTGGAGGCGCTGATGGCCATCTCGGGCCTGCTCGTGCTCGCCGAGCTCGCGCTGGTCTGCGCGGGCTGCGCGGGCCTGCCCGAGGCCGATACGCCCCTCGACGTGCCTCCGGCGGAGGCCGTCAGCGCGGCGATCGTGGTCTCGTATCCGAGCGCACAGCGCGCGTGCGTCGAGCTCACCACGGAGAGCGCGCAGCGGGTCGCCTGCGTGCGCACGGTGCGCGAGGCGTTCCGCGCCGCGGTGCGGGTCGTCGACCAGGCCGTCGACGAGGACCTCGCCGAGCGCGCGGCGCGCGAGGCGGCCCGATGAGCGCGCCGCTCTCCTGGCTGCCCGACACCGTCGGCGCCGCACGAGAGGCGGAGATCCTCGAGGAGGTGCGGCTCGGCCGTCACGATCCCATCCGGTGGGCGACGATCCGGGTGACCGATCGCGCGCACGTCCTCGAGGTCGAGCTGCCGGAGGACGCGCTGAAGATCGAGGGGGTGCGCGTCAACGTGACCGCGCGCACGGCCCAGCAGATCGCCGATCTCCTGGGCTGCGTGCTGCCGACGCCGCGCCTCGTCCATCTGGCCTACCTGCAGGCCGCGGTGCTCATTTACGTCGGGCCGCGGACGCCCGACGCGACGATGGCGACCACAGCGACCATGATCGCGCGCTCGCGCGACATCGACGCGGCGATCGCGGGGCGCGCAGGCCTCGTCTCGCAGGGGGCCTGGAAGCACTGGGTGCTCCACCCGGGGGCGACGGCTCAGCGCGCGGCGAACTGGGGCTGGATGCGGCCCGACGGCCGCCCGTGGCAGGTCCTCAGCCTCGCCCACAACCTCGACCACACGGACTACTCGCAGGCGTGGCAGTGCCCGCGCCGGCGGTGCCGTCTCGATGGCCGTGAGGCGGACCTGGCCGATGTGCTTCGCGATCCGCTGCTCGCGCCGCTGGTCTCGTGGGACGGCGCGCTCCTCGGCGTGAGGCAGCCGGGCGTGCTCCTGGCGGGCCAGCCGTTCGCGCCGCCGGCGCCGCCGACCGCCGCGCCGGCCCCGCCGCAGACGTGGATCCCGGCGCGGAACTTCACCGCTGCGTCGCGCGCCATCGCCGACCTGGTGGTGCTGCACTCGACCGAGGGCGCGCGTGGCCGTGGTGCGGCGCGAGCCGTCGCGCGGTGGTTCGGCGGTGGCGCCGCGCCGCAGGCCTCCGCCCACTACGTCGTCGACGACGACGAGGTGATCGCGTGCGTCGCTGAGGACGACGTGGCCTGGGCTGCGCCTGGCGCCAACCGCACCGGCATCCAGATCGAGCTCTGCGGCTCCGCGCGCCAGAGCGTCTCGGAGTGGCTCGCCGGCGGGCTCCTCGCGCGCGCGGCCGAGCTCACCGCGGGCATCTGCCGCAGGCATCAGATCCCGATCTGCAAGCTCTCGCCGGAGGACCTCGCCGGCGGCGCTAGGGGCATCACGGGGCACGTCGACGCGAGCCGTGCGTTCCGCAAGAGCGACCACTGGGACCCGGGCCCGAGCTTCCCCTGGTCGACGTTCCTCGAGCTCGTGGCCGCAGCGAGGGCGACATGACGGAGCTCGAGTACGACGTCGCGAAGGACGAAGTGTACGACCGGGCCGCGAGCAGGATCACCGCGATCATCTGGAGCGCTGGTGCCTCGTCGATCGGCGCGGTCCTGGTCTCGGACACGAGCTGGCTGCTCGTCGCGCTGTACGTGGCAGCGCTCCTCGCAGCCGCCGTGTTGGCCATCGCCTTGCGCCGCGTGCGGACGCTCTGGCAGCTTCGCGCCGCCGGAGGCCTCGCCGAGGACGAGGTGGACGTCGACCTGGAGGAGCTCGAGCGCCAGCCGGTCACCTTGGAGAGCTCCGCGGTGATCGCCGCCCTCCGCGAGGCGTGGCGCGAGGGGGAGGCCCTGGCCGCCTACGGGGATCAGCACGTCGAGCTCGCGCAGCTGGGGTTCGGCATGAAGGACGCTGCCGAGAAGATCGCTGCCAGCCTGGGCGTGGACGAGGAGGAGCTCCGAGGGATCGAGCCACGGCGCGACAACGGGCGTGGCGATGGAGCGTGACGTGCTCCTGATGTGCGCCGCGCATCTGGCGGAGAAGGCCGTGCGCAGCGCGGCTCGGCTCGCGAGCGCGGCGCCCGTCCGCGCCTCGTTGCGCCGTTTCCGAGAGGCCATGGGCAAGGCTGACATCTCCGTGTGGCCCGTGACCGTGCGACTCGATCAGCCCAACTTCGACCGGCCCGAGCCGCGCATCAAGCACGGCCACATCGCGTTCCGGCGCGAGCCGCCGGCGGACGCGACTCGAGCTTTCGAGAACTCACATTCTCATAAGTGCCAGTGGTGAGCCACCACCCCGCCCGGAGACGTTATGAATTCCGCTGCTACAGTAATAGAGGGGGCGCCGGGCGACGGAGTGGCCGTTTTTTCGCGCACGGCGCGGGCGAGCTCGGGAGTTTATGCAGCGCTGCATAGCTCGCGACTGCATATCCGATCGATGCGCAGCGAGGGGAGCGTGCTGCTCCAGAGGGCCCCCGGGACGCAGGTCGAGAAGGCGCGGAAGCTCGGGGTCACCCAAGGCACCGTATCGCGCTGGGAGACGGGGAAATCGGCCCCGCGCAGCTATGAGGACCGCGACGCCTGCCGTCGCGTCTACGGTATCCCGTTCGAGGCCTGGGCGCGTCCCGCGTCCAGCGCGCTCGGCGCTCAACCGCCTGCATAATCGAGGGCCGCGCCCAGCGATTATGCATCACTGCATATCGAGATCGCTCACCTTCGCTGGGTGACGACCGAGCGCTGCACGATCTGCCGTCTCCCCGCCGACCGGCGGGCGGCAATCGACGCAGCGCAAGCGGCAGCCGCCGAAGCGGCAGACCCGGACGCGGCGATCCTCGCCCTCGCCGAACGACACCGCGTCTCGCGACTCGCGCTCCAGCGGCACCGATCCCACGTGCAGGGGGCGCCGCAGCGCGCGAGCGCGCCGGCCCCGAAGCCGACCGCACCCACGAGAGGCCCCCATGTAGAACCACCGGAGTCCGAGACGGAGCCGCGACCCGATGCCTTGCCGGCGAGCTCGCTTGAGCGCGTCGGGCTCATGGCTGACCGGGCTCTGCGAAATGCGATCGACGCGGCCAACGACCCGGCCATCACGCCATCCGCGTTGCGGGAGATCCAGGCCGAAGCGCGGCAGTGGGAGACGCTGCGGGCGAAGATCCGAGGCGACGGGGCGAAGGTCCCGCCGCTCCACGAGCACCCGGATTACGTGCCCTTCGTCGAGCTCGTGCTCGAGGCCGTCGACGGGTTCGCCGGCGCTGCGGAGCGGCTCCTCGAGGTCCTCCGTGCGCGGAAGGCCGAAGCCGCCGCGAAGGAGCTCGCCGCCTGATGGGCTCCGCGGCCGCTGGAACCTGGCTCGACGACCTGGAGACGCGCGTCGTCCAGCGACGCGCGGCGCGCGTGCGCCGCACCTGGCCGAGCCCCGAGTACCAGCGCGACCCGAACAAGTTCTGCCAAGAGCAGCTCAACTTCGAGCCGTGGGACAAGCAGGCCGAGGTCCTCGACGCGCTCGTCCCACCCGGCGCGTGGGTCAGCGTCGTGTCCGGCCACAAGATCGGCAAGAGCTCGCTCGCGGCCGGGGCGGCGCACTGGTTCGCGAGCTCGTTCGACGAAGCGCGCGTGGTGCTCCTCGCGCCGAAGGCCGAGCACATCCGCGTCGTGATCTGGCGCGAGGTCACGAAGTTCTACAAGCGCTCCGGGCGCTGCCCGGACTGCCGCGCCATCGAGCTGCGAGAGGGCAAGACGCCCGACCCGTGCCCGTTCTGCTCGCCGCTCGGCGATCCCGACTGGCTGTCTGTCGAACCTCACCGCGGGCTCAGGTACCCGGACGGCCGCGAGATCTTCGGGTACACGGCGCGCGACGTCGACGCCATCGGGGGCCTCAGCGGTCCCAACATGCTCTTCATCTACGACGAGGCCTCCGGCATCCCGGACGGCGTCTTCAACGCGATGAAGGGCAACGCCGCAGGCGGCGTGCGGGTGCTCATGATCGGCAATCCCCTGCGGACGACGGGGGAGTTCTACGCGAGCCGCCACGACCCGGCGAAGAAGAGGCTCTACAAGACCTTCCAGATCAGCTCGGAGGACACGCCGAACGCTCGCACCGGGCGCGTGATGATCCCGGGCCTCGCAACGCGGCAGTGGTGCAACGAGCGCGCGGAGGAGTGGGGCAAGGACTCGGTCCTCTACGCCGTGCGCGTGCGCGGGGAGGACCCGAAGTACGAGGAGGGGCAGCTCGTCCCTGTCGACGTGATCGAGGCGGCCGAGCAGCGCTGGGAGAGCGCGCGCGCCGAGGGGCGGCTCCAGATCGGGGTGGACGTGGCGTTCACCGGCGACGACGCCGCGATCGCGCCGAGGCGAGGGCAGAAGATCCTCGAGGTCACCTCGATCGCGAACGCCGGCGACGAGGAGCAGCTCGCCGAGCACGTGATGAGCGCAGCGCGCGCTCATCGGCTCCCGCACGAGCTCCCGCCGCTCGTCGTCTACGACTCGAACGGGGCCGGCGTGCGGCTCGGCAAGGCGCTCCAGCGGTACGCCGGCGAGATCGAAATCGTCGGCGTCAACGGGACCAACACCGCGAGGAGGCCTCGCGAATTCTTCCAGCTCCGCGACGAGGTCGCGTGCGGCTTCGCGGCCTGGCTCAAGGCGGGCGGCGCGATTCCCACTGACGGGAAGCTGCAGGGCGAGATCGGTCACACGAAGGCCTTCGACGCCGGCGGCGGACGAAAGCGCGTCATCAGCAACGACGCGCTCAAGAAGATCCTCGGCAGGTCGCCCGATCGCCGGAACGCCTGCGAGCTCGCGGTGTGGGAGGTCCGGACGCTCACGAGCGAGGACGGGCCGCTGGTGAAGGAGCCGACGCAGGCGGAGGTCCGCTCCTACGCCTCGCTGCGGGGTGACGCCGGCCGCGCCGCGCCTGCTCCCGGGATCAGCCCCTACGCCGGCGCGATCGACCCGTACGGCGGCCGCGGAGGGCGCAGGTGAGCCTCCGTGCCCGCATCCGCCAGGTCGTCGGCCAGGCCGCGCGCCAGGCGGCCGAGATCCTCCTCGAGCCGACGACGCCGGCGCCGGCGAGCGTCGCCGAGGCGCCGCGGCGCAAGCGCCGCCGGGCCCGCAACCTGGCGCCGCTCTCCCGCACCGTCGTCGAGTGGTACCAGGCCGACCTCGCGGTCGCGTCGCAGCTCGCGGACGGCGGCAACCTGATCGAGGTCGGGCGCCTGCGCGGCGCCCTGACCCGGGATGCCGTCGTCCGCGGGCTGGTCGATACGAGGTTCGGCGGTCTCGTGCGTTTGCCTCGGCGCTGCGTCGGGCACTCGGAGGTCGTGCGCTGGCTCGACGGCGAGCAGGGGCAGCCCGGGGTCTTCGACCACATCTTCCCTCCCGCCGAGCTCGCGCAGCTCGACGCCGACGGCGGGATCTGCGGAGTCGGAGTCGGCGAGTTCGTCCAGGAGGACGGCATGTATCTGCCGCAGCTCCGGCGCCTCGACCCGCAGTGGCTTTACTACCGCTACGACGAGGACCGCTGGCAATACCGGTCGGCTGCGGGGCTCCTCGACATCGAGCCTGGCAATGGGCGCTGGGTGTTGCATCGTCCCGGCGGGGTCAACGAGCCCTGGAAGAACGGTATCTGGTACGCAGCCGGTCGCGCCTTTATTGCCAAGGAACACGCGATCAACTACCGCGAGAACTACGCGGGCAAGCTCGCTCACCCCGCGCGCGTGGCCGTTTCGCCGCAGGGCGCCAGCGAAGACCAGCACCAGTCGTGGTTCCAGTCCGTGATGGGTTGGGGCGTGAACACGGTGTTTGGGATGACGCGCGGATACGACGTGAAGCTCCTCGAGAGCAACGGGCGCGGTCATGAAGTGTTCCACGCGATCATCGAGCACTCGAATCTCGAGTTCATGATCGCGTTCGTCGGGCAGATCGTGACGCAGACGGGCGGCGTCGGCTTCAGCAACTCCGACACGTTCGAGACGATGCTCTACAACCGCATCGAGTCGGACGGCATCGCGCTCGCCGACACCATCAGCACGCAGGGGATCGAGCCCGTCGTGTGGCGCTACCTCGGCGGCTCGCATCTCAGCACGCCCACGCGCGTGGAGTGGGACACGCGCCCGCCGGCTGACATGGCGGCCGTCGCGGAGACGCTCACGAAGGCCGCCGGCGCCATCAAGGCACTGCGCGAGGTCATGGCAGCCGACGGGATACCGCTGGATACGCGCGAGCTCCTGTCCGACTTCGGTGTGCCCGTGCGCGGCGACGTCGACGGCGACGCGCAGCCGGACGACGTCGCCGCGCGCATCCTCGCCCGATGGCGGAGGGACTACGGCGACAGCGGCGCGCTCGTCGCGGCGCGTGCGCTTGTCACGCTGGCGGAGCAGGCCGCGAACGACGTGGAGGCGGACCTTGCTGCTGCCTGACCTCGAACAGCGCCTGCGATGGTGGCAGTCCAGGCTCGGGCTCCGCGACTGGAAGGTGTCGATTCAATACGTCGACGACCTCACGCGCGAGGACGGCACGCCCGTGTGGGGCTTGTGCTACCGGCTCGTCGACAACCGGACCGCCGAGATCCTCGTGCGGACGCCGACCGACGCGGCGGAGCTGGCCGAGGTCGAGGAGACGGTCGTCCACGAGCTGCTCCACTGCGTGCTCGCGCCTCTCGGCGGCTACGAGCCGGCGTCGAGAGCCGCTGAGGAGCAGGCCGTGTGGACGCTCTCGCCGCTGCTCGTGGAGCTCGGCCAGAGCAGCCGGGGAAGGATTCTCGCGCGCGCGATGAGCCGCGCGGGCGTGCAGCTCGCCGCGGGACGCACCCGCTCGAGCGGGAGGTCTCGAATGGATCCGACGTTGATCGCGGCGATCAAGGCGCTGCTCTCCAGCGAGAGCATCGAACCTGATCAGGTGAAGGCCCTGCTGGCGGAGATCCTCGCCGCCTGCGAGGGCTCGGGCGGGGCGGCAGCCGAAGGGGCAGGGGCGCCCGCCAAGACGGACGAGGGGGAGGGCAGCGGGCCCATGGCCGCGGCCGCGGCGGGCGGCGAGGGAGAGGGCGCCGGCGACGCGGACGGGGGCAACAAGCCCTACCAGCGCGCCGGCGGGGGCAAGGCCTCCAGCGTCGCCGTGGAGGCACTCATGGCGGCCTACCGCGCGCGGACCGAGGCACCTCGGCGGAGCCGCGAGGAGCGCCTCCGGGAGCTGCGGCTGCCGAAGGACATCGCCGACCTCGCGGCGAAGCTCCCCGACGCCGAGTTCGACGACTTCGCGCGGCAGGTGGAGCCGCTCGCGCGCAGCAGCGGGCCGGCGCGGACGGCGACCCAGGGGGAGGGCGCCGGGCGCGGCGGGGGGCAGCTGGGCATGAGCCGCGAGGCCGCCCGGGCGCGCCTGCCGCGGGACCAGCAGGAGGGCCTCTTTAGGGCCTTCGGGAGCCGGGCCGCGCGGCCGGCGATCGCGCGCGCCCGCGGCGGCGAGCTCGTCATGTCGCACGTGGGCAACGTGCCCGAGGGCTCGACGCCGCTCGGCGCCACGGGGGGGAAGTAACATGTCTGCGACGACGGGACCTGTCGGCGAGCGGCTCCGCTCGGCCCGCGTCCTCGAGGGCGTGCCCCTCGCGGCGAACACCAAGATCAACCAGGGCGCGGCCGTCGCGTTCGACTCGAGCGGCTACCTCGTGCCGATCACCGCGAGCACGACGATCAAGCCTATCGGCTTCGCGCCGAAGACCTACGACAACACGGGCGGCGCCGCCGGCGCGGTCCTCGGTGGGATCGACCTGGGCCGAAGCCGCCTCATGCGCGGCTATCTCAACGACGCCGCACCCAACGCGGTCTCCAGGGCCAACTGCGGGAGCACCGTCTACTGGCTCGACGACCAGACGCTGACGACGCTCGCGACTGGCCATGTCGCCACCAACAACAGGGTGCTGGATGTCACGACCGCGTCCAGCGACCTCGGCGCTTACGTCTGGATGGAGATCTGAGCCATGGGCGCGATCACGCAGCAGTTCATCACGTCCTTCGAGACCGAGCTCCAGCACCGGGTGCAGAGCGCCTGGACCAGGGTGCTCAAGCGCCTCTGGTGGCAGAAGATCGCCTCGACGCAGCCGAGCAACACGCTCACCGAGATCTACGAGTGGCAGCTCTCGACGGCTCGCATCCACAGCATGGGCCAGGAGGGCGCGAACCGGACCTACGCCGACCTCGTCTCGCAGCAGTTCTCGATCACCAACGAATACTGGGGCGAAGCGCTCAAGCTGTCCAAGCAGAAGATCAAGGACAACCAGTACGAGCTCGCCGCGCAGTGGGCGAGCGACATCGGCAAGGCCGGCGCGTATCACCCGCAGCGCCAGGTCGTCCAGCTCATCAAGAACGGCACGACGAAGCGGTGCTACGACGGGCAGCCGTTCTTCAGCGAAAGCCACCCGTACAACCCCTTCAACGCGGGCGCGGGCACCTACTCGAACCTGTTCACGCTCAATGCGGCCGGGGAGGCCTTCGACCTCACGGCGGCCAACCTGGCCGAGGCCTACGCGTACATCGAGTCCGTCTGCCAGCCCGACGGCGTGACGCCGCGCTACCTCGAAGCCGCGCAGCTCATCGTCGCTCCGCAGAAGCGGCTCATCGCGGGCACGCTGACCGGCGCGAAGACGATCACCGACCCCACCAACAGCACGGGCGGGGCGAGCGCGGACAACATCCTGGCCAACCAGGCCGACTACAGCTTCGTGCCGCCCATCGTGGCGCCCGAATTCAGCGATGAGCCGCACGTCTGGTACCTCGCGGTCCCGATCGTCGCTGAAGAAGAGGCGCCGATGCGGGGAGCGATGGTGTTCCAGGAGAGAGAGCCGTTCGTCCTGTCGACGTACACCGACATGACCGACGTCGAGCTCGCGCGAGTCAACCAGTTCGAGTGGAACTACGAGGGAAGGAGCAAGGGGGAGTACGGCGACCCGTTCCTGCTCTACCGGTTCGAGGGGACGCCGCCGCCCTGATCCGCCGCCTGAACACGAGTCGAGCGCCTGTCCGCGGGCGCGCCCCGCCCCGCCCGGCACTGCCTGGCGGGGCTTCGGGGTCAGAGGGTCCAGATGTCGTATCTCACCGTCCCAGAGTTCCGCACCCGGAGCATCATGCCCGGGGAGGACATCGACGAGCTGGAGACGCGCTATACGGGCTTCCTCGCTGCGAAGCTCGCGGAGCACAGCAGCCGTATCGACTCTCGGCTCGTGAAGCGCTACGTCGTCCCGCTGCGGGCGAGGACCACGAACGCGCCCCCCGAGATCGTCTACGCGTGGCTGACCGCGTTCGTCACGCTGGACGCCTATCTCCGCCGCGGGTTCAACCCGAGCAGCGAGCAGGACGCGTACATCTCCGCCCAGCGCGACTGGGCCGACGAGGACATCAAGGAGACGTCGGACGCGGAGACCGGCCGCTACGAGCTCGTCCTGGTGACCGACGGCGTCGGCGCCTCCGCGGTCTCGAAAGGCACCCCGCTCTCGTACGCCGAGCCCGATCCGTACTCCTGGCAATACCGGCAGGTCGAAGCGCTGTCGCTGAGGGGAGGTCGCTATGGCATCCGGCGGTGACTACGCGGCGCTGGAGCGCATGATCTCGGCCGTCCAGGAGTTCGCGCGGCTGCCCGAGCTCGCCGCCCCCATCGCGGCGCAGAAGGTCGGCGAGGAGCTGCACCGCACGGCGAGCGCGGGGCAGGCACCGGACGGCACGGCGTGGGCTCCGCGAAAGAAGGACGGAGGCCGCGCCATGGCCAACGCCGCGAAGGCCATCGCGGTCCGGGCGGTGGGGACGGTGATCCTGATTCTCCTCCGCGGGCCCGAGGTCTTCCACCACTTCGGCGCACAGGGCAAGGAGGCGCGGCGCGTGATCCCTAGCGGCACGCTGCCGGCCAAGCTGGGCAACGCGATCCGCCTGGGGTTCGTGCCGCCCTTTCGGCAACGGGTGAAGGGCGGGAGCAAATGAGCTTCACAGGCCTCTACCGCCACGTAAGAGACCACCTTGCGAACGCACAGGTGACCGCCGAGGTCGTGTTCGGTCGGCGCGAGATCGGCAAGCAGATCAACCAGGGGGCCAATCGCGCGAACCGCGTGGTGTTCGCCCCCGGCGACGAGGGCGGCTCCATCGGCGGCTACGAACCCCCGGTGAAGACCGGGCGCAACCCGCGCTCGCTCTGGGACTGGATGTTCGTGGGTCGCGTCTACGTCTGGGCGTACGACCCGGCGGCCCCGAACGACGAGGTCGCCAACTGGGAGTCCCTCGTTGAGCTGCACGACTTCGTCCTCGAGGCGATCCACAGCTATGCGGCAGGCTTCTACCGCCCGAGCGCGCCGCGCCTCCTCGGGACGACGGAGCGCCGGTTCGGCGAGGAGGTCGTCTTTCTGCTCGAGAGCCGACAGCCCGTCGTGGCGACGCCGCGCCCGAGGAGGGAGGCCCCGATTCAGGGGCAAGGGCAAACGTTCCTGGTGACGCCGAACGGCGAGGAGCAAGGGTGTTGAGATGACGCCGAGTGTCGAAATCGAAGTCCTGGACAACCAGCTCGATATCCGAGCTCCGCAGGACGCTGTGCTTGCCGTCGCGGCGACCGCGTCCAGCGGACCGCTCGGCGTGTCGGCGCCGGTTACGCAGACGCAGGCGCTCGTTGACACGTACGTGAGCGGGCCTCTCGTCGAGGCATGTGCGTATGCAATCGAGCGCTTCGGGCTCACCGTCCTGCCGGTCCTCACAGATTCGAGCGTGGCCGGTGGATACGGCACGTTGACGGATGGCATCACGGGGACGAGCGAGCCGACGCTCGACGCCACGGCGGAGCCGATCGACGAGTACGAGGTGGTGATCCGGTTCAAGTCCGGAGGCACGATCGGCACCACGGGAATCACCTACTGGCGGTCGTACGACGGCGGCCGGACGGGCCTCAAATCGACCGATCCGGTGTACGCGCTTGGGACCGCGACGAAGCTCACCGTGCCCGGCGGAGGCGCGATCGATTTCGGGGCGGGCACCATCATCGCGAACGACCAGCTGAGCTATCCGACGACGGCGCCAGGGTTCAGCGCTGCGGAGCTCGGCGCTGCCCTCACGTCGCTGCGCCTGACACAGGCGCGCTGGACGTCGCTGCTGGTGTACGGCGACCTGGACGCGACGAAGCTCTCCACTCTCGACGCAGGCCTCGAGGCGATGCACACCGCCGGCCGCGAGCGGCGCGCCGTGGCACACGCCCGGAAGCCCACGCCAGGCGAGAGCGAGGCCACCTACCTCTCAGCGATGATCACGGCGTTCGGCGCCTCCGCGAGCCGCCGCGTGGCGCTCTGCGCGGGCGGCGCGAAGATCGACTCGTCGATCTCGCGCCGGCGCTACCGGCGCTCGCCGGCGCTCGCTGTCGGGGCGCTCGCGGCCGCCGTCTCTGAGGAGATCGACCTCGCCGAGCTCGCCTACGGGCCGCTGCCCGGCGTGGCGATCGCGGACGGCAACGGCAACCCGGACGAGCACGACGAGCGGATCAACCCGGGCCTCGACGACCAGCGGTTCCTGAGCCTCCGCTCGTGGGAGGGCAGGGCGGGCGTCTGGGTCAACAACCCGCGCCTGTTCGCGCCGGTGGGCAGCGACTTCCTCTACCTCCAGTACGGCCGGATCGTCGATGTCGCCTGCACGGTCGCTCGCACCGAGCTCGAGCCGATCCTGAACCGCGGCGTGCTGGTGCGGACCGACGGCAGCGGCCGCATCGATCCGGCCCTGGCGCTCGCCATCGAGGGGCAGATCAACGCGCGGCTCGGCTCGGCCCTCGTCGGGAACCGCAAGGCGACGGCGGTCGTCTTCACGCTCTCGCGCACGGATGACGTGCTGCGTACCGGGGCGATCGGCTGGCAGGTCCGGGTGATTCCGCTCGCCTACCTCAAGAAGTTGAACGGCAAGGTCGCGCTCGTCGCGAGCGCCAACGCTCCCGCGACCGTCACGGGGTGACACATGGCCATCGGCAAAGACGTCTTCAGGCGCAACGGCTACGAGGTCGGGTGGTTTTCGGCCCTGGCCAAGATCGACAACGACGAGTTCTACGGCTTCACCGGCATCGACTACGAGGAGAAGCTGGAGCGGGCCTTCGCCTGGGGCATGGATCGCGCGGGTGTTCCTCGCGGCGTGACGCGTGGCAAGTACAGCGTCGAGGGCAGCAGCATCAAGGTCTACAAGGCCACCGCGCTCGCCCTCATCGAAGCTCTCGCGCGCAAGAGCGCGGACGGAAAGAGCTACGGCTCCGTCCAATTCCACTTCACGCTGCAGTACGAGGAGCAGGACATCGCCATAACCGAAGAGCTCTTCGGCTGCCAGATCGCAGGGCGAAAGTCGAGCCTTGCGAACGGCGCTGATCCGCTCGTGGACGAGTTTCCGCTCACGGTGATGTACGCGAAGATGTCGACTCCCAACATCCAGGGAATGACCCTGTTCGATAACAGGCAAGGACGGTACTGAGCATGAGCAACTTTGGAGATGCTGAGACACGGGCCGATCAGGCCGCGGCGGCTCCGGCGAAGGACCCTGTGATCCTCGCGCTGGAGAAGGAGCTCGAGACGGCGCACACGGCCCTCGCGGATGCCCAGGCGAAGCGCGAGCGCGACCGCGAGGCCGCGGTGCTGAAGGAACAGATCGAGGAGGTCCACCGGCGTCGCAAGGAGGAAGAGGCGCTGGCGGCGGCTGAAGCGCAGTACGGCCCCCTCGGCAAGAAGATCGAGGCCGTTTGGACGATCGAGGGGCTCGTGATCGTGCGGGCTGCCGACGGGATCAAGGCGCGCAAGTGGATGGACCAGCACGGCGAGAACCCGAAGGTGCAGGCCTGTCGCGAGCTCGCCCGCCCCTGCGTCGTGTATCCGTCGCTCGACCGGTACGACGAGATCATCGCTGATCGTCCGGTCGTCGTCGTCTCCACGGCGAACGCCGTGCTGAAGCTCGCGGGCCTCGGAGGGAAGGAGCTCGGGGGAAAATAGCGGAGCTCGTGGAGCGGGCGCGGGGGGACGACGGGCTCAGCGCCGAGCTCGTGCGGTGCCTGTTCCAGGAGCGCGCACGGAACGAAGCGGAGTTCATCCGGGGTCAGGCGGGCGCGGTGGTGCTTCTACGGGAGTTCCGCCGCATCGAGGCAGCGCTGAAGGCGCGCGGTGGGTGAGAGATGGCGGGTGCGGATCAAGAAGCCAGGTTTGCGATCGCCCTCGACGCCACCGGCGCAGAGAAGGCCAATGAGCTCGGACAGGCGCTCTCCGGCCTGCGCGACAAGATCAAAGCGGACCAGGCGGCGATCAACGAGCTGAGCGCGGCGATCAAACGGCTCGAGGTCGGGGGCAGCAAGAACACAGCCGTGTTCAAGCAGCTTCGTGATCAGCTCGCGGCGAAGCGCGCGTCGCTCACCGCTGCTCAAGAGGCGTACGTCAAGCTGGGTGGAAGCTTCGGTCCAGTCGCGACGGGGGCGAAGGCTGCATCCGCCGGGCTCGACGACGTGCTCGGGGCCGCGCAGGGGGCCGGTGGACCCATAGGGGGGCTCGCTGGTCGCTTCGGCCAGCTCAAGGGCATCATCGGCAAGGCCGGCGCCGCCGGTGCGGCGCTGCTGCTGGCGGCGGCTCTCATCGCGGTGGTGGCCGGCGCCGTCGCCGCGACGATCGCGCTCGCGGCGTACGCGTTCCAGGCGGCGAACGCGGCGCGGGATGCGCGGCTCCTGTTCGACGCCGTGTCCGCCGGCGCCGGCGCGGACCAGCGCCTCGGCGTGCAGGTCGAGCTGCTCGCGGAGCGGGTGAACCTCGCGCGGTCGCAGCTCAACGAGCTGGCGCTCTCGCTCGGGCGCTCGCGCCTCCAGGGGCGCGCGCTGGAGGCGGCATTCAGCGCCGTTGCGACGGCCACCGCGGTCATGGGCCAGTCAGCGGGCGCCACGCTGCAGGGCATCGCCACCGAGGCCGCGCGCACCCGCACCTTCGTGCTCAACGCGTTCTCGCTCGACGGGACCGGCCTCAAGCTCCGGGACGTGGCTGCGGAGCTCGCGAAGCGCACCGGCGCCTCGATGCAGGCCGCGGTAACGGCGATCCAGAACGGGCGCGTGAAGGTCGCCGACGGCCTCGGCGCCCTCGACGCCGCGGTGCAGGCGAAGTTCGGGAAGCTCGCTGCCGCCCAGATGCTGAGCTTCGGCACGCAGGTGCAGCGGGCGAAGGAGTCCATCTCCGCGCTCTTCAAGGACGTGCGGATCGAGCCGCTGCTCGAGGGGCTGCGCGGTGTGCTGCGCCTGTTCGATCAGAGCACCGTCACCGGCCAGCAGCTCAAGCTCCTGGCGGAAACGCTGCTCA
The DNA here is from genome assembly GCF_051473855.1 of Sorangium sp. So ce375. NCBI lineage: Bacteria > Pseudomonadati > Myxococcota > Polyangiales > Polyangiaceae > Sorangium > Sorangium sp. So ce375. Next base: position 496,042 of record NZ_CP150335.1, read on the forward strand.
ACCCGCTGTTCGAAGCGGTGCGCGCGGCATCCCCCTACGTTCAGGGCTTCTTCAAGGGGATGGTGATCGCCGCGCTGCTCGTCGCCATCACCCTGCAGCGGCTCAAGCGGGCGTGGGACGAGGCGTTCGGCGGGGGGACCAAGTCGAAGGTCGACGGGGTGAAGGTGGGGGTCTACGCCGGCATCCTGGCGGTCGCGCTGCTCATCGGCACGATCGGCGCGCTCGCCGCCACGGTCGCCATCCTCGCCACGCCGCTCATCGCGCCGTTCGTGCTCCTCGCGGCGGTGGTCCTGGCCCTCGCGCTGCCGTTCGTCGTGGCGGGCGCCGCCGTCTATGGGCTCTATCTCGCTGTGATGGCGGCGTACGACGCCATCGCCGGCCTCGACTTCGCCGCGCTCGGCACGCAGCTCGTGGACGGCCTCGTGAACGGCCTCCGGTCCGGCATCTCGCGCGTGGTGTCGGCGGTCCGAGGGCTCGGCAGCGCAGCGATCTCCACGCTCAAGGGCATCTGGGAGATCGCCTCGCCGTCGAAGCTCTCCACAAGGTTCGGTCGCTACTTCGGCCAGGGCCCGACCATCGGCATCGAGGAGAGCACCGCCGGCGTCGAGGTCGCGTCGCGCGGGCTCGCGGCCGCGGCCGTCGAAGGCCTCGAGAGCGCGCCGGGCGGCGGCCGGGTCGGGAGCGCGCCGAGCGCTCGGGTCGGGAGCGCGCCGGGCGGCGGCCGGGCGGCGGGGGCCTCGCGCGGCGGCCGGGTGCTCCACGTCGAACGGCTCGAGATCAACGGCGTGAAGGACGCCGACGAGCTCACGAGCCGCACCTTCCTAGCGCGCTTGGTGGACGCCCTCGAGGACGCGGCGACCACAGGCGGGATCCCTCTCGACCCGGAGCCGACATGATCAACCCGTTGATCGACTCCGAACCGTGGAGCGTCGTCGTACTCGCTGGCAGGAAGAACCCTGGCCTGGCCGAGGTGGTCGGCGCCGGCTCGCCGAGGGACTGGGACATCCGAAAGGGCTACGGGCTCAGCGGGGCCTTCGTCGTCTACACGGGCGACAACCTCGCGAAGTTCACGGTGCGGATCAAGCTCTTCGCAGACGCGCACTTCGATGAGTGGGACAGCTGGGCTCAGCTGCTGACGAAGCCCTCGCGCGGCGTGCGGCCCAAGGCGCTCGACATCTACCATCCCGCGCTCGACGACCTCCAGATCCGCTCTGTTGTTGTCGAAGACCGCTCGCAACTCGCGCCCGAGGACGAAACCGGGATGTGGGTGTGCGAGATCAAGTTCCTCCAGTTCCGTGCGCCCATGCCGATGCTCTCGAAGCCGGAGGGGAGCACCGCGACGCTGAAGGAGCCCACCGCCGAGGACCGCTACGACAAGTCGATTCTGTACCTGAAAGACCAGTTTCAGAATCCGACGGACGACCTCGGAACGGTGTTTAGCCGGGCGCTGGGAGGCTGACGAATGGCGCTCTTCGCGACGATCAACGGCCAGCGCATCCTCACGGCGAGGCTCCACGTCCCGTACGCCGGCCTCTGGTTCGTGGACGTCCAGCTCGACCAGGCCGTGACGGTCGCGGGCTCTGCCGTCGTCACGCTCGGCCGGCTCGAGCTCCGCGGGGTGGTGGCGCCTGCGCGCTCCGGAGCGTTCCAGGACCGGCGGCGCGTGCGCGTCGTGGCGGGCGCCGGCGGCTGGCTGAGGAGGTGCTCCGCGCGCCAGATGCACAACACCCAGGGGGTCACGCTCCGGAGCGCTGTCACCAGCCTCGCCGCGGACGTCGGCGAGACGTTCGACCCGACGACGCTCTCGGGGAAGCTCGGCTCGTCCTACTTCATCCGGCAGGCTGCGCCGGCCTCGCGCGTGCTCGAGCAGCTCCTCGGCTCGACGCCTTGGTGGGTGGACTACCAGGGCGTCACCCGCGCCGGCGCGCGCACGCGCGTGGAGACGCCCGAGGAGGGCTGCCAGCTGCTCGACTTCAACGAGCGCGAGAAGGTGGCCGAGCTCGCGCTCGACGACCCCACGGCCGTGGTGGTCGGTTCGGTGCTGCGCGGCCGCCTTGAGCGGCCCCTCCTGGTGCGGGAGCTCCGCATCGAGATGAGCAAGGCCGCGCTCCGCGCGAGCGCGGTCGGAGAGGAGCTCGCCGCGTGACTGGCGATCGGCTGCTGCGGACCCTCGCGACGATCGTGCGAGAGCTCCTGCCCAAATACGACTTCCTCGGTCGGTACCGATACCGGGTGATCGCGATGCAGGAGGACCTCGTTGTCCTCCAGGCCGTGAACCGGCGCGCCGGGCTGCCCGACATCCCGCCGATCCCGATCGTGTCCGGCATGGCGGGGCTCTTCGCGGAGCTCACGCCGAGCGCGATCGTGCTCGTCGAGTTCATCGAGGGCGACCCACGATACCCCATCATCACGGGCTTCTCGCGCGACGGTGGGGAGACGTTCGTCCCGGTGTCGCTCGCCCTCGACGCCGCTCAGTCGCTGCTGCTCGGCAGGACCGCCGTGCGAGGCGTCGCCCGCAACGCCGACAGCGTGACGACCCTTCTCCCGCCGGCGACGTTCACCGGCACGATCGGCGGCTCGCCGGCGACCGGGATCGTCGTCTGGTCACCCGGCCAGACGATGGGGAGCATCACCACCTCGTCGGCGAAGGTGAGGTCGGAATGATCACGGACCTCGGCTCGCTGACTCTGGGCGCGGTGGTCCCCGCCGCCGCAAGCGCTGCGGCCGCGCTCGACGTCGCCTGCGACATCGCGGCGCCGAACGTGTCCGCGCAGCTCACCGCGCTGGCGTCGTTCAGCCCCACCGCGGCGCTCTCCCTCGCTGCGCAGCTCGAGATCGCGCAGTCGATCGTGAGCAACCTCCAGACATCGATCACGCTGGGCATCGAGCCGCCGAGCCTCGACGCGCAGGTGGCCGCTGCGGCCGCGATCATCTCCCAGCTCGAGGGGATGCTTGCGACGGTCCAGGCGCAGGCCGCCATCGGGGCTGCGCTCGAGGCGCAGCTCGCGGTCGGCGGCGTGCGCCTGCTGGCCTTCTCGGGCGCGCAGAGCGCCCTCGGCGGCGAGCTCGCCGCAGCCCTCGGCCCCGACGCGACGGCGGCGCACGCCCTCGTCCTGGTGACCACGAGCAGCAGCGCCTGGGCGGCGATGCAGGGGGTGTTCACGACGTCATGAGCCTCCTCGAGGACCTCATGGGCTCGGTGGTCGCGTCGTTCGGCGCGCCCGGCGCGCCAGCAGCCACGGTGGACGGCTTCGGAGCCGACCTCGACTGCGCCGACGACCTCCGCGACGACCTGCGAATGGCGGGGCCCACGCTGGCGCTCGCGCAGGCCGCTTACAGGCGCCTCACCACGCCGCGCGGGGGGGTGATCGACGCGCCGGACTACGGCTTCGACCTCCGCTCGCTGCTGTCGCGCGGGATGACGCCCGCGGAGCTCGCAGCCGTGCCGGGGCTCGTACGCGGCGAGCTGACGAAGGACGAGCGCTTCGAGGACGTGGAGACGCGCGCGCGGAAGCTCGACAGCGCGACCCTCGAGCTCGTGATCCGGTGCCGCACGTCTGTGGGGCCCTTCGAGCTGACGATGAACGTAACGGCGGCCGCGGCCGCCTTCGCAGGGGTGCGCTGATGCTCCCGATTGACCAGCTCATCAAGCCTCTTTCCCGAGACCAGGTCAGGGACTCCATCTACCGGCTCCTCACGGCCACCGGACTGCCCGTGACCTCGTGGAAGGAAGGCGGCGTCGCGAGGACGATCATCATCGTCATCGCGGCCATCTTCGCTGGGTTCACGGAGGTGATCGCGCTCGCGATCAAGGCCAATTACCTCGACTTGGCCGAGGGGATCTGGCTGACGCTCCTCGCCTACTACGTCTACGGGGTCGAACGTATCGGGGCCACGTTCGCGACCGGACAGGTCACGCTCGTGAACTCTGGCGGCGGCATCTACCCGTTCGAGGCGGGGGAGTTCGTCTGTCGGAACCCGGGCACGGACGCGCACTATACCAACGTCTCTGCGTTCACGCTCGGCGCAGGGCAGACGCTCACGATCGATATCCGCGCGGTCGCGGCCGGAAGAGACGGGAGCTCGTCGGCCGGGCAGATCACGGCGCTCGTGACAGCGATGCTGGGTGTCTCCTGCTCGAACGCTGCGGCGCTCGCCGGGCGAGATGAGGAGTCCGACCCGGCCTTGCGTCAGGCCTGCAGGGACTCGTTAGGCGCGCTGTCACCGAACGGTCCGCAGGCCGCTTACGAATATTGGGCGAAGCGCGCGCGGAGGGCGGACGGCACGATCGTCGATGTCACGCGCGTGTGGGTGAGCCCGGCAAGCTCGGTCGGACACGTGCAGGTCTACGTCGCGAGCTCGAGCGGAGCCGTGGACGGGGACGCGGAGGACCCGGATACGGACCTCGGCGCGGTCAAGGCGACCATCATGCGGCGGGTCGTGCCCAAGGGCGTGACCTGCACCGTCGCGAGCGCCACCGCAGTGACCGTCACGGTCACCGGCACGGCGTGGGTACAGGCCGCCGCGAACCTGAGCGACGCCGCGTGGCAAGCGATGTTCGGCGAACAGATAGACGCCTACTTGGCGGAGGTCCCGATCGGCGGGCACGTTCTCACGTCGCCGCCTGGTCACGTGTTCCGGAATGCCGTCATCGGCCAAGTGGAGGCCGTGTCGAAGTTCGTTATCAAGTTTGACCCGACGCTTCCGGCCGGTGACACGTCGCTGGCCGAGGGCGAGGTGCCCGTGGCTGGCGCGCACTCATTCACCGTGCAGCAGGTGGGATGATGGGCTCACAAGCAGGTGCCAGCAACGACCGCCCCGTCGTCGCGGTGTACGCGGCAGGGCCAGCCAGGCGCGCAGTACCCGGGACCGTGCGAGACGCATCCATCGAATGTCCCGTCCGGTCGCTGCCATCGGATCCACGAGTTCCAACCGACCCCCTCGCAATCGACGTACACACGGAAGTCGACCTCTGGGTCCGGCACCTTGCACCGCACGGGGATGTAGTCGACGCAGGCGCCGCCCTGGCACAGGCCCTCCGAGCACGGCGTACCCGTCGCAACGGCGTCGTGCGTCGGGCCCTTCGGGCCGCACGCGTCGGCGGTGCAGTCTTTGCCGTCGTCGGCGACGTCGACGGGCGCGGGCACCGCCTGCTGGCCCCCGCGGCCGTCGCAGCGCTGCTCGAGGCAGTCCCCGGGCGTCTGCTCTTCGAGCGGCGTGCCCTCGGGGGCGAGCGCGCGCCCGCACACGCCGTCGTCGCAGGTCCGCCAGGCGCAAGGACCGTCCTGCCCGCGGCAGTCCTTCGCGGAGAGACACTCCGGCGCGGGGCCGCCGCCCTGCCCGCCCTCGCCGCCGGCCGAGCTGCTGCTCGCCGTCGCCGTGGTCGCGGCGTCGCCGCCTGCGCCGCCCTGACCTCCTGCGCCACCGCCGTCCCCGCCTGCGCCCGTGGCACTGCTGCTGGCTGCCGAGGATGTGCTGCCAGAGCTCGAGGAGCTGCTCACGGTCGCGACGTCGACGGTCGGCGAGGGCGCCGGGCTCCAGGGCAGGTGTTCGTCTGCCCCCCCAGGCAAGGCACACCCCGCGACCATCACGAGCCCCCCCACGACTGCGCGCATGGCCGGTCACGCTACGCCGCTCGCTGTGGGCGTCAACGGGAGGCGGCATGGCCCACCTGAGCTTCCGCGAGAGCTTGCGACGCTACGTTCCGCCCTGGCTCTCCGACCGGCCCGGGCGCAGCGTCGGGTTCCGGTACCTCTACGGGATCGCCTCGGTCCTCGACGCCGGTGCCGAGGTGCTCGTGCAGGGCATCCAGTCGCGCTTCCCCGGCGCGGGAACCCCGACAGCGCTCCCGTACATCGGTCGCGACCGGCGCATCTTCCGGGGCCCGCAGCAGACCGACGCGGCGTACGCGGCGGAGCTCGTGCGCTGGCTGGAATACTGGAGGACCGCCGGCAATGCGTACACGCTCGCGCTCGCGCTCCAGACGTTCCTCTACCCCGGAGCGCCGCGCGTGCGGCTCGTTACGCGCACCGGCCTCTGGTGGACTCTCGAGCCATCGGGAGAGCTGAGGTGGCACCAGGCCGACCCGAACAACTGGGACTGGGACTCGCTCACGCACCCTGCCAACGCCGACCACTGGTCGGACTTCTGGATCATCGTCTATCCGCCGCACTTCGACGACGCGGGCGCCTGGGGTTCGAGCGACGGCCAGAGATGGGGCGCCGGAAAGGCGTTCGGCATCGACACCGAGGCCGGCACGGTCGACTCGATCAAGCGGCTCGTGCAGCAGTGGAAAGGCGCACACACGCGGTGTGTCTGCCTGATCGTCGCGTACGAGCCGACGAGCTTTGACCCCCTCGCCGCGCCGGGCGCGCCCGGGATGCCCGACGGCCGCTGGGGCCGCTGGAGCAAGGACGACGGGAGCGGGGGACGAGTGAAGTCCAGGCGCGAGGACGCGCGGTACGTGGAGGTTTGAACCGTGGCGCAGTATGAAGGCAATGACACGTTTCCCGCGTCGACCGAGCTCGTCAACGATGGGACGGTGCGCGACGCCGGGAGCGTCAACGTGCCGGTGGAAGCCGCGCTCGACCGGACCGTCTATCTCCGCGGACGGGGGTTCGTCGACACGCAGTGCTGGGCCGTCGTCGACGAAACGGGCTTGGGGAGTACATACCCATTTACGGGCTCCACCTACGCGCCGAACACGATCGACGCGACCGCCATGTCGCTGACGTTCACGAACGTGCGGGTCGGCGACATCTTCCTGATTCAGTTTCACGGGAAAACGTTCAATAGCGGCGCCGCGGCGGATTCAGTGCTTCTCCTGGCGGTCCACGCCACGGACAACGTTAGCGGTGGTGGGTCGGAAGTGAGGGTCGATTCGGCAGTGGCCAGGCTCGCCATCTTCGACACGCCGCAGGCCATCATCGCCGCAGGCCGCTGGGTGGCCACGGCGGCGGGAACGACGCGACTCCGGTTGCTCGGCAGGTGCGCCACGGCCGGCGCATGGTCGGGCGGTATCGCGTCGGTCGGTGCGCTCTGCGTTTCCAGGTTCCGAACGAAGTGAGGGTATATGGCTGGGATTCTCAACTGGATTGACACGTTGTTCTTCGGCGTTCGACGCCTCTACGCGGCTGGCACGGAGCTGCCCGAGCGACCGGCGATCAACTTCGCCGGTCCGGGCGTCACGGCGACGGACGACCCGGCGAACAACCGGACCACGGTGACCGTGGCCCCTGGTGACATGGTGTTCTATTACTACAAGACGGCCGATGACGCGTTGGCCAGTGACGACACCAGGGAGATCGTAATCTCCGGGCCGTTTGGCTCAAGCAACGCGACGCTGGTGAGTGTGCACTTCATCCCGAGCGGCCTGTTGTCCGCGCATGCGACCAACTACGCAGAGCTCGATCTATCGGTCCGCGATATCGATGAGGGCGTAGTGGTCCGTGGTGCCGCAATGGGTCGCACGATCCCTTCGGGCACGTACGCCACGGGCGGCTGGGGCGGGTTCACGCCCGTCCCGCTCACCGACCTCACCAGCGGGTCGCCTTTCGGCCCGAGAGAAGCTCTCTCGTTCAGGATCACGAAGGGGGGCTCGGGTGTCCCGGTGCCGGCGGGCACCCTCGTGGTGGTCTGTCGACCTGCCGCCGCCTGACATCAGCGAGCAGCGCGTGCGGCGACGCCGGCGGCGACGAGCGCGCCGGCCCCCGCCCCGTCGCCGGCAGCGGCTCCGTGGCGCGCAGGATGAACACTCCCGGCGTTGGCCGGTGGACTGAGGTGCAGGAGGTACGATGGTTTCGAAGCTCTCTGATTTGACCCGGGCCCCCACGAAGCGCGTGATCGCGATCGTGGGCGACAGCAACTTCGTCGGCTACGGGGCCTCGCTCGATATGGCCACCGGCTGGCGCGCGACGTTCCAGCGCGTCCTGCGGGAGGAGGGCGTCGACTTCCGGATGGTCGGCCGCGGCTATGGCGCCTTGAACGGCACCGGCACGACGTGGGGCCGTTTCCCCGTGGTCGACGACTTCCACGACGCCCCGGCGAACGTGATCGGAGACTGGCGCAACAACGGCTTCAGCGGCCGTCGGCTCAGCCTCAGCAACGTCGCGACGAGCGTCGATGCGAACGCCGACACGATCACGGCGCCCGGGCACACGCTGACGAACGGGATGCCGTTCACGCTCACGTCTCCTGACGGCCAAGCGCCGACGCTGTCGGTCGCGCAGCCGATCTACTGGGCGTGCGGCGTGTCGGGCAACACCTTCCAGGCGGCGCAGTACGAGGGCAGCTCCACGCCGCTCGACATCACCGACGCGGGCAGCGGGACGATCAAGGTCAACGAGGGCCTGATCGAGATGTGGCCGAACATCGTCGCCTCCTGGGACACGACCCCGACGGACATCATCGTCGGCGGCGGCACGAACGACATCATCAACCTGATCGGCCAGGGCTACAGCGTGGCGGACACGCTCGCGATCCTCCAGCAGAGAGAGCGCGCGTATGAGCGCCTGATCTCGGGTTCGCTGCTCGCCGCCAACAAGTTCCGGTGGCAGATCCTCGACTTCGCGCCCGGGATGAGCAACTACGCGTCCTGCAGCGCGGTCGCCCAGGCCTTCAACGCGTGGATGCGATCGCGGATCCGGACGCTGACCCGCTGGACCTTCGTGGAGTTCCCAGGGCTCGAGCCCGCGGACTACCAAGGCGACTACGTGCATCCCCTCCGGCACGGCTACCAGATCATGGGGCAGGAGGGCGCGCGCGCGTTCGTCGAGGCGGTCGGGCCAGGCCTCGCCGGCGAGCGGTTCCCTCAGCCCTTCGTTCGGCGCCCGGCGCAAGCCTGCGTGGAGCTCCGCGCGACGACCGACCGGATCACCATCCCCGCGCAGGCGAGCATCAACCCGGGATCCGACTCGTTCTTCTTCGCGATCTGGTTCATGCCCTTCGCGCTCGGCTCGAGCACCAACGTGCTCATCCAGCAAGAGAACCCCTACACGAACGGGGGCATGCTCGCGGTGAGCAACAATCAGTTCGCGCTGTATTGGAAGAACAGTCCTTCGGTGCTGCCGGTGAGCAACTACACGGCTCTCGCGAAGCTCTACCGGTGGCACCGGCTCTTCGTCTTCTGCGACTTCAAGAAGCAGGAGGCAGCGCTGACTCTCAACGGGCGCCTCGTGCAGCGCGTGCTCGTGTCCGCGGGCGCGATCACCTCGTCGACGGGCTGGACGGTCGGCGGAGTCGGGTTAACGAACACGGCGCCGGGGCTGTATCAGCAGCTCCTCTTCGGCCACGGCGCGAACCTCGACATCGAGGACGCGCTCCGCATGGCGCAGCGGGACTACCTCCTCGGCGAGGACCCCGACGGCACGACGAACCGCTTCCCGATCAGCGAGGGCACCGGCACGTCGATCGCTGGCACGCTGCCGGGCTCCACGGCGGGCACGCTGAGCGTCACCACGGGCAGCTGGGTCGCGAGCGGTCGCTACGAGAAACCGTGCGACCAGAGCTACCGCGTGCCGGACTTCGATCAGCGCATCGCCACCGTGACCGCGACGTACACCGCGACGTACGGCGAGCTGGTCAAGTGCGACCCCACGAGTGCAGGCTTCACGGTCAACCTGCCCACGGCGGCGGGGCATGAGGGCGAGCGAATCCTGGTGTCGAACGTCACGAGCTCGACGAACGCCATCACGGTCGACGGCGCGGGCTCGGAGACGATCGACGGCGCCACGACGGCCACGATCAACACGGCCTACGGCGACCTCCGCATCATCAGCGACGGCGCGAACTGGGTGGTGGTCTGACGGCCTGAACGAGCCCACGTCGGAGCGCGTGTCGCGGCGGCCGCGCGCTCCGCCACCAGCGCCGCCGAGAGGCTGAGGAGCGAACGTATGGCCAAGATCGACGAGGACTACCCCGCGGCGCCGGTGTCCCGGCGAGCGCACGACGAGGACCGCCGCGCGAGCGCGCGCCCGAGCCGCTCGACCGACGCGGAGGTTCGAGCGCTCGAGCTGGCGACGTCTGCCGTCGCTGGCGTCAACGCGATTCAGGATGACGTGGCCGAGATCCGCGCGGCGCTCGGCCGTGCGCCGTCGCCTGGCCACGAGGGGACCGGGCTGATCGGCGCGGTGTCCGACATGCAGGCGACGCTGGCTCGGCTCGACCCGTCCGAACGGCGGGGAGGGACGCGCGCCCGCAACCTCGCGAGGTCGACCGGGGTGGTGGCGCTGATCGCGGCGCTCGGCGGCGGTGCCGGCATCGCGGGGATCGTCGAGGCGGCACGGGGCCACCTCACGATGGCCGAGGAGCGGCCGCACGCGCCCTGAGCACGCGCCTCGTGAAAAACCCTGGCTGTGACCCTGGCCAGGGGCGCGCCAGAGGTGCGGAAGGAATCGGATAAGCTAACGATTTCGAGGGTGGACCTGACAGGGATCGAACCTGCGACCTCTAGAGTGCGATTCTAGCGCTCTCCCAACTGAGCTACAGGCCCTCGCTTTCGAGAGCGCGGACTCTACTCGCCCGGGCGCCCCTGTCAAGCATCGATCGCTGTTTTCTCTCCGTCGCCGGTCCGTCGTTCGGGCGCTCGGGATCGTACCAGGGCGCGCCCCCGCGTTGCCTTGCTCGCCCTGGTTCCCCTGCTTCCCGGCGCTGGTTCCTGCTAGTTGGCCGGGCTCGGCTCCGCGGCGGGGGCGTCGGGCGGAGGCTCGGCCTGCGCGCGCGCCTGGGCCTTCGGGTTCTGGAAGACGAAGAGCTTCTCGCGCTCCTCCCCGTAGCTCTCCGTGCTGCCCCACTTCGGGTTCCAGTCCTTCACCCAGTACACCTCCCCGGAGACGAGCGTGTCCTCGGGCCGGCCCGTGCGCTCGGGGTAGCGGAGCATGTACTCCTTCATGGCGTCCCGGTACGCGGTGTTCGCCGGCAGCTTGATGCGGGCGAAGTAGTCGCACCAGATCTGGGTGTACGCGAAGCTCTTCGCGTGCAGGAGGTCGAAGTTCGGCGGCTCGCCGGTGAAAGGATCGATGTGGCGGCCGTCGACCGTGACGGCGTCGACGACGATCGTCCCGTCATCCATCACCGGGTTCGGTGAGAACATGAACCAGCCCTGGAGGAACCGGAGCTTCTGCGAGAGGACCCGCGTCGGCTCGGGGTGAGGCACCTTCCAGCGGTTCTTGATGACCCAGAGCTCGACCGCCGCCTGGTTGACGGCGCCGGCGAACATCACGAGCACGGCGAGCTCGCGCAGCGTCGCGAGCACCGTCCGGCCGGCCAGCCGGAGCGGCGCCGGCGGGGGCGCGATCTCCGAGCGCTCCGGGAGCCGCGCGCCGAGCGCCCGGCCCAGGCTGCGGCGGTGCGCCGCGGCCATCGCCGCGGTCGCCGCGTCTCGCACGAGCGGCAGCCGGAGCAGCCACGCCACGGCGGGGCCGAGCGGGATCGCCGCGACGATGTCGGCGAGCGCCGCGGCTCCCTCGGCCACCTCGCCGCTCGGGAGCCGCACCGAGAGCCCGTGCGCCGCGGCGCTCGACGCCTCGAAGGTGAGCAGCCCGAACCGGTCCATCCGCTTCAGCACGCGGCAGGCGAGGACGGCGCCCGGCGACCGCGGGTCGAACAGCACCGCGCGGGCCCGGTGCGCGCGCCGCATCGTGCGCGCGGCGATCTCCCAGTCCTCGCGGCCGATGAGGAGCGTGGAGAACACGCAGAGCGCCCACGCGAACGGGCCCAGCACGAACGTCGTGCCGAACCCGACGTGGAGCAGGTTCATCATCACGAGCGCGAGCCGCCGCGCCCACACCCGGCCGAGCGGCGACAGCAGGCACACCGGGATGGCCGCCTCGAACGAGATCACCATCCTCGTCATGAACAGGATGAGGAAGTTCGGCGCGTAGTCGCGGATGTCCGCCACGATCGGCGTCACCATCCGATCGACGTAGAGCACGAAGTGGACCGCGGTCCCGTTCTTCCAGGCGGGGCCGGTCTTGTGCACCACGTTGAAGAAGTAGATCGCCGAGATCTGGATCAGCAGGACGGGCCCGAGGACGGTCACGAAGGCGTCCGGCTTCCGCGGGTCGTCGAGCGTGGAGCGGTCGTTCAGATCGTCCGCGGTCCGCTCGCGGCTCCGCTTCATCGACGCGAGGAGCGCGTCGAGGGAGAAGCGATCGCCCAACGGCAGGAAGCACGTCCAGAGCAGGAGCAGGTTGTGGACGACGTAGCCGCCGTTCTCGATGAGCAGGATGCGCCCGTTCATGCTCGTGACGAACACGAGCGAGAGCACCTGCATGAGCTTCGTCTTCCAGCCGATGAGCAGGCAGACGTAGGTGGCGAGGATCACGGCCCAGAGGACCCAGAGCTCGCCGGGCGTGGAGAACGCGTTGACGAGCGAGAAGTTCCCGCCGCCCTGCGGGCGCCAGAGGTTCACGTGGTTCGGCAGGACGCCGATGTCCGAGAACATGTCGACCCACGCCCAGCGGCGGCGGAACAGGTCGCCGATGAGGAGGAAGCCGAGCAGGATGCGCGTGAAGCCGAGGGTCCGCCGATCGAACGTGAAGAAGCTGTCGCGGAGGATGTCCCACATCGAGGGCCCGCGCGGCCGGGGAGGCGGCTCCGGCTCCTCGTCGTCCTCCCCGTCGCGCTCGTCTTCCGCGGCGCTGTCGTCCGCCGCTGTCTCGTCGCGCTGCGCCTGCTTTGCGGCGCCGTCACGCGCGCCGGAGCCCCTCGCGGCGGCGGCCTCCGGGCCTGCTTCGCGGCGCTCGCTGGGGTCCTCGTTGCGGAGCGCGCCCTCGGGCCCACCCTCGTCGCGATCGTCTTTTGCGTTCATAAGGCGTCGAGATCGGTGCTGCGCGAGCAGAGCGCTCGCCGCTTCCCATCCCCTACCTACCGCAACCGCGCGGGCGCCGCACGAGGCGACAGGGGGCGCGCCGGGCGTGCGCACCGTTTGCGCCGCACCATTTGTGCCGCACCGTTTGCGCCTGTGGGGAGGATCGCGACCGCACGGCGCGCTTGATGCGCGCGGCGCGGGACGGTATCGAGGAGGAGACGTGCTCCCGATACCCGACGCGGAAGAGCGCCTCGCGCTCGCGAGCTGCGCCTTCGTGGCCGGCTGCATCCTGCTCGCGCCGCGCGAGTGGATCTCGGCGGGGCTCGCGCTCGCGCTCGCTGCGGCGCTCTTCGGGTGGCACCTCCGGCTGCGCGCCGGGGCCGCGAAGGGAGGGCCGGCGGCGGTGGCGCAGGGCGCCCGCAGCGCTCAGGGCCTGCCGGGGGAAGAGCCGCGGGAAACCGCCTGAACGCGCAGCGGAGGGCGGCCGAAGCGCGCGCGCACGCGGTCGGCGACGGCGCGCACCTGCGGCGCCCCCAGGAGCCGCCGCTCCACGCGCCGCTTGCCGGGGATGTCGAGGAGCATCACGCCGATCAGGATCACCAGCGCGCCCGGACCGGGGATGCCGGGCAGCGACAGCACGATCCCGAGCGCCACGGCCATCACGCCGAGCAGGTTCTTTCCGATGCGCGCCGCCACGCGCACCCAGGCGGAGCGCCCTTCCAGGAAGGGCGCCTCTTCCTGCCTCTCCAGGTAGTCCTCGGGCAGCCGAACCAGCACGAACGCGACGAGCGCCATGCCCGCGATGAAGCTGACGAGGCACACGCCCACGCCGATGGCGAGCTGCTCGCGGTGCGCCTCCGCGAAACCGAGCGCAGCGTGGACGGCATCCGTCGTCGAGGAGGCGGGGAACATACGGCGATGAGGCGGGGAGCATACGGCGCGGGGCCGGCTCGGGCGAGGCGGGGCGGGCGGCTCAGGGGACGAGCACGGTGCCGATCGAGCCCGGCTCGCTCGCTTCGCGCGCGAGATCGCCCGGCTTGAGCCGCCCCAGGATGTGGATGCGGCGGACGCCCTCGGCGAGCGCGGCGAACGACTCCTCGAGCTTCGGGATCATCCCGCGCGTGACGGCGCCGCTCGCGATGAGGGCGCGCCCCTCGGCGACCGTGAGGCTCGGGATGCGCGAGGCGGGGTCGGAGACGTCGCGCAGCACGCCCGGCACGTCGCTCACGAGGAAGAGCCCCGCCGCGCCGAGCTCGATGGCGACCCGGTTGGCGACCGTGTCGGCGTTGATGTTGTAGGCCTGGCCGTCCGCGCCGGCCCCGAGGCAGGCGAGGACGGGCAAGTAGCCGCCGCTCCCGAGCAGCTCGAGGAGCCCGCGGTCGACGCCCGTGATGTCGCCGACGAGGCCGAGGTCCACCGGCTCGGGCCCGGCGCTGGCGTAGACCTGCGGCGGCCGCTTGACCGCCGAGAGGGCGGGCCCGCTCGCGCCGTGGAGCCCCACGGGCCTAGCGCCCGCGGCGAGGAGCGCGGAGCACAGGTCGACGTTGAGCTTGCCGGCGACGACCATCTTCATGACGTCGAGCGTCTCCGCGTCGGTGACGCGCTGACCGGCGACCTGCCGGACGGGGATGCCGAGGCGCTCCTGCAGCCGGCTGGCCTGCGCGCCGCCGCCGTGGACGACGATCGCGCGCGTGCCCGCGCGGGTGAGCGCCGCGAGGTCGCTGGAGAGGATGGCGAGGGCAGGGCCGCCCACGACCTCGCCGCCGAGCTTGATGACGAGCGGGCCTGTCGCCGTGGTCACGGGCGCCTCCGCGCTGATCTGGGACATTTCATGAGGGGGACACGTATCACTTCCGCAGCGGCCAGGGCAGAGGTCGCCGGGGGGCGCGGCGGGGTCCGGGGTTCCGTGGCATGCTGGCGCAGTGATCCAGGCCCTCAGACAGGCGCTCTCCGACCGCACGGAGCCGATGCTCGCGCTCCTCGAGCGGCTCGTGAGCCTCAACTCGTTCACGGACAACCCGCGCGGCGGCGACGCGGTTGGCGAGGTCATCGCCAACGAGCTCTCGACGATCCCCGGGCTGTGCGTTCGGCGGATCGCCAGCGCGCGCTACGCCGCGCACTGGGTGGTGGAGAGCGAGGCGGCGAAGGCGTCGCCGGCGGGGCACGTCGCCCTCGTCGGGCACCTCGACACGGTGTTCCCTCCGGGGACCTTCGAGGGCTTCCGCCTGGACGGGGAGCTCGCGCGCGGGCCTGGCGTGCTCGACATGAAGGGCGGGATCGTCGTCACGATCGAGGCGCTCAGGGCCCTGGAGGTGGTCGGCGCGCTAGCGGAAATCCCGGTGCGGCTCGCGATCGTATCGGACGAGGAGGTCGGGTCGCCCGAGGGGCGCCCGCTGCTCCAGCGCGAGCTCGCGGGCGCGGCGTGCGCGCTCGTGTTCGAGGCGGGGCGCGAGCGGGACAGGATCATCACCGCGCGCAGGGGCACGGGGAACGCGGTGGTGCGGGCCACGGGCAAGGCGGCGCACGCCGGCAACGCGCACCAGCAGGGCGCGAACGCGATCTGGGCGCTCGCGCGCTTCATCGACCGGGCGCAGCGGCTCACCGACTACACGCGCGGGGTGACGGTCAACGTTGGCGTGGTGAGCGGCGGGCACGGCAGGAACACGGTGCCCGACGCGGCGGAGGCGGGGGTCGACGTCCGCTTCGTGAGCCGCGCGGACGGCGAGGCGCTCCTGGAGGCGCTCTGCGCGGCGGCGCACGAGGCGTCGGTCGAGGTGCCCGGCACCGCCGTGCGCGTCGACGGCGAGATCGCGCGGTCGCCGCTCGTGCGGACCGAGGCGAGCGCGGCGCTCTGCCGGGAGTACGCGGCGCGCGCGCGGGCGGCGGGGCTCGGCGACGAGGAGGCGCCGCTCATCGGCGGCGGCTCCGACGCGAGCTCGACGGCGGACATCGGGATCCCGTCGATCGACGGCCTGGGGCCGCGGGGGAGCGGCTTTCACACGAAGGACGAGCTCATCGAGGTGAAGACGCTCGTGCCCAAGGCGGAGGCGCTGGCGGCGTTCCTGCTGGGGCGGCGCGCGCCGTGAGGTGAAGTCCTGCCGACCGGGGCGGAGCGCGCAGAGGGCGAGCGCGAGCGCGCAGAGGACGCAGAGACCCGCGCGCAGCGGCTCGCCGCGCGCCTGCGAGCGCTGGGCGTGGATCCCGACTCGGGCTTCACGTCGCGGTGCACGATCCCGAGCTCGTGCGCCGCCGCCCCCGGGCCAGGGCTCCGATGGGCGCGCCGCGAGCGCACGCGCGTCGTGCGCGGCACGTCTCGCTGCGCGTATGGCCGCGCGGAGGGGCGTCAGGAAGACAAGCCATCGAGCGGCAGAAGGTCGCCGTGGAGCTTGAGCACCTTCCCTGCGGGAAAGCTCGCATCAACCTGGACGCCGCCGACGATGCGCAGGCCGAACCCCGCGGAGTCGAGGCATGCGTACTCTGTCGCCGCATCGAACCTCGCCTTGGTCGGATGCTCCTCGAGCACCACGCGGATCCCGTGAGGCGTGCCGAGCTGGCGGTCGAGCACGCGCTTCGCCATCTCGTTGTGCTCCGAGGCGCCAACCAGCACCGGCACGTCTGCAGGGTCGTTCTGGGAGATGCCTCGGACCCGCAGCATTCCGTGCACGTCCTTGCTTTGGAGCCGGCGATACTCGTCGACGGTGGCGGGAAACGCCGACTGCTCCACGAAATCCGCCAGGAACGCGCCGAGCTTCTCGGGCTCATGAAACGTGGTGCCGTTCATGTTCATGACGCGTACGCTGTCCCCGTCCAGCCAGAACGTCAGCAACATGGTGCTGACGTCGCGCCGGTACTTCGGGTACACGAACAGCGTGCGCCTCCGGGGGTGCCCCATCGTGTGCAACTCGGCCCGGATCCAGGGGGTCTCGTCAAGCGTCGCGCGAAAGTCTTCGAGCGTCTGGACGAGAGGGATCTCGGGCTCCGCAGGCTCGGCAGCCGAGGCGACGGCCTTGATCCGGTCCCTCCATGTCGGTTGAGTGCTGCTCACGCGGGAACCTCCTCGTTCTTCAAGGCGAGCTCCACCGGTAGATGGTCGCCATACTCACCGTTCATCGTCATGCGGTTGGCTTCGACCAGCACCTCGTCGCCCAGTCGGTCCAGGATCTCGAGCCGCTCGATGCGGCTAGCAAGGTCTGGGCTCACAAGGATCTGATCGAGGCACTGCCACGTCACCACGCTGTCGTCATCTTTCCGGTAGTACGTGCCGCGCGGGTGCGCGCCGCGTTCAGGTAGCCAGCGCCACATCGGATTGTACAGCGGTCGGAGCTTCTGGAAGCTCTTCACTCCCGCCAGATCCGCCCGGCTCGCGTACCTTTCTCCTTGGTGGAAGATGTCCATGCCGAAGTCGTCCCGCGCGGGGATCGGGTCCCTCTCGTCGTTGAGATCGATCTTGTCCCGGGTCGCCCAGAGCGAGGTCCGGAGAGCGATCTCGCGGTCGAAAGGGTGCGCATTGAAGTCACCGAGCACGACGAGGGGACCGCCGTTCCAAAATAGCCTCATCTGGTCGGACAGGCTCGCGACGATGCGCTCCCGCGGCCAATCTCTGGGCAGGTTGCGGAGGTCGGGGAGGTGGACGCCGACCATCTGGATGAGGCCGAGCCTGGGTGCCTTCACATCAACCCCCACCATGCGCTCTGCGGCCGCGCGCTGCACGCCGGGGATGAACGTGATCGCCCGATTCTCGCTCACAACATCGCGGCTCGCCAGCATCACCACGCGCTGGTCGGTGAGCGGGGTAAGTGCAGCCAAGGCGTCGCCGCTCCACCCGCGGATCTGATCCTCGGTTGTTCTCTCCGGCATCTCCTGGAAGCAGGCGACGACTGTGCCCTTCGCCGCGAGGTACTTGCAGGCGATCTCCAGCGCCTTGTCCTTCCCTCGCAGGTTCCACGTGAACGTCAGCACGGTGGCGAACCTAGCCCTTTCCCAACAGCCGAGCCAGCCGCTGTAGCGGCAACGTCTTGCCCGCACGTCCCGTGTCAGCGTCTCGAGCGGCGGCCCGCGCGCTTCATCGCGTGCCTCGCGCGCCCGTTGGACCCTCGATGAGGAGCGCGCCCCGGCCCACGACTGCCCCGACCGCGAGGTCGCGTCAGCGGGCGCGCGCCCGCGCCCGCGACGAGCTCACTCCAGCACCACGAACTTCAGGTACCGCCCCTCCCACCACGCCGGCAGCGTCGGGTGGTCCTCCGGCTGCCCGTGGATCGCCCGGATCCGCAGGTCGTCCCGCTCCAGGGTCGCGTCGTCCAGCGTCGCCAGGAAGTCTTCCGCCGTGATGTGGCTCGAGCACGACGCCGCGCACAGCACGCCGCCTCGATCGAGCACGCGCGCGACCGCGGCGTGCAGCCGCCGGTAGGCGCCGAGCGCCCGCGGCTTGGCCCGCTCGCTCGGCGCGAAGCTCGGCGGATCGCAGATGATGAGATCGTACCGGTCCCCGCGCGCGCGGGCCTTCTCGAGGAAGTCGAACGCGTCCGCCGTCACGAACTCGTGCGCCGCCGGATCCACGCCGTTCTCGCGGAACGTGCGCTGCGCCGACGCGTGCGCGGCCGACGCCGAGTCGACGGAGGTGACCCGGTCCGCGCCGCCGAGCGCCGCGGCCACCGAGAAGCCCCCCGCGTAGCTGAACAGGTTCAGCACGCGCCGCCGCCCGCCCGCGAGCGCGCGCACGCGGGCGCGGTTGTCGCGCTGATCGAGGAACGCCCCCGTCTTCTGCCCGCGCGCGAGATCGACCTCCATCGCGATCCCCGTCTCCCTCACGAAGAGGCGATCCGGCAGCGGCGGCCCGTGCAGGTGCGTGAGCTTCTTCCCCTCGGCGTCCTCGCTCGCCGAAGGCCCGCGCGCGCGGAGGCCGATCGAGCGCACGCCGAGGGCGCCCAGCGCGCGCCCGAGGTGCGGGAGCAGGCGATCGAGCCAGGGCGCCAGCATGTCGCCGTCGAGGCGGATCACCGCGGCGCGATCGTACCGATCGATGACCAGCGAGGGCACCCGGTCCCCCTCGCCGTTGCACAGCCGGTAGGCCGTCGTGTCGCGGCCGGCGAACCAGCCGTCGCGCAGCGCGAAGGCGCGCTCGAGCCGCTCCGCGATGGCGCGCTCGTCGAGCGGCCGCGCCTGCGTGCGCTGGAAGACGCGGACGGCGATCGCCGACTCGGCGTCCCAGAGCCCGCGCCCGAGGAACGGCGCTCCCTCGGCCGACAGCTCGACGACGTCGCCCGACGCCGCGACCCCCCCGCCGCGAGGCGCGCGCTCGCCGCGCTTGCCCTCGCCGCGCTTGCTCCCGTGCCCGCCGCCGTCCGCGATGCCGTCTCGGTAGACCCACGGGTGGCCGCGTCGGACGGCGGCGGCGGCGGCCGCGGTGAGATGGACCCGCATCGGCCCCGCCTAGCACGGTAAGCTCGCAGCGTGCTGCTCCGTGTTCGTTCGTTCGGTTGGGCCTGCCTCGGGGGGATCTCGCTCGCTGTCGCGGCTGCCTGCACGCATGACCACGACCTCCTCGGCCGGGAGCCGTCGAGCGCGGCGAGCACCTCCGGCGCGGGCGGCGGCCCGGGAGCGACGGCGAGCAGCGCGACGACCACGGGCGCGGGCGGCGGCGATGTGGTCGAGCCGCCGGGGCCGACAAAGCTCACGGTGGTGAACGGCGTCAGCGATCACGACGCGGTCCGCTTCTGCTTCCTCGCGTACCCCGACGGCACCGGCGCCGGCGTGGATCCCTGGCCGAGCGACGGCGAGGGCCTCGCGTTCGCGCGGGCCCAGGCGGTCGAGCCGCTCCGCGCGGCGATCCCCGGGGGGACGAGCCTGCAGACGCACGTGATCGCCGGCGACCTCCGCGCGACGGCGGGGCTCGACTGCGCCGAGATCCTCGCGCTCGCCGCGGAGGCCGGCGCCCCGATCGTGGCCGCCGGGCTCCCCGTGCTGCCGGCGCCCGTGTTCGCCGAGGAGAAGAGCCTCCTCCTCGTCGCCACCGGCTGCCTCGGCGGCGAGGGGCACACGCACGAGAGCGAGGAGCAAGGCTGCGGCGACGCGTACTCGATCGACACGCCGACCGCCGGCCTCGTCGCGGTCGCCATGTCGCGGCGGACGAGCTTCGGCAAGGTGAGCCTGCAGGTCGCGCACGCGAGCGCGGCGACGCCGGTGGTCCATGTGGAGCTCACGCCCGGGAGCGCCCTCGGGAGCGGGGTGACGCTCGCGTACGACCTTTCGTACGGCGCGATCGCGCCGTTTCCGCCGTTCACCGGGTTCTCGCGGGGCGACCTCGGCACGCTCGAGGACGTGGCGATCGAGACCCGCGATCCCGTCGACGCGACGGTGACCTCCTCGGTGCGCCTGCGCGAGATCCTGGAGCGCAGCGACGTGCCGGCGACGGCCATCACGGACGGGGAAGCGTTCGTGCTCGTGGCCATCGGGGCTGCTCCGGGGGCGGAGAGCGGCGGTTTCTGGCACCCCCTGACGTACGCGCTTCTACCTGCGGATCCCTAGGGCTGTCCCCGAACGTCCCATTTCAGGCGAGCGTCTTCGGCGAGCGTCGGGCGCTGACCGTATTTCAAGGCGGGCCGACCACGCAGCGTCCGGCGGCGCCCAAGGAACTCGCCTCGATTCCGCCTCGGGCATCGAGCGTGGCGCGCAATCCCACGTCGCTCCCGTGGACGCCACGTTGTCCAGCGTTTGCACAAGACCCTGATTGCTCCCGTACAGTCGAATCGTGTGTGTCCAGCGTGCCTGACCAGCTTGCAGAGCACGTTGTCGTATTGAAGGATAAGGGTCCGCCCTCTCGGGTCTCGGGCGCCTCCCTCTCTCCTCCGCGGGGCCGCGCTTCACGGGCCTTGCCATGGCTCTGCCTGGTTTTTCGCCAAGGCGCATCGCACCGGGAAAATCGTGAGTCGCTCGATGAGCGGGAGCGCCCTGTACGGATGACATCACAGGATAACCGCGCGCCGTGACGATCGGATAAATCTCCAGTATAACGCGAGTGCCCAAATTCCGGGGGGAGACAACATGGCGACACAGGTATTTGTCGGCGCGAGCTCCGTGGAGGATCCGAAGGCGGCCGCCTCGGAGGCCGTGGCGGCGGCGCTCGGTGGATTCTCGCGGCCCTCGCGCGCTGAGCACGTGGCGCGACCGGCATTCGCGCTCGTCTTATCGACGGACCAGTACGACGCCGACGCGCTCGCCGCGGCCGTGACGAGCGAGCTGCCCGGGGTCCCCTGGGCGGGGTGCTGTACGGCGGGGGTCTTCGCCGGAAGCCGGCTGCTCCGGCAGGGGCTCGTGGTGGGGCTGGTCGCCTCGGAGACGGTGCGTGTCGGCGTCGGGGTCGCGCAGCCGGTGAGCGAGGACGGGCGGCGCGCCGGCGTGCTCGCCGCCTCGCGCGCTCTCGAGGCGTTTCCGTCGTCCGTCCCCGCGGGGTGGAGCCGCGCGCTCATCGTGCTGCCGGACGCGGTCACGGGCAACGCGGCCGACGTGGTGCGCGGCGCGGTCGAGGTCGGCGGGACGGGCGTCGTCTGGGCCGGCGGCGGCGCGGGCGATAACCTCCGCTTCGTGCGCACCGCGCAGTTCGCGGGCGGCCGCGCGTACTCGGACAGCGTCGTCGTTGTCGCGATCGACTCGCCGTCGCGCATGGCCACCGGCATCCGCCACGGCTTCCGGCCGTACGGTCCGCCGACCATGGTCACCCGCGCCGAGGGCATGGTGCTCGCCGAGCTCGAGTACGAGGGCGCCTTCTCGGTCTACCAGCGCGCCGCGCGGGCGAGGGGGGATCAGGTGAACCTCGACGGCTTCGCCTCGTTCGCCATGACCCACCCGCTCGGCATCCCGCAGGCCGACGGCGAGCACGTCATCCGCGACCCGCTGCGCGTGGTCTCGCCGGGGGGGCTCTACTGCGTCGGCGAGGTCCCGGACGGGTGCCTCATCCGCGTCATGGAGGGTGACCCCATCGGCCTCGTCGGCGCCGCGCGCGAGGCCGCGACCACGGCGCGCGACGCGGTGGCCGGGCCCATCGCCGGCGCGTTCGTGTTCGACTGCATCTCGCGGTGCATGATGCTCGGCGACACCGTGCGCGACGAGCTGACCACCTTCGAGAGCGAGCTCGGCGAGAGCGTGCCCGTGATGGGCTGTCTGACCTTCGGAGAGGTCGGCACGCTGGGCCGCGGCGTGCCGCAGTTCCACAACAAGACCGCTGTGGTGCTCGCCCTGGGGGCCTGAGCGACGGAGCGGTTGGAGCCCTGTCATGGCGAGCGGCGAAGATCATGAGATCCAGGAGGAACGGCTGGCGCTCCTCAGCGTCCTCCAGGAGCTCACGGTCGCGGCGCTCGACCTCTTCGATCCTCACCAGTCGATGGCGGTCTTCCTGGAGCGGCTCGCCGAGCGGCTGAGCTGTATCGCGGTGCTCGTGCTCGTCGAGCCGGCCCCGCTCGCCCCGCGGCTCCTCGACGCCGCCGGGCTGTCGGCGAGCTCGCGCGCGCTGCCCATCCCGCCGCGCTCTCCGCCCGCGGCGGGCGAGCCGGCCGGCGAGGGCGCGGGCCTCTCCTTGCCGTACCCCGAGCTCGCGCGGCCTGGGCTCGTGACATGGCACTTCTCGCTGGAGGGGCAGGGCGACAGCGGCGCGTCCAGCCTCCTCCTCTGCTTCGAGGGCGAGCCGCCGTTCGCGCCTCGGTACCGGGGCATGATGCGCCGGCTCACGGCGACCTTCCGCACGGCGCTCGTACACCGCCTGCTCTACGCCCGCATGATCGAGAACGAGCGCGAGCGGGCGCGGAACCTCGCCGCCGCGGAGGCGGGGCGCGCGGCGGCGGAGGCGGCGCAGCGGCGCGCGGCGTTCCTCTCGGAGGCGAGCCGGCTGCTCTCCAGCTCGCTGAACTACGAGGCGACGCTTGTGCGCGTCGCGCGCTTGCCGGTCCCGTTCGTCGCGGACTGGTGCATGGTCGACATCATCGAGCGCGAGGCGATGCTCCGGCGAGCGGTCGTCGTCCACGCCGATCCTCAGAAGAGCGAGCTCGCGCGCCTCCTGCAAGGCCAGACGCCGATGGACTCGGTCCTCCCGTCCGGCGTGGCGCGCGTGCTGGAGACGGGCGAGGCCGTGCTCTGCGAGGTCGCGGGCGCGCCCGCCGCCCCGGAGGACGAGGGCGCCTCGTACGACAGCGAGCCGCCGGCGTCGGCCAGCGAGGCGCTCCTCATGGAGCTCGGCCTGCGGCGCTACATCTCCGTGCCGCTCGTCACGCGCGGCACGATGCTCGGCGTGCTCACCATCGCGTCCGGCCGCGACGACCTCACGTACGGCGTGGAGGATCGGGCGCTCGCCGAGGATCTCGGGCGGCGGGCGGCGCTGGCGATCGACAACGCGCGGCTGTACGAGAGCGCGCAGCGTGCGATCCGGGCCCGGGAGGAGCTCGTGGCGGTGGTGTCGCACGATCTCAAGAGCCCGCTCGCCACCATCGTCATGAACACGAGCCTCCTGCGCCGGAAGCTGCCGAGCTCGGACGAGGCGGTCGACGTGCGGCGCCCCGTCGAGCGCATCCAGAAGGCGGCGGATCGCATGAACCGACTCAT
This sequence comes from Sorangium sp. So ce375, assembly GCF_051473855.1. Lineage (NCBI taxonomy): Bacteria > Pseudomonadati > Myxococcota > Polyangiales > Polyangiaceae > Sorangium > Sorangium sp. So ce375. The sequence continues at coordinate 519,437 of NZ_CP150335.1, forward strand.
CCGCGATCTGCTCGACCTGGCGAAGCTCGACGGCGGCCATATCTCGATCCAGCCGGTGCCGCACGACGTCGCTGGCCTCCTCGGCGACGCCCTCGAGCTCCTGCGGGAGGAGGCGGCGGAGAAATCGCTGCGCCTCGAGCAGAGCGTCGAGCTCGGCGTCGATCGGGCGCTCTGCGATCGCGAGCGGATCCTGCAGGTGATCGCCAACCTCGTCGGCAACGCGATCAAGTTCACGTCGGCTGGCGGCGAGGTCGCGATCCGGGCCGAGCCGTGGGGCCGGGAGGTGCGCCTCTCGGTGCGCGACACCGGCCCGGGCATCCCGGAGGACCAGCGGGCGAGGATCTTCGAGCGTTACTGGCAGGCGAAGGAGACGGCCCACAAGGGCACGGGGCTCGGCCTCTCGATCGCGAAGGCGCTCGTCGAGGTGCACGGCGGGCGGATCTGGGTCGAGAGCAAGGTGGGCGAGGGGAGCACGTTCTTCTTCACGCTGCCGATGGTGGAGGCCGCGGGCGCGACCTCGGGAGTCGCGGCGGGCACGCGGCTCGGGGCCTGACAGAGGCGCTCAGGGTTCGCCGTACAGCGGTGTAATCACATCACTGATGCGGGAGTGACTCTTTCCTTCGCGCGTTGGCGGTCGGATCCGTTCATCGCTATACCTTGCCACGATGAAGGACGTCGGGAACGACAGGGGCGACGCGACGCCGGTCCAGGCTCGATGGGGCGATGACGAGAGGGGGCTCGTCGCGGCCGCGTTGCGGCTGCTGGGCATCCGCAACCTCGTGCTCGCGATCCACGATCCGAGCTTCCCCTCGGACGACGCGGAGGACATCGGGCGCGGGTCCCCGTACACCGAGGGCGGGCGCCGATTCCTCCGGTTCGCACGGGATCTCGGCTTCAACGGCATCCAGCTCGGGCCGCAGGGGGAGACCTCGGCCGACAACGCGTCTCCGTATGACGGCACCATCTTCTCGCGGAGCACGCTGTCGATCGCGCTCGCCCGGCTGGTCGAGGGCGGCCCGTCCGGCGCGCTCCTCCGCCCCGAGTCGTTCAGGAAGATCGTCGCCGGGAAGCCCCCTGGCAGCGAAAGGCGCGCGCAGCACGGCCACGCCTACCGCGCGCAGCGCGCCGCGCTCCGCGAGGCGTACGCGACGTTCGAAGGGCGGCGGAGCGCCGGCGAGCTCGGCGAGCTCGGCGACTTAGAAGGCCGCCTCGACGCGTTCAGGCGGAGGAACGCGGCCTGGCTCGAGAGGGACGGGCTCTACGGCCCCCTCTGCGCCGAGCACCGGAGCGGCTGGTTCCACACCTGGTCTGGCGAGCCGGATCTGGACCGGCGCCTCTTCGCGCCTGGCCCTGGCGAGGTGATCGCGTGCGGGGAGCGCAGGAGAGAGCTCCTCGACCGGTACCGCGACGAGCTCGGCTTCTACGCCTTCTGCCAGCTCCTCGCGCACGAGCAGCACGCGGCGCTCCGGGCGGAGACCGAAGAGCTCGGGCTCAAGCTCTACGGTGATCTGCAGATCGGCTACTCGCCTCAGGACGCCTGGGCCTATCAATCGGTCTTCCTAAGGGGCTATCTGATGGGGGCGCCGCCGAGCCGGACGAACCCGGAGGGCCAGGTGTGGAGCTATCCTGTCCTGGATCCCGCGCAGTACGAGGACGCCTCCTCCGGCGGGCTCGCGCTCGTGCGCGCGCGGATGGACAAGATGTTCGACGAGTTCGACGGCGTGCGCCTCGATCACCCGCACGGCCTCGTCTGCCCCTGGGTGTACGCCGCCGACGCCCCCGATCCGCTCCGCGCCGTCCAGGGGGGAGCGCGGCTGTTCTCGTCGCCCGACCTGCCGGAGCACCCGTTGCTCGCGCGGTACGCCATCATCTCTCCCGCGCAGCTGAACCGCGCCGTGCCCCGGTACGCCGACGACTGGGTCACCTCGCTGTCTCCGGAGCAGGTCGGGCGCTACAGCGTGATATTCGACACGATCGCGCGCTGCGCGGAGGCCCGCGGGCGCGCCATCTCCGATGTGGTGTGCGAGGTCCTGAGCACGCTCCCGTTCCCGCTCGGGGCCGTCCTCGAACGTCATGGGCTGGGGCGCTTCCGGGTCACGCAGAAGGCCGATCTCGACAACCCGAAGGACGTCTATCGCAGCGAGAACGCCGCGCCCTCCGACTGGATCATGGTGGGGACCCACGACACGCCGCCGCTCTGGAGGCTCCTCGACACGTGGGAGCGCACCTCCGCGCTGGGGCGGCAGGCGGCGTACCTGGCCACGCGCCTCGCGCCCTCGCCGGCCGAGGAGGGCGCGATGGCGCGCGCGTTCGCGTCCGATCCTCGCCTGCTGGCGCAGGCCAAGCTCGCCGACCTCTTCGCGAGCCAGGCGTCGAACGTGATGGTCTTCTTCTCCGATCTGCTCGGGATGAAGGAGATCTACAATACCCCCGGGACGGTGGGCGACCAGAACTGGTCGCTGCGGGTGCCTCGCGATTACGAGCGGTCCTATCTGGAGATGCGCGCGCGCGGCGCGGCCCTCGATCTACCGCGCGTGCTCGCGCTCGCGCTTCGCGCGCGCGGGGGCGCGGAGTCGGCAGAGCGCGGGGACCTCGCCAGGCGGCTGGAGCGCCGCCCGCGGTAGTTCAGCGGGAAATTCGCAGGGAGACGCGGAGATTGCTGGATTTTTTTTCTCCCCCCGTCTCCCCGTCTCCCTGTGAATTCTCTCGAAAGATTCGGGGATATGTCTCAGTTCGGGCTCCACACGGCCCATTTCCCCGACGTGGCCCATGTGTCGCTCGCATCCTTGAACGCGCCTATGAAGGCGGCGCTCGCGTCGAAGAAGTCGTCCGGCGGCACCGCCGCGTCCTTGGTGAGGGACGTCGCGGGGCCGAAGACTGGCGCGGAAGGGTTGAAGCAACCCTGGATACCGGGGTCCTCCTCCCGATTCTTCCGATCAGGTCCTCTCAGGAACCCGATCTCATTGAAACCCCCGTCGTCGTCCTGGAGAATGCCTGTTCCGTCGCTCGCCTCGGCGTAGGCGAAGTGATTCACCAGGTTGAAGAAGATCGAGCTCGATATGTTCTGCTCGTGATCCAGATCGCGCACGTCGAGGCCCGACTCGAAGCCCGTGACGATCGTGTTGAAGATGTTCGCCTTCGTCGACCGGCGGAGGAGGATGCCGTACTGCTCCTTGTCCACGTCCACGCCTTTCCCGCAGAGCGTCGCGTTGTAGATCGTCGGCTCGCTCCGAGGCTCGAGCGCCGGCGTGAGCGCGAGCGGGTCATTGTCCCCCTCGAACCCGTTCGTCTCCTCTGCGACGTCCGGGTCCAGCTGCGCCACGAGGAACTGGAGCTCTCCGCGATAGCCTTGGTCCCAGTCGAAGGCGTCGTCGCCGCTGTACTGGCAGGCGAGGTGCTTTGCGTTCACCGTGCCTCCGAAGAACTCGAAGCAGTCGTCGGACACGTGCCTCACCTGGACGAAATCGATGATCGTCCCCCGGCCGACCCCGCCGAGGGTGAGCCCGTTGATCTCGTTGTTCGGCGCGAGCTTCACGCCGGAGTACTCGATGCGCACGTATTTGAGCGTGCCGCTCGAGTCGTTCTCGTCGATGCCCCCGTATTGCCCATTGTTCGTCAGCCCCTCGATCTGGCCCGGGGTGCGTGTGCCGTTCGCGTCCACATGGTTCGTCGGTGCGTTGCCGAGGAGGATGACTCCCCCCCAGTCGCCGGGCATGCGATCCTTCGGGGGCTTGCTGCTCGTGAACACGATGGGCTCATCCCTGGTGCCCACGGCGATGAGCTTGGATCCGGGGTGCACCACGAGGGCGGCGGCGACCTGCGGGTTCGTCTCGCCGAGGAGGGTCGTGCCCTTCTCGATGGTCAGCGTCGCCCCGGCCGAGACGTTCACCTGGCCCTTGAGGGTGTAATTCTTGTCACATTTGAGCGTGAAATCCTCCGTGATATCCCCGGTGATCTCGACGGTCGGCTTGTCGGCCGCCGCGCACCCTCCCGTCATGGGGTCGCCCTCGCCGCCGGCAGAGCCGTTCGACGAGGGCACGCAGACGCTGGCCGTGAGATTGCAGACGGCGCCGTTGAACCGCGCGCAGTCCGCGTCGGAGTCGCATTGCACATCGCGCTGCTCGACGATGAGCGAGCACGCGAGGGCGCCCGTGGCGAGGGCGCCCATGGCGAGCGCGAGGGCGACGGCAGGTGATGAATCGACGGGACGGCGCTTGTGGTTCATTGCAATGACCCGATAACAAGGAGCGCTGTTGACGCCGCGCCGAGCGCTGGCCACAGACGCGTTCGGGAGAGGTGGTCGTGCGCAGGAGCTCTGGGCCGGAGCGTCGCGCCGGCGCTCTTCTGGAGCGAGTTGAGCCGCTACGCCGCTCCGCGCGGCCGAGATCGAGGGCTTCGCGGGCGCCCCTGCCGTCCTCGCCAGAGCGGGCGCTCTGTTCTGGCGCAGAAGAGAACAAATAGAATCGTATCTGTCAAGTAGGGCCGCGCTGCAAGGCCGACCGGGACATGGCGAGAACCGTCGCTGAGAGCCCGTCGCATTCGCGAGAACGTCACATGGGAGCCGCTTCGAGGTAACAGGTCGAGGGCATTCTCCGGGCCGGGCTGTCCTCCCTCTGGGGATCGATCCGGCCAGGTCGAATGAGCGCTCCCAGCGATCCCAATGGTTGGCGGAAATATCGCCCGATTGCCGAGATCGGCAGGGGCGGCATGGCCGATGTCTGCCTCGCGGTCGCCCAGGGCCCTGTCGGATTCAACAAGCTCGTCGTGCTGAAGCGGGTGCGGCCCGAGCTCGTGGAGGACGGCGAGATCCTCGCCATGTTCCTCGACGAGGCGCGCCTCGCGGCCCGATTGAATCATCCGAACGTGGTGCAGACCTACGAGGTCGGCGACGAGGGGGCGCGCTTCTTCATCGCCATGGAGTACCTCGACGGCCAGCCGCTCGGCAGCGTTCGTTCCCGCATGGGCCACGACAAGGTGCCGCTCCCGCTCCAGGTGCGCGTCCTGTGCGACGCGCTCGCCGGCCTCCATTACGCGCACAACCTGCGCGATTTCGATGGCACGCCCATTCACGTGGTCCACCGCGACGTGAGCCCGCAGAACATCTTCGTCACCTATGATGGCGTGATCAAGGTGGTCGACTTCGGGATCGCCAAGGCGGCCGACTCGCTGACGGAGACGCGCACCGGAACGCTCAAGGGCAAGGTGTCGTATATGTCGCCGGAGCAGGCGCGCGGAGAGCGCGTCGACAGGCGGTCCGACGTCTTCTCCATGGGTGTGATCCTCTGGGAGGCGATCGCCCGGAGGCGCATGTGGAAGGGCTTCAACGACCTCGCGATCCTCGGGCGGCTCGCCCTCGGAGAGGTTCCGAGCCTCAGGGAAGAGGCGTCCAAGGTCGATATCGACCCCGAGATCGAGCGGATCTGCCAGAAGGCGCTCGCGCCCGCGCTCGAGCACCGCTATGCCACCGCGGCCGAGCTGCAGGCGGATCTCGAGCGCTGGCTCGGCGAGCACCACCGGGGCATGACCGCGCGGGAGGCCGGCGAGATCGTGGCCGGCCAGTTCGCGGACGATCGGGCGCGGATCAAGCAAGTCGTGGAGGAGCAGCTGCGCGGCGTGCGCTGGACCGGCAGCTATCCCAGGGTCACGCTGACGCCCGACCTGCCGAAGCTGGGCACCGGTCCGGTGTCGATGACGCCGACGCTGACCGCGCCCGCGGCTGTCACCCCCACCACGGACGGGAGCTCGATGCTCCCTTCGGTGAGCACCACCGAGGCGAAGGAGCGCGCCGCGCGCTCGAACCGCGCTCTCTTCTTGATAGCGTCCACCTTCGTCGCCCTCGGGGTCGCCGCGAGCGTCGGCGTCTTGCGTGTGCAGCCATGGAGGATCGCGGCGGACGAGCGCCGCGAAGCGCACCTCGCCGCGCCGCCTGCGGCGGAGCCCTCTCCGAAGGAGGACGAGGCCATCCGCCTCGTCGTCCGCGTCTCGCCGGCCGACGCGAAGCTCTCCATCGATGGGTCGCCGGCGTCGATCGGCGCCTACGAGGGCCGCCTCGCCAGGGATGGCCGCGCGCACGTCATCCGCGCCGAGGCGCCCGGCTTCATCGCTCAGGAAGAGAGGGTCACGGCGAGCAACGATCTCTTCTTGAGCCTCGCGCTGAAGAGCGAGCCGGAAGCGCAGCCGGTGAGACCCGCCCCCATCGGCCGGAGCGCTCCGGCAGGCGTCGCCGCGGCGCCGTCGAGCGTCGCCACGGCGCCGTCGAGCGCTGCCGCGGCGCCGTCGAGCGCTGCTGGGCCGTCGTCGCCACCGTCCACCGCGCAGAAGCCGAAGCGGGGGATCGATCCGGAGAGCCCGTACGCCCGATGACGACCCCGAGAGCGCTCGCCCTCTGCGCCGCGATGCTGCTCAGCGCCCCGCTCGGCGCGCTCGCGCAGCCTGCCGGCGCCGGCAGGACCGAGGAGGCCGACGCCCGCTTCCGGCGAGGCGTCGAGCTCTACAACGAGGTTGATTATGGCGCCGCGCTCACCGAGTTTCGCCGCGCCTACGAGCTCGCTCCCGCGTATCAGGTGCTCTACAACATCGCGGGTACGTGTTTTCAGCTGAAGGACTACGCCTGCGCGCTGCGCGCCTTCGAGAAGTACCTCGCCGATGGTGGCGCGCAGATCCCGGGCGGCCGGCGGGCCGACGTGGAGCGGGACATCGCCGTCCTGCGGAGCCGCGTCGCGACGGTGGAGATCTCGACATCGGAACCTGGCGTCGAGATCTCCGTGGACGACGTTCCGGCAGGCAAGACGCCGCTCCCTGAGCCCCTGCTGATGAGCGCCGGACGCCGCCGCATCGTCGCCGAGGCGCCGGGCCGCCCTGCGGTCATGAGGGTCGTCGACGTCGCCGGCGGTGATCACGTTCAGCTCAAGATCGAGCTCCCCGAAGCGCGAGCCCCGCAGGGCACGGGCCGCGCGCCGGCGCCGGGCGCCCCGGTGGGCCGCGCGCCTCGCCAGCAGCGGAGCGTGCCCGTGCTCCCATGGCTCGCGACCGGCGCGCTCGCCGTCGGCGCGGCCACGACCGGGGTGCTCGCGCTCGGCGCCTCCGGTGACCTCGGCGCCGCGCTCGATCGGTATCCCGGCGACGCCCGCGCCATCGAGCGAGCGCGGACGAAGACCGCGGCCCTCGCGCTCACGGCCGACCTGCTCGCGGGCGCCGCCGTGCTCGTCGGCGGCGTCTCGCTCTACCTGACTGTCGCTGGCGGAGACCCGGAGCGCGGCGACGGAGAGCGCGCGTCGTCTCCCTCGGTGGGGCTCAAGATCGCGCCGGCGTCTCTCCAGCTCGCGGGCTCCTTCTAGGACCGACGCAGAGCGTCGCAGGGTCGCGACGGTCAAAAGGCTTGCATCCAGGGCGCTGGAGCTGCATTGATCCGAGCGCTCGCCGCGGCCAGGGGGCTCTCCCGTACGACGCTGCGGCGACGGTGCGACAAGGTGGTCAATCGCCCGCGCAGCCCGCGAGTTGAGAACGAGATGGGAGACACCAGGTGAGCACGACCAAAGCGGCTCTTGGGACCCTGTTCCTCACGCTCTCCCTGGCCGCGCCTGCGCTCGCGCAGGAGGCCGCGCCGCGGCAGCCCATCACGGACAAGACGAAGGAGCGTTGGGCCAAGAGCCAGGGCGGCCGGTTCGGATTCGAGATCGACGTCCTCAGCTCGTCTTACCAGGAGCAGATCGCGGCGGCTGGCGGCGAGGAAGCCTCCGTCGAGGAGTCCTCGCGGCTCGGCGTCGCCATCACCGCCGCCACGCAGTACAAGGTCTTCGCGGGGCTCCACCTCGACGCGGAGATCCCGTTCGTCTACGGCGATGTCTCTGGCCGTCAGTCCACAGACCTGTTCGGCAGGCGGTTCCAGAGCGACGCAGAGTACAGCCAGTTCTTCATCGGCAATCCAACGTTCGGCCTCCACTATGCTGGCAACGTGCTGCCCATCCTGGCGCTATTCGGCGGCATGAGCTTGACGATCCCGCTCCACCCGCACCCGGGTAGGGAGCTCGAGGTCGCGTCGGTGGCGAATTTTCCCGCGCGGGCTTACTTCGATGCGCAGCGCGTGCTGCTCGCGCACTGGGCCTTCCGGGCGCGCGTCGGGACCGAGATCAACGTCGGCAAGGTCCTGTTCCTCACCCACGATCTCGCGATTCAGAGCTTCTTTCCGACCCGAGACTGGGACGACACGAAGACCGTGGTCGAGCAGGGCAACGAGATCGAGTTTCGCCCGTTCGGCAATTTCGGCCTCGGCATGCGCCTTCAGGCGGCTTTCCCCCTCTCCTCGAGCAACTCCGCCCAGCTGGCGGCGGAGCCGTTCGTCGGCTGGGAGCCGCTCGTGAAGGGCTCCTTCACCCGCGTCGGCGCGCTGATCGCGCTCGACGACGACCTCGGCTTCGGCCTGGACGCGGGGAAGGTCGCCACCATCCGTGTTGCCCTGGGCAGCAAATGGTAGGGGGCGAGCGCGTCAGGGGCGAGCTACCCTGAGCGCCCCACGATGACGATCACCGGCTCGATCCGCGATCCCTGGGTCGGCTTGCCGCGGCCGAACCCTGCCGCCCGGCTTCGCCTCTTCTGTGCGCCTTACGCGGGCGGCGGCTCGTCGATCTACAGCACCTGGTGGCGCGAGCTCCCCGCGCACACGGAGCTCTGCCCGCTCAGGCTCCCCGGCCGGGAGGCGCGCATGAGCGAGCCGCCTTTCGAGCGCCTGACACCGCTCGTCCAGGCCCTCGCCACCGCGATCGAGCCGTGGCTCACGAAGCCGTTCGCGCTGTACGGTCACAGCCTCGGCTCGCTTGTGTGCTTCGAGCTCGCGCGCGAGCTCCGCCGGCGGGGCGCGCCGCTGCCGCGCCATCTCCTCGTGTCGGGCCGGCGCCCGCCTCACGTCCCCGTCCCTGAGCTGCTCCACGGCCTGCCCGAGCCCGAGTTCGTCGAGGAGCTCCGCCGCATCGGCGGCACGCCCGACGACGTGCTGCGCGAGCCGGAGCTCCTCGCGCTCTTCCTGCCTATCCTGCGCGCGGACTTCGCGGTCAACGAGGTCGAGCCGTTCGTCCCCGAGGCCCCGCTCGATTGCCCGATCTCCGCGTTCGGGGGCCTCGACGACGAGCGCGCGGGCCGCGCCGAGATGGAAGGCTGGCGCCATCACACGCGCGGGGCCTTCCGGATCGAGATGTTCCCCGGCGGGCACTTCTTCCTGCGGAGCGCCCGCGAGCCGCTCCTGCGGTCGATCTCGGCCGTCCTCGACGACGTGGCGCGCGAGCTCCCCGCGTGACGGCCGGCGCTGGGTGGGTGTTGAGCCCGGGGCCGGAGCCATGCAAAGAAGGAGGGACCTGCAGCCGCTCTGTCTCTCTGTCTCTCTGTCTCTCTGTCTCTCTGTCTCTCTGTCTCTCTGCTTCCCCGGAGACCCGAACGATGACCGATTTCCAGTACCAGGACATGCTGCCCCTCGGCCATGACGAGACCCCTTACCGCCTCGTCAGCCGCGACCATGTCTCCACCTTCGACGCCGCCGGCTCGACCTTCCTCAAGGTCGAGCCGGAGGGGCTCACCCTGCTCGCGCGCGAGGCGATGCGCGACATCGCCCACCTCCTCCGGCCCGGTCACCTCGCGCAGCTCGCGCGGATCCTCGGCGATCCCGAGGCCTCCTCGAACGATCGCTTCGTCGCCCTCGAGCTCCTCAAGAACGCGAGCATCGCCGCGGGGGGCGTGCTCCCGTCGTGCCAGGACACCGGCACGGCCGTCGTCATGGGCAAGAAGGGCCAGCTCGTCTTCACGGGCGGCGGCGATGAGGCCGCGATCGCGCGCGGCGTCTTCGAGACCTACCGCGCGCAGAACCTGCGCTATTCGCAGCTCGCGCCGCTCGACATGTACAAGGAGGTCAACACGAACGACAACCTCCCCGCGCAGATCGAGATCTTCGCGACGGACGGCGACGCCTACAAGCTCCTGTTCATGGCGAAGGGCGGCGGCTCCGCGAACAAGAGCTATCTTTATCAGGAGACCAAGGCGCTCCTGAACCCCGAGAGCCTGCTCTCCTTCCTCGAGGCGAAGATCCGCGCGCTCGGCACGGCGGCGTGCCCGCCGTACCACCTGGCCATCGTCGTCGGCGGCACGTCGGCCGAGTACACGCTCAAGGTCGCGAAGCTCGCCTCGGCGCGCTACCTCGACACGCTCCCGGCCGACGGCAACGCGCGCGGGCGCGGCTTCCGCGATCGCGAGCTCGAGCAGAAGGTGCTCGAGCTCGCGCAGCGGACGGGGATCGGCGCGCAGTTCGGGGGCAAGTACTTCTGCCACGACGTGCGGGTCATCCGCCTGCCGCGCCACGGCGCCTCGTGCCCTGTCGGCATCGCCGTCTCGTGCTCCGCGGATCGCCAGGCGCTCGGCAAGATCACGCGCGAGGGCATCTTCCTCGAGCAGCTCGAGACCGAGCCCGCGAAGTACCTGCCCGAGACGACGGACGCGGATCTCGAGGGCGAGGTCGTGAAGCTCGACCTCCGCCGTCCCATGCGCGAGATCCGCGCGGAGCTCTCGAAGTTCCCCATCCGCACGCGGCTCTCGCTGACCGGGCCGATGATCGTCGCGCGAGACATCGCGCACGCGAAGATCAAGGAGCGCCTCGATCGCGGCGACGGCATGCCGAGCTACATGCAGGAGTTCATGGTCTACTACGCGGGTCCCGCGAAGACGCCGGCGGGTTATGCCTCTGGCTCGTTCGGGCCCACCACGGCCGGCCGGATGGACGCGTACGTCGACCTCTTCCAGGCGAACGGAGGCAGCTTCGTCATGCTCGCCAAGGGCAACCGCTCGCCCGCCGTCACCGCGGCGTGCAAGAAGCACGGCGGCTTCTACCTGGGCTCGATCGGCGGTCCGGCCGCGCGCCTCGCGAAGGACTGCATCAAGAAGGTCGAGGCGCTCGAGTACCCCGAGCTCGGCATGGAAGCCGTCTGGAAGATCGAGGTCGAGGATTTCCCCGCCTTCATCGTCGTGGACGACAAGGGCAACGACTTCTTCGCCGACATCAACAAGCCGGCCGGCCGCAAGCTCGACGTCGCCGGCTGAGCTCCGAGCGCCGCCTCGCGGTCAGGCTGCGCCTCTTGTCCATCGTGCTTGCGTGACACGGCTCGTGATCCGGTGGGGACACCGGGGTCGACGAGCGTCGCCTGCGGCAAAACGTCACATTCGAGGCGTCTTTGCTCCTGTTAAGTCCGGTATTGCCTCCACGAGCTCGCTCGGGGCTGGGATCCGCCGAGGCACAGCCCGTGCTTTGACCTCCTCGTGGAAGGAGCTGAGCATGACAGTTCGACCTGATCGCACGGTGTCTCATGGCCACGCTGACGCTGGGCATCACCGCTTCGAGGATCGGCACGGTGGTATGGACGGGGCTCGCCATCACCTGGAGGAGGAGCGCCTGGAGCGGCTGGTGCGCGCCGCGCAGGAGGTCGCGGGCCAACAAGCAGAGCGTAAAGAGCGCGAGAAGCGCGGCGATGCCGGCCAGGAGGGGCGGCACGGCGACGGCGGCGCCAAGTCGCGGCCGGCGCCGAGGAATCCCAGCCTGGTCGACCTCGAGCGCGCGGACAACGAGGGAATGCTTCCTCCGGGGGAGGCGTGATGGGCGCACGTGCGATGAGCCTCGATGGGCTCGTCGATCGGCTCGTGCCGAGCGCGCTCCGTCCCCCGGAGCGCGCTCCCCTGGCGCCGGCGCTCGACGCGGAGGTACGGCACGTGGACACGTGGAGCGCGGGGCGCCTCGCCTATTACGTGGACACCCGCGCTGCCGGGCGCCCCGTGGTGCTCGTGCACGGCGTCGACGCGGCCGCCTCGTCCAGGGAGATGGCGCCCCTCTTCGACGCGCTCCGCGGCGAGCGGCCGGTCTATGCGCTCGATCTCCCCGGCTTCGGCCTCTCGGAGAGAGCGGACCGCGTCTACGATCGTGAGCTCTACCGCACCGCCGTGCGCCGGTTCCTTACGGACGTGGTGCGCGCGCCCGGCGGCGCCGATGTCGTCGCGCTCTCCCTCTCCTCCGAGTTCGCCGCCGCCGTCGCTTGCGAGGAGATGAGCATCGTCCACAGCCTCGTGCTCGTCTCCCCGACGGGGCTCGGCCGTGAGCCGCCCGGATCGAGCGCTCTCCTCCGGGCCGTCTCGCGCGTCCCCTACGCCGCGGAGGCGCTCTTTCGGGTGCTGGCGTCGCCGCCCAGCATTCGCTGGTTCCTGAAGAAGAGCTTCGTCGGCGCGCCGGATCCAGGCCTCGTCGACTATGCCATCAGCGCGTCGAAGGAGCCTTTCGCCCACCGCGCCCCCCTCGCGTTCATCGCAGGGGCCCTGTTCACGGAAGACGCCTTCCAGCGCATCTACGCGCGTCTGCCCGTCCCAACACTCATCCTCCACGATCGAGACCCGTATTCGCGCTTCGACCGCCTCGCGGAGCTCACGCAGCAGAACGCGCGCGTGGAGGCTGCCCGCATCGCGCCGACGCTGGGTCTCCCACACTTCGAGCAGCTCGACGCCACGCTCGAGATCGTGCGCAGGTTCTGGGCGCAGGACCCTTGGTAGATCTCCTTCCCAGCACGACCAGGACGGCCTGAGAGGCTGTGGCTCCGCGCGAGACGGACGTCGGTTTCCTGCGGAGCCCCAGGGCTCCGCAGGAAACCGAGCTGGCCCGCTCCATCGCGGACCGTCGCCCGCGACGCTGGATATGTATGCGCCATTACGGATTTGTCCCTTCTGGGCCTTGGGGTCTGTGCTCCGCTGGCGTCGCGGAGACTTTGGGAGGGCCCAAGGATCGACCTGCGACATGCATCCAGGTCCACCGCACCTGAAGCACTTGGTGTACAATGGAGCGGTGGCCGGACACCGGGGGTGTCGTCAAGAGCGCCGTGTGTGTGGTCACGTGCGTGCCGGTTCGATCGGGTCCATTTCGTTAGGACCATGACATCTACAGCCTGGGCCAGGTGCTCTGGGTCAGCGATCCGGCAATGGAGCGCTGCGCCAAGACGCCACGATGGTTGGCCGGGCGATGGAGCAACGCGGCACGCGTCTACAGGGGGCGCGGATTGTTTCCAGGCGTAAAAGTCTTTGCAAACTTCAGGTCAACGGGCTAATTAAGCTCTTATAGCGGGGGATGTCGTGAATGCAGGCGGCCAAACCATCTCTTCGACCCAGCAGGCGAGCAACAGCCTGCTTGGTCGATACCGCCTAATTGCAAAATTGGGCCGTGGTGGGATGGCGGATGTCTTTCTCGCCGTCTCTCGCGGGCCCGGGTCGTTCAACAAGCTCGTTGTTGTGAAGTGTCTCCGCGTCGGGATGGCGGACGACCCGCGGTACGTCCTGATGTTCCTGGACGAGGCCAAGCTCTCGGCCCGGCTCAACCACCCCAACGTCGTTCAGACCTACGAGATCGGGGGCGAGAGCGGCGGGTACTTCATCGTGATGGAGTACCTCGAGGGCCAGCCGCTCAAGGACATCGTGCGGGCGGTGGTGAGCGGCTGTCACGGCGCCGCGAGCTTCACGCGGGCGGCGTGGGTCAGGATCATCGCCGAGGCGCTGCGCGGGTTGCACTACGCGCATGAGCTGGCGGACTTCGACGGCGGACTGCTCGGCATCGTGCACCGCGACGTCTCGCCGCACAACATCTTCGTCACGTACGACGGTGCTGTGAAGATCGTCGATTTCGGCGTCGCGAAGGCGTCCCTCAACGCGGCGCACACCGAGAGCGGGACCTTCAAGGGCAAGATGGCCTACGCCGCGCCCGAGCAGGCGATGGCGAGCGCGGACGTCGACCGACGGGCCGATATCTTCGCGATCGGAATCGTGCTCTGGGAGCTCCTGGCGATGCGGCGGCTGTTCGATGGCGATCACATCGCCGTGATGCACCAGCTGCTCACGCGGGACATCCCCCGGCTCTCCACCGTCGTGCCGGACATCGACCCGGCGCTCGACGAGATCGTGGCGAAGGCCCTCCAGCGGGATCCGGATCGGCGGTTCTCCACCGCGCAGGAGATGGGCGACGCGCTGGAGAGCTACCTGCGGGTCTCGGGTGAGGACGTCCGCACGGAGCAGCTCGGCGCGCACGTGCTCGAGATGTTCGCGGAGAGCCGGGCGCTCGTGCGCCAGCAGGTCACCGCGCAGTTCGAGTACCTGACCTCGCTGGACGTCGCGGGCGATATCCAGCGCGCCTCGATGGTCGGGGAGTTCCCCCGCGCCTCGATGGTCATGGGGATGAACCGCTCGATGTGGCCCTCCGCGACCGCGGCCGGCTTACCCATCCTCAGCGATCACAGCAGCCCCGCCAACTACCAGCAGGAGCCCCCGGCCGTCGAGCCCGACAGCCTGGGTGCGACGGTGGGGCGCGTCTCGCCCTGGCGGCAGCGTGGGTATCTCGCCTCTGCGCTCGGCGTTGTCGCGCTGCTGGCCGCGGGGGCCTTCGCGATGTTCCGTGAGCGCGCGGTGGAGCCGGTTGCGCTGGAGCAGCCTGCCGCCGTGCCCACGGCTGCGTCGGCGGTCGATCCGAGCCCGTTGAAGGCCAAGGTCACGATCAAGAGCGATCCCGCGGACGCGAACGTGAGCTGGAACGGAACCATGCTCGGCAAGACGCCCCTCAGCGTCGAGCTGCCCCAGGGGATGCAGGTCGTCGTGGTGTCCAGGGCCGGTTGGGTCGACGTGTCGATCTTCCTGCAGCTCTCCGCGTCGGACGTCGTCGAGCGCACCGTCGCGCTCCGGCGTCAGGACGTCAACACGATACCCGCCAATTAGATCTCCCCGTCTCCCTGCGAATTCTCCCGAAAAATTCGAGGGGATGCTTCAGGTGCCGGCCCTGAGGACGCGCATGGAGGACCCTGCCCTGGCGGAGAGGCGGCGGACTTCTCGACCGAGCCAGTCGAGGAAATCGTGGTTCCACGGCGGCCTGTCGGGCCAGCGTTCGCGTATGCGGTCGGCCAGATCGAGATCCCAGCGCCCGTAGAGATCCACGAGCGCGTCGTGCGCCTCGCGGCCGGCCAGCGCTTCTGGGGCCCCGCGAGGCTCGCCTCCGTGCGCGAAGGCGTCATCGCAAACATAGTAGTTGCACGTCGCCGCGCGCCGATTGGGGGGGATGGTGCAGCCCTCAGGACCATGGAAAGCGCACCTCTTGGGGAGCGCCCGGCCATCGCTGTCCCGGGGCTCGACCCGCAGGATGAGCAGGCCGCGCTGGCCCGGGCGCAGGTTGCCCGCGGCCATCTGGTCGAGCAGCCAGCCTGCGCCGCCGAGCGAGACGATCCGCCCGATGTCCGACCACTCGACCCCCGGCGGGCTGGCGCAGCAGCCCGTCGGGCCCTGCGGGCAGGAGCCGCACAACGTCGAGTGCAACCGCGTATGCATGCCCGCGAGCTCCAGTCGGATCATCGCCCCACCAGCACTCCGAGAATAACGGCGCCTGCCGCTGCGTCCAGCGCCGCTGGCGCATCAAGAGATCGGGAAAAGAGGAGAGGGAGAGATGGAGAGCCCGGAGTGACTATGCTCTGGGCGTGATCAGGCGCTCCAGCCCGCGCAGCGGGATGTCCAGCCAGTCAGGCCGGTTGTTGAGCTCGTAGCCGACCTCGTAAATGCACTTCTCGAGCATGTAGAAGTCGATCAGGAGCACCGTGTCCGCGTCGCTCGCGGGCACGTACGGCGCCGCCTCGTCGGTCCGCGGCTCGGCGGTCACCTGAGCGCGCGCGACCGTCTCCATGTATCCCGCGAGGTAGCTCGCGGAGATCCACGCCACCCAGGCGTCCGTCCACGGCTTGAGGACGGCGACGTCCTCGGGCCGGAGGCGAGCGTCCCGGAGCGCCGAGGCGCCGGCGTAGTCGAACGAGCGCAGCATCCCGCCCACGTCCCGGAGCGGGCCGCGCTTGTAACGGCGCTCGCTCAGCGGCCTCGCCGGCTCCCCCTCGAAATCGATCAGGATGAAGTCGTCGCCGGTCGAGAGCACCTGGCCGAGGTGGAAGTCGCCGTGCGTCCGGATGCGGGGGACATCGAACTTCCTCGACACGATCTGCTGGAGCTTCGCGTTGATCTCGGCCTCGCGCGGCAGGATCGCCGACACCTGCTCTCGCACGCTCTCGGGGAGCGAGCGCTCGCGCTTCCTCAGGAGCGCGAAGGTGCGCGCGAGCATGCCGTGCGCCGACTGGAAGATCGACTGCTGGTGCAGCGTCGAGAACGACTGCTGCCCGAACGCGGGGTCCTTGCTCGGCTTGCCGAGCGTGAGGTGGAGCTGCGCGGTGCGCACGCCGAGCAGCCGCATCCTCACGAGATCGGTGCCCATCAGCTGGTTCACCACCGGAGGCGGCGCCGCGCGCGACGCGTCGACGAGCGTGCCGGTCGGCATCGGCGGCGCGCTCCCCTTCACCGACCCCTCGTCGGTGAGCACCCGCTCGAAGAATCGGTTCAGCGACTCGAGCGTGCTCGTCCATGCGTCGGTCTGGCTCTTTACGTACTCCTGGAGCATCGCCACCGTGGTCGCCTCGCGACCGCGGCCCTGGTACTCGATCGCCCCGGCGATCCGCGGCGTCGAGGGGAACTGCTGGTCCGTCAGGAACCTGCCGATCTCGAGCTCCGGGTTGATGCCCTCCTCGACCTGCCGGAAGATCTTGAGGAGCAGTTTGTCGCCGTAAATGATGGTCGTGTTGCTCTGCTCGCTCTCGGAGATGCGCGCCGGGAGCTCTCCTTCCGCGCCGAGCGACTCGAGCGTCGTCCCGAGGGGCAGCGCGTGGAGCTCGCCGGCGGCGCCGGCCGCGACGCCCTGCGCCCGGATCGCGGCGAGGATCAGCGCTGCGAACTCCGGGGTCGCCAGCGCGTCGTACAGGACCCCTTCGGGCGACGCGGCGTTCTCCGGGTCGGGATCGCGGATCGTGACGTCCGCGATCACCGCGTGACGCGCGCGCGTCGCGAGCGTCCGCGCGTAGTCGCCCGTGGCGAAGCCGATCGGCACGACGTACGTATCCGGCGAGCCGTCCGTGTACTCGACGCGCACGAGCAGGAGGTAGTGCTCCGCCGCGGTCTGCTCGCCGCGCACGATCGGGACGACGTCCGCGAGCGTCGTGGTGCGCCGGGTGCGCGCCTTGCCTCGGAACCATCGCCGCGCCGCGATGAACTTCCCGAGCGCCGGATCGAGCACCTTGCGCCCCTCGGGCGAGAGGAGCGTCCGCCACGAGCCCTTCGTCGAGATCGCGGGCGCCGCCTCGGCATCGCCCACGGACGTCGCCGGTGTGGCCGGCTCCAGCGCGAACCAGAAGAAGTCGTGTGGCCCGAGCGACAGGGAGTATCCGCGGCTCGTGATCTCGGGGAAGCGGCTCCTGCCGAACAGCTCGACAGGCACCATGCCCTCGAAGCGCGCGAGGTCGAGCTCGACGTGCTGCGCGTACCGCGAGAGGTTCGCGACGATGAGCAGCCGCTCGTCCGCGTGCGCGCGGATGAACGCGAGCACCTTGCTGTTGTCCGGGTGCAGGAACTCGATCGTCCCGCGGCCAAGCACCTTGTTCTGCTTGCGCAGGGTGATGAGCCGCTTCATCCACCAGAGGAGCGAAGAGGGGTTCTGCTGCTGCGCCTCGACGTTGATCGCCTCGTAGTGGTACTCGGGGTCGATGATGATCGGCAGATAGAGCTTTTGCGGGTTCGCCCTGGAGAAGCCGGCGTTCCGATCGGCGCTCCACTGCATCGGCGTGCGCACCCCGTCGCGATCGCCGAGATAGATGTTGTCGCCCATCCCGATCTCGTCGCCGTAGTAGAGGACGGGCGTCCCCGGCAGCGAGAAGAGCAGCGCGTTCATCAGCTCGATCCTGCGCCGCGTCTTCATGAGCGGAGCGAGCCGCCGGCGGATGCCCAGGTTGATCCGCGCCGTGTGCTCCTGCGCGTAGACGCGGTACATGTAATCCCGGTCCTCGTCGGTCACCATCTCGAGCGTCAGCTCGTCGTGGTTTCGGAGGAACGTCGCCCACTGGCAGGTCTCGTGGACCACGGGCGTCTGCTTCAGGATGTTGACGATGGGGAAGCTGTCCTCGAGCTCGACCGCCATGAACATCCTGGGCATGAGCGGGAAGTGGAAGTTCATGTGGCACTCGTCGCCGCTCCCGAAGTACGCCGCGGCGTCGGCAGGCCACTGGTTGGCCTCCGCGAGGAGCATGCGATCGGCGAAGTTCGCGTCGATGTGGCGCCTGAGCTTCCGCAAGAACTCGTGCGTCTCCGGCAGGTTCTCGCAGTTCGTCCCGTCTCGCTCGTAGAGATACGGCACGGCGTCGAGCCGGAGCCCGTCGACGCCCATCTCCAGCCAGAAATCGACCACCTTGAACACGGCGGCGTGCACGTCCGGGTTCTCGAAGTTGAGGTCGGGCTGGTGGGAGTAGAAGCGGTGCCAGTAATAGGCGTTGGCCACCGGATCCCAGGCCCAGTTCGACGTCTCGAAGTCCTTGAAGATGATCCGGGCGTCCTTGTAGCGGTGGGGCGTGTCGCTCCACACGTAGAAATCGCGCCAGCGCGAGCCCTTGGGCGAGGTCCGTGCCCGCTGGAACCACTCATGCTCGTTCGAGGTGTGGTTCAGGACGAGCTCGGTGATGACGCGGATGTCACGGCGGTGCGCCTCGCGCAGGAGGCGGGCGAACTCGCGCCGGGTCCCGTAAGACGGGTTGATGTTGGCGTAGTCCGCGATGTCGTATCCGCCGTCGCGCAGCGGCGAGGGGTAAAAGGGCAGGAGCCAGATCGCGGTGACGCCGAGATCTTGGAGGTAGTCGAGCTTGTCGACGAGCCCCTCGAAGTCGCCGATGCCGTCGGCGTTCGAGTCGCTGAACGCGCGGACATGGACCTCGTAGATGATCGCGTCCTTGTACCAGAGGGCGCTACCGTCGGCGGGAGGGGGCTTTTGATCCTGGCTCATGGCTGCTCCGGCGATGCGCGTTGTCCGCGCGACGACGCCGGGCGCACAGGATGCAGCGGCTCGGGCCCGGTGCGGCGTGAGCACGCCGCCTGGGCCAGAGGTGGCCAGGAGGCCAGGCACGCTGCGGAGTCCGCCGCTGGGCGCGCACTGCCGTCCCCACGCAGATGACGCGGATCACGTGTATAGTTTAACTACTCGGGATTGCAAGGCTACGCGTTCCCGACTTCGGTAGCACGCCTCGAGCGGGGCGCAAAGCGGCGCGGTTTGCACAGGGCTTGCCCCCCCGCGCGCTGTCGAGATCGCTGCTTCGTGAGCTCGGCCCACACGTCGAACCGCAGCCGGTGTAAGAAGCGCTGGCACATCGTTCTGCGATCGGGCGAGCTCATGCCCATCGAAGGAGCATTCTCATGATGCGTGTCTTCCACGTACTCCCGCTCTCCCTCGCCGCGCTCGGAGCGCTCGCGTGCTCGTCGACCCCCGAGCCGACGATCGACCCGAACAACCCGTGCCCTCCGGGCCAGTGGTGCGCCTCCGCCGTGCCGACCACGCCGGCGACGGCGGTCACCACGCCGACCACCACCGCCGCGCCCGCGGGCTCCGCCGCCACGCCGATCCCGCCGGTCGCCGCGGTGGCCGCGACGCCCATCCTGCAGGGGATGGGCACGACGGAGGCCCCGGGGATGAAGCCGGATGGCGGGCCGTTCGCCGGGCAGTTCCAGGAAGGCCAGACGCTCGAGCAGCAGATCAACATCTCGCCCGGCAAGTGCTACACGGTCGTCGGCATCGGCCTCGGGGTCCAGGAGCTCGACATCCAGCTCGTCTCGCAGGCCGCGCCGCTGCCGCCCGTCGTCCTCGCGCAGGACAGCACCACCGGCGCCGCGGCGACGCTCGGCGGCAAGGCTTCCGGCTGCTGGAAGAACCCCCTGCCGCTCGGCGGTCCGGGCAAGGTGATCCTCAAGGCGACGAAGGGCGCGGGGATCGCGGCCGCGCAGGTCTTCATCAAGTAACACGCCCCGCCGCGCGCCGGACGAGGCAGCCCGCACGCAGCGAGGCGCCTCCGCCCGCACACAGAGGAGCGCCGCTGCACGCGCGCAGGAAGGCGCCGCCGCCCGCACGCCGAGGAGCGGCGCCGTGCGTGCGCCGAGAGGTGCGCGCCTCGCGCGCGACTCTTCTATTCCCGCCGCCTGCGTCCTCCCCTAGAGCAGACGGATGGGGCCGTGGGCCTCGCGCGCGACGCCATGAGCGAGACCGTCTTCCTCGGCCCCGACTCCAGCAACACCTGCGCGCGGCCGCGCTGGGAGTGGCTGTCGCCGCGCCTCCCCCCGGACCTGGAGCAGGAGGCGACGAGGCGCGTCGCGTGGATGGCGCTCTGCACGACCGTGGTGGGCGCCCTCGGCTTCATCGTGTCGGAGCTCATCCCGAGCCTACAGCTCGGCCCTTCCACGATCCGCTTCGCGGTCTTCCTGCCGTTCCTGCTGGTCTCGGCCGCGCTCTTCGTCATTGCGCGGAAGAAACTCCTGTCGCCGCCGCGGATCGTCGATCTCTCGTTCGCCTACAAGATCCTGGGCGCCGCGCTGCTCTCGGTCGTCTCCAACGCGCAGCCGTGGCCGGAGGGCCCGATGTTGCCGGGGTGGCCGCCGGTGGCCGTCTGGGTGCTCATGTTCCCCATCATCGTCCCCGCCCCGAGCGTGCGCACGCTGTTCACCTCGACGCTGGCGATCCTCACCGATCCGGCCTGCCTCTGGGTGCTCGTCCGATCGGGCTTCATGGAGCCGCCCTCGAGCGAGGCGATGTTCCGCCGCTTCTTCCCGAGCGTCATCGCGCTCGCGCTCTCCGTCCTCGTGTCGCGCGTCGTCTTCGGGCTCGGGCGCAAGCTCGACGCGGCGCGGGAGCTCGGCAGCTACCGCCTCGTCGAGCGGCTCGGCGGCGGCGGCATGGGCGAGGTGTGGCGGGCGAAGCACCGGATGCTCGCCCGCCCCGCGGCCGTGAAGCTGATCCGGCCAGAGGCGTTCCAGGGCGAGCCAGCGAGCAACGGCAACGCGAAGGCGCGGTTCGAGCGCGAGGCGCAGGCGACCGCCGCGCTCCGGTCGCCGCACACGATCGGCATCTTCGACTTCGGCGTCGCCCGCGACGGGTCGTTCTACTACGTGATGGAGCTGCTCGACGGCATGGACCTCGAGACGCTCGTCAAGCTGGACGGCCCGCAGCCGCCCGCGCGCGTGGTCCACTTGCTCCGGCAGGCCTGCCACTCGCTCCACGAGGCGCACAAGGCCTTCCTCGTGCACCGCGACATCAAGCCCGCCAACCTCTTCCTGTGCCGCTACGGCGCGGATCTCGATTTCCTGAAGGTGCTCGACTTCGGGCTGGTGGCCGAGCGCAGGAAGGACGCGGATCCCTCCAAGCTGACGGCGGACAACGCGATCACCGGGACGCCCGCGTTCATGGCCCCGGAGGTGGTGCTCGGCGATCGCCCGATCGATGGCCGGACCGACATCTACGCGCTCGGGTGCGTCGCCTACTGGCTGCTCACGGGCGCCCTCGTGTTCGAGGCCGAGACGGCGATGAAGACCATGCTGCTCCACGCGACGGAGGTGCCCGTCGCGCCTTCGAAGCGCGCGGCGCGCGCGATCCCGCCGGCGCTCGACCGCATCGTGCTCGACTGCCTCGAGAAGGATCCAGCGAGGCGACCGCAGTCGGCGCGCGAGCTGTCCGAGCGGCTCGCCGCGCTCCGGATGGACGCCGAGTGGACCGAGCAGCACGCGGCGGCGTGGTGGGAGGCGGTCGCGCCGCCGTCGCTCTCGGGCCGGGCGGCCAAGGCGGCCGTCGACGCCTTCGGCTGAGCGCAGCGGGCGCCCGGTCCAGATCGTCAGCGGATGTTGAAGTCGACCGTCATCAGCTGCCCGCCGCGCTCGAGCGCGACAGACAGGTGGTTCGCGGTCCGGAGCCGCGCGTAAGCCTCGAGCGCCTTCTGCGGATCGGTGATGTCGAAGCCGTTGATCGACCTCAGGGTATCTCCGCTCTCCAGCCCGAGCGTCTCCAGCAGCGAGCCTCGCCGGATCCTGAGCTTCAGCCCGACGATCTGGTCTCCTCGCCGCTCCGGGATCACCCGGGCGGAGCGCATGAGGAGCGCCTGTTGCTCGAGGATCTGATCGACCGCCGCCCGGTCGACGTTGAACTCCGTGGCGCTCACCCGCCGGATGCGGGCGGCGATCTCCGGGGGGATCGAGCTCAGGTTGTTCTCGCCCCCGACCGGCCTCGCTTGCGGCCGGGGCTGCGGCGCTGGCGCCTCCTCGCGCGTCGTCTTCCCGAGCTTCCCGAGCTGCATCTGGCAGCGCGCGCCGCCCGCCGTGATCCAGACGCGGTCCCACGCGATGCGCGTGAGCGTGCCTCCCGCCGCGTCGCCTCCGAGCCGGCGGAGCTGCGTCCGCCCATCGCGATCCTCGATGGCCGCGAAGGACCATGCGGCGTCCTGCGACGCCGCGATGAGCACCACGCGTCCGGCGTCGCAGATCGGGTCGCTCCATGGGTCGCCGTGCGCCTCGGGCGCGCGCTCCTCGGGAGCGCCCCCCGGCCGCGGAAGGAGCGGCCCCGTCACCGAGTCGAACGGGTTGCGCTGCAGGATCGCTTCAGCGCTCGTCGCGCGGAGGCCGTCGGGCATCGCGCGGCGGGAGGCAGGGGGCGTGGCAGAGAGCCTTGTGGCTCTGTCCGGGATGATCGTCCTCCCGATCAAGTGCGACACCCCCGACGCCTGGAAGTAAGCGGCGGACGCGATCATCGTGCCCGCGATCCACAGGAAGTGGTGCTTCACAGCCGCGTCCAGATCCACGGATCCTGCTCTTTCTGGGGCGCGCTCGCCGCCGCGGTCGCGGCGAGCGCCGCGCGCACGCCTGCGTGGAGGCGACCGTGCACAATGTCGCCACCGGCCCTCCCTCGCGGAACGTGCAGCACCGCGCGTGCCGGCCCATCGCGCCGGAGCGATCCGCGCGAGGACCTGTCAGCGCGCGCGCCTTGACCCGAACGGATCGGCGCGCGTCAACGAGCCGCACGAGCGCCGAACGCGCGCCGCGCGGGCGCTCATCGAGAGGGGGAACGAGAGGTGGAGCGTGGGGGGCAGCGAGCGCGCGCGGGCGGCTCGCTCAGGGCTTCTTGTCGGGCGCCTTGGCGGCCGTCGCCCCGGGCTCGCCGCGGCCGCGGCGGTACACCCAGGCGGCGAGGATCTTCCGATCGTTCGCGGAGAGCTTCTCCTCGAACGCCGGCATGTGGCCTTCCAGATCCTTCGCCATGGCCGCCGGCGGGTAGGCCTTGCCGCTGCCGGGGTTCGTGATCTGCGCCTCGATCCAGGCGGCCGAGGCCCAGCCGCGGAGCTCGGGGGCGGCCGACTCCTCGTCGTCGGTCTTGCCGTCGAGCCGGTGGCAGCTCGTGCACCGCTGCCGGACCATCTTCTCTCCGGGCGTCCCGGCGCCGGGCTCCCCGCGCGCCTGCCCCTCGAGGAACGCGGCGATCGTCTCCTGGTCGGCCGCGCTCATCGGCGTGAACACCTTCGCCGCCTCGGGATCCGCGGGCGGCTTCACCGCCGACGGCATCATCTCCTTGAACGCCGTCTTGCCGAAGAGGTGGTCGGCGTCGGGATCCTTCAGCACCTCGAGCGCCCAGGCCTTCGTGCCGAACCCGGTGAGGTCCGGCGCCGTCTGCTTGTCCTTGGGCGGGCCGAGATCGTTCAGCCGGTGGCAGCTCGCGCACTCCTTCTTGTAGAGGTCCTCGCCGCGCGTCTCCGGATCGTTCCGGATCATCGCGAGCGCGCCCTCGGGCGGGACGCCCTGCTTGAACAGCGCCACCGCGCGCGCGGTCCGCGCGGCGGTCTGCGCCTCCGAGCGCTGGAAGGCCTCGTCCTTCGCGTCCTTCACGAACGACTTCCCCAGCAGGCCGACGGCCCCGAAGCCGATCAAGAACAGCGGCGCGAGCGCCGGGATCCGCGCGCGGACCGGGCCGGGCTTCTTGTCGATGAACGGGAGCAGGGCAAGGTACAGCCCGACCACCCCCGGCAGGCCGACGGTCGCGATGAGCTCCAGCGAGCCAGGGAAGAACTTCCGCAGCTCGAAGAGCGGGCGGAAGTACCAGGCGGGGCGGGCGTTGTAGTCGCTGACGGGATCCGCGGGCGCCTCGAGCGGGGCGCCGTGGTTCATGGCCGCGAGATCGAACACGACGACCAGCACGAGCGCCACGGCCAGCAGGATCAGGCCGAGCTGCTTCGGGTAGAACCGATCCGCCTTGCTGAGGTCGGCGCCGTGCGGCGGGCCGAAGCCGTGCTTGCGGAACTGCGCGAAGCTCGCGGCGAGCAGCAAGGCCATGACCGCCGGCAGCACGAAGACGTGCAGGCCGTAGAGCCGCGTCAGCGTCAGGTGACCGAGCGAGCTCCCGCCGATGACGAGCTGCTGCGTGAACGACCCGACCACGGGGACCGAGCCCATGATGCCCGTCTCGACGCGCGCGCCCCAGTAGCCGTCCTGGTCCCACGGGAGCGGGTTGCCCGTGAAGGCGAAGCCGAGGATCACGCCGAGCAGGCCGAGCGTCAGGAACCAGCCGATCTCGCGCGGCGCGCGGTACGCCCCGTGGATCGCGATCCGCGCCACGTGGATCGCGATCATGACGACGAGCGCCTGCGCTCCGAAGTAGTGGAGGCCTCGGACGAGCCACCCGGCGCGCAGGGTGAAGTTGATGTGCGCGACGCTCGCCCACGCCGTGGTCGCGCTCGGGGCGTAGGCCGACATGAGCAGCGCGCCCGTGACGACCTCGACGAGCAGCATCAGCGCGAGCGCGCCCCCCCAGACGTAGCCGATGCGCGCGCCGCCGGGGATGGGATCGTCGAGGAAGCGGCGCAGCGGCTCGCGGTGCCCGATGCGCTCGTTCAGCCAGTCGCCGAGGCTCATCCTGCGATCTCCTGGAGGTCGGCGACCCCGTCACGGTAGCGCCGGAAGTCCACCTCGACCCAGCCGTCCACGACCCTCGTCGCGAGCGGATCCATCGCGCGGGGGGACGGTCCCGTCTCAGGCGCACCCGTCAGGGCGAAGCGGGACGCGTGGCACGGGCAGTTGAAGCTCTTCTTGTCATCGTTGAGCTCGATCCCGCAGCCGAGGTGGGGGCACGTCGCGCTCATGGCGCGGATCTTCTCGCCCTCCCGGATGACCCAGATCGCGCCGAGCATCTGGTCCTTTGCGACCGTGAAGGCGTCGCGCTCCTCGCCGATCACCTTGAGCCGCCGCGGCTCGCCCGGCGGGAGATCCGCGAGGCGCCCGACCCGGACCCAGCGCTCGCGCCCGCCTGCGGCGCCGGCGTTGTCTGCGGCGGGACCCGCGATGAAGCTCGCCGCCGGCACGGCGATCGCGCCGGCACAGGCCAGACCGCCGATCGCCACGAGCGCCTTCAGGGCGCCGCGCCGCTCCTCGGGGGGCGGGCCTGCGGACGGCGCGCCGGCGCTCGCGGGCACCCCGTAAGGCCCGGGTTCGTGCGGCAATCCATGTCCGAGGTACCCACCGGCACCAGGTTCCTTTTGCGTCGGCTCTGCCATCTCGTAGGCTCTCCCTCGCTCGCGCCGCTCTCCGAAGGCCGCCCAGACTGGAGCGGGGCCATCGACGGCCGTAGCGGACGGCAGCATATCGAAAACACAGGCGTAACGTTGAATCCTCGCCATCGCGTACACCGGGGCGATTGCGCTTCGGCCGGCACAGCCGAAAGTTCTCTTTCAGTTGTCCAGGTCCTGATGCCTCGCCCTGTCGTTACAGCGCTCGCGATGTTCGCCGTGCTCGGAGCCTCCGCCTGTGCTGCTTCGCGTCAACCGCCGCCGTGTACGCGTCCCGACCTCAGCGGGTGCGCCATCGAGGACGTCTCGTTCGAGGGCGACGAGGTGATCAGCGGCGACGAGCTCGCTGCGCGGATCGCGACGGCGGAGAGCTCGCACCTCCTCGGCGGGGTGCTCGAGCCCGTGCCGATCCTGAGCATCTGGGACGCGCTCACGGTCGAGTACGAGCGGTTCGACCGGTTCGTCCTCGAGCGGGACCTGGCCCGCATCGAGCGGTATTACCGCGCGCGGGGGTTCTACGGGGCGCGGGTGCGCGCGGCGCGGGTGCAGCGCGTCGGCGGCCCCGGCAAGGAGGGGCGCGTGCGGGTGCGCATCGTCGTCTCCGAGGGCGCGCCGGTGAAGATCGCGTCGGTGGATCTCGCGTGGCGGGACTGGACCCTGGAGAAGGGCAGGCACATCGGCCGGCCGGTGACCGACGCGAAGGGCGAGCTCAAGGTCGGCGAGCGACTGGACGAGGCTCGGTACGAGGAGCTCAAGAAGACCTTGCTCCGGGTCCTCACGGATCGCGGGTTCGCCTACGCGAACGTGGACGGGCATGTCGACGTCGACCTCGTGAAGAACGAGGCGCGGATCCGCTACACGATCGAGCTCGGCCCCGAGTGCAGGTTCGGCAAGGTCAAGCTGGAGGGGCTCGGCGAGCTGCCCGAGGCGCCCGTCAGGACGGCGATCGGCATCGAGGAGGGCGAGCGCTTTTCGACCGCGGATCTGGCGGAGGCAGAGCAGGCGCTCGCCGACTTCGGCGTGTTCGGCGCCGTCGCCGTGAAGCCGGAGCTCGCGCCGCCCGGGCAGCCCAGGAACCCGGTCGTCCCCGTGACGTTCTCCGTGCAGCCGTCCGCGCTGCGCGCCGTGAAGCTCGGCGGAGGCGCCGAGGTCGGCTCGCGCGTCGAGGCGCACCTCGTCGCCGGGTGGGAGGATCGCAACTTCCTCGGAGGATTGCGCCGCTTCAGCGTCGAGGCCCGGCCGGGGCTCGTCTTCTACCCGGTGGAGTTCGCGAACCTGTTCGGCAAGGAGCTGGGGGACACCTTCCGCCTCCTGCCGGAGATCCAGCTCCGGTCCGAGCTCCGCCAGCCCGGCGCGATCGAGCGGCGCACGGCCGCGGTGCTGCGCGGCTCGTTCAAGCTCTACTGCCCGCAGACCGGTGAGTTCTGCACAAAGCCGGAGGAGCAGAAGGGCGCCGGCAAGGGGGAGTCGGGAGCTGCACCCAGTCCGGATCAGGAGGCTCCGGAACACGCGATCGTCGGTTACCGAGAGTACGTGGGATCCATCGGCGTGGAGCGGCCCTTCCTCAAATCGGACCTGAACGCGGCCCTCCTTTACAACGTCCAGCTGAACAGCCCGTTCACCTACAATTCGGCGCGGCTGCCCTCGGGGTTCGGGACGCTCTTCATCCCTTACCTCCAGGCGCAGGTGTCTTATGACCGCCGCCTGAACCAGGCGGGCAAGCCCGACAGGATCTCCCCCCATCACGGCTATTACATCGCGCTGGACACGCAGCTGGCGGGTTATCTGGGGTTCGACACCGCGATCGCGGAGGCCCTTGTCGGCGAGAAGGTGGAGGACGAGCGGGACAGGAGGTTTCACTCCGCGCACGACGTCCGCCTTCAGCCCGAGTTTCGCGCCTACTTGCCCGTTTCGAAGAGATGGACCCTGGGGTTCCGCCTGATGACCGGGTGGCTGTTCACGGGCGACTACGGCGACGCCTCCCTGGATCCGGCGACGTGCGACGCCCTCGCGGGCGTGGACGGGGATCGTTGCCGGAGGGACGTGGGGGTCGACCTTCAGCTGATGCAGTTCCGCGGGTTCTTCAGCGGCGGCGCGACAAGCAACCGTGGATACGGGTACAACGAGGTCGGCCCGCACGCCCGCGTGCCGAGCACGACAGCCGATGGCCGCACGGACGCGGAAAACGCCCCGCTCGTCCCCATCGGCGGCAAGCTGCTCTGGGAGGCGAGCCTGGAGCTGCGGATACCGCTCGGCGAGAGCTTCGGTACCGTGTTCTTCGCCGACGCCGGCGACGTCACCCGGGAGCACCGGCTCTTCCGCTCGGAAGCGCAGCGCCTGCACCTCTCGGCGGGCTTCGGGCTGCGCTACGTCACGCCGGTCGGACCGCTGCGCTTCGACGTCGGCTACCGCGTCCCCTGCCTGCAGGTGCTCGGCGTCTGCCGCGAGAGAGCTGCAGAAGGCTGGCCCGACGACGAGCCGCGCCCGGCCAAGCTGTTCGACGTGCTGCCCGTCGCCGTGAACCTGGCGATCGGCGAGGCGTTCTGACGCGCGGCGATCCTTCCGTCGGGCGGCGGATGGCGGCGCGGCCCACGCCTCCCGGCAGGCAGCGGGCGATCGGCGCGATCAGCCCTCTTCTTCTTCGACGTTCCAGGAGGACAGCGCGGTCATCCCGATGGCGACCGAGCAGAGGCAGCACAGGGCGGGCTCTTCGAATCGGAGCTCGTCGCCGCGCGACCACATGTAGAGGCCGCGCCCGTGGGGCTCTCCGGTGATGGCGACGTTGCACACGTCACAGCGGAGCTCGGTTGCGCCTGAGGCTGCTTGACGCGCACGCAGCGCATTGTCGGCGATCGCGTCGACCGAGACGCAAATCGGCTGAGCCAGTGTCCCCGTGAGCCGGTAATCCGCGTTTGCGGTCCCCTCCGGCGTAGGGCAGGGGTCCAGGTTCGCGGTCCCCTTCAGAGCGCCTTCAATCACATCCACCTCCGGCGGCACGGCCGAATCTAGCTCAGGCCGAGACGGGACGCACGAGAAGGCTGCGCCTGAACATCATCAGGCCTGCTCCAGGGCGCCCATGTAGGCGAACACGTGGGAGCGGCGCGTCATGGAGTTCACGACGTGCCGCTCTTCGTACAGTTACAGCGGAATTGGGTGGGCTAGGCGCTGACGGACGCCTCGGTGGCGGCGTCCTGGGAGGAGGCGGCCGAGCGGCTGCCGGTCGGGCGCTCGAGGGCGCAGCTCTCTTCGAGCAGCTCGACGACGTCGAGCTGGCGGATCGACTCCTCCTTGGACTGATCCTTGAGGCCGTCGGTGATCATCGTCTGGCAGAACGGGCAGGCGGTCGCGATGGTCTTCGCCTCCGTCTGGAGCAGCTGCAGGGTCCGCTTGACGTTCACGCGGTCCTTGTTCTGCTCCTCCATCCACATCTGCGCGCCGCCGGCGCCGCAGCAGAGCCCCTTTTGCCGGTTCCACCCCTCGGCCTCGACGAGCTGCAGGCCGGGGATGCGCTTCAGGATGTCGCGCGGCTGCTCGTACACGTCGTTGTAGCGGCCGAGGTAGCAGGAGTCGTGGAAGACCACCTTCCCCTCGACCGGCTTGCTGGGGACGAGCTTCTTCTCGGCGACAAGGCCGAGCAGGAAGTCGGTGTGGTGCACGACCTCGAACTTCGCGCCGAAGTCGGGGTACTCGTTGGCGAGCGTGTTGAAGCAGTGGGGGCAGGTCGTAACGATCTTCCGGATGCCGCCTTGCTCCTTGTAGCCGTTCAGGGTCGCGGCGTTCTGCTCGGCGAGCATCGCGAAGAGGTACTCGTTGCCCGCGCGGCGCGCCGGATCGCCGGTGCAGGTCTCCTCCTGGCCGAGGATGGCGAAGTCGACGCCCGCGGCCTTCAGGAGCCTGGCGGTCGCGCGGGCGATCTTCTTCGCCCGGTCGTCGTAGCTCGCCGCGCAGCCGACCCAGTAGAGCACCGGGGCCTGCGGCTTGTCGGCCATGGTCGGGATCTCGAGCCCCTCGGCCCAGTTGCCGCGGTCGATGCGCGCGAGGTTCCAGGGGTTGCCGTTGACCTCCATCGCGTTGAACGGATTGCCGAGCTCGGCCGGGAACTCGCCCTTCACGAGGACCAGGTGGCGGCGCATGGAGACGATCTTGTCGACGTAGCTGATCATCACCGGGCACTGCTCCTCGCAGGCCCGGCACGTCGTGCAGGCCCAGAGCACGTCCGGGTGGACGACGTTCGCGACGAGATCGACCGGCTTGTACGCGGCCTCGGGGACCGGGACCGGGTTCTCCGGGGCCGCCTGCTCCGCGTGCTCCTGCGTCTCCGCCGCCTCCGCTGCGTGGCCGTCCGCTGCCCCATCGCTGGCCTGACCGTTCGCCGGGGCCGCGTGGCCGTCGACGGCGGCCCCCCGCGGGCCGCCCGGCCTGTTGATGAACTCGCCCTCTCGGCCGTACAGGTGGTCGCGCAGATCGAGGGTGAGCTGCTTGGGGCTCAGGATCTTGCCCGTCTTGTGGGCCGGAC
Organism: Sorangium sp. So ce375; assembly: GCF_051473855.1. Lineage (NCBI taxonomy): Bacteria > Pseudomonadati > Myxococcota > Polyangiales > Polyangiaceae > Sorangium > Sorangium sp. So ce375. The sequence goes on from NZ_CP150335.1 coordinate 549,428, forward strand.
AGTTGTCGCTGCAGCGGCCGCACTCGGTGCACGTGTAGAAGTCGAGGATCGCCTTCCAGGTGAAGTCCTCGATGCGCGCGACGCCGACCGGGTCGGCCTTCTCGGGCTCCTCGGCCGCCTTCATGACCATCTCGCCGATCGCCTCGGCGCTGCCCGCGACGAGCGGCAGCCGGCCGCGCGCCTCGATGTTGCGCGTGAAGACGTTCGGGATCGACGTGATGATGTGGAAGTGCTTCGAGTGCGGGAGCAGGTTCAGGAACACGAGCACCAGCGTGACGTGCGTCCAGAACCCGATGTGCGCGAGCACGACGAGCGTCCCGGGGCTTGCGCCGCTCACGAGGACGGCGAACAGCGAGCCCGCGGGGGCCGGGAACAGGTGCCAGCGGATCGCCGCCGGGTCCGCGGGGACGCCCGCGAACGGGGCCGTCACGGTGGCGACGCGCTCGCAGAGCGCCGGGTCCGCGGGGCCGCACGCCGCCGTGGACCAGCGGTGGTGCAGCACCATCGAGGCGCCGTCATACAGCATGTCGCTCACCATCATCGTGAGGATGATGCCGAGGATGAGGAGCCCCTCACCCGACAGCGTCATGCGCCGCTCGCGCTTGATCGCCCGGTAGTAGATGAATACGAGCGCGCCGGTCACGACCAGCGTGGCCATGACGTCCTTCACGAACTCGTAGATGCCGCCGAGCGGCACCGCGCCGATGCCCGGCAGCCGCACCGGCTCGTGCCCCAGGATCCACAGATCGAACGACGGATCGAAGCCGCGCCCCCACAGGATCAGCGTCCGGAGCAGGAGAACCAGGAATCCGAAGAAAATGAGCTTATGCGCCAGCCCGGCGAGCGGGTAGTAACCCATCTTCCGTTGCCGGAAGGCGTACTCCCAGGTGCCTTTGAGGCGCTCGGCGATCCGGTCGAGCCGGTCTTCCCCGCGCCCGACCTTGAGGAGCTGCCAACGCCGGTTGGCGCTCCACGCAAAGGCGGCGAAGAGGCCGACGAGCAATGTGAGCATCCACGTGGGATTCATTCGCGGGGCATCTCCAGGTGTAAAATGGCCACATCTTTTAAGGTGGGGGGCTGCCGGACGTCAACCGCGCGGCGGCGGGAGCGGGAGGAGCTCCTTCGCCGGATCTCTATTCTTGCAAGGGCGGATACGTCGGTGCGCGCGAGGGCTCCTCGCGCGGCGGGGGGCGCGGGAGGCGCACCTCGCGAGCGGCTCAGAGCGTGAACTCGACGCTCTTTTCCTCGGTCGCGGCGGAGGGAGACAGGTCGAGCGCCATGCTGTACGAGCGCTGGCCGACCCGCGCGCTCAGGCGGACGCGAATGGGGGCCGTCGCGTCGTTCAGCTTGTCGAGCCGCACGACGACGCGGTAGCGGCCCCGTGCCGGCTCGCCCTCGGTGAGGAAGACGTTCTCCACGTTCTGCTCCTGGCACTCGCCGCTCACGCGCGGGCAGTCTCGGTCCTTCATGAGGCCGCTCGCCGTCGGCTCCCCGACGCGGGCGAGCTCTCCCGCAGGGTCATAGACGTTGAGATCGACGTCGGCCTCGGGCTCCTCCCAGGCGATCGTGAACTGGAGGATCCCCGTGTGGACCCCGCACCCCTCGTCGATCACGCCGTTGCAGTTGTTGTCGCGGGCATCGAAGCAGAGCTCGACCCCCGTCGGTGTGCAGGCGATCTCGAGGCCGACGCCCTCGGAGACCTTGATGTCCTTCGGCTGGAGGGGCGGCTTGGGCGGGGGCGGCGGCACCTCGATGCAGCCGGCGAGGAGCAGGGCGAGGGCGGCCGCGACGCGCGCGACGCGCGCGACGTCGATCGCCGCGCGGCCGAGGCGCGCGCGGAGGCCGTGAGGTGCCGAAGGGCGCATCGCGTCGCGGCGGGCGCACGGCGCGCGCCGCGAGGGACCGGGGCTTCGCATGGGGAGCTGCATGTTATCCGCCTTCGGGCTCCTGCGGGGCGCCGGCGCCGCGCGTCTCGAGCGTGGGCAGCGTGGGCAGCGCCGGCGGCCTCCGCGGCTTGGGGCCGCGCGGCTTCGGGGGAGGAGGCGGCGGTCCTCCGAGGGGCAGCGGCAGGTGCATGCCCCGCGCGGCCAGGATCTCCGCCGCGTGGGGGACGGTGAGCACCAGCGCGCGCGCGTAGAGCCCGATCTGGTAGGGCTCCGGCAGATCGCCGGGCCGGCCGTTCGTCGCGTGCTCGAGCAGGATCGCCGCCGTGACGCTCACGTTGAGGCTCTCCGCGAAGCCGCGCATTGGGACGCGCACGGCGCGGGTGCAGGCGGCGGCCAGGTCGGGGCGGATGCCGTCGCGCTCGTTGCCGAGCACCAGCGCGAGGCGGGGGATGCTCGAGAGGTCGCGCGGGGTCAGCCGGCCTTCCGGGTGGGTCGCCACGAGCTCGTGCCCCGAGGCGCGGAGCGCGGCGACCGCGGCCTCGGTGGTCGCGTGCGTGCGCACGTCGACCCAGCGCTCGGAGCCGCGCGAGACCGTGTTCGAGACAAGGAACTGCTCGGCCCGCTCGATGATGTGCAGCCGCTGCAAGCCGAACGCGTCGCAGGAGCGGAGCACGGCGGCCCCGTTGTGCGGATCGTGCGGCGCGTCCATGGCCACGGTGACGGCGTCGAGCCGCGCCGCGATGACGCCGCGCAGCCGGGCCCTGCGCTCGTCCGTGACGAACTCCTCGAGGATGCGGGCGACGGCGGCGACATCGAGGGAATCGAGCGCGGCGAGCAGCCTTCGCTGCTCCTGCGCGACGAACGAGCAATTGGGGGTCGAGCGGCGCATGGAGGGGGGCGCCTCTATAGCGCGGCGCGCGCCCGGAGGCTCAGGCGCAGCGCGGCCCGGAGGGCACCGTCTCTCCGGGGCCGCCGAGGTCCCTCCCTGCGCGATGGCGCGCGCCATCGCGCAGCGCGGGATCGGCGACGGCGAAAGGGGCGGCCGGCCGTCAGGGGTCGATCGTGACGGCGATGCGCTCGCCCTCCGCGTACTCGACCACGGCGCAGTCGCCGGGAGAGCCGTCCTCCCAGGCCAGGCAGACGAAGTCGGCCTCGGCGTCGAGCGCGATCATGGGGTGGTGCCACACGCCGGGGCGATAGGTGATGCCCTGGGCGCCGTGGGCGATGAAGGCGCCGAGCGTCGCGAGATCAGGCCGGTCGCCGCCGAGGGCCACCACGACGAGGTAACGCCGCGCGCTCATCGGCACGAACGCCTGGGTCGAGCCGGGGTGCTTCTCGAGCAGGGCGATGGGGAGCGGGAAGCTCGAGCGCGGGGTGCAGCGGAACACCGAGACGTTCAGCGACGCGTGCCCGGGGCGGAGGTTCTCGATCGCGGCGAGGTGATCGAAGCGCCGCGCCGTCCCCTGGTTGGCAATCCTGCCGGGCTCGCCGTGCGGCGAGGCCATGAGGATGTCGCCATACGGCGCATAAGCTGCAGGGCTGAGCGAATGGGCTGCGATGCGCGTGCGGTGGCTCATCGTAATGGGTGACTGTGGCGGCGTGCCACGCGTGTGGCCCCTCTGCAGCTCTCGTGCAGCGAGGCGCTGACGAGGGGAACGACAGGGAAAGCTATCACGTCGCGGGGGCGCCGCAGCACGCCAGCCCGCCGCGAGCGCCGGGGGCCGGGGTCTTGCAAGACCTTGCAAGACGACGCGCAACGCCTCGCAACGCCCTACCCGGCGGGCAATGCGAGCGACCCTGGAGCCAGTCATGCGGATTGTTCACAAAGCGACATTCGGGAAGCGCCTCGCGGTGGCGTCCCTTTTCTTGGCGGTGCTCGCCCTTCTGACGTCCGTCGTGGGCTGCCAGCGCTACGACGTGCTCGTCGAGAAAGATCAGATCGCGGCCCAGAAATGGTCCGATCTCGAGGCGGATCTCCAGCGGCGGTACGACCTGGTCCCGAACCTCGTGGCGGTCGTGAAGGGGTCGGCCAAGCACGAGGAGCAGACGCTGTCGAGCGTCGCCGAGGCGCGCGCCCGCGCCACCGGCGTCCAGCTCAAGGCCGAGGATCTGACCGATCCTGAGAAGGTGCAGGCCTTCCAGAAGGCGCAGGAGCAGCTCAGCGGCTCGCTCTCTCGGCTCCTCATGGTGCAGGAGCAATACCCTGATCTCAAGGCGAACCAGGGCTTCCACAGCCTCCAGGTCCAGCTGGAGGGCATCGAGAACCGGATCCTCCGAGCGCGCCAGGAGTACAACCAGGCGGCGCGCGAGTACAACGCGGAGCTCCTGAAGATCCGGGGCCAGGTGGTGAACAAGGCGACGGGCCAGCCGTTCAAGCCGCGCGTCTATTTCACCGCCTCTCCCGAGGTCCAGTCGGCGCCGAAGGTCTCGTTCTGATGAGGGGCGCGGCGATGCGCCGGGTCGCCATGAGCGGAGCGCGGCTGCGGGCCCTGGCCAGGGCCGTCGCGGCCGCGGCCCTGCTGGTCTGCGCGCTCGTCGCCCGGCCGGCGCTGGCCAACTTCACGCCGCCGGCGCTCACGGGGCACGTCGTCGACACCGCCGGGCGGCTCGACGCGTCCGAGCTCCGCTATCTCGACGCGAAGCTCGATCGCGTCCGTCGCGAGACCGGGTTCGAGATCGTCGCATTCGTGGCCGGATCCCTCGAGGGCGAGACGATCGAGGACGTCGCCTACGAGGCCTTCAACACGTGGCAGCTCGGCCAGCGCGGGGCCGACAACGGCGTCCTGCTTGTGATCGCTCCGTCCGAGCGGCGCGTCCGGATCGAGACGGGCAAGGGCGTGGGGGGAGCGCTCACAGACCTTCAGTCGAACGACATCATCCGGCAGACCATCAACCCGCTGCTCCGGCAGGATCGGTTCCGCGACGCCATCGATCAGGGGACGAGCGAGATCGCCCGGACGCTCATCGCCGGAACGCCCGAGGGGGAACGGCGCCCGGTGCCCGGCGCCCAGCCGGCGCCCGCCCCGGTCTCGTTCATCAAGGTCGGCGTGACGATCGTCGCCATCGTGGCGCTTCTCCTGCTCTCGCTCATCTCGCCCGCCTTCCGCTGGTTCCTGTGGATCGTCCTCCAGGCGCTCCTCTTCCGAGGTGGCGGCGGCGGCCGCGGTGGCGGCGGTGGGTCCGGGTTCGGCGGTGGCGGCGGTGGGTCCGGGTTCGGCGGTGGCGGCGGCGGTCGCTCCGGCGGGGGCGGATCCAGCGATAGCTACTGAGTCCCGCATCGACAATTCACCCTGTGCAGGACGGAACGGGCTGATCGGTCCTCTTTCGGGCCCATCTTCCGAGCGGCCGCTGTGCTCACGCGGGGGGTGACAGGGCGTGACCGGGCGGGCGCACACGACGTCGACGCACGCGGCGCGGGGCGGAGATTCCAGGGCAAGCGCGATCTCCCGCTGCGCGCTGACCAGGCGACGCTACGCTCTCGTCATGGCTGCTGCCCTGCGTCCTGTCTTCGTCGTCGACGCTGTCCGGACCCCGATCGCCCGGTACGCCGGGGCCCTGGCGACGGTCCGCCCCGACGACCTCGCAGCTCACGTCCTCGACGCGCTCGTGCGTCGCAATCCTTCCCTTGCGCCGCGCCTCGATCACGTCGTGCTCGGCGCGACGAACCAGGCTGGAGAGGACAACCGCAACGTCGCGCGCATGGCCGCCTTGCTCGCCGGCCTCCCTTACGAGGTCCCGGGCGTCACGGTGAACCGCCTCTGCGGCTCGGGGCTCGAGGCGGTGGCCGACGCCGCGCGGATGATCGCCACCGGCGAGGCCGACTGCGCGATCGCGGGGGGCGTCGAGAGCATGACGCGCGCGCCGTTCACGATGCCCAAGCAGGCGGAGCGCTTCGAGCGGAGCGCGCCGACCGTCTACGATACGACCCTCGGCTGGCGCTACCCGAACGCGAGGATGGCCGCGCGGTTCGAGCTGCAATCGATGGGCGAGACGGCCGAGAACGTGGCCAAGAAGCACGGCATCAGCCGCGAGGAGCAGGATCGGTTCGCGCTCCTGTCCCACGAGCGCGCCACGCTCGCCTGGGAGTCGGGGGGCTTCGCCGCCGAGGTGGTCCCCGTGCTCGTCCCCCAGAAGAAGGGCGATCCCGTCCTGTTCGAGCGCGACGAGGGCGTGCGCGCCGACGCCTCGCTCGAGGCGCTGTCGAAGCTCAAGCCCGCCTTCCGCGAGGGCGGGACCGTCACGGCGGGCAACTCCTCCCCCCTCAACGACGGCGCCGCAGCGCTCCTGCTCGCCTCGGGCGACGCGGTGCAGGCCGCGGGCGCGGCGCCGCGCGCGAGGGTGATCGCGACGGCGACGGCGGGGGTGGATCCCAACCTCATGGGGGAGGGGCCCATCCCGGCCGTGAAGAAGCTCCTCCAGCGGACCGGGCTGCGCGCGCCCAACGTGGATCTCTTCGAGCTCAACGAGGCGTTCGCGGCGCAAGCGCTCGCGTGCTCGCGCGCGCTCGAGCTCGACCCGGCGCGCGTCAACGTCCGCGGCGGCTCGATCGCGCTCGGGCACCCGATCGGCTGCTCGGGCGCGCGCATCGCGTGCACGCTCGTGCATGCGATGCGCGCGCGCGGCGCCAAGGTCGGGGTCGCCTCGCTGTGCATCGGCGTCGGCCAGGGCATCGCGACGCTCTTCGAGCGCGCTTGAGGTCATTTCGCCGCTCGTCCTCGGCGCCAGATGAGATAAGACCGCCGCAGCAGGACGCAGGAGGGGGCCCGCGGCTCACCTCCTTCGGCTGACCGTGCCGCCTTGGCGGCCAAGAACTGACGGCGCCGCCTCGGCGGCCAGGAAAAGGAGAAGGCCCGATGGAATTCCCCCAGATCAACGTGCCCGGCACCGGCCAGCTTCACGCCCGGCTCAAGACCTCGCTCGGCGACATCACCGTTCGGCTCGAGGAGGAGGGCGCCCCCAACACGGTCAAGAACTTCGTCGGCCTGGCCATGGGCACCATCAACTGGACCGATCCGAAGAGCGGCCAGGGGATGCAGGGGACGCCCTGCTACGACGGCGTCCGCTTTCACCGCGTGATCTCGGGGTTCATGATCCAGTGTGGCGACCCGCTCTCGCGCTACCCGGACAAGGCGTCGCTCTGGGGCACGGGCGGCCCGGGGTACAAGTTCGGCGACGAGTTCAACCCCTCGCTACGGCACGACGGCCCCGGCGTGCTCTCCATGGCGAACGCCGGCAAGAACACGAACGGCGCGCAGTGGTTCATCACCGACGGGCCGACGCCGCACCTCGACAACCGCCACACGGTGTTCGGCAAGGTCGTGAGCGGGCAGGACATCGTCAACCGCATCGCCAACGTGGCGACCACGCGCGATCGGCCCAACCAGGACGTCGTCCTCGAGCGCGTCGAGATCTTCCGGCAGTAGGCGCGCCGAGCGCCGCGCGGCGTCGTTCAGCGCCGCGCGGCCAGCGCAGTGCTTCGCTCGTTCAGCGGGTGCAGCAGACGGTGATCCTGTCGTCGCCTTCCTGGACTTCCCCTGTGGGGGCACCGCCGCGCGGCTGACAGCTGCCGGCTCCGGTCACCTTGACCGAGACGGCGGCGGCTTGGGGTATTTCTTCGATGCATGCCCCGTCGAGCGGCACGGTCCCGTTCTGCCTCGTGCAATCGGCATCCCTGAAGAGGGTCATCGTCGCCGAGCAGCTCACGCCGCGCGTGTCGCACGTGCATTGCGTGCAGCCGCGATCATCGACCACGGAGCTCGCGAACACGTGCTGCTCGCTGAACTCCCGGGGGCAGCGCCGGTCCCCCTCGCGCCAGACGCAGATGCCCGGCTCGAACGGCGCGTCGATCTCCCGCGGGGCGCAGGCTTCACCCGCCGCGCAGCCGCCGGTGCCCGGCGCGGCGGCGCACACGAGCCCCTCGGTGCCGAAGCGCGGCGGAGGCACGGTCGCCGCGCCGCCCGACGCGGGGCACGCCGCCGAGTCGACGCCGGGCGCCTCGCCGCTGTAGCTGTCGAGAGGGAGACCAGACACATCCTCCGTGCTGGTGCACCGATTCGCTGGAACAGGCAGCGGTACGGCCAGCCCGTCACACGCGTCCTGCCCGTACAGCGTGATCACGGGATCCTCGCACGTGACGGTCGGCGCGCCGCACGTGCACGGGGTGCAGGTGGCGGGCTCGTCGAGGGGATCGCGGCCGCCCACGTCCATCCGCTCGGAGAAGCCCTCGGGGCAGGCGATGTCCGCGGCCGCGGGGCCCGCGTAGAGGACGCCGGGCCCTTGCCAGCCATCGGGGACGGCGACGCAGGCGAACCCGCCGCAGTCGTCATCGGCGCAGTCGACGGCGCCGTCGCCGTCGTCATCTTCGCCGTTGGTGCACCGCTCGGCGCCGTCGCTGCCGCCGCTCGTGGTGCTCCCGGCCGTCGTCTGGCCGCCTCCGCCGCTGTCAGCTCCGCTGGAGCTGCCGGCGCCGCCGGAGCCGGTCCCGGACGACCCCGGGAAGAGCTCGGGATCGAACTGGTCGAAGTCCTGGGTGCATGCGCTCGCCGCGAGGAGAGCGACGAGCGCGGTGACGCTTTGGAAGGCAGAGCGGCGCAACACGACCTCCGGGATCGGCGGGCTTCGCCTCGGTTCGAAGGAGCCCCACCGACGGTATCACGAAGCGCCGCCCGCACGCCGAGCTCTGCGGCCGGCGGTTCAACGTGCGCGTGCGCATCCGCCCCCGTCCGCAGCGCGCTTGCTGCGGCGCTCCTTGCTGCGCCGCGCCCCGTGCGCTGCGTCAACCGCTCGGGAGCGCGCCGGGATCGTCCGACCAGAGCGATGTGAGCGTCTCGAGCTCCCGCGCGAGCTCCTCCGTCGTCTTGTGAGCGAGCCGCGCCCGCTCTGCAGCGAGCGCGTCGACGACGGCCGCGCGCTCGTCGGGCGGCAGCTCCTCTGCTCTCTTCATTTGCCCGAGCGCCTCGTCGACGTCGTGCAGCTGACCGAGGCGGCGCTGCATCCGCGATGCGGATTTGGCGATCCGCTCGGCGCGCTCTCCGAAGAGCGGCGAGAACGTCTCCGCGGAGTAGCGCAGCCGCTTGAAGCGGATCCGGAGCGCGTGCATGCCCGCGCCATCGCCCGGGTCGCTTGCAGCGAGCGCGCGCACGTCGTCCAGGGCATCGCCGATCGCTCGCCGCGCGAGCGCCTCGGCGCTGCGCTTCCTCGCTCTCTTTCTCGAGATGCGCCGCTCGAGGCGCGCGAGGTGAGGCTCCAGCCGGAGCCGCTCGCCCGTCGCCTTCGCGTCGTCCTGCGCCGTACCCGGGTTGCCCGCCGGCGCATCGGCCCGTGTTGCGCCCGTGTCGTCCGGGCGATCCTGCCGGAGCAGCTCGACGATGTGGGCCCTCGCCTCGTGCTCGCGGCGCGCGCGCCGCGCGATCCATTCGGCGATGGCGGCCCGCGCCGCCTCGTCCAGGTCGAGCGCGGTGAGCGTCTCTCGCAGCACCTCCTCGTCGCGCAGCGTGCCGGTGGCTCGCGCGAACTCCCGGAGCCCGTCGGCCACGGGGCGGAGCCGCCTCCTGCCGTAGATGCGCCGCGCCGGCTTGAGCAGCGTGCGGAGCCTGCGAAGAGAGACCCGGAAGTCGTGCACCGCTTCCGCGTCCGGCTCCGCGCTCTCGCCCTGCTCGCTCGCCGCGACGACGCGCCGCGCATCGGCGCGCACGCGCTCGATGTGGGAGAGCAGCACCGGACCCAGGAAATCTCGCGCGGAGGGCCTCGCGCCGTCGCCGGCCCCGGCGCCATCGACGCCCGAGGGCGGCGGGCTCCCCTCGATCGGCGTCACAGGCGCGTGAGCGCCACCGTCACCAGCGGGCGCCTCCCGAGCTTCGCCTCGAGCGTCCGGCGCGCCGCGAGCCGGGCGATCTCGATGATGTCGTTGTCGCGGCGCCGCGCGCGCGGCTCGCAGTCGTTCACCGCCTGCGCGACCGCGCGCGCCGCGGCCCTCAGCGCGCCCCCCTCGAGCTCCCCGATGACCCCGCGGGCGAGGACCTGCGGCGGCGCCGCGAGGGCGCCGTGCACATCGACGACCAGCGACACGAAGGCCACGCCGGAGCGACCGAGGTTCGCTCGCTCCCGGAGGACCTCCTCCCCGAGCTCCTCGCCGCCCGCCGTCGCCACCCGGCCGGTGACGGCCCGGCCGCTCCGGCCGAGCGGCTGCGTCTTGCCGATCTCGACGACGTGGCCGTTCTCGGCGACGAGCACCTCGGCCACGCCGCGCTCCCGCGCGAGCTCCGCGTGCCGCGTCAGGTGGTGCAGCGCGCCGTGAACGGGGAGGAAGCTGCGCGGCTGGGTGAGGTCGATCATGCGCGCCTGCTCCGTCCGGTGCGCGTGCCCGCTCGCGTGGACGCGCCGATCCGTCGACCACGTCACGAGCTCGACGCCGAGGCGGAGCAACCCGGCCATCATATCGACGACCGGGCGATCGTTGCCAGGGATGACGCGGCTCGAGAGCACGACCCGATCCCCCTCTTCGAGGCGCAGGAGCGGGTGCGTCCCCGACGCGAACCGGGTCAGCGTGGAGGCCCGCTCGGCCTGCGTGCCGCTGGCGATGACGAGGATCCGCTCGCGCGGCATCGAGGAGGCGACCTCGGGCGGGACGAGCAGGTCGCTCGGCCACGGGAGCCTGCCCACGGCCTGCGCGGCGCGCACGTGCGTCTGCACGCTGCGGCCGAGCAGGCAGATCTTGCGGCGCGCGCGGACGGCGGCCTGACCGAGGGCGAGCAGGCGCTGGACGTTCGAGGCGAAGACGCCGACCACGACGCGCGCCGGCGCGGTCTCGACGAGCTCCGCCAGCGCGTGGGCGACGGCGCGCTCGCTCCCCGCCTCGCCGGGGGAGTCCACGTTGGTGCTGTCCGACAGGAGCAGCCGGACCCCGGCGTCGCCGAGCGCGCGGAAGCGCGCCTCGTCGGTCGGCTCGCCGTCGAGCGGCGTCGGGTCCAGCTTGAAGTCCCCGGTATGGACGACGAGCCCCGCGGCCGTGTGGATCGCGAGCGCCGTGGCGTCGACGATCGAGTGTGTCACCCGCAGCGGCTCCACGACGAAGCCGCCGATCGCGACCTCGCGCCCGACCTGCGTCGGCAGGAGCCGCGCCTTGTCCTCGAGGGCGTGCTCCGCGAGCCGGTAGCGCACAAGCTCCAGCGCGTGCGGCGGGCCCCAGACGGGGACGTCGAGGTGACGCAGGAGGAACGGCAACCCGCCGATGTGGTCCTCGTGGCCGTGCGTCAGCACGATGCCGCGCACCTGGTCGCGGAGCGCGAGCACGTGATCGAAGCGCGGGTGGTAAACGTCGACGCCGAGGTCCGTGCTCGGGAACGTCACCCCGCAGTCGATGAGCAGCAGCCCATCCGCCTGCTGGAGCGCGAGGCAGTTCATCCCGACCTCGCCGAGCCCTCCGAGAGGCACGAGCCGCAGGGTGGACGGCGCTGGGAGGGGGAGCTGGCTCGGGGCGGGGGCGCTCTGCTCGGGATGCACGTTCGGTGAAGGGGGTCTGCCACCCAGGGCGCCGGAGGCCTACGGCCCGCGGCTTGCTGAGCTGGTCTGGAAGAGAGAGGACGGCGTCTCCAAGACGTAACCCACATCGGCTCGCCGTCCCCTTCGAAACTTGGAGCGACAGTGTAGCCACAGGGTGGCCCCTTGCGTCACGCTCTCTCTTTCCAGTTTCAGCGCCGGGGCGAAGCCGGACGGCGCCGACCTCATTCCCGGAGCTCGGGCCACGCGGACCGGTTCCTGCACACCCTGACTCCCCCCGCCGCACCATGACGTCGGCGGACGCTGCGCCGCCTTTCCCTAGATTCCGAGGAGCCACCGGTGATCGCTGCCCTGCTCGTCAATCTCCTCCGCCTGCTGCTGCTCCCCGTAAGCGCGCTCCGCTGGGCGTTTGCTGCACCCAAGGGCGGGTACGTCGTCCTCGAAATCGACGGCCAGGTGGTCGATCTTCAGCCTCCCCGGGTCCGCATCGCGCTCCCGTGGCGCCGCAGGAAGCGGGCTCCGCTCTCGGTGGAGCGCGTCCGGGAGCTCGGCAAGCACCTGATGAGGGATCCGCGGCCGGCGGGGCTGCTCCTCCGGATGCGGTCGGTCCATGCGGGGCCGGCGGTGGTGGCCTCGCTGCGGGACGCGCTCCTCGAGATCCGGGCCGGGGGCAAGGACCTCGTCGCGTACCTGCCGATGGGCGCCGACACAACGATGCTCCTGCTCGCCTCGGCCGCGCGGGCGGTCGTCGTCGGTCCCGAGACGCTGGTGTCGCCGCTCGGGTTCGCGGTGGAGGGCCGCTACGTGCGCCGCGCGCTGGAGCAGGTCGGCGTCGAGCCCGAGGTGTTCGCGAAGGGGATGTACAAGAACGCCGGCGAGGTGCTCGTGCGGGACACGATGAGCGCCGCGCAGCGCGAGCAGGTGGGCGCCCTGCTCGACGGGCGCCTCGGCGACCTGACCGCGGCGCTCGCCCAGGGGCGCCGCGTCGACCGCGAGACGGCCGCGCGGTGGATCGACGAGGCCCCCTACGGCGCGCAGCAGGCGGTAGCGCGGGGCATCGTCGACGCGGTCGCGTACGAGGATGAGCTCGAGCACATGCTCGCGACGGGGTCGCTCCCCTGCGCGACCGCGGCGCCGCGCCGCGCCGAGGTCGGCCCCGGCGGCGCGTCGGACGAGGGGGCTCGCGCTGCTGCGCGGCACGCGAAGACCCGCCTCGTGTCGGCGGGCCGGTACCTGGGCGCGCGGCGCGCGCTCTCGCTGACGCCCGTGTGGCCGCGGCCCATTCTCGGCGTCGTCGAGGTGCACGGCGCGATCGTCAGCCGCGCGCACTTCCGGGGCGCGTCGCTGGCCAGCGAGGAGCGGCTCGTCGCGAGCCTGCGCGCGGCGCGGCAGAACCCGCGCGTCCAGGGGGTCATCCTCCACATCGACTCGCCGGGCGGCTCGGCGCTCGCGTCGGACAGGATCCACCACGAGGTCACCCGCCTCGCCGAGGTGAAGCCGGTCGTGGCGTGCCTGTCGAACGTGGCGGCGAGCGGCGGCTACTACGTGGCGGCGGCCGCGCACGCCATCGTCGCGCAGCCGCAGACGATCACGGGGAGCATCGGCGTGGTGTCGGCGCGCTTCGCGCTCGGTCCGCTGCTCGAGCGCCTCGGCGTCTCGACCGACGTCGTGAAGCGCGGCGCGCGGGCCGACCTGTTCTCGCCGTCGCGCAAGCTCGACCCGGGGGAGCGGGCGGTCGTGGAGCGCGAGCTCGACGCGATCTACTCGGCGTTCCTCCGCGTCGTCGCCCGCGGCCGCCGCCGCCCGGTCGAGGAGATCGAGCCGCTCGCGCAGGGGCGCGTCTACAGCGGCGCCGAGGCGCAGGCGCGCGGCCTCGTCGACATGCTCGGCGGCTTCGAGCGGGCGCTCCACGAGCTGCGCCAGATGATCGGTCCGAAGGCCGCCGCCATCGAGCCGGCGATCGTGCGCGCGTCGCGGTACATCCCACCTCCACCGCTGTTGCCGGCGCCTGTGCCCACGCTGCTCGAGCTCGTCGGGCTGCGAGGGATCGCGCGGGAGGTGGCGCTCGCGATCCACTGCGAAGGGGAGCGGGTGCTCGCGTACTGCGCGGAGGCAGACGACGTCGACTAGAGGGCGACGGCCGGGCGGAGGGGGTGCGCGTGCCGGGGCCCCGCCGATTTTTTATCGCGGGAAAAGCTGTGCGAAATCTGTGCGCCCGGTGGGTAGCACCTGTTCAGAACTGATCACGGATCGCTAGAAATCCCGTACCGGGCGGAGGGACCCTATATGTGGGCCCTGTTCGGGCGCAGATCCCAACCTGTAGCGGTTCTCCTTGACGCACGGGCCGTTCACGAGTTTGGATAGCAGGCGGTCAGGCGCTCCCGCATGTCAGCGCACGCCTTTCAGGCATGGCACCTGAAACTTTGCTCACTGGTGGTAAGCCGGAACGTTTGAGCAGGTAGTAGGGGAGAAGCGACGAGACCCTGTGGAGATCGAGGCGATGTGGCCTCGTCGTTCTCCAGGGAACTCTTTGTGCTTTCGGTAGGACCCGGGTCACCGCCAGGTGCGGTGGTTCACAGGAGGACTTGGAAATGGCCCAGTCGGCAGTTGTGGGTGACGGCGGTAAGCTCCCCGCCGGGAACGGCAAGATGACGGCACGGACGAAGGAAGATGGGGGGGCCCGTCCGGTGACCGGTGGGGCCGCCAAGGCGGAGGTCAACGGCGCAGCCGCGAAGAAGGGCGCCAAGAAAGGGGCCTCGCGCCCCCGCGGGCTCGGGTTCGACCGGCGGTTCACGCACCGAGCCGCGGATCCGCTCGACGAGGTCACCTGGGAGCGCCGATCGAGCGTCATCACCAACCCCGACGGGTCGGTCGTCTTCAAGATGGAAGGGGCCGAGATCCCCGCCGGCTGGTCGCAACTAGCGACCGACATCGTCGTCTCCAAGTACTTCCGCAAGGCGGGGATCCACGGCAAGAAGGAGCTCGGCGAGACGAGCGTCCGCCAGGTCGTGCACCGGCTGGCGCGCACGATCCGCGAGGCGGGTGAGCACTTCGGTGGCTATTTCGCCTCGACGAAGGACGCCGACACCTTCGAGTCGGAGCTCGCTTACCTGCTCGTCCACCAGTACGGCGCGTTCAACTCGCCCGTCTGGTTCAACTGCGGGCTCTACCACCGCTACGGCATCGAGGGGTCGGGCGGCAACTACGCCTGGAACGAGGCCTCGGCCGACGCGGGGAACGGGAGCGCCAACGGAAAGGGGGCCGCGCAGCGCGCGGGCGCGGCGGGCGCGGTCGACGACATCGTCGAGACCCGGAACGCGTACGAGCGGCCGCAGTGCTCCGCGTGCTTCATCCAGGCGGTCCAGGACGACCTGATGAGCATCTACGACCTCGTGAAGAGCGAGGCCCGGCTGTTCAAGTACGGGTCGGGGACGGGGACGAACTTCAGCGCGATCCGCGGCAAGCAGGAGAAGCTCTCGGGCGGCGGGACGAGCTCGGGGCTCATGAGCTTCCTCGAGGTGTTCGACCGCGCCGCCGGCGCGACGAAGAGCGGCGGTACGACGCGGCGCGCCGCGAAGATGGTCTGCCTCGACATGGACCACCCGGAGATCGTCGACTTCATCCAGTGGAAGGTCCGCGAGGAGAAGAAGGCGATGGCGCTCATCGGCGCCGGGTACCCCTCCGACTTCAACGGCGAGGCGTACCACACGGTGAGCGGACAGAACTCGAACAACTCCGTGCGCGTGAGCGACGAGTTCATGCGCGCGGCGGCGACGGGCGCGGCGTGGGAGACGCGCTCCCGGACGACCGGCGAGGTCGTCGACACGCTGAGCGCCAAGGATCTCTGGCGTCAGATCGCCGAGGCCGCGTGGGGCTGCGCCGATCCGGGCGTGCAGTACGACACGACCATCAACCGCTGGCACACCTGCCCGAACACGGCGCGCATCAACGCCTCGAACCCGTGCTCGGAGTACATGTTCCTCGACGACTCGGCCTGCAACCTGGCGAGCCTGAACCTCACAAAGTTCCTCCGCGAGGACGGCTCGTTCGACATCGAGGGCTACCGCCACGCGGTGCGGGTGTTCTTCGTCGCGCAGGAGATCCTCGTCGACTTCTCGGCGTACCCGACGCGCGGCATCGCGAAGAACTCGCACGACTACCGCCCGCTCGGGCTCGGTTACGCCAACCTCGGCACCCTGCTCATGCTGCAGGGTATCCCGTACGACTCCGATCACGGGCGCTCGGTCGCGGGCGCGCTCACCTCGATCCTCTGCGGCCACGCCTACCGGGTCTCGGCGGAGATGGCCGCCGCGAAGGGGCCGTTCGCCGGCTTCGCCAGGAACCGCGAGCCGATGCTCCGGGTGATGGGCATGCACCGCGACGCCGCCTACGCGATCGATCGCGACCGCTGCCCGGAGTCGCTCTGGCGGGCGGCGTGCGCCGACTGGGACGAGGCGGTCCGGATCGGGCAGGAGCACGGCTACCGCAACGCTCAGGCGACCGTGCTCGCCCCGACCGGCACCATCGGCCTCCTGATGGATTGCGACACGACGGGCATCGAGCCCGACTTCTCGCTCGTGAAGTTCAAGAAGCTCGCCGGCGGCGGCTACTTCAAGATCGTGAACCAGTCCGTACCCGAGGCGCTCCGGCGGCTCGGCTACCCCGAGGCCGAGGTGCAGGAGATCGTCGCCTACGTCTCCGGCACGAACACGCTCCTGGCGGCGCCGCACGTGAACCGGGCGTCGCTCAAGGCGCGGGGGCTCACGAGCGACGACCTCGCGAAGATCGAGGCCGCAATCCCCGGCGTCTTCGATCTGGATCTCGCGTTCGGTCCCTGGATCCTCGGCGAGGAGGCCTATGACAGGCTCGGCGTCTCCAAGGAGTCGCGGGCGCGCTTCGGCTTCTCGCTGCTCCAGCACCTCGGCTTCTCGGCGGCGGAGATCGAGGAGGCGAACGAGACGATCATCGGCCGCATGACCGTCGAGGGGGCGCCGCACCTGCGCGAGGAGCACTACGCGGTGTTCGACTGCGCGAACCGCTGCGGCAAGAAGGGCCGGCGGTACCTCGCGCCGATGGCGCACGTCCGCATGATGGCGGCCGCGCAGCCGTTCCTGTCCGGCGCCATCTCGAAGACCGTGAACCTGCCGAACGACGCGACGGTCGAGGAGGTGCAGCGGATCTACGAGGAGGGGTGGCGCCTCGGGCTGAAGGCGGTCGCGCTCTACCGCGACGGCTGCAAGGCGTCGCAGCCGCTCTCGTCGACCTCGAGCTCGAGCGAGAGCAAGGACGCCAAGGGCAAGGCCGACAAGGCCGAGAGCGCCGCGCCCATCGTCCAGACCGCGACCGCGCTGGCCAGCCAGGCGCGCCCGCGCTCGCCCTCGGCGGCGGCGCCCGAGCGGTTCCGCCTGCCCAGGAAGCGCAAGGGCTTCACGCAGGAGGCGCGCGTCGGCGGGCACAAGATCTACCTCCGCACCGGCGAGTACGACGACGGGACGCTCGGCGAGATCTTCATCGACCTCCACAAGGAGGGTGCCGCGTTCCGCTCGATGATGAACTGCTTCGCGATGGCGGTGTCGATCGGGCTCCAGTACGGCGTGCCGCTCGAGACCTTCGTCGAGCAGTACACCTTCACCCGCTTCGAGCCGCAGGGCGTGGTCGAGGGGCACGACTACGTGAAGTTCTCGACCTCGATCGTGGACTACCTCTTCCGCGTGCTCGGGGTCGAGTACCTGAACCGCTACGACCTCGCCCACGTCCAGCCGGTCACCTCGGCCATGGAAGACCCGGTCGAGTCGCGGGCGCAGGAGAGCGGCGTGGCGTCGTTCTCGCAAACCGCGCCGGCCGCGGCCGCGCTGGTCGAGGGCGGGGGGCGGACGGCGAGCGCGCTCGACGCGCAGCTCGAGGACATGATGGGCGACGCGCCGGTCTGCGACGGCTGCGGGCACATCACCGTGCGCAACGGGGCCTGCTACAAGTGCCTCAACTGCGGCAACAGCATGGGTTGCAGCTGAAGCGACGGGCGGGGGTGGGGGTGACGAGGGAGGGGCCGGCGGGGGGCCCTCCCACGAACTCGCGCCTTTTGGTGGCTATTGCCTCATGAACGGGGGAGCGAGAGCTGGAAGGCTTCGCTGCGCCGCGGGCCGGCGCTCGGGTTCGTGGGGCCCTCCCCCGCCGGCCCCTCCCTCGTCACCCCCACCCCCGCCGACTCGGGGGGGAAGGGGTGGGCGATCGGTGCTGCGATCGTCGGGCGTGGGGGCGGGGGCGGCCGTACGAGCTTGTACTCGGCAGGCCGTATGGATGCGCCCAGAGAAGCTTTGTAGAAGACGGGGCATGATCCGGTCGCGGTCGTCCATCACCTTCGTCGCTCTCCTTTGCAGCATCCTGTCGAGCTCCTGCCGGAAAGAGGAAGCAGAGCCGGAGACGATCCCCGCGCCCACACCGACGGTCGCGCCCGTCGCCGCCGATCCGGTGCCCGCTGCAACGCCGACGGGCGCGGCAACGCAGGAGCCAGCGGCGGCTCAGGAGCCCGCGGCGGCTCAGGAGCCCGCGGCGGCGGAGGCCGCGGCGCCTGCGGCGGCGGCCGATGCGGGGGCGGCCGGCGCCGAGGGGGCGACGGGGACAGCGGCGGCGCGCGGAGGAGGGGCCTCCATCCAGCCTTGCTGCGTTGCGCTCCACGCGGTCGCCACCAAGTCGGGGAAGTCGCCGGAAGCCAAGTCGAAGGCGGCGACGGCATCCCACCTCTGCGCAGGGATCGAGAAGCTCGTGAAGAGCGGGAAAACCCCGCGCGCCAAGGCGCTCATCCAGATCCGGGCGAGCCTCGCAGGGACCACGCCGCCCGCCGAGTGCAACTGAGCCAGGTCGCGATCACGGATCAGGGGAATCGCTCGGGCCGGTCGGCATCACCGGCGCTGGGGCTCACGCGAAGTGGTCGTACCCCCGCGCCGCGAGGGCCGTGAGCTGCCCGTCCGGTCCGAGCAACGCCACGTCGCTCGCGCCCTCCTCGCGCGGCGCGCAGCGGCCGATCGCCACGAAGCCGGCGAGCTCCCCGACATCCGGGCCCGCGACGACGACCGCGTAGTCCTCGCCGCCATACAGCGCGAGATCCAGCGCGTCCGCGCCGAGCAGCGCGGCGGCGTCGCGGAGCGCGGCGCTCACGAGCGCCGCGGGATGGAGCAACACACGCACGCCGCTCGCGCGCGCGAGGTGCGCCACGTCCGCGACGAGGCCGTCGGAGACGTCGATCGCCGCGCGGGCGCGCGCGGCCGCGCGGAGGCCCGCGTCGATGCGCGCCACCGGCCGGCGAAACGCCCGGATCGCCAGCTCGGCCGCGGCGCCGGCCGGTGCGATGCCGCGGTCGAGCAGCGCAAACCCGGCCGCGGCGAGGCCGACAGGCCCCGCCACCGCGAGCGCGTCGCCAGGCCGCGCGCCGTCGCGCCTGAGCGGGTGCGCCGCGACGCCGAGCGCCGTCGTGGTGATCGAGATCTCGCCGCCGCGCGAGAGGTTCCCGCCGATGACCGCCGTGCCGATCTCGTCGCACGCGGCGCGCTGACCCCTCGCCAGCGCGCCGAGCTCGTCGTCGGTCACGCTCGGGGGGAGCACCAGCGCCGCGAGCAGGCCGACCGGGCGCGCCCCCATCGCCGCGAGGTCGCTCGCCGCAGCCATCGTCGCGCGGTAACCGAGATCCTCGAAGCCCAGGAGATCGCGACGGAAGTGCACGCCCTCGACGGCGCTGTCGATCGTCCAGACGAGCGGCTCCGCGGCGCCCGGGGGGGCCCCGCCCCGCGGGGCCGCGGGCGCGAGGATCGCGGCGTCATCGCCGATGCCGCAGAGCACATGATCGCCCGCCGCGCCCCCGAGCACGGCGCGCAGCATGTCGATGCGCTTCCACTCGGAGCGCCCGCTCATTGGAAGATGGGCGGGAGGACGCTGTTCGCCGGAGAGCCGGCGACCGTGGGCAGCTTGACCACGAACACGGTGCCGCGCGGCTCGTTCGGCTCGATCCGGACCGTGCCGCTGTGCGCCTCGACCAGCCGCTTGACGATCGAGAGGCCGAGCCCCGTGCCGCCGTGCTCCCGGGTCGAGCTCTGATCGATCTGATAGAACGGGTCGAACACCTTCAGCCGCTCGCCGGCAGGGATGCCGATGCCCGTGTCCACGACGCGGATCTCGACCGCCTGCTGCAGGGGCGCGACGAGCACCAGCCCGGGGAGGTCGTCCATGTCCTCGCTCACGGCGCGCGCGACGAGCATCACCTCGCCCCCCGCCTCGGTGAACTTCACCGCGTTCTCGACGAGGTTGATGAACACCTGCCGCAGCCGGTCGCCGTCCCCCAGCACCGGCGGGAGATCGTCCTCGGCCTGGATCCGGAGCTCGACGCCCTTCTTCGAGGCGGCAGGCGCGATGGTCGACGCCGCCTCGACGAGCACCGGGCCGACGGCCACCTCGGTGCGATGCACGATCAACGTGCCGCTCTCCAGCTTCGAGAGATCCAGGAGGCTCATGATGAGGCCGAGCAGCTGCTCGCTCTTCGACCGGATCGTGTCGATGAACTCGCGTTGCTCATCGGTGAGAGGCCCGCCGATGCCCTCGGCGAGCATCTCGCTGTACCCCATGATCGACGTGAGCGGGGTCCGGAGCTCGTGCGACACGGTGGCCAGGAAGTTCGACTTGAGCCGGTCGAGCTCCTTCAGCCGCTCGTACGCCTGCTCCAGCTCGGCGTTCTTCTGCGACAGCTCACGGAAGCTCTCGCGGATCGACGCGACGTGCATCGTCGACGTGAGGAGCGACTTGTGCCCGCTGAACAGGATCAGATCGAGGACCGCGCGGAGGTGGTCGGCGATCGCGCCGAGCCGCTCCGGCCGGAGCCGCGGCATCCGCGGCCGCCCCTCCGCCGAAGGCGCGAGATCGAGCTGGGCCGCCGCCTCGATCGGCGCGGCAGGGGGCTCCTCGAGGCCGTCGGGGAGGTACGGGCCCAGGATCGATCGGCCGATCGCACGCCCGTCGTACTCGATCGGGAACACCTGGTAACGCGCGCCCTGGAAGCGGGGATCCGCGACCTCGGTGCCGCGCTTGGCCGTCCGACCCACCGGCGCCGCGCTGGGCCGCCGGCCTTCCTGCTCGTCGGCGGCCGGGCCGCCGAGCGGCGGGAGCGGCGCGAGCGCGCCCGACTCCGCGAGCGTCACGCCGTTGATCGACTGGATCCGGATCGGCAGGCCGAACAGCTCGTGGAACGACGCCGCCATCTCTCCGAGGGCCTGGCGATCCACGAGATCTTCGAGCGAGAGCGGGCCGATGCCGACCAGGTCGACCACCGGCGCCGCCGCGGGGGGAGGCAGCGTCGAGGGCTCGGGCGCGCCCGGCGCGCCGTCGCGCTTCGACGAGACGGGCCCGTCCGCGACGCGGGCCGACGGTATCGGCGCGGAGCCCGGCATGCTGAGGAGATCCTCGTCGTCGAGGCCGAAATCCGCCGGCGTCCCCTTGTGGGCGTCGGGCCTCATGGAACGATCCGGGAGCTCTTCTCGAGGCTGCCGCCCATTCGCCTGGCCAGGAGGTCGTTCACCGAGCTCGTCACCCCGAGCTGGCGCGCCGCGCTGTTCAGGAGCTCCTCGCCGCTGATCGACAGACGCTTCGAGAGCTGGTGCGTCTGATCGAGCGTCTCCCACGTGAGGTGGAGCAGACCCATGAGCGTCTCCACCGTGCCCATGCCGCGGGTCGCGACGGCCTTGTACACCGGCTCCTTGCCCCGCGCGGCGAGCCGCGCCAGCTCCTCGTCGCTCCTTATGTCGGGGAGGTCGCGCTTGTTGAACTGGATGACGAGCGGCATCCTCGCGAGATCGAGGCCGTTCTCCCGCAGGTTCTGGCGGAGGTCGAAGAACGCCTCGGCGTTGCGCTGCGTCTCGGAGATCTGCGAGTCGGCGATCAGCGCGACCCCGTCCGCGCCCTGGAGCACGAGCCGCCGCGTGGCGGCGTGCATCGGCTGGCCGGGCACGGTGAACAGCTTGATGCGGAGCGAGACGTCGCCGTCCTTCGCGCGGAAGGTGAGCGGCAGGAGATCGAAGAACAGCGTGCGATCGTCCTGCGTCTCGAGCGTCATCAGCCGTCCGCGAGCGTCTGACCCGGCGAGGCCGTGCAGCGAGACGAGGTTCGTCGTCTTGCCGCTGAGCGCCGGGCCGTAATAGACGAGCTTGATCGTCACTTCACGGGCTGCGAAGTCGAGCTGCACAGCCGCATTCTCGCATGAGCGCCCGACGATTGGATATGGCCACGGCGCATGGCCGGGAGACCGGGCCGGGCAGCACCTCCTCCCTTGTCAGGAGGCGTGCGCCTCGCTCAGGCCGAGCCGCCGGGCGCGTTGGGCACGCTGGACACGGGCGGAGGGATCAGCCTGCTCTCGCCGTTCTCGACGGTCCAGAGCGCGCTCCGCAGCCCCTCCAGGCGCGAGATCAGCGCCTGGAGCGCCTCGGCCTGGGCGTCGCACGCCTGGAGCTGGCTCTCGCTGCTCGGCTCGGAGCGGACCCGCTCCTCGCGCGCCGCCTTGAGGACCTCGATGACCTCGCGGTGCAGCTCCTGGCCGGCCGTGACCACCCACGCGTCGAGCCGGCTCGCGAACTCCTGGATCATCTCGTCGAGCTTCGGCCCGATCCGGGTGGCGGCCTCGCGCAGCGCGAGCGGCGCCATCTCCTTCGCCTTCTTGCGGGTCTCGGCCTCGACCTTCTCCTTCACGTACACGGCCAGGACAGGCGCCGCGAGCGCCAGGATCCCGCCGAGCAGGGCGTTCGTGAACATCACGCCGAGGCCGATGGTGAAGAGGGCGAAGACGCCGACATCGTAGCCGAACGTGTCCACCTCGACGTTCGGCGTCTTCACGTCGCCCCCGAGCGCCTCGCTGACCCGCCTCGCCACGTCGTGCGCGTCCTCGCGCACGAGCGCGATCGTCTTCTCGGCGAGCGCCTCGAGCGCCGTGGCGATCTCCTTCGTCTCCGCCTGCGCCCACTCGGCGAAGGTGCGCTCCAGGAACGCCCCGAGGTAGACCTTGATCTCGTCGGTGTGGGCCTCGTCGATGATCGCCGGCAGCTGCCGGAGGACATCGTCGACGAAGCGATCCAGGTCGCGGCGCACCCACGCCCGAATGGCGCTCACCTCCTCGCGGATGCCGGCGCGCCGCTCCTCGATGGTGCGCGACTGGCCGGCCAGATCCTTCTCGATCAGCTCGATGCGACGGCTGAGCTCGTCGCGCGACATGGCGGTCGCCCGCCGCCGCGCGTCCACGCCCTTGCCGAGCAGGCGCGCGGACTCGAGGCCCTCGCCGAGCGCGTTGTCGAGCAGGATGCGCCCCCGCTCCTCGGCGAGGAACCGGGTCAGGTGATCGAGCAGCTCGGGCATCCCGCTGCCGGGCCGATCGCCCTCCAGCGCCCGCTCGCTCGAGATCGGGAAGACCACGGGCGATTTCACGAGCTTCCCGAGCTCGCTCCGGATGTAGGCGAGCGCCTCGACCTCCTCGTCCTGGCTCCAGATGTCGCGCTTCGTCACGACGAACAGGATCTTGTCGCGCGACTGCCCGAGCAGCTTTTCCTGCAGGAAGACCCGCTCGCTCTCCTTGAGCGGCTGGCCGGCGTCGATGAGGAACAGCACGGCGTCCGACCGCGGGATGTAGCTGTAGGTGATGTCCGCCCGCTGGAGCGAGAGGTCGTTCACCCCGGGGGTGTCGACGAGGACCACGCGCTCGCGCAGGAGCTCGGCCGGGTACCCCACCTCGAGGAACTTCACCTCACCCGCGCTCGCCGAGCGCTCTCCGCCGACGGTGAAGGCGCGCACGTCCTCGAACGGCAGGCCGGTGCGCTCGCCCGACGCGTAGACCACCTCGGCCCGCGGCTCGGCCGCGTACTCGAGGTGGTGGATCACCGCCGTCGTGGGCGTCACGCCGACGGGGAGGATCGAGGCGCCGAGCAGCGCGTTCACGAACGTCGTCTTGCCGTGGTTGAACTCGCCGACCACGACGAGGTGGAACCGATCGGCGTCGAGCTTCTTCACGAGATCGTTCGTGATGCGCGCCGCGACGCTCTTGGCGCCGAGGGTCTCGGCGAACGCCACGAGATCCCTGAGCGCCCCGGTCACGTCGTCTTTGCGGCTGTGGAAGGATTCGAGCATGTGCGTTCTACCTCGGCCTTGGTCAGAGCCAGGAGCCCCTCAGCCCCAGATCTTGATGACTTCGTGCACCTTCTCGTCGACCTCCTCCATGGAGAGGCCGCTCGCGCCGAGCCCGGCGTGGCGCTTGTAAAGCTCGCTCTCGGCGAAGGCCCGGAGCGCCAGGACGCGCTTCGGCAGCCACGGGTGGCTCGCCGTGAACTCGGCGAACCTGCCGACGCCGCCCTTGCCCTCCTCGTGCTGGGCGATGAACGCCTCGAGGTTGAGCTCCTCGTACAGCTTGGTCGAGCCGAGCGCGAGCTTTGTGAGCGCGCGCGTCGAGACGTCGAGGCTCTTCGCGCAGAGCAGCCCGGCGCGGTCGCAGGTGACCTCGGCCCGGCGCGACCAGCCGGAGAGCGCGAGCATCGCCGGCCCGACGATCCACTTCACGAAGACCGACGCCATCCGCGTCAGGTAGTGCATCGCGGTCAGGTAGACCACGTGGCTGTTGTGGATGTGGCCGCACTCGTGGCCGATGACGCTGAGCAGCTCGTCGTCGGTGAAATGGTCGACAAGCGCCGAGTGCACCATGATGAACGAGTCGTCGTTCGTGCCGTAGGTGGCCGCGTTGAGGGTGGGGCTATTGACGATGTAGATCGTCGGGGTCGCGATCCCGAGCGTCTCGGCGCAGTGGACCGCGAGCTTGTGGACGCGCGGGAACTGCGCGGGGCCGACCTTGACGGCGTGGCCGAGCAGCTCGTTCTTGCCGACCGTCTTGAACAGCCGGACCGCGGCGGTCACGGCGAGCTCGACAGGACGCATCTTCTCGAAGGCGAGCCGCGTGTTCTTATCGGACACGTAGGCATACGCGTTGCCAGCGCCGTCCCCGCCGCCCGCGCGCTGGCCCTTGCGTCTCTCGATGAAGCCCTTGAAATCGAGCGTTCCGACCTGTGCCATCCGGCGAAGGTAACGGTCGGGCCGGGGCCGCGCAACGCCACCAGCGCCCGGCGCCGCGAACTTAACGCAAAATCACAGGCGACCTCCGCTCACATCTGAATCAGACGCCAGAGGACGCCAGAGGACGCCAGAGGACGCCAGCGACGCCAGACGCGAGATAGGCGTGAGCCAGACGTGGGCCCGGGCGTGCGTCGGACGCGGATCAGGCGCCGAGCAGAGCGAGGAGCCCCTGCGGGCCGAGGCGCTCGAGCGTCCGCTGCCGCGCAAGGAAGCGCCGGAAGTCCTTGTAGACGCCGCTGCCCTTCGGGCGGAGCTCGAAATCGGTGATGCGTGTGATGGAGAACCTCAGCGCGGCGATCACGCTCTCGTGGAAGAAACGGTCGCGCTCCTCGGTTGAGAGCGGCCGCACCGACGCGTAGCCGGCGGCGAGCGCCGACACGAGCTCCGGGTCGAGGTCGTCGCCGAAGCACCACGCCAGCATCGTGACGGCGAGGTCGAAGGCGGCGCTCCCGCGCGAGGCGCTCTCGAAGTCGAGCAGCGCCGAGATCTCGCCGGCCTGCCAGAGCACGTTGTCGCGGAAGAGGTCGCCGTGGATCAGCGTCTGGGGGCCGGGCGTCCGCGGCGCCGCGGCGCGGATCCGCTCGAGCCGGCCGGTGAGCTCGTCGACCGCGGCGGCCACGTCGGGCGGGAGGGCCGTCGCGTCGGCCGTGGGTCGAGGGGAACGAAGACCCCGGAGCCGCTGGTCGAGGCTGTCGAGATCGAACCGGCTGGTGTTTGCCCCCTCGAACGAGGCGCCGACGAGGTGCACCCGCGCCAGGGCTGCGCCGACGCGGCGGGTCGCGTCCGGCGTGACGCGCGCCTGGCAGAGCGAGGCGCCCGCGACCCACGGGAACAGCGCGACCGGCTTTCCAGCGTGCTCTGCGACGAACGCGGCGCCCTCCGACCCGGACGCTGCGTCCCGGCGCCGGAGCGGCTGCGGCGTGGCGACACCCCCGGCCGCGAGGTGCTCGAGCATGCGCGCCTCGCGCGACGCCGCGGCGAGCTGCTGCTCCTCGTAGACCCGCAGGAACACCTGTCCGCGGCCGTCGGCGAGCGTCAGCGCGAAGTTGGAGTTGACGCTCCCGGCGAGGAGGCCTCGCACGTCGGCGATCTCCAGGCCGTAGAGCGCGCCGATGCGGCGGGCATCCGCGAGCGAGAGGGGGGTCAGGATGGCCATCGCGGCGCAGGGTAGTCCCGTCTCGCGCGCGGCCTCTACAGGAACCTGGAGGAGCGCGCCGAGCGGGAGGCGGGGAGGGACGGGGAGGCGGCGGAGGGGGACGCGGCGAGCGACGAAGGCGAGGAGCGGCGAGAAAAATGCGTAAATGCGTGCTCGGCACGAAGATCCGCGGCGCCCCTGGTCGCGGACCGGCCCTGCGTGCGTTATGAAATTGAGTGAGCGGGAGCAACATCCCCCTTCGATTATCGAATGCCCACCCTCTACGGAAACACCACCGGACTCAGCCCCCAGGCCACGAAGACCCTCGAGCGCATCTACCGACGCAAGGTCCCGCTCGCCAGCATCGCCACGCCCGAGCTCATCAAGGCGCTCGCCGAAGCGTCGCATGAGACGGGGCGCCAGGTCGGCGCGCTGGTCCACCGATCGGGCGAGATCGACTACGTCATCGTCGGCGACGCGACCCGCCTGATGCTGCCGGACATCGGGCGCCTCCGCGCCGCGCAGGGCCGCTTCAGGGCGCTCCGGCTCGTCCACACGCACCTCTTCAACGAGCCGCTCACCCGGGACGATCTGGTGGACCTCGTGCGTCTCCGGCTCGACCTTGTCGCGGCCGTGCAGCTCACGCCGCAGGGCGAGCCGCGGACCCTCCAGTATGCGTACAACGTGCCCGTCCACGGGAAGGAAGCGGTCACGGTCACGGTGGACGACGCCGAGGGGCGCGGCGACGGCCGCGGAGAGGCGGCGCTGCCGTACCGGACCGTGGGCCCCGTCGCGGTCGGTCGCGCCGACGTCGATTTCGGCGCGCTCATCCAGGCGCTCGAGGACGAGTTCACGAAGCGATCGCGCACGCGGTCGGTCGCGGCCAAGGACGGCCGGGCGATCCTCGTCCACGTCGCCGAGAAATCCAAGGTGGGCGCGCTCGCCCGGGCCGAGGAGAGCTTGCGCGAGCTGACCGAGCTCGCCGGCACCGCCGGCGTCGACGTCGCGGACACGGTCCTCCAGCTGCGCGATCGCATCGATCCGCGGCTCGTGCTCGGCAAGGGCAAGCTGGACGAGGTCGTGCTGCGCGCCTCGGAGCTCGACGCGGAGACGCTGGTCTTCGACCGGGACCTGACCCCCTCGCAGGCCTCGGCGATCGCGAAGCACACGGATCTCAAGGTGCTCGACCGGACGCAGCTCATCCTCGACATCTTCGCCCAGCGGGCCGAGTCATCGGACGGCAAGCTCCAGGTCGAGCTGGCGCAGCTGAAGTACACGCTCCCTCGCCTCGGGCAGAAGGACGACTCCCTGTCTCGCCTGACGGGCGGCATCGGCGGGCGCGGTCCGGGCGAAACGAAGCTCGAGATCGGGCGCCGCCGCGCGAAGGAGCGCGTCAGCTTCCTGGAGGCGCAGCTGAAGCGGCTCTCTCGCCAGCGCGAGCAGCGCCGCCGCCGCCGCGCCCGGCTCGGCGTGCCGGTGGTGTCGATCGTGGGCTACACGAACGCCGGCAAGAGCACGCTGCTGAACACGCTGACCGGCGCCGACGTGCTCGCCGAGAACAAGCTGTTCGCGACCCTCGACACCCGCTCGAGGCGGCTGCGCTTCCCCGAGGAGCGCGAGGTGGTGATCACCGACACCGTCGGCTTCATCCGGGAGCTCCCGAAGGACCTGTTCGCCGCGTTCCGGGCGACGTTCGAGGAGGCCGCCGACGCCGATCTCCTGCTCCACGTCGTGGACGCGAGCGATCCCGCGCGCGATCAGCACATCGAGACGACCGAGGCGCTGCTGACCGAGCTCGACCTCATCGGCATTCCCCGCATCGTGGTGTTCAACAAGGCGGACCTGATCGCGCCGGAGGAGGGGCGGCGGCTGCTCCTCGGGCACCCGGATGCGGTGGTCCTGTCCGCCACGGACCGGGAGACGACGCGGGAGCTGCTCGCGAAGCTCGCGGAGCGGCTCAAGAGCCGCTGGGAAGAGGCCGCGATGGTGCCTGCCTACGAGGTGGAAGCCGCGGAAGGCGAGCTCGGGGACGGCGGATTGTTCGAGGGGGAAGCCGAGTCGATGACGGTGCTGGGCCCGCCCTCGAGCTCCGGTGCTGAAGGGATCAGCTCGCGCGTGCGGGGGACGTTCGAGGCGTGAGCTCCGCCGGGCTCCCTGGGGAGCCCGGCGGGAGCCGGGGGGAGCTCAAGGCGTCGGGATCTTGGCACACGTGAAGAGGTCGGGGATGCACCTGCCGCTCGCGCACTGCGCGTCGGTGGAGCACTCCTCGCCAGCTACCAGCTTGCAGCCGCCCTTGCCGTCGCAGACGTAGGCCTCGCTGCAATCCGTCCCGTCCGTCATGCCGAGCGGGACGGGCGAGCACGCGCCCTCCGACCCCGCCACGTTGCAGGCCATGCACGGCGCGTCGCAGGAGGTGTCGCAGCAGACGCTGTCGACGCAGAGACTGCTGGCGCACTCGCCCGCCTCCGCCTCCGTGCACGCCTCACCGTTCGCGGGCTTGCACTCGCCCGCGGCGTCGCACGCCTGACCCTCGTCGCACCCCAGGCCCTCCGTGCCGGCCGCGGCCAGCGCGCAGGTGCCGTCGTCCGTCTTGCACTCGTGGCACCGCGCGCAGTGTGCGTTCTCCTTGCACTCGGCGAAGCAGGCGTTGGCCTTCGAATCGCAGGCGAACTCCTCGCACTCCGTCTCCTCGCCGGGACCGCACTCCGTGGTCGTCCCGTCGCAGGCGCCGCGGCTCGTCGCGACGCCCTCGGCGCACGTCGCCTCGCCGCACGCGGTCTCGGCCTTCGAGGGGCCGCACGTGCCGTCCTCGCCCGACTCCTTGAGCGCGGCGGTGCAGGCGTCGCAGTCCGCGTCGCAGGCGGCGTTGCAGCAGACGTCGTCGGCGCAGAAGCCGCTCGCACAGTCGTCGGCCTTGGCGCACGCCTTGGCGAGCTCGCACGGCGCGCAGGTGGTGCCGCCGCAGTCGACGTCGGTCTCTTCGTTGTTCTTCGTGCCGTCAGAACAGCCGTCGGTGGGGCCGTCCCCCGGGATGCGCGAGCGATCGACCGAGGCGATGAGCTCGCAGCCCATCCCGAGGGTCGAGAGCGCGCCAGCGCAGAGCGCCATCGCGAGAAGATGCTGTTTCTTCCACATAGTAGTCCCCTTAGAAGGTAAACCGCGCGGCGGCGCCGCCGCCTGTCGGGCTGACGAACGGAGTGACGAACGCCTTCTTCGTCACGCTCGACGCTGCTGCCTTCGCCTGGGCCGGGTCGTCGCTGAGGAGCAGGACCGCGCCGGTGACGCCGAACGTGAGCGCCACCGCGAAGGACATGTCCGCGATGAGCGCGAAGCGATCGACGCGGTCCGCGGTCTTGGTCGTCGGGGCGTCGTCGAAGTCGCTCTTCGCGCCGAGCGCCTGGATGCCGAAGATCGTCCCGACCACCACGCCCGCGCCGGCGAGCCCGAGGGTGACGTAGGCCGGCACCGGAGAGCGCGGCTCGATCGGCGGCGCCGGCGGCGGCGGCTGCGCGGGCGGCGCCTCGGCGGCGGGCGGCGGGGTGGGGGGCTGCGCCGGCGCCGCAGCGACCGGCGCTGGCGCCTGCGGCGTCAGCGTGACGCTGACCTCGCGCGTCTCGGCGAAGGCGACATCGAGCTCCTGGCTCGCATCGGCGAACCCCTCGGCCGAGACGGTGAGCGTGTGCTTGCCCGGCGGGACCGAGAGCTCCTTGCCGGTCTGGGCCACGCCGTCGACCGCGAGCTTGAGGCCTGGCGGCGCCTCCGGGACGGTCGCGACCTTCACCTTCGCCGGCGTCTTCTTCAGCGCCTCGATGCGCACCTGCGCCTCGCCGATCTTCTCCTTGAACTTCTCGGCGTCCGGCTTCGAATCGAGGAACGCCTGCCACGCGGCGACGGCCTCGGTGGCGAGGCCCTGCTTGTCGAGCGAGGCGGCGAGCTTGTACTTCGGCGCGGCGCCGGGCACGTACTCGTCCGCCTGGCGATAGAGGTCGGCCGCGGCGGCGTACTCGCCCTTGTCGAACTTGGCCTCGGCCTCCTTGTAGAGCTTCTTCGCCTCGTCCTTCTTCTGCTTCTCGGTCAGAGGCTTCTTCGGCTTGGTGGTGGTCACCTTCGTCGTGGGCTCACCGGCCTTCGCAGGAGCCGCCGTCGCGGGTGTACCGGCCTTCGCAGGAGCCGCCGCGGGCGGCGTCGCGCCGGCTGCTGGCGGCGTCGCAGCGGCGGGGGGCGCCTGCGCCGCGGACGTAGCGGGCTTCGCAGGAGCCGCCGCCGGAGCGGCCGCGGCGGCCGGCTTACCTGCCGGGGGCACCGCCGGCTTGGCATCCGTCTGCGCGGATGCCGGACTGACGCTCGTCAGCGTCAGGAGCCCAGAGACCATCGCCGCCGAGGTCAACATCGTCAGCCGGCCCGATCGTGAACGCATACCGTAAGCCCTCCTCCGCGGATAGTGTCGCGTGGGCGCCCACTTAAGCCTTGAAGGCCGCTCTCCACAAGGGGTTTCGCGTTCGCGTTCATCGTGGCGGCGCGCGCGCCCTCACGCCCTTACGCCCTCACGCCCTTACGCCCTCATCCCCTCACGTTCCCGCCCGCCGCCCCGCCCGCGGGCTCTTCGGACATCAAGGCTCGTCGCCTCGCTCCAGCCATGCAGGGAACCGGAGCTTTGCCTCCAGGCCGAAGCCCAAGGTCGCCTGGCGCATGCGCGCGCTCCGCTCGGCGCCCCGCGGGAGGCTCTCGCGAAGCCTCCGCAGCGCCTCGATGTAGCGCGCGAACCGCGGATCCGAGAAGAGGGCGCCGAGGTCCTCCCGGATGCGGCGTATCGTCCCTGGGCTGACGCCATGGCTGCTGAAGCTCATGGTCAGTCCAGAGGCAGAGACCACCGAGGGATTGGCGAAGTTCGACACCTCCGGGCGATCCAGCGTGCAGACGAGGCGTCCCGCGCTCGCGAGCTCTCGGTGGAGGCGCCGCGAGAGCGCGTCGTCGCCCGGCACGAGGAACACGATCGCCGCGCCGGCGAGATCGCCCTCCACGAACGCCCGCCGGTGCAGCTCGAGCCGCCCCTCTCGGCTGGCCCGTTCGATCGACCCGTCGACCTGCCCTGGTGCGACGACGGAGACGCGAGCGCCCGCCGAGAGGAGCCGCTCCACCGTGTACGGCGCCTCGCCGTCGGCGCCGATGACGAGGGCCCGCTGGCCGTTGAGATCGAGCGCGATGGGAAAGAGGCGCATGAGGGGGAGCCGACACGGAAGGGGGCGTCCGCGCGGCGGTCGTAGGATTGTAGACCGACTCGCCGCCCGTTGGTCGAGGCGCATGACGGTGGGCGAGCTCGTCGCGCGCTGGCTCAGCGGCCGGGGGGCCTCTGGGCAGGCGGAGGCGGGCTGGGCGGCGGCGCCGGCGGCAGAAAGGGCTGTGTGCGGAAGGCGAGCCTCCGGTCGGCGTTGCCGATGCGCGTCACGAACAGGCCGACGAAGGAGCCGAACAGGGAATCGCCCGGCCCGATCGCCGTCGAGCCGGGCGGTCGGGTGACCCACCGCTTGATGCGATCGAGCATCTCCGCGCTCATGGGGTTCACCTCGACCAGCACGGCGACGAAATAGCGGCTGCCATCGCGGACGACCGACCGCTCCACGAGCGGCAGCCTCCGGGCTTCGGCGCAGTTGCGGAGCACGCCCTCCACGTTGATCGCCACCGTGCTCGACTGACCTCCCGCCTGGATCAGCTGGATCCGGAACACCTCGTCCCAGAGGTCGTAGACGATCCGGCAGCTCTTGGCGGCGAGCGCGACGGGGTTGCCGCCGCTCTCGTGGAAGAGGTAGCCGCGCATCGTGATGACGGTGGGCAGCCCGCTGAGCAGCTTCTTCGAGATCTCGCCGTCGACGACGTCGCGGAAGCCCACGGTGAGCTGCACGATCGTCTTGTCGAGCGTCAAGCTCGCCGCCCGGGTCGGCAGCGAGGCCGGCGCGCCGAGCGCCTGCTGCGCGTCGGCGTCGGCGATCTCCTTGGGCCCCTGTCGGCCCTCCGCCCCGCCCGGTCCCTCCTGGGCCATCGACCAGCTCGCGCGGAGGGCGAGGGTCGCGAGCAGCGCCATCCCGAGCCAGCGCGCCGCTCCGCGGCCGAGCGCCACGAGCGCTCGCCGCGCCTCTCGGGTGGGCCAGGTGCGCCAGCCAAGAGCCGAGCGCCGCGCGCCGCGCGCCGCGCGCTTCGGTCCGCGACGTGCGCCCGAGCAGATCATTTCCGCTCACCGCGCCGCGCCGGGATCAGCCCGAGCAGGTTCGAGAACGCGAGCGTCACGCCGCCGACCGCCGTGTCGACCCGCAGACCGAGGTTGTAGGTGATGTCCACGGGCACGCGCGCGAAGCCCTCGTACCCGGTGGGCGCATCGGTGAGCTCGCGGCGGGTCGCGAGGCCGTACAGGCCCGCGGCGCCGAAGAGATCGACGCCGTAGATGGATCCGCGGCCCGTATAGACCGGGATCCGGTACTCCGCCTCGAGCTTGGCCGCGAAGTCCCCGTACCGGACCTCGATGATGTCCGTGCTGAGGAAGTTCGGCGGCTGCCTCCGATCGGGCGCGAGGTCGAGGAGCCGATCCGGCAGGAGGTCGGTGAGGTCACCGACGTAGAATTTCTCGAAGAAAGGCGCGTCCCCGGCTATCGCGCCGGCGAACGCCTCGACGCGGAGCACGTGCCGCAGCGGCAGGCGGAACCAGCGCTGCGCACCGAACTCGAACTTCTGGTAGCCGTAGTCGCTGCCGAACGGCGGGACACCCACGGTGACCGAGGCCGAGGCGAGCGTGCCCTGCGTCGTGAGGAAGGGCGCGTCGCGCGTGTCGTGATCGATCGCGGCGTGCAGCGACGAGAGCACCGTCTTGCCGCCCAGGATGTCGAAGTCGATGGGCTCGCGGCTGTCGCCGCGCATGTGCGAAGCGACCGTGGGCACGGTCGCGTCGATCTGCTCCAGGTGGTAGTCGAGCGACAGCCGCGAGGAGGAGGAGACGTCGTGACCCGTGCCGAGCGTCGCGCCGAACCGCTTGTAGGCGACGACGGCGTAGCCCGTGACCTCGCGCTGCTCGAGCAACGGGGACTCGAACGCGACGTCCCGGTTGCCGAAGAAGTCACGGGCGTCGTTGTAGAGCACCGTCACCGTGGCCGACCAGCGGCTCCCCACGAACGCGGGATCGACGAAGCGGGTCCTCAGCGCGAGCTGGTCCGCCGCGAGCCCGATGCCGGCGCCGAGCGTGATCCCTGTCCCGGCGAGGTTGGTCTCGGCGACCTGCACGCCAGTGAACGCGGAGAGCGGCCTCGCGTTGCCCGCGGTGTCCTCGTCGGCCGCGATGCCGAGCCAGAGGTCCTGCACGACGAACGTGTTGCGCTCGACGACGTCGATCACGAGCGTCGCGCTCCCGCGCTCGACCCCTTTGCGGAGCGAGAACCCGACCGAGGCGAAGAACCCGGTCCCGAGGAGGCGGTAGCGCGTGAGCTCGATCTCCGGATCCTCGACGTCGAGCAGGTCCCCCGCGCGGAACCCGACGTAGCGGAGGATCACGCGCGCGGCGGTCCGCACGTTGCCTCGGATCTCGATGCCGTCGAGGGTGTACCGGACGCGATGCCTCTCCTGGAGCGTCGCGCCGATCGACAGCGCCGCCGCGCGCGGTGCTCGCTCCTCCGCCGTGGGCTCCGCGCCGGCGGCCGCCCCCGCGCCCTGCCCGAGCGCGCGCCCCGGGCACGTCACCAAGAGCGAGACGCTACAGAGCGCGAGGAGGGCGCGGCCGAGCGCGGGGGGCAGGGGGATGGCCCGGGAGCGTGAAGAGCTCCGGAATCGAGGTGGATTCACGGGATTCCTGCAACGCCGCCTGAGCCTCCCGAGACCTCGGCGACGCGCCCTTCAGCGACGCACCCTATCACGATCGAGCGCTTCGCCGGAGGAATCGGTCGCGTCGACGTCGACCACCATCGCGGCGTCCTCGGCGACGGCGTCGGGGAGGACATGGCGCGCCGGCGCCTTCCTGCGGATCTGCGCCGCCGCCGTCCCGTGCAGCGGCCGCCGTGGCTCGCGCTGCGTCGGGGTGGGCTCGGTGTGCTCCGTCAGCGCGCGCAGATCCAGCCGGGCTGGCGTCGGCTCGATCAGGTGATCGGCCGCGGCGAGCAGCAGCGCCCGCACCTCGGCCCGGAGGCTGGCCTCGCGCGCCCAGCGCGCGCCGGCGCTCGCGGCGATGGCGCGGGCGAGGAGGAGCTCCGCGCGGCCGCGCACATCCGCGGGGATCCAGTCGGCGATGAGCGGATCCGCGAGCATGGATAGCGTCCTTCGCAGCGCGGTGACGCGGCGGGGGCCGAACCGCTCCGGCGCGCGCTCCGCGTGGCGCGCGAGGTGCCGTGCCCTGCGGAGCGCGCGCCTCGCGGCCCTGCCGACCACGGCGCCGCGCACGGTGAGCCGCTCGCGCGGCGCGTCGATCGCGTGCAGCACCGCGGCCAGCGAGATCCCGCCCGCGATCACGAGCGCGACCG
The DNA here is from genome assembly GCF_051473855.1 of Sorangium sp. So ce375. Taxonomy (NCBI): domain Bacteria; kingdom Pseudomonadati; phylum Myxococcota; order Polyangiales; family Polyangiaceae; genus Sorangium; species Sorangium sp. So ce375. The sequence continues at coordinate 583,579 of NZ_CP150335.1, forward strand.
TCACGGCCGTGGCCCCGAGGCCGTGCAGCTCCCAGCCGCCGGTCACCGCGACGAAGGCGCAGGCAGACACAAGCAAGAGCCCCAGGGAGCCCAGCGCTCCTGCGGCGTGCGATCGGCCGCGCCTGGAGCCGCCTTCGCCGTAGCCGTCGGGCGCGATGAGCCGTCCTCCGCTCGGGATGAGGCCCACCATGGCCCGCCGCGCCGCGCGCCCGAGGCCGACCTCCAGCGGGCCGAGCTCGATGCCGGGCGGCTCACGGAACGGGCTCACCCATCAAGAATAGCCCATCCGTCGCCGTCGCGGATGGCGCGGCCCGGCGCGCAGCTGCAGCCGCGCTGGAAGCGCTGCGTCGGACGACGAAGCGTGAGCCGCGGCCGCCGCGTCGAGGCGGCGGCGCGCGGCGCATCACGGCTGTCCCGCCTTGTCCTTCTGTGTCCGCGACGCTTTCTCGACGAGGCCGCTCGTGCCCATGCGTGCCGCGAGCGCGGAGAGCACCGCGCGCAGCGGGACGCCGCGCGACACGAGGCCGACCAGCAGGTGATAGATGACGTCCGCCGCTTCGGACGCGACGCGCTCGTCGCTCTCCGCGGCGATCGCCTGGGCCAGCTCGCCGGCCTCCTCGCGCAGCTTCGCGCCGATGAGCGGCGCGCCTCCGTCGAGCAGCTTCCGGGTGTAGCTCTTCGTCGCCGACGACGCCTTGCGCGCCTCGAGCTCGCGCTCGAGCGTCTCGAGCAGCGCGGACGCGTCCTGCCCCTCGTCGGCGGCCTCGGGCTCCGCGTCTCCGCGAGCATCGACCTCCCGGAAGAAGCAGCTCGCGCTCCCCGTGTGGCACGTCGGGCCGCGGGGCTCCGCAAGGATCAGGAGCGCATCCCCGTCGCAGTCGGCGTGGATGCTCGTGACCGCGAGCGTGTTGCCGCTCGTCGCCCCCTTCTCCCAGAGCTCGCCGCGCGATCGGCTGAAGAAGGTGGCGCGCCCCGTCTCCAGCGTCTTGGCGAGCGACTCCCGCGTCATGTACGCGAGCATCCGGACTTGCCCGGTCAGCCGATCCTGCACGACGGCCGGTACGAGCTTGCCCTCTCCGAATGCGATTTTCACGGTCTATGCCTCTCCGGTGGTGTCGGGCGCCTCGGCGGCGCCGTGCTCACGGGCCGTCGCCCGGCCTTCATCCTTCGCGCTGCCGCGCGTGGCCCGCGACGGCACGTCGCCGGCCTTCGACGGCGCGCTTCGCTTCTTTCTCGGCGTGTCGTCCTCGTCCTCCTCGTCGTCGTCCTCGTCGTCCCCGTCTGCCTCTCGGGCGGCGGCCGCGGCCGGGCTCTCCGGCAGGTTGAGCGCCATCGCCTGCTCCGGGTGGTCCAGGGCGGCCTTGTAGTAGACCGCGAAGCCGATCGACGCGGCGAGCCCTGTCACCAGGGCGACCGCCTGGGACGTCGAGTACTGGAGGGTCGCAGAGGCGGCGAACGTCTCGGGCTTGAGGGCGAGGTACAGGGCGATCGCGGGAACGAAGGCGAGGACCTGCGTCACCTTGCGCGCCACGTTGTCGCGGAGGAGATGGGAGAACCCGATCGTGTACCCCACGGCGAAGAGGACGAGGCCGGCCGGGAGCAACACGTGCTCCGGGAGCGAGGGTGGGATCGATCCGCGCTCCGCGTCGTCGCGGAGGAGCTCGAGCAGGTAGCGGCAGACGCCGTAGGAGAACGTGAAGATGAGGAAGATCTCGCCCCGGAACTTCTGCCGCCTGCGCGAGAGGAGCAGGAGCGCGAGCAACCCTGCGCCGACGAGCGACTCGTAGATCTGCGTCGGATGCACGGCGATCGACGCGTCGGAGCTCGGATCCAGCCCGCGCTCCTTGACGTGCTGCACCCACGCGGGGGACCCGCTGCCATGGTCCAGCGTGCCCTCGGGCCAGTGCGGGAACGTGCCGAGCTTCTTCAGCCAGGCGGGCGCCTTCTCGCCGAGCGGGCGGCCGAAGTCGCAGCCGAAGAGGTAGCACCCGATGCGCGTGATCATCAGGCCCGAGGCGAGGCTCGGGACGGCGACGTCGGCCCAGGGGAGCAGCGGGATGCGATGGGAGCGCAGGAACAGGTACGAGCCGAGGAAGCCGCCCAGGAAGCCGCCGTATGCCACGAGCCCGCCCCGGCGGATGTCGAACATCGCGCCGAACGAGTCGAACTCGTCGAGGTTCGTGAGGATGTAGAGCACGCGCGACCCGACGACCGCGGCGATGGCGGTGACGACGTAGCAGTTGGCCATCGTCTCTTTCGGCAGGCCGTCGCGCTCCGCCAGCCCGAGCGTCAGGTACCAGCCGACCACGAGCGAGAGCCCGAGCATGACCCCGTAGCTGTAGATGGGCAGCGGACCCAGGGTGTAGGTCTGGTCCTTGAACTGCGAGGCGAGCGCGGCGAGCGCCACGCCAGCGGCGCCCGCCGCCGCGGCGCCCGGCTTGTTCTTCGTGATGAGCAGCCCGATCGCGCCCGCGAAAGCGATGCCCGCAGCGATCAGGAAGACCCAGAGCAGGGGCACGGTCCAGACGGGCAGCGGGACGCGGAACAGGATGGGATGCATGGCGCCTCTCCTTACGCCTGGGCTTGGGGACCATCAAGCATCGTCTCTCGCGCATGACGCAGCGAGCCAAGGCGCTCGTAGACGCTGGTCCAACCGCACCGGGCGATCTCGGTGCGCCCGGGCCGGCAGCGCGGCGGGGCGTTCTCCCCATCCTGACGACGGCGCCCGCGAAGGGGCTCTCGAAGTCCGCGCGCGCCGCTGCTAGCATCGATTCCGTGCTCTCTGGCCGTGCCACCGTCAGCGTCTTCGCCGTGCCTGGACTGCTCGCGAGCGCGGCATGTGTCCCTGAGGGACCGGCCACGGGGGACGCGAACGCTCGGCCAGCCGGGACGGTCGCGGCGCCGGTCTCCTCGTCGACCGTCGGTGCAGCTCGGGGAGCGCAGGGGACGGGCGTGTTCGAGGACGACTTCAACCGGTCAGCGCTTGGTCCCGACTGGAACGCCCTCAGCCCCAAGTGGACCATCGACGATGGACGGCTCTGCGTGCGCGCCGCGAGGAACCGCGGCGTGTGGTTGAAGCGCCCGCTGCCGGAGAACGCCCGGATCGAGTTCGACGCCATCGCCGAGGCCCCCGACGGCGACCTCAAGGCCGAGCTCTGGGGAGACGGTCGGAGCGGCGCCACGGCGGCGAGCTACACGAACGCGACGAGCTATCTCGTGATCCTCGGAGGATGGAAGAACACGAAGCACGTGCTCGCTCGCCTCGACGAGCACGGCGGCGATCGGCTGGAGATCGACGTGGATCCGGACAGCGATGACGACCGCGCGCGCCCGGTCGCGCCGGGACAACCCTATCGCTTCCGGATCGAGCGTCGTGATGGCAGGACCCTCTCCTGGTCGGTGAACGACGTCGACTATCTGGAGCTCAGCGATCCTGCTCCGCTCTCCGGTCCAGGGCACGAGCACATGGGCTTCAACGCATGGGATGCGCCGGTCTGCTTCGACAACCTGCGCATCACGCCCCTCTAGCCGCGATGGAATCGGGCGAGGTCGAACGGGAGCTCGAGGAGCTGGAGACGCGCATCGAGCGGCTGCGCGCGCTCTACGAGCAGTATTTCATGGGCATCGAGCGGCTGGAGCCGCTCATCCCGCGCAAGGACGTAGAGCGCCGCATCTGGGTGATGCGGCGGGAGCAGATCAGGAACACCGGGCTCCGGTTCAAGTTCCAGATGCTGATCCAGCGCTACAACACGTTCCAGCAGTACTGGGGCCGTATCTCGCGAGAGATCGAGAACGGCACGTACCGCCGCGACGTCATCCGCGCAGCGAAGCGGGTCGGAGCGAAGGAGGCGCTCACGATCGTCGGCCGCAAGCGGGCGGAGCGCTACGCGGAGCTCGCCGACCAGCAGGCGACGGCGCGCGAGGCGGATCATCGCGCCGATGACCGTGGTGATCACGACGAGATCGACGTCGACGACGAGGCGGTCACGCTGGCGCCCCCGCCGTTGCCCGCCGCATCGCTCTTGGGAAAGCGATCCCTGGCCGCGCTGGCCGCCGAGGAGGCGGCGCCGCGCGACGCGGTCGCGCCGCCATCCGCGCCGGAGGCATCGACCACGGCGCCCGCGAGCCCGGCGGTGCGCCCCGCGCTCGCGCCGCCTGCCACGCCGCAGGCCACGGCGGCCGTGAAGCCCGCTCCGCTCGGAGGGCTCCCCCGGGGCCTCGGCCTGACGAGGCCCCAGCAGAAGCCGGCGGAGAGCAAGCCGGCGGAGACCAAGCCAGCGGAGGCCAAGCCGGTCGAGGCCTCGCCAGCAGGCACGAAGACCGCCGCGCGCGCTCCTGCGGACCGGGCCCAGCCCGCAGCGGGCGTGAACAGCCGCCAGCGGCTCGCCGAGCTTGCGGCGGAGATGCGCGCGCAGCGCGCGCAGAGCACCAAGACCGGCGACGCGGCGAACGCCGCGGCCGGGCCTCCGAGCGCTTTGACGGACGTCGCGCCTGAGCCTCCGCCCCCTCCGAAGCGACCGCCGCCCCCGGCCCCCGTCAGGCCTTCTCCAGGCGCTCCCGATGCAGCGCCGGCAGCCGCGGCCTCTCCGGCGACTGGCGAGGCGAAGGGCGCTTCCGCGAAGCGGCAGGAGCGCGTGCTTTCGGAGCGCCCGCCGTCGGCGCGGCGCCGCCGCTCCACGGCTCCGCCTCCCGCGGAGACCGGCGCGGCGAGCGGCGCTCGGCACACCGCGCCGCGCACCCCCTCGCGCCCCCCGGAGGCCGCGCGCGCTGGCCACGACACCCCGGTGCGCGCGCGACCCGGGCCGCCCCCGCAGCGATCTGCTGCGCGCGATGACGAGCTTCCGGAGCAGCGGCTGCGCCAGATCTACGCGAAGTACGTCGAAACGAAGCGCGCCGCGCGCGAGTCGACGGCCGGCGTCACCTACGAGCGCCTGGCCGAGAGCCTCCGGGCGCAGGCCGCGAAGCTGCGCGCGACGAACCCGGCCAAGTCCGTCGACTACGACGTCGTCGTCAAGGACGGCAAGACGCTGCTGAAGCCGATCCTCAAGTAGCCGAAGAGCGGCTGACGGCGGGGAGGACGCGGCGTCCCGAGGCGGGGGCCGGCGAAGTAGCCGAAGAAACGGCTGACGGCAGGGCGGACACGACGTCCAAGGCAGGGCCCGGCGCGTGAGCGACGTTCGACGGCGCGAGCGCCAGGAGCACGAGCTCGCCGAGCCAAGCTCGGTTCGCTGGGGTGCTCCCGGGGGCGCTCGCCACGTCGGACGGTCGGACTGGATGGATGAGGATGTTTTGGCGGATCAGTGATGTGCGACGCGGCGCCAAAGCTGCGGCAGCCGCTGGACCCGCGTTGGTACGCCGGCGTCGTCCTTCTCGACGAAGAGGATCGCACACGCCGTGCGGTCGGCCTCGCGCATCCTCGCGCATAAGTCGGCCAGATCATCGTCGGCGTCCACAACGTCGGCCTCGGCCGGCTGCGAACAGCCTTGAACGTATTTCACATTGTCAAGGGCGATCCACCGCCCAACGAACTCTTCAGATCGACATATGTCGCGCCACGTCATTCGAGGCGCGACCAAACGAATCTTACTGCCCATTTCCCGTGAGCGACCTTCTCCCCCATGTTCCAAAGTCAAGCGCCGACCAAGCAAAGCCAGGGCGCGGCGTGCACTGAACTTTCAGAACTGTCAGGGCAGGATCTAGCACCGCTCAAAATCGGGCGTCAAGGCAAGCCTGGAACAGGCCGGCGCCGCCAGGTGTTGTGCCCGATTTGAACCACGTCCTTCACCACGTCAGCGGCATTGCGCTGGCAGCTGGGACATCGCCTCGCCCGCCCCGATCCGCGCGGCAGCCAGGGCGTGGGACTTCGCCGCGCACCCCTTGGAGGCGACGGCCCGCTTGGCGCTGCCGCTGATGGCGGCCCTCGCCTCGGCCTTCTTGGGGCCATCGCAGGCCGCGAAGCGCTTCACCGCGAGATCCGTGTTGCCGCCGTTCGCCAGGTTGATCGCGGCCCTGCACTCCTGCTCGGCCTTCTCGTTGCCGGGCGGCGGGGCCTTGGGCCCGGCGGTCGAGGCCGACGTGTTCTTCGTTGCCTCCGGAGCCGCCTTGTCCTGGCCGTTGTGCTCGGGCGGGGGAGGCTCCTGGGTGACGGAGGGCGCGCTCGTGGGCGTGGTCACAGCCGCGGTGGGGGGGGGATCCGACGCCACGGTGACCGACGGCGCGCCCGAGGGCAGCGGGATCCCGGTCGACGTGCTCTCCTCCGTCGTGCTCTCGCCGCCCCGCTTCGTCATCATGACGATGCCCACGACGCCGAGCACCGCGACGGCCGCGACAGCGGCGAGGATCGGAGCTGCCTTGCTCTTCTGCGGAGGCGGCGGCGGCGCGGGGAACACCTGACCGCTGCCCGTGTGCACGGCCGGGTGCGCCGGCACGGCAGCCTGGTCGACCATCGTCGCGGCCTGGTGCTGGACGACGGTCCTCACCGGGCCCGGTCCCGTTGGCGGCCCCGCGACGAACAGCGGCTCCCCGATCTGCGTCTGACCCGAGCGCGACGGCATCAGCGCCGTCCCGCTGGTCGGGGCGTCGCTGCCGATGAGGGTGCGTGGCGCCGCCGCGAGCACCGAGAGGCGGGCGCCCGCGCCGATCGTGAGATCCTCGTAGAACTCGCGCGCCGACTGCTGCCGATCCTCGCGCTTCTTGCTGAGGGCCCTCATGACGGCCGCCTTCATCTTCGGCGGGGCCGCGGCGCCCATCGGCACCGCCTCGAACGGGAACGGCTGCGCCGTCATGTGCTGCGTCGCCCACGCCCACGGCGTGTCGGCGTCGAAAGGCAGGCGCCCGGTGAGCATCTCGTAGGTCAGCACGCCGAGCGAGTAGATGTCGCTCCGCGCGTCGAGCTCGGTCCCCGTGAACTGCTCGGGGCTCATGTACGGCGGGGTGCCGAGCACCGTCCCCTGCTGGGTCAGCTTCTGTTCGGCCTTGGCGCTCCGCTCGTCGCGCTTCGCGATGCCGAAGTCGAGGACCTTGACGTAGTCCTCCTCGCCGGCGCGCTTGGTCAAGAAGATGTTGGCCGGCTTCAGGTCGCGGTGGACGATCCCCTTCTCGTGGGCCTCCTGGAGCGATCCGCACGTCTGCGCGATGATGCGATCGACCCGCTCCGGAGAGAGCGCGCCGCCTCGCTCGAGCGCCTCCTCCAGCGACTGCCCGTTGAGGAGCTCCATCGCGATGTAGAGCTCTCCGGTGTTCGTCTGCCCGAAGTCGTAGACCTTGATCGTGTTCGGGTGCTCGAGCTCGCTGACCGTGCCGCACTCCCGCATGAAGCGCGCGACCACCTGAGGATCCTTCGCGTGCTGCGAGAGGAGCGTCTTGATGGCGACCTTCCGCACCGACGTCCCCATCGGCTGCTCGCCGTTGTAGACGCGGCCCATCCCGCCCTCGCCGAGCACCCCGACGATCCGGAACCGGCCGCCCACGATCGTGCCGATGAGCGGATCTGCCTCCACCGGCGCGACGGGGAGGAGCGCGCCGCACGTGGCGCAGAAGCGCGCCCCATCGATGTTTGGCTGATGGCAAGCGGGACATTCCATGCGATCGAACCTCTACTCCCGAAGCATGACGGAACGCGATCGTCGCCTCGGGCTGCTCTGCGGCGCGCCCGAGCGAACGTGCGCCGGGCAGGATCGCAGCAGCCGCGAGCGGAGCGCAAGGGACCTCTTGCTCGCCCGAGGCGCCCCAACGCGCGACCTCGTCGTTCTTCCATCGCCGCTCGCCGTTCGCGTTCGCGCGCGCCGCGTGCGTGTGTACGTACTTTCGCTCGCGTTCGCGCGTGCGGCGCAGGCGCTGCTCGCTCGATCCGCACCGTCTCTGCGTGGCGCTCGGCGCAGCGGCGCGGCTCGGGCGAGCTGCGCGCGTGTGCCTCGCCGCCGCCGTTCTGCGCGCCGCGGAGCGTTCAGCTCGACGTCCGTCTTGAAAATCGGGAGCACTCGAGCGAGATCGGCGCCGCCGGAGGACGCCGGAGCTTCGGTCCGCCCCGGCTCGGCCGCGCGGCTGGGCTGGGCTACAGACTGCGCTCTCCCGGCCGATTCCAGCGAAACGGACGAAAACGATGCACAGCGCTTGACACGTCTCTTGCAGGGGGCTAAGAGCCTCCTCCCTTCGCGGGACTCGTCTACCTTCGGAGCGACGTGAGCGGTACCAACCGCTTCATCTCGCTGCGGTCCAGCCTGGTCGGGACACTCCGAACCGCGCAGGCAGACGGTCCAGCAGGGCCGGGAGTTGATTGCTCGTAGAGAAGTGACCGGTCTTGGGACATTTCGCTAGGTCAGCACGCACGTCCCCGAAGCGCGGGGGGACGCGCAGCGGATGGATGTCGCTGGCGTAGCTCAATCGGTAGAGCACCTGCCTTGTAAGCAGGGGGTTAGGGGTTCAAGTCCCCTCGTCAGCTCCGATGCAAGGCAGCAGGTCGATGGTTCGGGAGGTCGCGGCAGAGACAAATTCGAAAAAATCGAATAAATAGAGAAAATCTGGAGGGTTGCCCGAGCGGCCAAAGGGAGCAGACTGTAAATCTGCCGGCAATGCCTACGATGGTTCGAATCCATCACCCTCCACCGGGGCGGTCTTTCGCTCCGAAAGCGGTCCGACCAAGATACAGATCCGCTGGGAACACTCTCGGCGGAGGCCCCGCGGGCGTAGCTCAGTTGGTAGAGCGTCAGCCTTCCAAGCTGAACGTCGCCGGTTCGAACCCGGTCGCCCGCTCCGTGGTCGGTCGTTTGCCCACCTAGCTCAGTTGGCAGAGCACGTCCTTGGTAAGGACGAGGTCGTCGGTTCAATCCCGATGGTGGGCTCTAGCGAGGACAGCGAAACGCAGTCGCGAACTTTCATTCGGCAGGAGACATCTCGATGGCCAAGGAGAAATTCACTCGTACGAAGCCGCACGTGAACGTGGGCACCATCGGCCACATCGACCACGGCAAGACCACGCTCACGGCGGCGCTCGTCAAGGTGCAGTCGAAGCGCAACCTGGCGAAGGCGATCTCGTACGCCGACATCGCGAAGGGCGGGACGGTCCGTGACGAGACGAAGACGGTGACCATCGCGGCGGCGCACGTCGAGTACGAGTCGGCTAACCGCCACTACGCGCACGTCGACTGCCCCGGGCACGCCGACTACATCAAGAACATGATCACCGGCGCGGCGCAGATGGACGGGGCGATCCTCGTCGTGTCGTCGCTCGACAGCGTGATGCCGCAGACGCGCGAGCACGTGCTGCTCGCCCGGCAGGTCGGCCTGAACCACATCGTCGTGTTCCTCAACAAGTGCGACGCGGTGGACGACCCGGAGATGCTCGACCTTGTCGAGATGGAAGTCCGCGAGCTGCTGTCGAAGTACAAGTTCGACGGTGACAACGCGCCGGTGGTCCGGGGCGCGTCGCTGCCCGCGCTGCAGGGCGACCCGAAGTGGGAGGAGACGATCCAGCAGCTCCTCAGCGCGCTCGACAGCTACATCCCCGAGCCGGTGCGCGACATCGACAAGCCGTTCCTGATGGCGATCGAGGACGTGTTCTCGATCAAGGGCCGCGGCACGGTGGCCACGGGCCGCATCGAGCGCGGCGTGATCAAGGTCGGCGACGAGGTGCAGATCATCGGCTTCAAGGACACGAAGAAGTCGGTCGTGACCGGCGTCGAGATGTTCCGCAAGCTGCTCGATCAGGGGCAGGCGGGCGACAACGTCGGGTGTCTGCTCCGCGGTGTTGAGAAGGAAGAGATCGAGCGCGGCCAGGTGCTGGCGAAGCCCGGGTCGATCACGCCGCACACGAAGTTCACCGGTGAGGTGTACGTCCTCAAGAAGGAGGAGGGCGGGCGCCACACGCCGTTCTTCACCAACTACCGGCCGCAGTTCTACATCCGCACGACGGACGTGACCGGCACGGTGAACCTCCCCGAGGGGGTGAAGATGGTGATGCCGGGCGACAACATCACGATGACGATCGAGCTCATCGCCCCGGTCGCGCTGGAGGAGCAGATGCGCTTCGCCATCCGCGAGGGCGGTAAGACGGTGGGCGCCGGCGTCGTCACAAAGATCCTCGCGTAGGAGGCCGACGTGGGCGAGCAGGCCAGTGGATGGCGTGCGGCGCGCATCGCCGTCTCACTGGCCTGCAGCGAGTGCAAATCGCGGAACTACAAGACCACGAAGGCGACGGACCAGGTGGTGTCGCTCAAGAAGTTCTGCAAGCAGTGCAAGAAGCACACGGTTCACGACGAGACGAAGTGAACGGGTGTTCAGGAAGGCGCAGCGGTTCTAGGGGTATAGCTCAGTTGGTAGAGCAGCGGATTCCAAATCCGCAGGTCGGGAGTTCGAGCCTCTCTGCCCCTGCCGGGGAAAGTGGGCGCCCCAGGGCCGCCCTTAGGTCCCTACCGAGCAGGCTTCTGTCTGCCGCGGATCGGCGCGTTTGGTGTTGTTATGGCGAAGGGTCAAAAAGACAAGCAGCCGCCGAAGGTCGCGGAGGACGAGGAGCCGGAAGAATCCGAACCGGGCCTGCCTGCCGATGCGTCGTCGCTCGTGACACGGAGCGAGGGGACGGGGGCAGCTGACGCGAAGGACGCCGAGGCGTCCAGCGCCGATGAGTCGGACGACGCCGATGAGGCGGAAGACGAGGGCGCGGCCGCTCAGCTCGGGACGGAGCGCTATGTGCTCGCCGGCTTCTTCGCCTCCGGAATGCTGCTCGCGTACTTGCTCGGCAAGTTCGTCCACGGCGTCTGGGCGACCCTCGCCAACAAGGACTGGTTCAGCCGGACGCTCCCGGCGCTCTCCGCGGTGGGCGACGACGACAAGACGACGTACGGCATGATCATCGGCGGCGTCGTCGCGCTGATCGTCGTGCTTCGCTCGTTCCGGAACGCCGAGCTCCGCAACTGGAGCGATGAGGTCGCCTCCGAGCTGGCGAAGGTGAAGTGGCCGACCAAGAAGGAGGTGACGAATGCGACGTTCGTCGTCATCGCGACGACCACCGTGGCGACCCTCTACCTGGCGCTGCTCGACCGCTTCTGGGCGTTCGTGACCAACATCGTTTACGGCGATGGAAGCTGAAGCAGGGAGATCCTGAGGGAATCAAGCGCCATGGCCAAGAAGTGGTACGTCATCCATACCTACTCGGGATACGAGGCGAAGGTGCGCGACGCGCTCCAGCAGCGCGTGAAGCAGTACAGCCTGGAAGATCGGTTTGGCGAGATCCTCATCCCGAGCGAGACGGTCACGGAGAACCGTCCCGGCGGTAAGACCCGCGTTCGTCAGAAGCTCAGCCTGCCCGGCTACATCTTCGTCGAGATGGAGATGAACGAGCAAGTCTGGCACCTGGTCAAGGACACGCCCAAGGTGACCGGCTTCATCGGCAACCAGACGCCGCAGGAGGTCCCGCTGGTGCAGATCGACAACCTCCGGCGCGGGATCGTCGAGGGGTCGGTCAAGCCGAAGCCGCGGCTCACGTTCGAGGTGGGTGAGGAAGTGCGGGTCCTCGATGGCGCCTTCGCGAACTTCACCGGCACGGTGGACGACGTGAAGATGGACAAGCAGAAGCTCAAGGTGAAGGTCAGCATCTTCGGCCGACCCACCAGCGTGGAGCTCGACTTCTCAGCCGTGGAGAAGCGCTAGCCAGGAACGGACGGCTGCAAACCTGCGGGCGAGCACCGCGCCTCCGCGATGCTCCGCTGTTTCTCTGAATAGTAGACCGCCCGTCGGGCGGCGGTTCGATAGGGTGCGAGATTCATCATGGCGAAGAAAGTCACTGGGTACGTGAAGCTGCAGCTTCCGGCGGGCAAGGCCAACCCGTCGCCCCCCGTCGGTCCGGCGCTCGGCCAGCACGGCGTCAACATCATGGCGTTCTGCAAGGACTTCAACTCGCGGACGGCGGCGCAGGGAGACATGATCATCCCGGTGGTGATCACGGTCTTCTCCGACCGCTCGTTCACGTTCATCCTCAAGACGCCGCCGGCCTCCGTGCTCCTCAAGAAGGCGGCGGGGCTCGAGACGAAGAAGAAGCCGGGCGCGGGCTCCAAGGAGCCCAACAAGGTCAAGGTGGGCAAGGTCACGCAGAAGCAGCTGAAGGAGCTTGCCCAGCTCAAGATGCAGGACATGAACACGACGAACCTCGAGTCCGCGATGCGCAGCATGGCGGGCACGGCGCGCTCGATGGGCATCGACGTGGTCGACTGAGGTGGTCGTGGCGCTCCCCGCCGTCGGGGATGCGCAACCCCCGGTGGCGCCCCGAGCGTGGGCGCCCCGGTGGGCCGGGGAGCAAGACTTACCACGGTTGTTTAAGGCGCACCGTGGGAGGCGAGAGCCGTTAAGAAGGAGGGCATGTGCCGAAAGTCGCCAAAAAGAAAGTCGCAGCGCGGGCGGTCGTCGACCGCGCTCGAAAGTACACGTTGCAGGAGGCGTGCGCGCTTGTGAAACAAGCGGCGCCCGCCAAGTTCGACGAGACGGTGGACCTCGCGGTCCGGTTGGGTGTCAACCCGCGGCACGCAGACCAGATGGTCCGCGGCGCCGTGGTGCTCCCGCATGGTACGGGGCAGTCGCTTCGGGTCCTGGTGTTCGCCAAGGGCGAGAAGGCCAAGGAAGCCGAGGCGGCCGGCGCCGACCTCGTCGGCGAGGCAGATCTCGTGAACAAGGTCCAGGAAGGCTTCATGGACTTCGATCGCGTGATCGCCACGCCCGACATGATGGGCCTGGTGGGCAAGCTCGGCCGTATCCTCGGTCCGCGCGGCCTGATGCCGAACCCGAAGGTCGGGACCGTGACGTTCGACGTGAAGACGGCCGTCTCGGAGGCCAAGGCCGGCAAGGTCGAGTACCGCGTCGAGAAGGCGGGCATCGTGCACGCTCGGATCGGCAAGGTCTCCTTCGCTGAGAACGCGCTCCAAGTGAACGCGGACGCGCTGATCCAGGCGCTCGTCCGGGCCAAGCCGGCGACGGCCAAGGGCATCTACCTCCGGAGCATCACGCTGTCCTCGACGATGGGCCCCGGGGTTCGCATCGACCCGGTCCACTTCGTCGGCAAGACAGAGGAGGCGTAGCCCATGGAACGGTCCCAGAAGGAAGTGCTGATCGGCTCCGTCCGGCAGAAGTTCGAGCGGATGTCTTCCGCGGTCTTCCTGGACTTCAAGGGGATGAACGTCGAGGCGGTCACCAAGCTTCGCGATGAGTTCCGGAAGTCCGGCGTGGAATACCGGGTCGTGAAGAACACGCTCGTACGCCACGCCATCAAGGAGCACCCCTGGGCGAAGACCCTCTCGAAGAGCCTGACCGGCATGACCGGCGTGGCCTGGAGCTTCGAGGATCCGAGCGCGGCAGCCAAGGTCGTCAAGGCGTTCCGCAAGGACAACCAGAAGCTGCAGATCAAGGCGGGGCTCATCGAGGGGCAGATCCTCTCCGGTGACGCCGTCGAGACGCAGCTCGCGACGATGCCCGGCAAGGATGAGCTTCGTGCCACGCTGCTCGCGACGCTGCAGGCGCCGCTCCAGCAGTTCGTGCAGCAGCTCAACGCGCCTCTCCAGAATTTCGCCTATCTCTTGAAGGCGAAGGAAGAGAACGCGGGCAAGCAGGCCTGAGAGGGCACTTTCGTATCAATTGGGCCTTGCGCCCGTCTGGTTTTGGTTTACATGGCCCCCTCCCCGGGGCGCGCAGAAGAGTTTGAAGGAGTCTTGCAATGGCTGAGATCACGCGCGAGCAGGTCGTCGATTACCTCTCCAACCTCCCTGTCATCCAGATCGCCGAGCTCATCAAGGACCTCGAGAACAAGTGGGGCGTCAAGGCTGCCCCCGCGGCCGTCGCCGTCGCGGCTGGCCCCGCGACCTCCGCTCCGGCCGAGAAGGCCCCGGAGCAGACCGAGTTCGACGTCGTCCTCGCGAACGCCGGCAGCAACAAGATCGGCGTCATCAAGGCGATCCGCGAGATCACCGGTCTGGGCCTGAAGGAGGCGAAGGACCTGGTCGAGGCCGCGCCGAAGACCGTCAAGGAGCAGGTTTCCAAGGCGGACGCGGAGGAGATGAAGAAGAAGCTCGTCGAGGCAGGTGCTACCGTCGAGCTCAAGTAACGATCACCGCTCCCTGCTAGGGAAATCGGGATCCGCCGGAGGACGGCGGCAGGGGCGGTCGTCCCTGCCGCACGTCCCGCTTTTGTCTGATAACCGGGGCCGCGCGTACGGGCCCTCGCGCAACGCTGAAGAGGACCGGGAGTACGGGTCCTCGGTCAATCCTGAAGGGGACCGCGGGTGCGGGTCCTCGGCCAACGTCGGAGCTCAATGGGTCGCCACGCGGTCCGCTCTGCCCCCACAACCAAGATGTTTTGGGTCCTCATTCCCTGGGGACGCTCGCTCGCCATTCGTGCGTAGCTTCGTGTTCGTTGCTCGGTTCGAGCAGTGCGCCCGCCCCGCGCTGCTCGTGTGAGCCGGAGGAAATCGATGCCGTCGGTCGTCCAATCCAACTTCCGCGTCCGTAAGAACCTGGGTCGCGTTCGTCGCATCATCGACGTCCCCAACCTGATCGACATCCAGAAGTCGAGCTACGACAAATTCCTCCAGATGAGCGTTCCGCCGAACGAGCGGGAGGAGGTCGGGCTGCAGGCGGTGTTCCGCTCGGTCTTCCCGATCAAAGACTTCAACGGCACGAGCGAGCTCGTCTTCGTCTCGTACAACCTCGAGCCGCCGAAGTACGACGTCGATGAGTGCCGTCAGCGCGGTATGACCTACTCGGCGCCGATCAAGGTCACGAACCAGCTGATGATCTACGACACCCGCGACGGCGGGGAGCGGATCGTGCGCGACATCAAGGAGCAGGAGGTCTACTTCGGCGAGCTCCCGCTGATGACCGAGACGGGCACGTTCATCATCAACGGCACCGAGCGCGTCGTCGTCAGCCAGCTGCACCGGAGCCCCGGTGTCTTCTTCGATCACGACAAGGGCAAGACGCACTCGAGCGGCAAGCTGCTCTACTCCGCGCGCGTCATCCCGTACCGCGGCTCGTGGCTCGACTTCGAGTTCGACCCGAAGGATATCATCTACGTTCGCATCGATCGCCGGCGGAAGATGCACGCGACGGTGCTGCTGCGCGCGCTCGGGTACTCGACGCAGGACCTGCTGAACTACTTCTACTCGACCGAGACGGTCTACCTCGAGAAGGGCGGCAAGTACGCGAAGAGCATCGAGTACGATCTCCTCGCCGGCCAGCGGACGACGCGCGACATCAAGATCGGCAACGACGTCATCGTCAAGAAGAACACAAAGTTCACCCGCGCCGCCATCCGGAAGATGAAGGAGGCGAAGCTCGAGCGGCTCAGCCTCGAGCCGGAAGAGCTCGTCGGGAAGGTCGCCGCGCACGACATCGTCGATCCGGAGACCGGCGAGGTCGTGGTCGAGGTGAACGAGGAGCTCACCGAGGCGAAGCTCGAGCGGCTGCGCGACGCGAACATCGAGCAGTTCCGCATCCTCTTCATCGACGGCCTGAACGTGGGCTCGTACCTGCGCGACACGCTGCTCACCGACAAGGTGAAGACGATGGAGGACTCGATCCTCGAGATCTACCGGCGGCTGCGGCCGGGCGATCCGCCGACGCTCGAGACCGCCAAGACCCTGTTCCACAACCTGTTCTTCAACGCCGAGCGCTACGACCTCTCGAAGGTCGGCCGGCTGAAGCTGAACTACAAGTTCTACCGCGACGTCCCTGAGGACGAGCGGCCGGGGCTCGACCTCACGGTGCTCACGCCGCAGGACATCCTGGAGACGGTGCGTCACCTGATCGAGCTCAAGAACGGGCGCGGCTCGGTCGACGACATCGACCACCTCGGCAACCGCCGCGTGCGCGCGGTCGGCGAGCTGATGGAGAACCAGTACCGCATCGGCCTCGTCCGCATGGAGCGCGCGATCAAGGAGCGCATGAGCATGTCGCAGGAGATCGACACGCTCATGCCCCACGACCTGATCAACGCGAAGCCGGTCAGCGCGGTCGTGAAGGAGTACTTCGGGAGCTCGCAGCTCTCGCAGTTCATGGACCAGACCAACCCGCTCTCGGAGGTCACCCACAAGCGCCGCCTCTCGGCGCTCGGCCCGGGTGGCCTCACCCGCGAGCGGGCCGGGTTCGAGGTGCGCGACGTCCACGCGACCCACTACGGCCGTATCTGCCCGATCGAGACGCCGGAAGGGCCGAACATCGGCCTCATCGCGTCGCTGTCGACGTTCGCCCGCGTGAACGAGTTCGGGTTCGTCGAGACGCCGTACCGGAAGGTCGAGAACGGCCGGGTGACCGAGGACGTGATCTGGCTCTCCGCGCTCGAAGAGGAGGGCAAGTACATCGCCCAGGCGACCGTGAACCTCGATGAGGGCGGCCGCTTCAAGGAGTCGCTGGTCTCGGCCCGCTACAACGGCGAGTTCAAGATCGTCACGCCCGAGATGGTCGAGCTGATGGACGTCGCGCCGAACCAGATGGTGTCGGTCGCCGCCGCGCTCGTGCCCTTCCTCGAGCACGACGACGCGAACCGCGCGCTCATGGGCGCCAACATGCAGCGTCAGGCCGTGCCCCTCGTGCAGTCGCACGCGCCCCTCGTCGGCACCGGCATGGAGGAGCGGCTCGCCCGCGACTCCGGCGTCTGCGTCATCGCGCGGCGCCCCGGGGTGGTCGAGAGCGTCGACGCAACGCGCATCGTCGTCCGCGCCGAGGGCGAGGGCGCCGAGGTGCCCGATATCTACCACCTGATGAAGTTCCAGCGCTCGAACCAGTCGACCTGCTACACGCAGAAGCCGGTCGTCAGGACGGGCGAGGTGGTGAAGAAGGGCGACGTGCTCGCCGACGGCCCGTCGACGGACATGGGTGAGCTCGCGCTCGGCCAGAACGTGCTCGTCGCGTTCATGCCGTGGCAGGGCTACAACTTCGAGGACTCGATCCTCGTCTCCGAGCGCATCGCCAAGGACGACGTGTTCACCTCGATCCACATCGAGGAGTTCGAGTGCGTCGCCCGCGACACGAAGCTCGGCAAGGAGGAGATCACCCGCGACATCCCGAACGTCGGCGAGGAGGCGCTCAAGGACCTCGACGACTCCGGCATCGTGCGCATCGGGGCCGAGGTGCGGCCGGGCGACATCCTGGTTGGCAAGATCACCCCGAAGGGCGAGACCCAGCTCTCACCCGAGGAGAAGCTGCTCAGGGCGATCTTCGGCGAGAAGGCCGGCGACGTCCGCGACAGCTCGCTCAAGGTGCCGCCCGGCGTCGGCGGGATCGTCATCAACGCCCGCGTGTTCTCGCGCAAGGGGACCGAGAAGGACGACCGCGCGCGGGACATCGAGGATCAGGAGCGGGCCAGGATCGAGCGGACGCGCGACGAGGAGATCAAGATCCTCCGCGACTCGTTCTTCCGCCGCATCCGCGAGCTCCTCCTCGGCAAGGAGGCGACGGGCAAGCTCGTCGACGACAAGGGCAAGGTGCTCTTCCAGAAGGGCGCCATCATCGACGAGCCCTCGCTCGCCGAGATCCCCCGCAAGTACTGGGGGGAGATCCCCGTCGACGACGCCGAGCGGGTCCAGCAGATCCTGCGCGACCTCGAGGAGCTCGTCCGCACGCGCGAGGAGCACTTCCGCGACAAGATCGATCGCCTCTCCAAGGGCGACGAGCTGCCGCCGGGCGTCATCAAGATGGTGAAGGTCTATATCGCCATCAAGCGCAAGCTCCAGGTCGGCGACAAGATGGCGGGCCGCCACGGCAACAAGGGCGTCATCAGCCGCATCCTCCCCGAGGAGGACATGCCGTATCTGCAGGACGGCAGGCCGGTCGATCTCGTGCTGAATCCGCTCGGCGTGCCGAGCCGCATGAACGTCGGTCAGATCCTCGAGATCCACCTCGGGTGGGGCGCATTCGAGCTCGGCAACCAGCTGCAGCGGATGATCGAGCAGCAGCGCGCGAGCGCCGAGATCAAGGAGCACCTGAAGGCCATCTACGCGGGCGACGAGACCATGAACGGCTTCTTCGACGACCTCGACGACGGCGACGTCAAGCGCTTCGTCAAGACGGTCGACGAGGGCGTCTTCATGGGATCGCCGGTGTTCGACGGCGCGCACGAGTCCGACATCAAGGGCGCCCTCGATCTCGCGGGTCTCCCGACCTCGGGCCAGGCGATCCTCTTCGACGGGCGCACGGGCGACGCGTTCGATCAGAACGTCACGGTGGGCATCATGTACATGCTGAAGCTCCACCACCTGGTCGACGACAAGATCCACGCTCGCTCGATCGGGCCCTACTCGCTCGTCACGCAGCAGCCCCTCGGCGGCAAGGCGCAGTTCGGCGGGCAGCGGCTCGGCGAGATGGAGGTCTGGGCGATGGAGGCCTACGGCGCGGCCTACGCGCTGCAGGAGTTCCTCACCGTGAAGAGCGACGACGTGATGGGGCGCACCCGCATGTACGAGGCCATCGTGAAGGGGGATTACACCCTGGAGGCGGGGCTGCCGGAGAGCTTCAACGTGCTCATCAAGGAGCTCCAGTCGCTGTGCCTGAACGTCGAGCTGGTCGAGACGAGCGCGGGCGTGGAGGCGTCGGCCGCGGAGGAAGAGGAGTGATGCAGTTCGTCACGTCACGAGCGCCGTGCGCCTTTTCGGTGACGGCAGGGGAGGCGCGCCGCGCGGGCGGCGCCCTCTCGAAGGCTCAAACAGTGGGCGCGGACAGGTTCGTCGGTTTCGTTTCCGTCTCCGGAGGTCTCCATGCGTGACATCTTCAGCTTCTTCGAGAAGCCCAAGGACCCGCTGTCGTTCAGCGCCATCCGCATCTCGCTCGCGAGCCCGGAGAAGATCCGCGAGTGGTCGCACGGCGAGGTGAAGAAGCCGGAGACCATCAACTACCGGACGTTCAAGCCGGAGCGCGATGGTCTGTTCTGCGCGAAGATCTTCGGGCCTGTGAAGGACTACGAGTGCAACTGCGGCAAGTACAAGCGCATGAAGCACCGTGGCATCGTGTGCGAGAAGTGCGGCGTCGAGGTCATCCAGTCGAAGGTCCGGCGCGAGCGGCTCGGGCACATCTCGCTGGCCACGCCGGTCGCCCACATCTGGTTCCTGAAGAGCCTGCCGTCGCGCATCGGCAACATGCTCGACATCACGCTCAAGGACCTGGAGAAGGTCCTCTATTGCGAGGCCTACATCGTCATCGATCCCAAGGAGACTGGCCTCATGCGGGGCGATCTCCTGAGCGAGGAGCGGTATCTGCAGCTCCTCGACGAGTACGGTGACGACAAGTTCAGCGCCGGGATGGGCGGCGAGGCGATCCTCGAGATGCTCAAGCAGGTCGACGTCCACGGCCTGGCAGAGCTGCTCAGGACGGAGATGCGCGCCGCGACCAGCGAGGCCAAGCGGAAGAAGCTCGCGAAGCGGCTCAAGGTCGTCGAGGCGTTCCGCGAGAGCGGCAACCGGCCCGAGTGGATGATGCTGACCGTGATTCCGGTGCTCCCGCCGGATCTGCGCCCGCTCGTCCCCCTGGACGGCGGCCGCTTCGCGACCAGCGATCTCAACGACCTCTACCGCCGCGTCATCAACCGCAACAACCGCCTGAAGCGGCTCCTCGAGCTGAACGCGCCGGAGATCATCATCCGGAACGAGCGCCGGATGCTGCAGGAGGCGGTCGACGCGCTGTTCGACAACGGCCGCCGCGGCAAGACGATCACCGGCCCGAACAAGCGCCCGCTCAAGTCGCTCTCCGACATGCTGAAGGGCAAGCAGGGCCGGTTCCGCCAGAACCTGCTCGGCAAGCGCGTCGACTACTCGGGCCGCTCGGTCATCGTCGTGGGCCCGACGCTGCGCCTGCACCAGTGCGGCCTGCCCAAGAAGATGGCGCTCGAGCTCTTCAAGCCGTTCATCTACAACAAGCTGGAAGAGCGCGGCTACGTCAACACCATCAAGAGCGCCAAGAAGATGGTGGAGAAGGAGCGCCCGGAGGTCTGGGACATCCTCGAGGAGGTCATCAGCGAGCACCCGGTGCTCCTGAACCGCGCCCCGACGCTCCACCGCCTCGGCATCCAGGCGTTCGAGCCGGTCCTCATCGAGGGCAAGGCGATCCAGCTGCACCCGCTGGTCTGCGCGGCGTTCAACGCCGACTTCGACGGCGACCAGATGGCGGTCCACGTGCCGCTGTCGGTCGAGGCGCAGATGGAGGCGCGCGTGCTCATGATGAGCACGAACAACATCCTCTCGCCCGCGAGCGGCAAGCCGATCATCAACCCGACGCAGGACATCGTGCTCGGGCTCTACTACGCGACCCGCGAGCGCAAGTTCGAGAAGGGGTCGTTCCGCGCGGACACCCTCGCCTTCGGCGAGGACGGGGTGGCGCAGGGCTACCTGCGGGGCATCTACGCCTCCCCCGAGGAGGTGCGGATGGCCTACGACAACGGCGAGGTCGCGCTGCACGCCGGCATCCGCGTCCGCGTCCCGGTCATCGACGACGACGGCAACCCGCAGCTCGACGAGTTCGGCCACGTGAAGCGCCGCATCGTCGAGACCACGGTGGGCCGCGTCATCATCTCCGAGGTCCTCCCGAAGGGGGTCGCGTTCGAGTACGCGAACAAGACCCTCGACAAGAAGGCGCTCTCGGCGCTCATCGACGTCTGCTACCGCATCCACCGCAACAAGGAGACCGTCCTCCTCGCGGACCGGCTCCGCACGCTCGGCTTCGACCACGCGATGCGGGCGGGGATCTCGATCTGCATGGATCACATGGTGATCCCGGCGGCCAAGAAGGTCCTCCTGGGCGAGGCGCAGAAGGAGGTCGAGCGCGTCGTCGAGCAGTACCAGGAGGGGCTCATCACCGACGGCGAGCGGTACAACAAGATCGTCGATATCTGGGCGAGCATCGCCGACCAGGTCACGACGGAGATGATGGGCGGCATCGGCAAGGAGACGATCGTCGACCACGAGACGGGCAAGTCCTCGATCGAGCCGAGCTTCAACCCCATCTACATCATGGCCGACTCCGGCGCGCGCGGCTCCACGCAGCAGATCCGGCAGCTGGCCGCGATGCGCGGCCTGATGGCCAAGCCGTCCGGCGAGATCATCGAGACGCCGATCACCGCGAACTTCCGCGAGGGTCTCAGCGTGCTCCAGTACTTCATCTCGACGCACGGCGCGCGGAAGGGCCTCGCCGACACGGCGCTCAAGACGGCGAACTCCGGGTACCTCACCCGGCGTCTCGTCGACGTGGCGCAGGACGCTGTCATCTCCGAGTTCGACTGCGGGACGCTCGACGGCATCCGCGTGGCGAAGCTCGAGGAGGCCGGCGAGGTCATCCAGCCGCTCGGCGACCGCATCCTCGGCCGCGTCGCGCTCGAGGACGTCGTCGACCCGCTCACCGGCGAGGTGCTCATCACCGCGAACACCGAGCTCGACGAGCAGGCGGTGCGGTCGATCGAGGACGCGGGCATCGAGGAGGTCGTCATCCGCTCGGTGCTCACCTGCCAGCTGCGTCGGGGCGTCTGCGCGCTGTGCTACGGGCGCGACCTCGCGCGCGGCTACCGGGTCAACATCGGCGAGGCGGTGGGCATCATCGCCGCCCAGTCGATCGGCGAGCCGGGCACGCAGCTCACGATGCGCACCTTCCACATCGGCGGCACCGCGGCGCGCGGCAAGATCGAGGCGAGCTACCTCGAGGCCCGCACCGAGGGCACCGTCCGCCTCCGCCGCGCGGTCGTCCAGAAGAAGAAGGACGGCACCATGGTGGTCATGAACCGCCACGGCGAGATCGTGGTCGTCGACGAGACGGGCCGCGAGCGCGAGCACAACCGCCTCGTCTACGGCGCCATCCTCAAGAAGGCCGACGGCGAGCGCACCAAGCCCGGCGAGCTGCTCGCCGAGTGGGACCAGTTCGCGACGCCGATCCTCACCGAGGTCTCCGGCGTGGTGAAGTTCGGCGACCTCATCGAGGGCGTCAGCGTGCAGGATCGCCTCGACGAGGTGACGGGCCTCTCGCGAAAGGTCGTCATCGAGTCGAAGGCGGCCGACG
Organism: Sorangium sp. So ce375; assembly: GCF_051473855.1. NCBI lineage: Bacteria > Pseudomonadati > Myxococcota > Polyangiales > Polyangiaceae > Sorangium > Sorangium sp. So ce375. The sequence continues at coordinate 605,583 of NZ_CP150335.1, forward strand.
TCCGCCCGCGCATCTCGCTGAAGGACCCGGAGTCGGGCAAGACGCTGAAGCTCCCGAACAGCGAGCTCGAGGCGCGCTACCTGCTCCCCGTCGGCGCCCACATCGTCGCGCAGGAGGGGGATCTCATCGAGGCCGGCGAGGTCATCGCCAAGATCCCGCGCGACACGACGAAGGTGCAGGACATCACCGGCGGTCTGCCCCGCGTCGCCGAGCTGTTCGAGGCCCGAAAGCCGAAGGATCACGCGATCATCAGCGAGATCGACGGCGAGGTCACGTTCGGCAAGGACACGAAGGGCAAGCGGAAGGTCATCATCACGCCGTACTCGCCGGACGGGCACGCGCTCGGCGATCAGGCGCGCGAGTACCTGATCCCGAAGGGCAAGCACATCCAGGTGCAGCCGGGCGACCGGGTGCGCGCGGGTGATCCCCTCCAGGACGGCCCGCCGAACCCGCACGACATCCTCCGGGTGAAGGGCGAGAAGGAGCTGTCGGCCTGGCTCGTGAACGAGATCCAGCAGGTTTACCGGCTCCAGGGCGTCGGCATCAACGACAAGCACATCGAGGTCATCGTCCGGCAGATGCTCCGGCGGGTCCGCGTGCGCGAGGTCGGCGACACGAACTTCCTGGTCGACGAGCAGGTCGAGAAGCACATCTTCGAGAAGGAGAACGAGACCGTCCTCGAGCGCGGCGGCAAGCCCGCCATCGCCGAGGCGCTCCTCCTCGGCATCACCAAGGCCAGCCTGTCGACGGAGTCGTTCATCAGCGCCTCGTCGTTCCAGGAGACGACCAAGGTGCTCACCGAGGCCGCGATCAACGGCAAGACGGACGATCTCCGCGGTCTCAAGGAGAACGTCATCATGGGCCGCCTGATCCCGGCCGGGACGGGGCTGCCCGCCTACAAGCGCCTCCAGGTCGTGGTCGAGGGCGAGCCGGTGGTGCAGGCGCCGTACGTCGCCCCGCGGCCGCGTCCCGAGGAGACGCTCACGGCCGTGAACGAGGAGTGACCGCCCGCCGGCGCGCCCAGGGCGGGATCCAACCCCGACCCCGGGCGCGCCGCCCGTCTCCCGAAGCGCGCTCCGGCGGCTCAGGAGGCGGTTTCCACTTCTGCCACCAGGCTCGCCGGCCCGGCGAGCCGCGCCGGACGTGGCGTGCGCGCCTACCCCGGGTCAGCCTTCACCTCCACGTCGCAGCGTATCGGGTCGAGCGGGTCTCGGCGGCCAACCGGCGTCGGCCGGAATGCTCACGGGGCTCGCGCGCCGCGCCGAGCTCTGCTCTCATTCCTCGAGCGCACCCCATGGCTGCATACGCCGCGAGCGGCAGGCCAGCTCTCCCCGCGTGCTCCCGTTCCGCGAGGGTTCTTGGGCGCGCCACCTCCAATTTCTGGGTAGAATCAGGGTTTCGATGGCTTCCGTTCAAGGATTGAACCAGCGGATTGCCGATCGCCTCGTCCTCGAGGGGCGCATCACCCCGGACGATCACCGTCGTGCGGTGGAGTACGCGATGCGTACGCGCGGCCGTATCGAGGACGCCATCATCGAGCTCGACATCGTCAACGAGGCCGAGCTCCTGAAGTTCATCGCGACCGTCCACAACACCCGCTTCGTCTCGACCGAGAAGCTCTCGAAGGCGATCATCGAGCCCCGCGTGCTCGCCAAGGTCTCGGCGATCACCGCGACGTTGCACGGCGTCTTCCCGGTCCTGCTCGACGATCGGAACACGACGCTCTCGGTCGCGACCGCCGATCCCGACAACGACGTCGCGCTGCACGAGATCCGGCTCGCCGCGGGCGTGCGGGACGTACGCGCCATCGTCGCCAGGCCGGCGGCGGTCCGCGCGGCCATCGCGTACCACTACCGGGGCGACACGACCGCGTTCAGCTCGCTGCTGCGCCCGGTCAGCTCGTTCGACGAGATCCTCTACACAAACAGCAGCAACCCCTTCGAGCGCACGTCGATGGCGCACGAGCGCGCGTCGATGACGCACGAGCGCGCGTCGATCACCCACGAGCGCGCGTCGATGACGCACGTGCCCGCGGCGATCCCGCAGCCTCCGCACGGGCAGACGATGCACGTGCAGCCGACGCACGCGGCGCCCACGCAGGCGGGGCCGATGCACCCGCAGGCGATGCACGTGCAGCCGACGCACGCGGCGCCCACGCAGGCGGGGCCGATGCACCCGCAGGCGATGCACGCGCAGCCGGCGCACGCGCAGCCTGTCGCGTCGGTGCCGGCGTCGCTCGTCACGGCGCCGCAGGTCCCCGCGGTGATGCGCGCGCCCTCCGCGCCGCCCCGCGTGGCGCCGGCCGGCCCCCCGCCCACGCCGGTGCCCCCTTCGCCGCCCGTCCAGCCGCAGGTCGCGCCCGCCCCGATCTCCGCGCCGGTCGCCGTGGCGCCGCCGCCGCCGCCGGCGCACCCGACCTCGAGCCACGCGTACGTCGAGACGCTGAACGTCCTCGTCAGCCTGCTCGAGAACGCGCGGCAGGACCTCCGAGGCCACTCCTCCACGGTCGCTCGCATCGTGCGCAAGCTCTGCGAGCGCATCGGCCTGCCGCCGACGACGGTCGCGAGCTACGTGGCCTCGGCCTACCTGCACGACCTCGGCAAGAACGGGCCGTACCACCTCACCGCGCTCAACGTCGCCGAGTACGAGGGGCACCGGCTCGCCGCGACGAAGAGCGTCGATCTGCCGGCGCACCTGATGGAGTCGGTGGGGCTGCCGCAGGAGGTCGTCTCGGCGATCAGCATGATGTACGAGCGCTACGACGGCAGCGGCTTCCCCGATGGCCTGTCCGGCAAGGAGATCCCGCTCGGCGCGCGCATCCTCGCGGTCGCGGACACCTACGCCGACCTCACGCAGAACCCGCGCAACCCCTACCGCAAGGCGCTCCGCCCGCCGGAGGCCTGCGACGTGCTCGCCCAGTACCGCGCCACCATCTTCGATCCGAACATCGTCGATCTCTTCCGCCAGGTCATGACCGGCGACGACATGCGGGCGAAGCTCCTGTCCGACCGGCACCAGGCGCTCATCGTCGACCCGGATCCCGAGGAGACGACGGTGCTCGAGCTGCGCCTGCTCGAGCAGGGCTTCGAGGTCTCGATCGCGCGCAACGTCGCGCAGGCGCGCCGCGAGCTCGAGACGAAGGACATCGAGGTGGTCGTCAGCGAGATCGATCTCGAGGAGCCCGACGCCGGCCTCGCGCTCCGCGCCGACGCGCTGAAGCTCGGCTTCGGCCGCGACAAGACGTGGGTCATCCTCACCGCGAAGACGGACCGGCAGACCGCGCAGCGCGCCTTCGATCTCGGCGTCGACGACTTCGTCTCGAAGCCGGCGTCGACCGACGTGATGGCCGCCAAGCTCCGCCAGCTCATCGAGCGGCGCTCCTCGACCGCCGTCCCTCGCGGCGTCTCGGGCTCGCTCGCCGAGATGGGCCTGCCGGACATGATCCAGATCCTCTGGCACGGCCGGAAGACGTGCGCGCTCAAGATCCAGGCGAACTCCATGGCCGGCGAGATCCACTTCGCCGACGGGCAGGTCGTCCACGCGCTCTGGGCCGGAGCGCAGGGCGAGGACGCGTTCTACCGGATGCTCACGCTCCGGGAGGGCGACTTCCGCCTCGACCCGAGCTTCTCGCCGAGCACCCGCAGCATCACCGCCTCGCCCGAGGCGCTGCTCCTCGAAGGGATGCGCCGCCTCGACGAAGGGACGCTGTCCTAGGCGCGCCGCGCGGGAGGCCCCTTGATGAGCTCCGTCTGCATCGAGACCCCGCGGCTGCGCCTCTCCCTCCCGCCCGTCGAGCTCGCGGGCCGCTACCTCGCCTATTTCGAGCGCAACCGCGACCACCTGGCGCGGTGGGACCCGCCGCGCCCCGAGGGCTTCTACACGGAGGCGTTCTGGCGCGAGCGCCTCCTCCGCGACCACGACGACTTCGTCGCGGATCGCGCGCTCCGGCTCGCGCTGCAGTGGCGCGGCGCCCCCGGCGGCGAGGTGATCGGGGTCTGCAACTTCACGCAGTTCGTCCGCGGCGCCTTCCAGGCCGCGACCCTCGGCTATTCGCTCGACCAGCGCGCCGTGGGCTCGGGCCTGATGTTCGAGGCGATCGAGGCGGCGATCGCGTACGTGTTCGACACGCTCGGCTTCCACCGGGTGATGGCGAACTACCTGCCGCACAACGAGCGCAGCGGCCGGCTGCTCCGGCGCCTCGGCTTCGTCGTCGAGGGGTACGCCCGCGATTACCTGTTCATCGACGGCGCCTGGCGCGATCACGTCCTGACCGCGCTGACAAACCCGAGGCCCACGCCGCCGGGCGCCTCGCGGACGCCGGGGGTGGCGCTCCCCGCCCGCGGCGCCGGCCAGCGCCACGGGTGATCCGGCCTCGCCGCAGCGAGCGCCGCGCGGCGTCCGGGCTCCGCGCGCTGGCGTAGTAAGTAGTAACTCGACGAGAGCATTGAAGATTGTTCCCGTCCCGCCCGCGGCGGCCGCGCGGCGCGTCTTGCCCCGCAGAAGGCGCCGCCCTACTTTGTCGGGAGGCGTGGACCGCGGGTGCGGCCGCGACCCGGAGGCACATGTACGGTCCGCAAGGCAACGGTGGCGGCAGCGCACGCAGACCAGCGCAGCGCTCGACGAAGGTCACGGTCCCCGAGATCCGCTCGCGCAAAGGGAGCTCGCCGATCGCGATGGTGACGGCCTACGACTTCACGATGGCGCGGCTGCTCGACGAGGGCGGCGCCGATCTGCTGCTCGTGGGCGACTCGCTGGGGATGGTCGTGCAGGGGCACGCGACCACCCTCCCGGTGACGGTCGAGGAGATCTGTTACCACGGGCGCGCGGTGGCGCGCGGCGCGCGGCGGGCCCACGTCGTGGGCGACATGCCGTTCATGAGCTTCCAGCTCTCTCCGATGCACGCGCTCGAGAACGCCGGGCGCATGATGAAAGAGGGCAGCTTCGAGAGCATCAAGCTCGAGGGCGGCGAGGAGATCGCCGAGCACGTGCGGCGGATCGTCGCCGCGGGCATCCCGGTGATGGGTCACCTCGGGCTCACGCCGCAGTCGGTGCACGCGATGGGCGGCTTCAAGGTGCAGGGCAAGGGCGACGAGGCGGCCGAGCGCCTCATCGCCGACGCGCGCATCCTCGACGAGGCGGGCGCCTACGCGATCGTGCTCGAGGCCATCCCGCCGGATCTGGCGCAGGAGGTGACGGCGGCGGTCTCCGTCCCGACGATCGGCATCGGCGCCGGGGCCGGATGCGACGGGCAGGTGCTCGTCTGTTACGACCTGCTCGGGATGTTCCGCGAGCTGACGCCGAAGTTCGCGAAGCGCTTCGCCGAGGTCGGCGATCAGATCGTGGAGGCGACGCGCGCCTACGTGGGGGAGGTGCAGTCGCGCACGTTCCCCGCTGCAGAGCACAGCTTCAAGCCGAACGGGCCTCGCCGCGCCGCCAGCGTGCCCGCCGCGCCGGCCAAGCCCGAGTTCGCGCCCGCGGACGAGATCCCCCCGCACTGGCAGACGCACTGAGCGCAGCGGCGCGGCCGTTCGAGGCCGGCCGTTCCGCGCCCGTCGGCGCGCGCTCCGCGTAGGTAGGCGGCCGGAGGTGGCCAGCCCTGGCTCGCGCGGCCCTCCTCCAGCCTCAGCTCGCCTGGCGCGCCGCCGGTTCCTGCCGCCCTCCGAGGGCGCGCAGGAAGAGCTCGACCGCGAGAAGCCCGAGCAGCAGCAGCGCGACGTAGGGCGACCCGTCGATGGAAGCAGACATGCCGCCCAGCTCCGCCGCGCGGGCGCTCTCGGCGACGCGCCGCGGGCGAAGGTCGATCTCGCGCTCCGGGACCGACACGACGCGCGTCGAGCGCTCGCCGTCCAGGGTGAGCTCGTAGAGGCCGGCGAGCGGCGGCGACACGCGAAGCCGCCGATCGACCTCGGCGACGGGGAGCGCCTCGCGTGACCGCGAGCCCAGCGGGGCCCGGTCGCTCTCGACCCGCACGCGCTCGACCTTGACGTCGCGGTAGCCGTCGAACGTCCACACCTCGCCCGCGGCGAGGCGCCGCGCGCCGCCGCGGGCGCGCGCGGCGCCGACGAAGCCGTCGAGCAGCGACAGGAACGCCGGCCGCAGCGCGACGTCGCTCTCCTCCGTGCTGAGGGGCAGCGTCATGAACAGCACGACGCCGCGCCCGAGCGGGCGGCGAACGAGGAACGGGGCGCCGTCCGCCCACCGGGCGAGGACCTCGGCGCCCTCGGAGGCCTCCGCGTCCAGCGTGGCTCGGCCGCGCGGGGCGAGGTCGGTGAGGCCGGCCGCGGACGGGCCGAGCCAGCCCGCCGTCGCAGGATCCACGCCGGGCACCGGGGACGCCGACCAGCGGACGACGCCAGGGATCAGCGGCTCGAACCCGGCGCCGAGCGGCGCCGCGGCCGCGCGCTGGCCGAGCGTCAGCAGCGCGACGCCGCCGCGCTCGACCCACGCGGCGAGCGAGCGGCGCACCTCCGGCGTGAAGCCCGGCGCGTCGTCGACGATGAGCCCCGCGTGCGCGGCCAGCTCGTCGGCGTGCTCCGGGACCGAGGGCAGCGGCCTGATCTGCGCGTCCAGGTCGAGCGCCGACAGCGCCTGCTCGAGCGGCGGCGGGCCGCCCGTCTCGACGTGCGTGGTCGCCGGGTCGACAACGACCGCGATCGAGAGCGGACCGCCGGCGGAGATGATCGGCGCGCGGTCGTCCTCGGCGATCGCGTCGGCGCCGGTGAGCGCGGCGATCAGGATCTCGGGCGTCCCGGCGGGGAGGTCGATCGAGAGCTCCTCGGCGCGCAGCGCCGGATCGAGCGCGACCTTGCCGATGACAGCGTCGCCGGCGCGCACCTCGACGGATCGCCCCGCAGCGGCGGAGGCGCCCGCGGCGGGGGGCGCCTCCGCGCCGCCGTCGGGCTGCGCGCCGGCGACGTCGGGCCCGCGCGCCGCCGTGGACGCGGCGGTGCAGACGACGCGGACGCGCGCCTTCAGGCTGGATCGATCGGCGCGGACGATCCCGCAGTCCTGCCCCGTCGCCTCGAGCTCCTGGAGCGGCACCCACGTGGCGACGTCGGGGGTGCCCGAGATGGGCGGGGCGCCGGGCGCGCCGTCCGCGAGGTCGCTGAGGAGCACGATGCGCTTGTCGCTCTGGGGCAGCCCCCGGAGCAGATCGCGGGCGAGATCGAGGGCGCCGTCGAGGTCGGTGGCGCGATCCGACGGCGTCGTCGCGTCGAGCGCCTCGCTGACGGCGGCGAGGTTGGTGGTCGACGCGAGGGCGACGCGGGCCGGCGCGCCCGCGAGGACGAGCGCCGCGGCGTCGCCGGGCGCGAGGCCGCCGGCGAGCTCGCGCGCTGCCGTGAGCGCGCGCTCGAACCGCGAGGGGATGTCGCTCGATCGCCCGTCGCGCGCGGCGCCTTCGGCGCTGCCAGGGCGCGCCCGCATGCTGAGCGAGTCGTCGATGACGATGGCGAGCGCGACCGACGCGCCAGCCCTGCGGCTGAGCGACAGGTGCGAGCAGCGGAGGAGCGGCGTGGCGCCGAGCACCGCGAGCGCGATCACCGAGACGGCCCGGGTGGCGAAGAGGGCCCGATCCTCGAGGAGGCTCCGGCGCCGCGCCGTCGGCGGCGTGGCCGGGACCAGGCGCGCGGGCGGGAACGGCCGCTCTTCGGCGCGGCGACGGCGCAGGAGGTGCGCGGCGACCGGCGCGCCGACGAGCAGCGCGACGAGCAGCGCGCCGAGCGTGACGAAGCTCATCGCCGCACCTCGGCGACGGCCTGCACGAGCGCGCGGACGACGTCGGTCGGAGGATCGGCGCTCGTCGCGCGGAGCAGGCGGCCGCCGCGCGACGCGAGCGCCCGCGACCAGGTCTCGGTGAGGGCGGCGAGGCGCGCCTGGTACTGCGCGCGGACCGCGCCGGCGTCGGCCTCCACGACGGCGCCTCCCTCCAGGGCGCGGAGGCGCACGTTGCCCTCGAAATCGAGCGCGGCCTCGCTGGGATCGAGGACCTGGAGCGCGATCAGCGTGCGGCCGCCGGTGCTGAGCGCCGTGAACGCGGAGAGCGCGCGGTCCCCGCCCGACGGGGCCGCGCCGGATTCATGAGCGAGATCGATGAGATCCGAGATGAGCAGGACGACGGCGCCGCGGCGGGCCTTCTTCGCGATGGGCGCGAGGGCGCGCTCGATCGCGCCGGCGTCGCCGCTCCAGTCCTGGGCGGCGGAGGTGGCCTCGAGGGCGCCGACGATCCGCTCGAACGCCTCGCGCCCGGCCATGGCGGGCAGGCCGTGGGTGCCGGCGCCGCCGAGCCAGGCGAGCCCCACCGGGTCGCCGGTGGCGAGCGCGACGCGGGCCATCGCCGCGGCGATGAGCGCCGCGTAGGCCAGCTTGGCGCCGGGCGCGCGCCGGCCGCGGTAGGACATCGAGGCGGTGGCGTCGACGCACAGCCAGAGGGCGCGATCGGTCTCGGTCTCGAACTCGCGCACCATGAGGCGATCGTGGCGGAGCAGCGCGCGGCGATCGAAGAAGCGGAGATCGTCGCCGGGCACATAGGGTCGCTGACCGCCGAACTCGACGCCGGCGCCCTTTCGGACGCTCCTGTGCATCCCGGCGTAAACGCCCTCGGCGACTGCGCGCGACTTGAGGCGGAGCGGGGCGAGCCCGCCCCAGTCGATGGGGAACGCGGCGAGCGAGGCGCGGTCGGAAGCGAGCGGCACGGTGGCGATTCTTAGCCTGGATCCACGGGGCGATCACCACGGGGCAGCGCTGCCTTGTCTGCGGCCGCCGACGCGCGCCAATCGTAGGGTGGCGTGCGGTAGACGTGGGGGCGACGCGCGGTAGACGTGGGGGCGACGCGCGGTAGACGCGCGGCGGCCGTGCGGCAGGAGCCCGGCTCCGCCGCGCTGGCGGACGCGCTCGGGCTCCCTCCCTCGCGCGGCTTTGTCGTATGCTTTCCCGTTCTTCCGGGGGGAAGGGCTTGCCGATGCGGCGCCCGCCACACATCAGCTCCGTGGAATGGCTGACGAGAAGAGGCCGCCATCGCGCGCGTGGCTCGGGTACCTGCTGATCGCCGTCGCGATCCTGGTCTTTTCCGGGATCGTCAAGCCACGAGGGCGCCCGCTCGTGTCCTACGACGAAGCGGTCGCCGAGGTGCGGCGCGGGGAGATCTCCGCGGCCATCGTGAAGCCCGACGAGGTCGAGCTGACCCGCCGCGGCAATGCGCAGCGACCGGAGGAGCATGTCCGCGTGACGCGGCTGCCCGGCGTCGACGACGAGCCGATCGTGAAGGCGCTGCTCGACCAGCAGGTCCGCGTCGATGCGAAGAGCCCCCAGACGTCGGTGTGGACGCAGGTGGCGATCTGGCTCTTGCCGCTCCTGCTCATCAACGGGGCGTTCTTCATGATGCTCCGGCGGGCGGGGCAGGGGGCAGGCGGGGCGCTCGGGTTCCTGCGCAGCAAGGCGAAGATCTATGATCGATCCAAGCAGGATCCGGTGCGCTTCTCGGACGTCGCCGGGGTCGACGAGGCCAAGGACGAGCTCGTCGAGGTCGTCGACTTCCTCAAGGAGCCGTCGCGGTACCGGTCGCTGGGCGGGCGGATCCCCCGCGGCCTGCTGCTCATCGGGCCGCCCGGCACCGGCAAGACGCTCCTCGCGCGGGCGGTGGCGGGGGAGGCGAACGTGCCGTTCTTCTCGCTGAACGCGAGCGAGTTCGTCGAGATGTTCGTGGGGCTCGGGGCCGCGCGGGTCCGCGAGCTCTTCGAGGAGGCGCGCAAGAGCGCGCCCAGCATCGTGTTCATCGACGAGATCGACGCCGTGGGCAGGACCCGGGGCGGCCTCGGCGCGCTCGCGACCCACGACGAGCGAGAGCAGACGCTCCACCAGCTCCTCGCCGAGCTCGACGGCTTCGACGCGCGCACCACCGTGATCCTGATGGCCGCCACCAACCGCCCCGAGGTGCTCGATCCGGCCCTCCTGCGGCCGGGCCGCTTCGATCGTCAGGTCATCGTGGATCGGCCGGATCTGCGGGGCCGCGAGGCGATCCTCGCCGTGCACGCGCGGCGGGTGCCCCTCGCGCCCGGCGTCGACCTCGGGCTCGTGGCGCGCCGCACGCCGGGCATGGTCGGCGCCGATCTCGCGAAGATCGTCAACGAGGCCGCGCTCGCCGGGGCGCGGCGCAGCGCCAAGGAGATCGCACAGGCCGATTTCGACGAGGCGCTCGATCGCTCGCAGCTCGGGCTCCGGCGCCGCGGGCAGATCATGACGGCGGAGGAGCGGCGGCGCGTGGCCTACCACGAGGCCGGGCACGCCCTCGTCGCGCTCGCGCTGCCGGCCGCCGATCCGGTGGAGCGGGTGTCCATCGTGGCGCGCACGATCGGCGCGCTCGGCGTCACGATCCAGGTGCCCCGCGACGAGCGCCAGCTGGTTACGGAGCAGGAGATCGAGTCGCGCGTCACGGTGATGCTCGGCGGCAGGGCGGCGGAGGAGCTCGCGCTGGGGCAGGTGTCGAGCGGCGCGCACGACGATCTCGGGCGCGCCACGGCGCTGGTCCGCGAGATGGTGACCCGCCTCGGGATGAGCCGGCGCCTCGGGCTTTCCGCGCTCGCTCGCACCGTCGGCGCCCCCATGCTCGGCGTGCTCCAGGAGGAGCGCACGTGCAGCGACGAGACCGCGCGCGAGGTCGACGAGGAGGTGAGGGAGCGGCTCGGGGAGATGTACCTGAAGGCCAAGCAGCTGCTCGTCGATCGCCGCGAGGGCCTCGAGGCGGTCGCGGAGGCGCTCGTGCTCAAGGAGACGCTGCGCGGCGAGGAGCTTTCGGAGATCGCGACCGTGTCGACGCGCCGGAAGATCGCCGTGGGCCCGCCGAGCGCGGCGTGAGCCTCAGGCCGCGCGGCGCCGGCGCCTGAGGCCGCCCGCGAGCGCGGCGAGCGACAGGCCGGCGGCCGCCCAGGCCCGGCCGCCCGCGCCCCCGCGCGGCGCGCCCCCGGCCGCGCGGCAGGCGCAGCCGCCGTCCTCCTCCTCGAGCTCGCCGCCGCCCGGCGGCGCCTCCGGCTCGCCGATGCCGATCCCCCGCACGGCGATCGCCTGCGCCGGCCGGTCGGGATCGTTGGACTCGACGAGGACGGTCGCCGTGAACTCGCCGCTCGCCTTCGGCGCGAAGCGGATCGCGAAGTCGACCTCCGTTTCAGGGTCGATCCCGAGCGCCCCGTCCGCGAGCTCGAAGCTCTCCGGGTCGTCGGTCGTCACGACGGCGTCGAGCAGCGCCTCCCCCGCGTTCGACAGCCGGACGAGCTCGACGTTGGCCTGCCCCACCTCCACGGCCCCGAAGTCGATCTCCTGCTTGTCCAGCGCGAGATCCGGGAGCGGCACGTGGACGCGCTCGCTCTCGAAGATCCATTCCCGCTCGGTGAGCGGGAAGGCGAGCGGGACGTCGACGATCGGGATCGACCACGAGCGGCCCAGCAGACTGATGTTGAACGCGGGGACGAGGTGGAGCGTGCCATCGTACCGCACCGAGCCTTCCGGACGAACGTTGAGCTCGACCGACGGGCCGCCCAGGTAGTCCACGGATGACGCTCCGCCCTCCGAGGTGATGTCGCCTCCGCTCACCGTCGCCTGGTCGAGCGTCTCGATGGCCACGCGATGGGTCGTGTAGCGCGCCGCGACGTCCATCGCGATGTCGAGCTCGAACCTGCCGTCGATTCCGGGGATCGAGCCGCCGATGAGGTCACCGAGCGACACGGACGCAATCCGCTGCAGCTCGGTCGACCTCTCCAGCGTGATGCCCGGCTCCCAGCCCCACGCGTCGAACTGCTCGCGGGCGTGCACCTGGAAGTCGATCTGGGGCACATAGGGGATATCACCCGTCCAGCCATAGTCTTGGCCCAGGACGGAAATGCTGACGCGTCCCTGTGCGCTGACATCGAGTCCATAATCGCAGCTGAACACGCCTCCTTCCGGCGCGCCTGGGGCCTTGAGCGCGAGCGCCTCTGGCCACGACGCCTCGATCGCTCCGCTCAAGGAGACCTGGGTGTTGGCATAGACCGCGGCCCCGAGGCTCACTTGCAGCGGTGAGCCCGGCGGGATCCAGCCTGTCTGGAAGTCGAGCTCGAGCGGGATTGCGTCCGTGCGCTGGAACGCGAGCTCTCCCCGCTCGCAATGGAGCGGGTCGTCCGCGCACGGCGCCGCGAGGGAGTCGTAGGCCGAAGCGGCCGCGGGGGCGAGGAGGGCGAGCGCAGCGGCGGCGCAGGGGAGAGCGCGCCGCCGCCGGGGTCGAGCAGAGCGGAAGGCCGCGAGGGCAGCGCCGCCGGACAGCAAGGAACGCATGAGAACGATTACCACGATCCACGCGCCCCACGCCATAGCCGCACTCCCGATGGCGGCGCGTCAGCGACGTTCCAGCTGCGTTCCAGTTGCGCCCTAGCGCGCACCGAAGAGCGTGCCGACAACGATACCGGCGGTCGCACAGAGAATGGCCACCACGGTCCAGAGGATGACTTCGCGCGAGGTGCCGCCCGCCGTCGGCGCAGCGGTGGCGGGCGTCTCGCGGAGCACCGCGACCGTGGTTCTGGGCAGCGCCTTGCCCACCGCGCTCTCCCGCGGCATGACCGGCTGGCCGACGTGGCCGACGCCCGGGGCGGAAACTCCGTCGTTGGAGGGGGCGGCGTAATCCAGGCCGGTCCGCTCGAGCGCGAGCTCGGTGATCGACACGGCGTTCGCGAGGCTCGCGGGGGTGTGGTGCACGACGCGCCGCTCTTCGCGGCAGGCGCGCAAGGCGTCGGCGAAGGCCCTGGCGCTCGGGTGCCGCTCCGAAGGGCTCTTGGCGAGGGCCCTCAGGATGACGGCCTCCAGGCCGGCCGAGATGAGCCCGCTACGCTCGCTGGCCCGCGGCGGCGGCGGCGGCTCGGCGATCTGCGCGGTCATCACGGCGATGGGCGTCCGCTTGCTGAACGGCACGGCGCCGACCGCCATCTCGTAGAGAATGCAGCCGAGCGCATAGACGTCGCTGCGCGGATCGACGTCCTCCCCGCGCACCTGCTCCGGCGCCATGTACTCCGGCGTCCCGAAGATCATGTCCTTCTCGGTGAGCCCGGTCGTCGGCTGCTCGCCGTGCACCACCTTCGCGAGCCCGAAATCGACAACGCGCACGCGGCCCGCGAGGGGCGATGGCGCGGCGCCGGCGGGCCCGCCCGGGCGCTCGATGAGCACGTTGGCCGGCTTGAGGTCGCGGTGCACCACGCCCGCCGCGTGCGCGGTCTCCAGCGCGGAGCAGATCTGCAGGGCGATCTCGATCGCCAGATCGATCTCGATCGGCGCGTGGTCCCGCAGGAGCTCCTCGAGCGAGCTGCCGTCGATGTGCTCCAGCGCGATCACGAGGAGCCCGCTCTCCTCGACGAAGTCGAGCATCCGGACGACGTGGGGGCCCTCGACGCACTCCAGGATGGCGGCTTCCCGGTGATAACGCCTGAAGATCTGGGGCGTCCCCGTGAGGTGCCTGTGGATCACCTTCAGCGCGACGCGCTGGCCGTCCTCGTCGCGGGAGGCGCGGTAGACGACGCCGGAGGCTCCCTCGCCGATGACCGACTCCACGGTGTACCGCGACGCGACGCGTTGCCCTGCGGGCAGGCGATCGGGCGCGGGCTGCTGCGAGGTCACCGCCCACCGCCCGCATCCATGGGGAGCGGCGGCGCAGGATCCGGCAAAGGCTCCCTGAGGTACTGCTCCGTCGACGAGGTGCAGGCGCGCACGATCTTCGGGCTGAGCTCGATGGGATCGAGGCGCGCGGCGGGATCGGCCTCACGCCACGCGGCGCACGCGGTCTCGGCGAGCCCGGTGGCGTCGAGCGCGACGTAGGCCTCGAGCAGGTGCCGCTGCACCGTGGCGATCTGCACCCGGGAGAGATCTCCGTAGCCGAGCAGGCGGCTCGCCCGCGCCACGGCGTCGATGTAACGGCCGCTCCGCACGTCGCCGGCGAGCTGCGGCAGCTCGGCGTCGACCCGGCGCTGGGCCTCGCGCGCGCGGCCCGCCCCCTCGGAGCGCACCAGCGCGCCAGAGCTCGCGGCCTCGGCCTTGCCCTCGGCCGTGAGCGGCAGATCCGTGAGCGGCACGAGGATCACCATGCCGCGGCGCAGGGGGTCCTGCTTGAGGTGGTTGTACTTGTCGAGCATCCACGCCTGGTCCCGCTTGCCCAGGAAGCGATAGGCGATGGTGAGCAGGGTGTCGTGCTGGCCGACGACGTACCGCAGGTTGTACGGCACGATGATCTCCTGCCCGTCGGTCGGCTCGATCCAGGGCCACGTGTCGTTCGAGAGCGCGAGGACGTCGCTCCGGTCGGCGGTGCCGAGCAGCCGCTCCGCGAGGTTCGCCCAGGTCTCGCCGGCGGTGACGCGGTGATGGCCAAGCGCCGGCACCTCCAGCCGCAGGCCGGGCATGATCGGTACGCCGGCGCCTGCGTCGAGCGCGTTGGCGGCGACGAGCACCTGCTCCATCTGCACGCGCCCGTAGGTGCGCTCCGCGATCTGCGCGAGGGTCTCGCCCTCGCGGACGACGTGCGGGAACGCCGCCGCGGCGCTGCCGACAAGCGTCGTCGCTGCGAGGGCGCCCACGGAAAACCAAGCTCGCCGAGACATCACGCCGCCGAGGGTACCAGGGGTTCGCCCTCCGTGGGACGGCTCGCGGACGGCTCGCGCGGCGGCGCGCGGAGGACGTTTGCCACGATTTCGTCGCGCCCGTGGGTTTCGTGCCAGAGTGCGCGCGACCCATGAAATACACGACGACGGCCGGCAAGATCCCGACGTGGCTCTCGCGGCGCTCGCCTGCCGCGGCGCGGCTCCTCACGGTCGGCCTGCTCGGGCTGGCGACGCCGGGCTGCCTCGTGCGGCAGGAGCTGTACGACCAGGCGCGCGCGGAGATCCATAGAGAGCGGGAGGCGGGGAACAAGGCGCGGGCCGAGGCCCAGAGCGCCCGCGCCGAGGCCGCGCAGCGGTCCGCGCAGGTCGCCGCCATCGAGGAGGAGCTGGCGCGCCTCGCGGACGACCTCCGGGCGCGCGATCTCAGGCTGTCCGAGGCGACGACGGCCGAGGCGGGGCTCGCGCGGCGGCTCGACGAGCTCGCCGCCATGAACGAGGAGCTCTCGGCGCGGCTCCGGAGCGCCGGGCAGAGCGTGGGACAGCTCGCCGGCGAGCGGGGCAGCCTGTCGGCGGAGCTCTCGGAGACGCGGGCCAAGCTCGACGAGCTGCGCCGAAAGCAGGCGGCGGCGGAGGCGCGCGCGGCCGTGATCCGCGACGCCGTGGACCGGCTGAAGGGCGCGGTCCATGCGGGGAAGGTGCGTGTCGGGCTCCGCGGCGGGCAGCTCGTGATCGAGGTGCCGAGCGACGCGCTCTTCGCTCCGGGGAAGGCCGAAGTCCAGCGCGAGGGGCGCGCGGTGCTGGCCGAGATCGCCGCGGTGCTCCGGACGATGCCGGAGCACAGGTTCCAGGTCGCCGGGCACACCGACGACGCCGGCGACGCGAAGAGCAAGAAGGCGAAGGGCGCGAGATCCCTGTCGAGCTGGGAGCTCTCGACGGCGCGTGCGGTGGCGGTCGTGAGGGCGCTGATCGAGGCGGGGATGGCGCCCGGGAGCCTGTCGGCGGCCGGATATGGGGAGTTCGCGCCGGCGGCGACGAACGCCACGGCGGAGGGGCGGGCGAAGAACCGGCGGATCGAGATCGGCCTGGTGGCGGACCAGGAAGCAGTGGAAAAGGAGAATACCGGCGGCCCGAGCGGGGCGGCGCCAAAGCCCTGAAGGGGCGCGCCTTTAGCTCCACCTACCGGAGTCCGGCCAGGGATCTGGAGAGAGATTTCAACGCAAAGGCACAAAGTCGCAAAAAAGAACAGATTTTTGCATTTTTGCGTCTTTCGCCATTGCGCATTTGCGCCTTTGCGTTGAAATCTCTCTTCGGTCGCGAGAGGGCCCTGGCAGGACTCTGACCTGCGGTATTAGCGCCTCTGGACGCCGGTCTCCCTCACCGATAGCCCGCCTGTTCTGCGGCTGTTGCCGCTTCGCCGCGCCGTAGGGCGCACGCCGCGAGGATGCACAGGGCCGGCGTCACGACCATGTGATACCGGTCCTCGCCGAAGAACACTGCGTGTGTCAGCGCCACCGAGGCGACCGCGAACGCGAGATAACCGACGACGCCCCCGTTCGCGGGCCGGCCCGGCAGCGGCAGCGCGGCGATCAGCGGGATCGCCACCGCGAGCGGCCAGAACGCGTGCCCGTCGCCGAGCACCCCGAGCGCGACCAGCCCGAGCACCGCCGCGAGCGCGATGGCCTGTGCGACGAGCTCCCGCCGCGGTCTCCGCCGCGGCATCGCAACGACCCCGAGCGCCGCGGCGGACAGCAGGCCGAGGTGCGACGCCGTGAGCACGCGGCGCCCCGCCGCGCGCCGCTCCTCGGGCCACGCAGCAGGGTCCGCCTCGCCCAGATAGCCGATCGGGAACGACTCGTGATCGAAGGTGAAGCTCAGCTTCCTCGGGATCAGGGCCAGCCAGCGACCTGGATCATTCTTGATCCACTGAATCCCCGCGGCCATCCAGCAGCGGTCCTGCGCCACCTGGCCGCGCGCGACCGGGCAGCCGTCGCCCGGGCGCAGCGTCTCGAAGCGGCCCGTCGCGCGCGGGAACGCGCCGATCGCGAGGTTCCAGCCGCCGTTGGTCGAGACGAGCGCGCAGCCGTCCATCACGCGGCAGTTGCGGATCGTCCACGGCGCCACCACGGCGAGCGCCGTCGCGGCCGAGAGCGCCGCCGCGAGCGCGCCGCGTTTCCACGCGGCCGCCCCTCCAGACGCCGTCGCCGCTCCTCCGGACGCCGTCCCCTCCGGGCCACGCATGGCCAGCAGCGCCAGAGCCGGCGCGCAGAGCAGGCTCTGCGGCCGCACCAGCGCCGAGAGCCCGAGCGCCACGCCCGCGAGGATCGCGCCGCGGACCGGGCGGCCGCGCGCGGCGTCGCGCGCGAGCAGCCACGGCGCCGTCACCAGGCCGAGCGCCGCGAGCGGCTCCGTCATGAGGAGCGCCGCGTACACGATGAGCCCCGGCGAGAGCGCCGCGAGGAGCGCCGCCACGCGCGCGCGCGCCGGCGTGGCCGCGTACCGCGCGAGGCGGTGGACCACGACGACGAGCAGCGCGCCGGTCACCGCGTTCGCGACGGTCGCCGCGCGCGGCCCGTCGCCGAACAGCCGGTAAACGAGCGCGAGGAACCCGCTGTAGCCGACCGGATAATGGCACCACGGGTGCCAGACCGCCTGGCCGCCGACGATGAGATCGTCCGAGTAGCCGAGCCCGGCGGCGACGCGGCGCGCGCCGAAATCATAGTAATGGCCGTCCCATACCGGCTCGCGCGCCCACGCGATCGCCACGTAGAGCCGCGGCAGCAACGCGAGGACGAACGCGAGCGCCGAGAACGCGAGATCCTCGCCGGCGCTCCCCAGCCTGCCGCGCCAGCGGTCGACCCGCGCCGCCCCGGCGCCGGCGCGCTCCGGCTCAGCCATGCGGCTTGGCGCGCGAACCGGCGGAGATCTCGCGCAGCCGACGCATGTAGGTCTTCGCCACCTGGGCCCGATCGAGCCGCAGGTACTTGGCAATTTCCTGAACGAATCCCTGTACGTAGACGGTCGCCGGCAGGTCGCCGATCGCCTCGTTCTCGATCGCCTGGAGGTGCGCCAGCGAGATCTTGGTCCGCTGCGAGATGTCGGTGAGCTCGACCCCCTGCGACTCGCGCACCTTGCGGAGCAGCGCGCCGCTGAACTGCGTCTCGGCGTTGATCTCGCGCGCGAGCTCGGCCTGGAGCATGGCGAGCTCGGCGGCGGCGGCGGCGTTCTCGGCGCGCACCGGGCCGAGCTGCGTGCGCGGATCGTCGGGGTAGGTCGACAGGTCGTACGCGCGGCGGCGGACCGGATCGAGGAGGGTGTCGTGCGCCTCCTCGATGCGCGCCTGCTCCTTCTGGAGCACCGCGGGGCTCAGCACGCTGACGACCGGCAGGCTCCCCTCCCGGTAGATGTCGCGCTGGCGCTTGTAGGCGCGCCGGATCTCGTCGTCGGCGGCCGTCCGCGCGAGGCCGAGCGCGTCGTAGAGGGTCACCGGCGCGGCGCTCTTCGAGGCGGCGGCGAGGGCGCGCGCGTGCGCCTCGGCGGGGCGCGAGTCGCGCGCGGCGAGCAGCGCGAGGATGCGCCGGGCCACGCGCTCGAGGTTGCGCGCGCTCTTCGACGTCGGGCTGTCGATGAGGAGCGGCTGGCGCCGCCGCGCGGTCAGCCACACCGCGTCGTCGTGCTCGATGTGCCCGAGGTAGTCGAGGGAGATGCCGAGGAAGCGCTCCGAGACGGTGCTCATCGCCGGGCCGAGCTCGAGGTCCGAGCGGTGCCGGGTCTGGCTGACCACGAGGTGCGGCTTCACCCGCGGCAGCTGCGCGGCCGCTAGCGACGCGACCCCCTCGTCGAACCGCTTCACCTCCATGATGAAGTCGCGCGGCGTCGCGAGCGCCGGCAGCGACGAGGCCACCTTCTCCACGAGCCGGATCTTGAAGCGCTCCTTCATGAGCGCGCGCCGCAAGGTGCGCTGGTAGAGCGCGCGGCAGAAGCGGTAGGAGTGCTCGACCGCGAGCGGCTCGGGCGTGGTGGCGCAGATGCCGACGTCGGCGTGCAGGAAGAGATCGAGCGTCGAGGAGCCGGTCGCCGCGCCGAGGCTGACGATCACGTAGTCGACGTCGAGCTCCTGGATCATCTTCATCCAGTAGGCGGCGCGGCTCGGCCGGAGCGGCGTGGCCGTCATCGGGTCGTACGCCGTCGGGACGAGCCGGAGCCCGGGCACCGTCGTCGCGATCGGCTCGGCCTTGCCCTCCTCGATGTCCTCGCGCGTGACGAGCGGCGGCGCCTCGATCCCCAGCGCGGCGTGCAGCCCCGGGCTGTAGGCGTCGGTGTCGATGATGATCACGTCGCGCCCGAGCTGCGCGAAGTACACCCCCAGGTTGACCGCGAGCGTCGCCTTGCCGACGCCCCCGCGGCCGCCCCCCACGGCGATCACGCGTCGGGATCGCGAGCTGGAGAACGAGGGCGCCTCGCCCGGCAGGGCGAGATCGTCGTCCGCCGAGCCGGGCGGGAGGGTCGAATAGCGCGGCGGGGGGTAGGACTCACCGGAGCTGGACAAGGTTCCTCTTCGTGCCGCGCGCGGCTGCGCGCGGGCAGGCTGGTACGGCGGCGAGCGGATGCGAGCGGCCCGCGGCGCGCGTCCCTCCTAGCACGCGCCGCGCGCGGCCATCAGCGTCGCCGTCGCCGGGCTCCGCGCGGGCGCGCGGTCGGTCCGCCCCGCCCGCCGCGGCTCTGGACGCGTGAGCCGCCTCGACGCGCCCAGGCCGCTGGGTTAGTCGCTCGCCGTGGCCACCGTCCGACCTTTCCGCGCTTACCGACCCCCCCAGGCCCAGGCAGCCCGCGTCGCGAGCCCGCCGTACGACGTCATCTCGACCGCCGAGGCGCGCGCCCTCGCGGCCGGAGGCCTGCACAGCTTCCTCCGCGTCTCCCGCCCCGAGATCGATCTGCCCGAAGGGACGGACGAGCACGACGACGCCGTCTACGCCCGCGGCGCGCAGAACCTCGCCGATCTCATCGCGAGCGGCGATCTCGTGCAGGACCAGGAGCCGCACCTCTACCTCTACGCGCAGAGGATGGGCGATCACCGGCAGATCGGCGTCGTCGGCTGCGCGGCGGTCGCCGAGTACGAGCAGGACGTCATCAAGAAGCACGAGAAGACGCGCCCCGACAAGGAGGACGACCGCACCCGCCACATCGAGGAGCTCGGCGCGCACGACGAGCCGGTATTCCTCACGTACCGCGCCGACGCGGGCATCGATCGCGCGGTCGCGGAGGCCATGCAGTCGCCGCCCATCTACGATTTCACGACCGCGGACGGCGTCGACCACACCCTCTGGGTCCTCGGCCGCGCGGCGACCGCCGACCTCGAGGAGCGCTTCGACGCGATCCCCACGCTCTACGTCGCCGACGGCCACCACCGCAGCGCCGCGGCGGCGCGCGTCCACAGGAAGCTGCGCGGCGACGGCGGCGAGCACGACGTCTTCCTGGCCGTGGTGTTCCCGCACGACCAGATGAACATCATGCCCTACAACCGCGTCGTGCGGGACCTCGCCGGCCGCAGCGCGGAGGCGCTGCTCGGCGCCCTCGGCGAGCGGCTCGACGTCGCGCCCGCCAAGGACGCCGCGGCCGCGACCCCCGCCGGCCCGCGCTCCTTCGGGCTCTACCTTGGCGGCCGCTGGTACACCGCCAAGGTCCGCCCGGGATCGTTCGACGCGAGCGACCCGGTGGCCTCGCTCGACTGCTCGATCTGCCAGGACCAGATCCTCGGCCCGGTCTTCGGCGTCAGCGACCCTCGGCGGGACAAACACGTGGACTTCGTCGGCGGCATCCGCGGCGTCGCCGAGCTCGAGCGACGCGTCGACTCGGGCGCGTTCACGATGGCGATCCGCCTCCACCCGACGCAGATCGGCGAGCTGTTCGCGGTGAGCGACGCGGGGCTGCTCATGCCGCCGAAGAGCACGTGGTTCGAGCCGAAGCTCCGCAGCGGGCTCTTCATTCATACATTCTGACCGGCGCGCCCCGCGGGGGTAGACTGCGCCCCATGGCGGACATCAAGCGCGTATCCCCCGAGCAGGCCAAAAAGCTCATCGACGAGGAGGGGTATCTCTACCTCGACGTCCGGAGCGAGCCCGAATATGCGGCCGGGCACCCGAGCGGCGCGCACAACGTGCCGCTCATGCACGCCGCTGCGGGCGGCATGAAGCCCAACCCCGACTTCCTCGACGTGGTCCGCGCCCTCTATCCCAGGGACGCGAAGATCATCGTGGGCTGCAAGGCCGGACAGCGCTCGATGCGCGCGGCCGAGGCCATGGTGTCGGCCGGCTACACGGCCGTCATCGATCAACGCGCCGGCTTCGACGGGCCGCGCGACGCGTTCGGCGCGATCACCGAGCGCGGTTGGGGGCCGGCCGGGCTGCCCGTCGAGACGACCACGCCCGGCGGATCGTACGCCGAGCTCCGGAAGAAGACCGGCAGGTGATACGTCCGGTGCGCACGGCGCGCGCGCGGCCCTGCGGCGCGAGCCGTGCGCGCCGTCGCATCGCCGAGCGCGTTGCCGAAGACCGCTCGTTCCGCTAGGAATTCGCGTGCTCCACGGTGCGCGCGTCGCAGTGGTCATCCCCGCGCGGGACGAGGCGCGATGGATCTCCGAGGCCGCGGGGGCGGTCCCCGCCTTCGTCGATCACGTGATCGTCGTGGACGATGCCAGTCGAGACGGCACGGCCGAGATAGCGCGCGCGGTCGGGGACGAGCGCCTCGAGGTGCTCGTCCACCCCGAGTGCCGCGGCGTCGGCGCGGCGATCGTCGCCGGCTACCGGCGCGCTCGCGCCCTCGGGGCCTCCGCCGTCGCCGTCATGGCCGGCGACGGGCAGATGGATCCGCGCGATCTCCCGCGCGTCGTCGCCCCGATCGCCTCGGGCGAAGCCGATTACGTGAAGGGCGATCGCCTGCGCCACCCCGACGTGTGGCGCGTCATGCCCTTGCAGCGGCTCGCCGCGACGGCGGCGCTCGCCGCGCTCACCCGCCGCGCGGCGGGGCTCGACGCCCTCTCCGACAGCCAGTGCGGGTACACCGCGATCTCGGCCCGCGCGATCGACGCGCTCGACCTCGACGGTCTCTGGCCCCGCTACGGCTATCCGAACGACTTGCTCGCCGCCCTCGCGGCGCGCCGGCTCCGCGTCCGCGAGGTCAGCGTGCGCCCCGTTTACCGCGGCGAGGCGAGCGGCCTGCGCGCGCGCCACGTGCTCACCATTCTTTTTCTGATCGCCAGGAACGCCATAAGGCAGTCCCTGAGCTGATCAGGGAAATCGCAGGGCGCACACGCGCGGACGGAACGCGTGAGTGCGAATCGGTGGGAATCGACCGAATCGACATGAGCCACCGCTCAAAACGGTCGACAACTCGCTCGTTGGTTCTCATAGCAAAGCTGCCTGGCGACCTGACTCATCGGCTTGGCGCGGAGGTGTCCCAGGAGCGCGGACGCCGCAGCCATGCTTCAACAAGGGGGGTGACGGACGTGGCCATCAGCCGAGCCGCCTGGGCTAAAATCTGGAATCCGGGGAGGGTACGGACTCCGTCGTTCACGCCTCGGGTCGTGGCCTATGCGTTCGGCATCGAGCTGCCGTACAGCCTGCTTGTCCCGGTCGCTCACCTGCGCCTCCTCGGCGTCGTGGACTCGACGGTCCAGGCGCGGTTGCTCGGGCTGATCGGGCTCATGTACCTCGTCAAGACGGGGGGCCTCATCGCGCTGCTCGTCCACATGCTGCGCCCGATCGAGCGCCTGCGGCGGTACGCCGTGGCCCATCCCCTCCGGAGCGGCGCGGGCGTCGATGAGACGGGCAGCGGCGGCGCGGCCCCTCCGGAGGAGCTCGTCCTCGCCGCGGCGAACGCCGCCTATGACACGCCGCTCGCGTTCGCGACGGTCTGGGCGGTCTCGTGGGCGCTCCTGTACCTGCCCGTCACCGTGGCGTTCTACTTCATCGCGCCGGACCAGAGCCCGCTCGGCGTCCAGCGCGGCGTCGCGCTGGCCCTGTTCGCGGTGGCCCTGTTCGCGGCGGCGCTGCCGCTCGCCTACAGCATCCTCGGCCGCCTGCTCGCCCCCGCCGCCGGCGTCATCTCGCTCATCGCGCGCGAGCGCGATCTCTCCGTGCCAGGCAAGGGATACTCGCTCGCGGTCCGCCTCGTGATCCTCGGCGCCTGCCTCGCCATCGCGCCGACGAGCTGGATGGCGGCGATGGTGCTCGGCGAGACGGCCGGGCCGGCCAAGCCCGGCCTGAGGCTCACGCTGGCGATCTTCTCGATGGTCGCGGTCACCTGGGCGCCCGTCTGCGCGGGCTTCCTCGCCGGCGCCCTCGCGGGCCCGCTCCAGCAGGTCGCCGCGGTCATCCAGAAGATCGTCCAGCGCGGCGAGGTCGACCGGCTGGAGCGGATCCCGGTCTATTTCAAGGACGAGATCGGCGCGCTGGCGGGCGGCGTGAACGCCATGGTCGATCGCCTGGAGGAGTCGTCCCGGCGCACGCGGAGCTACCTCGCGGAGCGCGAGCGCCTGCTGCAGGACGCGGCGCAGCGCGCGGCGCAGCTCGGGGCCGTGCTGGACAACCTCGTCGAGGGGGTGTTCGCGTGCGACCGCCAGGGCCGGTTGACGATGATCAACGCCTCCGGGCTCAGGTTGCTCGGCCTCTCGGGCCGCTCGGAGCAGGCAGGCCGGGTGGTCGAGGAGGTGATGGACCTCGGCCGGATGCGCCACAGCGACGGCCGCGCGTTCACGCGCGACGAGCTGCCCATGGTGCGGGCGCTCGCGGGCGAGACCATCGTGCAGGAGGAGCAGGTGCTCGCGAACGGCCGCGCGGGCCGCGACGTCTTCCTGCGCACCAGCGCGGCGCCGATCCGCAGCGAGGGCGGGGCGGTCCTCGGCGCGGTCGCGGTCGCCCGCGACGTGACGGAGCTCATGGAGCTCGATCTCGTCAAGGACCAGTTCATCCGGGTCGGCGCGCACGAGCTCAAGACGCCGGTCGCGATCATGAAGGGCTACGCGCTCGCGCTCCTGCGCAACTCGAACGATCTGCCGGCGCCGCGCCGCAAGATGCTGGAGGCCATCGACCGAGGCGCGGACAGGATCAACCGCATCGTCGACGATCTCCTGGCCATCTCGCAGGTCACGCTCGACGTGCTCCAGGTGTCCGAGGAGGACGTCGACCTGAAGGCGCTCGTGCAGGAGACGGTCGATCGCGTCGCGAAGTCGGCGAGCCGCCACCGGGTGCGGCTGTCGCTCGACGCCGAGCGGCCGCCCGTCGTGCGCGCCGATCCGGAGCGGCTGCGCCAGGTGCTCGCGAGCCTCCTCGACAACGCGGTGAAGTATTCGCCGGACGGCGGGGACGTCGACGTGTGCGTCGCCGTCGCCGAGCGCGCGCCGGTGTCGTCGCCGCCCACCTGCGACGCCGCGCTCTTCTCGCAGCGCCACGGCCCTGCCCCGCGCTTCGAGGCGGTCGTCTCGGTGCGCGACCGGGGCGTCGGCATCCCCGCCCACAAGCAGGAGCGGATCTTCGAGCGCTTCTTCCGAGCGCACACGGACACGCGACACGACTACGGTGGGATGGGAATCGGGCTGTTCCTTGCGAAGGACATGATCACCCGTCACGGTGGGCGCATCTGGTTCGAGAGCGAGGAGGACAGGGGCAGCACGTTCTATTTCACCCTTCCACTCAGCAGCGAGGCCCCCGCGGCCGATCGACGATGAACGACAGACACGCAAAGACGGTGCTCCTCGTGGAGGACGACGCGGACCTCGTGGCGCTCGTCTCCCTCGTGCTCCAGGAGGATGGCTACCGGGTCAAGATCGCGTGCAACGGCCGCGAGGCGCTGGCCAAGCTGGAGCACGACCTGCCGGATCTCATCCTGCTCGACATGAAGATGCCGGTGATGAACGGCCCGGAGTTCGCGCGCGAGCTCGAGGTCCGGTACGGGCGTCAGGCGCCCATCGTGGTGCTCACCGCCGCGGCCGACGCGCACCGGCGGGCGGCCGAGGTCGGCGCGGACGCGTGGCTCGGCAAGCCGTTCGACCCGGACGCGCTCCTCTCGACGGTGAGGCGCTACACGGGGTGAGCGTGGACGAGCTGCCGCCGCTCGGCGAGGTCGCGCCGCACCTCGGCCCAGTACCGCGCGGGGAACCGGCGGTGATCGAAGCCGGTCGCGCGGAACACCCGTGTGATGCGGGCATAACGGCGCAGGCTCCACTCCCTCATGATCTCCAGCGAGGGGTGGAGGCCGCGCGCCTCGATGAACGGCGCCGCGCGCGCGTAGAGCGCCGGCATGACCTCATCGAGCCAGTACCGCATGAGGCCCTGGTACCCGGGCGTATCGACGCACCGTCCGGAGAGCACCTGAGCGCGCGTGATCCCGTGACGCGCGAGCTCCTCCTCGGGCAGGTAGCAGATGCCGCGATCGGCGTCCTCCTGCATGTCCCTCAGGTTGTTGAAGAACTGATCGAGCCGGCCGAACTCCCCGGCTGCGTCCCAGTGCTCCTTCGTCAGGAACGGAACCAGCTGGAAGATGTGGCCTGACAGCCGCACCAGCATCGTGTCGTGCTCCTTCAGTGTGCGAATGAGCAGGTCGGGAGCGTGGTAGTCGGCGAGGGCGAGCAGGTAGGCGTCCCAGGCGGCCAGCGAGCGCGTTTGCACGTCGTCCTGGTCGAGTCGACCGAGCGCGGGGCCGCGGAGCCACAGCGCGTGGATGGCGGAGAGCTCGCGCGCGAAGGGGCAGCACGGATCGACGAAGCCGCAGGAACGGACGCGCCTCCACGCCACCATGAAGCGGCTGAATCGCCGCGCGTGCGGCTCGATGCGCTCGTTCTCGGCGAGGCGATCGACGATCCGGATCCAGCGGATGCGGTCGATCCACGCCCGCTTCACGTCGGGGGCGAGGCCGAGCACCCAGGCGGCGTTGTCCTCGTCCTTCAACGCGTCGTCCGACAGGGCGCGATAGTGGGATGATCCGACGACCGCCGAGATCGGCTGGTAAGGAGTCCGCTCCGATGCTGGTGCAGCAGCGGGCAGGTAGGTCAGTCGAGAGGATATGTGTTCAATAGGTTTCACGATGTCGAGTACCGCACGTTGAACGTGCCTGCCGCCGGTGTCGCCCTGGGCTCGCGCGGTCAATTGCGATTATGGACGTGACCCATCCTGTTTGCTTGGGGCGCCTGCGTCGGTGATGGATGGTGGCTCTCTACCGTGTAGAACTTTCCGATCCTCCGAGAGATGCGCGGTGACGCCTGTTCGCCTTCCTTTATGAGGCCTTATCGTCTCCCAGTCGACGCGGAAATTCGTCGTCCAGGGCACGGGCGTCGGAGATAATGCATGGATTCCTTGTGTGTTTTGCCCGTGTGTTGGGAACACGCCGTCAATGATCGTCGGTGTATACCCTCGGTCGATACATTGTCCAACGGATAGCGTCGGTGCTGTCCTGACATCTCTGCCCTCTCTCGCTCCGTCTCGGCGGTACCTTGGGTGTTCTAGGCAGATGAGGTATTCCGGAGTTCCTGGCGGATGGCCTTTACGCCTACGTGAGGGCCGGTGAGACGGCGCGTGAGCGCCGGGCCGCGATCCGCGCGCGCTCTCTCTGCTGCTCGGTCTGCCATGGTGGGCCGCGCGACCGGAGCGCTCCCACGCGCGATCGGACGCTAGACGCGCTCGTGAGCTGGGTGATTCAGCCGGTGTTATCGTGTCGTTCGCGCTGTGGTGAACGGCACGAATCTGTGGTTGTGACCACGGCTCAAAGCGGTCATCCGTGTTCGGTGCGCCCGCCGGGGCATCCGCTCCAGACAGAGGAGACGGGCAGGAGGAGAGCCTTTGGCGAGCCTCGTCCACCGCTCGTCCACCGCTCGTCCACCGCTCCATTGCGGGTAGACGCGGACGGCCAAGGCGGTGCTCCCCGAGGCGAGCTCCTGACCCGGTGTCGTGGCCCACCGTCGTTGCGCCGCTGGTGCACGGGTGAGATGCTCCGGGCGGATCTCACCCGCCGCTACGGCAGCCCGAGCGCTTCCTGCGGCGCACACCCCGCCGAGCATGCGACGGGCGCTCACATGCGAGGACGCCTGTGTTCCATCCGGACGCGGACATCGCATCTTTCCTCTCCGAGCTTCGCCGGATCGAGCCGCGTGCCCGCGCATTCATCGTGTTTGAGAGCGATGCGCGGGGCGACGCCGGCCCCTACAGCGATCTCGATCTGCGAATCATCACCGCGGGAGAGCCTGTCGAGCGGGATCGCCAGGGATGCGGGCGGGCGGCCAGGCTGCCAGAACTGCAAGCGAGCATCTCATGTTCGAAAGGCGTCAGGAGCATCCTTAAGGGTAACTCCTTGAATCAAGCAAGGCCGGGCCTTGGCCCGCATCCTGCTAAAGCTGCAGGACAGAGCGCCCGTGACGGCTTCCCCCCCCGCCGTCGAATGGGCGCTCTTTTTTTTGTGCTCTTCGTGCGGAGCGCGAGTCCCTAGCGCTCGCGCAGCCGGGCCACTCGGTCGCGCCAGTGCTGGAGATCGAGCGCCGAGAAGATCGCGGCGGCGCGCGCGACGTGGCGCTCGCGCTCCGGATCGCGGCGTGAGAGGTGCCGCGCGAGCTCGAAGCGGGCGCGCGCCTCCTCGACGGGCAGGCCGCGCTGCAGGGCGTCGTCGATCGCCGCGGCCCAGAGGCGCCTCGCGCGCGCGCGGGCGCCGGTGAGCCACGCGGCGAGGCCGCGCAGACGGAGCGAGGTCGAGCGGCCGAGGGGGAAGGTGCGCGCGAACCGGCCGAGCGCTCGGCACGCCTCCGCGGAGGGCCCCGAGAGCGCGCGCCGCTCCGTCGGGCCACGGGCGCCCTCGAGCAGCGCGAGCAGCACCTCGCACGTCGCCGCGTAGCCGTAGAGGCAGTGATAGCCCGCCGGCTGGCCCTCGCGGATCATGCGGAGCGTCCGCTCGGCGGCGGCGCGCGCCTCGCCGAGGGCGCCGCGGAGCAGGTGCCCCAGCGCGACCTGGCCGTGCGTGATCTGCTGCGTGCGGTCGCCGAGCCGCTGCACCTCGGCCGACAGCGCGTCGAAGATGGCGATCGCGCCCTCGCCGTCGCCGAGCAGCAGCCGGCACTGCGCGCGGCCGCTCTCCGCCCAGATGTGGCCCTGCGCGTTGTCGCTCTCGCGCGACGCGATCGCGAGCGCGCCGTACAGGTCGAGCGCCTCCCTCCAGCGGCCCTCGGAGTACGCCACGCCGGCGAGCAGCGTGATGCACTCCTCCTTGCGGCGGCGGTCGTGCAGCGCCTCGGCCAGCCGCTCGGCCTGGGTGAGCAGCGCGCGCGCGTCGCGGCACCGGCCCTCGCCGAGCGCCGTCAGCCCGCGCAGGCACGAGACGAACGCGACGCCCTGCGGATCGTCGAGCGCCGCGGCCGCCGCCGTCGCGCGCGCGGCGTACGCGTCGACGACGGCCTTCCACCGGACGTACCCGAACGCCACGCTCAGGGTCGCGTACCCGCGCACGAGCGCGAGCGACGGGCCGAGCCGCGCCGCGGCGTTCGTCGCCGCCAGCGCGGCCAGGAAGGCGAGCGTCGGCTCGTTGCGGAACAGGTACGTCTCCGACAGCTTCTCCGCCGCGAGCGACGCCTCGGCGAGGCGCTCGCGCTCGGCCGCGTCGCTCGCGACCGGGATCGGCAGGCCGGCGACGTGCGCGAGCTGCAGGCCGAGCTGCTTCAGCGAGGCGGTCACCGGGCGGAGCCGCTCCCCGAGGCGCGCGCGAGGGCCCGCCGCGCGCTCCCCCGCGTGGAGCCACGCGGCCTCGCCCCGGGAGAGCAGCTCGAGCGCCGCCGCGCAGTGCCGCTCCGCGCCGAGCAGATCGCCGAGGTTGTAGTGGGCCTGCCCGAGCCGCCGCTCCCAGCGCGCGCGCCGGAGCGGCGGCGCGCGCCTCTCCGGGGGCTGCGCGCCGTCGAGGTCAAGCGCCCTCTTGTAGAAGTCCACGGCGTCGCCGGAGGCGCCCGTCGCCAGGGCCTGGGCGCCCGCCTTGTCGAGGTACTCGAGCGTCTTTCGGACGACGCCGGCGATTCCATAATGGTGGGCGAGGAGCGGGTACGACAGCGCGAAGCCCGGCGCGTCGCGGTGGCGCCGCTCGATCGCGCGCGCCGCGGCGGCGTGCAGCGCCCGGCGCTCCGGCTCGGGGGTGCCCGCGTAGACGATCTCGCGCAGCTTGTCGTGCACGAAGCCGAGGCGCCCCGGCTCGGTCTCTTCGAGCACGTGGCGACGGGCGAGCTCGGCGAGCGCGTCCATCGCCTCGACCTCGGCGAGGCCGGCGGCGCCGAGGAGCAGGCGCTCCTCGAGCTCGCGGCCGAGCACCGAGGCGAGCCGCGCGAGCGCGAGCGCCTCCCGGCTCAGCCCCGACAGCCGGCGCGCCACGAGCTCGCGCAGCGAGCCCGGCAGCGGCAGCGGCGCGGGTGGCTGGCTCCCGCGCGCGGCGCGGGCGAGCCTCTCCGCGGCGGCGCCCTCGGCGCCCGCGCGGATCCGCCACGCGTAGGCCTCGTCCCGGTAGATCATCCGCTCCTGGATCGCGGCCCGGAGGTACTCGGCGATGAAGAACGGGTTCCCTTCGGACTGCTCGAACAGGTACTGCACGAACGCCTCGGGCGGCTCGTCCAGGGCGAGCATGTCGCGCACCATCCGCCCGACCGAGCCGCGATCGAGCCGCCCGAGCTCGAGCCGCGAGGCCCATGGCGCGCTGACGAGCGAGGAGAGCGCGGGCGACGTCTCCTCGGTCCGGTACGCGCACAGGAGGACCACGGGGTGGGCCGCGAAGTAGTCGGCGTCGAGGTGCTCGAGGACGGCGCGCGAGTTCTCGTCGGCCCACTGGAGGTCGTCGAGCACGAGCAAGACGGGCCGCGTCGCGGCGAACGCGGCGAGCGTGTCGGCGAGCGCGGTCCGCAGCCGGTAGCGGGCCGCGTCCGGCGGCAGCTCGGGGGGCTCGGGGTAGCGGTCGTGGCCGCGGAGCTGGGCGAGCGACGGCTCGTGCGGCGCGAGGACCCTGCCGCGCGGGCCGAGCAGCGCGTCGTAGCCCCCGGGGCCGATCTCGTTGCACAGGTCGGCCACCGCGAGCAGGAGCGGGCGGAACGGGTGCAGCGGCGCGGCCTTGACCGCGCCCTCGCGCTCGCCCTCGGCGGACACGGCCGCGCAGGCGCCCGTGACCACGGCCATGCGGATGAGCGCCGCCTGGTGCGCCGCCTCGACCGCGAGGCGCGTCTTGCCGACGCCGCTCTCGCCGCCGACGACGACGAGGCTGCCCTGGCGCCGCTCGTGGGCGCGCTCGAGCGCCTCGGTGATCTGCTTCAGCGCCTCTCCGCGCCCGGCGAGGCGCGGCCGGTACAGGTACGGCTGCGCGTTCGGCACGCGCGCGCCCCCCGCGCCGCTCCTGTCGCGCGGCTGCGTGTCGGCCGCGCCGAGCTCTGCGAGGGCGGTCGCGACGTCGTCGGCGTAGCCGAGCCGGTCCTCGGGGCGCTTCTTCAGGAGCCGCGCGATGAGGGCGTCGAGCGCGGGAGGTACGTCGGCGACGAGCTCGGAGGCCGGGAGCGGCTCGGCATAGAGGTGCATCGACAGCACGACGGAGCTCGAGTCGCCGAGGAACGGGACGCCGCCGGTCACGGCCTCGTAGATCATGCAGCCGAGCGCGTAGAGGTCCGCGCGCGCGTCGACGAGATCGCCGCGGATCTGCTCGGGGGACATGTAGTCGGGGCTGCCCATCAGCCTGCCGCCGGCCTGGAGCACGTCGCGCCCGGTGTGCCCCTCGAACTGGAAGGCGAGGCCGAAGTCGAAGAGCACCGGCGTCCCGTCCGGGCGGATGAACACGTTGTCCGGCTTGAGGTCGCGGTGGACGAGGCCGCGGCCGTGGACGTACGCGAGCGGCCGGCAGATCGCGCGGAGGAGCGTCAGCGCCTGGTGGAGCGCGCCGCCCGCCGCGCGGTGGAACGGACGCGGAGCGAACGGCTGGTACGAGCGCGGGATGACGGAGGCGGGCGCGATCTCCGCCGTCGCGGTGCTGGCCTGCGCGTTCAGGGCCGTGGAGACGCTCACGGTCGGCTCGCTGTTCACGTTCGCGCGGGCCCGCCAGCGCTCCTGGTTGTGATCCCGGAGCGTGCGCCCCTCGATCAGCTCCATCGCGTACCACGGGATCCCGCCCTGGATCCCTTCGTCGAGGACCCGCACGACGCCCGGGTGCTCGACGCCCCGGAGCGCGTGGATCTCGCGGCGGATGCTCGAGACGAGGCTCTCGTCGCCCACGCAGACGGTCTTCAGCGCCGCGAGCGCGCCGGTGGTGCCGTGCTGAGCGCGGTAGACGACCCCCATCCCGCCGCGGCCGAGCGGCGCGAGCACCCGCCACGGCCCGATGGACACCGGGACGTCCGGAGGGTGCCTGGCCTTTCCCGAGCTCGGCGTCGTGATCATCGGGTGACCGACGCATCCCTGGCCTGAGCCTGGATTCTCCCCAGGTGGTAGGTCAAAGGCGGTTTCCCGACATCGCCGCTGGAACTGAGTACATCCACCCGACGGCGCGCGATGATGTCACGGCGCGGCCGAGCGTACAACAGGTCTGTCGAGGACCGCTCATCGCACGAACGCCGAGCGACGGAGCCGGCGCACCGACAGGCGACTACACACGACGCGGCGCGAGCGTCGCGGCGCGAGCGTGGATGTCGGTGCTCGTCCCGGGGCGGAGCCGCGCCGCCGCGCGTCCGGGAGCGCGGCGCCGCGGCTCCGTGCACGCGCCGCCCGTGCACGGAGGGAGCGCCGGCGGGCCCGCGCCGCGCGGCGGTGGCAGGACGCGAGACACGGTGAACCCGGGACTCCGCGGAGAGGCTCTCCGCCGCCACGGTCCTCGGTGCGTGTCGAGACGCGATATCGACACGATCTTCCCCGCGCGGCGCTCGGGCGAGGACGTCTCGGTCTCTCGGGACGCGCGGACCGCCGGGGATCGTCTGCTTTCCTCGCTTGGTGGATCCGACATCTCCGATGTCGTTGTCCCGTCTCACCGAGCTTCGGTCCCGCCGTGCGGTCCAATCGTGCACAGCTGAGCTCGCGGTACACGGTTTGCTCCACGGTGCGCCCGCGGTCGCGCTGGCGATCGCACTTAGAAAGGGAACCACGAATGAAGCATTCGACTCATCTCGGGGCCTTGTTCACCGTCCTGTCCCTCGCCGCGTGCGGCGGCGAAGGTGCAGATTCCGCCCCGACGGACAGCGCCGTGAGCTCGAAGCAGCTCAGGGATCTGACGGCCGATGATGTCCAATCCGCCTGCGATTCGCTCGCGGCGAGGTTGAAGCTCACCAAGGAAGACGCCTGTGAATACATGGGCCTCGTCGCGTCCTCCACCCTGGGGCAGCCGTGCGGCACGCTGAAGGACGAGTGCGTCTCCGCGGCTGACGAGCCGGCCTCGGAGCCGGAGCACGCGGCGGATTGCATGCCTCCGACCGAGCACCGCGCCGGCTGCGCCGCCACGGTGGCCGAGTACGAGGTCTGCCTGCTCGCCCAGACGCAGCGGGTCCGGGCGCTCACGTGCGACTCTGCGCTCAGCTCGCTCGAGGCGGCTCCTCCGGAGTGCGACGCGGTGGCGCGCAAGTGCCCGCGGATCCTGGCGGCGGATGAGGGCGGAGCCGAGGACGCTGCGAGCCCCTGAACGCGGCGCCGCGGCTCGGCGCCGCCGGTGATCGGCAATCGATCATCGAACATCGCGCTCAACGCGGACGCACGGCTTGCCGCCTGAACGAATCGCCGGTAGGCACGACACGGCCCCTCAGCGGCCGTGAGCTCCCTTGTCCTACCCCTGTTTCCCTGGATCTTTTGATTCGCACCGATATTCGTGCTCGTTTGCGCCTTCCAGCCCATCTCGGCGTATGATGGGCTCCGGAGCCGGCTCGCCCGGGGAGGTTCAAGCCTCGGCGTCTCGGCTCAAGCGAAGTCGCGGCTCGCGCCGAGGGTTCGCTTGCACAGAGGAGGATTTCATGAAGATCACCAATGGTTCCGGAGTGCTCGCCCTGCTGCTGTTCGCCGCCGCGGCTGCTTGCGGCAAGGGCGAGCAGCCGGCGGAGGCGAACGCGACGGTCGAGGTGACCGCCACCGCCGAGTCGGCGATCGGCGAAGGCGCCTACGTCGAGGAGCACGAGAGCGGCAAGGCCGCCTTCAACGTCGCCGCCGACGGGAACGTCAAGGCCGCGGTCACGGGTCCGGATGGCAAGCCGATCCGCGAGGACGTCAGCGGCACGCTGCAATGGAAGGACGCGTCCGGGGAGAAGACGGTGCCGCTCACGCTCGACGCGAAGACGGGCCTCCTGGTCGCCGCCGGCCCCAAGCTCGAGGCGGACCTCACCGAGATCGGCTACACGCTCAACGTCGCCGGGAAGCCGTGGAATGGAACGCTGCACGTCCCGGCCGGCGGCACGGCCGATCTCTACGCCAACGCCAAGGCGTCGGCGGAGCTCGGGCTCCCGGAGGGAAAGCTCGGCCCGCACGGCGGGCGCATCGAGATCGTGGGCGACGACCGCCTGGAGCTCCTGGTCGACGAGGTGACCGGCGAGGTCCGCGTCTACGTGCTCGACGCCGACCTGAAGCCCATCGACATCGACGAGCGCAAGATCACGCTCGGCGTGGTGGCCGAGGCCCCGCAGGTGGTCGTCCTCGCCCCGGCGGCAGCGACCGCTGCGGTGGACGCGACCGCCGCCGCGGGGGTGACCGCGGGCGCGTACCTGACCGGCAAGCTCGCGCTCGCCGCCGATCCGCTGAAGCTGACCGTCGCGGTGCGGAAGGCGGGCCGCGTGGCCGTGGGCCTGTGCGGCTATCGGCCCGGGGTGGCGTTCGCCGTCCACGCGCGCGCCCCGCGCGTGAAGGTGCGCGTGAAGACCGACTGGGACGCGCACGTCCACGCGCTCGCGCACGCCGACCTCAAGGCGAAGGCCGACATCGACCCGAAGGTCCACGTGCACGCGGGGGCCGGCGCCGCGGCAAAGGCCAACGCGAAGGCGAACGTCAACGTCAAGGCGCCGAGCATCCGCGTGACGCCGCCGAGCGTGAACGTGCAGATCAAGGCGCCGAAGATCTCGATCCCCAAGCCGAGCTTCAAGGCGTCGGCGTCGGCGCACGCGAGCGCGGGCGCGAAGGTGGGGACGCGCTGACGCGCCCCGGCGGGAGGGGCGGGCGGCGTGGGCCGCCCGGCGAGCCCTCCCCCGACCCTCCTCCGCGGCGTCGGAGAGCGCGTCGTTGACGCGGAAGACCTCGACGAAGCGGCCGCGGCGGACCTCTCCGCCCGCGGGCGCGGTGGCGGCCGTGGTGCTCGATCCGGCGTCGGGCGCCCCGCTCCACCGGCAGGTCTACGAGGCGGTGCGCGGGGCGATCGTTGCCGGGCGGCTGCGGTCCGGGAGCAAGCTGCCTTCGACCCGGGCGCTCGCGGCCCACCTCAGCCTGTCGCGCAACACGGTGCTCGGCGCGTACGCGCAGCTCCTCTCGGAGGGGTACCTGCGCGGCCGGATCGGCTCCGGGACGTACGTCGCCGACGCGCCGCCGGAGCGCGTCCTGCTCGCCCGGCCGAGCTCCGAGCCGCAGCCAGCGCCCTCGCTGGACGGCGCTTCCCTCTCGCGGCGCGGCGCGCTCGTGGCGGGCGCGGCGTCGCCGTTCCGGCGCGCCGCCGCGCCGCACCGTCCTGCCGGCTGGGCGTTCCAGGTGGGCGTGCCCGCGTTCGACGCCTTCCCTGCCGCCGCCTGGGGCCGGCTGATGAGCCGGCGCTGGGACCGCTCGTGGCAGGCGCTCCTGCCGCGCTGCGAGCCGCAGGGGTACGCGCCGCTGCGCCGGGCGATCACCGACTACCTCGTCACCGCGAGGGGCGTGCGGTGCACGCCGGACGAGGTCATCGTGGTCAGCGGCGCCCAGCAGGCGATCTCGCTCGCTGCCGAGGTGCTGCTCGATCCCGGCGATCCGGTCTGGGTCGAGGATCCGGGCTACACTGCGGCGCGCAGCGCCCTGATCGCGGCCGGGGCGACGCCGGTGCCGGTCCCGGTGGACGGGGAGGGGCTCGACGTGGCGGCGGCCGTCCGGCGATCGAGCTCGGCGCGGCTCGCCGTCGTGACGCCGTCTCATCAGTTCCCGCTGGGCGTGACGATGAGCTTCGAGCGCCGGCGCGCGCTCCTCGACTGGGCGAGGTCGTCGGGCGGTTGGGTTTTCGAGGACGACTACGACAGCGAGTTCCGCTACGCGGGCCGGCCGCTCGCCGCCCTTCAGGGCCTGTCGCCGGGCGCGCGGGTGATCTACGCGGGGACGTTCAGCAAGGTGCTCTCGCCGTCGCTGCGGCTCGGCTACCTCGTGGTGCCGGAGGGGCTGGTCGACGCGTTCGTCGCGGCCAAGGCGCTGGCCGACGTGTCGTCGCCCTCGCTTGAGCAGGCGGTCCTGGCCGATTATATGGCCGAGGGCCACTTCGCGCGCCACGTGCGCCGCATGCGCGTGCTGTACGAGCGGCGCCAGGCCGCGCTGGTCGCGGCGGCGGAGCGAGAGCTGTCAGGGCTGCTCGAGGTCGGCCCGGCGCCCGCCGGCATGCACCTCCTCGGCTGGCTGCCGGCCGGGCGCGCGGACGGCGCTGCGGCCGAGCGCGCGGCGGCGAGCGGCGTGCGGTGCGTCGCGCTGTCCGAGCTTCGCGCGCGCTCCGCCGGACGGGGAGCCCTGCTGCTCGGCTATGCCGCGGTGCCGGAGGACGAGATCGCCGAGGGCGTGCGCCGGCTCAGGGCGGCGTTGCGCTAGCCGTGATGCGAGCACGGCGGCCTATGTCGGGCAGCCGATCCAGGCCGAGGCCGGCGCCGCGCGCTCCGCCCAGAGCGCGCGGTGGATCCACCGGATCGCCGCGAAGTGGCCCTCGTCGAGGGGTCGCGTGCCGGGTAGAGGGGGCGCCGCGGCCCGCGGCGTGGACGTCGCGGGCAGGGACCGTCACGGAGGATGAGCATGCAATCACGCATCGATTACGCGAGCGTCGCCCCCGAGCCGTACAGGGCGATGCTCGAGCTGAGCGCCTGTGTGAAGCGCAGCGCGCTGGAGAAGGGGCTGACTCACCTGGTGCTGCTCCGCGCCTCGCAGATCAACGGCTGCGCGTTCTGCATCGACATGCACTGGAAGGAGGCGCGAGCCGCCGGGGAGGGTGAGCAGCGGCTCTACGGGCTCAGCGCGTGGCGCGAAGCCCCTTATTACACGGAGCGCGAGCGGGCCGCGCTGGCGTGGACGGAGGCGGTGACCCTCGTCGCGGAAGAGCAGGTGCCCGATAGCGTCTATGAGGCCGTGCGGCCGCATTTCTCGGAGAGGGAGCTCACCGATCTCACCTGGGTTGTGGCGGTGATCAACGCATGGAACCGGGTGGCGATCGCGCTCCGGAAGCTGCCCGGGGCGCACGAGCCGGAGGCGGCGCACGCGCGCGGGAAGGTGAAGCCTGGCTGAAGCGAGTTCTTGTCAGCAGGCCTCCTCGCCGTGTGCGATCGTGTACCCGGCGAGCGGTTCTATATCGCTCACGTGTTCCATGAATGGTTCATGATCAAGCCGATCGGTTGATGGCGACCGGGGCGTGCATGGATGGGTGAAACCCTTGCCGCCCGGAGCACGGGCACGGTGGCGACGCCACCTCGCCGCCATCGATAGGCTCGCTCACCCGGGCAGCGCGCGGTAATCGATCTTTCCTGTCGTGGTCCGCGGCAGCTCATCCATTGCGAGGATCTTCTCGGGGACCATGTACGGAGGCAGCCGTTCCGCAAGGTACAGCCTGAGCGAGCGATCGTCCGCGTCCCCTGCGAGGGCGACGAAGCCGCGCAGCGTCTTGCCGAGGCGCGCGTCCTCGACGGCGATCACGGCGGCCTGGCGCACGGCGGGGTGCGACGCGAGCGCGGCCTCGACCTCGCCCGGCTCGACCCGGTAGCCCCGGATCTTCACCATCCGGTCGATGCGGCCGCGGAAGTAGAAGAGCCCGTCGGCCTTGCGCTCCACCCGGTCGCGGGTGCGGTACGGGCCGCCGTCCACGGTCGTCGGCCCCGAGACCACGAGCTCGCCCGTGCCAGGGCCCTCGATGACCCGGCCGCTCCCGTCCTCGGCGAGCAGCGCGCAGGCGGCGTAGGGGCACGCGACGCCGATCGGGACCTCGCTCGCCCCGTCGAGCGCGGCGCGGTCGACCTGGTGGAACGTGCAGACGTTCGTCTCGGTCGGGCCGTAGAGGTTGTAGAGCGCCGCGCCCGGCGCCCGCGCCGCGAGCGCCGCGAGCTCGCGCGGCGGGAACACCTCGCCGGCGAAGAGGATGGCGCGCACGGGAGGCGAGAGCGCTCCGGCCGGCGCCGGCGCGCCCGCGTCCGCCGCGGGGAGCGCCGCGACGAGCTTCATGAACATCGACGGCACGCCGTAGATGACCGTCGGCGCGAGCGCGCTCACCGCGTCGCGGAGCGCGCGGCCCGAGGCGAGATCGCGCCGCGCCATCGTCGCCAGCGTCGCGCCCGCGCGGAACGTCGCGAGGTGGTCGAACCAGGCGAGATCGAAGACGAGCTCGGCCACGCGGAGGACCCGATCCGCCGGCGTGAGCCCGACGAGGTCGATGCAGAAGGCGGTGAACGCATCGAGCCCGGCCCACGTGATGGGGACCGGCTTCGGCTCGCCCGTGCTGCCCGAGGTGTGCAGGATGCACGCGACGTCGTGCGCCCCGGCCCCGGCGTCGCCGCTGGCCTCGCGGTCGCCGCTGGTCCCGCCGTCGCCGCTGGCCCCGCCCGCGTTGGCGCGCGCCGCCCCGCGCAGCGTGCGCCCCTCGGCGTCGAGCTCCACGCGCGGCAGGCCCCCGCCGAGCTCGGCGTCGATGCCGTCCGCGAGGCCCTCGGCGGCGGCGTCGAGCACGAGCGCCCGGCACCCCCGGGCCCGCGCGATCCGCCCGAGCCGCGCGGGCGGCGCGGTTGCGTCGAGCGGGACCGCCACGGCGCCGGCCGTGAGCACCCCGACGAGCGCCACCGGCTCGTCGTGCGCCCGGCCCAGCGAGAGCAGCGCCACCCGGTCCCCCGGGCGCACGCCCGCCCCGCCGAGCGCTGTGCCGACGGCCGCCGCGCGCGCCGCGAGCTCGGCGTAGGTCACCGCAGCGCCGCGCGACGCGAGCGCGATGGCGTCGCCGCGCGCGGCCAGGTCCTCGGCGCGCAGGCGAAACGTGCCGACCATGCGGCCCCGCTAGCCCTGCGCGGCCGCGATGCGGCCGGCGACGAAGCGCGCCATGCTGTCCACGGTCGACACCGCGTCGAGATCGACCTCCTCGTCCGGGATCCTCACGCCGAAGCGCTGCTCGATGAACACGAGCACCCGCGTCAGCGACATGGAGTCGAAGCCGGACCCGCCCGCGAAGAGATCCTCGTCCAGGGCGAGCGGCGCCTTGCGCAGCAGGATCTCCTTCGCGATATGGTCGTGCAGCGCGCGCCGCACCGTGTCGAGGTCGTATGTCACCGCGGTGGTCCCTTTCCAGCCGAAGCCCGAGCGCTCAGCCGATCGCCGGCGTCGCCTTGCGGGCAAGATAGTCGATGAGGTCGATCTTGGACACGACGCCGAGCACCGTCTCCTTGTCGACGACGAGCGCGATCTTCGCGTCGCTCAGCACGCCCTTCAGGAGCTCGACCTTCGTGGCGGGCGTCACGGTCGCATAATCGCTCTCGACGAGCCCGCCGATGCTCGAGTCGAGCGTGCCGCTCCCGCTCACGAGGTGCCGGAGCAGGTCGATCTCGTGGACCATGCCGCGCAGCTTGCCGTCCCGAGTCACCGGGAGCTGGCTTATCCCGTGCGATTTCATCATGTCGATGACCTCGCGGACCCGGGCGTTCGCGTCGGCGGTGACCACCGCCCCGCTGGGCTTGACGGCGAGCAGGTCGCGCACCGTCCCGAGGCCCTTGTCCTCCTCGAGGAAGCCGTTCTCTCGCATCCAGTCGTCATTGAAGATCTTCGAGATGTACTTGGACGCGCCGTCGGGCAAGAGGACGAGGATGTTCTCCCTCTTCCCGCTCTGCCGCGCATACTTGATCGCGCCGGCGACCGCCGCGCCTGCGGAGCCGCCCACGAAGAGGCCCTCCAGGCGCACGAGGTCCCGCGTCATGAGGAAGCACTCCTTGTCGTCGACCCGGATGATCTCGTCGATGATCTCGAGGTTCATCGTGCTCGGAAAGAAATCCTCGCCGATGCCCTCGACCTTGTAAGCGAAGGGCTTCGTGATCCGCTGGGTCTTCACGTAATCGTAATAGAGCGAGCCGACCGGGTCGACGCCGACCATCTTGATTTCCGGCTTCTTCTGCTTGAGGAGCTTGCCAATGCCGCTCAGCGTGCCCCCCGTCCCCATGCCGGCGACGAAGACGTCGAGCTCGTCGCCGCACTGCTCCCAGATCTCGGGGCCGGTGGACCGGACGTGGGCCTCGGGGTTCGACGGGTTGTGGTACTGGTTCGCGTAGAAGCAGTTCGGCGTCTCGTCGGCGATGCGCTTCGCCACCTGGTAATAGCTGCGCGGGTCGTCGGGCTCGACGGCGGTCGGACAGACCACGACGCGGGCGCCATAGGCGCGCAGCGTCGCGATCTTCTCCTGCGACATCTTGTCCGGCATGACGAAGACGCACTTGTATCCGCGAATGGCCGCGACCATGGCGAGCGCGGCGCCGGTATTGCCGCTGGTCGCCTCGACGATCGTCCCGCCGGGCCTGAGCCCGTTCGCCTCGGCGTCGCGGATCATGTTCAGCGCGACCCGATCCTTGTGGCTGCCGCCCGGGTTCAGGTACTCGCACTTCACATAGATGTCGCTCGCGAGCCCCTCCGTGACCCGGTTCAGCTTGACGATCGGCGTGTCGCCGACGGCCTTCGTGATATCGCTGCGCGCGCCTCGCATCATAAGGAGACCTCTTAGCCGCCGCGCGCCACAGCGACAAGGGGAGCACGCGGGCGCGACGGCGCGTCGCGCAGCGTGCTCGCCTCCCATGATTGCCGGGCTCGGCCGCCGGCCAGCCTGTCAGAAGAAATAAAACGGAAATGGTGTTTACAATGGTCCCTGCGATCCTATCCGACGGATCGTCGTTGCGAGCTCGAATGCCCTGATGGTGGCGAGCCAGCGCTCTCCCGCGGCGAGCCTCCGGCGCGCGGCGCCGAAGCCCGGGCCACGCCGCGCCGCGGGCGCTCCGGGGCGAGCGACCCCGCGGGCGATCTAGCGCCGCGCTCCCTGTGGTAGAGTGTGAAGATGGCGTCCGAGCCGAAGGTCCACCCGAGCGCCGAGACGGCGCTCCTCAAGGTCCGCTCCAAGGAGATCGCGTTCAGCCGCTTCCGGGTGCAGGTGACCGCCGGCCCGGACGCCGGGGCGTCCCAGACGTCGGACGCGACGGAGTTCGTGATCGGCACGGCGCCCGGCAACCAGCTCATCCTGACCGACCGGGCGGTGTCGCGGCACCATTGCGTGATCACCGTCACCCCGCGGGGCTTCTTGCTCCGCGATCTCGGCAGCAAGAACGGCACGACCGTCTCCGGCTTCCGCGTCGAGGGGGCCTATCTCCAGCCGGGCGCCTCGCTCGGGGTCGGGCAGTCCACGCTCCGCTTCGAGCCGCTGGCCGAAGAGATCCGCGAGCCGCTCGGCGACGAGGAGCGGTACGGCCGGGTGCTCGGGCAGAGCGCCGTGATGCGCCGAATCTTCGGGGCGCTGCCGCGGATCGCCGCGTCGGACTCGACGGTGCTGATCGAGGGCGAGACGGGCACGGGCAAGGGCCTCCTCGCCGAGGCGATCCACGAGAGCAGCCCGCGCGCCGGGGGGCCGTTCGTCGTGATCGACTGCGGATCCATCCCGCCGACGCTGATCGAGGCCGAGCTCTTCGGGCACGCGAAGGGGGCGTTCACGGGCGCGCAGGCGGCGCGCGCCGGCGCGTTCGAGGCGGCGCGGGGCGGCACCGTGCTCCTCGACGAGATGGGCGAGCTCCCGCTCGATATGCAGCCGAAGCTCCTGCGCGTGCTCGAGGAGCGGCAGATCCGGCGCATCGGCACGATCGAGCCCACGAAGCTCGATATCCGGGTCATCGCGACGACAAACCGCGATCTCCGCCAGGAGGTGAACCGCGGGAACTTCCGGTCGGATCTCTACTACCGGCTGAACATCGTCCGCCTCCGCGTCCCCGCGCTGCGCGAGCGCCCCGACGACATCGCGCTGCTCACCGCGCACTTCTACCGGCAGCTCGCGCAGGGGCAGGACCCGAGCCCGCCGGGCGAGCTGCTCGAGTCCTTCATGCGCCAGGACTGGCCGGGCAACGTCCGCGAGCTCCGCGGCGCGGTGGAGCGCGCGGTGCTGATGATCGATCCCGCGCTGTTCCGCGAGGCCGTGATGGGCGGAGAGGGACTGGAAGACAGCTCTCCGGCGCTCCCGGCGCCCCGGGACGACGAGCTCAACCTGTCGTTCCGCGAGGCGAAGGAGCGCGCGGTGGCGCGCTGGGAGCGGACGTTCCTCACGGCGCTCGTGCGCGCGAACGGCGGCAATCTCTCGCGCGCCGCCCGC
This sequence comes from Sorangium sp. So ce375, assembly GCF_051473855.1. Taxonomy (NCBI): domain Bacteria; kingdom Pseudomonadati; phylum Myxococcota; order Polyangiales; family Polyangiaceae; genus Sorangium; species Sorangium sp. So ce375. The sequence goes on from NZ_CP150335.1 coordinate 646,700, forward strand.
GCGGCGCGGATGGACCGCAGCCACCTGCGAGAGCTCCTTCAGCGGCACGGCGTCTCGGCGACGGAGGCGTGAAGGCCGCGCACGCCGGGGCGCCCGAGACGGCCGAGCCCGCCGGGGCGCCCGAGAGGGCGCCCCCCTTGCTGATCACTGATTGGCTTTCTGCCGGTTCTCGCCCTTGAGCTCCTTGGCCTTCCCTTCAGCGGCCATCTGCTCGTTGTCGACCAGCTTGCCGACACGGTTCTTGAGCGCGCCGGCGGCCTCCTCGAGCGCGCCCTTCGCGCGCTCCTCCGCCTTGGCGTCCTCCTTTTGAACCTTTCCACGGAGCTCCTTGGCGCGGCCCTCCGCTTCCATCTGCTCGTCGCCGAGCAGCTGGCCGAGACCCTTCTTGATCTTGCCGCCGAGCTCTTCGGCGGCCCCTTCATTGCGATCGCTTGCGTTGCTCATTGCACCCTCCTCGTGGCGGGCGTCCGCAGAGCGTCTCTGCGGCGCGCCTTCGCCGTTGACCTTGCATTGGCGACCTCTGGACGTTGCAACCGGTGCGCCATCGCGGCGCGAACGGTCTTTTCAAGGACGCGCAAGGGGGATTGGGGCAGGCTACCTCGCCCGCGCTCTGCTTCTCAGCTCGCCTGAGGCAATACGCCACGCTCCCGCCAAGCAAGCAGTCCCACGATCCGAGCGGGCCGCCCGCGCTTCTCCTGAGCACGCGCCGCGCTGCGGTCGGATTTCGCGAGGGGTACAGAGACGACAGCGCTCGGTCCCCGGCGCTCAGCTCGCCTGGGTGTCTGTGGAGAACCGGGACTCCACGGCATGGCGCGGCGCTTGCTGAACAGCCTGCATAGCAACGAGGAGCGCTTCGCTCCTCTCTGGGAGGTTCACCATGTCGTTCATTCTCTTTCTCCTGTTTGGCCTCGTCGTCGGTGCTCTGGCGCGTCTCATCGTCCCTGGACGTGAGCCGGGCGGGTGGGTCGTCTCGATGATCATCGGTGTCGTCGGCTCCTTCGTCGGCGGGCTGCTCGGCCGCATGCTCTTCATGTACCGAGAGGGTGAGCCGGCTGGCTTCTTCATGTCCCTCATCGGCGCCATCCTGCTGACCGCCGGCTATCAGGCGATCGCACGGCGCCGCTCGGTGGTATGAACGGGCCGAACGATCCTCGCTTGAGGCGCCACGCCCGCGCTCGGCCCAGCGCGCGGCATGAGGGAGCTCTCGATCCGCTGCCGCGATCTGTAACGTCCGGGATCACCTTGGACCGAGCGCAGGAGGCGCGGATGAGGCGCCGCGGCCGGTGAGGCCGCTCTCGGTCAAGGCGGCGTGGCGCGCTCCGCTTCTGTTCGGCAGGCCGGAGGGGCCCTGCTCGTCGCATGGCCCGCCCCCCGGGGCTCGTACGACGAGCAGGGCCACCTGCGGCCCGTAGCGCGGAACCGGCAGGACCGGCGAAGCGGAGCGGAACCGGGATCCGACGAGCAGAGCGCGCCTGTTTCGGCCAGCGTGGCGCCCGCCCGCCGGGTAACGCTTGACGCCGCAGGAGGCTTTGGGCTTGCTAGCGGGCTCCGCGCTTTTGCCCAAGGTCCTGGCCATGTCGTTCTCGATCCTGCCCCCGCCGATCACGCCCCTCGCCGCGATCCTGCCGTCCGAGCCGCTGCTGCTCATGGGCGCCGGTCCGGTGCCCATTCCGCAGGCGGTGGCTCAGGCGAACGGGGTCATCATCAATCACCTCGGCCCCACCATGGACCGCGTCATCCAGAACGTGAAGTACATGGCGGCCTATGCGTTCCAGACGCGCAGCGACAAGATCCTCGGCATCGCCGGGCCCGCGTCCGCGGCGATGGAGATGGCCGTGGCGAACCTGTGCTGGCCCGGGCGCAAGGTCCTTTGCCTGAAGGTGGGGACGTTCAGCGGGCGCCTCGGCGAGATGGCGCTCGGCGTGGGCGCCGACGTCACCTTCCTGGAGGGGCCGCCCGGGCGGCCCGTGACGCTCGCCGACGTGCGGGAGGCGCTGAAGAAGCAGCGCTACGACGTGGTCACGATGGCGCACGGCGAGACGTCCTGCGGCGTCCGCATGGTGGAGCTGCCGGAGATCTGCAAGCTCGCGAAGACGCAAGGCGCCCTCACGATCGTCGACGCGGTCGTCACGCTCACGGCCATGCCGGTGCACATGGACGAGTGGGGCATCGACGTCGGCGTCGTCGGCGGGCAGAAGGCGCTGTCGTCGATCCCTGGCGTCTCGGCCTGCGCGTTCTCGCAGGACGCGTGGAAGGTCGTCGAGGACCGCCCCTTGCCGCGCCCGCACTGGTGCTACGACGCCACGCGCGCGCAGCGGTTCTGGGGCTATCAGCAGTACCACTACACGGCGCCGGTGCCCGGCGTGCTCGCGCTGCACGAGGCGCTGCGCCTCGTCTGCGAGGAGACGCTCGAGCGGCGGTTCCGTCGCCATGAGATGAGCTCTCTCGCCATGCAGGCGGGCCTCGAGGCGATGGGGCTCGAGCTGTTCGCGTCGAAGGACGTGCGCCTCAACAGCGTGCTCGCCATCAAGCTGCCGACCGGCGTCGATAGCGCTCGGATCCGCGAGTACATGACCAAGGCGTTCCGCGTCGAGATCTCGGGCGCCTTCGGCCTCAACATCGTGCGTGTGGGCCAGATGGGCGAGCAGTGCCGCTCGCACAACCTGTTCAAGACGCTCTACGCCATGGGCATGAGCTTCCAGCGCGAGGGCGTGAAGCTCGACGTCGCGAAGGGCATGGCCGCGCTCGAGCAGGGGCTGGCGGGCGACCGCGATTACTTCGTGGATTAGCCCCGCTCGGCGGCGGGGGCAGGGATGGCCGGAGCTCCGCGCCGCTTCGCCGCGGCGAGGGCTTGCTCGCGGCGCTTGCCGGCGTCGATCCGGCTCCGGTGCGCGTCGAGCAGGTCGCTGCGCGTCAGGATGCCGAGCACCTTGCGGGGAGCCTGCCTGGACACGACCGGGAGCCTGCCTACGCCCTCGCTGACCATGTGATCGGCGGCTTCGCGCAGGGAGCTGTCCTCGAACACCACGGCGGGCGGCCGCCGGACCAGGTGGCGGATCGGGATGGTACCGGCCTGCTCGGTGAGCACGTCGCGCTGGGTGACCACGCCGATGAGCTCACCGCGGGCGTCCACGACCGGGAAGCCCTGGTGGCGGGAGCCCTTCCCCTGCGACAGCAGAAAGGCGCGGGCCGCCTCGACGGTGTCGTCGGCGGCGAGCGTCACGACGGGGCGCGAGGCGGCTTCACCCGCGGTGATCTGCGCCAGGTGATCGGCCGCGTACTCGGCCGGCACGCGCGCGCCGCGGCGGGCGATCTTCTCCGTCATGATGGAGTGCCGCATCAGCAGGCTGGAGATGAGGAAGGCCGCGCTGCAGCCGCCGAGCAGCGGCAGCAGCCCCATCGGCTGCCGGGTCGTCTCGAACGCGAAGACGACGGACGCGAGGAGCGCCCGGGACGCGCCCGCGAAGATCGCCGCCATCCCGACGAGCCCGGCGACGCGCGCGTCCACGCCGAGCTCGGGGAGGAGCGCGCTCGCGGCCAGGCCAAGGATCGCGCCGAGCGCGCCGCCGACGGTGAAGAGCGGCGCGAGCGTCCCGCCGGAGGTGCCGCTACCGAGCGCGATCGACCAGGAGATGAACTTCATCAGCGCGAGCGACACGAGCGCGGCGAGCGCCAGGCGGCCGCTCAGGATGTCGTCGATGTTGCTGTACCCGACGCCGAGCGTCCGCGGCGCGAAGTAGCCCACGACGCCGATCGCGACGGCGCCGATGGCCGGCCACCACATCCAGTGGAGGGGCAGGCGCTCGAACGCCTCCTCGATCGCGTAGATCGCGCGGGTCGCGCCCATCGCCGCGAGGCCGAGGACCGCGCCGAGCACGATGTAGAAGGCGAGCGCGGAGCCCGTCGGGGGCGCCACGGTGGGCATCTCGAACGCGGGCGCGGTGTGGCCCGCGGCCAGCCGCGCCGCGGTCGCCGTGGTCGCGGCGAGGGCGACGGGGATCACGGAGCGCGGGCGGTACTCGAAGAGGAGGAGCTCGATCGCGAGCAGCACGGCCGCCACCGGGCTGCCGAAGGTCGCCGACATGCCCGCCGCAGCGCCCGCGGCGAGCAGCGTCTTGCGCTCGTCCGCGGTGATCCGGAGCAGCTGCCCGACCAGCGAGCCGAACGCGCCGCCGGTCGCGATGATGGGGCCCTCCGCGCCGAACGGCCCGCCGGTGCCGATGGCGATCGCCGCGGAGAGCGGCTTGAGCAGCGTCATCCGCGGCGGGATGCGGCTCTGGTTGAACAGCACCTGCTCCATGGCCTCCGGGATGCCGTGGCCGCGGATCGCCTGGGACCCGTAGCGCGCCATCACGCCGACGATGAGCGCGCCGACGATCGGCACGACGAGGACGAGGAGGCCCAGCTGGTGATCGGCAGGCGACGCGGGGGCGGTCGACAGCCGGCCGAAGAACGCGAGGTTCGTGATGGCGGCGATGAGCGTGGTGAGCAGCTCCGCGGCGAGGAAGGCCACGCCGCCGAGCGCGATCGCGAGGCCGCTGACGAGGACGACCCGCCGGTCGACCGCGGCGCTGGGCGGTGGGACGCGGAGATCGTCGAGGGTCGGGCTCATCGAGGGGGCGACGGGGATGCTCTCGGTAACTGGTAACGGTGGGGCGTTCGATTTGGACACGTCAGGTCTTCTCCTCGCGATCTCGCGGATCGGATCCGGCGAGGGACTCCTCGCCTTCGAAGAACAGGGGTGGGGCCTCGTCGCCGGCGCCGAGCGCCCGGGCGAGGGTGGTGAGGCTCTGCGCGAGCCCCAGGCGCTCGTCGGGGGGCAGGCGGTCGATGGCGGCGACGAGCTCGGCCTGCGCGGTGCGGGGCGCGCGGCGGAGCAGCGCGCGGCCGGAAGGGGTGAGCGAGATCTCGGTCCGGCGCGCGTCCTCAGGCGAGGGGCGCCGGGTGACCAGCCCTCGCTCGGCGAGGCGCGCCACCACGACCGACACCGAGCTCTGGTGGGTCAGCGTGCGCTGCGCGAGCTCGGCGATCGAGGAGGCGGCGGCCTGATCGAGCTGCTGCAGCACGAAGAGCTGCGCGCTGCTCAGGCCGAGCTGCCGCTCGCACGCGCGCGATGAGACGCGCAGCCGCTGCACGATCGCGCGGATCGCGTCCATGACCCGCTGCGCGTCCGGTCCGCCGTGCGCGAGCCGCGCGGCGCTCTTCCGCCGGGCGGCCGATAATACATGGGCTCCCATATAATCGTGTGGGAACCTAGGCCGCGCGCCGGTCGCACGCAAGCGATCTGCGGCCCTCGAGGGGGCAGGGGCGGACAGAGGGCCGTCCGCGACGGGGTGGACGCGGGCGGCGGTGGGCGGCGGTGGGGCTTTGGGTGTGGCGTTCGGTGTGCGGCGCGCGGGCCCGGCGGGGGCGCGCCGGGCGGACCGTGCGGGCGATGCGTCGCGGGGCGTCGCCTGCGCGGGCGATCCAGGCTAAGAACCGGCCCTCCCATGACCTTCCAAGACCTCATTCTCACCCTGCAGAAGTTCTGGGCCGATCGGGGCTGCCTCATCGTGCAGCCGTACAACTCGGAGGTCGGCGCCGGCACCTTCAACCCGGCGACGTTCCTGCGCGCGCTCGGCCCCGAGCCCTGGAATGTGGCCTTCGTCGAGCCTTCCCGGCGGCCCGCGGACGGTCGTTACGGGGAGAACCCGAACCGGATGCAGCAGTTTCACCAGTTCCAGGTGATCCTCAAGCCGAGCCCGATCGACATCCAGGACCTCTACCTGGAGTCGCTGCGGGCGATCGGCACGAACCCGCTCGATCACGACGTCCGGTTCCTCGAGGACGACTGGGAGTCGCCGACGCTCGGGGCGTGGGGGCTCGGCTGGCAGGTGTGGATCGACGGGCTCGAGATCTCGCAGTTCACCTACTTCCAGCAGATCGGCGGGATCGACTGCCGCCCCGTGTCCGGCGAGCTCACCTACGGGCTCGAGCGGATCGCGATGTACCTGCAGGACAAGGACAGCATCTACGACGTCGTCTACTCGGACCGCGGCGGGAAGATCGTGCGCTACGGGGACATCTACCAGCGCGCCGAGTGGGAGTGGTCGACCTACAACTTCGAGGAGGCCGACATCGCCGAGCACTTCGCGGCGTTCGACGTGTGCGAGGCCGAGGTGAAGCGGCTGCTCTACCGGGGCGCGGATCCGGCGGCGAAGGGGGCGGCGATCGATCCGAAGAAGGCGCTGGTGCTCCCGGCCTACGATTTCGTCGTGAAGGCGGCCCACCGCTTCAACGTCCTCGACGCGCGCGGCGCGATCAGCGTCACGGAGCGGCAGCGCTTCATCGGCAGGGTCCGCGCGCTCGCGCGGTCGGTCGCCGAGACGTACGTCGCGCAGCGCGAGGCGCTCGGCTACCCGCTCCTCGGCGAGCCGCAGGCGAAGGCGGCGGAGTGAGGCGCTAGAGGCCGAGGCGGCGGGCAGCGCGCCACCGCCTCGGTCGGACTGCTGAGGCTCAGCCGGGCGGGCTGTCCGGGAGGAAGTCGCGGCGGGAGCAGAGCGCGACGAGCGGCAGCCCCGCCCCGCGGATCGCCTCCGCGCCGCCCTCGAGGCGGTCGACAAGGGCGACCACGCCGACCACCGAGGCGCCCGCGGCGCGCAGCTTCTCGACCGCCTTCAGCGTCGAGCCGCCGGTCGTGATCACGTCCTCGAGGATCGCGACGGGCATCCCGGGCGCGAGGCCGCGATCGCCCTCGACGAGGCGCCGCGAGCCGTGGTCCTTGACCTCCTTGCGCACGTAGAGCGCGGGGAGGGGGCGGCCGCGGAGGAAGCTCGTGAGCGACACCGCGCTCGCGAGGGGGCACCCCCCGAGCTCGACGCCGGCGACGGCCTCGCACCGCGGGAGCGCGTCGAGCGCCTCGAACATCAGCGAGCCGACGAGGGCGTGCCCCTCGGCGGTGAGCACCGACTGCTTGCAGTCGATGAAGAAGTCGCTCTCGCGGCCGGACGCGAGGACGACGCGCTTCTTCTCGAAGGAGCGCTCGCGCAGCAGCGCGACGAGCCGCTCGCGCTCCGAGGCGCCGGCGGCGCTCACCGGCCGCCCCGCTTGCGCAGCGAGGCCTTCGCGGCCCCCTTCCGGAGCGCGGGGACCACGGGCGGCGGCGGTCCGCCGGCGCTCTCGGCCGCCTCGGGCTCGTCGCCCTCGCCGGCGGCCGAGGCCGCCAGGTCGGCCTCCTCGTCTTCGTGAGCCAGCGCGACGCGCGGCTCGGGCGCAGGGGCGGGCCTCGCCTCGACGACCGGGGCGGGGCGCGCCGCCGGCGCGGGGCGCGCGGCGACAGGCGCAGCGCGCGGCGCAGGCCGGGCAGGCGGCGCAGGCGCGCGCTGCTCCGCGGGCGCGCGCGCCGGCCGAGCCGCCGCGGCGCGCGGCGCCGGGGCAGCGGCGGCGGCCCGCGCCGGGGCGGGGGCGGGGGCCGCGGCGAGCGGCGCGCCGGTGGTGACGTTGCCGCGCACAAGCGCGCCGGCGTGAATGCCGATCTGCGGCGCGCCGAGGTCGCCGACGACGCGCGCGCCGGGCTCGAGGATCACGGCCTCGTCGCCGGAGACGTTCCCGGCGACGGCGCCGCGGACGACCACGCGCCGCCCGCGCACGTCGCTCTGGATGAGCGCGCCCTCGCCGATGGTCACGTCGCCGGTCATGACGACGCTCCCCTCGATGCGCCCGAGGATCTCGAGATCCCCGTCGCCCTGCACGTTGCCGCGGATGGCCGTTGTCGGCCCGATCGTGGACTGGGCGGCCATCGGCTACACGTCCATGTCGACGTTGCCCTTGAACGAGGCTCCGTCCGCGATGGTCAGCCGCGACGCCTTCACGTCGCCGACGAGGCGACCGCCAGCGAGGAGATCGACGCGATCGGCCGCCGTGACGTTGCCGGTCACGTTGCCGCCCACCTGGAGCGACGCCGCCCCGATGTCCGCTTCGACCAGCGCCCCTGCGTCGATGGTGAGAGGCCCCTCGACGGTGAGCTTTCCGCGCACCGTCCCGGCGACGATCACCTCCTCGTCGGAGGTGATCTCGCCCTCGATCGTGAGCCCGTTTCCGATGATCGTACCCGCCACGTTCGTGCTCCTCGCCGCGCCCTCGCGGCGCGATTCTTCGTCCGTCAACGCGCGCTACCGCCCCGCCGGTTCACGCCGGGGGGCATGCCCGCGACCGCCGGTCGCCCGCTCCGAGAGCTCGGCCGGGAGGTCGAACTCCGCCTCGATCCGGCCGGCGAACGCCGCGCCTTCCTCGAGGATCACCTCGCTGCCGCCCACGTTTCCGGCGTACTGGGCCGTCGCCCGGATCGTGACGGGGCCGCGCGACACCACGTCCCCCGTGAGCTGGCCGGAGACGACGAGCGAGCTCGCCTCGACGTCCCCGGTGACCGTCGCCCCGTCCTCGATCTCAAGGTCGCCAGCCAGCTGGATGTTCCCCTCGACGCTCCCCTCGACCCGGAGCGAGCCGTCGCCGTGGACGCGCCCGCGGATGCGAGCGCCCCGTCCGATGAGCGATTCGGCAGCGTCCGATTCGCTGCGCGTGGTTGTCGAGCCTCGGGCCATTCTCGTCTCCTGTGCGCGGGGGGAGCCGCGCGAGCCGGGGCGCGCACCAGACGCCCGGCTCGTCCGCTGGAGCTGGGCGAACTGGAACGCCCGGCGCCGCGGCGGCGCGGACGCTACTCCAAGCGGCTGCGCCTCGCAACCGGCGGGCGGCCTCGGTGGCGCGCGCGCCATGGCGTGACTGCGGGGGAGCCCTCGGGGGGAAGCGCGGCGCGAGGGGAACGGGAACGGACGGGAACGGAGATCGAGGCGCGGCACGCGACACTGGAGCGCGCGTGACGGGCGCTTCCTGCGGGGCTGGCTCGGGTGATACGGTCTCTCTTGACTGGGCTTTCCTTGGTCGAGCGCCTGCTGTGGCCCTGGCGGCGAACCGACTCGGATGGCTCGGCGCGCGTCGCCCGCGTGGCGAGCGCAGACCAAACCAACCCGGGGGTTCCTTATGCGGAAGATAGCTATCGTGGGGTCTGGACAGGCCGGCCTGCTCGCGGCGCACGCCCTGGTGAAGGCGGGCTACGAGGTGACGCTCTACTCGGATCGCACGCCCGAGCAGTGGCTCAACGAATCGAAGCCGACCGGCACGGCCGCACGGTTCGACGTGGCGCTCGCGTTCGAGCGCGAGCTCGGCCTGGCCTTCTGGGAGGACGCCGCGCCCCGGGGAGAGGGCGCCCAGCTGACCGCGTGCGCCGCCCCGGGCAACCGCCTGCTGACGCTCGCGGGCCGCCTGGAGCAGCCGTTCTTTGCGATCGATCTCCGGCTCCAGAGCCACCGGTGGATGCTCGAGCTCGAGCGGCGGGGCGGCAAGATCGCGATCGAGCCCGTCACGATCGCGCGGCTCGACGCGATCGCGGCCGAGAACGACCTCACCGTCGTCGCTGCTGGACGCGGCGATCTGTGCAGCCTGTTCGAGCGCGACGCGGCGCGAAGCGTCCACACGGAGGCGCAGCGCAACGTCGTCATGATGTGCGTGACCGGCCCGAAGCTCGGGTTCGACGGCATCCCGATGCTCCCGGTCAAGTTCAACCTGTTCGCGGGCATCGGCGAGGCGTTCTGGGTGCCCTACCACCACAAGGACGTGGGACCGAGCTGGAACTGTCTCGTCGAGGCGGTGCCCGGAGGGCCGCTCGACAGGTTCCAGGGCGCGAGGTCGGGAGAGGAGATCATCGCGATCGCGAAGGGGCTGGTGAAGGAGCTCATCCCCTGGGACTACGAGTGGTTCAGGGGCGCGGAGCTGTCGGACAAACACGGATGGCAGAACGGGCGGGTCGTCCCCGCGGTGCGCAAGCCCGTCGGACGGCTGCCCTCCGGCCGGATCGTGACGCCGCTGGGCGACACGGCGATGTCGATCGATCCGATCGGCGGCCAGGGCGCCAACAGCGGCAACAAGATGGCGCGCAACCTGGTCGAGTGCATCGTGCAGCACGGCGAGCGCCCGTTCGACGCCGAATGGATGACGCGCACCTTCGATCGCTTCTACGCGCGGCACGGCGGGCCCACCGACAGGTTCAACAACATCCTGCTCGCCGGGGTGACGCCATCGATGGCCCACCTCCTCATGGCGCAGTACGGCAGCGACGGGCGGGCGGACAACCCGAGCGGGCAGCAGGCGCTCGCCGATGCGTTCGTGAACAACTTCAACGATCCGGCGCGGCTGACGGCGGTCCTCGAGGACGTCGGGCGGGTGCGCGCCTTCATCCGGCAGACGACCGGGAAGCCCTGGCCGCTCGCGCTCGCGGCAGGGGGCGTGGGCGTCGGCATCGCGCAGGTGCGTCAGCGCTTCGGGCTCCCGCCGGGGCACCCGGAGGCGCCGGTGCACGCCGGCGGAGCGCTCGCGTAGCGGCTCGCGGAGCGCCTTCACCCACCCTCTCGACGCAGCTCCAGCCGAAGCGGGATCGCGTCGAACGGATCGGCCCGGACCTGCGCCCCGCGCTCTGCAACAAGGATCTCGTCTGAATCGTGGAGCGCTCGCCTCTCTCAAGCTGAGCCCCGAGCTGACACTCTTTCCTCGGTCAACACGTCATTGTCGACCTTGTAAATGATGATGTTCTCCCCGTCTTCCCCTCGCGCGTGGAAATGTCCTGAAATTTCGACCTTCAGGAGTGCAAGCTCATGGATCGTGTCGCAGAGCAATGTCAGGCCTTCCTCTGTGACATCTGCGCCATAGAACAGATACCGTGTCCAGTTGATGGGCTCATCGCTCCAGCACCAGCCCTTCATGTAGAGCCGCTCTTTGTCGTGGCTCTGCCACCGCTCGCGAAGAGCGGTGATGGTGGATACAATCTTCGGGAAGTCGCTGGGTGATGCTTCCAGCCAGCCACGGACCGAGTAAAAATACGACATGGTGCGCCTGGGGCTCGGTTGTTGATTCGTGTCAGTCCTGTTCGAGCTTTGAGTGGTACGCCACGCGCGTGGTCCGCCCCAGCGCGTCGGTCCGCGACACGGGCCGGCCCATTGCGTCGTGCGCGTACGCCGTCCGCGCGCCTCGCGCGTCCGTATAAGCTGGTGCAGGAGTAGCGACTTCTTTGGCATGGCGGGGGTGTGGAGCCGTCGCTGGTCGGCGAATCGCAGGCCGCGTACATGCTCTCCTCACCCGGTCCAGCCGCTTAAATAGTCATCAATTGAGATGCTCATAATCTCGTCGCCGCCAATCTCTTGATAGTCTCCGATGCTATCAAAATCGGCGTCGCCCTCGACGATTACGCGAATCGCGTGGCCTGCATGGTCGGCAAGGAATTTCCATATCACCCGGTTGAGCTTGTTGTTGAGCGAGTTTGCTGGGTCGCTCTCCTGGCCCATGTGGAATCGATCGATCCTGTCGCCCTTATATATCGCCTTTCCGAGCCACAGGGCGACACCGCACTCGACGCATGTGAGATACGCGTAACGGCTCATTGTCCACCGTTGCAGCTTAATGGTCCACTGTACAAAGTGTTCCCGTCTGTGTCTGTAATAACGAGCTTGGTGCCGGAGTACTTGGCCAGATCGTCTGCGGTTCGTGAGCCTCGAAAGCGGGCGACCATTCTGCTTGCGTCGTCGGGGCTTGTGCTTTGTTTGACCTGAACAAATACTTCTCCGCCGCTGCCGGCTTGAGCTTTTGCAGCATGGCTCACTTGCTTGTTGAAAGCTCCTTGCGAGCTCCCGCCTATGCACTTCACCTCTCGGCGCCCAACAATATTGCCGTGCGGATCCTCGAACGTGACGTCAGCTCCTGCACCGCCAGAGCCAGCAACCCTTGCGGTCGAGCCTGTAGGGCCGGTCCCTAGGATGTTCTCGGCATTTTTCTGACTCAGCGGGAACTCTGGATTGCTGTCGGCAATAAGTGCATTGACATCGCTTGGCGTATAGCTGCTTAAGCCGAAAGGATCGATGCTGCTGGTTGGACTACCGTCAAGTCGGAATAGTCCCGGGCCGCCACGTATGCCCAGCGGATCCGGGCTGCACCACCCCCCGATCTCCGGATCGAAGAACCGGAAGCGCGTATAGCAGAGCCCCGTCTCCTCGTCGGCGTACTGCCCCAGGAGCCTGAACGGCGACTCCACGGTGGTCCTGTGGTTGAGCACGCTGATCGGATCGCGCCACTCCTCGGTGACCTTGCCCCAGGCGGAGTGCGCGGCGGCCCAGGCGACGAGCCCGCGCGGATCGAGCAACTCCTTGGGCGTGCCGAGGTGGTCGTTGACGTACGTCAGCACGCGCCCGTCCTGCTGCTGCAGGAGCGGCACGAACGTCCCCGGCGTGTGCACGAACGTCCTCGCCCCCCGCTCGCTGTCGACGTCGGCCGCGAGCACGTCCCCATCCCACACGAAGTCCACCCTGCGCGGCCGGTTCGTCGCGGCCTGGCTGCTCACCTCCTTGCATATCCGCCGCCCAAAGGCGTCATAGGCCATGACGACCCGGGTGCCATCCGACCGCCGCACCTCCCTTAGTCGGTCGCGGCAGTCCCAGGTGTAGCGGGTCATGTCCTGCTCGTTCACGGACCCGCCGTTCGGGTGGCTCGCGCGGTACTGCGCGAGCTCCACCTTGGCGGTGCGCCGCCCGCGCGCGTCGACTTCGTACGCCGCCGTCTCGGTCCTGCGCAGCACGCCGCCCGGGTCGATCTGCCACGACGGCTGCGTCCAGTCCTGCGCCTGCTGCGCCGGCGCGAGCAACCCCAGATCATCCTTGCCGGCGAGTTCCTGGAGCATGCGCGTGATCGACCCGGCCGGGTCGTAAGAGAACACCTCACGCACCGTCCCTCGCTGCGCCGACAGCAGCCTATCAACGCGGTCGTGGCGGTACGCCGTCGCCCCCCAGCGCGCGTCGTCGATGCGCTCGACGCGCCCGCCGGCGTCGTAGAGCCACTGCCGTGTGACGAGCACCTTGGGCACGCCTGGCGCCGGCGCGGTCGCGCGCTGCTCGATGAGCCGATCCATCGCGTCATAGGCGCTCCGCACCGCGATCGCCGCCTCGGTCGCCGCGTCCTCTTCGCCCACCGTGCCGCTCGTCCTCTGCACCTCCCTCCCGCGCACGTCGCGCTCGAACACCACGCGGTGCCCGTCGTGCTCGACCGCGCTCAGCGCGCCGAGCGCGTCGTACGCATACCGCGTCGTCGCCCCGTCCGGCATCACCCGCTCGGTGCGCCGCCCACGCGCGTCGTAGGCGTACCGCACCGCCTTGTCGCCCTGCCGCTCGCACACAACGCGCCCGAACCGGTCGCGCTCGAACCACGTCTCGATGCGCAGCCCGCTCGACTCCTCGAGCACGGCCCCGAGCAGCCGCCCCATCCGGTCGCGCGCGTAGCCGATCGCCCCATCGGGCGTCTCGTCGGCCGTGAGGTTCCCCGCGCGATCGTAGAACAGGTCGCGCCACGTCCCGTCCGCCGCGTGCTCGATGCGCCCGAGCCTCCCCGAGCTGCGGTAGCCGTAGCGCAGCGTGCGCCCGTCGAACGTGTCCTCCTGCGCCACCCGGCCCGCGGCGTCGTAGTGAAAGACGTACCTTTCGCCCTTCGGGTTGGTGATGACGCGGAGCCGCTCCTTGCGTGTGTACGCGAACCTCCACACGCCCCCGCCCGGCTCGACGACCTGCGCCAGCACGCCCGTGCCCTCGTACGCGAGCTGCGTCGTCTGCCCCAGCGCATCGACCAGGCGCGCCGGGTTGCCCATGCGATCGTAGGTCGCGACGGTCCTCGTCCCGTCGGGCCGCTCCACGCGGATCGGCCGCCCCATCGGGTCGTACGCCACGCGTGTCGTCCGCCCCAGCGCGTCGGTCCGCGACACGGGCCGGCCCATCCCGTCGTGCGCGTACGTCGTCCGCGCGCCCCGCGCGTCCGTCTCCGCGATCACGTTGTGCTGCTCGTCGTGCTCGTAGCCGAACAGCAAGCCTTCCTGCCCGGTGCCGTGCCCGTACACGCCCGTGACGCGCCCGCGCTCGTCGCGCGCGAACGAGGTCGCCTCGCCCGTCGGCAGCAGCACCGCGCTCACCTCGCCACGCGCGTCGCGCACCACCTGAGTGACGAGCCCCTCCGGGCTGATCTCTCGCACCACGAGATCTCCCTCGTGCTCCCGGCGCGTCTCGTTGCCGAGCGCGTCCACCTCGCGGATGAGGTTGCCCCGCGCGTCGTACCAGCGCTGCACCCCCTCGCCCGCGCCGTTCACCTCCGCGGCGAGGAGCGCGTCTTCGTCGTACGCCCGCTCCCACAGCACGGTGCCGTCGGGCAACGCCGCGCGCGTCACGAGGCCGTCGGCGTTCCAGGTGTAGACCCGCGGCTCCTCGCCGCGGATCTCGGTCGTCTGCGCCCGCGCGTCGCGACGGAGCTCCACCTCGTGCAGCCCGTCCCGCCCGCCCGTCTTCCGGCACCGGTACCCGTGGTGGTCCTCGTAGGCGTACCAGAACCGCTCGCCGTTCTTCAGCGTCGTTGCGGTCATCCGGTGCCGGACGTCGACCTCGTACCCCTCCACGCCGCCCACCGCGTCGATCGCAGCGATCAGGCATCCTGCGCGGTCATAGCGGTAATCCACCCACTGCCCGAGCCGCCGCTCTGCCCACAGCTCCAGACGCGTGATCCGCCCGTCCTTCCACCGCACCTTGAGCTCTCGCCCTGCGGTGTCGACGACCCGCACGAGCCGCTCGCGCTCGTAGTCCAGCCGGAGCTCGTTGCCGTGCACATCGCGGATCGCCCGCAGGAGCGCCCTCGCCGAGCCCTCGTCCGCCGCGAACACCCGCACCTGCCGCGACCTGGGCTCCACAACCCGGTACTCCCGCGCTCCGTCTCGGTGCAGCTCCAGCCGCTCGCGCCGGTGGAACGTGCTCTCCCCGGGCTCGACCTTCTCGAACCAGATCCATCGCCCCTCGCCGTCGCGCAGCGCGAGGACCTGCTCGCCCTCCTCGATCCACTGATCGTATGAAAAAGCCCATCCCGGCCCCAGCGCCGCGTCTCGCTCCCCGTGGCGCGGCGAGCGATAATGGCGCGCCCATACGAGCGGGATCTTCCCAGGGACCGAGATATCCGTCGCCGCGTCGACCACCGCGCCGTCGGTGACGTCGACCGGGTGCCCCTCGGTCGTGCATTGCTCCATCGGCGGCGACGACGACTTGCCCGCCTTCGCCCCCTTGTGGCTGCGCCCGCCGCCGCCCCCTCCACCGCCGCCCGGCGCGCTCGGCCCGCCGCCGCCCGGCGCCCCCGCGCTGCTGCCACCCCCGGCGCCGCCCGCCCCGCCGGCGCCGCCCGCCCCGCTCGCGCTCGTCCCGGCGCCGGCGGTGACCGACTTGTTCATCTGCCCCATGCTGCCGGTGATCCCGGCCATCCCCAGCTCGATGAGCACGTTCGGCGCGCCGAGCCACGGGAAGCAGGGGCCGCCCGTGTTGAGGCTCAATACCTCCTTCAACGTCCCCGGCTCGTTGCCGTGACACGCCTTCATGCACGCGCCGACCGTCAGGATCTTCTTTCCTTCGATCGTCGTCCTCATCGGCGCGTCGATGAGCCCTTCGGCCACCGTGCCCATGGTCGGGTAGGGGATCGGAAGAGGACTCGGCGCGGCCGGCGTCGTGCACACGCTCACCGCCATGCCGGTCATCTGGTGGCCAGAGCCCTCGTGCACGGTATCCAGACCCAGCGCAGTGACCTTGCTCATGGCGACAGCAGGTTCACCCACGCTCCGCCGGGAATGCAATCGGGGCCCGCACGACGCGGACACGAAGACGCGGGTCGCCGCGGTTCGACGTGGTCGCGGAGATGGCTCCGCGATGGCTACTCCAGGACGGCGTGGTACCGCCCACTCGGCGTGACGATGACGTGGGCCTGGAGCGGGACGTTCAGCGCGTAGGAGAGATCGCGCAGCTCCTCGGTCATCGCGTGGTCCTCCGCGGTCGGCGTCGGATCGCCGCTCGGGTGGTTGTGGGCCAGGACGAAGCCGACGGCCGCCATGTCCAGCGCAGCGCGCAGGATGGTCGCGCGGCCCGCGTAGAGGGCGTCGTCGACGCCGCGGGCGAGCATGCGCGCCTCGCGGGCGCGGCCGTGGCTGTCGAGCGCCGCGATCCAGAGCTCCTCGTGGACGAGGTGAGCGAGCCTCGGGCCGAAGTACCGCGCCACGCGGGCGGCGTCGGTGAGGAGCGCGCCTCGGCGAGCCCGCGCGGCGTGGGCGCGGCGGCCGAGCTCGAAGGCCGCGGCGACCCGGGTCGCGTCCGCGAGCGCGATTTGGGTTCGCTCGGCGATGGCCGCCGGAGAGAGGCGACCGAGGGACGGCAGGGCGGCCGCGCCAAGGATGCGCGCCCCTACGGCCGGGATGCCAAGCACCATCTCGATCAGGCCGGCCTCGGTCGCGGTCGGGATCTCGGCCGCCGTCTCGGCGGGGGCGTCGATGGGTGCGCCGCTCATCGGGGCCACCTCCGAGCGCGGGTGAGCGAACGGGAGAAGAGGCGGCGCGCGAGGCGGAGGCGCGTGGCCACCGTCGGCCTCGGGATCGCGAGCGTCGCCGCGAGCTCGCGCGTCGTCAGGCCGGCGGCGGTGAGCGCCAGGACCTCGCGGAGCTCCGCGCGGAGACGGTGGAAGGCACGGAGCAGCCCGCGCGCGACGATGCGCTCCTCCGGAGAGGGAGCTGCGAGGGGAGCGAGCCGATCGGGATCGACCGCGGGCACCTCGTGCCGGCGGTACGCCTTGTCGCGGTGGTGCGACGCCTGCCGCAGGGCGACCGCGGCCAGCCAGGCGCGCAACGCGTCGCGCGGCGGCTGATCGGGGGACGGCCGGAAGCGCCCGGCGCGCATGCTGCAAAAGGCGCCGAGCACGGTCTCCTGTGTGACGTCGTCGAGATCCGCGGCGCGGACGCCGCGAGCGCGCAGCGCGCTGCGGATGAGCGGGCGCTGTTCGAGGAGCGCGGTGGGGTCGAGGTAGACGGCGGGGTGAGGGGGCTGGTGACGGAGGGGTTTGGTCGGGCGGGCGAGCCGGCTGAGAGCAGCGGGACGGGGACGGCGACGGGAGGACGGATCGATCTCTTGGCCCTGGTCAGAGCGTAGACGTACGGTTTCCATGTCGGACCTCGTGGATGCGGGGTTCGGCCACGCCGCCCGGGGTGTTAGCAGCACCCGCGGGCGGCACTTTTGTGGTCTCGCCACGTTACGAACTGACAGCCGGCAGGTCAATGAAATCCGATCTGCTGGATCATTATTCTGAACCCGGCGCGCGAGTACGCGAAGGGCGTGCGAACGCTCACGCTCGATACCCTCCTGCTCTACATCGCGGCGAACCTGCGGCGGCTACGCCAGCAGCGCGGCATCACGCAGGAGCAGCTCGCGGAAGCGGCCGGGGTCGAGCTGCGGACGATGCAGGCGATCGAGGTTGGGCGGCAGAGCATGAGCCTCGGCACGCTCGTCAGGCTCGCGAACGCGCTCGATGTGTCCCCTGGGGTTCTTCTCCGCAGCGCCGCGATGCCCGAGATCAAGCGAGGTCGACCGCGCAAACGTCCCGCCGGCACCTGACAGTCAATCCCCAGTATCCGCACCTCGACAGCCCGCAGCCATCCGCGCCCTTCTCCACCTGGCGCATCGCCGGCGCGTGCGTTGTTGCAGCTTCGGACGCCGTCCCGCGTGGTGGAGAACTCGGCGAACTGCGGCAACCTGAACAGCCCCGTCGCTGACCGGCCGGGAGGTTGCAGGGGCACTCCTTCGCTTCGGAGGGGTAGGGCATTAAGGACCCGCTCGCGCCTTCGTCCGGTGTAGAGACCGCACGGTCCTGCGCTGGCCTCCTTGACAAGAAGGGGCAGCCGTCGGCTACGCTACCTTTGCACGATGCGTGGGGACGGCACGTGGGGGTGGGATCGGAGTTCAAGGCGCTCCACGCGGAAGCGGCGGTCAGCGGTCGAGAGGACTGATCACGCCGAGAGGACCGCGGTCGACGATGTGGGTGTAGATCATCGTGGTCTGTACATCCTTGTGGCCGAGCAATGTTTGGATCGTCCGGATGTCGGTGCCCGCCTCGAGCAGGTGCGTCGCGAAGCTGTGGCGGAGGATGTGGCATGTCGCGCGCTTGGTGAGCCCCGCCGCCCGTCCGGCATCGTGCACGGCCCTTTGCACCGCCGATTCGCGCAGGTGGTAGAGGACCTGTCGACCCGTCGCAGGATCGGTGCAAGGGCGAGAGGCGGGGAAGAGGTACTGCCAGGCGAGGCTCGTGGCTGCTCCTGGCATCTTCGCTCGCAGCGCGTGGGGCAGGTCGACCTCGCCGCGGCCAACCGCGAGCTCCTTCTTGTGCCGTTGCGCCACGGCGTCGAGCTGGGCCTGCAGCTCGTCGCGCGCCCGAGCGGGGAGCAAGGCCGGCCGGTCGTGCTGTCCTTTCCCGCGGCGCACCATGATTTGCCGTCGATCGAGGTCGACGTCTTTGACGCGAATCGAAAGCGCTTCGAGGAGGCGGAGGCCGCTTCCGTAGAGGAGCTCGCCGATGAGTCGAAAAGGTGGGATCAGGTGCTCGAGCAAGGTGAGCGCGTCCTGTCGCGAGAGGACCGTGGGGAGGTGCTCCGGCCGGCGGGCACGCTCGAGCGCTTCGAGCCGGGGTATCTGCAGGTCGAGGACCCGTCTGTAAAGGAAGAGGAGCGCGCACAGCGCTTGGTTCTGCGTGGACGCCGCGGTGCGGCGCGCGACCGCAAGATCGTTGAGGAAGGCCGTGACCTCTTCCGCGCCCATCTGCCGTGGGTGCTTGCCGTGATGGAAGCGGATGAATTGCCGGATCCAGTGGACAATTGCCTCTTCGGTACGCGGAGAGTAATGCAGGCGTCGTATGGTGGCGCGTACGGCTTCGATGAGGGTCATGGGGATGGTTCCGAGTGGTCGGGGCCGGTTCGTCGGACCCGCATTGACCCTTATCGGCGCAGGGCGGGCGCGAGTTGTGGCGGCCAGCGGATATTTGGGATGCACATCAGTCGCCCGAGGCAATCAATCACATGCACGCTTCTTGCTTCGCGGCACACCGTCGCCGTCCGAAGCCCCTCAACGGCGATACGTAGTTGTGCTGCGGCGGCCTATCTCCGGAGATGCGCAGATAGCCCGCGGAAGATCGCGACCTATCCGCGGGAATATCTAGATATGCTGCGGGGTGCCGCGACTCATCCGCGAGAACACGGTGATCGGGCACCAGGGTTCGCAGCCTACATGCAAAAACGCGAAGATGTGTCGCGCGGCACAGATGATTGCGACGTTAGATATCGAGCAGAGGAAAGTCCATGAGTGCACCGTTTCCTAAAATGACGTCATCGGCGCGATCCGGCGAAGCCGGGGTCAACCTTGTGGCTTCCGCGATCACGGAGCTCGGTTGGATCTTTCGGCGTAGCCATGGGGAACATGATTTCGGTATCGACGGGTACGTCGATCTCGTCACCCCGGACGGACTCGTCACCGGGAGATGTCTGGCGCTTCAGGTGAAGCACGGCCCATCCTATTTCGCACACAAGACGAATGATGGCATCGTGTACTATGGCGAGCGTCGACACCTCAACTATTTCATGAACCATCCCGTCCCGGTGCTTATCGTATTGTGCGATCCGGGAACTAAAAAATGCTACTGGACTCCATTTCGCGCGGAAGCGATCGAGCCCACCGACACCGGCTGGAAGCTTTGCGTTCCGTTTAGCAATGCACTCGACGCGCAATCCACCGATCTGCTCGCAGAGGCTGCGGGTCCACCTCGCGACTATTCCTCAGCGCTAGAGCACTACTGGGCTGTCAACAAGGCCATCGGAATATCCAGTCTCATTTTTTATAATGCCGACAGGATTGATATAGAACAAAATAACGAAGGAGTCGTAGTAGACTTCTTCCAGCGGCTTCAGCGGACCAGTGAGTTCGCGCGAGCCTCCCAAGGCAAAGTTGAACTCGTCATATCGGGTTACGATGATGACCCTCGGGAACTCTGGGAGATCCCGGAGGTTGTTCGATGGGTTCGAAACGCGGAGCTGCTGGGGAAGTACTGGTTCTTCTTTTTGACTCCAGTGTGGCCCGCGCGCGGCCTCGCCACGTTGATATACTGCTCGTGCGGCGCAAGCTGGGTTACCTTGCCACCTGCTAATTCCACCGGCTCTTTCCCGATTAAGCTTGACGAAGGGCTCCTGGGGGAATTTTTGCGCCGGAATTTTGCTTGGCTCAATGAAATTGCCGAGTTGCTTCGCCTGAGTGAAAGTGAGATCGAGCGAATCAGTATGGACATCATTGAGTATATTACCGCGGCATCACCTGATACGAATGATGTCTAACGAGCAGGTGCACCCGACGGTGCGCCCAGTCGCGCTACGCGCGGCCGGTCGCCCCGCGGGTGACCGGCAAGGCGTTGGGCGGGCGGGACGTGGACCGTGAACCAGACGGATCCTCGCGCCGGGCGCCCTCGCATGGCCGGTTACGTCAAATTGGCAACGGCCGATCTGCTTGGCCTGCGATTCGACCCAAGGACATGACCCCATAGAACCGGATGAACCATGAAGCGCGGACTTTGGACAGCAAAGATCTCTGACACGCATGCCCCGGAATGGCCCTGCCCGAGCTGTCACGGAGGGCACCTGTTGCTTGAGCCCAAGAGCCTTAGATATGAGGAGACGCCCGAGTCGGTGACGTCGCGGGTCGAAAACGACGATTGGGATCCCGAGTGGACCGATTTTACCTTTGCGGCATGGCTGCGGTGTAGCAACCAGGCTTGCAAGGCGCACGTCGCTGTCATGGGGACCGGCGGGTTGGACCCGACGATAGATCCCGATCAAGGCATGACTTGGGAGAACTACTTCACCCCTATGTTCGCTCGTCCGATGCCGGACATCTTCTCTTTGCCGCCGAAGTGCCCGGACGAGGTTTGTGAAGCGCTCCGCCGCTCCTTCGCGGCATTCTGGTCTGACTCCGCTGCGTCCGCAAACAGTGCACGAGTCGCGCTGGAACATCTGCTCGGCGCGATGGGAGTGCCGGAGAAGCGCCGGAACAAGGCGGGAAAGTACTCGCGACTCACCCTGCACGATCGCATCAAGGAACTGCAGAAGGCGAACCCGACCATCGGAGATCAGCTGATGGCAGTGAAGTGGCTTGGCAACACTGGTAGCCATGAAGGGCGTATCAGCCAGAGCGACATCCTTGACGCCTACGAGATCCTGGAACACGCCCTCGACGAACTCATCAACAGGCGGAGTAAGAGGGTGGCGCAACTCGCCAAAGGGCTCTCCAAGAAACATGCTCCGAAGCGGTAGATGTAGCGGGGGCGCCGCCCAACTCAGCGATGGAGGCCGACGTGGTGGGCAGGCTCGCTTCGCTCGCCAGCCCAATAAGCGGCTCATAGCCAGTCGTGGGGCGGGCAGCCGAAGTCACGGACCATTGAAAGTTGCACTGAAGAAGATGACCCGAATCAAGATCCTTTTCCTCGCCGCGAACCCTTCCGGGACCACTAAACTCGCACTCGACGAGGAGGCGCGCTCAATCGCGGAGAAGGTACGCCTGGCTGAACATCGCGACTCTATCGAGCTGATACCTGGACTCGCGGCACGCCCCGACGACCTCCTACAGTTGTTGAACCTCCACAAGCCACATATCGTTCACTTTAGCGGCCATGGTGCCTCTGCAGGCATATTCCTCGTTGGCGCACGAGGGGGTCCAAAGCTCGTCGCCACCAAGACCCTTCGTGAGCTCTTTCGCACATTGAGGGACAACATTCAAGTAGTGTTCCTCAACGCTTGCTACTCCGACGCACAAGCACAGGCAATCACCACTCACATCGACGTCTGCATAGGCATGAGCGACTCCGTTGATGATAAAAGCGCGATTGCCTTCGCCGCATCATTCTACAGGGCGCTCGCATTTGGTAGGCCCGTGAAGCAAGCCTTTGAGCAGGGACAACTCGCGATAAAGCTGGCGAAGCTTCCGCGCTCCGACGTTCCACGACTTGTCACGAAGACTGGGATCGACGCAGCCAACGTGGTCCTCGTCCTCGGGGCGCAGGGATCGATTCCTCAGGCGCCGGCTGGTCCTCCGCGGCCCGTCTCTGTATCTGATTCTGACGCAAGTACACCACCTCAGCGCCGAAAGCGGCTCCCTCGCGCTGCTCCACCGACGCCGGCTAGGCCGGAGAGCATACGCGACGCGGGCGCAGATGGCAATGACACTAAGTCTGTATCCCCGTCAGCACTTCGATTGTTTCGACTCTGCTGGCAGCTTGAAACCTGGATGCGTACGCTCGTTTACGTCGAGTTCCGAGCAGCGCACGAAGAATGGTACTCGCCGTTGAGCGCCCTCGCGCCACATGCGTCGGTGGACCCCGTCCACACTACGTCCGCCACCCACAAAGCCCAGAAAGGCGCTCACGCCGCGTTTTCGCGATTCACTTTTGACCAGTTCTCGCAGATCATCACTGCCGCCGAACATTGGCCCCATTTTATACCATACTTCCCACAGAGGGAGCACACTATTCTCAAGTTTGAGGAAGCAAGGGCCATTCGCAATCGGGTCACAAGATTTCGCCAACCACTCCCTCAGGACGAGTCTCGTCTTGAGCTATTTCTTCGAGACTTGGAGCCAGGGTTGCGACGCTTTTGTTCCCGCTACTCCAAACGAAAGATCCCGCTCGATCCAGCTGATGATCCTGTAACCGAGCGCCTCTCGCGGAAGTGGCACCGACTCGGGTATGGCATTGAGCTCAGCCGACCAGATTTCGGCTGGCTTTACGCGCCGGAACCACATCGGGCGAGTCCACTCTTCAACGCGAGCCTGGAACTCTGCACCCACGACAATTACGAGCGGGGCTCAGCGGCTGGAGTCATTTACCGGTTGGGTCTTCATCCAATGCGCAGGGGAAGGCTGAACCTTCAGGAACTGTTGGAGAGTACTCGGGACCTACACGAGGACGTCATACACATCATTCCGTCCCCCATCAGCGACACGGCCACAATCACTGTGCCCGCAATAATCGGACTGGAGCGCACAGTCGAGGTACTCGCAGCGTTCTTGAATGCAGGCAGAGAAAGCAGCAGACACCAGCACGTCCGCGCTGTCGTGAATCCGTCCAATTGCTCGGACTACATTGTGTGGCCAAACGATCCGATTGCCTTTTTCCTTGAGGGTTACTCGGAGGACGTTTTTGACTACACATGACGAAGAGCCGCCCAACATCAAATTGGATCGGACGGCGCTTCGCGCCGCCGCTCAATTTGGCGTTCGGCGCCAGAGCGCGTGGCCGACGGTTGTTGTCGCCCAACACCTGATGCGGGCGGGAACGCCGCGGGGCAAAGCGACGTCGTCGCCGATGTCACCGCGCCACGCCACGAAGTCGCCGGCCGGCGACGGTCGTGGTAGCGCTGCTCCTGATGGCGAAGGGCAACCGCACGGCGACGACGCGCGAGGTTCGATCCTCGCAGCGACAGCGGCGTGTTCGCGTCTACACCGCCTGGCACCCGGTGCTCGTCGCGCTCCTGGAGCACGTGCTCCCCGAGGGCTGGTACCAGTGCATCTCGGAGTTCCAGCTGGCCCGCGAGCCGCTCCGCGTCGACATCGTCATCCTCCGTCGCAGCCGTCGCGGAGCCCCACCCAGGCCGCGCCTGCTCACGAGCGTGGTGGGCGAGCTGGCCGAGCACACGCTCGTGCACTTCAAGGGGCCGACCGACGAGCTCGAGCGCGACGACGCGCGCATGCTCCTCGCGTACGCGCTCCAGTACCTCGTGGTCGCCGAGATCGAAGCTCCCGCCGCGGTCGCCCTCCGCGTGCTCGCGCCCCGCCTGACCCCGCGCTTCACCGAGGCGCTGATGTCGCTCGGCTGCACGCTCACACCGACCGGGCCGGGCACGCACGAGGGGCGGCTCGGTGTCTTCCCGCTGCGGGTGGTGGAGACGGTGCCCGCCAACGCTCGCGAGGGCGAGCATCTGCTGTACACTGTGACCCCTGGGATGGCCGCCGACCCCGGCGGCATCCCGGCGCTCTCCCCGGTGGAGGTCGCGGTGTTCTGGGCGCTCCTGGAGCATGTCGAGCAAGTTCGACACCCCCCTCCCGGGGCAGAGGAAGCGGCACATGAAGGACGAAAAGCGGGTCGTCGAGAGCTTCGAGCAGGCGCTGGCACGCCTCGTTGCGCGGCTACCGCCCGAGCAGCGCCTCGCGGGGCTCGCCCCGGAGCAGGTGCTGCAGGCGTACGCGCCCGAGCAGCGCCTCGCGGGGCTCGCCCCGGAGCACGTGCTGCAGGCGTACGCGCCCGAGCAGCGCCTCGCGGGGCTCGCCCCCGAGCAGCGCCTCGCCGGGCTGACCGAGGCGCAGGCGGTGCTCGCGTTGCCGGACGCGATGCTTCGTGCGTTGTCGGAGGAGTACCTCGCGACGCTGCCCCGCCAAACGCAAGCGGCGATTCAGAAGCGCCTCGAGGTGGCATCGGGGCGGCAGCCCGCGCGCCGACGAAAGACGCGCAGCCCTTCGAGATGACGACGGGAGAACGCAAGCCGCGGTGGTGGTCGCGTGATTCGTTCTTCCTGATCCTGACCGGGCACCGAACAATCCAGTGCGGCTGCAGTGTCGTCGAGAGATGTGGACGGGAGGCGGGGATCGCTGTCCTGTCAGGAGCCGAGGAAGCGGAGACGCTTGCCGCGGCCCTCGTCAAGCAGGCAGCCGTGCCCGCAAAGGCAATCGTCGGCGCCGCGCACGTGGCCATAGCGGCCGTTCATGGCCTCGATTTTCTGCGGCCTGGAACTGCACGCAACTTGCGAATGCTACGATGCGGCCACGCATAGAGTCCGTGTGTAGAGACAGCGGGTTTCGACCGCCCGTCATCTGCACACCAGATGAGCTGCCGCCACAGGAGGACACCGCCTGTTGGTTTGTACGACCACGGATGAACTCTGTGCTGGGGTGGCGCTCTTTGACTTCTGTGGCTCTCGGTTTGGTCGCACGAGTCTGTGCGCTCAGCCCCAGCGGCCGTGAACTGGTACTCGATGCGTTCAACGAGTGCATCCGTCGTGATGTGAGCATTTGAGCTGTCTCGACGCCCCCCGGTCTAAATCCGCATTGCAGAACGACGGTTCGGGCAGGCTCGCTTCGCTCGCCAGCCCGGCCCGTGGCTGAACGCGAGACGTTGGGCAGACGATCGCGCCGAGCGTGGCACAGCAGCGGAGATCGAACGGCTGCGCGTCGGTGCCTTGCGGCGCCGAGCTTGCTTGCCGCGACGGCCCGTCGTAAACCAGGACATGGCCGTTCAAGCCGTTACGGTGAACCTGCCCGAGCCGCTGTACGAACGCCTGGCTCGCCGCGCGCAGAAGACGCAGCGAACCGTCGAGGCCGAGCTCGTCGACGCGGTGACAACATCCCTCCCTGACGAGCCCGACGAGCTGCCGGTCGACATGGCGGACGCCATCGCCGCGCTGCACTTGCTGGGTGATGAAGAGCTATGGCGGGCCGCCAGGCAGGGCCTTGCCCCGGAGAAGGCCGCGGACCTCGAGGCGTTGCACCTCAAGCGCCAGAGCGAGGGGCTCTCCGCTTCGGACGTCGAGGCGCTCGCGACGCTCATGAAGGAGTACACGCGGATCATGCTGGTGCGTTCCCGATCTGCCGCCTTGCTCAAGCAGCGAGGCCATGACGTCTCGGCGCTTCACCAAGGACATGAGCCGTAGCCACGTCGGGAGGGCGCTGCGCGAGCAGGTCGCCAGTGAGGCGCGCCAGCGCTGCGGCTACTGCCTGACCTCGGCGCGCATCATCGGCACGCCGATGGAGATCGAACACATTATACCCGAGTCGCTGGGCGGACCTACTACAAGGGAAACCTCTGGCTCGCATGCTCGATGTGCAACGACCACAAGGGGAATCGAATCGCTGCTCCCGACCCGCACACCGGTGAAGTCGTGCGTCTCTTCGACCCACGACAGCAGGTCTGGCCGGATCATTTCTGCTGGAGCACGGAGGGATCTCTGATCATCGGCAAGACGCCACTGGCCGAGCCACGATCGTTGCGGTTCGCCTGAACCGCGCCGAGCTCGTGGAAGCCAGGCGAGGCTGGGTCATCGCTGGTTGGCATCCGCCGGAGGATTGAACCATGGAGAACCTGGCGCGGCTCGCCGACTTCGTGCGGTGCCTGGCGCGGGGCGCGGATCAACGCCGGGAGGCTGCGCCGGCGCGCCCGGGGCGCATCCCAGCAGGCCGGGGCGCGAACTTAGCAGATCGTGGAGCGCAGCCAACGGGTCGGAGAGCGCGTCCAGCGCCGCCGAGACGGCCGGGAATCGTGCCAGCAGGTCCGAGGAGGCGTACCAGCAGATCCGGGGAGCCGTACCAGCAGGTCCGAGGAGGCGTACCAGCAGATCCGGGGAGCCGTACCAGCAGATCCGAGGAGGCGTACCAGCAGATCCGGGGAGCCGTACCAGCAGATCCGAGGAAGCGCACCAGCAGATCCGGGGAGCCGTACCAGCAGGTCCGAGGAAGCGTACCAGCAGGTTCGGGTAGCCGTACCAGCGGGGGCTGGCACGCGTCCCGGGGTTGCTGGCACGGCGCTGGGAGGAGCTGGCACGGCGCCGGGAGGAGCTGGCACGGCGCCGGGAGGAGCTGGCACGGCGCCGGGAGGTGCTGGCCGCCGACCTGGCCGAGGCGCGCGATAGCCTTCGCCGCGAAATGCGGGCCAGAACTCACCTGCACGAGCACGCCCGCAAGGCGCTTGTCCGCGGCGGCGTCCCAGCCGAGCGGATCGCTCATGCGTTCTCCTTGGACGCCCCCTGTCGTTACTCCGACGTCCTCGCTGCGTGAGCGCGGCCGCCGCCCGGGTGGCGCCGCGAGCACACGGTCTCCCTCGACGTCGCGTCCGCCTCGCGATGGCCGAGAATCCATGTCGCAGGCGAGCGGGGGAGGGCCACCCGTGCGCTGCGCTACTGCGTGATCTCTCGGGGCGGCGCCGCCGCCGACGTTCCGAACGCGTAGGACACGCCCACTTCGGCGCGGAAGGGGACGAGCGGGGGCGGCTCGAGGCCGTGGGTGGAGCGATAGCCCGCGCGCAGCCCGAGCTCGACGCTCGGTCCGATCGACAACCCGAACGCGAGGCTCGCGTCGAGGTAGCCCCCCGTGGGCGCATAAAAGCCGTCGCGGATACCCTCGTAGGTCGCGCGCGCGCGATCGCTCGCCGCGATGTACGTGCTCAGGATCGCCGTGTACTCCACCTCCAGCGCGGTGAACCAGCCGCGCTGGAAATACCCGCCTGCGAGCCCGGGGTGCGCGCCCACGCTCACGAACCGGAACGTCTGGTTGTCGCCCGTCTGCACCGGCAGCCCCAGGCGCCCGGCGAGCCCCCAGCCGCCGTGCTGCAAGAGCGTCGCGCGCGCCGCCGGCTCCAGGCGGAAGGAGTCGAGCGCCGGCACGAGGAAGACCGGCAGCGTCAGCCCGAGCTCCAGGTCGAGGCGGCGCACGAGCCGCTCCACCGGGATCGCCCGCCCGTAGGCGAGCTCCAGAGCGGGCGCGGAGTTCCACCCGAGATTGACGTGCGTCGCGTTCTCTTGCTCCCCTTGATACCCGCTGATGGGCGCGGCCGACGCGACCGCGGAGACCGCCGTCGCGGCGACCGCCGCGGCGAGAGCGACGGCCCTCATCTCGCCCCCTCGTATGCGCCGAGATGGGCGCGCAGGACCTCCATGACACGATCGGGGTGCTTGTTCACCCAGCCGTGGTCCTCGCCTTCGACGCGGACGAGCTCGACGTCGCAAAAAAGAGGGGCGTGGCGGCGCTCTTGTTGCTCGAACCCGATGACGGTGTTGATCGTCGTTCCGATCAGGGTCACCGGCTTGCAGAAGCGATCCAGACCGGAAGAGAAATCGAAGTCCCACGCTCCGTCCGTCTTCGCCGAGCTCTGCAGGTCCCGCATCGCGCGCGCGCCCAAGCGGAAAACCTTGGAGTTGTCGGGGTCGTCCGGGTCTTCGTAATACCCTGGCTGCGACCAGCCCTGTCCCAAGGAGAGGAGGAAGTCTGCGCGCGCGTCTCCGTCGGGGCTCATGGCCCACTCCGACCAACCGAGATCGTTCAGCCCCTCGGCGGTGAGGCCGAACGTGAACAGCTCGGTCTCGTTCGCGATCGCCGCGTTCAGGAAGCCCGGCTCGCTGAGGACGGCCTCTCCAACGCGGTCGGGGTGCCGCTGGATATAGAGGGCCGCGTACATGGCGCCCCACGAATGCCCGAACAGCGTGACCGGCGCGTCGGGGGAGAAGTGCTGGACGATCTCGTGGAGATCCGCCGCGTACGTCTCGGCGGTGAAGTCCGATGAAGGGACGCGCTCCGAGAGGCCGGTGCCTCGCTGATCCCAGTGGACGACGAAGTACCGCTCGGAGAGCGCGCCGAGGCCGAGCATGCCGCGCATGTCGCCGCCGGGGCCGCCGTGCAGCGTGATGAGGGTGGGGTTCTTCGGATCCCCTTGCGTGCGAAGGTGAATGAGGGCGCCGTCGCGGAGGGTGAAGCGAGGTAGCGAGTGGTCCTCCGCGACCGTCCTTGGGACGAGGTTTCCAGGCGCGTCCGGATCCAGGCAGCCCGAGGCGAGCACGAGGCAAGCGAGACAAAAGCGGCGGGCGAAGGAGCGCATGGCCGGAGCGTACGAACCCGGGCCGCCCCCGGCATTGTGCCGCCACGCCAATCGATTGTCCGGCGGCGCCCTCGGCTACGCGCTACGCCATGGAGCGCTCGCGGACCTGGCCCGGCGTGCTCCCCGTCCACCGCCGGAAGGCCTTGTAGAACGCGCTCACATCGGAGAAGCCCACCAGCGAGCCGATCTCCGCGAGCCCGATGGCGGGATCCTCCAGGTAGCGCAGCGCGAGCTCTTCACGGGTCTTCTCGACGAGCGCTCGGAAGGGAAAGCCGTCCTCCGAGAGGCGTCGTTGCAGCGTGCGCGCGCTCAGCCCGAGCCGCTTCGCCACCGTCGCCAGCTTGGGAGCACCGCCGTGCAGCTCGAGGGCGAGCGCGTGCCGCGCGCGCTCCACGAGGCTCGCGTGGGCGGGCGGGAGCTTTTGCACGAGGTGGGCGGCGTGGCGCTCGAGGACGGCACAGAGCTCGGGGGCGGCCCCCTTCATCGGCGTCGCGAGCGCCGCGCGCGGAAGGACGATCGCGTCGCCGGGCGCTCGAAATCGAACCGGGCAAGCGAAGATCCGGGTGTACGCCTCGAGCTCGGCGCAGCGCGGGTGACGGAACTGGATCGAGGAAGGCGACAGCGGCGTGGCGGCGAGCGCGCGGAAGCGAAGGACGATGTTCGCGAAGCCGAACTCGGTCGCGACCCGGTGCGGGGCCGCGCCGGGGACGTGCTCCCGGACGAGCCGGGCCTCCTTGCGATCGACGTGGAGGACATGGCGCACAGCGGTGCTGATGACGGCGAAGTGCCGCGAGAACCTCTGGAAGGCGTCGCCCACCGTGTCGCTCGACGCGACGACGTAGTCCATCACATCCCAGTGGCCGATCGAGAGCGCCTCCGCGGCGCGGAGCCCGACGCCCGGATCGCCGGCGCTCTCGACGACATCGTCCCAGAGCGCGATCCACCGGCGATAGGAGAGCCGGAAGTCGGGGTTGCAGAGATCCTCCGGCGTGAGCCCGTGCGCTCGGGCGAGCGAGCCCCCGTCGATTCCGGCAGTCTCTGCGGCCCCGAGCACGCTCCGCAGCGCCTTCACGCCGACGCTCAGCGTGCGCTCGCCCTCCGCCTTCACGAGCGGGTCGAGCCCCCGACGAGAGCTCACGAGGCGGGGCCTGCGCGACACTCGCGAAAATCGCACGGCCTGCCAGCAACGTCAACCACGCTCGTGGCCGCGGGCGACGGCGACGGGGCGCGGTTCTCAGTGGTAATGCGCCGGCAGAGCCTGCAGCGTGGGGTGGGGCCGGATCGCGTCGCCGTCGCGCTCGATGACGGCGCCCTTGCGGTTGTCCGGGCGGGGCGGCGAAGAGTCCCCATCGGGTGCAGCAAGGCGAACAATGCAAGATTCTATCTGGACGAAATCCTTTGGGCGAGCGGCTGTGGTGCCCGGCCTCTGTCTGCGCTCCACAGACTGCGAGGGGTAGGGCGCCGCTGCCGAGCGCGTGGCGGCCGACGCGGCGGCGCACGACGACGCGAGCTCGTCCCGAAATGTGCCTCTGCCGCGACGGCGATGTCGTTAGGAGCTCGAAGAACCATGCAGCAACTTTGCGGCGACCGAGCCAGTCGTTTATGTCTGGGAGGGGCCTTCCTTAGGTGGCCGGCGCTTGTCGGACGCGTTGAGAGGGCCTTTGCGGCGCACGCCAAGGGCCGGAGTGTCGTCCCCTCGAGGAGATTTACACATGAGGCGCCATGAAGTGATGAACTGGATGGCGGGCTGGATCACCCGGACGGCTGTTCGAACGGCACGCATGGCCATCGCCGCTGCTGTCGTGGCGCTCGCCCTCGCGGGCTGCACGTTCGGCGACGACCCGCAGAGAGCTCAGCCCGTCGTCGGGAACTGGTTCGATCAGAACTGCATCCCCGTGGAGTGCATGTTCGAATGTTGCCAGGGGTGGAACTACACCACGAAGCCGCTCCTCCACGGAAGAAGTTGGTATGGTCCTCAATGCGACGAGGTTCGAACAAAAAATGCTGCCTATTCGGAGTACGTTGTTCTGATGTTGGAGGCCCAGAATTGGTGCGCTGAGGACTTTACCTACTTCGAATCGGGTTACTGTGCGATCGTTGAACCACCCGACGTCATCAAAGAGTTCGGCCCCGATGGACAGCCCGTGTATTCGGGGTTGAGCTTCTTGGTCTGCCCGCCGAGAGGACAGCCAGCGGCGCACCCCACGGAGGACGTGGAGCTCATCCCCGAGGAGTGAGGGGGGTCGTGGTGGTCATGCCTGTGCGCATCCTCGCGATAGCCATCATCGCCGCCTCCGGCTTCGTCCGACCCTCGAAGGTCTTCGCCCACGAGGGCCCCTGCGCGGCCCCCGAGCCCTTCAACGGGTTCTGGGGCGGTGGGCAGGTCCAGGTGAGAGAACGCGTGGCGGGAATTCCGCTCCTCGCCACGACACGCTTTTCGTACAGGCAGATCCGATACTCTCCCTGCGCCGGCGGGATGCCCGTGCTCCCTCCTGGTGTCGGCGACGCGAGCATGAGCGTGGGGGTACCGCTCTTCGACAACCGGCGCGGCGGGTGGCTTCTGCAAATGTCCGCCCGGGGGCAGGCGTCGCAGAGATCGAGCGGACCCGTGAGCGGTGTCGTCACCGGCGCACCCGCCACCGCGGGCCACATCAACCTCTGGGGGACCTCGCTGCCGTTGATCCAGCTCACGGGGGCGGTGTCGGCGGCCATCATGCCGCAGTCCTCAGAGACTCCCCTGTCGATCGCGTACCTCGGCGGTGTGCGGTTCTACGCTCTTCATGACAAGCACGCGCAAGCGAACTTAGGGATCATGGTCGGCGGCAAGAATGCTGTCGTCAACGCCGTTCCCTCGCTCGCGGTCCGGGGCAGCGACCTGGCGATATGGGGTCATAAAGTCGCGATCGGAGTAGAGCTCCGCTCACCCATCGAGTTCTCTGGTGGCCCGATACCCGTTCGGTGGCGGCTCTGGGGCGCACTGACCTTCGTGCTCGACAAACTGGACGATGGGAGGAGCGACCACGCGCGCGACACACAAACGCTTCGGTCTTCCTTCGACCTGGTCCGTTCACCCCTCGAAGCCGCCCCACCCACCCAGACGGCCTGGGAGATGACGTTATGAACATGTCCGTTCATTCGTCCGGTAGCCCGAATCGTTTGCGGCACCTGCGGTGCATTTCTTGCACGTCCCCGATCAAGCTGTTCCTCGTCCTGACTGCGCGGTTGAGTTTTGCTTCGTAAATTCTAATCTTCTCTTCTTGTGTCAGATGGTCTTCGTTTAGATGTTCTGGAAGGTCTGTGAATTCGGCGCATTTGTTGAAGCTGTTCACCATGAGCTCGCCAACTCCTCCCTCGTCTGTACATGATGCGCTGTATGTCAAGACGAACAGGAGGTTTAGGTGATCGCCGATCGCGCCGCAAACGTAGGCATTGGCCAAGGTCTCTCGTACTCTGCATTCTTTCACCTCTTTTTGCAGCGCCTCGACCTTGGCGGCGGCTTTCTCCACCCCGGCGTCGTCCGTTTCTCCCTGAGGAGACGTCGCCGTGGCCGGCGGGATGGCGGTGGCTTTCGCGCGCGCTTTCACTGCGCGCCGGCACGCAGCGAGCTCCCGCTTCACCTCCGCATCCGGGATGGGCGCCGCGATCGTTTCCATGGCCGGAGGTCTTCGCTCCCGCGTCGCCCAGCCGACCACCACGCCACCACCAAAGACGAGGCCGAGCACGGCCACCGCGAAGAGGAGATGAACCATGAGGCCGGCGCTCTCGGGGCGTTTGCTCATGTTCAACCTCCTAAGGATTCGGTGCCTGCTTCATCATCGATGGGAGCTTCGGGGGCGTCTCCGTGCACGTCCAGACGAACTCTTTCAGGCTGCGGAGCAGCTCGTCTTCCGTGAGCGTCTCACGAACCCGGATCGCTTCCGCGACGAGGCTCGACTCTTCCTTCGTGAGGTCGCCCGAGCGAAAATCCGCCGGAATGTCCGAGAGCGCCGCGCAGCTCTCGAAGTTCTGCTCGATGAGATCGGCAGACCTGGACTTCGGCCCGCACATCAACCCATCCTTCGGCAAAGCCATCAGCGCGCTGAACTGACGAGCCGCGGCGCTGCAGACCTCGGCGTTGACCAGGATTTCGCTCTTCCTGCACCGCTTCAGCTCCACCTCGAGCTCTTCGACGGTGGCTGCTCTTTGGGGAGCGTCGTGCCGCCTTTCCCCCGGAGGAGCCTCGGCTGCCGGAGTCGTCGCGCGCGGCTCCGGACGAGCTGCCAGCTGTTCTCGACATGCAGCCAGCTCTTCCCGGTCCATCCGAATCCAGGGATCCGAAGCAGGCTCTGCGCTGTTCTCCTTCGCCGGCGGCCTCCGGTCCAGGAGCGATCTGCCGACGAGCACGCCGGAGCCGAAGGCAGGGACGAGCAAGACCGTCGCTGCCAGGACACGAACGGCGTGCCCCGCTTTCTTGGCGTTCCTTTTCGTCGAAAATCCGCTGTGCGCAGGAGTTTTCGGTTTCAGCACGGAGACGAGGGTACACCCAGGTGCCCGCGGCATCCCGCAGACGTGCGCGGCACGGCCGCGCTCTGTCGCGTCACCGCCGCCCACGACGCCGCGCCAAGATCTTCTCCGCCGCCGTGAGGGGTCGTCCCTCCGGCGCCGCGCCGCCCGCGCTCGTTGCGTGTCCGCCCCCCGGCGACGCGGATTGATGTCCCGCCGCCGACCCAGGTTGAGGCCCCGCCGCCGACCCAGGTTGAGGCCCCGCCGCCAACCCAGGTTGAGGCCCCGCCGCCAACCCAGGTTGAGGCCACGGCGCCGACCCAGGTTGAGGTCCAGGCGCCGCCGACCCAGGTTGAGGTCCCGGCGCCCTTGCCGGCGGCGCTGTCCTCCCTGGCATCGTCCCCGCCTGCGCGCCCTCGCCGCGCTCACCGGCGCCCGGCGCCGGTCCCGCCTGCGCGCCCTCGCGCCGCTCGCGCCCCCGCTCCCGAGCCGACAGCAGCGCCCCCACGGTCGCGCCCGCGCCGGCCGGCTCCGCGGCCGCTCCCCACCGCGCCGCGCGGAGCCGATCTCCCGCCCGCGCGATCCACGCCGCCGCCGCTTCCGGCAGCGCGAGCCGCCGCGCCGCCACCGCGAGCAGCAGCGCGAGCGCGGCGAAGAACACAAGGTTGGGCGTCGCGTCCCGGTACGCGAAGCGCTTGGTGGCCCGGTCCTCGAAGATGCCCGCGAGCGTGTCGCGCCGCTTGCCCCCGGTGAACTCCGCGATCCGCCCGAGCAGCGACAGATCGCTGCCCGTCGGGCGCAGCTCCTCGCCGGCGGTCATCGCCGCCCCCGTGGTCCCGACCGCCTCGCCCGTGAGCTCGTCCCGGGCCACCGCCACGTAAGTCCCCGGTCGCGACAGCGGCAGCTTCGCCATGTACGCCCCCGCGCCCGTCGCCTCGAGCGGGAGCTCCCGCGAGAAGCCGTCGGGCCCCGCGACGTGCACGACAAGCCGGCGGAACGACTGCGCACGCCCGTCGTCGCCGATCACGCTCGCCCGCACCGACAGCTCGCCGCCCGACGCGTCCGCCTCGAGACGCACGCGCGGATCCTCCTCCTTGCGCGCTACGTCGCGCGCGGCCTGCGCGATCATGCGCGACGCGCCGGGCCAGCGCGTCCACCCGGCGCCCCAGCGGCCCTTGAGATCGCTCGTGAACGCGGCGGCCCGGCCGAGCCCCGCCGACCACACAGCGAGCACCGGATCGCCCTCCGGACCGGACAGCAGCACCGTCGACCGGCTCTTGGGGACCGTCACCACGTAGCCCCCGAGCGGCGGCGCCTCGCCGAACGGCACGCCGGCGGTGATCGACGACGGCGCGCCCAGCGCGACGTGGAACGGCTCCTCCACGATCGCGCTCTTCGCCGCGAGGATGGTCTCCTGCGTGAACACCGCGGGCAGCCGCGTGGCGTCCTCCACGAGATAGAAGCGGCCGCCGCCGAGGCGCGACAGCACCTCGAGCTCCGGCACGTCGTTGCCCTGGCCCAGCGCCACGACGCTCGTCGTCGTCCCGCGGCGCATCGCCGCCTCCACCATCGCGCGGCACGGGCCCATGTTCTCCGCGTCCGATCCGTCGGCGAAGAGCAGCACGTGCTTCAGGCTCGAGGTGTCCCGGTCGAGCGCCTTGTAGGCCGCCTCGAGCGTGATGTCGACGTAGATGCCGCCGCCGCCAGGGCCCACGGCGCGGATCGCCTTGTCGATCGCGGCGCCGTCGGTCACCGGCCCGAGCGGCACGCTCCAGCGCACCGCCGTGTCGACGTGCGCGACGCCGAGCCGATCGCCGGCGCCGAGCAGCGAGGCCGAGCGGGCGGCGGCCTCGTTGGCGAGCTCGAGCTTCGTGTGGGCGCCGGCGGTCGCCGCCATCGACCCGGAGATGTCGATGCCGATCACCTCGGCCAGGCTCGCCCGCCGCCGCTCCTGCTTCAGGTCGAACGAGACGGGCGAGACCTCCTCGAGCGGGGTCCGCGCGTAGCCGCCGGGCCCCATGCTCCGATCGCCGCCCATCAGGATGAGCCCGCCGCCGAGGTCGCGGACGTAGCTCGCGAGCGCGTCGATCTGTCCCGGCGTGAGGTCGGACGCGCGGATGTCGCTGAGCACCACCACGTCGTAGCCGGCGAGCTCCCCGAGATCGGCAGGGACGCGGCTCAGGCCGCCCTCGTCCACGCGGAACGCGCCGTCCGCGAGCGCCCGCGCGATGAACGCGCCCTGCCCGGCGTCGCCCTCCAGCACGAGGGCGGCGGCGGCCCCGCGGACGCGCAGGAACGCGCTCGCCGCGTTGTCCTCGGCGGCCTCGTCGAGCTTCGGATCCTTCGCGGTGATCTCGACGTCGTAGCGGTGCAGCCCCGGCCCCGGCGCCTTCTCGCGGATGCGCAGCACGTCTTCCCCCGCGGCGATCGAGGCCTCGGTGCGGGCGATGAGCTCGCCGTCGCGGCGCAGGCGGATCTCGACCTCGGCCGGCGACGGCGACGAGGTGACGAGCCGCAGATCGAGCGCCTCGCCCTCGTCGGCCCGCGCGGGCGCGCGGAGGGCGACCACGCGGACGTCGGGGACGAGCCGCTGCTCCAGCGGGATCACGTCCACCGGGAGGCCGGCGGCGACGGCGGCCGCGGCCGCGGCCATCGCGTCGCCGCGGGTCGCGACGCCGTCGCTGAGCAGCACGACGCGCGCCGCGGAGTCCGGCGGGACCTCGGCGAGCGCGCGCCGGATGCCGGCGGCGAGGTCCGTCCCGTCGCGGCCGAGCGCGACCCGCTGCGGGGCAGGGAGCTGCGAGCGCGGGCGCGGAGGATCCTCGGTCGCCGCGCCCGCGGCGAACGCGATGGTGGCGATCCGATCGTCCTCGCGCATGCCGAGCTCGGCGACGGAGAGCTCCTGCGCGACGCGCCGGTCGGCGCTCGGCACGAGGTCGATCGAGCGGCTGCGATCGATTGCGACCAGGACGGTGAGCCGGTCGAGTGGCCGGCCAAGCTCTGGCCCGGCCACGGCCATAGCCGCGGCGAACGCGGCGAAGGGGGCGAGGAAGTCGCCGAGCCGCGAGCGCCACGCCCCCTGCCTGCGGGCGTGCGCCGAGGCGAGCGCGAGCGACAGGGTGCGGAGCGCGATGAACGACGTGGCGCCCAGCGCGAGCAGCGCGCCCCAGGGCCGCGCGAGCCGGAGATAGAGGTCCGGGAGCAGGCCGCACCAGACAAGGCCCACGTAGAGCGCCGGCAGCGCGCCTGCCGTCATCCAGCCGAGCAGGATCGGGCGGCGGAGCGCGCCGCGCTGGAGGGCGAGGCGCAGCAGCGCCGCGAAGACGAGCGCGCCGGCGAGCGTGGCGGCGTAGGGGAGGGCGCGCAGCGCGGCCGCCGGGATCAGGGAGGCCTCCGTTCGGTCCGCATGCGGGGGAGCCGCAGTAAATCATCTTTACGGGGGCCCGGGGACGCCGCTTCGTCCGGTGTGGCCGAGTGCCCCATCGGCGAAGCCGTGGGGCGTCTCTGTCGGTGTCGAGCGGGTTTCATGCGGCGCTCCGGCTCATCGGAGCACCTTTCCATGTTTGTCAGGGATGGCATGCCGTCTGCTTTACAGCCGTGAAGAGCGGCCATGGGCGCGGCGAGGCCGCGCAGCCGGGCAGGAGAGATCATGTCGCGCATCGAGACCACGGACACCTGGAGCGGCACGGGCGACGGCGCATGGGATCTCGACGAGTGCCTGGGCGAGCCCGAGAGCAGCGTGCACCACCAGGAGGGGGATCTCGTCGCGGGCAAGTACCGATTGGTCCGCAGGCTCGGCGAGGGGGCGATGGGCACGGTCTGGGTCGCGACGCACGTGGCGCTCGGGTCGGAGGTCGCGATCAAGCTGATGCGGCCCGAGCTCCGGTCGCCGGAGCTCGCGGAGTACTTCGTCCGAGAGGCGCGCGCCGCGGGCCGGCTGAACCACGCGGAGGTCGTCCGGGTCTTCGACATCGGCGAGACCGCGGTGGGGGATCCCTACCTGGTGATGGAGCTCATCGAGGGCGAGTCGCTGAGGAGCGCGCTCTCGCGCGAGGGGACCATGACGCCGGAGCGGGCGATCGCGCTGCTCCTGCCGGTCGTGGGCGCGATGCACGCGGTGCACGAGAAGGGGGTCGTCCACCGCGACCTCAAGCCGGACAACGTGATGCTGGTGCGCCTCGGCGGCGGCAGGCTTCAGCCCAAGATCGTCGATTTCGGCGTCGCGAAGCTCGTCTCCGAGCGCGAGGCGAGCCGTGCGTCGGCGGCCTTCGAGGTCTTCGGGACCCCGGATTACATGCCGCCGGAGCAGGTGCTCGCCGTCCCTGACATCGATCGCCGCGCCGACATCTGGTCGCTGTGCGCGATGCTGTACGAGCTCCTGTCGGGCCGGCCTCCGTTCTCGTCACGCAACGCGCTGGACGGCCTGCGGGCGGTGCTGCAGGACGCGGTGCCGTCGCTCGTCGACACGCGCGGCCTCGACGCGGAGCTCTGGGCGATCGTGGAGCGCGGGCTGCGGAAGGAGCCGTCGTCGCGCTGGTCGAGCATGCGCGAGCTCGGCGAGGCGCTCGCCGGGTGGCTAAGGGCGCGGGGCGTCCTGGAGGACGCGCGCGGCGTGTCGCTGCAGGGGGAGTGGCTGCGTTGCGAGGAGACCGGCGCATCCGCGGGCAAGGGCTCGAAGCCGCGTGTGCCCTCGATCGAGGAGCGGAGCCGGCCGAGCCGCCGGTGGTCGTCGCGTCGCCGGGTGCACCGGGTGTACCGGGGCCGGACTCAGGGCGAGCAGACGGCCTGCCCTTGAGGATGAGCGAGCCGCTGAGCGGTCCGGGCCCAGAGGCGGGGTGAGCGAGCGGCGGACTGGCTGGAGCAGGGCTCGGCGGGATGCATAGCTTGACCTCGCGGCCCGCGTGTTGCTCTGCTCTGGCGGGTGAACGCTCGCGCTACACCGTCGCTGCGCATCGCGCGGCTCGTGATCGAAAATTTCCGGACGTTTCGAGAGCCTGTGGAGATCGTCTTCGCGTCTGACGGCGTGGCGGACGAGATGCCCGTGTTCCACGGGGCCAACGGGGCCGGCAAATCCAATGCGCTCGCGGCGATTGATCTGTTTTTTCGGGTCGCCTCGTACTGCTTGCGCGCGGTTGCTGGCGCTGGCGGGATGAGCCCGGATGCAGCGTGCAAGCTGCCCTGGGGGTTTCGTGACGAACACTTCGGCTTGTGGATGAACCACCGGAGCTGGCCTCCCGGTGTTCGCGATCCGCAGCGGGTGGAGGTTCACTTTGATGATGCGCGCCTCGGCGCGCTCCGCGTCACGCTGACCCCGTCGGGGAACGACGTCCTCCTGCGGCTCGAGAGGATGCGTTCCGCCCCAGTGAACTTCTGGGAGGCGCCGCGAGCGGGCAGGAACGCGGGCGGTGTCGTACTGAAGGATGGCACGGGAGACGTCCTGCAAATCGATGAGATCTCCCCGCTGCAGAACGCCCTGGAGGCGCCGCTCGGCCCCGGGAGCAAGCCGTTTTTCCTGCTGGATGCTCGTCGTCGAGACTTCCGGGCCATCGGTGAGGGGGGGGCGCGCGATGAGGGGGGCAGCACGCTGTCCGCGACCACGGCCGAACGCCTCCTGGCGCTGGCAACGTCGCTCGATCCGGAGGAGACGGAGCGCTGGCGCGTCTTCGTGGAGCTCATCCATCGGTTCAAGACCCTGTCAGATCGAGAGATCTCCGTGCTCCGCGCTCCGGTGGCCGGCGGGGAGGTCACCGATCTGCGCTTCGAGGTCCGGGGCAAGCAGATCCTACGGCTCTCCGAGCTCAGCTCGGGCGAACAGCAGGTGGTCGCTCTCGTCGCGGCCGTGCTCACGTCCCGTGCCGGCCTGGTTGCCATCGAGGAGCCGGAGTTGAGCCTCCATCCAGAGAACCAGGAGCTGGTCCGCGACATCCTCCGCGAACAGGTGCAACGCGGGATCGTCGACCAGATCTTTATCGAGAGCCATGTCCAGGTCTTCGACGGCCCTGCGGTGCTCCGGTTCAGGCGTTCCCTCGAGGGGGAGACGCTCGTCACGCGGCAGCCTTCGCGCTCGCTTGACAGGGTCCGCGCCCACGCGCGCGAGAGCGGCGCCGATGAGCAGTGGGTCACGCCGGACGGTTACACCCAGCTCCCTGCGGAGATGCGAGACAAGCTCGGCTTGCAGGGCGGCGGGTATCTCTGGTTCTTGCGCTCCAGGCCGGAGGGCCGCTGGGAAGCCTGGACGGAGGCGGACCTTGAGGCGCAGCTCGGCATCGGCGACGGCTCCTCGAAGGATCCCTGACGTGCGGCTGTGGATCGATACGAACGCAGCGCGCAGCCCGAGGGCCATTCGCGACCTCTGCCGTCTGGCGAGGAGCAAAGGTGTCGAGGTCCTGGTCCATGCGCAGGTGTACATGGAAAGACGGCGGCAGCAGCGGGTGGAGAGCGGCGAGCAGTTCTCGGGGATAGCGTTCGACGACTTTCTCCTGGTGCACCGGGTCCGGGTCGTGGACATCCACCTCGACCAGCCGACCGCAGCTCGATGGGCCGACGGCTTGTGTCAGCGGTATCCGACGGACCGCGATTGGGAGCTGGCGAAGCAGCGTACCCTCGGTGGCCAACTGATCGCCGATTTCAAGATCATCCCTGGAAAGATGCCGATGACCACGGACTGGCTCATCGCCCTCGCCGTCGAGGACGACCCCGCATCGCGCATCATTACCCACGACGAGGGCGAGGAATGGCAGCGGCTCCGCGAAGCCGAGCCGAGGCGCGCCTTCCGCTGGGACGAGGCGGTCACCTGGCTTCAGGGCCTGCCTGCGGACGAGCCGTCGTCGGGCTGAAGCGCATAGAGCGCGGCGCGAGGGGGCGGCATCGACCCGTGGGAGGTGTGCCGGCGTTCGCTCGGCGGTACCGAGTCTGCTCGGGAGCCCCAGCCCCGGAAAGCGCGGTGATGTATGCTCGCGCAGGTCGCGCATGAACCTCGCCGACAAGCTCGTCCGGTCCGCCACGCTCGCCGATCTCGACGAGCTGCCGCCCGGCTGGCGGGGCGAGATCATCGACGGCACGCTGTACGCCTTTGCGCGTCCCGGCTTCGTTCACGCGAACATCGAGGACCTGATCACGGCCGACCTCAAGAACCCCTACCAGCGGGGCAGGGGCGGTCCGGGAAGGTGGTGGATCCTCTCCGAGCCGGGCATCCAGATCGAGCGCGCACCCGAGATATCGCCCGACGTCGCGGGCTGGCGCCGCGCGCGTGTGCTCGCGCCGCCGCGGCCCGCGGAGCCCATCTCCCTCGTTCCCGACTGGTGCTGCGAGATCCTCTCGCCGCGCACGGCGGGCTACGACAACCTCGTGAAGCGCCGCTTCTACGCCGAGATCGGCGTGCCTCACCTCTGGTACGTGGATCCCGTCCGGCGGACGTTGCTGGTCAGCCAGCTCGAGAACGGGCGGTGGGTCGAGCTGGGGCTGCACGGGCGAGACGAGAAGGTGCGCGCGGCGCCGTTCGAGGACGTCGAGATCGACCTGGCCGAATGGTGGGAAGGGCTCGACGAGGGCGAGGGCGACGCGGCCTAGCCATGCGTCGCCGCGGCCCGTCCGACGAACGAAGCAGGCAGCTCCTTCCGCTTGGCCAGAGTGACCATCCGGTCATTTGGTGGATCCCATGATCGACGGGCGGGACCTCTGGCTGCTGGCCGGCCGACGAGCGCCGCGTGAGTCGGCGGTGCGCTTGTATCACGCAGATCTCGGCGGGTGACGACGCGTTCACCCCTGGAGGCGCCGCTTGGCCACGATAGAGGCGTTCATTCCGACGGTCGTGCTCTTCGAGACGATCACCGACATCGCTCGTTCTCACAAGGTGCACCTCGTGCTCCAGCGCTTCGAGGGCGCGCATGGCGGCGCGGCGCTCTCCGTCGTCGAAGCGAGCCCTCTCGCGGCTCACGAGTACCTGAGAGGCGGCTATCAGCTGGTGTACCTGGCGTCGCGGAGGGCGCCCGCCGGCGAGCAGGACTGGGGCTTCTTCGACCGTGAGGCCGCAAATCTGCTCGAGTTCGCCGGCGCACGTCAGCGCGGTCAGGATCTCGAGCAGGTCACGATCCGCCCGGTGGCGAAGAAGACCAGCGTGGCCAGGTTGTTCGCCGCGACCAGGGCGGCGATCGTGGCGGGCTGCAAGCGAGGAATGAGGCTCAACGGTCGGCTCTACCCGAAGATCTTCTACGCGAAGGAGCTGGAGGCCGGGAGTTTCCAGCTGTGGGTCGATATCGAGACGAGGACCATCTCCGCCGAGATGGCCGGGTAGGGCCTCTGGCCCCTCGCGGTGCGGTCTTCGCGCCCTGGCGGTCTTTCCGCTGACCCGCCGCAGCGCTCAGGCTGCAGGCCTGTCGTGGCCTCGAAGCGGCCGGGGCACGCGCGTGAAATACCAGACATCGAAGACCACGAACCCGAGCGCCGCCAGCGCCAATAGCCAGGTCCACTCGACGTGGGCGTCCGGCTGTCCCGCCGCGCTGGAGACCGCGACCTCGCCGCCGCCCTCCGCGAGGAGCGGCCTCGGCGTGAGGTCGCTCTCGGCGACGCTCGTGAGGTTCGCCGGCACGACGACGGACCCGGCCTGCGGCCCTTGCCAGGAGAGGCGGTAGAAGCCCGCGCGGGGCGTCTCCGCGACCACCGCGACGCCG
Source organism: Sorangium sp. So ce375 (assembly GCF_051473855.1). Taxonomy (NCBI): domain Bacteria; kingdom Pseudomonadati; phylum Myxococcota; order Polyangiales; family Polyangiaceae; genus Sorangium; species Sorangium sp. So ce375. The sequence continues at coordinate 688,417 of NZ_CP150335.1, forward strand.
GCGCGCTGCGCGACCTCGATCCGCTCGCCCGCGGGGCCGATAGCCTGGAGGTCCCGCGCCGTCGCGGGGACGCTCACGCGCAGCGGCTCGCCGGTGCGCGCGGGGCCGGTGATGCCGTGGGCGCGGTGGGCTCGCGCCTGCTCGAGCAGGTTGCGCACGAAGAGCACGAACGACGCCTTGAGCGGCCAGTCGCTCTCGCCCACGTCGAAGCCGAGCAGCGTGCCCGTCCGCGAGGCGGTGGAGATGTCGGTCGCGATCGTGCCCTCCTGGGCGCGGATCAGCCCCTGCGCCGCCGCTTCTGGCTTGAGGGACGAGGCCGCGCGCAGGTGCACGCCGTCCAGCGTGAGGAAGCGCAGCCGCGGATCCGCCGTGTCCCACGAGGTGAGCGTGGGGCGCTCGAGCGTCTGCCCCACGAGCGTGCCGGCGCAGCGCCCGGGCGGCGGGTTCACGATCAGCAGATCGCCCCCCGGAGGATCGGGCGGGCACGCGCCCTCGATCACGACGAACGTGTCGGGATCGAGCCCGGGCTTCCCAAGGAGATCCGCGAGCGCGCCCGACGTCACCGAGGTCATCGGATCGGACGTGAGCGCCCGCTCGATCCAGACGGAGCCGCCGGAGGGCGCGGCCGGCTGCGCGCCCTGGGCCTCGTCCCCCGGGCGCTTGCCGGCCGACGCGAGGAACACCGGCAGCTTGTCGCCCGCCGGCACGCGGCCGTAAGCGACGTCGTCGAGCGGCATCGCGTCGCGCGGCGAGAGCTCGAAGACGAGCCCCTTGCGGTAGTCGCCGGGCGACGGGTGGAACGTGAGCACGACCGGCAGCCGCTCTCCCGGCTTGACCAGCACGCGCCGCGAGCCGAGCACGTCCGAGGCGCTGTCCTGCCGCATCGTCACGTACACGTCGCGCGGCTGCGCCCCGAAGTTCGCGACCACGAGGAAGGCCTGCACCTCCTCGCGGTGCTCCGATCGCTCGCCGTCCGCGCCGCTCGCGCCGCTCGCGCCCGCCACCGCGCTCCCGGAGCGCACGTCGACGCGGACGATGGCGGCGTTGTCCACCGGATCGCCGACGGTGATGACCTCCACCGGCAGCGATACGCCGCGCAGCGACGCGGGGCGGGCGAGGTTGCCGTCGGTGATCGCGACGACCCGGCGGGCGCCGCCGAGCTGCCGGAGCCGGTCGATCCCGAGCGCCACCGCGGCCTCGAGATCGCCCTCGACGTCGCGCGCTGCGATGGGGTCGATCGCCGCCTTGAGCCGGACGAGATCGCGATCGAGCGCCGCGACGAGGCGCGCGTCGCGCCCCGCCTCGACGATCAGCGCGTCGCTGCCCGGGGCGAGGCCGGCGAGGAGGTCCTGGGCGAGCTGCTTCGCGAGCTCGATGCGCGTGGTCGCCTCGCCGGTCGGCCCTCGAGCGGCCGCGGACATCGAGGCGCTCGTGTCGAGGATGATCGCCACGTGATCGCCGGTGAGCTCGCGCCCGCGCGAGGCGGGGCGGGCGAGGGCGAGCGCGAGGAGCGCGAGCGCGAGCGCCTGCAGGACGAGCGGGAGCTGGGCAAGGAGCTTCCTGAAGGGCGCGCGCGCCATGAGGTCGCGCTGCGCGGCGGCCCAGAGCCACGTCGAGGGGACGCGGCGGCGGCTCCGCTTGATCTTGAGAATGTAGAGGAGGACGAGCGGCCCGAGCAGCGCGAGGAGCCACAGGCCGCCGGGCGAGAGCAGCGCGAGCGGAGCGCCCGCGGAGGCCTGTGCGAGCGGGGCGACCACGTCAGTCGACGCTCCTCGCGACGAAGCGGCGGACGGCGCCCTCGAGCGGCTCGTCGCTCCGCGCCCGCACGTACGTCGCCCCGTGGCGGCGGGCGAAGGCGCGCAGCGCCTCGCACAGGCCGGCGAAGCGCGCCGCGTAGGCGGCGAGGGCCGCGGCGTCGAGGGTCACGTCGACGAGCGCCCCCGTCTCGGCGTCCTCGAGCGTCAGGTCCCCCTCGAAGCTCGGCGCGAGCTCGTCGGCGGCGACGACCTGGAGGGCTGCCACGTCGTGGCCGGCCTGCGCCGCGCGCCCGAGCGCCGCGGTGACCGGGCCAGGATCGAAGAAGTCGGAGACGACGCAGAGGAGGCCTGGCCGGGCGCTCTGCCGCACGACGGCGTCGATGGCCCGCGCGAGGTGCGTCCCGCCGGAGGCCCTCACGCCGTCGAGGGCGCGGAGGAGCGCGGCGAGCCCTGCGCGCCCGCGCACCGGCGCGTGCTCGCGGGCGATGCCGTCGCCCGCCACGAAGAGCTGCGCGCGCTCGGAGCGCGCGAGCGACATGTAGCCGATCGCGGCCGCGAGCCGGCGGGCCGCGTCGAGCTTCGTGGGCTCCCCGAAGTCGAGGGACGCCGACGCGTCGCACACGATGCGGGCGATGACGTCCTCCTCGGCGCGGAACAGCTTGAGCACCGGCTCCCCGGTGCGGGCATATGCGGCCCAGTCGATCCGCCGCATGTCGTCGCCGGGCGCGTACGCCCGGTGCTCCTTGAACTCGGCCGAGCCGCCGCGACGACGCGCGAGGTGCTCGCCGGCACCGCCGGAGCGGGCGCGGATCTCGAGCCGCCGCTGGAGGACCTCGAGCTCGCGGACGAAGCTCGCGCCGAGGAGCGGCTCGGGGGACGAGGGGAGCATCGGAGAGCAGTAGACCTCGGCGCGGGCGGGGGTGCCAGCGGGGTCTCGGAGGAGCGGCGGCCCGCGCTCGGCAGGAGCGGCGGCCCGCGCTCGGCAGGAGCGGCGGCCTGCGCTCGGCAGGAGCGGCGGCCGAGCCCGGCACGCGGTTGCTCCGCGGTGTCGAGACAGACCGCCACGGTGGGGCAGGGCACCCCATTCGGGTTCGCCGTGACCGCGCGGCCCCCGTCCGCAGGCGCGCCGCTGCTCTGTGGCTCGCTTTATGCGAGCCAGCGCGGTGCTTCAGCCGTCCGTGCGCCGGTTTGGCCGGTAGAGCCGCCGAGCGCCCCGTACCGATGTTTCACGAGGAGAGGAGGCACCGTGAAGGCCCTGGTTTTCCACAAACCTTCGGACGTCCGCGTCGAGGACGTCCCGGATCCCCGGATCGAAGAGCCCACCGACGTCATCGTGCGAGTCACGGCGACCGCGATCTGCGGCTCGGATCTTCACCTCTACAACGGCTTCTTCCCTCAGGCGAAGCCCATGGTGCTCGGCCACGAGTTCATGGGCGTCGTCGAGGAGATCGGCCCCCACGTCACGAAGCTGCGGAAGGGCGACAGGGTCGTCGTCCCGTTCCCCATCGCGTGTGGACATTGCTTCTTCTGTCACGCGGAGCTGCCAGTCCATTGCGAGAACTCCAACCCCAAGCACTACGGCCCCGAGGGCGGGGTGATCGAGGGGAAGGGAGGTGCCCTCTTCGGGTACACGGACCTCTACGGCGGTTACAATGGAGGTCAAGCCGAGTACGTGCGCGTCCCTTACGCCGACTTCGGGCCACGGAAGGTGCCTGAGCGCCTCAGCGACGAGCAGGTCCTCTTCACGACCGACATCCTCCCTACCGGGTGGACGGCCATCGAGTGGGCCGAGCTCAAGGGTGGAGAGACGGTCGCCGTGATCGGATGTGGGCCTGTCGGCCTAGCGACCATGAAGTGTGCCTGGCTCCGCGGCGCGGCGCGCGTCATCGGCGTCGATCGGGAGGAGTATCGCCTGAAGAAAGCCCGCGAGGTCGCCCAGGCCGAGACCCTCAACGTCGACAAGGACAATGTCGTCGAGGCGATCCGCTCGATGACGGGCGGGCGCGGCGCGGACGTGTGCGTCGACGCGGTCGGGATGGAGGCGCACCGCGGCCTCCTCGAGAAGGCCTCCAGCGCCCTCCACGGCCAGGTCGGGACGATATCGGCCCTCCGGCTCGCGTTCAGCGCCGTGCGCCGGGGCGGGATCGTGCCGGTCGTGGGGGTCTACGGGGTGTCCTATGACAACTTCCCGCTGGGCCAATTCTTCGACAAGGGCCTGAGGCTCCGAGCCGGCCAGGCGCCGGCGCACAACTACGTCGATCGGATCCTCAAGCACATCGAGGACGGCCACCTCCGGGCGGACGACATCATCACCCATCGCCTGCCGCTCTCGCGCGCCCCGCACGGCTACGAGATCTTCAACAAGAAGCTCGACGACTGCGTCAAGGTCATCCTCAGGCCCTGACGCAGGGCGCAGAGCGCCCATCCGGCGCTCCGGCGCGCCCTCCGCCCTCGCGCACCATCCTCGCTCCGCCAGGTCGGAGGGCGACTCTCCGCCTGCCGGTCCGGTGCTCGGGAGCGGCCCAGGCGCTCGGGCGCCGCGACTCGTAGCCCACCGCGACCCCGACGCCTGACATCGGCGTCAGGGGGCGCGCCGCGGCGCAGGGTTGTAACGTATCGATTTTAGGGTTGTTTGCTCTGGGTATGACGCTTGCTTCGGGCCGCTCCTCGGCCAGCGGCTCGATCGCTTGCTCGGCCCCGTGATGGCCTCTGATCACACGGAAGGACAGCTCCGATGGATCGAGATCTGCGCTCAACTCGAACGCTCCTTCACCCCGTATGGATAGGAGCCCTGGCCTTCCTCGTCCTCAACGATCATGCCCTCAAGGGCTCCGGCCTGCTCCCTGGTTGGTTGACGGGGAAGCTCAGCGATTTCGCGGGGCTCCTTGTCGCGCCCGCGGTCCTCGCCTCGCTCCTCCGCGTCACCTCGCGCCGCGGCTTCCTCGGCGCGCACGTCGTCACGGGCGTGGTCTTCTCGGCCATCAAGCTCGCTCCGGAGGCCGCCCGTGCGGTCGAGGGGCTCATGGCGCTCACGCCGCTCCCGTGGCGGATCACCGTCGACCCGACGGACCTCATCGCGCTTCCGGTCCTCCTCGCCTCGTACCGTGTGCTCGGCGAGGCGATGGCGCGGCCGGAGCCCGCGCGCCCGGTCGCGCACCGACTGGCGCTGATGGCGGGCAGCCTGGCGTGCGTGGCCACGAGCTACGAGCCGCCTCCGTGCGATGGGGCCGAGGGGTGCGTGCCGCCCCAGCCGCAGGAGCTCGCGTCGCTCGTGATCGGCAACACGACGGAGACCGAGCAGCTCATCCGCGTGCGGCGCCTCCGGGAGTCGGTGCGGGTCGACTGCAGCGTCGTGCTCGCCGACCCGACGAGCTCCCTCTCGCGCGAGCTGTTCGCGAGCGCCGAGACCTGGCTCATCGCGCCCGGCCGCGCGCTCCCGCTGCGCAACGCGGGGTGCGACGCTTATATGATAGACGCCGACGGGCTGCCGCTCACGCTCCTCGCGTGGTCCGCGGCGGCGTTTCCGGAGCAGGTGCTCGTCACGTCGACGGAGAACCCGCAGCCGACTCGGATGATCGCGCTTCGGCGCGCCGGGGCCAGGCTCGAGCTCGCCGAGCACCCGGCGGTGTTCCCGGCGCCGCCCCTCGAGACGCCGTCTCCCGCGGGCGCATGCGGCGATCCCGCCACGGAGATCGGGCTCGACTGGACCGTGCCCCTCCACGCGACAGGGGTCCTCACCGGCGTGACATCGTCTCCGGACGGCTGCCATGCGCTCACGCTCGATCGCGGCGAGACCTTCTTCCTCTGCGCTCCTGCCGAGGCGATCCCGTTCAGCGAGGGCGACGTCCTCCGCGTGAGCTCCGTCGCGATCGACGGCAGCGGCGAGTACCCGGAGCTCCCGCGGAGCCAGCCCGCGTTCGCGCGCGGCATCCACATCGAGAGCGCGACGCACGCCGTGCTCGCGCTGCGAGGCAACGTGCTCGCCCGCTGGTCGATGGTCGATCGGCAGGCCACCGCCGATTTCACGGCCGATCTCTCGCCGCTCGAGGGCTGCGATGCGTTCCACGATGCCTGCGGCAGCCTCGTCGAGCCGCTGGAGGCGTCGCTCCTCGGCGAGGGCGTCTCCGGGGTCGTCTCGCTGCGGCCCGGCGAGAGCGCGGAGCTCGCCGGGGGCGCCGGAACGCTCTTCCTCGTGCGCGCCGACGACATGCCCGTGCGCGACGCGGAGTGCTTCACCGTTCCCATCGATCAACCGCGCCTTCTCGAGTCGGTCTTGGTCGCCGCCACCGCGGCGCCGTAGGAGGTCACGCCATGAAGCTCCGAATCCATGACATCCTCGCGCTCGGCGCCGCCGCCGCCCTCGGCGCGGCCGGCTGCGCCGACAGCTCATCAGAGCGCGCCGCCATGCCCGCGGATCCCGGGTCCCCGGGCAGCGTGGGCGTCTCCCAGGGAGGATCGCAGGACTTCGGCCTGTTCCGGCAGATCCTGGAGGACGGCGAGATCCCCGGGCCGGACACGCTCGACGACGTCGGCTTCTTCGCCGAGCACAAGCTCGATTACCCGGCCGCGACCTGCGGCGAGGACGTGTGCATGCACGGGCTGCTCGGGATCATGGGCAACATGATCAGCGGGTCGCCCTGCACGCTCATCCAGATCGGGATGAACTCGCCCGTGGACCTCGGCGCGATCGAGCGGCCGCCGCTGCACCTCGTCATCGCCGTCGACACGAGCGGCTCGATGGAAGGGGACCCGATCGCCTACGTGAGGGCGGGGCTCGTCGAGATGATCGACGCCCTCGAGCCGACCGACCGGATCTCGCTCGTCCGCTACTCGGACGCCGCCGAGGTCGTCCTCGAGCAGGTGGAGGGCTCGGACAGGGAGGCGCTTACGGAGGCGTTCGAGGGCTTGACCGCGCGGGGGTCGACCAACCTGTACGAGGGGCTCTTCACCGCGTATGCGCTCGCCGAGCGGCACCTCGATCCGGCGTGGCAGAACCGCGTGATCTTCCTGTCCGACGGCGTGGCCACGGCCGGGCTCACCTCGCCTCAGCGGCTCGTGTCGCTGGCGGCTGGGTACGCGGAGAAGGGGATCGGCCTTACGGCCGTCGGCGTCGGGGCCGAGTTCGACGTCGACGCGATGCGCGGGATCAGCGAGGTCGGCGCGGGCAACTTCTACTTCCTCGAGGACCCGAAGGCGGTGGAGGAGGTCTTCACCGAGGAGGTGAAGACGTTCCTCGTGCCCCTGGCGCTCGACGTCGAGCTCGACGTGGCCGTGGGCGACGGCTACGCCGTGCGCGGCGCCTACGGCACGAACGGCTGGCAGGGCGGCGAGCGCGGCGGCGCAGTGCACATCCCGAGCCTCTTCCTCGCCGGCCGGACGAGCGCGGCGGAGCCGGTCGGCTCCGGTCGGCGCGGCGGGGGAGGCGCCATCCTGCTCGAGCTCGTGCCGAAGCCCGACCAGCGAGGCGTCGAAGACCCTCGCGCCGTGGGCAGCCTCGCGCTGTCATGGAAGCACCCGCTGACGGGCGAGGCGCACGCGCAAGAGGTCGACATCGAGGCGCCGAGCGCGCCCGACGCGCCGCCCGAGGCCGGCTATTTCTCCGGCGATACCGTCGAGAAGGGCTTCGTGATGCTGAACCTGTTCGCCGGGTTCAAGCTCGCCGCCCAGCTCGCCGCGGACGCCGATCCGCGCACCGCGCGGCGCACGCTCGAGGCGCTGCGGCCGAACGTCGAGGCGTGGCTCGCGGATCATCCGGACCCCGACGTCGAGGACGACCTGCGCTACGTCGATCTGTTCATCGAGAACCTCATCACGGCGGAGGCGAACGTGCAGCCCTACACGCCGGCCGATCCGCCGAACCCCTGGCCCGCCGATTGAGCCCCGCGCGCCGCGCCGCCAGCGCGCGCTAGGTGACGACGACGCGCAAACGACGCAGGCGCCGCGCCCGTCGCCCCGCATTCACCTCGATCCCCTCATCACGCCGTTCGACGTCTCCACGTCTCCACATGCGCTCGGCGTGCCCGCGTGCTCAACAACGCGTCCGGTGTGCCGCAAACGTGCGCCGCGGAGATGTCGCTTCCGTGCGGCAATGGCCTTGTGTAGGATCGAATTTCGGCGGCCGTCGAGGAGGAGAGTTCACCTATGCGAAGATCCATGCTTCTTGGGTTGGCGAGTATCACCGTCTGTCTGACGGCCGCTCTCCCGGCGAGCGCGGGTGTCCCGGAGTGCGGCAACATTCGCTTCGAAGGGCTGTCGAACTGCGAAGTGCGCGTCACGGGCGAGTGCTCCGCGGGCTGCAGCGAGCTCGGGATCTACAAGACCGCGTGCGCCACGAGGCTCGTACCGGTCTGCAAGACGGAGTGCACCCTCTCGGCGGAGGCGACCTGCACGGACAGCTGCACCGAGCAGTGCTCGGGGGAATGTGACCGCGGCGTCGCGATCACCTGCTCCCACAACTGCTTCACGGAGTGCACCACCACGCGGGACGTCGAGTGCTCCGGCGCCGTCGATGCCGCCCAGTGCGCCGCCACGTGGGATGCGAACTGCGACAGCGAGTGCGACGCCCAGTGCGTGACGGTGGATGGCGACTGCTATCAGCACTGCATCGAGTGCTGCGGCGGCTCGTGCACGGCCGACGCGAACATGGATTGCCAGACCACATGCCAGAACGAGGAGTTCGAGGACTGCGAGCACGAGTTCCGGGCGAACTGCGATGCTTCCTGCAGCGGCGACGGCGCGCTCTTCTGTGGTGGGAAGTACATCATCTCCGGCTCGCAGATCCCCGCGTGCGTGAACGCGCTGCTCGCGCAGGGCATCAGCGTGGAGGCCGAGGTGGAGGGGGAGGTCACCATCGGTCCAGATGGCATCGACGGGGACCTCTCCGCCGGCATGTGCGCCTACAGGCCCGCGAGCAAGACATCCCTCGTGGCGCCGTTCGCCGCGCTCGCGGCCGCGGCGGGCTGGGCCGCGCGGCGTCGCAAGCGTTCATCGCACACGTCGGGCTGATCGTCTTCAGGTGAGCGTGCGGCCGACCCCCGAGACGCTGCTCGCGCTGCTCCTCCTGTGCTCCGCAGGTTGTGGGAGCGACGCGGCCGATGCGCTCGTGGTGGTCGGCCTCACGACGGATATGGCGGTCGGCTTCGAGTTCCATCACATCGAGACGATCACGAAGGTGGACGGCGTCGTCACGCGCACCGAGCGCCTCTCCTATCGGAAGGGAGAGCTGTCGCTCCCGGCGGAGCTCCCTGTGGGGCCGGCGCGGGACGGCGCGGAGGTCGAGCTGTCCATCGCGGCGTTCCGCGAGGGCGAGGACTCTCCCCTCGTGACGCGGAGGGCCGCGACCCGCGCGGCCGGCGGGCGGAGCGTGCTTTTGCCCGTCTCGCTCGACGAGGCGTGCTGCGCGACCACGTGCGCTGCGAGCGCGACCTGCGCTGCGGGGGCGTGCGTCGATCCTTTCATCGCGCCCTCCGCCCTCGCCGACCACGATCCGCTGTGGATCGCGTCGGCGAGCGACGCGTGCAAGACGCCATCCTCTGGCGATCCCGCGGTCGAAATCGGGCAGGGGCAAAGCGCGTTCGCCTCGCTGGAGGATGGCGAGGTGGTGCCGATCGAAGCGGGCCCTCAAGGGGGCCACCACGTGTGGCTCGCGCTGCGCGTGACCGGCCTTCGCCAGATGGGCTCGCGGCTGACCGTGGAGGGGTACTTCCCCGAGCTGGAGTTCGAGCTCCTCCCCTTCACCGCGCAGGTCACGCTGCACAGGGCAGGAGAGGAAGTCTGCGAGATCGATGGCGTGCGCTTTCAGGTGGACCGGGGGCTCCCGGTCGAGGCCGTCCGGGGGCAAGCGCTCGACGTCGAGATCACCCTGGAGGATCCGAACGGCGATGTCGCGACGGCCACGCAGCGGGTCGTCATCGCTCCCTGACGGCGCGCTCCTCGTTCTACCCCGCCTTCTACCTGCGGCCTCGATCCCCGCTGGCAGCGCCCCCCGTGATGCCGCCGGCCTTGCGCCGGCGTGCGGCCGCGATCGCCGGCAGGCTCGCCGCGGCGAGCACGCCCGCCCAGCCGGCGCCCGCGCCGCCGGCGCCGCACCCGCCCGCATCGCTCGGCCCGGCGCCTCTGCCCAGCCCTTCCGGACCCGTGCCGGCGCCTGCTCCCGCTCCTCCGCCGCTCGCGGCCGTCGCTCCGCCGCCGGTCGCGCCGCTCGCGCCGGCCGCGCCGCTCGCGCCGGCCGCGCCGGCCGCGCCGCTCGCGCCGGCCGCGCCGCTCGCTCCAGCGCCGGTGTCGCTGCCGCCCTCGGGCGCGCCGGCGTCCGGGGTGCAGTCCTCGTGGCCCGTCATCAGCGCAACGCGCGGCCAGTCCGTCGGGCAGAGGGTCCCTACCGCCGTGCTCGCCGCGCAGTCGAGCGGGCCGCGGAGGCACGCCTGCCGGAGCAGCGGCTCGAACGTCGCGCCGCCGTCGAGCGAGCGGCCGATCGTGAAGCCGTCCAGGAACTCGCTGGCGCACGCGTAAAGGCCTGCCTCCGTCCACGCGAAGCAGCGCGGCGCCACGCCAGAGACGCGCTCGAACGCGAGCGTCGCCGAGGGCGCGCGAAAGACGCCGTCGATGTCGCTGCCCACCGCCACCGCCGCGCCGTCGGGCGAGATCGCGAACGCGCGCACGAAGCCCTCCGTCTCGAACACCGGCGCGAACGACCCGCCGCCGTCCCTCGAAACGAAGAGGCGCCCCGGCGCGCTCGCGATCCGCACGTACAGCACGTCGGCGTCGCGCGGGTCGACCCCTGCGATGTACGGCTCGCGCGAGGTCGTGCTCCCCGGCACCGCCGAGGTCGCCCACGTCTCTCCGCCGTCGAACGAGCGCGCGATCACCCCCTTGACCGAGCCTTCCTCGCGCGCGAGTCCGCTCACATAGACGCGCCGCGGATCCGACGGGGCGACGTCGACCGTCCTCGCCAGAAATTCCGGCGGGAGCGGCGTCCCCGCGCTGGCCCAGCGCGCGCCGCCGTCGCGCGACGCCCAGAGGGCGTGCCTGATCCCCGCGGCGACCGCGACGACGTGCGACGGATCGCCCTGCTGGACCGAGAGATCGATCACCGCCTGCCCCGCCAGCTCCGCGGCGCCCGTCCAGGCGCAGCCGCCCTCCGTGCCGATCGCGAGCCCATCGCTCAGCGCGGCGAGCACCCTGCCGTCCGACGCCGCGGCGATGGGCGGGGACTGGCCGCCCGTGTCGTCGTACCCGACCGCGCCCTCGCAGATCCAACGCCAGCTCGCGCCGCCGTCCTGCGTGGCGAGCAGGCCGTACGTCATCCGGGCGATGGCGCGCGCCGGGTCCGCCGGGTCGAACACGATCTGGTCCGCGGCGGGGAAGACGCCGTTCGCAGCGGCAGGGGAGGGCGCCGTCGCGAGCGCCGCGGCGACGAGCGCGGCGCCGCACGCCGGGCGAGGCGGCTGCCGGCGGGCCGGCGTGGAAAGAGACTGCATCGAGCGGCCATCGTACCGCCGCGCGCGGGGCGCCGCGCGACGCCGATCGGCGTCGCGCCCATGCGCGCCGCGCGCCGAGAACCGCCCACGCGCCCTCCGCGCCCCGCTACACTTGCGGCAATGCCGGCGCGCATCGTCGTGTCCTTTCGAGGTACTGCGGCCCTCTCGCAGCCAGACAGCACGGACGCGGTCGCGCCGTGGCCCGGCCGCCGCGGCGCGCCGCGGGCGCAGCGGCCACCGTCGCGCCAGAAGGGCGCGCCGGACGGCGCGGCGTGCGGCGACGCGAGCTACCTCCCGAGGGCGCTCGCGCTGAAGAAGCGCGCCGAGGCGCTCGGCGCCACCCTGTGCGCCTGGAGCGCGCAGACCTTCTCGTTCGAGTTCACCCCCGACGACAGCGAGGAAGCCGTGCTGCTCGCCGCCCTCGCCGCGGAGGACGCGGCCGTGCACCCCGACGCGCGCTTCGCGGTCGGCATCGCGCAGGGGGAGATGACCTACGTCAGCGAGGCGGGGCGCTTCACCGCGCTCTCCTGGGGGCAGCCGCTGCTCGTCGCCGTCATGCTCGCCCGCGTCGCGCTCCCCGGCGACGTGCTCCTCGATCCCGCGCTCCCCGCCGTGCTCTCGGGCGAGCTCATGACCCTCGGCGTCCACCGCGGCGTCGACGGCGCGCGCCGGGTGCGCGGCCTCCGCCTCGACGCGCAGCAGCCGCTGCGCAGGCAGGTCGCCGAGAGCGTGGCGCGCCTGTGCAAGCCGCCTCTCGTCGGCCGCGACGCCGAGCTCGCCGAGCTCGCCGTGCCCCCCGGCTCCCTCGCGATCGTCCGCGCCGAGCCCGGCGCCGGCGGCACGCGGCTGCTCCACGAGCTGGAGAGGCTCCTCGCGCCGTCGCGGAGCCTCTTCGTCGCGCCGATCGGGGCCTCGCGCGAGCCGTTCGGCGCGCTCCGGCGCGCCCTCGCGCGCGCGGCGCTCCGCGCCGAGAAGAGCCGCGCTCGCGCGCCGGCGCTCCCGGATCGGCTGAAGCCCGCGCTCGCGCGGCTCCTCGCCGGCGAGGGCGTCGAGCCGAGGAGCGCCGCCGAGGTGCTCGCCGCGTGGCTCGCGCCGTCCGACGTCCGCGTCGGCCTGCTCGCCGTCGACGACGCCTCCGAGGTCGACGCCGCGAGCCTCGACGCGATCGCCCTCGCCCTGGAGCAGGGCGTCGGCCTGCGCGCGGTCGTCCGGCTCGGGCGCTCGGAGCCGCTCCCCGCGCCGCTCACCGCGCTCACGCCCGCCGCGACGGTCGCGCTGGGGCCGCTCCCCGCGCCGGGCGCCCAGGATCTCGTCCGCGGGCTCCTCGACGGCTGCATCGACGAGGCGGGCGCGCGCCGCTGGGCCGCGCGCGCGCCCGCCTTCCCGCTCGCCGTGCGCGAGCTCCTGTGCGAGGCCCTGGAGAGCGGCGCGCTGCGCTGGATCGGCAGGAGCGTCGGGCCGCGCCGGCGCAGCGCCGGGCGGGGCAAGCCCGCGCGCACCATGACCGGCGCCGAGCTCGCGGCGCCCCCCGCGTTCCGCTCGATCGAGGGTCGCCTGCGCCTGCTCGCGATCGGCCATCGCACGGTGCTCACCGCGCTCGCGACGCTCGGCGGGGACGCGTCGGACGCGGCGATCGACGCGCTGTGCGACGGCACCGGCGCGCCGAAGGTCTCCGCGGTGCAGGCGGCGCTGCTCGGCGCCGGCTGGGTCTTCCGGCCGGAGCCAGGCTGGCTGCGGCTCTCCTCGCGCACGCTGCGCGACGCCCTGATCGCGGCCGTCCCGCCGGGCGAGCGCGCCGCGTGGCACCTGGCCGCGGCGCGGGTCGTCGAGGACCACGCCAGCGTGCTCGGCCTCGCCGACGCCGCGTGGCACGCCGCGAAGGCGGGCGACCGGCGCTCCGCGGCCGAGCTCGCCGGGCGCGCCGGGCGCGCCGCCGGCGACGCGCTGCTCGAGGCTTCCGCCGCGGAGCTGCTCGCGTTCGCCGACGAGCAGGAGACCGGGAGAGAGCACCGGGACGCGGCGCCGGACAGCTCCTCGAGCCAGCCGCCGACCTACCGCACGCCCATCGAGGTGGTCGGCGACGCGCCGGAGCCGAAGCGCGCGGCGCCGCTCGGGGAGCGCTCCGGCCCCGACGCGCCCGGCGGGGCGACGGACAGCTCGGCGCGCGCGGTGCCCCGCAGGCGCTCCGCGCTCGATGCAGAGGGCGAGGGCGACGTCGCGCCGGGCGCGCCGCGGCCGGACGGCGCTCTCGCGGCGCCCGAGGACGACGCGCCCGAGGACTTCTCCGACGCGACGGCTCCGGACGTCGGCCTCCCGTTCTGCGACGCCCCCAGCGATCTGCTGGCGAAGACCACCGAGTCGCCCGTCCTGTCGATGAACGACATCGCGGTCCGCCTCGCGGAGCTGGCCAAGCAGGCGCTCGTTCAAGGCGATCTCCGCACGCTCGAGCGGCTCGTGGGCGAGCTCCGCCGCACCGGCGAGCACCTCGATCTGGCCGAGCGCATGACCGGCCTGATCTCGCTCGGGCGCGGCGCGAAGGAGGAGGCGCTCCGACGCTTCCGGATCGCCGCGGAGGCCGAGGCGTCGCCTTCGCAGAGGGCCCGGGCGCTGCTCGCGTACGGCGTCGCGCTGGCTGCCGCGGGCCGCACGGAGGGCGCGCTCCTCGAGGCGCTGAGCGCCCTCGCGCGCGCCCGCGAGGCCGAGGATCACCACGGCGAGCAGGCGTGCGCGCAGTTCCTGGCGCAGCTCGCGGCCGCGACCGGGCACGAGGAGGCGGCCCGCACGTGGGCGCAGGTGGCGCGCCTCGCCGGCGCGGCGCCCCCTTCGTGATGGCGCATTGACAGCGTCGTCGCGGCTGTCCATACCGCCGGCCATGTCGTCCCGAGAGCCCTCCGGCGAGCCGGCTCCCGCGCCGGGGACCGGCGACGAGCGCGCCGCGCCGCCCGCGCGCGCCGCGCCGCCCACGCGCGCCAGCGTTGGCGCGGGCTCCGGCGCCGTCGCTCGCGGGGTCGCCGCGCTCCTCGCGCTGGCGCTCTCGCTCGGCGCGATCGCGGGCGTCGCGTACCAGCGCTATGCCGCGGTGCACCTGCGCGCCCTCCCGAAGGTCCCGATCTGCGTCCGCGGGGCGCGGGTCGCGCTGCGCAAGCCGGCCGCGGTGTCCGGTACGGAGCCGCGCCAGACCGCGTCGGGCGAGACGGTCTACCTCACGCTCGGCGAAGATCGCGCCGTCGCCTGCGCCTTGCAGCTCGACGAGGCGCTCGCGCGGCACCTCGCCGGAGCGCTGGCCGAGCAGGCTCCGGCGCAGCGCGCCGCCCGGCTGCTCGAGCTCGTGCGCGACCGCGTACCGGCCGATCCGGCGCACGACCGAGCGGCCTCTGCGGCCTACATGATGGCCGCTGCGGCCCTGCGGGGCCTGCCTGACGACGTCGCCGAGGTCCGCGCCGCAGCGGACGAGATCGAGCGGCACCAGGCTTGCCGCTTCGACACGAGGCGCCCCTGTCCGACGCGCCCCCCGCTGCCCGTGCTCGTCTGGCTCGCGGGCGTCCCGGCGGCGCTGAGCGTGCTCGGGCTGCTCTGGATCGGCCTTACCGCGAGCGCCGCGCGCTACAGGCGCTGGACGGCGCAGCGGCACCGCTGATCGCCCGCGCGCACGGTCGCCGCGCGCGTCGGTGGCCTCGCCTCCGTCGCGCCGCGCGCCTCAGTCGATCGCTTCGACGCGAAAGCTCGACTGGACCAGGGGGCGGGGCCGGGCGCCGATGTCGGCGACGTCGAACCCGAAGCCCGAGCCCTGCTGGTGGATCCCGCCCGACGTCGCGCCGCTCGGCATCTGCACCGACGAGCTCACCGTGACGTAGACCTTCGCCCCCTTGGCGAACGCGGCGGTCATCGCGAGCACGCGCCCGGCGAGCTGCGCGGCCGCCTCGCGCGCCACCCGCGCCCAGAGCGCCGCCGCTCCGGCGGTCGATGACAGCGCGCGCACCCCGAGCACCGCGCCCGCGCCGCTCAGCTGGACCTCGAACACCGCGCGCGCCGTCGCGGGCGTCTCGGCGGCGCGCACCACGTCCGCCACCACGGACGCGACCGTGCCGGCGGCGGGCAGATCCAGCCCCAGCGTCTTGTCTCGATCGCGCATCGCCTGGCGCAGCACCTCGCCAGCCCGGTCCACCGAGACCTCGCGCGGCGCGGTCGGCGCGGTCGGCGCCGGCGCAGGCCGCGCGCGGTCCGGCAGGACGCCGGGCAGCTGCCACACAGGCGCACCCCCGAGCCCGGCCACGCCCCGCGGCCCCTCGGTGGTCGGCGGCCCGTCGTACTCGTTCGATGGCGCCGGGGCCGGAGGCGCGACGGGACCCTCCCGGGGCTCGCTCGGAGCCTCCGGCGGCGCCGGCGCCTCCAGCACGCGCCGCTCGCGTCGCGCCGTCCGTCCGAGCACCGGCTCCGCTTCCTGCGGCCGCGCCCCGTCCGGCGCGCGTGGCTGCAACGCGCGCGCCTCGTCCTGCTCCGGTTGCTCCGGTCGGGGCGGCGCGACGGGCTCCACCTCGATCTCCACCTCCGTGCGCGCGTCGCTCGAGCGGGCCTCCAGCGCCGGCCCCGGCTTGCCCGCGACCCGCGCGAGCAGCGGGATGGCGGCATGGAGCAGCGTCGCTGCGAGCAGGAAGCGGACCTCGCGGGAGAGCAAGCGCGGAGCACCTTGGTGGGTGCGGGAGAGGGGCGCAAGTGTGCGTTTCGTCGCCGGCGTGCTCGCGCCACCGCGCGCGCACCTGCACGGCCGCAGGCACATCCCGCCCGCCCCTCGCTCTGCGGCCCGGCAGGCTCGCCCACGCGCGCTCCACGCGTGTTCCACAAGGGGCCAGGGTATTACGGCCACGCTTAAATATGCGCGTACAGAACGGTTGTCGCTTGAGCTCGAGACCGTACTGGTCGATGCTCCGCCTGCCGCGACGCCTTCCGGGCTCACGGCAGGAGCAGAAACGCAGCGCGTCGCCGCCAAGCAACGCGCTCACGGAACAGAAGCAGCGCCTGGCGAGCCAAGGCCGGGCGCCGTGTCCCCGTTGTAAGGGAGGGGTATCGAAAATGAAGGGAAACGTGCGCGCTGATGGGGCGCTTTCGGACCTGTCGCCGACGCCCACGCCGCCGCCCGTCACCGTGGTCCAGGGTTGCCCGGATCGCGGTCTCCCCTTCGACCCTCCACCCCTCGGCACGGTCCCCGTGCCGCAGGAGCAAGCGTTTCCTCCCGGCTTCGCCGCTCCAACGCTGCAGGGGGCGCCACCGCCTTTCCCCGTCGCCGGGGTCGGGCCCTACGGCTCCTGGTCCGCGCCCTCGCCGGGCGAGCGCCGCGCGCGCGTGTGGCGTGCCCTCGGGGCGTTCGTCCTGGCCGCGGCCACGGTGATCGTCGTCGTCGTCGCCGCCGCGCGCGGGATCGCCGCGAGGATCCCGGCCGCCTCCGCCGAGGCCTTCCGGACCATGGCGCCTGTCAGCCGCGCGTCGCTCCTCACGCTGCGCTCTGCGCGCGAGGAGGCCGGGGCGAACGCGGCCGTCGCGCCCGAGGGGCTCGCGCGCTGGCATCAGACGACGCCCGCGCCGGCGACGCTCCCGCCCTCGCCGGCGACGCCCCCGCCCGCGATCCGGCACGACGGGTACGCGTCGATCCGCGGCGGCGTGCTCTTCACGCCCGAGACGTTCAGGCCCACCGGGTCGAGCTACGATCTCCTGCTGCACTTCCACGGCAACACCCAGCTCGTCCGCGAGAGCGCCGAGGTCGCCGGGCTGAACGCCGCGGTCGCCGTCATCAACCTCGGCATCGGCTCGGGCGCCTACGAGGACTTCTACGCGACGCCGGGCGTGTACGAGAGCCTGCTCGCGGACATCGACCGGGCGCTCGCGCAGCGCGGGCTGCCGACCCCGCGTCTCCGCCGGGTCGCCCTCTCCTCGTGGAGCGCGGGCTACGGCGCGGTCGCCAAGATCCTGGAGCTCCGCCGCGGCACCGAGACCCTCGACGCGATCCTCGTCACGGACGGCATCCACTGCGGCTTCGTCCCGGAGCAGCCGAGCGGGCTCAACCCTCTGCAGCTCGCCTCGTTCGCGCGCTCCGCGCAGCTCGCCGCCTCCGGGCAGCTGCTCTTCACCATCACGCACTCGGAGATCGACCCGATCGCGTACGCCAGCTCCTCCGCGACGGCCAGCTACCTGCTCGACGCGGCGGCAGGGCACCACGTCGAGCGGTCGCCCGCGTCGGACGCGCCGCCGCACCTGCGGCTCCGCGCGGCCGAGGGCGCCGTCTCGAAGAAGCTCGAGAAGCAGATGATCCCGACCACCGAGGCGAGCGTGGGCAAGCTCCACGTCCGCGGGTTCCGGGGGAACACGCCCGAGCACCACATGGCGCACCTGCTCCAGATGGCCTCGACCGTCCTTCCGGAGCTCGTCACGCGCTGGCACGAAGGCGCCGATCCGCCGCCGGTCGACCGCTGAGCACGCCGCTCCGCCGGCCTGTCCACCGCCCGCCCGCGCGAGAGCGGCGGCGTCAGCTCCGGCTCCGCGCCTCCTCCATCCAGGCCCCGATCGCCGTGGCCACCGGGTGCTCCGCCCCGAGCTCCTGCTCGGCGAGCGCGAGCGCGCGCTCGTACAGCGGCAGCGCCGCGGACGGCCGCCCCGCGGCGTGGTGGACCTGCGCGAGCCGGACCAGCGTCGGCCGGAGCGACGGGTGGGCGGCCCCGGCCAGCGCCTCCCGCGCGGCGAGCGCGCGCTCGTACAGCGTCGCCGCCTCGGCCGCGTCCCCGAGCGCCTCCCGCGCGGCCGCCAGGTTGTGCAGGATCGACGCGAGGAGCGCCCCCTCCACGCCGGAGTCCGCCTCGGCGATCTCCAGCGCCCTCCGGAGCATCGCCTCCCGCTCGTCGGCCGGGCGGCCGTCCTCGAGGAACGTGGCGGCGTTGTAGAGCGCCTCTGCGACGAGCGCGTGACAGGCGCCGAGCGCGCCCTCCCGCAGCGCGATCGCCCGCCGGAAGAGCGTCGCCGCCTCGGCGCGCGCCCCCCGCCTGCCGAGCAGCAAGCCGAGCCGGTTCAGCAGCGCCGACAGCTCGATGGCGTCGGGCTCGCGCATCCGCTCGTAACCCGCGAGCATCCGGCGGAACAGCGCCTCGACGTCATCGAGCTCACCTTGCCGCTCGAGGATGGCGGCGAGCTGCTCGAGCAGCCTCGGCAGCGGGGGATCGGTGCTCGCCGCCGCCTCGGCGATGGAGATCGCCCTCGCGGAGCTCGCGCGCGCCTCGTCCAGCCGCCCTTGCGCGAGCTGCGCCGAGCTCAGCGCATAGAGCGGCGCGGTCAGCTCGGCGTCCCCGGCGCCGTAGATCTCCTCGGCGATCCGGAGCGCCCGCGCGCACGTCGCCTCCGCGTCGGCGTGGCGCGAGCCGGCGAGCTCGGACGCGGCCGCGTCGAGTAGGCGCCGGTACTCTCTCCCCCTCCACCAGCGCAGTATGGCGCGATCCGGTCGCATCCTTCTCTACTACCTCGCCCCCGCCCGGAAGGGTGAGAGGACCGGCAGGGACGTCCGGCGCGCTGGGGCGTCCGGAGGCGGACCTGACAAGGACGCTCGGAAGGGCATCGCGCGGGCGCGGAGCAGTGTACTCTGCTCGCAGGATCTCGTGGCGCGAAGGTGCGATGCAGAGGCTCGATGCCAGCAACTGGCGGTTCCCGCCGATCGGGGCTATGGCGCACGGCGCATGGTGCAGCGCCTCCCGGACGGCGTCTTTGTCGGGGGTCCCGGCCTCACGAGCGGGGCGATCGTCGTGGCGATCGAGGAAAGGTCGCCAAGGACATTTCTTCCGTTTAGACTGCCCCGACGGCCCCACGCGCCGACGTTCCCCACGATCATGAGGTCCAGGCTCACGCATCGCGAGGCATCGTCACCGAGGGGAGGGCTCGCCCGCGCCCGCACGGGGAAGGCGACGGAGTTCATATGAGTGGTGCCAACGAAAACGTCGTCGATGAAGTAGCGCGCAGCGAGCCGATCGATCCGTTGCTCGGAAAGGTGCTCAACGGAAAGTTCAAGATCCTTTCCCAGCTCGCGACCGGCGGCATGGGCACGATCTATCGCGGCGAGCAGATCCCGCTCGGGCGCCCGGTGGCGATCAAGGTCTTGATCCCGAACCAGGCCTCGCGGCAGCTCGACCCGAACTTCCACAAGCGCTTCTTCCTCGAAGCGAGCATCCTCGCGCGCCTCCAGCACCCGAACATCGTCACCGTCTTCGATTACGGCCGCATCGAGGCCGATGATCAGGACCGGTTCTTCATGGCGATGGAGTTCCTCGAGGGCGAGACGCTCTTCCGGCGCGTGCGCCGGCAAGGGCGCCTGCCGCCGCCCGAGGCCATGCGCATCGCGCGGCAGATCGCGCGCGGGCTGCGCGAGGCGCACAAGCACGGCGTCGTCCATCGCGACCTCAAGCCGTCGAACGTCATGCTCGTGTCGAACGAGGACGCGGAAGAGGCCGTCAAGATCCTCGACTTCGGCCTCGTGAAGCAGCTCGGCGACGACTCGGAGGAGCTCACGCAGCAGGGCGCGTTCCTTGGCTCGCCCCGCTTCATGTCGCCGGAGCAGATCTCCCACGGCAAGGTCGATCTCAGGACCGACATCTACTCGCTCGGCGTCATCCTCTATCAGATGCTTTGCGGGAAGGTCCCGTTCGAGTCCGAGAAGTCGATCCAGATCCTGATGGCGCACCTCCAGCAGCCGGTGCCGCGCATGAAGGAGCGGAACCCGGACGTCGACATCCCGGAGCCGCTCGAGGCGCTCGTGATGCGCTGCCTCGCCAAGGATCCGGACGGCCGGCCCGCGACGATGGACGCCCTCATCCAGGGCCTCGGCGAGTGCGCCCGCGGCATGGGTGTGACGACCGCCTTCGGCGGCACGCAGATCACCTCGTTCGAGTCGCTGCCGGGCGTGCAGATCTCGTCGCGTTCGTCCACGGTGCAAGCGCTGAAGGACGCGGTGACGCTCCCGGCGCCGTCGAGCGACGACGAGGCGAGCGGGCGCACCTCCGGCGTCGGTTCGGGGCCGGGCGCCGCTGCGACCGCGACGGACGCGTCCAAGACCGTAGCCGGCGCGCAGGAGACCCGCTCCGGCGGGGGGCGCAAGGCGGCGATCCTCGCCGCCATCGGCGCGGTCATCGTGGCGGCGGTCGCGTTCGTGCTGACGCGCAACCCCGCGCAGAGCGAGGCCACGCCGGTGCCCACGGCCGCGCCCACGACGGCGCCCGCGGCGACCGAAGCGCCCAGCGAACACAAGGGCGCGCCCTCGTTCATGCTGATCATCGAGTCGATCCCGGCCGGCGCCGACGTCCTCGAGGACGGGAAGTCGCTCGGGCAGACGCCGCTGCAGCTCTCGATCGCGAACGACCAGGTGCGCGCGTCGCCTCGCCGGCTGACCCTGCAGAAGGAAGGCTTCCAGCCCTACTCCATCGTCCAGGGGCCGTCGGAGATGTCCGTGCAGACCGTCGCACGGCTCGCGCAGGTGGCCGCGCCTGCGAAGACAGAGGAGCCGTCGCAACCAAGCTCGGGCGGCAGGAGAAACTGGGGTCGCCCCACCCGCCCCGCTGCGCCCACGGCCACGTCGAAGCCGAGCGCTCCCGAGAACACGGCGCCGTCGATCCGGATCGACAGGTAGAGATCAGGGCGCGCCTGACGAGCGTCGTCGGCTCGCCCCTGATTTCACCGCGCCGCAAGGGCGCGGTGCAGGGGCCATGCGCTAGCTTCCTGGCTGCGCATGTCCCGCCTGCTCATCGTCTCGAACCGCCTTCCCGTGACCGTCCACGCCGAGCAGGGAGACGTCTCCGTCGTCCCCTCGGCGGGCGGCCTCGTGACCGCGCTCCGGGGCCCCCACGAGCGTCACGGCGGCCTCTGGCTCGGCTGGCCGGGCGACCTCGAGCGCCTCACCGAGGAGCAGCGCCGCGACGTCGAGGAGCGGCTCGAGCAGCTCGGCGCGGTCCCCGTCCACCTCACCTCGGCCGAGGTGAGCCGTTACTACGACGGCTTCTCGAACGGCGTCCTGTGGCCGCTGTTCCACTACCTCGTCGAGAAGCTGCACCTCGACGCCCGGCACGACTGGGAGAGCTACCGCGCGGTGAACGAGCGCTTCGCCGACGCGATCGTCGCCCGGTACAGGCCGGGCGACAGGGTGTGGATCCACGACTACCAGCTCACGCTCGTGCCGGCGATGCTGCGGAGGCGCATCCCCGACGCGCGGATCGGCTTCTTCCTGCACATCCCTTTCCCCGCGGCCGAGGTCTTCCGGATCCTGCCCTGGCGGGAGCAGGTGCTGCGCGGCATGCTCGGCGCCGACGTCGTCGGGTTCCACACGACGTCCTATCGGTACCATTTCGTCTACTCCGCCGCGCGCGTGCTCGGGCTCGATCCCGAGCTGGAGACGCTCGCGTACGAGGGGCGGAGGGTGCGGCTCGGCGCCTATCCGGTCAGCATCGACGTCGACGAGTTCGTGCGGCTCGCGCGGGACGAGGAGGTCCGCGCCGAGGCGCGGCGCATCCGCGAGCGCGCCCAGGGACGGAAGATCGTGCTCGGCGTCGATCGGCTCGACTATACGAAGGGGATCCCGCGGCGCATGCTCGCGATCGAGCGCTTCCTGGAGCGCGAGCCCGAGCTCCGGAGCAAGGTGCGGTTCATCCAGCTCGCGGTGCCGACGCGCGAGAAGGTCGACGCCTACGCCGACTTCCGGCGCGTCGTGAACGAGCTCGTCGGCCGCATCAACGGCAGCTACGGGACGCTCGACGACGTCCCGATCCACTTCCTGCACCGGTCGATGCCCATGGCCGATGTCGTCGCGCTCTACCTAGCTGCCGACGTGATGATGGTGACGCCGCTGCGCGACGGGATGAACCTCGTCTGCAAGGAGTACGTGGCCTCGCGGATCGACGACACCGGCGTCCTCGTGCTGAGCGAGTTCGCGGGCGCGGCCGCCGAGCTGATCGAGGCGCTCCAGGTCAACCCGCACGACATCGACGCGGTGGCGTCGACGATCCAGCGGGCGCTCGTCATGTCGCCGTCCGAGCAGCGCGTCCGGATGCAGGCGCTCCGGCGCCGCGTCGTGACGCACGACGCGCACCGCTGGTCGCACTGCTTCCTGAACGATCTCGAGCGCGCGAGCGGCGCTCCGCCCGCGGTGGGGTCCGCCCGGCGGCGCGAGGGCGCGCCCCAGCTGAACACGATCGCGAGCGCGCGGAGCGCGCCGTCGCTGATCGTGATGCTCGACTACGACGGAACGCTCGTCCCGCTCGCGGCCATGCCCGAGCTCGCGCAGCCCGACGAGGAGCTCATCACCGAGCTGCGCGAGCTCGCGGCGCGCCCGCGGACGCAGGTGCACGTCGTGAGCGGCAGGCCGCGCGAGGACCTCGAGCGGTGGCTGGGCGAGCTGCCCATCAGCCTCCACGCGGAGCACGGGTTCTTCTCCCGCGCCGCGCCCGGCGAGCCCTGGGTCGCGCTCCGCGACGCCGCGCTCGACTGGAAGCCGAAGGTCCGCGAGCGCCTCCAGGGCTTCGTCGACCGCACGGCGGGCAGCTTCATCGAGGAGAAGATGGTGTCGATCGCGTGGCACTACCGGAACGCCGATCCGGAGCTCGCGAGCCAGATGGCCCGCGAGGTGCCCGCGGAGCTCGACGAGGCGCTGCGCGAGCACGATCTCGAGCTCATCCCTGGCCGGAAGGTGCTGGAGGCGCGGCTCCGCGGGGTCAACAAGGGGGTGATCGTGCCGCGGGTGCTCGCGACGATGGGTCCTGACGCGGTGGCGATCGCGCTCGGCGACGACAGGACCGACGAGGATCTGTTCGCGGCGCTCCCCCCGACCGCGCTCACCATCCACGTGGGCGGCGGGGAGAGCTCCGCGGCGTTTCAGCTGCCCGACCCGGCGTCGGCGCGTCGCCTGCTGCGCGCGCTCGTCGCCTGAGGGCTCGCGCTGCGGCTCACGCCTCGGCGCGGCGACCGCGCCGCCGAAGGGCGGCCCCGAGGAGCGCCGTCGCCCCGGCGAGGAGCGCGCCCGAGCCGGCGCCCGGGCCGCCCGCGAGCGCCCCGCCGACGCTGCACGAGCTGGCGTGGGCGTCGTGCGAGGCGTCCGCCTCGTTGGCGTCTGTGTCGTTGGCGGCGGCGTCGCTGCCGTCGGCGTCGTTGGCGTCGGCGTCGTTGGCATCGACGGCGTCGGCGTCGGCGGCGTCGGCGTCGCTCGCGTCGGCGTCACGCTTGGTCGGGGTGGCGTCGCCGTCGACGTTCCGCTCACCGTCCGCGGCGCCGCTGTCGCCGACGTCGAGGTCGAGCTCGCTGTCCGCCGCCCTCATGGCGAACGCCGCGAGGCTGGAGCCGGCCTCGTAGGCCCCGATGTCGATCGCGCCAGCGGCCGGCCGCTGCAGCGGTCCGCTGGCCGCGCGCGCGCTCCTCATCGGCGAGGACTGCGGCGCGGCGAGCGGCTTCGGGAAGGGGTGTCCTGCCGGGCTCGGCGTCGACCTGGAGCCGGCGTCGACGAGCGGGCTGTTCGATGCCGGGCGGAGGTCCAGCGAGCCGACGTTCGTGAAGCCGGGGTCGGCGCCCTGGAGCGTGCCTGTCCACGCCGCGGGGAGGGCCGAAGAGCCGCTGGGCACCCAGTTGTTCGCGCCCGAGATCAACGCCGTTCCCGTCTTCCAGCTCGCGCTCCTGTCGACATAGACCTCCACGCCGCCGCCGCCGAGCCGATAGAACACGTTGTTGCTCATCTCGACGCTCTCGATCCCGTCGAACATCCTGATCGCCGGCCGCGACCCGGGGGCGAGCAGGAACGTGTTGTTGACGAACCGGAAGCGACCCCACGTCTGCCCCGTGCCGTCGCCCCCGACGCGCACGGCGAAGTGCTGGCCGGTCTTGCGGATGACGTTGCCGACGACGTCGGAGTCCTCGCGCGCGAGCCCCTCGTCCTGGCCGTCCGGCCCGATCAGCTCGAGCTCGTGGTATTTCGCGCCCTCGATCCAGTTGTAATAGATCTCGTTGCGCTCGGCGCGGCTCTTCACGCTATTGCCGCCGTTGCCGTCGTGCACATAGCAGTTCCTCATGCGGAACACCGAGCCGAGGCGCGTCTCCTCGTCGGTCGCGATGTAAATGGGGTGCCGGGTGTCGCCCGAGCCGCAGGCATAGACCTCGACGTACTCCAGCGTGAACGTGCCCGACTCGGAGTCGGCGCCGAGGATCCCGTGCCCGGCGCAGTCGTGCACCACCGAGTCGCGGATCGTGATGTCGTGCGCGCGGTTGAACACGCAGCGGCTCGATCCGCCGGTGATCTCGAAGCCTTCGAAGGTATAGTGATTGCCAGCGAAGACCACCGTATTCGACCCCCCGGATAGGACGGGGCGGCGGCCGTTCACGCGAACGCCGCGGATCGTGATCTTCTGCGCCTCGGTGCCCGACTTCTTGAAGAACAAATCCCCCGGATAGGTCGCGTCGCCCTCGACCTGGACCACATCCCCGGCAGCGAGGCGAGGGGCGACCTCCGCGAGGCTCGCATAAGGCTTGCCCCGCCCCACCTCGTACGTCGCCGCGCTCGCCGGCGAGGCCGCGAGCAACACGGAGAGCCCGATGCCCGGCGCGACGAGAGAGAGGGTGACGAGGTGCCTTGTGTTGAGTTGCTGCATAGGCGTACTGTCGCGTGCTGTAGAGTCCGAGTGCAAGCTGCTTTTTAATGAAATGCATGATGGGTAATTCAGGCGACACCTGACGGCGGGAAGTCCTGTCGTTATTTCTGGCTGCCCAGCCGCTGTCACCATTGCTGAGAATCCGCGGCGTCTGCCATTTCTCGATAAATTTTGGTAAATAAGAGCAAGTCGGTGCAAACGGCGCGAAGAGCGTGAAGAGCAGGTGAGGAGCGAGAGGAGCGGGAGGAGCGCCACGGGCAGGAGGAGCGCGATGCGCGGGGCGGGCGGTTCCCCTCGGCACGCGCGTCGTTCCGTGCCATGGATCTGACCATGTTCCCGGTTGTCCTCGCCTCCACGTCGCCCTTCCGGAGGGCGCTCCTCGATCGCCTCGGGCTCGCGTACGAGGCCGTCGCGCCTGCGTTCGACGAGATCGCGCCCGAGGGGGTGTCGCCCCTCGCGTGCGCCCGGCTCTTCGCGGAGGGGAAGGCGCAGAGCCTCGCGCGCGCGCGGCAGGGCGCCCTGATCATCGGCGCCGATCAGGCGCTCGAGCTCGATGGCGAGCTGCTCCGCAAGCCCGCGTCGCTCGACGAGGCGGCGGAGCAGCTCGGGCGGCTCGCCGGGCGGGTCCACGCGCTCCATACCGCCGTCGCGGTGCACGCGCCGCCGGGGGTGACGCTCGCGCCGCTCGTGGCCGGCGGGCCGCGGACGCTGGCCGAGATCGTCACGGTGGAGCTCCGCGTCCGCCCGCTCGACCGCGCGCAGATCCGCCGCTACGTCGAGCTGGATCGGCCGATCGGCAGCGCGGGCGGGTACCTCTTCGAGAAGCACGGACCGTGGCTGTTCGACGACGTGCGCCACGCCGACGAGGCGGCCATCGTGGGTCTGCCCCTCGTCCCGCTCTGCCGCCTCCTTCGCCGCTTCGGGGTCGATCTCCTGGGCGCGCCCGCGTGAGCGCACGAGCGCGCGTGAGGACGCGAGCGCCTGCAGGCTTCACGCGGGCCAAGAAAGAGAGTGCATCGCAGGAGATACGGTAGGTTCCCGCCAAACCGCGCCATTGCGCGCCGACGCGATCGGAGCGCCGAGAAGAAGTCTGCGGGAACCAGGAATCTGCCGGCCGCCCCAGGCGCTACGCTGGCCGACGGCGCAGGCGGGGGGCCGTGGCGCTGTGTGCGCGCAGGGGCTTCCAGGGAGGGGCGCCCGTGGCGCGCGCGTTGCTAATCGTGGTTCCAGGGTCGAGCCTGCCGCTCTGCCCGCACGACTGAGCATCTTCTGCCGGGCGACGCCGACAGGGCGGGCCAGGCGCTCGACGAGGTGAGGCGATGATGGAACGCCCGCCCTTCAACGCGGCCGAGACGCTCACGGCGGCCGATCTGACCCTGTCGTGGTCCGCCCTGCAGAACGAGGAGCGGGTGCAGGCCTATCGCCGCCTGCGGAGCGAGGAGGCGGAGGATTTCTTCGAGGGCCTCCCCACCGCCGACCAGGCCGCGCTCCTCGCGGGCCTCACGAAGGGCGAGCGCAGGCTGTGGATCCGCCTGCTCGCGCCCGATGACGTGGCGGACATCCTCCTCGAGGTGTCGCCGGACGAGCAGGCGGAGCTCCTCTCCCTGCTCGAGGAGCCGACGGGGCGCGAGGTGAGCGCGCTCCTCGCGTATGCCGAGGACGAGGCCGGCGGGCTCATGAGCCCGTGGTTCGCGCGCGTGCGGCCGGAGGCGACGGTCGACCAGGCGATCAGCTACCTCAAGCGGCAGGCCAGGGATCACCTCGAGACCATCTACTACGGCTATGTGCTCGACGCCGCGCAGCGGCTGCGCGGCGTCGTGTCGCTGAGACAGCTCATGATCGCCCCCGGCGACCGGCGCGTCAGCGACGTCATGAAGACCGACGTCGTGTCGGTCAACGAGGACGCCGACCAGGAGGCGGTGGCGCGGCTCTTCGCCGAGCACGATCTCGTGGCGATACCCGTCGTCGACAGCGAGGGTCGGATGAAGGGGATCGTCACCGCCGACGACATCGTGGATGTCGTGGAGGAGGAGGCGACCGAGGACATCCAGAAGCTCGGCGGTATGCAGGCGCTCGACGCGCCCTACCTCCGGACCCCGATCTCCAGGATGCTCGGCAAGCGCGCGGGCTGGCTGTCCGCGCTGTTCGTGGGCGAGCTCCTGACCGCCACCGCGATGGGCCACTACGAGAGCGAGATCGCCCGCGCCGTCGTGCTGGCCCTCTTCGTTCCGCTCATCATCTCGAGCGGGGGCAACTCCGGCTCTCAGGCGACGACGCTTGTCATCCGGGCGATGGCGCTCGGCGAGATCCGGCTCACCGACTTCTGGCGTGTCAGCCGCCGGGAGCTCGCGTCGGGCCTCGCGCTCGGCGGGATCCTCGGCGCGATCGGCTTCGCGCGCGTCATCGCCTGGGAGAAGCTGTTCGGGGCCTATGGCCCGCACTACACGCTCCTCGCGCTGGCCGTCGCGATCAGCCTGGTCGGCGTCGTGACGTGGGGCACGCTGGCGGGGGCGCTCCTGCCGTTCGTGCTCCGGGCGCTCCGCTTCGACCCGGCGAGCGCCTCGGCCCCGTTCGTCGCGACCCTCGTCGACGTCTCCGGCCTCGTGATCTACTTCAGCGTGGCAGAGCTCCTGCTCCGCGGGGTGCTCCTGTGAAGCGGCCGAGCGCTCCGCGCGGCGCGCCGCAAGGACGCGCCGCGAGGACGCGCCGTCGGGGGCCCGGGGAGGGCCGCGCTAGGGATTGACGCGCGACGCGAGGTAGCGGGCCGCGTACGCGCCGATGACGCGCGCGTCCTCGCGCCAGCGGCCGCCGCTCTTCAGCATGTCCGCCTCCGCGGGGCTCAGGTTCGTGTTCGGGATGGGCGACGCCGTGCGGCTCGAGAACTGGACCTCATCGAGCACCCGGCCGTCCGGCGTCGTGATCCGGAGCGTCATCCGGATCTGGCTCGGGGCCGAGGAGACGACGGCGTAGAAGCCTGGATTCATGTAGCCGACATAGGGCTTGAGCACGAACGACGCCGACGTGGGGCTGTCGGTCGGCGTGATCTCGATGCCCTCCTCCTGGGCGCGGGCGACGAGGGCCTTCGTGAACTCCTCGTTGATGGACTCCTTGTCCGCCACGAAGCGCTGGTGCTCGTCCGCGTCCTTGCTGGCGAGGTACTGGTCCTCGCGCTGGTCGAGGATGAAGAGGCCCACGTAGTCGATGGGCATCAGGGCGAAATGCCGCTGGCCGACGAACGTGTCGGGGCTCGCCTGGGTCACGACGCGCCAGTGCGGTCCGCACCCGGAGAGGGCTGCGAAGCCGAGCAGCGCGGCCGCGATGAAGATGCGACGGTGCATGAGGGTCTCCTTCAGATGGCCCGCCTTGTAGGCCAGGTCCGAGCGAGCTGGCAAGGGCGGTCCAGCCCGGCGCGCCGCGCGCCACGCCGGCGCGGCGCGCGGCCGGTCCCGAGCGCCGCGCCGGCGCGGCAGCTGCCCGAGCGCCCCCTCCGACCCGGACGGGGCAGGGAGCCCGCGCGCGAAAGGGCGCGGGCTCGCGCGCCGCTGTGCAATGGGCGGACATGACCCGAGCTGGCCTGTCGAATGCATGTTGGATTCGGCAGCTGAAATGGCTACCTCGTTCGAGGATGCCTTTCTATCGACGTTGGAGGTGAACCCATGATTCCGCATTTCGTCGCCGGTCTCTTCGGCATTTTGCCCATCTTGGTATTCCCGTCGCTCGAGGTCGACCCGCCGGAGGACGCCGGTGGCAGCGGCGCGCAGGTGGGCGAAGGCTCCGAGCTGGAGATCCCCGGCGTGCCCGGGGAGGGCGCCTCGCGGTTCGCCTATTCGATCTCCTGCATCGAGGGCAGCACGGGAAAGAAGACGTTTCTCACGCAGGGCGATTTCTGCAGCGCCCTGCGCGACGAGCAGGTCTGCTCCGAGAGCGCGGCCCTCTTCGCGCTCTTCCACGGCTGTCCCTGAGCGCCCGCGCGGCGGCGGCACAAACGCTTGACATTCGAGGGGGGCCTTGCTCTTCCTAGCGAGCGCGGACCGCCCCGCGCGGCCCTCCCCCCGCGAGGTCGCGCGCCTCGGAGGCTCAGATCGTGACGAACCTCTATCTCATCCGGCACGGTGAAGCGCAGGTCAACGTGAACCGTATCGTGGGCGGGATGCGCGGGGACACCGGGCTGACGCAGCTCGGTGTCCTCCAGGCGGAGCGCCTGCGCGATCGCCTGGCCGCGACGCGCGAGATCCCCGCCGACGTCCTGATCGCCAGCACGTATCGCAGGGCGCAGCAGACGGCCGAGATCGTCGCTCCCGCCCTGGGGCTGCCCGTCACGCTCGATGACGAGGTCCAGGAGCTCCGCCCCGGCGAGGCAGACGGGATGCCGGTCGGCGAGGCGATGGTGCGCTACGCGATCGATTTCGAGCGCGAGCCGTACCGGCCGGCGAGCCCCGGCGGAGAGAGCTGGGCTCAGTTCATGCTGCGGGTCTCCGTCGCCCTCGATCGCATCACCCGTGAGCACGAGGGACGGACGATTGTCGTCGTCACGCACGGAGGCCTCATCGACGTCGCGTTTCTCCACTTCTTCAGGATGAACGCGCTCGCCTTCCCGAACGCGCACTTCGCCACCCGCCACACCTCGCTCACCCACTGGCAGCGAAGGCGGCGCTGGGGTCGGGCCGAGGCCTGGCATCTCATCTATTACAACGACAGCGCGCACCTGCGCGACGTCGAGCGGACCGTGCGCATCCCCTGGGCGGAGCTCTCCACGCTGGCGCCCAGGATCGCGGAGGATCCGTCTGGGCCGCCGTCTTCGGAGAGCGGCGAGGGGCGCTAGCGCTCGTCGCCCGCACGGGCGGGCCTCTCCCGCCCCCCGGTCCCCCCTCGGCCCTCGCGCTTGCGCCGCCGCCTCGGGGCGAGCTACATGACCCGCATGATGGGTCCAGTTCACGCAACCTTCCTCGTCGCCGCTCCCGACCAGCCCGGGCTCGTCGCGCGACTCGCAGGGTTCTTCTACGACATCGGCCTGAACATCATCGACGCGAGCAATCACACGGATGCGTTCATGGACGAGGGCCCGCGCTTCTTCATGCGTCTCGTCGTCGATCTGTCCGGCCTCGCCTCGCCGGCCGCCGTCACCGCCCTGGGCGGCTCGGCCACGCGCGGCGCGATCGAGGCCGCCTTTCGCGAGCTCGCCGTGTCGCTCTCGGCGCGCTGGTCGGTGGAGTACAGCGATCACGTCCCGAAGATGGCGATCCTCGTCACCAAGGATCCCGCGTGCCTCTACGATCTGGTGCTTCGGCAGCGCGCGGGCGAGCTCCGCTGCGAGATCCCGCTCGTCATCTCCAACCACCCGACGCTCGAGGCGGTGGCCGAGAGCTTTCGAATCCCATTCTTCTGTCTCCCGATCACCGCGGAGACAAAGCGCGAGCAGGAGCGTCAGGTGCTTCACCTGCTGAAGAGGCACCATGTCGATCTCGTCGTGCTGGCGCGGTACATGCAAATCCTCTCGGAGCAGATGCTCGATGAAGGGCCGCCCGTCATCAACATCCATCACGGGTTCCTGCCCGCGTTCCAGGGCGCGAAGCCTTATCATCAGGCGCACGCGCGCGGCGTGAAGCTCATCGGCGCGACGGCGCACTATGCCACCCGGGACCTGGATCAGGGGCCGATCATCGAGCAGGACGTGGCGCGCGTGAATCACCAGATGGGCCCTGACGAGATGACCCGGATGGGGCGTGACGTGGAGCGGCTCGTCCTCTCCCGCGCCGTCCGGGCGCACCTGGAGCGGCGGGTCATCGTCGAGGGCCGCCGGACCGTCGTTTTTTAGGTCTCCGAACAATGCCCCGGCTGGGCCGAACCATCGGGGCAATCCGGTCATCGAGGGCGGGTGAGGCGCGCGCTCCTCGGGGCCCGAAGAGCGCGCGCGGGGGGTCACGGGCGGCCGTGTTGGCCGGGCGAGGTGGCCTGACCGGTGACGCCCGGTGCGAAGGCGGGCGACTGCCCGATGCCAGCCGACTGGCCATAAGCACC
This sequence comes from Sorangium sp. So ce375, assembly GCF_051473855.1. NCBI lineage: Bacteria > Pseudomonadati > Myxococcota > Polyangiales > Polyangiaceae > Sorangium > Sorangium sp. So ce375. Next base: position 719,314 of record NZ_CP150335.1, read on the forward strand.
CGATTGAGAGATGGCCGACTGGCCATGGCCGGCGTGCTGACCAGCATAACCCTGGATCCCATGGCTCGATTGCTGGCCGGTAGGACCGCCGAAACCGATCTTGGACGGCATCCCACCCTTGCCGGGGAACGCCCCTGCCTGGCTGGGCACGAGCGAGCCCTTGCCGGGGAACGTCCCTGCCTGGCTGGGCACGAGCGAGCCCTTGCCGGGGAACATCTGACCCTTGCTCGGTCCAAGCGCGCCCTTGCCGGGGAACGCCCCTGCCTGGCTGGGCACGAGCGCGCCCTTGCTGGGGCCGAGTCCAGCCTTGCTGGGGCCGATCTGGGCCTGTCCGTGCGCGAGCTGGGCCCCGCCCATCCCCAGGTATCCGCCTGTCTCCTCCCCCAACGCTTGCTCGACGGCCCCGATCCCCTCATCGAGATCGGTTTGATCGAGGTCCGCATCGTCCGTATTCGCCATGCAACCGGCGGCCAGAGCAGCGAAAAGAAACGCAGGCACAAGCATCTTGCTATGCATCGACATGATCGCTTCCCCCCGATGTCCGTGAGGGCTTACGAGGCCCAGACATCTCGGCTCACCCCAGAGCAGAGTGTGTGCCTGGCGGAGCTGTGCAGACGTTTCCGCTCGCGGCGTGCTTGACGTCCGCCAGGCGGGGAATGCAAGCGCGCTCGCGCGATCCCCGCCTCGCGGCGGAGCCCCCGCGATCCGAGCTGAGCGGATCTCCGAGGAGCGTTCGTTCCCCCTTTCTTCGACGAGAGGAAGCGCGGGATGCAGCCAGGGCGCACCAACGACCCTGCGCGCCCGGCGGAACCCTGATCGCAAGGCGCGCTGCGCTGGTGGTCCCGCGCTGCTCAGGACGCTCTGTGGCGTGTCGCGCGTACAGCGCCGGAGCGGATCGTTCGATCGCGACGCGTCCGCCCCGGTCGCAGCCCGTCAGCGAGGCGCTGCGCGCCCGGGGCGCACGACCGGGCGGCCGTGGAAGGCGCGGCCCGCGCGCCAGCGGGACGGGCGGCTCACTCGGGCTTCTTCCCGAACAGCCACTTCTTCGCCTCGTCGTCCATCGGCTGGGTCGGGTTCCGCAGCTCTTCTCCGACCGCGAGCCCTCGCACGACGGCCGGCCTCGCGCGCACCGCCTCGAGCCACCGCTTGAAGTTCGGATACTCGTCGGCCGACACCCCGAACCGCTCGTGCGCCATCGCCCAGGGATAGCTCGCCATGTCGGCGATCGAGTACTCGCCAGCCAGGAAAGGCCGGTCCGCGAGCCGCTTGTCCATCACGCCGTAGAGCCGGCGCACCTCCTTCGTGTAGCGCTCGATCGCATAGGGGATCTTCTCCGGCGCATAGAGATTGAAATGGCCCGCCTGGCCGCTCATGGGGCCAAGACCGCCCATCTGCCACATGAGCCACTGGGTCACCTCGTAACGGCCGCGGAGGTCCGAAGGCAGGAACTGGCCCGTCTTCTCCGCGAGATAGAGCAGGATCGCGCCCGACTCGAACACGGAGATCGGCGCCCCGCCGCCCGCCGGGTCGTGATCGACGATGGCGGGCATCCGGTTGTTGGGGCTGATCGCGAGGAACTCCGGCTTGAACTGCTCGCCCCGCCCGATGTTGATCGGGATGAGTTTGTACGGGAGGCCCGTCTCCTCGAGCATCATGCTGATCTTCCAGCCGTTCGGGGTGGGCCAGTAATAGAGATCGATCATCTTGCGCTCCGTCTCCGTGGGTCGTCGCCGATCGCGACGGCGTGCTGTCTCAGGCTAGCGGTCGTGTCTACCGGGCGCGGCGGCGCTTGGCGCTGGCGTTGCCCGGCTCGTCGGGCATCGGTGGCACGTCGCACCGTGGGGAGCAACCGACGATTCTGTGCATCGCCTCAGCGCGGCGATCCCCCGGCGCCGGGCGCGAGCCTCGCCCCGTCGACGAGCGCGCGCAGCGCCGCGATGTGCCCGGGCCCCGTCCCGCAGCACCCGCCCACGATCGTGGCGCCCGCGTCGAGCCAGCGGCGGGCGAGCTCCGCATAACGAGCGGCTCCCGAGCCGCGCTGGTCGACGCCCGCGCCCCAGCCGAGCCCCTCGGTCTCCGCGCCCGCGTTCGCGTAGGCCCCGAACGGGACGCCGCACCCCGCGAGCCGCTCGACGTGAGCGAGCGTGCGCGCCGCAGGGGTGCAGTTGACGAGCACAGCCCCTGCGCCGCGGGAGGCGGCCTCCCGCGCGGCGAGGCCGATGTCCTCGGGCGAGAGCAGATCAGACCCCGGACCCGCCGTGAACGACACCCACGCTTCGATGCCCGTGGCGACCGCCTCCTCGAGCGCCACGAGCGCCTCGCCGACGTGCGGGAACGTCTCGCAGAGGAGGACGTCGACGCCCGCCCTCGCGAGCGCCTGCGCCATCGCGCGGTGCTCCTGTCGGGCCTCGGCGGGGCTGAGATCCGGCCGGTAGCAATCCTCGAGCGGCGCGACGCTGCCGGCGATCCGGTGCCCCGAGCCCACGTCGCGGACGGCCTCGCGCGCGAGCGAGACCGCCCGCGCCGTCAGCTCGGCCCACGCGGCGCCCGCCTGCCTCCGCTTGGTGCGGAACGTGTTCGCCGTGTGCACCGTCGCGCCCGCGCGCGCGTAATCCCGGTGGATCGCGCGGACGACGTCGCAGCCGCGCGCATCGAGCAGGGCCGCAGCGCTCCAGAGCGGCGCCGGCGTCTCGATACCGCGCGCGGCGAGCTCGGTCCCGAGCGGGCCGTCGAGGACCACGATGGCAGTCTCAGCGGTCTCAGCAGCTGACCTGAACGACGTTCTGGGCGCGTCCTCCATGTAGGCTCCGGTATGTGCGCGACCGGCTTCAACGGCAACCCCTGACTCCGGTCATGTCCCGTCCGTCGCTCGGGGTATGCGAGCCCCCGCGCTGTGCACCGTCCCGACCACTGTGCCGCAGAAAGAGCGATGGAATTATCTTTCGACCCGGGAAATGACTTGCCAGGTATGGGGGGCCTGCGGCACCGTTGAAATGAATTCATCTTCCCCTCATTCCACTCGACTCGCCCGGGTCGTAGGGTCCGACAAGCAAAGCGAACGTTCGCAGGACCGACATGAGGGAGCTCCCTCTGGCCCGCGCGAGGCCAGGCGAGCGCAGTCAGTGAGCCTAACGAAAGGAACGCCATCATGATTCGACAGACCATCCGTTCTTCCAAATCGCTCGCTCTCAGTGTTGCGCTCGGCGTCATCGCAGCTGCCGGCTTTGCCGGATGCGCCGCGTCGGAGGAGGCTCCCGTCGATGACGCGGTGGAACATGAGCGGATCACCCAGGCGGAGGTCTCGAAGGCCCTCGAGACGAGCGAGTTCCTGAGCCTCGACATGAGCCAAGACACGGTCTACGCCCTCGACTACTCGGGGGGGCCCATCGACTACGCGCGCATCAAGCTCTCCACCGGCAACGGCAAGGAGATCTTGCTCTCGGAGCAGATGGCCGCCATCGAAGCGGCGGACTACGGCGACTACCCGGCGCCCGCCCTGACCGACGCGTCGGACGATCGGTTCAGCATCTCCTCGGACGAGGCCGCCTTCGGGAAGCTGTCGCAGAGCGAGCTCGACCAGCTGAGGGTCGACGGGTTCTTCTACTCCGAGAAGCCCGTGTCGGCCCCCGGGGCGAAGCCGCAGAGCACCGACCCCGACTGCGTCCACGCCTACTGCGAGATATGCACCGACAACACGACCGGCGGGCACCCCGAGACCTGGTTGCCGGGGACCTTCACCTGCTACCTCATCGAGCACGTCTGGTGCTGAGCCTCGGCTGACGGACACCTCCCCCCTCGCTCGCAGGGCATCGTTGATGCGTTCGCTCTCGGTTTGGTGCGTTGCGCTGCTCGCCCTCGGGGGCACGGCGTGCGGAGAAGACGGACCGGTGCTCCCGAGCGGCGTTCCGCGGCCGCAGGCCGGGATCTACTTCGACTTCGGCGAGGCGCCGGAGGAGGGCCGCTTCCGCGCGCTCATGGGGTTCCCGACCCGGGATGTCCCCGGGCTCGAGCGCGCGATCGACGACATGTACGATCCCGGGAAGCCGGACACGTTCCGGAAGTACATGTCGGTCGAGACCTGGATGGAGCGCCACGCCCCGTCCGAGAGCGACGTCGCGGCCGTCGAAGACTGGCTCACCCAGCAGGGGATGGAGATCCGGCGACGGTCCGCGAACCGGCTCATGATCGAGTTCGCGGGCACGGTCGCGAAGTTCAACGCCGCGTTCGACACCGAGCTCCGCGACTTCGAGCGCGAGAACCCCTCGGCCGGCGGCAAGCCGCTCCGCACGTACGGCGCGCTCGATCCGCTCAGGCCGCCGCAGCGGATCATCGACCTCGCCTCGGGCGTCGTCTCGCTGGAGATCCCCGCGGACACCGATCCGCTGCAGGCCGAGGGGGGCTCGATCGAGACGGACCCCCCGCCGGAAGGGGAGCAGGGGTTCACGCCGGCGCAGATCGCGCGCGCCTATGGGGTCGAAGCGCTCCACGCCGGCGGCCACAGCGGGCAGGGCGTGAAGCTCGGCGTCGTGGTCGGGGCGACGTACAAGACCCGGGATCTCCAGTCGTTCTGGCGATCGTTCGGCGTCTCGCGCGACAACCCCGAGGAGGTGGTCACCGCGGATCCGATCTCCACGCGTTATGTCGAGAGCACGCTTGACATGCAGTGGTCGGGCGTGATGGCGCCCGAGGCGGAGCTCATCGCGTACGAGGGGCCGGACGCGCGCACGCACTCCATCCTCTTTGCGTGGAACGAGGCGATCGCTGCCGGCGAGGTGTCGGTGCTCTCGACGTCGTTCGCGCACCGCGAGGAGACGGAGGGGCAGCTGATCCGGGAGCAGTACAACGAGGCGGCGCGCATGGGCGCGGCGCTCGGGATGACGATCGTCGTCGCGGCAGGCGACTCCAGCAGGCCCGACGTGCCGTCGTCGAGCCCGTACGTGACGTGCGTCGGCGGGACGGTGCTCGAGCTCGGCGGCGGTGGCGAGGTCGCGCGCGAGGTGGCGTGGAGCGGCTCGGGCTCGGGCCGATCGCGCGCCTTCGATACGCCGTGGTGGCAGGAGAGCGTCGTGACGGACGCGCAGGGCACGCGCGCGGTCTCCGATGTCGCGCTGAGCGCGTCGTCGGACTCCCCCTACTGGCTCTACTTCCTGGGCGAGTGGGATCAGCGTGGCGGCACCTCGTTTGCTGCCCCGGTGTTCGCCGGGCTGATGGCGTCGGTGAACAGCCACCGGATCGCGCAGGGCAAGCCCGTCGTGGGCTGGCTGAACCCGGCGCTCTACACCGACGCGGGCGTGCAGGCGGCCTTCCGCGACATCACGGAGGGAAAGACCGCCGAGGGGTTCAGCGCAGGGCCCGGCTGGGACTATCCGACCGGCTGGGGCGCTCCGCTCGCCGACAAGCTCGCGGAGGCGCTCCCGTAAAAGAGCGTCATCCTCTGGGTCGGATGGCGCTCCCCGTCGCGTTCCTCGCGCTCTCGCTCGCGTCGCTCCCGCTCGTCGCGGCGGCGGTCGGCTGCGACCGTCCGGGCCGCGCCGCCGGTCCGGCGCCCGCGCCGCCCAGCGTCGCGCCCGCCCCGGCGCGGGAGGGCGCACCGCGGGCCTCGGACGGCGGCGCCACGCCGGCGGCCGCTGCTGGGGACGCCGCGACTGCTGCTGGCGACGCAGCGGGCGCTGCTGGCGACGCAGCGGGCGCTGCCGCGGGGATCGCGCCCCTTCGCGCGGAGGCGCCGTTCGTGGAGCTCCCTGTCGAGGGGTTCCCGAGCGCGGTGGTGTCGGTGCCGATCGGCGCCACGGCGCGGCGTCCCGTGCTCATCGCGTCGCACGGCAACTACGATCGGCCCGAGTGGCAGTGCGAGGTGTGGCGCGACATCGTGGCGGACGGCGCCTTCGTCCTGTGCCCACGGGGCGTCGCGCGGTCCGATTCGCCGTCGGCGAGCGACGTCCGCTTCACGTACGAGAGCAACGCCCGCCTGGAGCGGGAGATCGACGCGGGGCTCGCGGCGCTGCGGGCGCGCTTTCCCGAGCACGTGGACCCCGGCGCGGTGCTCTACACGGGCTTCTCGCTGGGCGCGATCATGGGCTCAGCGATCGCCGCGCGCCGGGCGGCGCTCTTCCCGCGCCTCGTGCTGGTCGAGGGCGGACACGACAAGTGGACCCCCCAAACGGCCAAGGCGTTCGCGGACGGCGGCGGGCAGCGGGTCCTCTTCGTCTGCGCGCAAGCCGGGTGCAGCGCGGCCGCTTCCGCGGCCGCCGCGCGCCTCGAGAAGGCGGGGGTGCCCGCTCGCGTGGCGCGCAGCAAGGAGGCCGGCCACCGGTACGACGGCCCGGTCGCCGAGGAGACGAGGCGGGCGCTCGGCTGGTTGATCGAGGACGACGCGCGGTGGAGCTCGCGCTGAGCGAGGGACGGCGAGCGGAGGCGCTGTCGTGGCGGGCAGGCGCGCCTCGTCGAGACGCGAAGTCGGCGCTGGAGCGCGGCACCTGGTTCCTGGACGACGGCGCTCGGTTCCTGGACGACGGTGCTCGGTTCCTGGACGACGGTGCTCGGTTCCTGGACGACGGTGCTCGGTTCCTGGACGACGGTGCTCGGTTCCTGGACGACGGTGCTCGGTTCCTGGACGACGGTGCTCGGTTCCTGGACGACGGTGCTTGGTTCCTGGACGACGGTGCTTGGTTCCTGGACGACGGTGCTTGGTTCCTGGACTGAACGACCGGGAGCCCTGGTAACACTTTAGACCGAGAGCCTGGGTGACACTTTCTGGGTTCCCGGGATCGCGGTCCGCGAGGCTCGGAGCCGCGGTCCGGGTGGCTGCCGTCACTTACCGGGTGGTGAGGAGACGCAGACCAATACGATGGTTACGCGGACGGGGCTCTTCGTCGTCACGCAGCAGCAGCCTATTAACGCAATCCGAGTCTGGTCACGGCCCGCACCAGGTCGATGTACTCGGCGACCCCCGGCAGCGCGAGGTCCTGCCGGGAGATCCTTGCGCAGCTGCTCGATCACGCTTCGAAGCTCGGTAGGTTCGGCCATGGCTCTTCCGCGGGTCACGTGAATTGGGTCGGATTCAACAGCCGGTATCAGCCCGCCCGGATCTCCCCGCGTAGCGCGCCGAGCGCGCACCAAGAATCCCACGGGCGGCCAGCAACACCGATCGCTGCTGATTGGATTGCGATGCCTCCGTCCGAGCGAGCGCGCGTCGGACCGAGGTGTGAAGAGGTACGGCTACGCGCGCGAGGGGCTCTTCCATCTCTGGCGTGGAGCGCGCTGGGCCGGTGGCGCGAGCGGACGGACCCTGCGGCATGGCGAGCGCGGCGGGCCCGCTGGCTCTGGCCGGCGGGCGGCCTCTGAGCTAGACGAGGCCCGTTGTCGATGACGGCTTGCTCTTTTCCGGAGGCGCGCGCGCGGCATCGCGGTGGCCCGGGCCAGTCGCTCCGCGCCGCGGCGTTCGCGGCGGCTGCGTTCGCGGTCGCCTGCGGTCCCGGCGAGGAGCCGCCGGGGCGATCGGCGCGATCGGCCGCTTGGGCGTCGGCGGCTCCCGAGCCGTCGCCGGCAGCCGCCGGCCCCGCCGAGCTGCTCTCCGCGAGGATCGACGGCGGCGCGGCCGCCACGGCCGAGCCCGCCGCCTCCAAGGAGGCGCTGCGGCCCGGGCGCGGCGACAAGCTCGCGAGCATCGCCATGCGCACGTTCGTGTACGCCGCGCCCGAGCGCGGCGCGCTCAAGCTCGGTTACCTGCGGGCGGGCGCGCTCGTCGAGCGCGCCGCGGCGCCGTCGGGCGACGCGGGCTGCGCCGGCGGCTGGTACGCCGTCCACCCCCGCGGCTTCGTGTGTGTCGGCAAGGGTGCCTCGCTCGACCTGGACCACGAGATCGTCGCCGCGACGCCGGCCGGCCCGCGCCGCGGCGAGCCGTATCCGTACCGCTATGTCGTGTCGCGAAAGCCGCCGCCGCACCTCTATGTCCACCTGCCCAGCGAGGCGGAGCAGCGGCGCGTCGAGGGGCGCTCGCGCGCCCAGGGCACGCCTGCGTGGTCCCGCCGCGACGAGGCGCTCCTCGGCGAGCCGGAGCCGCTCACGCCCTTCTTCGCGAGCCGCCGCGACCTGCCCAAGCCCTTCGGCGCCGCGGAGAAGGTCCGCTTCCCCGCGCACCGCGGGCGCGCGCGGGCGGACTCGGCCTTCGGCTTGATCTCCACCTTCGAGTGGACCGGGCGGCGCTTCGGCCTGACGACCGAGCTCGACCTCATCCCGATCGATCGCACCTCGGCCGTCGTTCCCACGGCGATGCGCGGCGTGGAGGTGAAGAGCCAGGGGACCCCCGCGTTCGTCATGCACCACGGGGTGCGCACGCTGAAGCCCGACGCCTCGGGCGAGCTCAAGCCGGACGGCTGGGCGGCGCACCGCTCCGGCTGGGTGCTCACCGGCAAGACGGCCGCCGGCGGCGCCTATGCGGAGACGGACGCGGGCGTGTGGATCCCCGCGTCCGCGCTCCGGGTCGCGCGGCTCGGCCGCGACTTCTGGGGGCACGCGGCGCGCGGCCGGAAGTGGATCGACATCTCGATCGAGCTCCAGACGCTTGTCGCGTACGAGGGCGAGCGCCCCGTCTTCGCGACCCTCGTCTCGACGGGCAGGGGCGAGCTCGGCGATCCCGCGACCACCAGCGCCACCGTGCAGGGCACGTTCTTCATCCGGGAGAAGCACGTGACGGCGACGATGGATGGCGACGATCTCAGCGAGTCGTCCGTCGACCTGCGCGACGTGCCCTATGTCCAGTACTTCCACAACAGCTATGCGCTGCACGGCGTCTACTGGCACGACGCGTTCGGCAAGGTGCGGAGCAGCGGCTGCGTGAACCTCTCGCCCGCCGACGCGGCGTGGCTGTTCGCGTGGACCGATCCCCCCGTCCCGGAAGGGTGGCACGCCGCGTTCAACGACAAGGGCGGGACGCTCGTGTACATCCACGCCTGACCGCGCGCGTCCCGGGGCGGCGGCGTGTAATGCCGCCGGAGCGCGCGCGTCAGCCAGGCACACAACCCGGAACGAACCTGTTGGCGATCGAACTCCCCGCGCTGAGCTCTGGAGCTGTCGGGCTCAAATGCGGCATGAAGCTGCTGCGGGGCGCGGTCGTCATCGGGCCCCGCACGTGATCGCACTCGCCATGCTGGAGCGGCTTCCATGAAATCACCTCACCTCGCCGGTCCCAACGCCCTGCTCATGCTCGTCGCTGCGCTCGCCGGCTGCGCGCCGCGCAGCCTTCCCGCGAGCTTCCCCGCGTCGTCTGCTGCCTCACCGCAGGCCGCGGAAGCCCCCTCGCCGCGGATCGGCGTCGCCCTCTCGGAGGATCCTCCGCTGCCTGGCGAGCCCGCCGCGGGATGGGTCGGGCTCGCTCCGGCGGGGGCCGCGGGCGCCGGCGCTGACCCTCACCATCACCACCACCATCATCACGGTCCTGCGCCGGCGACGCCGCCGGAGGGCGGCACGGCGACGCCGAGGCCGCCGGAGGGCGGCACGGCGACGCCGAGGCCGCCGGAGGGCGGCACGGCGACGGCGAGGCCGCCGGAGGGCGGCACGGCGCCCGCCAAGCCCGAGGAGCCTGTCCATGCGCACTGAACGCCGGCGATCGCGCGCGCTCTCCTCGCGCCTCCTGCCGCTCATGGCGAGCCTCGCGCTCTCCTCGGCGGCCGCGGCCGGCTGCGCCGCCCCGTCGTCGACCGCCGACATGGCGCGGATCCGCGAGCTCTCCCGCGCCGAGCTCCCGCCGAGCGCGGCGTCGGAGGAGGTCGATCCGGAGCCGGCCGACGGCGCGCGCGCCCTCGGCAAGGCGCCGCGGCAGCCGCTCACCGCGGACGCCGCGGTGCGCATCGCGCTGCTCAACAACCGCGAGCTGCGCGCCGTGCTCAAGGAGGTCGGCGTCGCCCGGGGCAACCTCGAGCAGGCGGGCAAGCTGCCGAACCCGGAGATCGAGATCGGGGTGACGCCGAAGCAGGAGGGGGTCGAGCACGCGCACGTGGAGCTCGCGGTCGAGATCGACCTCACCTCGGCGCTCCTCTCGCCGCTCCACGCGCGGGCGGCGCGGTCGGAGCACGAGGCCGAGCGCTACCGCGCCGCGGGCGCGGTCGTCGAGCTCGGCTACCAGGTGCGCGCCGCGTTCTACGCCGTGCAGGCGGCGGAGCAGCGCGTCGGCATCGCGAACCGCGCGCTCGACGCGTTCGCCGCCGCCCGCGACGCGGCCCGCGCGCTCTTCGAGGCGGGCAATGTCCCGGAGCTCGACGTGGCGACGCAGGAGGCGGGCTACGAGGAGGCCCGCGTCACGGCCGCGCAGGTCGAGATGGAGCTCCTCTCGCAGCGCGAGCGGCTCAATCGGCTGCTCGGCCTCTCCGGCGCAGCGACCTCCTGGACGATCGCCGGCGCGGTCCCGGCGGCGCCCGAGGCGCTCGCGACGCCGCCGCGCGCCGAGGCCCTGGCCGTGCGGGCGAGCCTCGAGCTCGCGGAGCTGCGCAGCCGGCTGGACGCGGCGGCGGGGCGCGCCGGGGCCCTGCGCGCCCAGGGCTGGGTGCCGGACGTGGCCGTCGGCATACACGGCGAGCGGGAGCTCAACGCGAGCGGCGAGGCGCACGAGCACCCGTGGGTCCTCGGCGCCGGGGTCCGCCTCTCGCTCCCGCTCTTCGATCGGCGGCAAGGCGCCGAGGCCGCGCAGGCGGCGGAGTTCGACAGCCTGCTCGAGCGCTACCACGGGCGCGCCGTCGACATCCGCTCTGCGGTCCGCGAGGCGCAGAGCCGGCTCATGTTCGCGCACGCGCGCGCGCGGCACTACGCGGGCGTGATCCTCCCGGCGCGCAAGCGGGTCATGGAGCAGACGTTGCTCCAGTACAACGCGATGCAGGTCGGCGTCTTCCAGCTGCTCTCGGCGCGCCGGGAGCAGCTCGACGCCGAGCTCGCGGCGGTCGAGGCGCTGCGCGAGCAATGGACGGCGAAGGCTGCGTTCGACGCGCTCCTGGCAGGGCGCCGCGTCGAGGCCGCGGGGGCGGGGGCTCCCGCTGCGATGCCGAGGGCCTCGGCCACCGGCGAAGGAGGGCATTGACATGGACCGACGTGCTTTCATCCACGCGGGCGGTCTGGCCGCCGGCGCCGCCATCCTCACGCATGGGCTCGCCCACGCGCAGCAGCGCCCGGGCGCGCCGTCCGGCGCGGGCGCCGCGTCGGCCACGCCGCCGCCTCGCCGGACCGCGGCGCCCGGGGGGCAGCCCGCCGTGGTGACGCCGAACGGCAGCACGCTCCCGCTGCGGGTGGTGGACGGCGTGAAGGTCGGCCACCTCGTCGCGGGTCCCCTCGAGCACGAGATCGCTCCTGGCCTGAAGAGCGAGGTGTGGGGCTACAACGGGAGCACGCCCGGCCCGACCATCGAGGCGGTCGAGGGCGATCGCCTGCGCATCTACGTCACGAACTCCCTGCCGGAGGCCACCACCGTCCACTGGCACGGCCTCGTGCTGCCGAACGGGATGGATGGAGTCGCGGGGCTCACCCAGCGCCCGATCGCGCCCGGCGAGACGTATGTTTACGAGTTCGTCGTGCGGTATCCGGGGACGTACATGTATCACTCCCATTTCGACGAGATGACCCAGATCGCGCTGGGCGCGGTGGGGATGTTCGTCGTGCACCCGAGGAAGCCCAGGGGCCCGCGCGTGGATCGGGATTTCGTGCTGATGACGCACGAGTGGAAGATCAACGCGGGGGCGCGCCGGCCCGACCCGAACGCGATGAGCGATTTCAACGTCCTCACGTTCAATGGCAAGGCGTTCCCCGCGACGGCGCCGCTCGTCGTCGGCCGCGGCGAGCGCGTGCGCGTGCGCCTCGGCAATCTCGGCCCGATGGATCACCACCCCATCCACCTTCACGGCCTGTCGTTCCAGGTCACGGCGACGGACGGCGGGTATGTCCCCGAGTCGGCGCAGTACCCGGAGACGACGGTCCTCGTCCCGGTCGGCAGCACGCGGGTCATCGAGTTCGTCCCCGAGGAGCCGGGCGACTGGGCGGTGCACTGTCACATGACGCATCACACGATGATGCAGATGGCCCATGGCCTGCCGAACATGGTCGGCGCCGCGACCGGCGCGCTCGATCGGCGGATGAGCCGCGTGATGCCCGGCTACATGACGATGGGGACCACGGGAATGGGCGGCATGGGCGAGATGCCCATGCGGATCCCCCCGAACAGCCTGCCGATGCGCGGCGGGGACGGGCCGTTCTCGTACATCGACATGGGGGGAATGTTCACGGTGCTCAAGGTCCGCGACGATCCGGACAAGGCGGACCCGGCCGGTTGGTATGCGCACCCGGCCGGCACCGTGGCCGGGCCGGCGAGCGCCGAGCGGATGCGGGCGGACGGGATCGAGCCGCCTCCGGGAGGGAAGCCGGGCGGGTGATCCCTCGACGCGAGCGCCAGCTCGCGGTCTGTATCTCCTCGTCGCATCCAATCGAGAGGGCCGGCGGATCGGGCTGGCTGCGGCGTTGCGTGTCGGCCGTCTCGATGGACACACAGGGCGCGGTCGAGCGACCACAGGTCAGCCAAAATCTTCAACGATTTCAACGAGCCAGAAGCGGTCCACGCCTTGCCATATCCGGTGGCGAGGCGGGGACACCCCGGATTGCGGAGGAGTGCTTCGATGGCGATGAAGACGGCTCGACGGATGACGTTTCTGGCGCTTTGCACGGTTTCGCTCGCTGGTTGCGGCGAGCGTCACGACGCGCGGCCTCCGGCGCCGACCGCCGCCGCGAGCCCCGCGGCGACGCAGTGCCCCGAGCCAGCGGCCGCCGCGGCGGCGGCGCCCGCGGGCCAGCCGGCCGCGGCGGTGATGGCGCCCGCGCAGGCCGCGACGATGACGGCGCCCGCGCAGGCCGCGAGCGTCGTGGCCGACAAGGGGGGCAAGGGGAGCCGTGACACGAAGGAGAAGGGGAGGGGGGCGGCGGAGCTGAAGGTGAAGCGGCTGGTGATCGCGGGAGGGGTGAAGGACCGCGAGCCGGTGGCGCCGGGGACGACGTTCCACGTGCCGGAGACGCCGCGGCTCTATGCGTTCCTGGAGGTCGAGAACCGGAGCGATGTGGAGGGCGAGATCACGGTGGCGTTCGTCCCGCCGGGCGGCGGGGCGCCGGTCGGGAACGTGACGCTCGGGGTCGGGCCGTCGCCGCGGTGGCGGACGTGGGCGTTCACGCGCGGGGCGCAGAAGGCGGGGGAGTGGACGGCGGTCGTGCGGTCGGAGACGGGCGAGGAGCTCGCGCGCGCGCCGTTCGAGGTGACGCTGTAGCCGACGTTGGAGCTGGCGCTGGAGCCACACGTGTGGCGTTCGCGGTTCAGGGCGCGTCCTGCGGCGCTCCTGCCGTCGCGTCCTGTTCGAAGACGTCCAGGTACACCCGGTCGACGTCGAGCGCGCCGTCGAGGGAGGACAGCTCCGCGCGCTCGCCGGGGCCGTGGATCCGGAGCAGCCAGCTCCCGTCCGGCTGCCGCGTGAACACCTCGATTCGCGGCGCCTTCTGCGACGCGAGCACGTACTCCTCGAGCGACGGCAGCGTCCTGTACTGGGCGAACTTGTCCCCGCGATCATAGGCCTCGCTGGAGTCGGAGAGCACCTCGACGACGACGCGTGGGTTCAGGAGCGAGTCGCGCTGCTCGTCTTCGAACTCGGGACGTGCGCAAACGACGGCGCCGTCGGGGTACACGTAGCGGCGCGTCGCAGCGATTTTGATGCGCATGTCGGAGGTGAGCACCCGGCACCCCCGACCACGGAGCGCGTTCCGCAGCTCACCGAGGATGTTCGCGGCGATAGCGCTGTGCTCCAGCGTGCCGCCCGCCATGGCGAAGAGCTCACCGTCCGCGTATTCGTGGCGAAGCGGCGACGAACGCTCGAAGTCCAGGTATTCCTGCGGCGAAAGGCCGGTGCGGACCGCGGCTTGTGCCATGTCCCGCAGTTTCACCCGAGAGACGGAGCGCGTCCACGGGCGAGGGCTCCGCAGGCGCGCCGAGGGCGGGACCCTTCCTGCGGCGTCAGGCGGGCACGAGCTCGACGAGCGTGATCTCGGGCGGGCAGTTGATGCGGACCGGCAGCCAGCCCCCGGCGCCGGCGTTGACGTGGAGCCGACGGCCGCGGTGCTCGTAGTGCCCGTTGTGGTAGAGACCGGCGGGCAACATCGGCGTGAGGGCGTAATCGCCGATCCGGCCCAGCGAGATCTGCCCGCCGTGGGTGTGGCCGGACAGCATCAGATCGAAGGGGAGCTCGCGCGCGGTGCGAAACGTGCCCGGGTGGTGGCTGAGGAGGACGCGCGGCGCGCCGTCGTCCCGCATCTGGCCGAGCGCTCGTTCCAGGCCGTCGCGCGTCGGGCGCCGGGCGGGCTCTCCCGGGCGCGCGCGGCTCGGGTAATCGATGGCGCCCATCCACAGGTGATCACCGCCGAGGCGGACCTCCCGCGCCTCGTCGACGAGCACCTGGGCGCCCGCTTCCTCGAGGCCCTCCACGATCGTCCCCACGGCGGCCGACCGCGCGGCGATGTACTCGTGGTTTCCCATGCAGAAGAAGAGCTGCCCGCGGGCGGGGCGCAGGCCCCGGAGCAGCCGCGTGGACAGCTCGAGCTGCGAGACGTGGTGATCGAGCAGATCGCCGGTGACGACGTGGATGTCCGCGCGGAGCGCGTTCATGGCGTCGCGGAGCTCGTCGAGCCGCTCCGCGTCCATGAAGCTGCCGACGTGGACGTCGCTGAGCTGCGCGATGGTGATGCCGTGCAGGCTCGTCAGCTCTCGGCGCACAGGCAGCGCGAGCCTCACCACGACCGGACGCTGTCGCGAGGCGAGCACGCCGCCCATCGACACCGCGACCGCCGCGGCGGGCAGCGCCCATGTCGCGCCGACGACGAGGCGGCGTCGGCGCTCGTCGACGGCTTCCTGCCTGGTCTCGCTGCCCCCAGGCGTCCGGATGTCCTGAGCGGTCGGATCGGCCTGAGCGCCTGCGGTGGCCTGCGTGTTTGTGGCGGTTCGAGCATCGATCGCAGCCCGGGCGTCGCGGGGCGGCCGTAGCCGGCGGAGCGCCCGGACGGCCGCGCTCGCGAGCGCGGCGAGCCAAAGCAACAGCCCGTACAGGAGCAGGCCCACCTGGGCGCCCATGGCCATCAGCACCAGCGGTTCCGGGGCGTGGCGCTGGAGCGCGCGCAGCCCCGAGAAGCTCGCCGCGGCCATGAGCAGCGCCGGGAGCGTGGCCAGCAGCAGCCCCGCGGCGCAGAGCCCGCTGATGAGCGCTCCATATCGAGGGGACGCCGCGCGCAGCCGCCGCCAGAGGATCAGGCCGAGGAGGCCGTTGACGAGCGTGACCGCGAGGCCGCCGAGCTGGTACACGCGATCGAAAGTAGCATTGCGTTGCTCGCGCGCTCGGCCGCGACGGCGCCGGCAGCGCTGCGCGCAGGGCTCTCTGGGCAGGGATACACCGTGGCGAGCGCGCGGATGTCTTTCACCCGCAAGGCGTCGAGGGCGCCGCGAGCGGTCAGCGGCCGGTGCGCCGGCGGCAGGCCGCGCGGCTAGCCCTGGGAGCCAGCGCCGCCGTCGGGCAGCTCGGCGCTGACCGGGATCTCCCTTGCTTCGAGCCCCTCGAGCGGCTCCTTGCCCGAGAGCGCGTCGAGGCCGTCGCGCGCGTCCCGGAGGTAGCCGCTGAAGAACGCGGCGAGGTAGCCCATCGCGATCGCCTGCTGCTCGCGCCGCGAGAGCCCGGCGTGGCCGTCGAGCGGCTCGACGAGGCCGAGCGACGTCGTGTAGCTGAAATGGTTCGCGCCGGGCAGGGTCACGAGGTGCTTCGGAGCGCGCGCGCGGTCGTAGAGCGCCGCCGGGACGGCGGCGGCGATGGGGTCCGCGGTGCCGCGGACGACGAGCACAGGGCGAGGCGAGAGCGTGTCGATGAGCGGCGGTCGCTCGGGGGTGCCCACCGGCGCGAGCAGCGCGAGGGCGCGAACATCGAACGGGCAGGCGGCGTCGAGCGCGAGCGCGAGAGCGGCCTGCGCGCCGAGCCCGTGGCCGAGCAGGCCCACCCGATCGAAGTCGGCCAGGAGCGGGCCCCGCGAGCCGGCCCGGAGGTACGAGAGCGCATCCCGGAGCGTCGCCGCGCGGCGCAGCGGCGCGTCGTCGGGCGTGAGCCACGAGAGATCGGGCGCGACGACGACGAAGCCCCACCGCGCGAGGTGCGCCATCACGCCGGCGAGCTGGCGGTAGTCCTGGCCGAGACCCGTGGGCGACCCGGCGGTGGCCGCGCTCGTGGCGAGGCGCCGCTCGTGGGCGATCGCGATGACCGGGAACGGGCCTCCCGGCGAGAGCGGCGCCTCCTCGCCGTCCGCGGACGCTGGGTAGTAGAGCAGCGCGGCGCCCCGCGCGGGACATCCGTAGATCGCACCCTGGAACGGCCACGCGTCCGTGTAGCGGGCGTCCGCCGACAGCGAGAGCGCGCCGATGCGCCGGAACCCCGCCCGGTGCGGTCCGGTGCGCAGCCGCGGTGCAGCGCCGGTAGGGAGCGGCGCAGGCGGAGGCGAGCTCGTGGAGGGGGGCGGGCGAGAGGCCGTGGCGGCAGGCGGGCGAGCGGTCGTGGCGGCAGGTGGACGAGATGCGGTGGCGGCAGGTGGACGAGAGGTCGTAGCGGCAGGTGGGCGAGAGCTCGTGGAGGGGGGCGGGCGAGAGCTCGTTGCAGCGGGCGGCGGCGTCGCCGGAGCGGAGACGTCCGCCGGGGAAGGGGACGCGGCGCCGAGGATCGCTCGCTGCGACCAGACCGCACCCTCGCGCGCCGCGTGGACGATCCGCCCTTCGGCGCGCACGGCGAGCTCGATTCGAGCGAGCGGCCAGCTCTCGATCACCGATACCGCCTCGCACTGGCCCAGATCGGTGGCGAACACGGTCGGTCCGCGGAAGCGCGCCCCGTCGTCGCGGCACCACCGCGCGAGCCCCACGCGCGCGAGCGGCGAGAACAGCTCGAGCGCGCCATGTCCGCCGGACGGGCTCCGGAAGAGCGCCGGTGTGCCGCGGACCCCGGAGACCACCTCGTCCGGGCCTTGCCATGCAGCCCCGAGCCCGGGAGAGCGCCAGAATATCAGAAGGCGATCGCCGACGCGCGCGACGACCTCGAGGTCGCCGGGCACGCGCGGTCCGTGCGGCGCGTGCGGCGCGTTGACCACGCGCTGGATCATCGCGACCGCCTCGAATCGACCGAGCCCCTCGCCGAAGATCACCGGGCCATGCCAGCCGAGCTCGGCGGTGTCGTTGTCGCGGTGGTAGTGCGCGATCCCGCCGCTCGCGTGAGGCACCACGAGCTCGAAGTTGCCTTTGCCCCCGAAGCCGCCCTGGATCAGGGCGGGATCGCCGGCCGCGCCCTGCGCGAAGAAGCGCGGCTCGCTCCACTTTGGCTCGCTCGAGGGCGCGCACCAGAACGCGGCCAGCCGATCCCCGGCGCGCACCACCGCCTCGAGGTGGCCTGGATCGCCGAAGTTGCTCTGGATGAGCGACACCGCCTCGACCGGCCCGAGGCCGCTGGCGAACGTCGCCACGTGACGCCACGGCCCGGAGGCCTCGTCGCGGCGGTGGTGCTCGACGCCGAACGGCGCGTCGGCGGCGGGCAAGACGAGCTCGAGCGTGCCGCGGGAGGCGCACTGCAGGAAGAAGCCGCTGGTCGTGGTGGGCATGGCGCTCACGGCACCCAATTTACCGGCGAGGCGCCGCCGCGCCTACCTCAGCATCTCCGCGACGCGCTCGCCGGTCGCCGCAGCGAGCCCCCGGGCGAGCGCCCGCGGGTTCAGCTCGACCGCGACGGCCACCGCGTCCGGCGCGTGGGTGCCGAGCGGCGGCTCGACCGGCGTGTCCAGCCCGAGCAGGTGGCCGAACGAGCCGCGCGCGAGCTCGTTCCAGGCCGCGAGCAGCTCCTCCGAGGCGGCCTCCCCGCTCGTCGAGAAGTCGCCCGCCACCGCGATCGCGAGCGCGATCCCCTCGCGCGCGCTCGGCCTCGCGGCCGCGCCCACGGCGGTCGCCGCCGCGAGCAGCCCCCGCGCGCCGCGGGCGAGCTCCCCGTCGAACGGCCCCGGCGCGAACGCGCGCACGGGCGCCGGGCCGAGGCGGGCCTCGAGCGCGCGCAGCGGGCCGTCCGAGAGCGCCGCGGGCGAGCGCTTGAGGCGCCCGAGCGCGTACAGCGACGCGACGCGCGCCGGCCCGCGCAGCGGGCTGCCGCCGTCCTGCACGCCGGCCACGTCCTCGCCGAGCAGCACCAGCGCGTGCGGCGTCGTGCCGATGTCGCCCGTCACCCGCACGACGTCCGGACGATCGAGCGCGCGCCGCTCCTTGCCCGTGAGCCGCTGCCGGAAGAGGCGCTCGATGGCGCGCGGATCGCCGCTGTGGCGCGCCACGTAGAACGTGGCGTCGCCCGCCGTCCCCGGGCCCGCGTACGACGCGATCGCGGCCTCGCGCACCTGCCGCAGATCCACGCCCGTCGCGCGGGCGTGGCGGGCCAGGTTCTCCTCGGGCGCCACGAGCGCGATCGACGGGATGAGCCAGGGCACCGCCGCGACCTCGCGGGGCCGGACGAGGAGCAGCCACCTCAGCCCCGCCTGCGGCAAGAGGCGCGTCAGGTCCGCCGTGGCGAGCGGCGGCAGCGGCGGGCTCGACCGGGCGGGCGGACGCGGCGCGCCGCCGCACGAGGGCAGCGCGAGGCCGGCGATGCAGCCCAGGACGCCGCCGAGCACGGCGCGCCGGAGAGGCCCTCGCCCGGGCGCGTCAGCCAACGACGAGGTAGGCGAAGCGGCGGTTCTTCGAGCCGACGCGGACCAGGAAGCGCTTCCCACGCTCGAGCTTGAGCTGCTCGTCCTTGACCACCTCGCCGTCGAGGTGGACCGCGCCGCCCTTCACGAGGCGCCGCGCCGCGGAGGTCGACTCGGCGAGCCCCGCCAGCGCCAGCGCGTTGCCGATCGGGATCGTGTCGCGGTCGCTCGCCACGTGGAGCTCCTCGATGTTCTCCGGCAGGCCGCCGGCCGCGACGCTGCGGCGCCGCTCGAGGGCCGCGCTCGCGTCCTCGGCCGAGTGGAAGCGCGTGACGATCTCCTGCGCGAAGAGCTCCTTCACCGCGATGACGCCCTGCTCGCCGCGGCGGACGGCGTCCCGCAGGCCGGCGATCTCCTCGGGCGGGCGCGACGACAGGAGCTCCATGTACCGCCAGATCACGCCGTCATCGACGAGCATCAGCTTCTGCAGCATGTCGAACGGCGGCTCGGTGATGCCGACGTAGTTGTCCGCGCTCTTCGACATCTTGGCGCCGACGACCTTCCCGTCCTCGACGCGGGCGTTCGTGCCCTCGAGGAGCGGCATCGTCATGACCATCTGGGCCCGCTTGCCGTAGCGGGGCATCAGGTCGCGCGCCACGAGCAGGTTGAAGAGCTGATCGGTGCCGCCGAGCTCGATGTCGGCCTCGAGCTCGACCGAGTCGTACGCCTGGAGGAGCGGGTACATGAACTCGTGCACGTAGATGGGCCGCGCCTCCTCGTAGCGCTTCTTGAAGTCGTCGCGCTCCAGCATGCGGGCGACCGTGTACTTCGCGCAGAGCTCGATCATCTGCGTCGGATCGAGCTTGTTCAGCCACTCGGAGTTGTAGCGGACCTCGGTCTTGTTCCGGTCGAGGACCTTGAACGCCTGCGCCTGGTACGTCTCCGCCGCGGCGACGACCTCCTCGCGCGAGAGCCGCGGGCGCAGCTCGTTCTTGCCGGTCGGATCGCCGACCATCGCCGTGAAGTCGCCGACCACGAAGACGACGTGGTGTCCGAGCTCCTGGAACTCCCGCATCTTCTGCATCACCACCGTGTGACCGAGGTGGAGATCGGGGCGGGTCGGGTCGAAGCCGGCCTTCACGCGCAGCGGCTTGCCCTCGCGGATCCGCTCCTCGAGCTCGGCCCGGACGTGGAGGTCGACGACACCCTTGCAGAGGATCTGGAGCTGACGTTCGGCGGGGACCATGGGGGCCCGCTTCTACCGCGCAGCGGAACCGCCCGCCAGGGGGCGACGCGCCTCGGCGCGCGGCGAGGGCGTGGAAGCGAAGAGGGCGTGGGGGCGATCAGGCGGCGGCGATCGGCGAGGGCGCAGCGAACGACGTCGTCACGTCGTGGGGCAAGTCACGTCATGGACGTGCCCGCGCGTCGCCTCATTCGTCGTCGGTCTCGTCGTCGTCCTCGTCCTCGTCATCGTCGTCGCCCGAGATCGCGTAGGCGCGGCTCGCGTTGACGAGCTCCTTGAGCTCCTTGCCGACCTTGAAGAACGGGAGGCGCTTGGCGGGCACGGGCACCGGCTGGCCCGTGCGCGGGTTCCTGCCGCTGTAAGGCTTGTACGGCCTGACGGTGAAGCTTCCGAACCCGCGGATCTCGATGCCTTCGTTGCGCTGGAGCGCCTGCGTCATCGCGTCGAAGACGCAGTTCACAACGAGCTCCGCTCGAGCCTTGGTGAGCTCTCCCCGTCCCGCGATCGCGTCGATGAGCTCGCTTTTCGTCATGGTCCACCTCCCCCACCCGAGCGGACCGCCGCCGGCGCTCGACTTGCCGCTTTCCACCGCAGAGCTCCAGGGGATGCGCCGCTCCAGGAGCCGCACGACAACAGAATCCTATGAAAAGCTCGCATGTTACGGGACTAGCGGTCAACCGAATTCCCGCCCACAACCGAGAGCGCGTCGAGCGCGAAGAGGCCTCCAGTCTCCTCCTCAGGCCTCTCCTTAGTCTTCTCTGGCCTCGATTTCGGCTCCGGTCCCGGTTCCGGGCGGTCCGGGCCTCCAGGAGGGCTCGCGGCCGTGCCGCGGGCGAGGGCGAGCTCGATTTCGACGGTCCCGACGGCGTGCTCGGGGATCGGAGTTGGGGGGAGCTCGGCGCAGGCGAGCGGCTCGCCCGGGGAGCCCGGCGTGGCGGGCTCGACCCGCCAGACGTGGAGCAGGGCGCCGTCGACGAGGAGGCGCACCTCGCCGGCGCCGTTGCCCGACACCGCCACGCGCGGGCTGACCCGGGCGCCGCGGAGCCACGGGGCGGGCAGGCCGACCCGGACGACGGCCTCGCCGCGCCCCGCCGCGTGCACCGCGAGGAGGCGCCCGCCTGACGCGCACGTGCCGCCGGCGTGCTCGGGCAGCGCGAAGGCGCCGCGCTGCTCGCGGGGCGGCCACAGCGACTCGCCCTCGATGCGGGCCTCGCGGGGCGGCGCGGCGTCGAAGGCGAGCGGCGTGATCGAGACCGAGGCGAGGCCGCCGCCGTCCGGGATCGAGAAGCGGTAGCGGTAAGCGGGGGGACGACCGCGGGCCTCCCATGCCATCCGATCGATGGCGTCGCCCCGGTAGCGCAGCACCGCGACGTCGCCAGGGGCGGGGTCGAAGCCGAGGTTGAAGCCGTGATCCGTGTCGACGAACACGAGGCCGCGCGAGACGCCCGCGCGCGCGACGGCGGCGGGATCGAACATGGGCAGGCCGCCCTCGCGATCGCGGAGCGCGGCGTGCTCGAAGCCAGCGCGGAACGCGAAGCCGGCGAGCGGGAGCGCCGCCGCGAGGAGCGCCGCCGGGAGGAGCGCGCCACGCCGGCGCGCCGGGCCGCGCTCCATGGGCGCCGCCGTCGCGGCGCGCTCCGCGAGCGCGAGGGCGGCCATGGCGGCGAGGACGTGCTCCACCGGCAGCACGTCCGCGAAGAAGCGCGCGCCGCCTCCCGGGTAGTTGCCGTCGAAATAGAAGGGGGCGTAGGCGGCGATCTGGAGGAGCGGGGCGATCGCGAGGGCGCGCGAGCGCCGCCGCCGCAAGGCGATCGCGGCGCCGACGATCACGAGCAGCGCGAGCGGCTCGGCGTTGAGCGCGTCGACGAGGTGGAGCTTCAGGCGGCGCAGCGTGGTGCCGGCAGCGGCTAGAAAGCCGTATCCTTCCGGGAGGTTATGACGGACGAAGTCGCCGTGCTCGCCGACGCAGCCGACGCCGGCGCCGAAGCCGTAGCGGAAGCAGCCGGGCGGGCCGTCCGAGACCGCGTAGTACGCGGCCTGCGACGAGGCGAAGGCGCCCGTGGCGGCGCGCTGGTGGGCCGCGAGCAGCGCGAGGCCGGGGAGGGCGCCGATCGCCATCGCCGCGGCGAGCCGCGCGAGCCCGCGCGAGCGGCGCGGCGCCGGATCGCCGTCGCGAGGACCGGCCGCAGCGCGCTCCGGCGCGCCCGCCGGCAGCAGCACGAAGGGCAGCGTCGCGGCGAGGGCGAGCGCGCTCGGCGGGCGCGTCGCCGCGAGCCAGCCTGCGGCGAGCCCGGCGAGCGCGGCGGCGCGGACCGCCGGACCCAGAGGCCCCGTCGGGGCGCCCGTCGCCGTGGCGGCGCGGGCGTCGTCGAGCGCCCGCCGCGTCGACGCCAGCGCGACCGTGAAGCAGAGGGCCGCGAGCCCGTGCGACATCGTGTCGGCCGTGTGGTAGCGGAGCGCGGCGCAGAGCGCCGAGAAGAGCGCGGCGACGATCGGCACGAAGCGGATCGGGGCGGCGCTCCCGGCCGGGGCCGGGTCCTCCGGCGCGAACCGCGCGGCCAGGTCGTACGTGGCGATCGCGAGCGCGGCGGCGAGCACCGGACCGACCGCGAGCGGCGCGCCCGCGAGGAAGCCCAGCGCGAGCAGGGCGGGGTAGCCCGGCGGAAAGAGGACCGCGACCTCGGCCGCGCCGCGCCGGGCCATCGTGTCGGCCATCGCGTCGCTGCGGACGAGGAAGCGGCCCAGCACGGACGCCGCGGGCTCGTCGAGCGGCCACGCGAGGTAGCCGGCCGCCATCGCGCGCGCCTCGAGCCAGTAGCTCGTCGCGTCGATGATCCGGGGGCCGCCCCGCAGGTAGACCGCGACGTACGCGGCCGAGAGCAGCGCGGCGACGGCCGCGAGGGCCGCGGCGATCGCGGCGCCCGGGGCCGCGCCGGCGCCGGGTGCGGGGCCGGGGCCCGATCGCGCGGCGCCGGGACGCGGAGGCTCGGGGGCGGCGCGCTCGATCGCGGGCGAGCGGCCGCGGCGGAGTAGCCAGGCCCCGGCGAGCAGCGCGGCGAGGGCGAGCGCGAGCGCGATCCACTGCGCTGGGTCGCGGGGCAGGCCGGCGCGCACGTCACTGCCCGGCGAGCGGGCGCGCGCCGACGCCGCGCGCGGGGCGCTCGAGGATCCAGACGTGGTGATCCACCCAGTCCCCGTCGACCGGCGTGAGCGTGAGCGTGAACGTCTCGGGCAGGTCCTTGGGCAGGTCGAGCGAGGCCTCGGTCCAGCCGCCGCTCTTGTGGAGCGCGAGGTCGCCGAGCTCCCGGCCGTCCGCCGCCGCGCGGACCACGGCGGCGCGGGGCGCGGCGGTGCGGATCACGAGCCTGCCCTGGCCGTCGCGGGGGGCGCGGAGGCGGGCCGTCTCGGTCCTGCCGCCCGGGATGACGCGCCCCGCGTCGAAGCGATCGCCCCCGGAGCCGCGCCGATCCCGGAGGACGCTGAAGCTGACGAAGCCGGCCTGCGGCCGCGGGAAGGCGTAGCCGTGGTCCCGCTCGCTCACGAGGTCGGCGACGTCGAGCTCGTCGACGATCCGCTCGTCCGCGCGCATCGACGCGGGCGCCTCGCCGTACGCGAGCGGGCTCCAGTCGGCCTGGTAGATGACCTTCTCCGCGCCGCCGCAGATCACGTTGCCGACGACGGGGATCGCGGCGATCCGCTTGCCGAAGATGGCCGGGAGGTCGCCCCACCAGCCCGGGTAGATGGCCAGCGTGTCGGGGCGGTCGTCGGCGGGGATGCGCTCGATGAGCTCCAGCGAGGCGCCCAGCCCGTGGACACCCGCGCGCGCGAACGGGAGGTCGTGGTAGCCGCCGAGCCCGATGAGGTCGAGCCCGGGCCGGTCCGACGCGTAGAGGAGCGCGCCCGCGTCGCCGACGAGGACGCGGTGCACGTCGAGCTGGGCGAGGATCTTGCCGGCGACGATGTGCTGATCGCGGATGTTGCGGCTGGCGCGGCCGAAGAACCAGATCTGGTCGCGCATCCTGGGCAGCTGGTGGGCCCAGAAGATCGCGGCCAGGGCGAGGGCGAGCGCGACGCGCGCGCACCAGAGGCCGCGCGCCGCGGCGTCGCTGCGCGCGGCGGCCGCGAGGCGGCCGAGGGCTACGCGCCGCGCCCGGGGCCCGGCCGGGGCGCCCTCGGGCCTCTCCTGGCGGCGCTCGCTGGTGTCCGCCGCGGCCCACGCGGCGCGCGCGACGAGCAGCGCGAGCCCCATCGCCGCGAGCACCAGCAGCCAGGCGACCGCGGGCATGGTGTAGCGCTCGTTCTGCCAGCGGACCTGACCGTTCAGGGCCACGAGCGCGAGCCACCCGACGACCTGGACCCAGAGCAGCGCCGCGATCCCGCGGGTCCTGCGCGAGGCGAGGGGGACGAGCGCGAGGGCGGGGACGAGCCAGCCCCAGGGGAGGGCGTCCGAGAAGTGGTGGTTTGTGTTGCGGGCGACGACGTACGTCGCGAGGAACTCGTAGGTGTCCCACTTCTCGGCGGACGTCATGTACGGGTTGTTCAGCGCGAGCTTCGCGATGGCGCCGCTCGCCGCCCACTCGCCGGTAAAAACGCGGTTGGCGACCGCCTGGGCGAGGCACGCGATCGCGCCGGGCACCGACGTCCGGAGCAAGGTCGCGATCGCCGCGCGCGCGCCGTGGCTCCGCCTCACGGCGATGGCCGCGTACACGCTCAGCGCCGCCACGCAGACGACCGACTCCGGCCGGGTGACGTAGAGGAGCGCGCCGGCGAGGCCGGCAGCCCAGCCGAGGTGGGCGAGGCGCTTCGGCGGCGCCGCGGCGCGCTCGCGCTCCGTCGCCCGCGCGGAGGGGTCGCGCGGCGCGTCGGCCGCGCGGGCGACCGAGAGCGCCGCGAGGGTGGCGAGGGCCCAGACGCCGAGGTGGAAGGCGTTTTCCATCCCGCTGAAGAGCGACCAGTCGAGCGCGCCGATGGAGAGCGCGACCGGCGGCAGCAGGTACTTCGCCCAGCGCCCCACGGGCTCGAGGAGCCGCGCGCCGACGAGCAGGAAGCCGAGCGTCGAGGTGCAGGCGACGATCGCCGCCCACTGCATCAGCAGGACGTCGCGGAAGCCGACGAAGTAGCCGAGGGCGAGGACGAACGGGTAGCTCAGGCTCGTGTTCCCGCTCGAGAAGCCGTTGCCCTCGGACCACTCGAACGGGTACCCGCGCGCGGTGGCGCGGGCGTAATCGAAGTGGATGAAGACGTCGTCGAGCGGCGCCGACCACATGCCGCCCGTCTGCTGGTGCATCGCGCTGTAGAACGCGACCGCGGCGTAGAGCACGCACGCGCCCGCGTAGGCCGCGAACAGGACCGGATCGACGCGCGGCCAGGCCGCGACAAGGCGATCGAGCCGGCCTGGGGGCGTCGTCGGGCCGGCGACCGGGGAGGCCGTGCTCTCGGTTCCCTCGGTCCCGTCCGTTCCGTCGGGGGAGGTGTTGCTTGGCCGAGGCAAAGGCGCGGCTCCTCCGGGCGGCGAGGAGGATACGGGGTCGGCGCTGGACGGTGACACGCGGCTCTTTTACACGACTTTCACGCGACCCGAGCCGTGGAGCCCCTCCCCGAGGGCGCGCGGGGAAGCCCCCGGGAGGGCCTCGACCTGCCCGCCTGCCGGCCGGCGGCGGAACACATGAGGCCGCCAGCTCTGCCCAGCACGTTTGCAAGCGGTTGCTTCAGGATTGAAATGGGCAAGGCACTTTACTAGCGAAAGTCCCCGAACTCGGCACGGACGCCGTTGGCCCGCATCCTGCTGAGTGATGCGGGCAGAGCGCCCGTGACGGTTTCCCCCCCCACCGTCGAGCGGGCGCTCTTTTTTTTGTCTTCATCCCTCGCTGCTCGGCCTGTTGGCGGACGGACCTGCGGGGGCCTCTTGGCGGGTGTTCGCTGTCTTGCCGGCCGGGTCTCGTCGTGCGCCCCGTCCGCGGTCCGGGACACGGTGGCCCGGGCGACCTGAGCCGTGGCCGTCCGTGTAGGATCCCTCGCCGGATCGCGCCACTCGAGGGGGCTCATGCCTGCGTCACCGCCGTCTTCCCGTCTCTTGTTGCTGCTGCTCCTCTGGAGCTTCCTCGCTGCCTGCGCGTCTGGCGCGGGGACCGCGCCTGCGGTCGAGCCGCCGAAGACTGTGGTCCTCCCGCCGCTCGCCGCGCCGGCCGCTGTCATAGCGGCCGATCCCGAGCCGGAGCCGGGCACCGCCGTGCCCGTCACCCGCGAGGATCCGTGGTGGGGTGAGCCGCTCGCGCCGGTCACCCTCGTGGTGTGGGGCGATTACGAGTGCCCCTTCACGTCCAGGTACATGGCGACGCTGGAGCAGCTGAAGCAGGCCTACGGCCCCGATCGGCTGCGCATCGTCTGGAAGCACTTCCCGCTCGCGTTCCACAAGAACGCGCGCCCGGCGCACCTGGCGGCCGAGACGGTGTTCCGGCTCGGCGGGGCCCAGGCGTTCTGGAAGTTTCATCAGCTCGCCTTCGCCAACCAGCGCTCGCTCACGCCGGAGTCGTTCGAGGCGTGGGCCGCCGAGGCGGGCGCCGATCAGGCGGCGTTCCGAGCGTCCTTCGAGGCGCAGCGGCACGCGCCGAAGATCGATCGGGACCTCGAGGCCGGCCAGTCCGCAGGCGTCCGGGGGACCCCGGCGAGCTTCGTCAACGGGGTGTTCGTCAGCGGGGCGCGGCCCATCGACGAGCTCCGGCCCATCGTCGACGAGCAGCTCCGGGCGGCCGAAGAGCTCCGGCGGACCGGCGTCCCTCAGGAGCGCATCTACGCGGCCCTGTCCGAGCAGAACAAGGCGCGCGCTCCGGCCCCGAAGCCGCCCTCGCCGCCGGCCCCCGAGGACACGATCGTGTGGAAGGTGCCTGTCGACGGGTCGCCGATCCGGGGCAACCCGAGCGCGCCGGTCACGCTGGTCATGTTCTCTGACTTCGAGTGTCCGTTCTGTCGCAAGGTCGCCGCGACCGTCGACGGCCTCGAAAAGAAGTACGGCGCTCAGCTGCGCGTCGTCTTCAAGCACAACCCGCTCTCCTTCCACAAGCGGGCCGAGCCCGCCGCAGAGCTCGCGCTGGAGGCCAAGGCGCAGAAGGGCGACGCGGCGTTCTGGAAGGCGTGCGAGCTCTTGAAGACCGGGGGCCTCGAGGATGCAGACCTCGCGGCGCACGCGACGTCGCTGGGCCTCGACGCGGCCCGCGCGCAGAGGGCCATCGCCGCCCGGCGACACGCGGCGCGCATCGAGCGCGATCAGCGCCTCGCCCAGGATCTCCAGGCGACGGGGACGCCTTATTTCTTCATCAACGGCAGGCGGCTCGCCGGCGCCCAGCCGGCGGAGAGGTTCGAGGCCCTCATCGACGAGCAGCTCGCGCTCGCAGCGAAGCTCGTCGCGGCGGGCACGCCGCCCGGGAAGGTCTACGACGCGCTGCAGAAGGAGGCGAGGGCTGGCAACGCGCCCGAGCGGATCCTCGTCCCCGCGCCGACCAGGGACAACCCCGGCAAGGGGGCGAAGCCCGGCGCGAAGGTGACGATCCAGATGTTCGCCGACTTCCAGTGCCCTTTCTGCAAGCGCGTCCAGCCCACGATCGACGAGATCCTCGCCGCTTATCCGGGCAAGGTCCGCGTCGTCTTCAGGCACCTGCCGCTCCCCTTCCACACGCGGGCGCCCCTCGCCGCCGAGGCGTCGATCGAGGCGTTCCGGCAGAAGGGCGAGGCGGGCTTCTGGGCGATGGCGCAGCGCCTGTGGGAGGATCAGTCCGAGAACGGGCTCGGCCGCGAGGCGCTCGAGCGCCACGCGGCCGCGGTCGGCCTCGACGTGGCGAAGTTCAGCGCCGCGCTCGACTCGGGAGCGCACCGCGCGGCGGTGGAGGCGGACCAGAAGCTCGCCGAGCGCCTGCACATCGCCGCCACGCCGTCCTTCGCCATCAACGACTACTTTCTCAGCGGCGCGCTGCCGACCGCGCGCTTCAAGCAGCTCGTCGACAGGGCGCTCGGCCCGCACGATCCCCCCACGAAGGAGTCGCTCCACGGCGCGGGCAAGCCCGCGGCCCAGCCGGGTGCAGCGCAGCCGACGCCGGCCCAGCCGGGTGCAGCGCAGCCGACGCCGGCCCAGCCAGGAGCAGCGCAGCCGACGCCGGCCCAGCCGCCTGCAACGGCCGGCCAGATGGGGGCCAAGCACCTGCTCATCATGTATGTGGGAGCACGACGGGCCCCGGCGCACATCGTTCGCACGCGGGACGAGGCGCGTGTGCTTGCCGAGCAGCTGCTCGTGAGGGCGCAGCGGGGGGCGAGGTTCGAGGACCTCGCGGCCCAGTACAGCGACGAGCCGTCTGCCCGCGCGCGCGGCGGCGATCTCGGCACGTTCCGGAAGGGTATGATGGTGCCCGAGTTCGAGCGGGCGGTGGAGAACACCGCTGTCGGCGCGCTGAGCGGGGTCGTGGAGACGCCGTTCGGCTTCCACATCATCCTGCGGACCCAATAGCGAGCGTGCGCGGCCCCCGCAGGGGTGGATCAGCGCACGTGGGGAGTTACAAAGTCGGGCCTCCCGGATCGTCCCCCGGGCTGGATCGGATGTAGGACCGGTATCCCGCCCGCGAAGGGAACGGCGGATCGCGTGGCGACGAGCGAGGCGGAGTGGCCCCTTTCAGCGCGATGGCGCGGATCGGCAGCGGGGGACCTCCTGCCACGGGGGACACCCGGCGGCCGTTCAGTGGACGAACGGGTTCGTCCGCGGCGCCTCGCCGCACGGGCGGTATGATTTCAGGACAGGCCCGATTCTTCTTGCCGGTCCCGGTTGAGAACATTTCGCGCCATCCTCCAAAGGGGTCCGCGCGCTCCCGGCGCGCTCCCCGTGCGGTCTGCGCGTTGACCCCTCTCGCGCGCGTCGAGTAGAACGATGTTCGCGCCAGAGCGCGCGACCCAGTCAGCGCCAGCGCGGATTGGAACCGCAAACGATGCGTTGGTTCGTCGAGATCTCATCGTTAGGCCAGAACGCACCGCCGAGCAGGAAGGTGTGCGTCGAGGCCCCGCAGTGGCAGCCCGCGCTGCAGAAGGCCCGGGCGCTCCGCGGCGATGGGGGCCCGCTCAACAATTTCTCCATCGATCTGCTGGAGAGCGGCTACCGAGCGATCGATCCGGCGACGCGCGTGCGGTACGTCGTGCAGCGCGCGCCGGATGACGCGGCGCTGACGGATGGGACGGACGCTCCAGCGGGCGCTTCGCCGGCCGGGGCGGCTTCTCCCAGGCAGGCCGATCCTGCGGGGCGTCTCCCCGGGAAGCGCCCGGTCGCGGCCACGGTTCCGTTCATCTCGATGGGGACCGCGCTCCTCGTCCCGGAGCAGGCGGGCGCCCCGGCACAGCCGGCGAAAGGCGCGGAGGCCGCGCCGGGGCGGGACGCGCCGCCGGAGCGACCCGCCGCGCCGGAGCGAGCGCCCGCGGCGCTGCCGCCTTACAAGCTCGTCTCGCAGCGCGAGGAGAATCCGTCCGATCGCTCGCCGCTCACCTACCGAGAGCTCGTCTATGCGGTCGCGACGGGCACCCCGCGCGATCTCGTCGGCGCGCTGCTTGTCGACCGGCTCGAGCACGCACGGCAGCTCATCGACGACGCGCGCCCGGGCAAGTTCATCCATATCGCCGTGTTCGATCATGTCTTCGACGGCCGGCCTCAGCGCGGCCCGCTCGCGACCCTCGCCTGGAAAGACTGGCGCTCGGCCGAGCCCGAGATCCAGTTCCGCCCGCGCACCGGCGGCACCACACCGCCGCCGGCCATGCCGCCTGCGAACCCTGCGCCGCCGGTTGCTGCGCCGCCGGCCACGGCGTCTGCGGACGCTGCGCCGCCGGTTGCTGCGCCGCCGGCCACGGCGTCTGCGGACGCTGCGCCGCCGGTTGCTGCGCCGCCGGCCACGGCGTCTGCGGACGCCGCGCCGCCCGCGGACGTGCCGCGGCCGGCCGTCGCGCCGTCGGCCGATGTGGTGCTGCTCTCCGCGCCGTCCGGCGAGCAGGGCGCGCTGCCCCGTCTCGAGCTCGTTCCGGAGCCGCTCGATGCCCCTGCTCCCACGCCGGCCCCGCCGCCGCGGCGGCGCTCCTCCTTTCCTCCCAAGAACGGGCGCCTCTCCGGCGACGACCTCATCGCCGAGCTGTTCGAGGCGTGCAGCGATCTGCACTTCCTCCAGGACACCCTCGCCGGCGCAGACTTCATCCTCGCGCTCACGCTCGACAAGATCCCGTGTGCGCTCGGCCTCGTGTCGCTGTTCGACATCAACCGGCGCGAGTTCGTCGTCGTCCGGCAGTACGGCGGCAAGAGCGCGCTCCTCGCCAGGCTGTCCGAGCGGGCGCCGCTCCCGCTCGCCGCGATGCGGTCGAGGCGCGCCGTCGTGGTGCCCGACGCGTCGAAGGACGAGCGCGCCATGGACGAGCGCTGGAAGGCGATCGGCGTCGAGCTCCGGAGCGTCATCTGCGCCCCCGTCGAGCTCGCGGGCCGCTACCTCGGCCTCCTCGAGATCGGCAATCCGCTCGATGGAAGGCCCTTCTCCGAGAGCGACGGCAACGCGCTCACGTACATCGGCCAGCAGTTCGCGGAGTTCGTCGGGGCGCGCGGCGTCGTCCTCGATCCCGGCCTCGTGACTGCAGGGACGAAGAAGGCCGCCCGCTAGCGGGGCCGCGCGATGGACCTCCTCCCCTCCGCCGGGCAGCGCCATCGCGTCCCGTACTTCGCCCTCGTCCCCGCCATCGTCGTCGCGGTGCTCGTGCTCGGAGGGATCGCGCTGCGCACGACGCTGCAGATCGAGAAGGCGCGGCAGCAGACCGTCTTCGACGCGACGCTCACGCTCGCCGACGAGCGCGTCGACCGCCTCGACAAGCTGATCATCGCCCAGGACAACGTCGTCGCCGCGCACGTCGACGTGGCGAACCTCTCGGTCATCGCCCGGAGGTGGCTCCCCACGGCGGCCCGCGAGACGCCGACCGTGCGCGCCATCCTGGTCCTCGACATGGACCACGAGGCCCACGACGTGCTCGCGTTCGCCTCGCGCGGCGCGTCCGGGCGGGAGGACGACGCGTTCCGCAAGCTCCTGCTCTCGCGCCTCTTGCCGCAGATGAACTTCTCGGACGACACGACCGAGCTGCGCCACCTCCACCACGTCATCGATCAGCAGAGCCTGCTCGTGAGCTACTGGCAGCGCGAGCACATGGGGCACCGCTGCCTCATCGTCGCGTGGCACGAGGTGCCGCGCCTGGTCCACGAGGTGATGCCCCGGCTCTTCCGCGACCTCGATCGCGAGAAGAGCCGGATGAACGTCATCGACGAGGAGGGCCGCATCGTGTTCGGCCCGCCCATCATCGGCGGCGAGTTCACCGTCGGGCGGCCGTTCCCGACCACGCTCTACAACTGGCGCCTCCAGATGGCGCTCACCACGGCCGAGGAGCTCGGCGAGAAGGTCGAGCGGCAGCGCCTGATCGAGATCCTGATGGTCGGCTTCTCGGCCCTTGTCGCGCTGGCCGGGCTCGCGATCGTGGTGCTCGCCTCCGTGAACGAGCGGCGGCTCGCGGCGCTGAAGAGCGATTTCGTCGCGAACGTGTCCCACGAGCTCAAGACGCCGCTCTCGCTGGTCCGCATGTTCGGCGAGCTCCTCCTCGGCGACCGCGTGCCCAACGACGAGAAGCGCCGCCAGTACCTGCAGATCATCGTGAGCGAGAGCGAGCGGCTCACCGCGCTCATCGAGAACGTCCTCGATTTCGCCCGCGTCGAGCGGGGCAAGGCCGCCTACGAGTTCGCGCGCGGGAGCGTCGCCGATGTGGCGGCGCGCGCCGTCGACATGTACCGCTACCGCGCCGAGCGCGAGGAGATGACCGTCGAGCTCACGATCGCCGAGGGGCTGCCCGAGGCGCTCATCGACGCGCGCGCGCTCGAGCTCGCCCTCGTGAACCTGCTCGACAACGCGCTCAAGTACGCGAAGGACGGCGGCCGCGTCGCCGTCGCGGTGGAGGTCGAGGGCGGCGGCGGCGGGCGCCTCTCCGCGCTCACGCGCAAGGCGAGGCGGGTCGCCATCCGGGTGAGCGACCGCGGGCCGGGCATCGATCCCGACGAGCAGAAGCACATCTTCGAGCGCTTCGCGCGCGGGCGGCGAGCGAGCGAGCGGCAGGTGCGCGGCAGCGGGATCGGGCTCGCGCTCGTGAAGCACATCGCCGAGAGCCACGGCGGCGCCGTGCGGGTCGAGAGCCCGCTGACCGACGACGGGCGCGGCAGCGCCTTCGTCGTGTCGCTCCCCGCGCTGGAGCACGACCGGGAGGCGCCGGAGGGCGCCGCGAAGCCCGAGCCGCTCGCCGCCGAGCCGGCGCCGGACACGGGGGCGCCGTGAGGGCGCGCGGGAGCGGTAAGGCGGCGCCCCGGCCGGAGGGCGCCCCGGTCAAGGCGGCGCCCCGGCCGGAGGGCGCCCCGGTCAAGGCGGCGCCCCAGCGGAGAGAGGCCGCGCGGAGCGCTGCGCGCAAGCCGGAGCCCCAGCGGAGGGACGCCGCGCGCAACGTGGAGCCCGAGCCGAGGGACTCCGCGCGGAGCGCCGCGGTCAAGGCGGCGCTCGACGGGGTGCGCGCGCGGTGCGCCGTCGAGGAGCGCCGCGCCCGAGATCCCGTGTCCTTCGTCCATCGCTACACCGACCCGGCCGATCAGGAGCTCGTGGCGCTCATCGCCGCGTCGCTCGCCTTCGGCAACGTGAAGGCGCTGCACGCCAAGATCGGTGAGGCGCTCGACCGGCTCGGGCCCGACATCGCGCTCACGGCCGACGACGCCCGGGTCGTCTCGGCGCGGCTGCGCGGCTTCCGGCACCGGATCTACCGCGATCGCGACCTCGCCGCGCTGATCG
This sequence comes from Sorangium sp. So ce375, assembly GCF_051473855.1. NCBI lineage: Bacteria > Pseudomonadati > Myxococcota > Polyangiales > Polyangiaceae > Sorangium > Sorangium sp. So ce375. The sequence goes on from NZ_CP150335.1 coordinate 752,173, forward strand.
TCGGCGCGCGCCGGGTGCAGCGGGCCTCGGGCTCGCTCGGCGCGGCCTTCGCGGCCGAGCTCTCGCGGTGCCACGACCTGCGCCAGGCCCTCGGGGCCTGGGTGCGGGCGATCCGGCGCGCGGGCGGCCTCGATCGACGTCCAGACGACCGCGGAGCAGCCCACATCCTCCCCGACCCCGAGAAGGGCAGCGCCGCCAAGCGGCTCATGCTCCTGCTGCGGTGGATGATCCGCCCCGCCGACGGCGTGGACCTCGGCCTGTGGCCCGTGCCGCCGTCGGCCCTCCTCATCCCTGTCGACACCCACATCGAGAAGCTCGGCTACAACATCGGGCTCACCGACCGAAGGGGCGCCACCTGGAGGACGGCAGAGGAGATCACCGCGGCCCTCCGCGGCTTCGATCCGGCCGACCCCGTCAAGTACGACTTCGCCCTCTGCCACCTCGGCATGCTCCAGCAATGCCCGTCGCGGCGCGATCCGGTCCGCTGCGAGGGGTGCGGCGTGAAGCCGGTCTGCCGTCACTGGGACAAGTGAACACGCCACACACGACAGATTTCCGTCCGGAACAATCACGTACCTGATCAGATCGAGAACATGGAGTCCTTCGAGTTTGAATCAGATTGCAAATTTAATTTGCAGAAGTGAAACGACGGCTGGTGCGGTGGGCTATAAGTATTCGAAATCCTGATTCGGGAGGAGCGGCACAGGGCCTGCAAAAGAGCAGTCGAGCGCCGTCGCGGAGACCTTCCCCCCCCAGGTCCGCGAGGCGCTTTTTTCATTTTGTCTTCGGTTCTCGCCGCTCCGGTGCGCGGTTGCGCTCGACCGTTCGGCACGGCAGCACGGCACGAAGAGCGCCGCAACCGAGCCCCCCCGAGCTCTGCTGCGGCGTTCTTCGTACCGTGCCCCCGTTCCCGGGATGCTTACGGGACCCTTGCCAGCTCTCTCTCCTCGCCTTGGCCGATGCGACGCGCATGCCACGTTCCGGGGCGGCGGATCTGGAACTTTTGTGCACGCCTGTGCTGGAGATCTCGATCTCGCACCGCGGTAGGCCCGGGCACACGGGCATGTCCTTGCGCGACGCGAACCGCCGTGAAAACGAGCCGTTGCCAACGTGCGTTTCCGCCAGAGGCAGTCGACGAGCACGCTGTCCTGATCGGTGCGGCGGAGTCGATTCCGGAACGCTGTGTGACTTTTTCACGCGCTGCAGGAGATGATCGTGAAACGTGCTGTTTGCACGGATTCATGATCCTCCAGACGAGCGAACCGGGTTGCAGCCTCGACGAGCGGCTGGCCTGTGTTCCGTCCTCCTTGGTGTAAAAGAATGTCGAGGTTGCTCGCATGCGGAAGCGGCGCCAGCAGGTAGATTGAACGTATGGTCTGGACATTCGGGGCTTATCTCCTGGTGGCGCTGGCGCTCGCTGTGGTGGCGGCGATCGCGCTCTGGGCGCACCTCCTTTACTGGGTCAAGCGGCTGACCCTGCCGCTCGAGTACAGCGTGGAAGAGGTCCTGAGGACCGAGGATGGTGCGCCGATCGAGATCCGCCGCGTCCCGTGCCCGAGCGGCGCAGAGGTGCAGCCGGATCTGCCGCCGATCCTGCTGGTCCACGGGATCGCGGCGAACCACAGGAACCAGGACATCCACCCCGATTACTCGCTGGCTCGTCACCTCGCCACGCTCGGACGCGACGTCTGGTTGCTGACGTTGCGCAGCGGCCGCCTCCTCACACGTGCCGAGCGGCGCGGCGTCCGGTTCTCGGCCATGGTCCAGTACGATCTCCCGTGCGCCTTCGAGGCGATCCTGAAGCGCACCGGCGCCCGTTCGCTCGATTATGTGGGCTTCTCCATGGGCGGGATGCTGCTCTATGCCGCGCTGGGCCGGAGCGTGCCCGGAGATCGGGTCCGCCGCGTCGTCATCGTCGGCTCGCCGGGCCGCCTCACCACGCCCGTGCGCCTCATGCGCTTCCTGCCGGGCCGGCTGCTGCCGGGCGTCCCGCTCCGCTTCATGGCACGCAGCGTCGCGTTCGCCTCGGAGTGGCTGCCGACGCCGATCCACCACGCCGTGGCCAATCCGCGCAACGTGCCTCCCGGCGTCACGCGGCTCGCGCTCGTCAACTGCATCGAAGACATCCCCGCAGCGCTGAACGCGGACTTCGCCGGCTGGATGGCCAGCGACGGGGAGATCCGCGTGGACGGCGAGAGAGTCCTGGACGGCCTCGCGTCGGTCGCGGCGCCGGCCCTGTTCATCGCGGGCAGCGCCGACAGGATCGCCCCCGCCTCGTCGGTGCGCGCGGCCTTCGACGCGTGGGGACGTGACCGCCCGGAGACGCCGAAGCGCTTCCTCGTGCTCGGGCGCGACTTCGGGGCACGGGAAGATTACGGCCACGGAGATCTGGCTGTGGGCGCCTATACCGGTGTCGAGCTCTTCGAGCCGATCGCTCGCTTCCTCGGTCCGGATCCGCAGCCCGAAGACGCGCCGGGGCCCGAGGTGGGCGCTCCAGCGCTGGAGGCCATCCACGCGCGTCAGCCGACATCCGACGAGGCCGCTCCGCTGCCGGATCTCCCGGCCGCCTGACGCCTGCGGCCCTCGCGGACGGCTCATTCACCCTTGGAGAGGCCGCTCCTCTCCTCGTGGCGCGCGCCGGGCCGCGCGCTGCGCCAAGGCCGGTGCGCTCCACCTCATCCGGTCGCGTTCACGCATCCAGTCGCGCTGAGGTCGAACGAACTCGCGTCGAAGTGCGGTGATCCATGATTGCAGAGCGAAAGCGAAGAGGCGTATCCTCGATGCCGGATCTCTCGGAGCCCCACGGTGGCCGGCGTGTCCGCAGAAGGATGTTCATGAGTCACCCCGGATTGCGCGCCAGAGTCGAGCTGTCGTCGATGGCGCTCTGGCTGACGGTCGCGGCCCTCCTCGCCCTCGCCGCGTCCTGCGCGGCCGGGGACGAGGACGCCGTGTCGTGTGATGACGGCCTTACGCCGTGCGGGGGAAAGTGCACCGACACGCGGGCCGATCCGGACCACTGCGGCGGCTGCGACGGCGTCTGCACGAGCGGGCAGCGGTGCGAGGCGGGCGCGTGCGTCGGGGACGGCGGGGGCGGCGGGGGCGGCGGGGGCGGAGCGGGGGGCGCGGACGCCGCCTCGGCGGGCGGCGCGAGCGGCGAGCTGTGCGCCTCCGGCCTCGTGGCGTGCAGCGGCGCGTGCGTCGACATCGGCGTCGACGTCCACCATTGCGGGGGCTGCGGCAAGGAATGCACGGTCGGGCAGCTGTGCGAGGGCGGCGCCTGCCGCTGCGACTCCGGCCTCACCGAGTGCGGCGGCGCCTGCGTGGACCTGGAGAGCGATCCGCTGCATTGCGGGAGCTGCGAGGCCCGGTGCGCCTTCCGCGAGACGTGCACCGAGGGGGCGTGCGTCTGCAACGAGGGCTTCGCGGTCTGCGACGGCAAGTGCGTCGATCTGACCGCCGACCCGGCGCATTGCGGCGCGTGCGGCGCGGCGTGCGCCCCGGGGCTGTTCTGCCACGAGGGCGCGTGTACCTGCGCCGCCGGCGACTACGAGGACATCGGCTCGACGGTCCCGCAGCTCGTGAGGGGCACCACGGTCGGCGCGGAGACCTATTTCTCGCTCACCTGCATGGCCGCCGGCTCGTCCGAGTTCGTCTACCGGTTCACGGCCGAGGAGGCCGGCAGGTACAAGTTCGACACCGCCGGATCGAGCTACGACACCGCCATCGCCGTCCTGGATTTCGACGCTTGCGAGGAGCTGGCGTGCAATGACGATGGCGGGGGAGCCGATACGGGCAGCACCTCGGTGGTCCTCGAGGAAGGGCAGAGCGTCTTCGTCGTCGTCTCGGGTTACAACGGCGCGCAAGGCGATTTCGCCCTTCGCCTCGACCGGGTGGCGCCGCCGGCGTGCCCGCTCGGCAGCATCCCGTCGACGCTCCCGCAGAGGATCACGGGCGACACCTGGGGGCTCGGCGACGGCATGTCGACGCGTTGCGGCTCGATCGACACGCCCGACGCGAGCTACACGTTCACCGCGCCGCGCGCCGGCAGGTACATCTTCGACACGGCCGGCTCCTCGTACGATACCGTCCTCGAGCTGCGCCGGTCCTGCACCGGCTCGTTGATCTCCTGCAACGACAACGCCACGGACACCGAGACGTCGCGCCTCGTCACGAGCCTCACCGCGGGTCAGACGGTGGTCGTGATCGTCGACGGCATCGACGGCGGATCCGGGCCGTTCACGCTCAACGTCACCGAGTACATGCCGCCTTCGTGTCCGGAGTTCACGCTCGGCGCCACGTTTCCACGGTCGGTGACGGGCACCACCGCCGTCCTGGATCGCGTGAGCATCCTCCCGTCGCCCTGCGCCAACGGCGGCGGCCCGGAGGTCACCTATGGTTTCACCGCGCCGGCGACCGCACTCTACACCTTCGATACCTTCGGCTCCTCCTTCGACACGGTCCTGCACGTCCACGCGGGGACGTGCAGCGGGGAGAGCCTCGCGTGCAACGACGACACGTCTGGCCTGCAATCGAAGGTGAGCTTGATGCTCGACGAGGGGGAGACCATCATCGCCGTCGTGGACGGCTACTCCGCAGTCACCTCGGGCGATTTCAAGCTCAACGTGAGCCAGACCATCGTCCCTCCGTGCCCGCTGATCGATCTCGGGTCGACAGCGCCTCAGACCGTGACGGGCACCACCGCGGAGGCGGTCGATATCCTGCACCCGAGCTGCGGAAGCACCGGCGCCGGCGAGGTGACCTACAGCTTCACCGCGCCCGCGGCCGGCACGTACGTCGTCGATACGTTCGGATCGAGCTTCAACACGGTCCTCTCCGTTCTCGACGGCAGCTGCTCCGGGGACGCGCTCGCGTGCAACGACGACGCGGCGGGAGGCGAGCAGTCGCGGCTGACGCTGGACCTCGACGAGGGGCAAACGGTCATCCTCCTCGTGGAGGGCAGGTCCGCGGACGCGTCGGGCGATTTCACGCTCACCATCGCGCCGTTCTCCGGCGGCGGGACCTGCTCGACGGCGATCGATCTCGGCTCTGTCGTCCCGCAGATCGTGACGGGGAGCACCGTGGATCGGCCCGAGTCCGTTCGCCCGAGCTGCGGTCTCTCGAATGCTCCCGACATGATCTACCGCTTCACCGCGCCGGCGGACGGGCTCTACATCTTCAATACGTTCGGATCGACCTTCGACACCGTGCTCCAGGTCTTGAATGAGAGCTGCTCGGGGATGCCGCTCGGGTGCAACGACAACACGGACGGCCAGCAGTCGCGCGTCACCCTCCGCCTGGCAGCCGGTCAGACCGTCCTCGTCGTCGTCGATGGCCGCGGCACGAGCTCCGGCGACTACGTGCTCCAGGTGGACCGGTTCACCGGTCCGGGGACCTGCGCGACGGCGATCGACCTCGGAGCGGGCCTGCCGGTCACCAGGACCGGCACCACGCGCGGTCAACCCGACGCGGTGAGGCCGAAATGCGTCTCCGCGACGTCGGCGTCGTCTCCGGAGACGGTGTTCACCTACACTGCCCCGGTCCGCGGCACCTATATCATCAACACCGTCGGTTCGTCTTTCAATACCGTCCTTCATGTCCACACGGCCGGCTGCAGCGGCAATGAGGTCAAGTGCAACGACGACATCACCGGCTCACGAGCGTCGAGGGTAGAGCTCGAGCTCGCCGCCCGTCAGGTCATCACCGTGGTCGTCGACGGGGTTGATGGAGCGTCGGGCGATTTCACGCTGAACATCGCCAGGCCTTGAGTCCACGCTGCATGTGCCCTGGAGCCGATCTGCCGACGGTGTCTGTCGCTTCGCGCCCGCGAGGGCGCCTCTCCGCGGCGCGGCGCGGGCCGCGGCGCGACCTCTGCGAAGCGAGCCGAACCTCGCGCTGCTCGAGCGCCCCCGCCGGTTGCGGATACGTGGGCCGTAGGCGTATCCTGGCGCGCGCCTCGTTATCCGCTTGCCTCGAACGGCCAGGCACCCCCGAAGGATGGCTATGAACAGATCCGGATTGCGCCCCAGGCCTGCCCTGTCGTCCGCTGCGCTGCTCCTGGCCGCGGGGGTCGTCCTCGCGGCGTCTTGCGCCGAGGGCCCGAGCTCGTCGAGCAAGTGCGCCGATGGGCTGTCGCGGTGCGGTGATGAGTGCGTGGAGCTGGAGGCCAATCCCGCGCACTGCGGCGCGTGCGGCGAAGCCTGCGAAGAGGGGCAGCTCTGCGTGGAGGGCCGCTGCGGCGAGGGCGGCGGCGGCGAGGGCGGCGCCGGCAGCGGTATCGGAGAGGGCGTGGGGGGCGAGGAGGAGTGCAGAGAAGGCCAGACCGACTGCTCTGGCAAATGCGTGAACCTCGAGACCGACCCAGGGAACTGCGGCGATTGCGGCGTCAAGTGCCCGATGGGGCACGTCTGCGCGGGCGGCGCCTGCGCCTGCGCCGGCGATCTCACGGAGTGCGACGGCGCCTGCGTGGATGTGCTGAGCGACAGGCTCAACTGCGGCCGCTGCAAGAACGGCTGCGCGCCCGCCCAGCTCTGCGAGGGCGGCGCCTGCGCCTGCCCCGCCGGTCTCATGGATTGCGATGGCTCGTGCGCCGATCTGCAGACGAGCCAGCTGCACTGCGGCGCCTGCGGCGTCGCGTGCGAGCGAGGGGCGTTCTGCCAGGCAGGCGCCTGCACGTGCGTCGTCGGCACGTACGACGAGCTCGGCGATAGGTTCCCGCAGACGGTGACGGGGACGACCATCAGCGGCGAGACGAACTACGACCTCGCGTGCGTGGCCGCCGGCTCGTCGGAGCGGGTCTATCGCTTCACGCCGTCCGAGGCGGGGACATACACGCTCGACACCGTCGGGTCCGCCTTCGATACGGCCATCGGGGTGCTGGGAGCGACCACCTGCGCCCAGCTCGCCTGCAACGACGACATCGACGCCGGGGTCGGCCAATCCAGGGTCCGCGCGGTCCTCGACGCGGGCCAGCCGGTGCTCATCGTCGTGACCGGCTTCGACGGGGTGGAAGGCGATTTCACGCTCAACATGGCGAAGGCCGGGCCGCCGGTCTGCGCGAAGGAGAAACTCGGCGCTGCGCTCCCGAGCACCGTCACCGGCAACACCGAGCTCCTCGGCGACGTGGTCACGCCGAGCTGCGGCCAGCCGAACGGCCCCGACGCGAGCTATGCCTTCACGGCGCCGGCGGACGGGAAGTATGTATTCGATACCTTCGGCTCCGGGTTCAACACGATCCTGGAGCTGCGGAAGGGCACGTGTGATGGTGACGTGCTCGCCTGCTCCGACGACTCGCGAGAAGGAGCGCAGTCGCGCGCCGTGGTGGATCTCCGCGCCGGCCAGGAGATCGTGGCGATCGTCGATGGCTTCGAGGGCGCGAGCGGGCCTTATAGGCTGAACGTCGCCGAGTGGGCGCCGCCCGCGTGCCCGATGCTGGATCTCGAGTCCACCTACCCGCAGACGGTGACGGGCCACACGTCAGGCCTCGACAACACCGTCCAGGCGGCCTGCGCTGCGGGCACTGCCCCCGAGGTCAGCTACAGCTTCACGGCGCCCATCACCGGCCGGTATACATTCGATACGCTCGGCTCGGCCTTCGACACGGCGCTCCACGTTCACGACGGCAGCTGCACGGGCGCGTTGCTGGGGTGCAACGACGACACGGCGGGCGCGTCGTGGTCGCAGGTGTCCACGCCGCTCGTGGCGGGGCAGACCGCGGTCGTGGTCGTGGACGGCGCGGCCTTGAAGTCCGGCGCCTACAAGCTCAACGTGAGCGGCGTCCCCGCGCCCCCGTGCCCGGCGAACGCGCTGGAGTCGGTCGTCCCGCAGATCGTGACGGGGACGACCGCCGATCGCAGCGACTTTGTGGCCGCTCCGTGCGGCAAGGTCGGCGGCGCCGAGACGGCGTACAGCTTCAGGGCGCCGTCCGATGGGCTGTATGTCTTCGATACGTTCGGATCGAGCTTTGACACGCTCGTCCACGTGCACGCCGGCACGTGCGGCGGGGTGGTGCTCGGTTGCAACGACAACAACACGGGGGTCCAGTCGCGGGTCGTGGTGCCGCTCGCCGCGGGGCAGGAGACCGTCGTCATCGTCGATGGCGCCGGGCCCACGGCCGCGGGCACGTTCACGCTCGGCATCAGCCTGTTCGAAGGCGTCGCCACCTGCGCGAACCCCGTCGACCTCGGCTCGACGGTCCCGCAGGAGGTGACGGGCTCCACCCTGAACCAGCCGAACTCCGCCACGCCGAGCTGCACCACGTCGAGCGGCAACGACAGGGTCTATCGCTTCACCGCGCCGGCGGCCGGGACCTACGTCATCGACACGCTGTCGTCGACGTTCGACACCGTCCTCCACGTGCACGATGGCGACGGCTGCTCGGGCCCCGAGCTCGCGTGCAACGACAACGCGCCCGGCGCGGCCACCTCGCGTGTGACGGTGACCCTCGCCCAGGGGCAGGTGATCACGATCGTCGGCGACAGCCGGGCATCCTCCTCCGGCAGCCTCACCCTCCACATCGCCGCCCTGCGTTGAGCCGGGCGCGGTTCGCTGGGACTGGTCGGCCGCTGCGCGGACCCGGCCAGGGGGGGCCGGGGCGGGGATCGGCGCGCGTGGGGGCAGGTGGGACCGGCGTGGAGCGATGGACGCCGGCCGGCGCTCTCGTCGGTGCGCGCCGCGGGCGACGCGGGCGACGCGGGCGACCGCGGGCGACGGCGGCGCGATGAAGCGTACGCCCTAGGAGTTTTCTTGAGGGCGGCGCCCGCCCGTGCGAGTCTCGGCCCCCTTGGGACGTGCGCCCGCCATCCGGGACGCGCCCCTGTGATCCGGGTCGAACCATGCCAAAGGAACGCGTGTTCTCCCTCGATGCCGTTCGGACTGACGGCTGGTTCGAGCGTATAGGCGACGGCATCGGCAGCTTTCAGGCGCTCTGCGAGATCGTGGGCGAAGCGTTCTTTGCCTTCTCGATGATTACGGGCGCCCGCATCACGGCGCTCACCGTCGACCGCCGCAACCCGGACAACACCCTGGTCGACTTCGTTATCGCGCCGCCGGGCGAGGAGGATATCGACGGCGACGTCCAGCGGCTCACGCTCGCGGACTTCCGCCACCGCCTCGTCGGCGCCCTCCTCACGGAGGACACCACGCCCCCCGCCCCCGAGCGGGACACCGACCTCGAGGGCATCCAGCTCCACATCGGCGTCCGCTACCTGCTGCTCGCCCCGCTCTACGGCTACAGCCTGCGCAAGCTCGCCGTCGAGGGGAAGACCTCGCGCCTCCTCCTCCTGCGCGACGGCATCGAGGAGACCCACGAGCTCAACGAGTTCCGCGCCCGCATCCGCTCGCACGTGCGCGACGAGCTCGAGCGCGCGTCGGCCGGCGCGCGCTCCGCCATCGACCTCACGAAGGTCGCCGAGGCCGAGGTCGCCTCGCAGCGCGGCGACTTCCCGAAGGTGATCCAGCTGCTCGGCACCTGGCCGGCCCCGCTCGCGATCTTCCTGCGCACGCCCGAGGGGCAGATGCTCACGCCGGACGCCCGCAGCCTGATCGCCAAGGGCCTCGGCCTCCTCGGCACCGCGTGCGTCAAGCTCGGCGAGGAGCACCAGGGCGAGGAGGTCATGCGCCTCGCCGTCCAGTACGCGCACGACGGGGCCGCGGCCGGCGACATCTTCCGCCGGCTGGGCGAGGCCATGCTCGACGACGGACGGGCCGGCGAGGCCATCGGCCCGCTCCGGCGCGCCGCCAACCTCGGGGCCCCGCCGAAGCAGATCTGGCCGCTGCTCGCGAGGGCGTTCGTGCAGCGCAAGAAGTTCGTCGCCGCGCTCGCCTGCGTCCGCGAGGCGAGGAGCGTGGGCGTGGCGGACGCCGACATGGTGGAGGAGATCCGGGAGATCGAGGCCAGCCTGGGGACGGCGCTCACCGCGTGGCGAGGGCTGGTCCTGGCCGCGAGCCGCTCCTAGGATTGCGGCGCGCGCGTTGTTGACCGATGACCGACCGCTGCCCACCGGTTGACCGACCGCCTCCATTGACACCCCCGCGGCGGCCGACTAGATCCGGCGCGGATTAAGCCGGGATCGCTCGGATTTTTGCTGTTTCAGGCAGCATCGCCGCGTCGCTCTCACCTTTTTGGACTGCATGGTTCGGGGCCGTGGGCCCCGAGGTCTCGCCCCGAGACGCCGCGCGCCTCGGCGAGATGGTCGACCCTCACCGGGGTCGATCCGTAGGAGAGCTCTCTCGATGGCCACCTACATCCCCCTGTTCCTGCTGTTTCTCGTCGCCGCGATCATCGCGCTCGCGATGTTCACGCTGACGTCGCTGCTCGGCCCGAAGAACCCGACGGCCGAGAAGATGATCCCGTACGAGTGCGGCAGCGACTCGACGGGCGGGCGATTCGTCAAGCCAAGCGTGAAGTTCTACCTGACGGCGATCCTCTTCGTCGTGTTCGACATCGAGGCGGTGCTCATCTACCCGTGGACGGTCCAGTTCCGCTCACTCGGGTGGACGGGCCTCCTGACGATGAGCTCGTTCATCGCGATGCTCGTCGTGGCGCTCGTGTACGTGTGGAAGAAGGGAGCTCTGGAATGGGAGAAGTGAAGGCCGGAGGGCCCTCGACGCGGGTGATGGAGGGCTCCGAGCACGGCTTCGCGACCACCCGGGTGGACGCGTTGCTGAACTGGGCGAAGAAGTACTCGCTGTTCCAGTACCCGTTCGTGACGGCGTGCTGCGGCATGGAGTACATGGCCATGGCGAGCCCGCGCTTCGACATGGCGCGGTTCGGCGCCGAGGTGCCGCGCTTCTCGCCGCGCCAGGCCGACCTGCTCTGGGTGGTGGGGACCATCAGCCAGCGCCAGGCGCCGGCGCTCCGGCGCATCTACGAGCAGATGGCGGACCCGAAGTGGGTGCTCGCCTTCGGCACGTGCGCCTCGTGCGGCGGCTTCTACGACAACTACACGACCGTCGCCGGCATCGACAAGGTCATCCCCTGCGACGTCTACGTGCCCGGCTGTCCGCCGCGCCCCGAGGCGGTGCTCGACGGCCTCATGCTGCTCCAGGACAAGATCGCGCGCGGCGATCGCACGCCGGCGATCGTCAAGCCGCGCGAGGACCCGGCGCAGACGACGGAGACCCTCATCGCCCTCCAGCGCAAGGAGAGGAGCCTGCCATGAGCAAGAAGGTCCTCGAGCTCCTCGCGGCGCAGTTCCCCGGCGCCGTCCTGGAGACGCACTCGCAGTTCGGCGACGACACGGCGGTGCTCGACCCCGCCGTGTGGCGCGACGCCGCCCTGTTCCTCCGCAACGACCCGCGGACCCAGATGAACATGTTCGTCGACCTGACGGCGGTCGACTACCTCTGGCGCGGCGACGTGCCCCGCTTCGAGGTCGTCTGCCACCTGCGCTCGCTCGAGCGCAACCACCGCATCCGGATCAAGGCGCGGGTCGGCGACGAGGAGGGCAACGGCGCCGAGATCGACTCGATCGTCCCGGTGTGGAAGGGCGCGAACTGGTTCGAGCGCGAGTGCTACGACCTGCTCGGCATCGTCTTCAAGGGGCACCCGGATCTCCGGCGCATCCTGATGTACCCCGAGTTCGAGGGGCACCCCCTGCGCAAGGACTACCCGGCCAACCGCATCCAGCCGCTCATCCCGTTCCGGGACGTGCCGAACACCGGCAAGCTGCCGCCGTTCGGCCCGGACGAGGGCATGAGCTTCGGCCGCCAGTCGCACGACTTTGCGCTGCGCGGCCCGGGGGCGTCGATCGACGGAGACGAGGCCGCGAGCAACGGCAAATCGCATGGCATCGGCGCGGGCGCGCTGGAGGAGCGGAGCTGACCCATGGAACCCCTGGATCGCGAGCTGGACGAGGCCGCGCTCGACCTACCGAGCGAGCCGATGCTCCTCAACATGGGGCCGTCCCACCCGGCGATGCACGGCACGGTGCGCATCGTGCTCGAGCTGTCCGGTGAGACGATCAACAAGGCCGACGTGCAGATCGGCTACCTGCACCGCGGCTTCGAGAAGATGTGCGAGCGCGGCACGTGGTCGCAGGTCTTCCCGTACGTCGACCGGCTCAACTACGTCTCGCCGATGCTCAACAACGTCGGCTTCGCGCTGGCGGTCGAGAAGATGCTCGGCGTCACGGTCCCCGAGCGCTGCCAGTACTACCGCGTGATCCTCGGCGAGATGGCGCGCATCTGCGATCACATGATCTGCAGCGGCGCCATGAGCATGGAGCTCGGCGCCTTCACGCCGTTCCTCTACCTGTGCCGCGCGCGCGAGATCTTCTGGGAGATCTTCGAGGAGGAGACGGGGGCGCGCCTGACGCACAGCTTCGGCCGCGTCGGCGGCATGGCGCGGCCGCCCACGGCCGACTTCAAGGCGATGGTCCGCGTGGGCCTCGCGCGCGTGCTCGCGCTCGTCAACGACGCCGAGAAGCTCATCCTCAAGAACCGCATCTTCCTCGATCGCCTCGACGGCGTCGGGCAGATCTCGCAGGAGGACGCGCTCGCGCTCGGCTGGACGGGCGTCGTGCTCAGGGCGACCGGCGTGCCGTACGACGTGCGCCGGGCGAACCCGTACATGGTCTACGACCGCTTCGACTTCGACGTGCCGGTCGGGACGCGGGGCGACAACTACGACCGGTTCATGTGCCGCCAGGAGGAGATCCGCCAGGCGGGCAGGATCATCGAGCAGGCGCTCGATCAGATGCCCGACGAGGGGCCCATCAACATCGACGATCCGCGCATCGTGCTGCCGCCGAAGGAGGAGGTCTACACGACCATCGAGGCGACCATCCAGCACTTCAAGATCGTGATGGAGGGCATCAAGGTGCCCGCGGGCGAGTGCTACTCGTACACCGAGGCCGGCAACGGCGAGCTCGGCTTCTACCTGGTGTCCGACGGCAGCGGCACGCCGTACCGCGTCCGCATCCGCCCGCCGTGCTTCGCCACGACGCAGGGGCTCACCCAGCTCATCACCGGGCTGATGATCCCCGACGTCGTGCCGACCTTCGGCTCCCTCAACATGATCGGCGGGGAGTGCGACCACTAGCGACGGCGCGAGGAGCGCTCCCGTCATCGACGTAAGAAAAGAGGGGGCCTGAGCGGCCCCGCCGGGAATCGAGAGCACGATGCCTACGATCAAGATCGACGGAAGGGAGATCCCCTTCGAGAGCGGTGACACGATCATCCGCGCGGCGCACCGCGCCGGGATCGACATCCCCCATTACTGCTGGCACCCGGGCCTCAGCGTCGCCGCCAACTGCCGGATGTGCCTGGTCGAGGTGCTGCCGCCGCCGGGGAGACCGGCGATGAGCCTCGACATCCTCCGCTGGGATCCGGCGAAGCAGGACTACGTGCCGGCGGCGAAGCCGAAGCTCCAGCCGGCCTGCCAGATGGCCTGCGCGAACGGCATGGAGGTGCTGTCCGACAACAGCGACCACGTGTCCGAGGCGCGCTCGGCCGTGCAGGAGCTCCTGCTCTTGAACCACCCGGTCGACTGCCCGATCTGCGACCAGGCCGGCGAGTGCCGCCTCCAGGACTACTGGCTGGAGCACCAGCGCAAGGGCAAGCGGATGCGGCAGGAGCCGGTGCACAAGCCGAAGGCGGTCACCTTCGGCCCGACCATCGTCTACGACGCCGAGCGCTGCATCGTCTGCACGCGGTGCATCCGCGTCTGCAACGAGCTCGCCCGGGATCCGGTGCTCTCCGTCCGCGAGCGCGGCAACCTCGGGGAGATCACGGTCTCGCCGGGGCGCGAGCTCGACCACAACTACACGCTCATGACCGAGCACGTCTGCCCGGTCGGCGCGCTCACGTCGCGCGATTTCCGGTTCAAGGCGCGGGTCTGGTTCCTCCGCAGCGCCCGGACCGTCTGCCAGGGCTGCGCGACGGGCTGCAACGCCTACCTCGACTACGATCCGCGCAACAACACGCCGTACAGGCACCGCCCCCGCGAGAACATGGCGGTCAACACGTACTGGATGTGCGACGAGGGCATGCTGTCGTACCGGCACGCGGTCGAGGGGCGGCTGCTCACGGCGCTCGTCGGCAACGACGACGCGAGCGTCGACGACGCGCTCGCAGCGGCCAAGGAGCAGCTCGCCGGCCACGGCGACGACCCGTCGAAGGTCGCGATCGTCCTGTCGGCGCAGCACTCGAACGAGGACAACTTCGCCCTCTACCACCTCGCCACGACGTACCTCGGCGCGACCGACTTCTTCGTGTCGGGCAAGCCGCTCGGCCAGGGCGACGAGATCCTCATCAGCGAGGACAAGAACCCGAACACCCGCGGCGCCGTGCAGATCGCGGCGGCGACCCCGCCGCGCCCGGTCGCGGAGCTGCTCCACGGGATCGCGTCCGGGCAGTACGCGTACGTGGTCGCCCTCGGGTCGGACCTCGAGGTCGACGCGGGCGAGGCGCAGCGGGCGTTCTCCCGGCTGAAGGGGGTGGTGACGATCGCCGCCCACGAGGGGCCGCTGGCGAAGGCCGCGCGCGTCGCACTGCCGGCGTGCTCCTGGGCCGAGGCCGAGGGGACGTACGTGAACGGGAAGGGCCTGGCGCAGCGGAGCGAGCGGGCGCTGCTCCCGCACGGCGACGCGCGCCCGGCCTGGGAGCTCATCGGCCGGCTCGGGCGCACGCTCGGGTACGAGACCGGGTGGAAGACCCTGGCCGAGCTCCGCCGCGCGATGCCGCCCGGCGCGGCGCTCGGCGGGGCAGGCGCGCCCGCTGCGGCGCCCTCCGCGCATGCCGCGTCGGCGACCGTCGCCGACGGCGCGCGGGTCGAGCCGAAGAAGACGGAGGCCACGGCATGACCAGCGTCGAGCTCGCTCTCGCGATCGTCAAGATTCTCATCGTCATCATGTTCCTGCTGAACATGGCGGCGATCGCCACCTGGGCCGACCGGCGCCAGGGCGCGATGGTGCAGGACCGCGTCGGCCCGAACCGGGCGGTCGTCTACCTGCCGTCCCTTGTCGTGCGGGGCATCGTGTTCTTCCCGCCGGCGCTGCTCGCGGCGCTCTCCGTGTTCACGGCGACGCGCGCGGCGTCCGCCCCGGCCGCGGCCGAGACGATGGTGATCGGCGCGCAGTTCGCGGTGGCCGTGGCCTGGCTCGGCCTGATCGTGTTCTGCGCGTCGGCCCGCAGCGGCGGCCCGATCAACCCGGCCGAGGAGGCGCTCGCCCGCGTCGAGCCCCGCAACATCTTCTACGGGGGCGTCATGGCCCACATCGCGGTCTTCTTCCTGACGCAGGCGATCCCGCTCTCGGCGGCGCCCGTCGTCGCGCGGATCGCGTGCGTGCTGCTCGGCGCGCTGCTGCTCGTGACGGGCGCCTACGCCGCGCTGCGCGTGCCCGAGGGCAAGATCCCGCTGCGGCTCCTCGGCACGCTCCACGCCGCCGCCGACGCGATCAAGATGATCTGGAAGGAGGACTTCATCCCGAAGAACGCCGACCGGCTCCTCCACTCGCTCGCGCCGCTGCTCGCCATGTTCCCGGCGCTGGTGACGTTCGCGGTCATCCCGTTCGGCGACAAGCTCTGCTTCGAGGACAACGGCGACGGGATCTTCGGCTTCGGAGACCTCCCGCTGCTCAAGCGGACGGTCGACCAGGCGTTCACGTGCAGCGGCCACGTCGTGAACCTCCAGGTCGCGGACCTCAACGTCGGCATCCTCTACATCTTCGCGATGGCGGGCACCGGCATCATCGGCGCCGCGCTCGCGGGCTGGGCGAGCGACAACAAGTTCTCGCTGCTCGGCGGCCTGCGCGCCGCGAGCCAGATGGTCAGCTACGAGGTCGCGATGGGCCTCAGCATCGTCGGGCTCTTCATCATCTACGGCAGCGTCCGGCTCGGCGACATGGTGCAGTGGCAGGCCGAGCACGCGTGGGGGATCTTCGTCCAGCCGCTCGCGTTCGTCCTGTTCCTCGCGGCCCTCGCGGCCGAGACGAAGCGCATCCCGTTCGATCAGCCCGAGGGCGAGAGCGAGATCGTCGCCGGCTACTTCGTCGAGTACTCCGGGATGAAATTCGGCATGTTCATGACGGGCGAGTACGTGGAGCTCATCACGTCGAGCGCGCTCCTCGTCACGCTCTTCTTCGGCGGCTACCACCTGCCGTTCCTGGATCGCGACGGCATCAACATCGCCTTCGGCGACGCGACGCTCTTCCAGTACAAGATGACCCACTTCGCCGTGAGCCTGACGTACGTGCTCGCCTTCTTCGGCAAGACGATCCTCATGACGTGGGTGCAGGTCTTCTTCCGCTGGACGCTGCCGCGCTTCCGTTACGACCAGGTGATGCGGCTCGGGTGGACGAAGCTCCTGCCCCTCACGCTCGTCAACATGATGGTCACGGGCATCGTCGTGCTGGCCGTCGAGTCGGCGCCCGCGGGGCTCCGTGACGGTCTCCAGGTCGCGGGCGACATCTCCCACGCGGTCGTCGCCCTGGGCGGCTTCGCGGCGGTCGTGGCGCTGATCGCCGGCCTCCTCGAGCCGGTCGAGCGCCAGCGCACCGTCAACTCCACCTCTTCCCGGTTCGCGGCCGCGGCGGGGGGCACCAAGGCGTCGCCGCAGCAGGCGTAAGAAGAGGATCCCATGGCGAGAGCTACCCCGAGCAACACGTGGACGAAGCCGGCCGGCAAGCCGATCGCCGGCAAGCCGATCCCGCGCCCCTCCCGGAGCGCCGACGTGCAGGCCTACATCCCCGAGATGGTGAAGGGCCTGGGGATCACGATGAAGCACTTCTTCAAGAACACGAAGGAGATGGTGCTCGGCCAGAAGCCCGACCCGGTGCTGCACGCGCTCGAGCCGGGCGTCACGACGATCAGCTACCCCGAGGAGAAGCGCCCCTACCCGGAGCGGTTCCGGGGCGTCCACCGGCTCACGCTGCGCGAGGACAACTCGCCCCGCTGCGTCGCGTGCCTCTGCTGCTCGACGGCGTGCCCCGCGCAGTGCATCGCGATCGAGCCGGCCGAGTACCCCGACGGCGATCACCGGCGCGGCTACGAGCGCTACCCGAGCAGCTTCGTCATCGACGAGCTCCGCTGCGTGTTCTGCGGCTTCTGTGTCGAGGCGTGCCCCGTCGACGCCATCCGGATGGACACCGGCCTCCACGCGGTGCCTTACGACTCGCGCGAGCAGTTCATCTACAGGCGCGATCTCCTCATGAGCCTCTCCGATCGCTCGGGCTCGCGGCTGACGGCGAACACGCGCCACGAGCCGGGCGACCCGACGCACCCTGGCCTGACGCGCGACCACGCGGATCACTGAGCCGTTCATCCGCCGCGCGCGGGCGCTCCGCCGCCTGCCGCGCGGCGGAGCCGGCGCGCTCCTTCCCCCTGCCGACCAGGCTGTGAAGCGGGCGCGCTCCCGCCCCCGTCACCCCCCGACGCTGCTGCCGCTGCTCGACACGCGCCCTTGCCCGGGCATCTCGCCTCTCGTCCGGGCGAGGTTCTGCTAGAAGGGCGGGTCATGGCGACGAGTTACGGCTCCTTCGAGGCGGTCATCGGGCTCGAGGTCCACGCGCAGCTCCTCACCCGGACCAAGGCGTTCTGCGGCTGCGCGACCAGCTTCGGCGATCCGCCGAACACGCACACGTGCCCGGTCTGCCTCGGTCTCCCGGGGGCGCTCCCGGTCCTGAACCGCGAGGCGGTCCGGATGGCGGTGAGCGCCGGGCTCGCGCTCGGCTGCGCCATCCAGGAGAGCAGCGTCTTCGCGAGGAAGAACTACTTCTACCCGGACCTGCCGAAGGGCTTCCAGCTCAGCCAGTACGATCGGCCGCTCGCGCTGCGCGGCGAGCTCGAGATCGAGACCGAGGCGGGCAAGACGCGGGCGGGGATCACGCGCGTCCACATGGAGGAGGACGCCGGCAAGAACCTCCACGGCATCGGCGGCCTGTCGGTCGTCGATCTCAACCGCGCCGGCACGCCGCTCATCGAGATCGTCGGCGAGCCCGACCTCCGCTCGGGCGCCGAGGCGGCCGAGTACCTGAAGCGGCTGCGCGAGATCCTGATGTTCATCGGCGTCAACGACGGCAACCTCGAGCAGGGCAGCTTCCGCTGCGACGCCAACGTCTCGGTCCGCAAGGTGGGGGAGACGAAGCTCGGCACGCGGACGGAGCTCAAGAACATCAACTCGTTCCGCTTCGTCGCGGAGGCGATCGATCTCGAGATCCGGCGGCAGATCGCGCTCATCGAGCAGGGCGGCCGCGTGCGGCAGCAGACGCGCGGGTACAACGCCGAGAAGAAGGAGACGTACCTCCTCCGCGACAAGGAGAACGAGTCCGGCTACCGCTACTTCCCCGAGCCGGATCTGCCGCCGCTCGTCGTGGACGAGGCGTTCCTCGCCGAGGTGCGCGGCGCGCTCCCGGAGCCGCCTGTCGACAAGCGGCGCCGCTTCACCGAGTCGCTCGGCCTCACCCCGTACGCGGCGTCGGTCCTGACCGGTCACCCGCGGATCGCGGAGTTCTTCGAGGAGGCGGCGCGCCTCCACGGCGACGCCGTCAAGGTCGCGAACTTCGTCCAGGGCGAGGTGCTGCGCGACACCCGGACGACGGGGCTCTCCGCGACGTTCCCTGTCACCCCGGCGCAGGTGGCCGCGCTGCTCCGCCTCGTGGACGAGGGCGCGATCAGCGGCAAGCAGGCCAAGGAGGTGTACATGGAGATGGCCGGTACGGACCGCGCGCCCGGCGACATCGTCCGCGACAAGGGGATGGCCGTGATGAGCGACGCCGCCGCGATCGAGGCGGTCGCCGCCTCGATCATCGCCGCGAACGAGAAGCAGGCGGCGGCGTACCGCGCCGGCAAGACCGCGCTGCTCGGCTTCTTCGTCGGCCAGATCATGAAGAAGACGGGGGGCAGCGCGAACCCGGCGGTCGTGAACGACGTGCTGAAGCGACTGCTCGAGGGAGCTCCCGCCACGGGCACGTGACGGCGCTTTCTCCGCGCGCAAGCGTGAAATAGGGTTGCGACGGCAGGCGCTCCGCAGCGCGATCCGGGGCGTTCCCGGCGCCGCCGCCTCGCTGCAGCCCTGGTTGAAAGATCGCCCCGCCCTCCGATCGCCCCGAGCGGGCAGGACTTCCGACGCATGCTCAGCGCTCGTTCACTCGACGCCCTCCGCTTCCCCCTCCGCACGGCCGGCTTCGTCGGCCTCACCTTCGGCATGTACGGCCTGCTCGAGGTCGACACCGCGCTCTCGAGCGCGACCGACCGCGAGGTGGTCCTGCACACATGGATGCGCCGGTACGGGCGCGCGCTCCTGAAGCTGTACGGTCTCGATGCGCGGGCGAGCGGCCTCTGCCAAAGCGAGCTCGCGGGGAGTCGCGCCGGCGGCGCGGGTGATCCGGCGCCTGCCGGGTACTACCCCGGCCGCGATTCCGCGGGGCTGGGGCGGCTGTTCGTGATGAACCACCGCTCCGCGCTCGACGTCATGATCACGCTCGCCTTCTTCGAGGCCACCGTCGTGAGCCGGGCCGATCTCGCCGGATGGCCGGTCATCGGCATGGCGGCGCGCCGCGTCGGAACGCTCTTCGTCGACCGATCCAGCAAGCGCAGCGGCACCGCGGTCGTGCAGGCGATGTGCTCCGCGCTCCAGGGCGGCCGTGGTGTGATGGTCTACCCCGAGGGGACCACGTTCTCCGGAGATGAGGTGCGGCCGTTCCGCGCGGGCGGCTTCACCGCGGCGTGCCGGGTCGGCGCGGAGATCGTCCCTGTCGGGCTCGTGTACGGCGGCGCCGATTCCTCTTACGTCGACGAGTCGTTCACGGCACATATGGCCCGGGTGAGCCGTGCGCGACGTATCCCCGTGGCGCTCGAGGTGGGCTCGCCCATCATCACGGTAGGCCAGGACGTCGGCGCGGCGCGCGACGAGGCGCACCGCGCCGTCCAGGCGCTCGTCCACCGCGCCCGCGCGCGGCTCGCCGCCGACGGATAGGCGTCGCGCTCCGCTCCTGCGCCGCTGGCTTCTGCGATCGGCCCTCGCTACGATGCGGGCCGCCGGCGACCATCATGGAGCGTGAAGGCAACCCTAGCGAGACCGCCATGGCATGGCAGGTCCTTAAACTGCCCCGCGGTGGGGCGATCCATAATGAGCTGATGTTCCTGGCGGACGCGAGCGAGCAGCTCACCGGATCGCTGGACCCGCACACCATCCTCGAGCGGCTCGCGCGCCTGTCGGTGCCCTACCTTGCGGACTGGTGCACGGTCGATCTCATCGAGCGCGGCGCCGCGGACGCGATGGGCCTCGTCGGCTCCGTGCCGCCGCTGCCGCCGTCCGACGACGATCCCACGTTCGCGTCCGGAGCGGGCGGGATCGACCCGGCGCCCGTCGCGGGCATCTATGCGGCGCGGCGCCAGCGCGCCGCGGTGGACTCCGACGCGGCCGGATCCGATCGCGCGGGGCAGGCGGGCGCGGCGAGGCGCAGGTTCTGCCGTGTCGCCGCGAAGCACGTGAACCCCGAGCGCGAGGGGCTCCTGCGCGCGATCTCGCCCGACGCCGAGGAGCGCCTCGGCATCGCCAAGGTGCTGCACAGCGGCGAGTCCGAGCTGTTGCACGAGCTCGACCGGGATCACGGCGACAAGGCCGCCGAGCGCGCCGCCGCGCTGGAGCAGCTCGGCACGCGGTCGGCGATGGCGGTGCCGCTCATCGCGCGCGGCCGCAAGCTCGGCGTGCTGTCGTTCGGCGTCTCCGAGTCGAACCGCATCTACTCCGCGGACGATCTCGTGCTCGCGGCCGAGCTCGCGCACCGCGTGGCGCTGGCGCTCGACAACGCCTACCTCTACCGGAAGGCGGAGGAGGCGCGCCACGCCGCGGAGCGGAGCGCGGACAGGGCCGCCTGGCTCTTCGCCGTGACGGCCGCGCTGTCCGACGCGATCACGCCGCCCGCGGTGCTGCGCGTGCTCGCGAGCGACGTCGTCGCGGCCGCCGGCGCGATGACGGGCGTGGTGGCGCTGCGCGCCGGGCTCGGCGGCGAGCTCGAGACGGTGCGCTCGACGGGCTACCTCGAGGCGCAGATCTCGCGGTTCAAGATGTTCGACCTCGGCGCGGAGCTGCCGCTCGCGCGCGCGGTCCGGGAGCGGCAGCCGATCTTCCTCGACTCGGACGAGCGCTTCCGCGAGTTCGAGCCGGGCTTCGCGGCCTGCTGCGCCGCCACGGGCGAGCGCGCGTACGCCGCGATCCCGCTCTTCCTCGAGGGGCGCGTGCTCGGGGCCGTGGGGTTCGGCTTCTCGGCGCTGCAGTCGTTCTCCGAGGACGACCGGGCGTTCATGCTCGCGCTGGTCCAGCAGAGCGCGCAGGCGCTCGAGCGGGCGCGCCTCTCCGCGCTGCAGACGGAGGAGGCCATGCACCTCTCGCACGAGGTGCTGAAGCAGATGCCCGAGGCCATCCTCGTCACGGACGTCGAGGGCAACATCCGGTACTGGATGGGCGAGGCCGAGTCGATCTTCGGCTACCTGTCCGAGGAGATCGTCGGCAAGAGCATGGCGCTCCTCCACCGCGAGGACGTCCGCGAGGAGACCACGGCCCGGATCCTCCAGCAGATCGAGGACGCGCGCACCTTCGTCGGCGAGGTCCCGTGCGTGCGGCGGGACGGCTCCGAGGTGCCGATCGAGATCACGGCGTACGCGGTCCACGACCAGGAGGGTCGCCCGCTGTTCCTCGTCGGCATCCACCGCGACATCACCGATCGCAAGCGGGCCGAGGAGGAGCGCGCGCGGCTGATCCGGGTGCAGGCGGCGCGGGCCGAGGCCGAGGAGGCGGCGCGGCGGTTCGCGTTCCTGGCCGAGCTCAGCACGGCGCTCGCCGCGTCGCTGGACTTCACGGCGACGCTCCAGTCGCTCGCGCGGCTCGCCTTGCCGGTGCTCGCCGATTTCTGCCTGATCGACATCGACGACGGCCTCGGCCTGCGCCACGTCGCGGCCGCGCACGTGAGCCCGCTGAAGGAGCCGCTGCTCCGGTATTTCCACCCGAGCCGGGTCGACGGCGAGCCGGGCCCCGTGGCGCGCGTGCTGCGCACGGGCCGGTCGGAGCTCTACGCGGACGTCCGCGGCGACGTGCTGCTGCACGACGCGATGACGAGCGAGGAGGCCACGGCCAACCGGACGCTCGCGCCGCTCTCGTACCTCGTCGTGGCGCTGCGGGCGCGCGGGCGGATCCTCGGCGCGATCTCGCTCGTGTCGTCGGAGTCGGGCCGGTTCTTCGAGCGGGCCGACGTCGCCTTCGCCGAGGAGGTCGCGCACCGGGCCGCGCTCGCGCTCGACAACGCGCGCCTGTACCGCGAGGTGCAGGACGCCAACCGGCTGAAGGACGAGTTCCTCGGGACCGTGTCGCACGAGCTGCGCACGCCGCTCAACGCGATCCTCGGCTGGGCGAGGATGATGCAGGCGGGCTCGCTCGATCGGGTCGCGGAGACGCGGGCGCTGTCGGCGATCGAGCGCAACGCCGAGCACCAGGTGACGCTCATCGACGAGCTGCTCGACGCGTCGCAGGTCGTGACGGGCACGCTGAAGATCGAGCGGCTCGCGGTGGAGCTGACGTTGCCGGTGCAGACGGCGGTCGAGTCGATCCTCCCCTCGGCCGCGGGCAAGGGCGTGGCGATCGAGACCCGGCTCGATCCGGAGGGCGTGTTCGTGGAGGGCGATCCTGCGCGGCTCCAGCAGGTCGTGTGGCACCTGCTCTCCAACGCGGTGAAGTTCGCGCGCCCTGGCGGGCTGGTGCAGGTGCAGCTCTCGCAGGACGAGCGGTTCGCCGAGGTCAAGGTGATGGACGACGGCGAGGGCATCTCGGCGGACTCGCTGCCGCACGTCTTCGAGCGCTTCCGGCAGGAGGACAACAGCGGCGCGCGCCGGCACGGGGGGCTCGGGCTGGGGCTGTCGATCGTGCGGCACATCATCGGGCTGCACGGCGGCATGGTGCGCGTGACGAGCGCCGGCCCCGGGCGCGGGACGACGTGCACGGTGCAGCTGCCGCTCTCGACGGGCGCCACCGCGACGGCGCTCACGAACGCCGGCATCGCGCCTGACCCGCGCAACCCGTTCCCGCGGCTCACGGGCGTGCGCGTGCTCATCGCGGACGACGATCCGGACACGCTGGCGATGCTCTCGGCGGTGCTGCGGCGCTGCGGGGCCGAGGTCAGCACGGCGACGTCGAGCAACGAGGCGCTCAAGCTGCTGGAGACGTCGGAGCCGTCGCTGCTCGTCGTCGACATCGGCATGCCGGGGGAGGACGGCTACTCGCTGATCCGGCGGGTGCGGGATCTCCTGCCGCGCAAGGTGGGGCGCACGCCGGCGCTGGCGCTGACGCCGTACGCGCGGACCGAGGACCGGGTGCGGGCGCTCGCGGCCGGCTACCAGATGCACGTGCCCAAGCCTATCGAGCCGATCGAGCTGGCGGCGGCGGTGAAATGCCTGGCGACCGGGCTCATGCCCTGGTCCCGGGACGAGTGACGGGGATCCGGAGGGCACGCGCCGGGGTGGGGGTGTGCGCGGCAGCGCGCGGGGGGCGCTGGCCATCCGCCAAGACGGGGGCGGGGGAGCTTGCGCATGAAACACCGCCCGGCATGTCTCACTTCGGGCATTGCCCTCTGAGACGTTTCGTCGCGCGCCACACAAGGCGCGCCTGGGACGCGGAGCCAGCTGGGACCTTATGGCACCTCGTTCGGTGCTCCAGCGCGCCCCCCGCGCGCTGCCGCGCACACCCCCACCCCGGCGCTCCGGGAGCGATGAAAACCGACGCGGAAGCCGTCGAGAGGCTTCCGGGAGGGATGGACCTCTGGCCGGAAGCTGCCGAGAGGCTCCCGGGAGAATTGAAACTCTGGCCGGAGGCTGTCGAGAGGCTCCCGGGAGGGATGAACCTCTGGCCGGAAGCTGTCGAGAGGCTCCCGGGAGGGATGAACCTCTGGCCGGAAGCTGTCGAGAGGCTCCCGGGAGGGATGAACCTCTGGCCGGAAGCTGTCGAGAGGCTCCCGGAAGAGTTGAAACTCTGGCCGGAGGCTGTCGAGAGGCTTTGCCCTGGATCTCCGGGGTCTCGGGCGAGGTTGAGAGGCGAGCGGACGGCTTCTAAGGCACGTGCGTCATCCTGCACCGGGTGGAGAGCGACCCCGGGAGGCCGGTGCTGACTGACCAGAGGTGTCTGAACCAGCGGGCAGCCGAGCGTTGGCGGCCACCGCATGGGGGACAGGCCCTCAGCGCCGCTTCGCGCACGCCGGACACGCGATCCTGCCCTGCGCGTTCGGCGCGCACGCCTCGCAGAGCAGGTGCATCCGATCGTCGCAGGCCGCCGGCCTCGCCGTCGCGGCGTAGCACGCCTCGCACGTGAGCCGGTCCAGGCTCGACGCGCCCGCCGGGAGCCGCACGACGATATCCCGCGCCTCCTTACGCCGCCGGAGACGCAGGGTCACGAGCGCCGCCGGGACCTCGGCGCTCACCAGCGCGGCGACCGAGCACGTCACCTTCGCCGCGAACCGCGCAGGCAGGGCCTCGAGCTTCGCGTTCCGCTCGGCGACGAGGTGCGCGACCTTGGCCTCGATCGCCTTCGGATCCGCGCGCCGCCGCGGCGCCCGCGCCTCCGCGATCAGGTCCGCGAAATACGACACGATTCGATCGTGATCCCGCGCGTGCCTGCGCTCGACCTCGCCGAGCAGCGGCTGCACCGCCGCCCGCACCGCCCGCTCCGCGCGGAGCGCGATCCAGTCCGCCGCGCGGTCATCCACGGAGAGCGGGGCGGCGCTCGGCAGCACGAGCGCGCTCGGCCAGGCGAGATCGAGGTGCGCCGCCAACGCGGCGTCCGGCTCGCCGCCGTCGTGTGCGTTCACCACCACCCGCACGAGCCCCTCGCGCCGGTCGTCGGCCTCGACCCCGTAAGCGGCGCTGGCAGCGACGTACACCGCCGTGCCCATGGAGATCTGCCCGGGCTCGCAGAGCCCGTTGCGCAGCGCGAAGCGGTCCGCCGCCGCCCTCACATGGGCAGGCCTCGGCGGATCCGCGGCGAGCCGCACCGAGGTGGACACCGGCCGTCCCCGCGCCTTCGCGATCAGCCGCTCGAGCAGCGTCGAGCCAAGGCCGCACGCGACGTCTCCGTGCCTGTCGGGGTACAGCGCGAGGGCGCACTCCTCCGGAACCTCGAGCTCGGCCGCGAGCCGCGGCGGAACGAGCGCCACCGCCCGCGCGTCCTCCCGCTCGGCGAGCGCTCCGGCCTCCGCGAGCGCCTCGACAACGAAATCGAGCGGAGAGGGCAGCGCGCCTTCCGCAGGCGAACCCGTGCCCGGCGCGGCGATCACGCCTCGTAGTCCTTCCCGAAGAGCTTGGCGTCGAGGCGCTTCACCTGCTCGTAACGCCCGCGCGCCGCGGCGAGCTCCTCGGCGATGGCGTCGAAGCCGCTCGCGATCTCCTCGTCCGAGCGCGATGTCGCATAGAGGGAGACGATCCGCTCCTCCAGGTCGCGGTCGTCGGCCATGTTGCCAAGGACCATATCCATCTCGCCCACGACCAGCTCGAAGAGGTGCAGGCGGCGGTCCAGCAGATCGAGGACGCGCTCCTCGGCGGTGCCGCGCGCGCAGAGGTTGTAGACACGCACCTCCTCTCGCTGGCCCATCCGGTGCAACCGACCGATCCGCTGCTCGATGAGCATGGGATTGTAGGGAAGATCGAAGTTCACGAGGACATGGCAGTGATGGAGGTTGTGCCCCTCGCCGCCGGCGTCGGTGGACACGAGCACGCGCGCGCGGCCGTCACGGAACGCCGAGAGCGCCGCGCGCTTGTCCGCGGCGGAGAGGCCGCCGTGGAACGCCGCGGGCTCCAGGCCGGCCTCGCGGAGCGCGGCCTCGATGTAAGAGAGCGTGTCGCGGAACCGGGTGAAGACGAGGACTTGCTCGTTGTGAGCGCGCACGAGATCGACGAGCGCGCCGCCCTTCCGGGACGCGCGGACCGAGGCCGCGAGCTTCGCGAGGGCGGCGAGCGCGGCGCGCAGCGCGGGCGCGCGCCTGTCGCTCGCGCTCGTGCGCTCGAGGCTCCCGCGCACCGCGGCGGGGCTCGATCCGGCGCCGAGCAGGAGCGTCGAGGTCAACATCCGGGAGCTGGCGTCGGCCGCGTGCGCGCGCACGAGATCGAGGACGCGCTCGTAGAGCCCGCGCTCCTCCGGGAGCGGCTCGACCATCGCCGTGCTCACGTAGCGCGGCGGCAGCGCCAGGCCGCTGTCGGCGCGGGTGTTGCGCACCATCACCTCGGCGAGCAAGGCGCGCAGTCGCTCCCGGTTCTTCGGCGACAGCGGATCCTTCGGGTCGACGAACTGCGCGCGGAAGGCCGCCGGGGTCGCGAACTGCCCGGGCTTGAGCAGCGTCACGAGGTTGTAGAGCTCCTCGAGATCGGTCTCGATCGGGGTCGCCGTGAGCATCAGGAGGAACCGGCTGTGCAGGCCGTCGACCAGCTTGAAGCCGGCGGTCGTGCGGCTCTTGACGTGATGGGCCTCGTCGACGATCACGAGGTCCCACGACTCGGCCTGGACGAGCGGCGCGTGCTTCGAGCTCCTCGCGAGGGCGAGCGACGCGACGACCACGCCCTCGTCGCGCCAGAAGGCCTCGGGGTCCGCCGTGCGCGCGGCGTCGTCGGTCGTGCGCGCCGCGATCCCTGCCTTCTCCGTGAGCTCGCCCGTCCACTGGCCGACGAGCGCAGGGGGAACGAGGACGAGCGCCCGCCGGACCATGCCGCGGAGCTGGTACTCGCGCAGGATCGTCAGCGCCTCGATCGTCTTGCCGAGCCCGACCTCGTCGGCGAGCAGCGCGCGCCCGCGGAACACGCGGAGGACGCGGCGCGCGGTCTCGATCTGGTAGCGGTGCGGCTCGACGCCGGTGAGCGCGGCGAGCGCGAGCAGCTCCTCGAACTGCTCGGCCGAGGCGAGCAGGTGGGCGCGCAAAGCGTGGCTCACCGCCGCGAGCGAGGACGGCGGCCCCGCGAGCCGCTGCAGCAGCTCGGATCGGTCGAGGCCGGACATCAGGAGCGTCGCCGGCTTCCTCGGCGGGGGAGCCGGCAGAGAAGCCGGCTCGGGCGGGGGCACCGGCCCTGCCACGCTGGAGGCGGCGGGCGGCCCCGGGGCGGCGGGCGGCCCCGGGGCGGCGGGCGGCCCCGAGGCGGCGGACGTGGCGCGCGGGCCGGCTGCGCGGGCGCGCGGCGGGCGCTCCGGGGCCGAGGTGGTGGGGCGACTTCGCGACGGCGCAGCGGGCGCTTCGGTCCGCCGAGCCCGCGCGGGTGAGCGGGCCTGAGCGCGGGTGACAGGGCGCTCCGGGGACGGCGCTCGCTCCGCGCGATAGGCCAGGAGGAGTCGCTGGACGTCGTGACGAAAGACGATCTGGCCCAGCCGGCGCGGGATACCGACGTTGCGGTCGATGCAGAATGTCCTCGCGTTGTAGACAAGGAACGCCGGATCCGCGCTCGTCGATTCGCGCATCCGCTCGATGAGCGCGCTGCCCGCGAGCGCCTGTGGAAGGCCGTGCGCCAGGAGCAGGTCGTGCGCCTCGTCGAGAGTCAGCGGCTCCTTATGCGATCGGCCCGAGAGCGCGAACGCCAAGGTGAAGAGATCGGCGCCGGAGAGCAGCCGGCCGCCCGCCGCCGTGGCGAGCAGCCAGCTCACATCGCTCGAGGAGATCGACGTGATGGGCGTCGTCGAGACCTGCATGGCTCGGCCGCGTGTATTCCCCCGGCTCCGGGATGTCGAGGTGTCATGGGCGCGAGATTGGCGGAAATAGGACGATTATTTTTGGAAATCTGAGGCCCCTGATCGGAATGCGTCGTTCTCGCAGGCCAGCTCGGGCGACCTGCCCTACGCCTGCCCATCCGGCGGGCGCAGCCGGTGCTCCATGGACTCAGGGGTTTCGCCGCGGAGGCGGGGGAGGTGATTGAGCCGCGCACCGGACAACACGTGTTCTGCGAACACGTCGGCCGCACACCTGAGAGCCAGGGGGCGCGCGCCAGGGTGGGGGCGCGCGCGGCGCGCTCTCCGCGGTGGAGCTGGCTGTTCGAGGATGGGGCAACAGGGCCGCGGTGCGGCGCTAGCCTTGCTCGATAGGCTCGGCGATGCACGCCGTGGCCATGCGACGGAATCCGACTTGCTCGTAGACGCGCGCGACCTCGTCGCTGTGCGCCGACACGAACACGGTGCGATTCCCGGCGTCCAGCGCGTGCCGCGCCAGGACGGCGGTGACCGCGGCGGCGAGGCCTCGGCGGCGGGCCGCCGGCAGCGTCCCCACGCCGACGATCTCGGCGATCTCGTGCGCGTGCTGGTAGCTGCCGACGCAGAGCGGGCCGGCAAGCGCGCCCTCGCGACCCCGGGCGACCGCGCTGACCATGGCCCCCTCGATCAGCGCGGCGCGCCACGCGGCCGTCTGTCCGGCCGGGAGCGCGGCGGCGGCGGCGTCCCGCTCGGCCGGCCCCGCGGCGCCTGTCGCGGTTCCGAGCGCGCCGAAGGCGACGTGCGGGACCGCCTGCGAGGCGGCGAGATCCGGGTCCTCGGCGGAGACGAGCGCGAGCGCGATGTCCGCTGGCAAAGCCCCCGCGCGGGGCTCGCCGGAGAGCACGAGCAGCGGACAGCGCCGTACGCACAGGCCGGCCGCCTCGGCCGCCGCGTCGAGCCCGGGGGTGGTCTCGAGCACCCACTCGAACGCTTCCGGGAGGGAGAGCTGCCGCTGCCGCGCGCGCATCGCCGCCACGTCCTTCGCCTCCACCGCGCCGGCATGGCCGAGGGTGGGGCGAGCGTAGTACGGCCAGCCTTCGCTGCGGCGGACGAAGAGCGTCAGCGGCCCGTGGTCTTCGGCGTCAGCGTATCGGCGGGGAACGGCATCGTAGAACCGCTCGATGGCGGTGAGGAGGGCGCTCATTGGATCGCGAGTGTGTCATCGGCTGCGCCTGGGAGCGAGGGGCCACGAGACTCTTTGCGACGATGGTTGATGTCGTGCTCCTCCTGCCACGGGCGCCCTCGGCTCTTCGCCGCGACGCTGGGATGGCAGCCCGTTGAGGGCAGCGCTAGATCTTCTGGCGAAGCCAGCGCGTGAACGGGTCGAGGAAGGTCCGTTTCCAGTGGACGTTGAAGTACACGTCCGCTTCGCCGAGCTCGGGGTTGTGATCGATGGTGACGGACGCGGCACGATCGAAGAGGCCGGCGGTGTCGAACATGGCGGGGCCGAAGCCGGTTCCCTCGACGTAGATGAGAACGTCGCCGCGGAAGGCGGAGAGGTTCGCATAGTGGCTTGTGTCGCGCCCCGAGAGCCCGCACGCGAGATCGCGGATTCCGGCGATGGCGCCGTAGTTGTCGAAGAGGGGACCTACGAGCTCGAGCCGGGACTCGTCGCTATAGACGAGGCTCTGAGTCTCGAAATCGGCGATGACGCGGACGAACGATGGCGTCGGGGCGAGCGCGCCCGGGGGAGGCGGGGAGCCGAAGGCGAGCAGCATGGCGAGCTGGTTGGTCGTGCCCGGGGGGAAGATGGGCAGAGGAAACGCGCCCTGAGGATCGGCGGCGGCGCCGCGCAAGGCGAGCCCGAGGACGGCGATGCTGGGATCGTAGGTCGAGCCCGCGGCGAGCGCCCCCTCGAGGTTGCTGCAGATCGCGTCGTTGTGCGCGGCGATCTCCGGATCCTCGGTGTAGAAGGTGCCCTCGTAGAGAAACACACCCGAGAAGGCGCGGGGCGCCCGATTGACGAGCGCCATGGCCGTGTTGGAGCCCGCCGAGAATCCTCCGATGACGGGCCGCGCGCCGGGGTGCTGCGAGCGCACGAGGGAGAGCGCGAAGAGCCCGTCGTTCGAGAGGGTGTCGAAGCCCCAGTCGGCCATCACGCTGCAATCGGCGGCGCCGGACTCGCACGCGCCGGGCGGGAGCTCGGTCCTCCGCTGGTCGACGAGCCAGACGTCGTGACCGGCCATGGCGAGCTCACCCGCGGCGGACTTCGCGTACCTCCCGGACTCGCTGATCTCGTAGAATTCGCCCGGAAACGTGAAGGGGCTGAAGAGGATCACGGGCTCGCCGCAGCCGCGGCCGGCCCCGCGCTTGCTCACGTGGATGATCGAGAATCGATCGAGGGGGCTGTCCCCGGCGTCCACCTCGTAGACGACCCTCTCGAGCGATGGATGCGGTCGCGTGACCTCGACCGAGGCGATGTCGTACGCGCCGAAGGCGCTGCCCGCGAGAAATCCCAACCATCCCAGCATAGGCGCTTCCCTCCATTGAACGGGGTGAACACCACGGCGGTCACCGCGGCGCTTCGAGCGGAGCTCGCTGCTCGAAGCGTCCATCTTCCGCCCGCTCGAGCCCGGACGCTCGTATGAAATGGACGGAAGCGTGCGGCGTTGCCGCGCAAGGACGCTGGCGAAGTGTGGTGATGTGTGCGATGCGCTCGCGGGGCGCCGGCGCGCGGCGCTTGTCTCAGATAATATACCCCCCTATACTATCCGTGTGCACACGATCGAGAACAGAAAGAAGCTCATCGCTCGCGTCCGGCGGATCCGCGGGCAGCTCGAGGCGGTGGAGCGAGCCCTCGAGGGCGAAGCGGGGTGCTCGGAGGTCCTGCAGACGGTGACCTCGGCGCGTGGCGCGCTGAACGGCCTCGTGGGCGAGCTCATCGAGGGGCACATCCGCACGCACGTCATCGACGGGGAGCGTGCAACGGCACCTCAGCGGGAGGCCGCGGAGGAGCTGGTTCAGATCGTCCGCACCTATGTGAAGTGAAGGGAGCAACGATGAGCGACTCCGCTGGATCCGATCTGCTCGCCCAGTTTCGACACTCCCACGACCACGGCGCCGCCGCCTCTTCGCACGAAGCCAAGACCCGGTGGGTCGTCGCGCTGACCTTCGCCATGATGGTGGCGGAGCTCGTGGTCGGCTATGCGACGAACTCGCTCGCGCTCGCGGCCGACGGCTGGCACATGGCCACGCATGCGGGCGCGCTCGGCATGGCGGCCTTCGCGTACTGGTTCGCGCGAGAGAAGTCCGGGTCGAGCGCGTTCTCCTTCGGGACGGGCAAGGTGCACGCCCTCGCCGGGTACACGAGCGCGGTCGTGCTCGCGCTCATCGCGCTCCTCATGGTCGTCGCGTCGCTGCGCCGTTTGCTGACTCCCGAGTCGATCGCCTTCTCCGAGGCGCTCCCCGTCGCCGTCGTTGGTCTGGCGGTCAACCTCGTCAGCGTGAAGCTCCTCCACGCCGACGAGCACCATCACGAGGCGCACGACGACCATCCCGACCACGGTCACCACGACCACGACCATGGCGATCACGACGACGAGCATGCCCATGGGCACGACCACCACAGGCACGACCACCATGGGCACGACCACAACTTGCGTGCGGCTTACTTCCACGTCCTCGCGGACGCGCTGACCAGCGTGCTCGCGATCCTCGCTCTCCTCGGTGGACGCTACTTCGGCTGGACGTTCCTCGACGCCGCGATGGGCATCGTCGGCGGGCTCGTCATCGCGAAGTGGAGCTACGGGCTCTGTCGACAGGCGGCCAAGCAGCTGCTCGACGTCGTCCCTTCCGGGGCCCTTGCCCAGCGCATCCGCGATCGAATCGAGTCCACCTTCGCAGGAGCGAGCGTCGTCGATCTCCACCTGTGGGACATCGGTCCCGGCGCGCGCGCCTGCATCGTTTCGGTCGCGGCACCGAGCCCCCAGGCACCCTCTACCTACCGTGACGCGCTCGTCCCGATCGCGAGCCTCCAGCACGTCACTGTCGAGGTTCACCCGCTCTCTGTCGGCGACGCGCGGGGGGCCTCGTGAGCTTCGGCGCGATCTTGCTCCTCGCGCTCGGGCTCGCGATGGACGCGACCGCTGTCTCGGCGGCGCGAGGGCTGTCCGTTCCAGCGATTCGAGCGCGCCACGTCCTGCTCGTCGCGGGGTTCTTCGGCGGCGCTCAGGCCCTGATGCCCGTCATCGGCTGGCTGCTCGGAGCGCGGATCGGTCCCCGCGTGCAAGCGTGGGACCACTGGATCGCGTTCGTGCTGCTCGGGTTCATCGGCGGAAAGATGCTCTGGGAAGCCCGCGGCGACGACAGCGGCGACGGGGAGGCCACGGCCGATCACTTCGCGTTGAGCTCGATGTTCGTGCTGGCGATCGCCACGAGCATCGACGCCCTCGCCGTGGGCATCACGCTGCCGATGTTGAACGCCCCGTTCGCGCTCTCCGTAGCGACGATCGGCGTTGTCACGGCGCTGCTCAGCGCAGCGGGGCTGTTCGCGGGACGGCGGTTTGGGGCGATGCTCGGCAAGCGTCTCGACCTCGCTGGTGGGGTCGTTCTCATCGGCCTCGGGGTCAAGATTCTCATCGAACACCTCATGGCGTCGTAGGCGTATCCCCGCCGACCGCGCCCGAAGGCTTTGCAACCCCGGAGTGAACTGGTTCGCCAGGTACCTGACGGGGGTGAGGTTACGGCAACGTAGAACGGGTGCTGGGCCAACGGGCCGACATACGTGGACGCCGGCTCCTCGGTTCTCAACCTGCGGCCGCGCTTAGGGCGGGACTACGGGAGCCACCGGCCCACGTCGGCGATGGCGCGGGCAGCGCCCACGAGCGCCGCCGTGCCGCCCAGCCGCCGCAGGAGCGGCGCGAGCTCGGTGATGCTGCCGAAGCCCACGAGCATCCCGGGGAGGTCGCCGGTCCAGTCGTTGCCGAGCTCGTTGCAGATGACCCTGGCTGCATCGGGGAGGGCCATCCAGGGCGCGCACGCCGAGAGGACGCGCAGCGCCAGCCGGTCGCCGTGGGCCCAGTATGCGGACATGACCTCTCGCACGGCCTTCTCGCGCATCTCTTCGGGGAGATCGGGCAAGATGCCCGCGAAGGAGACCATCCGCGATTCCCCTTCTCGGCTCTCCGCCAGGCGCCAAGCTTCATCGGGCGAGAGATCCGTGGGTCGAATCTCCATGTCCCTCGACAGGTACGCGTCGACCTCGTCGTACGTCGCGCCTGCGCGGATCCGACGGGTGCGCTCGGGGTCCGCGGCGTTCCGGTCCGTCGTCACGTGAGGGATCGGATGGGGAAGGATCTCGCCGAGACCTGCGCATGCAGCCGTTGCCCATCCCTGAACCAGCTGCTGCTCCGAGCCTGTTAACAGGGATGCGAACGTCATCAGCGCCTCAGCGCGCTCGCGCGCGGCGCCGGTCGGCCGTGTGAGGTCCACGGTCGGGTCGGTGTAGGGCTCGGTGGGATCGCGCTCTTCATCGCGGCTGCCCTCTTTCGCGCAGAGCGTCTCGTCCACGAGCGCACACCGGATGAAATCGCCCAGATGAGCGGCCCTTTCGGCTCTGGCCCCTTGGTCGCTCTCCGTCCCGGAATGACAGGCGTCAAGCAGCGCGTCCTGTGCGGCGCGGCGAGCCCGACGGACGTCGGTCAAGAACCCCACGAGGCCGCCCGGCCTATCAAGCCACATTTCGAGCCACGCCGGCGAGACGAGCTCCATACGATCGATCACTCCAGCGGATCGCCGCGTCATGTGAGCGCCGAGGTGCTCCACCAGGTAAGGCGCCCACGCGCGGCGCGGCTCGGAGGCCGCCTTGCACCCGCGCAACGCCGATAAGCCGCGAGCGACGATGGCGTCCTCGATGACCGCGCGGCGCTCGGACGTCGTCCAGCAGGCGCGTGCCGCATCATCGCGGAAGCGGTAGGTCCCCTCGTCGCCCGTGACGACGAGTCCACGCGCCGGATCTGGCGCGCGCTCGAACGCTTCGAGTTCGGCCAGGTCAACGCTCGCGGCCCCGAGGAGATCTTCTCGCGATACGGGGGCAAGGACGGCGGCGAGCGCGTCGAAGACACGCGAGGCGCGCAGCCCCTCCTCACCCAGCGACCCGAGAGCGTGCCGTGCCCCGGCCGTCTCGTCGAGCCTTGGACGATTGGCCGGGCACGCTATCAGGGCCATCTCCTCGGCTGCCCATGCGAGCTTATCTCGCCACAACACGCCGCTCGGAGCGTGTTCCTCAGCGTCAACGGACACGATGATGTGCGCGCCGTCGCCGGGCTGGCTCATGAAAGCAGCTTGTGGATCTGGCCACCCATCGGCAGCGCGCTCGACGCCGTCGAGGATCACGAGCAGCTGAGGGTTGTCCTCGTCAGGCACCGAAGAGACCCATCCGACGCCCATCAAGGCCAGCCGGATGGCCGCCATCAGCTCGCCCGGGCTCCGCGGGCGGCTGAACATGGCCGTTGCCGATCCCTTGAACAGGCCCAAGAACAGCTTCAGCATGTCGCGTTCGACCGCTGTCCCGAACCGAGCGCTGATGGGCACGAAGATCACCTCGGCCGCCCGTCGCTCGGCCACCGACAGGGCCCATCGCGCGAGGACGGCCGTGCGAGCGCCGGGATCTCGGCCTGAGACGAGTGCACAGGCAGGCCCCTCTGCAAACCAGCGATCGAGCTGCATGAGCAGTGCACGACCGTCCTCGGAAGCAGGACGCGAGAGGACGTCTTCGGCAATCGATCGCCAGAAAGCGGCGAGGCCGGGATGCGAGCGTGCATAACCCCCTTCGGGGCCGCGAAGGAAGGACAGCGCGACCGGCGGCGAAGAGGAGCCGGTCATCGACGTCCTCCCGCGTTCAGGAAGCCCATCCGAGTTGCGGGGTTGTAGGTCGATTCTCCGTTCCAGAGGGTGGCTGTCGCCGGCTTGCTTGGAGAGTGTCTCTGGACGGAGGCGCGCTGGATACCCATCGCCGTCAGCATCGCCTCCGTCCCCGCCGGCATGGTCGTCACCCGCTCCATCGCCGCCACGATCGCTGGAGGCTCCGCCCCGCCACCGACATCCATCACGAAGACGCCGGGCTTCATGCCGGGGACGACGTGATTGTTCGGGACCAGAGCGGTACGCTCCATGCCCCGAGAATAGTCCAGCGGACCGAAAGAAATTTTCTTTCTCTCCCCGCTCTCGTCGCGTCGCAGCGCCCGTTCAGATCGACAGCGCTATCGGCGCGCGCCCCCCCGCGCTGTCCGCGGCATCGCTGCGCGGCGCGCCCCTGCCGCGCCCCGGCGCCTCGACGGCCGCGCTGACGCCGAGCGCGCGCTGCAACAAGGGCAAGCTCCGTACTTGCGCGAGCAAGTCGCTCGGCCGGATGGCAGGCACGCCGAGGTTCAGCTGCCGTAGGAGCAGCTGCGTGTAGAGGTCCATATACCCCTCGAACATGCGGGCAGCGGAGTAGCGCTGGAGCGCCACCTTCCGGCCGTACCGCCCCATCCGCGCGGCGAGCGCAGGATTGTCGTGGAGCTCCGTCAGCCTGGCCGCGAGCGCCGCGGCGTCCCCGGGAGGCACAAGGAAGCCCGTGTACCCGTCGGTGAGCGCCGTGGGGAGGCTGCCCACGGCGGTCGCGACGATGGGGAGCCCGGCGGCCATCGCCTCGAGGACGGCGAGCGGCAGGCTCTCGGCGATGGAGGAGAGGGCGAACGCGTCGAGCGCGGCGAGGATGTGGGGCGCGCCGTACCGCTGGCCGACGAACAGCGCGCGCTCCGACAGGCCGAGCTCGCGCGCAAGCGCGATGAGCCGCGGGCGCTCCGGGCCATCTCCGACGAGGAGCAGCCGCCCGTCCTTCGGCAGCGCCTGCGCGGCCGCGCGCAGGAGCAATGCGTGGTTCTTCACGGCAGAGAGGCGCCCCACGCTCCCGAGGACCCAGGCCTGCTGCGAGATGCCGAGCTCGGCCCTGACGCGGGCCCTGGCCACCGGATCGGGCGCGAACCGCGACAGGTCGATGCCGCTGGAGACGACGTGAAGCTTCCCGGCGTCGACCTGGCCCTGGCTGACAAGGGTCTCGGCGGTCGGCCGCGATACCGTGACATGGGCGTCGACGCACGCGGCGGCGGCGCTGCGCAGCCATCGCCGGCCTTGCAGGTCGTCCGAGACGCCGTACTTCGTGTGGACGACCGGGACGCGGTGCAGCCAGCCCGCGGGCGCGGCATAGATGAGCGGCAGCTGGTTGTGCACATGGACCAGCGAGAGCCCTCTCGCCCTGAAGAGCGCGGCGAGCCGGGCGGTCATGCTGACGTCGAAGCCGGGGCGCTTCGGCAGGAGCTGCACCTCGACGCCGCGCCGCCGCAGCTGCCCTGCCCGCGGGCCGTCCGGATCATCTGCGATGGCGATCACGCTCACGTCGTGGCCGGCAGCGCGCTGGCGCGCCGCCAGATCGACGACCATCTGCTCGGCGTCGCCGGCCTTCAGGCTGCTCACCACGTGCGCAATCGCGAGCTTCCATGGAAGCTCCGCCCGGCGCCGGTCGCGGTCTCCCGCGCCGTAAATGTCACGAATCTCCATGTCTCCCCCCTTCGAACGAATGGAAAAGCGTCGACGCGTGCCGCTCGTCCAGCGTGCCTGCGCTGTCCGGCTCCTCAGGACGTGATGTGGCTCTTCCGCTCGGCGGAGCGCCGCTCCGTTCCTGGCCGACGCAGCGAGGCGATGATGGACGAACGTCCTAGGCTTGAGAAGCGTAAGCGCCGCAGCACGCCAAGGGCGATGCACGGTGGACGGTAGAAAGTTTGATTGATGTGGAATATAAGCCGAACTCGGAATGCGGCAACGCAAAACGATAATGCCCGATGACGGCGGGGCGCGAGGACTGTTGTCCAGGCTGGCCCGTGTGCCGTGCGCTCGCTCCGGCTGGACGGGATCCGTTCGCGACTTCCAGCCTCGGCGAGGCTGTCGGGTCTCTTCCGCGGCCACGTGCGGTTCATCCCGCGGCGCCAGCGCCTACGGGACGGAGAGGCATTGAAGGTGGCATGTCGCGCGACGGGTCAGCGGCAGAAGAGGAACCTGCAGTTGTCGGACGCGCACTGGTTGTCCTTCGTGCACGCCGCTCCCCGGCCGCGCTTGCCGACGCACTCGCCCTCGTTGGTCCCCCACCCGCAGAACTGGCTCGCCGCGCAGTGCGCGTCGGAGCGGCAGAGGCACGTCTGGGTGAGATCGCCGCAGCGGTTGCTGGGGCACTCCTCGTTCACGCGGCACCCCTGGCCGATGGTCTTCGAGCCGGGCGTGTAACAGAAGCCCGCGCCGGCGACCAGCCCACCGCAGCGGCCGGAGGCGCACTCGCTGTCGCGCGTACACAATTGATGCTCGGCCTTCTTCGGCTCGCACGCGTTGTCGCCGCCGACGCCAGGCGTCTTGAGCGCGCAGCGGAGGCCGCTGCCGCAATCGGCGTCGTCGTTGCAGACGCAGCGCCCCGGGATCGCGTTGCAGGCGACGGCCGTGCACTGGCCGCTCTCGCACTCCTCATCGAACCGGCAGCTCCCGCCCAGCGCCTGAAATCCGGGGCAGTAGGCCGCGCCGCACTTCGTGGGATAGACAGACTCCCGCTCCTCGGCCGGCGCGAAGGGCGCGACGCCGCTCTCGTCGAGATCTGTCGCGGGATCGGCCATCCCGGCCCGCGGCCCCTGGGCGCGCTCCCACATGCGGAGGAAGGACTCGGTCGAGGATCTCAGGCCGGCCGTGTCCACGCCCAGGCGATCCAGGTCGGCCAGGAGATCGGGCAGCATCCCCTCGTGGGCCAGGCCCTTCTCGTCGAACTCCGTCCCCAGGGGGCCGGGCCCCTGCTCGCGCTGCTCCCATGCCTGGCAATCGGCCTCTGCCCGGAACGCCGCCGAGCAGGCGCCGTCCTCGCCGAAGCGCGGCCGGGTCTGCTGGATGAAGCCGTTGAGATCGGCCCCGAAGGCCATGGGGACCTTCAGGCCGAGCCGCCCGTACTCGTACGCCTGCGCGAAGGAGCGCGACGAGCCCTGGCAGCTGTTCTCGACCGCGCTGCGGCTGTACTGCCGCGTCTCGTCGTGCGCGGTGCGCAGGCCGAAGATGCCGCCGGTCTG
Source organism: Sorangium sp. So ce375 (assembly GCF_051473855.1). NCBI lineage: Bacteria > Pseudomonadati > Myxococcota > Polyangiales > Polyangiaceae > Sorangium > Sorangium sp. So ce375. The sequence continues at coordinate 789,946 of NZ_CP150335.1, forward strand.
CCGGAGCATCCGGATGATCCGGGCCGGCGTGGACTTCTCCTTCTCCGCCACCGCAGGGGCCATGATCTCCCGGAAGTGACCGTGGGAGATGTAGAGCGGATAATAGTCGCGCGCCCGCGCCAGCTGGAACACCCGATCCACGCCGCGCTCCGAGAGGTGCGCGACGTCGAGCAGCATCCCCCGATCCATCATCTCGCCGACGAGCGCTTCGCCGAGGGGCGTCAGCCCGCGCATGTTGCGGCAGCTCGCGTCGACATCCATGCCCAGCGTGACCCCCGCGAGGGTGGCGCCGCAGTCGGTGTCGATGAAGCAGCTCTCGGTGTACTGCGCGAACTGGAAGATCGGGTTGTGCAGCGCCGCCCCGCCAAAGGCGTTGTCGACCTGGTGCACCGGCTGGAGCGTCCGGACCCCCAGAGCGTGGTACTTGGCGAGCTGCGCGCGCATCTTCGACGCGTCGACGTCTCGGCCGAACAGGTGGCTGGCCTCGATGGACAGCACCACCGCCAGCTTGCCCGCGCCGATGATCTGCCGGGCGTGCGAGGGCGAGAGCGCGATCTCCATCCAGCCGGCGTTTCGCGCGGCCAGCGCGTGGGTCATCTGGATCTGGAGATCGACATCCACCATCTCGTCGCACCCTCGCTGCCGGTTCTGCTCCGGCAAGATCGAGCAGAGCCAGTCGTAGCTCACCGCCGACATGACGATGAGGCTCAGCCCGCGATCGTGGGCCGCGCGCAGCCAGCTCACATGACCCTGCTGGTGAGCGATGGTGTCCCAGCGCGGCCACCCGTCGGAGAAGCGCTTTCGCCCGAGGTGGAGCCCGGTGTCGCCGCTCGTCCCCTCGGTCTCGCCGATCACCTCCGAGCCGAGGGCGCCGCCTCCCAGGCCGAGCAGCGCCGACAGCGCGCCGCTGCTGGCGAAATCGAGCATCGTCGACTGAGGGCACCGGTCCAGGAGCGCGCTGAGATCCTGTCGAACGCGGCCGTGATCGCTCCCTGGACTGCCGCCGTCGCAATCGTCCAGGGCGCCGGCGCCGTCGTGCCTGCCGTGGAGCCATCCACCCCCGAACGCCTCCTCCGACATCATGTGGAAGTGCAGATCCGCGAACCCGCTCACCGGGGCTCCGCCGAGCGCCGCCGGGGCCGGGACCGGGAGCGCCGCGGCGGTGTCGCCTGCCGCCTCCGCGCCGGCGGAGAGGCCGAGCGAGGCAGAGAGCGCGAGATCGTCCGTCGCGGCCTGTCCGCCGGGAGGCGAGGGCGCTCCCGGATCGCAGGCGGCCGTCATGAGCGCGAAAGCGGCCACTGCCGCGGTCGCGAAGGGGCGCGGCCAGCGCCGGCGGCGATCTCGGGGCGCCGGGCCGGGTCGAGCCGATAGAGGACGGGTCAGGCGATCGTCGGGGCAGGTCATGGGCGTCGCGGTCCGGGGGTTCGGTCGTGGGTGTTCCATGCGCTGAGGGCGCCCGGTTAGCTGGGGTAGTTCCCACCGCGTTTTCAAGTGGTGAACCGGCCCGCGCGCCGCGTGGCGGGTTTTGTCAGCGCCTGGCGCGATTTGTCGCCTTCGCCGCCGGCCCGGAGGCAGCTAAACCACGCAACGATGGGAGACCGCGAGCCGCTCCGCGAGCGGGCACGGCGGCCGACCGCGTCACGTCCGCTCATCTCGGCCGACCAGGCCGTTGGGGTTGATTCAATGACAGTTCTTAGGTCCTTGCTGATACGTCAGCTCATCCAACCACGAGACGCCCTCGTGCATTCGAGGCGTGCGGGAAGCCTCCCGCTCCTCCTTTGCCTGGGCATCGTCACATCGGCCTGCGCGGGCGGCGCCGACGAGCCGAGCGAGCCGATCGGAAGCGTGCAGCAAGCGCTCTGCTCCGCGGACGACGTGGGCTGCCAGAGCGGCGCCCCGAGCTGGCCGAGGTGGTCCCAGCAGCCCGACCGGCCGGCCGCCGTCTTCGAGGAGTTCGAGACCGGCTCGGGCGCCGGGAGCGCGTCGAGCAGCGCCAGCTCCAGCAGCGCCAGCAGCGCGTCGAGCAGCGCCAGCAGCGCCAGCAGCTCGAGCGGGGCCGGCGGAGGCTCAGGCGTCGAGTTCAAGCCCAAGGCGTGCGACCCGAACCTGCTCGGCAAGATGCCGAAGAGCCCGAACCCGAAGGGCGCCGATCTCCAGAACATCACGACGAACTTCCATGTCCTGCAGTCGATGCAGCTCCTCTCGTCGATCGTCAACAAGACGGCCGAGGCCATCAACTCGGCCGACACGGAGACCATCGAGGACGCCGGCAAAGGCAGGTGCATCTGCACCCAGCAAGTGATCCCCGGGTGCACGGACGTCATCCAGAAGAGCCAGACGACCTACGAGGAGTGCTCCGACTTCTGCGATCCGGCCACGACGCCGACGAACACCTGCAGCATGGGCGTGCTCGTCTGGCTCTCCAACGACGTCCAGCAGACCCAGGCGGGCAAGGAGAAATGGGCCTTCAAGGTGGTCAAGTGGCTCGACAAGATGGCCGGCGAGATCTCCGACGGGCGCTTCGCCGATTTCCTGGAGCAGGTCGGCGGTGGGCTCGAGAACGCGACGGAGGTGCTCGGGAAGATCCAGTGTTATATCGACCTCTACACCGAGGGCTACCACCTCGGCAGCTACTCCGAGCAGCGGCCCGATCTGCACATGTGCATCCCCTGGGCCGGCCATGGCGCGTACGCCACGATGGCCGAGAGCGGCGACGGCAGGTGGGGCATCGGCGGCCGCTACGAGTCGCGTAACCTGAGCGAGGAGCGGCGTGCCCAGATGCGCACCGGCGGCTTCGCCGTGACGGCGTTCGGCAAGACGCTGAGCATCCTCCCGGGGATGGAGTTCAACATGCAGCTCGACGGGTACAAGTGGTTCAACCGCGAGGCCCCCCTCGGCATCCCGGCCTTCGGCCACTCGGGCGGCGGGGGCTTGAGCCTCTCCGCCGCCAAGAAGAACGGGGTCTTCTACCTCGCGAACGGGAAACAGGTCGAATCGCTCGACACCGACCACGACGGCCGGGTGTCTCCGCAGGAGTTCCTCATCGGGACCTACATGCCGTTCTCTTACACGGCGGACTACACGCCGGCCGGCGCTCCGAGCCCGGCCACCTGGCCCAGGGACGCGGCGGAGCCGGTCGAGGACTGGGAGGGGCGCTCCGCCGCCGTCATGGCCGCGGCGCTCAACCTGGATATGCAGCTGAAGCCGATCGAGAAGGAGCTGACGAAGATCCCGCTCCCCCCGGTCCCCGGCGCGTTCCTCATCCCGTACTTCAAGCTCGGCGCCGGGGTCAAGTGGTACGACGAGGCCTATTTCATGCGCAAGCGCCTGCAGGAGGCGCTCAACAAGCACACGAACCACAAGATCGAGAACGTCGATTTCGATCGCAACATGCACCCGTTCCAGGCGCCGGACGTGACGGGCGAGGCGGGGACGCAGATCTCGGTGCGCCCGGAGATCGGCGCGAAGCTCTTCCTCGGCGTGCCGCTCGGCAAGCGGCTGAAGGTCGGCGTGGAGGCGAGCATCGGCTTCTCCGTGGATCTCAAGCCGAGCGGCTCCGGCGGCGTGGTCGACCTCAACACCTCGCTCGAGCAGGCGCTCGTGAACAGCAACCCTGACGAGTCGCTCGAGTGCAAGCCCGTCTTCAACTACAAAGATCAGACGTACTGCTCGAACCGTTTCGTCGAGGAGTCCGGGATGAACCTCGGCTGCTCCCCGCTCGACACGAACAACTCCTGCTGCCTCTCCTTCATCACCGGCGGCCGCGCCTGCATCGACGACTGGACGGGGATCACCCAGGAGCTGTGCAATCCCGGCAAGCTCTCGTACGAGCTGTTCTCCACCTTCATGAAGGAGAAGAAGGCGAAGCAGCTCAAGACCGCCTTCCAGCAAGGCTTCACCGCCAAGTGGAACGCGAACAAGACCTGTGACGAGTGCGACAGCGACGGCACCTGCGCGACCGACGTGCGCAGCGACGATCTCCGCGACATCTCGGGCTGCCAGAAGCACGGCGTCTGCTGCCTCCCCGTGGCGTCATCGCCCTTCGGCCTGGCGGGGTCGCGCGGCCTCGTGAACGCCAGCTACGCTCAGGCCCGCTTCCTCCAGACCGGCGACCTTGCCTACGACGCGTCGACGCGCATGCTCTACGTCGCGGACCGGACCGCCGTGCGCCGCATCGACCTGACGAGCGGCGCGGTGACGACGATCGCCGGGTCGACGACCTCGGGCACCACCGACGGCGTGGGCACCGCCGCGCGGTTCAACACCATCTCGGGCATCACGCTCCACAACGGCGCCCTCTACATCGCGGATCGCGGCAGCCGCACGATCCGCAAGCTCACGCTGAGCAGCGGCCAGGTCACCACGATCGCCGACCGCACCGTTGTCGGCACGCCGCGTGACGTGGCCGTGGTCGGAGGCAGCCTGTACGTCACGAACAGCGGAGACCGCACGCTGGTCTGGATCGACCTCGCGACGGGCGCGAACATCGCGGTCGCCGGCCTGGCCTCCGCGTCCGGGAACGCCGACGGCGTGGGGACGACCGCGCGGTTCGCGGAGCCGTCCGGCATCGTCGCCGACGGGCACGGCAACCTGTACATCGCCGACGCGTTCAATCACTCGCTGCGCCGGTTCGAGATCGCGACCTCGATGGTCACCACCGTGGCAGGCAACGGCACCGCGGGCTCCGCGGACGGCGTCGGGACGGCCGCTCGGCTCAGCTCCCCGCAGGCGCTCGCGATCGACGGCTCTGGGAGCGTGTTCATCGGCGAGGGCAACAGGCCCGGTCGCATCCGGCGCTTCGACCCGGCGCTCGGCGCCACGGCCACGGTCGCCGGCGGGCCTGGCACCGTGTGGCAAGACGGCCTGGCCACGACCGCCGTCCTCGAGCTGCCCGGCGGCCTCGCCGTGCTGCCCTCCGGCGACATCTACGTGAGCGACACGCTGCCGTCGACGGTCCGCAAGATCGGGAGCAACTGCGACTCGACGATCCCGGGAGCCGTCACCTACGACGTCACGGAGGCCGAGTGCCCTGGCAACTTCGGCGCGTACCGCTGCGTGACCGAGACAAAGAGCGATGTCGTCGAGTGGAGGGGCCCCGGGTGCCACCCGCTCCACTCGGGCTTCCAGTCCGCGTGCGGTTGCGCGTCGAACGCCGACTGCGCGAGCGGCGAGACGTGCGACGCGGTGAAGAAGCTGTGCACCGTCGGCGGAACGCCGGTCGACTGCCTGTGCACCGCGGACCCGAACCCGACCTGCGCGAGCGAGCCAGGCCGCACGTGCGTCGAGGGCGCGTGCGCCCGCCGCTGCAACTACGACGTTGCCACCGCGGACACCGTCTGCGGCTACGGTCAGGTCTGCACGCCTGACGGAGCGTGCGCGCCGCAGGGTGGCGCCCAGTTCGCCGAGCAGGTGATCTGGGGGCTCAAGAACCCGGAGGCGCCCGCCCACGCGATCGCCACCTACGGCATGAGCGAGATCGAGCTGATCGCCGCGCTCAACGCGGGCATTCACGTCGGCCTCGAGGTCAAGCTGTTCAAGAAGCCGAAGAAGTTCACGCTCTGGGACTGGCGCCGGTCCTGGGATATCGGCTCTGTCGAGAAGGCCAAGTTCCAGCCCGGGCTCGAGGCGACGTACCAGTGGGACAGCACGTCGCTCGGCCAGGTGACGAACTACCAGCCGGAACAGGTGAAGCGCTACGCGACCGTCACGTCGGAGACCGCCGACTTCCTGGCGTGGTGCAAGGACGAGCTGCCGCTCTACGCGGAGGACCCGCTGCCCCCCACCACGGAGGACGTCACGGGCGGCGTGCAGGAGGTCCTCAACTTCGGCTTCGACCTGGGAGAGCAGGTGTCCACGATGGAGAACCTCTGCATCGAAGGTCGGCCCATGATGGAGTGGCTGCAGGACAAGGACGCGCTCGCCGAGAAGTTCGTGACCGGCACCTGCACGTACGTCGGACTCGTGAGCGGCTTGCGCGGCAACCTCAGCTTCCCGTGCCAGGACGCGCACATCAACCTGCTCAAGCACTGGGGCTGCCTCGACGCGGAGGGCTCCGCCGTCGCCAACCAGCTGCGGGTGGGCGCCTTCAGCGGCGCCGTCGTCAACACCCCGACGCCCACGTTCGATCTGACCGCGCTGCTGTACGACACGAGCAACGGGCTCGAGGCGTCCAACCTGGTGCACCCCAGCGCTCTGGCCGAGGCGTGGCTCGCCGAGGTGGAGGCCTGCTTCGACGAACACTCCGAGGACACCGTGCCTTGCTCGTGCCTCGACGACGCGGATTGCACGACGGGACCGGGGCAGACCTGCGTGAGCGGGACGTGCCAGGGCCCCGAGGACGACATCATCCAGTGCTCCGTCGTGAAGAACGCGGGCGTGACCGTCGAGCGCTGCTGCGGCGACGGCGTGCAGCAAACGTCCGAGCAGTGCGACGACGGCAATGCGCAGAACGGCGACGGCTGCTCGTCGAGCTGCCGCCTGGAGACGAAGGGCGCGTGCTGCCAGTCCCAGGGCTGCACCGACCTCGGCACGGGCGGCATCAGCTCCAGGGCGAGCTGCCGCGAGGCCGGCGGCTACTTCCTGAGCGGCTACACCTGCGCGCAGATCGACGCCTGCGGGGCCGAGCCCATCGGCTCGTGCACCGAGCCCGACGGCGCCTGTCACACGCCGACCTACGAGGCGCAGTGCGACGCGGTGAGCGGCGTGTTCGTCGTCGGCGGCCACTGCGAGAACGAGCCGGAGCGGCTGACGCTCCAGCCCGGCAGCGCTGGCGTCGATGCGACGATCACCAGCCTGAGCGCGGGTGTCGGGACCAACAATGGGAATTCCCCGAACCTGACCGCGGGGCTGTGGACCTCTGGCGGCACCAAGTACGCGAACCGGGGCCTGCTCCGCTTCGATCTGTCGCCCATCCCGGCGGGCTCCACGATCGAGCGGGCGCGCCTCAGCCTCTACGCCGATCCCGCCGCGCGCCTCTACGGCCAGGGTACCTCGAACGGCCTCGGCCCGGGGCACGCGACGCTCGGCGGCTCCAACGCCTTCCTGCTCCAGCGCGTCACCTCGGCGTGGCAGGAGAACACCGTGACCTGGGCCAACCAGCCCACGACCACGTCGCTCCACGAGGTGCTCCTGCCGCAGAGCACGTCGGACGGTCAGGATTACGCGGGCGTGGACGTGACGGAGCTCGTGCGGGACATGCTGAGCGCGCCCTCGAGCAACCACGGCTTCCTGATGCGGCTCCAGGACGAGGTGGCGAAGCACCGGGAGGTCTCGTTCACGTCGAGCGACTACGCGGTCGACGTGCGGCGCCCCAAGCTCGAGGTGGTGTTCCGGAGGCCCTGAACGCCGGAGCGACGGTCACCCGCTTCGGATACGGGCCCACCTCGGCATTTTCGGTGCTCAGCGCACCGGAGTGCGCCTGCGCGCCGAAAACGCCGATCTGGGCCCGTCTCCTGTGCGGGAGACCGCCGCTCTGCATGGTGCAAAGGTGGGCAGAAACCGCTGTAGGCCTTTGGTTTTGATCGACACTCAAGAAGGATTGGAGATGATGAGAAGGTCATTCAGAATGTTCGCGTGCGTCGCCGGCGGTCTCGTCGCGAGCGTGACGGGGGTGTCCGCCGCGGTTGCCCAGGTCGCCCCGCTGGACACCAACCATGTGGTGATCATCGACCGGTCCGGCAGCATGTACGGCGATCGCCTCGCGCTCGCGAAGAAGGCGGCCAAGATCTACTGGAACACGCTCGTATCGAGCAACGTGCCCGCGTCCCAGTCGTTCACGGAGATGCTCGGCGTGGCGAGCTACTCCGACACCTCGTCGATCACGTACCCCTTGACGGCGCTGCCGGCGTCCGGCCTGGATACGGCGGTCGACGCGCTCGTCGCGGACGGGTCGACCTCGATCGGGGCGGGCCTAGAGGAGGCGCTCGACATGCTGATCGCCGAGAGCCCGACCAAGGGCGCGCGCGAGTGCGTCATCCTGCTGTCGGACGGGCAGCACAACACGCCGCCTGCCCCGAGCGACGTCTATGCGGACTATTACAGCCGCGTGGATGAGGTCCACTCGATCGCGCTCGGATCGGGGGCGGACGAGGCGATGATGAGCGACATCGCGGCGAACTACGGGGTCTCACCCGGGCTCTACCTGCGCGCCGACAGCGACACCGCGATCGACCAGCTCGAGCTGATCGGCGCGTTCAACCGCATGGCGAACGACTGTCGCGACGGCGGCATGATCGATCAGGTGCTGACGGAGATCCTGCCGCAGTCGACGTCGTGCGCGGACGCGTTCGTCTCGGCGGCGCAGATCGTCGATTTCACCATGATCTTCGTCGGAGCGGCCGCGCCGAAAGTCCACTTGCTGCCCCCTTGGGACCAGACTTTCGAGATCACCGAGACGAACTTCGCCGCGTCTGGCTCCGACCTGACCTTCTTCTCGGCCGAGAACTTCAAGCGTTTCTCCCTGAACCTGACGCAGTCGTACGAGGAGGGGTCCTGGCAGTTCTGCGCAACGAACACCTCGGACCAGCCCATCTACCTCTACTCCGCGGTGTCGACCCTGGCCGACACGATCTCGCTCCGGGTCACGCCGAGCACGCTGAACGTCGGGACGGCGCCGCTCATCGTGGAGGCCGAGGTGAGCCACCTGGGCAGCCCGGTCCTGGGCGCCACGGTCAGCGCGGAGATGACCGGCCCGAGCGGCGCGGTCACGCCCCTGTCGTTCCATGACGACGGCGCCCCCGCGCACGGCGACACGACGGCCAACGACGGCGTCTACTCGCTCAAGATCGGCCAGTTCGCCGAGACGGGGAGCCACGAGGTCACGGTGTTCGCGGACTACGCCGGAAGCGCCACCGTCCCGATGTTCACGCGGCAGCACACGTTCGGGTTTTACAAGAACCCCGCGCCCCCCTGCCAGAGCCTCGGGGCGATGAGCACGGCGATCGTCGCGTCGGTCAACGGCACCTCTTGCTTCCAGATCGATCGGGCGAGCCTCCCGACCGGCTGGACGCCGGCGACCCTGACGCTGCAGATGAGCCCGACGGACGGCGTCCCGCTGAATGGCGTCAGCGTGTCGGCGAACGGCGGGGCGCCCCAGAACGCCCCGGCGAACAGCTGGTCCGCGACGACGGCGATCCCGTTCCCGGGCACCGCGAACGACGTGATCTATCAGGTGAGCACGACGACCAGCAGGCAGCTTCGGATTCAATGGTATCCGTGACGCTGCGCGACGGTCTCGGCGCGGTGAGCCGCTGACCCGTCATGGACCGCGCGCGCCTGGCGTCCCTGTCGGGACCGCCGGTGAGCTCCGGCTCACCGGCGGCGCAGTGCGCGGGACACCGAGCGCGTGCTCGTATAGCCGAGCCCGGCGGCGAGCGCGCGTCGCGTTGGGTTGGACGAGGCCAGGTAGCTGTTCGCCAGCTCGGTTCGCGCCTCCGTCAAGAGGGCGCGGTGCGACGTGCCCTGCTCTCGCAGCTGCCGCTGGAGCGTCCGCGAGCTCACGCCGAGGTGCTCGGCGACGCGATCGACGTTCGGGTTGCCCTGGGCGATGCAGAGCTGGAGGGCCTGCCGGACGTCGACGACGAAGCTCGACGGAGCGGCGGCGGCGGCCGCGGGCGCGAGCGCCCCGCTGGCGGCCTTGCCGAGCGCCTGGAGCCGCGCCGCCGCGCAATCCTCGAGGATCTCACAGAGGCGCGGCTCGGCAGAGTGGAAGGGCAGCTCCAGGAGATCCCGATCGAAGACCAGCTCGTCGTAGGGGGCGTCGAACTCGACCCGCGCGTCGAAGACGCGCTCGTACTCGCCTGCGACGCGCTCGCGGCGGTGCCGGAAGCGCACCGCCAGAGGGCGGATGTGCTCGCCCGAGAACGCCCGGGTCCGGAGCACCATCAAGCTGACGATGAAATCCGCGACGGCGGGCACGCCGTCCGGCGAGACGTGGCGGAAGTGCGCGCGGCGACCGGTCACCTGGAGGCTCAGGACGCCCGCATTGGCGACCAGCGGTGCGAAGCGGATGACGCGGTCCAGCGCTGCGCCAAAGCTGCTGCTGCTCCGTGTCAGGTAGTCCAGGAGATCGAGCGAGCCGACCTCGAGCTGCTCCGCGGCGTGCAGCCCGAGCAGAGGGTTCCCGCTCATCTTCTCGGCGGAGGACCAGATCTGCCGCGCTGCGCTCAGGGAGATCGGCAACCCGCGCTGGCGGAGCGCCCCCGGCGGGAGCGCGGCGTCGCGCAGGACGGCGTCGATCGGGAGCCCGAGCTTGGGCGCTGCGGAGAGAAGGAGCAGGACGAAGTCAGAGAACGCGGACTGAGCTGGCGCCGGGACCAAGGTTCCTCACAAGCTAAATGTTCCCGAGCGTAGGGGCCGAAGCCGCCCGGGGCAACCCGAGGCAGCCCGGATCCTGGCGTTGGATTCCTGCGCGCCCGGCCCCGCTCGCGGCGTGCGCGGGGCGCGCGGGCGTGCGAGGCGAAAAAAGGGGGGCTCAGGCCACGAGCCCCGGCAACGGCCCGGTGCACACGCCGGGAATGCCGAACGTGGTCACGTCGTCGAAGCCCATGGCGTTGCACACCGACACGAGCAGGTCGTTGTGCGGCAGGTCGGCGTACTTCAGATAGCGGCCCATCTTGAGGTAGCCGCCCGCGCCGCCCGCGAGCACCCAGGGGATGTCCCTGTACGTGTGCGTGTTGCCGACGCCGAGCTCGTTTCCCCAGAGCAGCAGCGTGTTGTCCAGCACCGAGCTGCCGTCGACCTCCTTCGCGAGCGCCAGCTGATCCAGCACGTATTTCACCTGCTCGCTGTGCCAGACGTTGATCTTCACGAGCTTCTCGTTCGCGACCGCGTCGTCGTCGCCGGCGTGGGAGAGCTCGTGGTGCTCCTCGTTCACGCCAATCCAGGGATAATATTGCCAGCTATCGGCGTTGGCCCACATGAACGTGGACACGCGGGTCATGCCGCAGATGTGCGCGAGCAGCATCAGATCGGTCTGCAGCCGGCCAACCTTCGGATAGTTCTCCATCGCGCGTGTGTCGAACTTCTCCGGCATCGTGAGCGGCGTGCACGAGACCGCGCTGCTCTGCAGCCGCTGCTCGATGTTGCGGATGCCGCCGAGGTGCGCCTCGAGCCGCGCCTTGTCCTCGGAGCTGACGCGCGTCTTCAGGCGGCCGATATCGTCCTTGAGGAAGTCGAGCACGCTCTGGCGCTCGGCGATCAGCCGCTTCAGCTCCGTTTCGGACAGGTCGGCGTTGGCGAAGATGCGCGAGTACATCTGGAATGGATCGTCGACCGCCGTGTTCGGCTGGTTCGGACCGCGATACGAGATGACGCGGAGCGGCTCCTGCCCCTCGATGCGCACGCCGAACTCGAGCGACGGGAACTGGCTGTTCCCGCCGATGCGACTGGCGATGTACTGATCGACCGAGATGCGATCTGCCCAGCCGGCGGGGCCGCCCGCGCCGGTGAAGCTGCCGGCGAGCAGCGAGCCGCCCGTGAGCATCGCGCCGGGGCCCTTCATGTGGGGGCCGCCGGGCTTGTTCTCGCTCGGGACGCCGAGCTCGTCCTCGACCGTCGAGTTCATGTGTACGCCCTTGAGCACAAGCATCCTCTGTTTGTGCTCCTCGAGCGGCGCCAGGATCGGGCCGAGCGAGAGCGGCGCCTCGTGCGCGTCCCCCGGCGGGAAGAACGCCGAAGGCACCGTGCCGTTCGCCGAGAAGATGCCGATGAAGCGCCTGGCGCCAGGCTGCTTTGCGTCCTGTCCAAACACCGTGGCGCTCCGCCAGACGGGGCTCGTGAGCGCGACGGCGAGGGCGCTCAGCCCACCCAGCAGCTTGCGGCGGCTGATCTGGGTGCGGAGATCGATCGGGCCTCTTCGGTTCATGGCGTCTCCTTCGTGTCGATCGCGCGACGGTAAAGGAAGGCGTCCGTCTCCACGACGGCGCGGGGGAGGGCGTTCAGATCCTGGCCGGCGGCCTTGAACGTCTCGAGCAAGCGCTTCATCGAGCAACCATCCATGTCCTGCTCGAAGCGGGCGATCGCGAAGCGGAACCACTGGCGCGCCACGCACTCTTCGACCTCGGCGCTGCCCGCGAGCCTCTCGCCGAGCTCGGTCACGCCGTCGAAATCGCCGTCGATGTCGCGGGTGGCGATGACCTTGCCGCTCGCGTCGACCGGCTCGCCGCCGTCGAGCTCGCGGTAGCGGCCGAGCGCGTCGTAGTGCTCGAAGCCGAAGCCGATCGGGTCGAGCAGCTGGTGGCAGCCGACGCAGCCCGGGTCCACCTCGTGCTGCCTCAGCCGCTCGCGGGTCGAGCTGCTCTGGTCGACCTCGGGCGGCTTGGGGATGTTGGCCGGCGGGGCCGGCAGCTGCTGGCAGAGCAGGGCCTCGCGCACGAACTTCCCGCGGTAGATCGGCGAGCTCTCTGCGGGCTTCGCCTGGATGGCGAGCAGCGCCGGGAGCGTCAGGATGCCCGAGGCGGTGCCGTCGGTGCGCGTGAGCGCCTGGAAGGCGTCGTCGCCGGTGACGCCGTAATACCCGCCGAGCTCCTTGTCGTAGAAGACCGTCGTCGAGGTGAGGAGCGCGCTCAGCGTGCCGCCCTCGCTGTTGAGCACGTGGTCGAAGAAGGCGTCGGCCTGCCCGCGCAGCGACTCTCGGAACGACCGCGATTGCCATTCGGGGAAGGCGTCCGCGTCCTTCACCGCGCTGTTCAGGCCGTTCAGGTGCATCCAGCTGCCGAGGAAGCGATTGACGAGCTCCTTGCCGCGCTCGTCCTCGAGCATCCATTCGAGCTGCTCGGCGACGCCCTCCTTGGTGGTCAGGCTGCCGTCTTCGATGGCCTCGTTCAGCCTGGCATCTGGCAGGGTGCCCCACAGCATGTAGGAGAGGCGAGCCGCCACCTCGTACGGAGAGAGCTTCACCGCTCGTCCGCTCACCTTTTCCGAGGTGCCGATCTCGACGCGGTAAAGGAAGCGCGGCGATTGCAGCATGCCGCGGAGCAGGAGCTCGACCCCGTGCTCGTAGCTCGTCTCCGCGCCCACGCTGAAGAGCTGGAGGTGTCGCTCGATGTCCGCCGCGTCCGTGATCGGCGCGCGGTAGGCGCGGGCGCCGAAGCGCACGACGAGCTGGCGTGCGCACTCGCGCGCCTCGGCACCGGCCTCGCAAGGCGCGATCTCCTCGAGCGCCGTCGGATTGCCGACGATCGCCGCGGCGATGACGTCCGCCGCGGTCTGGAAGTGCTCGAGCTCGACCTGCGTCACGTCCGGCTGCAAGAGGCCGAACGCCGACGCCTCGCTCGCGGGGCCGAGCGCCGCATCGAGGCCGGGCACGTCGCCGACGAGGTCGCGCACGGTGTTCAGGTACTGCTCCCGCGAGAGCAGGCGCATCGGAGAAGGCCCAGGATCGATGTCGTCCGCGTCGCACCGCAGCGTCTCGACAGGGCCCATCGACCCCGAGCCCGAGCTGCCGCTGCTGCTCGAGCTGCCGCTCGTGCCGTCCGCGGGCGGCGAGCCGTCTTCGCTGCCCAGGTTGCCGATGCACGCCGACAGCGCGAGCGCCACGGCGAGCAGGCCCACGCTTCCGTGGACCGTGAACTTATCAATCGATGATGTAGTCATTCAGTGCTCCGCTCGAGGCTGCTGGCTACTCCGGGGTCGGTGGGAGACCAGCTCGGGCGCGATCACCTTTTTCGTCATCGAAACGCGGAGGCATTTCGATTGGGTACGAAGAGGTGTGCCGGTGGTCGACGAGCTCCGACCCGATGGCGGGAGCGCCGTCGGCTCACGGCCCTTCGATACGACAGCACACCGAGCAATCGTAGGCTTCGAGCAATTCACGCCCGGCGCACGCGACGTCGCCGCACGCGGTTCCCTTCAAGGAGCCGCAGCTCGGGAGGCATTCACCGGCCACCTCGATCGAATGCGGCGGATCGCAGGGCGTGTCGTTCCCGGGAGGCTCGTCGCCGTCCGGCGTGAAGTACAGCCGATCCAGCTGGACGCCGTCGACGGCGTTCGCGATGACGAGCTCGTGAGCTCCGGCCGAGAGGGAGAAGCGGAGCGGCTCGCCGTAGCGCGTGTTGTCGTGGAAATCGTCCCAGAACCAGATGTCGCCGACGCTGATGCGCCAGAGGTACCAGGTGCCGCCGTCCACCTGGAACCAGAAGCGGTTGTTGATCGCGTTTGGAGCGTGGATCCGCCCCCAGATCAGGTACTCTGCGCCGCTCGGCGCGTCGAAGCGGTAACGCGCTCGCGCGAGCCCCGGCGCGTCGTCCGAGGTCATCCCGGCGGGGGGCATTATGAAGCGGCCCTCGGAAGCGCGGCTGTCTTCACCCACGGTGAAGCCATCGGTCAGCTCTCCGAGCTCCGCCTCGATGTACGAAGATCCGGACACGACGGGCGTCCAGGCGCCCACAGAGGCGATCTCCGCATCACACCCGGAGGCCGCAAGGCAGCCGAACGCCACGATGCGAGCGGGCGACCAGCGCTTCACGGCTGATCCAGAAACCGCTTCAGCTTCGCGCTGTGGGGGCTCTTGGGATACTGCTTCACGAAGGCCTGAGCGCGCCGCTTCGCCTCCTGCGCGTTGCCGCGCGCGGCCAGCACGTCGATGGCCAGCACCTCGCGCTCCTGCCGGAGCACGCCCTTCGGGAACTGCGCGCGCAGGCGATCGAGGATCGCCGCGGCCGCCGCCGCGTCGCCGGAGCGCAGCGCGGCGCGCGCTTCCGTGAGCAGCGCGCTCTCCGCGCGCAGCAGATCGGTCTCCGTCGGCTTCGGTCCGCTCGGCCTCCGGGTTGGCTCTTCCCCGGTGGAGGCATCGAGCGGCGGCTCGGGAGGAAGCGCCTTGGGCTCAGGCGCCGGCGCCACCGGGGCCTGCGGCGCCTCGGCCGGCGCGCGTTCCGGGGCCGCAGCGCGGGGCGGCGCAGGCGCCTCGGCCGAGGAGGAGAGGGCCCAGTACCCTCCGCCGAGCAGCAGGCCGCCGCCCACGAGCACCGCCGCTGCCTTGAGCGAGAGCGCCGATGACAGCAGCGAGCCGACTCCAGGCTTCGTCGCGGCAGCCGCGCTGGAGCCGGCCGCGGCGCCGACGATGGTGCCTGCCGCCAGCTGGCCCGCGATGCCGCGCCATGCGCGCTCCTTCGCGCCTTCGGGCGGACCGACGTGGCGCACGCTCCCCAGGAGCTCCCGCTCGATCGGGTCCGCTCCGCTCTTGATGCTCAGCAGCCGTTCCGGATCGCCCATCACACGGCCTCCTTTCGGCTCGTGTCTTGTATCAGCGCGAGGCGCTTGACCTCGCGCGAGAACGTCTCGCGCGCCAGGCGGAGGCGCGAGCGCACGGTACCCACGGAGATGCCCAGAAGGTCCGCGATTTCCTGGCCCGACATCTCCTCGAGCTCGAACAGGACGAACACGAGGCGCTGCGGCTCCGGCAGCTTGTTCAAGATGGCTTCTGCCGCCTGGGCGCGCTGCCGCGACTCCGCGCTCAGCGCGAGCTCCTCGGACGCGCCGCCGTAGAGGTCCATCTCTGCGGCGTCCGTCGCGACCTCTCGCCGGAACCGCGCGGAGCGCCGGTAGTCGCTCGCCACCCGCTGGCAGATGCCGAAGAGCCATGTCGTGAGGAGCGAGCGACCCTCGAACTCGGGAAGCTTGACGTGCGCCGTCAGGAACACCTTCTGCGCCAGGTCGAGCACGTCCGCCTCGCGCACCCCGAGGCGCCTGAGCGAGCACCAGACGAAGTTGAAGTGCGCGTCGTAGAGGGCTCGAAACTCGGAGTCCGGTGTGCTCATGCCCGTAACGTCGAGGTGACCTGTCAGCGAACGAGATGAGCAGACACCGCGAGCTCTGGCGCGGAATTGTGCAGGGACGAGTTCACTCGGCCAGCTAGTGGGGATGCCGGCCCGAGACGATCACAAAAAAATGCGCGTACACGGCGGGGCGGCTACCCTCGCGTCGTCCCGATGCGGAGGCGTCGCGCTCTTTCCGTGGTCTTTTGTGCGATGCTTGCCGCTTCTGGGACCGCCACGGCACAAACCGAGCCGTTTCTGAGCGTGACGCGCGGTGCTGGCGCCGAGAGCTGCCCGGACGCGGCGCGCCTCATCGAGCGCGTCGAGCAGCTGCGCGGTCGACCGGAGACGGGTGCGAGCGGCGCCTACCTCGTCGAATTCACCCGTGGTCCAGATGGCTTCCACGCCTCCATCCGCAGCGGGAGCAGCGCGCGCGAGCTGCACGATCGCAGCCGCAGCTGCGCCGCGCTCGAGCAAGCGACCGCGGTCACGCTCGCGCTGCTGCTCGACTCCGACGCCCGGGAGCCGGCCGTGCGAGCTCCGGAGGCCGACGCGGGCGCCGGGTCTCCGACTGCCCCTGAAGGGGCGGCGTCTACCCCAGCAGCGCCGGCGCCTTCGCCCGAAGCTCCGGCGGCGCCGGCGCTCGCGCGGCCCGAGCCCGCGGGCGCCGGCGGCGAGCCGCGGGGCGAGGCTCCGAGCTCGGAGCGTGGCGCCACGCGGCTCACGCTGGGGGTCGGCGCCGCCGGCCTGTTCGGCGTGGTGCGCCCCTTCGCGCCTGCGCTCTCGGCGGAGGTCGGCATCGGTGGCGCGCAGTTTCGAGCGGCGATTGGCGCGCTCTGGCTCGTTCCTCAGACGCTGGAGCACGGACCGGGCGAGCTCCGCGAGACGATGCTTGGAGGCGTCGTGCGCGCCTGCTTCGCAGCTGCTGGCACGGAGGTGCTGCGCCTTGACGTGTGCTCCGGCATTCACGCTGGCCGGCTGAAGGCGGCGGCGAGCGGCTTCACGCGGAACGACGCCGTCGAGAAAACGTGGCTGGCGGTGCCGATCGAGCTGTCGCTGGCGAGCCTGGCAGGCCCGCTCGGCTTCGAGGTCGGTGCCGCCGCGCTGGTGCCGCTCCGGCGCAACGATTTCTCGGTGGATGGCGTGGGGGTCGCGTACAGGTCGCCGCCGGTCGGTGTGCTGGTGTCGCTCCGCGGCGTCGGGGTCTGGGTGCTTTAGATGCTCCCACGCCGCCGCTCAGCTGTCCGCGCGATCACCCGCTCGAGACAGGGTGGCGACCAGTTGCTCGGCCGCGCGCGCTGGGTTGCCGGCGCGGAGCGCGTCGCGGAGCATCGGGATCGAAAGCGACGCCCTTGAAGGGCCGTGGGACGTCGCGACGTGCCGGCGCCGCCTCGCCAGGGGGTCCGGGTCGATCTGGAACCGAAACGGAGGGCCTCGGAGGCCGCCGCGGGAGGTCGCGACGTGCCGGCGCCGCCTCGCCAGGGGGTCCGGGTCGATCTGGAACCGAAACGGAGGGCCTCGGAGGCCGCCGCGGGAGGTCGCGACGTGCCGGCGCCGCCTCGCCAGGGGGTCCGGGTCGATCTGGAACCGAAACGGAGGGCCTCGGAGGCCGTCGCGGGAGGTCGCGACGTGCCGGCACCCCCTCGCCAGGGGATGCGGGTCGATCCGGAACCGAACGGGCGACCTGGAATCATCGGAAGGACCGATCCGAAACCGGAGCGAGTGCGCTGGCGCGGTCCTTGGACTCACCGCACCCGTCCGGTTCATCCCCGTCTGCGCGGGGACGACGGCCGGGCACGTCGAGGCCGCGGTGTTCATGGGAGTTGCCCCTGTGTGCGCAGGGCCGGATTCTCTCTCGCCCTACGCATCTCCTGAGCGACGATGAGCAGGGGGCTCGTCTACCAGCCATGTGGCGCCCGGGTTCACTGTCGCTCGACGGACACCGGGACGCAGCGTAAGCGCTTCTGAGCTCAATCCTCGTGGGTGTGGGTGCCGCTCGAGCACCGCATCGTCGGCTCAGACGCCCACGGCTCCGCGTCGCTCCCCCGCCGAGCCCTCGCGTGCAGGCGGATGCCTCGCTCCTGGTGCAAAGAATGCGATCCTCCCGTCCGTCATCGCCCCGGTCCATCGCGGTCCGTGCCTACGGCGATCGCTGTCGCCAGGGGATCTGACGTCCATGGCTGCGCTAATCTCGCGCGCTCCGTGCATCTCGGAGACGTTGCGGTCGGGAGCATCGCCTCCGCGGCCATTCGTACGAAGCCAGGGAGGAGTTCTGCCGAGCGCAGCTACGGAACAGGCGCCGCCAGTGCTGGGAGAATGTGCATGCCAGCTCCCTTGGCTGGCTCGTCTATTGCACGGTCGAGTTCTCGTACTAGCTTCGTCGCATGGATGAGAAGGATTCGCCGATCGCGGAGCGTCGCTACAGCGTGGAAGGTCAGCCTGGGCGCGAGATCATCTTGAAGATTGGACGGCCGTTCGAGGTGAGCCCTCCTGGGGTGGACTGGGCGTGTGCCGTCGTCTTCGAGGGCCTGGACGACGGATGCAGCAAGTGCGTGTACGGGATCGACGGTGTGCAGGCGATCCAGCTCGCGATGCAGTACGCGCGCAACCAGCTGGAGGCCTCCGGGCTGCAGCTCCTGTGGATGGATGAGGAGCCGGGCGATCTGGGGCTCCCGCGCCCGATCGAGAGCTCGGTCGGCGTATGGTTTCAGCGCGAGCTCGAGCAGATGATGGAGAGTGAGCAACGCAGGATGCACGAGATCGTGCTCCAGCTCGGCAAGGTGCGCGAGCGGCGCCGGAAATCGACCGGAGCCTAGCGCACCGATCACGTTGGAGTTCCGAGGAAATCAACAGAAGGGAAGAGCAACCGCAAGGGCGCGAGGGGCGCAAGGGGAAGGCAAGAAAATATCTCGTCTCTGGTCCCTTGCGCCCCTTGCGCCCTTGCGGTTGCTCTCTTTCCCGCATTCGTTTTGCTTCCTGGAAGATCGGCTGGGGCTTACAACCCATTGGATTCAGGTAAGTTTCAACCCGTTCGGTGCTCTAGCTTCGGCGCGGTGCCCGTTCCATCCCGTGGGCGGGGTCGATCGATGCGCGATCCTTTCCTCGACGGCTCCTCCTCCGTCGAGAAGGCGGCGCGCCCCATCACATCGTTTCGACCGACTTGAGCATCTCCGGGATGAAATGGAGCCTCGGCCGGAGCAGCCTGTCGCGACGCCCGGGCTGCCTCACCTGGAGCATGGCGCCGGTCGCGGAGCTGTTCGAGGCATCCAAGAGATCGTCGGTGAACGTGTAACTATAATTCTCTACCTTGCTCGGTGTCTTGTCCTGCGCAGCGGCCTCGGGGATCGAGACGCCGAGAAACAGCAGCGTGGCTGTGACTGAAATAAGCGATCGCGGCTTCATCATGCCTCCTCGCCTTTATCGGACACGAGCGAGGTCCACAGATTGGGACCCTTTTTTGCCGAGCTCGATGTCGCGTCCGGAGCACGCGGAGGCGGCCGCGGCCAGCGCGCGCGGAGCGCCCCGTCGGGGATGCCCGCTTCCGGCCGCGGGTAGCCCCAGGGGGACGATGCACCCCTGCGTTCTGTGCCGACAGGCGCGCTCGATGTCGTTGCGGAGGGCTTCCCGGACGGACCGCCGGATCCGGTGACAACGCAGGTGACATCGCTCTCCTTCCGCGTAGAATCGGGCGCGATGCTCACCTGCAGTCGAAGGGGCATGGCGGGCGGCCTCATCGCCGCCGTCGTCGCGGCGCTCTCCGTGATCGTCCCCGCCGGAGCGGCAGGCGCGAGCGAGGAGGCTCCGGCCAAGGTGGCGAACGGCATCGCCGTCGGCGTTCAGCTGGAGGCGCTCGCGGACGTCAAGGTCGCGCGCGCCGAGCTCGCCCGGGGCTCCAGGGTGAGCGTGGCCAGGCTGATCGAGCGTCAGGGACAGCTCACCGCCGTCGACGTCGAGCTCGCTGACGGCCACATCGCGCGCGTGGCGATGGCGACGGTCCGCAAGTCGTTCCGCGTCCTCTCCGAGTAGCCTCTCCCGAGCAGCCTTTCCCAGCAGCCGCCCTCTCCCGGTAGCCGTCCTCTTCGGCTAGCCGGCTTCTTCGCCCCCGCGCGCGATCGCGGCTAGGGTGCCGCCCATGCGGAACCCCGCCAAGGTGCGCGTCGCCGTCCTGTTCGGCGGCCGGTCGGCCGAGCACGAGATCTCCCTCCTGTCCGCCCGCTTCGTCGTCGAGGCGCTCGACCGCGATCGCTTCGAGCCGGTGCTCGTCGGCATCGACAAATCCGGCCGCTGGCGGCTCCAGGAAGAGGCGCTGCTCCTCAGCGCCGCGCGCGACCCCCGCCTCGCCAAGCTCAACGAGGCGATGCCGGAGATCGCCCTCGACGCCCACCCGGGGCCCGCCGGCGAGGCGACGCTGACCGTGCCGGGCGGCGAGCGCTCCCCGGTCGACGTCGTCTTCCCCGTCCTGCACGGGCCCACGGGCGAGGACGGCTGCGTCCAGGGCCTGCTCGAGCTCGCCGGCGTCCCGTACGTCGGCTCCGGCGTGCTCGGCTCCGCCGTGGGGATGGACAAGGACGTGATGAAGCGCCTGCTCCACGAGGCGGAGATCCCCATCGTGCCGCACGTCACGCTCCGCCGGGCGGCGTGGGACCGCGATCGCGCCGGGTGCCTGGAGCAGATCGCCGCCCTCTCCCCCGCCGGCAGCGCCGGCTTCGGGCCGATCTTCGTGAAGCCCGCGAACCTCGGGTCGTCCGTCGGGGTCCGGCGCGTCACCGCGCGCTCCGAGCTCGAGGCGGCCGTCGCGCACGCCTTCGAGTTCGACCTGAAGATCGTCTGCGAGCGCGGCATCGAGGGCGTGCGCGAGATCGAGTGCGCCGTGCTCGGCGACGACGACCCCATCGCCTCCGTGCCCGGCGAGATCGTGGTCGGGCACGCCGACGGCTTCTATTCGTACGCCGCGAAGTACATCGACGCCGACGGCGCCACGATCCGGATCCCGGCCGACCTCTCCCCGGCCGAGGCGAACGCCGTGCAGGTGGTCGCGCTCCGCACGTTCCGCGCGCTCGAGGCGTCGGGGCTGGCCCGCGTCGACCTCTTCCTCTCCCCCGATCGCGCGCTCTACGTGAACGAGATCAACACCCTCCCCGGCTTCACGGCCATCTCGATGTACCCGAAGCTCTGGGAGGCGAGCGGCATCCCCCCTCGCGCGCTCGTCGAGCGCCTCATTGCGCTCGCGCTCGAGCGCGGCGCGCGGAAAGCCCGCCTCAGGACGAGCGCCTAGCGCCCCGCAGCGGCGGTCAGCCCGCGTCGAGCCGCACGCCGGGGGCGCCGAGCGCGGGCCGGCGCACGAGGCGCGGGCCGAGCGCCTCGAGGATGCGCGCGTGGCGCTCGGCGGGCGCCCACAGGAGGATGTGCCCGCCGCCGCCGGCGCCGCACATCCGGAGGACCTCGACCCCGAGGCCGTCGAGCCGCCGCTCCAGCGAGAGCGCGATCGCGCTCGCCGCCCTGGAGAGGCGCACCTTCGCGGCCGCGCCCCGGCGCATGCCCGAGAGCACCAGCGAGAGCGAGCCGATCTCGAAGCCGCGCGCGACCTCGCCGGCCGCCGCCACGAGCTCGGCCTTCGCGTCGCACGCCGAGCCCGCGTCCATCCGATCCAGCACGTCGCCCGACACCCGCCGCACCTCGGTGTCCACGAGCAGCAGCCCCGCCGAGAGCGCGGGTAGAAGATCCGGGCACCCGATCGCGAGCGGCCGCACCCCGGAGCAGCCGCCGGCGTCGAAGGTGAGATCGAGCAGCCCCCCGAACGCCGCGAACACCTGATCCTGCGCGCCGCACGCGTTGCACAGGCGCTCGCGCTCGATCGCGACCGCCTCGCGCGCCAGATCCTCCGGCGTGACGGCCTCTCCGACCGAGGCGCGCAGCGCGAACAGCGCCGCCACCGCCACCGACGCGCTGCCGCCCAGGCCGGCCCCGGGCGACGTCTCGCTCTCGACCCGCAAGGCGACGCCGTCGCCCACGCCCGTCGCGGAGAGCGTCGCCTCGAGCAGGCGGAAGGCG
The DNA here is from genome assembly GCF_051473855.1 of Sorangium sp. So ce375. NCBI lineage: Bacteria > Pseudomonadati > Myxococcota > Polyangiales > Polyangiaceae > Sorangium > Sorangium sp. So ce375. The sequence goes on from NZ_CP150335.1 coordinate 811,749, forward strand.
AGATCGTCGCGCGGAGGATCCGCGCGGCGCCGCAGGAGGACGCGCCCCCCTTCGGCGCCCGCGCCCTCGGCCGGCGGCGGCTTCGTCCGCCCCTCGCCGCGCGCGGCGAGCTCGAGCCGAACCCAGCCTCGATCGAACGGCTCCACGATCGCGCGCACGCGCAGATCGATCGCCGCCCCCACGACGCGCCCGCCGTCCTGTCGGGCGACGCCCGGCAGGTCGCTGCCTCCCCCGGCGAAGGAGACGCGCATCGGCGCGCTCGATGCCGCGCGCCACAGCGGGCTTCGCAGCGTTCGCGGCGCGGAGAGGGTGCCGGCGCAAGGGGTGTTCATGCTGTCCTTCGGCGCGAGCGCGACCCGCCGGGACGCGAGCCCGTCCCAGGGACCGAGGCGGAGCGCCCCGCGGCGGCACCCCGTGCAGGGAGCAGGCCATCGATGGAGCGCCCGGCGTGCACGCACGCCCGCGCCCGGCCAGGGCTCGCGCCGCACGCTCCCGGTCCCGCCCTCCGGCGGGTGCACGCGCGTCGCGCCGCCTTCCTTTCCGTTGGGTTGTGGACGGAGATCGCGGGAGCGGCCGGGTGCGCGTCGCGCCGCCCGCGGGCCGCGCTCGGTCTCGCGCAGCTCCGCTCGGTTTCGCTCAGTTCAGGTCCTTGCTCGCGGGCTCGCTCCGCGGCGAGGGCTGCGCGCGGGCCGCGTCGAGGATCCGGTCGATCACCCTGAGCCCGGCCGCGAACATGTCCCGCTCAGCCCGCTCGCCACCGGCGTGCACCTCGGCCGCCTTCTCGCGGAGGGAGAGCGCGTCGCGGCGGATGACCGGGAGGCGGGCCGCGGCCGCCGCCTCGGCGATGCACCCGGCGAGATCGTAGATGAGGAACGCGTCCTCCTCGCTGATCCGGGCCTCTGCGCGGCGTCCCGCGGCGCGCGCGCGCCCCGGGGCCGCGCCCGCGCGATCCCCCCGGGCGTGCGGCGTGACCTCCAGGTCGTCGTCGTCCCCGAGCGAACCCGAGGAGACGCGGTCGAGCAAGCTGGTCAGCTCGGCGCGGTAGGCGGCGAGGACCAGCGCGCAGAGGGCCCCGCGATCGCGCAGCGAGAAGAGGATCAGCTCGAGGAGCCGGTCGGACCGGGTCGCGCAGTTTTGCATCGCTGCCTTGTACGGCGTCCGCCCACGGGACCTCAATCCAGAACGCCACCGCCCACGGTGGATCGACCCTCCAGCGCGGGGCGCGTTACGCATCGAGGGCGCGCGCCGGCCGCGGAGGCGCGGCGAGACGCGGCGAGACGCGCCAAAACGCGCCGAAAACCTGATCGCGTGGGGGGGCCCACGCGGCGGTTGCGGAGCTGAGCCGGATCGGTCAATAGGTCCGACCCTCCTGCGTCAACGGGCCGCGACGGATGTCTGGCGTGCTGACGCTCCAGCTCAGCCTGTCACCTCATCCTCCATCGCACCGGCATCCCTGTGACCGCGAATCGTTCTACGAGCCCCACCCACACCGCAGAGCAGTCCACCGCGCCGTCCTCGGCCACCGTCATGACGTCCGCCCGGCCCGCGCCGCCCACGCCGCCCACGTCGCCCATGTCGACCGACGGCGCGCCCGGCGCCGGGCTGAGCGAGGGCGGCGCGGCGATCGTGCGCGAGGAGGAGGCCCTGCTCGCCCGCGTCACCGCGCACCTCGCGGCGAGCGCGACAAAGCCGTCGCGCCCGCCGCCCGTCGAGAACTACGAGGAGCAGCTCCTCTCGCTGCGCGATCAGATCGCGGCGGCGCGGCTGGAGGACGTGCCGGCGCTCGTGCAGCAGATGGAGCGCCTGCAAGGGATCGCCGCGCGGCGGAACGAGAACGTCGTCGAGCCCGTCGATCCGAAGTCGCCCTACTTCGGCCACCTGCGCCTGCGGGAGAAGGGCCGTCCCGAGCGCGACGTCCTCATCGGGCGCACGACGCTCGTCGACGCGAGCGCGGGCGTGCGGATCGTCGACTGGCGCCACGCCCCGGTGAGCCAGATCTACTACCGCTACGAGGAGGGCGCGGAGTACGAGGAGACCTTCGGCGAGCGCGAGGTCGAGGGCACTGTGCTCGTGCGGCGCACCGTGACCATCGACGAAGGCGAGCTCTACCGCATCTCGGCGCCGCAGGGGACGCTCGTGCGCGGGCCCTCGGGCGGCTTCCGGGAGATCGCGACGCGGGCGACCGAGCTCTCCGGCGGCCAGGGCAGCGCGGTGCGCCCCGAGGACATGCGCGACATCGCGCGCGCGGCGGCGGGCGGCGCGCGCGGCGGGCTCGGGACCGGGGCGGCGTTCCACGCCCGCGAGGACCGGCACCTCCCGGAGATCGCGGCGCTCCTCGACCCGCGGCAGTTCGAGCTCATCTCGAAGCCGGACGCCGGCATCGTGGTCATCCAGGGCGGCGCGGGCAGCGGCAAGACGACGATCGGCGTCCACCGGCTCGCCTTCCTCTCCTACAACGGAGGCCGCCGCTTCACCGCCGACAAGATGCTCGTCATCGTCGGCAGCCCCGCGCTCCGCGCGTACATCAGCGAGGCGCTCCCCGCGCTCGGCCTGGGCGGCATCGCGGTCGAGACGTTCTCCGAGTGGGCGCGCGCGGCCCGCAAGCGCGCGTTCCCGTGGCTCGAGGCGCCGGTCGAGGAGAACACGCCCTCGGTCGTGACCCGCTACAAGACCCACCCGGCGATGCTCCACCTCCTCGAGCAGCGCGCGGCGGAGCTCAAGGACGACGCCCGGGCGCGGCGCGACTCGCGCGGCACGCTCGCGTTCTGGGCCGACGTGCTCACCGATCTCGACCGGGTGACGGCCGCCTTCGAGGCGGCGGGCGACCCCGAGTTCGGCCCCGAGCAGGTGAAGCGCGCCTGGCGCTGGTGCGCGGATCGGTGCCCCGCCGTGCTCGATCTCGACCCCGGCGATCGCGCCGAGCGCAAGGCGGCGATGGCCGACGAGCCCGCGGACGATGACGACGACCGGGGCGGGGACGGGCGCGAGGTCTCGAGCGACGACCGCGCGGTGCTCGACCCCGAGGACGACGCGCTCCTCCTCCGGGCGTACCAGCTGCTCCGGGGCGAGCTCCGCAAGGGGAAGAACGTGCTCGTCTACGAGCACCTCTTCGTGGACGAGGCGCAGGATCTCGCGCCGATCGACCTCGCGGTGCTGCTCGGCGTGGTGGCCGAGCCGCGCAGCGTGACGCTGGCGGGCGACACGGCGCAGCGGCTGTTCATGGACTCCGGCTTCCGCGACTGGCGGGCGACGCTCGACGACCTCGGCCTGTCGCGGGTCGACGTCGAGCCGCTGCGCATCGCGTACCGCTCGACGCGCGAGGTGCTCGCGTTCGCCCGCGCGGTGCTGGGCCCGCTGGCGGATCCGACGCCGCCCCTCGCCCCCCGCAGCGGGGCGCCGGTCGAGCACCACCATTTCCCGAGCGCCGGCGCGGCCGTCGCGTTCCTGGCCGACGCGATCCGCCCGCTGTTCGCGCGCGAGCCCCGCGCGACGCTGGCGATCCTGGCGCGCCACCCCGAGCAGGCGGACGTCTACTACGACGCCCTCAGGATGGCGGAGATCCCGAACCTCCGGCGCGTGCGCGCCTACGAGTTCGCGTTCCGCCCCGGCGTCGAGGTGACGGAGGTCCGGCAGGTGAAGGGCCTGGAGTACGACTACGTGGTGCTGATCGACGTGAACGCCTCGACCTACCCGGCGGACGACGAGTCGCGGCACCTGCTCCACATCGGGGCGACGCGCGCGGCGCACCAGCTCTGGGTGATCTCGACGGCGGCGCCGTCGCCGCTCCTGCCGGACTGGCTGGGCTGAGGGCAGGGACGGGGAGGGACCGCTCGGCCTCAGCCGAGGTCTGCCCGCTCTCGGCAGGCCTCGGCAGGCTTCACAAGGCCCCAGAAGACGCGGATGGACACAATCGACACCGGGCCCTGAGAGAATCCTTGACCGCAGCGAGGCTGTGAGTAGATTCCCTCTCGCGCGGTGGAGCAGCCTGGTAGCTCGTCGGGCTCATAACCCGAAGGTCGTGGGTTCAAATCCCGCCCGCGCAACCACGACCCAAGCAGCAAAAGCAGCAAAGGCAGCAAGAGGACGCGAGGATTGGCCGAAAAGGCCACCTCGCGTTTTTCGTTTTCAGGGCCCATCTGGTGGGCACCAAGGTTGGTGCCGGAGAGGCGGTCTGAGCGCTCGCGCCGTCGGGTTCTTTCAGGCAAGCGGCGCTCGTCGCGCGCGTTGCCTGCTCGCCTGGGGCCTGTCTCTCGGGAGAGGTCCAGGTCGTCCCGGCGGCGTCGTGCGCCCTGGCTCCCGGCCATTCCGTCAGAGCGCGGCCGACACGGAGCGGCTCGAGCTCAACGCTCGAGCTCAAGAACGACGAGCGACATACCGCTCCTGGAACACCGAGCGTCGATGCTGCGAGCTCAATCGCTCTCCGCGGCGCCGGCGCGCTGCCGCGCCGGTGCCCTGTCCGTCAGTGGCGGGCGCGTGGAGCGCGGGAGATGGGCTTGTGCTGAGGAGAGCTGACTCCATCAGCTGGTGATTCGCCGTGTGGCGGTGTCAAGGCCGCTCCTTACTCGCGGCACCCTCCGGCAGATGGGGGCCGCGGTCGACCGCGCGCGAGATCCGGTCCGGTCGGACCCTTCGCGGAGGGACCGTCCGCTACATGCCGTCCCGCGATCGCGCCCGCTGCGCGAGCGAGAGGTTGTATAAGTAGCTCCTGCCGGCGCGGCGTCGCTCGGGAAGCGCGCAGCGCCACGCTGCCCGCGCAGGTGCGGCTCAGCAGCGCCACCTCCCCGGCCCGAGCCCGCTCACGGCGCAGCCGCGCGCCGCGCCGTAACGCGCGCCGCGCCGTGAGCAGCGCGGCGAGATTTGCGCGCGTCTGTCGCGCTTCGTTGCGCTTCGTTGCGCTTCGTTGCGCTCCGCTGGCGTCGTGCGCGCGCTTCCACGGGCGCCCTGCCTACGGCGCGACCCTCTCGCCGCGCCGTAGGCAGGCGCCGGCTCCGTGATGTAGGATGGCGGTAGAGGCGGCTCCTGTGCTCTGAACACGCGCGCCGCGGCGCGCAACTCACCGGCGCATTCCCGGTAACCTCCAGCGGACAACCACGATGGCCAAACCGAACGATCCCTTCGCACCCTCGACCAACACGCGCGGCGCCGCGACGCCGGGGGATGCTGCCAAGCCGCAACGCAGCGTCAGCGCGCCGGCGCCCGCGGGGCGGTCGATGCCCGCCGCCGGGCCCGCCACCCAGCGAGGTCCGGGGGCCTACGGCGCGCCCGAGTTCCTCAACAAGGCGCGCAGCGCGCAGCCGCCGGAGCTCCTGAGCCAGCGCACCATCGAGCTCGTGCAGGGGTCCTGGGCGAAGGTGATGCCCATCTCGGACGCCGCGGCGGCGCTGTTCTATGAGCGGCTGTTCACGCTCGATCCCTCGGTGCGGCCGCTGTTCAAGAACGATATCGGCGAGCAGAAGAAAAAGCTCATGCAGACGCTCTCCGTGGCCGTCGATGGGCTGAACAACCTGGGCAAGCTCGTGCCGGTGCTCCAGGGGCTCGGCGTGCGGCACCAGGGTTATATGGTCGTCGATCGCCATTACGACCTGGTGGGCGAGGCGCTGCTCTGGACGCTGCGCGAGGGGCTCGGCGACGCCTTCTCGGCCGACGTCGAGTCCGCGTGGAAAGAGGTCTACGGCGTGGTCGCGGACGTCATGAAGAAGGCCGCCGCGGCGCACGCGGCCGTGGGCGGCGCGCAGGCGCACCCCTCGCCGGCGCCGGGCGGGCGGGATGCACCTCGGCTCGGCTCCCCGCAGCCGGCGCAGCGCTCGGCGCCCGTGGAGCACGCGGTGCAGATGCCGAAGTCGGTGCCGCCGCCCTCGTCGACAAAGGCCTCGCGGACGCTCGTCGGGGTCGTGCCGCCCTGGCAGGGCGACCCGCCGCCGCCGCCCGCGGCCGCGCCCGGGGCGGCGCCCGCCGGCGCGCCGATCAGCCTGCGGACCATCGAGCTCGTGCAGCGATCGTGGGCGAAGGTGATGCCCATCTCGGACGCCGCGGCGGCGCTCTTCTACGAGCGCCTCTTCGAGCTCGAGCCGTCGGTGCGGCCGCTGTTCAAGAACGACATGGCCGAGCAGAAGAAGAAGCTCATGCAGACGCTCGCCGTGGCCGTCGATGGGCTGAACAACCTGGGCAAGCTCGTGCCGGTGCTCCAGGCGCTCGGCGTCCGGCACCACGGCTACATGGTCGTCGATCGCCATTACGACGTGGTGGGCGAGGCGCTGCTCTGGACGCTGCGCGAGGGGCTCGGCGACGGCTTCAACCGCGACGTCGAGTCGGCGTGGACCGAGGTCTACGGCGTGATCGCGGACGTCATGAAGAAGGCGGCCGCCGATCACGTCGCGGCCGGGGGCGCTCGCAAGGCCGACCCCGCGCCCGCGCGCGAGCGCCCGCAGCGGCCGCCCATGTCCGAGCAGCGCGCGCCGGCGCCGTCGAGCGTCACGGAGGTGATGCCGGCGAAGAGGCGCCCTGGCCCCCTCGACGAGGACGCCGACACGCTTCATTACCAGACCAACCCCGCCCACGAGGCTCTGATGAACAGCGGTATCAACCACGACGAGCACCGGCCGGGGGCGCGCCCGGCATCCGCCGCGCCCCCGGCCGCCGCGACCGCGAGCCCGCAGGGGCTCGTCATCCCCTGGGGGGGCCAGGACATGGTCGTCAACGTCCATGTCAAACTGGACGGTCCGCTCGTGACGGTCCCGGTCGCTTCGTCCGCGATGGCGCCCGCGCCGGCGCCTGTCGTGCTGGAACCGACGGGCCCGAGCGGCCTCGCCGCGGGGCTCGCGATCGCCCTGCTCTCGATCGCCTCCTCGATGGCCACGGCCATCCTGATGACGGTGGGCGGGGGCGACAAGGCCGCGGCCGCCGCGGCGGACAAGGCGGTGCCCAACATCGCGTCCCTCGCGACCTACGCCGTGCCGATCATCGTCACGGTCCTCGTCCTCTCCGCGTTCACGATGGGACACATCCTGGGGCGGGGTCGGGCGCGGAGCGAGGCGGGGCCCGGCGTGGGGCCCGTGTGAGCTCCGCGTGCGGGTCGTGAGCGGGTAGTGACCTGAGCCGGCGCATTCGCCCTGCGAGCGCAGGGGTTTGATGGCAAGATGGGAATGAGAGTCCGATGATCGCGGAGCCTGCGAGTACGCTGACCCACCTGGCAGGACAGTGGCTGGGACCATTTCAGCTGATCCAGCTGCTCGGCATCGGCGCGATGGGCGCCGTGTACCTGGCCAAGGACAGCGTGCTCCAGCGCGACGTCGCGGTGAAGCTCATCGCGAAGGGGAGCGCGGACACCGATCCCGATCGGCGCGACCGCTTCCTGCGCGAGGCGCGCGCGGCGGCGCGCCTCCTCCACCCGAACGTGGTGCAGATCTTCCAGGTCGGCGAGGACGAGGACGTCCGCTACATCGCCATGGAGTACGTCCACGGTCTGACGATGGCGCAGGCGGCCAAGCAGCACGGCGGCCGCTTGCCGGAGCAGTTCGGGATCGAGAAGATGCGGGAGGCCGCGGCGGCGCTCGAGCTCGCGGCGTCGTTCGGCATCTCCCACCGCGACATCAAGCCCGCGAACCTCCTCCTCAACGCGTCGGGGACGCTCAAGATCGCCGACTTCGGCCTGGCGTCCCACCCGGAGAGCGGCCCGCTCGGGGGCAGCTCCGCCCGCACGCTGGAGGGCACGCCGTTCTACATGAGCCCGGAGCAATGGACCGGGCAGGACATCGCGCCTCCGTCGGACATCTACAGCCTCGGCTGCACCTTCTACCATCTGCTGGTCGGCAGGACGCCGTTCTCGGCGCGGGATCTCGCCGGCTGCTTCCAGGCGCACTGCCACGCGCCCGTCCCGGATCCGAAGCTGTCGATGCCGGACATCGATCCGCTCCTCGCGGAGCTCTTGCGCCGCTGCATGGCGAAGAGGCCCCAGGAGCGGCCGTCGGCCGGGCACATCGTGGCGTTCCTCGAGGACATGCTGATGCTCCGGCGCAGCAGCGTCCGGCCGCGAGAGCTCCCGGAGCCGAAGAGCGCGATGCTCGGCTCCCCCGCGGAGCTCGCCGACACGCGGATAAGCCAGCTCCCGGCGCCGCCGAGGGGCCCGCTCACGACGCCGACGGGCACGATCCTTGTGAACAGCTCGACCGCCGTCGGGCACTTCACCGGCCAGTACAGCTACCGCGATCACTTCGGGCTGACAGGATATCCATTCAGCGACATCCGGCAGCCGACCTTCTTCTGGGACGCGGGCCCTTATGCCTGGATCCTGAGGACGCTGGCGTCGCAGATCGTCGCCGGGCAGCGCCCGGCGATCCTCGTGGGCGAGCCGGGGAGCGGCCGGACCTTCGTCTGCGAGATGATCAAGAACAAGGTCCCGCGGATCCACGTCTTCTCGCTCGAGCCGCAGCTGCTCTTCGGGACGCGGCCTCTCGTTTCGCTCTGCAGGCAGGTGGGGGCGTCGGCCATCTCGCCGACGCTGAGCCAGCAGTTCCTCGTCGACGCGTTCCTCGGGCAAGCGCTCCTCCGCGCCGGTTCGGACGCGATCGCGGTCCTGGTCATCGACGGCGTCGATCCGGAGGATCACGATCTCCTGATGGAGCTCCATGACATCCTGCGCTGCGCCCCGGCGGGCAAGCTCTCGATGATCCTGGTGGGCGCCCCCGATCTGCCGGCGACCCTCGCGTCGAACGGCGTACCGCGCGAGCTCTACTCCGGCGCTCAGTCGCTGCTCTTGCCCGGGATGACGCAGCAGGAGATGATCGAATACATCGATTTCAGGATGCGTTCGGTCGGCGGGAGCAGGCGGGGGATCCAGCTGGACGTCGCGTCGCAGCAGCTGCTGCACGCGAGGAGCGGCGGCAGCCCGAAGCTCATCAACATCTACTGTCATAACGCGCTGACGATCGCCGCGCTTCAGGGCGAGACCGAAGTGAGCCTGTCGTCCATCCGCCTGGGGATGAAGAGCAAGAGCTATCTCACCGCCGAGGCGGCGACGAATCTGATCCGGGGCTGAGCTGGGCGCCCCTCTGTCCTCGGGCCTGCCGGGCTGACCTGCGCGCCGGGCAGGCCCCGTGGCCACACTTGCTCCGGCGTCAGTCGGTACACTGATGGGTCTCTTCCGGCCTTCCGCCGAAGGCGGCGATAGGGACGGTCCAGGTGCGGGGCCGCCGATCGCCGCGCACGTACTCGCGCACGCCATCTGCCGCGAAGAACCCGGTCGTCGCGCGGTGGAGCTCCGGGAACTCGTTCAGGAGGCCGGTGTGCAAGGGCATGACGGACTCCAGGACGAACGCCATTGCGGCGTCGGCCAGGGCATAGCGGCCGGGGAGGACCCAGTGCTCGGCGTCGGCGCGCGTGCGCATGAAATACGCCTCCAGGCGCTCGAGTCTCTCGCCGGTGGCGGCGCGGTGATCGGCGCGGACCTCATGGAAGCGCGGGTTCCAGAAGAGCGTAGCGATGTCCATGAACACCTCGTGTGCGGTCTCGGCCACCTCGTCGATGCGCGCGCTCTCCTCGCTCGTGTCGCCGTAGAGCTTCAGCTTGCGCGCTAGATAGCGGTTGATCGCCTGCGATTGACTGAGGGTGAGCTCGCCGTCTTGCAGCACAGGCAGCTGCCCGAACGGCGTACATTGAAGGAAGCGCCCCTGGGTCTCTGGTTGCATCCAGCTCTCCAGCGGAACGACCTCGATGTCGTAAGGCGCCCCGACCAGCTCCAGCATCAGCCGGGCAACCTCGACGCGCCCGCGCGCCGCAAAATAGGTCAGCTTCATTGGCATCCCCTCCCGATCCCTCCGGCGTTCGCGCCGACCCTATGGAGCACAGCCGCCACGCTGGCCACCTGCTGCCGCCAGAGCCGCGAAGCGGTCCGAGACCCACCCTGCTTTGGCACACGGAACAGCGAGCGGGCTCGCCCGTCTCCTGTGCGGGCGAGCCCTGCTCTAGCTGTCGTTGCCGGCCGCGGGGGGCGCGCTCGGCGGCGCGACGGGGAGGGGGACGGGGACGGGGATGGGGACGGGGTCGCGTCCGGGCATTGCGGCGAGCACCGCCGCGTCCGTCATCGGCGCGCGCGGCACGTTCAGCGCGCGTCCAATGCGCGCCCTCGAATGCTTGTCGTCGTCGATGCACCTGCCGCGCGTGTATGCGCTGAGCCGGTCGCGCGGGTCCTGCTTGCGGCACGCCCCGAAGGATCCCCTGATCAGCGCGAGCCCGGAGCGAAAGCATTTCTCGCGATCACCGACGAGGTCCGCGTGCGACCACCCCTCCCGGGTCTTGCCGGCGCCGACGCGGATCTGGAGCAGGCAGGAGTCGAGCCCCGAGCCGCGCGCGAGCTTCCCGATCCCGAGGTCGACGTCGCGACGGTAGCCGCTCTCGAAATAGGCGATCGATAAGAGCAGCGCCATCGTCTCGGCTCGACCGCGCGGGCCGCCGAAGAGCGGCTTCAATGCGGGATCATAGGCAACCTTCGCCGCCGCGCGCGCGATCTCGTGGTAGCGCGCGCGGCCGTCCTCGGGCGTCTCGATCGCGTCCTTGATGAAGCTCTTCCCAGGCGGGGCCCATGTCATCATGATACCGACAGCCCACGCGATAATCGTATCCATAAGACATGTAAGGTCCTGGGCTACCTCGGTGTCAAGCAATTCGGACAGCCTGGCTGGGATAGTCGTCGTGCGTTGTATGAGCGCGTGCCGCCCAGCGTGCATTATAACGCCCTCGTCAAATCGCCAATGATTTAGGAAGCGGTGCGTCGTAGGTGGTGCGCAGTGGATTTCGCATGTAATTGCGTTCAGTTGCGCCGGTTGCGTTCAGTTACGTCAGTTCCGTCGGTTACGTCGGTTACGTCGGTTACGTCGGTTACGTCGGTTGCGCTCGGCCTTGCGAGATTGCAGGCGAATTCGCGTCGAGTCGTATCGTGAGCTCGCCGCGGGGCTCACGAATGGGATCGGTCGCCTCCGGTTCTCGAGAGCGCGCTCTGACAAATCCTCATTGGGTCGGGATTCAGCAGAAATTTGAACAGGGAGGCGGGAGGCGGGGAGGATGATGGGATTTCATTTCCCTTCTCCCCGCCTCCCCGCTTCCCTGTGAATTCTCCCGAAAAATTCGAGGGGACGTTCAGGTGCGCGACTGGCCCTCACCGGGCCGGGAACGATGATGTGCTGCGCGCGTCATGCCTTCTCGGCGGCGTCTTCTTCGGAGGTCGCCCGCGTGTCCTCGAGGCGGTCGACAGCGCGCAGCTCCGGGAACAGCCATGCCCAGAGCAGCACGACAGCGATCGTCCCAAGGCCCCCGAACACCACGGTAGGGACCGTCCCGATGAGCCTCGCGAGGGTGCCTGACTCGAGCTCTCCGAGCTCGTTCGAGGCGCCGACGAACACCATGTTGACCGCGCTGACGCGGCCGCGCATCTCGGGCGGCGTGGCGAGCTGCTCCAGGGTCATCCGCACGACGACGCTCACCATGTCGGCGGCGCCCATCACGGTGAGCGCGACGAGCGAGAGGGCGAAGCTCCGCGACAGGCCGAACACGACCGCGGCGACGCCGAACAGCCCGACGCAGAGGAGCATCCTCGGCCCGGCGCGCCGCGCGATGGGCCGGAAGGCGAGGACCACGGCCATGAGCCCGGCCCCCACGGCGGGCGCGGCGCGCAGGAGGCCGAACCCCTGCGGGCCGACGTCGAGCACGTCGGTCGCGTAGACGGGAAGCAGCGCGACCGCGCCGCCCAGGAAGACGGCCACGAAGTCGAGCGAGATCGACGCGAGGAGGACCTTCTTCCGGTAGACGTAGCGCAGCCCGGCGAGCGCCGTGGCGAGCGACGGCGGCTTCTTCTCGAGGCGGCCGGTGCGCGTCCGCACCGCCAGGGGACCGGCGCACGCCGCGGCGAGCGCGAGGCTCGCGCTCAGGTACACGGGCGCGGGCGCCTTCCAGAGCGCGTAGAGCAGCCCGCCCAGGCTCGGTCCGCCGATGGCCCCGACCTGCCAGAGCGTCGATTGCCACGTCACCGCGTTCTGAAAGTGAGCCGTCGGCACGAGCGTGGGCAGGAGCGCCGAGCCCGCCGGCCCCTGGAAGGCGCGCACCGTGCCGAGGAGCACGAGGACCGCGTAGATGGCCGGCAGGCTGGGGCTCGGCGAGCGCGCGAGGAAGAAGAGCCCGAGCGCCGCGAGCGCCGACGTGAGGTAGCAAACGACGAGGATCCCCCGCCGATCGAAGCGATCCGCCGCGTGCCCGGAGGCGAGGGACAGCCCCGCGACAGGGAGGAACTGGGCGAGCCCCACATAGCCGAGCGCGAGCGGATCGCGCGTGAGGTCGTAGATCTGATACCCCACGGCGATCGATTGCATCTGGTACGCCACCGTGGCCAGGAGGCGAGCCGCCGCGTAGACGCGAAAATCGCGCGACGTGAAGGCGGCGAAGGGCGACGAGGGCTTCAGGGCGGCGGCGTCGGCGACCATGAACGAGTCCGGGGGACGTTCATGGCGCATTCCAGCGGGGGTCGCCAGGATGCGCTGCTGCGGTACCCTCCGAAGCGCTCGGGATCCGGGTCGCCGCGCAGCGCGCTCTGTGAAGTGGAGACGAAGTGCGGCCAACACGGCCAATCATCGGGACGGTCACGGTCGCGTGGCTCAAGCGCGGAATGCTGGCGCTCCGACCTGGACCTGTGGTAAGCGGCAGCCACACATGATGCTCCTCGGACACGACACCTCGCCGGGACGGGCACGCGACCTCGCCGAGCAGGCATGGCGCGCCTGGACGCTGTTTGGCGGCCGCTCCCGACGCGGCCGTGACGGTAAGCGCGACGACGACGACGACGACGATCTCCCGCGGCCGAACGCGATCCTCACGTGGTTTCCGCTGCTGGGTCGCGCCGTCTCGCCGCTGCCTGCCTGATCCGCGCGCCGCTCGGCGGCCGTTCCTCGTCAGCCTGAGCGACCCCTGATCCGCGCGCCGCTCGGCGGCCGTTCCTCGTCAGTCTGAGCGATCCCTGATCCGCGCGCCGCTCGGCGGCCGCTCGCCGTCAGTCTGAGCGACCTCCCGATCGGCGCGCCGCTCAGCGGCCGCTCGTCGTGAGCTTCAGCGACCCGTCGCGGAGGCTCACGACGCGGTCCGCTGTCGTGACGCGTGACCAGTCGAACTCCCGGAGCAGCTCCGCCGGCGTGCAGGGATCGGGGCGATCCCGCAGGCCGACGCAGCAGGCGAGCGTACCGGTGAGCGCGGGCGCGCTGCTGGCGAGCGCCGCCCCGCGCGCCGCGCCGTGCGTCTTCGCCAGCTTGCCGCCGCGCTCCTCCAGGAGGAGCAGGTGGTGCCGGTAGACCGGCGCGGGCAGCCCGAGCAGCGCCTGGAGCGCCGCCTGCGTCGCGGTGCTCGGCGCGATGTCGCGCCCCCGGACGACGCGCGTGACGCCCGCGGCGCCGTCGTCGACCACCACCGCGAGCTGGTAGGAGAAGGCGCCGTCGCGCCGGCGTACCACGGGGTCGCCCATCGCGACCGCGGGCTCCTGCGACAGGTCGAGCCCGCCCTCGTCCACGGGCCGGAACACGCCGTCCGGCAGCCGCGCCCGGATCGGCTCCACGCTCGCGCGCCACCCGCCGGGCGGCAGCGCGCGGCCGCGCGCGCGGTTGTCGTAGGCGAAGCCGCCGTCGGGCGCGCGCCGGCCGATCGCGCGGACCTCCTCGCGCGTCGTGGAGCAGGGGTACAGCGCGCCCACCGCCTCGAGCCGGTCCATCGCCGCCTCGTGGTGCGCCCTCCGGGTGTGCTGCTCGACGCGCTCGTCGAAATCGAGCCCGAGCCACGCGAGATCCTCCTCGATCGCGCGCGCGAACGCAGGCCGGCAGCGGTCGGGATCGAGGTCCTCCAGCCGGAGCACCAGCCGCGCGCCCCGCGATCGCGCGTCCAGCCAGGCGAGCAGCGCCGCGGCGAGCGTGCCGAGGTGGGCGGGCCCGGTCGTGGACGGGGCGAACCGGCAGACCGCGCTCATCGCTCCTCCAGCCGCCCCGCTCCACGGCGCCGCGAGGGGGCGCGCCGCCTTCGCGCGGCCCGCGGGCTCGCCACGCCGCGCCTCAGAGGAAGCGCGCGATGCGCGCCCGCACGCGCGGCTCGCCCAGCACCGCCATGACCTCGGTCAGATCAGGGCTGTTCCGGGTCCCGCAGACGGCCACCCGGAGCAGCATCGAGACGTCTCCGACATGGCCCTTCCACGATTCCGGAGAGGCCTTGTACTGCTTCACCTCGCCCGCATAACCCGAGGCCACCGCGATCTGCCGGATCTTCTCGAACCACGCGTCCTTCGAGTCGGCCGGATCGAAGGTGTCGAGCATCTGCCGGAGCAGCGGCTGGCGATCGCCCTCCGGGACGTTCTCGGGGAAATCGAAGGCGTCGACGCCGCCGTAGAGCTCGTCGTAGAAGAAGAAGAGCTGGGCGCGCAGGTCGGGCCAGGTGGTGATGCGCTTGTTCGACTTCTTGCCGCCGCGCTCGATGCCGAGCGCGCGCTTCGTGTACTCCGGATCTCGCTCCATCAGCGCGGCGAGCTCCTTGTCGTGCTCCCTGGCCCAGTCGAGGCCCTGGGTATAGACCTCCTCGGCGCTCATCCGGCTCACGACCGCCTGGCTCACGCTCTTCAGCTTCACCATGTCGCTCAGCGCGCCGCCGGGGGCGAGCTTGTTGAGCTTGAGGGGGAAGGCGGAATAGGGCTTGTCGGGGTTCGCCTTGCGCCAGTCCTCGAAGGCGGAGTTGGCGATGTTGAGCAGGTACTCGATGGTGCCCGTCTCCGGGACGCCGATCTCCCGGTAATATGCGATGTTCGCCTCGGCGTCCTTGCGCTTGCTCAGCTTGCGCCGCGCGTCCGAGACCTTCGTCTCGCCCGTCTCCGGGTCGACCTCCTCCACGCGATCGAGCTTCTGGATGGGCGGGACGTGCGCGTACTCGACCGGCCTGAAGCCGAGCGTGCGGAAGAGCTGCAGGTGGAGCGGCATCGACGAGATCCACTCGTCGCCTCGGATCACGTGCGTCGTGCGCATCAGGTGATCGTCGATCGCGTGGGCGAAGTGGTAGGTCGGGATGCCGTCCGACTTGAGGAGGATGGTGTCGAGATCGTTGACGGGCATCGAGATGACGCCCTTCACGCCGTCCTTCCACTCGACGCGTCCGGAGACGTCGTCCGGGGCGCGCAGCCGGAGCACGAACGGGGTGCCGCCCGCGAGCGCCTCCTTCACCCGGGCGAGCGGCGCGTCACGCCATTTCGCCCACCGGCCGTGGACTCCGGGCTTCACGGTGAGGGCCATCTGCTCCTGCCGGATGGCGTCGAGCTCCTCGACCGTGCAGAAGCAGGGGTAGGCGAAGCCGCGGCGGATGAGGTCGATCGCGTAATCCCTGTAGATCTCGACGCGCTCCGTCTGGATATAGGGGCCGTAGTCGCCCTGCTGCACGAACTCGCCTCCCGACGATCCGCCTCCGTCGCTCGCCGGCGCGCGGAGCACGCCCTCCTGAGGCGAGAGATCGAAGCGCGCGAGGGAGTCGACGATTGTGTCGAGCGCGCCGGGGATGGCGCGCTTCACGTCGGTGTCCTCTAGGCGGAGGTAGAAGACGCCCTCGCTCTGGACGGAGAGCCGCTTGTTGATGAGCGACACGAAGATGCCGCCAATGTGCATGAACCCGGTCGGGCTCGGCGCGTAGCGGGTGACCATCGCGCCCTTGGGCAGCGCGCGCCGGGGATAGCGCGCCTCGTACTCCTCGGGCCGCCTGGCCGACCCGGCGGCGTCGCCGAAGAGGAGGCGCACGAGCTCGTCGCGGTCCTCTCCGGGGCCCGGTTCGCGGACGGTGACGGGAAGCGTCGTCTCGTTCGAGGCCTGCTTGTCCATGAGGGCGCGTCGCTCCTGGTCTGACATCGGGCGGGCAGCCATTGCACGCCCGCCTGGCCTTGTCAATCGCCCGGAAGACCTCGTCAATCGCCCCGAAGGCCTCGTCAATCGCGCGGCAACGAGCGCGAACGAGCGCGGGTCGCGCCGGCGCGCCGCGCTACCGCGGTGTGCTCTCGCCGATGAGCCAATAGGTCTTCATCGCGCCCTTGCCCTTGATCGCCACGAAGCCCCGCTCCTCGAGGAGGAAATCTCGCGCGAGCAGGCGGTAGCTCGCCTCGCTCACCTGGATTCGGCCGGGCTCTCCGCTCGACTCCATGCGGCTCGCCACGTTCACCGCGTCGCCCCAGAGGTCGTAGCTGAACTTCTTCTTCCCGATCACGCCGGCGATGACAGGACCGGTGTTGATGCCGATCCGGAGCTGGAACGGCTCGCCGTCGTCGGCGACGAACTTGCTCACGGTGTGCGCCATGGCGAGCGCCATCCGCGCGATGGCCCTCGCGTGATCGGGGCGCTGCGCCGGCAGCCCGCCGACGACCATATAGGCATCTCCTATCGTCTTGATCTTCTCCAGGCCGTGCTGCTCGGCGAGCTGATCGAACGAGGAGAACATCCGGTTGAGCAGGCCGACGAGCTCCGCCGGGTGGAGCCGCGCGGCGAGCGGGGTGAAGCCGGCGATGTCCGCGAAGAGGATGGTCACCTCCTCGAAGTGCTCGGCGATGAGCTGCTCGTGCTCCTTCAGCTGATCGGCGATGGTCCTCGGCAGGATGTTGAGGAGGAGCCGATCCGAGCGCTCGTGAGCTCGCTCGGCCGCCGCCTTCGCCTGCTCGAGCGCCGCCTTCTGCTGGCTCTGCCGCCGGGCGTTCGCCTCCATGGCCGAGAGCATGCCGTTGATCGAGCCGGTGAGGCGCGACAGCTCGTCGGTGCCCGGCATCGCGACCCGCGCCGAGAGGTCGCCGACCCCGCCGATCTCCGTGACCTCCCGGCTCAGGCGGGCGAGCCGGTACAGGACCAGCTTCTCCAGGAGCAGCAGCGTGACGCCGCCGAAGACGAGGCCCACGACCACGGTCACGAACACGAGATAACGCAGCGTGTCGTGGCCCATCCTGAGGATGGCTCGGTCGTTGTCCACGCGCACGAGGAGCGCAGGGCGGCCGTCGATGTCGTCGAGGACGGTGTATCCGGCGATCCTGTCGTCGCCGAGCGGGTGGACGAGGATCGGGTCGCGGTCGGACAGGGCGTCGCGCGCCTCACGGAAGTCGGCGGGCAGCTGGGGGTCGTCGAGGCGGCGCACGGCGAGCGAGAGACCGGCGGGCTCGGTGAGGCGCTTGATCTCGGCGTCGGTCAGGAAGCGGCCGAACGTGACGGTGCCGGCGACAGGCCCGCGGCCCGAGCTGCCGACGCTCGGCTGGGAGCAGAGGAGCATCGGCCCGTCCGGCAAGAGGATGATGCCGCCTCGGACGGCGTTGCCGGGGGCGTCCCGCCCGAAGAGGAGATCGCCGATGCGGAGCCGCTCCGCGATGCCGCGCGGCAGGGGAGCCCAGCGCTTCGTGGCATGATCGTAGCCCGTGCTGTACACGGGGTTTCCGTCCGCGCTAGCGAAGACGGCGAGATCGATCCGGGTGATGTCGAAGAGCTGGGCGACGAGGTTCGAGCGAACGAACTCTTCATTGCCGTCCTGTACGAACGCGTAGGCGTCGTCCCACTGGCTCCAGTCGGTCCAACGCGCGTTGAAGTCGCTGCTGGCCTGGCGGAAGAGGTTGAGCGCCACGTGCACGGTGCGCCGGGTGTCCTGCGCTTCTGCGGCCATCGAGTTGGCGAGGAGCGCCCTCGAGGAGACGCCGTAGAGGGCAAAGCTGAGCCCGAGCAGCGTGGCGGCGATCGCCAGCAGCGTCTTCGCGCGCAGCGAGAGCAAGGCGTCGAGGGCAGGCTTCAGCGACGCCGAGACTATCCAAATGCGGGACGGCGCGGAAGCGCGCCGGTGCCAGCCGGGACGGCGCGCGCTCCCGGCGCGGGGAGGGGGCGCGGCGGCGGGGGGCGGCGCGGTGCCCCCGGCCCCGTCCGGGTCGCGCTGGCGTGAACGGCTCCGGGACGGGCCTGGAGGCGAGGTCTCATTCTCGTCCCACGGCGGCGCGCGAAGTATCGAGTTCCCGATGCGTGTAACGAGGACGTTCCCGCCGGTAATTCCGAGATGATCTCTCGTTGATTTTCGCGGAAATTCAGGTCCGTGGTAATGAAAACAACTTGAACGGTTGTCGCCGTTTCCGGCGGTGATGAACGACGCCACGGTATCTCACGTTGCCTCGTGGCTTCCTTGGACCGCTCTCGCAAGAGCAGATAGAATGCGTGCAATGCACACGCCCGGCCGGCTGCTCGTCGTTCCTGCGGTCCTTCTCACCCTCGCTGCGTGCGCCAACGGCACCGACGAGCTGCTGCCCGGCTACTACGAGGAGCTGGCCGGCGGAGGCGAGCACAGCGGTGATGGCGGCGCCGGAGGCGAGGACCCGTCGGCGAGCTCTAGCTCGAGCGTGAGCGTCGGCTCCACCGGAGTCGGCGGCGCTGAGGGCGAGGGCGACAGCAATGAAGGCGGCGGGGGCGAGGGGGGCGGTGCGGGAGCGGGGGACGAGTGCGATTATGACGCGCCGAACACGTGCACTGGGGCACAGGACCTCGGAACGCTCCCGGGCGATGACGGCGCCGATTGGGTGGTTGAGACAGCGACAGGAACCACGTCGAAGTGGTTCAAGGTCCGTGTCATGGATGAGGTGAACTGGCCGGGCTCTGAGCGCTTCAAAGCGACGCTCACCTCCCCGCCGGGGATGAATTTCGATCTGATCGTCTATCAGGGGGAGATCGAGGTGAACGCGCCGGATTGCTTCGCGTCCGGCGTCAGAGGACAGGGGACCCCTGAATCGTTCACGACGACATGGAATGATCGCACTGGCCCGGACGATCACCTCTGGTTCATCATCGAGGTGCGTCACGTGGAGGGTACCGCGTGCGGCGAGGATGCGGAGTGGACGCTGGCGGTCGAAGGTAGGGCACCGCCTTCGCCGGACCCTTGAGCCGGTATACATGGCCATTGCCAGCGGCGGATGCGTGCGGATGCGTTAAACGCCGCTGCGGGAACGGTGGCCGAAAACCTCGCCGACAGGGCTCTTCGGCCGAGGGCGCCGCGGAGCGCGCGAAAGGCACCGCGCGCCGCCCCGACGCCGCCCCGGAGAGGCCGTCGGTGATCGGCGACACGGCGCCTCGACACATCCCACACCGCATCAGCTCACGCTGATCGGGATCTGACGCGGCTTGAGCGACGCGCTCTTCGGCAGGT
The DNA here is from genome assembly GCF_051473855.1 of Sorangium sp. So ce375. NCBI lineage: Bacteria > Pseudomonadati > Myxococcota > Polyangiales > Polyangiaceae > Sorangium > Sorangium sp. So ce375. The sequence continues at coordinate 830,943 of NZ_CP150335.1, forward strand.
GGATCCGCAGGACGCCCGCCCGGAGATCCGCGGAGATCTTCTCCCCGTCGATGCCCTGCGGGACCACGAAGCTGCGGCGGAAATCCGGCAAGCCCTCCGCGCCCTGCTCCCGCTCGGCGGCGTCCGTGCGCCGGCCCTCGAACGTGAGCTCCCCCTTCTCCACGCGGACCGCCAGCCGATCCTGCGTCACGCCCGGGAGATCCGCCACGACCAGGAGCTCCTCGGCGCTCTCGTAGATGTCGACCGCCGGCGCCACCGCAGGGCGCTGCTGGATCTTCTCGGGGTTGCTCTCGGCACGGTGGGTCAAGCTGCGATCGGTGCTCATGTTCATCGCTCCTTCCTTGATACTCAGTACGCTCCAGATCCGCTCATCGCAGGATCGTCGCTCTCCTCTTTGTCCGTTCCTCAGCTCTCCGCTCTCTCAGCGAGCCGTGACCGCGATCTGACGCGGCTGCGCCTCGGCGGCCTTGTTCAGCGTGAGCGTCAGCACGCCGTTCTTCAGGACCGCGGTCGTCTTCTCCGGATCGACCTTGCTCGGCAGCGTGAAGCTCCGGCTGAAGCGCGCCGTGCCCCGCTCCTTGCGGTGGACGAGGTAGCCCTGCGGCGCGTCCGACTTGCGCTCTCCGCTCAACGTCAGGACGTCCTGATTCAGCGAGATCTGGACATCCTTCTCCGTCAGACCCGGGACATCGGCCTTGACGACAAGGGCGCTCCCCGTGTCGAACAGGTGGATGCGCGGACCACTTGCGTGCCGGGGCGTCTGGTCGAAATCGCCGCGGAGCGACGCGCGGGGCGCGTCGGCCTCCTCGAACACCCAATCCAGGCGCCGGCGAAGCTCGTCCATCATGGCAAACGCGCGATCGAACTCGGTGTAACGGTTCAGCATGGTCAATCCTCCATGACCCCCGCGCGCGGCGCGCGCCGGGGGCTCCGCCCGCGGCGCCGTCACCCTGCTCGCGACGGCCGATTTGTTGTAGCGTTACGGGACCTTGGCTCCGAGAGCCGGTCTCTTCGCACCGCCCAATCTTTGCACGGCACGGGGGGTGTCAAGAGCACGGCCAGCGTCCTTCCCTCCGAGGCAGACCGGCTCCCTCCGAGGCAGACCGGCGGGAACGGGCGAAGGCGGCCAGCCTCTTCAGAAGGGCGGGAAAGGCGGGCGAGCCCGGCCTCCTGGGCGCCCGGGAGGACGTCGATGACGCCTCCCGGCGGTATCACGCGGCAGAGCGAGCTACGGCGGCGCTCGGCAGAGCGGGCCGCGCCGAACAGCCCTAGGAGCACACCCCGGAAAGCGCTAGAAACCCTGGACATGCAGCCCCGCTCGCCCGCTTCCCGTTGCCGCGGCGTCCGCGCCGCCGGCCTCCGTTCGGTCGCCTCCGCCGTGGCGCTGGCCCTGGCGCTGATCTCGGGCGCCGCCCTGGCGCTGCCCTCGGAGGGCGACCGGGCGCCGAACGCGCGCGTCGAGGACGCCGACGGCCGCGAGCTCCAGCTCAAGGCGCTGCAGGGCAAGCCGATCCTCATCGTGTACGAGGACAAGGACTCGAAGACCCAGAACCAGGCGCTCAAGGACGCGCTGGCGAAGCTCACGAAAGGCGACCGCTACCGGCGAGGCATCGCCGTCGCCGCCATCGCCGACGTCAGCTCCTACGACTTCTGGCCGGCGAAAGGGTTCGTGAAGGACGCCATCCGGGAGGAGTCGAGGAAGATCGGCGGGGCCATCTACTGCGACTGGGACGGCTCGTTCCGCGCGGCCTACAAGCTCCGCCGCGGCGTCAGCAACGTCGTCGTCGTCGGCAAGAACGGCCAGGTGCTCTTCGCGGCCGAAGGCGCCCTCAAGACGGAATCGCAGAGCAGGGTCCTCGATCTGCTCCGCAAGGAAGTCGACGGCTGACCGCGGCGAACGCCCCGGCCGGCGCGGGGCGCGCGCTCAGCTCCCGTCCTTGCGGCGCCGCCGCGAGAGCAGCGCGGACTCGACCTGCGTGCGGACCTCCGCCACCTCCGCGGCCGCCACGAGGCCGCCGCGCGCCTCGATGAAGGGCCGGAGCGCCCCGGAGCCCGCGCCGCCCACGATCCACGGCGTGCCCCGGCACGCGTCCGCGTAGGCGTCGATGAGCTCGCGCGCCGACGGCGGGAGCGGTGGGATCGCGACCGTCAGCGCGACGAGATCCGGCGCGAGCGCCTCGACCGCCCGCGCGATCGCGGCGGGCGGCGTCCTCGGGCCGAGCACGACGGAGCGGAAGCCCCACGAGCAGAAGCGCAGGCCGATGCCGAACAGCCCGAACACGTGATCCTCGTCGGCGAAGGCCGCGAGCAGGACACGCCGCCCGCCCTCGCCAGGCTGCGCGAGCCGCAAGAGGTGCAGCAGCGTCGCGCCGAGGACCTGCGAGGCGAGGTGCTCCTGCGCGACCGTGATCTGCCCCGCGTGCCAGAGATCGCCGATGCGCTCGAGCGCCGGGCCGAGCGCGCGCTCGAAGATCGTCACCGCCGGGCCGAGCGAGAGGGCCCGGTTCACCTCGGCCTCGAGGCCGTCAGGATCGAACCGGACCGCGGCGTCGACGATGCGCTCGCTCGCCCCCGCGAACGCGTCGCCGCCGTTCGTGCCCACCGGCGCGCGCGGCCCCGCCGTCTCGAGCACCATGCGCGCCGCCTCGGCCGCGGCCATCCCGCCGTTCACGTGGTCGCGCATCTTCTTGATCACCGCGACATCGTCGTCGCTGTACAGGCGGTACGCCGACGCCGTGCGCGCAGGCGAGGGCACGCCGTAACGGCGCTCCCACGCGCGCAGCGTCGCCGCGGACACGCCAGACATCTGCGAGACGACATGGATTCTGTAGCGGCTCAACTGGATAAACCTTGCTAGGACCCGCCGAGCCGCGGCCGTCCGCGCCGACCCAGCGCACGGGGTGCACCGGAACGGCGGGCAACGAGGCCCAGAACGCCCCCCACTTGCCGATGTCTTTCGCCTTTGTCAAAGGCTAGGACAAACATTATACTAGGCGTCATGCAAAACACCAGCGCTTCTTCGGCGCAGGATCCGGCGCATCCGGCGAGGCCTGATCCCTCGCCGGGCGGCGAGGTGGCCGCTCTCCCGCGTCCCCCGCGCGGCGCCCGCCCGAGCGCCCGCGCCGTCGTGATCGGCAGCGGCTTTGGGGGCCTCGCGGCGGCCGTGCGGCTCGGGGTGCGGGGCTACGACGTCACGGTCGTCGAGAAGCTCGATGCGCCGGGCGGGCGCGCGTACGTCCACCGCCAGGACGGGTTCACCTTCGACGCGGGGCCGACCGTCATCACGGCGCCGTTCCTCCTGGAAGAGCTCTGGCAGCTCTGCGGCCGCAGGATGTCCGACGACATCGACATGCGGCCCGTGACGCCGTTCTACCGGATCCGCTTCCACGACGGCGCGACGTTCGACTACACGGGCGACGCGGCCGCGATGCGCGCCGAGGTGGCGCGCCTCTCGCCCGGGGACGTCGAGGGGTACGAGCGCTTCGTCCAGCGGAGCGAGGCGATCTTCCGCGTCGGGTTCGAGGAGCTCGCCCACGTGCCGTTCGGGTCGTGGGCGGACATGGCGCGCATCGTGCCGGACATGGTGCGGCTCGAGAGCTACCGCACGGTGTACGGCCTCGTCTCGAAGCACGTGAAGGACGATCGCCTGCGCCAGGTGCTGAGCTTCCACCCGCTGCTCGTGGGCGGAAACCCGTTCTCGACCACCTCGATCTACAGCCTGATCGCGTTCCTCGAGCGCAACTGGGGCGTCCACTTCCCGATCGGCGGCACGGGCGCCCTGGTGAAGGGGCTCGTGTCCCTCATCGAGGGCCTGGGCGGGTCCGTGCGGTGCGGCGCCGAGGTGCGGCGCATCTCCGTGGAGGGCGGCCGCGCCCGGGGCGTGGAGCTCGCGTCGGGGGAGCGGATCGCCGCCGACGTCGTCGTCTCGAACGCGGACTCCGCGTGGACCTACCGGCACCTCGTGCCCCCCGAGGCGCGGAAGCGCTGGACCGACCGGCGCATCGAGCGGCAGCGCTACTCGATGAGCCTCTTCGTGTGGTACTTCGGCACGCGCCGGCAGTACCCGGACGTCGCTCACCACACGATCCTCCTCGGCCCGCGGTACAGGCCGCTGCTCGAGGACATCTTCGAGAAGCACGTGCTCGCCGACGACTTCAGCCTCTACCTGCACCGGCCGACCGCGACCGATCCGGCCCTCGCCCCGCCGGGCTGCGACGCGTTCTACGTGCTGTCGCCGGTGCCGAACCTGCTCAGCGGCACCCACTGGCCCACGGCCCAGGAACGGTACCGGCGGTCCATCTCGAAGCTGCTCGAGGCGACGATCCTGCCGGGGCTCGAGGGCGCGCTCGCGAGCTCGCGGCTCCTCACGCCGCAGGACTTCCAGGACCGGCTGCTGTCGTTCCGGGGCGCGGCGTTCGGGCCGGAGCCGGTGCTCACGCAGAGCGCCTTCTTCCGGCCGCACAACGCGAGCGAAGACGTCGAGCGCCTCTACCTCGTCGGGGCAGGGACGCACCCGGGCGCCGGTCTGCCCGGCGTGCTCTCGTCGGCCCGCGTGCTGGATCGGGTGGTGCCGGATGCATCGAAGCTCGCCTGAGGCGTCGGCGGCGGACTTCGCCGCATGCAGGAGCCTCCTGCGCAAGGGGTCGAAGAGCTTCGCCGCGGCGGCGCTCCTCCTGCCCGCGCGGGTGAGGGAGCCGGCGGCGGCGTTCTACGCGTTCTGCAGGGTCGCCGACGACGCGGTCGACGAGCTCGGGGAGCACGCGCCGCCCTCCGCGGCCGCGGCCGCGGTCGCGGCGCTGCGGGAGCGGCTCGCGCGCGCCGCGATGGGCGCGCCGGACGACAGCCCGGTCGATCGCGCGCTCGCCCACGTCATGGCGGAGCACGCGCTGCCGCGCGCGTTCATCGAGGCGCTGCTCGAGGGGTTCGCCTGGGACGCGGAGGGGCGCCGCTACGAGACGCTCTCGGACCTGAACGCCTACGCGGCGCGCGTCGCCGGCACCGTGGGCGCGACGATGTCGACGCTCATGGGGGCGCGGGGGCCCGACGCGCTCGCGCGCGCGTGCGACCTGGGCGTGGCCATGCAGCTCACGAACATCGCGCGCGACGTCGGAGAGGACGCGCGGCGCGGGAGGATCTACCTGCCGCTCGCGTGGATGCGCGAGGCCGGGATCGCGCCGGACGGGTGGCTCGCGCGGCCGGTGTTCGACGATCGGCTGGGGAGGCTCGTGGCGCGGCTGCTCGCCGAGGCGGAGGTGCTCTACCGCCGCGCGGGCGCCGGCATCCCGATGCTGCCGCGCGACTGCCGCCCCGCGATCCAGGCGGCGCGGCTGATCTACGCCGACATCGGGCGGGTCATCGCGCGCCACGGCTTCGACTCGGTGTCGGCGCGCGCCGTGGTGTCGCCCGGCCGCAAGGCGTGGCTCGTGCTGCGGGCGCTCCTTCGCGGGTCCGTCACGCCCGAGGAGGCGCGCGAGCACGGCGCGGCGCCGCCGCTCGACGAGGTCCGCTTCCTCCTGGAGGCGGCGCGATGAGCCTCCTGGACGGCGCTAGTCGCGCCATGGAGGCGGCGCGATGAGCGCCGCGGCGCGGGAGATCGACGCGGCGCGGGGGCGCGTGCGCGAGGCGGGCGGCGAGGCGCTGCTCGCGCGCCTCGAGCACCTCGACGCGGCGCGGGCCGCGCAGGCGCCTCGGCCGAGCCCCTCGCCGCGGCCGCCGGATCGCGGCGCGACCGCCGATTACGATGTGGTCATCGCGGGCGGCGGGCTGTCGCTGCTGCTCGCGCCGCCGCTCGCGTCGGCCGGGCTGCGCGTCGCCGTGCTCGACCGGGCGCGGATCGGCGCCGCGCACCGGGAATGGAACGCCGGGGCGGCCGAGGTGGCCGCGCTGTCGGCGTCGGGGATCTTCACGCGGGACGAGATCGAGCGGCTCATCATCGCCCGCTACGTCGAGGGGCTCTGCCGCTGGCACGGCGGCGGGACGTACCCGGTGCGCGGCGTGCTCGACCACGCCATCGACGCGGGGGGGCTGCTCGCCGCGGCGCGGGACCGGGCCGAGGCGCTGGGGGTGACGCTGCTCGACGGGCACGCGCTCCTCGGGCACGCGGAGGGGCCGGATGCGGTCGCGCTCGCCGTGGCCGAGGCGCATCCGGGCGCCGCGCCGCGCGCGCTGTCCGCGCGGCTCCTCGTCGACGCGCGCGGCGCGGCGAGCCCCTACGCGACCGCGGACCTCCTCTGCCCGACCGTCGGCGGCGTGCTCACGGGGCTCTCGGAGGGCGACGGGGAGCGGCAGATCCGGGCGGACGTCGGCGAGATCCTCGTCACCACGGAGGACGTCGAGGAGGGCAGGCAGCACCTCTGGGAGGCGTTCCCGGGGCGGCCGGGCGAGACGACCGTCTACCTCTTCTATTACGCGCGCTCCGGGGACGTCGGTCCGGGCGCGCTCCTGTCGCTCTACGCGCGGTTCTTCCGGCTGCTCTCGCGCTACAAGGAGGGCGACGCGCGGCTCGTCCGCCCGACGTTCGGGCTCATCCCCGGATGGTCGCGGCTGTCGGCCGCGCCGCGCGCGCCGGGGCGCCGGGTGCGGCTCGTGGGCGACGCGGCGGCGCGGCACTCGCCGCTGACGTTCTGCGGCTTCGGCGCGAGCGTGCGCGGGCTCGCGACGACGGCCGCCGATCTGGCGCGGGCGGTCCGGGAGCCGGGCGCGCCGGCCGCGGAGCGTGACGCGCCGGTGCACGCGGGGACCGGCGCGCTCGCGGCCCTCATGGCGAAGCCCGCCGGCGGGGCGAGGGCAGGGGAGATGAACGCGCTCCTCAACACGGCGTTCGCCGTGCTCCACGCGATGGGCAACGACGCGTACGCGGCGCTCTTGCGCGACGAGATGCAGCCGGCCGATTTCGTGAGGTTCTTGCGAGAGACGGCGGCGCGGCGGCCCGAGGTGTACCGCGAGGTCGTGAGCGCGCTGCCGCTGCGGGCCATCGGCCGCTGGGGGGCGGGGCTCGCGAGGGAGCTCTACCGCGCCCGCTGAAGCTAGAGCGGCGGTCACCCGCTTCGGATACGGGCCCATCTCGACGTTTTCGGTGCTCAGCGCACCGGAGTGCGCTTCCGCGCCGAAAACGCCGATCTGAGCCCGTCTCCTGTGCGGGTGACCGCCGCTCGGCGACGCGTGTAACAGGGGCGGCTGAGCGCCGCTCTATCGCGCGCGCTGGGCGCGGGCGCCCCCAGCGGCGCGCCGCGCGAGGACGAGGGGCCCGAGGAACAGGCCGTACGGCGGGCCCCCGGTGCCGTGGTGGACGCGGTGCGCGTTGCGGACGCGCGCGAGGTAAGGGATGCGCGCGAGGCCCGAGACCGGGAGCCGCCCGTGGACGAGGCCGTCGTGCACGAGGAGGTAGGCGAGGCCGAAGGCGGTCATGCCGAGGCCGAAGCCGAACGCGGCCTCGCGCAGCGGCCCCGGCGCGCCGTCGCAGCCGTAGATGATGAGCCCGGCGGCGATCGGGGCGTGGAGGAACGCGAGCGCGTCGTTCTGCTCGAAGGCGCCGCGCCGCTTCGTGTGGTGGGAGCGGTGGATGCTCCAGAGCGCGTGGTGCCAGACCCTGCCGTGGAGGAACGCGGCCCACACCTCCATGGTCGCGAAGGCCGCGAGCGCCGTGGCGATCCAGATCGCGGGCGTCATCGCGCCCTCCGCATGCGGAACGGCAGGAGGAGCTGCACCCAGGGGCTGGCGAAGCGGTCGAGCGAGAGGGCCTCGTGGACGACCGTCGCCGGCCTGCCGCCGAACGTCGCGGCCGCGAGGGACCGCGCGTAGAACGGCGTGTCCTCGAAGGTGCGGAGGAGCCGCGGCGCGGAGCCCGGGTCGGCGGCGATCTCCCGCGCCATGCCCCAGCGCGTGTCGCCGAGCGGCCGCGGCGCGAGCGGCGGGAGCTCGCGCGCGCCGCCCGCCGCGTCGAACGCGGTCGAGAGGAGCATGCGCGTGCCGTCGCGGCGCCGGACGTCGTAGGTGAGCGCGATCCCGTCCGAGCCGAGCGCGCGCGACCAGGTCCAGCGCTCGAAAGCGCGGTCGAGCGGCTCGTCGCCGGCGTTCGTGTCGAGGTAGGCGCTGCCGGAGAAGCGCAGCGAGGGGTGCGTGAGCTCGACCTCGGCCCGCGCGATAGGCGCGATGGGCGTCCAGCGGTGGAACCCCCGCCCGTCCAGGGCGACGCCGTCGTGCGCGCCGCCCGCCGCGGGCCCGGGTGTGGACGGGCGGAGGCGCACCGTCCCGGAGAGCCGGGAGGGCAGGGGCGCCGTGATCTCGTCGAAGGAGACGCGGAGCTCGCCCCCGGACCACTCCATCCGGCTCGGGCCGATGGCGAGCGATCGCGGCGACCTGGAGACGGCGCCCCGTGGCCGCTCGGTCAGCGCCCAGCGGTCGGCGCGCGGGCCGTACAGCGCGACGTTCATGGCGCAATGCATGAGCGGGTCCGCGGCGCTTCGAGCGCGGGCCTTTGCGTAGTACGGCGAGAAGACGCTCCCGAGCATCGCGATGATCGTGATGGCGCTGCGGCCGTCGTCGCTCACCGCGTCCAGGTACCACCAGGCGTAGCCGCCGCTCGGGATCTCGAGGTCGAAGCGAGGTCCTCCATCACGCTCCGCGCCGCGAGCCGACCGCTCAGCGCCGCCATCGGCACGCCCGCTCCCGGGTGCGCGCTCCCGCCGGCGAAGTACAGGCCCGGGAGCTTCGAGCGCGAGGCCGGGCGCGCGAAGGTCGAGTTCCACCCGTGGGACACCGGCCCGTACAGCGCGCCCCCCGTCGCTGGGAACAGCCGCTCGAAGTCCGCTGGCGTCGTCGCCACCGGGGAGGGGCCCGTGCTCCTCAGCGAGAGGCCGAACCGCTGCAGTTGCTGGAACACGCGCTGCTCCCATTCGTGGATCTCCGTGGATGAGGGGGTGTGTTTATCACCGGTCGCCGGGGCATTGACGATGAAGAACAGCCGTTCTCCCGCGCCCGGCCGCGCCCCGGCCGCGGCCCCGCCGGGCTCCGGCGACGGCGCGTCCCCGCGGTCCTCGGCGCAGACGTAGATCGTGGCGTCGCGCGGGAGCTCGGAGCGGTCGAACAGGGCGCGGAACTCGGCCTCGTAGTCCCCGGAGAAGAAGACGTTGTGCCGGAGGAGGGGGAAGCCGCTCGCCTCGGCCACGAGCGCCCAGGTGACCGCCGAGAGCGACCTCGGCTCGCTCCCCGGCGCCTTGCGGGCGGCCCGCTGGCCGAACAGGCCGATCCCCAGCGCCGCCGGGTCGGCGTTCAGCACGATGACGTCGGCCTCGATGCGCTCGCCGCCCTCCAGCACGACGCCCGTCGCGCGGCCGCGGCCCTCCTCGATGGCGGCGACGTGCGCGCTGCAGCGCAGGGTCGCCCCGGCGCGGGCCGCGGCCGCTGCGAGCGCCTCGGCGACGCGGCCCATCCCGCCCTCGGGGAGCCAGAGGCCCTCGCGCTCCACGTGCGCGATGACGCTCAGCGTCGCCGGCGCGAGGTACGGCGACGAGCCGCAATAGGTGGCGTAGCGCCCGAACAGCTGCACGAGGCGCGCGTCCGCGAAGAAGTCGCCGAGCGCGCGGTGGAGGGTGCGGTGCCCGTCGATCTTCCTCATCCCGCCCAGGCCCAGGCTGCTCGCGGTGCTCAGCATCGTCTTGAACGTCGGCCGCTCCGCCCGCAGGAACGGCGCCTCCACCACCTCGTAGATCTCGCGCGCGTACCGGCAGAACCGGCGGTACCCGTCCGCCTCCCGCGCCCCCGCGAGCGCGCCGATCGCGTCCGCGGTGCGCCCCTCGTCCGCGAAGAGATCGAGCGTCGAGCCGTCCGGCCAGGCGTGGCGCGCGAGCGTCTCGGCCCGGCGGAGCGGCACGTGGTCCCCGAAGCGGAGCCCGAGCGACGCGAAGATCTCGTCGAAGACCCACCGCATCGTCAGCACGGTCGGGCCGACGTCGACGCGGCGGTCCCCGAGGACCACCTCGCGTATCTTTCCGCCGACGCGCGGCGCCCGCTCGAGTAGCACCACGTCGAGCCCGTTCGCAGCAAGGAGCGCGGCCGAGGTCAGACCGCCGATGCCCCCGCCGATCACCACGACGCGTCCTCTGCTGTCCGCCATGGCCGGAGTGTACGCGTCGGACGTGGTTTGTCTATACTTTGTTTAACTAATGTTCAAACTGTTGACAAGCCTCTGAGCGTCGCCAAGACTCGCCCGCCATGGATTTCGATCGCCGGATCGAGCGCGTCCTCCTCGCCGCCATCGAGCCGCTCTCCTCGCCTGCGTCTCCGCCTGGGCTCCTGGCGGCGACGCACCACGCCGTCTTCCCTGGAGGCGCTCGCATCCGGCCGCGGCTCTGTCTGGCCGTCGCTTCGGCCTACGGCGATCCCGCGCCGGAGGCCGCCGACGCCGCGGCGGCGGCGGTGGAGCTCATCCACTGCGCGTCGCTGGTCCACGACGACCTCCCCTGCTTCGACGACGCGCCGATCCGGCGCGGCCGGCCCTCGGTCCACCGCGCCTTCGGGGAGCCCATCGCGGTGCTCGCCGGCGATCAGCTGATCGTGCTCGCCTTCGAGGCGCTCGCGCGCGGCGCCTTCAGCGCGGTGGCGAGCGGCGTGATCGACGCGCGCAGGGCGGTCCGGTTCTTCGAGGTGCTCGGGGCCGGCGTCGGGATGCCGCAGGGGATCATCGCCGGGCAGGCGTGGGAGTCGGAGGCGAAGGTCCCGATCTCGGCGTACCGGCGCGCGAAGACGGGCGCGCTCTTCGAGGCGGCGGCAACGCTCGGAGCGCTCTCCGCGGGCCAGGACGGGGCCGCCTGGGGCGATCTCGGGCAGCGGATCGGCGAGGCGTACCAGGTCGCGGACGACGTGCTCGATCTCGTCGGGCAGCCGGAGGACATGGGCAAGCCGGCGGGGCGCGACGGGGCGCTCGGGCGCCCGAACACGGCGCTGGAGCTCGGGCTCTCCGGCACGACCCGGCTGCTGCAGCGGCTCATCCAGGACGCGGTCGAGTCGGTGCCGCAGTGCCCGCGGGCCGACGACGTGCGATCGTGGGCCGTCGAGCTCGGGGACAGGCTCCTCCGGGTCTGCAGGGGGCCGGCGGCGGCGCTCCCGACCGTGAGCTCCGTGTAGCGGCCCGTGCCGGCGGTATGTCCGAGAGGGCGGCCGTCGAGGGCGACTCCGGACGTCCCAGGCTGATGATGTGGAGAGGAGCTGGCTTGTTCGCGCGTCGCGGGACGGAACGCATCGAGCACACGTGAAGCAGACATAAAACAAGCGTGAACCGACGTGAACCGACGCGAGCCGATGTGAATCGACGCGAACCGACGCGAGCCGATGTGAATCGACGCCAGCCGACGTGAATCGACGTGAATCGACGTGAACAGACGCGAGCAGAAGTGAACCGGCGGAAGCACATTCGGGGAGGGCCTGAATGTGCTGTCGTTTTGCGATAGCAGGGCTGCGCCCAGGCTCGACGAACGCGGTTTTGGGTGGCATCCTCGGCGGGCCTTTCCGCGTCTGCCGCGCGGGGAGCGCGGCTGTGGAGCGGTGTAGAGGTGCTGTGTCCTGCGTCCGGTGAAGCGAGGCGTGGGCCGTAGTCCTCGATCGGGGGGATTGGTCGATGAGGGCGATTCGGGAGCAGCACGCCACGATCGTTTCTCGAAAGCTTGAGGCCGACAGTCCGGGGGGGATGCGCGAGGCGATCACCTCCGCCGAGCAGCTCGCGCGCGTCGCGCGCGGGCGCCTCCGGGACCGGGTGGTGGACGTGGGGAGCTCGGCGGGCACGGCCCTCCGGGCCTCGCCGAGGAGCGCGAGCTTCGTCCGGGCGGGCGCCGCCGCCGTGCCGCTGCACGTGTCGCGGATGCTGCTCGATCGACACCAGGTCGCCGCCCACGCGCTCGCCCAGCTCTACACGGACATCGAGGCTTGCCGCTCGCTCGCCAGCTGGGCCTGCGAGGCGGGCGGGGAGGCCAGGGCCGTCGCCGAGGCGCACGCAGGGGCGCTGCTCCTGTCGCTGCGCGGCGGCGTCGACCTCGGCGGCGGAGAGATCGCGCCGCTCGGCGAGCTCGAGCTCCGCGAAGACGAGGTCGCCAAGGCGATCGGCCACCCGGCGGTCGCGGCGTGGGCGCGCGACGCGGGCTCCAGCGTGGCCGTCGCCTCGCTCGCGCGCGCCGCCGCCGAGCAGGGCATCCCCGCCGGCGGCGGCGCAGAGGACGAGCGCCTCGGCTGGATCCGGCACAACATGCGCGACTTCGTCGAGCGCCTCGTCGAGCCGCTCGCCCCCGAGATCCACCGCCGCAACGGGCTCATCCCCGAGTCGATCGTCCGCCGCATGGGGCAGTTCGGGGTGTTTCGGCTCGCCACCGCGCCCGAGCACGGGGGCGACGGCCTCGGCGTGGCCGCCATGGCGACCGCCATCGAGGAGCTCGCGCGCGGCTCGCTCGGCTTCGGCGTGCTCACCACGACGGCCTCCATCGCGGCGGACCTCCTCGCCCGATCCGGCACCGACCTGCAGCGCCGGACCTGGCTGCCGCGCATCGCGAACGGCGAGGCGCGCTGCGCCCTCGCGTTCGCGGAGGCGGCGTACGGGTCGGACCTCGCGCGCGTCGTCACGCGCGCCGAGCGCCAGGCCGACGGCAGCTATCTCCTCACGGGCAAGAAGGCGTGGGTCACCGGCGCGTCCCGCGCCGACCTGGTGCTCACCCTCGCGAGGACCACGACGCCAGGCGGACACGGGCAGCTGCCCCTCGGGCCGAGCCTCTTCGCCATCGCGAAGCGGCGCGGCGCGCCAGGCGCCGATTTCCCGGACGCAGGGCTCGCCGGGACCGAGATGCGGGCGCTCGGCCAGCGCGGCATGGGGCACTACGAGCTCCGGATCGAGGAGCTCCAGATCGGCCGCGAGGCGCTGCTCGGCGAGCGCGAGGGCGAGGGGATCGCCCAGATCCAGCGGGCGCTCGTGACCGGCCGCATCTACGCGGCGGCGTGCGGCGTGGGCGTGGCGCACGCCGCCCTGGAGCTCGCGCTCGAGCGGGCGAAGACGCGCGTGCAGTTCGGGTCGCAGCTCATCTCCTTCCCGCGCGTGGCGCACCGGCTCGGGGGGCTCATCGCGCGCGTCGCCGCCGCGCGGCAGCTCACGCGCGCCGCGGCGCAGGTGGCGGACTCAGGGCAGCCGTGCGAGCTCACGTCGGCGATGGCGAAGCTCTTCTCCAGCCGCGTGGCCTGGGACGCCGCCGACGCCTGCATGCAGATCCACGGGGCGAGCGGTTACGCGGAGAGCTCGACTCCGGCGAGGCTCCTGCTCGACGCCCGCAGCCTCTTCTTCCAGCTGGGCACGCACGAGGTGCTCGCGCAGGGCATCGCGCGCGCCCTGCTCGAAGGGCCGCTGCCCTGAGGCGCTCCGCGGCGGCGCGCGCGAGCGTGGAGCGGGATGCGTGAGCCACCGCGGCCGCGGGCGGGCGGCCGGGGGCGACGGCGGCCGAGCGAGCGCGCGTGCGCAGGCGCGGCGCGCGCGTCGTCGTCAGCCGAGCGCGCCTGTGCCATGATCGCGCGGACCCATGGTCCGCGTCCGCTCTCCCCGCTACGGCCGCAAGCTCGACGATTTCACGGTCGGCGCGGTGTATGCCCATCCCTGGGACGTCACCGTGGACGAGGGGATGCTCGCGCTCTTCGCGGCCTCGTTCCAGGACGCGATCCCGACCTACGCCAGCCGCGTCGCGGCCCGGTCGGTGGGGCTCAGGGACAGGCCGGTGAGCCCGCTGCTGCTCCTCAACCTCGGGATCTCCTTCAGCGTCCACGACGTGAGCGAGCAGGCCATCGCCCACCTCGCGTACACCGACGTCCGGTTCCCGGCCGCCTGTTATCCGGGGGACACGCTGCGCGCGAGCTCGCTCGTCATCGGCAAGAAGGCGGTCTCGACGGGGGACAAGGGCGTCGTGCACGTCAGGACCCAGGTGGTGAACCAGGACGGGCTGCTCGTCTGCTCGTTTGAGCGCAAAGCGCTCGTGCCCCCCGGCCGCGTCGCGGAGCGCCCCGCGGACGCGCCGCACGCGGTCGTTCAGCCGGACGCGCCGCCGGCGCGCCTCCCGGAGGAGCTCGACGGTCCGCTGCCGCCGCCGGCGCGCCACGGCGGCTTCGCCTGCGCGTGGGACGACTTCGAGGTGGGCGACGTGCTGACCCACGAGGTCGGCAGGACCATCGGGGAGAGCGAGCACATGCAGCTCGCGACCCTCCTGCGCAACTCCCACCCGCTTCACCTCGACGAGCAGTACTGCAGGTCGAGCTCCTTCGCGAAGACGCGGGTCGTCCACGGGGGGCTCGTGCTGTCCTGGGTGCTCTCGCTCTCGAGCCGGGACACGGCCGGGTGCGGCGTCTGGGACCTCGGCCTCGATGACGGGGCCCACCCGAGCGGCGTGCTCGCGGGCGACACGCTCTTCGCCGCGTCGAAGGTGATCGCCAGGGAAGAAGCCGAACGCGGCGCGGGGAGCGTCACCTTCCGGATCGTCGGCGTGAAGAACACGCCGCCGCGCGCCCTGCTCGATCAGGGCGCCGACCTGTTCACGCCCGAGCTCGGCAAGGCCGAGGGCAGGGTGAAGGAAAAGGTCGTGGAGATCACGCGTACACTGCTCCTGCGCCGGCGGGGCTAGGTATGCCCGCGGCGGGGGCCGCAGAATGAGGAGTCCACGGCGGGCCGCCCGCGGCATACAATGGGCGGCCATGAGCACCGCTCTGCCCCAGCGAGGAACGGGACGGCCATGAGCACCGCTGGGAGCCGTGAGCTGGACGCACTCCGCGCGCGCGTCGCCGAGCTGGAGCGGGAGCTGTCCCACGCGCGCGCGTCAGGCCGGATCGCCGGCGCCCGAGGCACGGACGCGCCCGGCAGAGACCCGGGCAGCGCGGGGGGCGCCGCCCTCGTCGGGGAGGAGGCGCAGCTCCAGCTCGACGAGGGCGAGCAGGCGGCGCAGATGGGCAACTGGCTCTGGGAGCTCGGCCAGAACAGCATCGTCTGGTCGCGCCAGCTCTTCCGGATCCTGGGCCGCGACCCCGCGACGGACCCGCCCTCGACGGAGACCTTCCTCGATGCCGTCCACCCCGACGACAGGGAGCGGCTGCAAGCCAGACTGCGCCTTGCGAACGAGACCGGCGAGGGGGCGGGCGCGATCGCGTTCCGCGTGCGCCACCGGGACGGAACGGTGCGGGAGTGCCTGCTGAGCAGCCTGCCCCTCGTCGAGGGGGCGGGGCCGCCGTCCCGCTACTTCGGAGCGATCGTCGACCTCACCGAGCGCCGCCGCGCCGAGCAGGAGCTCCGCCGCAGCGAGCGCATGCTGAAGGAGGCGCAGCGCATCGCCCACGTGGGCAGCTGGTCCTACGACATCGCGTCGCGGACGATCCGCTGGTCCGAGGAGCTCTACCACATCCTCGGCGTCGATCTCTCGGTGCGCCCCACGTTCGAGCTCTTCGCGGGCCTCATCCACCCCGAGGACCGCCACCGGGTCTTCGGCGGCGCGGAGAGCGCTTCGCCGCTCGGCATCGCGAGCCCCGTCGAGTGCCGCGTGGTGCGCCCGTCGAGCGGGGAGCTGCGGCACGTGCAGATGGCGGCGCAGCTGGTCACGGACGACGCAGGCGCCGTCACCGGGCTGGTCGGCACGAGCCTCGACATCACCGAGCGCCGGCGCCTCGAGGAGCAGCTCCTGCACAGCCAGAAGCTCGAGGCGATCGGGCGCCTGGCCGGGGGGGTCGCGCACGACTTCAACAACATGCTCACCGCGATCTTCGGGCACAGGGAGCTCGCGTCGCGCAAGGTGCCGCCCGCGTCGGCGGTGGTCGAGCACCTCACGCAGATCGGCACCGCCGCGGAGCGGGCCGCGGCGCTCACGCGGCAGCTGCTCGCCTTCGCGCGCAAGCAGCTCATCCAGCCGAGCGTCGTCGACCCGAACGCGCTGATCTTCGGGGTGGAGCCGCTCCTCCGCCCGCTCGTCGGCGAGGACGTGGAGCTCGTCGTGCTGGCGGGGAGCCAGATCTGGCCCATCCACATCGATCGGGGGCAGTTCGAGCAGGTGCTGATGAACCTGGCGGTGAACGCGCGCGACGCGATGCCCGGCGGGGGCCGCCTGACGATCGAGACGGCGAACAGGACGCTCGGCGCGGGCGACGACGGGGGGCGGATGCCAGAGATCGAGCCCGGAGACTACGTGGAGCTCACGGTCACGGACACCGGGCAGGGCATCGACGACGCCGTCCAGAAGTACGTGTTCGAGCCGTTCTTCACGACCAAGGAGCCGGGCAAGGGGTCGGGGCTCGGGCTCGCGACGTGCCACGGCATCGTGAAGCAGCACGGCGGCCACATCTGGTTCGCGAGCGCCCTCGGCCAGGGCACGCGCTTCACGATCTGCTTCCCGCGCGTGCGCGGCGTGCCCTGCGAGCAGCCTGCGAGGGCGACCGCCGCCGCCGTCGGGGGCGGGGAGACGGTGCTCGTCGTGGAGGACGAGGCGCAGGTGCGCGAGCTCTGCGTCGCCGCGCTGCGCTCCTTCGGCTACTCGGTCCTCGGGGCGCGGAGCGGCAAGGAGGCGATCGCGCTCGCGGCCACCTATCCCGGACCCATCCACCTGCTCGTGAGCGACGTGGTCCTCCCGGACGCGCGCGGCCCCGCGCTCGCGGCCGCGCTCGCCCGGGCGCGCGCCCCGCTGCCCGTCCTCTACACCTCGGGCTACACGGAGGACGCCCTCCTCCAGGGCGATCTGCTCGACGGGGTCGTCCACTACGTCTCCAAGCCGTACACGCCGACGCAGCTCGCGAAGGCGGTGCGCGGCCTGCTCGACGCGTCCGCGCAGGCCCGATGGGCGAAGAGCTCCGGCGACGCGCCGCCGCCGGCTCCGACCGCCGAGCGCCTGCAGTGAGCGCGGTCGTGTGTCCCGGAAAGCGCGCTCGCGGCGCCGGCGCGCGCGGCCTTCGACGTGTGCGCGCCGGCGCGGGTGTCCGGCCCGCAGCGCGCCGCGCTGGCCCCCGTCGCCCGGGTGCATCTATCCTGGACGGGCGGCTTTGGCGATGAAGATCCGGGGGTCGGCGCTCATGCACACGAGGACCTACCTGCAGACGCGGTGGGGGAGCCAGGCCATGTCGGCCCTCGACGCCAAGCTGCCCGCCGCCGCGCGGGCGGTCTTCACGGCGCCCGATCTCGCGGCGCACGGCTGGTATCCCATCTCGGTCTGGAACGCGATCGCGGACGAAATCTCGCGGTGGCCCAACAGGTCGGGTGTGATCCGTGATCTCGCGGCCTACGTGGCCGAGCAGGATCTGACGCTCGCGCACAAGGTGCTGCTCAAGCTCGGCACGCCCGCGCTCGTCATGCGGCAGGCCGGCGTGATGTGGGGCATGTATTTCAATGGCGGCCGGCTCGCCCCCCTCGCCGAGGGAGAGCGGTTCTTTCGGCTGATACTCTACCTAGGGGTCGACCCGCAGTCCGACCCGGGGCGCCAGACCTGCAGGGACGCGGTGCCGGCGTGGCAAGAGAACGCGCTCCGGCTCTCGGGCGCGCGAGGCGGGCAGAGCCTCCACACGAAGTGCCGTTTCGAGGGACACCCCACGTGCGAGTACGAGGTGCGCTGGCTCCGCTAGAGCGGCGGTCACCCGCGTCGGATACGGGCCCATCTCGACGTTTTCGGTGCTCAGCGCACTTGAGTGCGCTTCCGCGCCGAAAACGCCGATCTGGGCCCGTCTCCTGTGCGGGTGACCGCCGCTCTGAAGCGGGGCGCGTCACCACTTGGTGCAGAACGCGAACAGGTTGACCTGCGCCTCTTCCGCGACCACCTCCACGGGGGTGCTCCCGAACTTCGACCGGGCGAACAGCGTCCTGAGATCGTCGGAGCTGCGGTGGATCAGCTCCCACTCGAGGACATGGTCCATGAACGCCTTGCTCGGGTTGTTCACCCCGAAATTGCCCACGACCGCGATGCCGCCGGGGAGGAGCTTGTCGTGCATGCAGTTGAGGAGGCTCACGACCAGGTCGTCGCGGAGATAGTCCGTGAGCCCGATGCTGTAGATCATGTGCTGGGGCTTGAGCACCGTCCTGCCGCGGCCGTGGGCCAGCCGCACCACGTTGTCCTGCGCGAAGCTGAAGCGGTCCATGACGCCGAGCTGATCGGCGATGCCAGCGGCGTAGGCGAGGGCCTGGTTGTCGATATCGATGCACGTCGCCTTGATGTCGGGCGGCTCGCCCCCCTCGGCGAAGAGGTCGAACAGCTCCCGGGCCGGGCCGCTCGCGAGGCTGGTCACGTGGACCGGGCCGGACGCGTGCGCGCTGCAGGCCTCCCGGAGCGCGCGGCTCAGCACGCCCCTCCTGTTCTTGACGGCGCGGCAGGCGTCGATGTTGAGCCCCCACTGGTCGATGAAGCGGCCGAGGCGGCCGTCGCCCGCGGGCTCGTCGTTGTACATCATCTCGATGGTGTAGAAGTCGCCCGCGTAGCCGCGCGGCTTCGTGTAGCAGCGGTCGACGGTGCGGCTCAGCATGAAGAGCGAGAAGGTCTCGCGGAAGACATAGGCGCCGATGCCCTTCTCGAGGTGGCGCTCGCGCTCGATGTGCTCGCGCAGCGTGGACACGATGGTCTGGCAGGCGGCGCTCACCTTCTCCTGGATCTCCGCCTCGGGCTGCTTGGCCTCCTTGACCATCCTGTCGGCGATCATCATCTCGAACTTGAACTGTTCGACCGTGTCGATGAGCTTCGGAGGGATGTTGTTGGTGCCCGCCTGGCCCGTCCTCGCCGCGTGAAAGCGGTTGACCTGGGGCACGTCCTCGACGAGGAGCGGCGGGAGCATCGCGGTGTTCTCGCGGAGGCGCTGCGCGAGCATGATCGCGAGCGACTGGTAGAAGCGCGCCGCGAGGCCGGGGACCGAGGCGAGGAGCGAGTGGACATAGGGGCCCTCGATGACGTCGAGCGTGCACTCCTCCCGGGCGACGACGGACGCGCTCGCGGCGGCGCTCTCGAGGAACGACATCTCGCCGAAGATGGCGCCGGGGCCGAGCTGGCGGAGGGCCACGCCGCGCCCGAGGTGGGCGACCTCGACCCCGACCAGGCCGCTGCGCACGATGAAGATGCCTTGCCTGCGCGAGCCCTCCTCGAGGATCTGCTCGCCCGGTCGGTAGGTGACGCAGCTCGACTTCTCCAGCAGCAGCCGCTCGTCGTCCTGGGTCAAGAACTCGAAACCTGTCGTCATGATGCCTCCCGACCGCCGCGGACGCCCCGGCCTCGCGGAGACGGATCCCTCCCCCGCCGCCGCGACAGAGGCGTCCACGCGTGCGCCCCTTCTACCACGACGCATCGTGCCTCCGCTGAGGCATGGCGGTCCGCCCGCTGGCTCGGCGCCGATCGCGCCGCGGTCGCCGCGGGGCGCCTCGTCGACCGCGCGCCGCGGTCGCGCGCAGCGCGCCTCGTCGATCACGCGCCGCGCTCGCGCCGAACGCGCGTCGCGCGGTCCTTCACCGGGTCACCGCGGAGCGCAGGCCGCGACGCCGCCGTCCTCGGCGAGCACCAGCACACAGGTGCGGAGCACATCCATGCCGGCAAATCCGTCCGACGGACAGGTCGCCCGCTGCTCGCCGGGCAGAAGATCGATATCCGCGGCGGCGTCGAACCCCGCCATCCGGAGGCGAGCGCCCGAAAGGACGGGAACGGTGTGCCTGCCTGAGGCAGCGTAGGCGCTCCTGTCGCCGGTCGCCCGGCGCGACAGCCGCTTCCCCGCGGGGGAGACGGCGAAGAGCGAGCTCTGCGACGCCCCCGAGTCGATCTTCAGCGTGACGTCGATCCCCTCGACGCTCGCCCTGGCGGTGAGCTCGCTGCCCTGGTTCGGGCCGCCGCAGCGGGCGAGCTCCACGATGGCGGCCTCGCCGAACCGCGCCCGGAGCGCGCGTGCGGCCTCGTCGCGCGGAGCTTCGGTCATCCGGCCCTCGCGCAGGTCGAGCACGACGGCGCGGCCCGGCCCCGCCAGCTCCTGAGGCGCGACGATGCCGCCGATGCCGATGCGCTGCAGGACGTCGGGCATGCGGACGACGAGCAACGTGGAGACCTCGACCCGGCCCCACCCGGAGAGCGCGAGGCTCGCGTCCTCGAGGCGGGACACCGCGAGGGGCCTGCCCGCGTGGTCGACGGCGACGTCGCCTGCGGTCGAGAGGGGCAGCGCGAGCTCGTCGGCGAGCCAGCGGGCGAGGACGTGGTGGGAGGCGCCGGTGTCGACGAGCAGCACGGCCGGCTGGCCCGCCACGACGGCGTCGATGAGCGGCGAGGGGAACGCGCGATCGTTGAGGTGGTACTGGAGGCTGGCCCGGCGCTCGGGGCCCGCCGCCGGCGCCGCCGGGCCCGCGCCCTCCGCCGGGGGGCCCGCGGGCGAGGACGCGTCGCCGGCGCCGGCCGACGCCGCGCTGCGCGGCGAGGCCGGCGCGGCGCGGACCGCGGCGGGCTCGGCGCAGCCGGCCACCGCGAGCGCGCCGGCCGCGGCGGCGGCCGAGAGCGCGGCGAGGAGCTGCCTGCGAGCGCGCGGCACGAGCATCCGCTACTCGACGCAGCAGAGCGTCGACTGCCCCGTGGGATCCAGCGAGCCGCTGAGGTTCGTGCGCGCGGTGCAGGTGGAGCTGGTCGGCGTGCCGACGAGGTGAGCCGGGGGCGAGTAGGCGTACCCGCAGTACCGCCCGCCCTGCGAGATCTGGGCGTGATCGAAGCAGCTGTAGTCGTTGCCGAGCTCGACGCGCACGTAGTTGCAGTCGCCGCCGCTCGCGGTGCACGAGCACGACGAGCACGTCCGGGTGTCGTTGTACCCCCGGAACCAGTCGCTCTCGCGCCGCGCATAGCCGCTGCAGGTGGCGCTGCCGGACACGAGCGCGCATTGCGTCGCCGGCGAGGCCTGCCTCGGGACGCAGGCCTCGCCGGCGCCGCAGCCCACGCCGGCGCTCGCGTGGCAGAACTTCCTGGACTCGGTCCACGTCGCCGGCGCGGGGATCGCCGTGCCGGTCGCGGTGCAGCTCTGGATCACGTCGAAGAGGCCCGCGCGCACGCCGCCCCAGTCGACGAACCCGTTGTTGATCGGCTTCGCGTCGCACGTGAACCCGACCCGCTTCGCGAGCGTGCCGCGCGTCCCGCCCTCGTCGGCCTCGCACTGCGACTCGTCGGCGTAGAGGTAGAGATCCGCCGCGCAGTCGGTGGGGTTCGGCGTGCAGCCGCAGCCCTCGCAGCCGCTGCCGGAGAGGCCGCGGAAGAGGAGCGTCTCCTTCGCGGTGAACCCGTCAGGGCACGGCTCGGTCGCGTCCACGACGACGCCAAGCTCGAAGTTCGTGGGTGCCGTCAGGCAGACCGCGCCCTCCGCGCAGTCCGAGTCCGCGCAGTCGACGGCGTCGTCGCAGTCGTCGTCGCCGCCGTTGAAGCAATCCTCGACCTGCGTGCAGCCGGTCGTCGCGCTCGGGCCGGCGCTCGCGCTGGAATGTTCGGTCGTCCCGGCGCCATCATCGCCGCCCGACCCGCCCGCGCCCGCGAAGTTGCGCTCCTGGACGTTGCAGGCCGAGAGGCTGACGAGCGCTGCTATCGCAGGCCCGCGAAGGTTCGTCATGCCGCCAGGATAGCCGCCCTTGCAGGCGAGGTGCAGCGTCATGTCCCGGAGGCGCGGCGCTCACCGCGAGGGCGCGTGATGGGCGAGGTGCCCTGTGACGCTGGAGAGGCCGTCACGGAACCGTGGAGCGCTGGAGGCGGCGCTCCACCTCGGCGCGCGTCGGATACGAGGTCTGACACCCCTCGCGCTCGACCGAGATGCCCGCCGCCGCGATCGCGAACCGGAGTGTGGCCTCGATCGCCATCCCGGAGGCGAGCCCGCCGGCGAGCACGCCCGTGAGGGCGTCCCCGGCGCCCGTCGTGTCGACAGCGCGGGCCGGCAGGGCGGGGAGCTCCTCGCCCGACGGCAGCAGCACCGCGCCGCGCGCGCCGCGCGTGAGCACCACGCGCTCCGGCAGGTGACCGCGCAGCGCCTCGTGCTCGAGCTCGTTGACGATAACGAGGTCGAACCGGCCGACGAGCTCGGGATCGATGGCGTTGACGGGCGACGGATTGCAGATCGACAGCGCGCCGTCGGCCCGCGCCGCCGCCAGCACGCCGTCGATCGCCGCGGCCGGGATCTCGCCCTGACAGAGCCAGACCGAGGCCCCGCACGGCGAGGGCGGCGTCACGAGCGCGTTGGCGCCGGGGATCGCGAGGATCTGGTTCTCTCCGGCCCCATCGACGCAGATCAAGGCCACGCCCGTCGTCGCGCCGCGGTGGATCTCCACGGCGGAGATGTCCACTCCGTCGGCGGCGAGCGCGGCCGCGCAGAGCTCGCCGTGGGCGTCGTCGCCGCGCGCGCCTGCGAGCCGCACGCGCGCGCCCGAGCGCGCCGCCGCGACCGCCTGGTTCGCGCCCTTGCCGCCCGGCGCGACGAGGAAGCCGCGGCCCAGCACCGACTCGCCGGGGCGCGGCAGCCGCGGGCCGTAGCCGATGAGATCGGCGGTGATCGATCCGCAGATCGCGAGCAATCCCATGGCTGCCGCATACCACGAAGGAGGCGGCGCCGGCCCGGGGGCCGCCGATCGCGAGCCCACGGCGCCGAGGCGGCGGAGGGATCACGGCGAGCCCCGGAGGCGGCTGGCCAACGGGGCTCGTCGGGTGTGTTCCGGGCGATCCTTCCACGCGCCGCGCGCGATCGATCAGTTGGCGGCGGTCACGGCCACGGCGTCGGTCTTGCCGCCGGCGAGCGCGCCGGCGCGGCGGACGATGCCGATGAACTCCTGCTGATCGCCCTTGCTGGACGCGGCGGCCCTCGCGATCTTCTCGATGTCGGCGAGCCTCCACGAGCGCGCGTGCGGGCTGTGGCGCAGCACCTCGGCGAACCCTGCCACCGCGGACGCGAAGCGGAAGTCGGCCGGCGCCGCGTCGAAGGCGGGGGCGATGGCGCCGGGGGCCATCTTGACCAGGGTCTCCTCGGCGGTGTTCGAGCCGAGCGGCGCCTTGTGGCGGAGGCGCACGACGACCGGCGTCGCGCCCTCGCCCTTCAGCGCGGGGGCCTTGAGCTCGACGTCGTAGATGGCCGTCACGCTGTGCCCGGCGCCGATCTCGCCGGCGTCCACCTTGTCGTTCCGGAAGTCCCGGTCGGCCACGTCGCGGTTCTCGTAGCCGATGAGCCGGTAGCTCTTGACGAAGCTCGGGTCGAACTCGACCTGGATCTTCACGTCGCGGGCGATGACCTGGAGCAGCCCGCCGACCTGCTCGGAGAAGACGCGCCGCGCCTGCGCCTCGCTGTCGATATAGGCGTAGTTGCCGTCGCCCTGGTTGGCGAGCTGCTCCATCATGAGATCCTTGTAGTTGCCCTGGCCGAAGCCGACGGTGGACAGCGTGACCCCCTTGTCCTTCGCGCGCTTGATGGTCTTCAGGATCTCGTCGTGGGAGGTCGGGCCGACGTTCGCGTCTCCGTCGGAGAGCACGATGACGCGGTTGACGTGCCCCTTCACGAGCGTCCGCTCGGCCAGGCTGTAGGCGAGATCGATGCCGCTCGCCATGGCGGTGGAGCCGCCCGCGGTGAGGTCGTCGATGGCCGCGAGGATCTTCCCTTTGCTCTCGATACCGGTCGGCGCGAGCACCTCGCGCACGCTGCCCGCATAGGTGCAGAGCGCGACGGTGTCCCCCGGCTTGAGGGTGTCGGTCAGCATCTTCAGGCTCTTCTTCGCGAGCTCGATCTTGTCCGGCGACTGCATCGAACCGCTCGTGTCGACGAGGTACACGAGGTGCACCGGGGTCCGTTCCTTGACCGGCACGCGCTTGCCCTGGACCGCCACGCGGACGAGGTGGTGGCCCGCCGTGAACGGCGAGGGCGCGGCCGCGAGGTGCACGGCGAACGGGCCTGTCGCGGGCGACGCATAGCCGTAGTCGAAGTAGTTGAGGAACTCCTCGGCGCGCACGGCCTGATACGGGGGCAGCGCGCCGTCCAGGATCTTGCGGCGCGAGATGGCATAAGAGGCCGTGTCCACGTCGATCGCGAACGTCGAGAGCCGATCCTTCGCGGGGTCCTCGACCCGGTTGACGCCGTAGTCCCGGTACGACTCGCTGCCCTGGGGCTCGGGCGTTGTGACGGCGACGGTTGCGGGCGGGGGCGCAGGGCGCGCCACGGCGGTCTGTGCCTGGACGGCCGCCTTCTTGGGCGAGGGCGCACCGCCCGCCGTGGTCCTCCGGGCCTGCGCCGGCCTGGGCGAGGGCGCCACAGGGGCGGCCGCCACGGACGGGGCCTGCGGCGGCGCTGCCTCCGCAGGCGCGGCGCCGGGATCGATCGCGTCGGCCGCCTCGGCTTCCTTGTGCGCGGCGGTGGACGCGCGGCCCTCGTCTTGCGGCGCGTCGAACTCCGGCTGCATCGACCGCCCGTCGGCGGCCTCCGCCGGCGCTGCCGCTCCTGTCGCGGCCGTGGGGGCAGGCGTGGAGCCACCGCAGCCGATGAGCAGCGCGGTGACGAGGGCGGGGGCGACGAGACTGAGGGGCCGAGTGCGCATGAGGTGTCCTCCTTGAAGGGGATCGCGAGGGCGGATCCCTGCTGTACGTTCTCGTGGGTCGGCCATGGCCGAACGCCACACACTGGTCCTTGTGAGGGCCGCACGCGCGGCTGCCCCACAGTGCGTCTCTCAGGGGCGAGACGGCTCCCTCGCCGCTTTCGCTGCGCGAACGCCGCGTGTCGCCGGTTCTCCGGCGCGCCGACGAAGGAGCTCTCGCGGCTGGGGCCCGCGGTGGCGGGGCCCCGGCGCGTCCGAGTGCCAGGGAAACGCGGTCGTCTCGGCCGGCTTACACCCGAAATCGAGGGGAGCCGGCGCCGCAGCCCAAGTGCCCTGAAGCAGGGAGGATGCGAGGCGCGCGACGTTGGCGGGGCGCACGAGGTACGCGAGGCGCGAGGGGACGAGGCAGCAGGCGCCGCCCTGCGCCGCGCGCTACATCGAGCAGGGGCGCGGGGAGACCGGCGGCGACGGCCGTCCTCCCGCCATCCCGCCGCCCTTTCGAGCTCTCCTTAGGAGGTCCGTGATGAGCGAAACGAGCCGTGAGCGCTTCCAGTCCGCCCTGCGCCGCGCCAGGAAGATCGCCGTCCTGACGGGCGCCGGCGTCTCGGCGGAGTCGGGCATCCCCACGTTCCGCGGCGCTGGCGGGCTGTGGCGGCGTTACGAGGCGACGAGCCTCGCCTCGCCCGAGGCCTGGCAGCGCGACCCGGGCCTCGTGTGGGAGTTCTACAATCACCGCCGCGAGCGCGCCCTCGGCTGCGCCCCGAACCCGGGCCATCGCGCGCTGGCGCTGCTGGAGGCGCGATGGCGGGAGGCCGGCGGGGCCTTCACCCTGATCACCCAGAACATCGACGGCCTGCACGAGCAGGCCGGCTCCCGGAGCCCCGTCCGGCTCCACGGCTCGCTCTGGCAGGTGCGCTGTCTCTCGTGCGGGAGCGTGACCGAGAACCGCGACGTGCCGATCACGCCCGCCTTCGCGGGCAGCGGCTCCCCCGATCCAGAGGCCCCCGCGCGCCGCTTCACGACGGCGGATCTGCCCCGCTGCAGCTGCGGCGGCGTGCTTCGCCCGCACGTGGTCTGGTTCGGCGAGGCGCTTCAAGAGAGCGATCTCGCCGCGGCCGCCGCCGGCGTCGACGGCTGCGATCTCCTGCTGGTCGTCGGCACGTCGGCGGTGGTGTATCCCGCCGCCGGCTTCGTCCCGATGGCGAAGCGCCACGGCGCCCTCATCGCCGAGGTCAACATCGAGCCCAGCGCGGTCACCGGCCTCTGCGACGTCGTGTTCACCGGCGGCGCGGGAGAGATCCTGCCCTCCCTGCTCGACATCACGCCGGCCGGCGCGCCGTGATCACCGCGGCCTGACTAGGCGCACGGGCGACGTGACGGCCCGCGAGACCTCGTGTGCAGCGGCGGCCGCCGCCCTGCGCCTGCGCCAGGACCGTTGAGCCACCTCATCGAGGGGGAGCGGGAGCCGACGGCCTCGGTGCGAGCGCGGCGAGCCGGCGGCGTCAGCGCGACGCGCGGTCACGCGGCGGGCGCACGGTGCACGCACCGCGCGGCCCGGCGCATGCTTCCGATGGGGGCATGGAACAGGTCAAACAGGGGATTTCAGGGCTCATGTGGGCGGCGATCACGCTCGTCGTGATCGGCGCCGTCAACTGGGGGTTCGTTGGGCTGTTCGAGTTCGACGTCGTCGCCGGCATCTTCGGACGGCTCAGCGCGCTCAGCCGCATCATCTATGTGCTCGTCGGGCT
The DNA here is from genome assembly GCF_051473855.1 of Sorangium sp. So ce375. Taxonomy (NCBI): domain Bacteria; kingdom Pseudomonadati; phylum Myxococcota; order Polyangiales; family Polyangiaceae; genus Sorangium; species Sorangium sp. So ce375. The sequence goes on from NZ_CP150335.1 coordinate 857,220, forward strand.
CGCCGGGCTCTATCTCCTCTACGGCTCGGTCCAGCTCGGAAAGCGCGCTCGGGTCACCACGATGCCGTGAGCGCGACGTCCCTCGACGGGCGCCCCACCGACGCTCACGCGCTCGGGCCGGCCTGGCCGCCGAGGCCGCGTGGACGGGCGGCGGCCGCGCGCGCCTCGATGAACCGCGACACCGCGTCGACGAACGCCTCGGGGTTCTCCACCTGCGGCATGTGCCCTGTCGCCGGGATGAAGGTGAGCTGCGATCCCGGCAGCGAAGCGTGAAGCTTCTTCGCGTCGTCCGCGCTGTTGCCGACGAGCTGGTCCGCCTCGCCCCAGACGAGGAGGGGATTCAGGCTGAGCGGGTCCCTGAGACCTCCATGGATGGCGGCGTCGAGCACCGCCTCCAGCTGAGGTGGATTGGCGCTCTCCAGGGCGTCCCGCAGGGCAGCTGGGGCGCGGCCGGGATCGGCGTAGGCGCGCCCCAGGACCCTCGGGTTATATGTCTGCTTCCGCATCAACGCGCGCAGGATCCGGCGGGGCAGCGGCCGCGCTCCGAGCCAGCCGACGAAGCGCGGCAGCGCGGGGATGGGAACGCCGTTGACGAACACGAGCCCTCGGCAGCGGGCCGCGAACAGGGTCGCGAAGCACGATACGACCGATACGCCGAAGGAGTTGCCGACGCACCACGCGCTGGAGACTCCCAGCTCGTCCAGGAGCCGCTCGAGCCAGCGCGCATAGGCGCTCAGGGATCCGAGCCCCGGGGTGTCCGTGCGCCCGATGCCGGGCAGATCGGGCGCGATCACCTGGAAGCGCTCAGCGAATCGCCCCCAGACAGGCGCCCAGTGCATCGACGCCCCGCCCCAGGCGCCGTGCACAAGCAGCAGCGGCGCGCCCTGTCCGCCCACGTGGACGCTCGCGGGGCGGCCGTCGATCGCGATCTCCTTCAACGAAACCGTGCTCATGCTCCTCTCCTGTGCGGAACCGCCGCGGGCGCATCCTGCCCCCGGGCGGCGGGGGCCTGCAACAGAAACCCCGGCGCGCGCGCCCGTCACCGCGCTTGCGCCGGGCCCCTTCGGCGCTCCCGGCGCGCGGCGCGCCTCGGGCCTTCGCGCTTGCCTCGCGGGCGGCCGTTCGGGGTATCGTCCCCGCCGTGTCCCCCGCTCAGAAGCTCCGCGATCTGCTCGCCTCGCCCGGTCTCCTCGTCATGCCTTGCTGCTTCGACGCGCTGTCGGCGCGGCTGATCGAGCAGGCGGGCTTCTCGCTCTCGTTCATGAGCGGCTTCGCCGTCTCCGCCGCGCGCCTCGGCGCGCCTGACACGGGGCTCATCTCGTATGGTGAGATGGTCGATCAGGCGCGGGCGATCTGCGGCGCGGTGTCGATTCCGGTGCTCGGCGACGGCGACACGGGCTACGGCAATGCGATGAACGTGAAGCGCACGGTGCGCGGCTATGCGCAGGCCGGGCTCGCGTGCGTCATGATCGAGGACCAGGTCGCTCCCAAGCGCTGCGGCCACACGCGCGGCAAGCAGGTCGTGCCCCGCGACGAGGCGTTCTCCCGCGTCCGCGCCGCCGTGGACGCGCGCGACGAGGGCGCCGGCGTGCTCATCATGGCCCGCACCGACGCCCGCCAGACGCACGGCTTCGACGAGGCGCTCGCCCGGGCCAGGGCGTTCGCCGACCTCGGGGCAGACATCGTGTTCCTGGAGGCGCCCGAGAGCGTGGAGGAGATGCGCACGTTCTGCCGCGAGGTGCGCGCGCCGACCATGGCCAACATGGTGGATCACGGCAGGACGCCGGTGCTGCCGCCGGCCGAGCTCGAGGCGATCGGCTACAAGATCGCGGCCTATCCGCTCACCCTGCTCTCGGTCGCCGCCGCCGCCATGCGCGAGGCGCTCGCGGCCCTGCGCGCGGGCCGGCACCCCGACCCGCGGATGAGCTTCGCGGCGCTCCAGGAGATCGTGGGCTTTCCGGAGTACTACGCTGAAGAGGAGCGCTACGCGCAGCCGCCGCCCGGGAAGGCCTGAGGCAGGGCAGCGGGCGCGCGCCTCACAGCAGGGGGAGGTCCACCCAGCGCTCGAAGCCCGGCCGGCGCTTGATTCGGCCGTACCACGCGTCGACGTGCTCCAGCGCGGGCCGCTTCGTCGGCAGGTTGTACCACCGCTGCGCCGCGACCCCGAGCGGGATATCGGCGAACGTGAAGTACTCTCCCGCGGCCCACGGGTGCCGTGACAGCTGCTTGTCGAGGATCTCCAGCGCGGAGAGCGCAGACTTGCGCGCGGCGTCGATGGCGCCTTGATCGCGGCGCTCTTCGGGCGTTCGCACGAGCTGCACAAGGAGCGTCCGGACCGGGGGCCACAGCGTCCCGAACTGCCAGTCGGTCCAGGCGTCGGCGCGCGCCCTGTCGGCGAGATCGCTCGGCTGGAGCGGCGGCGAGCCGTAGCGCGTGAACAGGTAACGCACGATCGCGTGCGACTCCCAGAGCACCAGCGGACCGTCCTCGATCGTCGGCACGAGCCCGTTCGGGTTGAGGGTGAGATAGTCGGCGTCCTTGACGCGACCGAACGGCCCGCCGGCGTCGACGCGCTCGAAATCGAGCCTCAGCTCGTCGAGCGCCCAGAGGACCTTCTGCACGTTCGAAGAATTCTTGTGACCCCAAAGTCTCAACATGATGTCCCTTGTCTTTCGGCGCCGCTCAGGCCGCCGTCGTCGCCGCCGGTTTCACGAACTTCGCGAAGCGCTCCGCGTAGAACTCGACCGGATTCTGGTGGGCGCGGACCGCGGGGCGCGCCTGGACGGCCTCGATCCACGCCCGGAGCCGCGTGAGCTCCGCGGGGACGGAGAAGCCGCGGAGGCGGCCGACCGCCGGCAGCCGCTCGAACCATGGATAGAACGAGAGATCGACGAGGCTGACGTCGGCGCCGAGCCAGTAGGGCCCTTGGCCCGACGACTTCGCCAGCGCCTCCCGCTCGATGAACGCGAGCACGTCGCCGAGCGCCTTGCGCCCCTCCGCCTCCTGCTCCCGTGTCTCGGCCCTGAGCAGCTGGGCGAACGCCGGCACGAGGCGCGTGTTCGCGTAATCGATCCAGATCCTCGCCAGGGCGCGCCTGCTCGGCTCCCTGGGCAGGAGCCGGGGCTCGGGGAAGACCTCCTCGAGGTACTCGTTGATGATCGCCGACTCCCAGATGCGGTGGCCCTCGTGCTCGATCGCCGGGACCTTGCCGTAGAGCGAGGCGTCGACGAACGCCTTCGGCTTGTTCTGCAGGTCGACCTCGATCAGCTCGAAGTCGACCGCCTTCTCCTGTACGACGAGCCGGGTGCGGTGGGCGAAGGGGCACGCCTTCGCGCTGTAGAGTCGAAGCTTCGTCATCCTGTTCTCCTTGATTGATGGCGTGCGCCACGCGAAGAGCTCTCCTGCCGTCAGGCAGAGGGCGTGCTCAACTCACGGGCAGTCGGTGGGGTGGAGAGCAGGGAGCGTGCCAGAGCGCCGTCGCAGGAACGGATCGCAATCGCTCGCGCTGGCCGTGCGCTTGCTGCGACGGGAGCAGGGATTGCTCGTGGTGTGCTGCTGGGGCAGCACTGAATCCGGCGTGGGAGGGGCCTCTGCTGCTCGGGGGTCGACCCCTCGTCGAAACTCCGGGAGACGCCGCGTCCCTCGGAATGAGGCGTGCTCAGATCTTCATCCTTCCTCCTCGTGTCATGTTCCGCAGCTCGCGCCACCTCAGCCAATGGCACCTCTGCTCGAGCGGTCATCCATCGTCCACGCGCGCACGCGCGGGCGTGGAGAATGGATCTCCTCCCGGTGTACCGAGAGGACGCGCTGATGTCTTCCGCCTTACTCTTGTATGGCGGATGATGGTCTGCTATAGCGGAAATGTCAAGCCCCTCCGCGGGGAGTCGATGTTGTCGGCGGGGTGTGGGCGAACCGGTGGATGATGTAGGAAGGTCGTTGCGGGGCGGGTGTGCCGTATGTATGAGGGATGCCCTGTTGTATGCTCCGCGGCATGACAGATGTTCGCGTCGACGCTGGAGCACTCCATGGTTCGGGACGTGATCGTCGCGTGAGCCGGTGTGGTGGAGACGGCGGCGCGATCGCCGCGAGGTTCATGATGGGGACAGGCATGGAGCGGAGCGGTGGCAGGTGAGCGCCCGCCGGAGCGTATCGCGACCGCTCGGCTGACGCTGCGAGCGTGGCGGCCCGAGGATGCCCCGCTGATCAGGGAGGCGATCGACTCCAGCCTTGCGCACCTGCGGTCCTGGATGCCATGGGCCGTGAACGAGCCTTCCTCCATGGAGGCGACCGTCTCGCTGCTGGAGAAGTTCCGGGACGACTTCACCGCAGGACGCGACTTTCATTATGGCATCTTCACGGCCGACGAGCGCGACGTGCTCGGGGGCACGGGGCTACACCCGCGGATCGGCCCGGACGCGATAGAGATCGGCTACTGGCTCCGGGAGACGGCGACGCGCCGCGGTTACGTGACCGAGGCGGTGGCGCGCTTGACCCGGGTCGCGCTGGAGGAGCTCGGGTTGAGCCGCGTCGAGATCCGCTGCGATCCGCGGAACACCGCGAGCGCCGCGGTGCCGCGGCGGCTCGGGTATCGGCACGTGACGACGCTCGAGGCGAACGCCCTGACGCCCGCGGGCGAGCCGCGCGACACGATGGTATGGGTGCAGACGGCCGCGGAGCTCCCGGGGGCGAGCCGGGCAGGCTGAAGTCAAATTGGACCAGTGCCAATAGAGGGGCGGTAAACGCGGTCACTCGATATCGAGCGTCATCTGACGGAGGGGGTCATCCGCCAGGATAGCCGAGCACAGGCCGCTCGCTCCCCTCAGTGCCCCTTCCCGGCTCCCAGGCTCTCCAGCGCCTGCTCCGCGTCGCGCCGGTAGGCGTTGTCGAGCGGCGCCGTCTCCAGGAAGCGCTGGTAGTGGCGGACGGCCCTCTCGCGGTTGTTCGTCGCGCGGAGCGCCTCGGCGAGGAGGAAGTGCGCGTCGAACAGCCACGGCGGGGTCGAGCGCTCCGGCGCCTCGCCCAGGGTGACCGCCTGCTCCATCTCGCTCGCGGCCCCGGCCCGGTTGCCGCGCGACGCGTAGATCTTGCCGAGGCGGTAGTGCCACTCCGGGACCTTGTCGTTGGCCGCGATCGCCCTGCGCCAGGCGTCCTCCGCGGCCGCCCAGTTGCCCTGATCCTGGTAGCAGAGCGCCATCGTGGCGTAGGCCTCGTAGCGGGACGGCCGCTTCTCGAGCGCGATCTTCAGATCCGCCAGCGCGTCGCGGCTCGCTCCCTGCTTCTGCAGCAGCACGCCGCGCTGCCAGTACGCGTCGCCGAGCTCCGCGTCGAGCTCCAGCGCGCGCCTCAGCGCCATCTCCGCGCGCGCGGTCTGGCCCGTCTCGTTGGCGCCCCAGCCGACGTAGAGGTGGTACTCGGCGCGGTTCGGGTCGATCTCCGCGGCGCGCTCCAGGAAGCGCAGCGCCTCGGCCGTGTTCGTGCCGCGCACGAGGAGCGCGCGGCCGAGGAAGTGGTTCGCCTCGGCGGAGTTCGCGCGATCCTTGAGCACGTCGCGCAGGATGGGCTCGGCCTGGCTCGCGTGCCCCGCCATGACCTGCGTCGAGCCGACGCGCAGCTTCAGATCGATGTCGTTCGGCGCCTTGCGGAGCGCGTCGGCGTACATCTCCAGCGCGCGCTCGCTCTGGCCGGTCTCCTCGAACAGGAGCCCTCGCTCGAGCGCGAGGCCCGGGTAGTCCTTGTCGGCCGCGGTGACCTTGTCGAAGACCCGCGCGGCGTCGTCGAACCGGCGCAGGCGACGGTACGCCACGCCCAGCTTGAACTGGCTGCCGAGGTCGTCCTCCTTCGCGAGCGCGAGCTCGAGCTCCTGCCGCGCTTCGTCGTACCGCCCTGTCTGGAGCGCGACCTCCGCCTTGGCCTTGTGCAGCGCCGGCAGGTCGGGGAACTTCGCCGTCGCCTCCGACAGCTTCTCCGCCGCCGCCTCGTTGCGGCCCACGCTGGACAGGAGCGACGCCAGCGCCACGTAGGCGTCGACGACCTCCGGGAGGTTCTCTGTCGACTTCACGGCGTCGAGGTACGCCTGCTCCGCTTCCTTCTTGTTGCCGAGCGCGAGCTCGGTGCGCCCGAGCCAGTAGGCGACCTGCGGGTCCGCGGCGCGGGTCTTCTGCAGCTCCTTCAGGAGGTCCTTCGCCTCCTTCATGCGCTCCTGCGCCAGCCAGGTCTTCGCCTTGCCGAGCTGCGCGGCGAGGTTCTGGGCGTCGGCGCGGGCGGCGGCCTCGAAGCGCGCCTGCGCCTCGGAGTAGCGGCCGGACCGGTAGAGGACCTCGCCGTTGCCGATCAGGGCGCGGACCGCCTGCGGGTCGAGCTTCACCGCGCCGGCGAAGGCCTGCTCCGCCGCGCTCATGCGCGACTTCGCGAGGTGGATGGTGCCGAGCAGCGTGTACGCGTCGACGATCTCGGGGTCGCTCGCGGCGGCCCGGATCGGGCCGTCTCCGGTGACCTTGCCGAGCAGATCGAGCGCCTCCTGCTCGCGGCCCGGCTCCTGCCAGAGCAGCGACGCGACCAGCGTGCGAGCCCCGACGTGGTTCGGCGAGGCCTCGAGCGCGGCGCGGGCGCTCGCCTCGGCGCCCGCCGTGTCCCCGGCGAGGAGCTGCGCGCGGGCCAGGCCGAAGAGCGTCCGCGCGCTCTTCTGGAGGCCGTTCGCGTGCTGCCACGCCGCGATCGCCTTGGGAGCGTCCTTGGCGGCGAGCTCGATCTCGGCGGCGAGGACGGCGAGATCGATGTCGTCCTTGAGCTGGGCCGCGAGCGCCTGCGCGGCCTGCCGCGCGCGCGCGAGCTCGCCGCTGGCCGCGTCCTGCGCCGCGACGGCGAGCGCGAGCAGGTCGCCCGGATGGGAGCTCGCCAGCGCGATCATCTCCTTGCCGAAGGCGTCGTCGATGGTCCGGTGCCCGAAGCGAAGGCTCCGCGCGAAGGCGATGTACCCGGCGTAGGCCATCGTGGCCCGGTGGCGCGGCGCATTGCCCCGCGCGGCCTTCGCGTCGTCCAGCGCGCCGTTGGCGGCCGACGCCGTGTCCTTGGCGAGGGCCGTCTGGGTCCGCTGGCGGAGGTCGGCGAGCGCCGCATCGTACGCGAAGGCGTTGAGCCGGTCGCTGATGAGGTTCACGCCGAAGGCGCCGACGTCCGGAACGAGCGCGAGCGCGCCGCCGCTGACGGCGGCGACCGCGAGCGCCGCGACGACGTAGCGCTTGATCTTCGACTTTTGCGGCGGCGCCTCCGTGGCAGGCGCGGACTTGTCGACCTGCGCCTCGGGACCGGCGCTCAGGTCGCCGATCTCGGTGCCGGCGCCGGTCAGGTCGACCTCGTCCCCGACGCTCGGGTGCGGGACGCTGAGCTCGATGCCCCGATCGTCGTCGTCCGCCGCCGTCTGCGTGAAGTTCCCGGAGCGGTCGGACGGATCGTACGCGGTCGGGGCGGCGCCGGTGGCGAGCTGCGTAACGCCCTCGCCGAGCGCGATCTCGTCGCCGAAGTCGGCGGGCGGCGCTGCGCCGAAGCCGGTGGTGGGCGACGCGCCGAAGCTGGTGGTGGGCGCGGTGCGGAAGTCGGCGGGGGGCACGGCGCCGAAGTCGGCGGGGGGGAAGTCGGCGGGGGGGACGGCGCCGAAGTCGACGGGCGGCATGGGGCCGCTGCCGGGCGGCTCGGGCGCTGCCTGCGGCGGGAGGGGGCGCGGCCCGGGCGCCTGAAATGCGGCGCCCACGCGCGAGTCGTCGTAGTCCGGCGGCGCCTCGTCGAAGAGCTCGGCCCCGACGATGGTGCCCGGTCCAGCAGGTGAGCCGGCGCCGGTGGCCTTCGTGGGGAGGGCGGAGCCGGCGGTCTTTGTGGGGAGAGCGGAGCCGGCGGTCTTCGTGGGGAGGGCGGAGCCGGCGGCCTTCGTGGGAAGGGAGGGGCCGGTGGCCTTCGTGGGGAAACCCGCCGGGGCCGGGGCAGGGAAGCCCGCGGACGCAGCGGCCGGGAGCCCGGCGCGAGCCGGCGAGGGGAGCGGCGCGGACGCCGGCGTGGGCAGGCCTGTCTCCGGGAACCGAGCGGGCATGCCGAGGACGCCGGGGGCCGAGCTCGGCAGATCGCCGGCGACGATGGGCAGGTCGCCCGAGGACATCGAGGGCAGCTCGCCATCGCCGTCGCCCTCGAGAGGCAGCTCGAGCTCGCCGAAGCCGAACGACATCGAGCCGCCGCCGGAGCCGCTGGGACGCGCCGGAGGAGCCGGCGGCGCGTCGTCGTCCAGATCTCCGAAATCGTACTCCGGGGCCACGCGCGGGGGCGCGGCGTGCCCGCCCGCGCGCTCGCGGCCGAGCGGCTGCGTGGTGGCCCCGGCGTTTCGCGCGCCGAGCCCCGCGTCCCGCGCGCCAGGCCCCGCGGGGGCGCCGGGCGTGGAGGCTCGCTCGCCGAACCCGAGGGTGCGCCGGCTGCTCGGAGGAAGCGGCTCGACCCGCGCCGGCAGGTCGGCCCCGGCGAACGCGGTCGGCGTCGCCGGGGCGGTGCGGGACTCCGCGCGCGATCGCGCCAGGGGCGCCCCCGGCGCATTCCCGTAGACGACCGGCAGATCGTCGGGGTTGAGCCCTTGCACCTCGGCGTCTGTCGGGCTCGGGAGCTCGACCATGAGATCGATCTCGCCGAAGCCGCGCCGCTGCGGCACGGTCTTGGCGTTTCGCCGATCGGACGGCGCGGGGCGATCCGGGACGTCCGGCAGGCCGATCTCTCCGAAGACCTCCGGACCCGGCGGCTCAGGTGGCGCCGCGGGCGCGGCGGGCGCCGCGCGGCGCGGCGGCGTCGGTACCGGCGCTGGCGCGGGCCCCGGCCGTCGGGGAGGCACGACCGCCGGGAAGGCGACGTCCTCCGGCGCGGCCATGGGCAGATCGGCGTCCTCGGGCGCCGCAGGGGCGCTCCGCTCCGAGAGCTGAAAGCCTCCCGCGCCGGCCCGCGGTGGGGGTGTGGGCGCGGGCGTCGGCGCAGGTGCTGCGTCCGCGCCCCCCTTGGTCACCAGCAGGCTCGTACCGCACTTCGGACAGCGCATCCTGAGCCCCGCAGGGGGAACGCGCTTCTCGTCGACCTGGTACGGCGATTTGCACCCGTCGCACTCGACCTTGATCATGCTTCCCGACCCGATGCCGGCGCCGCGAGCGCCTGTACAGGCGTCTCCACGCTCGTTCGGCCTCCGAAAGGCCGGGATGCCCCGACATCCGCTCTCCTTACTAGCAGGGGTTGTGGTCCTTGGATCGCCTCTTCTACCGGGCGCCCTCAAATCGGCGACTTCCTCGGGCACATCGCGTGCTTGGTCCCGGAGCGGAGGCGGCCGGGGGCGGAGGGACGCGGGGCGGCGGCTGGAGCGGCGGCGGCGTCGGGAAGGCGGGGCGCGCCGCCATCGCGGCCTCGCCAAGCGTCGTCCACTTGTGCTAACGCGCTGCCGCCCATGCAGCGCTCGACGGCGGTCATCTACACGCTCTTCTTCGCGGGCGCGCTGGCGTTCGTCATCACGAACGGCGGCTCGAAGGGGCGCGGCGCGGCCAGCGCGCCCGCCGACGCAGGCGCCGACGCCGACGCCGACGCCTCGCTCGCGCCGACCGCGGCGGGCGATGGCGACGCGGGGACCGACGCTGGCGCAGAGGGCACCGTCCAGGAGAGCGGCCCCGAGCCAGCGGCGCGATCCGACGCGGGCGTCACGCTCCTCTCGGGAGAGGCGGCGCCGGCGCTGCCGGTCGAGGCGCCGAAGAAGGTGCGCTTCGGCGTCGTGCTGATCCAGTACCGAGGCGCGCAGGGCGCGGCGCCGACCGCGCGATCCAAGGACGCCGCGCTGGCGCTCGCCCGGGAGCTCGCCGAGGTGGCCAAGACGGACTTCAAGGCCGCCATCGACAAGGGCGACAAGGGATCGACCGACGACCTTGGCTACATCCCGCGCGGCGTGCTCGAGCCCGCGCCGGAGTACGAGCTGTTCAGCCTCCCCAAGGGGGGCGTGAGCGGCCCGGTCGATACGCCGCGCGGCTTTTGGATCGCGCGTCGGATCGAGTAAGTAGATCGTACCGCGCGCGGCGCGTCGCCGTGGACGCGAACGAGTGGAGAACCCGAATGGCGACGATCGACATCCGTCGGCAGCACGCGCTCACCAAGGACGAGGCCAGGAAGCGCGCGGAGGAGCTTGCGCGGGGCATGGAGGACAAGCTCGGCATCCAGTGGCGATGGGATGGCGACGTCATCCGGTTCGAGGCCCCGGGCGGCGCCGCGAAGGGGACGAAGGGCCTCGTGCGCGTCGAGGCGTCCTCGGTCAACGTCGAGATCGATCTCCCGTTCCTGCTGAAGGCGATGAAGGGCATGGTCGAGTCGAGGGTCAACGAGAAGCTCGACGCCGTGCTGGCCAAGGCCTAGCCCGGCAGCCGGTCTCGGCGCGCCCCGGCGGCTCGCTCGGCCGGCCCATCGAACGGCGACGGCGCCGCGACGAGCGCCGATCCGCCCCTGCAGCTCGCGGCACCCTGCTCGACGCGCACTTCCTCCTCCTCGACCCGGACTCAGCCTCCTCCTCGCGGGCGAGCGGCCTCCGCCCGCTCCAGCGCGTCGCGCTGCGCGCGGGCGCGCCCGCTGTTCCTCGTTTTCCGATGTCGCACGCGGTCTGCCGACGTGCTCCGCGGATCACCGCGCCGGGCGCGGGGCGCGCGCGTTCCTGTCAGCCGCTCGACCGACCCGCGCGGATTGGTCGCTGCTCGGCGCTGTTCGAGCCCGCTCCCTGCCCGGCGCGCTTTACTCCGTCAGGTTCGGTTCGCTACTCTCCGCCATCGTCATGCGTTGCGCACAGATGAGATCCCCTGCGGAGGCGTCGCGAGCGAGATGACGGTCCAGGCACCCGAGGGGCAGGCCGAGAGCATGACGGCCTTGATCGCGCGGCTTCGCGCGGAGCAAGGCGAGCAACCGGAGCGGCAGCTCCAGGCGCTCTTGCTGCACGAGCTCGGCGCGCTCGAGGAGGCGCTGGGGGAGGAGCCCACGGCGGCGCGCGACTACCTCGCCGCGTTCAACGCCGACCCCCAGTTCCGCGAGCCGCTCGAGGCGCTGGTCCGCATCCTGACGCGGCGCAAGTCCATCAAGAACCTCGGCAAGCTGCTCGACGCGCTCACGCGCGCGGCGGCCACGCCCGAGGAGCGGGCGCGCTCGTTCTGGGAGCGCGCGGCGTACCTCCAGGACCACGAGCAGAACCTCGCGGCGGCGAAGGAGGCGCTCGAAGAGGCGGCGCTCAGCAACCCGGAGGACGCGACGCCGTGGCTCGAGCTCGAGCTCATCGCGGCCAAGGAGGGGGACCTCGCCGGCCGGATGCGCGCGCTCGAGGCCCGCGCGGAGCTCGCGACCGACGCGACGTGGAAGGGGCTGCTCTTCATCGAGCTCGCCGACCTCGCGGCGGCGACCGAGAACGTGGAGCGCGCCTACGAGCTGCTCGACGCGGCCGCCGCGCTGGAGGGGCGAGCGCGCTTCAGGTCGCAGCTCGCGCTCGAGGCCATCGCCCGGCGCGAGGAGGACCTCGGCGCGCTCGCGCGCGCCCTCGAGGGGCAGGCCGAGCTCATCGCCGACGCGCTCGACGACGAGGCGAGCGGCGACACAAACGGCGTGCCGCGGTACATGCGCAAGCCGGAGTACGCGGCCGACGCGTGGCTCCGCGCCGCCGAGCTGACGCAGCGGGCCGGGACGGGCGGCTTCGCGTCGCTCCTCGAGCGGGCCGCGGAGCGGCTCCCCCAGTCGGCGCTGCTCGGCCGGGCGCGCATCGCCGCGCTCGAGGCCGCCGGCGAGGCCGAGGCCGCCGCCAGCCTTGCCAAGCAGGAGATCGCGCGCGGCGCGAGCGGGCCCGGCGCCGCGGCCCTGTGGCTCCGCGTCGCCGAGGCGGCGGCGCTCGCGAGCGATCGCGAGGCCGCGCTCGCGGCGCTCCGGAGCGCGCTCACGGCCGATCCGCAGTGCATCCCGGCGCGCGCGCTGGAGATCGATCTCCTCGGGGACGGTCAGGACCCGTCCGCCTTCGCGGCCTCGCTCGAGGCGACGGCGGCGTCGTACAGCAGCGACGAGGCGAGGGGGCGCGCGTTGCTCCTCGCCGCCTACGTCTGGGCGGTGCGGACGGACGACGTCGGCGCGGCGAAGGCGGCGCTGTCGCAGGCCGGCATGGCCGGCGTCGACCCGGGCGTGCTCGCGCGCTTCGGTCGGTCGTTCGCGGCGCTCCGCGGCGACGCGGCCTGGTACGAGGAGTCGACGAAGCGGCTGCTCTCGACCGGCGTCGACCCGGCCGAGAAGGCGAGCCTGTGGTTCGAGATCGGCCGGAGCCGCCTCCTCCGGGGGGACGCGGACGGCGCCGAGGGCGCCTTCGCCGAGCTCGCCGCCTCCGGCGCGGACGACGGCGCCACGCCGAACGCGTGGCTCGGGCGGGCGCTCGGCGCCTTCGCGGTCGATCTCGTCCGCAGCCGGCGCGAGCGCGGCGACGAGCCCGGCGCCCCCGGCCCGAGGCGCTCGCCGACGGTGATCGAGGCGCTCGCCGAGGTCGAGGGCGACGAGACCGCGCGCGGGCTGTGGCTCGTCGCGGCCCTGCGCAGCGCGCGCGGCGGCGATCTGGACCGCGCCCGCAGCCGGCTCCGCGCGCTCTTCGAGCGATCGGCGGACGACGAGGTCATCGCGGTGTTCCTGGCCGAGCTCCATCGGCGCGCCGGGAGCCCCACCGCCGCGGCCGCGACGCTCTCGACCTGCGCCGCGGCGATCGACGACGCGGAGCTCTCCGCGGCGCTGCACATCGAGGCGGCCATCCTGCTCTGGCGCGCCGGCGAGCGCGGGCGCGCCGTCGAGGAGCTCGAGGCCGCGCGCGGCAAGGCGCCGCGGGCGGGCGCGACGGTGCTCACCTGGGCGCTCCGCGGCCACGAGGCGAGCGATCTGGAGAGCCGGCGCCGCGCCCTCGAGATCGCGGGCGAGGCGGGCGAGGACCCGGCGGCGCTCGCGCTGTCGCGGTTCGGGCTCGAGGTCGGCGCGGCCGAGGGCGGCGACGCCGACGAGGCGCTCGCGACGCTCGAAGCGCTGGAGTCGCAGGCGAGCGACGACCTCGCCCTGGCCGCCGCCCTCGGGCGGCTCCTCTGGCAGCCGGCCCTCGATCAGCGGAGCGCCGTCGAGCGCGCGCTCGACTACATCGAGGAGCGGGGCGACGGCGCCGCGACGATCGCGCACGCCGAGCGCTTCCGCCTCGCGCGCACCCTCGACCAGGACCGCGCGCGCACCGCGTCGCGCGCCGCCGCCTGGGCCGCGGCCGATCCGAGCCCGCACGCCGAGCTCGAGTGGCTCGGCGCCGCGCTCGGCGCCGAGGACCGCGAGGCGGAGGTCGCCGCGCGGAGCGCGCTCGCGCGGCACATGGAGGGCGAGGCCCGCGCCGCGATGGAGGCCTCGGCCGCGATCGTCGGCGCGCTCGACCAGCCCAACCTGCCGCGGCCGTTCTTGACGGGCGAGCACGCGCCCGCGCAGCTCGCCAACCTCGAGCTCGCGCTGCCCGGCTGCGATCCGCGGCGCCGCGCGGCGGCGCTGCACGGCCTCGGCGACGCGCTCGGCGAGGAAGCGCAGCTCACCGCGCTCGGCCTCGCGGGCTGGTCGGACTTCGCCGCCGGGGATCACGAGCGCGCGCTCGCCGCGTTCCGCACGATCGTCGAGCGTCGGCCCGACGACGTCGCCGCCTGGGAGGGCGTCCGCGCGACGTCCGAGGCGTTGCGCGACCCCGTGTCGGCGGCGCTCGCCTCGGCGCAGCTCGGGGCGCTCTGCAAGGACGACGCCCGCGGCGCTGGGTTCTGGGAGAGCGCGGGGCTCCTGCTCCTCGAGCACACCGAGGCCCACGAGGACGCGGAGATCGCCTTCGATCGCGCGTTCTCGCGCGACCCGCGGCGCGGCGTCGCCTTCGACCGGCTGTTCCGCCGGGTCCGCGCGCGCAACGAGGACGAGCGGCTGCTCGACATCATCGAGAAGCGGCTCGGCGTGGCGGACAACGACCTCGAGCTCTGCAAGCTGTTCTGGGAGCGCGCGCGCGTGCTCCGCAAGAAGGGCAAGCTCGACGAGGCGCTCGCCGCGCTCGAGAACGTGACGCTGCTCGAGCCGGACCACATCGGCGCGCTGGCGCTGTCGGCCGACATCTCGAAGGCGCAGGGCGATCTCGGCCAGGCGGCCGCCTTCTACGCCGAGCTCTCGCGCGTCGCGAAGGCGCCGGGCGAGCAGCGCCTCATGTCGGGGATCACGGCGGTCGACGCCTACGAGAAGCTCGGCGAGCACGACAGCGCGCTCGAGGTGCTTGTCGGCCTGCACCGGGCCGGGCTGTCGACGCCCGTCGTCCGCGAGCGCCTCGTCCGGGTCGCCGCCCGGGTCGGCTCCTGGGACGAGGCGACGCGCCTGCTCGAGGAGCTCATGGTCGAGCGCGACACCCCCGGGGGGCGGATCGAGGCGGCGCGCCTCGCGATGGCCATCTACCGGGATCAGCTCCGCACGCCGCGCCGCGCCGAGAAGGCCGTGGCCAAGCTCCTCGACGAGGCGCCGGACGACGGCGAGGCGATCGATCTCGTCCTCACGACGGACTACGACCCCGCCTTCCGCACCCGCGTGCTCGGCCGCGCCAAGGCGACGCTGATCCAGGCGCTCGCGTCCGATCCGATCGACGCGGACCGGGTCGCGCTCCTCGCGAAGATCGCCGGGGCGGGGCAGGACGCGGCGCTCAGGCAGGCCACGCTCGGCGCGCTCGTCGCGCTCGGCCGCACCGACGACGGCATCTCCGCGGAGCTCAGGAAGATCGACACCCGCGTCCCGGCGCGGCCGCAGATCGCCCTCGACGCCAAGGCCATGGCCGACATCGCCGATCCGCTCGACACCGGCCCCGTCGGCGAGCTGTTCGCGAAGATGGCCGAGACCATCTGCATGGCGCTCGGCCCCTCGCTCGTGTCGCTCGGCGTCGGCAAGAAGGATCGCATCGACTCGCGCGGCGGCCACCCGCTGCGCGTGGCCGTCGCCGAGTGGATGGGCGCGCTCAGCTTCGAGACGGACTTCGAGCTCTACGTCGGCGGCCCGAGCCCCCGCGGCGCGACCGGCGTCTACGGCCAGCTGCCGGCGCTCGTGCTCGGCCCGGAGATCACGACGCCGCTCGACGCCGCCTCGCGCTCGGCGATCGCGCGCGAGGCGTTCGCGTTGCGCCGGGGCATCTCGTCGCTCAGGACGCGGGACGACAGCGCCGTCGCCTCGCTCGTCGCTGCGTCGTGCATCGAGGCGGGCTTCGCCGTCCCGCAGCCGCCCTACGCCGTGTTCGGCGAGGTCTCGCGCGCCATCCACAAGGAGATGTCGCGCGCGACACGCAAGGCCATCGCCGACGTCTGCCAGCGCATCATCTCGAGCCAGCAGGACCCGCTCCGCTGGGCGCAGGCGGCGCGCAGGAGCATCGATCGCATGGCGGTCATCGCCGCCGGAGACGTCTCGCTGGTCCTCTCGGACATCCTCAACACCCCGCGCGAGCAGCTCGGCGGTGCCGTCGCCGAGAGCGAGCGGGCGCGCCAGCTCGTCGCGTTCGTCCTCTCGCAGAGCTACCTCGAGCTCCGGAAGAAGCTCGGCATGGGGGTCCGGTGAGCAAGAATCCGAATTCCAAGAGCTCCTCTGGCGGCGGCGACGAGGGCACCCCGTCGCAGGAGAAGATCACGGTCCCGCCGCCGGCGATGTACGGCGCGGCGGTCTCGGAGGGCGACGTCGAAGAGGCCACGCTCCTCGCGAAGATCCCCGAGGAGCTCATCCAGTCGATCCGCGGCGCCGAGGAGGGGGAGCGCGCCGGCGAAGGCGGCCTGAAGCAGCTGTTCTCCCGCGAGCCTGTGCCCGTGCCCGCGAGGCCCGCGCAGAGCGCCGGGGAGAGCGACGCGCTGCTCGACATGCTGTTCGAGGACCAGCGCGCCGAGGACCCCGACGACGGGGTCGTGACCTCGGCGCCGGCGTTGCACGGGACGCGCCGGCCCGCGGCGCCCATCCCGCCGCCGCGCCCCCCGTCGCTGCCCCGCCCCGCGGCCCCGCCCCGATCGGGCAGGCAGGGCGACGTGAAGGCGTCGCTCGGCGCCGAGCTCACGCCCAGCGATCGGACGCCGAAGATCCCGCCTCCCGCCCCGTCCGCGAGGTTCACGGCGCCGCGCCCGCAGCCGCCCGCCGCGCCGCCCCCGCTGCCGCCGCCCGCGCGCCGG
Organism: Sorangium sp. So ce375; assembly: GCF_051473855.1. Lineage (NCBI taxonomy): Bacteria > Pseudomonadati > Myxococcota > Polyangiales > Polyangiaceae > Sorangium > Sorangium sp. So ce375. The sequence goes on from NZ_CP150335.1 coordinate 873,452, forward strand.
GAGGACCTCTACGAGGAGGACACCGCCGAGCCGGGCGACCGCGCGACGCCCATCCCCGACGGCGGCGACTCCCCGTTCGAGTTCGCGCCGCCCAGCGGCGCCACCAGCGTCCGGCTCGCGGAGGCGCCCGCCTTCGACGACGAGGAGACGCAGGGCATCGACGACGAGGAGACGAACGCCCTCGACGAGCCCGGGCCCACGACCCGTCCGTACGCGGGCGAGTCGTCCGTTGTCACCAGCCGCTGGGATCAGCCTTCCATCGAGAGCGATCCCGGCGAGCTCGTGGACGAGTCCAGCCTGATCAGCGGGTCGACCGAGCCGACCGATGAAGAGCTCGAGGACGATCTCGCGCAGACGCGCGTCGCCACCCGGAGGCCCGAGAGCGGCGTCGCCTTCGCTCCGCCGCGCGCGTCGTCGCCGCACGCGCCGTCGTCGTCGCCGCCGCGCCCGTCGTCGTCGCGCGTGTCGTCCGCGTCGCCGCCGCGCCCGATCGCGGCGTCCCACGTCCGGCCTTCGTCGTCGCGCGTGCCGTCGTCGTCGCCGCCGCGCCCGTCGTCGTCGCGCGTGTCGTCCGCGTCGCCGCCCCCCGCCGGCCCGTCGTCGTCGCCTGCCCGCGCGCCCGAGAGCCTCCCGCCGCTGCCGTCGATCCCGCCGCCCGCCTCGGTGTTCGACGGCGAGCAGGACGCGAGCGCGATCCTCGTCCAGTCGCAGCAGCGCGACGTGTGGGCGGCGCGCGCCGCGTGGCTCCGCGCCGAGGCGGAGCTCATCGAGGACCCCGCGGCCCGGGCGCGCGCGCTGCTCCCCGTCGCCGAGCTCTACGTGATGGCCGGGGAGGACGCCACCGCGCGCGCCATCGCCGCCGAGGCGCGCGACCTCGCCCCGAGCCTGATCTTCGCGCACCGCCAGCTCCGCGGCCTCCTGATGCGCGAGGGGGATCTGCCCGCCGCGCTCGAGGCGCTGGAGAGCGAGACCCGCGTCCTCGGCACGCCGGCCGCGCGGTGCCACAACCTCGTGCTCGGCGCCGAGCTCGCCCGCATCTCGCTCGCGGATCCCGAGGGCGCCCACAGACGCCTCGAGCTCGCGGCCCGGACGCACCCCGCCGATCCGCGCGCGCACGTCCAGCGCTTCTGCGAGGCGCTCGCCGCGCCGGACTCGGACGCGGCGGCCTCCGCCGTGATCGCGAAGTTCCGCCTCCCCGACGCGCCCGAGCTCGCGCCGCTCGCCGCGGCGAGCGCTCAGGTCGCCGCGCACCGCGGCGCGGCGCGGCCGGCCCGCGGCCGCGCCGCCCCCGCCACGGCGTACGAGGCGCTGCTCCGCGCCCGCGCCCTGCTCCGCGCCGGCGACCTCGCCGAGGGCCTCGCGAGCCTCGACCCCCTGCGCGGCACCTCGCTCGCGCCCGCCGTCGCGTGGCTCACCGCCGCGCTGAGCGCCGCGCGCAAGGAGACCCGCCCGTCCGCGCTCGGCGCGCTCCGCAGCGTCGCCTCCGGCTCGCACGGCGGCCAGGCGCGCCGCGCGCTCGCGGCGCAGGCCATCGAGCTCGGCGACGTCGCCGCCGTGCGCGACGCGACGCTCGACGACGGCGACGAAGGCGGCGCCTTCTCGCCGGCCGATCGCATCGTCCTCTCGGCGCTCGCCGGCGGCTCCGCGGGCGAGATCGAGCCGTGGCTCGACGCCCTCGCCGACGATCCCGAGTTCGCGCCGCTCTGCGCCGCGGCGAGCGCCGCCCTGGGCGACGCAGACGGATCGGCGCTCGCCGCGGACGGCGCGCCCGCGTCGAGGGGCGTGCGCCCCCTCGGCGGCCCGCGCGCCCGCGCCGCCGCGGCCCTCGGCCGCGCGCTCTCGCGCGAGGCCGTGCCCGCCGAGGGCGGCGTCGACGCGAGCGACGCCTTCTCCCGCGCGGTCGTCACCTACGGCGACACCGCGCCCGAGAGCCCGCTCTTCCGGGCCCTCGCGCTCGAGCTCGATCTCGACGGCGATCGCGGCGCCCGCGTGGCCAGGGCCGTGGCGTCGCTGCGCGAGGTCGCGTCCGAGCGCGACAGCGCGCTCGCCGCCGCCGTCCTCGCGGAGATCGCGGGCGATCAGCGGGCGGCGATGAGCGATCTCGATCGCGCCCGCGCCGCCGACCCGCAGCACGAGGGCGCCGCGCGCGCCCGCGCCGCGCAGGAGAGCGGCGTCGGCGCCGCGCGCATCCTCGCGGAGCACGCGCTCACGCTCGAAGAGGGGCCGCGGGCCGCGGTGCTCGTCACCGAGGCCGCGATCCGCCTGCTCGACGGCGGCGACAACGAGGAGGGCGAGCGCCTGCTCTCGCGCGCCGCGCAGATCGATCCGAAGCTCCCCGTCGCGCTCCACCTCGGCGAGCGGAGCGCGCGCGCCCGCGTGGATCGCGACGGGCTCCTCGAGTGGCTCAGGACCCGCCGCGAGGGCGCGGCCGATCCGCTGGAGCGCGCCCACGACCTCGTCCGCGAGGCGCTCCTCGTCGCCGAGGCCGACCCCGCGGCCGCGGCGTCGCTCCTCGAGACGGCGCACCGCTCGCGCCCGCAGGACATCGGCCTGCGCGAGCTCTTCGAGCGGCTCGCGCCGGAGCCCCCCGGCGACCGCGCCGCCTGGCGCGCCGAGCGGGCCGCCGAGCTCCTGCGCTCCCTCGAGCCTGGCCACGCAGGCGGCGAGGGCGACGCCGCCCGCGCCGGCGACGACCGGGCCGCGACGGGCATCGAGGCCGCGCGCCTCGCGCTCGAGGCCGCCCTCGACCACGAGCGCACAGGCGATCTCGCGCAGGCCGCCGCGTGCGCCCGCCAGGCGATCGCCGCGGGGGACACGGGGCTCGCGCCGATCGCCCTCTACCGCGCGGCCGTCGCGGGCCACGGCACGGGCGAGCTCGTCGACGCCCTGATCCCGCGCGCCCGCGAGGCGGCGGACGCGGCGGAGCGCCTCGACATCTACGAGCGCCTCGCGGAGCTCGACGAGCAAGGGCGCAAGGACGCCGGCAGCGCGCTGCTGTGGCGCCGCTCCATCCTGGAGGAGACGCCGCACCACCTGCCGACGCTCCGCCGGGTCGCCTCCCACCTCATCGGCGAGGGGCGCGACGAGGAGCTCGAGCCCATCGCCCTCGAGATCGCGCGCGTCCTCGACGGCCCGGAGGCGATCGCCCACGCGCTCTTGTCCGCGCGGCTGCGCCTGCGCGTGCTCCCCTGGGAGGAGGCGCTCGAGCCGGTCCAGATCGCGTACAGGAACGAGCCCCGGGGCATCTGGGCCCTGCGCCAGATGTCCGCCCACGCCCGCGCGAAGGCGGATCACGCCCTCGCGATCGAGGCGGATCGCCAGCTCATCGAGCGCACCGATCGCCCGTCCGAGGCCGCGGCCCTCTCGGTGCGCGCCGCCAGGGACGCCCTGCTCGCCGGCTCGATCGAGGACGCCGTCGCCTTCTTCCGGCACGCGATCACGCTCGTCCCGCACTACCTCGTCGCGCACCTCGATCTCGCCGACGCGCTCGATCGCGGCGGCGACCCGGCGGCCGCCGCCGCGGCGCTCGAGTCCGCGGCGGGCGCCAGCGTCGGCCCCGAGGGGCGCGCGCACTCGCTCTACGCCGCGGCCGTGCTCTGGCAGGACAAGGTCCAGAACGTCGCGCGGGCGCGCGACGTCCTCGAGGCGGTCGCCACGGTCGACCCGTCGTACGCCGACGTCTTCTCGCGGCTCAGGGCGATCTACATCGCCGAGGGGGCGCGCGCCGAGCTCGCCGCGCTCCTCGAGCGCCGCCTCGAGGCGGTGACGGATCCGGCGGAGCGGGTCGAGATGGAGGTCCTCCGCGGCCGGGCGCTCGCCGACGTCGGCGACGCGGCGGCCGCGAAGCGGGCGCTCGCCGCCGCGCTCGACGCGAACCCCGATCACGTCGAGGCCCTGTCCGCGTTCGCCGACGTCTGCGCCGGCGAGGGCGACTGGGCCGGCGCCGAGCAGGCGTGGATCCGCCTCGCGCGCCTCGTGCCGGAGCCCGCGAAGCAGGTCGAGATCTACCTCCGCCTCGGCGAGCTCTACGACGAGCACCTCCCGAACGCGGAGCGCGCCGAGCTCGCCTACCAGGAGATCCTGAAGCGCTCGCCGGGCGACGTGAGCGCGCGCGAGCGCCTCGTCTCGCTCTACAAGCGCGCCGGCGACGGCGCCCGCGCGCTGGAGCAGCAGAACCTCCTCATCAACGCCGCGGAGGCGCCCGAGCAGAAGTGCCGCCGCACCGCGGAGCTCGCCGAGATCTACGAGTCGATGGGGGACGCGAAGAAGGCCGAGGCCACGCTGCTCACGGCCCGCAAGACGTGGCCCAAGGACGACTTCGCCCTCGGCGCGCTGGCCCGCTACTACCAGCGCACCGAGCAGGCCTCCGCGGCGACCACCCTGCTCGATCGCGCCCTCGCCGACGCGCGCCGCGCGCTCAACACCGGCCGCTTCGAGCCCTACCTCTTCTCGACGGTCGCGACGGTCGCGGAGCTCCGCGGCCGCGCCAGCGCCTCGAGCATCGCGCGCGCGACGGTCGCGGCGCTCGAGGGCCGCGACGCCGCGATGGGCGGCGCGGGCAACGCCGCCGGCGCGGCCCGCCTCGACGCTCACCTGGCGCCGGAGCTCATGACCCCGACGTTCCGGGAGCTCCTGCTCAAGACGGGACCGATGCTCGACAACGCGGTGCCGTTCGATCTCGACTCGATCCGCGCGACGCCGTTGCCGCCCCAGCACGCCGACATCACCGACCTGGCCCGCGGCATCGGCGCGGCGTACGGCCTCCCCAACCTGCAGGTCTACATGACGGGCGCGCTCGGCGCCGTCTGCGTGCCCGCGTCCACGAGCCCCCCCAAGATCGTCCTCGGTCAGGCCCTCGTCACCTCGCCGCGCGAGGATGTGCGGCTCGCCCTTATCCACCGCGCGGTCAAGATCCTCCAGACGAACGCCTCGGCGTTCTCTCGGACGGCGCCGATCGATCTCTGGCCGCTGCTCGCGGCGTACCTGAAGGCGCTCGCCCCGACGTGGTCACCGCAGGGCGCGGACGCCGCGCGCCTGCGCGAGTACCAGGGCCGCATCGAACGGGTGATGACGGGCGGCGTGGATCCGAAGCTCAGCGTGCTCGCCGCGGACGTCATCGGCTCCATCGGCAACCGCGCCTCGACGTTGAACACCGCGATCAACGGCTGGGGGAACCGGGCCGCGTTCCTCGCCGTGGGCGACATCAACGTCGTCCTCACGGCCATCGCCTGGTCCGGCGGCAACACGAACGCGCCGCCGGCCTCGGGCAAGGACCGCGTCACCTGGATCGGGCGCAACGCCGAGGCGCGCGATCTCATCGTCTTCGCCGTGAGCGACGGCCTGACCGAAGCGCGGGAGCAGCTCGGGTTCAACGAGTGACGCCGGGCGGGCGCGGGCGGCGCTCGTCGTCGCGCGCCTCATCGGGGCACCCGCACGCCGTCACCCCGTCCTCATCGTGCTCGCGTCGCACTCGCATCGTGTCACCATCGCGCTCCCATCGCGCTCCCATCGCGCTCCCATCGCGCTCCCATCGCATGATTGCACCACGGCGCTATGTTGATCGCGCTTCGTGGCGAGCACTTCGCCGTCGCGGAGGCTTGCTCGGCCGCGTATGCTCCGCTGCCTGCCAGCGAGCGCTCGGCCTCTCTCTCCGGCTCCGGCATCGGCTGCACGTCCATCACGATCCATGACGACGACCCTCAAGGCCAAGCCCCGCGTCTCTTACGACTGCTCGAAGTGCCCGGCCTACTGCTGCTCCATCTACGAGCGGGTCGAGGTGACGCCGCGCGATTTGCGGCGGCTCGCCCGCCATTTCGGCCTCACGCTCGAGGCCGCCGAGGCGCGCTTCACGAAGCGCTACAACGACGAGCGCATCCTCCGGCGGCAGTCCGATCCGGTGCTCGGCCGGGTCTGTCGCTTCCTCGATCTCACGACCCGCGGCTGCACCATCTACGAGGCCCGGCCCGAGGTCTGCCGCGACTACCCGGGCAGGCCGCGGTGCGGCTATTACGACGTGCTCCAGTTCGAGCGCGAGACGCAGGACGATCCCGATGTGATGCCCCTCGTTCAGATCACGTTCCGGTCGAGGACGCCCGCCGGATAGCCCCGCGAGCGCGCGGCGCGCCGGCTCATCACCTCTCTCGATGCGGCCGCCCGAAGGCGCGAGGGCGCGGCGCTCACGCCTGCTCGTGGAGCTCGTCCCCCGCGTCCGCCGGCGCCGCGGCGCTCGCCTTCCTCCGCTCGGGCAGCCACTCCTCCGGCCGATCGGCGGGGTAGATCCGCAGCGAGCCGTCGGCCGGTCCGAGCAGATCCTCCGCGCGCGCCGCGCCCGTGATGCGCTGCGCGGCCATGAGGCCCGACATCGCGGCGCCTGCCACCCCATGGCTCAGCGTGCTCGCGCCGCACTGGTACAGCCCCGGGATCCGCGTCCCGATGGAGAACGACAGCGGGCCGAGCTGCCAGGTCGTCTTGGCGGTGCCGTAGGCGGCGCCCCGGTAGGACGCGCAGTAGAAGTCGTTGGTCAGCGGCGTCGCCACCGAGCGGAACACGAGCCCGCGCGAGATGCCCGGGATGACGTTCTCCGCCGCCGCGATCATCTGATCTCCGATCGACTCCTTGAACGCCTCGTACTCCGCCCCCCGCTCGCCCGTGCGGGTCTTCTCCCAGCGCGTGAAGGGGTCGTGGGGCACGAACGTGAACATCTCGATCGTGTGGTGATCGCCCCGCGTCGGGTGGCCCGGGTCCTTCAGCGTCGTGATGGTCAGGAACAGCCCGTCCACCGCCCCGCGCGGCAGCTGGTGCTCCATCCGCTCGTAGAGGCCCCCCACGTCTCTGTCGCGGTACCACCAGTAGTTGCCTGAATCGTAGCCCATCGACCGGAGGTCCATGTCCACCGCGCAGAACACGCTGAGCAGGCTGACGGAGTACTCCATCCGCCGGACCTTGCGGCGCTCGCGGGCGGTCAGCTCGGGCGGCAGCAGCTCGCCGTAGGTGATCGCCGGGTCCGCGTTCGAGACGACGCTCGCCGCGCGCAGCACCTCGCCCCCTTCCAGCTCGACCCCGGCCGCTCTCCCCTGCTCGACGAGGATGCGCTTCACCCGCGCGCGCGTCCGCACCTGCCCGCCGAGCCGGCGCAGGGCCCTGATCATCGCGAGCGGGATGCGCTTGGCCCCGCCGCGCGGGTAGTACCCGCCGTCGAGGTAATGGCAGACGATCCCCGCGTGGATCGGCAGCGCCACGCGCGACGGCGACAGGCCGTGATCGCCCCCCTGCGCGGACAGGAACGCGCGCAGCAGCGGATCGCGGATCGTCGCGTCCAGCAGATCTTCCTGGGTGCGGAGGCCCCAGCGCACGAGGTTCGGCACCTTGAACGGCGCGAGCAGCACCCTCGGGAACCCGAGCATCGTCTCGAGGCGCCCGAGATCGTCGTTGAGCCCGCACAGGACGCGGAAGTACCGCGCGATCCCTTCGGCCTCGTGCGGGAACCGCGCCGTGAGCCGGGCGATGAGCCGATCGAGGCCCTTGGGCACGTCGAGCCGCTCGTCGCCGATGATCAGGTGATCGAGCCCGTCCGGGTTGAGCTCGCAGAACTCGAGATCCCGCGAGAGCCCGAGCCCCTCGTAGAGCCGCCGCACGGCGCCCCCCGGGCCGAGCCCGCCGATGTAGTGGACCCCCGGGCTGAACAGGTACCCGTTCAGCGAGAAGCTGTGGGTCCACCCGCCGGGGAGGTAGTGCTGCTCGACGACGATCACCCTCTGTCCCGCGCGGGCCAGCGCGAGCGCCGCGGTGAGCCCGCCGGCGCCCGATCCGATCACGACGGTATCCGCGTGCCGCATGCCTCCACCCCCCTGGATTCCGATGCTCCAGGGACGTGGTCGGGTGCGCCCTTGCGCCCTCGATTTACGCTTACGCGGTACGCGCCGCCTACCCGCCGCGTTCCCTTACTTGCCGCTGCCGCCGTCCGGCGGCGCTCCCGCGTCGGGCGGCGCCCTGTCCGCCGTCTCCAGCTTGGTGAGCGACAGCGGGCACACGACCGGCACGGCGCGCGCGGGGGTCTGCGCCGACTCGCGGAAGCACGTCTTGCCGGTCAGGCGGAGGCGCTCGCCCACCTCGAGGTCGGGCGGGCACACGACCCCCTGGGATGCGGAGACGAGATCCCCGTCGATCCAGAAGACCTCGCAGCCGTCGTCCGTCCGGCGGAGGTGGTAGTGCCGCGTCGGCCGCCGCGGCGCGGGCGTGCCCTCCGGGAGCGCGGCGCCGCCGTCGCTCGCCTCCGCCCCCGCGCCCTCCCGCGCGGCGTCCCCCTGGCACGCGGTCACCCCGGACAGCACCCCGGAGAGCAGCGCCGGCAGGAGCGCGGTCGCGGTCGCGGTCGCGCTCGCGCTCGCGCTCAACGTTCGCAGGAACCCGGCCAGCGTTCGCTGCGACGTCGGCGGCGGCATCTGGACGCCTCCCGGACCGGCCGTGCTCACCGGGTCGGGAAGAGCAGGATGGACATCTTGGTCAGGAAAAAGTCGGCGATCAGGATGGTGATCGACGTCACCACCACGGTGCGCGTGGTCGCGTGGCCGACGCCCTCCGTCCCGCCCCGCGTGATCAGCCCGAAGTGGCACCCGACGAGCGCGATGATCGCCCCGAAGAAGGGCGTCTTGTACATCCCGCTGAAGTAATCCATGAACGTGACGGAGCCGAGCGCCGTCCTCAGGAAGAAGCCGGCGGGGATGCCGAACTCGGTCGCGCACACAAGCATCGCCCCGCCGAAGCCCAGCACGAGCGCGAACGCGCCGAGCACGGGCATCACCACGACGCTCGCGAGCAGCCGCGGCAGGACGAGCTTCTTCACCGGGCTGGCGCCGAGGGCGCGGATCGCGTCGATCTGCTCGGTGACGGCCATCGACCCGACCTCGGCCGCGATGCCGGCGCCGATGCGGCCGCCGACGATGACCGCCGTCAGCGTCGGCGCCAGCTCGCGCGAGAAGGACAGCCCGATGATGCGGCCCGTGTACTCCATGCCGCCGAACTTCTGCAGGCCGATGGCGAACTGTACCGCCATGACCATCCCGACGAAGAGCGCCGTCACCGACGCGATGGCGGCGGAGCGCACGCCGAGCGCCTCCATCTGATAGAGCGTCGAGCGGATCTCGAGCGGCCGCTCGAAGATCGCCTTGAGCGCCCCCCAGGTCATCCGCCCGAACTGCCCCAGGTGCTCGACGAACCCGACCGCGTTCTCGTTGAGCCGGGCGACGAGCGGGGGGAGCGGCGGAGGGGGCACGCTGTTCGGCTGCAGGCTCGGCGGGGGCACGCTCGTCGAGCCCCCGCCGGCCGCGGCCGAGCCGTTCGAGGCGGGCGGCGGCGCCGCCAGGAGCCCTTTGCGATCAGTCGCCATCGGTCGGCAGGGTCGAGAAGCCGCGGACCATCCGTGTGAACGCCGGCTCGCCGGCGGCGTAGCGGGCGGGATCTGCGATGAGGAGCATGTCGTACACGCAGCCGTTCTTCTTGAGCACCCAGATGTCGAAGACCTTCGGCACCCCGTCGAGCTTCGCCGACATGACGGTGTGCATCGCCTCGCGGCCGTCGAACGGCACGACCTCCTGCTTCAGCACCTCGCGCTCGGTGAAGTGCAGGAAGAGGTGGTTTGTCAGCGAGACGAGCGGGATGTCCTCCTCGTTCCGGCAGCGCCCGTTCAGGGCGATGGTCGCCCCGTTCGCTTCATCGCGGTACGCCACCGCGGCGTCCGACACCCCGATCTGCTTCCAGCCCGCCGGCGCCGGGGGCACGCGGAACGCCACGTCCGCGCTGCGGTAGACCGTCCCGTCGAACGACGACCCTCCGCAGCCGGCGAGCGCGATCGCGACGGCGAGGAGCCTGGCTCGGGGATCCGGTGCCCTGGCCGCAGAACCCGCGGCGGTGGGGCGCCTTCGAAGGGGTCGTCGCATCGCTGCGGGCCGACGCTATCACGCTTTTGCATCCTGGGCGAACCACGAGCAGCCCTGCCGTTCCGGCGAAATCCTTCGGATCCCACGGGCTTTTTCAGCGCGCACCGCACGCCGCGTACGGGGTTGTCGGTAGATCGCTCCGGGTCTCGCCTTACCGGTCCCAGGGGTCTCGCCGCCGCGGCGCATCCCACGGCATGGCCCGGCGGGCAGCGGGGCGCCGAGGGGACGGGCGAAAGTGCTGCCAGCGCTCGTGCTCGCGCCGGGACCGCCCGGCCATGAAGAAGCGAACGAGGAAGAGCCCGGCGACGAACCCCCCGAGGTGCGCGAAGAACGCCACGCCGCCGCCGCTCGCGCCGAGGGAGCCGAGCCCGTTCAGCAGGTTCACAACGAAGTACGCGAGGATGACAAGCCACGCCGGGAGCTCCAGGAACAGGCCGAAGATGAACCACAGGAGGAAGACCGGGTTCAGCACCGTGATCGGCGAGCGCGGGTAGAGCGACGCGTACGCGGCCAGCACCCCCGAGATCGCGCCCGAGGCGCCCACCATCGGGATCGTCGAGCCGGGATCGATGACGATCTGCGCGGCCGCGGCGGCGATCCCCGACAGCACATAGAACGCCGCGTAGCGGAGGCTGCCCAGCGCATCCTCGACGTTGTCGCCGAAGATCCAGAGGAACAGCATGTTCCCCCCGAGGTGGGCCCACCCCGTCGGGTCGTGCAGGAACATGCTGCTGAAGACCGTCCACCAGGCGTCGCGCGGCGCTTCCAGGAACTGCGCAGGGACGAGGCCCCACGCCCAGAGCAGCCGGTCGGGCGGGAACCCGGCCGCGATCTGCATTCGCATCCAGAAGAAACCGAGGATGTTGAGCGCGATCAGCAGGTAGTTGACGACCGGCAGCGTGCGGGTGGGCAGTTGGTCACGGACGGGCAGCATCCCGAACACCTTAAGCACGCGGGCCCGTGACAGCATCCGCTCGCCTTGATAGACCCCGGGCCGATGTCTGCCCTGCGCCTCCACGACACGCTGACCCAGAAGCTCGCCCCGCTCGTCCCGCGGCGGCCCGGCGAGGTCCGCATGTACTGCTGCGGCCCGACGACCTACGACGTCGCGCACGTGGGGCACGGCCGCGCCGCGCTCGCCCCGGATATCCTCGTCCGCCACCTGAGGGCCCGCGGCCTCCGCGTGGTCTACGTCCGAAACGTCACGGACGTCGACGACAAGATCCTGCAGCGGGCGGCCGAATCGGGCGAGGCGCCCATGGACCTGTCGGCGCGGATGGCTCGCCTGTACCAGGAGGACGTCGCCGCCCTCGGCTGCCTGACGCCCGACGTCGAGCCGAAGGTCTCGGAGCACATCCCGGAGGTCACCGCCTTCATCGAGCGGCTGATCGAGCGAGGCGCGGCCTATGTCGTCGAGCGGTCCGGCGGCGTTCGCGACGTGTATTACGCCGTCCGCAGCTTCCCCTCGTACGGCAAGCTCTCGAAGCGCAACCTCGACGAGCTGCGGGTCGGAGCGCGCGTCGGCCCGTGCGAGGACAAGCGCGATCCGCTCGACTTCGCGCTCTGGAAGGGCGTCGCCCCCGGCGGGTGGGGGTGGGACAGCCTGTGGGGCAAGGGGCGCCCCGGGTGGCACATCGAGTGCTCCGCCATGGCGTGCCGCTACCTCGGGGCCGGCTTCGACGTCCACTGCGGCGGCATGGACCTCGTCTTTCCCCATCACGAGAACGAGATCGCCCAGAGCGAGGCCGCCCATCCGGACGACGCGCCGCTCGCCTCGCTCTGGATCCACAACGGCTTCGTCAACGTCGACAAGGAGAAGATGGCGAAGTCGCTCGGCAACTTCGTCAAGCTCCGCGACGTCTACGCGCGCAACGACCCGGAGGCGCTCCGCTACTTCCTGCTCACGGTCCACTACCGGGGCCCGCTCGAGTTCGACACCCACAAGCGCGACGACGGCCGCGTCGTCTTTCCCGGCGTGGTCGAGGCCGAGCGCCGCGTCGACTACCTGTACGCGACGCTCGATCGACTCTCCGCGCTGTCCGCGCTCGCCGGCTCGCCCGGCGAGGGCGCCGCGCCCGAGCTACCGGCGCGGCTCCCGAAGGGGTTCGCGGCGCTCGCCGCGCTCGCGGACGGCGCCCCGGGCCGCGCCGCCGCCGCGCTCGACGACGACCTCAACACCCCCGTCGCGCTCTCGATCATCGCCGAGGTCGCCAAGGCCGCCAACGAGCTCGCCGACATCGCGCAGCGGCGGGGGAAGGACCAGGACGTCGCCCGCGCCGCGCCCGCGCTCGCGCACCGCCTCCACGCGGCCCTGCGGTCCTCGCTCGACGTCCTCGGCCTGCTGCAGACCCCGTCTCCGGTGTATCAGGCCCGCACGCAGGAGCAGCGCCTCGGGCTCCTCGGCACGACCCGGCAGGCGATCGAGGCGAAGCTCGCCGAGCGCGCCGCGGCGCGCGCCGCGAGGGACTTCGCGCGGGGCGACGCCCTCCGGAAGGAGCTCGAGAGCGACGGCATCGAGGTTGCCGACTCTCCCACCGGTACGACCTTCCGGGTGAGCGCCTGAGGCGCCTGCGCGCCCTGCCGCTGCCGCTCCTGCTCGCGGTGGCCACCAGTGGACGAGGACCGACGGCAGATCTAGGTTTCGGCCCGATGGAGGCCCGCAGCGGTCCGCGTGCCGCGCACCTCCCGCAGACCAGGACGATGGCGGACGACCATGGCTCGTGATCTCTACTCCGTGCTCGGCGTCTCTCGCGACGCGGACGAAGACAGCATCAAGAAGGCTTTCCGCAAGCTCGCGATGAAGTACCACCCGGACAAGAGCCCGGGGAAGGCCAACGAGCAGAAGTTCAAGGAGATCAACCAGGCGCACGAGGTGCTGAGCGACAAGACGAAGCGCGCGCTCTACGACGAGTTCGGCGAGGAGAGCCTCTCGCAGAACTTCGATCCCGAGCGCGCCCGCGCCTACCGCCGCTACGCGAACGCGCGGGCCGGCGGCGGAGGTCGCGGCCCTGGCGGCTTCGACGTCCAGGAGATCTTCGGCAACGCCCAAGGCGGCGGCGACCTCAGCGACATCCTCGGCGATCTCTTCGGCCGTGGCCGCGGCGGCGCCGGCGCGGGCCGTCGCCCGCAGCCGGCGCGCAACCGCGGCGGCGACATCGAGCAGAACCTCACCATCGATTTCGTGTCGGCGGTGCGGGGCACGACGCTCCAGCTCCAGCGTGAGGGCGATCCGGAGCCGGTCACGGTGCGTGTCCCGCCCGGGGCCGCCGAGGGCAGCCGCCTGCGCATCCGCGGCCAGGGCGGTCCGGGCATGGGCGGCGGCGAGCCCGGCGATCTGCTGCTCAACATCCACGTCACGCCGCACCCGTTCTTCAAGCGCGAGGGCGACGACCTCCACCTCGACGTGCCCGTCACCCTAGGCGAGGCCTACCGGGGCGAGAAGATCCGCATCCCCACGCCCGACGGCGAGGTGACGCTCAAGATCCCGGCGCGCACCCAGACCGGCCAGGTGATGCGGCTGCGCGGCAAGGGCATCGCCCGCAAGGCGAAGGAGCCTGGGGATCTCTACGTGAAGTTCGTGGTGCACGTCCCCACCGTCGACGACCCCGAGGTCGCGAAGGCGATCGAGGCGCTCGACGGCAAGGTCGAGGCGCCGCGCGGCGATCTCCGGTTCTGAGCGCCGCCTCCCGGCGCGGCGCGGTACACGCGCGCACGGCGCGCGTCGTCCAGGGTGAGCGCGGCGCTGGAGCGCCGATCACGTTGGAGTCCCGAGGAAATCAACAGTAGGGAAGAGCAACCGCAAGGGCGCGAGGGGCGCAAGGGGAAGAAAAAAACTCTCTCGTCTCTGGTCCCTTGCGCCCCTTGCGCCCTTGCGGTTGCTCTCTTTCCCGCATTCCTTGCCATGAAGCGGCCTCTCGCCACCGATCCCCGGCCCCTCCTTGCGGTGGCCGTCGTGCTGGCCGCGTGCGCCTCGCCGGCGTCTCCGCGTCCGGCCCCCCGCGCCGCCGCCCTCTCCGCCACGGCCGCCGCTCCGCCCCGGCGGGTGGACGCGCTGCCGCCTGCTGCCGCCTCCTCCGCCGAGCCGCCCGCCCCGGCCGTACCTCCGGTGGCCTCGCCTGAAACGCCGGGCGCCTCCTCCCCCGCGGCCGCCGCGGCCGCCGCGCCGGGCGCCTCGCCGGGCCCCTCGATCGCCATCGATCCGCCCTACAAGCTCGGCGGCCACCTCGTGCCTCGCGGCCAGGCCGAGGCGGCGGAGCGGGATCGCTGGAACGCCGGCGGCAGGGGGGATCCTCCTGCGCCGCCGCCGCCGGCCGAGGGGCACCCGCTGCCGAGGATCATCGTGGACATCGACCAGGTGAAGGGTCCGCTCAAGGCGAGCGAGGTGCAGCGCATCGCCCGGCGGCACCTCTGGATCCACGTCTACTCGTGCTACCGCCTGCGCGCGTACAGGGACCCGACGCTGCACGGCAAGACGACCGTGCGGCTCACCGTGAGCCGCGCCGGCAAGGTCACGGGCGCACGCGTGACGTCGTCGACGCTCTCCGCGCCGGACGTCGTCTCGTGCCTCGCCGCGCGCGCGCGGTCGCTCCCGCTGCCCGGCGCCAAGGCCGGCTCGACGGTCGTTGCCACGCTGCAGGTCTATCCGGGCGACGAGCCGGTCGAGCCTCCGCCGTCCGTCCTCGCTCCTGGCCCGGGCGAGCTCCGGCCGGACGTGATCTCCGCCGCTCTGGCCGAGGCCTTGCCGGCGTGGCGGAGCTGCTACGAAGAGGCCCTCTCGGGCGCCCCGGCGCTCTGGGGCCGCCTCGCGATCCGTTTTCACGTGACCGACAGCGGCGCCGTCGACGAGGCCTTCGAGGCCGAGTCGCGCTTCCCGGACGAACGGCTCACCCGCTGCGTGCTCCGGCGCGCGCGAGCGCTCACGTTCCCGGCGCCGGAGGGCGGCGACCTGCGCTTCGTGGTGCCGCTCCGTTTTTCGCCCGACTAGGCCCGTCCAGGTAAGGCACCTCGCCGCGCCTTTCGCTGCACCCGGCTGGGCTGCCGGCCTCGGTCCGCCCCCACCGGGACGGGCTCCTGGCGCCCCGCGGCTCGTTTCGCCACTTCCCGCGCGTGGCGTGTGGTGCGAACGCTCCCGCCGCAATCACGATCGAGGCGATAGCGCAAGCAAACTATGCGGCGGCGCACAACGCCAAATTGCGTTGCGTGGTGTATGTGCAACTTTACGGTGGGGGAGGAGGCTCAGGTACTCAATGGACATCTCACCGGGCACCATCGTTGGGGGAAAATATCTGCTGGAGAGGCAGCTCGCGCGTCCATTCGCGCGGGTCGCGCGCGACCGAGGCTCGGTCTGGGTCGCGCGCGAGCTGCAGCTGGGCGTGCGCGTCGCCCTGAAGCTCTTCGACCCCGACGCTGGCGCCACCGGGGAGATCCTGTGGCTCGACCGCTGGGTCCGCGCCGCCGCCGAGCTCTCGTCGAGGCACCTGGTGCGCGTGGGCGATCACGGCACCGAGGACGGCGTGGTCTACCTGGCGATGGACCTGCTCTCCGGCGAGGATCTCGCGGCGCGCCTGGTCCGGCGCGGCCGGCTCTCGCTGGAGGAGGCCGCGCGCATCGCGGCGCAGGCCGGAGACGCCCTGCAGATCGCCCATGCGGCGGGCCTGCTCCACCAGGGCCTCCGGCCGGAGAGCCTCTTTCTCGCGCTCGAGGGTGACGAGGAGGTCGTGAAGGTGCTCGACTTCGGCCTCCCGAGGGCGGTCGCGCCGCGGCTCCTCGGCGAGATCGCGGCCGAGGTGAGCGCGAGCTCGCTCCACTACCTCAGCCCGGAGCAGATCCGGTCGGAGCGGACCCTCGACGTGCAGACAGATCTCTGGTCGCTCGCCGCCATCCTGTTCCGTGTGGTGACGGGTCACCTCCCGTTCCCCGGCGACATCGCCAGCGTCGTCGCCTCGAAGATCCTCCTCGCGCCGGTGCCCGCCGCGACGCGGCTCGCGCCGAGGCTGCCCGCTGTCCTGGACGGCTTCTTCGAGAAGGCGTTCGCGCGCGACCGGGCGCGGCGCTTCCGGTCGGTGGAGGAGATGGTGGCGTCGTTCGCCCGCATCGCGGAGCACGCGCCGCCGCCCTCTTCCGGCCTCCAGCGTCCGCCCGCGTCGGCGCGCGCCCTCGGGATCACCTCGGCGCAGCCGCCGGTCGTGGCGTTCGCGCCGGCGAACGCGGAAGCGCCTCGCGCTGCCGCGGAGGCTGGCTCCGAGCCGCCGACCGCGAGCCGGACGACGCCGCCGGACACGCTGATCGGCGCGGAGAGCGCCAGTGTGCTGCGCGGGCTCGCGTCGCCCGCCCGCGCCGGCTGGCTCCTCCCGGCCGGCCTCGTCGCGCTGCTCGGCGTGGCGACGTTCGTGACGATCGCGCGGCCCGAGCGCCCCAGGCCCGCGATGGCCGCGACCGGCGCCAGGGCGTCCGTGCGCTCGGCGGCGCTCGCCGCTCTCAGGATCCAGGCCGCGCGCGCCGCCGCGATCGAGGCTGCCGCCTCGCCTCCGGCGCGGCCGGCGTCTCCCGCGCCTCCTCAGCGCGGCGCCCGCGCAGACGCGGCCGTGCCCCCGATCACCGCATCGTCGCGCCCCGCTCGGCCGGGTGCCGCCGCGTCGAGCGCTCCCACGGCCGGGCGAGCGCGACAGAGCTTCACGCACGACTGAGCGCTGCGCCCTGCGCGTTCCGTCCTACGCGTCCTGTGCCGTGTCGGCCGATGCGGCCCTCTCGGCGGCGGCCTTCTCGGCGGCGGCCTTCTTCTCCTCGGCCGCGTCGCTCGCCTTGCGCGCCTCTTGCGCCGCGCGGATCGCCGACAGCGCCGCGCGCGCGTCGACGCGCGTCCGTTCGGTCTCCGCGCCGGGCTCGCTCCCGTTCCCGATCCGCGCGCCGGTCATCGTCTCGAAGTACCCCGACTCGACCCAGATCGCGCCGAGCGTGTGCGCCATCTCCGCGCCGTCCGGCCCGAAGTACCCGATCGCCCCGCCGTAGATCCGGCGCGGGCCGGCCTCGAGCTCACGGCTGACGCCGCTCGCGCGCGCCGTCGGCGCGCCGACCGCGCTGCCGCTCGCGAAGGCGGCGCGCAGCACCTCGATGGGCGACGCGTCGCCGGCGCGCAGCACCTCGATGGGCGACGCGTCGCCGGCGCGCAGCACCTCGATGGGCGACGCGTCGCCGGCGCGCCGCTCTGCCGAGGGAGCGCGCTCGACGCGGACGAGCGTCTCGCCCGACGCGCCCGCGATGGTGAGCCCCGGCGCGAACGGCGACTCCGCGAAGTCGAGGAAGTAGAGGTGGGTCGACGGTGCGAGCACCCGCAGCGCCCGGTACACGTCGAACGGATCCGCCCCACGCAGCGGCGCCCGGAACTTGCGGGCGAGCACGATCTGCGTCGCCTCGCCGGCCGCGACGCGCTTGTGCGCGGCGGCCACCTTCGCGGCGAAGTCCTCGTCGGCGACGGGCGTCTCGAGGTGCTCTGGCACGGCCTCGGGATCGAGCGCGGGCAGGCTCCGCTGCTCCGGACCGTGGGACAGCTCCCAGGCGCATCGGCTCACGGCGCCTTGCGACGGGCCGGCGATGGTCATTGTCTGCGTCACGCTGTCGAACACGACAACGGTCGCGTCCTTCATGACCCGCCCGAGGTACGCCTCGTCGGCCCACGGCTCGACGCCCACGAGCTGGTGCACGGCGTCGTAGGCGACGAAGCCGACCCATGCCTGACAGACGCGGGCCGCCAGGTCGCGCGCTGTGTCCCGTGCGCTCGGCGCATTCGGCGCATTCCACGTGTCCGCCGCCGCCGCTTGCGCGAGCTCGTCTGCGAGCGTCGCGAACGGGTCGAACCCGCTCGGGAGGAGGCTCTCGGCGCGCGCCCTGTAGCCGAGGATCGCGTAGCGGCCCCAGCGCTCGCCAGGGAGGGCGGACTCCAGGATGAACGACGACCGGCCCGGCGACTGGGCGCGGAGCGCGGCGTACGCGCGGACCGGCGTGACGTGATCGGCCGGCAGGGTACGGGTCACGACGGAGCTCATCGCGGCCCAGCCTACACGACGTTGCGCTGCGCCGCGAAGGAGGGCAAGGTACCTCGAAGGACGCGGTGCGAAGCGCGATCGCCCTCTCATCGGCCCTCCGCCTTGTCGCCTGCGGCGGCTGGCTCCTCGCCTGTGGCAGCGGGCTTCTCGCCTGCGGCGGCGTGCAGCCCGTGCCGGAGGGCGCGCACACGACGGTCGTCTCGCTGCGGAAGATCGACTGCGAGGCGTGCGGCGCCGAGCTCATCGCGGATCTCCGCGAGCGCCCCGGCGTCTATTCGGCGTCCTTCGACAGGCGCCGCGCCGAGATCTCCGTCACCGCGTCGAGCTCGTTCGACGTCGCCGGGACGGTGAAGCGGCTGGCCGCCGACGAGGGGTTCGAGGCGGTGCTCGGCGCCGGCAAGGGCCAGTACCGTGGCTGGGCCACGTTCCCCGAGGGCGCGGACGCCCGGACGATCGAGGAGGGCGGCGCGGACATCCCCGACCTCGGCGGGCAGATCGTCCCGGGCAAGGTCACGGTCATCGACTTCGTGGCGGCCTGGTGCATGCCGTGCCGCAAGCTGGACGCGCACATGGTCACGGTGCTCGAGGCCCGCAAGGACGTCGCGTACCGCAAGCTCGACATCGTCGACTGGGACAGCCCGCTCGCCCGGCGGTACCTGAAGCAGGTCTCGAAGCTCCCGTACGTGATCGTCTTCGACACGACCGGCGCGCGGGTCGAGGCGATCGCGGGCCTCGCGCTCGACGAGCTCGAGGCGGCGATCGAGCGCGGCGCGCGTCGCTGAGCCGGCGCTCGCCCGGTCGCGTCGGTGCGTCCACACGAGCGCGCGGCGCTGGCCCGGTCGCGTGCGTGCGTCCACACGCGCGCGCGTCGCTGAGCGGGCGCTGGCCCGGTCGCGTGCGTGCGTCCACACGCGCGCGGCGGGCCTTCGTGTCGCCGCTCGGCGAGCGGATCAGTAGTGGCCGAAGAGGTCCTGGATGCGCGACTCGAGCGCGACCGCGATCTTGTAGAGCGACGAGATGGAGGCCGACGACTCTGCGCGCTCGATCTGCGATAGCAGCGACACGCTGAGCCCCGTGCGGCGCGCCATCTGCTTCAGCGTGAGGTCCTTGTCCTTGCGGAGGTTCCTGATCGTGTCGCCGATGACGCGGTGGAGCTGCTCCTCGGGCGTGCGCGCGAGGCCCTTCTTGCGCATCACGCGGGCGAGCACCTCGCGGAACTCGTCCACGTTGAACGGCTTCTTGATGTAGTCGACCGCGTCGAGCTTCATAGACGCGACGGCGCTCTCGAGGTTGGGGAAGCCGGTGAAGATGACGACGGCGATGTCGTTGTCGACCTTGCGGATGCGCTTGAGCACCTCGATGCCGTCGAGCTTCGGCATCATCAGGTCGAGGATGATGAGGTGGTAGCCGCCCGTGCGCACCTCTTCCTCCACGGTCGTGGGGTCGCCCAGCGTCTTGACCTGGTACCCGTCGCGCTCGAGCAGCGTCTGCATGTAGTCGCAGATCGCGCGGTCGTCGTCGACGATCAGAATGCGTACAGCGGGAAGCTCAATTGCCACCTGTTCCTCCTCTCACGTCACGACCGCCGGAGCCGGACGGTCGCCCTGGTCCGTTCTGGAAGGGGCCGCCTGTGCGGTCCCCTGCTCAACGTTGCGCGGGCAGCGGGCGAGGCCCTCATCGGCGCACCAGAAGCCTCGCTCTCTGCTTCCTTTCGGCAACATCGGGATTCCAGTGACACTTTAACACGGCCTGAGCAAGGTAGGACGGGACTTTTTTCTTGCGCTCCGATGATTCTTGGCTTCGTGAAACGTCCGGGGCGCCGCAGGGCCCCGAAGTGACCGAATTTCTGCCGTTTTTTGTCACCTTGCTGCCATGTGGCGCTCAGGCGTCTCTCTGGGCGTCGCGCGAGCCCATGGTGCGGCGGTGCGCCCCTGGTCATTTCGTCTTGACAAGCGGCTCACCTTTGGCGATGTTGCGCGCCCGCTGTTCAGCGGGCGTTGCCTTTGCGGCAGCGAACGGGGCGTAGCGCAGCCTGGTAGCGCACTCGGTTCGGGACCGAGGAGTCGGAGGTTCAAATCCTCTCGCCCCGACTCACTTCTTCGTCACTCCATCCGGTGGAATCGCTCCAGGGCGGCCCTGTCCGCCCCGAGCAGCTCTCCCCGCGTTCCTAATCTACGCCGCAGCTTCAGCGCGAACGTCCCCTACGTTGCCGCAGTCGCCCGGCGTCATTGCCTGAAGCCCAGCTGCCCCCAGCTGCCCGCCAACACCCCCTTTGGACGGCGGAAGGCCCGAGGGGGGCAGCTCGCCGCGCGGGGTGGGCACGGGCTGTTGTCCGAGCCCAAACCCTTGTGGACGGCGGAAGGCCCGAGGAGGGCAGCCCGTCCCGCGCGCCTCTACCCCGTCCGTCCCGCCAGGTTGGCGATCACGGCCGCCAGCTCCGACGCCTCGATCGGCTTGGGCACGTGCGACTGGAACCCCGCCAGCAGCGCGCGTGTCCGGTCCTGGGCGCTCGCGTACGCCGTCAGCGCGGCCGCAGGGATGCGCCCCCCTTGCTCGGGGCTCTGCGCGCGCAGGCGCCGGATCAGGCTGTAGCCGTCCTCCCCGGGCATCCCGAGATCGCTCAGGATCACGTCGGGCTTCTCTCGCTCGATCGCCAGGAGCGCCTCGTCGACCGTCGCGACCGCCGTGATGCTCGCCCCCTTGCGCTCCAGCACCGTGGTCACGAGCTCCCGCGCGTCCGGCTCGTCGTCGACCATCAGCACGCGGACGCCCTGGAGCGTCGGCTCCGGCTCGTTGGACAGGGGGACCAGCCCCTCGGCCTTCCGGAGCGCCGTGAGCGCGCCCCGGGGCGCGAGCGGGATGTCCACCGTGAACGTCGCGCCCTTGCCGTCCCCGGCGCTCTCCGCCTTCACGGTGCCGCCGTGGAGCTCGATCAGGTGGCGGGCGATCGCAAGGCCGAGCCCGAGCCCGCTGTGCGGCCGCGTGCTCGTGCTGTCGGCCTGGCGAAAGCGGTCGAACACGTAGGGCAGGAACTCCGGGACGATGCCCTGGCCCGTGTCGCTCACCTGGATCCGGGCCAAGCCCTCGGCCCTGCCGAGCTGGATCGAGACCTTGCCGCCGCGCGGGGTGAACTTGATCGCGTTCGACAGCAGGTTCCACACCACCTGCTGCAGCCGGGTCTGGTCGCCCGAGATCGGCCCCGCGTTCGGGTCGAGCTGCACGAGCAGCTCGATGCTCTTCGCGTCCGCGCCGTGGCGGACCGCGTCGATGGCGGCGTTGATGATCGGCGGCAGGTCGACGAGCATCACGTCGAGCCGCAGCTTGCCGGTGATGATGCGGGAGGCGTCGAGCAGATCCTCCACGAGCTGCGCCTGGAGCGTGCCGTTGCGCTCGATCGCCTCCAGCGCGCGGACGTGCGTGTCCGGCTTCAGCGAGCCCTGCCGCAGCATGCGCGCCCAGCCGAGGATCGCGGTGAGCGGGGTCCTGAGCTCGTGCGAGAGCGTCGCGAGGAACTCGTCCTTGGCGCGGTTGACCTGCTGCGACTCGCGGTAGAGCTGGGCGTTGTCGAGCGCGAGCGCGGCGAAGTTGCAGAGCTCCTCGGCGAGCGCGAGATCGTCGACGCCGTAGCGCCGGCTCGACTCGGTCGAGAGCAGCGTGATCGCGCCGCGCGTCCGCCCCCGGGCGCGCAGCGGCACGATCATCGCCGAGCGGATGCCGAGCTCCCGGACCAGCGCCAGGTACGCCGGGTCGTGCCCGCCGGACCAGCACTCGTTGCCGGGCTCCCGCGACGAGGCGCGCTGCCACGCCATGCCGTCGACGTCGGGGAGCAGGAGCGACTCGCCGCACCGGAGCACCGTGTGCACCGCGCGCGGCACCTCGGGATCCCTCGGGTAGCGGATCGGGAGCTCCCGCCCGAGCGCCTGCTTCGCGTCGCTCGCGTGCACGGCGGCGAGCCGGCTCAGCGAGCCGTCCGGCTCGACGATGTCCACCACGGTGGCGTCGGCGATGTGCGGCACCGCGAGGCGGGCGACGTTGGCCAGCGTGGTGTCGTACTCGAGGCCCGACAGCGCGAGCTGCCGGCTCGCCTCGCCGATGAAGTAGCGCCGCTTGTCGGCGAGCCGCTTCTCGGTCACGTCGCGGAAGACGAGCACGAGCCCGACGAGCTCGCCCCCCTCGCTCCGGATCGGCGCGCCGTTCGAGTCGATCGCGAGCTCCGAGCCGTCCTTGCGCAGGAGCAGCGTTGTGTCGTCGAGCCCGATCATGCCGCCGTGGCGCAGCACCTCGGTGACGGGGTTGTCGAGATCGTCGCGCGTCTGCTCGGAGATGACGCGGAAGACATCGGACAGCCGGCGGTCCCTCGCCTCGTCGAGCGTCCAGCCGGTCAGCGTCTCGGCCACGGCGTTCATGAAGTCGATCCGCCCGGAGCCGTCGGTCGAGATCACCGCGTCGCCGATGCTCTTCAGCGTGGTCGAGAACTTTGTCTTGCTGACCCTTAGGTCCGCCTCCAGCTGCTTGAACTGGGTGATGTCGGCGAAGATGGACACCGCGCCGAGCATCTCGCCGTCCGGCGAGAAGAGCGGCGCGCAGCTGCCGAGCAGCATCCCGTGCGTCCCGTCGAAGCGCTGGAAGTGGATCTCCTCCGCGGGCACGGTCTCCCCGCTCGACAGGCACCGCGCCATCGACCAGTCGCCGCCATCGAACGGCCGCCCGTCGGGGTGGAAGGCGCGGTAGCGCCCCCAGCCCTCGACGTTCTCGGCGGTGGAGCTGCCCGCCCAGATCCGCTCGGAGGCGCGGTTCTGGAGGATCAGCTTGCCCTGGCTGTCGGAGACGATGATGCCGTGCGGGCTCTCGCTGAGGAGCGCGTCGAGCAGCCCGCGCTCGTGCTGCGTGATCACGCGCAGCCGCTCGACCTCGCGGCGCAGCGCCTCGACCTCCGTGTCGACGGGCGGCACCGACTCGGCGAGCGGCGTGAGCTCGAAGGAGGCGCTCGCGGTCGGATCGAAGCTCACGATCGCGCGATCGATCTCCATGACCGTCGGGCCGATGAGCCGTCGCTGCTCCGTGGTCCTGGCCGCGTCGTACAGCAATGCCCGCGCCTGAGCGAGCGCCGCGACGATCGGCATGTCCGGGCGTTCGGGCATAGGGTTCAAGGGATCCCACGGCCGCAGGACGCGAACAAGATGCTACGTGCGCGACCTGACAAGGAAATCGCGTCGGTGAGCGTGAACTTCTCGGTGGACGGACTCATCCGGTGAGCCGGGGTACGGCCGCGTCGCTGGAGGGCGGACGGGGTGTACCCCGGCGGGGTCGGCTGCGTCGATTGGGCCGGTCGCTGGTCGCGTCGGCCGCGTGGGCTGCGGCCGTCGCGTCGATTGGGCCGGTCGCTGGTCGCGTCGGCCGCGCGGGCTGCGGCCGTCGCGTCGATTGCGTCGATTGCGTCGATTGCGTCGATTGCGTGGCGCGTGTGAAGGTCAGCTGCGGGCGGCCTGGATCTGCTTCGCGAGCTCGGGCACGGTCGCGAAGAGATCGGCGACCAGGCCGTAGTCGGCGACCTGGAAGATGGGCGCGTCGGCGTCCTTGTTGATGGCGACGATGACCTTCGAGCCCTTCATCCCTGCGAGGTGCTGGATGGCGCCCGAGATGCCGACGGCGATGTAGAGCGAGGGCGCGACGACCTTGCCCGTCTGGCCGACCTGGAGGTCGCTCGCGGCGTAGCCTGCGTCGCACGCGGCGCGGCTGGCGCCGACGGCGGCGCCGAGGACGTCGGCGAGCGGGTCGAGGACCTCGTTGAAGCGCTCCTTCAGGGCGCGGCCGCCGGAGACGACGACCTTGGCCTCGGTGAGCTCGGGGCGCTCGCTCTTCACCTGGTCGAAGGAGACGAACTCCACGCGCTCGGCCGCCGCGCTCGGCGGGACGACCGCGACCTGCTCGATCGGCGACTTCGACCCGGTGGGCTCGGCGGCGGCGAACGCGCTCTGGCGGACGCTCACGACCTGGACGGGGGTCGAGACGGTGCAGACGCCGTACGCGTTGCCGGCGTACATGGGGCGCTTGTACTTGAGCTTGCTCCCCTCGGCGATGAGCTCGGAGATGTCGCTCGCGAACCCTGCCGAGAGCCGCGCCGCGACGCGCGGGAGCAGGTCCTTGCCGTAGGCGCTCGCGGTGCCCACGACGACGGCGGCGCCCTTGGCGGCCGCCGCGACGGTCGGCACGTAGCGCTCGGCGACGTAGTCCTTGAGCGAGCTCGCCTGGGCGACGAGCACCTTGGCCGCGCCGAGCGTCGCTGCCTCGGCGGCCGCGTCGCCGAGGGCGTCGCCGATCACGAGGATCGAGTACGTCCCGCCGAGCGCCGCCGCCGCCTGCCTCGCGAACGTGACCGCGGAGTGGGTCGTCTTCTTCAGCTTTCCATCGGCGGCCTCGGCCACCACGAGAACGTCAGCCATGATCCCTCCTGCACCTCGTCGACCCGTCCGTGCGGGTCGGGGGTCCGCGTCCGCGGCACCCTCGATGTCATCGACCTCTGTCGCGTCCCGTCTGTCCCGTCGTGCTCTGCCCCGTCAGATGACCTTCGCCTCGTTCTTGAGGCGCGAGACGAGCTCGCTGACGTCCTTCACCTTGATGCCCGCCTTGCGCGCGGGGGGCGGCTGGAACGCGCTGTACTGGACCTTGAGCGCCTGGTCCGCGGCGAGGTCGGCGAGCTTCACCTCGGCGAGGGGCTTCTTCTTGGCGGCCATGATCGCGGGGAGCGCCGCGAAGCGGACGCCGTCGTTGTACTTGAACGCGGGCGCGGTCTTCTGGGAGTAGACGCTCGTCGGCGCCACGATGCGCAGGTCGACGGTGACGACGGCCGGCAGGCGCACGCGGAGGGTGGAGACGCCGCCGTCGACCTCGCGGCCGACGAGGAGCGCGCCCTTCTCTTCCTTGATGGTCGCGGCGAACGTCGCGAGCGGCCAGTCGAGCAGCTCGGCGAGGATCTGGCCGACCTGGTTGGAGTCGCCGTCGACGGCCTGCTTTCCCATCACCACGACGTCGGGCTTCTCGCGATCGACGAGCGTCTTGAGGGCGCGGGCCACGAGGTCGCCGTCGAGCTTGTCGTCGGTGACGTCGACCCGGATGGCGCGGTCGGCGCCGGTGGCGAGCGCGGCGCGGAGGGTCTGCTCGGTCTCCTTCGGTCCGAAGGTGACGACGACGACCTCGCCCGCCCGCGTCTTCGGCGCCTTGCCGTCCTCGGTGAGGCGCAGCGCCGCTTCGAGCGCGTACTCATCGAACGGGTTCGGTTTCCACTCGAGCCCGGTCGTCTCGATTTTGTCCCCGGAAGCGGGGATCTTCACCTTGTTCGCGTTATCCGGATCGGCGACGCGCTTGAGCGGAACGAGGATCTTCACGGCTCGGTGGCTCCTGTTGCTGTGTGGTAACGCAGAGCGTAGTCCGCCTCGGCGAGGACGCGCCATGCATGCGACAGCCGTGCAGGCGGACCCATGCGTGGACCCGGTGCGCGCGGCTGAAACAGCACGCCCGAGACGGAGGGAGCCGGTCATGGCAGCGTCGACGTGGTGCGTCAAGCAGGCGCGACGGCCGATTTGAAGGGGGAGGGCCCATTGTGAGGGGCCTCGCGGCGCGGGGAGCGAGGGAGGTGGGCCATTGTGAGGGGGTGGCGGAAGCAGGGCGCCGCGGATGAGATCCGTGGAGAGGGGGGCGTGACGGATGCGATCCGTTGAAAGGGGCCCGTCGGAGGGGGTCGAGATGGATGCGATCCGTTGAAAGGGGCCCGTCGGAGGGGGGGTGACGGATGCGATCCGTTGAGAGGGGCCCGTCGGAGGGGGTCGAGATGGATGCGATCCGTTGAAAGGGGCCCGTCGGAGGGGGGTCGAGATGGATCGAGTCAGCCAGGAGGGCCCGTCGGAGGGGGGTTGAGACGGATCGAGTCAGCCAGAAGGGCCCGCCGGAGGGGGGGTGAGACGGATCGAGTCAGCCAGAAGGGCCCGCCGGAGGGGGGTTGAGACGGATCGAGTCAGCCAGAAGGGCCCGCCGGAGGGGGGTTGAGACGGATCGAGTCAGCCAGGAGGGCCCGTCGGAGGGGCGGCCCCGTCAATCCACGCCGGTCGCCGGGGCTCCCTCGTCGATCGCTTTCTCGCCTGCGTCGGGCGGGGCGCCGCCTTCCTCGTCGGTCTCCTCCTTGCCACCCGCGCGCCGGCGCTCGGCCTTGGCCGTCTCCCGCTGGAGCGGCGCGAGCAGCCGGCGCGCCGTCTCCTCATCGGCCTCCTCGAGCTCCAGCATCTGAAGGACGCTGCGCACCACCTTGATCCAGCGATTGCGCGCCCGGAGCTGCCCGCCGGGCGATTCGACCGCGCCCGGCCGGTCCTCCGCCGAAAGGTGGATACGCTGCGCGTCGAGCTTGCCGAGCTCGTCGCCCGCGGCAAACCACGCCTGCACCGCCTTGAGCAGGTTGCCCCCCGGCGTCGGCAGCGCCCTGAGCGCCGCCTTGGACTCCGGCGTCAGCCGGTCGCGCGCGAGCTTCACCTCGCCCGCCTCGTCGCTGTAGCTCGCCCCGATGAACTTGAGCCCATCCGCGAAGAGCTGATCGCGGATCTCGAGGTAGATCGCCGCGTCCTCGGGATCGTCGGCCAGATCGGCGAAGCCGGTGAGCACCGCATGGGCGCCGCGGGCCTTGCGATCATGGGTCTGATCGGTCGCGACCAGCTTCTGCTGGATCTCGGAGAGCTCGTCGCCCGCTTTCTTCTGCCGCCGGTGCGACTTCAAGACGCCTTCGTGCACCGCCTCGATATCGTCGATGAGCGGGGCACACCGCTTCAGCGACACGAGGCGCGGCCTTTCGCGCTCCGGGTCGAGCCAGGCGCCGGTGATCTGGACCATTTGACGAGGAGAGAGGTCTTTGAGGGCCATGGTGCCTCCTTGGTTGTCCTCCGGCGACGCGCCGGGGAATGCACCATTCGTCAAGCTCTCAGGCAGGATGGGAATAGTAAAGACTCTTTTGCGCTGGGCGAGGTTTCGAGTCGGTCCGCGGCGCGCCCGGGAGGGGCGCCGCGGCTCGATTCCGGCTCAATTGCAGATGATCCGCGGCTCGAGAGGGGCTCGAGGGGGAGGACGGTGTTATCGCCTGTAATTGCCTTTTGCTCCGGAAGCTCGGGTGGTCCGGCGCTGAGGGCCCTTCAGGTCCCCTCGCTCGGCGGCGGCTCCTCGACGTGGCTCGCCTGCAGATCGCCCCGAAGGCGTTTCCGCAGCTGTTCATCCATGCGGGTCGCGTACTTCTCGTGGACGCCGAGCGCCGCGGCGACCTGGGCCCACGAGAGCTCCTGCCAGTACCGCAGCTCGATGAGGCGCGCCTCCCGCTCGTCGAGGCCGCGGAGCGCCCCGGCGAGCGCCTCGAAGGCGCGTGTGCGCGCGAGCGCGTCCTCGGGGCGCGCCCTGAGCTGCTCGCCCGTGTCCGCCACGAAGCGCGTGAAGACGAGCGTCCGGCAATGGGCCATGAGCTGGCCCGACGCGTCGTCGTCGTCGTCGCTGAACGGATCGCTTGTGTCGCGCAGCGACTCGGCCGCGTCGAGCGCGGCGGCGGCGCCGGCGCGCCGGATCGGCGCGTCGCGGGTCAGCTGCCGCATCACGGCGCCGGCGACCCGCTTCCAGGCGTAGATGCCGAGGGGGACGCCGCGCGTTTCATCGAACCCGAGCCCGGCTTCCAGGAGGGCCTGGTAGGCCGTCTGCTCGCAGTCCTCGATCCCCTGGCGCGTCCGCACGCCGTAGATCCGCGCGGTCGCCCTAGCGACGCGGCGAGCGAGCGGGAGCGCCGCCATGATGCGCTCCCGCGGGGGGTGAGGTGGAGGAGGACGCCGGTCCCTGATCAATGCCGCCCGCCGGAGGTCCCGTCGTCGGGCGCCGCCGCCTCCTCGCTCGCGCCCCCGCCCTCGCGGGCCATCGCGCCGCTCCCGGCCGGGACGTAGCCCTTCGCCCGCAAGCGAGCGTGGAGCGGCGCCGCCGTCGGGTGGGTCGTGATGAAGACCGTGAGGAACCTGCGGTAATCCTCGAGCTCCTCGGGGGAGAGCACCCCGAGGTACGGGCCGAGCGCGTCGGCGAGACAGGCCTCCACGATGGGATCGGCGTCGCCGGGCGGCTCCAGGTCGTCGTGCTGGTCGGAAGCGTCGTGCGTCATGGGGACCTCGCGCAGGGGGCCCGCGTGCGTGCGGCGCCCCTTTCTTCTCCTAAATCACTGCCGGGTGATCGTTTCAGACAAGGAAAGCGACGCGCCGGGATCGTTTTGTCGCGCCCCGCCCCCGGAGGCGCGCTGTCGCCGGGCGCGGCGGGGTGCCGGGGCGGGGGTGCCGGGGCGAGGGGCCGGGGCGAGGGGCCGGGGCGAGGGTGCCGGGGCGGGGGGCCGGGGCGGGGTACCGGGGGCGGGTGGAGGGTCCGACGGTGCGCCGGAGCGCCGGGGTGGGCCGCGGACGAGGCCGCGACCGTGGCCACGATGGCTGGTAACGGCTCGAATCGACGTCGTTTTTCAGGAATCGACATCGCCCGTGCATTTTCTTTGTCTGAACCGGCGCCCTGGTCGTGATTTCCATCTCAGGAGACCTCGCTGGTGGAATGCGGCACCTCAGACGGCTCAGGGCGCTCGGGCGATCCCAGGGATGTGCTGGAAGGGACCCCTTACCGGGCGGTCCGGGTGCTCGGGCGTGGGGGCATGGGGGAGGTCGTCGAGGCGGAGCACCGAGCGCTCCGGAAGCGGGTCGTGGTGAAGCTGGTCCGCCGCGCGCTGGCGCACGATCCGCGGTTCGCGGACCGGCTGCAGGTAGAGGCGCGGGCGCTGGCGGCGGTGTCGTCGCCGCACGTGGTGTCGGTCCTCGATCTGGGGCAGACGTCGTCGGGGCGCCCGTACTTCGTGATGGAGCGGCTCGAAGGGCGGACGCTCGGGGAGGAGCTCCAGCGGCGCGGTCCGCTCCCGGTGGCCGAGGCGATCGATCTGGTGCGGCAGGTGCTGGCGGGGCTCGCGGCGGCGCACCGGGTGGGGCTCGTGCACCGCGACGTGAAGCTCGACAACGTGTTCCTGTGCGCGCCGGGGGCGGCGGCGCCGGGCGGCGCCCGGGTCGCGAAGGTGCTCGACTTCGGCGTCGCGAAGGTGCTCGACGGCGCCCTGGCCGGCGCGGCGCCGGGGGCGCCGTCTGCGGTGGACGGGCCGGCGTATCCGACCGACGCCGGATTGCTGGTGGGGACGCCGCGGACGGCCTCGCCGGAGCAGGCGCGGTGCCAGCCTGTGGACGCGCGGGCGGATGTGTATGCGGTGGGGCTGCTGATGTATACGCTTGTTGTGGGGCACGGTCCGTTCGCCCATGTCGAGGACGCGCTGGGGGTGCTGCGCGCGCACGTGCTGGAAGCGCCGGCGCCGCCGTCGCGGGTGGCGGGGCAGCGGATCCCGCCAGCGCTGGACCGAGCGGTGCTGAAGGCGCTGGCGAAGCGGCCGGAGGAGCGGTTCCAGAGCGCCGAGGCGTTCGGGGAGGAGCTGGGGCGGATCGCCGCGGAGCTCGCGGAGGAGGACGGGAGCGGGAGAGCGGCGCGGATGCTGGAGGCGGGGTGGGGGCCGCAGAGCAGGGCGTGGTTCGAGGCGATGCCGGAGGGCACGAGCGGGGCGAGGGCCGGCGCGGGGGTGGCGGGCGTGGCGGTCGAGGCGGGGGCGGCGCCGGTGGACGCGCGGCTGTTCGCGGCGCTGACGCTTGCGAGCACGGTGGTGTTCTCGGCGATCGCGGCGCTGGTGTTGCGCGGGATGGGGGTGTGGTGATGGCGCGGGAGGCGCTGAAGGCCGGGGACGTGTTCCTGGACTACCGGATCACGGAGGTGATTGACGCGGGTGGGATGGGAGAGGTGTACAAGGCAGTGGAGGACTACTCGGAAGATGTCGTGGCGATCAAGTGCATGCTGCCACGGCATCTGAAGAGAGAGGACTTCGCGAGGCGGTTCCGGCAGGAGTGCAAGTTCTATCCGAAGCTGAAGCACCCGAACATCGTGAGGATGAAGAAGGCGGGTGTGTCGCCGGATCACGTGGCGTACATCGTGATGGATTACCTCGAGGGCAGGACGCTGAGGAAGCTGCTCAACAAGGCGTACCGTCTCGATTTCCTGAGCGCGATGCACGTGATGCTGCAGGTGGCGGACGCGATGACGTTCGTGCACTCGAAGGGGATATGGCACCGGGACCTGAAGCCCGAGAACATCATGGTGGGGACGAAGGCGGACGCGAAAGGGCACGTGTGGCTGCTCGACTTCGGGATAGCGAAGTTCGCGGACGGCGGGATGAACACCGATGATCTGCCGGACGTGGGGACGGTGAGGTACATCTCGCCGGAGCAGGTGAAGATGCTGTACACGAGCTCGAGGAAGGCGGAGCGCGTGGATCGGGCGAGGCCGGATGGGCGCACGGACATCTACGCGTTCGGGGCGATCTTCTACGAGGTGCTGACGGGGAAGCACCTGTTCCTGGACGACAGCGAGCCGGCGACGGCGGAGGAGACGCTGACAGGGCACCTCGTGGCGGCGCCGGAGCCGGTGCACGAGATCGTGCCGGATTGCCCCGAGTTCGTGTGG
Organism: Sorangium sp. So ce375; assembly: GCF_051473855.1. Classification (NCBI taxonomy): domain Bacteria; kingdom Pseudomonadati; phylum Myxococcota; order Polyangiales; family Polyangiaceae; genus Sorangium; species Sorangium sp. So ce375. The sequence continues at coordinate 904,017 of NZ_CP150335.1, forward strand.
CCCGTGGTGGCGCGGTGCATCGCGATCGACCGGGAGGAGCGGTATCCGAGGTTCGACGACGTGGCGCGGGACCTGCGGGGGCTCTTGAGAGAGACGGTGCCGGCGGGGCACGTGCTGGCGCAGCGGCTGGCGCGGGAGCGGATGGAGGCGGAGCGGCAGGCGGCGTTCGCGGGGGTGGCGCTGGAGGACAGCGCGCCGGTGGAGGGCGAGGCGGAGACGGAGGAGGCGCACGGGAAGAGCGTTGCGGAGGGCGGGATGGAGCGAGGGAGCGCAGCGGCGGAGGAGGAGAAGAAGAGAGGGCGGCGGGTGGTGCACGGGGAGACGGCGCCGCTGGAGCAGTTCGTGGCGCCGGCGAGCGCGCTGCCGTTCGCGCCGTCGTCGCGTGTGCCGCGAGGGCGGGGGGTGGGTCATACGGAGCCGCTGCCGGCGCTGAAGGCGCTGGAGTCGACGGCGAAGCTGTCCGGGGCGTGGGCGGAGAGGATGGCGCAGCGAGCGGGGGCGGCGGCGATGCCGCAGCCGCCGGCGGAGGTGAGGGCGGGGAGTTATGCGGGGCCGGCGCCGATGCCGCAGTCGCACGGTGGGCCGGCGTCGATGCCGCAGTCGTATGGTGGGCCGGCGCCGATGCCGCCAGCGGAGGTGAGGGCGCAGGCGTATGCGGGACCGCCGCCGATGCCGCAGTCGCACGGTGGGCCGGCGCCGATGCCGCAGGCGCAGGGCGGGGCGCAGGCGTATGCGGTGCCGGCGCCGATGCCGCAGTCGTACGGTGGGCCGGCGTCGATGCCGCAGGCGCAGGGCGGGGCGCAGGCGTATGCGGTGCCGGCGCCGATGCCGCAGTCGCACGGTGGGCCGGCGCCGATGCCGCAGGCGCAGGGCGGGGCGCAGGCGTATGCGGTGCCGGCGCCGATGCCGCAGTCGCACGGTGGGCCGGCGTCGATGCCGCAGTCGCACGGTGGGCCGGCGCCGATGCCGCAGGCGCGTGGCGGGGCGCAGGCGTATGCGGTGCCGGCGCCGATGCCGCAGTCGCACGGTGGGCCGGCGCCGATGCCTCAGGCGTATGCGGGACCGCCGCCGATGCCACCGTCACACGGCGGGCCGGCGTTGCACGCGGGGGCGCAGGGGTATGGTGGGCCGCCGCCGTCGCCGGTGATGGAGACGCAGCACGCCGTGCCATTGAGGGAGGCACGACGAGCGGCGCCGCAGCCGCAGGAGGTGGAGCTGCCGTACGTGACGCCGCAGCTCCTGGCGACGGAGGCGTCGCGTCCGGGAACGGCGCCACCGATCGCGGTGAGGCCAGCGGCGCCGAGCTCGGTGACGGCACCGAGCGCGGGGCCGGCGGAGTCGTTGCGGAAAGAGACGTCGATGACGCCGGTGGCGGCGCTGTTGACGCAGCCGCGGCGAGCGCCGAGGGCGTACGTGCTGGCGCCGCTGGTGGCGCTGGCGCTGACGCTGGGAGGCGTGGGTGCGGTGCTGGGGCTGCGCTCGACGCGCAACACGGCGCCGGAGCCGGTGACAGGAGAGCCGGCGGCATCGGTGGCGCCGGCCGAGAGCGCGACGGCGAGCGCGGCAGCGGCGCCGGCCGAGAGCGCGACGGCGAGCGCGGCAGCAGCGCCGGTCGAGAGCGCGGCGGCAGCGGCGCCGCTGCCCGAGGCGAGCGCGGCGGCGCCCGCGCCGGAGGTGGCGGCAGCGCCGGAGGCGGTAGCAGCGCCGGAGGCGGCAGCAGCGCCGGAGGCGGCAGCAGCGCCGGAGGCGGCGGCGAGCATGGCCGAGGCGGCGGTGAAGGCCGGAGCCGTGGAGAAGACGGGGGCGGCAGCGGAGGCCGAGGCGCCTGCTCCCAAGGAGCAAGCGGCGGCGAAGGCAGAGCCTGCGAAGGCAGAGCCTGCGAAGGCAGCGCCTGTGAAGGCAGCGCCGGCGGAGACGGAGGACGACGAGGACTTCTACCCGATGCCGAAGCGTCAGAAGCCGTCGTTTCTGAGGGTGATCGAGGAGCGGAAGAAGGCGGCGCCTGCGAAGGCAGCTGGGCCATGCGCCACGGCGGGGTGCAGGCCGTTCTAGTGTGTGGTCGCTGAGGAGAGAGGTCTTCGATGGGCAGCAACAAGGACAGCGACGACATCCGGCAGTACCTGCCGGACCTCGAGAGCATCCGGCGCGAGGCGGATCCGGAAGTGGCGGAGCGGAAGCTGCGGCAGGCGCAGAACAACCCGGAGCTGGACCGCGCGCTGTCCGAGATGCAGCAGCAGAAGCCGACGGGACAGCCGCTGTTCCAGTTCCCGGTCGTGCCTGCGCTGGCCAAGGGGCAACCAGCGGTGCCGCCGCCGCTGCCGGTGCAAGCGGTGCCGCCGCCGTTTCCGGCGCAAGGGAGGCCGCCACCGATGCAGGTGCAAGGGGGGCCGCCGCCGTTTCCGGCGACGGCGCCGCAGCAGGCAGTGCCGCACGGGGCGGGGGCGCATCAGCAGGTGCATCCGCACGGGGCGGCGGCGCATCAGCAGGTGCATCCGCACGGGGCGGCGGCGCTGCCGCATCAGGGCGCGGCGGCTCCGCAGCGCGTGCCGGTGCACGGCGCGCCGATGCAGCAGGGAGCGCTGGTGACGCAGCGTGTGCCGGTGTTCGGGGGCGCGGCGGCGCCGCAGCGCGCGCCGGTGCAGCAGGGCGTGCCGGCGCAGCAGCCGGGGGCGCCGGCGCCGAGCCAGTGGGCGGACCGAGGGCTGCCGCCGATCGACAAGTCCCTGCTGCCGTCGTCGTTGCTGCCGGTGACGCCGCCGCCGGTCGCCGTGTCGAAGGAGCCGGTCGTGACGCCGGCGACCGGGCAGCGGCGGCAGTGGATGCCGACGTGGCTGATGGTGCTGCTGGCGATCATCGCGGTGAGCAGCCCGTTCGTGCTGTCGATGATCTTGAAGAGATCTGCGCCGCCGAAAGAGCAGGAGCCCGCGCTGCCGCCGAGCGGGGCGCCAGTGCAGAGCGCGACGGCGCCGCCAGCGGTCTCGGAGCTCTTGCCAACGGCAGCGCCGGCACCGCCGGAGGCGGTCGAGCCGAGCCTCGACGACACCGCGCCGCCGAGCGAGCCGCCCGCGCCCCCGCCGGAGGCCACAGCGCCGCAGGTGCCGGCGCCGGAGGCGCCCGCGCGGCCGGTGCGCCCTGCGCCGCACCGACCGCCGACGCCGGCGGCGCCTGCGCCCACCCCCGAGAAACAGCTTGCCGATGACGTGATGGAGTGAACCCGCGTGGAGCCATGATGATGAACTGCCGAAGCCTTGCCGTGTTGTTCACTGCCGCGACCGTGATGGCCGCTGCCGATGTCGCCAGCGCGCAGCCTGCCGCGCCGCAGGAAGCGCCCGCCAGCGCCGGCGCCAACGCGAGCGCTGGCGACGCGGTGACGCGCGCCGATGCGTTCTTTCGACAAGGGCTGCGCCTCTACTCGGACAAGAAGTACGTGGAGGCGGAGAAGGAGCTCGAGTCGGCGTGGGAGCTGAACCCGACGTTCGACGTGGCGTACAACCTCGGAAACACGAAGTACCAGCTGAAGAAGCACCGAGAAGCAGCGCAGCACCTTTCGTTCGCGCTGAGGAACTGGCCGCTTGTGAAGACGGTGGCGAAGCTGAAGCCGACGGCGGAGCAGCGATTCGCGGAGTCGCGAGCGCAGGTGGGTGCGGTGGCGGTGACGGTGGGTGTCGCAGGAGCGGAAGTGCTTGTGGACGGCAAGCCAGTGGGGCGAGCGCCGCTGGAAGGGGAGGTGTTCGTGGAGCCGGGCGAGCACCAGGTGGAGGCGAGGCAGGTGGGGTATGCGCCGGCGAGCCAGACAGTGACGGTGGCGAAGGGAGCGACGGCGGCGGTGACGCTGGCGCTGGCGGCGGCGAAGAGCGAGGGGGCGACGGCGGCGGGGACGACGGAGGGGGGCGGGAGCGCGGTGGGGGCGGGGGCGGGAGGGCCGGTGATGGGGCAGCCGCCTGCGGCACCGGTGGAGCCGCCGCCGAAGAAGAACTGGGTGCCGGTGATCGCGCTGGGCGCGGCGAGCGCGGTGGGGTTGGCGGTGGGCATCACGTCGACGGTGCTGTCGAGAAATGCGCGGAGCGATGCGGAGGGATATCGAGAGCAGATCCGGCAGGCGAACAGAGGGTGCATCGATCCGCCGAGCGATTTGAACGACACGTGCCGCGACGTGGAGAGCGAGGCGGAGCGCGCGGCGCGATTCGGCACGGTGTCCGTGATCGGCTACGCGGCGTCGGGGGCGCTGGCGGTCGCCGCGGTCACGTATGCGCTCTGGCCTCGACGCGCCGCACCGGCGGCGCACGGGGTGCGCGTGTTGCCGGTGACGAACGTTGGCGGGGGCGGTGTCGTCGTCGTGGGAGCGTGGTGAGCGGGGCGATGGTGAGCACAATGAAGAACAGGCGGCTGACGTGGTTGATGTGCTGGAGCGCCGCATCGGTGATCGCGAGCGGCTGCGACTATCTATCGATCGGGCTCGACAACGACTGCGAGTTCCTGCTCACGTGCGGTCACTTCCCGGGCGGTGATGCCGGTGGCACGCCCGAAGGGTGCATTCCGAGCGAGTTGACGTCCGCCGTGAGCGATACGTGCGGCGTGTTCGTGGCGACGGGCGGTGACGACAATGGCGCCGGGACGAAGGCGGACCCTGTGAAGACGCTGAGCGTGGCGATCTCGCGAGCGACGAAGCAGGGAAGCGCGGTGTATGCGTGCGCGGAGGAGTTCAAAGAGGCGGCTGAGGTGCCCGCGGGCATGGCGATCTTCGGCGGGCTCGACTGCGCGAAGGGGTGGATCTGGGCCGGCGAGGAGAAGAAGACGAGCGTGGCGCCGGGCGAGGAAGGGATCGCGCTGAAGGTGCTGCGGGGCGATGCCGCCGTGAGGATCGAGGACGTGTCGGTGCACGCAGCGGATGCGGAGGCACCGGGTACGTCATCGATCGCGGTGCTGGTGGATCGAGCGACGGTTGACCTGGCGCGGTGCGAGCTCATCGCGGGCAAGGGAGCGGATGGTGCGGAGGGAGAGGATGCGCCGAGCGAGGTGCCGGCGCAGGCGGCGCCTGGGAACGCGGGGACCGATGCATGCACTGATCTGGACACCTCAGGAGCACCCGATGGCATGCTACCGGGAGGAGCCCAGATCGAAAATGCGTGTGGCGGAGCGTTGTCGATCGGCGGAGGGGGCGGCGCTGGCAGGGTAAACAACGGCGATGCCGGCCAGATAGGTCAGAGTGGGCCATTTGGGGCGGCAGGTGTCGGAGAACCACCGGCAGGGGCTTGGAGTTGTGGTGGTCCTGAACCGAACGGAACGGGCGATGGCGGCGCCGACGGTACGCCGGGTGATGTCGGGGAGGCTGCGAGTGGTCTCGGCACGCTGAGCTCGTCGGGCTACGCGGGCGTGAGCGGCGGAGACGGCGGACCGGGCAATCCCGGGCAAGGCGGCGGCGGAGGCGGCGGTGCGAAGGGCGGCGCAGCGATCTGCCCAGGCGCCATGCCCGGAGCCGGAGCGAGTGGCGGCAGCGGCGGACCTGGTGGCTGTGGTGGGCTGCCCGGGCAAGGCGGCGGCGCCGGCGGAGCGAGCATCGCGCTGGCGAGCGTGGAGGGGAAGGTGACGCTGATGGACTGCGTGCTGAAGGCGGGCAATGGAGGCAAGGGAGGCGCTGGCGGCGACCTGCAGCCGGGCGGGCTTGGCGGTCTCGGCGGAGTTGGCGGCGTGGGCGTGGGCGGGTCGAAGGCTGCGTGCGACGGGGGGAAGGGCGGCCAGGGAGGCAACGGTGGTCCAGGAGGAGGAGGCCTCGGCGGGCCGTCGCTGGCGATCGCGTACCGCGGCGAGGCGATCAAGCAGGAAGGGCAGACGATGCTGATGCCCGGCACGGCGGGAGCTGGGGGGCCGGGTGGAAGCAACAATGTGTCGGAGAACGCGGGCGAGGAAGGCGCGGCGGCGGCGGAGCAGGAGTTTCCGTAAGCAAGCGATGAGGTAGCGGGCGGCGTCGCCGGTGGCGCCGCCTGCCGCCGCGAAGCGTGGAGGAAGGAGGTGCTGACGATCGCGCGAAGCGCCATCGAAGGGGTGAGGTGTGCCCACGGATGACGTGCGCGGCGGTGAGCAGATCCTCGGGGATCGCTGCTACCGGCGAGCGGCGGAGAAAGTGAGGACGACCGTATGATTCGGTGACAATCCCGCATGACTGCGCGTAATTCGGTGAAAAAGCTTCGATTTCAAAAGAAGGCCCCAGGCGAACTTCATGGGGGCCACAGCGGGCAAGGGCGGAGGCACGGCGCCGAGTAGAAACGCCGGCGAGGTGGGCGTGAGCGGAGAATGTTGGGGCTTCACGGGCAATGCGAGCTGCGGCAGTGACGTGAGCAGCGTGGTGGAGATGATTGAGAATTCTTGAGAGCTGAGCGCAAGGCGGGCGAGCGACGGACGAGCGCTGTGCGCCGCGAGCAGCTGAGCTGAAGGAGGAGACAAGAAATGGTTGGACGCACCCCGCGCCGGGGTGATAGGGACTCTTTTGTCGCGGAGACGCGGCACGGTGGGCTTCCCGGCGCTGACAACTTCACCACCTTCGAGTGGACTGCTCAAGGCGCGGGCGGAGGGACCGTTGATCTGCTGACTTCTTCTGCGTCGGGCCGCGAGAGCGGATGTTATCCGACGGTCATTGAAGGAAGCCCGGCAGCAGATCGCTTTTGCGCTGTGGGAGAGCTTCGAGGCGCGGCCGCGGGGGGATGGACGCACCGCCGCGCTGGATCCCGGACTGCCGTCGCAGGCGAGACCTCTCCCGTCCCGCGCGGAGCGCGGGACATGGGAGGGGCGGACCGCGCGCAGGCCCGTAGAGCCGAGCACGGGCCGGGGGTGGGCATCCTCGTGCTCATTGCGTTCGTTGTCAGCACCCCCGGGCGAACTGCGTGGTGCGAGCCGCGGGGGCGGGTGGTCATGGGAAAAATGGCCGACGCGACGCTGGCGAAGAGCGAGGCGTCGACGACGGCGGGAGTGACGACGGCGGGGGGCGGGAGCGCGACGGGTGCGGGGATCGTCGGGCTCGTGGCGGGGCCACCGGCGGTGGTGGTGGAGCCGCGACGGCTGCCGGATAAGAGGAACTGGGTGCCGGTGATCACGCTGGGGGCGGCGAGTGCGGTGTGGCTCGGCTTGGGGATCGGGATGACGGTGGCGTCGAACAGCGCGAGCGCGGATGGGCGCGCGCAGGCCAATGGAATCCTCAACGCCGGCGGTGGCTGCCAGGATGCGCCGGCCAGATACCAACAGGCGTGCTCCGAGCTTCGGACGACGGCCTTCCGCGTCGACACATTCGGGCGTGCAGCGACCGTCGCGTATACAGCATCGGGCGTGCTGGCCGTCGCAGCCGCGACCTATGCGCTGTGGCCGCGTTCGGGGACCAAGGCGTCAAGCAAGGTGCGTGCTCTACCCGAAGCGTCCATCGGTTACGGGGGGATTGCGGTGCGGGGGGTATGGTGAAGAGCCGAAATGAGGGGACGATGAAGAGTGATCGAGTTCGCTGGCAGCCATGTTTCTTGGGGTTGGTCGTTTGCGCCGTCGGTTGCGACACGCTGTGGAGCAACGTCGCCGAGGATTGCGAGGTTACCCTGTCGTGCGACCATCACCGCGGGCTGTGGGATGGAACAGGCGGCGGTGTCTCGAACCCTGCGTGCGAGGCGGACCCGACACAGGACGCGAGCACTGTGACGGACGAGTGTGCGGTGTTCGCGAGCGCGACGGCGGAGGCGGGGGGAGATGGGACGAAGGCGAAGCCGTACGTGTCGCTCGGCGAGGCCGTAGCGAACGCGAACGGCAAGCGGGTGCTGGCGTGCGCGATCGAGCCGTTCGCGGAGAGCGTGACGATCGAGGCCGGGGTGGAGGTGATAGGGGGCTTCGACTGCCAGGCGGACTGGACGTGGAGCGAAGAGGCGCGGAGCGCGATCGAGGCGCCTGCAAACCAGATCGCGCTCACGGTGTCAGAGGCCGCGAGCGGGGTGAAGGTGAGGAGCTTCGCGGTTCGCGCGGCGAGTGCGACGGAGCCGGGCGGGTCGTCGATCGGCGTGGAGGTGGCGGACGTCGAGGCGGAGCTTGCGCAGGTGGACGTGACGGCGGGCGACGCGATGGACGGTGCAAACGGCCAGACGCCGACGCAGGTGCCGCAGGCGGGGGCGAGCGCATCGGAGGTCGTGTCGAATGCGTGCCAGGTCGTCTTCGGCGGCGAGCCCGGCGTGACGATGTGCCAGGACGGCGAGACGCGCGGCGGAGCCGGTGGGCTCGGCGGGATCACGGGTGCCGACCAGGGCAACGGGCAGAGGGGTGCGGATGGGGCGCCATTGCCCGAGCCGAACCCGGACGAGTATGGGCTTGGTGGAGCAGGGCAGACCGGTGGCAATTGCCGACAGGGAGAGCCCGGTGCGCCTGGAATCACCGGCGCTCCCGGCGCTGCCGGCACCGGCACGACGCTGACGCTGGCCGGAATCGTTGGCGGCGACGGTGGTAGCGGCACATCTGGGAAGCGAGGTCAAGGAGGAGGTGGCGGCGGAGGCGCGAAAGCAGGGCTGTTCTGCGGGCCCGTCGCGAACCCGGTGAATGGTCCCGGCGCCAGCGGCGGCGGAGGCGGAGCCGGCGGTTGCGGCGGTAAAGGAGGCGATGGCGGGAAAGCCGGCGGATCGAGTCTCGGGATCGTCAGCCTCGGGACGAAGCTGGTGCTGACGGAAGTGACCGTTGTGGTGGGCCAGGCAGGGAAGGGAGGAGATGGAGTGGCCGGTCAGAGCGGGGCGAATGGCGGCCTCGGTGCCATCGGAGGAAATGCATCGGGCACGTCGCCCTCAATTGCCGGTTGTGATGGCGGTAAAGGCGGGCGAGGCGGAGCGGGTGGCCCCGGGGGAGGCGGTCGAGGCGGCCATGCGGTGGGCATCGCGTTCGCGAGGGGGCCGAGCGCAGCGGTAGCGCTGAAGGGTTTTACCGAAGGCGCAGCTGGGGACGGCGGCAGCGCGGGGCCGGGTGGGAACGCGGGTACGCGCGGAGCGAGCGGAGCGTGCTGGAACTTTGGTGGAAACGAGAGCTGCGGGCAGTGAGAAAAAGGTGTTGCTACGTGGTAATTTCGTAGAGCTCAACGGAATGCAATTGAAGGTGGAGGAGACCTCGGTGGGCCGTCGTTCGCGGCCGCCTACGGGGGCGAGGCGGTGAAGCAGGAAGGGCCGACGACGTTACAGCCCTGAACGCCGGGCGCTGGGGTGAGCCGGCGAAGGCAACAACGTGTCGGGTAACGCGGGCGCGGAAGGCACTGCAGCGGCGGCGCAGGCGTCTCCGTAAGCCATCGATGAGGTAGCGGGCGGCGTCGTCGACGGCGTCGGTCGCCGGCGCGAAGGGCGTCGGAAGACGGTGCTGGCGATCGCATGGAACGCGATCGACGGGGAGAGGTGCGTCCTCGGGTGACCCGCGCGACGGCCAGCGGATGCTCCGCCGGTATCGCAGGCGACGGCGGCAACGCGAGGCCGACGGGAACACTGGCGAACTGGGGGCGAGCGGAGCGTGCCGGAACTTCGGTGGAAACGAGAGCTGTGGGCAGTGAGAAAGAATGTGCCGTTGCGTGAGAATTTCGAATGGCTCAAGGGAATGCGGTTGCATCACGAGAGTCGCGGCTTGTGAGCCGCTGAGCTGAAGGAGAGACAAAGATATGAGTGGACGTGCCCCGTATTGGGGTGGTAGGGACTGTTTTGTCGCGGAGACGCGGCACGGTGGGCTGCTCGGCGCTTACAACCTCGCCACCTTCGAGTGGATTGTCCAAGGCGCGGGCGGACGGACCGTTGATCTGCTGAAACCTTCTGCGTCGGGCCGCGAGAGCGGATGTTATCCGACGGTCGCTGAAGGCAGCCCAGCAGCAGGTCGTTTTTGCTTCGTGCGCGAGTTGTCAGCCGTAGCCGGGGGGCAGGGCCGCAGCTCTGGCCCGAACGAAGTACCAGCTGAAGAAGTACCGAGAAGCAGCGGAGTATCCGTCGTTCGCGCTGAGGAACTGGCCGCTGGTCAAAACGGTGGCGAAGTTGAAGCCGATGGCGTAGCAGCGGCTTGGGGAGTCGCGAGCGCAGGTGGGGGTGCTGCGGGTGACGCTCAGCGCGGCGAGGGCGGCGGTGCTTGTGGGCGGCAAGGCCCTGGGGCGAGCGCAGCTGGAAGGGGAGGTGTTCGTGGGTCCAGGCGAGCACCGGGTAGAGGTGAGGCTGGAGGGGTACGCGCCGATGAGCCAGACGGCGAAGAGCACCAAGACGGTGAAGAGCGCCAAGGGAGAGACGGCGGACGTGGGGCTGGCGATGGTGCCGGTGAAGAGCGAGGCGCAGGCAATGGGTGCGAAGATGGAGGGCGAGACGGGCGGATCGGGCGGTCTCGGCGGTGCTGGTCGCACGGGGGCGGCGGCTCGAACGCTGCGCGCGCTGGTGGGCAGGGAGGCCAGGGTGGCAACGGCGGTCCCGGCGGCGGAGGTCTCGGCGGGCCGTTGCTGGCGATCGCGTACCGAGGCGAGGCGGTGAAGCAAGAAGGGCGAACGACGCTGCAACTTGGCACGCCCGGCGCAGGGGGCCCCGGCGGAAGCAACGGCGTGGCGGAGAACGCGGGCGCCGAAGGCACGGCGGTGGCGGAGCAGGAATTTCCGTAAGTGGGCGACGAGGTAGCGGGCGATCTCGTCGGTGGTGCCGCGTGCCGCCTGCCGCCGAGAAGCGTGGCGGAGGCGGCACCGACGATCGCGCGACGCGCCATCGAGCGCCATCGAGACGGCGAGAAATATGCCGCAGGCCACATGTACCGCGGCAAGCCGCGCCCGCCGGTCTGCTGCCACCGGCGAGCGGTGGAGAAAGTGAGGGCGACCGTACGATTTTGTGACGAGCCGGCCTGGCTGCCCGTAACTTGGCGAAAAAGCATCGATTTCTGGACGAATGCGCTTGGCGAGCTCTTTCGTGGCCGGCAGAATGGGCGCCGCTCGCTCCAAGGAGCGCTCTGCCAATGCCCCGGAATTCCAGTGGAAACGATGTGCCTCTCTCCGCAAGACGCCCCAGCCCGAGCGGGATGGGGGAGTGGGAGCGGATGTGGGTACGGAGGCTGGGGCTCGAGGATGTCGAGTGGGACCCCGAGCTGCACTGCGAGCACTGCATCGCGAAGCGAGCCGCCTGGGAAGCGGTGATGGAGGAGCTTGCATCACGGTCGGGGAACCGATCGACGCTGCGGCTGAGCCCTGGGTGGGAGAAGATTCCGCCGAGGGCGGGTAGGCGCAGCAGGCGGAGCAGGGACCGCTGCAGGCGGCTGCTGCTGAAGATGGTGCGACTGGCGCGTCTCGTGCGTGAGGATTTTTGAGCGCTTGAGCGAAAGGCGCCCTCACGGGCTCCAAGCTCGGGCGAGCAGCCGTTGACGGCCTGATCACGCGCGACGGCGCACGGCGGCGGTTCACGGCAGCGTCGCGCGCGGGGCGACAGAACAGGAGACCGGCGCACCGCGAGCGTGGTGCGCGCTGACTCGGCTCGTCCTTGCGACGAGCGTGCGAGGTGGAAGATGGTGCGTCCAACGCTCGCCATCGAGGCTGGGGCGGATGCCCCTGTGTCGAGGCGTCGTGCGAGCAATGAGGAGCGCTCTGGCGAGGTGCCTTGCGTGGGGCTCTTTCTGGTCATGGGCGGGCTCGGCGGAGAGGTCGTCTCCCGTACGGCGATCGAGCTGGTACACGCCGTCATCGAGGAAGACAGTGTGGACGACCTTTGTGCCGGTGAGATGATTGCGCCGCAGTCCCGTGACGAGGTGCGGCTCATGATGAGTCCGCGTCGAACAGGCCGCTCCGCGGACGAACGTCCGGAGCCGGGATCGAGCGGCGTGCAGGTGAGCTTCGCCGGTGTGCTGCTCGCGCCAGGGGCGGCGTATATCGCCTACGCCGGCGATCTGCACATCTACAGGTTCCGCGCGGGGAAGCTGGAGGCGCGAACGCATGATTCGGCGGCGCTCGACGGCGGGGCGCTCGACGGATCCATCCCGCCGGATGTCCCAGCGACGCTAATACAACACGCCAGCGCGGCCACTCGCGCGCTCGGCTGCGACGCGGCGGTGGCGATGACGGCCCAGGTCGAGAACACGGAGCCGGGCGACATCTTCCTCGCGTGCTCGGGGGGCCTCCGGGGCTCGGTGTCCGAGCAGCGCATCGCCGGCATCCTCGCAGCGCACCGTGAGCTGCGCCTGGCGGCGAGCCTGCTGATGGACTGCGCTCATGAGAACGGCGAGCCCGAGCAGGCAATGTGCGTCCTGGCTCGTGTGGCGGTGTCTGTGGGTTGAATTCGTAAGGAAGAGCAGCGCAGAAGCGCCGGAGGGGCGAGCCAAGGCAGCGGCGTACCTGGCGGCTGCGGCAGGCCGTCGGGTCAAGGTGCTGGAACCGGCACCGCGTCGCGTCGGCGAGCAGAGCCCGCTGGACCGCGGGGCACGGCGAGCACCGCGAAAAGTGAGACCACGGTATGATTTCGTGGCAATTTCGGAGGGCTGAACGTAAGCCAGTGACAAGGAGCGACAAGGAGCCAAACGGCGCGGAAAGGGAAAAGATTGTTCGAAGAAAGCCCTTGGCGAGCTCTTTTATTGCCGGCACAATGGGCGCCGCCAGAAATCAAGGAGCCCCATGCCGAAGCGCCGAAGGTCCCGCGGAGACGACCCTCCTCCCTCTGGTGAGCGCCCCAGCCTGAGCAAGATGGGGGAGTGGGAGCGAATGTGGGTACGGAGGCTGGGTCTCGAGGACATCGACTGGGACCCCGAGAAGTATTGCGTACACTGCATCGCAGAGCGAGCGGCTCGCGAAGCGGCGGAAGAGGAGCTTGCGCCGCCGTCGGGGCTCAGGCTGCCGGCATCGCAGAGCCTCTTGTGGGCGAAGAACCCACGCCCGGCAGGTGGTCCTAAAGGGCGAAGCAGGCGTCGCCCCAAGCTGATGCTCTTGCCCTCGGCGCACCGCAAGGGCGAGGACCCTTGAACGAGAGCCCCCCTCACGAGGGGGGCTGGATCGAGTGTGCTGCTGCTCGGCTGCGCGTCAGCGGTTGACTCGTCAGCGGTTGAAATGAAGGCGCAGATGGAGAACACGGAGCCGGGCGACCTCCTCCCATGCTCTGTGGGAATCTGCCGTGTCGCCGTGCCCGAATACCGCATCACCGGGCATCCTCGCTGCGCCCCGTGAGCTGCGCCTCGCGGCGCGCTTGCTGATGGTGATGGACTGCGCTCATGAGCATGGCGAGCCCGAGCGCGCGACGGGCGCCCTGCCGCGCGTCGGAGCGCTGACGCGCGCGTCCATCCCATGAGGAGCGCGACGAGCCCGAGCGTGCGCCCACGCCTCGCGCGGGCTCACGCCGGCGCTCCGCTCGGGCCGGCCCCCGGTGGGCGCCCGAACGCCTGGCCTGGCCGCAGCGCCGCGGAACGCAGGAAGCGCACCACGGCCTACCTTCGTGCGCCCCGCTCCTGCTACCCTCCGGGCCGTGGCGATAACGACCGATTTCCTCGTCATCGGTAGCGGTGTAGCTGGGCTGACCTTCGCGCTCGAGGCGGCCGAGCACGGCGAGGTGATCGTCGTCACGAAGCGCGCGCGTGACGAGTCCAACACGAAGTACGCACAAGGCGGCATCGCCGCGGTTTTCGCCCCGGACGACTCCCCCGAGGCGCACATCGCCGACACGCTCGAGGCGGGGGCGGGGCTCTGTCACGAGGTCGTCGTCGAGATCTGCGCGCGGGAGGGGCCCGAGCGGGTGCGCGAGCTCATCGCGCGCGGCGCCCAGTTCGATCACGAGAACGGCAAGGTGCGCCTCGGGCGCGAGGGCGGGCACTCCGCGCGGCGGATCGTGCACGCCGCCGACGCCACCGGCCTCGAGATCGAGCGCGCGCTCCTCGAGCAGGCGCGGCAGAACCCGAACATCCGCTTCGCCGAGCACCACACGGCGATCGACCTCATCCCGCTCTCCCGCTTCGGCGGGCCCGACGTCTGCGCCGGCGCCTACGTGCTCGACGAGACCGACGCCGCGCTGAACCAGGGCGGGCCGCGGCCGCGCGACTCGGAGCGGCCTGCGCCCCGGCACCGGCCAGCCTCGAAGCCGCACGTCGTCGAGACCTACCTCGCGCGCGCGACCGTGCTCGCGACCGGCGGCGCGGGCAAGGTCTACCTCTACACGACGAACCCCGACGTCGCGACGGGCGACGGCGTCGCCATGGCCTACCGGGCAGGCGCCGAGATCGCGAACATGGAGTTCTACCAGTTCCACCCGACGTGCCTGTTCCACCCCGAAGCGAAGAGCTTCCTCGTCAGCGAGGCGCTGCGCGGCGAGGGCGCCATCCTCCGGCTGCCGGACGGGAAGGCCTTCATGGCCAGCCACGATCCGCGCAAGGACCTCGCGCCGCGCGACATCGTGGCGCGGGCCATCGACTTCGAGATGAAGCGGACCGGCTCGGACTACGTGCTGCTCGACATCACCCACCGGCCCGCGAGCTTCATCCGCGAGCACTTCCCGACCATCCACGCGCAGTGCCTCCGCTACGGCATCGACATCACCGCGCAGCCGATCCCCGTCGTGCCGGCCGCCCACTACATGTGCGGCGGCATCACGACCGACCTCTACGGCAGGACGACGATCCCCGGGCTCTGGGCGATCGGCGAGTGCACGTGCACCGGGCTCCACGGCGCGAACCGGCTCGCCTCGAACTCGCTGCTCGAGGGGCTCGTCTTCGGCCACCGCGCGGCCGCGCGCCTCTCCACCCAGATCGCCGAGCTCCGGCAGAGCCCGTTCCCCGAGGTGCCCGAGTGGCAGGTCGGCAACGCGGTCGCGAGCGACGAGGAGGTCGTCGTCGCCCACAACTGGGACGAGCTGCGCCGCACCATGTGGAACTACGTGGGCATCGTCCGGTCGGACGCCCGCCTCCGGCGCGCCGCCCGGCGCATCTCCCTGCTCCAGGAGGAGATCCGCGAGTACTACTGGAAGCACCTGGTCACCCGTGATCTGCTCGAGCTCCGCAACATCGCCACCGTGGCCGAGCTCATCGTCGGCTGCGCCTCCGCCCGGCATGAGAGCCGGGGGCTGCACACGACGATCGACTACCCGGAGACGAACGAGCGCCTCGGCACGGACACGGTCGTGAAGCGGGGTGTCCTGCCTTATCTGCGAGGTCGATGAGCGATCTGCACAGCACCTCCGACCCTCCGCCGAGCGGCCGAGGGCCCGGTCCGCTCGTCCCGCGAGGCGGCGAGGAGCGACCGATGTCGATCCCCGGGGCCGTCGGCTGGACCGTGGGCATCACCGCGCTGTTCCTGTTCCTGCTCGGCCTGATCGCCTCCTTCCGGATGGAGCCGGCGCCCGATGGCGCGGTCGGCTCCTTCCGGGCGGCGGCGAAGCTCGACATCATCGGCAGCTTCGCGTGCCAGGCCGTGGCGTACCTGCTCGGGCTCTTCGGCGTGCTCCAGGTGCACGCGCCGCGCGCGTCGATCCGGCAGTTCCTTGGCGTGCGCGGGACGCACCCGGCGTTCTACCCGCTCGCGGTCGCGCTCGGCTTCGCGCTCGAGGGGCCCATCGCCGCGCTCTACACGGCGATCGAGACGCGCTGGCCGTCGGGGATCGACGACGCCGAGCTCGTCCGGGTCTTCATCGACGCGAGCGCGATCGAGCGGGCCGCGCTCGGCCTCATCTTCATCGTGCTCGGCCCCGCGCTGGAGGAGATCTTCTTCCGGGGAGCGCTCGCCCGCCCGCTGCGCTGGACGCACCGCGCCCCGCTCGTGATCGCGACCACGGCCGCGCTCTTCGCGGCGGCGCACGTCGGGTGGCAGAAGTTCCTGCCGATCGGGATCTTCGGCGTGGCCCTGGGCGTCCTCCGCGTCGCGAGCGGCTCGCTCCTGCCGTCCATCCTCCTCCACGGCACCTACAACGCCATCCAGTGCTTCACGCTCCTCGCCGCGGCGCGCGCGGGGGCCGTCGACGGCGCGCCCTCCGCCGCCGGCGCCGCGCTGCCCGAGGCCGCGGCGAGCCCCGTATGGCTCGTGGCGGCGAGCTCCGCCTGTGCGCTCGTGTTGACCGCGCTCGCCTGCGTCCTCGGCCATCGCGCCGAGGGGGCGGCCCGCGCGAGGGAAAAGGACCTCTCATGATGCCGGCTTTCGGGAGCCAAGGCGGCGGCGAGAGCCGATCCGCGCAGATCGCAGCGGGGGACGGCGAGGGCCGCTCCTCCGAGACCGTGGAAGCCAGCCGCGAGGGCCGCGCTGCCCCGCGCGCCGCGGCGAGGCGCGCGCGCGTCAGCCTCTGCTTGCCGGGGGGCGGCCTGACGGGCGCGCTCTACCAGATCGGCGCGCTCGCGGCGCTCGAGGACGGGGTCGAGGGGATCGACAACCAGAGCTTCTCGCTCTACCTCGGGCACGGCAGCGGCGCCGCGGTCGCCGCGGCCCTGGCGGGCGGCATCCCGATCGAGCGGCTCTACCGCGCCCTGCTCGATCCGGTCGACAACTTCTTCCCGCTCGAGCGCAGCCACCTCCTCCACCTCGACGTCGGCGAGTGGCGGCGCGCGCTCAGCACCAGCCTCGTCGCGCTCCGCCACGCGGTCGTCCGGCTCACGACCCGGGGCGACGCGACCCCGAACGCGCCGGCGCAGCAGTACCTGTTCGAGCAGCTCGATCGCTTCAACGACTCGCTCCCCGCGGGGCTCTTCCAGCTCGATCGTTACGAGCGGTTCCTCGCCGAGTTCTTCCTCCGGCGCGGCATCCCGAACTCGTTCCGCGCGATGCCGCGGACGCTGCGCATCCCGGCGCACGACCTCGACTCGGGCGAGCGCGTCATCTTCGGCGCCGAGGGGTTCGACCACGTCCCCGTGTCGCTCGCCTGCGCGGCGTCGCTGGCGCTGCCGCTGTTCTTCTCGCCGGTGCGCGTCGAGCAGCGCCACTACCTCGACGGCGGGCTGGGCCACGTGGCGCACTTCGATCTCGCGGAGGCCGCCGGCGTGGAGCTCACGATCGTCGTGAGCCCGCTCGTGCCGGTCTCCACCGCGCACCGCCCCGTCCCGACCGGGCACGGCGTGCGCGAGAGCGTGCGCGACAAGGGCATGCTCTGGATCTTCAACCAGGCGATGCGGATCGGCGCGCACGCGCGGCTCCACCAGGCGGTGGGGCGCACGCTCGCCGAGGGGAAGATGCAGGTCCTCGTGCTCGAGCCCGCGCCGAACGACGCGCTGCTGTTCCTCCACAACCCCGCCAACCTGCGCGCGCGGCGCGCCATCCTGGAGTACGCCTACCGCACGACGCGCGAGCGCATCGCGGTGTGGATGGAAAAGAACCGCGCCGTCGTCGAGGCGATGGGGTGGCACGAGGCCCGCGCCTCGGGCCCGTCGGCCGGCTGAGGCGCGTCGGTCGGCCGGCGAGGGCCCGGTCAGCTGGCGCGCGACGAGAACAGCGCGATCGTCAGCTCGTCGGGCGGGACGTCGATGCGGGCGCGTGGGACGGCGACGCCGTGGAGGTAGCGCCAGCCCTCGCCGTCGTGGAGGAAATCGGACAGCTCGATGAACGAGCGGTCCGCGCCTGCCTCGAAGATCTTGGCGAGGAACAGCACCGACGCGGAGTCGCCGCTCTGCTGGCTGTCGAGGATCTGCAGGCCCCGGTACCGGTGGTGGTGGATCGTCAGCTTCATCTCGCGGAGCACCTCGTCCTTGTCGCGCCCGCGGTCGATGTGGCCCGTGTGCAGCGTCCGCCAGAGGTACGCGGTGTCTCCGACCGCGAACGCGGCGTACCGCGAGCGCATCAGCGCCACGGCGTCCGCCGCCTCGCGATCGCCCAGATGGCAGGGGGCGCAGCACTCGCGGTACGAGCGCCCCGAGCCGCACGGGCACGGGCGGGAAAGGATGCCCGTACCAGGGCGAACATCTCGGACCATGGGCGTTCTCTACACGGGTTCGCTCCCCAGTGCAGCGCCCTGGGGCGCGGGGCGAGGCAGGGCAGGGTGAGCGGCAGAACGGTCCGGCGAGGCCCGGCGCCGTGCGCCGTGCGCCGTCCGCCACCCGACGCGCGCGTCCCGGCGCGAAGGCTCTTGCGGGGCGCCGGAGAGGACGGTAAGGCGGGCGGGAAGTATGCCCGCAGCGCGCGCTCACGCTGCGGCCCTCCTCCTGGCCCTGGCCCTGGTTCTGGGGGGCTGCAAGCGCCAATACGCCATCGGCGACCAGGTCCTCGTGACATGGGAAGGGAACGTCTACCCGGCCAAGGTCATCGAGGTCCTGGGTCCGACGAAGTTCAAGATCCACTACCAGGGGTACGACGACATCTGGGATGAAGTTGTACCTCGTGAACGGATCCGAGGCCTCGTCGAGGGCAACGTCGTCCATCCGCCGCCGCCGCCGAAGGTCCGGAGCAAGGGGCTGCAGGCATCGCAGACAAACGTCTACAAGATCGGCGACAGGGTCCGCGTCGAGTGGCACGGGCAGATGTACCCGGCGGTCGTCACCAGCATCGTGGGGCAAGAGCGCTACCGCATCCACTACGACGGCTACGGATCCGAGTGGGACGAGACGGTCGGGCTTTCCAGGATTCAAGCCAAGTAGCGTGAAATGTTCACGCGAAATCATTTTCCCCCTGGCGCTGGCCATGGGGCCGAATTAAGAGCCGCGCCGAATTTCTGACTGGGCGATCGCAAGAGTGCGCCGCCCGGCTGAGGTTCGATGCGTGCCGCACGCCCTCCAACGGGCACGCCCTCACGGGTGCGCGGCGGGGAGCCTTCTGTGATCAGCGAACTGTCCAAGCTGCGCAACATCGGGATCAGCGCCCACATCGATTCGGGCAAGACAACGCTGACCGAGCGCATCCTCTTCTACACCAAGCGGATCCACGC
Source organism: Sorangium sp. So ce375 (assembly GCF_051473855.1). Taxonomy (NCBI): domain Bacteria; kingdom Pseudomonadati; phylum Myxococcota; order Polyangiales; family Polyangiaceae; genus Sorangium; species Sorangium sp. So ce375. The sequence goes on from NZ_CP150335.1 coordinate 922,820, forward strand.
CATCCACGACGTCAAGGGCAAGGACGGCGTCGGCGCGAAGATGGACTCGATGGATCTCGAGCGCGAGCGCGGGATCACCATCCAGTCCGCCGCGACGCACTGCTTCTGGAACGGGCACCAGATCAACGTGATCGACACGCCCGGCCACGTGGACTTCACGATCGAGGTCGAGCGCGCGATGCGCGTGCTCGACGGGGCGATCCTGGTCCTCTGCGCCGTCGCCGGCGTGCAGAGCCAGTCGCTCACGGTCGACCGCCAGATGCGCCGCTACGGCGTCCCGCGCATCGCGTTCGTGAACAAGTGCGACCGCGCCGGCGCGAACCCGCTGCGGGTCCGCGCGCAGCTGCGCGAGAAGCTCAACCTGAACCCGGTGCTCCTGCAGCTGCCGATCGGGCTCGAGGACAAGTTCGAGGGGGTCGTCGACCTCGTCGCGATGAAGTCCTACCGGTTCGAGGGGGCGAACGGCGAGAAGATCCTCGTCGGCGACGTCCCGGCCGGGATGGCCGACGAGGTGAAGACGGCGCGCGAGGAGATGCTCGACGCGCTCTCGATGTACTCGGACGAGCTCACCGAGGCGATCCTCGAGGAGCGCGTCAGCGAGGAGCTCCTCCACAGGACGATCCGCGAGGCGACCGTGAAGCTCCAGATCGTCCCGGTGATGATGGGGTCGGCCTACAAGAACAAGGCCGTGCAGGTCCTGCTCGACGCCGTGACCCGCTACCTCCCGACGCCCGCCGACATCACGAACAAGGCCGTCGACCTCGACAAGGACGAGGCCGAGGTCGTCCTCTCGAGCGACTCGGAGAAGCCGCTCGTGATGCTCGCGTTCAAGCTCGAGGACGGCCGCTTCGGGCAGCTCACGTACCTCCGGGTCTACCAGGGCAACCTGGCGCGCGGGGGCGAGATCACGAACACCCGCACGGGCAAGCGCCACAAGGTCGGCCGGCTCGTCCGCATGCACTCGGACGAGATGGAGGACATCGACTCCGCGGGCGCGGGCGACATCGTCGCCATGTTCGGCATCGACTGCAACTCCGGGGACACCTTCACGGACGGGACCCTGAGCGTCGCGATGACGTCGATGCACGTGCCCGACCCCGTCATCTCGCTCACCGTGACGCCCAAGGACAACAAGGCCCAGGCGAACATGTCGAAGGCCCTGCGCCGCTTCACCAAGGAGGACCCGACGTTCCGCGTCGGGGCGGATCCGGAGAGCGGCGAGACGATCATCCAGGGCATGGGTGAGCTCCACCTGGACGTCTACATCGAGCGCATGAAGCGCGAGTACGCGGCCGAGGTGGTCACGAGCCCGCCGCGCGTGGCCTACCGCGAGACGATCACGCGCCGCGTCGACTACAACTACACGCACAAGAAGCAGACCGGCGGCTCCGGCCAGTACGGCAAGGTCGGCGGCTTCATCGAGCCGTGGACGGAGGCGCCGTTCCGGTTCGACGACCAGGTCGTCGGCGGCGCGATCCCGCGCGAGTTCATCCCGGCGGTCGAGAAGGGCTTCGTGTCGATGCTCGCCAAGGGGCAGCTCATCGGCGCGCCCGTCACGGGCGTGTCGGTCACGCTGAACGACGGCGCGGCCCACGCGGTCGACTCGTCCGACATCGCCTTCCAGGAGGCCGCGCGCGGCGCCTGGCGCGAGACGTACCCCAAGGCCGGCCCGCAGATCCTGGAGCCGCTGATGAAGGTCGCCTGCGAGGGGCCGAGCGAGTACCAGGGCGGCATCGTCGGCATCCTGATGCAGCGGCGCGGCATCATCGTCGGTTCGACCGAGGCAGACGGCTTCTGCCGCGTCGAGGCGGAGGTGCCGCTCTCCGATATGTTCGGATTCTCGACGGTCCTCCGCTCGGCCACCCAGGGCAAAGCCGAGTTCACGATGGAGTTCTCGCGCTATGCTCCTCTTCCGGCAGCGCTCGGTGAGGAGCTCATCAAGAAGTACCGGGAAGAGCAGGCGAAGAAGGCCAAGTGAGGGGGTCGGCATGTACCGCAAAGAGGTGAACGAGCGGAGCCCCATGCGGGTCTTCGAGGGGTCGATGCACGGCGGGCTGGGTCGCGGCAACGTCGGCGTCATCGTCTCCCGACCCGGCGTGGGCAAGACGGCGTTGCTCGTGCAGATCGCGCTCGACGATCTGCTCAGGGATCGCAGGGTCCTCCACATCTCGCACGAGAATGCGGTCGATCACGTCCGCGCGTACTACGACGAGATCTTCCACGATCTCGCGCAGTCGATGCGGCTCGAGGAGCCGGAGGCCGTCCGGCTCGAGGTCGAGCGGCACCGGCAGATCTACTCGCACCTCGGCCACGTGAAGGCGTCGGCCGACGCGCCGGAAGAGGCGGCGCGCCTGTGGGTCGAGAAGATGCTCGAGACGGTGACGTTCGCGCGCGGCGTCGCCCACTTCGAGCCCGACGTGATCATCGTCGACGGCTTCGACGTGGCGGTCGCGTCGGAGCAGGCGATGGAGGCGCTCGGGCGCCTCGCGAAGGAGCGCTCCGCCGAGGTCTGGGTCGCGGCCCAGGTCGACGAGGCGGGCGCTCCGGGCAAGCTGCCGGCCGCGCTCGAGAGGGTCGCGCGCCACCTCAGCGTGGTCGTCTACCTGCAGCCGGAGCGCGACGTGGTTCGCCTGCGGCTGCTCAAGGACCACGGCAACAAGGATCTCGCCGATCTCCACCTGCGCCTCGATCCCCACTCGATGCGCGTCATCGACGAGGACGTGCGCCCCCCGTCGGAGCGGCCGAAGGATCCGCGGTGCTTCCGCCTGCACTCGGGCGGCGCCAAGGGGGCCGAGGCCGAGTTCGGCGCGTGCGCCGAGCGGTACGGGGTGCAGGAGCTGAACTACAGCTTCGAGGGCCACCGGCTCCTCGAGCGCCAGCGCGGCGTGGTCGTGCTGGGGGACGACGAGCTGCGCAAGGGCGACTTCAGCCTCGTCTACGTGTCGCGGCGCCTCGGCCGCGTGCTGAGCGAGATCCCGCTCGTGCGCAACATCCTCCAGACGATCTGGCACCAGATCAACGCGGCCAGCCAGGTCTTCGTCGTGGGGACGCTCCAGGAGGACGGCACCGTGCGCGGCGGCACCGGCTGGGGCGCGGAGCTCGCGCGCCTCTGGAAGAAGCAGCTGTTCGTCTACGATCAGGAGAAGCGCGGCTGGTTCCGCTGGAGCGGCTCGGCCTGGGAGATGGCGCGGCAGCCGAGCATCGCCAGCGAGAACTTCGCCGGCATCGGCACGCAGGACCTCAACGACGCCGGCCGAGACGCGATCCGCGACCTCTTCGCGCGCAGCTTCGGCGAGCCTGGCTGAGGGCTGATCGCAGGGCGCCCTCCGCCGCGCACGCGGCCGCGGGGGCGCCTCGCTGCGGCGCGCAGCAGGCCAGCGCGGAGCGGGCCCGCTGCGCCGAGCCGCTCAGGCTACGTGCTTCTGGATCAGCTGGGCGAGGCGCGGGACGGCGTCCTCGACGTTCTTCTTCGCAGAGCCGCGCATCTTTTCGTAGGTGCCGCGCACCACGCCGCTCGACGACGACTTCGCCTTCTCGTCGGTGATGCTGAGGAGCGCGTCGGCGACCCGCGAGCGGTTCGACGTGAAGAAGGAGCTCGCGTTCCCGCTGCTCGAGGCCTCGGTCCAGATGGGATCGAGCTTCCGGGCGAACTCGGGCAAGAGCTTCTCGACCACCTGCTGGATGAAGCCGGGCTTGATGCCCTTCACGGCCGCGTAGCCGGCCTTGACCGCCAGCCCGGAGAGTCCGCTCTTCGAAGCCACCTCTTCGTCGACGAGCGTGCAACAGTCGGCGACGACCTTGGATTTCTTGTTCGCATCGAGCAGCGTTTCGCTGAGACCCATTCTCGAACTCCTCTGGGCGCTTCGGAGACCGGTCGCGGCCCCCAGACCCATGTCAGCGTGACCCCCGGCAGGGAGCCGCGACCCCGTCGAGCGGACCGGTGGTCCGCTCCCGACCACATCGAAGCGCGGCTCTTACCACAGCAGCTCGAAGGCCGGCATCCAAGCGCCCACCCGAGAAACCTTCGGTCCAGGACGGCTCTCGCCATGCGTCGACCGTCCAGGATGGCAGTGCAACGCCGTCATGCGCTCGATCCTCGGAAATGCCGAGCGGAGAGCGCATGCATGGCTGCCCCAAGCGCGCCATACTCAGGATGTAATTTGAATCACAATCTGGCGTGGCGGGCGCTCGCCGCTGTCGTGTTGCGAGGCCTGCGGGGGGCTCATGGACGTTACCTGCGAAGTCTGCGGAATCGTCACCACGGTGTCGAGCGACGCGCGCGGAGGGGCTGCGCTCGAGTGCAGCGTCTGCGGCGGCGCGATGCTCCGCGCGCACGGGAGGGGTACGGCCGCGCCGCCGACGGGGGGCGTCGGGCAGCGATCGAGCCGGCCTCCTCCGCCGCTGCGGCGCTCGAGCGCGCCCTCGGTGCTGCGGCACGACGATGACCCGACGATGATGGATCTCCGGTCGCTCGCGCTGAAGTCGTTCATCACGACGCTCCCCGCCGCGACGACGGCGCCGGGCGCGTCGGCGGCGAGCTCGGTAGCGCCGGAGAGCGGTCCGGCCGCTCCGGCGGCGGACCTCGCGACGCAGCAGGCGAGCAGGTCCGCGGCGACGGCCGCGTCGACCGCGTCGGCCGAGGTTGCGGGAACGACGCCGGTCGCGGTCGAAGCGCCGAGCGTGAGCGATGTGCTGCGGGTCTACGATGCGCTCGTGCCGGTCGCGGCGCCCTCGCGGGCGGGACAACGAGCCCGTGTGCGCGCGCTCGCGGCGGCGTCTGTGGCCGGCGCCCTGGCGCTCGCTGTCGGGCTCACGCTGGTCGCCGGTCGGATGGCGCGCGCGCCGGAGGACGATGTGCGGCCCATCGCGCAGCGCGGTGTCTCCCGGGCGGGAGAGGTCGCGCGCGGTGTGAGCGCGCCGGTCGAGGCGCCCGGCCCCCGGAGGGCGGCGCTGCGCGGGGCCGACGCGCGCGTCGCGGTCGGCGAGGACGAGGCCAGCGCCGCGGAGCCCGGCGCGGCGCAGCCGTCGCGCGCGGTGGCCAGCGACGACGAGGCCAGCGCCGCGGAGCCCGGCGCGGCGCAGCCGTCGCGCGCCGCAGCGGGCGTGCGCGCGTCCACCGCGTCGGGGGCCCGAGCTCGGCCTGAGCGTCAGCCTCCGCCTGCGTCCGAGGAGGCGGCTCCGTCCCAGCCGCCGGTGTCGCTCACCGACGCGATGGCCGCCGCCGTCGCCGACACCCCGGCCCCCGCCCCTGCGGCGACGCAGCGCCAGACCGACACCAGCGATGAATAGCCTGCGCCGAGGGCGGTCGCTCGGCGAGCGTCAGCGTCGCGCCCTCCGACGTCGCCGTCGCGCGAGGCCGGCCGCGGCCACGGCCGCCGCGAGCGCGGAGGGCGCGGCGATCTGCCCGCTGCTCGCGAGACGGCAGCCGCAACCAGCGTCCTCGCGGACGCGGCTGCCGCTGTCGCCGCCGCCGCCGCCGTTGCCATTGCCGCCGCTGTCGTTGCCGCCGTCGCTGCTGCCGCCGGCGGCGCCCGCCCCACCGGCGTCTCCGCTCGAGGGGCTGCCCCCTGCGCCGCCGCCGCTCGCGGCGCTCTCATCGAAGTACGCGCCGCACGCCGGCTCAGCGGCGATCCCGTCGCGCGCCGCGAGCGCGAGCGCGTAAACGCCCGCGCCGAACCCCACCATGGGCGCGTTGAACTTGTAGGTGCCGCGGATCTCGTCGTAGGTCTCCGCGATCGCGAGGTAGTTCGCGGCCGACTGATCGAGCACCCACCGGAGCAGCCGGTCCGAGCGCGCGGCGTCCCCCATGAGCCGCACGGCGACAGCGCCGCGCAGGTCGGTCACGACCCACTCGGCGCTGTCGTACTCGCTGCCCCAGGGGCTCAGGTCGTCCGCGCCGGCGTGATCGGTGCGATCGTCGTTCCGGGACCACCCGGCGCCGGCGGGGGCGCGCAGGTGCTCGTCGAGCCCGGCGAGCGTGGCGGCGGCGATGCGCCCCCGCGGATCGAACAGGCCCATCGCGATCCCCTCGATCACCGCCGCGTCCCAGTAGCCCGCGCCCGACGCGAGCTCCTCCAGGCTCGCGGCGAGCGCGCCCGAGGCGTCCGTGAGCCGCGCGGCGATCGCGGCGCGCAGCCGCTCCGCTGCGCCGCGGTACGCCGCGGCCCGGTCCGCCTCGCCCCGCCGCTCCGCGATGGCCGCCGCGTCGCACAGGCCGCGCGCGGCGGTGATGCTCGTGTACGCGAAGGAGCGCTCGCGCCCCTTCCAGTGGGTCTCCCAGATCGACGAGTCCTTCCGGACGAGCCCAGTGTCCGGATCGATGAGCGCGACGAGGGCGTCCGCGACCTTCGTCGACGCGGTGGCCCAGCGCTCATCCACGAAGCCCGTGTCCCCGGTGAGCTGCTCGTACTGGCGCAGCGCCCAGAGGAACAGGCCGAACCCGTCGAACTCCAGGTTCGGGCCGAAGTCGTTGAAGTCGGTCTCCTCGACCCCGAAGCCGTAGTAGCGCACCAGGCTGATCTGGTACGGCGGCATGTCGTACGAGGCGAGCTCGCTCCAGCCCTGGAAGCGCCCCGCCTCCGCGTCGAGGTAGTAGCGAAGCGCGTCGCGCGCCTCCGCCTGCATGCCGAGGGCGGCCATCGCGACGGTGGCGTAGGCGCCGTCGCGGATCCAGGCGACCGTCCACTCGCCCGGCGGGAGGCTCGCGAGGACGGCGCCGTGGCCCCGGTGGGCGACGGTGGCCGGCAGCGTGGCCGGCGCGCCGCCGAGCGTCGTGCCGAAGCGCGTGGCGCGCGGCTCGAGGTCCCGCGTCAGGTGCTCGCGCAGGAAGGCGTGGCTCTCGCGGGACTGCGCCATCCGGAGCGTCACGGCCGACTGCCGGAGCAAGACCGCCTCCTCGGGCGAGGCGGAGGGCGGCACCCGGATCGAGCCCTGGAACGCGCGGTACGCGGCGATCTCGTCCGCGACCACCTCCGCCGCGCCCTGTGCGCCGAGGTACGCGTCGAGGGCGCTCCGCACGAGCGGGTCCGCCGCGCCCGAGGGGTCGCCGTGGTGCGCGAACGCCACGCCGACCCACCGCGCTTCGCCGGGGCCGACGCTGCCGAGGTCCCACTGGAACGCGCTCACGGAGCCGTCCGAGGTGGGCGCGGCCCCGTCGAGGTCCGGCAGATCGGCGCCGCTGTCGTCCGCGACGATCCGGTAGACGTCGCGGTCCGGCGGGCTGCCCGCGCTGGAGGCGCCGTGGTGCGCGGGGGGCTCGAGCGCGCGCGCGACCACCACGCCGGCGAAGGCGCGCTCGAGGAAGTCGCGCCGGCCCGGGCTCGCGTCGTAGGCGACGGTCTCGCCCGACTCGCCGATGTCGACCATCACGCCCGGGCGACCGAAGCCGAGGTGGAAGTTGTGCAGCGAGAACGCCGAGACGCCCTCCGCCGGCCTCTCGCCCAGGTTCTCGACCCGCATCGCCATCACGAACCCCGCCTGCGGGAGGCCCTGCGGCGCGAAGAAGAACTGCGTACACTCGAGGTTGCCGACCCGCTGCACCATCGTGACGACGCCGGTTCCGCCGCGCTGACCGTCGGTCCAGCCGGCGTAGCCGCTCGCGTCGAGGTCGACGGGGACCTCGGTCAGCCACCGCTGGTGCCCGTCGGAGCGCAGCCCGAAGTACGCGTCGTAGAGCAGATCGCGCGTGGGCACGGCCTGCGGCTGGTTGCCGAGCCAGACCTCCTCGCCGCGCTCGTCGAGGAGCGGCTCCTCGGTGGCGAACAGGTGCTCGCGGAAGTGGGTGAGCCTCGCCGCGCCCAGATCGAGGAGCACCGCGCCGAACCCGTTCGACGACGGCAGCCGGAAGAACGTGCGCTGCACCGGCGCCTCGGCCCGCGCCGCGTGAGGGGCGGCGAGCGCGACCGCCGCCGCTGCGCCGAGCGAGAGGAGCGCGGAGCGGAGGGCCCGGGAGGCGCGAGGCGGGCCAGAAAGTTGGTGCCCAAAATATTCCCGCGCCTGGTTCGGGCGATGCATCGCGGCACTTTAACGGAATGCCCGTCATCGCGGCGCGCCGGCTCGCCAGCGGCCGCTCAAAATGCTGCAACGCGCCTCCCGGCGTGGTAACGGCATGCCCATGACAAAACTGCCTGCGTTGATCCTCGTGGTCTCGGCGCCTCTGGCGGCCTTCGCGGCCGGCTGCGGCTCCGATCCACAACCGCCGGCGAATGTCGCCAGCGACGTCGCGCCTCCTCCGGTGGCGAAGACCGCCGCCGCACCTGCGCCGAAGCAGGACACCGAGAAGCCGTCGAGCGGGTCGATCCGCATCGACGACAAGATCCTCAAGGCCTGCGGCGATCTGCCGACCGCCCGCTTCGCGTTCGACTCGACGGCCATCGAGGGCGAGGCGGCGGGCGCGCTCGACGCGCTCGCGCGCTGCTTCGTCTCGGGTCCGCTCAAGGGCAAGGGGATGAAGCTCATCGGCCACGCCGATCCCCGGGGCGAGACGGAGTACAACCTGGGCCTCGGCCAGAAGCGCGCCGGCAGCGTCGCGGAGTACCTCGGCAAGAAGGGCCTCGAGCAGGGCCGCATCGCGACCTCGTCGAAGGGCGAGTTCGAGGCGACCGGCACGGACGAAGAGGGCTGGGCGCGCGACCGGAAGGTCGACATCCTGCTCGCGGACTGAGCGCAGCGCCGCGCGCGGCGCTGGGCGATATTGAAGAGGGCCACGGCCGCGCTCCCACGCGAGAGAGGGGGCCGCGGTCGCAAACTCCACTGAACGGGGCCGCGCGCGCGGAACCCTGACGAGCCGACTCCCTGACCCGAAGAGATCGAAATGGCCTTCCTGCAAAGCGCCCCTGAGCCGGCGACGGTCCAGATCAAGCTCGATCCCGTCTCCCTGGTCCTGCACGCCTCCGGTCCCGTCTTCCTGGTGGTCTGGCTGCTGATCTTCGCGGCGATCCTCGTCTGGGTGATCGCCGTCCTGAAGGTCCTCCAGCTCGCGCGGCTCGCCTCGCTACAGGCGCGGTTCGAGCAGGAGTCGGCGCACGCCCACTCGCCCGATCAGCTGTTCGCGCTGGCGCAGCGGCACGCGGACGCGCCCGGCGCCCGCGTCGTGATGGAGCTCAGCCGCCGCGTCGGGACGAGCCGGCTCCTCGACTCGATCGCGAAGCGGGCGATCGTGACCGAGACGCAGCGGGCGAGCGCGCTCATGCCGACGCTCTCGTCGATCGCGGCGGCGTCGCCGTTCATCGGGCTGTTCGGCACCGTCTACGGGATCATGGACGCGTTCCTCCGCATCGGTCAGCAGAAGAGCGCGTCGCTGCCGGTCGTCGCCCCAGCCATCGGCGAGGCGCTCATCGCGACCGCGATCGGCCTGTTCGCCGCGATCCCGGCGGTCATCGCCTACAACGGGCTCAACAAGCGCGTCGACGACCTGCTCGCCGCGCTCGAGGCCGCGAGCGAGGGCTGGGTGGAGATCGCGTCGCTCTCCGCACGAGGAATGCAGGAGTCCATCCCGCTGGCGCTCCAGCGGACGAGCGACCGGCCCACGCCGGTGATGCCGAAGAGCTGAGGGGCGGGGCCGATCATGGGCATGTCGGTCGGTGGTGGGCGCAGGCGGCGGGGCGGCGGTTTCAGCGACATCAACGTCACGCCGCTCGTGGACGTGATGCTCGTGCTCCTCGTGGTGTTCATGGTCACGGCCCCGCTGCTCACGACGGGGCTCCGGGTCGAGCTTCCCAACGTCGCCGCCGAGGAGGCGCCGACCAAGGACACGAAGCTCGTCGTGACCGTCACGAAGGAAGAGAAGATCCTCTTCGGCGAGGACGACGCGACCGCCGACATCGAGGGCGTGCTCGCCTCGAACGGGCGCGTGCAGAAGGAGAAGGAGCTCTACATCCGCGCCGACAAGGACGCCCGCTACGGCGCCGTGGCGCGGGTCGTCGCCGCCGCCCGGGCCGCCGGGGTCGAGGGGCTGAACCTCCTCGTCCAGCCGGAGATCGAGCCGGAGGGCGCCCCGCCGCAGCCGGGGGGCGCGGCGCCTCGGCCCGGGGGAGCGGCGCCTCGGCCCGGGGGAGCGGCGCCGTGAGCACGGCTGCGGCGCGCGCGCCCGGACCGAGGACGCCGCCCGGGCAGCGCCGGCCGGCGAGCGACTTTCGCCCGCGGGACATCGCGCTCGCCGTCGCGGTGGCGATGGCCGTGCAGGCGGGCGCCGCCGTCGCGGTCAGCCTGGCCGACCTCGCCGTGCCCGCGGCGGCGCCCGAGATCGACAAGGGGCCGAGCGTCCCGGTGAAGGTCGTGCCGGTGCTCGATATGGACACGCCGCTGCTCAAGCTGGGCGGCAAGCGCGACAAGATGAAGCTGCCCGACCGGTGGGTGCGCCAGGCGCCCAAGCCGCGCGTCGAGCAGAAGGCGTTCGTGTCGCCGAGCGCGGGCAAGACCGAGGCGGACATCCCGCCCCCGGAGGTCAAGGTCGCGGACGCGGGCACCGCGCCGCCGCCGCCCGACGCCTCGGTCGCGAAGCAAGTCGACACCGAGCTCGATCCGAAGGTCGACGCCGGCCCGGCCGCCAACGTCGACCAGGAGGGCCACGAGGACGGCGTGAAGGAGGGGACCGAGGCCGATCCCCTCAAGGCGCGCGCGGTGGATCTGTACCTGGCCCGCATCGCGGGCTGGTTCTCGAGCAGGTTCCGCGTGAACGGCTCGGGGCTCCCGCCGGAGGAGCTCACGAAGCACAAGCCGCGCGCGGTCATCGTCCTGTCCGACGGGCAGATGGTGAGCTACACGCTGACGCCGAGCGGGAATCCCGCCTTCGACGCGGCCGCGCAGGCGACGCTCGAGGCGGCGAAGGGGCAGGCGCTGCCGCCGCCGCCCGAGAACTATCCCAACCTCGGGCAGAAGCAGGTCAGCGTCACGTTCGTCTGTAGAGAGACCACATGCGACTAGCTCGATACGCCCTCGGCGCCCTGGCGCTCGCCGCCGCCGCGCTCGCTACTCCCCCTGCTCCTGCGCAGGCGCCGGCCTCCACGGCGCCGCCCAACCCGGACGAGCTGCTCGGCCACATCACGGTGGTGGCCGGCGCAACGCGCCCGCTCCCGAAGATCGGCGTCCTGCCATCGCTCGTCTCGGACCCCGAGGACGTGACGATCCACAGCGTGGTCCGGCGCGACCTCGAGCTGTGCGGCGAGTTCGAGGTGCTGCCCGACAGCGCCGCGCCCGACGGCCTGTACCTCTCCGACAGCCCGGTGGACGTGAAGGCGTGGTCCGCGAAGGGGGTCGAGGCGGTCGTGAGCGTGAGCGGCAAGAAGGTCGCCGCCGACAAGGTCGAGCTCGTCGGCCAGGCGTTCCTTGTGAACCGCGGGCAGGCCCCGGTGTTCGACAAGAAGTTCATCGTGCCCCTGCGCGACGTGCGCTTCGAGTCGCACCGGGTGGCCGACCAGCTGATCGGCGCCCTCACCGGCCAGAACGGCGGCTTCGCCAGCCACATGACGTTCGCCTCGGGCTCGGGCTCGCTGCGGCGCGTCTTCACGATCGACGCCGACGGCCACGACGCCAAGGCCGTCTCGCCGCCCGACCAGACCGCCATCGCCCCGGCGTTCGGGAAGAACGAGCAGCTCCACTACGCGGCGAGCGTGAAGGGCGACGAGTACAAGGTCTTCACGCTGGCAGCCGGCCCGCTCCCGCTGCCCGTGAAGGGCTCGGTCTACGGGATCGCGTTCTCGAAGGATCGCTCCCAGGTCGCGCTCAGCATCGGTGTGGGGTCGACGATCAAGCTGTTCTCCGGGCCCGATCTCCAGAGCATCAAGCCGGCTTCGGAGGTGGAGATGGCGCTCCACCCGGTGTTCACGCCGACCGGCAAGCTCGCCTTCTCGGGCGAGGGGAGGTACGGACAGCGCATCTACGTCGGCGGCAAGGCGATCTCTCCGGAGGGGCTCTTCGCCTCGGCGCCCACGTTCTGCAACCACCCCGACGGCGTGAAGGCCGTCTACGCCGTCGGCGTCGGAAAGAACACGGATCTCGTCGTCTCGGGGGAGACCGGCGGCGGCCTCGCGCGGCTGACCCAGAATCAGGGCAGGAACGGGTACCCGGCCTGCAGCCCCGATGGGCGGCTCGTGGCGTTCTTCTCCACGCGCACCTCCGGCGAGGGGCCAGGGCTCTACGTCATGCGCGTCGACGGGCAGCGCCCGAAGCGCATTTCGAACCTCCTCGGGGACTCGCTGCGCTGGGATCCTCTTCCGCCCGGCAAGGCCGTCGAAGCCAAGAACTAACGCGGGCGGGCCGCGCCGAGGGGCGCGACCTGGACATCGGGCGTGTGTCCAATCGAGGGCCGCCCGCATCGTGGCTGAGCCAAGCGTTCTCTCCCCGACAACTTTTTACGTCCAGGCACGTCTGACGTGGGTAGTTCCTGCGCGCCCTCCTGCGCCGTCGCTGCGAGCGAAGGCGAAGGGAGACGGTGGTCGCGGCTCCCGCTTCCTTGGCCCGCCGCGTCGGTCGCGGTTAGCCTCCGGACTGCTCAGGGGGAGAGTTGGCTGGAAAATTGCACTGAAATCGTGGCGAAACGCCCTGGCCAGCCAGCCAAGAGGAAATGGAGAAGTGCATGGTGTCGAGCCGTATCTGGACCGCCATCGCGATCGGGTGGGCCTTCTGCGCCGGCGGCTGCAGCTCGGTGGCGGCGGTTCAGGAAGCGAGGATCAGCGAGCAGGGGGGGTTCAGGAACCCGGAGCACCGGCTCGCGGCGGCAGAGGACGGGGGTTACTGCAGCGCCGAGGTGCTGCGCTGGCAGTACGATGAGCCGTCGGCGACCCTCCGCCTCGCCGACGCCCGTTTGATGCTCGACTGCTGCGGGAAGCGCGCGATCCACGTCGAGAGGATCGACAGCCTCTACGAGGTTACCGAGCAGGACGCGCCGGAGGGCGCCGGAGGTCGCTGCAGCGAGCAGTGCGCCTTCGATCTGTCCGTCGGCGTGCGCGACGTCCCGCAGGGCGAGATCTACGTGAAGCTGTTGCGCGACGTCGTCGATCAGCAGGGCGGCCCGGCCGTGATCTGGAGCGGCTCCCTCGACCTCGGCGTCTCTGCCGGTGCGATCGTCCTCGACGAAACCCCCGCGGAAGCCGGCTGCCAGGCGAAGGGCTCCCCGCGCCAGCGAAGCAAGACGGTCGCCGCGCGATGAGGCGCTGAGCACACGCCCCCGCATCGCTCCGCCTCACCTGGAGTCCGCGGTCGGCAGGGGGAGAGCTCGCGAATGTCCCGCTGCGTATGTCGGCGCGCGATGCGCGCACTGCGCGTAATGGTGGAACAGGGGATGGTGGGATGGTGGAGCAGGTCGACCGACCATGACGGTCATGGTCAGAGAATCGGGCGTACTCTGCGACTTTTGCCTGGACAATTATTCCATAAACCCGTAGATCACACTCGAATGTGCGTGCAGCTGCTCCCGGGTGCGGGGTATGCGCGCACCTTACGCACGTTGACTCGCAGCTGACTCCCTAGGCGCACGTAGCGGACACGTGAAACGCGTTTCTAGAGGCCCTGGTTCTTTGCCTTTTGGGCGTATTTTAACAGTGTCGCGGGACAGCCAAGGAAATCGGGGCATGAAGTACCTGGGGGTCTGTGGAGCGCTTGCAACGTTGGGGTCGCTGCTTGCTCTGAGCGCGTGCCTGGAGGCGGAGCCTGCGCAGGTGGGCCTCGTGAGCGAAGCCGGCGGGTTCGTGGAGCCGGAGCGGCGGCTCGCCCCTGAGGGGGAGGAGAGCTACTGCGGGGCCGAGGTCCTGCGCTGGCGCTACGACCGGTCGAGCGGCGCCCTGAAGATCGCGGACAGCCGGCTCCTGCTCAACTGTTGTGGCCAGCGCGCGATGCACGTGGACAGGATCGACAGCATCTACGAGATCACCGAGCGGGACGAGCCCGACACGGCGAATCCGAGGTGCGATTCCGTCTGCGCGTTCGACTTCTCGGTGGCGATCCCCGAGGTCGCCCCGCGCAAGGTCTACGTGCGGCTGCTGCGCGACGTCGTCGACACCCAGGGCAGCGCAGAGCTCATCTGGCAGGGAGAGATCGACGTTCGGAAGTCGGCCGGCGAGGTGGTGCTCGATGGCGTCGCCGCTCCGGGCGAGGCCTGCAGCGGGCCGTCCCAGCAACCGCTCACCGCGCAGCAGCCGCTCGCCATCCAGTAGCCGCTCGCCATCCAGTAGCCGCTCGCCATCCAGTAGCCGCGCACCGCTCCAGTACACGGGGAGCGCTCTCCTTCGGTCAGGAGCGCTGGCAGAGTGCAGCGCGCTGCACGCGCGTGCCACCGGCCCGGTGGGCTCGGTGATGGGCTCTGTGTCTCCATGACGGAACATGCGGTCGAGCGATGGCTCGGCGGCCGAGCAACGGCTCAGCGATCGAGCGACGGCTCGGCGATCGAGCGGCGGCCCGGCAGGTGAGCGACGGCGTGGCGGTCTGCCTCAGTCGATCAGCGTGCGCGCGGGGCGGCCAGGCTCGCACTTCACGAGCGTTGCGGTCAGCTCGAGCGTCTCGGGGAGCGTGCCCTGCACCTGCGCGACGACCTGCTCGACCACGTGCTGGGCCTCGTCCAGGTTGGGACCCACGATGGAGACGACGAACGTGAGCGGGCCGGTGCGCCCGGCCGCGGCCGGCGTCAGGCTGAGCAGCAGCGTCTGGGTCAAATCGACGACCTGAAGCGCGGCTTTGCGCAGCGCGAGCATCTCGAGGATCGTCGGCCGCAAGCTCACGAGGCCGTTCTGGCCGCGGAGCTCGAAGCGCGCGATCTGCATCGGCACCTCGGCCCACTCGGCGAAGAAGCCGTCCTCGTCGATGGCCTTCATCAGGTGCTCGCGCACGAGCATCCCCGTGAGGCCGTCGCGCCGGGCGAGGTAACGCTTCGCCTTGTCGTGGTGCGGCGAGTCCGGACCGAACGTGACCACCATGAGGCGGCACTCGCCGAGCTGCACCTCGGCCCCGTGGAGCAGCGAGACCTGCGCTTTGCGCTCGAAGGGGAAGTCGGCGTAGGTGCCGTTCGTGCTGTTCAGATCCTCGACCAGCCACGAGCCCGTCTGCCAGCGAAGCAGCGCGTGCGATCCGGAGACGGTCGCCTCGGCGAGGACGAGGTCCTGATCGCTGCGGCGGCCGACGGAGAGCACCGGCTTCTGCAGCGGGAACAGGGTGGCGACGCTGTCGGGCGCGTTCGTGGCGTACGTGATGAGCAGCGACTGCGCGCCGGGCGTGAACTGCGTCTTGATGGCCCGCCCAGGCGCGGGGCCTGGATCGATGCGCTCTCGCGGCAGCTGGATCGGCGCGGTCGTCGTCTGCGTCGGGTTGAAGAACCGCATGTGCCGCGCCTGCGGGCGCATCTGCGGATCCGGGTTCAGCGCGCGGAAGATCTGCCTGATCTCGTCGTTGGTCAGCGCGGCAGGCACGTCGAACGTGATCTGCTGCTTCATCGTCTTGAGCCGCGGCTTGTAGCCGGGCTCGGGGACGCGACAGGTCCACATCTCCCAGAGCGTCAACGCCGCGGCGTAGACGTCGTCCTCCGGGCTCGCGCCGCCGCTGCGCAGCCGCTCCGGCGACATGTAGTGAGGCGTGCCGCCGTCCGGAGGCGCGCCCGGCTTGCGCACGGCGGCGCGGGCTCGCTCCTTCGCGAAGCCGAAGTCGAGGATGACCGCGCGATCGTCGGCGACCATCACGTTGCCGGGCTTCAGATCGCCGTGCACGAGGCCCTGCTGGTGGATCGCGGCGAGCCCCGCGCAGACGTCGGTCGAGATCTTGCGGAACTCGTCGGCGCTGAACCCGCCGGACGTCTTGCGCTTGCGGATGTGGTTGTGGAGCGTCTGCCCGGGGATGTACTCCATCACGAGGATGGGCCCCCACGGGCTCGGCGCGAGGTCGTGCACGCGGCAGACGTTCGGGTGGCGGGCCTTCTGCGCGAGGATCACCTCCTGCCGCAGGGCCTCGTCGTCGCCCGGCATGGCGGAGGCCTCGGGCACCACCTTGAGCGCCACCTGCTGCTGGGTGAGGCGATCGAAGGCCAAGAACACCTCGCCCATGCCGCCTTTGCCGATGCTCTTCAGGACCTCGTACCGGTCGTTGATGACCGTTCCGACGTCGATGGGAGGGAGGGGATCTTTGGTCACGGCCACGGGCGCACGAAGGGTGAGGAAGAGCTCCGCGACGGCGCCGAAGCAGACGCGCCCGGACGCCGATATGGACTGCGCGCAGGGTCGTCCATTCGAGCGCCGGGCGCAACGAGTCGTTGCACAGGCGACGCGGCCGGCCCGTTCGGCGCCGCACGGGACCGCCCCGCCGCTCTCGCGCACAGCCTCCTCGCCGCCGCGCGGGCCCCGTGGCGCGCGGCCGCCGCGGTCGTCCACAGACGCGCCCGGCGCGCCGGGCTGTTCAGGAGAACGGCCGCGCCGTGTGGGCGTGGTTCAGCGGGCCGTGGCCGTGGCCTAGCCCCGGCGCGGCGCGCATCGCCTCGCGGAGGTAGCGGCGCGCGCGCCCGATCGCGGGGACGAGGGCGAGGCCCTGCGCCAGGCCAGCGGCGATGGCCGAGGCGAGCGTGCAGCCCGTGCCGTGGGTCGCGCGCGTCTCGATGCGCGGGTCCTCGAACAGCTGCTCGCCCCCGGGCTCCCCGGAGGCGCCGGACCCCGGCGCGGTCCGGAGGACGTCGACGACCGTCGAGCCCGGGAGGTGGCCTCCCTTCAGCAGCACGGCGCGCGGCCCCATGGCGAGCAGCTGCGCGGCGGCGCTGCGCATCGCGTCCACGCTGTCGATGACCCCGCCGGTCAGCGCCTCGGCCTCGGGGATGTTCGGCGTGAGCAGCGCGGCGAGCGGAAGGAGCCGGGCGCGCAGGGCGCCCTCCGCGTCGGGCTTCAGCAGCCGGGCGCCGCCCTTGGCGACCATCACCGGGTCCACCACGAGGGGGGCGCCGCGGCCGAGGTGCTCGTAGACGCGCGCGACCTCGTCGATGACCTCGGCCGAGTGGAGCATCCCGGTCTTGATGGCGTCCGCGCCGATGTCGTCGAGCACGACCTCCATCTGGCGGCCGATGAAGCCTGGAGGCACCGGGAACACGGCGTCGACGCCGCGGGTATTCTGCGCGGTGAGCGCGGTGATCGCCGTCGCGCCGTACGCGTCGAGCGCGGTGACCGCCTTGAGATCGGCCTGGATCCCGGCGCCGCCGCCCGAGTCGGACCCGGCGACGATGAGGACGCGCCCTTTCATGGCGTGCCCCGGAGGTGGGCCGTTGCGGAGGCCGGCCGGCCTCCGCGCGGCAGGTGCGCTGGGAGAGCGAGGAATGAGCTGCGAGAGGGGCGCATGGCGAGCGCGCAGGGTGTCCTGAAATGCAGCGAGCGGCGAGCGGTTCTTGCCGGCGGCGCGCGAGGGCCGCGGGCCGCCTGCCGGGGCCGGCGGCCGATCGAGCGCCCTGCTCGCGGCTGCGATCGCGGGCGCTCGCGCCGCGATCCCGGCCGTGCGTCAGAGGCCGGCGCGCACGATCTCACCCGAATTCGGGCTACCGGGCAGGCCGCGGTTGGACCAGTAGACGAAGCCGTTCCGGAGGCGGATGCTCGTCGGCCGCGCCTGGTTCGAGGCGATGACCCGGGGGCCGCCGCCGCACCCGTCCAGCGGACACATCTTGACGACGCCGTCTGCGCCCATGTCCGCGCCGAGGGCGGTCCAGTACACGCCTGTGGGGCCGACAGCCATGCTGGTCAACGACGGCTCGCCCTCGACGAAGGTCGTCGGGCTGCCGCCGCACCCGGTCTTCTTGCACGCGAAAATGGTATTTTTGGCCGCGTTCATCACGTAATGAATCCCGTCGTGGATCGCCATGACGACGCCGTGCTCGGCGTGGAGCTGGATCGCGCCGTCGGCATTGCCGGGATCGCAGAAATAGACGCCTCCGGGATCGGTGGAGTGGGCCCAGTAGACGGTCGTCCCATCCATGACGAACGAACGGATCCCGTCCGCGTGCACGCAGGGGATCCGCTGGCATTGGCCGTTGTCGCACTCGAGGACATCGAACTTGTCCGAGATGCGCGCGACGCCGTCGTCGCTCACCTGGATCTGATTCAGGTTGCCCGTTATGGACTCCCACACTTCTACAGGCGATTGGAAGACGCAGCCGGCCGCCGGGCATCGGTAGTAGCGGCGCGCCCCTCCCGCCTTCGGGGTGTTCAGCCAGTGCACGAAATTCGGATCCACCGCGACGAGGTACGGAGAGAAGACGGCGGCGCTCGGAGGCCCGAGCCCCTCGGCGAGGACCACCGGATCCGGGCAGCCTGCCAGGGGACACCGCAGCAGCGTGGAGGTGGAGAGGATGAAGACGCTCTGGTCGTCGACCGCGATCGCGTACGGGTCGTCAAGGCCCGTGGCGACGACCTCCGGGGGCAGCGGTGGCAAGTCCGCTCCGCCGGCTGCGCCCGTTCCACCTCCCCCGCCTTCGCCGGCGCTCACGCTGCCGCCGCCGGCTCCGCCGCTGCCGGTCGTCGAGGCGCTGCCGCTGCCGGTCGTCGACGCGACAGCGCCGCCGGTCCCGCCGCCGCCGTTGCCATCGCCGAACGAGCGCTCCGCCGGCGAGCAGGCGACTGCCAGGAAGCCGGCCGGGAGGACCGCCGCGCCGAGGATCACGAGCGATATCGTGAAGAGCCGTTGCCGCATCGGCGATGAGTATGCCACAGGGCGTGCCGAGCGAGGCGACCATGGCAGGGGGGAGGGGCCTGATCGCGCCGGAGGCCTCGGCGTCAGTAATGCTTGTCGAGGATCGCGGGATCCTTCGTCGTCGCGAACACCGTGTCGCAGCGCCGGCACCTGTATTTCACCTTCGTCGGTCGAGCCGAGATCCCGAACGCGAGCTGGATGTACCCGAGGATGCGGTACTCCGCCTCGGCGCTCACCATGTAGTGATCACGACCGTGTCCGCAGGGGCACTGGACTGGCTCGGACGTCGTACGGTCGCGATAGGGCATCGAAGACGTGCTCGTCGGCGTGGACATCAGCGTAGTCTAGGGGGCCCGCAGCGGACGTCGAGGGGCGGCGCCGCCCCGCTGCCTGGACGGGGGCTGGACGGAGGCGACCGGGCGGCACGAGCAGGAGGTCCGCGCGCCGGGGCCGCCGTGCGCCGGGGTCCTGTTCGACGGGCGCTTTGCGCCGTGGCGCGGACCGGAATAGGAGACGCCTTCATGTTTCCCGCCCTGTGCGCCGAGCGTCTGGTGAAGCGGTACGGCGGCGTCACGGCCGTGGATGGGGTCGATCTCGCCGTGCACGCCGGTGAGGTCGTCGGGCTGCTCGGGCCGAACGGCGCGGGCAAGACGACGACGTTGCGGATGCTCGCCGGCATCCTGTCGCCGGACCAGGGGCGGATCCTTGTCGGCGGCGTCAACCTCGCCGCGAGACCGCTCGAGGCGAAGCAACGCCTCGGCTTCCTCTCCGGGGACACGCAGCTCTACCAGCGGCTCACGCCCCGCGAGGTGCTCCGCTACTTCGGCCGGCTGTACGGCATGAAGGAGGCGGCGCTCTCGCGCCGGATCGACGCGCTCGTCGCCGAGCTGGAGATGGACGCGTTCGCCTCGCGGCCGTGCAGCACGCTCTCCGCGGGGCAGAAGCAGCGCGCCAACATCGCGCGCGCGTTCCTCCACGAGCCCGAGGTGCTCATCCTCGACGAGCCCACGACCGCGCTCGACATCCTCAGCGGCCGCTTCATCGTCGCGTCGATCCGGCGGGAGCGCGCCGCGGGCAGGGCCATCCTCTTCTCGACGCACATCATGAGCGAGGCCGAGTACCTCTGCGACCGCATCGCGCTCATGCACGAGGGGCGCGTCGTCGACGCCGGGACCTTGCCCGAGCTCCTCGGGCGGACCGGCACCACGAACCTGACCGACGCCTTCCTCCACCACGTGGAGCGGAGCCGCCCGCGCGACGCGCCCGAGCGCGCCGGCGCGCCGACGCCAGGGGCCGAGGCGTCGTGAGGCTCGCCATCGTCTGGACGATCCTCCGCAAGGAGCTCGTCGAGTCGCTCCGGGATCGGCGCACGCTCGTGCGCCTCGTCCTGGTCCCGCTCCTCCTCTACCCGCTCTTCGCGCTCGCGATGAGCAAGCTCGTCGGCTTCGAGGCGGCCGCGCGCGAGGCGCGTCCGTCCAGGATCGCGGTGTGGGGGGAGCTCGCCGAGGGCCTGCAGACGAGGCTCTCGGCGGCAGGGAAGATCGAGCTCGATCCGTGGGCGGGCGCGCCACCCGACGTGCGTGAGGGGCTCCTCTCCGGGGCGCTCGCGCCGCCAGCGGGGCCGGCGCCCGCGCCGGACGAGGCGCCGCCCCCGGAGGCCGAGGCCGGGACCGAGCCGCCGAGGTGGATCGAGCCGGAGAACCCCGTGCTCGCCGCGGCGCGCGCCGCCGTGAGCGAGCGCAAGGTCGACGCGGTGCTCGTCCCGTGGCCATCGCTCGGGGCCGAGCTCGGGCGCGGCGGGAAGGGCGCCGTCGCGATCTACTTCGACTCGGTCCGCGGCGACTCGGCCACGGCAGAGGCGCGCCTCCAGGGCGCGCTGCGGCGCGCCCGCAAGGCCATCGTCGCGGATCGAGAGGCGGAGCGCGGTCTGCCCGAGGGGTTCGCGAGCGCGCTCGACGTCGTGCCGCGCGACGTCGCGGCGGACAGCCGCAAGGTCGGCCAGATCCTCGGCTCGATGATGCCGATGTTGCTGATCCTGATGTCGCTCCTCGGCAGCTTCCTCCCCGCGATCGATCTCACGGCGGGCGAGAAGGAGCGCGGGACGATGCAGACGCTGCTGTGCGCGCCCGTGCGGCCCATCGAGATCATCTCCGGCAAGTTCCTGGCCGTGTGGGTCATCTCGCTGCTCACGGCGCTCGGCAACGTGGTGAGCATGTCGCTCACGGTGAGCCGGCTGCTGCCCGACGCGATGATCGTCGGCCCTGGCACGTTCGCGCTGGCGTTCGTGCTGCTCGCGCCGGTCACGCTCCTGTTCTCGGCGCTGTTCCTCGCGCTCGCCGTGTTCGCGAAGGACTTCAAGGACGGTCAGAACGCGCTCATGCCGGCGTACCTGCCGCTCTCGCTGCTCGCCGGCATCACGGCCCTGCCGGTGGTCGAGCTCAACCCGTGGACGGCCTACGCCCCGGTCCTCAACATCGCGGTGCTGATCAAGGCGCTGTTCGTCGGAGAGGCCCCGGCCGATCTCCTCTTCACGGCGCTCGTCTCGTCGGCGATCTACGCCTGCCTCGCGCTCCTCTTCGCCGCGCGCGTCTTCGAGCGCGAGAGCGTGCTCCTCGGCGGCCACGAGTCGGCGCGCGCCGTGCTCGGCCTCGGGCGCAGGGCTGGCGGGGCGCCCTCTGCGGGCTTCTCGCTGGTGGCGTTCGCGGGCGTCCAGGTGCTCTTCTTCTACGGCAGCCTGCTCCTCGCGCGCGTCAGCGTGGCGGTCCAGCTCGCGGTCTCGCAGGTAGGCTTCTTCCTGGTCCCGACCCTCGCGCTGGTCGCCGGCTTCGGCTACTCGCCGCGCGCCACGCTCGGCCTCAGGCCGCCTTCGGCCCGGGGCCTCGCCGGGGCGCTGCTCCTCGGGGTCTCGGCGTGGGCCGCGATCGGCGGCACCGTCCTCCGGTGGTTCCCCGCGCCAGAGCCTTTTGCCCGTGAGCTCGGCGAGCTGGTGCTGCTCGGCGGCCAGCCGTACCCGGTCGTCCTGCTGCTCGTCGCCGTGACGCCGGCCGTCTGCGAGGAGCTCTTGTTCCGCGGCCTCGTCTACGCAGGCCTGCGCCGCGCCGGGCCCGCGGTGGCGATCGGCGTGTCGGCGCTCCTCTTCGGCCTCGCCCACGGCTCGGTGTACCGGCTCTTGCCGACGTTCTCGCTCGGGCTGGCGCTCGGCTACACGCGCCACCGCACCGGCTCGGTGCTGCCCGGGGCGCTGATCCATGCCCTGAACAACGGGCTCGCGGTGTCGCTCCTCTATTTCGAGCCCTCGTGGGCGCAGGGCGTCGTCGAAGGAGAGCTCCTGCCGTGGAGCGTGACGGGCGCAGGCGTGATCGTGTCGCTGGCCGGGCTGCTCCTGCTCCGGTCTACGGCGCCGAGCGAGCCGGAGCCGGAAGAGGCGGCGAAGATGGACGAGCGCCGCGGAGGAGAGGCCGGCGGAGGCAGCGCGGCACAGGGCTGAGGCCAGCGAACGCCGCGGCGGTGTGGGCGAGCGCGCGTGGAGGGGCAGATCGCGCGCCTCGCGCCGGCCGCTCGCGGCGGTACGGACATGCGGGCCGCCTCGCGCTCACCGTGTCGCTGCCCGCAGCTCCAGGATCCGCACGTCGTAGGGCGCGAGCTCCACCGCGTGGACCGGGGACTCGCCGCCCAGCTCGGTCAGGTGTCCCGAGGCCGCGGCGGGCGTCACCGAGAGCGGCTGATCCGCCTGGCTGACAAGGAACACGAAGCGGCGGCCATCCCGGTGGCGCAGCGTGTCCGCGGCGACGCGCGGGTCGTCCACGGTCACCGGCCGGTTCACGCCGGCGAGCTCGGCGAGCGCGTCGTAGAGCCGATAGGTCGGCTCCGGGTTGACCCGCGGGGTCGCCGCGGCGAAGTGCTCGATCGGATAGGTGCAGAGCACGACGCTGCCGCTCCCGATCTTGCGCCGGAGCAGCGCCGGCCGGCCGTGCTGGTCGACCGCGACGACCTCCGCGCCCCTTTCGCGCACGGGCAGGTAAGCGCGGCTGTGCTCGGTGCCGGAGACCGGGAACGTGAGCGTCGTGCCCGCCGCGATCGTGCCGAATGGGCGTTCGAAGGTGAGCTTCACGCGATCGTCCTCGATCGGATCGACCATCCCGTAGCGCAGCTGGTGCTCGACACCGAACATCTCGTTGAGGTGCGCATACCAGGGCCCGCGCTGCGACCCGTGCGTGCCGTGGCAGTACGACGCGTAGACGACCGCGCCGGAGGAGGCCAGCCGCTCCAGGAGGTGCCAGGTGGGCGCGGTCAGCTGCTTGGCCGACGGCAGCAGGTAGAGCCGGCAGTCCTCGGCGATCCCGTCCCGCTCCCGCGTCAGCCCGACCGGCAGATCCGCCTCTTTTGCCGCGATGTAGGCCTGGCGCAGCATCGTGAACAGGTAGCTGCGGTCCTCGGTCTCCGTGAAAGGAAACGCGCCTTCCAGGTACGACGGGACGATCAGCGCCGCTTCGGCCGGGTCGCGCTCACAGCCGAGGACGTCGATGTCGGCGAGCACCTTGGCGAAGCGGGCCATCTCCTTGAGCTGCGGCTTGGGTCGGCCGTCGACGGTCGTCAGCCCGAAGTGGAGCTCGAAGGGATGGTGCCTGTAGGGATCCTGGTGGATGAGATCGAAATCGGTGTTGTTCCAGCCGATCCAGCCGGTGGCGCCGGCCAGCAGCGTGTTGTGGAGGACCTGTCGGTAGTAGTGCGCGGCGTTCTCGTCGGACGCGAAGCCCGATGACACGCCGAACTCCTCCAGCACGACGGGCTTGCCGAGAAAGCCCGTGAGCTCGCAGACGAACGCCGCGCCGTAGTGCTGACGCGCCAGGTCGTTCTCCATCCGGTACACGTGCGGGCCGAGGAAATCGACGAGCGCGCCGAGGTCGCGGACCGAGAACCCATTGTCGTTTCCCGTGACCTCGATGCCCCACGCGCCGTCGCCGATCGAGATCGGCTCGCTCGCCCCGCCGGCCCGCAGCGCCTGCACGATCAGGCTCGCCCAGCTCGTGACGTTCTCGCGGACCGAGCGCTCGCGCTCGCCGTAGATCGGCATCTCGTTGGAGACGAGCCAGCCCGTCACCGCCCGGTGCCCCGCGAAGCGCCGCGCCATCTGCTCGGCGAACCAGGCCTGCCGGGCCACCATCCACACATCGCCGTAGAGGTCCCGCCCGCGCCGCCAGGGAGGGTCCCAGTTCTCGCCGGACATGTGGCCGACGAGGAGCGTCGGGATCGTCGTGAGGCCCGCCTCGACGTGCGCCTCGAGGAAATCGGCATAACGCGCGACGCAGCCCTCGTCGATGCGGTCCGGCTCCGGCATGAAGTGAGGCCAGTAGAAGAACGACCGCGTCATGGTCAGACCGTGATCGGCGAGCACCCGGAGCTCCTCGCGGACCACGGCCGGATCATAGCTCTGCCACATGAGCGGGCCGCCGCGCCTCGACCAGAAATTGGCCCCCAGCCAGGCGACCGCCTGTTGACGAACTGCGACTTTGGCGAAATTGCGGTGCATAGTCCTCACGTCCTGATCGTGCAGAGCGGCGCCCTCGCGGCGCGAGCCGCGCGCTCGAAGAGGAGCGGCGGGCAGGTCGCTTAATCGGTTCAGTGTAGGCTACTTAATCGGTTCAGTCCAGGCTGCGGAGGGCGCGCCCGCTCTCGGGCGAGGCCGGCTCATGCGCGGGGGGGCGGGGCGGTGCTGCCCCGCGTCGCGAGCGTCGGCGCGCTGCACTCGTCGTCGGTGACCGGCTCTCCGGCGACGAGGCGGAGGAGCAGCGCGGCGGCGCGGGAGCCGTGCTCGGCGATGTTGCGGCGCACGGCGGTCAGGGCGGGGTGCACGAGCTGGCAAAGCGCCGAGTCGTCCCAGGCCACGATCGAGAGGCGCTCGGGCACGGGGACGCGCATCTCCTGGGCGACCGCGAGCGCGGCCACGGCCATCACGTCGTTGTCGAAGACGATGGCCGTCGGC
This sequence comes from Sorangium sp. So ce375, assembly GCF_051473855.1. Taxonomy (NCBI): domain Bacteria; kingdom Pseudomonadati; phylum Myxococcota; order Polyangiales; family Polyangiaceae; genus Sorangium; species Sorangium sp. So ce375. The sequence goes on from NZ_CP150335.1 coordinate 947,439, forward strand.
GGCGCGGCCTCGGCCAGGAGCCGCCGTGTGGCCTGGCCTCCCGCCTCGCCCGTGTAATCGGCGTGGACCGTCTGCACCCGGTCCAGGCGCCGCTGGCGCGCGGCCGCGTTGAACGCCTTGGTCCGGACCGCGGTGTGCACGAACTCCGCGGGGCCGGCGACCCGCGCGATCGACCGGTGACCGAGCGCGGCCAGGTAGTCGACCACCGCGCGCATGGCGCTCCCGTCGTCGCTCCACACCGCGGGGAGCTGCCCCTTGCCCGCCGGCCCGCCGATCACCACCGCCGGGAGCCGCAGCTCCTCGATCAGCTTCACGCGCGGATCGTCGTCGCAGAGGTCGACGAGGATCACCCCGTCGACCCGCCGCTCGGCCCACCAGCGGCGGTAGGTCTCCACCTCCGTCACGCGATCCTCCGTCACCTTGAGCAGCAGGGCCTCGGCCTTCTCGGCCAGCTCCGCCTCGATGCCGGAGATGAGCTGCATGAAGAACGGCTCGATGCCGAGCGTGTGCGCGGGCCGATCGATGACCAGGCCGACGGCGCCGGCGCGGCCGTCGGAGAGCGCCCGCGCCGCGTTGCTCGGCTGCCAGCCCAGCTCCGCCGCGATGGCGAGGATCCGCTCGCGCGTCGGCTCCGACACGCCGGGCCTGCCGTTCAGCGCATACGACACCGCTCCTTTGGACACTCCCGCACGCCATGCGATGTCCGTGATCGTCGGACGCTTCACGCATCACCTCCGCTCCAGGCGACGGAGCGCGCCTGCCGTGTGAACCGGCTCCGCTGCATGGCCCCGGTGGATAGCACGGCGGCCCGCGGGGGAGCCGAACACCGCGCAGGGCCGGGCGACGCGAGGGATCGACGAGCCTGGCGCAGCCCCTCCCACACCGTCGCCCGACCAGGCGAGGCGGGCGAGGGGCGCGCCGGACGGCGGCCGGGGGCGGTCAGCGAAATCGATGTAGGCGAGTTGTCGGCCGCCTCGTTCGCGGAGTGTGGGCGCGGGCCTGTCAAGCAGGGTGCTGCGCCGTTCGAGGGCGCGCCGCGGCACGGCGCGCGCCTGTCAGGCGCGGCAGCGCGCTCCGCTGGACTCCGCTGCTGGATGGACAGGCCGTATCGGGCTGTTCACGCCACCTCCAGGAGCTCGCGCTCGGTGATGCCGAGCAGGAAGAGGATGGCGTCGAGGCCGCTTGCGGAGAGGGATGTGTCTGCGGCCTCTCGCAGCTTGGGCTTCGCGCGGAACGCGACGCCGAGGCCGGCCCGCTGCAGCATCAGGAGATCGTTGGCGCCGTCGCCCACGGCGATGGTCTGATCGAGCAGCACGCCCTCGGCCTGGGCGATGGTCTCGAGCAGCTCTGCCTTGCGTTGCGCGTTGACGATGGGCCCAGTCACCCGGCCGGTCAGCTGTCCGTTCACGACCTCCAGCGCGTTCGAGTACGCGTAGTCGATCCCGAGCCGTGCCTTCAGCGCCTCTGCCGCGATCGAGAACCCGCCCGAGATCACCGCCGTCCGGTAGCCGAGCCGCTTCAGCACCCGGATGAGCGTCTCTGCGCCCTCGGTGATGGGGAGCTCTGCAGCGAGCTTCCGCAGCACGCCGACGTCGAGGCCGCGGAGCAGCGAGAGCCGCTGGCGGAGCGACTCGTCATAATCCATCTCTCCCTGCATCGCGCGCTCGGTGATCTTCGCGACCTGCTCTGCGACGCCCTTCGCGCGTGCGAGCTCGTCGATCACCTCGATGCGGATGAGCGTCGAGTCCATGTCCATCACGACGAGCCGCTTGCTCCGGCGGAAGAGCCCCTCGCGCTGCAGCGCGAGGTCGAAGCTGTTCTGCGTCGCGAGCGCGAGGAGGGCCTGCTTGAGGGCGTCGGCCTCCTCCTCGCGCTGGAGCAGCACCTGGATCTCCACCGAGGAGAGGCGCTCGACCGACAGGCGGGCGATCTTCTCGATGTTCGCTCCGTGGGCTGCCAGCGTGGCGGCCACGTCGTGCAGCGGCTTCGCGCCGAGCTCGCGGCCGATCGCCGTCACCACGTACCGGCTGCCGAGCGCGCGCGGCGGTGCGCCGCCGTCGATCGGCTTGAAGTCGAGCGTCACGCCGAGCTCTTTCGCGGCGAACAGCAGCTCCTTGAGCCCGCTTCGTGTCTCGGGGAAGAGCGCGAGGAGCGCGAGGTTCAGGTTTCCGTGGATCACCACCTGCTCGATGTCGAGCAGAGTGGCGCCGATGTCGCTGAGGATGCCGGTGAGCCGCGCGGTGATGCCGGGGTGGTCCCTGCCGGTGACGGTGACGAGGATCGGATCGGACGATACGGCCATGCCGGGGCCCCCTTAACAGGCCCGCGCGGCAGGGTCGACGCCGATCGCGCGCCCCGACAAAGAAGGCTTCCCAAGAGAACGCACCTCTCGATGAAACCATGGACACGTCTCGATAACAGAGCACTGCGCGAAGAAAGAGGACGCTTTACCAAAACAAGATCGTTTGCCGAGCTACCATCCCCCCTTCACGCGCCCACCGGACCCTCCTGCCGCGCGCTCGCCGCGCCTGCACCCCTCCCATCCCCCCATCCCCCCACAAAGAGCCCGCGGGGGAGGGGGCTGCGCGCGCGGGGGGGCGGTGGGCGGGCCCCACGAACCCGAGGGCCGGCCCGCGGCGCAGCGGCCTCCGCGCGGTCTCCCTCACCCGTCTAGCAGGCAATAGCCCCCCAAAAGGCCCGAGTTCGTGGGAGGGCCCACCGCCCCCCCGCGCGCGCAGCCCCCTCCCCCGCGGGCTCCGTCGCTATCGGTAGCGCCCGCCCCCTCGCCCCGCCGCCGCGCGCCCGCCCTTGCCGCCCGCGGCCGGTCGCCCGCCGCCCTTGCCGCCCGTGCCCCGCCGGCTCGCCGGCCGCCCGGAGCGCGCCGGCTTCTCCTGAGCCGCCTCGCGCGCGGCGTCCGCGTCCCCGTCGCCCTGCTGTGCCTTGAGCTGGCGGAGCTGATCGCGCAGCCGCGCGGCCTTCTCGAACTCGAGGTTCTCCGCCGCCGCGAACATCTCCTGCCGGAGCGCATCGATCTGGTCCACCAGGTCCATCGCGGCGCGCCCCGCCTCGGCCGCGGGCTTCGCCGGGCCCTTCGGCACGGCGTAGTAGTCGCGCGTGCCCGATGTGGGCGACAGGTCGAGGATCGCCTTCTTCACCGTGGCCGGCGTGATGCCGTGCTCCTTGTTGTACGCCTCCTGGATCGCGCGCCGCCGGTTCGTCTCGTCCATCGCGCGCTTCATCGCGTCGGTGATGCGATCGGCGTACATCACGACCTCGCCGTTCACGTTGCGGGCGGCGCGGCCGATCGTCTGGATGAGCGAGCGCGGGCTCCGGAGGAAGCCCTCCTTGTCGGCGTCGAGGATGGCGACCAGCGACACCTCGGGGAGATCGAGCCCCTCGCGAAGCAGGTTGATGCCGATCAGTACGTCGAACTCGCCGCGCCGGAGATCGCGGAGGATCTCCACGCGCTGGAGCGTGTCGACGTCCGAGTGGAGGTAGCGGACCCGGATGCCGAGCTCCGTGTAGTACTCCGTCAGATCCTCGGCCATCCGCTTGGTCAGCGTCGTGACGAGCACGCGATCACCGCGGCTCACCCGCTCCCGGATGCGCGCGAGCAGGTCGTCGACCTGACCGGACACCGGCCGGATTTGGATCTGCGGATCGATGAGCCCGGTCGGCCGGATGATCTGCTCGACGACCGCGCCGGCCGACTTCTGCAGCTCGTAGTCGCCGGGCGTCGCGCTCACGAAGAGGACCTGAGCGTAGTGCTGCTCGAACTCCTCGAACTTGAGCGGCCGGTTGTCGAGCGCGCTGGGGAGCCGGAACCCGTACTCGACAAGCGTCTCCTTCCGCGCCCGGTCGCCCCGGAACATCGCCCCGACCTGCGGGACGGTCTGGTGCGACTCGTCGATGATGAGGAGGAAATCCTTCGGGAAATAGTCGATCAGTGTCGGCGGGGGCTCGCCGGCCTTCCGGCCCGAGAGGTGGCGCGAGTAGTTCTCGATGCCGTTGCAGAACCCCATCTGCTCCAGCATCTCGAGATCGTACATCGTGCGCTGCTCGATACGCTGCTTCTCGAGGAAGCGCACGGCCCTGTCGTAGTAGTCGATGCGCTCGCGCAGCTCCTCGCGGATCGCCTGGATCGCGAGCCTGAGCTGCTGCTGCTCGGTGACGTAGTGGGAGCCGGGGAAGACCGCGTAGCGATCGAGCTGGCCCACCACCTTGCCGCGGACCGGGTCGACCTCCTTGATGGCCTCGATCTCGTCGCCGAAGAACTCGACCCGGATCGCGAGCGCCTCCTCGTAGGCCGGGAAGATCTCGACGACATCGCCGCGGACGCGGAACGTGCCGCGGTGGAAATCGACGTCGTTCCGCGTGTACTGGATGTCGACGAGCCGCCTCAGGAGCTCGTCGCGGCGGATCTCGGTGCCGCGCTCGAGCTTGATCAGGAGCCCGTGGTAGCTCTCGGCCGAGCCGATGCCGTAGATGCAGCTGACCGAGGCGACGATGATCACGTCCGGCCGCGAGAGCAGCGCGTGCGTCGCCGCGTGGCGCATGCGGTCGATCGCGTCGTTGATGATCGCGTCCTTCTCGATGAACGTGTCGCTCGTCGGGACGTAGGCCTCGGGCTGGTAGTAGTCGTAGTAGCTGACGAAATAGTGGACGGCGTTGTTGGGGAAGAGCTCCCTCATCTCGCCGTAGAGCTGGGCCGCCAGCGTCTTGTTCGGCGCCATGATGAGGGTCGGCTTTTGCAGCTTCTCGATCACCTTGGCGGCGGTGAACGTCTTGCCGCTGCCCGTGACGCCGAGGAGGACCTGGAAGGCCTCGCCCTGCTCGTACGCAGAGCAGATCTCCTGGAGCGCGCGAGGCTGGTCACCGCACGGCTTGAATTCGGAGACGAGCTCGAAGTGTGTGGGCATGGAGCGGAGGACCCTAGTGCGGCGAGGCGCTCCTCGCAACCTCCGCGGCCGTCGGGGCCGGAGGGCGTGGTCTCGTCCGGCTTCGTCGGTCTTCCAACTATCGGCAACCATTGACAACAATCGGCCGAGCGGAAATTGTCGACCAGCTGTCGGTAACCTGGCACCTGGCACCTGGAACGAGGCGCGCCCACAGGCCCCCCGCGCCTCCGTCCGGTCCGCGCTCGTCCCCGCTCCGCCGCATGCGTCCCACCTCGTCGCAGGCATCGCCCAGAGCGCGCTCCGCGCGCTCGCTGCGACCCAGAGCGCGCCTCGCGCGCTCGCTGCGACCCAGAACGCGCTTCGTGTGCTCGCCGCGACCCAGAACAAGATGCGCGCTCCGCGCGCTCGCCGCGACCCAGAAGCGCGCCTTGCGCGCTCGCCGTCCAAACGCGGCCGGGCCGACCCGAGAGCGCTTGACGTCGGCGCGCCGCTAGAGGATTCTGCTTGCTCCCGCGTCGTGATGACGTGAGCCGAACACGGAGGTCAGGTCATGAGTGCCAATACATCGCACACCCATTGCGCCGCCGCCGTCGTTTCCGCCGCGGCCGGCTGAGCTCGCCTCCACGTCTTCGCGACGTCGTCCGCGTGCCCTGAGGGGCGCGCGTGCTGCCTGTGCGTGTGCCCCTTCCAGGGATCTGCCCTGGCCGGGCGCGCCTTTCGGCGTGACGTCCTGACGGATCGACGAGCTCTGCGCCGCGGCGGCCCCGCGCGTGGAATGGCCCGGCGCGGGCGCGCTCGCGCGCCGCCCCGCCCCTGTCCGTCGATTGCCGCGCACCGAGCTCGGGCGCGGCCGAACGCCATGGAGCGCTCGTCCGTCATGCAAACTGACTCCGATTTTCTCATTGATCCGTCTTCGCAGAATGAACCGCGGCCCGACCTGGTCGGGCTCGGATGGACTCCCTTCTTCGCGAGCCAGCTCGCCTGTCTGGAGGACGCCGTGCAGCCCGCGCGCGTCCTTCTCGCCTCGGCCGCGAGGCACCACGTGCAGACCGCGGACGGCCCGCGGCTCGCCGTCGTCAGCGGCCGCCTCGCGCACGAGGCCGCGGACCGCGCGGCGCTCCCCACCGTCGGCGACTGGGTGGGGCTCAGGCCCGGCGATGGCGCGGGGCCCTCGTACATCGTGCACACGTTCGCGCGGAGCACGTGCCTGCGCCGCAAGGCCGCGGGGCCGGCGGTGGAGGCCCAGGTGCTCGCGGCCAACGTCGACAAGGTGTTCATCGTCACGTCGCTGAACGCCGACTTCAACGTGCGCCGCCTGGAGCGGTACATCGATGCTGTCCTCGACGGCGGCGCTCGCCCGGTCCTCGTGCTCAACAAGGCGGATGTCTGCCCCGATCCGGGGCGGTTCATCGACGCCGCGCGGGAGGTCGCGCCCACCGCGCCGATCGCGCTGGTCAGCGCCCTGTCCGGCGCCGGTCTCGACGCGCTCCGCGGCGAGATCGGGGCAGGGGAGACCATCGCCCTCGTCGGCTCGTCCGGCGTGGGGAAGTCCGCGCTCAGCAATCGCCTGCTCGGCGCGGAGGTCCAGCGCGAGGGCGCCATCCGGGCGGCGGACGAGCGCGGCCGCCACACGACCGCCCACCGGGAGCTGTTCCTGATCCCGGGCGGCGGCCTCCTCATCGACACGCCCGGCGTGCGGGAGCTCGGCCTCTGGTCCTCGGACGGGGCGGCAGGTCCTGCAGGCTTCGACGACGTCGAGGCGCGCGCCGCGGCCTGCCGCTTCCGGGACTGCGCCCACGAGGGCGAGCCCGGGTGCGCGGTCCGTCGCGCCATCGAGGACGGCGAGCTCGATCCGGAGCGCCTCGGCGCTTACCTCAAGCTCGGGGCGGAGCGGCGCTACCTCGCCCGGCAGCAGGACGTGCGCGCGCGGCTCGAGGAGAAGCGGCGCTGGAAGCAGATCTCGAAGCGAATGCGCGCCAACCCGAAGCAGTAGAGCCGGACACCGCAGGATCGCCGGGAGGCCGGGGATGCCCAGGAAAGGCATTCCCCGGCGCTCCTGGCGATCCTGCGGGTCTTTCCCCCTCGACGCCGGCGCGCTCCTCTGACCCCGGGCGCGGAGGGACGAGCCCTGTCCGGGCTCCGCTACGCGGAGCGCACAGGGACGGGCCGGCCGTTCGCCGCGGCGCCCCTCAGCGCGTGGACGATCCCGCTTTGCAGCGACCCGAACGTCGCGACCCCGTCGAGGTCTGCCCCGAGCCCAACCAGCACCCGCGCCACGTCGGGGCGGATGCCGCTCAGCAGCACCCGCGCCCCGAGCAGCCTCGCCGAGCCGACCGAGCGGATGAGCCCGTGCACGGCTTGCTGATCCACGGTGCGAACGCCGGTGATGTCGAGGATGACCACGCTGGCCGATCTGGCGGAGAGCGCCTGAAGCAGCGACTCGGTCATCCGCGACAGCCGCTGCTCGTCGAGCGAGCCGACCAGCGGGACCACCATGATCGTGTCGGTGATGGGGATGATCGGCGTCGAGAGCTCCTCGACGAGGATCGCCTGGCGGTGGACCGCCTCGCGGAGCCGCCAGCGCTCCTCCTCGGCCCGCTTGCTCTCCGTGAGGTCTCGCGCCACGCAGACGACGCCGTGGATTTGCCCGCCGTCGGTCCGCATGACGGAGGCGAGGAACGACACGGCGACGGTGCGCCCGTCCTTCCGCAGACAGACCCTCTCGTCGCGCGCGCCGCCCGCGTCGATCAGCGCGCCGGCCGAGAGGCCGGGGAACACGACGTCGAGCGGCTTACCGACGAGCTCCTCCCGGGCGTAGCCCGACAGCTCGCACGCGGCCTGGTTGACGCTCCGGATCCCGCTGTCCCGATCGGCCACCACGAGGAGATCGAGCATCGACTCGATGATGCTCGTCACGTAGGTCTTGGAGACCGTCGAGCTCGCGAGCTCCTCGCCGAGCATGTTCAAGCCGGCCGCCATGCCGTCGATGAGATCGTTCCTGTCGCTGACGGGCGCCTTCTTGGCGTAGTCGAACCCGACGAGCGCGACGATCACCTCCATGAGCTCTTCCAGTCGCTGGTTCAGGTCGTCCGGGTCCGGCCGTGCCGCCGCGAGCGGGGCCGCGAGCGGCCTCAGCGCGGAGAGGGCCTGATCGAGCGGATCGGCCCCGAAGGCCGGCGGCAGGGCGCCGCGCCGCTCGGTCGGGAGCAGGCGCAGGACCAGCTCGCAGAGCTCTGCGACGCGTGGGTCGTCGAATGGGGCAGAGTCCATCAGTCAGCGAAACCTGTCAGCCACTGGATTGCCTCTCTCTCCTCTCCGAAGAGCCGAATGGGCTTGGCGCGATTCCCATAGACGGCGAGAAAGATATTGCCGATCATCCGCGCGACCGGGCGCCCGCCGAGCAGCGCCATCGCGCTGTACGCCTGCGTCGCATCGTCCGACGCGTAGTAGTTGCGCGCGTCCTGGTCCGTGCCCTTGCACCGCGTGAGATCGCACAGGAGCGGGTACAGCGCGCCCTTGCTGAACCGCTTTGTCGCGGCGATGTTCTCCTTCGCGTCGTCGAGCGTCTGGACCACGCCCTCGTCGATATCGAAGCGCACGATCCTGCTCTCCCTGTCGAAGGAGAGCTCCCCGGTTCGCGTTCTCAGACGCTCGTCTCCGAGCTCGGTCATGTTCCCCCCTCTTCCCCGCGAGCTCGCCAGGCAGACCGCGCCGTCCGGACGCCGCGCGACCCCCACGTCGGTCGGCCCTGAAGCACACCCGCGAGCCCTGCGCTCATCCCGTCCCCTGAGCGCATCTCGGTTGTAACACCGAGCTCCTCCCAATGTCCAAGCTCTTAACAAAGTCTGCGCGCGACGCACATTTCCTTGGCGCCGTCGACATACGCCCCATCGACACCGATCAGATATCGACATTCCGCCCGGCGCGATCCCGCCTCGTGATGAGAAAGAGCCCTCGGGAGGGGGTGTCGCGCGCGGGGCCGGCGGGGGAAGGGCCCCACGAACCCGAGCGCCGGCCCGCGTCGAAGCGACCAGCTCCTGGTTCACCCCACCCGTCCAGCCGGCAATAGCCACCACAAGGCGCGAGTTCGTGGGAAGGGCCCCCCGCCGGCCCCGCGCGCGACACCCCCTCCCGAGGGCTCCCCCGCTTCCAGGAGAGCCCTCTCCGTCGCGTCAGATCCCGTATTGCCGGAGCTTCTTGTGGAGCCCCTCGCGCGTGATCCCGAGCGACTTAGCCGCGTTGGTCTTGTTGTTGTTGTGTCCGCGCAGCGCTTCCAGGAGGAAGTACTTCTCGACCGCGTCCATCATCTCCTTGAGCGACCCCTTCGGCGTCCCCGCCCGCGCGATGAGCCCCTCGACCTGCCGGATCCTCGGCGAGAGCAGCTCCGGCGTGGCGAACGCCCCCGGCTCCAGCTGGATGACGAGCCGCTGCACCTCGTTCTGGAGCTCGCGGACGTTGCCTGGCCAGTCGTACGCGACCATCAGCTCCATCGCCTGCTGGCTGAACCCGCCGCAGGGCTTGCCGATCTCGTCCGCGTAGCGCTCCAGGAAGTGCGCCGCGAGCAGCGGGATGTCGTCGCGCCGCTCTCGCAGCGGAGGCAGGCGGATCGGGAAGACCTTGAGGCGATAGTAGAGGTCCTCGCGGAACCGCCCCTTGGCCACCTCGTCCTCGAGGTTCCGGTTCGTCGCGGCGACGATGCGCACGTTGACGTGCTTCGGGCTCGTCGCGCCGACGGGGCGGATCTCGCCCTCCTGGAGCGCCCGGAGGAGCTTCGATTGCAGCGACAGCGGGGTCTCGGTGATCTCGTCGAGGAAGAGCGTGCCCCCGTCGGCGATCTCGAACAGGCCCTTCTTCTCCTCGGTGGCGCCCGTGAACGACCCCTTCTTGTGGCCGAAGAGCTCGCTCTCCAGGAGGCTCTCGGCCAGCGCAGCGCAGTTCTGCGCCACGAACAGCTTGTCGCGGCGGCGGGAGCGGTAGTGGACGGCGGCGGCGATGACCTCCTTGCCCGTGCCCGTCTCGCCCTCGATCAGCACCGTGACGCGCGTGTCGACCACCTTGTCGAGCTGGCCGATGACCTTGCGCATCCCGTCGCTGTTGCCGATGATGTCGACCGCGCCGCCGCCCCCGCCCCGGCGCCGCTCCTCGCGCCCCTTGAGGAAGCTGTTCTCCTTCTGGAGCCGCTCCTCCGCGAGCACGAGCCGCTTGATGAGCCGGGCGTTCGCCACCGCGAGCGACGCGTTGGCCGCCAGCACGAGCAGCGTCTCCAGGTCGCCCGCGTTCAGCATCCCGGGCACGCTCCGGTTGTCGGCCTGGAGCACGCCGATGATCTCCTCGCCCTTCCAGAGCGGCACGGCGAGGGTGCTCCGGATCGAGGCGCCCATCAGCGACTCGCTCTGCCCGACCTCGATCGGCGCGTCGGCGGCGAGCACGGCCGCCCGCTCCTTGATCACCTTCCGGTACACGCTGCGCGTGATCGGGACCGGCCCCGCCGGCGGCCCCCCTCTGCCCGATGCGGACCGGACCCGCGTCAGCACCGGCACGAACGCCGTCGGCGCCGCGCCCGGCTCCTGATCGTCGTCGCGCAGCACCACCGTGACGTGCGTCGAGCTCGGCACCAGCGCGAGCACCGCGTCCGCGATCTCGGCGAGCACCTCGTCGAGGTCGTTCGCGGCGCCGATGCGCTTCTGCGCCGCGTACATCGCCGACAGCGCGCTCGGATCGCGCTCGATCTTCGCCTCGGCAGGCTCGATCTCGTCGAGGCGGCGGATCGAGACCACCCGCGCGTCGTCGGCCTCTTCCGGGATCTTCACCACCATCCGGGTGACCGCGTCCCCCGAGCCGAGCTCGATGACGTCCCCCGTCTGGAGGGCGATCGCGCTGCGCCCCGCGCCGAGCTCCAGCCGCTCGCCCCGCCGCGTCACGCTCGTTCCGTTCGTCGAGCGCAGATCCTCGAGGATCACCCCGTCCGCGCCGCTCACGATGCGCGCGTGCGCCCCGGAGACGTGGCGATCGTCGAGGACGACGCGGTTGTCCGACGAGCGCCCGAGCGTGATCAGCTCGCCCTGGAGCTCGAAGGTGCGCCCGGCAGCGAGACCCTGGGTTACCTCGAGCACGATCATGGTTCGTTCAGCCAGGAAGACCCCATTGAGAAGGGGCCGGAGTAAACCGTCAAGATGGCGGCGACGCCAGGAAAAACCGGGCGTCAGGCGCGCTGGTCGAGCGTTGCGCGAGCGTCGCACAAGCATCGCGCCCGAAAGGCGCCGATCAAGGGAAAATTTGGAAGGGACGGCGTGTCGCCGCGCGTCTCACGCGCGCCTCACGCGCCCCCGCCCGCGGCCGACCGCGGGCTGGGGCGCGCGGCGCCGCGTCGGTCACTGTGCGCGGGCGCTGAGGCGGTAGATGACCGTCTTGAACGGCGCGTTGCCGGCGATCTTCTGGGCGTCCTTCGAGGCCTCGCCCTCATCGACGATCTTCTGCAGCTTTGTCGCGACCTCGGCGTCGCCCTTCGGCGAGAGGGCGTCGATGACCGAGACCGCGACGAAGCGGACGGCCGCGTTCGAGATCTTCGGCATGGCGTCGATGATCTGCTGCCGGACCTCGGGGGTGCCGAGCACGCCCGTCATGTAGGCGGACTTGATCCCCTGGAACTGCGTCTCGTTCGCCTGCGACGCCGGGTCGCCGAGCTTGCCGACGTAACACTCGAGCTTGGTGCCGCAGGCCCCGAGCAGGTCCTTCGCGATCTTGACCTCCTTCTCCATGGACTTGCCGACCGTGCCGCCGCCGCTCGTGCGGGTGCCCGCGAGCCGGTCGACGTCGGCGACCTGGTCGGGCTTCATCAGCTTGAGCGCCGTCTGCAGGGAGACCTCGCGGATCGCCGCGACGTCGTCCTCCTCGCCGCGCGCCTCGAGGCCGGTCTTCACGAGCCACGGCACGAGGCTCGCGTCGAAGAAGTTGCTCGCCGCCTCCGCGAGCATCACCCGCCCGTTGATGCCGGCCGGCGGCATCTCGAGCCCCGCGGGCGTCTTGTCGTACGCCGCCTGGAAGGCCGCGAGGGTCTCCGGCGTCTTCGGCACCTTTGTCAGCTCGCGCGCGATGATGACGCGCGGCACGTCCTCGGCCTTCTCGAGCGCCGCGAGCAGCGGCTGCGTCGACTCCTGCCGGCCGATCGTCGCCAGGACGAGCGCGGCCGCCGCCACGTGGGCGGTCTCCGCGGCCTTCTTCTGCTCCGCGCTCGCCTTGTCGCCGCCGGCGCCCTTCAGGTTCTCGACCTTCGAGTACTCGACGAGCTCCTTCTGGTCGCCCTGGAGCAGCGCGATCGCCGGCTGGATCGCGGGCTTGCCGATCTTCGTGAGCGCGAGGATGGCGGTCGTGGCCGCGTCCGCCTTGACCGGCGACAGCACCACCTTGAGCAGCGGCACGACCGCCTTCTCGCTGCGCTGCCACCCGAGCAGCTCCGCGGCGGTGATCTGCCAGAACAGCTCGTTCCGCATCGTGACGGGGTCCTTCGGGTCGTTGATCGGGCGCCCGACCATCGTGATGAGCCCGTCTTCCCAGGACTTGCTGTTGATGTCGACCATCGCGTCGTGCACGTCGCGCGAGATCGTGGAGCCCTTGGCCTTGCCGTGCTGGAGCTTCGTGAAGACGGCCATGAGCGGCTCGGCGGCCTTCTCCGACTTCATCGCCCCGAGGCCGCGCACGGCCCAGCGGACGTCCTCCTCGGTCGACTCGGGCTTGTAGTCCTTGAGCGCCTTGATGAGGCAGGCCTCGCCGCGCGGGTCCCTCGTGTCGGAGATGAACTTGATGAGCTTCGAGTTCGTGCGCTCGTCGAGATCGCCGGCCACGCACTTCTGCGTCATCGGCTCGATGATCTTGTCGAGGAGCGGCTTCACGGTCGGGCCGTTCCGGTCCTTGTTGTCGCGCGTCATCGCGTCTTCGAAGAACTGGACGAGCCTGTTGACGGAGGCGGTGAGCGTGGCCGGGTCGTCGAGCCGCTTGACGTGCGTCTCGGGGTCGTTCTCGTCGCCGCACCCGACGATGAGCCCTGCGGAGAGCGCCATCGACGACGCGGTGGCGGCCCCCAGGAGGAGCGAGCGAAGGAGCGGCAGGATGCTGCGTGCTGAGCGGGACATGGTGTTTCCTCCGGGACCTCGGTGATGCTGCCGGCCTGACCTCGCCGTCGCACGGTGCGCTTCGGGGGAGGCGGTCAGCGGCTAGCCTTCGTTAGCCTGAGGGGACGAAAGTGGACAAAAACAGCGCGCGGCAGGGGGCGCGGCCCCCCTTCGGCCACGACGTGGCGCCGCTCCGTCATGGAAACGGCGAAGCCGACGCTATTCGCCGCCAGAGAACGTGTCAACGCGAGCGCGGCGCCAAGACGAGCCGGCGGATCCCCGTGGCGAAGAGCCGGTCGGGGATGACACGGCGCAGCGCGACGAGCGCCCGTGCGTCCCGGCCGACGAGGGTCCGGAACGGCGGCGAGGCGTCGTCGATGAGGCGGAGGATCGCCGCCGCGACCGGGGCGGGCGGCCGCGCCTTGGCGGCGTCCTCGAGGACGAGCCGCTCGATCGCCCTGGTCATCGCGCTGTAAGGGCCGTCGGGTGAGACATGGGCGCCGCGCCGCTGGTTCTCGTAGAAAATTTCGGTCTTGAAGGTGCCGGGCTCGACGAGGCAGACGTGGACGCCGAACGGGGCGAGCTCCCAGCGCAGCGCCTCGCTGAAGCCCTCGACGGCGTGCTTCGTGGCCGCGTAGGCGCTCACGCCGGGGAGGCCGACGAGCCCGGAGATGCTCGAGACGTTGACGATGCGGCCTCGCCCCGCGGCGCGCATCGCCGGGAGCACCGCGCGCGTCACGGCCATGAGCCCGAAGACGTTTGTCTCGAACTGCGCCCGGATGTCGCCGTCCGCCTGCTCCTCGAACGCGCCGCCGACCGCGATGCCGGCGTTGTTGACGAGGGCGTAGGCAGGGCCGTGCTTCTGGAGGATCTCCCGGACCCGGTCGGGCGCGCCCTCCGCGGCGACGTCGAGCTGCTCGATCTCGAGCGAGACGCCCCGCGCGCCGGCGGCGGCGAGGAGCGCGCCGGCCTTCTCGGGGCGGCGCATCGTGGCGATGACCCGGTGGCCCGCGGCCGCGCACGCGACCGCGGTCGCGAGGCCGATGCCGCTCGAGCAGCCGGTGACGAGGACGAGGTGACCCATGAGCGAGGGGCGCGAGTATAGGCGAAGCGCGAGGCGCCGGGGGAGCGCGGGGCGCGCCGCTCGAGGTCAGCCTCCGCGCCGCGGGCGCGGGCGCTCAGCCGATGATCATCGCCTCGCTGAGGAGCCGGCCCTCCTTGAAGCGCCGCAGGTTCCAGCGATCGAACAGGGGGAGGGTGGTGCCCTCGGCGATGTGCTGCGCGAGGAGCTTGCCCATGACGGGCGCGATCATGAAGCCGTGCCCCATGAACCCGGAGGCCTGGTAGAAGTGCTCGACCTCGTCGATCCCGCCCACGATGGGGTTCTGGTCCGGGGTGAGATCGTAACAGCCGGCCCACTGCCGCAGCACCTTCACGCTGCCGAGGAGGGGGCACGTGGAGACGAGCGCCCGCGCGTACAGCGCGAGGAACCTGTGGCTCGACCCCATGTCGAGGCCCTCGGGGACGTCCTCGTTGGAGATGCCGCCCACGATCTCGCCGCGCATCGACTGGGAAAAATAGAGGCCGTTCGAGAGATCCGCGACGAGCGGGCCGAGCCAGGGCTTCAGCGGCTCGGTCGAGCAGATCTCGTGGCGGTGCGGGTGGTTGGGCAGCTCCACGCCGAGCATGCGCGCGATCTCGGGGCTCCACGCGCCGGCCGCGTTGACGACCCGGTGCGTCCGGATCTCGCCGCGATCGGTGACAACGGCGTCGATCCGCGCGCCCTGCGTGCGGAAGCCGAGGACGTTCGTGAAGGTGGCGATGTCGACGCCGAGCTTCTGCGCGCGCTCGGCGTAGCCCCAGACGAACGGCCAGGGGAACACGACGCCGTCGTCGGGGTTGTAGCTCGCGGCCACGACGCCGTCTGTCGAGAGCTCCGGCACGATCGCGCGGGCCTCGTTGGCGGTGAGCATCCGCGTCCCGAGGCCGCACGCGTTCTGCACGGCGACGCTCTTCTCGAGCGTCCGGCGGCCCTCCTCGCTGCGCACGAGGAACAGGTAGCCGCCCTGCCGGAACCAGATGTTGATCTTCATCTCGCGGGCGAAATCGCGGCAGATGCGGATGCTCTCCTGCATCAGCCGGATGTTCCCCTCGCTCGAGAACTGCGCCCGGACCCCGCCGCCGTTGCGCCCGCTGGCGCCTCCGCAGAGGTAGCTCCGCTCGACGACGACGATGTCGGTGATGCCGTGGTGCCGCGCGAGGTTGTAGGCGATCGCGAGGCCCATGATCCCCGCGCCGATGATGACGACTTCGGCTTGCCCCCGCATCGCGCCTCAGCCGAGCTCCGACCTCGCCGCGGCGACGACGGCGGCCTGGAGGGCGCCGTTCGAGGCGATGATGCCGCGCCCGAGCTTGAGCCCGGGGCCGTTGTAGTCGATGGGCGCGCCCGAGAGATCGGTGAAGCTCCCGCCCGCCCCGAGGAGCACGGCCTCGGGCGCGCAGCTGTCCCAGAGCTTGGCGCCGCCGCCGCCGTGCAGGTAGAGGTCGGCCTGGCCCGTCGCGATCCGGGCGATCTTCACGCCGACGGAGCCGCAGGGGACGACCTTGGAGATGCCGAGCCGCGCGAGGAGCGGCTCGAGCTCCTTCGGCCGGTGCGAGCGCGAGACGATGAGCGTCGCGTCGGCCGGAGAGCTCACGGCGGAGACCTGGAGCGGGCGGCGGCTGCCGTCGCTCGCCTCGAGGAAGGCGAAGCCGCCCTCGCCGGCGCGGCCGGCCAGCGCGTCGCCGGTCGTGGGCATCACGACGACGCCCAGCGCCGCGCGGCCGCGGACCGCGAGCCCGATCATCACGGCGAACTCGCCGTTCCTGTCCGCGAACTCGCGCGTACCGTCGAGCGGGTCGACGAAGAACACCCGCTCCTTCCGCAGGCGCGCGGCGAGCTCGTCGCCGGTCGGGACGCTCTCCTCGGCGAGGATCGCCTCGCCGGGGAACGCGGCCTCGAGCGCGCTGCAGATGAGCGTGTTCGCCTCGCGATCGGCGCGGGTCACCGGGTCGCCCGGGCCCTTCATCTCGACCGCGAACGGCGTCGCGTACACGTCCATCACGATCGCCGCCGCGGCGCGCGCGATGCGGACGATCTCGTCGAGCTCCCTGTCGTTCCGGTCCATCCTGCTCACACCTCGATCCCGGCTTGCCTGAGGCGACCTGCGAGATCCGTCAGCGCCGTGTCGCGGAGGTAGGGGGGCATGCCCGCCTCGCGGACGAGCTGGTCGAGCTGGGCGACCGAGCGGGGGCCGAGCACGGCGGACGAGACGAGGCGGTTCGCGAGGACGAAGCGCAGGGCCGCCGAGCGGAGCGAGACGACGGGGCCCGTGACCAGCGGCCTGAGCGCGTCGAGCTGGCGGATGCGGGTCCTGAGCTCGTCGCGGGTCCACCGCTGGTAGCGGTGATCGTCGAGGTAGAACTCGCGATCGACGCTCCACTGGCCGGCGAGCAGCCCGTGCGCGAGCACCGATCGGGCGAGGACGCCCGCGCCGGCCTCGGAGACGTCGCCCGCGACCTCGTGGAGGTCGCCGGGGAGGAAGGCGTTGTAGGCGAGCTCGATGACGTCGACCTCGTCGCGGAGCGCGGAGCGGGCGACGTCCGCGGAGCCGGCGCTCACGCCGAAGGCGCGGATCTTCCCGGCCTGCTTGAGCTCCTTCAGGTAGGCGAGGGGCTCCTTCGCCTGCATCGCGGCCACGGTCGGGTTGTGGAGCAGGACGACGTCGACGACCTCGCGGGCGAGCCGCTCCTGCGAGCGCTCGAACGCGGTGCGGAGGTGGGCCGGGTCGAACTGCTTCGTCGGGGGGTCGCCGTCACGAACGGTGCCGATCTTTGTGACGACGAACGTCGTGCCGGCGCCCTGGAGCCGCTTGCCGAGGCGGCGCTCCATCTCGCCGCGGCCGTAGACGTCGGCGGTGTCGAAGGTATCGATGCCGACCGCGAGCGCGCGGTCGATGACGCGATCGACCTCGACGTCGGCCACCGGACCGTAGCCGTCGCCGGAGAGTCCCCAGGTGCCTAGGGCGAGCTCCGAGACCTGAAGGGTCGTCTTGCCGAGGGGGCGCTTCCTCACGGGCGGCGATCTACACCAGCGCGGGGAGGGCGCCACGAAATAGGGTGACGCGCCGGCGAGACAGCGCGCCGCGTCGCGCGCGCCGCGCCCGGAGCGGCGGAGGCGCGCCGAACAGGGGGCCCCTGTCGAGCCGCGGCGCACGGGCGCAGGGCGCCTCCTTCGTCGACCTCACGGGCCGGCACGGACCGTCGGGCCGCCACGTCCCTGCGCGCTCGGCCACGGAACGCTCCATGCCAGAGGAGCCAGGGAAGGGGAGTGATGCGGAAGCGCGCGGGGCGGCGCCGCCGGGGGCAGGTCTTCAGGTGACATGTCGAGTCGAGCCCTGCCCATGGCCGACGAAGGGGGCTGGAGAGTATGGCGAAAGGGCCTAATGAGGCATCGATGGCCGAACCCGTCAGCGACCGGAGGTCGCGGTCGGCCGCGGCGAGCGCCTCCGCGCGGCGCGCGCTGGAGCTCGTCGCCGTCCGAGGCAAGGACGTGCTGGGCGTCCGCCACGTGCTCGCCGAGGGGCGCGCGCACATCGGCGACACGCCCGCGTCCATCGTGCGCGTGCCGTCGGGAGAGCTCGATAGAGCGGCCCCGGTCATCGCGGAGGTGATCGGCGCCCGCTACGTGCTGCACGTACCGCGGCGAACGCGGGCGCGCCTCCACGGCGCCGACGGGCTCGCGCGCCTGCTGACGGGCCCGGTCGACATCGAGCTCCAGGAGGGAGATCGCGCTGTGCTCGTGATCGGCGCCGTCCAGATCCGCGCGCAGATCGTGCCCATCGAGATCATCTCACGCCTGGGCGCGTCCGGCCTGCGCTGGATTGGCCTCATCGGCGCCCTCTACCTCGTCGCGCTGGGCATCTGCGCCGCCCTCGCGCCGCGCGACCGCGCCCGCCTCGACGAGGGGTCGATCCGCCGCGCGGTCAGCGACGCCGCGGCGCAGGTCTGGGCAGAGCACGCCCCTCTGCCATGACGCGAGAGCCGCGCCCCGCGGCCGCCCCCGACGGGTGGAGCCCACGAATCCTGGAGCGCAGTTCTCCATCCCTGATGCGATTCAAACTCTTCCCGCTCCTCCAGGCTCAACTCCTGATCTGCCTGCTCGCCGCCGCCGGCTGTGATGGCTCGTCCGCCGAGCATGAGGGCCCGAGCAGCGCGCCGCAGGCCGGAATCCTGAGCCTTTCGTCCGGCTGGAACACCATCGTGCCGGGCGGGAAGACGACGTGCGCTCGCGGCGATCCTTTCAAGTACTTCGTCCGTCCAGGCACCGTCGATCGCCTCATCGTCGAGTTCCGCGGCGGCGGCGCGTGCTGGAACGCCGCCACCTGCTCGGCTGCGGGATCGCTCTTCCAGGAGACGGTCGGAGAGGACTCCCTGACGACCGGCATCTACGATCATGAGAACCCGGACAACCCCTTCAGGGACTGGCACCATGTCTATGTCCCCTACTGCACCGGGGACGTCCACTGGGGCGACAACGTGGTCACGTATGGAGAGGGGAGCCAGGCCGTCACCATCCAGCACAAGGGCGCCGTCAACGTCCGCGCGGTGCTCACCTGGATCTACGAGAACGTCCCCGCGCCAGAGAAGATCTTCGTGACGGGCTGCAGCGCGGGCGCATATGGGGCGATCCTCTGGTCCGCGCACCTGCGGGAGCACTACAAGGGCGCGTCCGTCGTTCAGTTCGCCGACAGCGGCGCAGGGATCATCACCGAGACCTTCTTCAGGGACAGTTTTCCGTCCTGGAAGCCCGAGCGCGCTTATCCGACGTGGATACCCGGCCTCGATCTGGCCGAGCTCGTGCGGCTGCCTGTGCTCTACGAGAAGATAGGCGCCCACTACCCCGACATGCGCCTGTCGCAGTTCAACACCGTCTACGATGAGAACCAGGCCTTCTTCTTCCACGTGATGGGCGGCGGCGGCGTCCAGGAGTGGTCGGATGCCATGAAGGCATCGGTCGCCGATATCGAGGCCTCGACGGCGAACTTCAGGTCGTTCCTTGCTGCCGGCAGCGAGCACTGCATCCTCTGGCGGCCGGAATTTTACACCATCGAGTCGCGCGGGACGCGCCTTGTGCGCTGGCTCGACGGGCTCGTGAACGGTGCGCTGCCGCCCAACGTCGCCTGCGACGCTTGCGGCTCTCCGTAGAGCAGAGCGCCGCCCTGGGGGGCCGATGGTGCAGCGGCCGGGGAGCCGGCGGGTGCGGCCAGCGCGCTGGCGGGCGCTGGCGCGGGGCGCAGGGCGGTGGCCGCAGGAAGCGCCGTGGCCCGAGCGGACGCGCGCCGTTGCGGCGGCAGTTGACGCGCAGCCAGAGCTCTAGATTATGTCCGCCGCAAACGCGGGCGCCTGAGTGCACCCGCGGCGGCCCCGACGGAAGAGCTGCGGGGGGAGACAGAGGGATTCATGCGCACGTTTTGTATCGATATCGGCGGAACGGGGATCAAGTCCATCGTCCTCGACGAGCAGGGGAATCCGACGTCGGATCGCCTGCGGGTGCCGACGCCCCAGCCGGCCTCGCCCGATCCCATCCTCGATGTCATCGACGAGCTCGCCCGCGTGCAAGGGGAGTTCGATCGGGTTTCGATCGGCTTCCCCGGCGTCGTGATGGAGAACGTGACCAAGACGGCGCCGCACCTCGACAACGAGAAGTGGAAGGGCTACCCGCTCGGCGAGGCCGTCGAGCGTCGCCTTGGCAAGCCTGTTCGCGTCGCCAACGACGCGGGCATCCAGGGGCTCGCCGTCATCGAGGGCAAGGGGCTCGAGATGGTGCTCACCTTCGGCACGGGGCTCGGCTGCGCCCTGTACATCGATGGCCGCTACGTGCCGAACCTCGAGCTCGGGCACCACCCTTACGGGAAGAGGGACCTGAAGTACGAGGATCGCGTGTTCGACGCCGAGTGCAAGCGCATCGGCCCGAAGCGCTGGAACAAGCGCGTGCGCAAGATGATCGCGCAGCTCGAGCCGATCTTCAATTACCGCAAGCTCTACCTCGGCGGCGGCAACGCGCGCCTGCTCGATGCCTCGCGGCTGCCCGAGAACGTCGCCGTGGTGGACAACGTCGCTGGCCTGCTCGGCGGAATCAAGCTCTGGGTCTAGGCCTGCGCGGCCGGGCCGCGCGCGGGGAGGCCGGCCTCCTCGCACGCCCGGCCATCGCCTGCCCGGCCATCACCTTGCCCAACCCGTCGGCGGACAGCGCGCCGGCCTACGGATGGCTTGCGTGCGCGTGGGTCGCGCCGGTTCCCAAGCGGGCGTGACCGTCGTACCCTGGCTCGATGAACTCGCCCGACGCACCGAAGCCCGACGCACCGCCCGCGGCCAATCCAGCGGCGGACGCTGATCTCGATCCCTTTCGCCTCCAGTCGCCGGAGACCCTCACGAACCCGTACCCCGTGTACGCGAGGCTGCGCCAGGAGGCGCCCGTGTACTTCAGCGCGGCTTACAACGGCTGGCTCATCACGCGCTACGATCAGGTCGCGGCGGGCTTTCGCGACCCGCGCCTGTCGGCGAAGCGCTCCAGCGCCTTCGTGACGAAGCTGCCTGAAGAGGTGCGGCAGCGGCTCGAGCCCTTGCGCCGCAACCTCGCGTCGTGGGCCTTGCTGCTCGATCCGCCGGAGCACACGCGCATCCGCTCGCTCATCAACAAGGCGTTCGTGCCGCGGCTCGTCGAGGGGCTGCGCTCGCGGGTGGAGGTGCTTGTCAACGAGCTGCTCGATGCGGTCGCCCCGGCGGGTCGGATGGATGTCCTCCGCGATCTAGGCGACCTCCTGCCGCTGCTCGTGATCGGCGAGGTGCTCGGCGTGCCCGTCGAGGATCGGCACCGGCTGAAGGGCTGGTCCAACGCGCTCAGCGGCTTCCTTGGCGCGGGCCGCCCCACGCTGGAGATCGCGGGGGGCGCGCTGAGCGCCGTGACCGAGCTCGAGGACTATTTCCGGGGCGTGATCGCGTCCCGCCGGCAGAGCCCTGGCAACGACCTGCTCAGCCAGCTCTTGGTGGCGGAGGAGCAGGGCATGATCCTCGGCGAGCAGGAGCTGCTCTCGACGTGCTGCATGTTGCTCTTCGGCGGTCACGAGACGACGAAGAACCTCATCGGCAACGGTCTGCTCGCGCTTCTCCTTCACCGATCCGAGCGCGAGGCGCTGCGCGACTCTCCGTCGCTCATCGCCCCGGCGGTGGAGGAGCTGCTCCGTTACGACTCTCCGGTGCAGTGGATGAGCCGCATTGCGCTCGACGACATCGAGCTCGACGGCGTGCGGATCCCGAAGGGCGATCGTGCTTTCCTGGTGCTCGGCGCGGCGAACCGCGATCCCGCGCAGTTCCCCGACCCCGATCGGCTCGATTTCCGCCGCACGGACATCCGTCACATCTCGTTCGGCCTGGGCGTGCATTACTGTGCCGGCTCCGCGCTGGCCCGGGTGGAGGCTCAGGCTGCCATCTCCACGTTCCTGCGCCGTTTCCCGGACGCCGAGCTGGCCCCTGGGCCGCTGACCTGGCGCATGAACCCCGGCATGCGCGGCCTCACCGCCATCCCGGTAGAGCTAGGCTCCCAGAGCTCCGCTCCCTGACCCCCCTATCGACCCATCGGTCGTATCCCCCCTCTCCCCGGCGGCCGTTGCCCCCTAGTGGAGCCGCATCCCCGGCGCCAGCTGCCCTGGCAGCGCCACCGTTGCCGCCTCCAGCCCCGCGACCGGATACGCGCAGTAGTCCGCCGCGTAATACGCGCTAGGCCGGTGGTTCCCGCTGCTGCCGATACCGCCGAACGGCGCGGCGCTCGACGCGCCCGTCAGCGGCTTGTTCCAGTTGACGATACCCGCCCGGGACTCCCGCCAGAACCGCTCGTAGAGGTCCTTGCGATCCGAGATCAACCCGGCGGCGAGCCCATACCGCGTGCGATTGGCCAGCGACAGCGCCTCATCGAAGCTCTCGTAGCGTTGCACCTGCAGCATCGGCCCGAAAACCTCCTCGTCCGGGAGCTCCTTGATCGCCGACACGTCGAGGACGCCCGGCGACAGCAGCGCCGTTCCCTCCTCGATCCGGCGCATCTCCAGCAGCGCCTCGCCGCCGAGCGAGAGCAGCCGCGCCTGCGCCGCGAGCAGCTGATCCGCGGCCTCGAGCGAGATCACCGCGCCCATGAACGGCTGCTCCGCGTCGTCGTACCTGCCCACCTTGAGCCGGGACGCCGCGTCGACGAGGCGCGCCAGGAGCGCGTCGCCCTCCGGCGTCGCCGGCACGAGAAGCCGCCGCGCGCACGTACACCGCTGGCCCGCCGAGATGAAGGACGACTGCAGGATATGGTGAATCGCCGCCTCGGTGTTCGCGACGTCCTGAACGATGAGCGGGTTGTTGCCGCCCATCTCCAGGGCGAGGATCTTCTCCGGGCGACCCGCCAGCTGCCGGTGCAGGGCGTTGCCCGTGCCGGAGCTCCCCGTGAAGAAGAGCCCGTCGATGCCCGGGTGACCGGCGAGCGCGACGCCGGTGCGCTTCCCCCCCTGAACCAGGTTGAGCACCCCGGCCGGGACGCCCGCCTCCTGCCAGAGCCGCGCGGTCTCCTCCGCGACCTTCGGCGTGAGCTCCGAGGGCTTGAACACAACGCAGTTGCCCGCGATCAGCGCCGGGACGATGTGGCCGTTCGGCAGGTGGCCCGGGAAGTTGTAGGGTCCCAGCACCGCGACCACGCCGTGCGGCCGGTGCCGCACCACGGCCGTCGCGTCGCCCGCCTCGGCCTGACGCTCGCCCGTCCGATCGCGCCAGGCCATGAGCGACACGTCGATCTTGCCGATCATCGTCTGGACCTCGGTGAGCGCCTCCCAGCGCGGCTTGCCCGTCTCCAGCCCGATCACGTCCGCGAGCCGGGCCTTGTGCTCGCCCAGGAGCCCGGCGAACCGCTTCACGAGCGCCGTCCGCTCCTCCACGCCGCGATCGCGCCACGCCCCGAACGCCCCGCGCGCCGCCGTCACGGCCGCGTCGACCTGCTCCTCGGTCGCCGCGCGCCCCTCGAAGACGATCGCCTGCGTCACGGGGTTCCGGCTCGCGAACGGCTCGCCCGTGCCGGTCACCCAGCAGCCGCCGATGAAATGGGTCGACATGGTCACCTCTCCCTCACGCCCTCGCGGAGCTCCCTCCGGGACACCCCACGAGCTCAGCAGTCCGTCCAGCCAGTACCGTTTGCGTCCACCTCGCCTTGCCAGTGTGGATCGTACCAGAGGACGGCGCCGCCAGGGCTCGCACGCCCCCCGGCGGAGCATCCCGCCCGCGGCCTCCCGCAACGCTGGGTCCGCTCGTCGAGCTCGCCAGGCCTGCGCGTCGCCACGGGGGACACACAACATCCTGTGTTCCGGTTCGACTGAGCCCCAACCAGATGGGGTCTGCTCGCTCGGCTGCTCTCCGTGAGAATTCCGGAGCCGAGATCTCAATGCTGCTCGTGCGCCTGTGCTTTCGATATCGTCCGTGGCAGGCGCGCGACATTCACGGGAATGCACCGTGGCGAATATGTGTGCTGAGCGTGTTTGCGCGTCAGATCACGCTCCGGGCGCACTGCAGCAGGGCGCTCTCCACGTCCTGTGACACCAAGTCTTGACGGTCCTGTGGCTGGCGTGGAGACGTGCTCATGTCAGTTTTCCCGCCGATGCATCACACGGTGGCTATCTCGGACATCCATCTTTGTGAGCTCGAGCCGACCGACGGTCTCTGGATGCGCTATCGGCAGGCGCCGTACTCCCCGGACGGGGAGATTGCGGCGATGCTCGACGCGCTCCGGGGAGAGGTCCGGAAGGGGACGGGCGGCTCCGCGGGGCACGGCGCGCAGCGCGACGAGCTCACGCTGGTCCTGAACGGCGACATCTTCGACCTGGATGCGCCGCGGGTGATCGGCAACGAGAGCGTGGTCCACGACCTGCCGCGCACCGCCGAGCACGCCGTGCCGGCGATGGAGGCCATCCTTCGCGATCACCCGGTGTTCGTCGAGGCCGTAGGCCGGATCGTCGCGGACGGGCACACCGTGGTCTTCGTGGCGGGCAACCACGACATCCAGCTCACGCTGCCCGAGGTGCGCGAGGCGGTGCAGCGGAGCGTCGTCGACGCGGCCATGCGCGAGCTCGCCGCCCGGGACGGCGCCCCGCCGGGGAGCTCGAACGAGGAGGAGCTCCGCGCGACGCTCGGGGCGCGGGTGGCCTTCCGCGCCTGGTTCCACCGCACGCACGATGGCGTCATCGTCGAGCACGGCAATCAGTACGACTCGTACTGTTCTTATCGCCACCCGATGGCGCCGTTCGGCCGGAATCCGGGGGAGATCCAGCCGACGATGGGCTCGCTCGTGAGCCGCCTGCTCGTGTCGCGCATGGGGTACTTCAACCCGCACGTCGACTCGTCGTTCATGCTCTCGGGCTTCGGCTATCTCTCCCACTGGACGCGGTACTACCTGTTCTCTGGCCGCTCGCTCGTGCTCGCGTTCGGCGTGGGGGCGCTGCGCACGATGATCGAGCTCGTGCGCCGGCGCGACCCGAGCTGCCGGGCGCTCCGGCGCGCGGGCCTCGTCGCAGCCGCCCGCGAGACGGGCGCGCCTTTCCCCGCGGTGGTCAAGCACGCGCGGCTGTTCGCGCGGCCTGCCGAGGACTGTCTTGGCCGCGTGGCCCGCGAGCTCTGGCTGGATCGCCTCGGGCTCGCGCTGGTCGGGATCCTCGCCGCGCTCGCGTGCCTGTGCTGGATGCCGGAGGGGTTCACGGCGGCGGCGCTGCTCGCGCCGACGCTCCTCGCCGCCTACGAGTGCGCGGTCCCGAAGCCCACGCTCGATGCGGTCTGGAAGGGCGTGAACCAGGCGGCGCGGTCCGTGGCCAAGGCGCACGGCGCGAAGGCCGTGATCTTCGGGCACACCCACAACCCGGAGGGGAGCTGGGAAGCCGGGGTGTTCTTCGGGAACACCGGCTCCTGGTCCGCGGCGTTCGAGGACATCGCGTGCACAAAGCCCGTCTTCGAGGCGCGCCCGCTCGTCTGGCTGCGGTCTGACGACGAGGCGGGCCCCGAGGCGCCCCTGCTGGGCGGCCTCGTGATGTGGAAAGACGAGCGCTTCCAGCCCTGGAGAGCCGACGCCAGGCCGTCCGTGCCCAGGAAGGCCGAGATGGCGAAACGTCCGCGCCCGGCGCTGCGGCCCCAGGCGACGGCTGCGCTGCGCGGCTAGGCAGGCGGCGCCCGCCGCCCTGGGGCGGCATCCGGGTTGATCACGGCGCGCTCGCCGCAGTGGGCGCGGGGGATACGACGCGGTGGCGGCCGGATGGCCTGAGTGATGCTTCCACGATGCGCGGAGAGAGCGCCATGCGATTGACGTACGAGCAGGATGTGCGGGGGCACTCGGTGGTCGACGCCGAGGGACGCGTGATCGGCCAGGTGGAGCAGCTCTACCTCGACAGCGACTCGTTCAAGCTCGCCGGAGTGCGGGTCAAGCTCAGCTCCGAGGCGGCCGACGTGCTCGGCGTCCAGCACAGCCTCTTCCAGGCAGGGTTCCTCGATGTGCCGGCCGAGGCCATCCAGAGCCTGGGACAGGCCATCGTGCTGCGCACCGAGGCGCGCAGCCTGCTGATGCCGAGCTGAACCTGCGCCGCCTGAGCTCGTCCGTGGTTGTGCGACGCTCAGGGAGCCGGCCTTGGCCTGCGCTCGGTGAGCACGAGCAGGGAGCCCCATGCGGCGACCTGACGCTTCCCTCTGCGCCGGCGCTGCGCTAGCAGGCAGCATGCTTGGCGTGCTGGAAGCGTTCAAGGGGTGCGGGTGGGCGGCGTGGCTCGCCCTCCTGGCCGGGACGGTCGGCATCGGGAGCGGCCTTGTCGGGGCGGCGATGCTGTCGATGAAGGCGCGCGGCTTTGCCTGGATCCCGGGCGCCGTCGCCGTGATGCTGGGGTTCAGCGCCATCTCGGTGGGGCTGCTCGGCCGCGCAATAGGACTCGCCCGCGTGAAAGAGGTGCTTTCCTATCCCGGCGTCGAGATCGACGCTACGCAGCGCGAGATGATCTGGCGCGTCGGCACGGAGGAGGCCAATCGGTGCGTGACGGTCGGCGCCTCGCTGGGCGCCCTGCCTATCGTGATCGGCGCGGCCGCGGTCGGGATCGGGCTGGCACTCCGAAACAAGCCGGCTTGATGTAGTCATTCGGCCGTTTCCACCTGTGCTGGAGAGCCGGTGGTATGCGGAACTGAGCATGTTTCCCGCCGCGCTCGACGAGCACGATGGATTTCATGAAATCATAGTCCGCCTGATCGATGCCGACGCGTACGAGGGACACTTGCGGGAGCTGTTCGATGGTCCCGCACACGGCCCGAACGCGGTCGCGATCCATGCGTCCACGTCGGCCCTGCGCGCCATGAGCTTGCGGCCGATCTTGAAGCTCGGGAAGGCCCCCGCGGCGGCGGCGCGTCGGAAGGTTGTCGGCCCCGTCGGGGCGGTCCGGGCGTCGTAGTAGGCGGGGCTGGTGTCGCCGGCAGCGTTCTCGTTCGACGCCTCTCGCATCGAGTCGGCCAAGTAGCGGGCGATCGTCGCGAATGCTTTCAGCAGGTCATCCTGGGTCACAGACTTTCGCAATGGCACCTCCAAGGAACAGCACGATCCACACGAGCGCCGCGGCACGGTCCTGCAGCGCGCCCGACGCAAGGACCCGAGCCTCACGACGAGTCCAAACACGGGCCTCCTGGCCGACGGCAACAGCCGACGCGGCCGTGCGGCCGAAGACGAACGACGGGACGATGAGAAGGGCGCCCGAAGCGCACGCCGAGGTCGGAAGGCAACCCGGGTGCTCTCGGCTAGGGAGCCGTCAGCGCCTGATGCCGGTCAGGCTCCGGCGTTAGTCAAGGCCCCCTACGCTCCGGCGCCCTGCCGGTCGACCCAGCGCCAGCCTCGTAGGCTGGGGTACGCGCTGCGAGGCCGAGCCGAGCGGCTGGGAGGAGCGCCGAGCTACCCCCAACCGTGAAGCCGGGCAGGGACCGAAGGTGGCCCCTTCCTTAACTCATGGGGCTCGAGATCGAGGGTGGTGTTATTCTTTGTGGTGCAGAGCCCTGGGGTCGGCGCCGGTCGAGGTGCACACGCTCGGGCGCCCTCCGGTCGATGCTGCTCCCGGTCGCGCTCTGAGGCACGAGGGCGACCTGAGCGGCGAGGCACCACCCCCGACCGTAGTGCCGGCCAGCGGCCGATGGCGGTACCTTCCTTAGATCGTGGTGCTCGAGGTCGCGCGAGCTGTGATACGTCGCAGGGTGGAGACCCGAGGTCCAGGGGGTTGCCGCGATCGCGCAACTGTGAACGGTTCACAGTTGCGAGGCGTCCAGCCGACCGACGCTTCTCCCGACCGGGCGATCGGGGTGCGCCACGAGGGCGAGCCGAGCGGCGGGGCGAAGCGCCGCGCTACCCTCCCAGCCGCGATGCGGGTGCAGGGACCCAAGGGAGCCGCTCCTAGATCATGCCGCTCGAGATCGAGGGGGCTGGGATCCGTTGCGGATCGGGGGCGACGCGTTGTTACATATTGGACGGACTTGAGCCGCGAAAGGGCTTCACGCAGCAATGCCGCGGACTGGCGCGGGCGCAGCGGACAATGCGGGGGCACGGCGTTCCACAGGGTTCCACGACCGACATAGAACCGGGGCGGGGCGGATCCTGGGTCCGAGTCTGTGACGCCGGGTCCCGCCAGCGAGCCGAGTCAGCGAGCGCGACGGCGCAAATGTAGGCGTCAGTGGGGTCCCTGCACTCCCGGCCTGCCCTGCCGCCCTGCCGGAGGCAGCCTTGCCGGAGGCGCCTCCTCTTGACACGGAGCGGTATCTCCGCTGGCATCGGAGCGTTGGAGTAGCTATGAGCATAGCTAGAACAGGCACGGGGACAAGAGAGACACCTTCGGACGTTAGCACTAGCCGGTGGCGAGCCCACACCGTCGCGCATCCGAAGCGGCTGGAATTGCGGCAACGAGGATGGCCCTCGTTCGTTTGTTCGTCCGACCGAAACGCCATCTGTTCCAAGATACTCGAATGCTAATTGCGTGACCTCGGCGCAACGCAGGCGCCGAGCACTGCCCCCTTTGTCGCTTCGGTGCATCCACAAATAACAGGCAAAGCGATGATCGATTCGGATACGACGATCGGCCGACACCAGAAGATCAAAGCAGTGGAGCGTATAATCTCGCTCGGCCGTGGGACGCTACAGCAGGACAGGGAAGCCCGGCTCAGGCGCCTTTGGACACCAGACACACTCCGAACGGCCGTGGACGAGTGGCGAAAGAAGGCACTAGAGCAGTTCGACGCCGTCGCCATATCGGAGCAATGGAATACATTTATTAACGAAGCTTCGCCGACACACGTTAGCGTAAGGCTTGCGCTCGACAATTTGAGAATATTAAAATGGCGCATCAGGGATCGAGGCGACGACACGCTGAGCGATGACGAGCGCAAAGCGATTGGTATCCAAACATGGTTAGACACGTGGGGATCGACACTGACCGCACACGCACGCAGGCAGGAACTGCCGGAGCAGATCTGGGACGAGTGCCCTGCATTTGCCACCGAGCTTCGAACAGCTACGGAAGCAGTGACGAATTTCGCAAACGATCAGGGAAATCCTCTCTGTGAAATTATCGCGAAGTCAGCAGCGATCATAAACAACCGCTACGACCAGCAGAGCCAACCGTACCGACTGCGATCAGTTGACGCTTGGCACGTCGGGTGGGCGATGATGGAACTCGCTTGGCTGCTTGCTGACAACGCAGGACGGGCGATTCCATGCGGCGACAATCGCGCCTGCACGTTTTCTGAAGCGCAAGCCGCGCGTCTTATCTATCGAGACACCCAGACAATCCTGTGCCCTCGATGTGGAACCAACATAACTCCAGCCCGTCGCCCGCGATCATTGCCAAGTACAAACTTTGTCGCCATTGTTGCCCAATGCAAATCGTGTGAGTTATCGATACATTTCCCCGACCAAGCGCTTCCTGAAAGCATTTGGAATGCTCCGCGCGTTGGTCCAGTGCCGAAGGACGATCCACCGACCAAGAGCATCGAAACATCAAGCACAGCACGCCCACAAGAGGCAAAAGCAATGCAAAAGCCGCGTATATTCGTTGGATCTTCTGTCGAGGGCATAACCATCGCAGAGCACATTCAGCTCGGTCTGCAATATCATGCTGAGACTACCATTTGGTCGCAAGGTGTTTTCGGTCTTTCTAGCGGAACGCTGGACAGCTTACTCAAGGCAGCAGTGGATTTCGAGTTCGCCGTCTTGGTTCTTACCCCTGACGATCTAGTACACAAGCGGGACACCGCAAGAAATAGCCCGCGCGACAACGTTCTATTCGAACTGGGTCTTTTTATGGGATCGTTGGGACGAGAGAAAACGTTTATCGTATACTGTCGCGACGAGAAACTTGATCTTCCGACCGATCTGGCGGGAGTTACACCCGCGACTTTCGCTAAACATTCCGACGGCAATCTGCAAGCTGCCCTGGGGCCCGTGTGTACTCAAATCAAGTTAGCTATCAGCATGGCGAAGGCAGCCCAACGGTGACCGACGTCCCTCCATCCACCCGCGCTGGCAAGGACGAGGACCAACGGATGGCGTGCGCCTCCCCTCCCCAATGTGGAGACGGCAACCGATCACTGATCGGCCCCTATGCGAGCGCATCGGCTCGATCAACGCCAGCGCACCGCCGCCCCCAACCGGCGCCCCCGCCCCGTCGACACCTTGGGCAAGATCGAGCCTGACGAGCTCGACGCCATCGCTGAAGCTGTCCTCACCGAGGAGGCCGAGACCTTCTCCCTGGTATTACCGCGCCCTCTCATTGATGCCGCAGCCCATCGCACCGAGCATGCTGCTTGATGGTGAGGGGGTCCGACCAAAGAGGTGGCCATCAAGGAGAGTGCTCGCTCCGCGTACGCATCCCGGGGGGACGATTCCGGAGCGCCGCGATGCATGCATTACATCCGGCGCCTCAAGATTCTCATCGCGGCTCCCTCTGAGCACGGTTGCGTCGGCCCACAGAAGCCCTTCTCACGCGGGCGCCCCCTTCCGTTTACCGCTCGAAAATTACCACCCCTCGTCGCTCCCACATCCGCCTCACGACGGGGTAGGCCGATCGCAGGAGCGGAGCAGCGGCGCGGTGCCGGCCACAAAATAGGCGACGAGGAGACCTGATCTTGGCGGACAGCCTCCTCGTCGTGCTCCGGTTCTTGTGCCCAGGAATCGAAGCGGTCGCAGTGTTATCCAGAGCGCCATCGACATCAAGCGCTGGCAGCAGCAGCCGCCCTCGGTCGTCGAGGCGCGGCCTGCGCGCTGCCCCGTCTGCGGCGCTGCGAGCTGTCCGCTGGGCGGCGCCATCCGGCTCCAAGGTGTTACTGAGCACCGTCGTTGATGCCGATGGTGCGCCTGTCGATCCAGCTCTTTGATGGCAGGGTGCTCGACCCACCGGAGAACACCATCACCGAGGCGGATCAGGTGCGATGACGGGGGTGTCCGAGGGCAGCAAGCTGCCAGGGGGCTCCCCGGCCATGCATTGCGCCGAGTCCGATAAAATTCTCAGCGTAGCTACTCCTGAGCATGCTCGCGTTGGTCGAATCCAGGAGCACAGGAAAAGAGGGAGCGCACATTCCGTTCGCCTCTCGAAAATTACCAGCACGACTCCTCGTCCGTCGGCGCAACGAACGGAGTAGGTCAGCGGCAGGAGCGGAGCATCGGCGCGGCGCCGGCCACAAAATAGGCGACGAGAGGAGCTCGTTTGGCCGCGTGCCCCCTCCCGTCGTGCTCCGAATCGCTTGAAAGAGCGGAGCCCTCAACAGATCGTCCATTTGGACCTCGATGTCAAAGGCTGGCTCGGTTCCCCGCCCACCGTAGAGCGCGCGCGGCCAGCCCGCTGCCCCCGTTGCGGCGCGGCGGGGTGCCCGCTGGGGGGCGGGTTGGGGCTGTGGGGTCACGGAACGCGGTCGCGGCAGGTGCGCGGGCCGCTGGCTGCCGGCGAGCGCGGCGGGCTCGTCACGATCGAGGCGCGCCGCTATCGATGCCGCCATTGCAGCGCCGCGATCACGGTCGTTCCGCGGGGCGTCGCGCCGCGACGGCACTTCGCCGCGACGGCGATCGGTCTGGCCCTGCTGCTCGTCGGCGTCGCCGGTGCAGCGCTCATCGATGTGCGGCGGCGCGTCAGCCCTTGGTCCGCCAGCTTCGATGCTGACAGCTGGGTGACCGTGCGGCGCTGGCTACGCGCCATCGACCAGGGGCACCTCTTTGCGGCGGTCCGCCCCAGTCCCCTCGCTTCATCGCTGCGGCAGCGGGCCGAGCGGGCCGCGATGACGCTCGTCGCGATGGCGCCTTTTGCGGCCGAGGTCCCCGAGGCCGCCGTCATGGCGGGCGCCGCGCGGGCTGCGTGATGGCAACAGGCCCGCTCGCCGGGCTCATGTCGGACCCACCCGGTTGGATCCTCGGTCGGCGGAGCGCCTTGCGCTTGGATGGCTGTGCGGCCGGTGCGGTGTCACCGGCGCGGAAAGGACACGACGTGCAAGACCCCCTCCAGCCGAAGGACCAATCGGAAGCGGTAGCGCTCTATCGCAGCGAGATCATCGGCTCGCTCATGCACCGCGAGCTCGACCGCGGAGAGCTCGCCGAAGCGCTCGCCGACCTGAGCAAGCAGCGGTTTCGCCCACCGCGCGCCCATTCTCCGCGCACATACTCCGTCCCCACGCTCGAGCGCTGGTATTACGCGTACAAGGCGGAAGGCCTCGAAGGGTTGCGCCCCAAGCCCCGTAGGGACAAAGGCCGGGCGCGTGAGCTCACCCCCGAGCAACGACGGATGCTGCTCGATATCCGAGAGGAGCACCCGAGCGCCTCGGTCTCGCTCATCCTCGACACCCTGATCGCGGCGGGCCGGCTCGACAAAGACGCCATCTCCGCCACCACGGTGCGACGGCTGTACGCCGAACACAGCCTCGATCGCATCGCGCTGCGCGATCGCACGGGCGGCAAGGTGCGGCTGCGCTGGCAGGCCGAGCACCCCGGCGCCCTGTGGCACGGCGATGTGTGTCACGCATCGCCGATCCTCGTTAACGGCAGCCCGGCGCCGGTGCGGATCCACGCGCTGCTCGACGACGCCTCCCGGTACATCCTCGCGATCGAGGCGATGAGCGCCGAGCGGGAGGTCGACATGCTGGCGCTCTTCATCCGGGCGCTGCGCAAGCACGGCGCTCCCGACGCCCTCTACCTGGACAACGGCTCGACCTACCGCGGGCACACCTTGCACCTTGCGTGCGAGCGACTCGGCACCACCCTGATCCACGCCCGCCCGTACGACGCCCCCGCGCGCGGCAAGATGGAGCGCTTCTGGAGGACGTTGCGCGGGAGGTGCCTGGACTTCATCGGAGCGCTCGGGTCGCTCCACGACCTCAACGTCCGGCTCTACGCATGGATCGACGAGCACTACCACCGCACACCGCACGCGGCGCTCTTCGGCAAGTGCCCCGCGCAGGTCTACGAGAAGTATCCCCACGTCACCGACGACCTCGACGAGCGGAAGCTGCGCGACGCGCTCACGACCCAGGCCCGCCGGCGCGTGCGGCGTGACAGCACGCTCTCGATGGATGGGGAGGACTGGGAGACCGATCTCGGCTTCCTCGCCGGCCACCTCGTCACAGTGTCGAGGTGCCTCGTCACGCCGAACGAGCCGCCCTGGATCGAACACGAGGGCAAACGCTTCGCCCTGCACCGGGTAGATCCGGTGAAGAACGCCCAGCGGCCGCGACCGGCCTGCAACCTCGATGTCGCTCACGAGGCGCGCGTCCCCTTCGACCCGCCGAAAACGCTCCTGGACAAGGCTCTCGGACGGACGCCTCGCGGTGACGAGGAGGGATGACCATGGACTTCTGCAGCTACTTCAGCTTCACCGCAGAGCCATTTTCCAAGGAGGTCGAAGACGGCGAGCTTTGGCTCCCCCCGTCCAAGCAGATGCTCCTCGAGACGCTCATCGAGGCGGTGCACGCCAGAAAGAGCGTGCTGCTCGCCGGTGACCCCGGCGTCGGCAAGACGTGTCTGCTCCGCGCGCTCCGTCATGCCCTTTCGCCGCAGACGTTTCGCTTGACCTACTGCGCCAACGTGACACTTGGACGCCGGGACTTCTATCGCCAGCTCTGTCTGGCCCTCGGTCTCGCGCGCTGCAGCACCGCTGGAGACGTCTTCTACGCGGTCAGCACGCACGTCGAGGAACTCGCGAAGGAGCGCGTATTTCCGGTTTTCGTCCTCGATGAGGCCCATCTACTTCATCAGGACACACTCGATCATCTTCACATACTCCTTAATTACGCCTGGGATAGCCGCGCATTGCTTTCGCTCGTGTTGCTTGGCTTGCCCGAGCTCGGCGAGCGGCTCCGCGTGCGCCGCAATCGATCCCTGTATTCACGCCTCCATTACCGATTGACCATCGACCCGCTCACGCCGGACGATACGGCCGACTATCTGCGTGTACGTCTCGGCCGAGTCGGCTGCACGAAAGAGCTCTTCACCTCGGACGCGATCGCGATGCTGCACGAGGCGGCCGCTGGCAGCCTGCGCGACACCGATCGACTCACCACCGCCGCGCTCCGCGCCGCTGCGCGCAAGAAGCGCAAGCTCGTCGAGCGCGACATCCTGAGCCGCATCCTGCAGCTGGACGCAGAGGAGGCCGGATGAACCCCGTCCCCTTGGCCGAGGGGGACACGCGGCGCGGCGACGCCGCGGGCAGCGCAGCCGCCGCCCTCGTCGCGGCCCTCGCGCTCGCCCGCGACGCGCTCACCGCGCGCTACCCGGGCGACCCGGATCCGCTTTGCCCTCGCCTCTACGCCGTCGACGTCGTGCTCCACTACCTCGATCGGCTCGACGACGCTCTCGCTCGCTATCACGCCGTCCTCGACGGCGATGACCGCCTCCCCCTCCGCATCGACTGAGAGCGCCGGCGCTCTGCGACCGCCGCAGTCACCCGACGCATCGCCTCGCTGCAATCGCGGTGAGCGGAGATCCAGCTCGATGATAGCCATCACAGAGCCGGATCTTCCGGCCATCAAACAGCCTGCTCGGTAACACTCCAAGGCCACGGCAGGCGCGAGCGGCAGGTCTGGGGCCCCACCAGCCCGGACCAACGCCCCGAGGTGCTCTCGGTGACGGCCCGCCGCTACCGCTGCCTCAGTTGCCGCGCTGTGCTGCTCGTCGTTCCTCGCGGAATGCTCGGCCTTCGCGTGTACAGCGCCGCCGCGATCGGCTTCGCCCTCGCGCTCTGGGGGCTGGCGCTCGCGACGGCGGCCGAGGTCCGTCGGCGCGTGGGCCCGGCGAAGATCCTGGGCGACAGCGCCGTCGCCGGCTGGGCCACGCTGCGCCGGTGGGCGCGCGACGTCGCTCAGCGACGTCTGTTTTCGGATGCCCCCGACCCAGGCCCAGCCGCCTCGCTCCGAAAGAGCGCAGCCGCCGTCGCGGCATCGCTCGCGGCAAGCGCGGACCCGGCGACTCGAGCGCTGCCGATCGAGCAGCGCGCCTTCTTCGGCGCCGCGCATGCGGCATGATGGCCTTCGCCCCAAGGAGCCCCGATCCTGCAGCCCACCTGAGAGGATCCCTGCCGAAAACGCGGCCGATCCCGGAGAAGGACCGCGCGCCAGCAAGGCGCAGAAAGGATCTGTCCGAATGGCCCTCGGCCCCGCCGACCACGCCGAGACCGTCGCGATCTATCGCGCCACGGTCATCGGCCCTCTCATGCACCGTGTACTCACCCACGGCCAGCTCGCTGCCGCGCTGCGTGCGCTGAGCGAGCAGCGGTTTCGACCGCCGGGCGCGCACAGCACGCGCACCTACTCGGTGCCCACGCTCGAGCGCTGGCTGTATGCGTATCGCTCCGCTGGCCTCGACGGCCTGCGCCCACAGCCACGCAGCGATCGCGGCTTCGCGCAGGACCTGTCGGAGGAGCTGCGCACGCTTCTGCTCGACATTCGGCGCGAGCATCCCCACGCCTCGGTGCCGCTCATCCTCAAGACGCTGGTCGACGAGGGGAGGCTCGAAGCGACCCAGGTCTCCGAGCCCACCGTACGGCGACTGTACGCGGCGCACGGCCTTCGCCGCCGCGCCGCGCGCGCCGAGGGAGAGCCGAAGACGCGGCTGCGCTGGCAAGCCGAGCGCCCCGGCGCGCTCTGGCACGGCGACGTCTGCCACGTGACGGGTTGCACGGTCGGCGGCAAAGCGGTGCCGCTCCGCATCCACGGGCTGCTCGACGACGCCTCTCGTTACGTCGTGGCGCTCGAGGCGCACACGACCGAGAAGGAGGTCGACATGCTCGCCATGACCGTCGACGCCCTGCGCCGCCACGGCAAGCCCGACGCGCTCTATCTCGACAACGGCTCCACCTACCGCGGCGACGTCCTCAAAACCGCCTGCGCGCGGCTCGGCATCACGCTCCTGCATGCAAAGCCGTACGACCCAGAGGCGCGTGGCAAGATGGAGCGTTTCTGGCGCACGCTGCGCGAAGGGTGCCTTACCTACCTTGGCGCCGTGGCGTCGCTCGTCGACATCAACACGACGCTCCGCGCCTTCCTCGACAGGCGTTACCACCCGGCGCCGCACGCGGGCCTGCTCGGCCAGACCCCGGCGAAGGTCTATGCGGCGCGCCCCGCCGCCGAGAGCGGCGTCGACGAAAGGGCGCTGCGCGTCGCGCTCACCGAGCGCACCCGGCGCCGCGTCTCGGGCGACAACATCATCTCTGTCGACGGCGTCGCCTGGCAGCTCGATCAAGGCTACCTCGCTGGCCAGATCGTCTCCGTCGCCCGGTGCTTCGTCGCCCCCGACGAGCCGCCGTGGGTCGAGCACGAGGGCAAGCGCCTGGTGCTGCATCCGGTCGACCCGCAGCGCAACGCGCGGCGCAAGCGGCTGCCGTGTGGCGGGCCTGCGGTGGACAAGCCGACACGCCCGGTGGACTTCAACCCTGCCCGGACGCTTGGCCGCTCGACGGGCACTGGTGCCGACACGAGCGAGCGCGGAGGTGAGACGTGAGCGAGTCCTACGTCCGCTTCTTCACCCTCTCCGCCGCCCCCTTCTCCAAGGAGATCCAGGACGGCGACCTGTGGCTGCCGCCCTCCAAGGAGCAGCTCGTCGAGGAGGTGTGCGAGGCCGTGCACGAGCACGCCCAAGTGCTGCTGGTCGGCGAGCCCGGTGCCGGCAAGACGTGTGTGCTGCGGGCAGTGCGTCATCGGCTGCCGCAGGCAGGCTTCCGGCTGACCTACTGCCACAACGCCACGCTCGGCCGCCGCGACTTCTATCGCCAGCTCTGCCATGCCCTCGGTCTCAACCCTGCTGCGACCGCGGCGGCCGTCTTCTACGCTGTCAGCGCGCATATCGAGACCCTCGGCCGCGAGCGCATCCACCCGGTCTTCCTGCTGGACGAAGCGCACCTGCTCCACCAAGACACGCTCGATCATCTCCACATCCTGCTCAACTACGAATGGGACAGCCGCGCCCTGCTGTCGCTGATCCTGGTAGGGCTGTCCGACCTCCAGGACCGGCTTGAGCTGCGCAAAAACCGCTCGCTGTACTCGCGCATCGAGCGGCGTCTGTCGATCGGAGCGATGGTCCCCGACGATACCGGCGAGTACGTGCGGCTGCGGATGAGCCGCGCCGGCGCCGACCGCGACGTCTTCACCGCGGACGCACTGATGCTGCTCCACGAGGCGGCCGGCTCGAGCCTGCGCGAGATCGACCGCATGGCCACCGCCGCGCTGCGCGAGGCGGCGCGACGGAAGAAGAAACTCGTCGAGCGTGACGTGATGGCGCGCATCGTCGGCGATCTGGGTACGGACGGCAGCTGACGCTGACCGACACGACGGGCGCCCCCTCGGCGCCGGCGAAGGAGCCTCGCCGGCGTCGACGGCCACGAACGACGATGGCCATTGCGAGCCGCCCTGCACCGCGTGCCCGAGCGATGGCCTTCGTCGTCCTTGACCGCTGCCGTGCACGCCCGCGATGGCCATCCAGCGGCCTGCTCGGCCGACCATCAGCCAGCGTGAGCGTCAACACCTGGCCGTCGTCCCTGGCCTCGTGCTGGAGCTCGCCTACGACAGCTCCGGCCTGTTCGCCGCAACCTGGCGGGCCGGGTCCTGGTGGCGGGTGGTCGAGATCGGGAAGGCGTGATGCCTTGCTTTGCGGCAGGCGTGCCTCGCAGGTGGGAGCTAGATGCCTACATGCGCCCACGGTGATGCGACATAGGAACCTCTCGCCGGGAGCACTGCGATCAGGCGCCCTCCCCGGCGGGAGTACCGGAGGCCGCAGATGCGTGTCTCTGAATGGCTTCCGTTCCCGCGAGCACAACCGTATCATCAGGTTATGGCGTCGAAGGCCAAAACTCCGAAGGGGCGAACCTCAAACCTGATCACAAAGCAGCGCAAGAACGCAGAACTTACAGAGTTCATTGGAGACCTTGGGGAGGATCTGTTTGTGCCCTGGTGCACCAAGGCAGAGCTGCTGGCCACGAAACCCGGTCGTGACCGCAAGGGCTGGGATTACTATGTCGAGGACAACGCGAAGGGAAGGGCCGACGAACCGCTCGACGTTAGGCCTCCAGAATTTAGCTGTAAGGTCCAGGTAAAGGCAACGACTGCGGGTAAGCGGAAGATATCCGTCAAACTCGACAATTGGGAGCGTGCGGCGAAGGAACCTATGCCATGGTTCTTTGTTGTTTATGTGTTCGATGATCGTGTCGTGCAAGCGGCATACATCATACACGTGGGCGACAAACTCATCGAACGCGTACTTAAGCGCCTGCGTCAGCTCGAAACGGAAAATGATCCCAAGCCGCTTCACAAGCAAACAATGTCGCTCACGTGGACTGATAGAGATCGCATCGACCATCGCGAAGGCGCGGCACTAAGATCATTCATCCAGAGCCATATCGGCAACGACACACTTGCATACATTCAACACAAAACGGAGCATCAGAACACATCCGGGTTCGATGAGAATCCAATTCGAATAGCGTTCACAATGCCATCGATGCAGCGCGAGGCAGCGCATGAACTCATGGCAGATTTTGCCGTCGGCCTGGTCGAAGATTTGCCGATTTCCGCACTGCGAAAAATTGAATCCAGATTTGGTATTCAGCGAGAGATTCAGCGCCTCAGTGGTGGTGAAGGAACCATAAGATTGCAAGATAGGCCCTCGGAGGGTTTGATCCGAGTTATATTCTCAGATCCAGATCGAACGTCCGTTGCATCGATTAGCTGCAACGTGTACCTGGCACACTCGGTATTCCCATTTCTCCCGATAAGCCATTGGAAGCTCCGTCTCGTCTCTCCGTATATGTCGATAGTTGCGTATCGGCAGCAGATGCAATTTAAGACGAGCTTTGACGTGTATCGCGAGATATCTATCGAGCAGATTGCTGCATTAAGCAAAATATTGCGCCTGCTCTACGAGTCTAAGACGGTTGGGCTGCGAATAGAGTTTGAGCGCGAAGACGGTAAGATTAGTAAATTCAGTTCCGCGAAGGTCCCTTTTGATATCGACCCTGAGGTTCTTGCGAACCTCGACGTTTGTCACCAATTTGCACTGTTGGTAACGCACTTTGGTGTCTCTGAATCGACGATGGTGGTGCCTGCAAGCGTTATTGCTTATCGAGACACGGTGGCAACTATGTCTGGATTTCTTAATCGGACTGCGGGGAATGTTAGTGTGCGCATTCCGCTCGAGGGTCACGACATGAGTCGACGATGCGCGATCGTGATTCCTACGTCTGTTCTCGTGAACAAGAGTGTGCTCGCTGCGGTATTTGCGGTGGTAGGTGATCCTGCAATTGTCGACGGCGCAGGCGACAAGCCGTCCATGTTACAGGTTGAGGGCGATGTGCGGTGCCTGATGAAACAGGTTGTTCCGAAAAGCGAGTGGAGATATCGAGATTTTTGTGATAGAATCCGCACTATGGCCGCATCGCTTGAGGCGGAAGGGCTGACGGTTTCTATTCCGCGTGACGTAGCTGAGTCTGGCGCACGAAAGACGAGAAAGCTGCGGGGCCCCAAGTGATGCGCTGCTCGAACGACGTGACGAGGCGGCTGCGGCCGCGGCGGCGCCGCGAGAGCGCGGTCCTGAGAAGCAGCCCGAGGCTTCGGACGACCTCGCTCACCTGCTCGCCCTTGTCGACGAGAATCAGCACTTCGCGCTCCCGCTAATGTTCCTCCCGGAACGGTTCCAGCAGGGCGCGCGCCTCGACCTCCCCGGAGGGGATGGCACCCGGCCGGCGACGTGGGCCCGCGGATCGGAGACCGCGACCTCCCGGCGGCGGTACACCTTCTGGCGGTATTTCTCGGCCTGGTGGACGGCGACAGTGGCCAGCGCGGCCGCGATGGCGTTCAGAATGCGCTTAAGATCGCGCGCGCCGGGCGCTGGCGAGATCGACGACAGGCGCTGCCCGCGGCGTCGCCTGCGGGGCGCTGAGGAGCTCCAACAGGGTGCGAGCGGCGATCTGCGCGGTCGCAAGGTCGCCCGCCCTGTGGGCAGCGGCAATGGTCTGCGTGAGGGTGGCGACGAACTCCTGGCGCAGGTCGCTCGCCGGAGCGGCTTCAGGAGCCGCTGCGGGTCGGGGAGCGGTTGCCAGCGCCATGTCACGCATGGGCGTCGAGGGCACCGCCGGAAGCGTCACGGAATCGTCCAGCCGACCAGAGAACGCGGGGTTAGCGCCCGCGATCGGCAGGTTGGCACCGGCCTCGGCCTCCTAAAAACCCGCTGAAACCCGCCCAAATGCGTCATCCCGCTCCCCCTGGAAAAGTGACGCTGTTTCAGCAGCTTATCCATGCATCGAGGGCCGCGTTCACTCTACAGCCTGCGGGGCCGCAAATGGGTAATACTCCTTATCCGCCTTGATGTCGATGCGCTCCACAAGATACCTCAAGCGCGACGTTAGGACTTTCCTGGATGATCCCCTGGTTCCATCGCCAAGTCAGCAACGGTGTACGTCGGCTCGTGATCGTTCCAACTGCTCCACGTGTTACGAGGCTTCAACCGGCACTGCAGTGAGCGCCGCAACCTCCAGGAGTGGGGCCATGCGCGAAGGTTCTCATGGAGAAGCGGTGAGCCTCAACCCGCCCGCCCGGCCAGTCCCCGCGCCGCGCCTTCGATACGCTCCGGACGGCGTTGCTGTTCGCGAGCAAGCTCGTACGGGTGCGAGAACTTGAAGAGCGATTTCGCCTCATCGCTTTGGCTTCATCGGGGTTCGGGCTCCTCACCGACGCGCGCTTGCTCCAGCCTGCGAGTCAATCGAACGTCTCGCTCCCACGCATTCTCAAACATGCGGTCGGCCTTTAGCTTGGTCTTCATCATCGCCCCGGTCCGCATCAGCGAGAGCACTCCGAGACAGCGGCCGCGCGTCAGGCTGCATCAGGCGCTGCTCTCCGGCGTGCGGGCGGGCGAAGGAGCGAACGACCTGAAGATCTGGCGGCCGGACGAGGCCAAGCAACAAGCTCCCGTACATCGCCTGGCTCGCCAGCGAACCTGCCAGGCTCCCGCTCTCGGGAGCCGGCCATCTTGCGGTGTCGCGCGATGTTCGATATCGTCGGTCGTCGGCGGAAGGAGCGCCTCAACCACCATCGGTTATGCCTCAATACGTTTCTCCTCATCCCGGGCTCGAGGGCTCCGGGACCGCTTTCGCGTCGGTCGCCGCAGCTCTCCGGGCGCACGGAGACATCGGGAAGAAGATGCTCTCGACGCTGGGCGTGTCTGAGCTGGTCGCGGGCGAGTGGTACCCTCTCCAGACGCTCCTCGACATGCTGAAGGGCGTGGCCCGGGCGAGCGGGGACCATACGCTGCTCGCCATCGGGAAGGCGATCGTGGATCACGCCGTGCAACCGGTCATGCCGCCGACCATGGTGGAGGCCCTCCAGATGGTCGACGTGGCATACCACATGAATCACAGGCTTGACGGAGAGGTGATGTTCGATCCGGCGACCGGCGTCATGCGGGAGGGGATCGGCCACTACCGCTGTTATCCGGAGAAGCACCAGATCATCATGGTCTGCGATTCGCCTTATCCCTCGGAGCTCGATCGCGGGATCCTGCTCGGCACGGCGCGGCGAGCGGCGTCGCGCGGGGTCAGGCCGCGCGTCGACGTCGTGCTCGACGAGTCCCGCCCGTCCCGGAAGCG
This sequence comes from Sorangium sp. So ce375, assembly GCF_051473855.1. Lineage (NCBI taxonomy): Bacteria > Pseudomonadati > Myxococcota > Polyangiales > Polyangiaceae > Sorangium > Sorangium sp. So ce375. Next base: position 988,665 of record NZ_CP150335.1, read on the forward strand.
CGGCGCCGACTCCTGTACCTACCGCGTCACATGGTGAGTTCCCACTGGCGCCCCCGTGGACACCCCTGACGCGCTCGATCTCGACGCCTACCTCGCCCGCATCGGTCACCGCGGCCCGCTCGCCGCCACCCGGGAGGCGCTCGACGCGCTGCACTCCGCGCACCTGTGCGCCGCGGTGCCAGGAATCCGAGGGCGCGGCCGTCACGCCGCAGCCCGCGGGAGCTCGTCCATGCCGTCTCGCGCACCGGCCTCCATGCCGGCTCGCGCACCGGCCTCCGGCGCGCAGGAAGAGTTGGCTCGCTCACTGACTTCAGCGCTGTCGTGCCCCGGCGGCTCGCCCGTCAACCGCGCCTCCTCACGCACACGGCGCAGAGCGGCAAAGGCCGCGACAGGCCGCCGGGCCCATCACGGGGTAGCTGGTAACCCGGTAACCCGGTGGACCGTTGACGTAGGGCCCCGTCGACGCATGACCCCGTTGACGCATGGTCCCATCACGCACGGCGCCGTCGACGCATGGCCTCGTCGGCGCATGGCTCCGCCGACCCGCGAAGCGGACATTCAGGCCCACTGTGGGCAACGAAAATCCTGTTGCAGAAATGAAACGAACTCCGTACCGTCGAGGTCGAAAGGGCATCGCCGTGCGCCTGTCCTCGCCCCTCGGGTACTGCCGATGGTGCGCCTGGCGATGCCCCATGTCGTGGAGGGGGGCGCGGATGACGCACGCTCAGGGATTCGACCGTACTCTGACCCGGATACGGCCCGCCGCGCCGACCGCCTGATGCTGCTCTCCCCGCCTGTTTCCCAGCCCCCAGCGGCTCACCGGCGGCGCACCGGCGTTCACCTCGGCATCGGCGTCAAGCTCGCCGCGGCGACCGTGGTGGTCCTCACCAGCGTCACCGTGCTTGTCGCCAATCAGGTAATCCAGAAGACACGTGATGACCTCGTGTCGGCGAAGGCGAACGCCGCGTCGATGATGGCGGATCTGCTCTCGGGGGCCTTGACCGCGCCGCTCGATTTCGGCGATCGGGACACGGCGCAGGGCGACCTCGACCAGCTCCGGTCGAACCGCGCGCTCATCGCCGCGGTCGCGTGGGGCAACGACGCCGAGCCCATCGCCAAGATCGGTAAGCCGGGAGACGGCCTGTCGGCGTTCACCGCGCGCGGCGCCGAGAACCAGGTCCTCGAGAACGAGATACTCGTCGCCCGCCCGGTCGTGCGCGACGACGGGCGACGCCTCGGGACGCTCGTCCTCGTCTTCTCCCTCGAGCCCGAGAACGCCGCGTTCGCCGCGGCGCGCCGCAACATCCTCGCGTTCGCGGGGATCGTCGGCGCGATGACGGCCTTCCTCCTCCTCGCCTTCGCAAGGTGGCAGATCGTGCACCCGCTCTCGCGGCTCGTCGATGCCGCGCGGCGCGTCGGGCAGGGGGACCGCACCGTCCGCGTGAACGTCCGCACGCACGATGAGCTCGGCCGGCTCGCCGACGTGTTCAATGCGATGAGCTCGGCCATCCTCGAGCGCGAGGGGAAGCTCGAGATGGCCACGAAGAGCCTCCGCGAGCTCTTCGATAACATGCGCGAGGCGATCGTGGCTTTCGGCCCCGACGGCCGGCTCGGCAGCGAGGTCTCGAGAGAAGCCACGCAGATCTTCGGCGAGCGCGCCGCGGCAGGCAACCACGTCGCGGATCTCCTCTACCGGGGCGGGCCGCTCTGCGTCGAGAGCCAGGCGCTCCGGCAATGGGTCGACGCGGCGTTCGACGCGGAAGTCGACCTCTTCCCGGAGATCGCCGAGCTCGCGCCCCGCGAGGTGTGGTTCGAGCGCGCGCCGGGCGACCGCAGGTTCCTGCGCCTCGAGTTCTGCCCCATCGTCTCCGGTCAGAAGCTCGCGCGCGTCATGCTGCTCGCGACCGACCAGACCGAGCTCAGGCGCCTCGCGGACAGCGTCAAGACAAAGGACGAGGAGCACGCGCGCCAGATCGCGGCCATGCGCCGCCTCATCGCCGGCGGCGGCCAGGTCTTCGTCCGCTTCATCGAGATCTCGCGCGAGCGCGTGGCCCGGTGCAACGAGATCCTGAAGCTCGGCGAGCAACTCTGCCCCTCGGACATCGACGAGCTCTTGCAGCAGCTGCACACAATGAAGGGTGAGGCCAGGTCGTTCGACCTGGAGCGCCTCGCGGACGAGATCATGACGCTCGAGGACGAGCTCTCCATGGTCCAGGCGCGCGCGCGCTCGGAGGACAGGCCCTCGGCCGAGGCACACTCGGCGTCGTGGCGGTCGCGGCTCGATCGCGTCGCGGACGAGCTCACGCGCGCGCAGGAGACGTTCGTCGACGCGTCGCCCGTGGGCAGCGCGATCCTCGACCAGATCACGGTCCGTCGCACGGACGTCACCCGGCTCGGCGAGCTCGTCGGCGCGCAGGGCGGCGAGGCCGCCGAGATCGTCCGCCGCCTCGCGGCCCGGCCGTTCGGCGAGGTGCTCGCGCCGCTCGTCGAGCGCGTGCCCCGCTGGGCCGAGAAGGAGGGCAAGCGCGCCCGCCTCGAGATCGAAGGCCGCGAGGCCTCCATCCCTTCGGATCTCGCCCGCTTGCTCCCGGGCGTGCTCCTCCACCTCGTGCGGAACGCGATCGCCCACGGGATCGAGAGCCCCGACGCGCGCGCGCGGATGGGCAAGCCCGAGGTCGGCGTGATCCGCGCCGTCTGCAGCGAGGATCGGCCGCTGCCCACCCTCGTCGTCGAGGACGACGGCCAGGGCATCGACTTCGGCGCCCTCGCGACGAGCGCCGGCGTCGACCCGAGCGATCTGAACCGGACACGCGAGCTCCTGTTCACCCCCGGCGTGAGCACGAAGGGCGACGTGAGCGACCTCGCGGGCCGCGGCGTCGGCCTCTCCGCGGTCCGCGCCGACCTCCTCTCGGTCGGCTGGCTCATCGAGGTGGACACGTCGCGCCGCACCGGCACGGCGTTCGTGATCCGCCCCCGCACCCAGGCTGCCCCTCTCAGCAACGGAGAATGACTCGATGTCTCAAGGCGGACGCATCCTGATCATCGACGACAGCGAGATCGTGCTGATGCGAATCCGCGTCGAGCTGGCGAGCGCGGGCTACGAGGTGGTCACGACGACGCAGCTCGTGGGCACGGCCCGCCACCTGCGCGGCTGCGATCTCGTCATCGTCGACTTCTTCATGCCGGGCCTCGACGGCGCTGCCGTCCTCCAATCGCTCAAGGCCGCGGTGCCCGAGGGGGAAAAGCCGCCGCTCTTCTACCTCTACACCACCGACGCGGAGGCCGGCTCGCGGTACGCGGAGCTCGGCTTCGACGGCGTCTTCAGCAGGAAAGGCGATCTCCTCGCCCTCACCCCGCAGGTGCAAGCGGCGCTCCGCATACGCAAGCTCGCCGGCCTGTCGCGCGGCAAGGAACGCAGGACGTGACGCCCCGGCGGCGCGCCCTCGTCCTCGGCCTCTTCGCCGCGGCCGCGCTCTTCCCGTTCCATGTCATGGCGGAGCCGGCGACGGCGCCCTTCGCCGTGCAAGCGGAGATCGTCACGCGCATCCTGCCGTACGACAGGGGCTTCGCGGAGCGGGTGAAGGGACAGGTCTCTTTCCTGCTGCTCTCGCGCGCGGGCGACGCGGACTCGGCGAGCGCCGCGCTCCAGATGAGGAGGGCGCTGAACGACATCGGAAAGGTGCGTGACAAACCGATCCGCGTGGAGAGCGCCGATTACTCGAGCGCGTCCGAGCTCGCCTCGATGTGCCGCACGCACGACATCAACGTCGTGTACATCTCCTCGGGGCTCGCCAGGGACGTCGCCGCGATACGCGGCGCGCTCACGGACACCGGTATCCTGAGCTTCGCGGCCGTGGAGCCCTATGTCTCGCAGGGGGCCGTGCTCGGCGTCGATGTCGCGGACGGCAAGCCGCGCATGAGCATCAACCTCGCGCAGGCCCGGGCCCAGCTCATCGACTTCCCCGCTCCCATCCTCAAACTGGCAAGGATCTACTGAGTGAGCTCGACCCGTTTCGCACTGATCTGCGCCGCGTCGATCGCGTGGTCGACCGCCGCCCCGCGCGAGGCGCGGGCCGAGGACGTGAGCTCGCTCCTCGAGATCCTTGAAGAGAATGTCGTGTCGGGCGCCTCCCGCTCCGCGGAGCGCGAGAGCGACGCGCCCGCCATGTCGTCTGTGATCACCGGCGCGCAGCTCAAGATCTTCGGCATACGGCGCCTCGCCGACGCGCTCACCTTCCTCGCGAGCGGCGTCTTCGCGCACGATCGCATGTCGGTCCCGGAGGTCGGCGCGCGCGGGGTCGCCCTGACCCGGGACTCGAACAGCCACGTGTTGATCGTGCTCGACGGCATGGTCGTGAACGAGCAGGGCGGCGGCGCCGTGTTCCTGCACGATATCCCGATCGAGATCGTCGATCATATCGAGGTGGTCCTCGGCCCTGGCTCCGTGCTCTACGGCGCGCAGGCCATGCTGGGGGTCATCAACGTCGTCACGAAGAAGGCCGCCGATCACCAGGGCCTCCGCGCCTCTATGACGCTCGGGGCGTCGCCGCCGCTCGACGAATCCGGGGACATCCGGGCACCCACCACGAGCGCCGCCGGGGGCGAGGGCGCGGTGGCGCTCGGCTTCGGGCGCCGCCTGACGCTGCTCGGGCAGCCCGCGGGCCTGGTGGCGGCGGTCGACATGAGCCGCTTCGATGGGCCCGAGGTGAGCTTCCCGAAGCAACGGCTCCCGGTCGGGCTGGACGGCGTGTCCGTCATGGATCTCGGCTCGCACGCCGAGCCCGGCTTCTGGGGCGGCACGGTGGAAGAGCAGTGGTTTCACCGCAAGGCAGGCGCCTTCGTGCGCCTCGACGCCGGCGACCTGAGCGCCGTCGCGCAGGCGACGCGCGCGGTGTGGGCCGCGCCCTTCATGGATCTTTATGAGAACCGCGTCGGGTCCTTTGACGACGCGCGCAACGACAACACAGAGTCGCTCTTCCTGACCAGCGTGAGCTATCGCGCCCGCCTGAGCGAGCGGCTCGAGGGCGTGGCGCGCGGGTACTTCGGGTACAGCCGGATCGAGCGCTCGCGCTACGTGGTCGGTCACGAGCCGCTCGTGCCGCACGTTCCGCTCGACGTGCTCGATCCAGAGCAGTGCCCGCGCGGCCCGTCCGGGCCCTGTCGGAAGGACGCGCTGTTCCTCTCCCGCTGGGTCGGGCTGGAGCTCCAGGCGCGGTACGACTGGGCAGGCGACGGCGCCTTCGTGACCACGGCGGGCCTCGATGGGCGCCTTCGCACGTCGGCCTTCGAGTTCGTCGCGTTCGACGAGCTCACGGGGAAGAGCTATGGCTCCGACCCGGCGCGCACGCGCTGGCACGGCGGCGGATACCGTCTCGAGGACGAGGCGGCGCTCGGAGCCTATGTGCAGCAGACGCTCCGCCTCTTCAAGCCCCTCTCGCTCAACGCGGGGATCCGGGTCGACCTCGACTCGCGTATCCCGCTCGAGTACGTGCCGAACGCGATCTCGCCGCGCGCCGCGCTGATCCTCACGCCGGACGAGCGCGTATCGCTCAAGCTCATCTATTCGAGCGCATTCCGCGCGCCCAGCTTCGTCGAGCTCTACACCGTGAGCGGCAGGCTCCTGCCGAACCCGGACGGCCTCAAGCCGGAGCAGGTCTCTTCCCTGGAGGCGGTCTCGTCGTTCCGGACCGGCGCGTACTCCTTCACGGCCGGCGGCTTCTACTCGGACTGGCAGGACGTCATCGAGCTCCAGATGCTGAGGGCCAAGGCGCCCAGCGTCTCGAGGTACAACAACGTCCCAGGCATCGAGAACTACGGCGCGAACCTCGGCTTCGAGACGAGCTTCCTCGAGCGGAAGCTGCGCATCGGCGTGAACTCCACGTTCGCCGCGACGCGACGCCGCATGTCCCAGCAGCAGATCGCCCGGAACGCGCAGTTCGGCACCGGCGACGATGTCCCCATCACGGTCGCGCCGCAGGTCTACGGCAATGCCCGCGTATCGTACGAGATCGGCACTGGCACCGTGTCCCTGGCGGCCGCTTACATGGGCCGGCGGATCGCCGACCAGGCGTATTATGGCGGCGATCCATCGAACATCTCCCCTCGTCCCGAGGTGCCGCCGCAGCTGGAGCTCCGCGCGGTGGTGACGGGCGCGATCCCCGGGCTGAAGGGCGCCGGGTACACGCTCGGCGGGCAATACGCGTTCTCGGGCAAGGAGCCCTACGTCGTCGGGCCCAACCAGGGGCAGCCGCGCTACCTCGTCGAGAGCGGCCCCTCCGCGGATTTCGCGTTCAAGAACCGCCTTACGCTCTTCGCCGGGATCGAGTTTCACCTGGACGACGACGGCGCCGCAGGCAGCCCGGCCGCGGCGGCCAAGCCCTCCTCCTCCGCGACGGTCGGGCGCGCGAGCCTCGGAGCTTCACCGTGAAGAGCACACGTTTTCCCGCGCTCCTCCTCGGCCTGTCGGCCACGACAGGCCTCCTGGCCGGGGGCTGCGTCGAGGTCGGCCACCCCAGCGAGGTGGGCTGCTTCGTCGAGGTCGACAACCCGAACTGCTTCGACACCGGCGTCGCCGCGAGCTCTTCTCAGGCGAGCGGAACCACCTCGACCGGAGGGGCTGGCGGAGGCGGCGTGAGCGCCGACACCGGAGGCGGCGCCGGCGCGAGCGCGGATGGCGGAGGCGGCGCAGGGGGCGACGGCGGCTCCGCGGGCTCGGGCGGCGCGGGCGGCGCGGGCGGCGCCGGGCTGTGATCGCGGGCGACCGAGCGTGCGCTCTCTCTCATCACGCTCGATTGCATCAACCTGTCCGCCACATGAGGGGCCGAATCGTCCACCGTGGAGTCACGTCCGACGGTACCCTACTGGTGATTGGCATGCTCTCCTGCAGGAACTGGCGCGGTCAGCATCGTCATGAGCGAGGACGGAAAAGGCATTGACAGCCGATTTTGTTTCACTTAGTCGTAATAATGAAGCTGAGCTAGACCGCTGCATTGCCATCGTGAAGAGGGGATCGTGCGCTATCGAGAGCTCTCTGATGGCATTCACGGTTACCGGACGCCTCAGATGACGTGCGACCTCTTGCCCTGACCGGGCGGAAAGCGCTCGATGGAAGTCCCCGTGTTGCCCGCGATGAAGGAGACCGAGGCCAGCCCGGCGCAGGGCGCGACGATCTCGCGAGCCCAGCGGATGCTCGACGCGTTGCCGGCGATCGTGTGTGTCCTGGATCTCACGGGACCGCGGCTCACCGGGCACAACGCCGCGCTCGTCCGGGCGCTCGGCTGCACGGGAGAAGAGCTCCTCTCGCGGGGTGTCGAGGCGCTCTCGGCGGCCATTCACCCCGACGATCTCGCCGGCCTCGCCGCGCGCGCGGCCGAGCTCGCCGCGGCGCGTGACGGCGGGGTCGTCGAAGGCGAGCTGCGGGCGCGGAGCGTCGAACGAGGGCAAGAAGAGCGCATCTTCGCCGTGCGCGCGCAGGTCTTCACCCGAGGGGACGACGGCGCCGTACGCGAGGTCGTCGTCTTCGCCGAGGACGCCACAGCGCGAAGGCGCCGCGAGCAGGGCCGCGACAGGAGAGGTGCGCTGCTCGCGGCGCTCTGCGATCGCGGCCCTGTCCTCATGTACGCGAAGGACCGTGACGGCGCCTACCTCCTGGCGAGCCGAGCATTCGAAGAGCTCGTCGGGGCGACCCCGGGCGCGATCATCGGAAAGACCGATAGCGACTTCTGTCCGTGGGAAGTTGCGTCTATTTACAATGACGTCGATAACCTTGTGCGCAAGAACGGCGCCCCGTTCGAGGCCGAGGAGATCGTCCCGCAGGCCCAGGGCGATCGGACCTTGTACACGATCAAATTCCCCTTCCGCGGCGAGGGCATCCCGGAGGGCGCGGTCGCCGGGATCTCCGTCGACATCACGCGCGTCAAGGCGGCGGAGCGCGAGCGGGAGACGGCGCGGGACGAGCTGATCGCGGCGCAGCAGGACACGATACGGGAGCTGGTGACGCCGCTGTTGCCGATCGCCGAGGGGGTGCTCGTGATGCCGCTCATCGGCTTCTTCGACAGCGCGCGGGCGAGCCGGATCATCGAGACGCTGCTCGAGGGTGTGCAGCGGCACTCGGCCCGCATCGCGATCATCGACATCACCGGCGTCAAGGCGGTGGACACCCAGGTCGCCGAGATGCTCGTGCAGTCCGCGCGCGCCGTCGGGCTGCTCGGTGCGCAGGTGGTGCTCACGGGCATCCAGCCGGCGATCGCGCAGACGCTCATCGAGCTCGACGTGGATCTGCGGGGCCTGATCACGGCGGGGACGCTGCGGAGCGGCATCGCGTATGCGTATCCGGTCGTGCAAGCTGGTGGCGGACAGGAGCCGCGCAGCCTGCGCCGCGAATGAGGGCGAGGCGCGCGGAGCGCGCGCCGTCGCAGGGTGGTCCCGGAGGTCGGCGCGCGCTCAGCCGCGCTGAGCCGTCAGGGGACGGTGAGACGGATCGAACGATATCGAGAAGAGGAGGGGATTCATGTACCATCGCGCCATCTCTGGGGGCATCCTTCTGGCGACCTGCGTGCTCGCCTGCAGCTCGAGCGAAGACACGACGGAAGCGCCGCTGACCATCGCTTACATCACGCACAACAAGTGCAATCGGTTCCACGATCTGGGGCGCGCGGGCGCCGCACAGGCGCAGAGCGAGCTGTCGACGACGAGCGCGCGGCCGGTCAACGTGATGATCCTGGACCCTGAATGTCCGGAGCTCACGGACGACGGCAAGCCGCTGGACCCCGACGACGCCTGCTACCTTGCCCGGCCGCAGATGGACGTGCTGCAAGAGGTCATCGACATGAAGGTCGATGCGATCTCCGTCGATGTCTTCAGCGGGGACTGCGAGACCGACCTCATCAACAAGGCGGTGGACGCCGGCATCAAGGTCGTCACGTACGGCGGCGACGCTCCGGCCAGCAAGCGCCACACCTACTACGGCATGGACAACAAGGCCGCTGCTGCCTTCCTCATGAATGCGCTCGCGACAATCAACGGGAAGACCGGCAAGGTCGCCCTTCAGACGATGATGGATGACGACGGTAACGGAGTCTACACCCCGACCCCCGCGGGCACCTTCATCGACCGGCTCGCCGGGTTCAACGAGGCGCTGGCGAAGTACCCGAACATGACGAACGCCGTGAGCCTCCCTTGCGTGTGCTGCGACTACGCGAACCCTTTCTGCGCGAAGACCGCGGAGGAGGCCCTGGTGGAGGACCCGGAGATCACGGGTTTCTTCTTCTCCTACAGCAAGCTCCTCGGCGAGCCCGACCTCGAGAAGAACGCGCCGCAGCTCACCGCGAGGGCGAAGGAGAAGACCATTCACTCGGTGGCGTTCGATACGCTGCCGGAGTACATGGATCGCATGCGCGCGGGGTACGTGGACGTGCTCCTCGGTCAGAAGCTGTTCGGCTGGGGCTACGATACCGTCATGCTCGCGTACGATCTGGCCACCACCAAGCGGCAAGTGAGCCCCTTCACCGACGCTGGCTGGTACGTCGTCTGTCCGAACAACCTGGAGGAGTTCGAGCGAAATACCCAGGCGATGGACTACCGGACGCCCTTGTCGAAGTGCAGCTTGCTCCCCTGAGCCCGGCGTTGTTCGGTGCGGCAGGCCACGTTGCGTGACGTGCGCCGCGATCGTCGTCTGCGCGGGGGGGCTGCAGCGGCCGCGCCAGGCGGCCGCGACAGGGAGGTGACGCCGCGTCTTCGATTTCGCCGCGCGCGCGCAGTGGGTATCATGGGTCTAGCTCTGGCCCGCGCGTTCGCCGCCCGGGCCTGGAAGGAGCCGCCATGAAGAGAGGCCTGCCGCGATGAAGGAGACAAGGGCCAGGGAGCAGCAGGACGAGCTCAGCGCGCGAGCCCAGAGGATGCTCGACGCGGCGCCGACGATCCTGTGTGTCGTGGGCCTCGACGAGCGGCGGCTCATCGCACACAACGCCGCTCTCGCCCGCTCGCTCGGCTGTACGGACGAAGAGCTCTCGACACGAGGCGTGGAGGCGCTCTCGGAGCGGATCTATCCGGAGGACATCGCCGGCCTCGCCGCAAGCGCGGAGCGGCTGAAGGGGGCGCGGGACGGCGAGGTGATCGAGGGCGAGCTCCGGGCGCGAAGCCGGGAGGGAGACGAGCGCATCTTCGCGGTGCGCGCGGAGGTCTTCGCGCGAAGCGAGGATGGATCCGCGCGCGAGATCTTCCTGTCGGCCGAGGACGTGACGGAGCGAAAGCGCCGCGAGCAGCACCTCCACCGGAGCGAGGCGCTGCTCGCGATGTTCTGTGATCACGCGCCCGTCCTTTTGTATGCGAAGGACCGGGAAGGAGCCTTTCTCCTGGTGAGCCGCTCGGTGGAGGAGCTCGCCGGAGCGGCCCCGGGCAGCATGCTCGGAAAGACCGATGGCGACTTCTTTCCGTCGGAAGTTGCGTCTATTTACAATGACGTCGATAACCTCGTGCGCAGGAACGGCGCCCCGTTCGAGGCCGAGGATCCGGTCCCTCACGCCCAAGGCGAGAAGACGTTCTACTCGATCAAGTTCCCGGTCTGGGGGAAGGGTATTCCGGAAGGCGCGATCGCGGGGATATCCGTCGACATCACGCGCGTCAAGGCGGCGGAGCGCGAGCGGGAGGCGGCGCGGGACGAGCTGATCGCGGCGCAGCAGGACACGATACGGGAGCTGGTGACACCGCTCTTGCCGATCGCCCAGGGGGTGCTCGTGATGCCGCTCATCGGCTTCTTCGACAGCGCGCGGGCGAGCCGGATCGTCGAGACGCTGCTCGAGGGCGTGGAGAGGCACTCGGCCCGCATCGCGATCATCGATATCACGGGCGTCAAGGCGGTGGACGTGCAGGTCGCCGAGATGCTCGTGCAGTCCGCGCGCGCCGTCGGGCTGCTCGGTGCGCAGGTGGTGCTCACGGGCATCCAGCCGGCGATCGCGCAGACGCTCATCGAGCTGGACGTCGATCTGCGGGGCCTGATCACGGCGGGGACGCTGCGGAGCGGCATCGCGTATGCGCTGAAGCGGATGTGACAGCAGGCCGCGCCGAGGCCGAGGGGAATCGCAGCGACGCACGCGCCTTGCGACGCCACGCCCGCGGGGCGCGTCAGGCCAGCGTGTCGTCTACCCCGGCTGCGCGCCCAGCTGCTTCACCGCCTTCGATCCCGCCTCGATCGCGCGCAGCAGGCACTCTGCCTCATCCGTGCCCTCGAGCTCCGCGGCGATGAACCCGGCGGCGAACGCGTCGCCGGCCCCGGTCGTGTCCACCACCTCCACCGGAGGCGCCGGCGCGTCGAGGCGTAGGCCATGCCGTCCGCCCACCGCCGCGCCACGAGCCCCGCGCTTGATGATCACCCGCTCGAAATAGGCCCCCAGCGCGATCATCTGCTCGGTGAGATCACCGGTGCCCGAGAGCGCCTCCGCCTCGTCGGCGTTGGCGAGCAGCGTCGACATCCCTCGTGTCCACTCAAGGAAACTCCCGACCCCCAGCTCCCGCAGGAAGCTCACCGACGCGGCGTCGATGGTGATCGGGATGCCGCGCCGCCGCGCTTCTTCGGCGAGCCACGACACGGCCCGCCGAGGCCCTTCGGCAAAGAGCGAATAACCCGAGACGAGCACCAGCCGCGTCTCGTCCAGGAGCCGCACCGGTATGTCCGAAGGCTCGAGCGCAAGGTTCGCCCCACGGTCGGTGAGAAAGCTCCGCTCCCCGTCGGCGTCGACGAGGACGACAAGCACGCCCGACGGCCTCTGCGGGTCGGCGGCGAGGATGGGATCGACATGGAAGCCCTTGAAATAGGCTTCGAGTCGAGGCTTGTCGCCGGCCGCCACCCGGGCGACGAACGACACCTTCGCTCCCATCGCGCCGAGCCACACCGCCTGGTTCGCCGCTGAGCCTCCCGGCCGGCTCTGGATCGTGGCGCGCCGATCCGAGCCGCGCACGAGCGGCCCCTCGGGACGGACGATCACGTCCGTCATCACGTCGCCCACCACGAGCACGCGGCCGGCCGCGCTCATGCCTTGGCCTTCGGCTTTGCCTTGGGCTCGGCGCCGAGCTTGCTCAGCGCCGCAGCGATCTCCGCCGCCACCGCCGCATTGTTCTCGACCAGCGCGATGTTGGCGATGAGGCTCTTGCCCTCGGTGAGCTCGAAGATGCGCTTCAGGAGGAACGGTGTCAGGTCTTTGCGGCTCACGCCCGCTGCCTCGGCGCCCTGGATCGCCTCCTCGATCCGCGCCTCGATCGCCCTGGCGTCCAAGGCATGGCTCTCGGGGATCGGGTTGGCAACAAGGACCCCGCCCAGGCCGAGCTCGAACTGCAGCGCGATGACCTTGGCCGCGTGCTCGGCGCTCTCGATCCGATGGTCCACCTTCTGCCCGCTCTGCCGCGCCCAGAAGGCCGGGAAATCCTCGGTCTTGTAGCCCAGGACCGGCACGCCATTTGTCTCGAGCGTCTCCAGCGTCTTGGGGATGTCGAGGATCGACTTGGCCCCCGCGCAGACCACCGCCACCTGCGTCTGACTCAGCTCCTCGAGGTCGGCGGAGATGTCGAAGGTCGTCTCCGCCCCGCGATGCACGCCGCCGATGCCGCCCGTGGCGAAGACACGGATACCCGCCCAGGCCGCCGCCATCATCGTTGTCGCCACCGTCGTTCCGGCCATCGCGCCCGAGACCAGGAGCGCCGCCACGTCGCGCCGCGAGGCCTTGGCCGCCTCGCCGCCCGCCTTGGCCAGCCGCTCGAGATCTTCGGTTTTCACGCCCACCTTGAGCTTGCCGTCCATGATGGCGATCGTCGCCGGCACGGCCCCGTTCCGGCGGACTACGGCCTCCACGCGCTGCACCATCTCGAGGTTTTGCGGATACGGCATGCCGTGCGTGATGATTGTCGATTCCAGCGCCACTACCGGACGGCCGTCAGCGAGCGCTTTCCTGACCTCGGGGGAGATGGAGAGATGGTCTTTGACCGACACGCGGAGCTCCTCAGCCTTCTGCCTTGCGGCCGACGCCACCGGCGCCTCCATCCAGCCAGGGCCCACCCAAGAGCGCAAGGACAAGACGCCAGGACGTTCCCGCGGGGCGGGAGACACGTGGCTTGTGGCGCGGCGGCGTCGCGGGCATGGAGGCCGGTCATGCCCCTCCGAGAGCTCCTCCCCATCGTCCTCCTCGGCGCAGGAATCGCGTTCGGCGCCGGGAGCGCGGCCTGCGCCGCGCGACCAGGCTCGACCGATGCAAGCTCGTCGAGCACCGCCGCGGCGCCGGCGCGGTTGAGCGTGCCGGCGAGCGCCCCCGCAGCAGCGCCAGGGCAAGCGGCGGCGGGCGACCCCGCGCCCGGGGCGGCTGCGCCCGAGCCGCTGCCACCGTCGGCCGAGCAGATCGCGGACCTCCCGCCCGGCGCGGCGATCTACTTCTCGCTTCGCAACAGCGATCTCGACGTTGCCGTCCAGTACCTGCCCGAGCTCGTCGAGGTCCTTGGCGAGGCGAACCGCGCGCTCGGCAGCCAGGATCCACCGGACGTGATGCTCGCGAAGGCCGGCGTCGATCCGCGCAGGCCGATCCTGGGCGCCCTGGTGCCCGCGCCCGAGAAGAGCGCGCGCGCGGTCGTCGACGCCGTGGCCAAGGGGACCACGGGCAAGGCGCTCGAGAAGATCGTTCGCTCGCACGCGCCGGACGCGATGCGGCTGCGGATACTGGTTCCGCTCACGGGCGGGGCGGACCCTCGGCGCGCCCTGGCGCCCGTGATCGACGTGCTCGCGGGCGCCCCGCTGGACGCGTGCCCGGGCGCCGCGCGCTGCGCCGGCTTCGGCGCCCGTGCGCCGCTCGGCGTGGCGCAAGGCAGGCTCGCCGCCGTCGCGGCCTACGCGGACGGCACGGACCTCCGGCTCGACGTCGTGATGCCGCTCTTCCTGCCCGGCGCCGATCCGGCCGTCTTGAAGGAGCTCGTCGCGTTCGGCGAAGAGCAGGGAGGCCCGGAGGGCCGGTGCTCCAGGTTCGACGCGAGCCCCGTGGTGTCGGTGTGCCTCGACGCCGAGCGGCTGGGCGAGCTGGGCGTGACGTTCGGCTACGGCCAGATCGCAGGCGCGCTCGCTCAGGGCTCCGTCGACCCGAAGCTGGTGCCGGCGATCGCTGTCCAGGGGCTCGCCGAGGCCCGGCAGAACCTCTGGCTCGCGGCGCCGGCGCGCAGGCTCGCGAGCGACGGCACCCTCGGGGTCACCGTGCAGGGCAAGCGGAGCCGCCTCGTCGGGTCATGGGCTCTCACGGACGCCTCGCGCGCCGGCGTCGAGAGGGCGTTCGCCGCCGAGCGATGCGCTGCCGGCGATGCGGCGGCCAAGGAGCTCTTGCCCGCGCTCCGCGCGGCGTTCGGCGATCCGGGGAAGGGGTTCGACGACCCGAAGAAGGCCGTCACCGCGTTCAAGGAGGCAGGCTGGGCCGCCTATGCGATCGCGGCCGCCGGCACATGGCCGAACCTGCTCGGCGTGATCGCGAACGCGCTCGATCGAGGCCCGGGGGCCGACCCTGACTACCAGGTGTGCGCTCGCTACGACGACGGGCGGCTCGTCCTCGCGGCCCAGATCCGGAGATGAAAGTGCCTGCGTGCGCGCCGGGGGCTCACAGGAGACCCAGCGTGATCGGATGGAAGACGACGCGGACGCCGGTCCTGGACCCCGCCTCGTTGCCCCTCGTATCGCCGACATAGTCGAGCAGGGAGACCAGGTTTCCGGGCGGGAACGAGTAGAGGTCGTGCGCGTGGTCCGAGTCGATGTACTCGTGCTCGAAGTGCGTGGGGCCGAGGATCTCGGCGATGTCGCGGGACGCGGTGTAGAGGTGGACCCAGTCGGTCCCCGCCGCGTGCGTCCAGTCGTTCTTCGTCTCGAGGGCGTCGATTTGGACGGAGGCCCAGACCTCGTTGCCATTGAAGATGTGGAGCTCCACTTCCAGCTCGACGCGCGGCCCGTGCCCGCCGAAGTCGGCGTCGCCGCCGACGTGCGGCGGGGTGTAGAACGGCGTCTCCGAACGAAACGTCTCCGCCGATGAGAAGGTGACCGCGTCGCCGTCCGCGGCTTCTCCCGCGGCGTCGACGCCGGCGCCGGGGGCCGCCAGATAATGATGGTCCAGGACGGGGCGGCGCTTGATGGTCCACCAGGGCTCCGCGGAGGGGAGGGCCTTGTCGCATTTCCCCGGAGGACATTCGAACAGCGCCGCGCTCAGCGTCGCCTGGTCCGATTGCGCGACCACGTTCTCCGGGACGAGATCTTCCTCGGCCGACTCTCCAGCGGGCGACGCAACGCAACCAGCGAGCAACGAGACGGACAGCGAAACGAACAATGCACGCATCATGATAGAGCTCCTTCGGGGTCGCCTGCGCGCTCTCCTGCCGAGATAGCGGCTCTGCGCGCGGCGATTGGCCTTTCAGCAGGCGTCGTGCCACCGCGAGGACACGAGGATCCGGGCCAGATCCAAGGCGCCCTCGCGCGCCGGCGCCGCAGGTCGAGTCACCCCCGCTCGACTTGAGCAAGACCTGCGCGAGCGGAGCGAGCGCGAGCGCCGCCCGACGCCGCGCTCCGCGCGCGGGCGCGCTCGCGACAGCCCCGGAGCGCCGACCGCCGCTCGTCCCTGGACGGGGTGTTGTCGACGAAAAATTTTATATGTACTGGAATACTCGACGTGCCGAAGTGGCGCTCGGCAGGTGAGGTATGCATTGCGGGGGCGAGACAAGGTGTGATATGTGTCGCCCATGAAGGTCGGGGGAACTCATCTCATCACAGTTGCCGCGCTTCTCGCCTGTGGATGCGCTTCCTCTTCGCCGCTCTCGCCCTCCACGCCGGGGAGCCTGAAGGATGGCGCCCCGGCGGTGGCCGCCGCTGAGCCGGCGGCCCCGGCTGGCGGCGCCGCCGCGGCGAGCCCTGCCGGTCCCCGGAGCCGCCGCTATCCCGCAGAGGAGCTGCGCAGGGTGGCCCGCGTCGCGTCCGCGCGCTGCAAGAAGGCGAATGCGCCCTCGGACTCGACGTGCCTCCTCAGCGAGGCGACGCCGTTCCTGAAATTCCGTCCCGAGGATCCGGATTGCCGTTACGTGTCGGGGACCGCGCTGTCCGTCGCCGAGTGCTCCGATTTCGAGGAGGGCTGCCAGAGCGTGGACGCGAAGGATCTCGTTCACCAGCTCGAGGCCTTGCAGACCGCCGGCAAGGATTGCCATCGCGAGCCGACGGACGACGAGCGGACAGAGTTGCTGAAGCTCGCAGGCTCGAAGTGAGGCGCCGTCCGGCAGCGCGCTAGGGACGCGCCGCCTCGCGCTCTATCAGGGGTCGTAGCCGCACTCGAGGCAACGCGTCAGGATCTCGCACCAGCTGGGGGTGCTCCGGGGATCCTGACAATACCTGTAGGCCCTGTCGCACGTGCCGCTCCCGGGGCACACGACGAGCTCTTGAGAGCTCTCCTCGGTCGTCTCCTGATCCGGCTCGACCTCGGCATCCTCGGCCGATGTCGCGACGCATGCAGGGGTAAACGACGCGAAGAGGGAGACGGTGAGCGCGAGAAGAAGGTTCTTCATGGCAACATCCTTTCGTTCTTGATGCCGGGATATCGAGCCCGGCTCTCGTCGGCCCACACAGCAGCGCGCGTGCCACCGGAACCACAGGCGATCTCGCGGGATACCCGCGGCCAGTCGGGCCCTCTTGGCGCCACTTGAGCGAAGCTCGCTCAATTCGCGTGGTCGCCGCCCAACCGGCCTGGACGTCGGAGCGCTCTGGCCGAGAACAGCCGCCGCGTCAGCGCGTGGGCTTGCCCTTGCGCGGCCGCGGGATGCCGTAGGCGCTCAGCCGGGCCACGAAGGTGCGGCGGGGCATGCCGAGCAGCGCCGCGGCCTGCGTCTGGTTCCCAGCGCACTGCTCCAGCGCATCGACGATCCGCCGCCGCTCGATGGCGTCGAGCTCGCTCCGTAAGCCGCCGGCGCCCTCGGCCGAGGGGACCGCGCCGGCGTGCGCCGTGGCCTCGGCGGGCGCCGCCGCGGGGCGCGCCTCGACGGGGGGCGTCACGGGGCGCGCCTCGAGGGGCGGCGGCGCAGCGGCGGCGTCGAGCAGGAGGTGCTCCGGGAGCAGCGTGTCCCCGCCGGAGAGCACGACCGCGCGCTCGATGACGTTGCGCAGCTCGCGGATGTTGCCGGGCCAGCGGTGCGCCTCCAGCGCGGCGAGCGTCTCGGGGGCGAACGCAGGCGCCGGGCGCCCGAGCGCGCTCGCAGTCCGGTCGGCGATCGCGCGCGCGAGCGGCGCGATCTCGGAGGTGCGCGCCCGGAGCGGCGGGATCGTCAGCGCGATGCCGTTCAGCCGGAAGAACAGATCCTCCCGGAAGGCGCCCCGCTTCACCTCGGCGGCCAGATCGCGGTTCGTCGCCGAGAGGAAGCGCACGTCGATGGGCCGCGGGCTCAGCCCCCCGACGCGCATCACCTTGCGGTCCTCGAGCACGCGCAGGAGCTTCACCTGGATGCCGGGCGGCAGCTCGCCCACCTCGTCGAGCAGCACCGTGCCCTTCTCGGCCGTCTCCAGCAGGCCCGGCTTCGCGTGGACCGCGCTCGTGAACGCGCCCCGCTCGTGGCCGAACAGCTCGCTCTCGAGGAGCGACTCGGAGAGCGCCGCGCAGTTGAGCCGCACGAAGGGGCCCTGCGCGCGCGGCGAGCGCCGGTGGATGTGCTCGGCCAGCACCTCCTTGCCGGCGCCCGTCTCGCCGAGCAAGAGCACGGTGATCGGCGCGCCGGCCACGCGCTCGGCCAGCGCGTAGAGCCGCTCCATGGCCGCGTCGAGCACGATGGGCTGGCCCTGGCCCGGCGCCGCGCCCGCGGCGCCCTCGCGCGGCAGGATCACGATGAGCGTCGAGCCGAGGTTCACCGCGTCCCCGACCGAGAGCTCCATCGTCTTGCCCTGCTCGGGCTGGAGCTCGAGGAGCTTGGTCGTCGGCCCAGCGCTGCGCTCGCGGCGGAGGCGGGTCCCGTTCGCGCTCCCGAGGTCCTCGATCGCGATGGGCGGGCCGAGGTGGATGATCGCGTGCCGGCGCGAGACGGAGCTGTCGCCGATCTGGACGTCGTTCTCCGTCGACCGGCCGAGCGACACCCGGCCCTCGGCCGGCAGCGGGTGCCGCGTCACGCGGCCCCCGGCGAACACCGCGAGCTCCAGGGCGCTCTGCACATCGTTCCGGGTGGATTTCGCGGCAGCCACGGTTCCCTCCCTGCTCACTGCGGCTGGTTCTACCTCGTCGCGCCGCGCCCGTCTGCTCACGTCTCGAGCCACGCGCGCGCCAGCGCCAGCGTGCGCGCGTGGGCGTTGATGTTTTCCAGGAAGCTCGTCCGGAAGGCGGGATCCGCGATCTTGTCGGCGCGGGCGAGCAGCTCGGCGCGCGCCTCGCGGAGGGCCTCACGGGCCGCCTCGACCTCGCCGTTCTCGTGGAGCGCCTCGGCCAGCAGCACGGGGACCACCTCCTGCCGGAGCGCGAAGAGACACGCGGTCGACCGCTCCAGGGCGAACGCCTCGCGGGCCAGCTCGACGGCCTCCGCCGCCCGCCCCTGCCGCAGCCGGATCTCGGCGAGCAGCGAGAGGCGCACGGACTGAAGGAAGGGCACCAGCCTGGCGGCATCCCCGACGGCGCGCACCTCTTCCTCGGTCCCGGCGAGATCCCCTCGCTTCAGGCGGCATTCCGAGAGGAGCAGGCGCGCCTGCGCCATGTGCGCGAAACCGTTGGAGGCCGAGGCCCTCCGGAGCAGCGATTCGGCTTGCTCGTGCGCCTCCGTGACCCGCCCCTGCTCCAGCATCCCCATGATCCGGAACGAGAGCGCCGTCAACTCGACGTAGGCCGGCGCGTGCTCCTCCGCGAACAACGCGTCGACACTCTGCCCGGCGAGCTCGAAAGCACCGAGCATCAGCTCGTCCAGGGCCGCATACACTCGCATCATCTTCATGCCGAAGCGATCGCCGAGGGCCTCGACGTGATCCTTCGCGGCGCGGTACTGCTGGCGCGCTGCCCACTCATCTCGCTCGGCGTGGGCGCACCACCACGCCCGCATCAGGCTGACCGAGGCCCCGACAGTGTGATCGTCCCCCACGATCGGCGCCACGTCCTGCTCGATCCTCTGCAGGTATCGCCAGGCCAGGTCGGGCATCCCCTCCCGGAGCAGGGCGTAGAAGGCCAAGGGGTTGAAGGTCACCGCCACCTGCCGGGGATCGAGGGGGAGATCTGCGGGGGGCATGCGCTGGACCAGGTCGCGGGCGACCTGCCGGTCCTCCGCATGGGTCGCGACGAAGAGCCCGAACGTCATGGCTGTTCCGTGCTGCTCGCTGCCGGGCGACGAGCTCTCCAGCGCCGCGAGCGCGTGCGTAGAGGACTGCGCCAGGTCGTCCAGGTGGAAGAGCTGCTCCGACAGCAGGTTATGGAGCTCGGCCAGCACCTCCCCTGCGGGCTCGCAGGCGATACCCCGCCGGGCGCGCGCGAGCACCGCCGGCCCATCGGCCGCGCGCCGCGCCTTCTCGGCCGCCTGCAGGTAGAACTCCGCCGCCCGCGCCGTCTCCCCGCCGCGCTCGAAATGCTCGGCCAGCACCATCGGATCCTGCTCGCCCGCCTGGAGGAGCCATTCCGCAGCGAGCCTGTGCCCGAGGCGCCTGTCGCGGTCGGTGAGCATCGCATAGGCGCCCTCCCGCAAGAGCGCGTGGCGGAACGCGAGCTCGTCCTGGCCCACGAAGCGCGGCGCCGGACGGCGCTCGAGGATCTCGCGCTCGAAGAGCGCGGCCCAGGCATCGTTCTCCCGCGCGCCGGGCGCCGGGGTGCCCGAGAGGGCGCGCACGCCCTCCGCCCAGCACACCTCGCCGAAGACGCTCGCGGCCCGGAGCAGCCGCCGCTCCTCTGACCCCAGCGCCGCGAGCCGCGCCTCCACCATCCCCAGCACCGTCTCCGGCAGCGCGCCGGCGCGCCCCTCGGCGACCGCGCGGATCAGCTCCTCGAGGTAGAACGCGTTGCCGTCGGCCTGCGCCACGATGGCGGCGACGGTCTGCGCGTCGATCGCCTCGCCGAGCGCGCTCCGCACGAGGAGCTCGGCGGCCCGGGCGGGCAGGGGGCGCAGCTGGAGCTCCGAGCGCCCCCGATCCGTCCAGAGCCGGGGGAAGAGGTCATGGACCTCGGGCCGCGCGAAGGCGATGACCACGTACGGCCGATCGCTCAGCGCGCGCAGCGCCCGATCGAAGATCCGCACTGAAGGCGCGTCCCCCCAGTGCAGATCCTCCAGCACCACCAGCATGGGCTGCGCGTCCGTCACGGCGCGCGCATGATCGATGTACGCCTGCTCGATGTGCTCCGCCATCACCGCCGGAGCCTGCCGCGCTGCCCGCAGGAGCGGCCCGTCCTCGTCCGGGAAGGGCGCGCCGATCAGCTCCCCGAGGAACGCCGCGACCCGCGGGCGATCGGCCTCTGCGAGGAGGCGGCCCGCGGCGCGCTCGAGCTTCTCGCGGCGCACCGGGGCGGCCTCGCCCGCGGCGATCCCGAGCGCGTTGCGCAGCGCCCCGGCCAGCATGGCGAACGCCGAGCCCGCGCCGATGGAATCGCCGCGGCCCACGCCGAGGTCCATCGCGGGGTAGCGCCGCTTCAGCAGCTCCAAGAGCTCGTGGCGCAGGCGCGATTTGCCCATCCCGGCCGCCGCCGTCACCAGCGCCGCCGCGGCCTGCCGATCCTCGAAGCTCCCCTCGACGATCTGGAGGAGGCCGCGCAGCTCACGGTCGCGGCCCACGTAGGGGCTGGGCCTGCCGAGCAGCTTTCGCGCCTCCTCGCCGACCTCGCGCTCGGCGAGCAGCCAGAGCGCGCCGCCTTGCTCCAGCACATCGAAGCGCACGTCGAGCAATGCCAGCGTGATCGCGTCGATCTGGACGCCCTCGTAGCGCTCCTCGCGGCCGGTCGGCGTGCGCGCCTCGAGCAGCGAGGCCGCCCGCTCCAGCACCTCGCCGATCGGCACACGCCCCGTGTCCTCGGCCCGGCCCGTCACCTGCGCGACGCTCCATGCGTTCGCCGGCAGGGTCGCGCGGATCCGCAGCGCGCAGCGGGCCGCGAGCGAGGCCACGTCGGTCGCGCTGCCCGCGCCGGTCACCGTCGCCACCACCGTTCCATCGCAGAGCTGCTCCACCCGCGCGCCCAGCGGGGCCGCGACGAGCCGCACCTGTGCGAGCGCGTCGAGGGACACCGCGTTGAGCGGCACGGTCTCCTGCGTGGGGCTCGGGCGCTCGCGGGCCGGCTGGACCGCCACGACCGAGATGAGGCGCTTCTCGTCGCCGGTGATCGGCGCGACGCTCCGATCCGCCGAGGCCGCGTGGCCCCTCGCCTCCCTGATCCAGTCGAGGAGCTGCGCCACCGCCGCGCCGTCGGCCGGCCGCGCCGCCGGCTCCTTGGCCAGCATCCGCGCCACCAGGTCGTCCAGCTCGGCGGGCATCTCGGGCCGCAGCTCCCGCAGGCGCGGCGGCTCCTCCATCAGCAGCTTGGCGAGCAGCGCCATCGCGTGCTGCCCGTAAAAGGTCGGGAGCCCGGTCAGGCACTCGAACAGCACGCAGCCGAGCGAGAAGACGTCGGCGCGCGCGTCGAGCAGCGCGTAGCTCCCCCGCGCCTGCTCCGGGGCCATGTACCCGGGCGTGCCGAGCACGGTGCCCGTCTGCGTCAACCGCGTCGCCGTCCCATGCAGGCGTGCGATCCCGAAATCGAGGACCTTCACGCGCTCGATCGAGCCATCCACGAGGAACAGGTTGCTCGGCTTGACGTCGCGGTGGACGATGCCGCGCGCGTGCGCGGTCCCGAGCGCTTCGGCGGCCGCGTGCACGACGGCGAGCGCCTCCTCGAGGCGCAGCGCGCCGCGCAGGAGGCGCTCCGAGAGCGTCTCCCCCGCGAGCCACTCCATCACGAGGTACGGCTGCCCCGACGGCGCCGTCCCGTGGGTGACGTAGCGCACGATGTGGGGATGCTCGAGGCCCGAGAGCACGCGCGCCTCGTGGGCGAAGCGCGCCGCCGCATGCGGGTCGGCCTCGCGCAGGAGCTTGAGGGCCACAATCGCGCCGCTCGCCCGGTCGTGGGCCCGGTAGACCGTCCCCATCCCTCCGGCGCCGGCGAGCGCATTCACCTCGAAGCGGCCGTCGATCACGCTGTGGGAGAGCATCGAGGAGGAGCTTGCCTCCTCGCTTGCCACCCTCGCAAGAGCGGCAACCGGCGGCGAGGTGACCCAGGTTGGGTGAGCTGACCCAGGTTGGGCGAGCTGACCCAGGTTGAGCCGTGCCCCGACCAGAGCCGTGCCCCGACCCAGGTTGGGCCGACCTGCGGACCCGACCCAGGTTGGGCGAGCTCACCCAGTGGAGGCGAGCTGACCCAGGTTGGGCCGACCTGCGGACCCGACCCAGGTTGGGCGCGCCGCGACCCGACCCCGACCTGCGGACCCGACCCAGGTTGGGCGCGCCGCGACCCGACCCCGACCTGCGACCCACCCAGGTTGGGAGCGACTTGCGTCCCCATCCAGGTTGGGCGAGCAAGCACACCCCATGCGCTTCGTGCGATCTCATCTCCTCTGCACGCCGCTGTGACCGTTCAAAGCGCATATCACCGCGCCGCCCGCAGCGCTCTCCCCGCATCGTCGCGCTTGGAACGAACGCCGAAGTTCAGTTGTCGTACTGAAGCGCACGCGCGCGCCGGCTTGCCATTGCGGCCCCTCGCGAGGTCCGGACGGCGAGCGCCGGAGGAGGCGCGCTGGATTGCGGGCGATGAGCCGGGCGTGGTACGTCTCGCTGGATGATGTCTGGGGGGTCCTTGCTTGTCCTCGCCGGCGTGTGCGCGCTCCTCGCGAGCGCGTGTTCCGGAACGCCGCAGCCGGCCGCGGGCCCGCGGGCGGCCGGCGCCGCGAGCGCTGAGCCCGCCCGCCCTCGGGTCCCCATGTATCAAGGGGCCGAGCTGGAGCGAATGGCGCGCATCGCCGCCGCGCGCTGCAAGAAGGCGAACACGCCGTCGGACGCGGCATGTCTCCTCACGAAGGCCTCCACGTTCCTGAGATACCCGCCCGGCGATCCCGATTGCCGCTATGTCGCGGGGACGGCGCTCTCGGTCGCCGAGTGCTCCGAGTTCGAGGAAGGGTGCCTGAGCGTGGATCCCCCGGATCTCGTCCGCCAGCTCGACGTCCTGCAGAGCGCCGGGAAGGACTGCCAGCGCGAGCCGACCGACGCCGAGCGCGCCGAGGTGCTGCGGCGCGCTGGCGTGAAGTGACGCGCTGGCCCGGGGCCCGTTTCAATCCAGCGTGGGAATGTTACCGTCCTGCCACCTAGCCGCGTCGAACGTGAAGCTCTCGGTGAACAGATCGGCCGTGCTCACGGACTGTCCCTTGAGGAACCGGTCAACGAGCTTGTTCCAGTAATCCACCGCGAAGGTCCCCGCCTGCGCGCAGTGGCCATGGTTCGGGTGGGGGAAGCCCAGGTAGTCCTTGGAGCCGAGCGCTTCATAGATCATCTGGGTGTACTTCATCGTCGTATAGACGCACTTCGGGCAGTTCCAGCCGTCGCTCGTGCCCTCCATGATGATGAGCGGCCTCGGGTGACCCGACCCAGGTTGGGTGACCCGACCCAGGTTGAGTGACCGGGGGCCGCCCGACCCAGGTTGGGGCTGCGAGGTTGGGGCTGCGCAGGTTGGGGCTGCGACGAGATGACGACCCAGGTTGGGGCGGACCGCGGCTGGGTTAGCAGCAGGGGGATGACCCGACCCAGGTTGAGTGACCGGGGGCCGTCTGACCCAGGTTGGGGCTGGCGGGTGACCCGACCCAGGTTGAGTGACCGGGGGCCGCCCGACCCAGGTTGGGGCTGCGAGGTTGGGGCTGCGACGAGATGACGACCCAGGTTGGGGCGGACCGACGAGATGACGACCCAGGTTGGGGCGGACCGCGGCTGGGTTAGCAGCAGCGACCATAGGCGGGTAGCAGCCAGCCCGAAATGGTGTGTAGCAGCCGTCCAGCGTGGCGGACCACCTGGCGGCCGCCACCCACGCCACCCACGGAGCGACGCAAGTTCTTGAAACTATTCACCCTCACCTCCGGCACGGAGTTTGTTGATGTCCGCCGGCCATGAGCCAGCCCCGTGAGATCGCTGCCGGCGCCACCTACCTCATCACCCGTCGCGTCCTGCGCCGGCATCTGCTCTTCCGCCCCGATGCGGCTATCACCCAGCTCTTGGTCTACACCCTTGCGTTCTCGACCCGTCGCTTCGGCATCGAGGTCCATGCGCTCTGTGCAATGTCCACGCATCTGCACGTCGTCGTGACCGACGTGAATGGCGTTCTGCCACGATTTCTGCAGTTCTTTCATCGCATCGTTGCACTTGGCACGAAGGTACTCCGCACCTGGGAAGGGCCAGTATGGGACCACGAGGCTACGAGTGTTGTGCGCCTGCTGACGCGCGCGGCGGTGGTGGAAAAGATCGCCTACGTCCTCGCGAACCCCGTGGCTGCTGGTCTTGTCCGACATGCGCGTGACTGGCCGGGCGCCAAGGTGAACGTGGACGAGCTCGGCCATGGCGTCCTACGTGCGGCTCGGCCCACGGTGTATCTCGACCCGGAGAATCCGCAGTGGCCGGAGGAAGTCGCGCTCCCGCTCGCGCTGCCGCCCATCATCCAACAGGACAGCGGGGAGATCTTTCGAAGGGAGGTCGCCGCCGAACTCGAGCGACAAGAGGCTCAGGCCCATGCGGAGGTGCGGCGACAAGGGCGCCGCTTCCTGGGTGCCGAACGAGCCAGCAAGATCTCCCCTTACGAGCGAGCGACGAGCTTCGAGGCGCTGCATGATCGCAATCCGGTCTTCGCGGTCGGTCGTCATCAGGGGGGCGCGTGGCGAGTCGCAGCGGCCGCTGTGCGTGCGTTTCGCATGTCGTACCGCGCAGCGCTCGAACGATGGCGTGCGGGCGTACGCAGCGCCGTATTCCCGGCGGGGACGTGGTGGATGCGTACGTTTCACGGCGTTTGCGTGACCGATGTCGTGCTCACGGTGTAGGCGCTGCTCAGCCAAGTGGTGAATGGCGAGCGATGGCTTTGATGCTTCGTTGCAGGGAGCGGCCATTTTGATAAGGCGAAGCGGGCGGAAGTCCGTTTGTGCAGCGCTGCCCAGATGAATGAGCGTGGGTGATTCCGGGATCCGGACTCACATCCCGAGTGGAGCACCTCGGGTCAACCCAGGTCGACGCAATCAACCCGTTGCATAGCGATGCCTCAACCTGGGTTGGGGGCGCTAATGCATGGTGTCAGCCTGGGTCGGATTGCATGGTGTCAACCTGGGTCGGATCGCGGAGCGCGAGGTCACGCGCGAGTCGTCAACCTCGAGTCGTCAACCTGGGTCGCGGGTCGTCAACCTGGGTCGGGTCGCGGCGCGGGTCGCGTCAACCTGAGTCGGGTCGCTGGTCGGGGGTCGCTGGTCGACTTCCTGCGGCGCAGGCGCGGGAGCCACGGGCGGCGTGGCGGCTGAGCGATGTCACCGAGAGGGGCCGGGCGGGCATGCGCTGTCGAGGCGGTTGGCTACTCGGCAGCGTGATAGCAGACGTCGAGCTTCGGCCTGCGCGTGACGTCGGGATACTCGCTCGCGCGGAAGTCGGTCCTGTTGCTCGCGTCGACCAGCGCGACACCGTGGTTCGGCTGCGCGCCATTGACCCAGCCCTGCACGACGGACGTCATGTCGGCGGTTACGAACGCATCGGTTTGCGCCAGCGTGGTAAGGGACGCCTCGACGGCCGGGCTGTATCCGCTGAACCCGCCCCCATGGAGGGTGGACTCCTCCCAGGCGCCGTCCACGCGGTGCACGGTCACGACGCTGCCTTCGGGCTTCCAGGCATAGGACAGCGATATCGTCGCAGAGGTCACGCTGGAGCCCGGCGGGATGAACGACAGATCGTAGGCCAGGACCGCCGTGGCCGGCTGGACTGCGTTCGCGGTGGTGATGAGGTAGGGATACGCGCCGTACGCCCAGCCCGTCGTGGGACCCTCGACGAAGGAGTCCTGCACGCCGCCGAACGCGCCGCGCCGCACGCTGACGCACTCGAGGTCGCAGGCGTTGCCGAGGCCGTCGCCGTCCGAGTCAACCTGGGAGGCGTTGGGCTCGACCGGGCAGTTGTCGCTCGCGTCGGGGACGCCGTCGCCGTCCACGTCCGGGGCGGACGCAATGCGGAACCGCGCGACGCCGGGGTCATGATCGCTTGCCTGATCGGCGAACTCCGCGTTGACATGGACGACGTCGAAGCCCACGAGCTTCGGCCCAACCAGGTTGGCGCTGACCAGCACGTGGTCGAGCGCCTGACCATTGCCGTCGAACACGTACGTATAGCGCTCCTCCGGCGGGAGCGTCTCGATGAGCGGGATCAGCCCGGCTTCCTTCAGAATCCCGACCGGCGCCGAGAACTGGAAGTCGTTCAAGTCGCCCAGCACGACCACATTCGCGGACGGATCGCTGTCGAGGATCTGCCGCACGAAGCCGGCGACCACCGTGGCCTGCTGCCGCCGCTGGGTCTCGCTCGTCAGGGTCGGGGGCTGGAAGCGCCCGTAGAGCGGCTCGTCACCGCCCTTGGAGTTCCAGTGGTTGGCCACCACGAACAGCGGCTGGCCGTTCCAGCGGAGCTCGCATGACAGCGGCTTGCGGCTGTTGGCGAAGGCCGGGTTGCCCGGGTCGACGCGGCCGGGGCTGTAGCGCAGGGACACGCCGCCCGCGCCGCCGCCGACAACCTCGTTCGGCGTCAGGGCGCCGGCGCCAGGGCGATCGACGAACTCGAGCCCGCGGTCGGTCCGGAACAGGAATCCCACGCGGATGTTGCCGCCGGGCTCCCCGCCATCCGTGCCGTCGGTCGGATCGATGCTGCGGAACTGGTAGGCAGGTCCGCCCGGAACGGCCGCGATCGCTGCGATCAGCCGCGCGAACGTGGTTGAGGCGTCCACCACTCCATTGTTGGTCGGCCCGCTGTTGTCCTGGACCTCTTCGAGCGCGACGAGGTCGGGGCCACCGAGGTTGTCGACGAGGATCCGGGCGAGGCGATCGAACTTCTCCTGCGGATCGCCCGGATCGAGGTTCTCGACGTTGAACGCGGCCACGTCGAGGTCCTCGGCGCTTCGCGTTCCGAGCGACGCGACCTCGCGCGCGAGCGTCGAGGTCGCCGCGGGGAGCGCCTCGTCGACCGGCAGGAGCTTGTAGTTGGCGAAGTTGTAGTCGACCGTGCCCACGATGGGCCCGGCGAACGTCGCGCCCACGTCCAGCGCGGGCGCCGATGCGCGCAGGGGAACCTGGAGCAGGATCCGTTCCGGGTTGAAATCGCCCGGGCTGATAACGACCGCCCCGCGTGCGCTGCGCAGGCCGGCCGCGTCGTCCGTGGTTGCGCCGCGGTCGCCCGGGACCAGCGCGATCTCCGCGGTTCCGGAGCTCGGGAACTCGCGGGTGGGGCCTACGACGGCCGGGGCGTTCACGCTCACCCGCATGCCCTCGAGGCTCTCCCAGAAGTCGATGCCGTCGGCCTCGGGGTCGAAGCTGTTCGCGGCCTCGACGCTTCCGCTGGCGTCGTCCTCGATCGTCTGCGTCGGAGGACGGCGCGAGCCGGGCGCGAAGCCGATCGAGACCGGGGGCGGCAGCGCATGGCCGCTCGAGAGGACGGTGATCTGCGGGCGGGCAACCTCGGTGACGGTCAGGTTGTGGTACGCGCTGCCGCGGGAGGGCGTGCACGGGTCCGCGCAGCCGGCGCGGTACTCCGTGATCTCCCCGGTGAGCTCGACCAGGTCGCCGACCCTCACCGACGGCGCGGCTCCCGTGAAGACGAGGAGCCCTTCGGAGGTGGCCGGATCGCCGTCCGGCGCCGGCGACTCCACGGTGAAGCCGTTGCTGCGCAGGGTCGCCACGAGGCCCGTCGTCTTCACGACCTCGCCCGAACGCGGCGAGAGGTGCGCGCGCCCCTGGATGTCGTGGATCGCGACCGCCAGCGCCGCGTGCCCCGTGGTGAACGAGACCGACACGTCGGTGGGCAAGGGGTCGATCGTCCCGTTGCTCCCAGGGGCCTGCTCCTGCACGCCGTTCGCCCGGACCACGAGGACGCACGCGGCGTCGTAGGGCAGCGGCTCGGCCGGCGTGAGCGCGAAGGCGAGGGGGCCGCCGCTGACCGCGATCGAGCGCGCGCTGCCCGCGCAGGAGAGCTCGAAGGCATCCGCGACGACCACCGCCTCGCTGAACGTCACGCTCAGGCTCGCGGCCGGGTCGACGCCGGTCGCGCCGTCGCTGGGCGCCGTCGCGGTCACCGCCGGCGGGGTGTCGCCGCCGCAGGCGAGCGCCGCGGTCGATGTGGTGCGGGGCGTGGGCGTCCCGGTCGAGAGGTCGTCCTCGTTGCTGCCCGTGTCCTGGCAGCCAGCGCCCTGCCGGAGCGACGCCGTCGCGTTGGCGGTCGCCGGCGCCGGCGCGGCGCCCTCGAAGTAGCTCGCCCCGCCGAAACCGACCAGATCCTCGATCAGCGCCTCCTGGGCCGCCGAGCAGGGCGCCGTGCCGCCGTTGCAGCCGAGGCCCGTGGCCTGCCGGACCAGGGCGACCTTGCCGGCCGAGCCGCTCATGTTGATGGGCGTCGCATCGACGAGGTCGGCGGCGGGGAGCGGCGCGCCGCTCCCCGAGCCCCCCGCCTCCTGCACGAGGAAGTACTGTCCGGGCTGGAGGGTGATCGCGGGCAGCTCCGTGAGCTGCGTCGTCGTGGCCCCGAGGGCGCCCGTGCCCGTGGCGCTCGCATACTGGATGGACCACCCCGCGAGCGACACCGGGCTGTTCGACCGATTGAACAGCTCGACGAAGTCGTGCGTGTACACGGCCCCAGAATTGCCCCCACCGCCGTACACCTGGCTGATGACCACGCGTCCGCTCGGGAGGGAGGCGGCCAGCTCGGCGGTCCCGAGCTCGGCGGTCCCGAGCTCGCCAGGCTCTGCCGAGCCGCCGCAGCCGCAGGCGGTCGCGAGCGCCATGGTCGCCGTCCATCGAATGTGGTGATGCCGAAGAAGAGAATACCCCGCGCGCGAGAGGACCCGCGGGAACAAGGATAGGTTTCGCACGATGACACCTGTTGGCGTTCGAATATGATGGGAAGAAATGGCCGAAGCAAACAGCCGCGGCCACTTTCACATTATGCGAGTTCGTGCATTGTGAATGTCACGTTTCCATGGAGTCACGCCTGGCCAATCCGGCCGACACCCGGACCCCGGGATGCTGCGCGAGCAAATGCTCCGATTCATGGATGAACTCGTCATATATTGTAATATATATTACGTAGATCGTGCGATTCGTCGCCGCGACCCGACGAAGCAGGCGGGACGCAACCCACCCTGGTTGGGGGGGCGTGATGGCGATCGTTCGGCGATCGCTCCGAAATTGGGGCGGGGCCCGGGACCCGGCCGCCGTTGGGGCGGAGGGGGCGCCGGCGACCCGATCCACCCTCCGCGGGGCGCGCTCCGGCCCGTCTACGCGCTCCCGCCGGTTGCGCCGGTGCAGGTCCCCACCTGCCGCTCCGGCCTGGTCGATTACCGGACTCATCCCGTCCGCCTGCCCGGGATCGAGGTTTGCGTGGCTGCCCCTTCTCCTGCAGCTTCTGCGTGCTGATACGGCACGAACAGGTTCGCTCTCGTCTGATCGAACATGAGATCCGGGACATCCGCGACCCGATGATCTTCAACCACGCAACTGCGTCGCCCGGCGCGAGCCGCCAGAAACGAGCGCAGCGTCCGCCGAATCGTGCTTGCTCGTCCACGGGTGCGCGGGGAAGGAAGAACGCATCTATAGCCGAGGTGCAGCGTTCCATGCTTGTAGCTCGCCACCTGAGTGTCATCGTGGACACCGTGGAAGCTATCCCGCTGACCCGGCCAACGTTCCTCCTGTGTTCTCGTGTCGCGTGGAGTACTCCCTGGACTGATCCCTGCCCAGCGCATGGCGCATTCGTGGTGCTCCTGCTCACTCCCTTGTTCCGGCCGCCTTGACTCGAGAGGGTGACACGTCCTGAACTGAACGCGGAGTGCCCTCGATGCGCATCGCGATCATCTCGACCTATACGCACCCGAGCCGCCTGCTCCGCAAGGAGCGCTCGATCATGCAATCGGCTGTCCCCGAGCTCCTCGCCGCCCTGTGTCCGCCCGACGCCGAGATCGAGCTCTACAACGAGAAGGAAGCGGACATCCCGCTCGACCGCCACTGGGACCTGGTGTTCTTCTCGTACCTGCACGCCTATTACGAGCACACAAAGGTCCTCTCCACCCTGTTCCGGCGGCAAGGCATGACCACCGTCGCCGGCGGCCGGCACGCGAGCCATTTCCGCGAGGACGCGCTGCAGCACTTCGACGCTGTGGTCGCGGACGACCCGGAGGCCAACCTCCCGGCCCTCATCGCGGACTTCCAGCGGGGCGAGCTCAAGCCCGTCTACGCGCTCCCGCCGGTGCCCCCGGCGCAGATCCCCACCTACCGCTACGATCTGATCGATTACCGGACCAACCTCCTCCGCCTGCCGGGCATCGAGGCGTCGCGCGGCTGCCCCTTCTCCTGCAACTTCTGCGTGCTGACCGGGCACGAGCAATATCGCTATCGGCCCATCGATCACGTGATCCGGGACATCCGCGACCGGATGATCTTCAACGAGCGCATCCCGGGGTTGACCAACGATGGATTCAGCTTCCTCGACAACAACCTGGGAGGCTCGCCCCGCTACCTGAGGGAGCTCTGCGAGGCGCTGATGCCCCTCAAGAAGATCTGGGGCTGCGCGCTCACGTTCAACGTGCTGCGCGACGCGGAGCTGGTCCGCCTCATGGGCCGGGCAGGGTGCCGCTACGTCTATACCGGGCTGGAGTCGCTGAACCCCGAGTCGATCAGCTCGATGAACAAGGGTCAGAACAAGCTGAGCGAGGTCCGGGAGGTCGTCCAGCGGGCCTTCGCGAGCGGGATCGTCCTCTCCTTCGGCCTCCTCGTGGGCGCGGACGGGGACACCAACGAATACCTCGCGCGGGTGCCCGAGTATCTCCATGACCTCGGCGATCACTGCCCGACCTTCCTGGGGATCGTCTGCCCGTACCCGGAGACGCCCTTCTTCGCCCAGGTGGCGGCCGAGGGCCGGCTCCTGCCCGGGGTGATCAGCCGCGACCTCGACGGGTATACCCTCTGCCACCGTCCGGCCCGGATGCACCCCTCGGAGGTGATCGACCATTTCCAGCGCCTGAGCCGCGCGCTGGGGAGCCTCCGCAACGTGGGCCGCCACGTGTGGAGCCGGCTGATGACGAGCGATCTGCCCCGTTACAAGGCGTGTGTCGTGATGTCGGCGCCCGAGGTGATGAGCCTGCGCGCGCCGCTCGCCAACCGCTCGCGCAGCTACATCGCCGGGCGCGATCCGATCGAGGCATGGGACGCGGCGAAGATGCAGGAGCTCGGCCTCGAGCCGCAGCGCATCGACGCGTCGTCCTGCCGCGCGGATCCGCGCGGCCTCGCGCGGATCGGGCCCCGGCGGTCCGGCCGCTCCAGCGCGGTCGCGTGAGGCGAGGGGGAGCTTTGCCATGAAGGGCCGCGCGCGCTTCGTCGCGATCGCCTACTTCGCCCTGGTGCACGCCCTGGCTGCCCTCGGGCTGTTCCTGCCGATCCGGGCGAGCCTTATCGCCCTCGCCGCAGCGCTGTACGCGTCGCTCCAGCTCTCCACCGTCGTCGGCCTGCACAGGCTGCTCTCTCACCGCTCGTTCCGCTGCCCGAAATGGGTCGAGTACGCGCTGGTGTCGGTGGCGATGATCAGCGGCCAGGGCAGCCCCATCGCGTGGGCGGCGACCCACCGGCGCCACCACGCGCACACAGATCGCGAGGGCGACGTCCACTCGCCGCGCCGCGGCCTCTGGTACGCCCATATCGGGTGGATCATCGACGATGGCTCGACCGATCCCCGCGATCCGGAGAAATACTGCCGCGATCTGGTGGGCGATCCCTACTATCGGTGGCTGCTCCGATGGCGGTTCGCGCCGCAGGCGGCGACGGTGCTGCTCGCGGGGCTCGCCCTGGGCTGGGCGGCGGTGCCCTTCGTGTTCTTCCTGCCGCTCGTGTGTTGGATGCACGCGACCTACCTGGTGAACTCGGCCTGCCACGCGCCCCGCTTCGGCAGCCGCGCGTTCGATACCCGAGACGAGAGCCGCAACGTGGGCTGGGTGGCGGTCGTGACGTTCGGCGAGGGGTGGCACAACAACCACCACGCCTTCCCGCGCGCCGCCCGCCAGGGGATCGCGCCGGGGCAGCACGACCTCGCGTTCCTGTTCATCCGCGCGCTCGCGGCGGTGGGGCTCGCCTCGGACATCCAGCCGGGCCCGGATGGCCGCGAGGCCACGCGAGCCCGAGCGGCCGCTGGCGAATGAGCCGTGCGCCGAGCTCCGCGGCTGCCGCCGCCCGCTCAGCCCTCGTCGGTGTGAAGCGCTTAATTCTTTCCAGCAGCGGCGCTAACATCCCGAGCATGAGCGATCCAGGCCGCAAGGACGTGAGCTTCGATGTTCGCGAGGAGCCCGACGGCATCCTGTGGGTGAAGGTCCAGGGCGAGCTCACGGAAGACGGAGCGCGGGCCATCCTCGGCGCGGTCCGGCGCGTGGCGGAGAGCGGCCGCGACGCCCTGGTGCTCGCCGACATGCGTCACATGGGCCCGATACCGGCTCCGGCGCGCAAGGTGATAACGGAAGAGGTGCGGAGGTCGCGCGTCGATGCGGTCGCGCTCATCGGAGCCAGCTTTTCCCTGCGCGCGATCGTGATGCTCCTTGGGAAGGGCGTGCAGATGCTCACGGGACACCCCTACCCGCAGCACTTCTTTGACACGGAAAGCGAGGCTCGCGCCTGGCTGCTCGCTCAGCGAGACGCGCTCCGGGCCGGACGGCGCCCGCTCGCCTGATGGGGCTGGCCGATCGCGTGACGCGTTCGTCAGGCCTGGGGCGGGTACTCGGCGAACCGCGGCAGGTCGTCCGTGATCGGGAACCAGCTCGCCTTGGAGTCGACGAAGATGTGGGCCGCGGGGCGGATGCCGGGATCGGTGTCGAGCGTGCCCGCGGGCACCACGGCGAAGCCGCGCTCGGGTGACTGGCGCGGCGCCGCGCCGCCGCAGCGCGTGCAGAAGGCGACGGTGAAGAACCGCGCGTCGGGCACCTTGTAGCTCGCGATCTGCGCGTCACCGTGGATCCAGCGGAAGCTGTCCAGGGCGACGAAGACGTTTGTCGCGTGCGCGGCGCTGCGCCCGAGGCGACAGCGCTTGCAGTGGCAGCTCACCATGCGGAGGGGCGTGCCGTCGAGCTCGAAGGCCACGCTGCCGCACAGGCAGCTCCCCTGGGTGACGCCCTCTCTGGGCTGGACCGCGGGGCGCGAGACGACCGGAGCCTGCATCTCGGGCCGCCACTCCTCGAACTGCGGCAGGGAATCGGTGATCGTGTACCAGGGCGCCTTGGAGCCGACGAACTGGTGGAACTGCGGCTCGATCCCGAGATCTCCCTCCAGGTTGCCGGCATGGAGCACGGCGAGCTGCCTCTCGGGGCGGAGCATCGGCGTGGCCGAGCCGCAGGTGCCGCAGAAGGAGCGACGGTCGCTCGCGCAAGACGAGCGGATGGCGTCCTCGCCGGCGAGCCAGCGAAAGCCGGGCAGCGGCGCGACAACCGCCGTTGCGAACGCTGTGCCGTGGAACTTGCGGCACATCGAGCAGTGACAGTTCAGCATGGTCTGGAACGGACCGTCGATCTCGAAGCGGACCGTCCCGCAAAGACACGCGCCCTTTGTCATGTTCGTATCTCCCATGGTCGTGGGTGCCCCGTGTGCGCAGGAGCGATGGCGTTCGCGCGCACGCTAGCACGGCGGCGTATCCTGTCGCGCGTCCGGGTTCGATGGAAGGGCGCCCTTCACCCAAGGCGCGCGTCCAGCGGCTCAGAGCCCCGACAGCACGCCCACGATCGCTTTGCTGATACGCGACAGGTCTGCTGGCTCGATGATGTAAGGCGGCATGGTATAGACCAGCTTCCCGAAAGGCCGTAACCAGACACCGCGCTCCACGAACGCCGGCTGCACGCGCGCCATGTCGACGGGCTGCTTGAGCTCGACCACGCCGATGGCGCCGAGCACGCGCACGTCGGCCACCGCGTCGAGCGCGCGGCAGGGGGCCAGCTCGCGGCGGAGCTGCGCCTCGATGGCCGAGACGCGCGCGCGCCAGGGCGAGCCGAGCAGGAGCCGGACGCTGGCCAGCGCGGCGCTGCAGGCGAGCGGATTGCCCATGAACGTGGGGCCGTGCATGAACACGCGCGGCTCACCCCCGGAGATGGTCTCGGCCACACGCTCGGTGAAGAGCGCCGCGGCCAGCGTCATGGTGCCGCCGGTGAGGGCCTTGCCCAGGCACAGGATGTCCGGCGCGACGCCCGCGTGCTCGCAGCCGAACATCTCCCCGCTGCGGCCGAAGCCGGTCGCGATCTCGTCGAGGATGAGCAGCACGTCGTGCCGGTCGCAGAGGGCGCGCAGCTCGCGCAGGTAGTGCGGGTGGTAAAAGCGCATCCCACCGGCGCCCTGCACGACGGGCTCCAGGATGACGGCCGCCACCTCGTGCGCGTGCCGCTCGAGCAGCGCGGCCATGCTGTCGAGCGCGTGCGGCGACCACGGCGCGCCGAACGCCGGACCAGGCGCCGCGGCGAACAGGTGCTGCGCGAGCGCGCCGCGAAAGAGGTGGTGCATGCCGTTCACCGGATCGGTGACCGCCATCGCGCCGAACGTGTCGCCGTGATAGCCGCCGAGCACGCTGACCAGGCGGCGCTTCTCCGGCTGTCCCCGCGCGATGAAGAACTGGAGCGCGAGCTTGATGGCCACCTCGACCGACACGGAGCCGGAGTCGGCGAGGAAGACGCGCGTCAGCGGCTCGGGCGTGAGCGCCACCAGCGCCTCGCACAGCTCGACCGCGGGCGCGTGGGTGAGGCCCCCGAACATCACGTGGCTCATCCGCCCGAGCTGGGCGCTGATCGCCGCCGTCAGCGCCGGGTGCGCATAGCCGTGGATGGCGGCCCACCAGGAGGACATGCCGTCGATGAGCTCGCGGCCGTCGGTCAGGGTGAGACGAACGCCCTCGGCGCGCTCGACCGCGAAGAGCGGCGCGCTCGAGATGGGCGCGGCATAAGGGTGCATCACGCAGCGGCGGTCGCGCGCGACGAGATCGTCTCCGCTAGGCACGGCGCTCTCCTCCTTGGATCTCGACCGGTGGCCAGGGCACGGCGACGGGTCTAGCCCAGAACGCCCATGGCCACCAGGGCCACCGGGCGCGCCCGACGGCCGCCGCGCCCGGCGCCGTCCCGCCGGGGGAGGTGACCACGGCCCCGTCCTGAAGATTCGTCGAACAGGCTGTAACGTTCGGGCCCCCTCCGAGACTGTGCAGGTAGCGGGATAGCCGTCGCGGCGCCGGGGACACGCCCGGGCGCAGGGGCGCGCATCCATCGCACGTCGAAACACCGATGACGTCGCGCTCGAGGAGAGCCTGCGACGATGAGGAGAGATCCATGAACGGTCTGCTTCGCAAGGTCCTGCGGTTTGGCACCCTGATCTCGGCCGCTGCGCTCATGTCGTCCGCGCTGCCCGGCTGCGGCGGCAGCGACACGGAGGACGGCGCGGGGGGCGGCGGCTCCCAGGGCCCGGACAAGAACACGTATGTCCTCGTCCACGGCGCCTTCGTGGGCGCATGGGCATGGGACAAGGTGGTGCCGCTCCTCGAGGCCGGCGGCAACGAGGTGATCGCCCTCGATCTCCCCGCTCATGGCGACGACCAGACGCCCCTCGCGGACGCCAGCCTGCAAGTCTACACCGACGCTGTGGTGGCAGCCATCGACAGCGCCTCACGCCCCGTGATCCTCGTCGGCCACAGCATGGGCGGCACCGTGGTGAGCCAGGCCGCCGAGCAGCGGCCCGACAAGGTCAAGAAGCTCGTCTATCTGACCGCGTTCCTGCTCAAGGACGGCCAGTCGCTGAGCCAGGAGTGGGCCGACGACGAAGGGGCCGCGATCAAGGCGTACGCGGAGCCGTCGAGCGACGGCACGACGCTGAGCTTCAAGGAGGGGTGGGCCGCGAACGCCTTCTGCCAGGATTGCTCTCCGGAGGACGTCGCGCGGCTCGAGAGCCACCTGCGCGAGGAGCCCGCGAAGCCGTTCGACGAGCCCATCCATGTCACGGAGGAGCGGTGGGGGAGGGTCCCCCGGGTCTACATCGAGGCGCTCAAGGATCTCGCCATCAGCCCTGCCGAGCAGGAGCAGCAGTACACGGCCTTGCCCTGCGAGAAGGTCCTCTCGCTCGACGCGGGACACGCCCCCTTCCTGACCAAGCCGAAGGAGCTCGTGGACGCGCTGACGTCGCTGTGACGGGGGCGGCGACCGTCGTCTTCCGCGGGGCGAGCCGCCCCGGCGCAGCGTCGATTGATGCGGGGCTCGGCGGCGTGATACCGTGCTCCGCGTGTCTCACGAACCCTCGGCCGGTGAAGGCGGCAGACAGGCCGCCCCGGCGCAGCGCGCATCGGCCGAGGTAGGCCCGCTCCTCGCGCCGGATGCGCCGGGTGGCGCGGCTTCACCTCCAGGCGCGGCGCCGGCGGACGACATCGCGCTCGTCCGCCGGCTGCTCGCGGGGGACGAGCAGGCCTTCGAGCAGCTCGTGACCCAGCTCCACACACCGATGCTCCGGCTCGCCCGCGCCCTCGCCGGCCCCGCGGGCGCGCAGGAGGTCGTGCAGGAGACCTGGGCGGCGGTCTTCGACGGGCTCGTGCGCTTCGAGGGGCGCTCCTCGCTGAAGACATGGGTGTTCAGGATCCTGACGAACCGCGCCAGGACGTGGGGCACCCGAGAGAAGCGCACGGTCCCGCTCTCCTGTCTGGAGGACGCGGATCTCGGCGGCGAGCCGGCGGTCGATCCGGCCCGATTCGACAACACGGGCGACTGGGCGTCTCCGCCTGTTCCGTGGACGGAGCAGAGCCCGGAGGTGCTCTTGCTGCGCAAGGAGATAGGCGCCTTGCTCCAGCGGGAGATCGAGGCGCTGGTGCCTGGACAGCGCACGGTGGTCCTCTTGCGCGACGTGGAGGGGTGTCCCTCCGACGAGGTCTGCGAGATCCTGGGTATCAGCGAGGCGAACCAGAGGGTGCTCTTGCACCGTGGCCGATCGAAGCTCAGGGCCGCGCTCGAGCGATACCTGACGAGGGGGTGAGCGCGCATGATCGTCACGTGCTGTCAGCTGACCGAGATGATCACCGACAGGAGCGAGGGGAAGCTGTCCTCCGAGCAAGAGGAGGGCTGTGCGCGGCACCTCGCGTGGTGCGACAGGTGCCGCACCTACCTGCGGCAGATGGAGCTGACGATCGACGCGCTCCAGGGGCTCCCGGGCGAGCCGCTGCACGACGAGGTCCGCGCCTCGCTGTTCGCGCAGTTCC
Source organism: Sorangium sp. So ce375 (assembly GCF_051473855.1). NCBI lineage: Bacteria > Pseudomonadati > Myxococcota > Polyangiales > Polyangiaceae > Sorangium > Sorangium sp. So ce375. The sequence goes on from NZ_CP150335.1 coordinate 1,026,115, forward strand.
AGCGGCGGAAGACCACCTCCGACTGAGCGAGCTCCCCAGGGGCTGGCTGTTGGCGCCTGCAGCGAAACGTGCCGGCACCGCACGGTCGTCGCCAGGGACACGGAAATGAGCGGCAGGGACCCGGCCTGAACCGTCAGGGACAATGGGGCGAGGCCGAGGTCGACGACGGCGGTGCCACCAGGGACACGGAAGCCGCAGATAGGGACCAGGGGCGACGCGTCAGGGACACGGAGATCGCCGCGAGGGACAGGAGGTGACGCGCCAGGGACGTCATGTCACGCCTTCGTCTGTCCCTGGCCGGCTCCTGCGGCGAACGCGGCGTGATCGGCCGGCGGCGGCCGTGCGAGGATGGGCGGCGTGCCCACGTCGCCGCAGAAGCCGCGCAAGGATCCGCGCCAGGAGCGCTCGCGCAGCACGGTCGACGCCATCCTCGAGGCCGCCGGCCAGCTGATCGAGCGCGAAGAGGAGGCGAAGCAGCACCGTGTATCGACCACGCACATCGCCGAGCGCGCCGGCGTCAGCGTGGGCTCGCTGTATCAGTACTTCCCCAACCGCGAGGCGCTGGTCGCGGCGCTCTTGCGCCGCTTCGTGCAAAAACGGTTCGCCGAGATCCGCCGGGTGCTCGACGAGGTCGAGCCGCTCCCGCTGGAGGCGGCGTTGCACCGGCTGGCCGGCCGGCTGATCGAGCTCGAGCTGGCCCACGCGCGCGTGATGAAGGCGCTCATGAAGTGGTTCGTGCGGGTGGGCGACTTCGATCTGATCGCCGACGCCGATCGCGAGGCCGAGGCCGCGCTGGCCGAGCTCCTGGTGCGCATCCGGCCCAAGACCCGCGCGGTGGATCCGCGGCTCGGCGGCTTCTTCCTGTTCCACGCAATGCGAAACACCTTGGGCATGGCGGCCTTCCGCGAGGGCGACATGCTGCGCGCGCCGGCCGCGCAGGCCGAGCTCACCCGGCTTTTGTACGGCTATTTGCGGCCCGACTGACGGCCGCCGGCGCGCGCGGGCGCGGCGCCGGGAATGCGAATGGGCGGCGCCGGTCGCGCTGCCTAGATCGAGGCGCATGCGTTCCTTCGAATGGGTCACGCGCGCCGAGCCGCACCGCGAGCGCCGGCGCCGTATCGTGCGCGAGCACCCCGAGATTCGCGCGCTGTTCGGCTACGACCGGCGCACCATCGCGGTCACGCTGGCGGTGGTGCTCGCGCAGTTCGCCGTCGCCTGGTCGCTCGGCGCGTTCGCCGCGCGCTGGTGGGTGGTCACGCTGGCGGCGGCGACGTTCGGCGCTGTGCTCTCGCACTGGTGCGCGATGGCCATCCACGAGGCGGCGCACGATCTGGCCGCGCGCCGCGCGCGCTCGAACAAGCTGCTGGCGCTGATCGCCAACCTGCCGATGGTGCTGCCGGCGGCGATGAGCTTCCGCCGCTACCACCTCGCGCACCACGCGCTGCTCGGTGTGGCCGGCGAGGACACAGATCTGCCGCGTTCGATCGAGGTGCGGCTGATCGGCGCCGGCCGCGTGCGCAAGCTCCTGTGGCTGTTCTTCTACGTCGTGGCCTACCTGGGCCGCGCCGCGCGCTTCGCCAAGCTGCCGAGCCGCGACGAGTGGATCAACCTGGCCATCCAGCTGCCCGCCGCGTGGCTCTCGTGGCGCCTGCTCGGCGCGCCCGGCTTCGCCTACTTGCTGCTGTCGACCCTGATCGGCCACAGCCTGCACCCGGTGGCCGGCCACTTCGTGCACGAGCACTACGTGTACGCGCCCGGGCAGGAGACCTACAGCTACTACGGGCCGCTCAACCACGTGACCTTCAACGTGGGTTACCACGTCGAGCACCACGACTTCATGAACGTGCCCGGCTGGCGCCTGCCCGCGCTGCACCGCATCGCCAAGCGCCACTACGACACGCTGGTCTCGCACCGCTCGTGGACCTGGGTGCTGTGGCACTTCATCACGGACCCAGCCCTGGGCCCGCACGCCCGCATCGTGCGCTCCCGGGCCGTCCATGAGGGCGCCGTGAGGCGGTCGATCCGGGGTGGCGCCAGCGACGAAGGCGGGACGAACGCCGCGGGAGCCGCGGGATTCGAGGCCAGCGCGACAGGTACTTGACGCGGCGCCGGTTCCCGTACAAACAGCCTTCCTCGCTGGCAACGGCGTGGAGGCGCGTAGCTCAGTGGCAGAGCACTACCTTGACACGGTAGGGGTCGTTGGTTCAACCCCAATCGCGCCTACGAAACGGCACTAGAAACGAGCGGGCTGGGAGCGAGAGCTCTCGGCCCGTGTTGCTTTTCTCGCCCACTCCGCCACTCCGCCACTCGAGCGGGGCGGCTTCACCTACCGAGACTGTCAGGATTCGAATCGGCGGAAGGAAATAGCAGCCGCCGATCTCGGGCGTGGCGCGCAGCACCCTCGTGGCAGCATCGTTGCAACGCGGGCGCGGGCGACCCCCACGGCCCCTCTCGGGCCCTCCACCGGAGGACCGGAATGCACATCACCCATGCGACGAACGCCGTCACCGAGGACGTCGGCGGCCTGCTCCACGGCTGCCTGGCGGACGCCGAGCACGACCGCGACGTCCCCGAGATTGACCTCCTGAGCCCGCTCACGATCCGCGGCGTCCGCTTCCGGAGCCGCCTCGTGATGTCCCCGATGTGCCAGTACTGGGCTCGCGGAGGGCTCGCCAACGACTGGCACCTGGTCCACCTCGGCAGCCGCGCGGTCGGCGGCGTGGCGCTCGCGATGGTCGAGGCCACCTCGGTGACGCCGGACGGCCGCATCACGCCGGCCGATCTCGGCATCTGGAGCGACGCGCACGCCGAGCCGCTCGCCCGCATCGCGCGCTTCGTCGAGGCCCAGGGCGCGATCGCCGGCATCCAGCTCGCGCACGCCGGCCGGAAGGCGAGCTGCGATGTGCCCTGGCGGGGCGGCGCGCGGCTCAAGACGCCAGAGCAGGGCGGCTGGGCGGTGGTGGCCCCGAGCGCCCTGCCGTTCGCCGAGGGGGATCCGGCCCCGCGGGCGCTCGACGAGGCGGGCATCGACGCCGTTATCGACGCGTTCGAGGCGGCGGCGCGCCGGGCGCTCGGCGCGGGCTTCCGCGTGCTCGAGATCCACGCGGCGCACGGCTACCTCTTGCACGAGTTCCTCTCGCCCCTCAGCAATCACAGGACGGACGCCTACGGCGGCAGCCTCGAGAACCGGATGCGCCTCGTCCTGCGCGTCGCCGATCGCGTGCGCCGGCGCATGCCGGCGGATCTCCCGCTCTTCGTCCGCATCTCCGCGACCGACTGGGCCGAGGGCGGCTGGGACATCGATGCTTCGGTGGAGCTCGCGCGCCGCCTCCGCGACCTCGGGGTCGACCTTATCGACGCCTCCTCCGGAGGCCTGGTCCCGAGAGCCCGTATCCCGGTGGGCAAGGGATATCAGGTCGGCTTCGCGCAGAGGATCCGGGAGGAGGCGAGGATCCGCACCGGCGCGGTCGGGCTGATCACCGAGCCCCGGCAGGCCTCCGAGATCATCACGGGCGGCGACGCCGACCTGGTGTTCGTCGGCCGGGAGCTGCTGCGCGAGCCCTACTGGGCGATCAAGGTCCAGCAGGAGCTCGAGGCGGAGCCGACCTGGCCGGTCCCGTACGGATATGCCGTGAAGCGGCGGGCGAAGTGAGAGGAAGCCCTCGCCCGCCGCCGCGCCGAGCGCGCGAGCCCGAACGCCCCGACCGCCCGGGCGCGCGCGAGCACCACCGCCGTTGCGCGCGGACGCGGCCCCGAACGGTGCGCTGGTGCGCCCGGCCGTCACCCGCGATCGTCGGCCGCCATGGAGCGCAGGACGCGCTCCGAGGCTTCGGCGTGCTCGAGCAGCAGCGCCGCAAAACCGCGCTGAAGCTCGATCTTGCGGCGCATCCACGCCTCGAAGGCGCCGCGGTCGAAGCGCGCGAGGTCGTGGGGGGCGGCGGGCAAATCGCCTGCAGCCCGCATCATCTCCGCTGCGCGGCCCGCCGCCTCGCCGATCCCGCGGTAGCCGGCGGCCACCCGGCGCATCGCGTCGTGTTCGAGGCGGGCCTCGGGCGTCGCGCTGCCCACCCAGCGCGCGTGGGCCTCCAGGTTGTCGGCCACGTGCAGGAACAGCTCCGCCAGCCGCTCGGGAACCACCGCGTTGTTCGCCAGATCTCGTCCACAGGGCTCGTCCATCGGTACCTCCTGTCCATTCGCCCCAACGCGCGAGGCGTCGGGTCGTGACCGGAGGGACGAGCCTTCGTCGAGATCGCGCGCGGGCTGTCGGGCGTGACCATGATGATTGGATCGCTGAGGCGTGCAGCCTCGCTTGCTCAGCTCTGCTCAGTTCTCGCCGACGGTCTGGCGCCCTTTGGGGAAGAAGTCCTCGAAGATCGCGATCTCCTCCCGGCCGCGACGAGCTCCGCAATGCGCTCGCCCTCGGCTTTTGGCAGGTAGGCGAAGCCGACCTCCGAGGCGACCATGGAAGAGGACGCGCGCGCCGCTTGACGATCCGCGCTCCGGATCGAATGGCAAAAGGGGAGGGACCACCGATGTCGATCGAGCTCAACCACACCATCGTCCCCGCGCACGACAAGGAGGCTGCCGCGCGGTTCTTCGCGCGCATGTTCGGACTCACGGTGGACGCGCCGTTCGGGCCGTTCTCCCCCGTGCGCATCAACGACGCGCTCACGCTCGACTTCGCCGATCGGGAGACGTTCGAGCCGCACCACTACGCGTTCTTCGTGGACGACGCGGAGTTCGACCGGATCTTCGAGCGCATCCAGAGCGCCGGCATCCCCTTCAGCGCCGATCCGCACGCAAAGGAGGTGGGCCGGATCAACCACCGGAGGGGCGGCCGCGGCTTCTACTTCCGCGATCTCGACGGGCACATCCTCGAGGTGCTGACGCGCGCGTGAGCTCGGCTTTGCGCGGCGGGCCCGTTCACTCGCGCGGTCGCAACGTCTTCACGAGGCCGTCGATCATCGGCTGGAGGCCGAACTCGAACACGCGATCGAGGTTGAAATCGTACCCGCCCGAGAGCTCGTTCAGCAGCCTGGCGAAGCTCGGATACGGCCCCGACGTCGCGATCGCCAGGAACGCGGCCCCCTGCGATTCGGTCCACTGCGCTTCGGTCATCCCCGTGGTGGCCTCGGCCTCGCGCTCCGACTCGAGGTTCACGGCGATGCCGCGAACGTAGCTGTAGAGCGTCATGTGCGCTTCCAGCCGGGTCACCGCGTCGAGCCCGGGGGCTTCCATGGCACGCAGGATCCACTCGGCGTGTGCGATCACGTTGCGCAGCGCGACCGGCCGCGTGAGCGGCATCACGTGCGCGAGCCATCCGTGCCGCCGGTACAGCGCCCACTGCGCGCGGGCCGCGCGGATCAGGGCCTCGCGCAGATCGCGAGGAGGCGACCTCGGCAGCGGGTGCTCGCCGAACACCGCGTCGATCATGAGGAGCACGAGCGCGTCTTTCCCCTCCACGTACCGGTAGAGCGACATCGTCGGCACGCCGAGCTTCGCGGCGACGCCGCGCATGGAGAGGCCGTCGAGCCCCTCCTCGTCGGCGAGCCGGACGGCGACCTGCACGATCCGCTCGCGCGTCAGGGCGCCGCCTCGCTCGGACGGCTCACGCGCCGCGAGATCGCCCTCGGCCACCACGTGGCCCGAGCGCGGGACCGATCGGATGAGCCCCTCGTGGCGCAGGGTCGACAGCGCCTTTGTGGCGGTGGCGAGCGCGACGCCGAAGGAGCGAACGATCTGGCGCGTCGAAGGGACGCGATCGCCGGCACGGAGGCGCCCGGACGCGATGCGCGCGCGCAGGTCGTTCACGATCTGCACGTAGGGCGGTCCGTCGCCCGACTTGCGAGGGTTCGTCGAGGCGCCGCGCTTCACCGGAGGCATGGTCACTGTACTAGCACAGACGGCCGGTTGAGAGGACGCGCGGTGCTGCCGGGACACAGCGCGCGACCAAAGCTGTTCTAGCCTAGAATCTTCGGCTTAGGCGCCGTTCGTGGGGTGCCGGACGCCGCCGTCGTCGCCATGCTCGTGCGTACGTCGTACGCAATCGTCTGCGTACGTCGTACGCAACCTTTCCCCCGAGGTCCCCATGTCGAACGGCACCGTTCTCGTCTCCGGCGCAGGCATCGCAGGCCCCGCGCTCGCCTACTGGCTCTCGCGTCGCGGGTTCACCCCCACCGTGGTCGAGCGCGCCCCCTCCTTGCGGGCCGGAGGCAACGCCGTGGACTTCCGCGGGCCGACGCACCTGCGCGTCCTCGGCGAGATGGGGGTGCTCGACGCGATTCGACAGCATCAGACCCACATGCGGGATCTCGCGATGGTGGACGAGGCCGGCCGGCGCCTCGTCACGCTCCCCGCGGCGTTCGCGAGCGGCGACGTGGAGATCGAGCGCGGCGATCTCAGCCGCATCCTCCACGAGGCCGCGAAGGACGCGGCAGAGTTCGTGTTCGACGACAGCATCACCTCGCTCACCGAGACGCCCGGCGGCGTCGACGTCACGTTCGAACGCGGCCGGCCGCGGAGCTTCGACCTGATCGTGGGCGCCGACGGGCTGCACTCCCGCGTGCGCGCGCTCGCGTTCGGCGACGAGTCGAGGTTCTTGCGCTTCCACGGCTATTACGTGGCGACGTTCGCCGCGCCGAACCACCTCGGCCTCGATCACCAGGGCCTCATCTTCAGCGAGCCGGGGCGGGCCGCCAGCATCGCGAGCGCCCGCCGCCCCGAGGAGGCAACGGCGCTTTTGATGTTCGCCTCCAAGCCGCTCGATCACGATCCGCGCGACGTGGCGCAACACAAGGCGATCCTCGCCGAGCGTTTTGCGGGGATGGGGTGGGAGGTGCCGCGTCTGGTCGAGGCGATGAGGCAGAGTCCGAGTCTGTATTTCGACGCCGTGGGGCGGATCGACTTGGATTGTTATTCGCGCGGTCGCGTCGTGCTCCTGGGCGATGCCGGCTACGGCGGCACCATCGGCGGCCAGGGGACCGGCCTCGCCGTGGTCTGCGCGTACGTGCTCGCGGGTGAGCTCGCCGTCGCGAAGGGTGACCATCGCGCCGCGTTCCAGCGCTACGAAGCGCGGATCCGTCGATATGCCCGGCGCTGCCAGCAGGGGGCGAGACACGTCGGCTCGTTCTACGCACCGCCGACCCGCGTGCAGCTCGCGCTGCGCAACGCGATGTACCGGGCGCTCACCTCACGTCCGCTCTCCCGCTGGTTCGAGAAGATGGTCACGAGCGCTGCCAGCGACCTCGTGCTCCCCGCGTATCCGGCGTGACCGTCTCGAGGTGCTGACGCGCGCGAGCTCACCGCGCGTCGAGGACGTCGAGGCCGCCCGGGAGGACGACGAAGAAGACGCTCTCCTCCTCGGCGTATCCGTCGTGGCACTCGCCCGGCGCGGTCCAGAGGTAGTCGCCTGGCGAGAGCACCCGCTCGCCGATCCGAAGCCTCCCAGAGACCAGGTACGTCTCTTCGCCGCCGGGGTGGTCGTGGCGCCGCGCGTGCGCCCCCTTCTCCATGCGAACGAGCACCGTCAGCCCGTTGCCGCCGTCGTGGCGGCGCAGGAAGCTGAACTGGACGCCGGGCGCGACGGTCTCGAAGGGCTGATCTTGCTGGGGGCGGAAGGTCGTCGTGTTCATGAATCCACTATGCTCGTCGCCTGCGCATGTGAGAAACTCATGTTTCGCATGGATTCATGAGAGCGGCTCATGTCCCAGATGCTCGAGATCCGTCACCTCCGCCTCGTCCGCGCCATCGCCGAGGAGGGCGGGCCCACGCGAGCCGCGGCGCGTCTTCACCTGACGCAGTCCGCGGTGAGCCATCAGCTCGCCGAGCTCGAAGGCCGCCTCGGGGTCGCCCTGTTCACGCGCGTCCGGCGCCAGCTCAAGCTCACCCCGGCCGGCGCGCGGCTGCTCGACGCCGCGCGCACGGTGCTCGTCGATCTGGCGCGTATCGAGCGGGACCTGCAGTACGCCGGATCGCGCAGGCACGAGGTCTTCCGCGTCACCGTCGAGTGCTTCACCACGTACCACTGGCTCCCGCCGGTCCTCTCGGCGCTCGCGAAGGACCATCCGCATATCGACGTGCGCATCGTGCTCGAGGCGCGGCGCGAGCCTGTCGCCGCGCTCCTCCGGGGCGAGATCGAGCTCGCCATCGTGAGCTCGCCGGTGCGCGATCGCGCGCTCGTCGTCGAGCCGCTCTTCGACGACGAGTGGACGGTCATCGTCTCACCGTCGCACCCGCTCGCCGCGCGTCCGTACGTCACCGCGATCGAGCTCGGTCACGAGAAGCTCCTCACCCACGACGCCCCGCGGAGCGACGTCGAGCGCCTTCGCGAGCTCATCGCCAGCGAGCGCGCGCCGATGCCGCTCGCCGCGCGCGTGCCGCTCACCGACGCGCTCGTGGAGCTGGTCAAGGCCGGCCTCGGCGTCGGGCTCGTCTCCCGCTGGGCCGTCGCGCCGAACATCGCGCGCGGCGAGGTCGCCGCGCGCCGCCTCACCCGCGACGGCCTCCCGGAGCAGTGGGCGGCCGTCTACAGGCGCGACGCGGCCGAGCGCTTTCCGCTCGCGCGCTTCGTCGAGCTCCTTCGCGCGCCGTCGTCCCCCATCACCCCTTCACGCGCGCGCCAGCGACGGTCCCGTTGATGATGGCCTGTCGAGGACGCCCCGATGTCGGAGGTCCTCGTAGGTCCAGCGGCCCAGCGCCTAGCGCGGGACCTCGGGGATGAACTCGGCGCCCAGGCGGAAGATCAGGAAGTCCTTTGTGACGTTGCCGCTGCTATTGCCGGGCCACAGGAAGGGGCTGCCGCCGCTGCGGTCCGGGTCCCACTCGTACCACATCCATCGAGCCTCCTCGTCGATGTCGCAGACGACGGAGAACTCATTGCCGACCTCCGGGACAGAGCGTTCGGTGTCGTTCCGTTCTCCGAACGCGACATGGCCGTGCGCGGACGGCTCGGTGGTCACCCAGCCGGCGCTGGTCGTCTGCGGGTCGAGATCACCGCTGTTGCAGCGCTCGATATACTGGTTGATGGTCTCCAGCGTCGGCCCGTTCGAGCCGAGGTCGTAGTCCTCGCCCGTCGCGCAGACCTCCCACGCGCCGTTGCCCGTGAAGACGGGATCCGCCCCCTCGCGGAAGAACTGGCCGATCACGCCCTGTGTCGTGGACTTGTCGGCGTACGTGACGATGTAAAGATAGTTCCCGGCGTTCGCGGACGCCGCAGGCACGGTGTACGACTCGGGCCCGTTGCCGATGGGGCAGGAGAAGATCTTCCCGGCGAGGGTGTTCTCGATGCCCCCGAAATAGTTCAAAAGCCCGTCGCCGGTTCCATAGCCGAAGCCGTACGCATTGTCGGCCGTGATGATCACGCTCACCGCGGTCGAGATCCCGGTCCCACCGCCGACGCCGGCGATCTCACCGAGACCGTTGTCGTCACCCCCGCCCGCGCCCCCGCTACCGGTGCCGGCACCGGCGCCGGAATCGCCAGGATCTGTGCCGGCGTCCGAACACCCGGATGCATGAAGCGCGACAGCAAAAGCCAAAGCTGAGACAAGACGTAATTTCATCCCACCAGGATCGGCGAAGTCGCGCCCTGCGTAAAGGCTCTTCAGAGAGCACGATCGTGCCGTCCGGGCGTCGCGCACCATCTCGCACGATTCCGACGCTGCCCTCGCCGGGGTGCGGCCGGTGGCCGAGAAGGAAAGGAGAACGTCGAGCAGGCGGCTTGATCCGCCTCAGCCCTTGTTTCCCGCTCGCCGCTCGAACCGCAGCCTGAGCACCTCGTCCTCGAGCTCGTTCGCGATCGCCATCGCCCGCCGCCTCGCCTCCGCGCCCGCCTCGCCGCCCACGATTCGCGCCAGCATGTTCAGCGCCATCGCGCGCATCCGCATGTGCCCGCCGTCCCCGGCGTGCCGGCACGCCTCGCGCGCGAGCGCCGCGCCTTCCTCCGGGAAACCCTGCTTCCATCGCGCGTACGCCAGCCCGTTCGCCCGCCGCGACCGCGCGAAGGCCGGACCGTCCTCCGGGATGCGCCGGTAAAGCGCCTCCGCGGCCGCGGGATCCGGCTGCTTGCCGCCCCAGGAGCGGTTCCGCTCGAAGGCGCGTTGATCGATCCAGCGGGCGAACAGGCAGGCTCGGTCGTGGGCGGGCATCGGCAGCTCGAAGAGCGGCTCGATCTCGTCGAGCAGGCCGGCCACGCGCGCGACGTCATCACGGCTCGCCAGGAAGGCCTCCGTGAGCAGAGCCTCCACCCGGGCCTCGGGCGGGGCCTTTCCGAGCAGCGGCCGGATGCGGGCGAGGTGCGTCTTTCCGGCCTCGCGGTCGTCGCCGCGCAGCGCGCAGGTGGCGTGGGCGAGGGCGAGGAAGACGTGGGAGGTCGGATCCTCGCTCACCGGCGGTCGATCCCAGAGGCGCAAGAGGTCCTGGGCGAGGGGCAGGGGCAGGTCGGTGAACCGCGAGTGATAGGCGCCCATCCAGCGGGCGCGCTCGGTGAGCGCGTCCGGCAAGCCGAAGGCCGCGAGCGCGCGCGCCCCCCAGGTCCCGCCGTCCCGCTGGCCACGCGTCCGCAGCCGGCGCAGGGCGCGCTCGATCGAGTAGAGGTCGTCCTCGTAGCCACGCAGCGAGGAGAGCCGCTCGGCGACCGCCGTCAAGGAGCCGTGCTGCGCGACGAGCCAGGCGACGTAATCCTCCCAGGAAAAGCCTGCGGGAGCGGCCTGTCCGGTTTCGTGTCCGGGCATGTTCGTCGCGCGGATCGTATCAAGGTTCAGCAGAAAGGAGGACGGACATGAAAAAGGATCCCGCATTTTTCCTGGTGATCGATCTGGAGGCGACGTGCGACGAGGGGGGCCGCATCGCCGAGCGCATCATGGAGATCATCGAGATCGGCGCGGTCCTCGTGGACGGCGCGACGCTCGAGCCCGTGAGCGAGCTCGCCACCTTCGTGCGCCCGGTCATCCGGCCGAAGCTCACGGAGTTCTGCACGAGGCTCACCACGATCACGCAAGCAGACGTCGACGCCGCGCCCGCGTTCCCCGAAGCCATCGCGGCGCTCGGGCGCTTCGTCGGCCAGCGGGAGGCGCTCTTCTGCTCGTGGGGCGATTACGACCGCAAGCAGTTCGAGATCGACGCGGCCCGCTGGGGCGTGCCCCTGCCGCTGCAGGGGCACATGAACATCAAGAAGCGCTTCTCCGCGACGCTCGGGGTGACCCAGCGCTACGGCATGGCGAGCGCGCTCGAGCGGCTCGGACTCCCACTCCACGGGACACACCACCGCGGGATCGACGACGCGCGCAACATCGCACGAATCCTGCCTTACGCGATAGGCCGCGTGCCGGTGCCGGAGGCACGGCCCGCGGGGTGAGCGCATCGCTGGGGCGTCGCTCCAGACCCGGCCAGGGGCCGTCCGCCCCTGGACCCGGACCGGCCAGGCTGGACCCGGGGCTGCTCGCAAGCCTCAGCGGGAACGCGGTCGGCGCACGTTACGGCGTGTAGACGTCGACCTCGGTGCGAATGAGCCAGTCGATGGTCTTTCCGGCCTCGCCGACGATCACGGCCCTGATGGTGTTGTAGGCCACGACGACGTTGAAGCTCCAGTCGGCGTCGTCCTCGCCGTCCGAGCCGATCGTCTGCACCGTGCCGACGGCCGCCGCCTCGTTGGGGTTATGCCTCTTCGCGCCCAGGGCGCGGCGGTATACGGCGCTTTCGCCGTTATTGCAGCGCGCCACCGCCACGATGCTGGCGTGCACGACCGAATTGTCGGGCACGATGTAGAGGTTGACCAGCGTCGTCGTCGCGTCCTCCGTGCGCTGCTGGTGGGTCAGCGAGGCGATCCAGTTGCTCTTCTTCCAGCCGTGGGCTTTGCGGTACGAGGCGCCGGTCGCGCGGTCGACGTACCGGGAGCCTGGAGGCGCGTACAGGACGCCCTCGGGAGCGCCGAAGAACGCGAGATCGTAGAGACCGCTCTCCACCGCGTCGCTGTCGCCGCTCGAGGGGACCACGGGCGTCGAGACGACGAAGCTCGAGCCCTTGCTCAGGTCGTACCCCGAGAAATCGATGTCGCGCAGCTTGACGTTGGCCGTCTTCCTGCTGCTCTCACCGACCTTGCTGATGAGGATCGGGAACGCCTGGACGGTGTCCTTGGTCCGGTAGATGCGCGTGCCCTGGATCGTGACGTCTTCCACCGAGCGCAGCTGCACGCCGAAATTCGTGTTGTCGTAGATCTCGCAGCCGCTGATCATGATCCGGTTCGTCACGTCCTGCGCGGGCATCTCGGGCGTCGCTGGCAGCGCGATGTCGGTCAGCTGGATGCCTGCCCCGTTATCCCGGAGGATGCACCCCTCCACGAGCGCGTCCTCCACCGCCGCCATCTTGATGCCGGCGCTCGGGTTCCCTTCGCAGATGAGCCCGGAGATGACAAGGTCTCTTCCGACCGCGCCGGCCTGGAGCGAGGACACGACCACCCCGTGGCCGGAAGTCACGCTGTTATGAACGAGGACGTTGTTCTTCGACGACCCGCCGATGATGCGGACGTTCCTGTACGGCTCGTAGTTGACGAAGATCTTCGCTCCTGCCGTGATCGACTCCGTGTTGCTCGCGGCCAGCGTGATCGCCCAGGTGTTGCCGGAGGTGTTCGTGGCCGACGTCACCGGCAGCTCCACGATGCGCTTCGTCGTGGGATTCCAGATGCCGAGGCGATCCATCCGATAGGGCAAGTGAGCGCTGCTCAGGGTCACGCTGAAGGACGTCAGCGAGGGCGCCGGCGATGCGTCGACCGTGCCGTCGCCGTACGTCCCCATGCAGATGATGTTGAACCCGGTGGCGCACCCGGTCGCGTGGCAGTCGATGAAGCTGACCTCGCGGCTCTGCCCCGTCTGGAACCCGGCGCCTGCGTCCTCCAGCGCTGCCGCGGTGCACTTGATGTTCTTCGCCATGCAGCCGACGACGGTGACGCGCCTCGCTCCGGCCAGGTAGATGCCGGGCTTGCTCACGCCCTCCACCACGCAGCCCGAGATGATCCCGTCGCGCGACCAGAAGGCCGTCGCGATGCCGTTCGTCGTCGAGTTCGACATCCCGGTGCCGTTTCCTCGCACTGTGACCCGCTCGCAGAACCAATCGACGCAGCCGTTCAGCTGGAGCCCCCCGGCGCTGGGCGGCCCGGCGTTCGCGAACTCGATGGTGAGGTCCCGGGCGCCCACGTTCCTGATCTCCTCGTAACCCGTGCTCGCGCTCTTGAAGAAGAGCACCGGGATGAAGGTCCCGGTCTCGGGCTCATGCTTGAGCACGCTCTCTCGACCCTCTCCTTCCAGGATCACCCCGCTGTACGCCACGTTGACCCTGGATGTCAGCTTGTAGACCCCCCTCGGGAAGTAGACCACGCCGCCGCCCGCCGTTCCGCAGTCCACGATCGCGGCGTTGATGGCGGCGTCGTCGGGAGTCGTTCCGTTGCCAGCTGCATTGTAGGGGGCACTCTTGACGTTGTAGATCATCTCGTCTCCTCGGAAAGCAACGAGGGCGCGTCGACCCGTCACCGTCGTCGTGGCGGGCACGATCGGAAACATCGCCTTCGCGCGGTGGTACGGCTCGATCTGGCGCTCGCTGGGGCCGCGGGCAGAGCTCGCCGCCCCCGCGCTCGCGCCAGCACCGATACCTTATCGAGCGCTCGCGCCGCGGCAACGTGCGGCGCGCGCCGGTGTGACTGACAAGTTCACGGCCGTGTCACGGCGTGTCGCCGCGAGCCGCCTTTGAAGTCGATGGTGGTGGGCGCTGGCGGCCCCGCGGCAGCGCTCCTCATGGCGCTAGTCGTCGAACGCCGCGCTCGCGATCACGTCGCAGAAATGGAGGTGTCGAGACCGGTCGAGCTTGCGCTCGCCGATCTCGACGACGCGCGGCGAGGCGGCCGCGGCCACCTCATTTCGGCGGAGCAGCGCGCACAGCACCGCGCGCGTGACCCGGGAGAACAGTCCTGCCAGCGATCTGTCTCCGAGCGAAGAGAGATTTCAACGCAAAGATGCCAAGCGAGAAAGGCGCAAAACGCACGAATCGTTCTTTGTTGCGACTTTGCGACTTTGCGACTTTGCGTTGAAATCTCTCTCCGGATCCCTGGCCGGGCTCCTGGTGGGTGGAAATGGCTGCCGGGGAGCTCAGGCCCGTGGACGCCGCCGCGGGGGCGCCATACCCGCCGCCTCGCCCCGGGCCTCGGCGGCCTCGCCGCGGGCTTCGGCGGCCCCGCTGCGGGCCTCGGTGGCCTTGCCGCGGGCCTCGGCCGCCCCGCCTCGCGCACCGCGGGCCCCCGCGTCGTCCCGGCGGACCTGGACCTTGCGGCCCTTCAGCCGCGTGGCGCGCAACGCCTCGATGACGGTATCCGCCGCCTCGGCCGGGACCTCCACCGTGGAGAAGCCGTCGGCGATCTCGATGGCGCCGATGTCGCGGGAGCTCAGCGACGCCTCGTTCGCGATCGCGCCGACAAGATCGGCCGGCCGGATGCCCGCGGCGCGCCCCGCGCTCACGTAGAGCCGGGCGACGTCGCCGTTGCCCTCGCGCGGCGGTCGCGCCTGCGCCTCGCCCGGGCGCCCTCGCGCCCCGGCAGGGCCGCGCGGCGCGCGGTCGTCGCGGGCGCGCTCCGGCCCGCGCGGGGGCGGCCGGAACGACGGGATCTCCGCCTCGTCCTCCTCCCGATCCCCCTCCGTCGCGTCGTGGGCGAGCTTCACCGCCGCCGCCGCGATGTCCATGACGTCGAACTCGTCGGCGAGCCCCTCGACAACGACCCGGAACCGCTCGGCGCCGCCCTCGAGGAGCGCCTCCCGGAGCGAGGCGCGCGTCAGCTCCAGGCGCCGCGCGCGCAGGTCGGCCACGGTCGGGAGAGTGGCCACCTCGATGCGCTGCCCGGTGAGCCGCTCGACGTTGCGGATCAGGTAGTGCTCGCGCGGCTCGACAAGCGTGATCGCCGCGCCCTCGCGGCCAGCGCGCCCCGTGCGGCCGATGCGATGGACGTACACCTCGGCCGCGCAGGGGATGTCGTAGTTGATGACGTGCGAGACGTGCTCGATATCGAGCCCCCGCGCCGCGACGTCGGTGGCGATGAGCAGCTCGGCCGTGCCAGCGCGGAAGCGGGCCATCACGCGATCTCGGTGCTCCTGCGAGAACCCGCCGTGGAGCGCCTGGGCCTCGTAGCCGCGGCCGCGCAGCGCCTCGGTCAGCTCGTCGACCTCGTTGCGGGTGCGGCAGAAGAGGATGGCCGACGACGGATCCTCCATGTCGAGCACCCGGGTCAGCGCAGCGGGCTTGTGCGCCCGCGGCACGATGTACGCCGTCTGGCGGACGCGGGGGAGCTCGCCGGGGGCCGCCTTCTCGCCCGCGATCTTGACCCGCACAGGCTCGCGCAGGTGCCGGCCGGCGATTGCGGCGATCCGCGGCGGCAGCGTCGCGGAGAAGAGCACGGTCTGCCGCGTGCCCGGCGTGGCCGAGAGGATCTCCTCCAGCGCCTCGGCGAAGCCCATGTCGAGCATCTCGTCGGCCTCGTCGAGCACGACGGTGCGGATGCCGTCGAGCAGGAGCGTGCCGCGCCCGATGTGGTCGAGCGTCCGGCCCGGTGTGGCCACGACGACGTGGACCCCGCGGCGGAGCGCGCGCAGCTGCTGCCCGAAGGGCTGGCCGCCGTACACGGAGAGCACGTGCACGCCGAGCCGGCGGCCGTACCGGTGCATCGCCTCGGCCACCTGCATGGCCAGCTCGCGGGTCGGCACGAGCACGAGGGCCTCGGGGGTGCTGGGCGGCTCGCCGCCGATCTCGAGGCGCTGGAGCAGCGGCAGCGCGAACGCGGCCGTCTTGCCGGTCCCGGTGGCGGCCTGCCCGAGCAGGTCGCGCCCGGTCAGGAGGTGCGGGATCGCCTCGCGCTGGATCGGCGTGGGCTCCTCGTAGCCGAGCTCGGCGAGCACGCCGAGGAGGGCAGGACCGATGCCGAGCGCGGCGAAGCTGGCGGACGAGGGGGTCGGCTCCACGGGGCTCCCCATGTCATGGTTGCGCGCCAGCGTCATCGCAACCCGGCATCCGGCGCGGGGCGCAGCGCCCGCACGGCAGACCGCGCCGTGGAGCGCGGCGCTTCGGTCGAGCCGGCGAGCGGCGGTCGAGCCCGCGAGCGCTGCTGCCGCGGTCAGCCGAGCTTCGCGGCGAGGGCGCGGTACCGCTCCGGCAGGCGCGCGGCGTCCAGCCGGCCGAGGAGAGCGCGCGCGCCCTGCTGCGCGCGGGGGTTGCCCTCCGGCGCGCGGCTCACCGCCTCGAGGTAGAGCTCGAGCGCGCGCCTGCGCTCCGCGAGCGCCTGCGGGGCGCGGCCCCGGAGCTCGAGGATCTCGGCCTGCTCCACGCAGAGCGCCGCGTACGCGCCGATCTTCTCGTCGTCGCCTAGCAGCGTGGCCGCGCCCGCGGCGTCGAGCCGGTCGAGCATGTCCCGCATCGGGCCGAAGAGCCCGTCGGCGGTGGTGCGGACGAGCAGCTCCGCCTCGTCGAGCTGGCCGGCGCGCCGCAGCCCGGCGATCCGGCCGATGGCCTCGGCGAGCTGCTCGATCATGCGGAGGATGTAATCGCGCTGCCTGATCGACATCGGGGCTCCTGCTCTAAGGCTAGCTGATTTCTTTCCGTCGAGCGCGTCAGTCCGGGTGTGCTGCAGCGAGCGAGGACGCTCGTCCTCCCTCTGCCGCGCGGCACGCCCGGCGGGCTGGCGCGACCCGGCTCGACCGCCCTCCATGGAAGCACGCATGACGCCCGAAACATCCCGCATCGAGCAGTGCTTAAAATATCACAATACTGGAAATTTAACTCGACACGAGCGTCGTGTGCGGTACCCCTCGTGTGGGGGGACGACTCGCTCACTGTCAGCGAACGGAAGCTCGTTCTGCGCGCGGAGGCGCCCGGGAGCAAGGACGTATGCAGTCCGGGCGCCGGCGTCGAGCGGCAGGACGTACCATGCCGTTCGCGCCGGCCCCTGGAGGAAGGTTGGCATCATGCTGGATATGTTGTTCACGGATCCCAAGCTGAATGAGAGTCCCCGAGGGAACCCGCGCTCCGAGCTGGCTGGGGAGGGAGGAACAAAGAGGCCGCGTGTCCTCTGGATGACGCGCCTTTTTCCAAACCGGGTTGAGCCGTTCGTCTGTGCCTTCCAGCGCCAGCAGCTCGCGGCCCTCGCGCGCCGCTGCCCGGTGGAGGTGTTCGCGGCGATCCCCTACCACCCGGGGAGCTCGCTGCTGGGCGCGCGCACACGTACAGGGCGGCTGGCGGCGGTGCCAGAGCGCGACGTGATCGACGGCATCTCGGTCGTGCACCCGCGCGCGCCGTACCTGCCCGGCGCGGGCAGCATCCTGGCGCCGGTGAACGCGCCGCTCTATCTCACGGGAATCCTGCCTCACATCCGGCGGCTGCGCGGGCGGTTCGACGTCGTGGTCGGAGCGTGGCTGTATCCGGACGCCTGCGCGGCGGCGCTTGTCGCGCGGATGCTCGGCCTTCCTTACGTCGTCAAAGCGCACGGCACGGACGTGAACGTCGTGGCCCGCTGGCGCTCGGTGCGCCCGCTCGTCGCCAGCGCGGTTCGGTCCGCCTCGTACGCGATCGCCGTGAGCCGGCCGATGGCCGAGCTGCTCACCGCGCTCGGCGCGCCGCCGGGCCGCGCGGTCGTCGTCCGCAATGGCGTCGACCGCTCGATCTTCCATCCGAGCGATCGGCTCGCCGCCCGGCGCGAGCTCGGCCTCCCGGAGCGCGGCCGCATCATCACCTTCGTCGGTGAGCTCAAGCAGCCGAAGGGCATCCTGGATCTGCTCGAGGCGTTCGAGACGCTCGCCGAGGAGGGGGGCGAGCCCACCCATCTCGTCGTCGTCGGCGCCGGCCCGGGCCGGACCGCGGTCGATCGGGCCGCGGCGCGCCGCAAGGCCGCTCAGAGCGCGGCCGGTCAGATCATCGCGGCTGGCGAGCGCCCGCTCCGTGAGGTCGCGCGCTACATGGCAGCTGCCGATTTGCTGACGCTGCCGAGCTGGGCGGAAGGAACCCCCAATGTGGTGCTCGAGGCGATGACCGTCGGCTGTCCGGTGGTGGCCACGAGCGTCGGGGGGATCCCGGACCTGGTCACCCACGGTCGCACAGGCCTGCTCGTCCCGCCGCGCGACGTGAGGGCGCTGGGCCAGGCGCTCCGCGAGGCGCTCGCGCGGCCCTGGGACGCGCGAGCGTTCGCCGAGGCGGCGCCGCCATCGTGGGAGGAGAGCGCGGAGGAGCTGGAGCGGCTGCTCGCGCGGGCGGCATTCGGGGACAGCGAGCGCGCCGTAGCCTAAGACAAGCTCTCCCTGGAGCGGCGGTCACCCGCGTCGGATACGGGCCCATCTCGACGTTTTCGGTGCTCAGCGCACATGAGTGCGCTTGCGCGCCGAAAACGCCGATCTGGGCCCGTCTCCTGTGCGGGTGACCGCCGCTCCTATGCTCTGTATACGGAGCAAGGCACGACATAGCGGCGTCTCGCGCACCGCGGGCAAGGTTGTCCAGGCCGCGGTGCGCGAAGTGCTGGAGACCATCGCCTTCCACGCAGGAGGAAAGTCGATCAATCGGGGTGGTGTTCCAGGCCGTTCCCCGCGGAGGCCGCCGGCGGGCTCGCCTGCGGTGGATCCTTCCGCGCGTCGAGCCTGCTCGGCACATCGGAGATCGTCACGCGGAGCTTGCCGCCGCGGGTGAGCGCGATATGGTCGACCACCCGAATCTGGAGGACGGCTCGGTCGCCGAGGTGCTTGCGGAGCGCCTGCTCGATGTAGCGCGCGTGCTCGTCCTGGTATCCGTTCGCCGGGACGATCTTGAGCGTGATGGCCCCGCTCCGATCCTGGTGGACCTGGTAGCGCTTCACCGACGGACAGTCCTTGAGAATGTAAGGGAAAATCTCGCCCGCGACGAGCCGCCCATCCGATCCAACGATCATGTCGAGCTCCCGCCCCTCGACCGAGGCGAGGAGCGGCAGACCTCGCCCACACGAGCACGTCGACGTGGACCCGATGGCGATGTCCTCGTTCTTGTAGCGGAGCAGCGGCATCGACCGGGAGACAAAGTCGCTCACGATCACCTCACCAGGCTCGCCAGGCGCCGCGTGCCGGCCCTCGCGTACCAGCTCCAGGTAGACCCCATCCATGTTGATGTGCATTCCTTCGTGCCGGTCGCACTCCGAGGAGATCAGCATCACCTCCCTGCACCCATATCGGTTGAACACGGGTGCGTCGAAGGCGTGCTCGATGGTCCTGCGCTGGTGATCGAAGAGCCGCTCGGCGGTGCACACGAGGCCTCTGGGCGCCGGCAGCTTGCGGCCCGTCTCCAGGGCGAAGAGCGCTGTATAGTAGAGCGGGTTCGTATAGCCGATGATCAAGTTCGGTCGATAGCGTGCGATGTCGTCCACGGCGGCGGCGAGCCGTTGCTCGGACAGGTCGAACGCGCACACGTACTTCTTGCGGAGTATGGCCTCGTGCAGCTGGCGCTTCCCCTTCTTGAAGCGGCTCTCATTGACGAAGGGAATCCCCCAGATGTGGAGCTCCTTCTCCCCCACCTTCCCTCCAGCCCAGCCGTCCGACCGCATCGCCGCGGCGATCCGATGCTCGTAGGTTTTGTGGTCCAGGTAGAACTGCATCGACTCCCCTGTGGAGCCGCCCGTTCCGCTCTTGATCAGCTTGCCCGTGTACCCCTCGGCGAGCAGCTCCGGCCCGTGGGCGCGGATATCCGCCTTGGTCAGAATGGGGAACCGCACGAGGTCCTCTGGTGCCTTCACGTCTGCTACACGCACCCCATACTCGGCGAAGCGGCGCCGATAGAAAGGCACCTTCTGCTCGGCGAAGCGAAGCGCGTCGAGCATCCTTCGAAAGGACAGCTCTCGAATCTCGCGCTCCGGACGCCACTGCGATTGTTCGATCTCGTGCAATCGCCTCAGGGTCGCCCGTCTTCGTATATGGGTCTCGTACAACGGGAACAGAACATGTCGGAATAGTGTTCCATACATACTCTCTAGGATTGCAAGATACATGTTCTTGTCAAGCTGTGTATCGCAGGTGTGGCGCGACGGTGTGTCTCGGGCGCGATGTCGCTATCCCGAGCGGCGCCGAGGCGAACATGCGATTGATAGAGCTCGTAACAAATTCGATTTCATGTGCTGTCTGCGGCCGGAGCCGACTCGTCGCTTGCGTTCGGCCGGAACGGCGGTGGCGTCTTGCGCGTGACTCCGCGTGACTGCGCGTGATGACGAGCAGCGAGGGCAGCGTGCTCGGGAGCGCGGGCCGTTATGGTCTGGCGACCGCGGACGGCGGGACCCTCCAGGTGGAGCCCCGGACCGGGCGCGGCGCCGCGTAGGGGGAAGGAGGACGTCCGCCGATGGCGCCACCTCTGCGCCACGGCGGCTGACCACGGGGGTCATCAGGACATAGGGGGCCCCAGGACCGGCGTGTCGACGCCCATCGGCGTTGCTGGCCCGCCTCTCCGAGGCACGGTCCGGACGCCGCTCGATCTATCTCTCCGCCGAGCCCGCATGATACCCTCCGATCATGCGCACTCGTCTGTCCCTCGCGCTCCTCGCCGCCGCGTCGCTCGCGGCCTGTGTTCGTTCCCCTGGGACCGCGGCGTCGCCCGATTTCTTTCCGCAGCCCGCCGACGAGGTCGGGCCTTGGTCCGCGGTGGAGCCCGACGTCTCGGCGAGCCCCGTGGGACCGGAGACGCCCGAGCAGCGGGCCGCTCGGCTGCAAGCCAAGGCGATCCTCGTGGACGGCCACAGCGGCGTGCCCTCGCTGCTCCTCGGCGACGCGTTCGCTCGGGTGAGCCCGGACGACGAGCTGGCGGCCGCGGAGCTCGCCAGGATCAAGGCGGCGGGCGTCACCGGCGCGTTCTTCCCGATCCACGTCGGTGCGTCCGCGCCGCTTTCGCCCTCGCGGCTCGGCGGCAGCGCCGCGCGCCGCGCGCTCGATCTCATCGACGCGACCCACCGCCAGATCGAGCGCCACCGGGAGACGCTGGTGCTCGTGCGCAACGCGAAGGACGTGCGCCGCGCCGAGCGCGAAGGCAAGATCGCCGTGCTCATGGGCGTCGAGGGCGGGCACGCCATCGAGAATTCCCTGCCCACGCTGCGCTCGTTCTACCGCCTCGGCGTCCGCACCATGGCGCTCACGCACATGACCACGAACGACTGGGCCGGCTCCGCGGGAGGAGCCCTCGATGCCGGGTACGTCCGCGATCGCGGCCTCTCCACCTTCGGTGAGGCCGTGGTCCGCGAGATGCAACGGATGGGCATGCTCGTCGACGTCTCGCACGGATCGGACAGCACGTTTCAGGGCGTCATGAAGGTGGCCAAGGCGCCGATCCTCACCTCTTCCACGATGCCGGCCGCCGGGCACCACCGCCGCAACCTCGACGATTACATGCTGCGCGCGATCGCGGAGAACGGCGGCCTCGTCATGGTGAACGCCTGGGCGCTGTTCCTGGACGACGCGTATGCGGAGCAGTCGGCGCGCTTCGCGCAGAAGTACGGGGCGCACCTCAAGGAGCTCGGCGAGAGGCTCCCGGGCGACACGAAGGCGCTCCACGAGGAGATCGAGAAGCTCAGGGCGCAGGAGGGGCCGGTAACGGTGCCGCTGTCGCGGATCATCGACCATATCGACCACGTGGTGAAGATCGCGGGGATCGAGCATGTCGCCCTCGGCTCCGTCTTCGATGGGAGCGAGGTGCTCAAGGAGGGGCTCGCCGCCATCGACGGGCCCCCGAACATCACGCTGGAGCTCATCCGTCGCGGCTACTCGGACAGGGATATCCTCCGCCTGCTGGGCGGGAACTTCGTGCGGGTCCTCGAGCAAGCCGAGGCCTATGCGGCCTCGACGGAGACCACGCTGTCCGGGGACGGCAGCATGCAGCGGCTCAGGGCGGACGAGCTGGGCGATCCGCCGTCGCCGCCCGCGCAGTCGCCGCCTCCGCCATCGCCGCCCGCGCAGTCGCCGCCCCCACCGTCGCGGGGGCCGGTATCGTGGGGGGTCGTCCCGCCGCCATCGCCGCCGCTGCGAACGGCCCCGCGGCCCTCGAAGGCCGGAGCGCCGGAGCCCCCGCCCTCGGAGCTCATGCTGTCGCGGTAGCCCCTCTCCGTCGACAGGTCGTCGAGCCGGGTTTACCGTGGCGATCCCCCGGAATGCGAACGGCGGCGCGAACCCTGACCCGGCTGCGAACACCCACGCTTTCAGCGGCGCTCGCCGCCTGCCTGCTGGGCGGCGGGTGCGCAGGGGAGCCGCCCGCGCCGGGCGGCCAAGGCGGCGGCGGCCAGGGCGCCGGCGCGCACCCGGTGACGACGACAACGTACGTGAGCGCAGTCACGGGCTTCGGCGGCGCCCCGGGGGAGCTGCCGCACGCGTTCACGGTGACCGGCGTCGTCACCGACGGCGCGGCGCCGCTCGAAGGGGCCATCGTGATGCAGGCCGGCGGGGAGCCGGCCCTCGTGACCGGTTCGGACGGCGCGTTCTCCATCGAGATCACGCGGGACATCCCGGGTCAGCCGACCGTGGTCGCCGCGAAGATCGGATATCGGACCGATGGCATCGAGCTCGAGGTCGTCCCCGACGGGCCGGTGGATATCGCCCTTCGCCGCGTGTCGCCGCCGGACAACGCGCTCGGCTACACCTACGGAGATCCGGGCGACGGCGACCCCCACAACTCGACCCGGTTCTGCGATCACTGCCACACGACGCTCGTGGCCGAGTTCCTCGAGTCGGGGCACGCGCGCTCGGCCAGGAGCCCGCTCCTCCAGGCCATCTACGCCGGGGTCTCGATGGCCCACACGGACGAGGCCTCGTGCAGCGCCGCGGGCGGGCGCTGGAAGGCCGGCCGCGTCCCGGGGAGCGAGGGGGGCGCCGCGATGCGGTGTTACCTCGGGAGCGGCGTGCTGCCGGATCTCAACCCGTCCTGCGGCGGGGGAGCGCAGCCCTCGTGCGACGATCCCGCGCTGCCCGCCGCGGTGCGCCCGGCGGCGTTCGGCGCGTGCGCCGACTGCCACGCCGCGGGGATCGACGGCCCCGCGGGCGGGCGAGACCTCCTCGAGGCCACCGGCATCGCCTTCGAGAAGGGCGACCACTGCGACGCTTGCCACAAGATCCGCGACGTCGATCTCAGCAGGCTGCCCGGGGTCGCCGGCGCCCTGATCGTCCAGCGCCCGCAGGAGAGGATCTCCGCCGACCCTTCGTCGAAGCTCCTCGAGGTGATGTTCGGCCCGCGGCCGGATGTGCCGAATCGGTTCATGGGCGGGAGCTACCAGCCGAAGTTCTCGGCCTCGGAGCTCTGCGGCGGCTGCCACGAGCAGCGGCAGGCGGCGCTCCTGCCGGGCGCGGCGCTCGATCCGGTCCGCTGGCCCGACGGGCTCCCGATCCATGAGACGTTCTCCGAGTGGACCGCGAGCTCCTGGAACCGTCCGGCCACGCAGTGCCAGGCGTGCCACATGCCGGGGATCCTCTCGCTGAAGAGCAGCGTCGACGTGACGACCGAGGCGAACGCGAGCGTCTCGCTCGGCTTCGTCCGCCCGGAGGGCACGGTCCGCTCCCACCTCTTCCGCGGCCCGCTGGAGGGCTCCCCTCGGCTCATCCGGGGCGCTGTCGACGTCCGCATCGCGGCCGCGGCGGCGTCGGGTGAGCTCGCGGTCACGGTCTCCCTCGCCGGCGGCTCCGCGGGCCACGCCGTCCCGACCGGGGAGCCGATGCGGGCGCTCGTGCTCCTCGTCACGGCGGAGGCGTGCGGCGCGCCCCTCTCGCCGTCGAGCGGCATGACGGTGAACGACACCGGCGGCGCGCTCGCGGAGGCGCGCGTGGGCCAGGGCGTGGCCCTGACGGGCACCCGGCTCGCCTGGGAGGAGGGCGCGGCGCGCGCGAAGGCGGGAGACGTGGTGAGGATCGTCCGCCCGACGGGCGCTTACGACGATTACACCGGCATCGGCCGCTTCGCGGACCCGTCGCTCGACGCCGCGGACAAGGGCCTCGAGATCCGCGCGCCCGTCGGCGAGGCGCGGGTTGTCGCCGCCGGCGGCGGCGCGCTCACGCTGAGCGGCGCGATCCCCGCGCAGGACGGGGACCTCGTCTACCTCGGCGCGCCGCTCGCCGCGGCGCCCGCCGACGGCCAGCCCGCGGCCGCGTTCGCGGGCGCCGCGGGCTACACCTTCGCCAAGGTGCTCATCGATCCGGCCGGCGCGCGGCACGCGCCGCAGCACCGCGCCGTCGACATCGCCAGCGACAACCGCATCGCGCCGGGGAGCGTGGCGGTGACGTCGCACGGCTTCGCGATCCCCGCCGGCTGCGCGGCGACCGCGAACGTCACCGCGACGCTGCTCTACCGGCCTGTCCCGCTCGCCCTCGCGAAGGAGCGCGGGGCCTCCGCGCACGATTACTTGATCGCATCGACCTCCTCGCCGGTGCCGCTCGACTGAGCGGCGCGGGCCGCCAGATCCGTGTCAGACACCCATGGTGCCTCACACCTAGCGCGGCCGTCGGGGATGTGGGAGATGCGCCTGTCCCGCGGGCTCCGCGACGCCTCCGATGAGCATGGCCCATTACGTCTCGGTCTTCCTCGTATCGCTGTCGGCGATCTTCTTCGTCGTGGATCCGATCGGCATCGTGCCGCTGTTCCTGACGATGACCGCGGGCGATCCGCCGGAGAAGGTCCGCAGCACGGCGCGGCGGGCGTGCGCCGTCGCCGGCGGGCTCATGGTGTTCTTCGCCCTCTTCGGCAGCGTCATCTTCAAGGTCTTCGGCGTCTCGCTTGCCGCGTTCCGGGTCGCGGGCGGGCTCTTGCTGCTGGTCACGGCGCTCGACATGCTGCGCGCCCGCTCCTCGGCGACGCGCACGACCCCGTCCGAGGAGCAGGAGGGCATCGCCAAGGAGGACGTGGCGCTGGTGCCCCTGGCCATGCCGCTCCTGGCCGGGCCGGGCGCCATCGCCACGGTGATGGTGCTGATGTCGCGCGGGGGAAGCGACCCCGTGGCGATGGCGCTGGTGCTCGCCAGCGTGGTCATCACCTTCGGTGCCTCCTACTTCGTGCTGCGCGGCGCGGGGCTCGTGCAGCGGGCGCTCAAGGCGTCCGGCGTGGCCGTGCTCGAGCGCGTGATGGGCCTCATCCTGGCGGCCATCGCGGTGCAGTTCATGGCCGACGGCGTGAAGGAGCTCTGGCGCGGGTGACGCCCCGCGCCCCGCCGGGTCAGAGCGATGATCTCGCCCCTGCAGCGCTGGGCTCCTCACGGAAGACGCGCGCGTGGGCGCGCGCGAAGTCGCCGAAGGCGCGCGGCGCGCGGCCCGTCACGCGCTGAACGACGTCGGTGACGCGGTCCTCGGCCCCGTCGCGGATGGCGAGGTCGAGCCTCACGAGGAACGCGGCGTAGGGCGCGGGGATCCCCGCCCGGACGAGGTACGCACGGGCGTCCTCCTCGCCGGCCTCGACGTGGCGTATCGCCCGGCCGGCGGCGCGGGACACGATGGCCGCCACGTCATCGTAGCCGAGCGCCTCCGGGCCGGTGATGACGTGTGCTGTATCGTGCGGCGCGTCGTCGAGGAGCGCGCGCGCGGCGACCTCCGCGATGTCCTCGGCGTCGACGAAGCCGACGCGGCCGCCGCCCGTCGCGGTCGCCAGCTCGCCGCGCCCGGCGATCGCCGCCGCGTGCGGGTGGCGCGGGTCGATGAAGTTCTGCATGAACCACGACGGTCGGAGGACGGTCCACTCTGGAGCGCGCTCGCGGAGCGCGCGGTGGACGACGCCGAGCCCGGGGCCCCCCTCGGCCACGGCCGACGCGCTGAGCAGGACGAAGCGGCGAGCCCCGCCCGCGAGCGCGCGCTCGATGAAGGGCAGCATGAGCGCCGAGGGATCCTCGATCATCGCGGGCGCCACGAGGTACACGCGATCGGCGCCGCGGAGCGCGCCCTCGTGGGTCGCGGCGTCGGCCCAGTCGAAGCGGGCGTGCTCCACGCCCTCGCGAGCGGGCGCCGCCCGGCTCGCGGTGCGGACGCGCGCGCCGGCCGCCGCGAGCCGCGCGGCGACGGCTCGCCCGGTGGTGCCCGTCCCGCCGGTGACGAGGACGAGCGGCCCGTCGCTGCCCGCGCGCGGGCTCACGACGCCCCCTCGCGACGTGTGGTGAGCTCGTCGCCGAAGGCCTCGACGACGGGCGCGGGATTCCAGTACTCGCGGTAGCGCGCGATTCGGCCGTTCCTCGTCGCCACGAACATCACATAGTCCTGCTCGTAGCGTTTGCGCGCGGGCCCGATGGTCGCCGAGCCGTGCACCTCGGCGAGCGCGACGTCGGGATCGGTCGTCGGATACCGTCGTACGTCCCGGAGCTCCAGGTCGTGGAAGCTCTCGAGGATGCCCTCGAAATAGCGCCGGATGGCCGCCTTGCCTTCGAGGCGCGCCGGCGCGCCGAGCGCCGGCGCATAAGGGAACTCGACGGTTGCGTCGTCGGCGAAGAGGTCGAGCCAGCGCTCCGTGTCGCGACCGATGAGCTCGAGGTGCGCGTCGAGCGCCTGCGCGGCGTCGAGCGGCCTGGAATGCGGCGGGGGGTACGTCATGGAAGGTCCTTTCCTCTCGTGTTGACGAGGCCAAGCGTAGGCGCGCCGCGATTGCCGCGCGTCCGGCTCCGCGATCCGCGCGTCCACGGCTCGCGTCGTCCTCGCGGCCCGCCGCGCGCGCCGGTGTGGCGCGGTGCGCCGCGTGGTGTAGAGTCGATCGCGCCATGTCCGCCGCGCTCGACGAGCTGGCCCGGAGCGTCGTGCTCCGCGAGGCCGAGGTGATGCGCTTCGCGCTGGGCGAGCGCTGGGGCAAGCGGCAGCCGGCGCAGCGCGCCTCCGCCCGGGTGTACGCGGCGCTCCGCGGCGGCGGGTGGGTCGACGTCGCGCGCCGGCGGCTCGCGCTCGGCTCTGGAGAGCTCGTGTTCCTGCCGCGCGCCGATGAGCACGCCATCCGCGATCGACCGACGACCTCGCTCGCGCACCCGGAGGCCCTCTGTCGCGGGATGCGCGCCGTGGCCGACGACGCCTTGGCGACGGAGGCCCCGCCGGAGACGCGCCTCGTCGTCATCGACCTGCACATCGACGCGGCGGGCGCCCCGTGGGTCGCCCTGCTGCCGCCGGCGGTGCACGTCACGGGCGCGACGCCGGGGCTCGCGCGCTGGCTCAATGACACGCTCGCGCTGCTCGCCGGCCCACAGGCCCTGTCGGCGGCGCTTCGTCGCTCCGTCGGCGAGGCGTGGGCGCACGCGCTCTTCGCGAGCGCGCTGCGCGACCCCGCGGCGTCGCTGCCGCGGCGGGACGCCCTCCGGGACGAGCCGATCGCGGCCGCGCTCGCGCGGGTGCGCGCCTCGCCCGAGCGCGCGTGGGAGCTCGGGGACCTCGCACGGACGGCCGGCCTCTCGCGATCCGCGTTCGCGGCGCGCGCGACGGCGCTCCTCGGCGAGCCGCTCGGCCATCACGTGCGCCGGCTGCGCCTCGAGCGCGCCGCGGTCCTGCTCGGCGAGACGACGCTCCCGGTGAAGCTCGTCGCCGCCCGCGTCGGCTACGACAGCGAGCCCGCGTTCGCGCGCGCCTTCGCGCGCGCCCACGGCGTGAGCCCCATCGGCTACCGGCAGGCCAGGCGGCGAGAGGACCGCGCGCCCACCGTCAGGCGCGCAGGGTGATGAGACGGACGCGCTGGTGAGCGGCGCAGCCGGTATGATGTCCACCCGGCTCTGAACACCAGCTCCCACGCACCGGCGCGTGGTGCGCGGCTTTCGCCGCGGCGCGCCCAGCCGATGGCGTATCCTCCGGCGGATGCGGCAAAGCGCGGGGATCGGTGTCCTGCTCGTCGCGATGGCGGCGTGCGGCGGCGACGGCGAGGGGGCGGAGTCCTCCGCCGGCGCCGGAGGCTCCACGCCGGGCGCGGGCGCCTCCGGTGGCTCCACGTCCGGCGCGGGCGGCGCCGGAGGCTCTATGTCTGGCGCGGGCGGCTCCACGCCGGGCGTCCCGGCCTACGGTCGTTTCGGTCAGGCCACGACCACCTTCACGCTGCCGGAGCCGGCCCCGAAGGAGGGCGAGCTCCCCGCGATCGCCTATCCCGATCTCGCCGGGTCGTTCCCGGAGGTCGACTGGAGCGCGCTCGATCGGCTCTACATCCCGGCCGGCCATTACCGGAGCATCCTCCTCGGCGGCCTGCCCGAGCGGGGCGCCGAGCGCCCGCTCGTGATCACGAACCTCGGCGGGCAGGTCGAGGTCGGGGGCGACGCCGCCAACTACGTGTTCGTGATCAAGGGTGGAAAGGGCTGGATCCTGACCGGCCGCCACGATCCTGTCTCGAAGACCGGAGACGCGGGGTTCCGGGGGCACGCCGAGGGCGCGTTCGCCCATAGCCAGGGGACATACGGCATCTTCATCGACGACGCGTTCAGCAAAGAGGGCCTCTCGGGGCTGGCCATCGGCGGAGGAGCGTCGGATTTCGAGCTGGACACCCTCGAGGTCGCGCGCGCCGAGTTCGCCGGCGTCGTCGCCAAGACCGACGACGACGGACAGGCCACGATGCGCAACGTGAAGATCCACGACCTCTACGTGCACGACGTCGGCTCCGAGGGGATCTACTTCGGCAGCACTCAGGCGCAGCCGCAGCACGCGTTCGAGCGCCTCGAGGTGTACGATAACCGGCTCCTCCGAACCGGCACCGAGGCGCTGCAGGTCGGGCAGCTCGGCTCGGACTGCGAGATCCACCACAACGTGCTCGGGCCGGGCGCGGTCCGGTGGCGGTCGGCGTTCGACCATTACCAGGACGGCAACGTGCAGTTCGGCCAGCGCTATGGCAGCTCGAGCTTCCACCACAACATCGTGATCGGGACGGGCGATCTCTTCGTCGAGCTGTTCCCGACGCGCGTCGACGGCGATCCGCGTTCGCCCTCGGACACGATCTCGTTCACGGACAACTACTTCGCCGACACGTCGCTCAGCGGGGTGTACACGCACGCGGTGGACACCGGCGCCACGATACGCTTCGAGCGCAACGCCTTCCTCGGGTTCCACTTCAACTATGGCGAGGTGTACCCCGACACGGACGAGCCGGTGCAGGTCTTCGCCGTGGGCAGCAATGCGCCGAACCCGCACGTCCTCGAGGGCAACCGGGTGGACGGGCCGTATCCGTTCATCAAGTGGCTCTTCGACAGCGTGCAGGCCGGGGACAACCCGACCGAGGCGGTGCCCCGCGTCCGCTTCCGCGACTTCATGGCGGGCGGCATCGACGAGAACTACCGACGTGTGGAGTGGTGGACCGATCGCGCGACGCTCAGCCCGGACGATCGCGCGGTGACGTACCCCGAGGGCGCCTACGTCCTCCACCAGGGCGCGCTCTACCAGGCGCTCGCCGAGAGCCAGGGAGAGCAGCCCGACCAGCACCCGGACGTGTGGCGCGCGCTGCCGCCCCCCGCGGACGACGTGCGCCTGAGCGCCGACTCGCCGCACCAGGGGCTCGGCGTCCGCTGGCCGCCGCCTTAGCGAGGCATCGCGCTTCCAGGAGGGGGCGGATCGCGCACGAGAGCTCCTGTCCTCAGCGGCGCGCCGCGCCTCGCCCCTTGTATCGTCGGATCGTTGCTCCTTTCCTCGCCCGGTGGCCTGCTGATCTCCATGAAGCTCTTCTACGCGCCCACATCCCCCTTTGCCCGCAAGGTGCGGGTCGCCGCCCACGAACTACAGCTGGGAGACCGGATCGACCTCGTGCTCGTCAATCCCTGGTCGGATGCGGAGCTGCGGTCCCTGAACCCGCTGGCCAAGGTGCCGACGCTGGTCCTGGAAGACGGGCAGGTGCTCTTCGAGTCGGCGCTCATCTGCGAATACCTGGACCACCTCGCGGCCGGCGGGTTGTATCCAGCGCCGGGCGAGGCGCGGTGGAGCGCCTTGCTCCGGCAGGGTATCGCGGACGGCGTCAACGCGGCTGCCGGACGCCTCTTCGCCGACGAACATCGCCCATCCAACGAGCGATCGAGCAGCGTTATGCAACGCCAGGCGGCCGCCATCGAGGCCGGCCTCGACAGGCTGGAGCGTGACGCCGGCGCGCTGTCGGGAGCGCTCGCGGACATCGGCGCGATCTCGGTCGCCTGCGCGCTTGGCTACCTCGACTTCCGCTGGCCCGATCGGGCGTGGCGAAGCGGCCGGAGCGGCCTGGCGCGCTGGTTCGACGTCGCCAGCCAGCGCCCGTCCATGATCGCCACGCAGCACCACGCGCGGTGATCTCCTGAAGGGCGATCGCCCTGGATCGGTCTGGAGATCGCGCTGACCCCCTGTCTCTCGCTGCCGGCGCGACGGGCTTTGCTGCTCGCCCCGGCGTTTCAGGCGACCGCGTTCTGCCTTGCTGGATCGCCGCGCGATCTTCGCAGGCCGCCGCGCTCGCCCGTGTCCTCGGCCGCCGGGGCGGCTCGAGGCTGATACCGCCTCAGCCATGTGCCGCCTGTCCGTGTGGCAAGATCCGTGGATTTCATTCACCATGGCGCTGCATGGGGCCAGCCGGCATACGGAAGAAATCTTCGGATGTCGTCGCGCCCTCGCCCGATGGCCTCGCCCTGGACGCGAGCGCCGCGGACTGCCTCGCCGGGGGCGGAGAGATGGGCGCGCTGATGCGCTCGATCGACTGGTCGAAGACGAAGCTCGGCCCCGTCGCCAACTGGCCGATAAGCCTCAAGACCGTGGTCGGCCTCGTGCTCGGCAATCGGTTTTCCATGATCGCGTTGATCGGGCCGGAGTTGCTGCAGATCTACAACGATGCCTATCGGCCTATCTTGGGCAATAAGCACCCTGCGTCGATGGGCGCCCCGGCGGCCGAGGTCTGGGCCGAGGTCTGGGACGTCGTCGGCCCGATGGCGCTGAGCGTGCTCGACGGCGGGCCCGCGACGTGGAGCGAGCACCTCCTGCTGCCGGTGCAGAGGCGAGGCTTCGTCGAGGAGACGTACTTCACGCTCTCCTTCAGCCCGATACCCGGCGACACCGAGCGGGTCGTCGGCGTCCTCATCACGGTGAAGGAGACCACGGAGCAAGTGCTCGACGCGCGCCAGCTCCACATGCTGCGCGATCTCGCGACGCGCTCGGCCCAGGCGAAGTCTGCCGAGGAGGCGTGCTCCACAGCCGCGGAGATCTTCGCGGCGAACGGCGATGACCTGCCGTTTTCGCTGCTTTACCTCTCGGACGGCGACACGGGCGACGCGCGGCTCGTCGGCGCGAGCGGGCTCGACGAGTATCAGGGAGCCGCGAAGCCAGAGCGCATCTCCCTCCACGAGCACGCCGACGCGTCCTCGACCTGGCCGCTCGCGGAGGCGGCGCGCGCCTCCGGCGAGCTCCTCGTTTGCGATCTCGCGGCCCGCTTCGGCGCCTTGCCCCTCGGCCGCTGGGGCAGCGCGCCGGAGCAGGCGATCGTCCTGCCCCTCTCGCGGCCGGGCCAACATCGTCCGTATGGCTTCCTCGTCGGCGGCGTCAGCCCGCATCGCCTGCTCGACGAGTCGTATCGCGGGCTGTTCCGGCTGATCACCGATCAGGTGGTGACCGCCATCGCGAACGCGCGGGCCTACGAGGAGGAACGCAGGCGCGCCGAGGAGCTCGCCGCGATCGACAGCGCGAAGACGCTGTTCTTCAGCAATGTCAGCCACGAGTTCCGGACGCCGCTGACGCTGATGCTCGGCCCCATGGAGGACGCGCTCGCGTCGCCGGAGCGCGCGCTGAGCGGCGAGCACCTTTCGCTCGCCCACCGCAACGCGCTGCGCCTGCTGAAGCTGGTCAACGCGCTGCTCGACTTCTCACGCCTCGAGATGGGCCGCGCGCAGGCGTCGTACGAGCCGACGGACCTCGCCGGCCTCACGGCCGATCTCGCGAGCGCGTTTCGCTCCGCGATCGAGCGAGCGGGGCTCGGGTTCAAGGTGGACTGCCCGAAGCTCCCGGAGCCGGTGTTCGTCGACCGGGACATGTGGGAGAAGATCGTCCTGAACCTGCTGTCCAACGCCCTGAAGTTCACGTTCGAGGGCGAGATTCTCCTATCGCTTTGCTCGCGCGGGGACCACGTCGAGCTCGTGGTGCGCGACACGGGCACCGGCGTCCCCGAGCGCGAGGTGCCGCGCCTCTTCGAGCGCTTCCACCGCATCCAGGGGGCGCGCTCGCGGACACACGAGGGCTCCGGGATCGGGCTCGCGCTCGTGCACGAGCTGGTGCGCCTGCACGGCGGCAGCATCCAAGCGGAGAGCCGCCTGGGCGAGGGGACGGCGTTCACGATCGCGATCCCGCGCGGGTCCGCGCACCTGCCGGCGGAGCGCATCCGCGCCGAGAAGACGCTCTCGTCGACGGCGACCGGCGCCGCGCCCTACGTCGAGGAGGCGCTGCGGTGGCAGCTCGTCACGGAGGCGCCCGCCCTGGCGCTCGCCCCGGCCGATCGCGCCGAGCCCGCCCCTGTCGCCGTCCCGCTCGACCCGAGCACGCGCATCCTCGTCGCCGACGACAACGCCGACATGCGCATGTACGTGCGGCACCTCCTCGATGAGCGTTGGACCGTCGAGGCCGTGGGCGACGGCGCCGGCGCGCTCGAGATCGCCCGGCGATCGCCGCCGGATCTCGTCATCGCGGACGTGATGATGCCGGGGCTCGACGGCTTCGGCCTGCTCCGGGCGCTGCGCGCCGATCCGGCGACGCGGGGCGTGCCGGTGATCATGCTCTCGGCGCGCGCGGGCGAGGAGTCCCGCGTCGAGGGGCTCGCGGCCGGCGCCGACGATTACCTCGTGAAGCCGTTCTCTGCGCGCGAGCTCATCGCCCGCGTCGCGACCCACCTCCAGCTCGCAGCGCACCGGCGAGACGCGGAGCGGGAGCGCGAGAGGATGTACGAGCTGTTCGAGCGCGCGCCCGTCGGGATCGCCGTCTACCGTGGCCCGGAGCACGTCGTCGAGATGGCGAATCCGCAACTCGTGTCCATGGTGGGCCCTCATCGTGAGGTGATCGGACGCACGTTGGCGCAAGCCTTCCCGGAGATCATCGGCTCGCCGCTCCTCAAGGTCTTCGACCGGGTCTATGCGACGGGCGAGCCGTTCGTCACCTATGAATGCCGGTTCGACCTCGATCGCGGGCGCGGCGGGCTGGAAGAGTCGTACTGGAGCTTCAACATGCACCCCATGCGTGAGCCGGGCGGTGCCGTCGTCCGGATCCTGGTCATTTCGCTCGACGTCACCGAGTACGTGCGGGCGCGAATGAAGCTCGAGGAGGCGGCGCGAGAGCGCGAGGAGCTGCTGCGCCGCGCGGAGGACGCGCGGCGCGACGCGGAGCGGGCGAACCGCTCGAAGGACGAGTTCCTGGCGATGCTCGGCCACGAGCTGCGGAACCCGCTCGCCCCGATCGTCACGGCGCTCCACCTGATGCGCCTCCGCGCCGGGGGGCACGCCGAGCGCGAGCGGCTCGTCATCGAGCGCCAGATCAAGCACCTGACGACGCTGGTCGACGACCTGCTCGACGTCTCCCGCATCACGCGGGGCAAGGTCGAGCTGAAGAAGCAGCGTATCGAGATCGCGGAGGTCGTGGCCAAGGCGGTCGAGCTGGCGAGCCCGCTGCTCGAGCAGCGCCGGCACCGCCTCACGGTCGCGGTCCCCTCGAGCGGCCTCGCCGTGGACGGCGACGTCACGAGGCTCGCCCAGGTGATCTCGAACCTGCTCACGAACGCCGCGAAGTACACCGAGAGCGGCGGCGAGATCGCCGTCCGGGGCGACCGCATGAACGGCGAGATCGTCCTCTCCGTGCGCGACAACGGCATCGGCATCGCCCCCGAGATGCTGGCGAGCGTCTTCGAGCGCTTCGTGCAGGAGCGCCAGGCGCTCGACCGCGCCCAGGGCGGCCTGGGCCTGGGCCTCGCGATCGTCCACAACCTCATCGCGATGCACGGCGGCCGCGTGAGCGCGCACAGCGAGGGCCGCGGGCGCGGGAGCGAGTTCACGATCCGGCTGCCGGCCGTGGCGACCGCCCGCCCGTCCGAGGCCGCGCCGGCGCGCCCGCCGGCCGAGGTGCAGGGGACTCCGGCTCCCGCCGAGCGGCGTCGCATCCTGCTCGTGGACGACAACCTCGATGCGGTCGAGCTGCTGGCCGAGTCGCTGGGCGCGATGGGGCACACGACGCGCGTTGCCTCCGATGGCCCGTCCGCGCTCCGGATCGCGGAGGAGTTCGCGCCCGACGTCGCGCTGCTCGACATCGGGCTTCCGGTGATGGACGGCTACGAGCTCGCGCGGCGCCTCCGCGAGCAGCCGGCGGGCGAGCGCGTTCGCCTGATCGCGATCACCGGTTACGGGCAGGAGGCGGATTTCCGGCGCTCGAAGGGGGCAGGGTTCGAGACGCACCTCGTCAAGCCCATCCAGATCGATCGGTTGACGGAGCTCATCGAGGAGCCTCCGGCCCGCGGGGCCGAGTGAGCCACGCGCCGTGACCGCGCCCGGAGCGCTCTGGCGACGCGCGCCGCGACGAGACCGACGCAGCTTCTGCCGGGAGTACCAAGAGGAATGTGAGGAGGGGGCCGCCTATAGCTACTTCAAGCTCAACGCAGCGAAGATGGTCAATCCATACGAAGCTTCGAAGAGCCTCGCTACCAGCTCGTCGAGGATGGATCGCACGAGCTGTCAGCCACGTTCATGGTCGGCTATGACGAAGGCGCCCTCACCGCCACCGAATCGTGGTCGGTCACGGTGCCCTTCGAGCTGCCCACCGCGGTCGTGAACGTGATCGTCGAGCAGCGACGCCGGTGGACTGGCGGGCTTCGCCGTTCGCCCCGACCCTCTCCGGCGATCACGCTCTGCCGTACCGCGCCACCGCGCCGTCCCCGGAGGACGCCGCGCTCGCCCGTGTCCTCGCCGCCGGGGCGACTCGAGGCCGGCGGCGCCCGAGCCGTGTGGCGTGTCCCTGTGGCAAAAGCCGTGGATTTCATCCACCATGGCGCTGCATGGGGCCAGCCGGCATACGGAAGAAATCTTCAGTTGTCGTCGCGCCCCCGCCCGATGGCAGCGCCCTGGACGCGAGCGCCGAGGACTGCCTCGCCGGGGGCGGCGAGATGGGCGCGCTGATGCGCTCGATCGACTGGTCGAAGACGAAGCTCGGCCCCGTCGCCAACTGGCCGATAAGCCTGAAGACCGTGGTCGGCCTCGTGCTGGGCAATCGGTTCCCCATGCTCGCGTTGATCGGACCGGAGCTGCTGCACATTTACAACGATGGCTATCGGCCTATCCTGGGCATGAAGCACCCTGCGTCGATGGGCGCCCCGGCGGCCGAGGTCTGGGCCGAGATCTGGGATGTCATCGGCCCGATGGCGCTGAGCGTGCTCGACGGCGGGCCCGCGACGTGGAGCGAGCACCTCATGCTCCCCATGAACCGGCGAGGCTTCGTCGAGGAGGCGTACTTCACGTTCTCCTACAGCCCGATACCCGGCAACAACCAGCGGGTCGCCGGCGTCCTCGTCACGGTGCAGGAGACCACGGAGCAAGTGCTCGACGCGCGCCAGCTCCACATGCTGCGCGATCTCGCGACGCGCTCTGCCCACGCGAAGTCTGCCGAGGAGGCGTGCTCGACAGCCGCGGAGATCTTCGCGGCGAACGGCGCCGATCTGCCGTTCTCGCTGCTCTACCTCCTGGACGGCGACGCGGGCGACGCGCGCCTCGCTGGCGCGAGCGGGCTCGACGAGTACCAGGGAGCCGCGAAGCCGGCGCGCGTCTCCCTCCACGATCGAGGTGACGCGTCCTCGACCTGGCCGCTCGCGGAGGCGGCGCGCGCCTCTGGCGAGCTCCTCGTGGGCGATCTCGCGGCCCGCTTCGGCGCCTTGCCCGGCGGCCGCTGGGGCGGCGCGCCGGAGCAGGCGATCGTCCTGCCCCTCTCGCGGCCGGGCCAACATCGCCCGTATGGCTTCCTCGTCGGCGGCGTCAGCCCGCGCCGCCTGCTCGACGAGTCGTATCGCGGGCTGTTCCGGCTGATCACCGATCAGGTGGTGACCGCCATCGCGAACGCGCGGGCCTACGAGGAGGAACGCAGGCGCGCCGAGGAGCTCGCCGCGATCGACAGCGCGAAGACGCTGTTCTTCAGCAACGTCAGCCACGAGTTCCGGACGCCGCTGACGCTGATGCTCGGCCCCATGGAGGACGCGCTCGCGTCGCCGGAGCGCGCGCTGAGCGGCGAGCACCTTTCGCTCGCCCACCGCAACGCGCTGCGCCTGCTGAAGCTGGTCAACGCGCTGCTCGACTTCTCACGCCTCGAGATGGGCCGCGCGCAGGCGTCGTACGAGCCGACGGACCTCGCCGGCCTCACGGCCGATCTCGCGAGCGCGTTTCGCTCCGCGATCGAGCGAGCGGGGCTCGGGTTCAAGGTGGACTGCCCGAAGCTCCCGGAGCCGGTGTTCGTCGACCGGGACATGTGGGAGAAGGTCGTCCTGAACCTGCTGTCCAACGCCCTGAAGTTCACGTTCGAGGGCGAGATTCTCCTATCGCTTTGCTCGCGCGGGGACCACGTCGAGCTCGCGGTGCGCGACACGGGCACCGGCGTCCCCGAGCGCGAGGTGCCGCACCTCTTCGAGCGCTTCCACCGCGTCCACGGGGCGCGCGCGCGCACGCACGAGGGCTCCGGGATCGGGCTCGCGCTCGTGCACGAGCTGGTGCGGTTGCACGGCGGCAGCATCCAAGCGGAGAGCCGCCTGGGCGAGGGGACGGCGTTCACGATAGCGATCCCGCGCGGGTCCGTGCACCTCTCGGCGGAGCGCATCCGCGCCGAGAAGACGCTCTCGTCGACGGCGACCGGCGCCGCGCCCTACGTCGAGGAGGCGCTGCGGTGGCAGCTCGCCGCGGAGGCGCCCGCCGACGCGATCACCTCGGGCGAGCGCGTCGAGCCCGCCCCTGTCGCTGTCCCGCTCGACCCGAGCACGCGCATCCTCCTTGCCGATGACAACGCCGACATGCGCATGTACGTGCGGCGCATCCTCGATGAGCGTTGGACCGTCGAGGCCGTGGGCGACGGCGCCAGCGCCCTCGAGATCGCCCGGCGATCGCCGCCGGATCTCGTCGTCGCGGACGTGATGATGCCGGGGCTCGACGGCTTCGGCCTGCTCCGGGCGCTGCGCGCCGATCCGGCGACGCGGGGCGTGCCGGTGATCATGCTCTCGGCGCGCGCGGGCGAGGAGTCCCGCGTCGAGGGGCTCGCGGCCGGCGCCGACGATTACCTCGTGAAGCCGTTCTCTGCGCGCGAGCTCATCGCCCGCGTCGCGACCCACCTCCAGCTCGCAGCGCACCGGCGGGAGGCGGAGCGAGAGCGCGAGAGGATGTACGAGCTGTTCGAGCAGGTGCCCATCGGGATCGCCGTCCACCGTGGCCCGGAGCACGTCTTCGAGATGACGAACCTGCACTATCTGACCATGGTGGGCCATCGGGGCGTGATCGGACGCACGTTGGCGCAAGCCTTCCCGGAGATCGTCGGCTCGCCGCTCCTCGAGGTCTTCGATCGGGTCTATGCGACGGGCGAGCCGTTCGTGACCTACGATTACCGGTTCGACATCGATCACGGGCGCGGCGGGCTGGAAGAGTCGTACTGGAGCTTCAACCTGCACCCCATGCGTGACACGGACGCTGCCGTCACCCGGATCCTGGTCGTCGCGCTCGACGTCACCGAGTACGTGCGGGCGCGAATGAAGCTCGAGGCGGCGGCGCGAGAGCGCGAGGAGCTGCTGCGCCGCGCGGAGGACGCGCGGCGCGACGCGGAGCGGGCGAACCGCGCGAAGGACGAGTTCCTGGCGATGCTCGGCCATGAGCTGCGGAACCCGCTCGCCCCGATCGTCACGGCGCTCCACCTGATGCGCCTCCGCGCCGGGGGGCACGCCGAGCGCGAGCGGCTCGTCATCGAGCGCCAGATCAAGCACCTGACGACGCTGGTCGACGACCTGCTCGACGTCTCCCGCATCACGCGGGGCAAGGTCGAGCTGAAGAAGCAGCGTATCGAGATCGCGGAGGTCGTGGCCAAGGCGGTCGAGCTGGCGAGCCCGTTGCTCGAGCAGCGCCGGCACCGCCTCACGGTCGCGGTCCCCTCGAGCGGCCTCGCCGTGGACGGCGACGTCACGAGGCTCGCCCAGGTGATCTCGAACCTGCTCACGAACGCCGCGAAGTACACCGAGAGCGGCGGCGAGATCGCCGTCCGGGCCGAGCGCGCCGGGGGCGAGGTCGTCCTCTCCGTGCGCGACAACGGCATCGGCATCGCCCCCGAGATGCTGGCGAGCGTCTTCGAGCGCTTCGTGCAGGAGCGCCAGGCGCTCGACCGCGCCCAGGGCGGCCTGGGCCTGGGCCTCGCGATCGTCCACAACCTCATCGCGATGCACGGCGGGCGCGTGAGCGCGCACAGCGAGGGCCGCGGGCGCGGGAGCGAGTTCACCATCCGGCTGCCGGCCGTGGCGAGCGCGCGCCCGTCCGAGGCCGCGCCGGCGCGCTGGAGGGCCGGGACGCAGGGGACTCCGGCTCCAGCCGGCCGGCGTCGCATCCTGCTCGTGGACGACAACCTCGATGCGGTCGAGCTGCTGGCCGAGTCGCTGGGCGCGATGGGGCACGCGACGCGCGTTGCCTCCGATGGCCCGTCCGCGCTCCGGATCGCGGAGGAGTTCGCGCCCGACGTCGCGCTGCTCGACATCGGGCTTCCGGTGATGGACGGCTACGAGCTCGCGCGGCGCCTCCGCGAGCAGCCGGCGGGCGGGCGCGTTCGCCTGATCGCGATCACCGGTTACGGGCAGGAGGCGGATTTCCGGCGCTCGAAGGGGGCAGGGTTCGAGACGCACCTCGTCAAGCCCATCCAGATCGATCGATTGACGTCGCTCATCGAGGAGCCTCCGGCCCGCAGGCCCGGGTGATCCACGTCAAAGATCCTCGGCGACGACACGACGTGACCGCGCCCGGAGCGCTTTGGCGACGCGCGCTGCGGCGAGATCGACGCAGCTTCTGACGGAGAAGGAACGATGGATACGCAACGCACGCGAATTGCGAGGATGGGTGTTCTGATCGTAGGGTTCGCCGCGACCGCGGGATGCACGCTGATCTCGGGGGTAGGATCGCTTGATTTCAACGGTGAGGCCGCTGGAGGAGCTGGCGGGAGCGGTGACGCCGGTGGCGGCGGCGCCGAAGCGGGAGGCGGCGAGGCCGGCGGCGCCGGCGGCGGTGGAGGCGAAGCGGGAGGCGGCGAGGCCGGCGGCGCCGGTGGCGGCACGGGCGGCGGCGCAATGGTCCAAGAGTGCGTGCCCGGCAAGGGGGTCGCCGTGGGCGCCCGCGTCTGGGGGGACGCGTGGCTCAACGGGTTCGTTCTTCATTGCGCCGACTTTCAGAGCGACGGTCACACGGGGGACGGGTACGATGCCGGCCCGGTGATCGGCGGCATGGCGGGCTCTCACGTCTCCAAATTCTGCGACTACCCCAAGAATGTCGTGGCGTTCAGGTATACGTACGACGCAGAGCATGTGTACCAGGTCCAGTTCGGTTGTTCGACGCCCGAGGTATGGAAATCGTCGACGCCCAGCGTCGAACAATGGCTCGATCCCATCGGCGGGACGACGGCCGGCCCGCAGGGGTACGAAGAGCAATGTGGGGAGGGGTCCGCCTATAGCTACTTCAAGCTCGACGTCAGCGAAGATGGTCAATCCATACGAAGCTTCGAAGATCCTCGCTACTGCTTGCAAATGCCCTGATCCCTCCCAAGGCCGTCTCTGGAGACCCTGCGCCTCGGCGAGATGATCCTCCTCTGCGGGGCGGCAGCGACCGGGGACCCCCTGCGCCGCGGGAGGCGAGCTCCAGGTCTCCCGGCGCGGTCGAGCGCGGAGATGTGCTGGTCCGCTATAAAAGAAATTGCGTCCGTTATAGTGGACATCGACGCTGCCCCGTGGTACTGGGCATCCAACGGACGGGACAACCATGCACTACCGACAGCTGGGTGACAGCGAGCTCCGGGTCTCGGAGCTCTGCCTTGGGACGATGACGTTCGGCGAGCAGAACACGCTCGAGGACGCCAGAGCGCAGCTCGACTACGCGTTCGACGCGGGGATCAACTTCATCGATGCGGCCGAGATGTACCCCGTGCCGACCCGCGCCGAGACGCAGGGGCGCACGGAGAGCTACGTGGGCGAGTGGCTGAGCCAGCGGCCGCGCGACAAGGTGATCGTCGCGACGAAGATCGCGGGGCCGGGGCGCCCGATCCCGTGGGTCCGCGGCGGCTCTCTCGCGATCAACCGCGCCAATGTCCGGCGCGCGGTCGAGGACAGCCTGCGGCGCCTCAGGACCGATTACATCGATCTCTACCAGATCCACTGGCCCGATCGGTACGTGCCGCAGTTCGGCGCGACCGCCTACGACCCGGCGAATGAGCGATCGAGCACGCCGATCGCCGAGCAGCTCGCGGCGTTCGCGGAGGTGATCCGCGACGGCAAGGTCCGCTATTTCGGCCTCAGCAACGAGACCGCCTGGGGGGTGGCGCAGTGGAGCCGCGTCGCGGCGCAGCTCGGGCTCCCCAGGCCGGTGTCGATCCAGAACGCCTACAGCCTCGTCAACCGCACGTTCGACGCGGCGCTCGCGGAGGCCTCGCGCCGCGAGGACGTGCCGCTGCTGGCCTATAGCCCGCTCGCGTTCGGCCTGCTCACGGGCAAGTACCTGGGCGGGCCGCCGCCGGGCTCCCGGCTCGCCCGGTTCGAGACCTTCGGCCAGCGTTACAGGAAGCCCAACGTGGACGAGGCGGTGCAGGCCTACGTGAAGCTCGCGCGCGCGCACGGCCTGAGCCCGGCGTCGCTCGCGCTCGCCTTCGTGCGCAGCCGCTGGTTCGTGGCGAGCACCATCCTCGGGGCGACCACGGTCGAGCAGCTCGAGGAGAACGTGAAGAGCGCGGGCGTGGTGCTCGATGAGCAGGTGCTCGTCCAGATCGAGCAGATCCACGCCCGGTACCCGAACCCGGCGCCGTGAGCCCGCCGGCCGCAGCGCCGCTGATCCCGCGGGCGGCGAGGCTCTCGTTCGCCGAGGCCGACGAGCGGCGCTTCATGGCGAGGGCGCTGGAGCTGTCGCGCGCCGCGCGGGGAGAAGCTTGGTGATCCGGGATTGTCCAGCGCGCGCTTCGAGACGGGATTGCACCGACATGGCGGACCTGCTGCGATCTGCCCATTGTCGCAAAAACTCATATCTTTTCAAATAGTTATCTTCGTCATCGGCCGCCGTGCATACTCCGCGGCCTGCGCGGGGCGGGGAGGGGGAGGCTCCCCTGCTCGCGGAAGCGCGGCGCTCCCCGGGCGCGCAATCCTGCGGTTCCGGAGGGCTGCGCCCGGCAGGAAGGGAGGAGACGGGGAATGACGAAGCTACCCAGGCGAAGCCTGCTCGAAGGCCTGCTGGCGCTGGGCGCCGCGGGGTGCGCGCCCTCGGAGGCTGCGACCGCCGCGAGCGATCGGCCGCAGCCGCGCCCGCCGACCGACGCGTGGCAGCGCGTCCGGGGCGAGTTCGAGGTGTCGCCGGCGTGGATCCACATGGCGAGCTTCCTGCTCGCATCGCACCCGCGGCCCGTCCGCGAGGCGATCGAGGCGCTGCGGAGGGAGCTCGACGACAACCCGGCGCACGCGCTCGACGCGCACGAGGATCCGGCGCCGGTGCGCGAGGCGGCCGCGGCGTACATGGGCGTGAGGGCCGAGGAGATCGCGCTCACGGGCAGCACCACGATGGGGCTCGCCTCGCTGTACCTCGGGTTGCCGCTCCGGGCGGGCGACGAGGTGCTCACGACGGTGCACGATCACTACGCCACGCACGAGTCGCTCCGGTTCGCCGCGGAGCGGACGGGCGCGAAGGTGCGGAAGATCGCGCTGTACGAGCGGAGCAGCGCCGCGTCGGCGACGGAGATGGCGAGGGCGATCGAGGCGGCGATCGCGCCGGCCACGCGGGTCGTGGCGATCACGTGGGTTCACTCGAGCACGGGGGTGAGGACGCCGGTGCGCGCCATCGCCGAGGTGGTCGCCCGGGCGAACCATGGGCGGGCGCCGGGGGATCGCGTCGTCTGCTGCGTGGACGGCGTGCACGGCTTCGGGGTCGAGGACGTCACGATGGCCGACCTCGGCTGCGACTTCTTCTCGGCCGGCTGCCACAAGTGGATCTTCGGGCCGCGGGGCACGGGCGTGCTCTGGGGTAGGGCCGAGCTCTGGCCGATGCTGCGCCCGAGCATCCCGCACTTCGGCCGGGAGGGGTACGGGGCCTGGCTGCAGGGGCGGCCGGCGCCGCCCACCACGGCAAACATGATGTCTCCCGGAGGATTCCACGCCTTCGAGCACCGCTGGGCGCTGCCCGCGGCGTTCGCGTTCCACCGGCGCATCGGAAAGGCCAGGGTCGCGGCCCGCATTCATGCGTTGAACCGGCAGTGCAAGGAGGGGCTCCAGGGGATGAGGCACGTCACGCTGCACACGCCGGTCGACGACGCGATCTCCGCGGGGCTCGTCTGCTTCGAGGTCGCGGGGATGACGCCTGCGGCCGTCGTGGAGAGGCTCCGGGAGAGGAAGATCGTCGCGTCGACGACGCCTTATGCGACGCGCTATGCGCGCGTGGCGCCGAGCCTGCTCAACTCGGAGGCGGACGTCGAGGCGGTCCTGCGCGAGGTCCGCGCGCTCGCGTGAGGGGCGCGGGGGCGAAGCGGACGCCGCGGCGCGGGACGGAGCCGCGAGGGCGCGAAGCCATCGCCGCCGGCGCGCAGCCGCCGCGAAGCGGCGCAGAGGGCCGGCCATCCCTGACCGGACCTCTGGCGGGCGGAGCGAGGTCGCCTATCGGGCGGCCTCCTCGAGCCGGGCGATGTC
Source organism: Sorangium sp. So ce375 (assembly GCF_051473855.1). NCBI lineage: Bacteria > Pseudomonadati > Myxococcota > Polyangiales > Polyangiaceae > Sorangium > Sorangium sp. So ce375. Next base: position 1,068,925 of record NZ_CP150335.1, read on the forward strand.
GATCTTCTTCATCTGCATCATCGCCTGCATGACCCGCCCCGCCTTGGCCGGCTCCGGGTGCTGGAGGAGCCGGATCAGGGCCGACGGGATGATCTGCCAGGAAACGCCGAACTTGTCCCTGAGCCACCCGCACTGGCTCTCGGCGCCGCCGTCGGCCGTGAGCTTGCTCCAGAGCTCGTCGACCTCCTCCTGCGTCTCGCAGGTGACGACGAGCGAGATCGTCTCGTTGAACTTCTCGCGCGCGCCGTTCAGGAGGACGAAGGGCTGGCCTTTCAGCTCGAGCTCGGCGGTGATGAGCGAGCCCTTGGGCCCTGGACCCGCGTCTCCGGAGCGGAGCTCCGAGAGGATCCGTGCGCCCTTGAAGATCGACAGGTAATGCCGCACCGCCTCGTCGGCGTTGTTCTCGAACCAGAGGCACGTCTTGATCGTCTGCGTGGTGGCCATGATCGGGGCTCCTGGCCGGGTCGGGCCCGGCGGTGAGGTGAGGGCGGCGCGGTCACCGCGACCGCGCCCTCGCCTGGATGTCGGAGCACGGTGCGCTGGCTCGACATGGCGCCGACGATTTTTTTTTCGGGTCGCCGGGGCGTCCGGGCTCCTGGGTTGTCGGGGCGTCCGGGGGGGACGGGATGGCAGACCACCGGGCGGCCGCCGTGATCCGCCGGCCGCCGCTCCGGGGCGGCGCCGGGCGAGGATGAGCTCGGGGGCCGGGTGGAACGGCGTGGTGATCCGTGAGAGAGCACGCGCATGAGACACATCCTCGACGGGTCGGTGGGGGTCGTCCTGGCCGCGGGGCTCTGCGGCGCTGCGTGCACGGCGTCGGCGCAGGAGCCTACGGGCTCGAACGTGCCTGCCGGTCCGGACGCGCCTCCCGCCTCGAACGTGCCTCCCGGCCCGGACGCGCCTCCGGTCGACGCGCCATCCGCCCCAAACGCGCCTCCGCGCTCCAACGCGCCTCCGCGCTCCAACGCGCCTCCGGTCGACGCGCTTCCCGGCCCGAACGCGCCATCCGCCCCGAATGCGCCTCCGCGTTCGAATGCGCCTCCGCGTTCGAACGCGCCTCCGCGCTCGAACGCGCCTCCGGGGAACCCGCCTCCTGTAGAAAGGCGGCGCGTGCCGCCGGTGGCCGCCCCGATGGGCGAGCGGATCGTCGTGGGCGGCGATCCGTGCAAGAGCGACGCCGATTGTGTGCCCGTGTGCGCGTGCCACGCGGCCGCGTGCATCGCGAAGGCTACCGCGCCCACGTGCGATCGCGGCCTGATGTGCACGCAGGAGTGCCGCGGCGGGACGATGGATTGCGGCGGCGGCTGCCTCTGCAAGGACGGCCGATGTGCGGCCCATCTGGTCAACGTGCCGACGCCGTGAGCCGCGGGCTGGGGCGGCCAGGACACCCGAGACCCCCCGCCTCCGCCCGCCGGGCCCAAGGCGTGGCGCTCGTGCGCCCGGCACCGCAGAGCGCAGGCCACCGCCTCGTGAGCCCGCTTGGCGGGAAGCGCCTGCCCCTCGCGGCCGCTAGCAGGCGCCGGCTGGCAGGCGCCCCGACCGTGCGGTGTGCCGTGATGGTCACGGCGAGGATATCAAAAGGAAACATACCCTTCGCAGCCGCTGGCAGGCGCCCCGACCGAGCACCGCGTGCCGTGATGGTCACGGCAAGGATATCAAAAGGAAACATACCCTTCGCAGCCGCTGGCAGGCGCCTCGACCGCGCGCCGCGTGCCGTGATGGTCACGGCAAGGATATCAAAAGGAAACATACGTTTTACGACTCATTTACGGGCCTCGTTTTATGGATCCGTCCAGAAGCCTCGAGCTCCGCACCCCGAGGTCCTTCAGAACCGGCAACCCGCGAGGCACCATGGCCCAGGCTACCAAGGCGAATAAAATCGAGCTTTTTTCACTCTCGACTCCAGCGATGCGCGCATTCCACCTGAGCTGGCTGGCGTTCTTCGCCTGCTTTTTCGCGTGGTTCGCGGTGGCACCGCTGATGCCCGTCATCAAGGGCGAATTCGGGCTGACCGGCGCGCAGATCGCCAACATCAACATCGCGGCGGTAGGGATCACGGTGGCGGGCCGCCTGCTGATCGGGCCGCTCTGCGACAAGTACGGTCCGCGTGTGACCTACACGTGCTTGCTCGCGTTCGGCGCCATCCCCGTGATCGGGATCGCCCTTGCGCAGAGCTACGAGGTCTTCCTGTTTTTCAGGCTGCTGATCGGCATGATCGGCTCGAGCTTCGTGATCACGCAGTATCACACGTCCGTCATGTTCGCTCCCAACGTGGTCGGCACCGCGAACGCGGCCAGCGCGGGCTGGGGCAACGCCGGCGGGGGCGTCACGCAGTCGACCATGCCTTGGGTGCTCGCGGCGGTGCTGAGCCTGGGTGTCTCCTCGTCCGTCGGCTGGCGCATCTCGATGCTCGTGCCGGGCGCGCTCATGCTCGTCGTGGCGGTCCTCTATTGGAAGTTCACTCAGGACTGCCCGCAAGGGAACTACAAGGACCTCCGCGCGGCGGGCGTCGAGATCGAGAGCGGGAAGAAGGGCGGATGGGAGGTCTTCAAAGCGGCGGGGCGCAACTACCGGGCTTGGATGTTGTTCTTCACGTACGGAGCCTGCTTCGGGATCGAGCTCTTCGTGCACAACGTGGCGGCCAGCTACTACGTGGATCGCTTCAACCTCGATCTCCAGACCGCGGGCTTGGCCGCGGGTAGCTTCGGGCTCCTGGCGCTGTTCGCGCGCGCGATGGGCGGCATGCTCTCGGATCGGCTGGCACAGCGCAAGGGCCTGGACGCCCGGACGACCCTCTTGTTCGTGCTGATGATCGGCGAGGGGCTCGGCCTGCTCTGGTTCTCCCAAACGAAGACGGTGGGGATGGCGGTGCTCGCGATGATCTGCTTCGGGATGTTCACGCACATGGCTTGCGGCGCCACCTACGCGCTCGTGCCCTTCGTCGATCGCAAGGCGCTCGGCGGCATCGCAGGTATCGTCGGCGCGGGCGGCAATGTCGGCGCGGTCGCGGCGGGGCTCCTGCTCAAGGCGGTCGGCGACATCCAGCACTGCTTTGCGTTGCTGGGCCTCGCCGCGCTCGCCACGTCGGTGTGCGCGATCGTGGTGCGCTTCACGGCCGCTCACAAGGCCAACGAACAGGCCCTCTACGATCAAGCGCTCGCCGGTCGCGTCACCCAAGGCGGCGCCGCGGTCAGCGTCGCGCGCGCGACCTGAACGCGCTCGACACCCCAGGTGCCGCAGCTCGCGGAGCGCGGGCGCAAGGCCACGTAACAGCGCCGCGGCGCTGGCCGACCTGAGCGTGCGCCGCGAGCTGCTGCCCCGGCGCTCCGACCAGCTTTCCCTTACGCGCTCGCTCCCTGCCCGCTGACGTCCCAGGCGACGTCGAGGGACACGGGTCCTCGGAACATGGTGACCTGCCGGAACTGCACAGGTCGATCGCCCGCGAGGCGAAGGCCTTGCAAGCGCTGCGTGAGCACGGACAGCGCCACGCGCCCCTGGAGTCGCGCGAGGGGGGCGCCGAGACAGAAGTGAACGCCGCGGCCGAACGCGAGGTGCTCGCCCCCGTCGGGGCGCCCGGGCTCGAAGCGCGAAGGGGCTTCGAAGACGGCCTCGTCGTGGTTGGCAGAGCCCAGGAGCGCGAAGACCCGCGCACCCTTGGGGATCGTGACATCCCCGATCGTCACGTCGACGCTGGCGACACGGGTCGTCCCGGGGACCGGGCAGTCCCGGCGGAGGGTCTCCTCCACGACGGCGGCGGCGAGCGACGGATCGCGCGCGAGCGCGGCGAGCCTGTCGGGGTGCAGGAGCAACAGGTGCACCCCGTTGCCGAGCAGGTCCGTGGTGGTCTTGTGGCCCGCGAACACGAACGCGGTCGCATAACTGACCGCCTTGGCCATGTCGAGCTGACCGCTCGGGTCCGTGGCCGCCTGGACGAGGACGGTGAGGAGGTCGTCGGCCGGCGTGGTGCTCCGCGCGGAGAGGAGCCCCGCGAGGTGGTGCTGCATGGTCACCACGCTCTCGGCCGCTCTCACCCACGCGTCGGTCGGTAGGTGACCGCTCATGAGCAAGCGCGCCGCGTCATCTGCCCATTGACCGAACTTGCCGGCGTCGGCCGGCGAAACACCCAGGATGCCGGCGATGACCGCCACAGGCAGCGGGCTGCAGAAGCGCGCCATGAGCTCTGCCCGGCCGTCTGCCTCGAACGAGGCCACGAGCTGGTTTGCCAGCGTGGAGATGGCGCCCTCCATGGAGGCGATTCGCTCGGCGGTGAAGGCGGCGTTCATCTTCCGCCGGACCGAGGTGTGCTCCGGTGGGTCGAGGTGGATGATCGAGGTCGTCCGCGGGAACCCCCTTCGCAGGACGGCCACGACCTCGGGCGGCGGCTCCTTGACGCTCATCGTGGTGAGCCGCGACGAGAACCGGTCCGTGTCGCGGAGGATCGCGGCGACATCCGCCTGCCGGGTAGCCACCCACATGCCCAGGTCTTCGCAGAAGAAGACCGGCTCCTCCGCGCGCGCCTTCGCGTACTGCGGATACGGGTCCTGCTGCACTTCCGGCGAGAAAAACGAGAAGACACGGGCCATGGGTCACCTTGGGTGCGAGGAAATCCAGCCCATGTCTACCATGCCAGCGGGCGTCGCGATGTGGCGCCAGCCTCGACTCGGGCGCTTTGTTGGCCGCGAGGCCCCAAGCTGGCTCGTGACGCTGGCTTGACGCGCCCTTGTGCCGGAACAGATTCAAACGAGACCACAGATGTGTACAGCACGGCAGGCCACACCATGAGCAGCACTCGACCACCGGAAGGTAACGACACGCACGACACGCCAGAAAGCCAGGACAGTCTCGAGGCCGAACGACCGAAAATCGGAATCAACCTCGCGCTTGAAGGCGGCGGCGTCAAGGGGATAGCTCTGGTGGGGGCCATACAGGCCCTGGAGGAGGAGCTCGAACAGAACAAGGATTACTTTCTTGGCAGCACGGAGGCTCGCATGGTGGGGACCTCCGCGGGCGCCATCGTCTCCACCCTGTTCGCGGCCGGCTATACGTCATCGGAGCTCAAGAAGATCATCGGCGGCCCCGAGATCGCCCGGTTCGCCGACAGCTCGTGGTTCGGCCGCATCCCGGTGGTCGGCAACCTGGAGAGGCTGAGCGGGCTCCTGCTCCACCTGGGGATGTACAAGGGGGACTACTTCACGGATTTCATCCGAGAGCTGCTCCGCGAGAAGAAGAAGACCACGTTCCGAGATTTCATCGACCCTCGCAACGCCGGGCTTCGGCAGAACAGATACCGACTACGCCTGGTTGCGTCCGACATCACGAGAGGACGCATGCTCATCCTCCCAGACGACATTGAGAGCGACAGGTACGGATACGATCCAGACGATCTGGACGTCGCCTTGGCTGTCCGGATGAGCATGAGCGTACCATTTGTATTCCGACCGGTGCGGCTCACGGGGCGCAACGGCGTGACGAGCTTCATCGTGGACGGCGGGCTGCTGAGCAATTTCCCGATCAGGCTGTTCGATCGGCCGCGCCCCGGAGCGCCCGAGGCCACCATCGGGATACGGCTCCTGAGCGACAGGATGCATCAAATTCGATCTCCATTCATGGCGTTCCGGGCGGCGTACGCCCTCGCATCCACCGCCCAGGAGGCGCACGACATCAGCGACACGGAAGAGCTCATGGACCTGCTGAAATGGGTCAGGGTCATCCAGATAAACACAGGGAAGATATCTCCGTTCAAGTTCGAGCTCAACCCGTTCGAAAAGGAGCTTCTCTACGACGAAGGCTACAGGTCCATGGCCCATCAGATCCGCCTCTTCCTCGAGGTCGTGAGGATAGCGCAAAAGGCCGCCGAAGCGGCGGCGGGAACGGCGCGAACGGTGGAGAGGGTCACGCCGGTGCGGATTCTTCGCAATAATAGTTGATGGAAATTGCGACGGCGAGGCTCCAACTAGACGTGTGAGCTCAGTGGCAAGATAGTCTATGCCTTGCTGCCGAAATGACGGATGGTATCGAGCGGTAAATGGCAGTGGTGCTGGTGCAAGGAGATGTCACATGAGCCCCACTCACGGGCGAAGCGTAAGGGGCCTCATCGCGATTTTGGGTGCAGGGCTTCCGATATCATGTCATATGGATATGGGGCCAATGAGCTCACTGCAGAATTGGGCCGGGACAATGCCGCCCTCTCCGCTCCAGCCACCACAGCGGAGCGCACCACCAGATTTGAAGATCCAGGTGGGTTCAACTTTGCTCCTCCAACATGGGAGGATTATTACGATCTGGCAAACGAACGCTGTGTCGACGAGAGAAAGATCGGCGGGTTCCCCGTCGAGGAGATCCGCTTGGCAGGAGGGGGCTCCGACCTGAGGTACAGATGCCTCTCTTCGGGGGCGCTCGCGACGAGCATCCGGCGGGATCCGATAGCGTACCCTATACCGGGATCCTGGGCAAAATCGAGCCAGTTCGGAAGGGGCAAATGTCTCCGGGATAACTACGAAGGTGGTTTTATTGTCAATGTACCAGGAGCGCCTATGAGGCTCGTCTGCGTCCACGCAAGCCGTATTTTGACTCCTCGCCGAGATATACTGGAGCCTGAATGGCAAGAAGAGCTGGAGATGAACGAATGGCAGACAGCGTCCCTGGTGGCCGAGAAGGTGTGCAACCAACATGGCTACGCTGGGGGTGGCCTCTTTGACGGCACGAGCGAAGGCGCAGGAGAGAATCTCGTCTACGGGGTTCTCTGCTTCAATGCCGAGGAATAGCTCGGGCCCGACGTGCGACCGCGGCAGAGCAGCGTGGGCGCCCGGCCAGCGGCGTCGTGACCGCACGGGGCGGAGACGCGCGATTCGCTCCCGCCTGATCGCTCGGCGCCGCGGCTCAGAGCCGCTCCGCCGCGACGGCCGCCCTGACGGCGCGCTCCAGCGCCTCGCCGTCCTCGGGCGAGAGCGCCCGCATCGCGCCGGGGAACGCCGCCTCGAGGTCCACGAGCACGTCGAGGGCGGCCTCCTCGTCGACGGCCGCCCTGTCGTGGCGCCCCACCTTCGAGGCGGCGGACGAGAGGCGCGGGCCGTTCACGAGCCGCTCCCCCCAGCGGATCAGCGTCGCGAGGTCGACCGGGCGCTCCGGGTCCCACGGCGCGCTCTCGTCGAAGCGGTCCTCGCGCATCTCGGCGATCTTGCGCTTCAAGGCCATGTAGGCCCCGGCCGGCATGCGGACGTCGGGCTTGGCCACAAGCCCCTCTGCGAGGTTCTCCGGGCCGAGCGGCGGCAGCCCCAGGGCGGACGCGACGCGCGACGGGAAGCGCTCGGGCACGGCGGCGACCTCCGCCTTGCGCCCGCGGGCGAGCAGCGGGGGCATCATGAGCCCCGCCGCGGCGGCGACCGGGGCCGCCTCGCTCCAGGCCAGGAAGGCGTCCTCGCCGCCGTCGATCGCGCGCAGCTCGAAGGGCGCCCACCGCAGGTCGGGCGCGTACCAGACCCCGGTCTGCACGGCGCTCACGCCGCCCGCGGGCACGTCCGGATGGGGGTAACCGCCGCCGAAGAGCTCGCCGTAAAGGACGAGCCGCGCCGCGCCGACCGCCGCGAACGCCGCGCGGGCGGCGTCCCGGAGCGACGCGCGGAGCAGCTGCCAGCCAAAGAACGGGTCCTCGTCCCGGAGCCACTCCTTGCGCTTGCCGAAATGGACGCCGGCCGCGTCGACGCCGATCACGAGCTGCGCGCCGTGGATCTTCTCGAGCGCGACCCAGGTCGGCGCGTCGCTCGCGCCGAGGCACGGCATCTTCGGGAAGGCGAGGAACTCCATTGCCGGCGACGATAGCGCCGAGGACACGGCGAGTCCTCGGGCTCCGGGATGGTGCGTTGCGTCGTCCGCGGCGGAGGAGCCTGCCGCTCGCCGCTCCACCCTCGCCGCGATCGGCGGCGAGGGCGAGAGACGCTTGACTTCCGGGAAAGCGTTTGAGTTTCTTAGTCCTCAGGGGGTCACCATGTTCGCTGAGCCCAGCCGGGCGCCGCCTTTGCCTTGCTTTCGCCTCCTGCTGATCGAGGACAGCGCCATCGCGGCCTCCATCGTGCAGAGCCACCTCGAGGCCGCGTCGTGGCAGCGCGCCGAGCTCGCGCACGCGGAGACGCTCGCCGCCGGGCTCGCGCGCGTGAGGGAAGGGTGGGATGTCGTGCTCCTCGACCTGTCCTTGCCCGACGGGGAAGGCATCGAGGTGGTCGAGCGCGTGCGGGCGGTGGATCCCCATGTGCCCATCGTGGTGCTGACGGGCCACGACGACGTCCGCCTCGCGGAGCGCGCGCTCGGCGCCTCGGTGCAGGACTACCTCGTGAAGCGCCGCCTCGACGCGGACGCGCTGTGGCGAGCCATCCGCTATGCGGTCAGCCGCCAGCAGCTCGTGACGCAGCTCGCGCGCGCGATGGCGGAGGCCCGGGAGAACGAGGCGAACCTGCACCAGCTCATCGCCCGGAGCGCCGATGGGGTGATCGTGGTCGATCCCTCCGGGGCGGTGCTCTTCGCGAACCCCGCCGCGGAGTCGCTGCTGGGCGACGGGCGCCCCGTCGCCGGCCGGCGCTGTCCGGAGGCGCTCTGCGCCGGCGAGACGACCTTGGAGCTCGGAGGGCAGCAGGTCGTCATCGACGTCCGCTGGGTCGACGTGGACTGGCAGGGGCGCCCCGCGAGCATGGCGCTCCTGCGCGACGTGACCGGGCGGCGCCGGGCCGAGGAGCTGCGGTTACGGCTCGAGCGCAGCGAGCGGCTCGCCGCGGTCGGCCAGCTGGCGGCGGGCGTGGCTCACGAGATCAACAATCCTCTCGCGTACGTGGTGGCGAACCTGGAGCTGCTCGCCCGCGAGGTGCGGCGCCTGGCCGACAAGGGCGTCGCCACGGAGCACCTCGCCCAGCCGCTCGCGGACGCCCGCCACGGCGCCGCGCGGGTGGTGGACATCGTCGGGGATCTCGGGGTGTTCGCGCGCGTGGAGGCGAACGAGGCGAGCGGGCCGACCGACGTCAACGCGGTGATCGAGAGCGCGCTCAACATCGTTCATGCCCAGATGAAGCACCGCGCGCGCGTCGTGCGCGAGCTCTCCCCGGTCGCTCCCGTGGGCGGCGCGGAGGGGCGCCTGACGCAGGTGTTCGTCAACCTGCTCATCAACGCGGCGCAGTCGATCCGGGAGGGGCGCGTCGCCGAGAACATCGTCGAGGTGCGCACCCGCGAGCAGGGCCGGGAGATCGTCGCGGAGATCGTGGACTCGGGCTGCGGCGTGCCCGAAGAGCACATGCACAGGCTGTTCGAGCCGTTCTTCACCACGAAGCGCGCGGGGGAGGGGACGGGGCTCGGACTCGCGATCTGCCGCAACATCGTTGAGTCGTGCGGCGGGACCATCGGCGTCAGCAGCAAGCCGGGCGTGGGCACCTGCGTCCGCGTCCGGCTGCCCATCTGGGCGAGCGCCGAGCCGGCCCCTCGTCGCGTGCCGCCCGCGCCGGCTCGCGACGAGGGACCGACGAGGCGCGCCCGGATCCTCCTCGTGGACGACGAGCCGCTCCTCCTGCGCGCGCTCTGCGGGCTCCTAGAGCCATCCCACGAGGTCGTGTGCGTGGGCTCCGGCAGAGAGGCCCAGAGGACGCTCCGGCAGGACGCGGACTTCGATGTCGTGCTCTGCGATATCGTGATGCAGGAGGGCACGGGGATAGAGCTCCACGAGTGGATCGAGGCGGAGCTGCCGGCGCTCGCTGACCGGGTGATGTTCATGACCGGAGGGGCGACGAGCGAGGTGAGCAGGAGGTTCCTTTCGGCGCACGGGGGGCGCATCCTGCCGAAGCCGATCGATCCGGCGGAGCTGCTCCGCCGGATCCATGCGCTGCTGCGGTCGAGAGCGGTAGAGCCGCGGGCGACCTAGGTCACGAAGGGGGAGTCTGTGCCGCCCCTGCGCGCCGCCGGCCGCGCGATGCGCTCACGTCCCGCCGCAGGCGTCGTATTCCGTTTGACACACGTCCATGCCCGCCTGTTGCACGCACGCGCTGCAGTCCGCCCTGATACCCTGGCCGGCGCACTCCGCCTCGCACTCGTCGGCGCACACGCCCGCCGCGCAGACGCAGGCGATGAGCGCGTCCGTCTCGGGATCTTGCAGCGGATCCGTGCTCGGATCGCAGCCTTGCACGCACGCGCAGCAGATGCCGTCGCCAGGGCAGCAGCCGTCGCCGCGCCCCAGGGGACAGCTGCAGTCGCCGCCGCCTTCTTCCATGCACGGCCCGTAGCCGCTGCCGTCGGCGAGGCACGTCGCGACGCCAGGCAAGCTGGCGGCGTGACAGGTGCACGACATGGTCTCGCCAGGAGTGCAGGTTGTGCCCGTGGCCGAGCTGGAGTCCGTCGAGCTTTCGCTGGTCGAGCCTTCGCTTGTCGAGCTGGCGGTGGACCCGCCGCTCCCGGACGGCTCCGGGTCGGTCGTCGTGGAGCCGCACGCGGTCGCGAGCGCAGCCGTGAACAAGCAGGGGAAAAGGATGTTTCGCATCGGCGTCCCCTATAACGTGACGTCGACGCGGCCGTCGAGGGACATCCCGAGCGCGCTCCGCACAAGGCTCGACGAGCGCGCCCACATCGCCGTCGAGTTACCGACGGTTCGCGAGCGCGTGGGCGACGCCCTGCTCGAGCGTGCCGAGCGTGGCGATGCTGGCGAGATCGCCGCCGACGTCCACCATGGTGCGCGCGGTCGCGGGGCTTATCCCGGTCAGCAGCACGCGGGCGCCCAGCAGGCCGACCGCGCGCGCCGCGGTGAGCAGCGTATCGGCGATCTGCGCGTCGACCATCCGCATGCCGGTGATGTCGAGGATGGCGACCCGGGCGCCGTGCGCGGCGACGCCCTTGGTGAGCGTCTCGATCACGTCCCGTGCTCGCTCGGCGTTCACCTGGCCGATGAGCGGCATGACCAGCACGCCCGGCGCAATGGGCAGGAGCGGGGTCGATATCTCGGCGAGGAGCTCCGCCTGCGCCTTGATGACCTGCTCGCGCGCGAAGCTCTCGCGCAGGGCGCTCTCGGCCCGCTTCTGCCCGGTGATGTCGACCGCCGAGGTCACCCGCACCATGCGGCCGTCCTCCTCGACCATCCTCCCGCGCATCAGGGCGACGAACGTCGTCCCGTCCAGCCGGAGGAGGATGGCCTCGTACGGCTCGGCGTGTCCGGAGCGCAGGTGACCGAGGATGAGGTCGCGCGACTCGGGCGCCGCGAAATCAAGGGCGCTGCGGCCCACGGCCTCTTCGCGGCGGCAGCGGAACATGCGCTCGAACTCGCTGTTCACGTCGATGAATCGCCCGTTTTCGAGGACGGCGAGCGCCTCGTTCGGGATCTCGAGCAGGCGGCTCAGCCGCCACTGGCTGCGCTGCAGCCGGTCCATCGCCTGGCGGGCTCCCTCCAGATCTCGCTCGAGGTTCGCGGCGTGCGCCTCGAGCTCTGCGATCCGGTCGCGGAGACGCAGGAGCTCCGCCGCTTCTTGTCCTACCTGCTCCACGTGTCTCCCGTCGAAGGCCGTGTCCAGGCGCACCCCTGCTCACCTGACGATGCGCGCCCTCCCGACCGTAGGACAACGAATCACGCCTCGCTTGTCAAGCAACCTCGATGGGCCGCCCCGCCGCGCCGGGGTGGCCATCGTTCCGCCGCGCCGCGCGGCGCGCGACCTCGACGCGCTCCCGTCGTTCTCCCTCCCCGGTAGGGAGCCTCTCGCGGCGCCTCGTCATCGAGTGTCGTTCGTCAACCCTGTTTACATTACTTCACGAACGCATCATGACGCGGGACGCGGAGCGCCCGGAGGGCGTGTCCTTCGCGCCCAGACCGTAAATTCCGGCGAACGAGCGCGGCGATCGGGCGCTCGGGAGGTCGCGGGCGGGCCCTGCGCGCGAGCGCGCTTGCCAGCGGAGCAGGATGCCCTATGTTCGCGCCTGCTCGCGTCCCCGCGGGGGTACGTCGGCGCCGCGTCGCGTGCGCCGTGCGGGAACGCGCTGCCCGAACCGTGCGGTAGCAAGGAGATGAAGATGACGATCTCGATGTATCAGGCCTCGGTCCCTGTCCTCGTCAGAATGCTCGGCAACCTCTCGGCGATCCTCAAAAAGGCCGTCGCGTATGCAGAGGCGAAGAAGATCGAGCCTCGCGTCCTGCTCGACGGGCGCCTCGCCCCGGACATGCTCTCGTTCACGCGTCAGATCCAGATCGCCACCGACTCGGCCAAGGGCTGTGGAGCGCGGCTGGCGGCCGTCGACGTGCCGAAGTTCGAGGACAACGAGGCCAGCTTCGAGGAGCTACAGGCCCGCGTCGCCAAGACGATCGCGTTCCTGAACAGCCTCCGGCCGGAGCAGATTGACGGCTCCGAGGACCGCGAGGTCACGATCCCGACCCGCGATCAGCCGATGCAGTTCAAGGGTCTGCCTTACCTGCTGAACTTCGCCCTCCCCAACTTCTATTTCCACGTGACGACCGCCTACGCGATCTTGCGCCACAACGGGCTCGACATCGGCAAGATGGACTACCTGGGCGCTCGCTGATCCGAGCGGAGGGCGCTCGCTGAGCTGGTTGCCGAGCTGTCCGACCCCCGTGGACCACAGCCGCCACGCATCGATGCCGCCCGAAGCAGTCGGCGCCGAGCTGACGGTTCGAACAACAAATCCCCATCTCTCGCCTCCTCGCCTCCCCGCCTTGTATGACCCTCGGGAGCGCCTGGTCTACGTCGTCGTCGTCGCTGATGAGGGGGGCCCGGGGGGAGACCGGCAACTTGGGGAGCTTGGGGGGAAAGCTCGTCGGGGGCGCGCCGAAGCGTTAACAAAGCTGCCCCGCGGCAGATCGACCCCGCCCTGGTCTGGAAGACCGTCAGGGAGCTGAGGTCGCCGCGGTGTAGGTCTCCTCGCAGAGCCCGAACGGCTGCCTGAGCCAGAGCTCGCATTGTTGCAAGGGTGGGCGCGCCGGGGAGATCGTTTCGTCATCGTCCGGAAGAAAGTCCCAGAGTATGGCAGAGTACGTAGGCATCGATGTTTCGAAGGAGCACCTCGACATCGCGCTGCACGAGGCCAAGCGCGAGTGGCGGTGCGCTCACGACGACGACGGTCTGCTGGCGCTGGCGAAGGAACTGGCGTCGATCGGACCGGCGCTCATCGTCCTCGAGGCCACCGGCGGCTTCGAAATGACCGTGCTCGCCGCGCTCAGCGTCGCGCGGCTGCCCGTGGCCGTGGTCAATCCGCGCAACGTGCGCGACTTCGCCAAGGCGAGCGGGAGGCTGGCCAAGACCGACAAGCTCGACGCCAGGTGCATCGCCCACTTTGCGGCGGCCATGCAGCCATCGCGAACCGAGATGCCCGACGAGACGACGCTCGCCCTGGAGCAGCTCTTGGCGCGCCGCCGGCAGCTCATGCAAGAGCTCGTCGCCGAGAAAAATCGACGCTCCACGCTGCTCGGACCACGACGCACTCAGCGCGTGCTCGCTAGCCTCGACCGCCATATCGACTGGCTGACCAAGGAGATCGCGGACATCGACGAGGACCTGCGGGGCCACATCGAGCGCAGCGACATCTGGCGCGCGAAGGACCAGTTGCTCCGCACCGTCCCCGGCGTCGGCCCGGGCACGGCGCGGACGCTGCTGGTCGAGCTGCCCGAGCTCGGCACGCTCGACCGCAAGACCATCGCCTCGCTCGCCGGTCTTGCGCCGTTCAACGACGAAAGCGGCGGCAAGGAGCGCCGCCGTTGCATCCGCGGTGGGCGCACCCCCGTGCGCTCGATGCTCTACATGGCGTGCGTCTCGGGCCTGCGCTGCAACCCGGTCCTCCAGTCGCTCTACGAGCGATTGGTCGCCGCTGGCAAGCCCGCCAAGCTCGCCTTGACCGCTTGCATGCGCAAGCTCCTGACCATCCTCAACGCGATGGTGAAGGCGCGCCGACCCTGGTCTTTCACCGCAGCCACCTCTTGACGGGAAACACGGCTGCTCCCTGTGAATCTTCCCTTCTTCTTCTCGACCCAACGAGCAGTCGACAGCTTGATCGCCTGACGCCGCGCCGTGGGCGGTCCCGCGCGGCGGTGGACCGCGCCTGCGCGGCGGTGGTAGGAGAAGTTATGGCGAAGAGGCGTGCTGCATGGATGTGCGCGGCGTGGACGCTCACAGCCGGCGGGTGCACCGCGCTCGCGGGGCTGGACGACAGCTACCACCTGGCGGACGGCGCGGGCGGCGCGGCCGGTGCGACGGGCGGTCCGTCCTCGGCTTCGGCTGCGGGCGGCGAGGCCGGCGCAGGGGCGGGCGGGGGCGAGGTGGTCGTCCCCACGGACATCGAGCTGATCGACGACATGGAAGACGGCGACAGCGCCATCGACGAGGCGGGGGGCAGGGTCGGCTACTGGTACAGCTTCAATGATGGGACGGGCACGCAGACTCCCCCGGTCTACACGGAAGATAATCCCGTCGGGTTCATCCCGGAGGCGCTCACCGAGCCGCGCGGCGAGAGCACGATGGCGATGCACACGTTCGGGTCCGGCTTCACTGCGTGGGGCGCCGGGGTCGGCTTCGCGCTGAACGGCGCCGACGGGGGTCTGTCCGCCTACGACGCGTCGGCGTACAGCGGTATCGTGTTCTGGGCCAAGCTCGGCGACCCGGGCGCGGCGGCGACCATGAAGATCGCTATCCCGGACAAGTTTTCCGATCCCGCGGGCGGGATATGCGATGAGTCGGGCGAGGACACGGCCAATCCGTGCTTTGACGACTGGTTATCCACGACGCGCCTCGGCACGGAGTGGGCCCCGGTCGTGATCCCCTTCGAGGCGCTGTCGCGCGGCGGCGAGGGCGCCGAGCCCACAGCCGAGACCATCGACCTCACAGGGCTCTTCGCGGTCGAGTTCGGGTTCGCCGAGGGCGAGGGCTTCGACGTCTACATCGACGACATCGGCTTCTACAAATGATCACCTGATGTAGGGCCTCTCGGCGACCTTCCTCTCGAATCGCGGGTGCTCAGCGAAACGCGTCGAGGTGATCCCGGAGCCACGCAGCGAAGGGGCGCGGCGGGCGGCCGAGGACCGCGGCCACGTCGTCCGTCGGCGTCGCCGCGCACCCGTCGCGCAGGAACGTGAGGCCCTCGACGACCGCTGCGACGAACGCTTCCGGGGCGCCGGCCGCCCGCATCTTCGCTGCTGCGTGCTCGACGGGGACGTCCTCGGCGGCGATCGGGCGCCCGAGCGCCTCGGCGAGGATCGCGACCTGCTCGTGCGCGTCGAGCCCGACGGGCCCGGTGAGCGTATACGCCCGCCCGTCGTGATGGTTCGACGTGAGCGCCTGAGCGGCCACGGCCGCGACGTCGCGCGGATCGACGACCGCGTGCTTCCCTGTGCCGGTCGAGATCTCGATCGGGGCGCCGGCGCGCACGCTCGCGGCCCACGCGAGCACGTTGGAGTGGAATCCCGCCGGCCGGAGCAGCGTAAAGCGGCGCCCCGTCGCGATCACCGCTTCTTCCCCGGCCCGATGCCAGCCGGACGCGATGAGCTCCTTTTGCTCGGCGCCGTACGCCGAGAGCTTGACGATCTGCTCGACCCGCGAGCTCATCACCGCCGCGGCCATCGCGCGATCGTGCTCCGCCACCGTCGGCCCCGGCGCCGTGAGCAAGAAGACGCGGTCGACGCCTTCGAGCGCGCGCCCGAGCGACGGCGCATCCGTGAGGTCTCCGCAGGCCACCTCGACGTCGCTCCCCCAGAGCGCACGCGTGCGGGCGGGATCGCGGGTGAACACCCGCACATCGGCCCGGACGGCGAGCAGCTGTGGGACAAGCGCGCGACCGATGGTGCCTGTCGCACCAGCAACAAGGATCATAAAACACCTCCGTTTCGAGAGCGAACCCTGCTGTCTCCTCGAAGCCGTCTCTTGGAGATTCCGGCACGAAGTACGAGCCCGCCGGCGCGCGACGGCCCATGCGGCGGAGGCCGCGCGCGCTACACTGCCAGTGTGCTCGCGCCCTTGATCGCTCCCGCCCGTCCGGAGAACCGCGACCTTCCGCCACGTGCGCCGCTCCGCTCCTGGGTCTCCGACGTCCACGTGATGAGCGCCGTCCCCTCGCCGCCCGCGGGGTGGACGCGGCTGCCGAGCGGGACCACGTCGCTCGTCGCGTGCTGGACCGGCGGAGAGCCGGTCGTCGCCGCCGTGGGGCCGCTCCAGCGCGCCACGTTCAAGCCCTCGGGCTCGGTGCCTCTCTACGCTCGCCTCTCGTTCCACCCCGGGGCCGCGCGGCCCGCCCTCGGCGTCGCCGCGCACGAGCTCGTCGATCGCGTCGTCCCGCTCGACGACCTCTGGGGCGCCCGCGCGCGCGAGCTGCGCCATGCGCTCGCGCGCGTCGGCGGGGACGCGGCCGCCGCGGTGCGCCTGCTCGAAGACGCCCTGTGCAGCGCGCTCGGCGCGAGGGCCGATGCCCCGGCGCGCCGGGCGCTCCTGCGCCGCGCCGTCGACGCCCTCGACGCCTCCGCGTCGGCACCCGGCTCGGACACCTCCATCCCCGCGCTCGCGCGGCGCCTTCGCGTCGCCGAGCGGACGCTTCGCGCGCTGTTCCACGAGGAGATCGGCCTATCGCCGAAGCGTTATGCGCGCATCGTGCGCATCCGTCGTGCGGCCGAGCGCCTCGCCACGACGAGCCTTGCGCGGCTCGCCCTCGAGACCGGCTTCTACGACCAAGCCCACCTCACGGCCGAGTTCCGGTCGCTGCTCGGGGTGACGCCGCGGGCCTACCTCGCGGGCGCGCGCCCGTCCGCGCGGCCCGAGTGCGGCGGTGCGATAGCGCGCGGGTGACCTCAGCGCCGGCAGGCGCGCTTCTCTTCGCTTCGAGCGCGCCGCCCCCCGGGCTGCCCGCCCCCCGGGATTATTCGAGGAGATTGTCGCGTACCGGCATCCCCTTGCGGTGCTCTTCTTTGTCCACGTGCGGTGTGCGAGGCTTCACGCCGGTGGACGGCTTGGCGCTCGGGACCACCATCGCTCCGCTGGCGCCGGCGTCCGCGGAGGCGTCTGCGTCGCGGACCAGGATGGCCTGACCCGCGTCTGCGTCCGCGGGAGCCGTGGCATCCAGGTCATCGCCGGCGTCGGAGGCGCCGTCACTCACGGCGCCGCTGGTCGGGGCGGGCGCGCCCTGGCCGCTGCTCCCGCCGGCCGCGCCCTTCCGCTCAGGGCCGGTCCGCGCGTCGGGGCCGCTCGGCGACGCACCCGGGTCGCTCGCCCCGCCCTTGCAGGCAAGGAACACCCCGGCAGCCATGGCGATCGCGATCGACGCGCCCGCCTTGAGCCGCCTCTTCAGCCGTCGCAGCCCGACCTTCTTCGGATCAGCGAACATCCGGCACCTCCGCGCTCTCCGCCGCGATCCGCGGGCGGCGCCTCAGCTGGACGGTCCTCGTGTCCCCGCAGGCAGCCTGCGCCGGCGGCGCCGCGATGGGCAACGCCTCGGGGGCCGGCGCGGGATACCGGTTCTCGTCGGTGCCCCGGTACACGCCGAAGATCGAGAGCGCGCTGTTGAAGAGCTCGGCGAGCTCGAGCCGGCGCGGCATCACGTCCGTCATGTGGCAGACGAGGTACCAGGCGCGGAACATCGCGTAGAAGAAATCGTTGGGCGGGAGCCTGATGAGCCGCCTCACGAGCGGCAGCAGCGCGGGGATGGCGGCCGTGACAGCGAACATCTTGTGCAGGTTCTCGATCTGCCGCTTCTCCTCGTCAGACGAGAAGCGCAACACCGACTCCGTGTAATAGCTGTCGTCGATGAGGTCGAAATCCCCGCTGAAATAGCCGT
Organism: Sorangium sp. So ce375; assembly: GCF_051473855.1. Lineage (NCBI taxonomy): Bacteria > Pseudomonadati > Myxococcota > Polyangiales > Polyangiaceae > Sorangium > Sorangium sp. So ce375. The sequence continues at coordinate 1,086,697 of NZ_CP150335.1, forward strand.
GCTCGACCGCGTACGCGGCGATCCCCGTCCCGGGATAGGGGGTGCACAAGGTGGCGGCGGCGTAGTCCACGTCGAGCTCGATGTTGAGCTCCAGCGTCGCCAGGTCGTCCTCGAGCGTCCCGCCCGGGATGCCGAGGATGTTGTCGGCGAAGACCACGATCCCCGCGCGCTTGAGGAGGCGGATCCCGTGGTCAAGCCGGTCCATCCGGATCTGGCGCCGCAACACGCCGTTCGCGAGCTCGGGGTTCGCGGTCTCGATGCCGACGTTGACGGTGTAGCAGCCAGACCAGGCGAGGAGATCGACCATCTCCTCGGTCATCATGTCGGCGCGCAGGTGGCAGTAATAAGGCAGCTTCACCTCACGGCGGTAGAGCTCTCCGAACTGCCTCAACCACTCGGCGTCGTACACGAAGATGCTCTCGCGGAAGCCGACGAACTGGAGCGGCCCCTGCTTCTTCACGTCGACGAGCTCGGCCACGACGTTCTCGGGGCTCCGGACGCGCACCTTCTTCCAGCTCGATCCGTAGTGCTCGACCAGCGACGGATTGAAGCAATAGCTGCACGGGAAGGGGCAACCCCGGTTCGTGGTGAACGATTTGAGGGGGCGCCGGCGCAGGCTGTCGTCGTATTCGTAGAGCAGCCGCCGCGGAGGGAAGGGGATCGCGTCCAGGTCGCGGCGCAGCCCGCGCGCCGGATTCCTGTAGATTTTTCCCTCCGACTTCACCCAGAGGTCCCGGATGCCGCGGTGATCGTCGCCTCGCGCGAGCGCGTCGCACAGCTCGACCGCCGCGTCCTCGCCCTCGCCCTGGCACACCACGTCGAGCCCCGGCGTCTGGAGGACCTCCGGGTAATACGTCGCGTGCGGCCCGCCCATCAGCGACACCGCCTTCGGATAATGCTGCTTGATGTGGTGATTGAGCCCGAGATAATAGCGATGCAGCCCGGTCGTCGCCCCGAAGGCGATGACGTCCGGCTCGTACCGCCGCACCTCGGCGAGCACGTCGCGGCCGCGCGTCCCGGTGAACTTGCACTCGTGGCCCGCGTGCTCCAGGCAACCCGCCACGTAGAGCGCGCCGAGCGGCTCGGCCCCCTCTATCTCCTTGACGATGAAGAGAACCTTGACCCCCATCGCTCGCACCTCCGCCAGCGTCGGATAACCCGCACCGCGCCCGTCGCGACGATGATGTCACGACCCCGGGGCGGACGGAAGACGCCTGCTCCTCCAGCGCGATCCCGTCGTCCACGCGTCAAAATCATTGATAGTTGAAGGTTCTGCTCTCGACAGCGATGTCCGGCAGTGCGCCGCGCCCCGCTACCGTCGGGATTCAAAAACGCGACGACAGTACATAAAATGGGTGGGTTGGTGGGTCGTTGGGGCACAAAAATGTTCGCGATCGACCTCTGCCGTGAGCCGGACAGGACAGGTTCTGGTACATAATGTCAAATCGGCGCTGTTGAGTCGCAGCGTCGGGAACCCGTGCAGGCGCCGATCCATGTGGTCGGCGCTCGCACCAACTCGTGCCTTTCGTCGGGCGCGGCGTGGAGAACACGGTGAACCCCGAGCAATACACGCATCGCTGGCCTCTCGAGCTCTCCGGCTCAAAACTCATGTACGCTGCGCCGCTCCTGCTCGCGTTCGTCGCGGCTTGCAACGGCCAGATCGGCGGGTCCGGCCAGTCCACGGGGTCTGGCACGGGCCCCGGCGGGGACGATCCTGGGAGCAACGTGCCCCCGGAGGACGTGCTGGATTCGGCGTTCTGTCAGACGCCGCAGCCCGGCACGGCGCCGCTCCGCCGCCTCAGCAATTACGAGTATGCCAACACGCTGAAGGATCTCTTCTCCAGCGTCCCGGGCGTGGCCTCCACCGTCGACAATGCGGTCGCCACGTTTCCGAACGAGTCCGAGTCGCTCGGCTTCCGCAATAACGCGAGCTTCTTGACCGTCGGCTCGCTCGTCGCGCAGAAGTTCCAGGACGCCGCGGAGCAGATCGCCGCTGTCGCGGCCCACGCTTCGGGCCTGGTCTCCTGCGATCCGGAGGAGCTCGGTGAGCTCGAGTGCGCGCGCGATTTCATCCGCACCTTCGGCGCCAAAGCGTACCGGCGCCCGCTCACCGAAGCCGAGGTCCAGAGCTACGAGGAGCGCTTCACCGCAGGCTCGGACGGGTACACCTTCGAAGACGGCATCGAGTGGGTCGTCTTCAGCATGCTGCAGTCGCCGAACGTGCTCTATCGCGTCGAGCTCGGCCAGGAGAGCACGGGTGACGTCACCGAGCCCACGCCGTACGAGATGGCCTCGCGGCTCTCGTACCTGGTCTGGCAGTCGCAGCCGGACGAGGAGCTCACGCGCGCGGCGGAGGCGGACGAGCTCGGCACGAAAGAGCAGCTCGAAGCCCAGGTGCGGCGCATGCTGGCCGATCCCAAGGCCGACCGCTTGCTCGAGTATTTCGAGCAGTGGCTCGACACCGACATCCTGAGCAACATGACCCGCGATCCGGCGGTGTATCCGGACCTGGCGCCCGGCCTGCCCGCCTTGCTGCGACAGGAGACGCGCACGTTCGTGAAGGACCTGTTCGCGAGCCCGACAGGCTCGCTCGACGACCTCTTCGCCGCCGACTACAGCTTCGTGAACGGCGCGCTCGCGCAGCACTACGGCGTGAGCGGCGTGAGCGGCGACGACTTCATCAAGGTCGACATGCCCGGCCGCTCGGGCGTCCTGACCCAGGGCATGATGCTCACGCGCGACAAGGCGACGCGCACATCGATCGTCCGGCGCGGCCTCAAGGTGCGCACCGATCTCCTGTGCAAGCTCGTGCCGGCTCCGCCCAACAACGTCAAGCTCGATCTCGAGGGCCTGGGAGAAGGGCTCTCGCAGCGCGAGCGCCTCGAGCTCCACCGCACCGAGCCGAGCTGCGCGGGGTGCCACTCGCTGATGGATCCCATCGGCGTGGTGTTCGAGTCGTTTGACGCCGTGGGCCGCCCGCGCACCGAGGACGAGGCGGGGAGGCCGGTCGTCACCTCCAGCACCATCTCGAGCACGGGCGACGTCAATGGCCCCGTGGCGGACGCCGCCGAGCTGGGCCAGCGCCTCGCGCAGAGCCAGGAGGCGCGCGCCTGCTACGTGCTGCAAAACTTCCGTTTCTTCTACGGTCGCGACAAGACCGACGCCGATCGCTGCTCGATGGCTTCGCTCTCGCTCGCGTTCAAGGACAGCGGATACAGCCTGTCCGAGCTCGTGGTCGCGCTCACGCAGACCGACGCCTTCCGCTACCGCCCCGTCATCGTCCCGGAGAAACAATGAAACCTCTGAGCCGCCGTACATTCCTGCGTGGCGCAGCCGGAGTTGCGCTCGCGCTCCCGTTCCTCGATGCCATGCGCCCGAGCCGCGCGCGAGCCCAGACGCCGCCTTCCCCGCGCCGCATCATGTTCGTGTTCCAGGCGAACGGCGACGAGACGGCGAGGCGCTTCGACGCCCGCGGTGAGACGAGCTTTCAGCTCGGCGAGTTCCTCGCCCCGCTCGAGCCTTACCGGGAAGATCTGATCTTCCTCAACAACCTGCACAAGCACTTCTACGATCTGCCGGAGTCCGAGCGGGCCGACAACCACCAGCAGGGCGGCAGCTCGCTCGCTCCGTGGAAGTCCGGCACCGGGTCGTTCCCGATCGGCGGCACCGAGAGCACCATCGGTTACGTGGAAGGGCCGAGCGCCGACTACGCGATCGGCGGTCGCGTGCTGGAGACCGACGAGCGCGTCGCGCACCGGCACCTCGTGTACCGCGTCGGGGACAAGTGGAACGACATCTGGAACACGCACTCCCACGCGGGGCCCGCGGGCGAGCAGAACCCGATCCCGCCGGAGACCGACCCGTACGAGGCCTACGCCCGGATCTTCGGCGCTGCCTCCGACGACGGGGGCGCGCAGCAAGAGGTGCTGAGGCGCCTGGCGAAGAAGCAGTCGGCCATCGATCTGGTGCGCGAAGAGGGCAACTCCCTCCTCGGCAGGCTCGGCGCCGAGGACCGCGCCAAGATCCAGCAGCACCTCGACGCGATGCGCGACGTCGAGCGCGCGCTCCAGGCCGGCAACGGCGCGGCCGCGTGCGTGAAGACGTCGCTCGGCGAGCGGATGAACCCCTACGCCGACGAGAACCACGCAATCGTTGGCGAGCTGTTCTTCAGGATCAGCGCCCTGGCGTTCGCCTGCGATCTGACGCGCGTGGTGCACTTCAACTGGAGCGGCAACACCAGCAACCGCGTCTACTCGAACCTGGGCCTCAGCGAGGGGCACCACGACATCTCGCACAACAGCGACGAAGCCGCGTTCGCCGACGTGCGCAAGATCCACAAGCACCTCTGGGAGCAGAACACAAAGCTCTACGAGATCTTGAAGAACACGAGCGACGGCGACGGCACGCTCTGGGATAACACGCTCGTCGTGCACTGGAACGAGCTCGGGCAGGGCGACAGCCACAGCATCGAGGACAGCCTGGTCGTCTTCGCGGGCAAGGCCCACGACTACTTCCGGCGCGGAAGGCTGGTCGACTTCCGTGGCGATCGCTCCTTCGCCGACATGCTCGTGAGCTGCTTCCACTACATGGGCTTCGAAGACGTCAAGAGCTTCGGCGAGGGCGTCTTGAACACCGGGGGCGCCCTGCCGCTCACCTGAGCGGGCGCCGCCTCCTCGACGCGCGCTGTCCACCTCCTGGAAAAACGACGTCACCTCCACCTGCTCCATCCAGCGTCCGCCCTCGAAGCGGCCACCTCCACCCACAGCCAGCGGGGGAGCTCCGCACGTTTTTCCAGGTGCGCTCCTTCCCCGGGTGCTTCACTGGGCGGCATGTCGATCATCCAGCCATGCTTCGATCGGTCGGTCGTCGTCCGTGGCGCCGACGCTGAGATCGTCGGCTCACCGACGGCGCGGATCCAGCTCCTCGCGGACAGCAGCGCGACGGGCGGGGCGCTCTCCACCGTCCGTGTGACGCTCGCGAAGGACGCGGACGGCGCGCGGCCCCATCGTCACGACGCCTCGGCCGAGATGTTCTATGTGCTCGACGGCGCCGTGCAGGTCCTCTCGGGGAGCGACATCGTGACGGCCGAGAGGGGCGATCTCCTCGTGGTCCCTCCCCGGGTCGCCCACGCGTTCGCCGCCGCGCGCGGCAAGGGCGCAGAGCTCCTGGTCGTCATCACCCCAGGGGTCGAGCGCTTCGACTACTTTCGCAAGCTGACGCGCATCGCGTACGGCGAGGAGCCGCCCGAGACCTTGCGCGACGTGCAGGAGCTCTACGATACGTACTTCCTGAGCAGCCCCGAATGGGAGGCGGCGCGCGGGTGAACGGGGTTCCGCTCGAGTCGACGGGTCCCTGAGGTACGCGGCCCCGGTCGCCGGCGACGGCTCCGCCTACCGCTGCAGGCTCGAATCGCTCGGCCTCGCGGGACCACCTCCAAAAACTTGAGCCGGTCTCTCCACGTGCTCAGAGATCGCACGATGCGGTCCTCTCGATGGAGATACCCCACGTCGAATCGCTTCTCCTCGCGCGCCTCGCCCCCGGGGCGCGCCGCGAATCTCTTTCTCCTCACTTCGCTTGCGGCGACTTTGCCGCGGGCTGAGCTGCGTCCATAACGCCACCGAGCATCGACCTGCTCCGCGAGCTGCCTCCCGCGCGCTCGGCGCCGGATCCCGGAATCACGTCGTTCGCCTTAACACGACTTAACGGTGGGCGGCCAGGGCCTGCGCTATTCACCGCTGCGGAGGGGGAAAACCTAGCTCCCTGGAGAATACTTATGATCGAGAAGAGCACGCTTTCCATGCAACCCCATCCTCGTCGTCCGTCTCGCGCTGCCCTGCCGCGAATCGGCGCAGCGCTGTTGCTCGTCGGAGCCGTCGGCGGCGCCGCCTGCACCTCCGGCGCCGGCGTGGAGGAGGACGAGATCCTCGGGGTGGCGAGCCAGCGCGGGACTTACGATCTGACGAGCAGCTACACGGGCACCGTCGGGGACACCCGCGGCTGGCTCGTTGAATGGCAGGTCCCCGAGCTGCTGAACGAGTCGACGGCCTGGACCGCGGTGGGCCAGTGGTACTATAACCTCGAGTCCGGCATTTACCACAGCCCGGACGGGTGGTTCGTCTACTACTTCGGAGATGACAACGGGGTTACGGGGAATCATCCGAGCTGCAACACCCAGTGGGGCTCGGGGGGCACCTGTGGCGGCTCGCTCGGCGACCTGCAGCCTGGGCAGCAGGTCGTCTTCAAGTACGAGTGGTGCACGCCCGAGCGCGCCGCGAGCGTGACCGGATCCGAGCTGTGCCTTTATGTCGACATGAAGGACGGCGCTGGCTGGCAGTTCCTCGCCCAGGACGCGCGCACCACCGTCGAGATGTACGCGCACGACGTCGAGCATTTCGCCGACGTCGGTCCGGCGTACCCCGAGCCGCAGATCTCCTGCGAGGCGCCCATCAAGATGCTCCGCCAGCAGCTGAAGACGACCGCGGGCGTCTGGCAGAACATGTCGGGCGCGAGCACCTGGTCGTTCCACGACGCCGCTCCGTACATCTACCAGAACAAGAACCTCAGCGCGTCGCCGTCGACCTGGGAGGCCTGCACGTCGCCCGCAAACGAGTGCAGCGGCGTGCCCGCATGGTTGTCGGGGCAGGTGTACACGCCCTCCACGCTGGTCACCGACGGCGGCCACCTCTGGGCGGCGACCCAGCAGATCTGGTGGTCGCACCCGAGCTGCCCGCCGAGCAACCCCACCTTCTGGTGCCCGGCCGAGTGGGCCGACCTCGGGCCCTGTGACTGATCGCGGAGCCCACTCCCCACGACGCGCGCTGGAGGCAACCCTGCTTTCGGCGTAGGGCGCGCAGGGCGCATGCGCATCCTCCTCGTGGGGCGCATGCGCATCCTCCTCGTGGGGCTCCTGCTCCGCGTGCCGGCGACGCGCGACCTCGGCAAAGGCGATGGCTGGCTCCGCACCGAGGACGGGAGGCAGCCCGCCGCATCCGGCCGCTCGCCATCGGCGCGGCACGCGCCCTGGCGCGCGGCGGACGTGCTGTTACGATGGCGCGTCGCGGAGGCAGGGATGGGCCAGGTGGACAGCGTCGCTGACAGTCCTGCTCCCGAGGGGTTCGGCGGCACGGACCGCTTCGAGATCCTCGCTCGCCTCGGGGCGGGCGGCATGGGGGTCGTCTATCACGCCCACGATCGTCTTCGCCGCGCGGATGTGGCGCTCAAGACGCTGCTCCGGATGGAGGCCGCCGACATCCTTCGCCTCAAGAACGAGTTCCGCGCCATCGCGGACATCGCCCACCCGAACCTGGTGACGCTTTACGAGCTCATCTCGGCGCAGGGGCGCTGGTTCTTCACGATGGAGCTCGTCTCCGGCGTGAGCTTCACCCGGTACGTCCGCGGGGCGGAGCGGGCCGCCCCGGGCCCGCCGGCGCATGTCCCGGAGCGGTCTTTCGACTCGGCGGCGACCACGATCTGCGAGGCGGACCTCGACGGTCGCGCGCTCTCGTCCCACGCCGGCGAGGTGGCAAGGGCCGCCTCTGGCGGCGCGCCCGCGCCGCGGCCCGAGGTCGACGTGGCGCGCCTTTGTCACGCGCTCGAGCAGCTTGTGAGCGGAGTCGCGGCGCTGCACGGCGCGGGCAAGCTGCACCTGGATCTCAAGCCCTCGAACGTGCTCGTGGATCAGGGCGGACGTGTCGTGGTGCTGGATTTCGGCATCGCCCGTGACACCAACGCTCGCCGGGCGGCGTTCGCGACCCTCGAGACGGACGCCCCGGTCGCCGGGACGCCGATTTACATGGCGCCGGAGCACATGCGCGGAGAGCTGTCCGCCGCCGCGGACTGGTATGCGCTCGGCGCCATTCTTTACGAGTCGCTCACGGGCCGCCCTCCTTTCAGCGGCAGTCTCTACGACATCGTCGAGAGCAAGGCGTTCGGCGATCCGCCGCCGCCTCACCTCATCGCGCCGGACGCGCCTCGGGCGCTGTGCGATCTGTGCCTGCAGCTCCTCCACCGCGACCCGCGCGCGCGGGCCACGGGCGCGGACGTGCTGCGCGTCCTCCGCGAGGTGGCGGTCGCCCCCGCGCCAGCGCCGGGCGCCGCTCCCTGGCCCGGCGCCCCGCCGACAGGGAGCGACGCGCCGGCGCCGCTCCCTCACGCGCTGTTCATGGGACGCGGCGAGGAGCTGCGGGCCTTCGAGGAAGCGTTTGACGAGGCGCGAGGTGGCCGCTCGGTGGCGGTTTACGTGCATGGCCGCTCCGGCATGGGCAAGTCGGCGCTGGTCCAGCACTTCCTCGACGGCCTGCGCAGCCGCCGCGCCGCGGTGGTCCTGGCGGGCCGGTGTTATGAGCGCGAGTCCGTCCCCTTCAAGGCCTTTGACAGCGTGCTCGACGCCCTCAGCCGCCATCTCAGGCGCCTGCCGCGGCCTGCGGCCGCGGGCCTCCTGCCGCGCGGAATCCATGAGCTCGTGCGCGTGTTCCCCGCGCTGCGCGTCGTCGCGGCCATCGAGGACGTCCCGCGGCGCCCCTTCGAGATCCACGACGCCCAGGAGCTCCGGTTCCGCGCGTTTCGAGCGCTCAAGGAGCTCCTGTCGGCGCTCGCCGACAAGGGGCCGCTCGTCGTGGCCATCGACGATCTTCAGTGGGGCGACCGCGACAGCGCGTTGCTCCTCGCCGACCTCCTCGGCCCTCCCGATCCGCCCGCGATGCTCATGCTCGGCGTGTATCGGTCCGAGGACGAGGCCTCGAGTCCATTCCTGCGGGAGCTCTTCGGCGCTCCGGCGCCGAGGTGGACCGGGGCCACCGAGCACCGGAAGCTCTGCCTCGGCCCGCTCGTTCGTGAAGAAGCGGAAGCGCTGGCGCGCTTGCTCCTCGGCGGCCAAGGCCCCTCGCGAAAGGCCTCCGACATCGCCCGCGAGTCCGAGGGCAGCCCCTTCTTCCTGGCGGAGCTCGCGCTCCACCTTGGCCGCGCGGCGCCGGCTCACCCGGGCCACGAGGATGCCTGTTCCCCGGCACCGCCGGTGTCGCTGGAGGCGCTGCTGCTGGCGAGGTTCGCCGATCTGCCGGCGGACGCTCGGCGGCTCCTCGAGGTGATCGCCGTCGCCGGCCTCCCCATCGAGCAGCGCATCGCGTTCAGGGCGGCCGGGCTGCAGGGGGACGCAGCGTCGGCGCTGCATTCCTTGCGTACATGGCACCTCGTCCGCACCGGCGGCCTCGAGGAGGCCAATCCTGTCGAAGCGTACCACGACCGGGTGCGCGAGGCGGTGTCCGGTCAGATCGAGCCGTCGCGCCTCAAGGTCCATCACCGCCGCCTCGGCGAGGAGCTCGCGGCCCTGGGGGGCGCTGATCCCGAGCAGATCGCGCGTCATTTCCATGGCGCGGGCGACGTCGACAGGGCGGGCGTGTACGCGGCGGAGGCGGCGGACAGGGCCGCCGCTGCGCTTGCGTTCGAGAACGCGGCGCGGCTCTACCAGCTGGCGCTCGACTGCGTGCCGGCCGGCAGCGAGCGCCGGCACGGGCTCCTCTTGCAGCTCGGCCATGCGCTCGCGAACGCGGGCCGCGGCGCCGACGCCGCGCGGGCCTACCTCGGCGCGGCGGAGACCGCGCGAGACGCCGCGGCGTCCTCTGTCGTCCTCGACTGCAAGCGCCTCGCGGCCGAGCAGCTTTTGACGAGCGGTCACACCGAAGAGGGCGTCGCGGTGCTCCGCGAGGTGCTCTCCGAGACGGGCCTGCGGTACCCCGAGACGACGCGTCGCGCCCTCGCCGCGGCGCTCGTTCACAGGACGCGGCTCGCGCTCCGCGGCCTCGGCTTCAAGGAGCGCGATGAGAGCCAGATCGATCCCGGCGAGCTCCGCCGCGTCGACGCCTGCTTCTCTGCGTTTCTCGGGCTCTGCGCGGTCGATCCGGTGCGCGCGGTGGGCTTTCACGTGCAGCACATCCTCCTCGCGCTGGCCGCGAGGGAGCCGAGGCGCGTCGCGCTCGGGCTCGCGTTCATGGCGCTGTTCGCGTCGATCATCGGCGAGTCGGCGGGCGGCTCCGTGGAACGCGCGATCGCCGCGGCGACGCCGCTCCTCCAGCGCTCCGGTGACGCGCGCGCCGAGGGCGTTCTCCGGATCCAGCGGGCGATCGCCGCTCACGGGACGTCGTTTCGAGAGATGGTGGTGCACGCAGAAGAGGCAGAGCGCATCTTCCGCGAGCGGTGCACCGGGGTGGCCTGGGAGATCGGCACGGCGCAGACCGTCTGCATGATCGGGCTCAGCAAGCTCGGCGATCTGAGGCGGCTCGCCCAGCGCCTCTCCACATGGATCAAGGAAGCGGAGGCGCGCGGCGACAGGTATGCCGCCACGTCGCTGCGCGTGGTCGCGGGGGGCCACAGCCTTGTCGCGCTCGCCGCGGACGATCCGGCGCGGGCGCGCGCGGATCTCGCGGAGACCCTCGCCGCGTGGCGGCAGCAAGGGTTCCAGCTGCAGCACTTCTTCGGGCTCTTTGCGGACGTGCTCATCGATCTGTACTGCGAGGACCCGGGCGCCGCATGGCGTCGGCTGACGGCAGCGTGGCCGACGGTCGAGGCCTCCACGTACCTGCGCATGAGCCCGATGGGGATCGGCGCGATCGAGCTGCGCGGGCGGGCGGCGCTCGACGCGGCGGCGAGCGCGGCGGAGCCGGCCCCGCTGCTGCGCATCGCGGAGCGTGTGGCCGGCGCGCTCGTGCGAGAGCGGGTGGGCTGGGCGAGCGCCCAGGCGCGGCTCACGCTGGCCGCCGTCGCCTGGACGCGCGGCGACGCGGCGCTCGCGCGCACCCACCTGGAGGCGGCGGTCGCCGGGTTCGAGGCGAGCGAGGTCGCGCTGAGCGCCGCGGCAGCGCGCAGGCGGCTAGGGGAGGTGCTTGGCGGCGAGGAGGGCCGCGCGCTCGTCCGGGCGGCCGACGACGCGATGTTCCAACTCGGCGCCAGCCGTCCTGATCGGATGGCGGCCCTGTTCGCGCCCGGCTTCGGCGGCCGCTGACGCTGGGGGGAGTGGAGCCAGAGTTTCGGAGGCGTCGAGCCCCAACCGCGCGACCTGCCCCGGGTGGGCAACACCTTGCTTCAATGCGATCTGACAGCCCCCCTGCGAAAGCGACGCTGTCGGGGGGGCGCCCATGTCAGGGCGTCAGGGCGAAGCAGTAGATCCCGCCGTAGCCGCCGCCGGCGCCGACGGAGTTCGAGCCCGGCTGGGGGCCTCCCGCGTCGACGATATTGACCCCCGGCGCGCACCCCGGTGCATTGTGGGACGTTATCCAGTGGGACCCGCTCCCGCCCCCGCCCGGGCCGCCGCCGCCGCCCCTTGGCCACGAGTGTCCAAGCTGCGGGCCCCCCTCGGCCCTGTCTCCCGTCTTGGCCGTCCAGTCCTTGCACGTCGCCGCGGCGCCCTGGAGCTGCCCCTGGGCGTTGGAGCCCGTCAGGGTGTCGTGGTTGTCGACCGCGGGTTGGCCCGGGTCGGGCTGGTGGTTGGGGACGCCGTCCTCGTTCGGCAGATCGTTCATGATCGCCGCGTCGGCCCCGCTGGGACGCGTGTTGAGCAACTCCTCCTTCTCGTTCGCGACCAGCCGGCCGAGCCGGTCGTACCAGGGCCCCTCGCCGATCCGGTCGATCGCGTTGACCCGCCTCCCGTCCTCGCCTGCCGTGGCGCTCAGGAACGCGCGCCACGTCTTGCTTCCAGCGCCCGGGAGGCTCTTCTCGGCGATCGTCGCGCAGATCTTGTCCGCGCCGCGGAGACCGGCGCCCGGCCCCGTCTCCCCGAAGCGGAGGTCGCCTCCGAAGCCGTCCTGAGAGCCCGACAGCTCCCGCATGGCGGCCATGCTGGTCACGAAGAAGCTGAATTTCTCGGTCGTTCCGCCTCCTGAGGTGGACGAGGTGGTGTCGCCGCTCGAGGTGGACGAGGTGGTGTCGCCGCTCGAGGTGGATGAGGTGGTGTCGCCGCCCGAGGTGGACGAGGTGGTGTCGCCGCCGGAGGTGGACGAGGTGGCGTCACCGCCGGAGGTGGACGAGGAGGTGCCGCCGCCGGAAGTGGATGAGGAGGTGCCGCCGCCTGAGGTGGACGAGGCGCTTGTCGCTCCGCTGCTCGAGGTGTCCGCATCCGAGTCCGAACCGGAGCAGCCGACAGTGTGCGAGAACAGCGCGAGGGTCAGGGGCAGCAGCAAGTGGCGATAAGTGCGTGTCATGGTCTCTGTTTCCTTTCTCTTGTTAAGCAGAAGGGGAAGCCGCGCCGCAGCGCGGCGAGGTCGATCGGCATGGGAGAGCGCTCCGGCAGGTCTTGCCTTTGGGGTGCCGCGAGCTGTCGTTGCAGGACGTGAGCCGCGCGATCACCGCCGGCTGCTCGATCCGGGGCGAGGTGATCAAGGCGACCCGGCCGGGCGCGATCGCCGTGGATCCCGCCGACTTGCGCCCCCCGAGCCCGACGTATCGTTGCTACCAGCCGCACCCCCGTGGTCGAGCAGGCGAGAGACAGGGGGTCACGACCCAGCCAAGGGCGCCGGTGCCCCATCCGCCTGGCGAGGGGAATTTCTCAATTCGGCAAACTTTTTGCAACACCAAGATGGCTATGTGGCGACGCCGCGGGATCGGGGATCAAACTTTTTTCGGGCTCTCGGGTGTGATGTTTCGCCCAGACTGACGCGCTCTGGTGCGTGTGACGCCTTCTCCACCACGAGCTCGCTCGCCGCCGGTCGCACGGCGACGTGGATCTCCGAACGGGCCGCGCGCGACGCGTGCTCCCGCCCTCCAGAGCCGTTTTCCGTCATCCTCCGCGGTCGTTCCGGTTCGCGCCCTCTGGTAAATTTGGAGCCGAGATCGATCCTTGGCCCCTTTGGCCTTTGGAGGTTCCATGTCTTTGGGTTCCCGCGCGTTCCCGCCTGCGCTCGCCGCCCTCGGTGTCGCCGCCCTCGTCTCGCTGCCCGGACTGGCGCACGCCGACGATCCTTATGGCATGTCGATCGGGGTCTCCCTGTCGGTCTCCTTCGGCCAGAAGCTCGCCTTCGGCCTTGGCGGCGACCTCCGCGCGACGTTCCCCATGGGGGGCACCTTGCCCGGAGTGTTCGACCCGGGGCACATGGGATTCGGTCCGTTCGTGCAGGCGACATGGCTCAATTTCTCTGCCGGCCGCTTCGCGGCAGGCGCCCACGGCGGCGGCGATGTCTCGGGCAGCTCCACCGAGATCTCCAGCAGCATCGACGGGGAGATCGGCTGGACGTACCGCACCCGCATCAGCGACGAGTTTCCGGCGCAGCACGGCCTCCACGTCGGCGCGATGACCAGCCTGTTCGACGCGGTGGTCCTCGATTTTTCGGCGCGCGCGGCGTTTCCGGTGTCGGGCGAGATGTTCGTCCCCGAGGGGACGTTGGGCATCGGCATCCGCCCCAATCGGCCCTTCGGAGAGCGATCCCATGCCATCGACGGCCGGCCGCTGCGCACGGCCGATGGGGTCGTGCTCCCCCCGGCGCTCGGGCTGGGCCCTGCGGCGTCGCGCCCGGCGCGGCTCGATCGCGCGACCCGGGCGGCGCTCGCGGGGGCGTGGCTGGACAGCGCGCGGGCCGAGTGCGGCTCGATCCCGGCGTTCCTCGCCCTCGCGCGGGACCTCGCGACGGTGGGCGCTCCCGCGCCGCTCGTGGCGCGGGCGCTCGTCGCGCTCGGCGATGAGGTGCGCCACACCGCGCGGTGCAGCGAGATCGCGAGCGCGCTCGCGGGCTGGCGCCTCAGGCCGGCGCTGCTCCCGCCGCCGGCGGCGCGCGACGCGGGCCGGCAGGCGGCGCTCGTGCGGATGGCGCTCGAGGCGTGGCACGACGGCTGTCTCGGCGAGGGCGCGGCGGCGGCCCGGGCCCGCCGGTCGCTCGCGGGCGCGACGGACGCGGGCGTGTGTGCGGCGCTCGACGAGGTCGCGCGCGACGAGGCGCTGCACGCCGAGCTCGGCTGGCGTGTGCTCGCCTACTGCCTGGCCGAGGGCGGGCGCGAGGTGCGGGAGGCCGTCGGCGACGCGATGACGGGGCCGGCGCCGGCGCCGCCGGGGGATGGTGCCGAGGTCGAGGGCGAGCGGAAGGAGGTGCGGGCCTTCGGCCAGCTCCCGCGCGCGGAGGCCGACGCCGCCTGGGACGAGACGTGGGCGGCGGCGCGGCGCGACGGGGAACGGATGCTCGTCGTCGCGTGAGCGGCCACCGCGAGCGCAGCCGAGGACGAGTGTTTCGGGTGGAATTTTCCGCTTGCGCTGATTCCGTCCGCTTTCGTCTACTGGGACGATGCGTAGGCGGGCTCATCTCTCTTCCGTGCTGGTGACAACCATCCTCGCGGCCGTGCCGGGATGTGGAAACGACGAAGCGCCGTTCGAGGGCGTGGTTCTCAGTCTCACCGATCGGTACGTCACCGAGCGCGGTGAGATCGCCGTGAGCCGGGACATGTCGGAGTTCGAGTCCGTGGAGGCCCAGGTGGTTGCCGCGGGCGGCGCGGTGCAGTCCTTCTCGGGCGCGCTGTCGGCGGACGGCTCGCGCTGGGAGATCCCGGCGGTGCCCGAGGGCGGGTACTGGCTGGTGACGACCACCGCGCCGGACGAGCGCGCAGCGAACGCGCCGAAGAGCCGCGCGATGATGCAGGCGACGGCGCGCGCCCTCGATTTCGGTCGTGCGTTCGCGGGGCGGCCCGACGGCGGCAACGCGACGCAGGAGCTCGATGTCGCGTTCACGGCGGACGGGCTCAAGCCGTGGCACCAGGTCACCCGCGACGAGGAAGGCGCGGTGGTCCAGCCGCTCCAGGACGGGAATCGAGCTCTACAGCTTCAATGTCGACGCGCTCGCCGCGCTGGTCCCAGAGGAGGGGACGAAAGGCGCGCCCGCCGACGGGGACACCGCCTGCTCGGGCTGGGCGTTCAACTGGCGGGACAACGTCTTCCCGGCCTCGCACGACGGCCAGCGGCCGCTGATCGATGGCTCCCAGGGCGACGTGCTGCACGTCACCCAGCTCGTGGAGCACCAGGCGGGCTCGCCCCGGGATCAGGCGGACCCGCACGATCCCTGGTCCTCGTTCACCTACCAGGCGGCCGAAGCGTCGTTCTCGACTTCGGACGTGGTGATGCAAGACGGCGCGGCGGCCACCCTCGGCGGCTCGCTCGCGCCGCTCGCGCTGTCGAGCTTCGCGGCCGACCTCAGGATATCGCGGTTCATCGCGCAGGTGACGGCGCACGCGCCGGCCGTCCTCTCGAGCACGGTCACCTCGATGGTGATGTACCAGGAGCCCGGCGACGGCGTGCCCCTCTACAGCAGCACGCCGACGTTGCTCCTGGCGCAGGTCTCGAGCGGCCGGGAGCCGGCCGACCCGACCTGCTTCGCAACCACGGACGACACGTGCGACATCGAGCTCTGCCCGGACGGGTGCAACGACGCCATGACGATGTTCCACCCCGGCGACCACGCGGCGACGTATCAATACGGCAACCCGTACGCGGGGAGGGGCATGGAGCTGCTCGACGTGAGGGTGTCGTTCGCCACGCGGGTGATGCACCCTGTCGACGAGATCCAGGACGTCCTGCGCGGCTATGTTTCGGTCATCGTGAGGGCCGAGGACGGGAACGGCGCGGCGGTGGAGCCGCTGCTCGGCTTGCCGCGAAACCTGCGGATCGACGGCGAGAGCCTGCCAGCGGACGCGGTGACCGAGGGCGCTGGCGCGACGCCGACCATCACCTTCGAGCCGCCGGATCTGGGCACGCCAGACGGGTATCGCGTCGCCATCCTCCTCCAGGACGACGTCAAGGACACGGACGGTGTGGTGCTGAGCCAGCGCACCGGCGTGCTCAGCGTCGACACCACGGAGACCACGGTGAAGGTGCCGGAGGGCGTGCTCGAGAGCGGGCGGTACTACAGCGTGCAGGTCACAGCGTACGTGGGAACGCACACCCCGGAGGCGCCTTTCAAGTATCAAGGCGCGACCCTGGCCCAGGCGCAGACGTACACGGGCATGTTCACGCCCTGAGGGCGGGAGCTCGCTGACGCGCACCACGCCGGGGCTCAGCGCAGCTCATCGCTTGCCCTTGGCGCCGCCTGCCTTTGCCGCGCCGCCGCTGCTTCCATGCGCGTTCGCCTTGCCGCCGTTGCGATCCAAGGCCCTTGACGACCGGCCCGATTCGATGCAGCCTTCCGCCGCCGCTATGGTCGTCGTTGCCGCCTCCCCTACCTCGCTCATGGCCCATCCCACGAGCGAGCCCCCGCTGATGGGCGACTGAGAAGCGCGCGACGCGTTCAAGAGGCCGCCCCGGGGATCCGGAGGCGGCCTCTCTCATTCTGGCGTCGTCAATCCTCGACCTGCGGCTCGACTGGAGGAGCTCGATGAAGAACACCCTCGTCCTCTGCGCGTGACGTTGTCACGCGGAGGCATCGTCACGCGCTAGCCCGGTACCCGTGTCCGGGCGTGCTCGGGGACGCTGCGCCCAGTCGAGATGAGCCGCGGGCGCCGTCCCCGGCCGCCTACTCCGCGAGATCCCTGAAGCGGTGTTGGGTGGTCCCATGAGTAAAAAGAAGAAGTCCGAGGCCAAGTGGCGTCGGAGGGCGGCGAAGCGCGCGCGCAAGGCCGCCGAGCGAGCGAAGTACGAAGCATGGAAGGCGGCGGGACAGAACACGAAGAGCCGGCGCGCGAAGCTCCGAGCGATGCGGCTGCGAAAGGCGACCGTCCGCTCCAGGCAACACGCGGCGGGCCCTTGCGGGAACATCGGGTGCAAGCGCTGTAACCCGATAGCCGCGAACCTGGTCCCGGTTCGTCTCCTGCATCACACGGCAAGATAAGATCGAAAGGGGCGCTCGGAGAACGAGCGCCCCTTTCTCTTTGTGCGCCCGGCCGGGAATCGACGCAGGTGGGCGCCCGTTCGGGACAGCAGGCCTAGCTCTCCTCCCAGCCACGGTACCGCCGGGGGAGGGGCGTGCGCACGCACGCGCGTAGAAGCCCGAAGGAAAGGTCAGGGTTCACCACTACGAGCGAGCGGCGGAAAGTAGGCCGATCTCCGCTCTAGGGGAGATTGGCAGAAGAGATCTGCCAGGTCCTGTCGTTGCAGAAACGGCACCCCGCGCCGACGAGCATGCCCTTGCCGGTGGCCGACTGGTCGCCCTTGAGCCACCAGTTGAGCCACGCCAGGTTGACCTGAGTGAACTCGCCCCCGTTCCGAGCCCACAGATCGCCCCCATGGTCTGCGCCGACCTTGGCGAACATCATGACCGGGATATCACCCTGGGCGGCGATGTTCTCGAAGTCTCTCGCGCCGTTGGTATTCGCGCCCAGGCTATCCTTGGTGCCGGTGACGATCAACACGGGTGTGTGAATCGAGTTGTAGAAGGCCTGATTCACCGAGAAGGACCCGCTGCTCGTGTGTCCCCAGGTCGTCATTCGGGGATCTGCCGCAGTCCCCGCCGCCATCAAGCCGCCGCAGGAGAAGCCGTTCGCTCCGACCTTCGTGGTGTCGATACGATGGTAGTAGGCGCTGCAAGGCTTCTCGTTCTCGGCGATCACCCAGTCGATGTAGGCGAGCAGCACCTCGCCTCCGCCGCCGAGATCGCGGTTGGGCTCGCGGTTCTCCGGTGTCCCGTCCGCCACTACGAAGTAGCCATGCGAGGCGATTTCGGCCATGGCCGCCTCCGTCGCGAACCCGTCTCGCGAGCATCCGCCCTCCCCCCAGACGAAGATCGGATACTTGACGTCCCCACCGAGATCCGCCGGGCGGAAGATGGTGCCCTGGTTGATGCCCGGATCGGAGTTCGTCTCGACGACCACCTTATGAGGGCCGCTCCCCGACACGTTTCGAGCGACCGATCGTGACTCGGTGCACGTGCCGGTAAAGCCGCCGCCGGCGCCGCCCGAGCCTCCGTTCCCGCCCGCCGTTTCCCCGCCGCCGCCGCCGGCAGGCGCTCCTCCGCTCGCGCCGACAGAGCCGGAGGGCTCAGACCCTCCGGTGGTCGTCTGGGAGCTACCCGAGCCCGTAGGCCCTCCGGTGACACTCGCCTGCTCGCCGCCCGAGCCGCTCACGCTCTCGCCAGCGGACGTCGAGGCTCCGCCGCTCCCTCCGAGGTTGCCGTCGTCATTCGAGCCGTCGCAAGCGCCGACCAACATGCCCAGCGCCGCCAAAGTGAAAGCCCAATTCGATTTGCTCTTCATAGAGACCCCTTATTGCCTCGAGCGAGCGAAGAAAGCAGGCTCATCCGCCTTTCTCCGCGATTCGAGCCGCTGGCCGAGCCAGGCGTGACCCCGAGGCGTCGCTAAGCGCATCGTTGTACCTGAGCACCGCGGCATCAAATTCGATGTCTATCCAAGCTTGCCATCCTCCCGTGGTGCTGACGGGCCACATGTTCACAGGTCTTCAGGCGCCCCGCGGACCCCCACGGCACGCCGTCGATCGCCGTCGATCGCCGTCGATCGCCAAAGAAAAAGTACGTTTCTTCACAAAATTGTGAGCGTTCACAACGCGGATGTCAATTCCAATCGACCGGCCTGCTCCTGTCCCCGATCCCGAGCGAGGACGAGGATGGCGGGTCTCCTTCGGAGTGAGGCGTTCAGAGGGGGGCGCAGGATCGCGATCTTCGCCGGCCCGCTCGACTGGCGCGTAGGCGATCATGTGTGCGTTCACAATGTGCGGCGGGACGGAATGCTCTCGCGGCGCGGTGCGGGAAATTTTGTCTTGACGGCGAGGATCGCCGAACGTACGTTTGGTCTGACCAACGGACAGTATGACCAGCTCGCCCCGCTTCAAGACAGTGTCCCGTTCGGCGATCTACGTGGACGTCGCCGACCAGATCCGCGACGCGATCCTCAATCGCTCGCTCTCGTCAGGCGAGCGCCTGCCGCCCGAGCGCGAGCTCGCTCAGCAGTTCGGGGTCAGCCGCGCGACGATCCGCGAGGCGCTCCGCCACCTCCAGGCGCAGGGGCTGCTCGCATCTCGCGGCCGGACCTCCCCGATGCAGGCCGCGAGCCCTGACGCGGCGGTGGACCGCTTCTGCGAGGCGCTCACCCACGTGGTCCAGCTCCGGAATGTGTCGCTCCCCGACCTCATCGAGCTGCGCGTCGCGATCGAGACCGCCGCGATGACCCGCTCTGCGGCCGCGCCGGTCGCCGCTCACCTCGATGAGGCGCGCGCCGCGCTCGAGGAGATGGATCGGGTGCAGATCTCTCCCACCGATTTCTACGACGTCGATATCGCGTTCCACGCCGCGCTGGTCGCGGCCTCTGGCAACCAGGCGCTCTCCCTCGTGATGGTCGCGGTCAAGGACAGCATCCGGCTCCACCTCGAAGAGGCGCTGCGAGCGCGCTCGTTCGCGGCGATCCGCCCGCGGGTGGTCGAGGAGCACCGGGCGCTCCTGCGCGCGATCGAGCGCGGTAACGCGAAGTCGGCCGCGACGCTCCTCAGGGCGCACCTCTCGGAGTTCTACGGCACATGAACCCGCTCGACGAGCTCACACTCACCCTGCGCGATGGACTGGTGACGGATCGAGACGTCATGGAAGGGTATCGCCGCGATCAGGCCCTCTGGGCGCCTGGCGGCTGGCCCATCGCGGTGGCGCGGCCAGCCTCGACCGCCGAGGTACAGGCGCTGGCGCGGTGGGCGACAAAGCACCGTATCGCCCTGGTGCCGCGCGGCGCAGGGACCGGGGTGGCGGGCGGGGCGACCGCCACCGACGGCTGCGTGGTGGTGAGCTTCGAGCGCATGAACCGGATCCTCGCGATCGACGAGGCGGCCATGCTCGCCGTGGTCCAGCCGGGGGTGCTCAACGGCGAGCTCAAGGCCGCCGCGCACGAACGGGAGCTGTGGTATCCGCCCGACCCGTCGAGCTACGCCATCTCGACGATCGGCGGCAACGTCGCCACAAACGCCGGCGGCCTGTGCTGCGTGAAGTACGGTGTCACGTCCGATTACGTGCTCGGCCTCGAGGCGGTCCTCGCGGACGGGACGGTGCTCCGCACAGGCGGCCGGAGCCGCAAGGACGTCGCCGGCTACGATCTGACGCGGCTCCTGGTCGGCTCCGAGGGCACCCTCGCGCTGATCACCGAGATCACGCTGCGCTTGCGGCGGCGGCCCCCGCCGGCGACCACGCTGGTCGCGACGTTCGCGTCGCTCGAGGCCTCGGGGCGGGCGGTCGCGGCGATCGTCCGATCGGTCGACGCGTCGATGCTCGAGATCATGGACCGCACGGCCATCCGCGCCGTCGAGCGCTTCCGCCCGCTCGACCTCGACACCGAGGCTGCCGCGATGCTGATCGCGCAGAGCGACGCGCCCGGGTCCGCCGAGCTCTCCTGCATGCAGGCGGCCTGCGAGGCCGCCGGCGGGACGGTGGTCGCCACCACCGACGACGAGAGCGAGGGGCAGATGATGCTCACCGCGCGCCGCCTCGCGCTCACGGCGCTCGAGAAGCTCGGCACGGTGCTCGTCGACGACGTCGCCGTGCCGCTGCCGCAGCTGCCGGAGATGTTCCGTCGAATCGAGGCGATCGTCGCCGCGACGCAGACCACCGTCGCGACGGTGGCGCACGCGGGCGACGGCAACCTTCACCCGCTCGTCGTGTTCGATCGGAACGACGCCGCGGCCGAGGCGCGCGCGGTCGCGGCCTTCAACGAGGTGATGGCGCAGGCGCTCGAGCTCGGCGGCACGATCACCGGCGAGCACGGCGTCGGTACGCTCAAGCGCGGCCTCCTCATCCGCCAGCTCGGCGCGGCGTCGATCGCGCTGCACCGCCGCATCAAAGACGCCTTCGACCCGGGCGGCATCCTCAACCCCGGAAAGGTGATCGCGCCGCTCGGAACGACGAGAGAGGACGGCTGACCGAGCGTAGGAGGGCCGCAGGCCATGGATCGATTTACGCGTGCCGGCGAGCTGCTCGGCGCAAGCGAGCCGATTCGGCGGCTCAGGGGCGAGATCCAGAAATTCGGCGCCTCGACGCTCAACGTGCTCATCCAGGGCGAGAGCGGGACGGGGAAGGAGCTCGTCGCGCACTCGCTCCACGGCGCGTCCCCGCGCGCGGCGGGCAAGTTCGTCGCGCTCAACTGCGCCGCCATCCCGGAGTCGATGGTCGAGAGCGAGCTGTTCGGCCACGAAAAGGGCGCTTTCACGGGCGCTGTCGCGAAGAAGCTCGGCAGGTTCGCGCTGGCCCACGGCGGGACGCTGTTCCTCGACGAGATCGGCGATCTCAGCCTCGCCACGCAGGCCAGGCTCCTCCGCGCGCTCGAGCAGGGGGAGATCCTACCGCTCGGCGCCGAGGAGGCGGTGCGCGTGAGCGTGAGGGTCGTGTCGGCCACCCACAAGGACCTCGCCGGGGAGGGCGCGCATAGGTGGTTCCGCCGGGATCTCTATTACCGGCTCACCGGGGTGGAGCTCGCGGTGCCCCCGCTGCGGGAGCGCGGCGACGACATCGAGCTCCTCGCGCGGGCGCTCCTCAGGGCCGCGGCGTCGAGCGCGGGCAAGCGAGACATGGAGCTCACGCCGGCCGCAATCGCCGCCCTCAAGGCCCACGACTGGCCCGGCAACGTCCGGGAGCTTCGCAACGAGATGGAGAGAGCGGCCGTTCATACCGAGCTCCCGATCGTGGACCTGCACAACCTGAGCTCGCGGATCCGCAGGGACCCGAGAAAGGGGCCCGGATCGCGCGAGGGCCCGTCCCTGGCCGAGCGGTTCGCCGCGCTCAAGTCCACGGAGCGGGGGCTCATCGAGGAGGCGATCGAGGCGGCGCGCGGCAACCTGTCCGCGGCGGCGCGGCTGCTCGGGATCACGCGGGTCATGATCATGCGGCGCATCGTGCGGTTCGGACTCGCCCTCCGCGACGGGTGAGCAGGCGCGGCGCCAGGCCGGGAATCCGAGGCCGAGGCGATGCACGATGTTCCGCTGGCGCGCGCCGGGCCTGCGCGCAGCGTCGCCCCCGCCGGGGACGGCTCGGGTCGTGCCCTGGGGCGAAACTTGCATCCCGCATGGCCCCGATGGAGCGGAATCGACGCGACGCGAACGGGAGCGAGCTGAACAACCTGGTCCGACGCAACATAGAGACCCTGATCTCCGTACGAGAGAAGATGGAGAGCCGGAAGACCCATCAAGAGGTCGTGGCTGACGCGATCACCCGCTTCGCGGGGAGCATGCCTTTCGTCTATATCCATGCTCTCCTGTTCGGGGGCTGGATCCTTGTGAACATGGGCATCGTCCCCGTGATCCGGCCCTTCGACCCGTTCCCCTTCGTGATGCTGGCGATGATCGCGTCGGTCGAGGCGATCTTCCTGTCGACCTTCGTGCTCATCAGCCAGAACCGGATGCAGGCGCTCGCAGACAAACGGGCTGATCTGGATCTCCAGATCAACCTCCTCGCCGAGCACGAGGTCACGCGCTTGATCGGCCTCGTGGACGACATCGCTCGTCATCTCGGTATCACCAGCGGACAGGACGCAAGCTTGGACGAGTTGAAGAAGGATGTCCGGCCCGAAGCGGTGATCGAGGAAATGGATCGGGCCGCGCGCGGTAGGTCCGGCACGTGACGCCGCGTGAGCTCTAGAGCGCGCTGAGCTTCACGGAGCCAGGGCAGCGAGGCGTGGGCGTCGCGTCAAGCTCGGCGCCGCCGCGATCACAGCCCGGTGTAGATGGTGGCGAACGAGGCCGCCTCGCCGCGGAGCAGCAGGCTGAGCCGCGGGTTAGGCACCTTGAAGGTGTGAATCTTGGCGTTTCGTACGTCGAGCACCGCGAAGGCGCCGCCCGGCGTGCTCTCCGCGAGCCCGTTCATGAGCAGGTTCAGCACGACCGAGACGCGCTTGGACGACAGCGGCTCGCCGCGGAAATACATCTTGATGACGTGGGGCGTCCCATCGATGACGAGCCCGAGCTCCGGATTGACGTTGATCTCGAGATCCCCGAGGCGGTACGTCGACGTCGGCGGCTCGAACCACGTCATCTTCGCCGAGGCGAGGAACTTGCGATATCCATTCACCACCGACGGGTAGATGCGGCGGCGCCGCTCGTCGTGCTGGGCGGCGAGGAAGCCGTCGAGCACGCTGGTGGGCTTTCCGCTCCTGTGCATATCGACGATCGCCTCTCGCACCTGCCTGTAAAAGTCCGTGTAGAGCTCGTCCTTCCGTTCCTTGAACTCCCTGACGCCGGTCAGCTTGGGCGTGCCGGCCTTGAGGACGAAGTCGACAAAGTACGTGAGCGAGATCTTTTCCATGAAGTCTCCTGCAAAACGAAGCATTCCGGCGCGCCATTGACACGCGTCGAGCGAGAGACACGCCGTCGCGCCGCGTCCTTGGTGTCTACCATGGATAGTCATCTTCGACCCGTCGGGAAAGGGATCGGTCGGACGGACATTGTCCCAACCTGTCGAGGGCGGACGGATGCGCCGTGGGTCAAAAAAGTCTTGTGATTACGTGTTGTTGCGTGAATCGTCGCGCGTGCTTCACCCGGCGGCGCGGGGCTCGTCCCGGCCTCGCGAGCGGCCATGTCGAGAGGAGGCGCGCGCCGCGAAGGTAATCGACAGAATCCAGCTGTTGTCCAGGGGATCTCCTGTGGAGAACCCCTGTGGAGAACTGGAGAGGAGGGGGCGTGATCGAGGCGTGGACCCGGTCGGACATGGTCTGTCATAACCACGTGCTCCTTGGCGCTTGACGCTGCCCGCGGGCGGAGGATGGGGCCGGAACGCCCCCGGAGCGTCTGGACTTCCCGCCCCCTCACGATGTGTTTGGCGCTGCTCTGAGCCTGTGTTTCGAGGTTGGCTCAGCACGCGCCTGGTCGCGCCGTCGCGACTGAAGGATTCCTGCTCCGCTCTCCCTCGCCTCGGGCATTCCACTTGCGTGCGGCGGTCGGCCGGCCAGACTACGCGGCCGTGCTCGCCATCGAAGCGTCCTCCGTGAGGAAGGTCTACCGCGGCTTTTTCCGCAGAAGCGGCGGACAGACGGCGCTCGCGGGCCTCGACATCGCCATCCGGCGCGGCGCCGCGTTCGGGCTCATCGGCCTCAACGGCGCGGGCAAGACGACGTTCATCAAGACGCTGCTCGGCGTCGTGCGCCCCACGAGCGGCACCGTGCGCGTGCTCGGCGGCGAGCCGGAGGACCCGGACGTGCGCGCCAGGATCGGGTACCTGCCGGAGCGGCTCTTCTTGCCCAGCGCGTTCACGCCGCGGCAGTTCCTCGCGAGCGTGGCCCGCATGAAGCGCGCCTCGCAGGGCGAGGGCGCGCTTCGCGCGCTGGTCGAGAGGGTAGGGCTCGGCGCCGACGCGGACCGCAAGATCGGCGGGTTCTCGAAGGGGATGCGGCAGCGCCTCGGGCTCGCCGCGGCCCTGCTCGGGCAGCCGGAGCTCCTCGTGCTCGACGAGCCCACCGACGGCGTCGACCCGCTCGGCCGCGCCGAGATCCGCAGGATCCTGGGCGAAGAGCGCGCGCGGGGGGCGACCTTGTTCCTGAACTCGCACCTCTTGTCGGAGACCGAGCGCGTCTGCGACCGCATCGGCATCCTCGCGGGCGGGCGGCTCGTGCGCGAGGGCGCGCTCGTCGAGCTGTGCGGCAGCGAGACGGCGTACCGCGTGCGGTTCGCGGACGGCGTCGACGCGGCGAGGGTCGCCGCGCTCGGGTTCCGTCCGGTGGACGGGGAGGGCGGGTGGCGCCTCGACGCCGAGAGCCCGGCGGCGCTCAACGAGGCGCTCGATCAGGCGCGGCGCGCCGGCGCCCTGCTCGTCGAGCTGTCGCGGGACCTGCGCGATCTGGAGGACGTGCTGGCCGAGGCGCTGGGCGCGGGCGGCGCCCGCGGGGGCGCGGCGTGAAGGCGGCGCTGACCGTCGCCGGCGGAGGCGCGGCGTGAAGGCGGCGCTGACCGTCGCCGGCGACCTCCTGCGCGAGGCCTCGTCGCGGAGGTGGTTCCTCGCCCTCGGGATCGGCGTCACGATGGCGCTCGTGGTGGTCGGGAGCGCGCTGCAGCTCGAGGTGGTGGACGGCGCCCTCGCGGCGACGCGGCTCTTCGGCAAGGAGGTCGGCCGCGGAGAGATCCGCTCGGTCGACGTCGCGCTCCGCTACGTGGGCCGCGCCCTGGCGTACGTGCTGTTTTACGGGGGGCTCGCGTTCGGGATCGTCTCCTGCGCCGATTTCGGCCCGAGCCTCCTGGCGCCGGGGCGCATCGAGCACCTGCTCTCGCTTCCCGTGCGGCGGTTCGAGCTCTTGCTCGGCACGTTCCTCGGCGTGCTCGCGCTCTCGCTCGTCAGCACGCTGTACGGCGCCGTCGGGATCACGCTGATCTTCGGCGTGAGGGCGGGCGTGTGGATCGCGAGCCCGATCGTGGCGGCGCTGCTCGCGAGCGCGACGTTCGCCGGCATCTACGGGGCGATGCTCACGGTCGCCGTGATGGTGCGGAGCGCCGCCCTGTCCGCGGCGGTGGGGATCGCGCTGTTCTTCCTCGGCATCGTCGCGGGGTACCGCGAGCAGCTCGACTCGTTCTTCGAGCCTGGCCTGGCCCGCGGGGCCTTCCGCGCGGCGACGCTCGCGCTGCCGCGGGTGTCGGCGCTCGCCGACGCGTCGGCGGATATCGCGGTGGCGACGGCGATCAAGGGGGACGTGCTCGCCAGCCAGGTGGCCGGGCTGCTCGTCTTCGGCCTGGCCGCGCTCGCGCTGGGCATCCACGTGTTCGAAGAGAAGGATTTCTAGGGTGAAGCGGCGATGCTCGACGAGGCAGTGAGCGATCGAGATCGGCAGCTCCGCGCCGCGACGGCGGGGGTGACGACCCGATGAGACCGACGAAGAGGCGGGGCGTGTGGCTCGCGGCGGCGATGGTCCTGCTCGCGCTCGCCGCGTGGCTGATGTCGCGCGGTGACAAGGAGAAGCCCGCGGTCCGGCCCCGGAAGATCGAGTTTCCGCGCCATCCGAAGCAGGCAGAGTGGGAGCGCGCCAGCCGTCGCCGCACGCTGCCGCCGCTGACCGCGCCGCCGCCCGGCGTCGAAGCGCCGCAATGGAAGCGCGACCCGGTGCTCGCCGCCTTGCCCGCCGATCCGAAGCGCTCGGCCATGGTGTTCGAGATCGAGGCGCTCAAAGAGTCGCCGATCATGCAGATATGGCTCGATTGCATGCTGTCGCGCGGCGAGGAGCGCGCCGGCCTCGCGCGCTTGAAGGACCGATACGGGATCGACGTGCTGGAAGACGTGGAGCGCATCGCCACGTCGAGCACGGGGCTCATGGTGCTCCAGGGATCGTTCGAGGGCGCCAAATTCGAGCGCGAGCGATGGAGCACGCGGACGTACGGTGAGAAAGGCATCCTCTACGAGGAAAAGGACACGGGCAGGGTCGTCGCGACGTGGGGGCCCGACCTCCTGCTCGCGGACCCACGGGCCGAGCCCGGTCTCGTCGAGGATGCGATCGATCGACTCGAATCGACCGATCCCACGCAGGGATCCATCCTTCAGGAACATCAGGCCTACAGCGACGTGTATGGAGTGCTCTCGCCCGACGATCTCTCGAACATGCTGCCGTCGGATCAGGATCAGCTCGCCGAGCGGATCCGCGAGACCGTCGAGCGGGTGGAGATCCACATCGACGCCTCGGAGGACGTCGCCGTCGTCGCCGAGGTCGCCGGCCCCGCCGGCCAGGAGATGAAGGATCTGTCGAGGCTGTTCGGCGCCGCGCTCTCCATGGGGCGGCTCAACGCGAAGCGCGAAGGCCGCGACGAGCTCGCCGAGCTGCTCGACTACGCGAAGGTGGAGACGCAGGCGCGGCGCCCTCCCTGGGAGAGCAAGCCGGAGGAGCAACGCTTCTCGGTCGACGTGGCGCTGCCCGTCGAGCTGCTGAAGAACCTCGGCCCGTGTCGTCGAGACCGGAGAGATCCAGACCGCGACGTCGAGCCCGAGCCCGAACCAGCGCCACCGCGGTGACGCGTGGACTACCACACGCGCCGCTCGTCCCTGGGCGACACCCTGCCAGGGTGGTGACGGCCTTGGCGGCGCGATATCAGAGCGGCTGGTAAAGCTGGATCAGGTTTCCGCAGGTGTCTGAGAACACCGCGATCATGACCGGGCCCATCGGCGTGGGCTCCTGGGTGAACGCGACCTGGTGCTCCCTGAGGCGCGCGAACTCGGCCTTGACGTCCGACACCTCGAACGCGGTGAGCGGGATGCCCTGTGCGAACATCGCCTGCTGGAACGTCTTCGCCGCCGGGTTGGCGTTCGGCTCCAGCACGAGCTCCACGTCGTCGGGACCCTCCGGCGACACGACGGTGATCCACCGGTACTCGCCGACCGGGAAGTCGCTCTTCTTCTTGAAGCCGAGCACCTCCGTGTAGAACTTGAGCGCTCGCTCCTGGTCCTCGACCATGATGCTGTTGAGCTTGATCCTCATCGATCGCCTCGCTGTGCTGATGGTTCGGGCCGACTCTGCCAGGGCCGCCCGGCTCACGCTTCTCGAAAACTGCGAAACGCGCCCGGCGGCAGCCGGCCCATCAGGGTGAGACAGCCGGGGACGAGCTCCCACGGGAGCCTCCCCGGCACCTGGACCATCGCGCGCACGCGGCGCCGGTACGCCGACGGCGGCACGCCGATCCGCTGCGCGAACAGCGCGCTGAAGCTGCCGAGGCTGGAGAACCCGACCTCCATGCACACATCGGTCACCGAGTGGTGCCCAGCTGCCAGGAGCTGCTTGGCCAGATCAAGGCGCCGCCGGATGCGGTACTGGTGCGGGGTCACGCCGAACACCGCCTCGAACTGCCGGATGAAGTGATAGGGCGAGATCGCCACCTCGCGCGCCACATCCTCGATCGACAGCCTCGACTCGCGCACCTCGGAGAGCAGGTCCCGCGCCCGGCAGAGGTTCCTCAGCGCGTCGTGTCCCAGCAGCATCGCCGGCGACCACGATAGGGCGTGGCGGCGGCTGGCTCAAGTGATCCCACCGGAGGGGAGCGCGCGCTCCACCGTCTGTGGGGCCGGCCGCCTCGTCGATCGTGGCCGACGTCGGCGAGCGCACGCTCGACGGGTTTCGACGCCTCCACTTCTGCGACGTCATCGCGGGCGCCGCGTTCGACGAGCAGCGCTAGAACACCGATCACATTACAGTCTTGGGGAAATCAAGAGAAGAGAAGCAAAACCGCAAGGGCGCGAGGGGCGCAAGGGGAAGACTGGAAACTATCTCATCTCTCATCTGTTGCGCCCCTTGCGTCCTTGCGGTTTTTCTCTTTCCCTCATTCCCTTGTCCATGGAGCTTGCTCTCCGGGGGATCGTCGGGTTTGGCAACCCATTGAATTTATACGAATTGCAACCTGCTCGTCGTTCTAGGAGGAGCCGAGCGCGTGTTAGAGGGCGAAGAGGAAATCGACGAAGGAGCGGGTCGCGCCGTCGAGGCCGAGGTACTTCTTGCCGGCGGCGGGGTCGATGACGAAGTATTCGTCCTTGGCGTGAGCGCCTGAGCCGTGGCCGAGGCCGACGTGGCCGGCGGGGAGCTCGAGCGGCTTTCCCGTGAAGAGGTAGCCGGGCCAGGAGCCGCCGAGGCGCGGCCAGATCACCGGGTCGAGGCCGGCGGCCCTGTAGACGGCGAGCTGGGTCTGGATGGGCCGCGCGTCGAGCGCGGTGTCCGTCGGGTCGTAGCTGCCGATGTTCTTGATCGCGATGTCCTTGAAGCCGCGCTTGTCGAGGTGCTTGCGCAGCTTGGCGAGCACGTCCTTGGCCGTCATGTCGGGCACCAGCCGGATATCCATCTTGGCGAAGGCGCGGTGAGGCAGGATGGTCTTGGAGCCCTCGCCGATGTAGCCGGCGTAAAGGCCGTCGATGTTCACCGACGGGCGCGAGACGTAGCGCTCGAGCATGGCGCGCTCGTCGAGGTCGTTCACCCACCTATCGACCTTGAAGACCTTCTTCCAGTCGGCCTCGTCCCAGCGCGCCGACAGGTCGTCGAGCAGCTTCTTTTGCAGGCTGGAGACCGGGCGCACGGCGTCGGTCAGGCCGTCGATCATCGGCTCGTTGCCGTCCGCCGAGACCAGCGTGCCGAGCGCCTGCACAAGCCGCCAGACCGGGCTGTCGACGACCACCTTCATGCTGGAGTGGATCTCCCCGTCGCGCGGGCCGCGCCCCCACGCCTCGCCGCTCGCCGTGAGCTCGACGTAGACGATGCCCTTCGCGCCCAGCGCGAGGTTGACCGTGCCGGACAGCGATTGCTGCGCCGACGGCATCATCACGCCCTGGCATCGCTCGAGCGCCTTCAGCACCTCTTCGTTCCACACGACCTGCGAGAAGTGCGGCGAGCCGAGCTCCTCTTCTCCTTCGGCGACCACCACCAGGTTGACAGGCAGCTTCAAGCCGGCGGCGCGCACCGCGTGCAGCGCGGCCAGGAACGCTCCCTGAGGCCCCTTCTCGTTGACCGCGCCGCGCCCCACGATGACCTTGCCGACATCCGCCTTGTCGACCAGCTTGGCGGCGAAGGGGGGCGAGGACCACTCGCTCTCTTCCACCGGCTGTACGTCGTACATGAAATAGAATCCCATGGTCTGGTCCGCGCCGGCGTCGAG
Organism: Sorangium sp. So ce375; assembly: GCF_051473855.1. NCBI lineage: Bacteria > Pseudomonadati > Myxococcota > Polyangiales > Polyangiaceae > Sorangium > Sorangium sp. So ce375. Next base: position 1,116,170 of record NZ_CP150335.1, read on the forward strand.
CGTCGCGAAGATGCCCGGATGTCCGTCGGTCTTCATCTTCTTGACCGTGCCGAAGCCGGCGTCGCGCAGGAGCTCCATCGTGAGGTCGCAGCACTCGGCGATGCCGACGTTCTGCGCCGAGATCGACGGTTGCTGGATCCAGCGCTGGATGCGCTCGATCGACTGCCTCTTCTGCTCGGCGATCTTGCGGTACACCGGCGAGAGGTCGACGGCCTTGCCGTTCGCGCCCTTGGCGAGGCGGGGAAACGAGGCCAGCGCTCCGGCGGCCGCGGCGCCGGTGATGAAGGTGCGGCGATCGATGTCCAACATGGCGCGCAGCTTAATGCGCGCTGGCCGGGAGCGGTCCTCCCCTGCATTCGTGGACACCGCCGATGGTCCGAGAGGGCAGGGATGGGAAGGAGAAAGAGGAGGGCGTTCAGCCCGGGATCAAGGCGGAGTCGGTACGGCTGGCGACGGCGGGGGAGCAGCCCGTCGCTGCCACGGCGTGCTCGTCGATGAGGACTCGCACCGAAGCCTCGATAGTGTCGATGAGCCGGGCTCACACCCGAGGGTCACTGCTGGCGGGTGCGCTTCTGCGCCAGGCCTTCGAGCCGCCTCACGTGTTCGAGAGCCTCGTCCTCGCGGCCGAGATCGTGCAATGCCTTGGCTCGAAGGAGGAGCGACGCGGGGAGCGCATCGTCGCGGCGCGCCTCGGGCTCGAGCAGGCGGGCCGCTTCTGCGGAATCAGCGCGGCGAAGCGCGACGGCGGCGAGGTTGTGGGCGATCTGGCGCTTCTCCCGGTCGTCGCTGGAGCGCTCGAGGGCGGACATCCAGACGGCGCGAGCGTCGGCCCACCGCTCTTGAGCGAAGCGCACCGCGCCGAGGTTTTGGAGCGCCGCGAGCTCGTCGGCGTAGGAGAGATAGTCGGCGACGGGCGACGCGGCGCGCTCATAACGCGAAGCCGCCGCCTCCCAGTCACGCGCGTTCCGAGCCACCTCGCCGAGGAAGAACTGCCCCTCGCGGCACGCGGGCTCGCGGCTCACCTCCGGCGCCCAGAGGCGCGCATCGCTCGCATACCTTCGGCCTTCGCGCAGCGAGAGCGCCGCGAAGGGCACGCCGAGGACAAGGACCAGAGCCGAGAGGCGAAGGCCGTGGCGGTCGGCCGCTCCGGCGAGGAGCATCGCGCCGAACGCGAGCGGAACGTAGAGGTAATGGGGCGACCACCAGCGCATGATCGGGACGAGCTGGAGCGACGGAACGAGAGCGAGCGCGAAGAGCCACGCAACGCTCCGCCGGCGCGCGGCGAGCACGGCGACGCCACCGAGCACGGCGGCGCCGAGGAGGGCCGAGAAGCTCGCCGTGCGGGTGATCCGGAACGCGTCACAGATGCTCTGGTCGAGCGGGACGAGCAGCGCCAGGGCGCTTTTCCCGAGCGCAGCGAGCCTCGTGCCGACGCTCTCGTCCAGCGGCAGCGCGGGATGTGTTGCCCGGAAGTGGGGCGCATAGAGCAGGCGAAGGCCGGTGGCGGCGGCGAACGCGACGCCCTCCGCTGCGAGCAGGCGCAGGTGCGCTGCGCCCTCGGCAGAGGGGGCCTGGGGGAGCGGCCCGGTGTGCCGGGCGGCTTCCCCATCGGCCGCGGAGCCGCCGTCCCGATGTCGGCAGGCAGAGAGCGCCAGGACGAACAGCGGACCAAGCAGCCACGCGGTCTCCTTCGTGAGCGCCCCGGCGAAGAGCGCCGCGGCCGCGAGAGCGGGTTTTTGCGCCTTGTGCGCGGCGACGAGCGTGAGGAGGAAGACCGCGATCATCGCCTCGGAGCGGAATGCGATCGCGGAAGCGACAAGGGACGTCGTCGGATGCACCGCGAAGAGCAGCCCGGCCGCCAGCGCCGCTCGGGGCGAGAGGCCGAGGGCCCGCGCCGCCACGGTGGTCATGACCGACGCGAGCGCATGCCAGCCGAGCGTGACCGCGTGGAAGAAGGCGGGCGTCTTCGACACGGCCGCGTCGATGGAGAGCGACAGCGCCATGAGCGGCCGGTAGAAGCTGGTATCCGCAAAACCCCGGGTGAACAGCCCGGGCCATCCGGAGGGCGCGGCGAGCGCGCGCCCCTCACCGAGGTGTGCGTGATCGAGCCAGACGTAGCCGCCGCCGAGGGCCGTCGCGTGGGCGGCGGCGGCCAGCGCGGCGACGGCGAGGAGCCCGCGGCGGCCGGTGGAGAGCTCGCGCAACATGCGTCGAAACTAGGATCGGGAGACCCGGCGGGCGCGCTCAGTCATGGGTGATCGAGAACGTCTCGGCGGTCGTCCCGCTGATCGTCTTGAAGTAGCCCGTGGCCGCCTTGGGGTTGCCGCCGACGTTGAAGGTGATGAACTGAGCACCGTAGTTCGCGCTCTGGTTCGAGGTGTAGATGAATCCCCACGTGTTGCTGCACCCATACGGAAACGTCGTCGGCGTGCAGCGCGTCTGGGTGCGGATGCTGTTGCCGCCGAGGCCGGCGACGGTCACGAACGTCCGCCCGTTCGTCCCATCTCCTCCGACGCAGAGGACCCCTGCCCCGTTGCACGTGGGGTCGACGGTCTGCGAGGTCATGTTGGTGAGCGTCCTCGTCCGCTCGTAGCTGTGCTCGTGCCCCGTCTGGATGATCGCGCCCTGCTTCCGGCACGTCTCGTAGACGTCCCAGCCCATCTCGTCGCCCTTTCCGCCCACCTGCATCGCCGCCTGGTTCTGGTGCCACTGACAGATCTTCCAGATGTGCGTGTCCGTGTCGAGGAACGGCGTGATATGCGTCGCCCCGTTATCGCCCTTCTTGGCGGTCACGAGCACGAGGCCGCGGAAGGTGGTCTTGTAGTTGGCGTCGTGCGCGCCGGCGACCCGGGTCGCGCCGCCGAGGTGACTCGCCGCCTTGGGCAGGTAGCCGCTCCAGGAGGAGTCATCGTGGTTGCCGCGCGAGATGAACACCGGGAACGTCGTGCCGAGGACGGACTCGACCTGGTTCCACCACGTCGTCGGGTTGGCCGAGTACGACATGTCGCCGTTGACGACGACAGCCGCCGCGCCCTCGCTCGACACGAGGTTCAATACGCTCGTGAAGCTGCTGCCCGTGCCCGTGTCTCCGATGAAGGCGATCTTGAGGTTCGGATCCGTCGAGACCGTCCCGTTGAGCGCGGCAGAGGTCATCGCGCTCGGCTCGAGAGCACCTTCCTCCTGCCGATCGTCGCGGATCCCCTGCGGATCCGGCGAATCGTTGAACGGGCCCTCGTCGCCGTCCGCGCTGCTGCACGCCGCCACCCCGGTCCCGATCGACAGCGCCAGCGCGATGGCGCCGATGACGAGACCGAGCATCCGCGCGAGGGGAGCCTTCTTGGGCTCCGCCTGCTTGTTCATCTCCCCTTGAGTCATCATGTCTCCGCTCCTTCTCCATCAGGCGCACAGCGCTCGACGCTCCCGATGCCGCCGTCAAGATCGAGGCCTTACCCCTGGATGGGAGGGCGACCCTATAGGAGCGACTCGTCCTTTTGTCGTGGAGATATCGTTACAAATGAACGCGGGTCATTAACTGGTTCCTGGTCGCCCGAACGCCAGCAGGCCCGTTTGTCACTCAATCTCCACGCCGATGCCAGGAGCGTTGCCGGTAGAAGGACCCGTCGAGCGGGCAGGAGAGCCTGATATGAATCTGTCCATGTGCCGGGATGTGGCACGACGGTTCCTGTTGCTGAGCGCCGCGTTGGCGCTCGTCGGATGCGGCGCCGAGGGCGCCGGAAGCGAGCCGAACCTCGCTGAGCCGACGTCATGCAGCGGGGCGATCTGCGCCGAAGACGAGTTCTGTTACTATCCACCGGGGGCCTGTGGAGGGAAGGACGGAGCTTGTCTGTTGCGGCCGACGACGTGCCAGGACGATACGCAGGTGTGCGGCTGCGATGGGCGCGCCTACGCGAGCCCGTGCGAGGCGGAGCGGGCAGGCCAGAGCATCGGCGCGGCCGAGACGTGCGCCGCTGCCGCCGCGCCTCCGGGGACCTTCGCCTGCGGCAGCTACTTCTGTAGATCTGCAGATCAATATTGCGAGATCCTCGACGAGCCGCACGAAGAGCCGTTCAAGCCGCCGCCGCAGCTCTTCTGTCACCCGATCCCTGTCTCCTGCATGCCGGAGCCGTCGTGCGACTGCGTCGGCGATGCCGCCGAATCCATGAGAGTGGGAAATTGCTACGGCCCGCCGGTCTGCACGCAAGACGCGGGGAGCTTCACCATCGAGTGCAATGCCGAGGTGTATGACCCGACGTGAGGGCGCGGTGAGCGCGCGACGAACTTACATCCCCGGCTGCTTCGCCATCGCCGCCTCCTTCACGCTGCTCGCGTGCGGCAGCGACGACGAGGGGCCGCGCGCTGGGCTCGGCTACGAGGAGCGAGCCGTGCTGGACGTGAAGGCGTTCATCCAGACGAACCTCGACGACCTCGCCTCCGCGGCAGCGGCGCTGCAGGCCGCTGCGCCCGAGGCTGACGAGGACGGGTGGAGCGCGGCTGCCGACAAGGACGCCGTCGACGCGATGAAGGCCGAGTGGAAGAAGGCGCGGCAAGCCTACGAGCGCGTGGAGGGCGCGATCGCGGTCATCTTCCGGGAGCTCGATGAGTCCACCGACGCCCGGTATGATGCGTTCATCGAGGCGTCCGGCGATGCCGATCCGTTCGATGGCGAGGGGGTGACCGGCGTCCACGCGATCGAGCGGATCCTCTGGTCCGACGCCATCCCGCCCGCGGTCGTCGAGTTCGAGTCGGGCCTCGGGGCCAGATACCTCCCCGCGGCGTTCCCCGCGACGGAGGCCGAAGCCAAGGCGTTCAAGCGCGGCCTCTGCGCCCGCCTCGTGGCGGACACGAGGAAGATGCAATCCGACTTTCGCGGGCTGGCGCTCGACGCGCCGTCGGCGTTCCGGGGCGTCATCGGCTCGCTCAGCGAGCAGGTCGAGAAGGTAGCGAAGGCCGCCACCGGCGAGGAGGAGTCCCGCTATGCACAGTACACCCTCGCCGACATGCGCGCGAACGTCGCCGCTGGGAGGCTGACCTACGACGCGTTCCAGGGCTGGCTCCTCTCGAAGGAGGGCGACGCCGCCGCTGTCGATCGGGCGGTCCTCGATGGCTTCGAGCGGATCGAGGAGGCGTATGCCGCGCTCCCCGGCGACGCGCTGCCGCCGGTGCCCGACATGTGGAGCTCCGGGGCCCCGACGGCCGAGCAGATCGAGACCCCGTTCGGCCAGCTCTTCTCGCTCGTTCAGCGCGAGAGCGATGACACGGTAGAGGGCTCCCTGGTCCGCAGCATGATCGACGCCGCCGATCTGCTCGACATCCCGGAGCTCTGATCAGGCTCGTCGTCTAGCTTCTGACCTCTTCGTCCTCGCCTTCTGGGGGCGGAGGGCGCTCGCCCGCGGCGACCTGGAGCTCGCGGACGATCGAGAGGAGGGCCGGACAGCAGAAGCGCTCGACAACGGAGCCGTCGGGCGCGAGCTCGAAGCTCGGCGGGTCGCCGTGCACCGGGCAAGCCACATCGGCATACCTCGACTCGAGATCTTTCAGGACGCTCTCGTCGACTTCGCGGACCTCGCGAACCTCGCCGTTCGCAGCCGCCCCTTCCTTCCAGTAGGTCGCCATGTGGCGCACGGTAGCACGAAGGGCGCCTCGCATTGCCAGGCCCTCAAGGTGCCTTGGCGACCTCTGCCATCGGCGCGGGGACGCTGGCGCCCCGCGCCTTCAACCCTCGAGCTCCGAGGCGCGGTGATCGAACCGATCGAACCAGCTGCCCGAAATCAAGAGGACAAAATAGCAGCGCCGCCGGGCGCCTCGGGCATAGGCGGAGGCCGCCGGCGGAGCTGGCCGACGTATAAGCATTCTCCGTACCAGGCCCATGCTTCGGAAAATCCCCTACTTATGTCTCGGGCATCGACCGAAAAGGTTTCGATTCTGCGAGGGTCGGGCTTGCACGGTTGCAGGATCGCGACGGCGCTCGCCCGGCCGATTCTCTTCCGTGGCCGCCCTGGCGCCGGCTAGCGTCGGGGGATGAACCGCCTGCGCACGACCCCCGTCGTCATCCTTGCGCTCCCGCTGCTCGCGGCGTGCAGCGCGCCCTCGTCGAGGCCGCTGGACAAGCCGGCCGCGCCCCCGGCCGCCGCGACCCGACCGGCGCACGCAGCCCCGGCGGCGCCCTCAGGCCCGCAGCGCCTGCCCTACCCGGCGACCGCGAGGCGGCCCGTGACGAGCGAGTACCATGGCATCCGGGTCGTCGACGACTACCAGTGGCTCGAGGACGGGAGCGCCCCCGAGGTGGTGCGCTGGGTCGACGAGCAGAACCGGCTCTCGCGCGGCTACCTGGACGCCGTGCCGGCGCGTGCGGCCCTGCGGGCGCGCGTGCAGGAGATCCTGTCGGCGACCTCCGCGAACTACTACGCGCTCGACGACGCCGGCGGACAGCTCTTCGCGCTCAAGAACCAGCCGCCGAAGCAGCAGCCTTTCCTCGTCGTCCTGAGGTCCGTGAACGACCCCGCGTCCGCGCGGACCCTCGTCGATCCGGAGGTCATCGACCCGAAGGGGCACACGACCATCGACTGGTTCGTCCCTTCGCGCGACGGAAAGAAGGTCGCCGTCTCCTTGTCCGAAGGCGGCACCGAGAACGGCACCGTGCGCGTCTACGACGTGGCGACAGGCAAGGAGGCGGGCGACACGATCCCTTACGCGAACAGCGGCACCGCGGGCGGCAGCCTCGCGTGGACCGGCGATGGCAAGGGCTTTTACTATACCCGGCACCCGCGGCCCGGGGAGCGCCCGCCAGAGGACATGGGCTTCTTTCAGCAGATCTACTTCCACAAGCTCGGCACGCCGGACAAGGACGACAGGTACGAGCTCGGCAAGGAATTCCCCCGCATCGCCGAGGTCGAGCTCACGACGAGCGAGAGCGGCAGGCTCGTGCTCGCCAGCGTGCAGAACGGCGATGGCGGCGAGTACTGGCACTATCTCCGCGACCCTTCGGGCAAGTGGACGCGCTTCGCCGACCTGCCCGACAAGGTCATCGGGGTCGTGTTCGGCAGCGACGACCGGCTCTATCTCCTGTCGCGCAAGGACGCGCCGCGCGGCAAGGTGCTGCGCCTCTCGCCGGGCAAGCTGGATCTCGCCAAGGCGGAGCTCGTGGTGCCCGAGAGCGAGGCGGTGATCCAGGACTTCTTGCCCACGACAGGGCGGCTCTACGTCCGCGATCTCCTCGGCGGCCCGTCGCAGATCCGCGTCTTCGATCTGAAGGGCAGGGCGCTCGGAACGGTGCCGATCCCCCAGGTCTCCTCGGTGCGGCAGCTCGTGCGCACGCGAGGCGACGAGATGCTCTTTCGCGGCGTGAGCTACACCGAGCCAGCGGCCTGGTTCGCGTACTCGGCCAAGGACGGCAAGGTGACGAAGACGCCGCTCGCGATGACGGCCCCCGTCTCCTATGCCGACGTGGACGTCGTCCGCGAGGCGTGCACCTCCAAGGATGGGACCCAGGTTCCCATCAGCATCCTGCGCCGGAAGGGCACTCCCCTCGACGGGACCGCGCCGGCGCTGCTCACGGGATACGGCGGCTACGGGACGAGCATGATGCCCGGGTTCAGCCCCCTCTGGCGGCTGTGGTTCGATCAGGGAGGGGTGGTCGCGATCGCCAACCTGCGCGGCGGCGGCGAGTTCGGGGAGGCGTGGCACCGCGGCGGCAACCTGACGAAGAAGCAGAACGTCTTCGACGACTTCGCGGCGTGCGCAAAGCACCTCGTCGACAGGCGTTTCACGAGCCCCGGGCGGCTCGCCATCCACGGCGGCTCGAACGGCGGACTGCTGATGGGAGCGCAGCTCACGCAGCACCCGGAGATGGTCAAGGCGGTGGTGTCGCGCGTCGGCCTCTACGACATGCTCCGGGTGGAGCTCACGCCGAACGGGGCGTTCAACGTGACCGAGTTCGGCACGGTGAAGGACCCGGAGCAGTTCAAGGCCCTTTACGCCTACTCGCCGTATCACCACGTGAAGGACGGGACCGCCTATCCGTCGATCCTGTTCCTGACCGGCGCGAACGACCCGCGGGTGGATCCGTGGCACTCGCGGAAGATGGCGGCGCGGCTGCAAGCGGCCACGTCGAGCTCGGCGCCCATCCTGCTCCGGGCGAGCGGCTCGACGGGCCACGGGGCCGGGACGCCGCTCTCGGAGGAGATCGAGGAGCAAGCCGACGTGCTGGCGTTCCTGTTCAAGGAGCTCGGGCTCGGCGTCCCGCCGGCGAAGTGAGAACGGGGAAATTCGAAGCGCTGCTTCAGTCTACCAGCTGGTGAAGTAAGCCCACGCCTCGTTGCCGGCGGAGGCCTGGAAGCAGTACCCGCCGTTTCGCTTCGCGGGCAGGCTGATGTTGCCGCCATTGCAGGTCACGGTCGTGCCGTTGACCGCGAACGTGCGGCCGCTCGCGAAGTTGCCGCAGTTGGCGCCGCTCAGGTTCGCCGTGGTCTCGAAGCAGCGCGCGCCGGTGCCGAGGTTGCCCGAGCTGTAGCTCGCGCTCGAGAACACGGTGGGGCTCGTGCACAGGTCGCTGCACGGCGCCGTCCCGGTGCTGGGCTGGCAGACCCCGGCCACGCAGTTATGGCTCGTGCAGTCCGCGCCGGTGCCGCACGCCTTGCCATTCGCGCAGTCGGCCGTGCACGTGCCGCCGCAGTCGACGTCCGTCTCGGCGCCGTTCTTGACGCCGTCGGTGCAGGTCGGCGCGGTGCCGCCGTTGATAACGCTCACCCCGAGGCCCTGGAGCCACGTCGTCACCGGGTAGCGCGCCGCGGTGTCGAGCCGCGTGTGCCAGTTTGTCTGCGAGGGGGCCGGGCCGCTCCAGCCCGACGGGAACGTGTAATAAGCGTTGACGCCCACGACCACGAGGTCGGTGGCGCTCTGGCGGTAGAGCGGGCCGCCCGAGTCGCCGGGGCACAAGCTGGCGTAGCTGGTGCTGCTGGCATAACCCGGCGTGACCACGTACGCCGCCGCGACGTCGTTCACGGCGGAGGCAGGGACGTAGGAGCCGGGGTGATCGAGGATCGAGGCGGGCGACGCGCTGAGGTTCTGGAGCTTGAAGACGCCGCCGCCCGAGCCGCTCGGGTCCTCGCAGCCGTAGCCGGTCGCCACGACGGGATCCCCCACCGCGACCGCCGCCCCGTCCACCACCGCCGCCGGGATCGTCGGCGAGAGCTCGTTGACGACGACCACGGCGACGTCGGGCGCGTATCCGGGGTTCAGCACGTTGACCCCGCAATCGGTCGCTCCTCCCGCCAGCGCGGCGGCGCAGACCTCGATCCACTTCGGGTGGATGTACGTCTGCTCGATCGTCAGGTTGACGATAGGCGAGTACGGGGACGTGTTGTCGGCGCTGACCGCGTAGGAGCCGCCCGGCCCGTAGCCCGCAGCCACGGTGGCGGCGTGCTCGTCATCCACGCAGTGAGCGGCGGTGAGGAAGTGACGCGGTCCGACCTTCGCCGCGGTGCACCCCGGGCCGACGACGGTCGACGGATACTGCGATTCGAGCGCCGGCTGCCCGCCGATCAGCGCGTCGTCCGCCGCGCCGATCTCCTCGGAGGTCTCGCCGTAGCCCTCCACGCTGCATGCGACAAAGCACAATGAGAGCAAAGCATATACAGGTGCGCGCACAGGTTGCTTCTCCTGCCGCCCCGAAGGTCTCGATGGCCCGCGCCCCGTCGCCCACATTGCGCTTCGTGCCCGGGAGCCCGCGATCTCCAGCGGCGGCGCTCGCGCGGGGCGCGGCGGACACGCGCGGTGTCCCGCTCTCCCGGGTGCGAGCGTCAGCGGAGGGCGCGCCCCGCGTGGGGCACACGTCGAGCGCAATGTGAAGCGCGGCTGTCCGATGGAACCGCCCGCGCGAGGTCTCGTCGTATCGGTGCGACGGAGCGTGTTTAGGGCGACGGTTGGCGCCCTTCCAACTCGAATGGTTCATGGACCCCATGCAAGGTGTGCATGACGTCGCCTGGTCGCCACGACCGCGTCCCGCGGGAGGTCAACCAGCAGATGGCGGGCGGCAGGTGATCGGACGAGCGCTCAACGCCTGCGGGAAGGAGCGTCTCCACGGGGCTGCGCCGCCGACCGTTGCGCCTCTCCCCGCTCGCCCCGTTCGAGCGCGCGCGCCGCGCTCCGCTGCGCTGACCCTCGGCGCGTGGAGAGCGCCCGGGTCAGCCCCTCGGCCAGCGTCGCCGCGGTGTCCAGGCCGCCGAGATCGATGCCGAGCTCGACGAGCGTCTGCGCCAGCGCGGGCGAGACGCCCACCAGCGTGCAGGACGCGCCGAGGAGCCGCGCCGCGGACGCCGCCCCGACGAGCTGCGCGGCGGCCCGGGCATCGAGCGTCGGCACGCCGGTGATGTCGAGCAGCACCTGCGCCGCCTGCTGCGCGGCGATCGCCTCGAGCAGCCGCTCCAGGAGCGTGCTGGCCCGCGCGTCGTCGATCATGCCCACGATGGGGAGGCAGAGCACGCCGTCCGCGATGCGGATCACCGGGACGCTCATCGCCTGGATCGCGTCCCGCTGCGCCGCGATCAGCCGCACCGTCTCCTCGAGCTCCCGGTTGCGCGCCTCCAGCGACGCCTGGAGCGTCCGCTGCTCCTCGATCAGCGCCTCATACTTGTGCTGGATCTCGGCCGCTTCCGGGACGGCGAACTGGAACAGTACGCCCTCGAAGCCGTCCGGGGCGTCGCGCACCGGCACGCCGTAGGAGCAGACCCACACCGAGCCGCCCGCCTTGCTCGCGAGCCCCTCGACCGTGTTGGTATCGTAGCTGATCGGCGGGATCGACACCTCCTCGCCGCGAAAGAACTGCTGGATGTGCGGCATGATGCCGTTCTCGACGAGCTGCTGATCCTGCAGCATGTTGTAGTTCATTTGCAAGAAAACCTCGGCCGGGGCCCGCCAGAGCGCTTCCCATCCGGGATTGACGGCGTGGGTCCTGCCGACGGGCTGGTGGACCGACACGCTGATGCAGCGGGCTGTCATCAGCGCGCGCCATCTCCGTGCGTCCGCCCGCAACGATTCCATTTCCTGCTCCATTGCCTCCAGGCGGCGCAAGAACTGAGCGTGATCGTCATCGCCCTCGTATCCCATATGCCCGAGTGTCACCCGAGCGGCGCCGCGATGTCCAGCGCCGCACCGAGCGAACCGGCGCCGTTCCTCCTTCAGAGCGTCTGGACGTCGTGGGCGGCAAGAGAGCCGTGTGCGCGATGTCGGTCGAGAAGGACGATGCCCTGGTCCTCATGAGAGAGCTCATCGAGGCGGGGAGGCTGAAGCCGGTCATCGACAGGTGGTATCCGCTGGAGCAGATCGCCGAGGCTCACCGGTACGTGTAGGAGATTTCTGCATGAACCAGGGATGCGCCTTGGCGGCTCGACAGGCCTCGGCGGGGCCTTGGCGGTGCTCGAATTTCTTGCTGTCTTCCTATAAAGCTCTCCGTGCAGGCGACAGCACCACCCCGAACGGCCCAGCCTCGTGGAGAACGAACGATGACGACCGCAGGAGAGATCCTCGACTTCTACACGCGCCCCGCCGCGATGACGTCCGGCGGCGCGCACGCGCCCAGGTTCGACGAGCTGCCGGGCGACGTGGCCTCGCTCGTCCGCGTCGTGCAGGGCCTCTTGCTGCACCAGCACTGGGTGCATGCCTATGGCGTGGCGCTGTCGGACGAGCGCCGCAACGAGCCCCACCTCCGTCCGCTCGACCGGATGCTCGATCGCCTCCTCGCCCACGACGAGCGGCCGCTCTGCGCCGCCCGGCCGCTCGACACGCGCCTCGTCGGCAACTGCCGTCACTTCACGGTGCTCCTCGTGGCCCTGCTGCGCGCCAAGGGGGTGCCTGCCCGCGCCCGCTGCGGATTCGGCGGTTATTTCGACCCCGGCGACCTCGTCGACCACTGGGTCTGCGAGTACTGGAGCGCCGCCGAGGCGCGCTGGGTCCTGGTCGATGCGCAGCTCGACGACGTGCAGCGGGCGGCGCTGAAGCCCGACTTCGACGTGCTCGACGTGCCGCGCCATCGCTTCGTGGTCGCGGGCGACGCTTGGGCGCAGTGTCGCGCCGGGGAGGCCGATCCGTCGAAGTTCGGCATGTTCGACATGCGCGGGCTCTGGTTCATCGGCGGCAACCTCGTGCGCGATCTCGCGGCGCTCAACAACATGGAGATGCTGCCCTGGGACGACTGGGGTGCGATCACCGGCCCCGACGAGCCGCTGAAGGACGAGCAGCTCGCGCTGCTCGACCGGGTCGCGGCGATCACCCGCTCGCCCGACGCGCGCTTCGCCGAGCTGCGCCAGCTCTACGAGGGCGACGAGCGCCTGCGGGTGCCGGCGGTCGTCTTCAACGCCGTGCTCAACCGTCAGGACACGCTCTGACCTGACCTGCGTCGAGCCTCGCCGCCGGGCACCTCGTGGGAGCGCGCCGCGCTCCGGCTACCCGTGGCGGCTTGGAAAATCCCCCACACCGATCCCAGGACGTTCGCCGTTGCGAACAATCCGCCCCGTCGCGCACAGTGGGCGCATGGTCGACCCGCTCTTCGACGATCTGCCCGCCCTGCTGTGCTTCGCGCGCGTCGTGGAGCGCCGCTCGTTCACGGCGGCCGCGGCGGAGCTCGGGGTGTCGAAGTCGATGGTGAGCACCCGGGTCGCGCGTCTGGAGGAGCGCCTCGGCGAGCGCCTGCTCGTGCGCACCACGCGCAAGCTCACCGTCACGGACGCCGGCATGAACCTCTATGCGCGCTGCGCGCGCGTGCTCGAGGAGGCCGGCGCCGCGGTGCGGGGCGCGTCCGACGCCGACCGGGGCCGCATCCGGCTCAACGCGCCGGTCAGCTTCGCGCAGATGTACCTGGCGGAGCCGCTCGCGCGGTTCCTCCGGGCGAGCCCGGGCGCGCACGTCGAGCTCATGCTGAACGACCGGCTCGTCGACCTGGTGGAGGAGCGCGTCGACCTGGCCATCCGGATCACGAAGCTCAAGGACTCGAGCCTCGTCGCGCGAAAGCTCGCCACGACGGCGCTGCACGTGGTCGGCGCGCCGGGCTACCTCGAGCGGCGGGGGCGGCCGGAGCAGCCGGGGGATCTCCTGCGCCACGACTGCCTGCGCTACCTCCACCTGCGCGTCGAGGACGAGTGGCGCTTCTACGGGGCCGGCGGGCGCATCTCCGTCCCCGTCTCCGGCCCGCTGACGGCGAGCAACGGGACGGCGCTCCGCGAGGCGGCCGTGTCCGGGATCGGCCTCGCGGTGCTGCCGCGCTTCATGGTCGACGCGGATCTCGGGGCCGGGCGCCTGGTCACGCTGCTCGACGCGTTCGCCCCCCGGCCCATGGGCATCTACGCGGTGCACGCGGCCGGCCGGCGCCCGCCTGCGCGGGTGCGGCGGCTCATCGAGCACCTGGCAGCCGCGTTCCGCGGGGCCTCGTGGGTGTAGCGGCAGATCGTTCTCCCCGGAGAACAATTCGTTCCCGGGCGCGCTCTACCGTGGCGCGGCGCCGGGGCTTACTTCTCGGGTCATGGAGACATCACCCATGAACCGTATCGAGATGAACCGTATCGAGACGATCCTCCCCGTTCCCCGCTCGACCGAGCTGGCCGCGCTGATGTTGCGCCTCGGGCTGGGCGCCGTGTTCCTGGCGCACGCGCTCGCCAAGCCGCTAGTATACACGTTGCCGGGCACCGTCGCGTTCTTCGCGGCGAGCGGCTTCCCGGGCTGGACGGCGTATCCGGTGTTTCTCGCCGAGCTGCTCGGCGGCGCGGCGCTCCTCGCCGGGCTCAGGACGCGCCTGATCTCGCTCCTGCTCCTGCCGGTGATGATCGGCGCGCTGCTCGTGCACCTGCCGAACGGCTGGATGTTCGCCGGCCAGGGGGGCGGCTGGGAGTACGTCGCCTTCCTGATGATCGCGCTCGGCGCGCAGGCCCTCCTCGGCGACGGCGCGTTCGCCGTGAGCCGCCTGCAGCGCAGCTAGCGCCTCGCCGCGCGCGGCCGAGGAGGGCCGCGCGATCTCCGCGCGCGGCCCGCGCCGCGTCAAGGCAAGTTGGCGTCCATCCAGGCGAGCCGGGCCCGCAGGAAGTCGCGCATGACCTGCAGCTGCCCCTCCCACGTCGGCGCGGTGGGGCCGCCGAGGAAGCCCTCGCTCGACTCGATGATGCTCGACACAGGCCACTTGGCGAAGTCGCGGGCCACGGCCTGCGAGAGCGGCGCGCTCAGCCTGTTCATGCGCTCCTCGATCGCGGCCTCGGACAGGTGCGTCTGGCGAAGCGCCGTGTAGCGCGCCTTGACCTGCGCCATGAAGCTCGGATCCGCGGTCAGCTTCTGATACCAGTTGTTGACGTTCCTCGTTCCGCTGAAGCGCCAGCCGGTGTCGTTCGCCGATTGCGGCGTCGCGCTCTGGGCGCCCACCCCGCCGAGCGCGAAGTTGTAGTCCCACAGCGGGCCGGCCTTGAGCTTTTGATCGCGATCTTTGTAATAATAGGCGCTCCGTACGTAAGCGTCCACGTTGAGCGTCAGCTCGCTGATGATCAGATAATCGATGAACGACGGCACGTCGATGTACGACGCGTAATCGCCGATCGGCGTCTGGTGGATGCTGTCGTGGAACTGCTGGATGTACTGCGTCAGCCAGGTCTTCTGCTCGTCGTTCAGCGGATCGGGATCCACGACCTCGAGATCGATCCAGCACGTGCCGCCCTCGTCGGGGCGGGGACCCCCGCCGCCACCGAAGCTGAACGACGGGAGGGGATCCGAGCCGGTGCAGGTGAGCTTCGGCTCCTCGGCGGCCGCCTGGTCGAACTTGAAGATGTAGCCGCCGCTGATGTCCGGCAGCGTCCTGTCCGTCTCCTCGAGCCCCTTGAGATCGGTGCGGACCTTGTTGTTCTTGATGGTCTCCGAGATCCAGTAGATGCCCTGGTAATCCGCTTCGCCGACGACGCGGGCGTCGTAGTTCAGGTAGACCTCGGCGAACTCGACGCGCGGCACCGTCATACCCATGTCGCGGCCGAGGGTGTAGGTGAACGGATTACGGATCAACGTGCGATCGTAGTAGGGAGGGATCAGCGCCCAGTCCGAGTCGGCGGGCATGCCCAGCACCGGGTAGTCGAGGTCCTTGCCGTCGTTGTCCCACAGCTCGACCTTGTACGGTGTTTGCGGGAAGTTCCGCGACGACTGACCGCGCACGTGGTACCCGCCGCGCATCGCCTGCGTGGGCAGCGACGCGATCGACGCGACGCCGTTGACCGGCTCCCAGATCATCACCGCCGCGTCGAAGTAGACCTCCTTGTCCGTCGGCTTGCCCATGCCGTAACCGTCCATGATCACGATGGGAAGATTGGAGGTCGCGTCGAAGGTGCGCGCGATGTAGAGGCCGGTGCTCACAGCGCCGCTCGCGGCGCCTCCGACGAACGTCTGCGCGCGGACCTGCGTCGTCTGGGTGAGGGTCACGGGCTCGCCCGTGTACAACGTGGAGGACGCGGTCGGCAGCTGCCCATCCAGCGTGTAGCGGATCTCGGCCCCCTCGACGGGGGTGGACATCCCCACCTGGATCTGATCCCTGAACGTCTGGCTGGGCGTGGAGAACGACACCTCCCCGATCAGGGAGGGGGGCGGCGCCGCGGTGCCGTTGCCGTCGCCGTTGCCGCCGCCGTCACCGTTGCCGCCGCCGTTGCCGCTGCCGCTGCCGCTGCCGTTACCGTTGCCTCCGCCGTTGCCGTTGTCGTCGCCTGCCGATGCCTGGCCGCAGGCAACGCTCAGCGAGATCAGGGCGAGCGAGATGGAACGGTGCAACCGGGAAAAGCGCCCTCGTTTGGCCATAGCATGATTTTCCACTGCGACCTCATTCAGAGTTCAAGGATCCTCCATACTACTGACACACAGGGCCGCCGCGCTATCCGTTTCGAGCGCGGCGGCGGCTCGAGCGGCATCGCGTACGTCGACGGGGATCGGCTCACCCTGTAAGCCGGCGCGTGAGCCAAGGCCGCCGGTGCAGGGCCACCAGCTGGGATTGTAATGGCGGAATGATCACGAGGGCAGGGCGCTTTCGCCGTCGAGGCGCTCCGTTCCCTGAACAGGATCAGCGCACGTCAGGCGTGTCCTTGGAGAACGACACAATCGGGCCCGGCGAGATCGCGGGCCTGCGCCGGCACGACGAAGGCCCTGCGACTCGGGTGCTGACTCAGTGCGATCCCGTGTACTTGAACTCGAGGATCGCTCCCGGGTTGTCCAGGACCGTCGTGACGCCGCCGGTCGGCCCGCTCGTGTTCCCCGTGGTGTCCGTGATGATGTAGAAGGTCTTGCGGTCGGGGCTCATCGCGAGATCGCGGTACCGGTTCGTGGTCTGGAAGAGGACGGCGGGCTCACCCTCCACGGTCTTCCCGTTCGGGCTCAGCTTCACCTGGTACACGGCGCCCTTCTTGAGGGAGGTCATCAGGAGAGAGTGATCCCACCCGGGGATGCCGTGCCCGGCCGGGTAGTAGTGGAGCGAGGAGGGCGCGATCGTGGGCCAGCAGATGTACTGGTTGAACCCGCACGCCCAGTCGAAGAAGACGTAGTCGTTCGGGACGGTGTAGAAGGTGAGGAGCGGCTCCTTGAAGTCCGGGTGGCTGAAGGCGCTCTCCAGCTGCCGCGGCACGGACGCGGGAGGAGCCCAGTCGCTCCAGGCGAGCTGGTCACAGGGCGTCGGGCTCGAGGCCGCCCAGTTGTCGTACGTGTACGCCTGGTCGTCCTTGTAGCCGGCGACGTACGGCCAACCGTAGTTCTTGCCGGCCTGGATGAGGTTCAGCTCATCATCGCTCTTCGGCCCGTGCTCGTTCGCGTAGAGCTTGTCGCCCCGGCCGAACGTGAGGCCCTGCGCGTTGCGATGGCCGTACGAATAGATATGGCTGCGGACCCCGTCGATCTTCGGATTGTCCTTCGGGATCGAGCCATCGACGTTCAAGCGCAGGATCTTGCCGACGTACTTCGACCAGTCCTTCGCCGCGACCTCGGCCGCCGTGGGCAGCTCCTGCGCGCGGTTCGGGTTGCACATCCTGGCGAACTGGTTGTTCCCCTGATCCCCGATGGTGTAATAGAGCTTCCCATCGGGGCCGAACAGGAGCCGCGCGGAGTTGTGATCGTCGCTCCCCGGCAAGCCCGTGATGACGTCGACAGGGCTCCCGAGGGTCTCGGTCGCCCGGTTGTACGTGTAGCGGCGGATCTTCGTCCTGCGATCCACCGCTGGCTCCTCAGCGACGTTGTAGGTGAAGGAGACGTACACGTAGTCCTTCCCTTTGTGCTTGAGCAGATCCGGGTGCAGCGCCAGGGCCAGCAGCCCGTCCTGACCTCCCGACTGGAACGCCTCCGAGACGGTGATCGCGGTCTTCTGAAGGCCGTCCTCCGGCCTCACCCGCACGACACGCTTCCCGGTGCGCTCGGTCAACCACAGGTAGTCATCCGGTCCCCAGACGATCCGCATTGGAAACGAGAGATCCCGTAGGACCTCGCGCGAAGCGAAGGTCGGCTCCCCGCCGGAGCACGCCTCATCGCCGTCGTCGAGGGCCTCGGCATCACCGGCGTCATCGGCCTCCTCGGCGACGATGGCCTGGGCATGGGACACGAGCGGATCGTCCACCGGATCCGCTTGGCCACACCCGGCGAGGCTCCACGAAGCCGTGGTGAGCAAACCAACTTGAGCCAGGAAAACAGCTGGGCTGCGTGAGATAAAGGGCGACATAGGACCACCTCCCTGTCTCGGTCAAAGGACTTTTAAGTAACCGTGATGACCGGATCCCACCGCGCCACGCTGCGGCGGACGCGCTGGGCAGATCTCGACCTGCAACCGGGGATCACATGACATCCGGTAGGGGGTTCCCCGGTTAGAGTAAGGTCTTTACTATAGCAAAGGAGGAGCTCGCCCGCACTACCAACGTTGATTTCCGATTATGGTGGATGACATTGTGCGAGAACGAGGCGCGCTGTTTCTGGCGCGGACATTGCTGTCCAGGTCGGCTCGAAGCCGAGCGCGAAGCGCGAGCTGCGTTGCGGCGATCTGCGGGGCGATCCACCGCGCCGGCGGAGGTGCTCTGAGGCGAAGATGAGCCGCCGGAGGGCCGAGGAGCGAGCCGTTCTCGCTCTCGTGGCGTCGCTTACGCCTCAACGGCTTTCGTGTCTGGGTCGCTGCGCGAGGGCGGCTGAGCGGCGCGATGCCGCGTGTCGCGTGTCGCGCGAAGAGCGCTGGGTGTTGGTGGGGTTACTTCGCCGGCGCCGGCTCTGCAGACACGCTGAGCTTCTCGATCGAGCGCGGGGTCCCGAAGCCAGGCCCGCCGAGCGCGGTCTCGATCTTCAGATACTCGCCCTGGTGCCCAGCGGAGCGCGCGGCGTCGAGGAGGACGTCATTGCGGTAGAGCGTCACGAGCAGCCCCGCCACGACCGACAGCGCGAGCGTCAGGCGCTGCACCCGGCCCGTCTCGCGCGCGCGAGGCGCCGCGAAGGGCACCTCGTTGAACGACTCCGGCTCCCGCGCCGCCGGCATCCACGGCGGCGAGGTGGGACGGGACGCCGCGAGCATCGCCGCAGGCGGCGCCTGCACCTCGGTCCGCGTCACAAGGTTCGGCGAGCTGTCCAGCGCGTCGAGCGGCATCGTGTCGCCAAGCGACATCGGGGCGCCGAGCGGCATCGTGGACGACATGTTCGACGCCACCGGCGTCGGATGGTCGGAGTCCATGTTCCGCCGCGCAGGGGCGCGCGGGGGCGGAGGCGGCGGGCCCCGGCGCGCCGTGCTCGGCGGAGGACCCTGGACCTGCGCCGGCTCGGGCGGCGTCGGCTCGATTCCCGCCACGACGCCGAGCGGCTGCCAGGCGGCCATCCCAGGGCGCCAAATCTTCGTCGTCTCATCGATGACGTCGAGACGGAACAGATCGTCGAGCTTCTCCAACGTGAGCACCTTGATGTCGTCAGGCGCGATCGCGACGTGCCAGAGACTCTCGCGATCATCGGTCGCCGGAACGGGCGGCGCAGGGCGCCTGGCCGGAAGGGGCGGCGGTTTCATACAAAGTCCTCCCTTGCGACCCAGAGGATGCCACGGCGCGAGCGCACCTGTACACACCGACATGACGCTCGGCGTGCTTTCGAGATGGTGCGGATTTTTGCAATGAGTGAGGCGCGGCCCGTGGCGCTGGCGGGATCCTCGCCATGCCGGTATTCTCGCCGGCGATGGCGGCGGAGCACGGAGGTAGTCATGAACATCGCGGATGACGCGTTCGCGGCCGGCAACAGCGCTGGATCGTCCAGCTTCCGACGCTGGGTCCGCGTGATGCCGGCGCTCCTCCTCGTCGCGGCCGCGGCGTTCGTGGCGGCATATTACGTCCCGCTCCACCGCGCTCATGTGCTCTTGCTGGAGGAGCAGCGGAAGTCGAACCAGAAGAGCAAAGAGCTCGAACAGACGCTGAGCCAGGTGCGCGGGGAGCTCCAGGCCAAGGCGGCGCAGGTCGATAAGATCGAGGCGGAGCGGCAGCAGACGGAGGCCGCGAAGAAATCGGGCCTCGAGCGGCTCGAGCAGATCAAGGCGGAGCTCGCGGGGAAGCTCGACAAGCACATCAAGAAAGGGGTCGCGGCGGTCGCGGTCGCGGACGGACACGCGTTCGTCGTGCTCTCGGAGAGCGCGGTGTTCCTCCCCAACACGGTCGACGTGAACCCGCAGGGGCAAGGCCTCCTGTGCCAGGTGTCGGGCGCGCTGTCGGCGAGCGGCGGCGGCCAGGCGCCGCTGCGCGTCGGCGCGGTCAGCGGACCTCCGGACTCGGTACCGCCCGCCTTGCAGGCCGCCTATCCGACGGCGTGGGAGCTCTCCGCGGTCCGGGCGGCGACCGTCGCGCAGGCCCTCCAGGACAAGTGCGCCGTGGCAGGGGCCCGGCTGTCGGCGGTCGGGCACGCCGAGCACGACCCCGCGGCCGCCGCGCTCGGGGCCACAAAGATGCCTCCGGGGCGCGTCGAGATCTCCGTCGCGTTGCCGGCCGAGCCGCGCGACGCGAAGTGACGGCCGCGCGGTCACGCGCCCCCCACCGCGCGGTCACGCGCCCCCCAGGCTGGCCGCGATGATCCGGCGCAGCTCCTCCTCGACGAACCGCTGCTTCGACAGCACCGCCCGCACGCCGAGCCCGCGCAGCGCGGCCTCGCTCTGCCCCTGCGCCGCCGTCGTCAGCACCACGACCGGCACCCGGGCGAGCCCGGGCGAGCGCCTGAGCTCCGCCACCATCTCGAGGCCGCTCATGTAGGGCATCTCCAGGTCGGTCAGCACCACGTCCGGCGGCGTCGCCCGCGCCCGCGCGAGCCCCTCCCGCCCGTCGCTCGCCTCCTCCACGCGCAGCCCGATCGACCGCAGGATGCCGCAGAGCAGCTCCCGCGCGACGGGCGCGTCCTCCACGACAAGCGCGAGCGGCTCCCGCTTCGGCTCGAAGGCCGCGGCGAAGGGCGCCTCCCGCGGCGCCTGCCGGGCGTACGCGAACAGCCGCTCCACGTCGAGCAGCAGCATCGCCTCGCCGTCCGCCGTCGGCGCCACCCCGCGCACGAGCGGCGAGGTGAACGGCATCTCCTCCGAGCGCACAAGGGCGACCTGCCGGGGGTTCTCGTAGCCGTCCACGCTCACCGCGAACAGGCCCGCGGCGTGGTGCAGCACGAGCGCCGCGTCCCCCGGCGCGGGCTGGCCCGCGTCGCCGAGCACGGCCGCGAGCGAGAAGAGCGGCGCGAGCTCCACGCCGGCGCCGCTGGTCAGGCGCACGCGCGGCCCGTCGGCGGTGCGCAGGAGCTCCTCGTCCTCCAGCAGCACGACCGAGTGCACGGCGTGCGTCGGCACCGCGCACCGGAAGCGCCCGCTGGCGATGGGGACGACCTCCTCGCCGTGCGGGTTCTTCGGCGCCACGAGCAGGATCGTCGTGCCGATCCCGGGCCTCGAGTCGATCCGGACCTGCCCGCCCAGCGCGCCGATCTCGCGCGCCACGATGTCGAGCCCGACGCCCCGGCCCGAGATCGCGCCGACGCTGCGGCTCGTCGTGAGCCCGTGCGCGAACAGGTACGGGATGAGCTCGGCGTCGTCGAGGGACCATGCGTCCGGGACCGACGGCGCGAGCACCTCGCGCAGGCGACCGAAGTCGACCCCGCCGCCGTCGTCCTTGACCTCGACCCGCACCGCGGCGTCGGTCTGGACCACGGTCACCGCCACCGTGCCGCGCGCGGGCTTGCCGCGGCGCGCGCGGACGTCCGCCGGCTCGATCCCGTGGTCGATGGCGTTGCGCACGAGGTGCAGCAGCGCCGGCTCGAGGCGGCGCTCCACGGCGGCGTCGAGGAGCCCCGTCCCCTCGACCCGCGCCTCGACGTCCTTGCCCAGCATGCGCGCCGCGGTCCGGGCGGCGAGCGAGACCTGGTTCAGCAGGCGCTCGGTGCGCACGACCGACGCGCTCCGGACCACCTCGTCGAGCTCGCCGAGCGCGCGCCCGGCCGCGAACTCGTTGCTGGACCAGTCCGCCCGGACGGCGCCCAGGAGGCGCTCGATCTCCGCGCCGTAGCCGAGCGTCTTCGCGATGCGCTCCGCGATCCGGTCCGCCGCGGCCCCCCCGGGGTCGATCTCGACGAGCAGCGCGCGGAGCATGCGCTGGGACTCGCGGAGCCGCCGCTGGATGACGTCCCGCTCGCTGTGGAGCCGCTGGAGCTCCTGCACGAGCGCCCCGACGGCCTCGGCGTCGAGGGCCGCGCGGGCGCTCGGCTGGGCGGGGTCGGGCGGCGCGTCGGCCTGGTCCAGCCGCGGGGGCAGGGCGCTCTCGCTCGCGGAATCAGGCGGCGGCACGAGCGGCGGCACGGGCGGCGGCGTGAGCGCGTCCGCGGGCGGGCCGCCGCCGAGCTCCGCGCGCGCCGCGCGGAGGGTCTCCTTGACGATCTCGAGCTCGGGCGCGAGCTCCGCTCCCTCCGCCCCGGCGCTCGCCGACAGGAGCCCGAGCCCCTCCAGCGCGCCGAGGAGGCTGTCGCCGGTGAGCTGCGTGGGGCGCGCGCCGCCCCGCACCGCGTCGATGACGTCCTCCGCCAGCTCGGCGAGGTCGCCGCACGCGGCGAGCTCCAGCATGTGCGCCTCGCCCTTCAGCGTGTGCAGGAGCCGGCGCAGCACCTGCAGGTTGCCGCCCTGGCCCTGCTCGAAGCCGAGCCACAGGTCCGTCGCCTGGGCCACGCGGTCCGGCATGGTCCTGTGGAACGCGGCGACGAGGTCAGCCCGGCTCCTCAATCCGCGTCCGTCTCCGCGATGGCCGGCTGGCCGGCCTTCACCCCGAGGGGCTTGACCCGGAAGGCCTTCGCCGTCGTCTTGAGCACGTGCGACAGCTGGAGCAGCGACTCGGCCGAGCGCGTCGCCGCCGCGCTGCTCGTCAGCGTGTCGTTCACCGCCCCGACGATGTCGACGATCGCCGTCTTGACCCGCGCCGTCCCCTCGCGCTGGTGGTCCACCGCGTCCGAGATCTTCGCGGCGGCCGCGGCCGTGTCGCGGGCCTGCTTGATCCCGTCCTCGGTCGCGAGCACGGAGGCGTGGGAGGCCGCGCGCATGTCCGCCACGAGCTTGCGGATGTCGCGCACCGAGTCCATGACGTGCTCGGACAGGCGGCGCATCTCGGCGGCCACCAGCGAGAACCCGCGCCCCACCTCGCCGGCCTTCGTGCCCTCGAGCGCGGCGTTGAGCGCGAGCAGGTCGGACTTGTCGGCGATGCTCTGGATCAACGACAGGATCTCGCCGATGCGGTCCGAGTGGGAGCTGACGAGGCGCGTCTGCTCCGCGGTGTGCTGGACGCTGACGAGGCTCCGCTGCGCCGTCTCGTGCACGGTCGCCGCGTCCTTCGCGATGTGATCCGCGCTGGCGGTCAGGGCCTCGACGGTCCTCCGGATCTCCTCGAGCGCCGCGTTCTGCTGGCTCGCGGTCGTCTCCTGCTCGCGGACCGACGAGAACATGCCGGCGGCCGCCGACGCGACCTCCGCCGAGGTGTTGCCGATGCGCGAGGCGAGCTCCTGGAGGCTCGTCACCATGGCGCGGAACGCGGCGAAGAGCTCCCCGTCGCCGGTGATCGTGCACGTGAAATCGCCCCCTGCGACCCGCGCGGCCGTCTCCTGGAGCTCGCGCAGCTGGGTGTTCATCCGCTCGAACGCGCTGGCCATGTCCCCGAGCTCGTCGTTCGAGATCCTGAGGGAGAGCCGGGCCGAGACGTCGCCGCGGGCGATGCGGTCCGCCGCCTCCTTGATGTGCGCCATCGACCGCGTCATGCGCGCCGAGATGATCCAGGCCAGGCCCAGCCCGAGCAGCGCGATCCCCGCCGATTGCAGGGCGATCGTCCTGCGCGAGTCGGCGCGGCGCTCGGCGATCCGGTCGCTGCGCAGCCCGACGGCCAGCGTCCCGAGCTGGCGATCGCCGTTCCGAGACCGGATCGGGGCCTCGCTGACGACGACGCCGGCGTCGCTCTGGCTCGGCGCGCCCTCGGGCGCCTGCTCCGCGCCGACCGCCGCGATGCGCTGCCCCCTCGCGTCACGGACGGAGACCCAGCTCACCAGGGGATCGGTCATCGCGGTGCGCAGGGTGTCCGGGAAGGTCTCCGGCGGCTGCTCGAGGTCCATGGCCACGCCGATCGGGTCCTTCAGCATGGTGGCGAGGATCCCGGCGCGCTCGCGCAGCTCGGCCTCGCTCGCCCGCGCGGTGCGATCGGGGATCAGCCACAGATCCAGCGCCGACAGCACGATGGCCACCGACGCGACGAGGGCGGCGATCTTCCAGCGGATAGAGCGAAAGTTGAGCATGGCGGGCGAGGGTGGGGGATGGCGGACGCTGAACGAGGGACGCTGGAGGGGAGACGGGAGATGGCGAGTCGTGAATCGTGAGCCGTGAACCTGCGAGCGGCGATGTTCGGTGACCGGTGACCGACGTCGACCGACGTCGACCGGCGCCTCGTGGGCCTCACTCGACGATGCGGGCGAGCCGGAGGAGCTGCGGATCGAAGCGGAGGCCGATGGCGTTTGCGTGCTTCACGTTCAGCAGGAGCTCGGGCTTGGCGCCCGAGAGCCCCACGGCGACGGCGCAGCCGCGCTTCGTGTCGTCGCCGTCGCCGCACACCACGATGCGGACGACGGCGCCTTCGCGCGAAGGGATGTCCGCGATGGCGGCGGCGAGCCCGCGCGCCACATAGACGACCTCGGCGCCGGCGGCGCGCAGCGCCTCCTGCAGCTGGGCCTTTCCGCTGTACGTCACGCGCAGGACGGTCGCCGGACGCTTGGCCACGGTCGTCTTCGCGGCCAGCCTGGAGAGCACGGCCGCCATCGCGCTCGCGTCCACCGCGCTCTCGCCCGACTCCGCCCCGACGACCGCGAGCACGGCCGTGCCCGCGCGGCTCGCGAACCCGCCCTCGTAGCCGATCGACCGCAGGATGATGGCGCCCCGCAGCTCGTAGGGGACGGAGGCGGCAGAGTGGCTCTCGGCGCTCACGGTGGTGAAGAGCGCCGCGGCCATCAGCATTCGAATCGAAGAGATCGGAGACACCATCTTCCGCTGGCGAGCCTTGTGTGACCGCGGACGAAGCCTCGACGGGCGCGGCATCAGGCGACCACGGTCCACACGTCAACGTTCCTTTCCGGCGAGTTGCTTGACCAGGGCCGGCAAACGATCGAGGTTTCTCTTCGAGAGGACCGCGTCCGCCTGGACCTCCAGCTTCAGCTGCTCGAGCTCCCGCTCGGAGTGGCCGGAGATCAGGATGACGCTGAGCTGCCCGAGCCGCTGGTTCTTCCGGAACAGGGTGAGCAGCCGGTCCCCACGGATGGTGGGCATGAAGACGTCGACGACGACGACGCGCGCCTTGAGCCGCACGATGGCCTGCGTCGCCCCGATGGGGGAGGGGAGCGCCAGCACCTGAAATCCGGCCGAGCGCAGCACGCGGGACACCTCTTCTCGGGCGATCTCGCTGTCGTCGATCACGAGCACTGGCGCGCTCGCCGGCGACCGCGACGACGGGGCCACGCTCGCCGGGGGCGCATCATCGACCGAATCGAGCGGCGGCCTGGGTTTGGACGCAGGCGATCGGGAGCTCGGGACGCTCATGGGGTCGACCAGAGGGCCTGAGCTTCCCGCGTCGCGACCGATGGCCGAGGCGCGCCGTCGGGAGCGTCGAGCAGGCGGGCCACGTCGAGGAAGGTCACCACCCCCTCGCTGGTGTCGAGCACGGCGTTCGGCACGGGCTCCCCGAACACCTTGACCGCGGCGATACACCGCGTCTTCGCCGCGGGCAACCCCACGTAACCCCGCGGAGAGCGGCACACGACGATGCGCTGCGGGGCGGCCGCCGGCCCCGCGAGGGCGGCCGACACGATCACGATGATCCTCCCCCGGTCCTGGAGGATGCCCATCACCCGGGGATCGGTGCGCGGCAGCGGCAAGGGGTCACGCCACGCGATGACCTCTTCGACCTGCTGCGCCCTCAGCGCGAAGGTCACCGCGCCCAGGTCGAAGAGCAGGAAGTCGAGAGCGGCCCTCTCGCGCAGGCCCTTGTCCGAGGAGTCGTCGTGCAGGTCGAGCGGATCGTGAACCTGGCTGATGGCTTCGGACAAGGTGTCCTCGATTTATCACAAGGGTTGATGCCGGGGGGTGCATTCGTGTCGGGCTGCGCGGTGTCAGGAGATTTCTGATGTCGGTTGCGTCGGTTGCGTCGGTTGCGTCGGTTGCGTCGGTTACGTCGGTTCTGCTGTCGCTGTCGTGCGCATGGCCGGCGGCGTCAGTAAGCCGCCTCGACCGAGGCGCCGACGTAGGGGCGACCGGTGGTGATGATCAGCCGGCGCGGGTCGTAGGACGGCGGAGGGACCTTGTTGAAGGTGAGGTTCTTGCCGAACACGGAGACCCAGACGCGGTCGAGCGGCGAGAAGGACACGGAGGCGTCGAGGTTGAACGCCGAGCGCGCCGCCAGCCGGTCTCTGGGCGGCAGGTCCTCCGTGTGGTAGGCGGGCGCGTCGCGGGTGCCATGGCTGTTCATGCCAGTCCGGAACGTCGCGGCGAGCCCCGCGGTGAACCGGCTGGCGACGTAGCTCAGGTGGCCCTTGACGAGGTGGATGGGGTAGTTGGCCCAGGTCTCGCCGTCCCAGTTGGTCAGGATGTTGATGTCGCTCTCGGCGCCGAACGGCTTCGTCACGCTGTACCACAGGTCGCCCGCGAACCCGCCGCCGAGATCGCCGATCAGGCCGACCTCGCCGCCGAGGGCGCCGACGTCCGCGGTGCTGTTCGAGAAGCTGCCCCACCAGCCGCCCGCGGACGGGTGCCTGGGGTTGTGGGCCACGTGGTCCTCGAAGTCCTCGGGCCGCACCTGATCCCACGACACCCAGCCGAGGGTATTCTTGTAGTGCTCGTAGAAGAGCGCGGCGTCGAGGGCGAGGCGCTCGTCGAGCAGGCCCACGACATAGTCGAGCTCCACGAGGTGGGAGGACTCCGGAACGAGCGAGGGCAGCGGCGCGATGGGCTCGTCCTCGAAGGCGGCGTTGAATCGCTCGAGCCAGTTGAAGTACGCGGCGTCCGGGAAGCGGAAGCCCTTCTGGTAGGACAGCTTGACGTTCTGCGTGTCGCTGATCGCATAGGCGGCGGCCACGCGGTAGGAGGGGCTGCTCACCGGCTCGGGCTCGCGCGAGAGGCCCTTGCGCAGGTTCAGCTCTCCAAATTCGGTGTGATCGAACCGCACGCCCGCGGAGACGGTGAGATCGTGGAAGGTGGCCGTGCTCTCGCCGAAGGCGGCGAGCTCGGTCCACGAGAAGCTGTCCGGGGACTCGAAGGCGGTCCCGTAGAGCCGTCCCCAGCGGGACCTCTGGCCGTTGAAGCGCTTGTTGCTCACCGACGCGCCGATGGCGAGCTGGCCGTTCGGCAGCGCCGTCGTCTTGTAGATCGCCTTGATGTCCCGGTGCTCCTCGCCGAGGCCCGCGACCGGCAAGCGCCCTGCGCCGGCGACAGGACTCGACGCCTTCGCCAGCTCCTCGGCGATCCAGCCGGCCGGGACGAGGGCCGTCTCGAAGGCCGAGAAGGTGGGGACCAGCTCGATCTTGTGCTGCCTGGACAGGTGGACGTGGAGCTCCGGCGTGACGGCGAACCTCCGCTGCCGCACATGGCCGGTGTTGCTGTCGGACCACTGGCCCACGAGCTCATCGGGGGATGTCCTCCTGTTCGGGGCGTTGCCCATCATCGACGTCTGCGCGTAGTCGAGCCGCAGATCGACGCTGACGGGGCTGCGCTCGGAGCCGTACCGGAAGCGGCCGAAGCCCTTGTAGCTCGGCTCGCCGAGGGCGTCGACGCGCGTGCGGTGCAGGTAGGGAGACGTCGCGACGCCGGCGTAGCCGTTGCCGTACAGCTCTGCCGTGTTCGGCCGGGGCGCCGGGGGCAGCTCTCCTTCGTTGTCGGCGTGGCCGAAGTAGAGGAAGTAATCGGCGTTGTGCTTCTCGCTGAGCAGGCCGCCGTAGCTGGCCTCCAGCGTGCGCGTGTCGCCGGAGGCATAGGACGCCTTGCCCCAGAGCCCGGGGCGGGTGATCCCCGTGGGCCTGAGGACGTTGACGAAGCCGCTGATCGCGCCGGAGCCGTGGACGATGGCGCCGGGGCCGAGGATCACCTCCACCCGCTCGATGTCTCCGGTGAGGGGCACCGCCAGCGTGCTCCCGATGGCGCCGAAATGGGCGCGCATGTTCGTGTTCACGCCGTCGACCATGACGAGCGTCTTGGCGTTGTTGTCGATGAGCACGCCGCGCACGCCGATGAGGCGTGAGGTGCGCTCGTGCTCGCCGATCAAGACGCCGGGCTGGTGGGCTTGCAAGAGGTCGTCGAGCGAGCGGACGGCATAGAGCTTCAGCGTGCGCGCGTCGTAGAGGCGCGCCTGCCCGGTCGACGTCCTGCTCTCGGTCTCGAAGAAGCCAGTCGACGAGACCTTCACGTCGAGCAGCTCCTCGAGATCGAGCGAGAGAAACTGCCCCTGACCGCCGTCATCGCCGCTGGCCAGCGCCTCGCTCCCGGGGGTCTGCGCCCACGCGGAGCCCGCCGCCCCGAGAGGGCACAGCAGCGAGCACAGGAGCAAAGCCGACCTACGCATCGATTCCCCCACGTTCGAGCGCCGCGCGGGGCTCACAGGCTCAGGGCGAGCCGGCGTGCCGGTCGCCCGATGTCCTGGAGCACGCCTGGGCCGCCGGCCATCGCTGGCGTGGCCGCTCCAGGGGGCTTGTGCTGCCCGGTCTCCCCACAAGCCGTTCTCTGAGTTGTTCGCCAACTTGCTGTGTTGTGCGAACATCCCGATGCTACACGAACGCCAGGATCCGTCAACGGCTGTCCTGAACGCTGGATATGTGAGAGGGCCTACGGGGCGCCGGAGCGCTCTCGAGAGCGCACCTTGTGAGCGGGTGTTGCTCCTTGGGCGCGATGCGGCGAGCTCGATGGGAGAAGGTGGGGTGGTCGTCCCCGGGGCCGTTCTCGCGGCCGCCGGCGTCAGCGCCCGGCGATCCAGTAATGGAAGGCGTGGAATCCGGCGCCGCGGCGCAGGGCGATCGCGATCGGGGTCGGTGTCGAGAGGCGCGCGGCCGGGAGGGGCAGCGCCCGCTCCACCCACGGTCCACTCGGCACGTCGACGGTCCCGATCTCCTCGCCCGCCACGGAGATGGCGAGCTCGGCGCCGTCGTCCGAGGCCACCCGGAGCACGAGGCGCGCCTCGGCGGGGGGCGCCGCGAGGTGGGCGACGAAGCTGTCGGTGGTCCGGTGGTACCGGCCGCCGTCGGCGAGCTCCGGGCGTGTGGGGTCGAGCTCCCCTGGCGCGCTGCTCTCGGGTGCGGCGAGCGAGATCGCCATGTTGCGCTGGTCCGCGAGCGGATCGAGCGCGTAGGCGTGCGCCGCCTCGGACTCGAGGTCCGAGACGTCGAGCTCGTCGAGGATCCGCTCGCCGGGCACGGACCGCACCGGCAGCGCCCCTGAGCCGAGGAGGTCCCAGCGCGCCTCGTAGGCGATCATCGTGGTGCCGCCGAGGATGGCCTGGTCCTCGACGGTGGCGTCGACGAGCTCGCGGCCCAGCACCGGCGCGCACGCCATCCAGTGCGGATAGACGATGAAATGGGTCGGCCGTCGCTCCGGAGGCAGCTTCTCGTAGTGCTCGAACCTGGAGCCTGCGCCGGCCACCCAGTAGCGCGCCTCGCCCTCGGTGGTCAGGCCCACGACATCGAAGGTCCTGCGGCCGCTGAAGTAGGCGAGCGCGCCCGTGTCGTTGACGCCGATCCTGGCGTCCTCCGGCAGGTGCTGCGCGGCCCACTGGCCGAGCCAGACCTGCTGCCGATCGATGGCGCGGGCGGAGTTGGCGAGATCGTCGATGGTCCACGGCAGCCGCGCGGCCAGGGCGCCGGCGAACGCGCCGGCGACGAGGGGCGTCACGTAGTGGAGCGAGGGCCGGAGCCGCTGGGCGGCGTCGCCGAGCTCGCGCGCGAGGCAGGCGGCCATGACGATCCACGCCGGGGCGAAGGGCCAGACATACCGCACGCGGTTCCAGAGGAAGCTCAGGTACGTGCAGGGCAGCAGCGTCCCGAGCGCGAGGGCGCCGACGATCGCGGCGTGCGCGGGGCGGCCTCTCCGGTGCGCTGCCACGGCGAGCGCGATCGCCCCCAGGGCGATGATGGCGGCGGAGCCCCTGGGAAGGAACACGGCTGTCCACTGACCGCCGTCGATCACGTCGGTGACGAGCAGCCGGACGTTGTCGAGGAGGGCGGCCCGGAGCGTCGGTCCGTCGTAGTTGGGGTTGCCGATCAGCCACTTGACGGAGGTCGTCGACGAGGCGGCGTGGCCCGCGAGCAGCCGGTTCAAGGCGGGGACGACGAGCGCACCGAGGAGCGGCGCGAGGGCGAGAAGGCGCTCTCCGACGCGCCGCAGGAGAGCGCCGTCGCGGCGGGGCGGCGATGAGGGCGACGACGGCGGCGCCGGGAGGGGCGCTGGAGGCGGCGCGGAGCGTGCCGCCGAGAAGGCGAGCGCGAGCGCGGCGAGCAGGGAGGCGAGCGCGCCCTCCGGGCGGAGCAGGGGCGCGATGAAGCCGCAGAGCGCGAGGGAGCGGGCGAGGGAGGCGGCGGGCGGCTGCGCGGAGGCGGGCGCCTGCGCGGAGGCGGGCGCCTGCGTGGAGGCGGCGGACGGCTGCGCGGAGGCGGGCGCCTGCGAGGAGGCGGCGGACGGCTGCGCGGAGGCGGGCGGCTGCGCGGCGATTGCGCTGTCCGCGGCGGGCTCTGGCGGAGCCGGCTCGCAGAGGGCGGCCGCCAGGCGGGCGGTGCGGGTGAGGATCCAGGCGAAGGCGACCGTCTCCATCCCGCTCCAGGCGAACCAGGCGAACGCGGCGAACCCGGCGCACATCGCGCCCGCGCCGGCCGCGGCCGCGGGGCCGGCGAGGGGTCGCGCGAGGCGCGCGGTCTCGACGGCGAGCGCGGCGTGGAACACGAGCCCGAGCGCCCAGAGCGCGTAGACGAGGGAGAGATCGTGCAGGCCGAGCGCGTGGAAGGGGGCGAGCAGCACGGGCCAGAGCAGGCTTGTGGCGCCGCTCGAGTAGCCGTCGCCTGCGACGAAGCTGAAGAAGCCGCCCTCCGCGAGCCGCCGGGCGTACTGCATGTGGATGAACGCGTCGTCGAGCGGCAGCGCCGGGCGCCCGGCCTGCGCAAGGACGGCCCTGACGCAGAGCGCGCCGAGCGCGCCGCTCGCGGCGAGGGCGGGCGCATAGGGGAGGGCGCGCGCGGCGAGGGCGCGCAGCCGGGAGGGGGCCGGGGGAGCCGCCATGGCGCCCGACGCATACCACCGTGCCGCCCGGGGACAGCGATTTCCCGCGCGGGGCGGCCGGCGGATTTCCCGCGCGGGGGCGGCGCGCATTTGGTAGAGCGCCGGGGCTCCATGGTCTTCCAGCCGCGCCCGAACCACCCCTACGCCGACGCGCCTCGCTTCCCCGACGGCGACGACGTCTCCATCGACGCCTTGCTCCCGGGCGCCGGCCCCGTCGAGATCGAGATCGGCCCCGGCCGCGGCGGCTTCCTGTTCGAGCGCGCGGCGGCGAGCCCCGAGGCGCGCCTGCTGGGGCTGGAGATCCGCCTGAAGTGGGCGGCCATCGTCGACGGGCGCCTGAGGAAGGGCGGCCTCGGGGGCCGCGTGCGGGCGCTCAACGCCGACGCGCGCGAGGCGCTCGCGCGGCTCCGGCCCGACGCGTCGATCGCGCGGTTCTTCCTGCACTTCCCGGATCCGTGGTGGAAGAAGCGCCACGCGAAGCGCCTCGTGATGGGCCCGGGGCTGCTCGACAGCCTGGCGCGCCTGCTCGTCGACGGCGGCGAGCTCTTCGTGCAGACCGACGTCGAGGAGCGCGGCGCGCTCTACGCCGAGCAGATCGGCGCGCACCCCGCGTTCGAGCCGGCGGGCGACGCGCCCGGCTCGCCGCACCTCGCCGAGAACCCGTACGGCGCGCGGAGCCCCCGCGAGCACCACGCGATAGCCGACGGGCTGCCGGTGAGCCGGCTGCGCTACCGGAGGCGGCCGCGCTCGGCCGGCGGCGCGCCGCTGGATCCCGGCCAAGGCGCCGGCTGAGCCCGCTCGACGCGCTGGCCGGGGCGCGTCAGGCGGATGGCGGCTACGCTGCACGTCATGCGTTCGATCCTCGGTTGGACAGCAGTCGCCGCGGCGATGCTCGCTCAGGTGTTCATCACAGTGCGCCTGTGGCGGAGCGAGCTGTACTCGCGCGATCAGAAGCTCCTGCAAAGCGCGCTGATATGGCTATTGCCGGTCGCGGGATCCTTCGTTGTGTATTCGGGGTTGCGGCAGGAAGACGATGTATCCCGGCCCACGCCGAACACCGAGATGAAGAGTAGTGATGACGAGTCTGAGATGGAGAATGGCTGAGGAGTAGCGCCGCCCGCTGCTCAGCAGGCGGCGCTCGAGCTCTGGGGATCTTCGCCCTGGCGTGTACGGCGGCCGCCATGGTGCTGCCGAATCGGGAGAGGAGGCCAACCCTGCGCTAGGAGCGGAGCCCATCGTTGCATGTGCGCCGTTGACCGTGGCCGTGGGTCGACACCGCCGTGGGGTCGCAACAGTGCGAGTTGCGCGCCTCCTCGCTTTGTGAAGGACGGGGCCGGTCGGCCGCTATCGTGCTCAGGCGTGCCCTGCTGAATGCGGGTGCATCCGCCATGTAGGGGACGCGAGGCGTCGGGCAAAGGTCCCGTCCTGGGCTCTCCGTGGTTCCCCGAACAGAGGCTGTCGTTTTTCGGACCCGTGATCAGAAAAAGCTGAGCCGCCCGCGCCGCCCGCAGCGACAGCGGTCCATGGGAGTCGTCGAAGCTGCCTAGAGCAAGCCATGGTGTCGGCACGGCTCCACTTACCTCTTACATCTGGAGGACGAGATGCATCGTGCACGCGTGAACATGTGGATCCTGGGTTGGCTGGCGGGCGTGGGCGTCTGTTCGGTACCGATGCTCGGATGCAGCAGCAGCGAGAGCACCCAGGAGACGAGCGCCACCTCAGCCTCGGCCACCACGAGCGCGAGTAGCGCTGCTGGGGGGGACGCGGGGAGCGGTGGAGACATGCAGGGGGGCACGGGCGGGCTCGGCGGCGCCGGAGGGCAGGGCGAGGGCGGCGCTGGCGGCGCGGGCGGACTCGGCGGCGCTGGAGGACAAGGCGGCGCGGGTGGCACCGGCGGCGCCGGAGGGCAAGGCGGGAGCGGTGATGGCGGCGCGGGCGGCGCCACTGGTACCGGCGGTGCGGGGGGGCAAGGTGGCCTTGACGGCTCGGGGGGACAGGGTGGGTCGAGCGAACCTCTGTGTCCCCCGGCCCAGACGTTCTGCGATCCCTTGTGCGTCGATACGCAGACGGACAACATGAACTGTGGGGCTTGCGGCACCAGGTGCGGAGCGGGCTCGACCTGCCAGGCCGGCACCTGCACGTGCCCGCTGGCGGGGCAGACCTACTGCGACCCGCTCTGCGTCAACACGAACCTCGACCAGTTCAACTGCGGGGCGTGCGGCAACACGTGCGGCGGCGGCTCCTTCTGCACCGCTGGCGAGTGCACGTGCAATGCGGGGCTGGCGTACTGCGGAACGCGATGCGTGAACCTCAGCAACGATGAGAGCAACTGCGGAGCGTGCGGCACCGCCTGCGCCGACGGACAGAACTGCATCACAGGTATCTGCCGCTAGCGCGACAAACGGGTTGAACCCGCCAGAAGAGAGCGGAATTTCGAACCGCGGAGGCGCCAAGAACGCCAAGAACGCCAAGAAGAGAGGAGCATCTCAGCGTCCTTGGCGTCATGGCGATTCCTTTCTCGGTCGAAGGAGGAGATCCTGACAGGGGAGCAGGCCGCTACGCACGCCAGAGCAGGGCCGTCGACGCCTCCTCGCCTCCAGGCTCGGCCACCACGCTCAGCGCCTCCCGGGGCGCCCCCACGGGCCCCGCGCCGATCACCGGCGCGGGCTCCTCGTCCCGCGCGGCGATCGACAGGCCGAGCTCGCTGCGCCGCGAGGCGCACGGGAGCACGCCGAGCTCGTGCGCGCACGCGCGCAGGTCCGTTTGATGCCACTCATCTCCCCGCCTCGCTCCCCTCCGCGGGCGTGACGCAGAAATCCGCTTCGGCGGCGTAGCCCTGGGCGCCGCGGAGCTCCACCACCCGGTCCCGGCCGAGGGGCGCCGCGCCCGGGACGCGGAAGGTTGTGACATCGATCCGCGGCACCGGCGCCTGCCGGGGCGCCGGGAGCTGGGGCACCCAGGCGTACGGCGCCCGGTAGGCCCGGTATACCAGGTTGAGGCTGAGCGGCGGTTTGCGCCAGTAAGGGCTGATGTACTCCCAGACGATCTCGTGCCCCGCGGTGACCTCGAAGATGCGGCCGTCGGAGCCCTCGGTGATCAACGTGTTGCCGTTGGGCAGCCGCTGGGCGCTGCTGATGAAGGGGCTGTAGAAGCGCGCCGCGTCGAGCGGCATCACGAAGCCCGCCTCTTTGGGCGTGTACTGCCAGCGGATCTCCAGCGTCGTGGGGTCGATCTCCAGCACCCGCGAGTGGTCGCGCAAGGCCGTCTTGAGGCCCCTCGGCGCGCCTGGGTTGGGGGCGCCGTAGCCGGCCCAGCCCCCGTTGTCGAAGACGAGGAGGTTGCCCTCGCCCGGCAGCCCGCGCGGGATGAGGTGCGCGTGGTGCTGGCCGATGATCCAGCCGAGCCGGCGCTCCGCCTCGCTGCCGTCGTACCGCGGGCCGAGCTTCCACACGATGCGCCCCGTCTTCTTGTCGACGATCGCGATGATGTTCGCCTCGCGCGCGTCCCAGATCAGGTTGTCCGGGTGAAAGCGCTGGTCCCCGGCGTCGTACCAGCGGTTCGGCCCGAGCAGGGACAGCGAGTTGATGTGCAGCCAGTCGCCGATCCCCCCGGGGGCCGGGCTCGCGCCGAGGGCGCTCCCGCCCGGCGCCCGCAGGTTGGGGTCGCGGCGCAGGGCGGCGCGCGCGGCCTCGTCGAAGCCCAGCTCCTCGACGTGCTCATGGGCGCGCCACTGCCAGACGACGTTCCCCTTCCAGTCCACCTCGACGATCTTGTCGTCGAGCAGCGGGTGCTCGGAGATGGCGATGTTCCGCACGTTCTCGTGCACGAGCAGGAAGGTGCTCCCCCGGTCGACAAGCGGATCCTGGCCGGGCGCGTGGTAGCCGACCGGATTGCCCTGCCGCTGGAAGTCGTGGTGCTGGCGCGAGAGCCAGCGCGGCGCCTCGCCGGGATCGTGGATGTGCTCGAGGCGATCGAAGCGCCACACCACGTTGCCTTCCCAGTCGACCTGGACGAGGTCGATCTGGTCCTGCGCCCCGTGCTGCGGGTTGCGCTCCCCGGTGCTGCCGAACACCTGTCCGCCGGGAAGGAGCTTGTTGGGGAACCCGTGCAGCCCTCTCCAGAGCTGCACCTCGCGGCCGTTCATGTCGATGAGCAGCGCGCCGAGCCCCGCGGCCTGGAAGATCGTATAGCCGTTCCAGCTGCGGTCCGGATCATAGAGGGTGACCCCGGTGGGGTAGATGGTCGGATGGCCCATGCGTCGCGTCTCCTCGTCCGCTGCGGCGTCACGCACGGGGCGTACCAGCGGTGGGAGCCGCGGGCGGAGGCGTTTCGCCGCGCGCGGCCGCGCGACGCTGCTGCGCAGGGAGCAGCCGACCAGCACCGTGGCTGGCCTGGGCGCACGCAGACGTCGAGAGGCGACGAGACCGTCCTCCGGCGTCCGAGGTCCCTGCGGAGGCGCGCGCCTCCCTGCGGCGGCGCGCGCCGCTCGCGGTGACGCGGGATGGCCGGCGCCGCATCCGCGAGGCCGAGCCGCCTCCGACGGTGTGGGCTCCGGAGACCAGCTGGGCCATACTTCGCCGCGAGAAGCGGGAGGCATGGATTTCGACGTCGACTTCGCCATCGTGGGCTCGGGCTTCGGCGGCAGCGTCTCCGCGCTGCGCCTCGCCGAAAAGGGCTATCGCGTCACCGTGCTCGAGTGCGGCAAGCGCTGGCAAAAGGAGGATTTCCCGAAGACCAACTGGAATGTACGGAAGTTCCTCTGGGCGCCCAGGCTGCTCTGTCACGGAATCCAGCGGCTGACGCTGCTCAGGGACACGCTCATCCTCTCGGGCGCTGGGGTGGGCGGCGGTTCGCTCGTCTACGCCAACACCTTGCTGGTGCCCCCGCCCGAGGCGTTCACAAGCCCGGGCTGGCCCGCCGGCACGAGCTGGCGCGACGAGCTGATGCCCTTCTACGAGACCGCGAAGCGCATGCTCGGCGTGACCCCGAACCCGAAGCTCTGGCCGGCGGATCGGCAGCTCCGGCAGATCGCCGACGAGATGGGCCGTGGGGACACATTCCACGTCGCCAGCGTGGGCGTGCTCTTCGCGAAGGAGGGCGAGCAGGAGGGGCAGCGCGTGCCGGATCCGTTCTTCGGCGGCGAAGGGCCCGAGCGCTCCACGTGCGTCCACTGCGGCGGCTGCATGGTGGGCTGCCGCTTCGGCGCCAAGAACACGCTCGATCTCAACTACCTGTATCTGGCCGAGAAGAAGGGCTGCACCATCCAGCCCGAGACGTTGGTCACCGCCCTCGACGCCCTCCCGGGCGGCGGTTACGAGCTCACCCTGGAGCGTTCGACCGCGCTGCTCAGGAAGCGTCGCCGCACGCTCCGGGCGCGCGCGGTGGTGCTCAGCGCCGGTGTGCTCGGCACGGTGAAGCTCCTGCTGAAGGCGAAGGCGGAGGGCCGATTGCCCCATCTCTCCCCGCAGCTCGGCCATTACGTGCGCACCAACAGCGAAGTCATCCTCGGGGTGACGGCCAGGGACGATCGGGTCGACTACTCCCGTGGCATCGCGATCACGAGCGGCATCTACCCGGACGCACGCACGCATATCGAGCCGGTGCGTTACCCGGCCGGCTCCGACGTGATGGGTGCGTTGGGCACGGTGCTCACCGACGACGCGCCGGGCCTGCCGCGCTGGCTGCGCTGGCTTGGGCGGCGGCTGATCCATCCCATCGACCTGATCTCCGGGCTCCTGCCGTTCAAGTTCGCCAGGCGCTCCACGATCCTCCTCGTGATGCAAACGCTGGACAATTACATGCAGCTCGTCTGGAAGCGCGGCGGCATGACGACCCGCAGGCCGCCCGACCAGCCGAAGCCGCCGGCGTACATCCCCGTCGCCAACGAGGTCGGCAAGCGGCTCGCCGTGTTGATGGACGGCACCCCGCGCAACGCCCTCAATGAAGCCGTGCTCAACGTGCCGACCACGGCGCACATCCTCGGCGGCTGCGCCATCGCCGAGAGCCCCGAGCGCGGGGTGATCGACCAGCACAACAAGGTGTTCGGCCACGAGGGGCTCTATGTTGTCGACGGCTCGATGGTGCCCTCGAACCTGGGCGTAAATCCGTCGCTCACCATTACCGCCATGGCGGAGCGGGCGATGAGCAAGCTACCCCCGAGGCGCGACAACCCCCTCTTCACCGGGCCGTCCGGGAGCGCGGGGACACATCCTCCCACCGACGCACGGAATCCGCGATAAGAAACGCCTTCCGGGCCAATGACAACGAGCGCCGACGTGTCATCTTGGTCCACCGCGGAGCGTGCGCGCTCTGTGTAAAAATACAACATCGCTAGCAATAGCAGATTTGAGGAGGCCTCTGTGAGAGTTCGAGCCTGCATGACGGGACTGCTCCTCGCCGCCGGCTGCACCGGCGAAATTGGCGGAACGACGGCCGGCCGCAGCGGTCCGGCGCCGCTCCCCCCGCCCGTGGTGAACATTCCGCCGGTGCACATCGATTGCACTCACGTCGGAAGCGGTACGGACTACCAGGTCGGTCCTGGCAAGGAATTCGAGGCGATCGGCGACGTGCCGCTCGAATCGCTCGTCGCCGGCGACACCGTGCGCATCTTCTGGCGTGCCGAGGGGTACCACGAGAAGATCATGGTCGGCGGCCAGGGGACCGCGGAGCAGCCGATCCGGGTCTGCGGCGTCCCGGGGCCGAACGGCGAGCTGCCGGTGATCGACGGCGAGGACGCCACCACCCGGCCCGAGCTCCAGTTCCCCTTCACTGGCCACCAGGTGCGGGGGCTCATCATCGTCGGGCACAAGCACGACGATCCGGAGGAGCTCGAGCCCACCCACATCACGATCGAAGGGCTCGAGATCAAGAACGCTTCACCCCCCTACAGCTTCACCGACAAGGCAGGATCGAACACGGCCTATTCGGGCAACGCGGCCGGCATCTTCGTGGAGCGCGGCGATCACGTGACCGTTCGCGCCTGCGAGGTGCACGAGAATGCCAATGGCCTCTTCATCGGCACGTCCGGCGGGGACATCCTTACCACGAACGTGCTCATCGAGTCGAACTACATCCACGACAACGGCAGCCTCGATAATTACAACGAGCACAACGTCTACAACGAGGCCTCGAACGTCGTCTACCAGTTCAACCGCTTCGGCCCCACGCGCGGCGGCAACGGCAACAACATCAAGGAGCGCTCGGCCGGCGTCGTGATCCGGTACAACTGGATCGAGGACGGCGCCCACCTGATCGACCTCGTGGACGCGCAGGAGGCGACTGACACGATCGCGCTGCCGTCGTTCCACGAGACCTTCATCTATGGCAACGTGCTCCTGCGCACCGGCTATGGCGCGTCCATGATCCACTATGGCGGGGACAGCGGGGAGACCGAGTACTACAGGAAGGGCACGCTCCACTTCTTCGCCAACACGGTCTTCGTCGAGAACGACACGTACGAGGATTACAATCGCTCTGCGGTGTTCGAGGCCTCGACCAACGAAGAGCGGATCGACGCCCGCAACAACGTGTTCGCCAGCAGCCTGGTGCCGACCGAGATCCGCGCGGTCACCTTCCTCGGCGATCGCGACGGTCTGGCCGCGGGCGAGCTCACCCTGGCCGGGAACTGGGTGACGAACGGGTGGCTGCCGTTCGATCCCGTCAGGGAGGTGGTGAAGGTCGTCGGGCGGGTGGACGGCCTGGACGGCTCGCTCTTCGGCGTCGATCCGCCGTTCGCGTCGGCGGCGGACCAGGATTTCATCCCGGCCACGAGCGCGCCGCTCATCGGCGGTGGCGCCTCCCTCGACGGCCTCCCGGCGGTCGAGCACCAGTACACGCCCCACCAGCAGGCCAGGGCGCGCAACGACGGCCAGGCGCTCACGATCGGCGCGTTCGGGCTGTAGCGCGCGCCGTGCCGCCGCGGGCCCCCCGGGAGGGGGCCCGTCGCGCGGGGCGGTGATGGGCAGAGCTCGCCTCGCCTGGCAGGCGCGCTGCGTTCAGTACGGGTAGCCGGGGATGTTCATCTCGATCGCGTAGAGCGAGCTGCCGCCGGTGATGTAGAGCGTCTTCCGATCGGCCCCGCCGAACGCGATGTTCGACGCCTCGCCCACGCCCTGGATCGTGCGGAGCCTCGCGCCGCTCGGCGCGATGATCTCGACGCCGTCGCGCCAGCCGACGTAGAGGTTGCCCGCGCAGTCGACGCCCATACCGTCGGCTTTCGGCAGGTTCCCTGCGAGCTCGGACGACGGGCCGGCCGATCCATCAGGCTGCAGCGTGTACTTTCTGACCCGGCCGCGGTCGAACTCGTCGGCGTAGAGCACGCCCTCGTCCGGCGAGAGCGCGACCCCGTTCGGGGTGACGAGCGTGTCGACGACGCTCACCTCGCCGGACGGGGACACTCGGTAGAGGGAGGTCGGCAGCTCCGACTGGCCGCTGAGCTGGAACGTGGGATCGGTGAAGTAGACGTTGCCGTCGCTCCGGACGACGACGTCGTTCGGCGAGTTGAAGCGCTTTCCCATGTAGCGCTCGGCGACCGATCGCCGCTGCTTCGAGCCGAGGTCGAACACCGAGATGCTCCGCGTGTCGTGGGTGCAGGCGATGAGGTTCCCATCGCTGTGGATGCCCAGCCCGTTCGTCGCGCTGTTCTCGATGAACACCTCGATGGCGTCCGGCGGTGTGAGCTTTTGGATCGTCGCCCGCGGGCCGTTGAGGGGCGGCGGGTTCGCCGCCTCGGGATGGATCTCCGAGAAGAACAGCGCCCCGAGCGAGTCGACCCAGACCGGCCCCTCGACGTAGTCGAACCCGCCTCGCACCAGCTTCGGCCCGCCGCCCACCGGCATCGGATCGGCCGCGTAGGGCCCGCCCGGGCAGATGGACGCAGGACCGGCGCCCCCGCCGCCGCCGCCCGCGCCCGCGCCCGCGCCCGCGCCCGCGCCTGCGCCCGCGCCCGCGGGGCTGGGGTCGCCGCCCGCGCCGCTGCCCGTGCTGGCGGGGCCGGGGTCGCCGCCCGCGCCGCCGCCTGCGCCGGTTTCGCCGCCTCCGCTGCCTGACGCGAGCCCTCCGCCCGCGCTCACCGTGCCCGACGTGGCGCCCGCTTCCTCCCCGGAGCCGCTCGGCGGCGCTCCTCCCGTGTCATCGGCACAGCCGCCGAACAGCGCTGTCAGCGCGGCCGCAAACGCGAGCGGGACGTGCCGAGATCGGAGCGCCCCCCGCTGCGCTGCATCAAGCGATCGAGGCGACCTGCACCGTGAGATCTGCATCCACCCAGATTCCATCGCATTCCTCCAAGAATCCGCGCCGGATGCACGGGGGAAAAGCAAAACCAAAACAATCCGAAGATGTCAAGGCTGCGTGACGGATCATGCTTTGCACATGCCTTGCAGAGCCGTGGCGCATGGGTTGGATTGGACGTGCTTTGCCCTGCGCAGGGCGCAAAGGATGCGTGTCCTCGGCACGCTTTGCGCCAAGGTCCGCGGCTCTCGTGCTGCTCGTGCTGCTCGTGGCCCAGCTCGGGGGGTGCGGCGAGGAAGAGCCGCCGCCGGACCTCCGGCAGCCGGTGGGCTGGGACGACGCGCTGCGCCTTCCGGATGCCGAGGATCACGACCCCGCGCCCGGCGTGGTCGAGGTGCACCTCGAGGCCAGGGTGGCCGAGGTCGAGGTGGTTCCAGGGCTCACGACCGAGGTCTGGACCTATAACGGGATGCTCCCCGGTCCGACCCTCCGCGCGAAGAAGGGCGACCGCGTGGTTGTGAAATTCGAGAATCACCTGCCCGAGGCGACGACCATCCACTGGCACGGCCTGCGCGTGCCGGCGGCCATGGATGGGACGGAGCACGTGCAAAAGCCCATCGAGCCGGGTGAGGGCTTCGAATACTCGTTCACCGTGCCCGACGCGGGCACGTTCTGGTACCACCCGCACATTCGCTCGAGCGCCCAGGTCGGCGCGGGCCTCTACGGCGCGTTCGTGGTCGAGGACGCCGTGGAGGAGGCGCCGCTCGGCGATGAGCTGCTGCTCGTGATGAGCGACATCGGCATCGAGGAAGACGGCTCGCTCACGCCTGCAGACTCCAGCGGATGGTTCGGCGATTACTTCGGTCGCGAGGGCTCGAAGGTCCTTGTCAACGGGAAGATCCTGCCGACGGTCTCGGCGCGGGCGGGGGTTCCGCAGCGCTGGCGGGTGCTCAACGCAGCGCGCAGCCGCTACATCCGCTTCGCCGTGCCCGGCCAGCCGCTCGTGCTGATCGGCGGAGACGGGGGCCTGTCGGAGAGCCCGCTACCGGTGGACGAGGTGAAGCTCGCGCCGGGGGAGCGCGCCGAGCTCTACATGCTGCCTGTCGAGGGAGAGCCGGTGGTGATACCGCTCCTCGACGCGAATCGATTCCACCTGCCGACCGAGGAGAAGCCCAAGGAGCTCATGCGCCTCGATCTGGTCGACGAGCCTCCTGGGCGCGGCGCGCAGCCGCTCCCCGCGCGTCTGGCCGAGATCGCCTCGATCGACACCAGGGGCGCGCAAGGACGTTCGGTGGAGTTCATGCAGCAGGGCGACCCCGAAGGAGCGGTGCTCGGGATCAACGGCCAGACGGACGGCAGTCTCATGCTGTCTGCGAGGACGAACACGGTCGAGATCTGGACGCTGACGAACACCACGAACTACGATCACCCGTTCCACCTGCACGGGTTCTTCTTTCAAGTGCTCGACATCGACGGCGCCGAGCCGCCCGTGCGCGCATGGCGCGATACCGTCAACCTCGTGCCTGAGGAGACGGTGCGGATCGCCATCCCGTTCGACGATCGCGCCGGCATGTGGATGTTCCACTGCCATATCCTCGACCACGCGGATCTGGGGATGATGGCGATGCTCCACTTGATGCCGTGAACACGCCCGTCCTCGGGCGATGAGGCGCCAGGGCTGCCGAGCGTCAGATCCACGCCTGCGTGGATTGATCCCAGCGCTTCCAGGCGCCGTGGTCGTCCAGGTAGAGCTCGCTCTCCCCGGGGAGGGTGCGGAATCGCTTGCCGCGGATCTTCAGATCTCCGCTCCTCCCCGAGTAGTCGGTCTGCGCCTCGGCGCCGTCGATGCTCCGCATGTCGGCCAGGAGCTCTTGCCCGCTCGCCTCGACCACCACGTAGCCGTGGGCATGGCTGTCGGCGTGGGCGAGGTGCGGGTTGATCTTCGTCGAGCTCGACATGAGCAGCGAGTCGACGCTGAGGGCGAGCGCCGCGGCACCGGGGAGCGCGCGCAGCGTCGGATCGCCCGACACCTGGCTCGTCAGGATCTCGCGGAAGGACGCCGAGGACACGGCGCCGCCCACGAGCTCGACGATCTTTTTCGTGGGATCTCCGTTGAGCCCTGGCGTCCCCGCGTAGAAGGCGTGGACGTCGCCGGTGATCGCCACGACGCCCCCCAGCTCGGCAAGCCTCTCCAGCAGCTCGTCCCGCTTGTTGCGGAAGCCGTCCCAGGCGTC
Source organism: Sorangium sp. So ce375 (assembly GCF_051473855.1). NCBI lineage: Bacteria > Pseudomonadati > Myxococcota > Polyangiales > Polyangiaceae > Sorangium > Sorangium sp. So ce375. The sequence continues at coordinate 1,158,410 of NZ_CP150335.1, forward strand.
GGCGCTCATGTAGAAGCTGCGCTTGAACTGGGCGGGGAGGGAATAGGGGCTGAGATCGACGGCGAGCTGGACGAGGCAGAACTCGTTGCCCCAGACCTTCCAGGTCGCCTTCGAGTCTTCCATGGTGTCGAGGAACCAGGCCTCCTGCTTGGCGCCCATCACGTCCTCGCTCGCGCCCTCCGTCTCCTTGTACCGGACGGCAGCGTAGATATCGAAGGTGTCCTTGGCCGTGAAGTAGCGGGTGCCGATGATGCCGTGCGCGCTGATCTTGCCGAAATCCACGTAGGCGATGCCCCGCTCCAGGCCCTCGTCCGCCGGGTCGATGAGCGGGATCTGCACGTCCGCCGGCAGACCTTCGTTCGCGGCGGCGACGATCTCGTTGATGAAGGCGACGCTGATCTTCCCCGTCACCTCGGCAGGGTCGTAGCCGAGCGTCTCCGCGGCCCCGGTGAGGACCGGCGCATAGATGCCGTCGCCGTAGGTCTCCACGTCCACGTAGGGCAGGGCGACCGCGGGGACCTCCCCGAGCTCGGCGGTGAGCTTCGCCTGATCGAGCACGACCCTGCCGGGGAAGGCGTCCTCCGGGATGAGGTGATCGGGCCGGTAGCTGCGCAGATCGGTCATCACCAGGTGAACGTGCCGGCCGAACACGAAGTCGCGATAGATGCGGAATTGGTCCGGGAGCGAGGCTTCCGGGTCGACCTCGACGTCGTCGCCGTAATCGACGGGCTGGTACTCGAACCAGGCCTGGTTGGCGGCCTTGCGCCGGTTCGCGTCGGTCTCGTCCTGCCGGCCGTCGAAATAGGTGGCCGTGGCGCCGAAGCAGTCGTTCGAGAACTCGTGGTCGTCCCAGGTGGCGATCATCGCGAAGCTCTCGTGGACCTTCTGGAGGTTCGCGTCGGAGCGGTATGTCCTGTAGAGCTCCCGGTAGTTGTCGAGCGATTTCGCCGCGTGGTAGGCGCCGTCGCCGAGGGCGATGCTGCCGGCCGAGTCGGTGAAGACGACGCGGCGCCCGGTGGTGCTCTGGAAGCTGGGATCGCCGTCCGTCTCGTAGATGTAATCGCCGAGGTGGACGAAGAAATCGAGCTCCTCCTGGGCGAGGGCCAGGTAGGGGTTGTAGTACCGCCCCACGTAATCCTGGCACGACACGTAGGCGAAGCGGACCTTGACGTCGGCGTCCTCGGCCGGCGCGGTCTTTGTGCGCCCCACGCGAGACGCGTAGCTCGTGTCGCCCTTCACGTAGATGAAGCGGTAGTAGTAGACCGTGCCCGCGGAGAGGCCGCGTACCTTCACCTTGACGCAGTGATCGTGCTTCGCGAGCGCCTTCACCTTCGCCTGTCCGGCCTCGATCGCCACCCGCTGCGCGAACCCGGCGTCGGTCGCGACCTCGAGCTCGAGCTCGAGGTCCGCTGCGCCGTCCTGCACGCGGGTCCAGAGGACGACGCTGCCAGGGCGCGGATCGCCGGAGGCGACCGACTGGGGGAAGAACTCGGCGCCGTCGGCGAGCTCGCGCTCGGTATCGACCGGGTTGATCGTCTCGGTGCCGTCGCCGCAGGCCGGGACGACCAGCGCCCCGGCGGTGACGAGCGTGGCTCGAAGGAAATCTCTGCGCTTCATCATTGGGCGAACAGGGATCCTGGAACTTTCGCCGAAGTCAATCTCCTCGCGGATCCCGTGCGCTGCGCTCGCTGCCGGCTACCCTTGTAACACCCCTGTAAAGAGCAGCGTCCGGTGAGCGGGGTATGTGAGGGCGCTTACGGGTGGCCAAGTGCGGCCAAGTGTGGCCAATCGTTGCCGAACGTTGACGAGCGTGGTCAAACGTGGTTCGATGAGCCCTCGCGTGCTCGTGAATCCTGTCCGAGAACTGTAATGGTCCTCAAGGGACAGATGAGCTAATTTGAACGTTTGCCATGCGGCGGTGGGGCACGACACGGGAAGGCGAGTCCGACATCAGGTCGGGGAACGGCGCCCATGACCGCCCGGGCGCCGAGGGGCGCGACTCGAGCCTGCCGCCTCGAGTCGGGCAGCCGTCCGGGCCTGGGCGTTCCGGCCCGTCCAGCGAGAGGTCGCCTGCTTCACGGTCTCCTTCGTCCCGCAAGGTGCGAACCATCGACGTCCTCGTTCAGGGGGCGACAGTGGAGCTCTTCCACTTTTACGGCGTCGCCATCGCGCCCGCGGACAGCGGAGAGGGCCGCGACGAGGCGCGGGTCCACAGCGACCCTGCGAGCACGGTCGAGTTCGCCGCGCCCGGCTTCTCCGGCGTCCTGGCCTTGTCGGCCAGCGCTGACGTGTTTCGCGCCATGACGGGGCTGCCGCCCGCGCTCGATAGCGTCGACGACTGGATGCGCGAGGTCGCCAATCAGCTCATGGGAAAGGTGAAGAGCCGCCTCGCGCGGTTCCAGATCTCGCTTCACACCGAGCTGCCGCAGCTGCGCCGCGCGAGCGACGTGGAGCGTCGGTACCGGGGGAGCAAGCAGCTCTTCCGCTATGCTTTCCGGACATTGAAGGGCGAGGTGGTCGTCTCGGTGGGCGGTGACTTCGACGAGAGCTCGCTGGTGTTCTCGAACTCATCGCCGCTTCCGCTCGATGGAAAGGTGATCCTGTTCTGAGCGCTCTCGCGCGGCGCCTGCTCCGCGCTCTCTAGGCGCCGCCAGCGCCGCCGCCGGCAGCGGCGGTGGCGGGTGTCGCCGCGCGCGCGAGGCGCCGTTCCCGCGCTCGCCGCGGTGAACTCCGACCCACCATCATTGATTTCTCCCCGTTAGCAGAGCCTTCGTTGCGGCCCCAGCCGACGTCGCACGCGCTCTTGCGGACTCGCGAGCTTCACGCGTAGCATGCCCAGCAACGAGAGCGGGGGGGAACTCGCCGCGCTCCGCCGCGCTCCGACGCGCCACGGTAGGTGAGACGTCACAACAGGAAAGAACGTGAATCAGGAGAGCACACATGGTGTGCGGGCGAACGTCGATCAGGACTCCACGTGTGCACGCGTCGATAGTCGTTTGCATGTTCAGCGTCGCGCGCGGGGTTCAGCTCGCCCGGTGCTCGTGCTGAGCGCTCCGCGCGGGGGGACAGGCGTTCGCGCAAGACCCCTTGTTGCGAAGCACACGAAATGCGCGCGGCCGCGGCGCCGCGCGGGCCACGCCAGGGGGACGGGTGCATGCCGACATTGCGTAGCGCTTCGATTCGACTGAAGCTGTGGTCGCTCGCCGGCGTCCCCGTCGCGGGGGCCCTGCTGCTGGCGGCGATGATCGTCGGCGATGCGCGGCAGCAGGCGGCGAGGGCGGCGGGGATCGGCTCCATAGAGGACCTCGCGCAGCTCTCGTCGATCATGGCGAAGCCGCTGCACGCTCTCCAGAAGGAGCGGGCGTGGACGGCGCTGGTCGAGGGGCTGGAGGCCCGGCCTCCGGAGGCGGGCGACTCCGAGGGCGAGCGGCGCGTCGCGCCGCCGTTCGACCGCGCAGCGGCGCTCCTGAGCGCGAGGGGCCAGCTCCACGACGCGCGGGCGGCGACCGACGAGAGCCTCGGCCATCTCGACGCGTTCCTGGCCGAGCGCGACCTCTCGGGGCTGCCGCCCCGGCTCGCCCGCGATCTCGCCGAGGCGCGCGCCAAGGTCGGCGAGCTCGGCGCGTTCCGGGGCCAGGCCGACGCGAAGACGGTGTCGCTCGACGCCGTGCTGAAGCTGTTCGGCGGCATCAACATAAGCCTCATCCGGGCCAACGCCGGGCTCTCCGAGCTGAGCGACGAAGGCGAGCTCCTGCGCAGGATCCAGTCGATCGTCGCCGTGAACGAGTTTGCCGAGCGCGCCAGCCGCCAGCACGCGCTGCTCGCGCACGCCTTCGCGTCCACCCAGTTCGAGCCGGGCGCCTTCAAGACGCTCGTGACGCTGATGACGGAGGAGCAGCTCTATCACGAGGAGTTCATCGCCAACGCGTCGGAGCCCGCGCGAGCCCTCTATGACGCCGCCCGCGCCGACCCGCGCGTGCAGCGCGCCGACGAGCTGCGCGCCGCGGCGATCGCGTCGACGGACGAGTCGCTGGCCATCAACCACGACGCGTGGTTCGAGGCGCAGCAGGGGCGCGTCGACGGGCTCGCCGCGATCGAGCACGAGGCGATCTCCGGCATGAGGCGCGCCGCGGCGGTCAGGGTCGCGGACACGCGGAGGACGGTGCGCGACGGCGTCGCGGTCTCGGCGCTCGTGCTCCTCGTGTCGGTCGCGCTGGCGCTGGTCCTCGTGCGGGGGATATCGCGATCGCTCGAGGTCCTCGGCGCGGCCGCGGCCCACGTCCGGCGGACGCGCGACTACACGACGCGCGCCCGCAAGACCGCCGACGACGAGTTCGGGGCGCTCACGGACGCGTTCAACGAGATGCTGGCGGGCATCCAGGCGCGCGACGAGGTCCTCGAGAGCCACCGGCAGAACCTCGAGGCCACGGTCGCGGAGCGGACCTCGGAGCTCGAGAAGCGCAACCGGGAGATGCGCCTCGTCCTCGACAACGTCGATCAGGCCCTCGTGACCATCCATCGAGACGGCACGATGGAGCCCGTGCACTCCGCCGCCTTCGAGCGCCTCTTCGGCGTTCCGGCGCCCGACGAGCACTTCGCCGATCGCATCGCCGGCCACGATCTCCGGGTCCGCGCGTTCCTCAGGATGGGGTGGGAGGCCGCGTGCGACGACTTCCTGCCGCTCGAGGTCGTCCTGGACCAGCTCCCGAAGACCCTGCACCGCGAGGGCCGCTACCTCGCGCTCGGCTTCAAGCCGATCCTGTCGGGAGAGGGCCAGTTCAGCGGGGCGCTGATGGTGATTACGGACGTCACCTCGACGATCGCCTCCGTGCGGGAGTCCGAGCAGCAGCACGAGTATATCCAGGTGTTCGAGCGCGCCGTGAAGGATCGGCTCGGCCTCATCGGCTTCGTCAACGACACGACGAAGCTCGTCGACGCGGTGAGCGCGCGGTCCACCGCCGAGGTGGACGAGGTGATGCGCCTCGTGCACACGATCAAGGGGAACGCCGGGCTCTGGGACGTGACGAGCGTGGCGCGGGTGGCGCACGAGATCGAGAGCTTCGTCGTCGAGGAGCGCGCGCTGCCGTCCGACGAGCAGATCGACACGCTGAGGGACGCGTGGCTCGCCTTCGTGGGGCGCGTGAGCGTCCTGCTCGTGTCGACGGCGCAGTCCTCGCGCGCCGACGTCGGCCACGAGGAGATCGACGCCTTGCTCGACATGGTGCGCCAGCGCCGCGACCCCGCCGAGATCGAGCGGGCCATCGCGGCCCTCCGCGACGAGCGGACCGAGGTGCGGTTCAACCGGATGAAGGACCAGGCCGAGACGCTGGCCCGGAAGCTCGGCAAGCCGAAGCCCGACGTGCGTATCGACGCCGGGGGCGTCCGGCTCGCCGCGCCGCGGTTCGCCGGGATGTGGCAGGCGCTGGGCCACGTCGTGCGCAACGTGATGGACCACGGGATCGAGCTGCCGGAGGTGCGCGAGGCGGCTGGCAAGCCGTCGAGAGGCACGCTCACGCTCCGCTCGCGGATGACGGCGGACGAGATCGTCATCGAGATCGGCGACGACGGCGCGGGCATCGACTGGGAGCGCGTGCGCGAGAAGGCGGCGGCCGTCGGGTTGCCGAGCGCGACGCGGCGAGATCTCGAGGCCGCGCTGTTCGCTCCAGGCTTCAGCACGGCCGAGCAGGTCACGGACGTCTCCGGCCGCGGCGTCGGCCTCGGCGTCGCGCTCCACGAGTGCCGGCGGCTCGCGGGCCGGGTGGAGCTCGACACCGACCGCGGCAAGGGGACGACCTTCCGCTTCCGGTTCTCTCGAGAGCCGAGCGACGCCGCGGGCGTGCCGTTGACCGCCTCGCTGCCGCCTTCGAGCAGGCGAGGCTCGCTGGTACCCCCCCCTTCGCGGGGCGGATCGAGCCCGGGCATGGCGTCGGGGAGCGCGTGACACGGTGAGCACATCGACAATGCAGAGCGAGATATCGAGGAGAGGGGAATGAACTCGGAGAGCTGGGACCGCATCCATGAGGAGCTCGCCACGTCGTGCGTCCACCTGTTTCGCGACAACGGCGTCGAGCTCCGGCGGCTGGACGACGGGACGTCGGAGGCGACGCCGGGCAACGCGGTGGTCTCCTTCATCGGCTTCACGGGCGACCACCTTCGCGGGAGCCTGACGATCGTCGCGCCCGTGGCGCTCATCACGCGCTGCCACCCGCTGCGAGATCGGCGCGCGATCGACGAAGATATGGTGTGCGACTGGGCGAGCGAGCTCGCCAATCAGCTCCTCGGGCGGGTGAAGAACCGCCTGCGCCACCTCGGGCTGGTCATCGTGCTCTCGACGCCGAGCGCCGCGATCGGCGAGCACCTGCGCGCCAGGGAGGAGCAGAGCGAGGGCTTCCGGCGGCTCCTGTTCGCCGCGGGGCCCGACCGGCTCGTCGTGCTCTTCGACGCGCTCGCCCCCGATACGGCGCTGGAGCTCGAGGAAGTGAACATGCCCGATCCGCAGCCCGAGGGCGAAGTGCTGTTGTTCTGAGCCGGTCGGCCGTACACGCAAGAGGAGACACGTCACATGGCCAAGAAAATTCTTCTCGTCGAGGATTCGAGTACGGTCCGCCAGCAGGTTGGCATCCTCCTGTCGGGCGCGGGTTATGGCACGCTGGAAGCGGACAACGGCCGAGACGCGGTCGCCTCCGTCGCCGCCCACAAGGACGAGCTGTCCATGATCATCGCGGACGTGAACATGCCCGTGATGAACGGCATCGAGATGATCCAGAGCCTGCGGGAGAAGGGCCTCGCGTCCGGCGTCCCGATCCTGATGCTCACCACCGAGGGGCAGCCGGAGCTCATCGAGAAGGCCCGAAAAGCCGGCGCGAAGGGCTGGATCATCAAGCCGTTCAAGCCGGATCTGCTGCTCGCCGCGGTGAAGAAGCTCGCCGGCGAGCCCTGAACGTCCGGCCGCGCGAGCCGCGGCCATATCCCTGCGACCTCGGCCCGGCCGAGGGGCGTCGCACCCCGGTACCACGGAAATCGGCGACTGCAGCCGGTGTCGGACGGATCCGCCCTGCGGCGCTGGGCAGCGCTCGGTGGTTGCGGCGCGGCGCCGATCCGTGGGATTCTCTGTGCGGGAGGTCACAAAACGCGCCCGCATCGGTAGTCCTGGTCTACTGGCTTCGTTTGACCTGTCGACTCGTCGTTGGGCCGCAGCGCATCGGGGGCTGCTGGGCGCAACAGCGAGGCTTCGTTTAATGACAGAAAAACAAGGGAAAACCGCAAGGACGCAAGGGGCGCAAGGACCAGAAGGGAAGGTCGGGATTCTTCTTAAGCGCGACCCGAGGTTCTGCGAGACGCCGCCGGAGGTGAACGATGCCGCGCGGCGCGTCGTCGAGGCTGCAGTCGAAGTGCATCGGGATCTTGGGCCTGGGTACGTGGAGTCTGTCTACGAGAACGCGCTTGCCGTCGAGCTCGGTCTTCGTGGTATTCCCTTCGAGCGTCAAGTGGCTTTTCGCATCGAGTACAAGGGGCACGACGTCGGCGAGGGCCGAATGGATCTGCTCGTCGAGCGTTGCTTGGTAGTGGAGCTCAAGGCGGTCGAGCGCTTCACCGAGGTCCATGTTGCACAAGCCATTTCGTACCTGAAGGCCGCAGGGCATCCACTTGCGCTGCTCATCAACTTCAACGTGCCTGTGCTCCTGCGCGGCGTGAAGCGCATCGTTCGGAACCGCCCGTCGAACCAGGCAGATGGAGCCGCGATGGCGCCCGATTCTCGGGACCAGAAATGAAGGCCATCTCCATCTCTTCCCCTTGCGTCCCTTGCGCCCTTGCGGTTTTCTCATTCTTCTCATCGATGCGGCCCAACAAACCGCTGCTGCCGGCGGAGCTTCGCGCCGCGGAAGATCGGTAAATCGTTGGCCAGGGTGGCGGAGGTGCTTATGGAAATTCGTCAAGCGGTCGTGAGCTATCTCCGAAGTCTGGCCGACAAGGAGCTGGCTGAGATCTTTTACGATGCGGTCCGTGATCGCCCGCCCGAGGACGTCGAAGCCGCGAAGCGCCATTTTGTTCTGGCGGACGTGAGCTATGAAGATGGGAGGTGGTCTCTCGACGTCATCGCCCGAGAGGATCCGGGGGTGTACCAGGCCGGCTGGGCTCCGGGGGTTCCAGTCTGCCAATGGGGGGTCTGCGAGAGCTGCTCCTCGCAGGTTCGGAGCTGGGCGAAGCACATGGTCTGCCCAGTGTGCGGAGGCAAAGTTTACGGATCGTGACCTGGGCAACCTGCAATCGCGGCCGATGGTCAGGCTCGCTCCCTTCGGTCGGTCGCGTGTTCGCCGTTGAACGGTAAATCGTGAGTCATTGAAATGAAGATCGACTCGTCCACAGGTAGGCTTGAGCTGGAAAGCGGCTTGGTATTGTCGCCAGCGCTGAGCCGCTCCCAGTTCCTTGCGTCGCCTGCGGGCGTGGCGAGCACCGTGTCGGTCAGAAACGAGCCATGGTGCTCGTTTCGCTTCGAAGCGGCAGCGGAGAACGTCGTGCTCGCTGTGTTCTTCAAGGCCGAGGTGCTCGGGTCAGTCCACCTCGCCGTGATCGATCCAAGATTTGGCGCCGGCTGGGATGATTGGAGCGAGGAAAAAGAGACGCAGCGGAAGGAGGCGAATGATCGGTGGTTGCTGGCTCACGGCCTTACGCCCGGAGAGAAATACGCTTGGGGCTCCGTGTGGTCTGGCTTCGACCCCAAGGGCGGCTTTAGCAGCGTGGTTATCCGGTATGCAGAAGAAGGCTAACGGCGTGCTTGTCATGAGCTTGGTACGAGCGATGTTGTCGTGTTCCCTGGCCTGCTGGGAGAGGACATGAAAAAGACGTGGAAGGACTGGGACTCGCGGCGCTCCGTGCCCAACTCGACCATGAGCGGGCTCCCGATCTTCTAGAGCGGCGTTCGCCGCGTCGTCAGGGCCAGACGGCGCCGAACCGACCAGGGCGGTCGCGCTGGAGCGCGGCGGCTCTCAGCGCGTCCGGGGGAGGAACGCCCCGTGGAACGTCTAGGGGCGCTCGTGATGCGCGATGTGCCACCGTGATCGCGCCCGTGTCGACGTCGACGCGGGCGATGCCGTTTCCGTGCGGGTCGTCGGCCCGCCCCTTCGTGGCGAGGAAGACGACGCCGTGCCGGTCCCCCTCGACCGGGACATTCTTGCCCTTGCCCTGCAGCGCGTGGAGCACGCGCCTTGGCCAGGACAGGGGCGAGCCGTAGAGGCGCCGCCCGGCCGCGAGCTCCTCCATCAGGCCGCGGCTTCGCACGAGGCGGTGCGCGCCCTCCGTCCGCCGGCGCCGGCGCTCGTCAGTGCAGCTTGTCCTTGGCCTCGGCGAGCTCCTCGTTGATCCGAGCCACGAACGCGTCGAGCGTCATCGGACCCTTGCTCGCGGCCGCGGCGGCCTCGATGGCCTGCGAGGCGAGCGAGGTGAGGCGCTCGACGTAGGCGAGCTGGCCCTCCAGCTTCTCGTAATCCCCGTCGACGAAGTACCCGCTGTCGTCGTTGACCTGGAGCTCGGGCGCATAGCGCTGCTTCACGTACCGCAAGATGGCGCACACGGCGACGTGAACCTTGGGGCCGGCGAACTGCGTCTTCGTCCAGTTGTAGCGGCTCCCCTCCTTGAAGAACTCGACCCCCGGCGCCTCCGGCAGGCTGGGGACGCTGACGCTGACGCGCGGCCCGCCGCCGCGCGCGTCTGCGCCGCCGCGCCCCGCCTTCTCCTGCGATGCGCGGGTGAGGTTGCGCGTGATGGCCGCGGACTCCGCCAGCGCCTGACGCATCATGTCCGCCATCTTCGTGTCGCTGAGGAGCGCGTGGTACGTGTGGTTGGTGAAGGTGCCTTCCCCATCGAAGTGGAAGTGCAGAGGCTCGCACTCGCGATGAGGATAGAGGGTGATGCCCTCGAGACCCGAGCAGGTGACGCGCCGGTCTTCGATGAGCTCCTTCATGGTCTTGCTGGGCCAGCCGGCGGCCGCGGCCTTGGCCGCGAGATCCGCCACGAGCTCGGGGACGACGGTCGGGTCGCGGAGCTTGCCCGTGTACGCGATGGAGATGCCCATGGTGCCTCCTGAAGCCTCTCCCATTACTCCACCGCGGTCGTCGAGGCCAGCGCGCGACCGGCGTCAGAGAGGCCGGACCGCGCCCCGGAGAGCGAGCCCTCGGCCGCGGTGACAATGACAGTGAAAGAGCCGCCGGAGCTCCCTTGCTCCGGCGGCCCGGGGCCGACTGGGACCGCCTGAACGTCCACGCCTGGCCGCGAGGTCAGGGCCTCGGCGTGTCCTTCACGTCTATGGCGGATATTCGCGCTCCGCCCCTTCGGGGGCTACTCGCAGGCTGTCATGCCGAAGCAGACCGCGGGATCCTCCGCGAAGCGACGGAAGTTGTCCGCCTCCGGGTGGCCCGGGAAGGGGACATAGTAGTAGACGGCCTTGTCGTCGAAATCGCTGCCGTCGTAATACGTCTGCCACGTCAGCGCGTAAGCGACGCCGGCGCTCTTCGCGAGATCGAGGAGGTGGGTGTTGTACCAGTCCTCGGTGAGCGCGCCCTGCCCCGCGCCCGGAAACAAACTTGTCACCTCGGCCGAGGTGAGCGCGACGGCGGACGCCGAGCCGAGGCCGTAGTTGTCCAAGAACTCCGTCCGCAGGCTCTGATCGAACAGGGTGTCGTGCCACCGGCTCACGTGGTCCGCCGGGTAGAGCGTGAGCGACGCGCCCGCCGCGAGCTTGCTGACCCGGTGGAGGAGGTGAAGCCGGTAGGTGCCCGTCTCGGTGAGCGCGTGAGGCTTGCCTTTGGCCGCGCCGATCGCCGCGACGGCGCTGGCCATCGCCTTCATGTCCTCGAGATCTGCCGAGGACGCTGCGCGCTCGTACGGGTAATAGAGATCGATGCCGAGGATGTCGATGAGGTCGTCTCCGGGGTACGCCTCGAGGTAGTATTCCTCCAGCATGGCGGACGGCGGCTGGCCGTCGTTCTCGAGCGCCGCGATCGCCTCCTGGGGCGGGCTCTCGTACGCCGCGCCGAGCTCGGAGAGATCCTCGACGAGGCGGGCCCGGAGCAGGTCGCGAGAGAGGCTCTCTGGATCTCTGACCTTCGCCTCGGCGGCCGTCACCGAGCTGTCGCTCAGCTTTCGCACCTTGTCGGTCGAGTACGCGAAGATGACGTTCTCCATCCCCGGCTCGCTCCGGACGGCCTCGGCGAACGTGCGGTAGGCGGCGCTGTAGGCAGCGGGGCCGGTGACGGCCTTATCGTCGTCGAGCAGGGCCTGGCAGTTCCAGTACGGCTGACCCCACCAGAACCACGCGCCTGTGTGCTCGTGGAACGGCCGGAGGACGACCGGCTTGCCGCCGAGCCCGTGCTCGCGGAAGAACTGGGCCACGTACTTCGCGTGGGCCACGAGCCAGTCGCGCGCCGAGATGCCGGCGTGGGTCCCCTGCTCGATCGGCACGTCGTTGGCGATCTTGCAGATGCACTTCAGGTTCTCCGGGATGTCCTCGCTGGAGCCGATGGAGCGCGAATAGTACGTCTCGGCGTAGAACGGAGTGCCTCCGCCCTGGGCGTGGATCGGGACGCTCTGGCCGTCGACCGAGAGGGTGGCGAGCGGCGTCTCGATGGCGTCTGCGAAGTCGGAGGTGCTGATGTCGTAGTTGCACGGGGGCGTGTGCCAGTCGAAGGCCACCATCCCGCCGGGCTGTTCCAGCGTGTACGCCGCGGCGGCCGCGGTGACGTCGCGCCGATTCCAGGGCACCGGATCGAAGACCATCGCGTCGAGCGAGATGCCGACCAGCCCGGGGTTCTCTCCCACGGTGGCGCCGGCGTCCGACGACCAGCCCCGCTCGCCGCGGCTCGCGGCGCCGGCCATGCTCGAGAACCAGTCGTTTGTCGACACGAGCTGCTTGGTGCCGGGATCGTAGAGCCCCCAGGTGATGGCGTTCTCGTATCCGAACCGGAACTTGCCGGCCCGGGACGACGTCCAGAGATCCTCGAGGAGGTCGCCCCTCGGCGTGTCCGGAAACTCGGGTGTGTCGTCCGGCGTGCCTGACGAGGTGCTCGACGAGCCGCCTCCCGAGGCGCTCGACGAGCCGCCTCCGGAGGCGCTCGAGGAGGACGTGTCGCCGGACGTGCTCGACGAGCCGCCTCCCGCGCCTTCCGGCGGCGTGTCCTCGTTCGACGACCCGCAGGCGGCCGTCAAGCACACGAGGAATGCGGCATAGATGCGTGGGCTGAGCTGGATGAGGTTCATGGGTTCTTCCCTGCGGACGGTGGTAGTGACGTGGCGGTAATAGAGCGTGTTAATCGGTTCAGTGTCAACGGTCACCTGCTGCGCACGTCGCCGCCGCCGGTTTCGCGCCGGTTTCGTCGCGCTCGCCCCGGGATGATGCCGCTGAGCGTCGCGGCTCGAGGTGCTCATCGGGGCGTCGCGCGTGTGTGGCGGCGCCTGCGGATTGCCTACGGCGCAGAATTAACCGGTTCATTGTTCTTGGAATTGTCATGGTTGTCGGGTGGTCGTGGGTACAACTTTCTGCTCGCTGTGCCCTATCCCCGTTCTTCTACCGAGACGATGCGCACTTTCAGTCGCTGGCATGACGAACATCGCTGCAACACGGATGTCATTGATGTGGAGGACGGTAGTGTACAACTTGGACGATCGGGTGATGTGGTGAAGATGCCATGGTGGTTGTGCCGCTCGGTGCGTTCGGCCGCTCGAGGCGGGTCGGGGCACATGCCTGCTCGCTTTCAGCGTGGTAGTCTGTTCGTTCATGGATAATGCGCAGAGCGACGGTATAGATGAGGGAGACTGGGGACGACTTCACGTCACGCGCGCCTGCTGTGGCGCAGGCGTTTGCAGGAACTTCGCTCCAGAGCTCCTGGGCGAGGTCGCGCCCGCGCACTGGGAAGCCATGGACGGCGACGTCCGGCGCCGCGGCCCCGCTGTGCTCGCGGGCACCTACGAGGAAGGGGCGTTCACCGGCATCTTGCGCCAGCCGCGGAGCGAGGCCGACGTCGAGGCGGCGCGCTCGGCGGTCGCCTCCTGCCCGGTCAACGCCTTGCGCTTCCGCCCGTCGCCGTCCCGCGCGCGCCCCGGCACGCACGGCGCCCCGTTCCGCGCCTGGCCGCGCCGCATCGAAGAGGACGTCTGGGCCCTCGGCCATCCCGCGCGCGAAAACGCGGGCGCCACGGCCTACTTCATCGAGCGCCCCGGCGGGGGCGTGCTCGTCGACCTGCCCAGGCCGACCGAAGCGGTCTTCCGTTTCCTCGAGGAGCACGGCGGGGTGCGGTGGATCTTCCTCACCCACCGTGACCACACCGCGCACCACGCCGAGTTCGCGGCCCGCTTCCCCGGGTGTCGCCGCGTCCTCGGCGTCGCGGACGTGAACCCGCGCGGCGCGCGCAACGCGGCCACCTCCGATGTGGAGATCAAGCTCGCCGACCGCCCCGAGCCCATGACCCTCGAAGGCGCGCCGCTCGCCGACGGCGAGCTCGCCGGCGCGGAGCTCGCCGTGCTCTCGCAGCCCGGCCACACCGCCGGGTCGATGTGCCTGCTGTACCGGGGCCGCTTCCTGTTCACGGGCGACCACCTCTCCTACTCGCGCCGCATCGGCCAGATCGTGGCGTTCCGGCTCCACTGCTGGCACGACTGGGAGCGTCAGATCCGCTCCGTACGCCGCCTGATCGCCCTGGCGGGCGCTGGTCACCTCCGCTTCGCGTGGCTCCTGCCTGGCCACGGCGAATGGCGCCGACTCGAAGGCGACGGCGGCGCTCCCGCGACGGCGGCCGAGCTGGAGCGCGCGCTCGCCTGGATGGAGCGGCAGGCGCCTGGCCACGTCCCTTTCTTCCGGTTCATCCCTTGGTTGCAGAGCCGCTCGTACCCCGGCACCCGCCTCGCGCGCGCGGTGCACGCGATCGGCGGCGATGGTCCCGGGAGCGAGGCCTGGGTGCTGCCGCGCGCCGCCAGGCCGTACCTGCCCGATTACCGGCCGGAGAAGGTCGCCGCTGCGTGGCTGCGGGCTTCCCTTGTCGCGGCCACGGCGCTCGGCGCCGCGGCGGCCGCCGTCCGGCTCGCAGCGCGCGCGGCGGGGGCGGTCGTGAATCGTGAAGCGTGAAGCGTGAGAGGAGCGCGTGAGGCGGCCTTGAGTGGTGCCCGGGGCTCCGGTCTTTGCAAGGCCGGGGCGGGGGCCTGAGGCGCCGCCGCTCCGGCGCCTCGGCGCCGGGCTCCTCGCTCAGCCGGTCGCGTCGGCTCGATCGTCCTGTCGCAGCAGATACGTTGTGTCGGGGTTCTCCCGGCGCCAGATCACGTTGTCCATGAAATAGTGGTGGATGTTCACGAACACGTAGATCGCCGCGAAGTACGGTGTCGGGCCCATGTCGGTCATGGCCTCGCCGTCGCTCGAGCTCAGCACCAGCGCGCCGTCGAGGAGCGCGGGCGCGCCGCGGAACAGCACCCACCCGAGGCCGACGGCGCTCGCCGCCAGGATCGCGAGGCGCAGGGCGGTCGGCCTCCCGAACAGCGGCGGGCCCTCGGCGTCGCGCGCCTCGTTCCGCTTCAAGAGCCAGACGAAATACAGATACTGGACGGAGTGCAGCGCCGGGATCACGTACACCATGAGCCGGTCGAGGCTCGAGTAGACCGTCCAGAGCCAGAGCGTGACGAGGAAGCCGGTCAGCGGCGCGAGCGGCGGTGGACGCCGCTCCGTTCGCCACCTGCGCGCGATCACCCAGAGCAGCGCGAGCGCGCTGAGCCCGAAGGCGAGCCCCGTGACGAGCTCGAGGGCCGGCGGGTGAGCGAGCGAGGTGTAGACCACGCCTTTCTCCACGACCTCCCTGCCCGGATCCGCCGGGCTCGCCCACGCGTAAGCCCAGGCCGAGAAGCAGTGCGCGAGGATCACCTTGCGCTCCACGGGGCCGAAGCGGAACCCGCGCCGCGCCGAGAGCACCGTCAGGACGCCGAACCCCTGCTTCACGTAGTGCCAGCCCACAAGGAGGAACATGAGCTGGATCATGAAGCCCATCGCCCGCGCGGAGCCGGTCGAGAGCGCCCCGATCGCCCACGCGAGCAGCGCGAGCGGGACCACGAGACCGGCGACGATGTAGCGGGCCCGCTGCGCCGGCGCGAACACGCCGTCGAACGCGCGGCGCCTCGCGTCCTTGTAAAACAGCAGGTACGTCACCGCGAAGTGAGGGTCGTTGATCACGGACGCGGCGTGGAACGTCAGGAAGCCGATCGCGAGCTCCGCCGCGTCGAGCCCGACGGCCCTGCGGAGGAGCCACGCGAGCGGAAAGAGCACGAGCGTCGCGCCCCCGACGAGCAGGAACTCGAGGAGACGGGCGCGAAAGGCGGCTCCACGCGGCGTCGCGATCGGGACTGGCAACGTCGCGCCCGCGCTGGTCATGCGCCCAAGCTACCACACGGGGGCGCCCTGACGGCGCGCGCCCGCGGCGCGCTCGGCGCCGGAGGCGGTGCCAGGATCTCTCGCCGTCGCGCCGCTGGCCTCGAGCAAAGCTCGGGTCGGTCCAGGGCATCCAAACCGCCATGCCCACCCCCCACCGAGGCGACCTCCGGCCCCTCGCGGCGCGCCGCGGCCAGATCGCCGAGGAGCTGTCGGCCGTCAAGAAGAGGGTGGAGGGGATGAAGCAGGCGGACCTCCGCCGCGAGGACGAGCTCGATGCGGTGCGCCGTCGGCTCGCGCCGATCGGACCGCGGTCCTGGCGAGGAGGCCCATCCTGGCGACGAGGCTCAGCCCCGGTGCCGCGCCAGCGCCCGCGGCGCCACGGCGGACCACAAGTGCGCTGTGGACGATCCGCTCTGAAGCTGCCCGTGACCCTCGGAGCGGGCTGCTCGACCGCCGCCCGCGACCTCTTTTGGCGACGCGCGCGTCCACCGCATCGACGCCGCCGGTCCGGACGTGACTCATTTTCTCGTCATAAATAAATGACGAGATGTTTCGTCACAAATAGATGACAGATCTCTCGTCGCAAATAAGTGACAGATTCGATGTCGTGCCGCTCGCGGCGTCATCGAGAGCGCTCGGCGCGAAGCGGACGCCGCTCCTCGTCCAGCTGTGCTATTCCGCGATCGTGCGGAGTCGCTCATGAGCCTGGACGACCTGGTCGAAGACGTCCCCGAGGATCCGCTCATCACCGGCGCGGTCCAGCGTGCGCTCGCCGTCTATGCGGCGCTGCTCCCCGCCGACGTCCTCCGCGACGTCGAGGTGCTCGCCACGAGGACGCTGTTCGTACACCCGCTCGGGATCTCGTTCGTCGCCCGGCTCACCCCCGGCGTCCACGCCGAGGTGGACATGGGCGAGGATCGCGCCGAGCAGGAGCTGCAGGGGTTCGCCGTCGGCGAGATCATGATCGCGATGATGCGCGTGCTCCGCAGGCGGGCGCGCGAGCGAGGCGAGCCTCGCTTCTTGATGCCCGAGACGCCGCTCCTCATGCTGCAAGCGTTCCTGGGCTACTTCAACCCGGACCCGGCCCTCTGGACGATGCGCGATGACGCCGTGCTCGGCGCCCTGGATCGCCTCTGCGAGGCCGTCGTCGGCCTGTTCTTCACGGGCCTCGTCGTCGATGTGCTGGAGAGCCCGTCGTCGCTCGACGACTGGGGGGAGACCGGCCGCGCCCTCTCGAAGGTGCTGCCGTCGATGACCTCAGCGCTCCACGGCGCCAGGGCCCGGCTGTCCAGGCGCGAGCGGCACGCCCTGGAGGCCTTCGAGGCCTGCGGCTGGGACCCGAGGCGGGTGGGCGGCGGTCCGGCGCCCGCCCGTGCGGCCTTCTTCGCCCTGGGGCTGGCGCTCGCCGCGGAGCTCCGCGCCTCGCCGGCGAGCTGACCCGAGGGGCGCGGCAGCGCCCGCGCCTACCTACTCGGCCACTTGCGCCCGCATCGCGGGCAGCCACATCCGCACCGTCGTGCCCTCTCCCAGCTCGCTCTCGATACGGATGCTGCCCTGGTGCTCCTCGATGAACCTGTGCGTCAGCGACAGCCCGAGCCCGGTCCCTTGCCCGGGCGGCTTCGTCGTGAAGAACGGCTCGAAGATGCGGCTCAGGTCCTCGGCGCGGATGCCGCAGCCGCGGTCGTGTACGTCGATCTCGACGCCGTGGATGTCCCCGCGCGGGAGCGGGCGGGCCCCGACCACCACGGCGCTGCCGCGAGGGCTGGCGTCGAGCGCATTGCCTATCACGTTGAGCAAGGCCGACTCGAGCTGTGATGCGTTGACGAGCACCTCGGGCAGCGCCGATGGGGCGCTGTTCGCCTCGAGGTGGACCCTGCGCTCGCGCGCCCGCGGCGCGGACAGGTCGACCGCGCGGCGGAGCGCCGCGCGCACGTCGCACGGCTCCCGGCCGATCGGCTTGCCGCGCGCATACTCGAGCAGCGCCGTCACGAGCTCCGAGCACCGGTTCGCCTGCCGCTCGATGGTGGTGAGCGCCTTCAGGATCGTGGCCTCGTCGGGCAGGCCGTGCCCCTTCCGATGGCGCCTGAGCAGCAGCTGGGCGTTCATCAGGATCGCCGACACCGGGTTGTTCATCTCGTGCGACAGCCCCGCCACCAGCGTCCCTATCGCCGCCATCTTGCCCGCCTGGAGGAGCTCCTGCTGCGTCTCCGAGAGCCGCTCCAGCGCCGCCGCGAGCTCTCCGTTCTTCGCCGCGAGCTCCAGATAGGCGCGGTGCAGCCGCTCCGCCGCGCGGACCCGCGCCCTGAGCTCCATCGGATCGAACGGCTTGCTCATGTATTCGTCGGCGCCGACGTCGAGCCCCCCTACGGCCTCGGCGCCGCTCGCCCTGGCCGTCAAGAGGAGGACCGGGATGTCCCGGACCTTGGGATCCCCCTTGAGCCGCCTGACCAGCTCGAATCCGTCCATCTCCGGCATCATCACGTCCGAGACGATGACATGCGGCCGCTTCGCCGCGATCGACTCGAGCGCTTCCCGGCCGTTCGTCGCCACGACAATTTCGTGTCCGGCCGACAGGATGTCCGCCAGATACGATCTCATATCCGGGTTGTCTTCCACCACGAGCACGCGCGACCCATCCGTGTGACCGACGCGGGGCGGGTACGCGGCGGCCGACGCGGGCACCTCGAAGCCGCCGCCGAGGTCGACCGACGGCGGGGGGGGCTCCGAGGTGCCTGCGCCGTTCGACGCGCTCCGCGGCTCCGGCGCGAAGGGCGCCTGCCGCGCTGCCTGGCGATCCGCGGCGCGCGGGAGCCGCACGAAGAAGCGAGAGCCGATCCCTGGCTCGCTCTCCACGCCGACCGTGCCCCCCATGAGCTCCGTGAGCTCCTTGGCCAGCGACAGCCCGATCCCGGTCCCCTCGTGCTTGCGCGTCGTGGAGGCGTCGATCTGCTGAAACCGCTGAAAGAGCAGGTGTCTCCTGTTCTCCGGGATGCCAGGACCGGTGTCCTCGACCGAGAGCTCGAACAGACCATCGAGCGCCCGCAGGTCGACGGCGACGCGACCGCCAGGCGGGGTAAACTTCAGCGCGTTGCCCAGCAGGTTGAGCGCGATCTTCTCCAGCTTGCGCCGATCGGCGGGGACCATCCGCAGCTCGGGATCCTTGTGAATCGACAGCTCGATCCCCCCGCGCTCCGCCGCCGGGCGAGCCTCCTCCACCATGTCCGAGACGAGCTCTCCGACGTCGACGGCCTCCCAGTCGATCTGCATCTTGCCAGCCTCGATCTTCTGGTGATCGAGGACATCGTCGACCAGCCGGCGGAGCCGCCGCCCGCTCCGCTGGATGAGCTCGAGGTCCGCCCGCACCCGCGGTGACAGAGGTTCGTCCTGGCTGGACAGGAGCGACTCGATCGGTCCCAGGATGAGCGAGAGCGGCGTCCGGAGCTCATGGCTCATGACCGTGAGGAACTCTCCCTTGGCGCAGGCGGCGGCGTCCGCCGTCTCCTTGGCCTTCTGGAGCTCGACTTCCATCCGCTTGCGCTCGGTGATGTCCGCGTAGATCCCGAGGATTCCGGTCACCTCACCGCGCCCGTCGCGGATGGGCACCTTGCTGGTGAGCAGGACCCGCTGCTCGCCGTCCGGGCGGAGCACCGGCTCCTCGATGTCGAGCATCGGGACGCCGCGCTCCATGACAGCCTGGTCGATGCGCACGAAGCACTCCGCGTCCTCGCTGCCCCACACGTCGAAATCGGTCTTGCCGACGAGGTTCTCCAGCACCTTCGTGTTGGTGTCGTTGAGGAAGTTCTGATTTCCACCGAGAAACCGTCCGTGACGGTCTTTCCAGAAGATGGCGTGGGGGAGGTTGGAGATGACGTACTTGAGCACCGCCTGCTGATGGTCGCGGGGCTCCGGCGTCGGCGCCTGCGCGGCGCTGCCAGTCGGGGCTTCGGCCGGCGCCACACGCGTCCGCGCCTGTGTTGTGCGCGTCCGACGGGCCGGAAGAAGCCTGCTGATCTTGGCAGAGAGGCGGTAGAGACGTCGCATCGTACCGCCACGGAGCATAAGGCGAGCGCGGCCGACATCAAACCTGCTCAGCACGGGAACACCGCGGTCGAGCACGCGTGGCCGTGTAAAATGACGCCCGAGCAGGCTGGCGCATGCGCGTCGGAGCCGTCGCTCACTCGCTCACCTCGCCGCCGGGCGCCGTGGTAGGGCTCGCCGCCGGCCCTGTGTCGAGGCCAGGCATGGCGGCGCCGGCCTGCGCGCATCGATCACCGCGTCCCACTGGCCCTGGACTGGCGCCTGCGCGCGGCGGTTCCGCCGTGCTAGAGGAGGTACGCCCATGTTGGATGGAGTCGCGCTCATCACGGGAGCGGCGTCGGGTATCGGCGCGGCGACCGCGCGCAAGCTGTCGCAGACCGCTTCCGGCCTGGTCCTGATCGATCGGCGCCGCGACGCGCTCGACGCCCTCGCGGGCGAGCTCCGCGGGCCGGAGCTCTTGCCGGCCGGCAGCGAGCGCGCCGCGTTCGATCAGATGGCGGCGATGGCGACGCCCCTCGGCCGCTACGCGAGCGCCGACGAGATCGCGGGGCTCATCGCGTTCCTGCTCTCCGACGCCTCCGCCACCATGACCGGCGCGCTCCTCATCTCGGACGGCGGATACTCTCTCTAGAGCGGCCGTCACCCGCTGCGGCGCGTGACCGATACGAAACAAAGGCGCGGTGCGTCATGCGGGCGCGTCAGGCGCGCAGGAGCCGAGGGAAAGCGCTTTCATGGCCTGATGTTGGGGTCCGGCGCGCCGTTGCGACATGACCGAACCATTACCGCGGGCCGCTCACGACGGGTGTTATAGAGGCCGTGCTTGTCATTAGGAGGCAGCCCAGCATGATTGAGGATCCGCAGGCCATCCGCAGCGCCGGCCTCCAGCCGATCGGCATCTGGCGCAGCGGGCCCTGGCTCCCCGCGTTCACATCGACAGACTTGCGGGAGGCCGTCTCCTGCGTGCGAGAGCCGGTGCACGTGGTGCGCGAGACGCGGGAGGGGCGCGTCGGCGTGTCCCGCGGAGGCGCGGTCCTCCGCGAGGATCAGGTCAACGGGGTACCGACGTTTCCGCTCCTCGGCACGCTGCCGGCCCTGTACCCGGAGTGGCTCGGAGACCGCTCCTTCCTCGAGGTCCACGGCCTGCGCTTCCCCTATGTGGCCGGCGCGATGGCGAACGGCATCCACACAACGCAGCTCACGATCGCGATGGCCAGCGCAGGCATGATGGGGTTCTTCGGCGCTGCCGGCCTCGGACTGCACCGGATCGAGCAGGCGATCGACGAGATCTCCGCCGCGCTCGGCGCGGACGGCCCCACGTGGGGCTGCAATCTCATCCACGCTCCGAACCAGCCCAGGCTGGAGAGCGACACGGTGGAGCTCTACCTGAAGAGGGGAGTCCGGCGCGCCGAGGCCGCCGCCTACATGGGCCTGAACCCGATGGTCGTGCGGTACGCCTACAGCGGCGTGCGGCGCCTGCCGGACGGCCGCGTCGACCGAAGGAACCACCTGTTCGCGAAGATCTCGCGCCCGGAGGTCGCCGCGCGCTTCCTGTCGCCCGCGCCGGCCGAGCTGCTCGATACCTGCGTTCGCAACGGGTGGCTCACCCGCGACGAGGCGGAGCTCGCGCGGAGCCTCCCGGTCGCCGAGGACATCACCGTGGAAGCGGACTCCGGCGGTCACACCGACAACCAGCCCCTCGTCGCGCTGTTCCCGGTGATCCTCGGCGTCCGCGACGAGCTCGCGGCGAAGTACGGGTATCTCCGGCCGATCCGCGTCGGCGCCGCGGGCGGCCTCTCCACGCCGGAGTCGGTCGCCGCCGCGTTCGCGCTCGGGGCGGCGTACGTGCTCACGGGCTCGGTCAACCAGTCGTGCATCGAGTCGGGCCTGTCCGACGAGGGCAAGAAGATGCTGGCCCAGGCCGATCTCCCCGATGTGGTGATGACGCCGGCCGCCGACATGTTCGAGCTCGGCGTGCAGGTCCAGGTGCTCAAGCGCGGGACGATGTTCGGAGTCCGCGCGCAGCGGCTCTACGACCTCTACGTCGCCCACGACTCCATCGAGTCGCTGCCCGCCGATGTGCGCGCGCGGATCGAGAGAGAGCTGTTCCAGATGTCGTGCGACGAGGTGTGGGCGGGGTGCGAGCGGTTCTTCGCGGAGCGCGACCCGGCGGAGCTCGAGCGCGCCGCGCGCGATCCGAAGCACAAGATGGCGCTGATCTTCCGCTGGTATCTCGGCATGTCCAGCAAGTGGGCGATCGCCGGAGACCCGAAGCGCCGCGCCGATTACCAGATCTGGTGCGGGCCGGCCATGGGCGCGTTCAACCGCTGGGTCAAGGGGTCGTTCCTCGAGGACCCGGCGCGCCGCACCGCCGTCCAGGTCGCGCGCAACCTGCTCGAGGGCGCGGCCGTCGTCACGCGCGCGCAGCAGCTCCGGACGTACGGCGTCCCCGTGCCGAGCGCCGCCTTCCACTTCACTCCTCGCCCGCTCGCCTGAGCGCCTGATCACCTGCCGAGGTCCGCTATGTCCCCTTCCTCTTCGCATATCCCGTCCATCGCCGTCGTCGGCGTGAGCGCCATCTTCCCCGGCTCGCTCGACGCGCACGGCTTCTGGCGAGACATCCTGTCCGGGACAGACCTTATCACGGACGTCCCGAGCACCCACTGGCTCGTCGAGGATTATTATGATCCCGACCCGTCCGCCCAGGACAAGACGTACGCGAAGCGTGGCGCCTTTCTCAAGGACGTGCCTTTCGATCCGCTCGAGTGGGGCGTCCCGCCCTCGATCGTGCCGGCGACGGACACGACGCAGCTTCTCGCGCTGATCGTGGCGAAGCGGGTCCTAGAGGACGCGGCGCAGGGGCAGTTCGAGTCGATGAACCGCGAGCGGATGAGCGTCATCCTCGGCGTCACGTCGGCGCAGGAGCTCCTCGCCTCGATGGTGAGCCGGATCCAGCGGCCGGTGTGGGCGAAGGCGCTCCGGGACCTCGGGTATCCGGAGGACGAGGTGAAGCGCGCCTGCGACAAGATCGCGGGCAATTACGTGCCATGGCAGGAGTCCAGCTTTCCGGGCCTGCTCGGGAACGTGGTGGCCGGGCGCATCGCGAACCGGCTCGACCTCGGCGGGACGAACTGCGTGACGGACGCGGCGTGCGCGTCGTCGCTGTCGGCGATGTCGATGGCGATCAACGAGCTTTCGCTCGGGCAATCCGATCTCGTGATCGCGGGCGGCTGCGACACGATGAACGACGCGTTCATGTACATGTGCTTCAGCAAGACGCCGGCGCTGTCGAGGTCGGGCGACTGCCGGCCGTTCTCCGACAAGGCCGACGGCACGCTGCTCGGCGAGGGCATCGGGATGGTGGCGCTGAAGCGGCTCGACGACGCCGAGCGCGACGGCGACCGGGTCTACGCGGTGATCCGCGGGATCGGCTCGTCGTCGGACGGGCGGAGCAAGAGCGTGTACGCGCCGGTGCCGGAAGGGCAGGCGAAGGCGCTCCGCAGGACCTACGCCGCCGCCGGGTACGGCGCCGAGACCGTGGAGCTGATGGAGGCCCACGGCACCGGGACGAAGGCCGGCGACGCGGCCGAGTTCGAGGGGCTGCGCGCGATGTTCGACGAGTCGGGGCGCGCCGACCGGCAGTGGTGCGCGCTCGGCAGCGTGAAGTCGCAGATCGGCCACACAAAGGCGGCGGCCGGCGCCGCAGGCCTGTTCAAGGCGATCATGGCGCTGCACCACAAGGTGCTCCCGCCGACCATCAAGGTCGACAAGCCGAACCCCAAGCTCGAGATAGAAAAGACACCTTTCTATCTGAACACCGAGGCGCGGCCGTGGATCCGGCCGGGGGACCACCCGCGGCGGGCGTCGGTGAGCTCGTTCGGCTTCGGCGGCTCGAACTTCCACGTGGCGCTGGAGGAGTACACGGGCCCGGCGCCGAAGGCGTGGCGGGTGCGGGCCTTGCCGGCGGAGCTGGTGCTGCTGTCGGCGGACACGCCGGCGGCGCTCGCCGATCGCGCGCGGGCGCTGGCGAAGGAGGCGGAGGTGCCGGAGATCCTGCGCTTTCTGGCGCGGGCGTCGGTGCTCTCGTTCGACGGGTCGAGGCCGGCGCGGCTCGGGCTGTGCGCGACGGACGAGGCGGATCTCAGGAAGAAGCTCGAGCAGGTCGCGGCGCACCTCGACGCGAGGCCGGAGCAGGCGCTCTCGGCGCCGCTCGTGCACTGCGCGAGCGGGGAGGCGCCGGGGCGGGTGGCGTTCCTGTTCCCGGGGCAGGGGAGCCAGTACGTCGGGATGGGCGCGGACGTGCTCATGACGTTCGACCCGGCCCGCGCGGCCTGGGACGTGGCGGCGGGCGTCGCGATCGCGGACGCGCCGCTGCACGAGGTGGTGTTCCCGCGGCCGGTGTTCTCGGACGAGGACCGGGCGGCGCAGGAGGCGCGGCTCCGCGAGACGCGGTGGGCGCAGCCGGCGATCGGCGCGACGAGCCTCGCGCACCTCGCGCTGCTCGCGGCGCTCGGGGTGCGGGCCGAGGCGTTCGCGGGCCACAGCTTCGGCGAGATCAGCGCGCTGCACGCGGCGGGCGCGCTGTCCGCGGCGGATCTCCTGCGCGTCGCGCGGCGGCGCGGCGAGCTGATGGGCGCCGCGTCGTCCGAGCGGGGCGCGATGATCGCGGTCCCGCGGGGGATCGACGAGGTGCGGGCGCTCGGGCTCGGCGGCGTCGTGATCGCGAACCACAACGGCCCGAAGCAGGTGGTGCTGTCCGGCTCCGTCGCGGCGATCGACGCCGCGGAGGAGCGGCTCAAGGGCCTCGGGATCCAGGCGCGGCGCCTCGACGTGGCGGCGGCGTTCCACTCGCCGCTCGTGGCGGAGGCGAGCGCGCCGCTCCGCGAGTTCCTCTCGGGCATCGCGGTGGAGACGCCGGGCGCGGCCGTGTACAGCAACGCGGAGATCGAGCCGTACGCGGGCGGCGGCGACGCGGCGCGCGACCGGCTGGCGCGCCAGCTCGCCGAGCCGGTGCGGTTCGTGGAGGAGATCGAGCGGATGTACGCGGACGGCGTGCGGACGTTCGTCGAGGTCGGGCCGGGCTCGGTGCTCACGAACCTCGTCGGCGACATCCTGAGCGGCCGGCCGCACCGCGCGGTGGCGCTCGACCGCAAGGGCAAGCACGGCGTGACGAGCCTGCTCGAGGCGGTGGCGCGGCTCGCGGTGGCCGGGGTGCCGCTGGACGCGCGGGTCCTCTGGGACGGCTTTGCGGCGCCGAGCGATCCGCGGGCGCTGCCGAAGCCGAAGCTGGCGCTGCCGATCAACGGCAGCAACTACGGCAAGCCGTACCCGCCGCAGGGGGGCGCGAAGGCGCTGCCGGCGGCGAGCGCGCCGCGGGCGGCCCAGAAGGCGGCGCCAGAGGCGGCGCGGGCGACGGTGCAGCCGGTGGTGAGCGCCGCGAAGCCGGTGAGCGCGCCGGCGGCCGTGGTGAGCGCGGCGAAGCCGGTGGCGAGCGCGCCGGCGGCCGTGGTGAGCGCGGCGAAGCCGGTGGTGAGCGCGCCCGGGCCCGTGGTGAGCGCGGCGAAGCCGGTGGTGAGCGCGCCGGCGGCCGTGGTGAGCGCGGCGAAGCCGGTGGCGAGCGCGCCGGCGCCGGTGGTGAGCGCGCCGGGGCCCGTCGTGAGCGCGTCGGCGCCGGTGGTGAGCGCGTCGGCGGCCGTAGTGAGCACGTCGGCGGCCGTAGTGAGCACGTCGGCGCCGGTGGTGAGCGCGTCGAAGCTGGTAGTGAGCACGTCGGCGCCCGTCGTGAGCGCGTCGCGGCCGGCGGCGAGCGCGTCGTGGTTGGCTGCATATCAGGAGGCGCAGCGCGCCACGGCGGAAGCCCACAGCGTGTACCAGCGCACGATGGCCGAGAGCCACATCGCCTTCCTTCAGGCCGCCGAGGCGTCCTTCGCAGGGCTCGCCGCGCTGGCGACCGGCGCTCCGTACCCGGTCGCTCCCACGACGGCGCCCGAGACACGGCCTGCGCCCGTTCTCCTCGCTCCGGTGCTGGGGCCTGTCTCGGAGGCGTCCGTGCGGCCAGCAGGGGCACCGACGCCGCGCACCGGCGAGGGCAGGAGCAACGGGGTCCAGGACGGCCTGAACGGCAGAGCTGGGGAGCTCGACGCGGCGGCCGCGCTGCCGGTGCAGGCGGCGCCCGCCGTGGCGACGAAGGCCGCGGCCGTGGCGCCTGCCGTGGTGACCAAGGCGGCGGTCGCGGCGCCTGTTGTGGTCGCTGCTGCGCCCGTTGCGGCAGCGAAGGCGGCCGTGGCGGCGCCTGCTCCCTCCGCGGCAACGCACGCGGCGGTTGCCGCCGCCCCGCGTGTCGATATCGAGCGGATGGTCCTCGACGTTGTCGCGGATAAGACCGGATACCCCGTCTCCATGCTCGGGCTGCAGATGGAGCTGGAGAGCGATCTCGGCATCGACAGCATCAAGCGGGTGGAGATCCTGTCCTCGGTCCGAGACCGGACGCCCGGGCTGTCGGAGGTCGACGCCTCGGCGCTGGCGCAGCTGCGCACGCTGGGGCAGGTCGTCGACCACCTCCGCGCCTCGCTGCCGGCCGCCGCGCCCGCCGCCAGCGCGAGCGCGGCCGTCGCCGCGCCCGCCGCCAAGGCGCCTGCCGCCGCTGCGCCGGCGGTCGCTTCCGCCGCGGCGCCTGCGGCGTCGGATGTGGAGCGTGTGGTGATGGCGGTCGTCGCGGAGACGACGGGCTACCCGGCCGAGATGCTCGGGCTGCAGATGGAGCTGGAGAGCGACCTCGGCATCGACAGCATCAAGCGGGTGGAGATCCTGTCGGCGGTGCGGGACCGGACGCCCGGGCTGTCGGAGGTCGACGCCTCGGCGCTGGCGCAGCTGCGCACGCTGGGGCAGGTCGTCGACCACCTCCGCGCCTCGCTGCCGGCCGCCAGCGCGAGCGCGGCCGTCGCCGCGCCCGCCGCAAAGGCGCCTGCGGCCGCAGCGCCTCCCGTCGCTTCCGCCGCGGCGCCCGGTGCGTCGGAGGTGGAGCGTGTGGTGATGGCGGTCGTCGCGGAGACGACGGGTTATCCGGCCGAGATGCTCGGGCTGCAGATGGAGCTGGAGAGCGACCTCGGCATCGACAGCATCAAGCGGGTGGAGATCCTGTCGGCGGTGCGGGACCGGACGCCCGGCCTTTCGGAGGTCGACGCCTCGGCGCTGGCGCAGCTGCGTACGCTGGGGCAGGTCGTCGACCACCTCCGCGCCTCGCTGCCGGCCGCCAGCGCGAGCGCGGCCGTCGCCAAGGCGCCTGCGGCCGCAGCGCCTCCCATCGCATCCGCCGCGGCGCCTGCGGCGTCGGAGGTGGAGCGTGTGGTGATGGCGGTCGTGGCGGAAACGACGGGCTATCCGGCCGAGATGCTCGGGCTGCAGATGGAGCTGGAGAGCGACCTCGGCATCGACAGCATCAAGCGGGTGGAGATCCTGTCGGCGGTCCGAGACCGGACGCCCGGGCTGTCGGAGGTCGACGCCTCGGCGCTGGCGCAGCTGCGCACGCTGGGGCAGGTCGTCGACCACCTCCGCGCCTCGCTGCCGGCCGCCGCGCCGACCGCCAGCGCGAGCCCGGCCGTCACCGCGCCCGCCGCCAAGGCGGCTGCCGCCGCTGCGCCGGCGGTCGCATCCGCCGCGGCGCCTGCGGCGTCGGAGGTGGAGCGGGTGGTGATGGCGGTCGTCGCGGAGACGACGGGCTACCCGGCCGAGATGCTCGGGCTGCAGATGGAGCTGGAGAGCGACCTCGGCATCGACAGCATCAAGCGGGTGGAGATCCTGTCGGCGGTGCGGGACCGGACGCCCGGACTCGCGGAGGTCGACGCCTCGGCGCTGGCGCAGCTGCGCACGCTGGGGCAGGTCGTCGACCACCTCCGCGCGAGCCTCGGCCCTGCCGCCGCCAGCGCCGCACCGCCGGCGCCCGCCGAGGATCCGGCCGCCGCGCCCCTCGGCCGGTGGACGCTCGTCGAGGAGCCGGCGCCCGCCGCCGGCCTCGCGATGCCCGGCCTCTTCGACGCCGGCTCCATCGTGGTGACCGGCCACGACGCGATCGGCCCCGCGCTCGTCGCGGCCCTCGCGGCGCGCGGGATCGCCGCCGAGTACGCCGCCGCCGTGCCCCGCGGCGCGCGCGGCGCCGTGTTCCTCGGCGGCCTGCGCGAGCTGGCCACGGCCGACGAGGCGCTCGCCGTCCACCGCGAGGCGTTCCTCGCGGCCCAGGCGATCGCCGCGAGCCCGGCCCTGTTCGTCACGGTCCAGGACACCGGCGGCGACTTCGGCCTCGCAGGCTCGGACCGAGCCTGGGTCGGCGGGCTGCCTGGCCTCGTGAAGACCGCGGCGCTGGAGTGGGCCGAGGCCTCGTGCCGCGCGATCGATCTCGAGCGCGGCGGCCGCTCCGCCGGCGAGCTCGCGGAGGCCATCGCCTCGGAGCTCCTGTCCGGCGGCGTCGAGCTCGAGATCGGCCTGCACACGGACGGCCGGCGCACCGCGCCGCGCAGCGTCCGAAAGGACGCGCAGCCCGGGCCGCTCCCCCTCGGGCCGTCCGACGTGATCGTGGCGAGCGGCGGCGCCCGCGGCGTCACCGCGGCGACGCTGATCGCGCTCGCCAGGGCCAGCCGCGCGCGGTTCGCGCTGCTCGGCCGCACCGCGATCGAGGACGAGCCGGCCGCGTGCCGCGGCGTCGACGGCGAGGCCGCGCTCAAGGCGGCGCTCGTCAAGGCGGCGACCTCCGCGGGCCAGCGGGTGACCCCGGCGGAGATCGGCCGGAGCGTCGCGAAGATCCTCGCGAGCCGCGAGATCCGCGCGACGCTCGACGCCATCCGCGCGGCCGGCGGCGAGGCGCTCTACGTCCCCGCCGACGTGAACGACACGCGGGCGGTGGCCGCGGCGCTCGACGGCGTGCGCAGCGCCTTCGGCCCCGTCACCGCGATCGTCCACGGCGCGGGCGTGCTCGCCGACAAGCTCGTCGCAGAGAAGACGGTCGAGCAGTTCGACCGCGTGTTCAGCACGAAGGTCGACGGCCTCCGGGCCCTGCTCGGCGCGACCGCGAGCGACCCGCTCAAGGCGATCGTCCTCTTTAGCTCGATCGCCGCGCGCGGCGGCAACAAGGGGCAGTGCGACTACGCGATGGCGAACGAGGTCCTGAACAAGGTCGCGGCCGCCGAGGCCGCCCGCCGCCCCGGCTGCCGGGTGAAGTCGCTCGGCTGGGGCCCCTGGCAAGGCGGGATGGTGAACGCCGCGCTCGAGGCCCACTTCGCGCAGCTCGGCGTCCCGCTCATCCCGCTCGCCGCAGGCGCGAGGATGCTCCTCGACGAGCTGTGCGACGCATCGGGAGATCGCGGCGCGCGCGGGCAGGGCGACGCCACGCCCGGCGCGGTCGAGCTCGTGCTCGGCGCGGAGCCGAAGGCGCTCGCGGCCCAGGGCCACGGCCAGCGGGTCGCGCTCGCCGTCCGCGCGGACCGCGCGACGCACCCCTACCTCGGCGATCACGCCATCAACGGCGTCCCCGTGGTGCCGGTGGTGATCGCGCTCGAGTGGTTCGCCCGCGCCGCGCGCGCGTGCCGGCCGGATCTCGTCGTGACCGAGCTCCGCGACGTGCGGGTCCTGCGCGGGATCAAGCTCGCTGCGTACGAGTCCGGCGGCGAGGTGTTCCGCGTCGACTGCCGCGAGGTGAGCAACGGCCACGGCGCGGTGCTCGCGGCGGAGCTGCGCGGGCCGCAGGGGGCGCTGCACTACGCGGCGACCATCGAGATGCGGCAGCCCGAAGGGCGCGTGGCCCCGAAGGGCCCGGCCGCGCCGGAGCTCGGCCCGTGGCCGTCCGGCGGCGACGTGTACGACGGCCGCACGCTCTTCCACGGCCGCGACTTCCAGGTGATCCGGCAGCTCGACGGCGTGAGCCGCGACGGGATCGCGGGGACGGTCGTGGGCCTCCGCGAGGCCGGCTGGGTGGCCCAGCCGTGGAAGACCGATCCGGCGGCGCTCGACGGCGGGCTGCAGCTCGCGACGCTGTGGACGCAGCACGTGCTCGGCGGCGCGGCGCTCCCGATGTCCGTGGGCGCGCTGCACACCTTCGCCGAGGGCCCGTCCGAGGGCCCGCTGCGCGCGGTGGTGCGCGGGCAGATCGTGGCCCGCGATCGCACGAAGGCGGACATCGCGTTCGTCGACGACCGCGGCTCGCTCGTCGCGGAGCTGCGCGACGTGCAGTACGTGCTGCGCCCCGACACGGCGCGCGGCCAGGCGTGATCGAGGCCAGCGTGTTCGAGCCCATCGCGATCGTCGGCCGCGGGTGCGTCTTGCCGGGCGCGCTCGACCCCACGGCCCTCTGGGACAACGTGCTCGCCGGCAGGGATCTCCTGTCCGCGGCCCCCGACGGCCGCTGGCGCCTCTCGCGCGAGCGCGCGCTCGCGCGGGAGGGGCCCGGCGCGCGCGGCGCGCGCGACGTTCGCGAGGCGAAGGACCGCGCGTGGAGCGACCGCGGCGGCTACGTCACCGGGTTCGACGAGCACTTCCGCCGCGTGCTCGCCCGGGACCCGTTCCCGCGGCGGGGCGGTCCGCCCGAGTCGTTGCTCGCGCTCGACCCGCTCTTCCAGTGGGTGCTCTGCGCGGGCCGTGAAGCGCTCCGCGAGGCGGGCCACGAGGGGCGGTCCGACCGCGCGGGCGCGGTGTTCGGGAACCTCTCGTTCCCGTCGTCGGCGATGTCGGCGTGGGTCGAGTCGACGTGGCTCGGCGAGCTCGCCGGCGTCCCGCGGCCCGATCCGCGCAACCGGTTCATGTCGGGGCTGCCCGCCCACCTGCTGGCCGACGTGCTCGGCCTCGGGGCCGGGGCGTTCGCGCTCGACGCCGCGTGCGCGTCGTCGCTGTACGCGATCGCGCTCGCCTGCGAGCGCCTGCAGGACCGCGAGGCCGACCGGATGCTCGCCGGCGCGGTGTGCCGCTCGGACGACCTCTTCATGCACATCGGGTTCTGCGCGCTGTCGGCCATGAGCCGCACCGGGCAGAGCCGCCCGTTCTCGTCGGCGGCCGACGGCCTGGTCCCGGCGGAGGGCGCGGCGTTCGTGGTCCTGGAGCGCCTGTCCGACGCGGAGGCCGCGCGCAGGCCCATCCTGGGCGTGATCCGCGGGGTCGGCCTGTCGAACGACGGCCGCGGCCGCGGCCTCCTCGCGCCCTCGGTCGAGGGCCAGCTGCGCGCGATGCGCGCCGCGTACTCCATGTCCGGCCTCGATCCGCGCGAGGTGTCGCTCCTCGAGTGCCACGCGACGGGCACGCCCCTCGGCGACGCGACCGAGATCGCGACCCTCACGGAGGTGTTCGGCGCCCGCGATGTCCCGCTCGGCTCGCTCAAGTCGAACCTGGGTCACCTCGTCACGACGGCCGGCGCGGCCGGCCTCCTCAAGCTGCTCGGCGCCATGGAGGCCGGGATCCGCCCGCCCACGCTGCACGCCGATCCGCTGAGCGACGCGGTGGCCTCGAGCCCGTTCCGGGTGCTGCAGCGGGCCGAGCCGTGGGAGGGCCGGCGGCTCGCGGGCCTGTCGGCGTTCGGGTTCGGCGGGAACAACGCTCACCTCCTCGTGGAGGCGTACGAGCCGGCCTCGCCGAAGGGCCGCGCGGCCCACGCCGCGCCGCAGCCCGGCGCGGCCTCGCGCCCCGCGCCGGCAGGTCACCTGGCCGTGGTGGCGATGGGCCTGTGCGTCGGTGAGCTCAGCGGCGCCCGCGCCTTCGCCGAGCCGCTCCTCTCGGGCCGCGGCGCGGATCCCCGCCGGGCGGCCGTCACGCTGCCCGCGGATCGGCTCCGGTTCCCGCCGCGCGATCTGCAGCAGGCGCTCGCCCAGCAGACGCTGCTGCTCGAGGCGGCGATCGAGGCCACCGAGGGGCTCGCGCTGCCGCGCGAGCGCACCGCCGTGCTCATCGGCATGGGCGCGGACACCGAGGTGTGCCGGTACATGACTCGCTGGCGGCTCGCCGAGACGGCGCCGGCGCGGCTCGGCCCGTCGTTCGACGTCGGCGCGCTCCAGGACGCGATCATCCCCGCCCTGCAGGCGGCGGGCGTCGTCGGGAACATGCCCAACATCCCGGCGAACCGGCTGAACAGCCAGCTCGACCTCGGCGGGCCGTCGTTCACGGTCGCGGCCGAGGAGCTGTCCGGTCCCTGGGCGCTGCGCGTCGCGTCCCGCGCCCTGCGCGCCGGGGCGGTGGACGCGGCGGTCGTCGGCGCGGTGGACCTCTCGTGCGAGCCCGCCCACGCGGCCGCGCTCGAGGCGCTCGGCGTCCATCTGCCCCCCGGCGACGCCGCCGTGGTGCTCGTGCTCGAGCGCCTCGACGACGCGGTCCGGGAGCGGCACCCGGTGCTGGCGGTGATCGTGGACGAGCCGGCCGACCCGGGCCTCGTGCTGTCGTCCACGGACCTCGCGCCGCGGTTCGGCCACGCGCACGCCGCCTCGGGCCTGCTGCACGTCGCCGCCGCGGTGCTCGCCTGTCGTCACGGCCGCAAGCCCGACGGCGCGCCGTGGTCCGACGAGATCCGGGTCGCCGAGGTCCGCTGCGCCGGCCTCGGCGGCGGCTCGCTGTCGGTCCGCATCGGGGCCGGCGGCCCTGCTGCGCCGCTCCCGCCGCCGCGATCGGCGGCGGGGCCGACGCTCACGCTCCCCGCCCACCCGCCGGCGATCGTCGTGCCCGGCGCGGCCTCCTGTTCATCCCCCGGAGACTCCATGGAACCTGCGCCGCCTCTGCCGTCCGCCCTCGACGACCTGCCGCCGCTGTACCCCGGGCCCACGGGGTTCTCTGCCGCCGACGTGGATCGGACGCCCTCCTGGGACGAGCCTCCGCTGGACGCGCCGGCGGTCGTCGTGGCCGCTGCCGCGGGCATCGCGGACGAGCCGCTGCCGGTCGGGCCGGCGCTCGTCGCGGCCGCTGCCGTGGAGATCCCGGGCGACGTGGTCGCCGGCGCGGCGGCGTTCACCGTGCAGCTCGCGCAGATCCACAAGGAGTGGGCCGAGCAGCAGGCTCAGGTCCATCGCCGCTTCCTGCAGATGCGGCAGCGCGCGCTGGACTCGCTCGTCCAGGCGTCGTCGGGCGCGGCCGCGGTGGTGTACGAGGCTCCCCAGGCGCGCGCCTCCCACGTCGCGCCGGTCCGCATCGAGGCGCCGCGCCCGGTCGATCCGCCGCGCCCCGCCGCCGCGCCGCCTGCGCCGCGGCCGACCGAGCCACCGCGGCTCGCCCGCGCCGAGTCGCCGCGCCCGGCCGAGTCGCCGCGCGCCGTCGAGCCATCGCGCCCCGCCGCCGCGCCTCGGCCTTCCGCGCAGCCGGAGCTCCCCGCGGCGGATGTCCTCGCGCCGCGCGGCCCCCGGTTCAGCCGCGAGCAGCTCGAGCTCCTCGCCTCGGGCCGGATCTCCGACGTGTTCGGCCCGCTCTTCGCCCGGCAGGACGGCTATCGCCGCCAGGTGCGCATGCCCATGCCGCCGCTCTTGCTCGCCGATCGGGTCACCGGGATCGACGCCGAGCCCGGCTCGATGAAGCTCGGCACGATGTGGACCGAGACCGACGTGCGGTGGGACTCCTGGTACCTGCACGACGGCGCGATGCCGGCCGGCATCATGATCGAGAGCGGCCAGGCCGACCTGCTGCTCATCAGCTGGCTCGGCGCGGACTTCGAGAACAAGGGCGAGCGCGTCTACCGCCTCCTCGGCTGCGAGCTCACCTTCTACGGCGGCCTGCCGCGCCCGGGCGACACGCTCGTCTACGACATCCACGTCGACGGGCACGCGAAGCACGGCGACGTCCGCCTGTTCTTCTTCCACTACGATTGCCGGATCGGCGGCGAGCTGCGCCTGAAGACGCGCAAGGGCCAGGCCGGCTTCTTCACCGACGAGGAGCTCGCGAGCTCCGGGGGCGTCCTCTGGGACGCCGACACCGCCGAGCACGCGACGACCGCCCGCCTCGATCCGCCCCGGATCGCGTGCCGGAAGTCCGCGTTCGAGCGGGCGGATCTCCTCGCGTTCGCGGCCGGCGACGGCGCGGCGGTGTTCGGCCCCGGCTTCGAGCGCCTGAGCACGCACGTCAGGACGCCGCGGATCAGCGCCCCGCCCATGCTGTTCTTCGAGCGCGTCGACGCGTTCGACCCGGCGGGCGGCCCGTGGAAGCGCGGCTATCTCCGGGCGACGCTGCCGATCACGAAGGACGGCTGGTACTTCGAGGGCCACTTCAAGGACGACCCCTGCATGCCGGGGACGCTCATGTTCGAGGGCTGCCTGCAGGCGCTCGCGTTCTACATGGCGGCCATGGGCTTCACGGTGGACGCGGACGGCTTCCGCTTCGAGCCCGTGCCGGAGATCCCCTACCTGCTCCGCTGCCGCGGCCAGGTGGTCCCGACGAGCCGGGTGCTCACCTACGAGGTGTTCGTCGAGGAGGTCCACGACGGCCCGTGCCCGACGGTGTTCGCCGACTTCCTGTGCACGGTCGACGGCCTCAAGGCGTTCCACGCCCGCCGCGTGGGCCTGCGCCTCAGCCCCGACTGGCCGCTCACGAGCGCCCCCGAGCTGCTCGACGGCCACGTCGAGCCGGTGCCGGTCGCGCGCGTCCCCTGGTCCGAGACGGGCGCGCCGCCGCCGGACGGCGCGGTCGCGGCGGGGCGCGCGGACGCCGGCGGCTTCCCGTTCGATTACAGGAGCCTGCTCTCGTGCGCCTGGGGAAGGCCGTCGGACGCGTTCGGCCCGCTCTACCGCAGGTTCGACGGGGGCCAGCACGTCGCCCGGCTCCCGGGGCCGCCGTACCACTTCATGAGCCGGGTCCTGTCGGTCTCGCGCCCCATGGCGGCGATGAAGGCCGGCGCCGAGGTCGAGGTCGAGTACGACGTCCCGGAGGACGCGTGGTACTTCGACGAGAACGCGAGCCTCACGATGCCGTTCGCGGTGGTGCTCGAGGCCGCGCTCCAGACGTGCGGCTGGCTCGCGAGCTACGCCGGCTGCGCGCTCTCGACCGACGGCGCGCTGTACTTCCGCAACCTCGACGGCAAGGGAACGCTGCACGCCGAGGTCCTGCCGGCGCGGGCCGGCGGCGCGCTGCGCACGAGGTCGCGGCTCACGAACATCTCGCGGTCGAGCGGCATGATCATCCTGTCGTTCCGGGTCGAATGCAGCCTCGGCGGCGCCCGGGTGTACGAGCTCGACACCGTGTTCGGCTTCTTTCCAAAGGCCGCGCTGGCGACGCAGATCGGGATCCCGCCGAAGCCCGAAGAGGTCGCCGCGCTCGACGAGCCGTCCGATTTCGAGGTCGATCTCCGCGAGCGCCCCGCGCGGTACTGCGGGGACAAGCTCGGGCTCGCGCGGCCGTCGCTGCTGATGATCGACCGCGTCGACGGCCTGTGGGAGACCGGCGGCCGGAAGGGGCTCGGCCGGCTCCGCGCGCGGCGGGATGTCCACGCGTCGGAGTGGTTTTTTAAAGCCCATTTCCTAAGCGATCCCGTGCAGCCGGGCTCGCTCGGCATCGAGGCGATGCTGCAGACGATCCAGTTCTGGATGCTGCACCACGACCTCCACGCGGGCCTCCGCGACCCGCGGTTCGAGCCGGTCATGACGGGGCACGAGCACTCCTGGCGGTACCGGGGCCAGGTGCTGCCGACCAGCCGGCGGGTGACGGTCGACACCGACATCCTCGAGGTCGGCCGCGACGACCGAGGGCCCTACGTCATCGCCGAGTCGTACCTGTGGGTGGACGGCCTGCGCATCTACGGCGCGACGCTCGGCGTTCGCATCGTCGACGGCGCCTCGCCCCGCGCGCGGCGCGAGCTCGACTTCGACGTCCGCGGGAGCGCGCGACGCCTCGCGTCGCTCCCGGGCGCCGTGGGCCGGAGCCCGCGCCTGCACCCGCAAGAGCAGCCCGCGGCGAAGGCCGCGCCGGCGACGGCGATCGACGACGTCGAGGAGGTGCTGGATCCGGACGGGTGGGTCGCGGACCACCGCCCCACGTGGACGCTCCCGGCGCTCCCGGGGATGAGCATGGTCGACCGGCTGGCCGGCGCCGCGTTGCGGGCGCGCCCGGGGAGCGTGGTCGTGGCCGTGGAGGACGTGGTGGTGCAGCGCTGGCTGCCCGTGCCGGGGCCGGTGCGCGTCAAGGCCGAGGCGACCGGAGCGGGCGATGTCCTCGACGTCCGGCTGCTCGCGTGGCGCGAGGCATCGAACCCGGCGCTCTCGCGGTTCGAGCCCGTGTGCACAGGCCGCGTGCAGGTGGCCCGCGCGTACCCGCCTGCCCCGGCGCCGGAGCCGGCGCTCGACGCGCCGGAGGCGGAGAATCCGTACGCGGCGGGGACGCTGTTCCACGGCCCGGCGTTCCAGTACCTGACCGCGCTCCGGCTAGGCGCGCGCGGGTCGTCGGCGGTGCTGGACCCCGCGAGGGGCACGGTGCCCCCTGGGACGCTGCACCAGGGCATGCTCGACGCGCTGACCCACACCATCCCGCACGACCGGCTGCAGCTGTGGGATCCGGGGAGCCCGCCCGCCCAGATCGCGTTCCCGTCGCGCATCCCGTCGCTCCGCCTGTACGGGCCGGCGCCCGGATCGCCGGTGCGCGTGGAAGTGCGCTACGAGGGCCGTGACGATCGCTTCGTCTCGTTCCGGGTGCAGGCCATCGCGCAGGCCGGCGCCGAGGCGGGGGCCGCCGCGGGAGAGCGCGTCTGGCTGGAGCTCCGGCTTGTCGAGGTGCTGCTCCCGCAGGGGTCGATCGGCGGCGCGCCTCCCGGCATCCGCCGGGCGTTCCTGCGCGACCGCGCGCCGGTCGACCTCGGCGTCTCGCGCGTCGACGCGGCGTCGGGCGAGGCGCGCTGCAGCCCCGCCGACGTGCGCACGATGGACTGGATGCCCGGCACCGTGGCGCAGCTCTATGAAGCGTCGGGCGATCTCGTCGAGGCGGCGGCGGTGAAGGATCACGTCGCGCGGCGCGCGGGCGTGCACCCGTCGACCGTGTCCCTCGCCGGGATCTCCTCGGCGCAGCCGCTCACGCGCTGGCCGTTCGCCGTGGCGCGCGAGGGCTCCGAGGTCGTGGTCCGCGACGCGGGCCCGCCCGTGATCGACATCGCGCCTGTCCGCCGTTACTGGGGCGCGGCCATGGGCATCGGCCGGTGGCCGGCGGAGGACCTGTACTTCGGCCTCATCGAGCGGTTCATCCGCCGGATACACGTCGTCGATCCCGCGGCGTTCCGCGCCGTGAAGGGCCGCAGCCTGCTCTACCTCGGCAACCACCAGGTCGGCGTCGAGTCGTTGCTGTTCGGCATCGCCGTATCCGGCCTGACGGAGGTCTCTACGGTCACGGTGGCGA
Source organism: Sorangium sp. So ce375 (assembly GCF_051473855.1). Lineage (NCBI taxonomy): Bacteria > Pseudomonadati > Myxococcota > Polyangiales > Polyangiaceae > Sorangium > Sorangium sp. So ce375. The sequence continues at coordinate 1,195,164 of NZ_CP150335.1, forward strand.
AGGCCGAGCACCGGGCGACGTGGCTCGGCACGATGCTCGCGCACTGCTTCGCCTACCCGGGCGCGCGCGATCCGAAGGTGATCACGTACTTCGATCGCGAGGACAAGGCCTCGCTCGGGGGCATCATCGCGGAGCTCGGGGTCGAGATGCAGGGGGCCGGCAAGGGCGTGATGGTGCACGTCGAGGGCACGCGGTCGCTCGAGTGCCGCACGCCGGTGCGCAAGATGAGCGGCGCGTTCATCGACATGGCGCTCGCGGTGGGCGTCCCGGTGGTGCCGGTGCGCTTCTCGGGCGCGCTGCCGTCGGAGCCGCTCGATCGGCGGCTCGAGTTCCCGCTCGGCATGGGCGTGCAGGACATCTGGATCGGCCGCCCGCTGCTGCCCGAGGAGCTCGCGGGGCTGACCTACAAGGATCGCAAGGACCTCGTGATCAGCGGCATCAACGGGCTCGGCCCGAGCAACGCGGACGAGCAGCCGTTCCCCGGGGATCCAGCGTTCGCGGCGTCGGTGGACGCCTGGGTCGAGGAGGCGGGCGTCGCGCACGAGGACGCGACGGTCTTCCGGGTGCTGCAGGCGTGCGCCGACCCGACGCCGGAGACGGCCGCGATCCTGGAGGCCGCGCGCACGGGGCGGCTCGTGCCGCCGGACGCGCGGCGCGCCGACTGGCTGCGGAAGCTCGCGGCGCGGCTCCTCGGGAGGCGGCTCGGCGGGTGAGCCGGGGCGGCGCTCCCCGCGCTCCCGCGACCCATCACCGAGCGCCACCGCGACGGCGGCCGGCGCTGCGCCGGCCGCCGGGATCCCCGTCGCTCCCGCCGCGGCTCAGGCCCGCTTCCGCAGCGACTCCGCGGCTCTGCGGATGTCCTTCGCGACGTCCGTGAACGCGGCGTCCCTGCTCTCCCACTCGGTCACCGGCTTCCGGTTGTCCGGCGTGGGCCTCAGCTTTGCGAACGGCGTCCCCTCGTAGCTCACCTCGCGGAGCAGCACCGGAACGATGCACGCCTCTTTGCGCTCGTGGGCCGCCATCGCGGCCTGGACCTCGACGTCGTAGCACTCATCCGAGCTCAGGAAGTCGGGGCTCACGAGGAGCAAGATGATGTGCGCCGACTTCAGGCGGCGGTCGCGCTCGAGCTTCTCCTCGCCACCGACGCCGACGCGCTTCGCGCTCCAGCTCTCGATGAGGCCCAGCCGGTGCGGCCCGGGCCCGAGCATCTTGAGGTGCTTTTCGAGCTGTTCGAGGAGCTTCGCGTCCTCCGGCGCATACGAGATGAAGACCTGGAGCGGGCCGGTCGCCGGGGCGCGCGCAGGGGGGGGATCGGCCGTGACGTTCCCGGTCGTGGGCGCCGAGGAGGTCTCGGGTCGTTGGGGCTGCGGCACCGGAGGGACTACCGGCGGCGTGGGCTCCGGAGCGCGGTCCGGCGCGAGCGGCGCGAGCCGGAGCCGGAGGACGTGGTCCTCGTAGAGGCGCCCCTCGTCCAGCCCGCTCAGGTTATCGGCGTCGGGCTGGAAGGCTGCCTTGGCCGGGCTCCATCTCCTCGGCCAGACGCGCAGCCAGAGCTTCCCCGCGTCGTCTCGCATCACGGACGCGAAGCTGTAGCCGTGCGCGGCCGGCACGTTCGGCTCCAGCTCGCCGTGCGCGGCCCCCGCCGTCACGCGCACGAACTCGCCCCCTGAGCCGGCGCGCGACGTCTCGGTCTCCGCCTGGTGTACGTGGCCGGACAGGTGGATGTGCATCTGGCTGCGGATCCAGGTGTCCACGTCCCGCTCATCGGCGACCCAGCCGGCGCGGAGCGGATGGTGGCTCAGCGCGATGACAAGCTCGTCGCGCGCGACCGGCGGCTCGAGCATGGCGCGCGTGACCTGCTCCGCGCCGACGCGGAGGCGCCCCCGATCTTCTCCGAAGGTCCTCTCATCCGCGGCGAGCAACGCGGTGTTCAGCCCGACGAGGCGCAGGCGGAGGCCGCTCAGCTGCATGCGGTATGTCCAGAAGAGCCGCTCCTCCGGCGCCGCCGCCGGCGAGCGGCACGCGGGGGCGAATTGCGCGGCGAACTCCAGGTACGCGCTCATTCGGCTCGCGAGGCGGGCGCGCATCTTCGGCTTCGCGAGCTCGCTGTCGAGCGGGGCGACGCCCGCGCGGAGATCGCGGATCAGGCGGGCCACGTCGTCGTCGTCGTCGACCTTCCGGTTCACATCGTGGTTGCCCGGAACGACGAAGATGTCCTGTGGTGTGATCCCCACGTCGCCGGCGATGCCCTTGAGCCACACGGCGGCATCCGCGTACTCGCGCGGCTCCTGGTCCGGGGCCGGCTTGCGCGCGTTGCCGCTGAACGCGACGTCGCCTGTGACCAGGATGGCGTCGGGCTTGACCGTTCCGCGCTCCACCATGGCGGCGATGTCCGTGCGGACGAGGTGGAGGACGCGCCGCTGGTCCCATCGATCACCCGCGCTGCCGTGACCGAAGTGGATGTCCGAGAGGTGGATCCAGCTGAAGAGCTTCGTCGCCATGGCCCTCGAGGGTACACCCTCTGCGAGGCGCGAACCCAGGTATTGCTGACTCAGGCCATATCGGTGATCCCCCCATGCGGTCGAAGCGGATGATACCGGTCGTTCGACATCTCCGCATGACAGCGGTTGTGAGCGCGCTGGGCTGCGTGAGCCAGACGCGCGACCCGACGGTGGCTCGGTCGGGCTCACCGGCTCCGGCTCGGTCGCGGCGCTCCGCCGCGTTGCGACCTCCATCTCCCACCCTCGCCGGCGCTCCGGTCGAGCACGGCGGATGTCCTCCACGCCTCGCCTGCGGCCGCTGTCCGCTCCCCGCCGGCAATGACGGCGCGCGAGCCGCCCTCCGAGGCGCGCCTGGCCACCCCGCCGGCGCCGGGCTCCGGTCGATCCAGCCGGCGCCGCGCTCCGGTCGATCCGGCCGGCGCCGCGCTCCGGTCGATCCGGGGTGCCGGGAGGCGGCGGACGTCGCGCGGAGTCCCGCGTTCCCGCTTGATCGCGCCGCGACGCGGGAGATACCCTGCGCGCATGCGCCGCCTGGTCTCGTGCGTCCTCCTCCTTTCGTCCTTCGCCCTCGCGTCGGGTTGCGCGACCTACACGCAGGATCTCGATCGCGCCCGCAGCCACTACGAGGCGAACCGGTTCGAGCAGGCGCTGGCCCTGTTCCGGGTGCTCGAGAACGACCAGGACTCGTTCTCGGTCCCGGAGCGCGCGCAGTACGCCTACCTCCGGGGCATGACGGACTACCGCCTGGCCGATCTTGCGCCGCAGGGCACCGGCGTCGCCGATCCGCGCAAGGGCTACCGCGACAACGCGCGCCACTGGCTCGGGCTCGCCGCGGCGACCGAGAAGCAGGCCCCCGGAGGCATCACCAGCGAGCAGAAGAACCGCCTGACCGAGACGCTCGCGGACCTCAACCGCGACGTGTACGGCGGCGCCGAGGCGCTGCCGGAGGGGGGCGCCGCGCCCGACGCGTCGAAGCCCGACGCTCCCGCATCGCCCGAGGAGGCTCCGTCCGAGCCGGCGGCGCCCACGCTCTGACCGTCGCGCGCTGACGCCCTCGCGCCTCGGCGCATCGCTGGCATCGGCTCGGCTGCGAGCATCGCGCCGCGTGCGTGCGTCCCTCCTGCGGTGACCGGGCGCGCGTGCGTCCCTGCGGTGCGCATGTGCGTCCCTGCGGCGACCGGGCGTGCGCGCTTCCCTGCGGTGCGCACAGCGTGCGAGCCGCGCATTGCGTCGGTGCGAGGGATGTCTGTAGGGGAACGGAGAGGTGCGGGGTGTAGCCCCGCGCGTGGCGCGGGATCGGTGGTCGGCTAGGGGGCGGTCGTTAAGACAACCGCCGGCGCAGGGATTCGATCTCGTCCTTCGCGGCGAGCTTGCGTTTCTTGAGCTGGGCAGCCTCCATCCTCTCCCCCGGTGTCAAGAAAGCCCGTCGACCCAGCTGCCTGAGGCGTGAATCGAGCTCGCGATGACGCGCTTCCGCCATGGTCAGCCGCTGCTCCGGGCCGATTGCCGTCATCGCGCGAGGAGAGATGATCTGATGCTTCATGTGCCCACCTCCAAGGCCCCACAACGGGGCCGTGATGCCTTCGAGGGCTCACAACACAAGCCCTCGTTCTGATCGTCGCTGGAGAGGAGATCGCCGCCGACCGAGCTGTACGCCGAGACAGCGGCCTGATGAACGAATGCGAGATTACCGCAAGGTGGCGGATCCATGCAGGCTTTTTGTCGGGCAACGCCTCTCTGCAATTTGACAGAGCGGCCGTTGTAGCCAGGGATTGCCCTACGGCGTACAGCAATCCACCGGTGTCCCGGACGGTCGGGCTGGGATCTCCGTCCATGCACGTTGCGGAACAACCTCGAGCATGGGGCTATTCTTCCCAGGCAATGTCGAGCTCCTGCGCCACGTCGGTCGCCCTTCTGGCCCTTGCGGTCGTCCTGGGCGGATGCACTTCGGAGGCCACCCTGCCGGCCCGGGCGCGGTCGCCGCGACCGGCCTCGGCGCGCGCGCCGGTCGAGCTCGCGCCGGTCGTCGTTTCGCCTTACTCGGACGCCGAGCTCGCGGCCGAGTTCGAGCGGGCGCGCGCGCTGCTCCTGGCCGACAAGGCGCGCGAGGCGGCGCCCCTGTTCGAGCGGCTCGTCCGCCTCGCGCCGGACGGCGAGGTCGCGCCGCCTAGCCTGTTCAACGCCGGGCTCGCGCACGAGGCGCTCGGCGACCGCGCGCTCGCGGCCGAGCGCTACCGCGAGGTCGCGCAGCGCTTCCCGGAGCACGCGGTCGCGCGCGGCGCGCTCTTCCGGCTCTCGCGCGCGGCGGCCGCGCTCGAGCGGTGGCCCGAGCTCGTCGAGGTGTCGCGCCGCCTGCTCCGCCTCGGCGATCTGAGCGTGCTGGAGGCGATCGAGGCGCGCGGCGCGCTCGCGCTCGGCCTGGTCGAGCAGGATCTCGTGGAGGAAGCGGCGCGTCAGGTCGCACAGGCGCGCGACCTCATCGAGGCGCACCGGCTGGGCGAGGCCGGCAAGCCGCCGATCGAGCTCGCGCAGGTGAGCTTTGCGCTCGGCGAGGTGCGGCGGCGCCGGAGCGAGGCGATCACCTTCGTGCCGGCGCCGGCGGGCTTCGCCGACGCGCTCGAGCGGCGTTGCCAGGGGCTCCTCGATGCGCAGAGCGCCTACACCGAGGCCATGCGCAGCCTCGACGCCCACTGGTCGGCGATGGCGGGATACCGCATCGGGCAGCTCTACAAGGAGCTGCACCGCGACGTGATGCAGGTCCCGCCGCCGCCGAGCGCCGACACCCCGAGGGAGAAGCAGCTGTTCGAGGGGGCGATGCGCCTGCGTTACCGGGTGCTCCTCGAGAAGGGTCAGAAGATGCTCGCCGGGACCGTCCGCCTCGGCGACCGCACCGGCGAGTCGTCGGCGTGGATCCTCCGCGCCCGCGACGCGCAGCGCGAGATCGAGCTCGCGCTCGCCGACGAGCGGGCGGCCCTCGCGAGGCTCCCGTTCACCGAGGCCGAGCTCCTCGCCGCGCTCGACGCCCTGAAGACGGCGGCGCCGGAGCGCCCGTGAGCCCCGCGCGGGCGGCGGGGGCGGGGCGCGCGCAGCTCAGTTCAGCGTCGGCGCGCACCCGAAGAGCACGTCGAGCTCCGCGTGCACCTCGCGTTGCACGGTCGTGCAGGACGCGGGGCACAGGATGATCTTCTTCGGGAGCACGTCGTCGTCGTAGTACCACCCCGGCCCCGTGCCGCAGTCCGCTGCGTCGTCCGCCTTCGGGATCTCCAGCGGGCCTGCGCCTTGGGGCGCGAGCCTGACCGCGACCCGGCTCGTGTCCAGGACCAAGCCCGCCGGCGGCGCGGGGATGAGGAGCTCGCACGGGAGCGCCGAGGCGCGGATCTCGGCCATCTTCGCCGAGAACGCCGCGATGTCCGTCGTGACGTCGAACGCGCGCGCCGTTCCGCCCGCGGCGGCGATCTGGTCCAGGTTGGCGAGCGTCGAGCCTTGGACCGCGATGACGTAGGTCTGGACGCCGTTGTAGCGGAGGGCCTTCTGCGCCATCTCCGCGGTGCTCGCGACCGTGTTGCCGGAGCAGCCCGAGGGATCGCCGTCGGTCGCGAGCACGACGATGACCTTGTGCGAAGGGTTCGCGTCCTTGTAGGCGGTCGCGTTCGTGAGCACCCCTTGGAGCGCCGGGCGCATGGGCGTCCCGCCGCCTGGCGAAGTGCTCCGGATGGAGGCGGTGAGCTCCGGTGTGTTCCGCGGCAGCTCGCCGATGGCGACCGCGAGGTCGTCATAGCTCGTGTGGTTGCAGTCGCTCTGCCCGTTGCTGCTCCGCGGGAAGTAGGTCAGCCCCACGTTCATCCCGGTCGAGGCGGCGTCGTTCACGAACGCCGAGAGCGCGCTCGTGACGCCGCTCCATTTCGAGCCGAGCATGCTGCCGGATCGGTCGAGCAGGATGAGCATATCGAGCGGCACGAGCGTGGCCTCCGCGCTCGCCTGGGCGCAGGAGGACGACGCCCCGAAGCCGCCCTCGCCGGCGCCGCTGAGCCCTCCCCCCGCGCCGAGCGACGTGCCTCCGGTCGCGCTGCTCGCGTCGAAGGCGCCGTCGCCGCCGCCGCTGCTCGCGGCGTCATCCGGCCGGGGACGCCACGCGGGCTTCTTCTCGTCGTCGATGGCCGCGCAGCCGCCCGACTGAGCTGCGATCCCGGCGGCGACGAGGAAAGGGGCAAACACGAAATGACGTCGGAAGGACATCTCTGCGCTCCTCTGGAAATGGGTGCGACGTGGCTCGCGGCCGGGGGGCTCCACGCGCGAAGTGGTCTGTCTATCGAGGGATAGCCGAGATCCGAGACGAACTCGTCAGTGTACTACAACTCTCGATAGAGGGGCGATAGGGGCTCTCCGGTTTGTAAGCGCGGCTCGTGTCGCGCTGTCGTAGCTGTCGTCGCAGTCGTCGCTGTCTTTTCTTTCGTCGCTTGTCGCGGCTCTCGTCGCTTGTGTTGCTTGTCGTGGCTCTCGCTTGTCTCGCGCTCTCGCCGGCGCGGCGGGGTAAGGCGTCTTCGCTCGTCGCCGCGTGCGCCGACCGTTCCGGGTGCTCGCGCGCGGGAACATCATGTTTCCTTGCGCGGCCGCGAAGGACGCGTAATTCCCACGAGGTGCGTCACGGTTGCTGGAAAGAGGCGAACATGACTAGGTGGATTCCATGGGTACTTGCCGCTGTCGCCCTGACGGATCTCGGCTGTTCGACCGCGACGTCCGCGGGCGGCTCGGGCGCGGCGGGGGCCGGCGGCGCCCCCGCTGCGGCGGCTGTCTCGAGCGGGGGGGGCGGCGGGGGCGGGGACGGCGCGCCGTGCCGGATCGACTGCTCGCTCGTTCCGACCTCGCAGTGCGTCGTGGCCGTGTGCAACGAGGCGACGCGCGATTGCGAGCTCGTCCCCAGCGCGGGCGGAGAGCCTTGTGACGACAGGGACGCTTGCACGGTCGGCGAGGCGTGCAAGGACGGTGTCTGTCAGGGCGGGGCCCAGGAGGACTGCGGCATCGCGCCGGATGCCTGTCACGTGGTCACTTGCGTCGACGCGGGGGGTGACGCTCGCTGCGGGGTGGAGCCGAGGGAGAACGGGACCCCGTGCACGACGGAAGACCGCTGTATCCTCGACGCGGCGTGCCTGGACGGCGCCTGCGTCGGGACCCCGCGGGACTGCTTCTTCTTCCACGTGCCGGACTCCTGTCATGTCGGTGCGTGCGACCCGGCCACCGGTGCGTGCGAGGCGGTCGCGGGCAACGAGGGGGCGCCGTGCGCGGACTCCGGCGATCTGTGCATGGTCGGCAAGACCTGCCAGAGCGGCCGCTGCGAGGGGGGCGTCCCCAAGGACTGCAGCGCGCTGAGCGTCGGGTGCAACGATGGCGCCTGTGATCCGGGCTCTGGCAATTGCTATGCTGAGCCGATCGGACCGGGCGGCGCCTGCGTCTCCGGGACCGACGAGTGCAATCGTGGCGTCTGTGACGAGCACGGCGCCTGTATTTCCATGCCTACCCCCGGGGAGTCGTGCCCCTCGAAGACGGTCGGTTGCACGCGCGGCGTCTGCAGCGACGCCGGGGTGTGCACGGCGCGCCCGGTCGCCGACGGGGGGGGCTGCGTCGACAGCGACTCATGCACCGTGGGGGAGTCCTGCTTGGCCGGCGTCTGCCAGGGTGGCGCCGCCGCGTCGGCGCCGATGGTCTACTTCCGGGATACGTTCGAGAGCGACGCGGCCGGGTGGGAGCTCGGTCCGACCTGGCAGATCGGCTCGGCGAAGGCGTCATCCGGGCAGACCTACGGGCACGCCGATCCGGCGCTCGATCACACGGCCACGTCGGACAACGGGGTGGCCGGCGTGATCATCGGAGGGAACGCGCCCCTCGGCGTCCACCCGTACTTCTACCTGACGAGCCCCATCGTCAACACCGATGTCGAGGGCGGCGTATACCTGACGTTCTGGCGTCTCCTGAACAGCGATGAGACGCCCCACATGACGAACCGTGTCGAGGTCTACGACGGCGTCCGCTGGAAGGTGCTCTTCGAGTCGGGGGCATACCCCGGCGTCCGCGACTCGGTCTGGACGAAGGTCGTCTACGACCTGACGTCCTACAAGAACGCCGACCTGCGGGTCCGCTTCGGCTACGAGATCGGGCGGGAATCCTTCGTCGACAACGTGTCGAGCTGGAACATCGACGATGTGGAGATCGCGAACGCGGCTTGCCCGTAGAGCGGGCCAGGGGAGCGAACGGCGGAGGCGCAGAGGGCGGGGGAGGCACAGGGACCTTGCCTCCTCCGTGGCTCGACTCTGATGTTCGGGCCGGAGCCCTGGCTCACCGCTCCACGATGGTCGCCAGCGCCGACGTTATCGCGCGGGAGACGTCGTCGACAGCGCCACCCCCGTCGATATGGATGACGCGGTCTCCCGGCACGAGCTCCTCCGCCCGGCGGTACGTCTCAGCGAGCCGCGCCTGCAGCTCGGTTTTCTCGAACAGCTCCTCTGCCCCGCCGCGGCCGAGGCGGCGCTTCTCGGCGATCTCGGGCGCCACGTCGATCACCACCGTGACGTCGGGCCTCATGGCGTGGCGGTTGAGCTCGCGGATCCACTCGATGATTCCCCCCGATCCCCCCCCGTCCTCGCCCGCCGTCGCGGACTGGTAGGCCAGGCTCGACAGGTCGTAGCGATCCGAGATCACGACGTATCCGTCGCGGAGGAGCGGCTCGATCTCGGCGCCGAGGTGATCGAGGCGGTCGGCCGAGAAAAGGAGGGCCATGATCTCCGCCTGGCGGGCGCTGGGCAGCGAGATCCGGTGGGTCAGGACCTGCCGGAGCAGCGCGCCCACCGGCCCGGCGCTCGGCTCGCGGGTGACGTGGACGAGGCGCCGCGCCGCCCTGAGGTGCGCCGCGTAGCGCTCGGCCTGCGTGCTCGTGCCTGCGCCGTCGATGCCCTCGAACACCACGAAGACGCCACGGCCTGCCTCCCCCGCCGGGCGCGACGCGGGGCCCTCTTGTTCGGCTCTCGCCTTCGCCATCTAGCTGGCCTCCTCGCTCGCCTCCGCGACGGGCGGCGCGTCCTCCCCGAGCACGACGTTGTCGATGAGGCGCGCCGTCCCGAGGCGGACGGCGACCGCCAGCAGCGCCCGATCACCGATGGTCGCCGCGTCGCTCCAGATCGCCAGGGACTCCGGATCGGCGAGATCCACGTAGTCGATGCTCGTCGCGACGGCCGAGAGGCGCGCGCGCGCGGGCTCGAGGAGCGCGGCGGCGCGCCGCTCGCCGCGGGCGAAGGCGCGGCACGCGCCGGCGAGGGCGAGCGGGATGGCGCGCGCCGCGCTCCGCTGCTCGGGCGAGAGGTAGGCGTTCCGCGACGACATGGCGAGGCCGTCCGGCTCGCGCACCGTCGTCGCCCCGACGACCTCGATGGGCAGGAACAGGTCGGCGACGAGCCGCCGGATGACCTGGAGCTGCTGGTAGTCCTTCCGTCCGAAGACGGCGACGCACGGGCCGGCGAGCGAGAGCAGCTTCGTCACCACGGTGGCGACGCCCTCGAAATGCACGGGCCGGTAGACCCCGCAGAGCGGGGCAGCGGTCGCGCCGACGCGCACGCGTGTCTCCTCGCCGGGCGGGTACATCGCTGCAACGTCCGGCGCGAACACCCCGGTGGCGCCGGCCTCCGCGCAGGCGGCGAGGTCTCGCTCGAGCGTCCGCGGGTAGCGCGCCAGGTCCTCGCCCGCGCCGAACTGCGTCGGGTTGACGAAGATGGTCACGGCCACGAAGTCCGCCCTCTGCCGCGCCTCCGCGATCAAGGCGAGGTGGCCTGCGTGGAGCGCGCCCATCGTCGGAACGAGGCCGACGCGGCGCCCAGCCGCTCGAGCCCGGTCGCACGCCACCCTGAGGTCGCCAGGATGTCGCCAAAACTCCATAATTGAACCCTATCAGCTGTACGGCAGAATCGGAGCTTCGATCATGGTTGACCCTCCGTCCACCCCAGACAACGCCCTCGCTCCAGATTCCGAAGACGAGATCGACTCCGCTCAGGCCGCCGGGCCCGGATCGCGCCCGGGCGGTCCACCCAGCGTGAGATCCGGGGGGAGCGCGGCCCCGTCCAGCGGCCCGGTGTCGATCCCGGCCGTCGCGGGGGTGATCCCTGTCGAAGGGGACCCGGCGCATTACCTGAACCGCGAGCTCTCATGGCTCGAGTTCAACGCGCGGGTGCTGGCGGAGGCCAGGGCGCATGAGGTGCCGCTGTTCGAGCGCCTCAAGTTCCTGAGCATCTTCTTCTCCAACCTCGACGAGTTCTTCATGGTGCGCGTCGCCGGCCTCCAGGCGCAGACGCAGCGCACGATCGCGGAGGTCCCGCCGGACGGGCTCACGCCCCACGAGCAGCTCGTGGCGATCAGCGCGCGGGTCCACGCGCTCGTCGATGACGCCTACCAGCTGTGGCACTCGGATCTGATCCCGGCGCTCCAGCGCGCCGGCATCGTGATCGTCCGGCCCGACGAGCTCGACGCGACCGAGCTCAGCGCGCTCGACGAGCGGTTCCGCACGGACATCTTCCCGATCCTCACGCCGATCGCGATCGACCCGGGGCACCCGTTCCCGCACCTGCGGAACAAGATGATCAACCTCGGGATCATGTTCTCCCGAGAGCATGAAGCGCAGGAGCCCGGCTTCGCGGTCATCCAGGTGCCGCCGGGGCTGAGCCGGCTGATGCGGGTCCGCGTGGAGGGCGCGACGCGCGCGTTCGTCCTGCTCGAGGACGTGATCGCCCGGCACGTGAAGGATTTCTTCCCCTCGGGCAGGCTGCGCGGCACGTACCCCTTCCGCGTCACCCGGAACTGGGACCTCGAGATCGACGAGGAGGAGGGCGAGGACCTGCTCGAGACGATCCAGGCCGAGCTCCGCCGGCGCGATCGCGGCAACGCCGTGCGCCTGGAGATCGGCTTCGGCGAGGGCGCCGGCACCTCGGTCCAGCGGCTCTGCCGCGCGCTCAAGGTCGACGCGGCGCACGCCGTCTACCGGGTGCCTGGGCCGCTCCACATCGCCGACCTCATGGGCATCGTCGCGGACGACGAGCGCCGCGAGTACCGCGACGAGCCGTTCGCGCCGCAGGTCCCGCCGCTCTTCCGGGACGTCGAGGACGTCTTCGCCGTCATCCGGGAGCAGGACGTGCTCCTGCACCACCCGTACGAGTCGTTCGATCCGGTCGCCGAGTTCGTCTCCCGCGCTGCCGACGACCCGAACGTGCTCGCGATCAAGCAGACGCTCTACCGGACCGGCGGCGACTCCCCGATCCTGAAGGCGCTCGCGCGCGCGGCCGAGAGCGGCAAGCAGGTGACGGCCATCGTCGAGCTGAAGGCGCGGTTCGACGAGGCGAGCAACATCCAGTGGGCGAGGACGCTCGAGCAGAGCGGCGTGCAGGTGATCTACGGCCTGCTCGGGCTGAAGACCCACGCGAAGGCGCTGCTCGTCGTGCGGCGCGAGAAGGACAAGCTGCGCCGCTACGTGCACCTCTCGACGGGCAACTACAACCCGCAGACCGCGCGGCTCTACACCGACATGGGCCTGTTCACGGCGAACCGGGAGATCGGCGAGGACATGACCTCGCTCTTCAACCTGCTGACCGGCTACAGCGCGCCGCCCAAGTGGAACCGCCTCCTCGTGGCGCCGCTCGGCCTGCACGAGGCGGTGCTCGGCCTCATCGCGCGTGAGGAGGCCCACGCGCGGGCCGGGCGCAAGGCGGAGATCGTGGCGCAGATGAACGCGCTCGTGGACGTCGACGTCATCGACGCGCTCTACGCTGCGTCGCAGGCCGGGGTCGAGATCAAGCTCGCCGTGCGCGGCATCTGCTGCCTCCGGCCGGGGATCCCGGGCCTGTCAGAGCGGATCCAGGTGCGCGCGATCATCGATCGTTTCCTCGAGCACAAGCGCCTGTTCCGGTTCGCGAACGGCGGAAACGAGGAGGTCTACATGTCGAGCGCCGACTGGATGCCGCGCAACTTCCATCGCCGCGTCGAGCTGATGATCCCGATCATCGAGCCCGCCATCCGCACGCGCGTGGAGGATATGCTGAACACCGTGATGTCCGACACGGCGAAGACCTGGGAGCTCGCGAGCGACGGCAGCTACCACAAGCTCCAGCAGCCCGCCGGCGCCCCGCAGCTCCGGGCGCAGTCTCGCTTCATCGAGCTCGCGCGCGAGCGGGTGAAGCTCAGCGATCCGCTGGCGCGGGGCGGCGGGCGCTTCCACATCCTCCGCGTGCCCACGGGCATGGCGGACGGCGGGCCGCGCCACCGCAAGGGCGTCAAGAAGAAGAAGGGCCTGTCCTGAGGGACGAAGCGTCAGCGCAAGGGTAGACGTGGAAGAGGCGTTCCAGCGGCCCCGCGCGCCCGGGAGCGGGCGAGGGGAGCGCTTCAGAACCGGGTCTGCAACGCGGCGGATCCCGGGCCGATCGAGAGCGTGGTTTGCGCAGGCGCCGCGGGGGCCGCGCCGTCGGCCGGCACCTTCTTGCCGCCGATGACCCAGAGCGGGATGCCCACGGCCATCATGATGCCGCCCGCCACGGAGACGAGCGCGCCGGCGACCTGGCGAGGCCCATCGGCACGCGTCTCGCAGACGCCCATGGATCCCCCGAAATCGCAGTAGATCTCGTAGCGATTGCTCGCCGACGCCAGCAGGCCGGTCCCGGTGAAGAACGCGATCGTGCCGCCCGCGGTGAGCGCGATGCCGCCCCACATCATGCTCGGGCTCTTCCGGCGCAGGGGAATCGGGGGCGGCGCAGGCGGGATCTCCGATGGGTTCACCGGATAACCCGGCGGGAGCGGAGGGTAGGCGCCGCCATAGGGCGCGTAGGCGCCCGGGGGACCAGGCGGCGGATAGCGCGGGGCGGCGCCCGGGTCAGCCTGAGGGGCGTGCTGTGGCGGCGCCGGGTAGTAGGGGACCGCCGGGTACGGCGGCGCGGCGGCAGCTGGCGGAGCGGGCTGTGGCGCAGCGCCTGGCGGCGCAGGGGCAGCGCCGCCGGGCTGCAGCGCCGCACCAGCCGGCGACGGGGCGGCAGGCGGTGCGGCGGCAGGCGGCGCTGCGGCGGCACCGGACTGCTGCCGCGCGACGCTCGGCGCCACGGGGGCGCCAGCAGGAGGCTGTCGTTGCGGCGCCGGTTGCGCGACCGCCGTCGTCGCGGCGAGGAGGCCGGACAGCGCGACGCCGAGCGGCAGGGCGAGCGTCTGCCCGCCGGAGCGCGGCGAGCAACCCGGCTTTCGGGCGGCGTCGAGCAAGGCATTCAAGCGAAGCATCTCGGGCGTCCTTTCATCACGGCGGTTGCGATCACTCGTGTGGAAGCTCGGCAGGCGCCTGGGCCGGCTCCGGCGGAGGCGCCGCCCCCGCGGTCGGCGTCGCCGCGGTCGGCGTTGCCGCCGTCGGCGTCTCCCGCGCTGTCGGCGTCGCCCCGGGCGGCGCGGCGGTCGGCTTCGCTGCGCTTGCGCGCTTCTTCGGCGGGGCGGCTGCCGCTGGTCCGGTGGCGCTGGCGGCTGCTCGTTGCGGAGCGGCGCTGGCGGCTGCTCCCTCTGGCGAGGCGCTGGCTGCAGCACGCTGCTGGCTCGCGGCGGGCGCCGGCTCCCCCGCGGCCGGCTCGGCCGTGACGATCGTTGGAGGCGACGAGTCGACGGGAGGTCGCGCCGGCAGCTCGCCCGTTGCGGTCGGCTCAGCGGGGTCAGCGATGGACGGCTTCGCGGCGTGCTCCTTTGCCGGGTCGGCCGTCGTGGGCTCCGGCGCGGCGCGCTCCGGTGCGCGGGGAGACTGCGCGGCGAACACGATCACCGCGGCGAGCGCCACGAGGCCCAGGAAGACCAGGAGCACGCGATCTCTCCCTGGCTTCGTCCGTGCGCTTCCGCCGCGCGCTCGCGCGGGCTGCGCCTCGACGCCGCCCCGCCGAGGGGATCGATCGTCGTCGCCGCGCGCTCGTGCGGGCTTCACGCTGCTCGGAGCAGCGGCGCCGCGCGCTCGCGCGCCGTCGCCGCTGCGGCTCGTCGGCTCGACGTGCGTCACCGTGGGGCCTCGCGCTGTCGCGCCGTCGCCCCGATCGCTTCGCGACGAGGGCGCCGCGCCGCCCGAGTCCACGGGGGATGCAGTCGTCGACGCGGCGCCGCCCTGCGGCGCCTTGCGCCGGCCTTCTTTACGCTGGGCGCGTGAGAGCTTCTTCGCCACGCAGCGACCGTACCGAACAGCAGCCGGGCCGCCAAGGGCCGCCGGCGTGTGACGGCGTCCGACTCGTGCGGCGCGCGGAGGCTCCCGCGTGTTCCCGGTGCCGCCGGCGCACGCCGAGCCCCTCTACGAACCGCGCACGGGCGGCCCCCGCAGGCGCGACGCAACCGACGCAACCGAGCCGAACGACGCAACCGAGCCGAACGACGCGGACGATGCAGCCGCCGCAAGCAGCGCGGCAACGCGATCGATGCGATGCTCGCAACGGACGCGACGGACGCGACGGACGCGACCGACGCGACCGACGCAACGCTCGCGATGGCCGCAATCCACGTGGCCGAACGGCACGCTGGCGCATCCAACACGAACGGGTGTCGTCCCGCTTGACATGGGTCGCCTCCTGGGTATCCTGCGCGTCCCCATCCCTCAGGTGGAAATCCGCGTCACTATGCCGACCATCAGCCAGCTCATCCGCCAAGGCCGCGAGGCCGCTCGTTACAAAACGGCCTCTCCTGCGCTCAAGTCCTGCCCGCAGCGGCGAGGCGTGTGCGTACGTGTTTATACCACGACGCCGAAGAAGCCCAACTCGGCGCTCCGCAAGGTCTGCCGCGTCAGGCTGAGCAACCAGATGGAAGTGACGAGCTACATCCCGGGCGAAGGTCACAACCTGCAGGAGCACTCGGTCGTCCTCATCCGCGGCGGCCGTGTTAAGGACCTGCCGGGCGTGCGCTACCACGTCGTCCGCGGCACGCTCGACGCGTCCGGCGCTGCCGGGCCGAGCTCCACCAACAAGGCGACCCGCAACCGCAAGCGCTCGAAGTACGGCGTGAAGCGCCCGAAGGCCTGATCGGCCTGAACGCGCGAAAGCCAGCAGAGGAACGAAGATGCCCCGTCGTCGCGAAGTCCCGAAGCGGAAGATCATTCCGGACCCGAAGTACAAGGACAAGCTCGTCGCCAAGTTCACGAACTCCCTGATGCAGTCGGGCAAGAAGGCGACCGCCGAGGGGATCCTCTACGGCGCGTTCGACATCGTGCGCGACCGATTCAAGGAGGAGCCGATCGACGTCTTCCGCAAGGCGCTCGACAACGTGAAGCCGAAGCTCGAGGTGAAGAGCCGGCGCGTCGGCGGCGCGACCTACCAGGTCCCCGTCGAGGTCCGCCCCGAGCGTCGCGTCGCGCTGGCGATGCGGTGGCTCGTAACCTACTCGCGCGGCCGCGGCGAGAAGACGATGCGCGAGCGGCTCGCCGCCGAGCTCGTCGACGCGGCGCAGAACCGCGGCAACGCGGTCAAGAAGCGCGACGACACGCACAAGATGGCGGAGGCCAACAAGGCGTTCGCCCACTACCGCTGGTAGGTCAGCGAGGCCAGCGCAGATCCAGGATCTGCGCTGGTTCGTCATTTCACGTATGTCACGTCGCATTTCCAGGCGAGGAGACGCGTAGAGCGAGATGGCACAGTCGACATAAGGATCGGGTTACAGAGCCGGTCCTCTCGAGGCAGCGCGACAGCGCTCGCCCTCGCGGGACCTAGAAAAGCTGCTGCTGTACCCCGACACCCTCTCCAGGTTCAAGTGCCCGCCACAACGGCGGCGGGCCGGGCTGGAGAGGGTGTTTTGCATCCTGAGTCCGGAACCCTCACCCCACGCATCACACGACGGAGAAGGAAAAGTGGCACGCGAGTACAGCCTGGAACGGACGCGCAACATCGGGATCATGGCCCACATCGATGCGGGCAAGACCACGGTCACCGAGCGCATCCTTTATTACTCGGGTGTCAACTACAAGATCGGCGAGGTCCACGAGGGCGCAGCCACGATGGACTGGATGGTCCAGGAGCAGGAGCGCGGCATCACCATCACGTCCGCCGCGACGAACTGCTTCTGGTCGCCGGAGCAGGGGCCCCAGAAGGGCGTCTCTCACCGGATCAACATCATCGACACGCCCGGTCACGTCGACTTCACCATCGAGGTCGAGCGGAGCCTCCGCGTGCTCGACGGCGCGGTGGCGGTGTTCGACGGCGGCAACGGCGTCGAGCCGCAGAGCGAGACGGTGTGGCGGCAGGCCGACAAGTACGGCGTCCCGCGCATCGCGTTCATCAACAAGATGGACAAGATCGGCGCCGACTTCGACATGTGCGTCGACTCCATCCGCGAGCGCCTCGGCGCGAACCCGGTGGCGATCCACTACCCGCTCGGCGCGGAGGACTCGTTCCGCGGCGTGATCGACCTCGTGACCCTCCGGGCCGCCGTCTTCGACGAGGAGACGAAGGGCCAGCGCTACGACTGGCAGGAGATCCCGGCGGACCTCCTGCCGCGGTGCAAGGAGCTCCGGGAGAAGCTCATCGAGGCGTGCGCCGACGCGAGCGACAAGGTGATGGAGAAGTTCATCGCCGGCGAGCTCGACCAGATCACCGAGCAGGAGATCCACGCGGCGATCCGCGCGGGCACCCTCGGCTTCAAGATCGTCCCCGTCCTGTGCGGCTCGGCGTTCAAGAACAAGGGGGTCCAGCTCCTGCTCGACGGCGTGGTGAACTACCTGCCGTCGCCGGTCGAGATCCCGGCCGTCGAGGGGACGCTGCCCGACAAGAAGGACAAGGTCGTCTCGCGCAAGGCGGGCGACGACGAGCCGTTCTCGGCGCTGGCGTTCAAGATCATGAACGACCAGTTCGGCAACCTCACCTTCTTCCGTGTCTACTCCGGCACGACGAAGAGCGGCGTCAGCGTGCTCAACTCGACGCGCGGCAAGCGGGAGCGCTTCGGGCGCATCCTCCGCATGCACGCGAACAAGCGCGAGGAGATCGACGTCTGCTACGCGGGCAACATCTACGCTGCCGTGGGGCTCCGCGACACCCGCACCGGGGACACGCTCTGTGACGAGAAGCACCCGATCGTGCTGGAGCGGATGGAGTTCCCGGACCCCGTGATCTCGATCGCCATCGAGCCGAAGACAAAGGTCGATCTCGACAAGCTCGGGCTCAGCCTGCAGAAGCTCGCCTACGAGGATCCCTCGTTCCGCACCTTCACGAACGAGGACACGGGGCAGACGATCATCGCCGGGATGGGTGAGCTCCACCTCGAGATCATCGTCGACCGCCTGAAGCGCGAGTTCAAGGTCGACGCCAACGTCGGCAAGCCCGAGGTCGCCTACAAGGAGACCATCTCGAAGAAGGCGACCGACGTGGAGGGGCGCTTCGTCCGGCAGTCGGGCGGGCACGGCCAGTTCGGTCACGTGAGGATCGACATCGAGCCGGCGGAGCGCGGCGCGGGCTTCGTCTTCGAGAACGATATCGTCGGCGGCATCATCCCGAAGGAGTTCATCCCCTCGATCGAGAAGGGCATCCGGGACGCGATGGGCCGCGGCGTGCTCGCGGGCTACCCCGTCGTCGACATCAAGGTGCGGCTCCACTTCGGCAGCTACCACGAGGTCGACTCCTCGGGGCCCGCGTTCGAGGTCGCCGCGTCGATGGCCTTCCAGGACGGCGCCAAGAAGGCGGGGCTCGTGCTCCTCGAGCCGATGATGGCCGTCGAGGTCGTGTCGCCCGAGAACTACCTCGGGGACGTCATCGGGGACCTCAACTCGCGGCGTGGCCGCATCCTCGATATGGGGCAACGCGCGAACACCCGGGTGATCCGCGCAGAGGTCCCGCTCGCCACCATGTTCGGTTACGCGACCGACGTCCGTTCCAAGACGCAAGGCCGCGCGACCCATTCGATGCAGTTTTCTCATTACGCACCGGTTCCGGCAGCGATCCAGGAAGAGATCGTCGTCAAGCAGCGAGGTTAAAGAGACGCCATGGCCAAGGAGAAATTCACTCGTACGAAGCCGCACGTGAACGTGGGCACCATCGGTCACATCGACCACGGCAAGACCACGCTCACGGCGGCGCTCGTCAAGGTGCAGTCGAAGCGCAACCTGGCGAAGGCGATCTCGTACGCCGACATCGCGAAGGGCGGGACGGTCCGTGACGAGACGAAGACGGTGACCATCGCGGCGGCGCACGTCGAGTACGAGTCGGCCAACCGCCACTACGCGCACGTCGACTGCCCCGGGCACGCCGACTACATCAAGAACATGATCACCGGCGCGGCGCAGATGGACGGGGCGATCCTCGTCGTGTCGTCGCTCGACAGCGTGATGCCGCAGACGCGCGAGCACGTGCTGCTCGCCCGGCAGGTCGGCCTGAACCACATCGTCGTGTTCCTCAACAAGTGCGACGCGGTGGACGACCCGGAGATGCTCGACCTTGTCGAGATGGAAGTCCGCGAGCTCTTGTCGAAGTACAAGTTCGACGGCGACAACGCGCCGGTGGTCCGGGGCGCGTCGCTGCCCGCGCTGCAGGGCGACCCGAAGTGGGAGGAGACGATTCAGCAGCTCCTCAGCGCGCTCGACAGCTACATCCCCGAGCCGGTGCGCGACATCGACAAGCCGTTCCTGATGGCGATCGAGGACGTGTTCTCGATCAAGGGCCGCGGCACGGTGGCCACGGGCCGCATCGAGCGCGGCGTGATCAAGGTCGGCGACGAGGTGCAGATCATCGGCTTCAAGGACACGAAGAAGTCGGTCGTGACCGGCGTCGAGATGTTCCGCAAGCTGCTCGATCAGGGGCAGGCGGGCGACAACGTCGGGTGTCTGCTCCGCGGTGTCGAGAAGGAAGAGATCGAGCGCGGCCAGGTGCTGGCGAAGCCCGGGTCGATCACGCCGCACACGAAGTTCACCGGTGAGGTGTACGTCCTCAAGAAGGAGGAGGGCGGGCGCCACACGCCGTTCTTCACCAACTACCGGCCGCAGTTCTACATCCGCACGACGGACGTGACCGGCACGGTGAACCTCCCCGAGGGGGTGAAGATGGTGATGCCGGGCGACAACATCACGATGACGATCGAGCTCATCGCCCCGGTCGCGCTGGAGGAGCAGATGCGCTTCGCCATCCGCGAGGGCGGCAAGACGGTGGGCGCCGGCGTCGTCACCAAGATCCTCGCGTAGGAAGAGCACCATGGCTGATACAACCAAGATCCGGATTCGCCTCAAGGCCTTCGACCACCAGCTGCTCGATAAGTCGACGAGCGATATCGTCGAGACGGCGAAGCGGACCGGAGCGCACGTCGCGGGACCCATCCCGCTGCCCACCGAGATCCGTCGCTATACGGTGCTGCGGGGGCCCCACGTCGACAAGAAGTCGCGCGAGCAGTTCGAGATCCGGACGCACAAGCGGCTTCTCGACATCATCGAGCCGACTCAGCAAACCCTCGACGCGCTGATGAAGCTCGACCTTTCGGCCGGCGTCGACGTCGAGATCAAGAGCTAGGAGTCCAGGTACCATGAAGGTTACCGTTTACAACCTCAAGCGGGAGCAGGTCGGGGAGCTCGACCTCTCGGACGAGGTCTTCGGGACCGAGGTGAAAGAGCACCTCTTCTACGAGGTCGTGAAGGCGCAGCTCGCGTCCCGCCGCTCGGGCACCAAGGCCACCAAGGAGCGGAGCGCGGTCGCCGGCTCCACGAAGAAGCTCTATCGTCAAAAGGGCACCGGCCGCGCTCGCCAGGGCTCGATCCGCGCGCCGCACCACGCGGGCGGCGGCATGGCGCACGCCCTGGAGCCGAAGGACTGGTCGTACCGTCCGCCGCGCAAGGTGCGCATCGGCGCCCTGAAGAGCGCGCTCTCCCTCTTCGCGAAGGAGGGGCGGCTCATCGTGCTCGATAGCTTGGAGGTCGCCGAGGTCAAGACCAAGGCGATCGCTGCCACGCTGACGACGCTGCAGGCTGATCGGAAGTCGCTGGTCGTCGACACGGCCGGCAACGAGAAGCTGGTGAAGAGCCTCCGCAACCTGGAGAACCACCAGTACCTGCCGCCGGAAGGGGTCAACGTCTACGACCTCCTCAGGCACGACCACCTCATCGTCTCGAGGGACGCCGCCAAGGCGCTCGAGGCGCGTTGCCTTCGCTAGTCAGGGGAGTCCGACATGCAGCCCGAGCAGATCATCCGCCGGCCAATCATCCTCACGGAGAAGTCGAGCCGGCTCCGCGACCAAGGCAACAAGGTCATCTTTGAGGTCCGCCGCGAGGCGAACAAGATCCAGATCAAGGACGCCATCCAGACGCTCTTCAAGGTGGGCGTCCTGGACGTCAACACGATGATCATGCGCGGCAAGGAAAAGCGCATGGGGCGCGGCTACGCGAAGCTGCGCAATTGGAAGAAGGCGATCGTCACCCTCAAGGAGGGTGACGAGATCCAGTTCTTCGACGAGAAGGCGGAATAGCCATGGGAATCAGATCCTTCAAGCCGACCTCGCCGGCGCGGCGTTACTACTCGGTCAGCGACTTCAAGGAGATCACGAAGGTCGAGCCCGAGCGGTCGCTGCTCGAGCAGCAGACGTCCACCGGCGGCCGGAACAACAACGGCCGGATCACGTCGCGGTTCCGCGGCGGTGGTCACAAGCAGCGCTATCGGATCATCGATTTCCGGCGCGACAAGATCGGCGTCCCGGCGAAGGTCGCCGCCATCGAGTACGATCCGAACCGCACGGCGCGGATCGCGCTCCTGCACTACGTGGACGGCGAGAAGCGCTACATCCTGGCGCCCGACGGCCTCGCGGTCGGGGCGACGCTGCTCGCGAGCCGGAACGCGGACATCAAGCCTGGCAACAGCCTGACGCTCCGCTTCATCCCGCCCGGCACCTCGATCCACAACGTGGAGGTCAAGAAGGGCAAGGGCGGTCAGCTCGTGCGCTCGGCCGGCGTGGCTGCGCAGCTCATGGCGAAGGACGGCGACTATGCGCAGGTCCGCCTCCCGAGCGGTGAGATCCGGAAGGTGCACCTCGATTGCCGCGCCACGATCGGGCAGGTGTCGAACTCCGAGCACGCGAACATCAGCCTCGGCAAGGCGGGGCGTTCGCGCTGGCTCGGGCGCCGGCCGCACAACCGCGGTGTCACGATGAACCCCGT
This sequence comes from Sorangium sp. So ce375, assembly GCF_051473855.1. Classification (NCBI taxonomy): domain Bacteria; kingdom Pseudomonadati; phylum Myxococcota; order Polyangiales; family Polyangiaceae; genus Sorangium; species Sorangium sp. So ce375. Next base: position 1,216,800 of record NZ_CP150335.1, read on the forward strand.
CGATCACCCGATGGGCGGCGGTGAGGGCCGGACGAGCGGCGGGCGCCATCCGTGCTCGCCGTGGGGTCAGCTCTCGAAGGGCCTCAAGACGCGGAACAACAAGCGCACCGACGGGATGATTGTCCGGCGGCGCGGGACCAAGGGTTAGTCATGCCGAGGAGCATTAAGAAAGGGCCCTTCATTGACGGTCACCTGCTGGAGAAGATCCAGGCGGCCCAGGCGACCAATGCCAAGAAGGTGATCAAGACGTGGTCGCGCCGCTCGACGATCCTGCCCGAGTCGGTCGGCCTGACCTTCGCCGTGCACAACGGGAGGAAGTTCGTCCCCGTGTTCGTGACGGAGAACATGGTCGGCCACAAGCTGGGTGAGTTCGCCCCGACGCGCACGTTCCACGGCCACTCCGGGGACAAGAAGGCCAAGGTCGCCAAGGGCGGTCCGGGCGGTCGCTGATCGCTCCGCGTCAACCGCGAGCGCACCGACATGAAGCGGGCAGGGTCGCAACAGCGATCCTGCCCGTTCCTTATTTCCGCAGTTGCAATTCGAGAGCTGCCGTCTCGGCACCCCCGTATCCGCAGCGGGGGAGCCCCGCGCCTCAGAAATTGGTGCGCAGGCTGGCGAACCCGGGGCCGACGAGCAGCTGCGTCGAGGCCGTGGCGCTCTGCGAGCCGTCAGCGCCGCCTCCGGTGAAGCTCAGGATCAGCAGGGTCGTGCCCGTGGCGAGCCCGAGCGCGCCGATCACGACGCCGATGTTCGCGACCGTCTTCTGCGCCTTGCCGGCGTCGACGTCGTCCTTGCGATCGCTGGGGCAGGGGCCGTGGCAGCTCTCGGCGAGCTCGCTGTACGTGCTGTTCGCCATCAGCCCGGCGACGGTGAACATGGCGAGGCCCGCCACGCCCACGCCACCAGCGGCATAGGCGTAAGGACGCAGGTACGCGCGCGGCGAGGGCGCCTCCGTCGAGGGGGGGAGCGCGCCCTCGTCGAGGAGCGGCGGAGAGCCGGAGACGGCCTCGACCGGGCCGCTCGGCTCGGCGTCGAGCGAGACGGTCCTCGCTTCGCCCACCGAGAGATCGACCGTCTGCGGCGTCGAGGTGAGCTTGGTGCGCAGGACGATCTCGGTCTTGCCCGGCTTGACCGGGAACGGCTTGCCCCATCGCTCGCGCGGGACGTCCTTGCCGGCCACCGCGAGCGAGGTCGCCGCGTCCGGGTGCGCGACCGTGACCGTGACGAGGGCGATCTTGCGCGCGAGCTCGTCTCGCTCCAGCTGCGCCGTCTGCTCCGTCTGGGCATAACGCGGCTCGTCCTTCGCGCGGGACGCGGCCTCCGCCGCGACCTGATCGAACTCGAGGTACGCCTCGGTGTGATCGCCGAGATCCGCGAGGCAACGCGCGATGTAGAGGCGTGAGTTCGGGCTCGGCACGGCCGCGTACGAGGCCCGGAACTGCTCCAGCGCGAGCGCGTAGCGCTTGCTCTCGTAGAGGGCAGCGCCCTTCTTGAAGAGGCTCTGCGCCTTCTCCACCGCGTCCGGCGCGGGCGTCGCCGCGGCGCCGTCCGCGCCGGCCGCGGGGCCGGGGAGCGTGCACAAGCACAGGCAAGATGCCGCACCGAAGAGCAGCGCACGGAGCCAGGGTCGAGATCGCACGATGTTTAGATACCCGATGGGTTGTACTTCTTCTTGGGGGTGGGTTTGGCGGCCGGCGCTGGCTTGGGCGCAGCCTTCGTCGCCGTGGAGGTCGTCCGGGGGCGCGAGGTCGACGGCGGGCGCGAGGCCTGCGGCGCCGCGATGGGCTGCGACGTGGCCGCCACCGGCGCCTTGGCCGTCTCGGAGGGCGCCGGTGCCGCCGCGAGGGGCGTCGCGGAAGCCGTCGGCGTGGCCTCGGGAGGCGTCGTCGATGGCGTCGCCGACGGCTCGGGCGCGGGCGGTGACGGCGGCTGCGCCGCCGGAGGAGGATCCACGGGCGAAACGGGCGAGGCCGGGACGGCCTCCGCCGCGGCCGCGGCGGAGGTGGTGTCGGCCGCCGCAGGCGCGGGCAGCGCGTCGACGCGCGCCTTGCCGATCTCGGGACGCGAGCGCTCGTCGCCGCTGCGCGCGACAAGCGCGACGGCCCCGAGGGCCACACAGAACATCGCAGCGCCAGCCACGATCAGCTGGAGCCGCTTTCGTCGCTGGCCGGTCTCGTACGATCTGTCGACCGCCGTGACCTCGCCGACGTCGTTGGCGAGGCTCCGCGAGCTCCGCGCAAGGCGTTCTCTGAGCGCCGCCGCCCGGGAGGAGGGCGGGTCCGCCTCAGCGAGCACCTTCGTGACGGGCATGCCGGCCGCCGGGAGGATGCGCTTGGCGGACGAGCCGAGCGGCTTGCCCTCCCGGGCGGCGGGCCGCGGGCTCACCGGCGCGACCGGCTCGCCGGGCGGGATGTCGGCTTGCAGCGAGGGCGCGATGATGAGCCGCGGCGGAGTCTCGGCGGGCTGCGCCGGCACCGCGATCTCTTCGAGCGAGATCGGCTCCAGGCTGATCGGCACCTCCTCTTCCTTCGCCGCGATCGGGGAGGGGGCCGCGCCGCTCGACGAGAGGCCGACGCCAGCCGGCGCCGCTGTCGCCGCGGGGGACCCGGCAGCGGCGGAGGCCGCCGCGGCGGCGGGCCCGCCCTCGCGCGAGCCCACGCCGACGTCGGCCAGCGCGGCGTGGCTCTCCGGCGAGGCGCCGGGCCGGCGCTCGGAGTTCACGGCCGCGCCCGCGTCGACGGCCACGATCGCGTCGCGGAGCTCCTGCGCGCGCTTCGCCTGGATCTCGCCGATCGCCTGCCGCACGAAGGCCGCCACGTCCTCGTCGGTCGTGGGCTCGCCCAGCGTCGACGCCACCTGATCGATGGAGCGCTGCATCTCCGCGCACGTCGAGAAGCGGCTCTCGGGATCCTTCTCGAGCGCCTTGAGGATGATCCTGTCGAGCTCGGGGTGGATCGCGCCGTTCAGCTCGCGCGGGGGCAGCGGGTTCCTGATGGTGATGTTCTCGATGGTCGCGAGCTCGGTCTCGGCGCGGAAGGGGTGCAGCCCCGTCGTGAGCACGTACAGCAGCGCGCCGAGCGAGAAGATGTCGCTCCGGCGATCGATGGGGAGCCCGCCGAGCTGCTCCGGCGAGAGGTACGGCGTCTTCCCCTTGACGATGCCGCCAGCGCGCGTGACGTGCAGGCGTCCCTTCGACTTCGCCACGCCGAAGTCGACGATCTTCACGAAGCCGGCGGTCGAGATGAGCACGTTCGCCGGCGAGATGTCCCGGTGGACGAGGTCGAGCAGCACGCCGCTGTCGTCGCGGAGCTCGTGCGCGTTGTGGAGCCCCGCGCAGATCTGCGACGCGATGCGGAGCACGATCCGCTGCGGGATGCCCCCGAGCCGCTTCGCGGCCTTCTGCAGCGTGCCGGCCGTCTCGCCGTCGACCCACTCCATCACGATGTAGAGGACGTCGTCCTCCTCGCCGAGATCGAGGATCTCGACGACGTTGGGGTGCCGGATCCGCGCCGCGACCCGCGCCTCGTCGAGGAACATCGACTCGAAGTCGGGGTCGTCAGAGACGTCGGGCAGCATCGTCTTGATGGCGACGATCTTCCTGAAGCCGCGGGTGCCCTGCAGGCGCGCGGCCCAGACGGCCGCCATGCCGCCCTTGGCGACCGGCATGAGGATCTCGTAGCGGCCGAGGGTGCTCCCCGGCCCCAGCCGGTCCACGGCCGACGCCGCGCGACCCCACAGCTTCGTCTGGGCCCCGGTCGGCGTGGCGATCGTCCTGCTGGAGGTCGACGCGGGACCGCTGCCGCGCGCAGTCTCCTGCGCCGCAGCCGTCGACGCCGCAGGCGCGAGCGCCGCCGGCGGGGGCGGCGGGGTCTTCGCCGCGATGGGGATCGCAGGCGAGGTGGCCGACGCGGGCGCAGCAGCGGGCGGGGGCTGGGGAGCGCCTGGCGGCGCGGCCGGCGCGAGCGCGGCAGGCGGAGGGGGCGTTGCAGGCGGAGAGGGCGCCGCCGGCGCCATCGGCACGCGGCTCGTGGCTGGCGCCGCGGGTGCGGCCGCTGCGCGCGGCGGCGCCGGCGTCACGGCAGGCACCACGGGCGTGCGGCGCGCGGCAGCGGCCGGCGGCGCCGGGGGCGGCACAGGGACTCGAGGCGTCGGAGGGCTGGGCGTGATCGCTGGCCCGACAGCCGCGGGCGCTGCAGCGGCGACCTTGCCGTGGGCCTCGGGCTGCGCCGCCGCGCGAGGGGGCGGAGGCGGGCGTGGCGGTCTCGGCGACGGCGCACCCGGGATCGGCGTCGGCCGCTTCGGCACCGTCCCCTCGGCCGGCGTCGGCGTCGCTCGCGCCGCCACGAGGGTGTCGCCTGGATCGGCCGGGCGCGGCACGGCTGGCCGCGCCGGCGGCTGCTCCTTTGCCGTGGCCGTCCCCGTCGCTGCGGCGCGCCCGAGGCTCGCCGCGGCGGGGGCGCGGTCCGCCGTCCCCTCGCCCGGAACCTCGATCCGCGGCAGGGTCTGCGCAGGGGGCCGCGGCTTGGGCAGGGCGGGGGCATCGTCGACCGAGCCCCACCCGGTGTCGATGCTGGCGTGTGCGGCCTCGGCACCCGCCGGCCCGGCGCCGTTCGACGCGCCTGCGCCGGCCGCCGGCCTGGCCGCCAGGCCGTTCTTCGGCGCGGCGGCGTCCTTCGGCGCCGTGGCGCCGCTCGACGGGCGAACCTGGCCCGCGGCGACCGCGCCTCCCGCGGCCACGGGCGGCGCGCCCGGCGTCGCCGGGATCGCGCGCGCGCGCGGCGACGGCGCGGTGATCGCGTGACGCGGGCTGTCGCCACCGGGGGCGAGCGCGCCGTCGGCGGCAGGGATCGCCACGCCCACCAGCGTCATCCCCCGCGCGCGCGGCGGCGGCCGCGATCCGGGCGCGGCGGCGGGGCTCGCCATCGCCGCCGCGATCATCGTCCTGCGCGGCTCGATCGTCTTGCCGGCGAGCTTGTTCACCGCCGCGGCCACGTCGTCATCCCCGGCGATCCGCCCCGCTCCCGCGGCCTCCAGCGCCGCGAGCATCGCCGATGCGCTCTCGAAGCGGCGCGCCGGATCGCGCTCGAGCGCCGTCTGGACGACCGCGGCGACCTCGGCCGGGATGGCGCCTCCCGCGAGCCCCGAGAGCGGCGGGATCGGCGCCGTCTGCACCTTCTGGATGACCGCCGCCTCCAGCTTCGACGAGAACAGCCGCTGCCGCGCGAGCAGCTCCCAGAGGACCACGCCGACCGAGAAGAGATCCGCGCGCGGATCGAGCGGGGCCTCCGCGTGCGCCGCCATCGCCTTGACCCGCTCGGGCGCCGCATAGGCCAGCCGATCGGGGTTCCTCGTCCCCATGGGCGCGAGCCCGGCGATGGCGCGCGCGACGCCGAGCCCGCCGACCCGCGTGACGCCGTCGATGCCGACGGAGACGTGGGTCGGGCTCAGCTCGCCGTGAACGAGCGGCGCCGGCTGCGCCGTGTGCGCGGACGCGAGCGCGCGCAGCACGTCGACCGCGACGCGGAGGGACACCGGAGGCGGCAGCCCCTCGGCGCCGGCCAGAGGCACGAGCGCGCCGAGCGGCTCGCCCTCCACGTACTCCGAGACGATGAAGACCTCGCCGTCGGCGGTGCGGGCGTCGATCACCGAGAGCACGTTCGGGAAGCGGATCTGCTGCGCCATCCCGGCTTCACGGAGGATGCTGTCGGCGGTCTCGGCCCTCTTCGTGAGGTGCCGGTAGATGCGCAGGATCGTGACGGGCGGCGTGCTCTTCGCCTCGCCCTCGTCGGACGACGCCCGCGCGAGCCACGTGGAGCCGATGCCGCCGCCGGAGAGCTCTTTCAGCAGCTCATAATTGCCGAGTCGCGAAGCAGAGCCCGCACCGGGCGGCCTGTCGAGCGCCATGGGTCTCGCATGCTAACAGGACGTCAGAAGCTGGATCCAGCGTTCACGGCCGATGGCACGGCGGGCTTGGGCGTGTCCGGAGCGTCCTGTCAGGCGAGCCTCGCATGGGATCCAAGCAGGCGCCGGACGCTGGGGCCATCGCCGCGCGTGCGTTGACGCGCCCACGTTCCCGCGAGATCTCGCGGCGCGTGGACGCTCCGAGCGCGGGCGGGCACACGCCCATGACGAGCGCAGGGCCGCACGGCCAGGGAGCTCTTCGAAGGGCGCGCCGCCGCGGAGCGATCACGTCCGGAGCGAGGGCGTGGTCCCGACGCTCACATACACGTGTCCGGGTGTGGGGAGCTCAGCGCGCGCCGTCCAGGCCAGCGCCGCGCGCGGGTGAGCAGGCGATGTCTCTCAGGGTGGGGGACCAGCGAGGCGAACACCGCGCGCGAGGCGCAGGGCCAGCCGCTGCTCGCCAGGAGGCGCGAGCCGCCCCTCACGCGCCGACGGCTCGGCGATCTCAGGGCCGCGACACGCTGGACACGCGGAGCGCGACGGGGTGAACGGTCAGCGTCACGAACCTGGTGCGGCGCTCGTGGCTCGAGAACGCGCTCGCCGCGACGGGGACCCCGTGCCGGAGCGCCACGGCGACGTGGGGGCCCGGATCGACCCGGATCGCCCGCGACGGCTGCGCGACCTCGCCGTCGAGCAGCAAGGTCACGCCGTCGGTCGCGCCGGCGAGGTTCAGCACGATCCTCGGCATCCGTCCCTCGAGGTCCTGGAGGCGCGCGTCGATCTCGACGAGCACCGCCGGCGTCGCTGGCCGCGTGTCCACGTTCGCGATCGCGCGCGCGTGCTGGTACGTCCGCTCGGCCGTGCGCAGCCGGCCGAGCCGCTCGTGACAGAGGCCGACGTGGTACGTCACGTTCGCGGTCGGCCGCTGGCGGGCGATCCCCTCGAACCGGGCGAGCGCGTCGGCCCAGCGCCCCGCGATCTCGAGCGTCAGCCCCTGCGCGAACTGGAGCCGCAGCGCGCGCGTCGCGTTGTCGTCCTGCGCGTGCGCCCAGGAGGGCGAGAGCAGCGCCCAGCAAACGAGCCCGAGCGCGGCGGCGCGCCTGAAGGAGCGTCGGCGGCGAGCGGTGAGCGGTGCGGCGCTGGTCATCAGAACCCGGGGCTGGTGATGCGGGATCGCGATGGCCCGCGCGGCGCCTGCCAGCGCGGGGGCCTGTCCTCGGAGGCCGACGGGGCGTCGGCGCCGTCGGGGTCCTCCGAGGCGAGCCCGGGCGAGCGCAGCGCGCCGTCGCGGCCCGCCACCTTCCGGGGCGACGCGCCGCTGCCCGCCGCTTCGGGTGCGCCGGCGCCGCGCCGCCAGGCGGCGCCGCTGCCTTCGAAGGCCGCGGCCAGCACGGGGCGGAGGCTCTCGCGCGCCGCGGTCTCGGGCCCCGCGTCTCCCTGCGCCCGCAGCGCGGCCGAGCTGAGCGCCGCCGCGAGCGCCGCCGCGCCCGCGAGCCGGAGCGCCATGATCGTCTTCGCGCGGCGCGCCGCGTCCTGCGGGGCGTCGGCGCCCTGCGTGCGCCCGATCGTCGTCGCCTCGCGCCACCCGGGTGCCCGCGGCAGCCGGGTCCAGAGCCGCCGGAGGGCGTGGACGGCGGGCTTCGGCGGCGCGACGAGCGCGTCGCGGGGCAGCGTCGTCTCCTCCGACCGCGAGCCCACGGCCTGCGGCGAGAGGATGGCGATCGGCGCGGGCGCGCTCGCCCGGAGATCGTCGAGCGCGGCCTGGAGATCCGCGCGCAGCGAGGCCGCGTCCGGGTAGCGCCGCACCGGGTCCTTCTCGAGGCATCGGCCGGTGATCTTCCGGAGGCGCTGCGGGATCGAGGTCGGCAGCGGCGCAGGCTCGGTCTCGAGGATGCGCCGGAGGAGCGCGTGGTGGTTGCCTCCCGTGAACGGCTGCGCGCCGCTGAGCGCCTCGTACAGCATGACGCCGACCGCCCAGAGATCGGCGCGCGCGTCGATGGTGCGCTTGCCCAGCGCCTGCTCCGGGCTCATGTACGAGGGCGTCCCGAGCAGCTGTCCGTCGACGGTGATGGCGTCGCCCGCGCCCGTGAGCTGGCTGATGCCGAAGTCGACGATCTTCGGCACGATCCCCTCGCCGGGCACCATCGCCATCATGATGTTCTCCGGCTTGATGTCGCGGTGTACGACGCCCTCGGCGTGGGCGGCCGAGAGCCCGCAGCACACCTCGATGAGGACGGGCACCACCTCCTCGGGCGGCAGCGGCCGGTGCGGCAGCAGGCGGTCGGCGAACGGCGAGCCCCGCAGGAGCTCCAGCGCCAGGAAGAGGTAGCCCTCGTCCGGGAGCTCCCCGGCGTCGACCACGCCGACGATGTTGCGGTGCTGGAACTTGCCGATGATCTTCGCCTCCCGGATGAAACGTCCGACGACCTGCTCATCCCGGAGCGCCGGGGACAGCTTGAGCGCCACGTCCCGGCCGATGAGCTCGTGGCGCGCCCACCAGACGCTCGACATCCCACCCGCGCCGATCTGCTGGATCAGCCGGAAGCGACCGCCTGCAACGTCCCCGGCATGCAGCATGTGCCCCCTTCGCCCATCGCGCGTGAGAAGCCTTCACGCCGAGCGAGCAACGACAGGGGCAAAGCACGAGCAAGGCCACCGGGCCGGCCGCGTGCCGTCGGTGTCGGATGGGCCCCGAACGCGGAGCCGCTCGTCAGGGTCGATAGCGCTCGAGGATGTCGTTCGAGAGCTTCACGCCGAGCTCCTGGTAGCCGCGGTAGGTCAGGTGGACGCCGTCGCGCGACGCGCGCGGCGGTCGCTCGCGGTACCAGGCCTCGATCGAGCCCCTTCCGCCCATCGCCTCGTACGTGTCCCAGAACGCGCAGCCGCCCTCCCGCGCGGCGTCGCGCAGGACGTCTCGGACGAGGGGCGTGCGCTCCGGCGCGTCCCTCCGGTCCGTCGGCGCGAGCACCACGCAGTCGACGTCGGGCTCCACCCTGCGGGCGCGGGCGAGCAGCTCCGCGAGCTGCTTTCCGTAGAGGGACGGATCGGTGGTGACGTCGCCCGCCTCGTTCGTGCCGTACTCGATCACGACGAGCTCCGGCGAGCGCCGCGCGAGCTCGGCGGCCCAGCCGAGCTCGTTCCACCGCAGCGGCGTCGCCAGGCGGGCGCCGTTGATGCCGAGCGTGTCGATCACCACCCCGGGCCCGGCCTCGGGACCGCGCTCGACGACCAGCCCGCAGAGCTCGGCCCCGCCCGACGGCGCGACGCTGAGCTTCGTCGCGCCGACGCTCGCGAGCTTCGCGTGCTGCAGCGCGCCGGGCGCCTCGCCCGCGGCCGCGCGGAGCACCTCGCTCGGACCGCCCTCGATCGTCACCGCGACCTCGTCGGCCGGAGCGCTCGGGCGGAAGCACACGTCCCACAAAAGCCGCGCGGGGGGCCCCGCCGCGGTGACCGTGATCTCCGCGCGCACCGGCGCCGTCTGCGCGCCGAAGAGGACGCCCCCGAGCCCGAAGACGCCGTCGTCGACCGGCGTGGAGCCGCCCGGCGCCTTCGGGCGGGGCCGCCACTTGCCGTCGGCCGTGAGCCGCGCGCCGTCGTGGCGATAGGCGGCATAGCCGAGGTGCACGAAGCCGAGCCCGCCGTCGCCGAAGCGCCGCTGCAGGGCCGTGCGGACCGCGCCGCTCCAGAAATCCGCGGCGGCGTGCGAGTCGCCGAGCCAGGCGATGCGCACGTGATCCCGGCGGCGCCCTTGCTCGAGCGCGCGGAGCGCCGCGAAGAAGTGGGCGTAAGGCCCGTCTTGAGGGCGCAGCAGATCCAGCTCCGGCGGGCGCGCCGGCGCGGCCTCCGCGAGGGGCGGCGCAGCGGCGTGCTCGCCGACGGGCGCGGGGGCCTCCGCGAGGCGCGGCGGGGGCGAAGGCGCGGGCGGCGCGGATCCCACCTCGGGCGCGGGCGGCGCGACGTGCTCGCGCGTCGAGCTGCAGCCGAGCGACAGCGCCGCGATCAGCGCCGAGAGGGCGCACGCCGTCGCCGCGGAGAGGGGCCTCGCCGGCGCGCGCCGCCGTGGGGCGCTGCAGGGGGCCGCGCCGCGCTCCGGGATCTCCGCGCGGGCCGCGGAGCAGGCTGCGCCGCTCACGACAGCGGATCCTCGATGTCGAGCTCGGCGTCCGCGCTGACCTCGATCTCCTGGCGCTCGCGCCGCTCGCGGACGCGCTCCTGGACGGCGCCGACGAGCACGTCGACGTACGACTCGAAGGGCGGGCAGGCGACTCCGGCGGCCGTGAGCACGAGATCGGCGTTCCGGGCGTCGTAGCGCACCGGGGTCATCAGCTGCTCGACGAACGCGCGCGGGCTGCGGACGAAGCGCTCGATCCCCGGCGTGCGGAGCAGCGCCTTCGCGAGGTTCGACGGGATGTGACCGCGCGCGGCGCGACGCCCGCTCGCCCGCGCGATGAGATCGAACACCCGCCGCGCCGACAGCGGGTGCGGGTCGGCGATGTGGAGCGTGCGCCGCGGCGCGAGGCGGCTCAGGCCGATCGCGTGCGTCGCGCGGACGACGTGATCGACGGGGACGATGTTGAGCGGCACGTCGCCGCGGCCGGGCATCGGGATCGCCATGTCGGCCGGCGCCGCCATGATGAGCAGCACCAGGAGGTACAGGCCGTCGAACCGGTCGATCTCCCCGGTCGTCGAGTCGCCCACCACCGTTGTCGGTCGGACGATCGCCGCCGGCACGTGGCGCATCGCCCGCCGCACGAGCACCTCCGCGCGCATCCGCGTCTCCTCCACGGGGTTGCGGAACGCCTGGCCGGCCTCGAGATCGTCCTCGTACACCGTCCCCGTCCGGTCCCCCGCGACGAACGCGGTCGATTGATGGACGAGGCACTGGAGCGAGGCGCACGCGCGGGCGAGCTCGATCACCTCGGCCGTCCCGACGACGTTCACGGCGTGGGCGGTGCTCGGGGCGGCCCCGGCGTGGCTCACGTACGCGAGGTGATGGATCCGGTCGACCTCGCGGGCCAGCTGCCGGAACTCGGCGCCCGACAGCCCGAGATCCATCGCCGCGACGTCCCCCTCCAGCAGCACGACGCGCTCGCGGTCCGCCGCCGGGAGCGCCTCGCGCTCCGCGCTCGCCTGCGCGGACGATTTCGCGAGCACGACGGCATACACGAGCGTGCGCGGCTCCGACGCGAGGATGTGCAGCAGCATCTTCCGCGCGGTGAACTTGGGGAAGCCGGTGACGAGCACCACGCTGTCGTAGCCGGGGCGGGGCATCGGACCGAGCTTAGCGCAGCGGTGTGCCTGCTCCGCAGCTTTCCATTGACGCCGCTCGGACCAGCGCAGGGCCGATGGGGGCAGCGGCCGTGCCCCGCGTCGCTGTCCGGCCGGGGCGTGGACCGCGGCCAGGGGCGTGGGATTTTGCAGGTTCGTGGTCGACCGCGGCGGGAAGGCGCTACCGTTCGGGTCGTGATCGTGCGATCGACCTCTACCACGCGCCGTCGCGCTGCCGCGCTCCTGGCCATCGCCCTCGGCCTGAGCGCGGGCGCTCTGGGCTGCAAATCGCCTGGCGCGCCGTCCGACGCCGGCGCCTCGGCGATGAGCCCCGTGCCCGCGCCGGCGGGGCTCATCGCCGAGGCGTTCCTCCCGACGCCGGACGCCACGTGGGCCAAGGCGCGCGCCCTCATCGGCAGCTCGGGGGCGCTCCTCCCGAGCACCGCGGGCGCGCTCGCCGCGTCGCTGTTCGGCCTGCCCATCACCGTCGCGTCCGAGATCGACGGCGGCGTGCCGGTGCTCGGCGCGGCCGTGGAGGCCGCCGACCGCGCGCGCCCGCGGGCCGCGCTGGGCATCCACGTGAAGGACGGTGGACGCTTCATCGATCAGCTCACGCGAGGCGAGGGGGCGCGCTTCCGCGCGAAGCTCGACGCGGCGACCTCCATCGCGCTGCTCGAGCCGCTCCAGGGGGCGAGCCCGGTGGCCCTCGGCGTCCTCGGCAACTACCTCCTCGTCGCGGAGACGCCGGGCGATCTGATCTCCCTGGGCCCGTACGTCGCGCGGACGATGCCGCAAGCGCAGGCGCCGAAGGAGGACCTCGCGGTCGAGCTCCCTCGGTCCGCGCTCGAGGGCCCGGTGCTCAAGGCGGCGCGGAGCGCCTGGGACAAGGCGCGCGGGCCCGACGGCGCGCCGCGCGCCACCGCGGTCCCGCTCGGCCCGATGATAGAGAGCGCGCTCGCGGTGCTCGGCGATCTCGAGCGGGCGCGCCTCACGCTCGTGCTGGACGACAACGTGCACCTGCGCGCCTCCGGGACGCCGAAGGCAGGGGGCGGCCCGGCGTCGAAGGCGTCGGCCGATCTCGCCGTCGGCGACGTGAAGCCGCTGCTCGATCTGCCGGCCGACTCGCTCGTCGGGATCCTGGTGCGCGATCGGGCCGCGACGCGCGCCGAGAGCGTGCCGAGGCTCGTCGACGCCCTCGCGGGGCTCGTCGAGGGCGACCTCCCGCCCGCGGAGCGGGAGCGGCTCGGCGCCGCGATCCGCGCGGCGTCGGACGCGCGCGGCGACTGGTTCGCCGGCGGGCTCCGCTTCGACGGCGCGGGTCCCACGGCGTTCGTGCGCGCCGCCGTGGGCGACCGGGCCAAGCTCGAGGCCGCCATCCAGGACCTCCTCGGGACCTCGGAGCTCCCGCCGATCAAGGCCGCGCTGCAGCGCGAGGGGCTCCGGGTCTCCGCGGCCAAGGCGGAGCTCCCGCGGCTCGAGGGCGACGTGCGGCGGGTGCGGTTCGAGCGGACCGCCGGGGCGAGCGGGCCTGCCGGCGCGGGAGGTGCGCCGGCGCGCAAGGGGCCGCAGGGCGCGGGGCCGTCCGGCGGCCAGGGGGGGCCCGCCGCGCAGGGGGCGTCGCTCCCGCCGTCGTCGATCGAGCTGCTCTACCTGATCCGCGACGACGGCCTCTTCGCCTCCGTCGGCAACGATCCGGGCGCGGGGCTCCGCAGCGTGGTCGCCGCGCTCCAGGGAGAGCGCCTCGGCGAGGTCCCGGCCATGAAGACCGCGCTGGCGCCGCTCGGCTCGGACATCGCGTTCGCGCTGGTGGTCGAGCCGCTGCGGCTCGTCGCGAGCCGCCTGGGCCAGCCGGGCGCGGGCGACGCCGCGCCCGTGGTGATCGCCGCCGGCGCCGCGCCCGAGAGCGCCGGCGCCCCCGCCGCGTTCTGGGCGCGCGCAGACATCGCCGCAGCGGCGATCCGGGAGCTCGCCCGGCTCGGCGGTGCCTTTTGACGAGCGCGGCGCGCGCGAAGGCGCTCGTCGCCCGCGGGATCCATGCGCTCCTGCTCGCGTTCGCCGCGGGGTGCGCGGGCAAGGGCGGCGCGGACTGGGTCCATGACGGATCGAGCGAGCCGCAGATCGCGCGCGGAGGCGGCGGCTGGCTCCACGAGCCCGCCCCGGACGACGGCGATCGCGGCCGGGGCGCCGGCGCCGCAGGTGAACCCGGGGGCCGCGCGCGACGTGTCGGCGGCGCGCCGGGCGAGGCGCCCGACGCGGCGCAGGCCGACCCGGGCGGCGTCGAGGGCGCGGCGTCGGCGCAGGACGAGCCCGCGATCCTCGTGCGCGAGCACGGCAGGCCCGCGCGCGCGGCGCCGGCGCCGGCGCCGGCGCCGCAGGTGGCGCCGGGGCTCGCGCCCGGGCTGTTCCGGAACACCTACTACGACTTCCCGAGCGAGGGCGCGGGGCCGAAGGATGCGGTCCTCTACGACGCTGGGTGCGCGCCGCTCGCGAGCGTCCCGCGCGCGTTCCACGATCAGGTCTGCGTCCAGGGCAGCGGTCGGCTCGCATCGGGTGCCACGGTGAGCTTCGCGCGACGCGGCTGCGCGTGCGCCGATGTCTGCCCGCGCACCGGCCAGCAGGTCTGCTTCGAGCGGCTCGACCCGCGGCGGTTCCCGTATGGCCGCGGCGCGACCGGGCGCCCGATCACGCCGCTGCGCACGGTCGCGGTCGACTCGAGCGTCATCCCGCTCGGCACGTCCCTCTTCGTGCCCGAGCTCGTCGGGCTGCCGCTCCCCGGTGGAGGCCTGCACGACGGCTGCTTCGTCGCCGAGGATCGCGGCATCAAGGTCGTCGGACGGCAGATCGACGTCTTCACCGGCGATCCTGCGGTCACCGCGCGCCTCAACGCGCTCTTTCCATCGAACCGCGGCGTGCGCCTCGTGCTCGACGACGCGCGCTGTCGCGCGCTCGGGGGCCCTGCCGGGCCATCCTAGCTCCGCGCATCAGCGGCCCCGCCGGGGATCTCCGCTGGTATATACTCGCCGCATGGCCACGTGCCCGTCTTGCAAGACCCGGTACAGCGGGGGGGCACGGCTGTGTCGCAACTGCGGCCTGCCGGTCCCGCCAGCGGATGTCGCGGAGGCGGAGCTCACGGCAGCGGAGCTCGCGGAGTCGGATTTCGGGCCCGGCGAGCCGACGCCGAACGTCGCCGCGAATGCGCTGCGCATCTGCCCGCAGTGCGGCCGCGTCGTGCCGACGCGCCAGAAGGCGTGCCGCGTGTGCGGCGACGACCCGCCCGAGCCTGTCGAGGTGGTGCGGCGCGCCGACGACGCGTACTGGGGCCATGTCGCCTTCGCGTGGGCGTGCGCGGGCTGCTCCGGGCGCGTGCCGCTCGCCTCGCTCGCGGACGACGGCCGCGCTGTGTGCCCGACGTGCAGCCACACGCAGGAGCTCCCCGCCCTGCTCTGGCGCACCGCGCTCCGGCACGCGCATGCGGTCGCCGACATGGCTGGCCCCGACCCCGAGGGCGGCGCGATCGGCCGGCCGCCGATCGCGATCCTCAACCCCTTCAAAGAGATCGGCATCGAGCGCGCCGACGTTCCCGGCGAGCGGCTCCGGCCCACGGACGACACGCCCGTCGACCTCGTCGCCGGCCCCGGCCACCCGATCTGCGCGTGCGGAGCTCTCGTCGATCCCCAGTGGCGCGGCGGCCCCCACGCGTGCGCGTGCGGTGTGAGCCATTCGGGCGAGGTGCCCGCGCTCGTCCGGCGCGCGATGCCGCGCGGCGTGGTCGCGCTCGTCTTTGACCGGCCGCGCCCGGCCCGTGGCGCCGCCGTGATCGCGCTCGAGTGCCCCCGCTGCCATGCGCCGCTCGACGCGCCCGAAGGGGTGCGCCGGGTGACGTGCAAATACTGCGGCGGGTCGGCCGCGATCGTCGACCCCGCGGTGCCCCCGCCCTCGCGGTCCCCTGTGCCGCGGCTATGGGTCCTGTTCCGGGGCCCGTCCGGCGCGCGCACCGACCTCGAGGCGAGGGCCGCGAGGTGAGGGGCGGCGCAGCGCCCAGCTCACGGCGACAGCACGATGGTGTTCGTCACGCTGGGCACGATCTTGGCGCCGAACGCGTCCGTGCTGTTCTGCATCGATAGGCTCGTGAGCCGGGTGATCGGCGCGCAGCCGACGATGACGGTGAAGGCTCCGGTCAGGTTCCGCTGCGGCGCCATCACCGTTCCCGAGGCCACGCCCAGCGCGACGCCAGGGTTGTCACCATTGGTCATCGGCGCGATCGTCATCATGTTGTGAGCGGGTGCACAGGTGATGAGCACGTTCGGCACGAAGGCGATGTTCGTCGGCTCGAGCGCGATGTTGGGATAGGGGATGGGTACCGGTCCCGCCGGGGTCGGGGTCAAACACACGTCGGGAAACGCGAAATTCATCCCACCGGCCTGCGTCTTTGCGAGCATCGCGTCCTCCATCCATCCGATCGAACCGTTCAACCAATCTTTACCTGCTCGCCATCGAGCTTCGCGAGCACCCGCGCGGAGACGATGGTGTTCTCACCGCGCACCGCGGCGAGGTTCTCGGCGCGCAGGTCGTAGTTGCCCACGCGCGCCTGCTCGAGGTCGGTCACGAAGCGGAACGCCTGCTTCGCCCGCTGGAGCACGCGCGAGGCCCGCGACTCGACGCGCTCGGCGAAGAACGTCGCCTTCTCGGCGAAGCTCGCCTCGACGGAGCGGCCCAGGACCTTCAGCTCCTCGATCATGACGCTCGCGGACCTCGCGCGCAGGAGGAGCGAGGCGCCGTCGATGGCCACCTCTCCGCCGGCTTGCAGCTCGAGGGAGCCTTCGGCGACGACGCGGGTCGGCCCGGCGCCGGCGCTCTCGAGCACGGCCAGCACGTACACGGCGTCGGCGGAGACCGAGCACAGCACCCGGTCGCCCGGCGTGACGGCGACGAGGCAGCTCTTGGCCCGCCGCGCCGGACGGGGACCGCCATCGAGCTGGACGACGAGCTCGTCGCCGTCCAGCGCGGTGCCGTAGGCGAGCACCGGCGGGCCGGCGCTGAGGCCGGCGCCGCCGGCTTCACCTCGGGGCTCGGGCGTCGGGCGCGCATCGAGGTCGACGAGCTGATCGAGCGAGGGTCGCTCCTCGTACGGGGCTTCCTCGTGCAGCTCCTGTCTCTCGATGTTCGTCGCGTGCATGCCCTACCTCGGATCAGCGGGCCGTCCGATCGGCCCCGTGGCGCGCCTTCCAGTCCTCGAGCGCGGCGACCTCGGCGTCGTCACCGAGCCAGTCGCCGCTCGGGATCAGCGCCCCGTCGCGCGCCGCGCGGTGCAGCTTCGCGCGAAACATCGAAGCCCTGCTGAAGTCCGCGCTGTTCAACTGGCAATGGGAGAAGTCGGCGTAGCTGAGCGTCGCGCCGACGAAGCGCGCGCCGGGAAACGCCCCTTTCGCCAGGTAAGCCTCCGTCAGATCGACGTCCGCGAAGTCCGCGCCGGGCAGGTTCGCGCGCTCGAAGATGGCGTTCTGGAGCTTTGCGCGCGTGAACTTCACCTTGGCGCCTCGCGCCTCGCCGAAGAGCGCTTGGGTCAGCACGGCCCCCGAGAAGTCGCAGCCCGCGATGTCGACGGCCGTGAAGTTGCACTGGGTCGCGTCGCACCCCGCGAAGCTCGATCCGGCCACGCTGCCGCGCATGAACTGCGTTCGAAAGAGCTTCGTGCCCGCGAAGGAGCGGGCTCCGAGGCTCGACTCGACGAACGTGGTGAGCGTGAGGTTGGCGCCGTCGAGCAGCGCCGTCGCGAGGTCCAGCTTGTAGTAGGTCCCGCGGTCGAGGTTGGCGCGCCGGAAGTCCGTGCGGTCGAGGCCGCACTCGAGCACGTTGGCGCGGTCGAGGTTGGCTCCTTCGAACGAGCTGCCCGAAAATGCGCAGTTCGTCCAGGTGGCGAGCGGCGCCTCGCACCCCGCGAAGCTCGAGCCGGGCGCCGGCGACTCGACGAAGGTCGCGCAGATCAGCTTCGCGCTCGAGAAGCTGACGGCGTCGAGCTTGCTGCGGAAGACCGTCGCCATGTGCAGGTCGCTGCCGGAGAAGTCGCACGCGGACAGGTCGCATTCGTTGAGGCTCGCCTCCTTGAGCTGCGCGCCGGCCATGCGCGCGGGAAAGCGCACGCGGTCGAAGACGCCGCCCGAGAGGTCGGCGCCCGAGAGGTCGAGCCCCGAGAGGTCCCCCTGGATCACCGTGCCGTGGCGGATGAGGTCGATGAGCTCGTCGCGGTTCACGTCGTGGGCCTCGTTCCCCCTTGGTCGAAGCGAGTGAACTTCACGACGGCCTCGGTGAAGCGGGTGTCGCGGTCGCCGATGGCGCGGCTGAAGTCCGCGCGCGTGAGCTGGGCGCCGGTGAAATCAGCGCCGGCCAGCCTGGACTTCGACAGGATCGCCTCGGTCAGGTTCACGCCGCGCAGCGACGCGCCGTCGAGCCGCGCCCGGATCAGGAGCGCGCTGTTCAGGAGCGCCCGATCGAAGGTGGCCGCGCTCGCGTCGCACTCCGACAGATCGGACATCACCATCTTGGCGGCGACGAACTTCGCGCCGCGCAGCACGGTCGTCCGCAGGCAGCACTTCTCCATCACGGCGTCGGTGAAGTCGGCGCGCGGAAGCTCGCTCTTGTGAGCGATCACCGCCTCGCTCATGCGGGCGCGGACGAAGCGGGCGTCCTCCCCCTTGCAGGTGACGAAGCAGGCGCGCTGGAGGTCGGCGCCCGAGAAGTCCACACGATCGAGCTGGCACTCGATGAACGTCGTCTGCACGAGGTGCGCGGCCGCGACGCTCGAGCCCGTGAAATCGGCCCTGAGGAAGGTGCACTTGTCGAGCCGCGCTCCCGCGAGGTCCACGCCGGTCCACCTCGTCTCGAGCACGTCGGCGCCCGTGAGCGTGGCGCGGGCGAAGCTCGCGCCCTCGACGCGCGCGCCCATCAGGACGGCCTGCGACAGATCGGCGCCCTCGAAGGAGGCCCTCTCGAGGCTCGCGGCGCCGAGGTTGGCGCCGACGAGCCGCGTGCCTTTGAGGCTCGCGCCGCGCAGGTTGGCCCTCGTGAGCACGGCGCCTTCGAGGTTGGCGCCCGAGAGGTCGGCGTCGCGCAGATCGGCGCCCTCGAGGAACGCCCGCGAGAAGTCCATGCCGGTGAGGTCCATCCCGCGAAAGTCGGCGCCGGTGAGGTCGCGGTCCGCGAGGGGCTCGCCCGCGTCCCGCGCCACCTGGACCAGCGCGCGCGCGAGCTGTACCGCCTCCTCCGTCATCGGTGGAGCCGCGGGCGCGAGGTGGGCTGTCTGCTGGTACCCCGTGCGCGTCAGCTCCTCGAGCCGGAGGAGCTCCTCGTGAAACGCGGGGCTCGCGAGCTTCGCCTCGAGCTCGAGGTCCGGCTCGCCGGCCGTCCGCGCGATGCTCGCGAGCTCGGCTTGCTGTCGGAGGTGCGCCTCCGCGCGGAACGTCGGTGGACCGCCGGTGATCTCGGCCGGCTCCGCGGCCGGGTCGAAGCCGGCGGCGCCCATCGCCGCCCGCTGCTCCTCCCTCAGCTTGTCGGAGGCCTTCTTCGCCTTCTCCTCCTCCTCGGCCACCTGCGCCTCGATCGTGAGGAGGTACTCCGCCATGGCGTCGAGATCGTCCGTCGGCGGGAGCTCGACGGCCGGGAGCGGCTCGGCCAGACCGTGCAGCGCCGGATCGAGCCCCTGCGCCTCGAACTGGGCCACGCGCTCCTGGCGCCGGCGCTCGGCGCCACGCCGCTCGTTCTGCATCGCGATCAGCCCGGGCTTCAGCCACTGGCCTATCGGCCCGAGGTCCATGTTGGCGACCACGCCGGACGCGCGCGCGGGCATGAGGTCGCTGTCGCTCAGATCGTTCAGCGACCCCTTGTCCTTGTCGAGCCTGCGCACGAGGGCCTGCTGGTAGTGCTCGACGGGGCGGGGCGCGGCGGGCTCCTCGCATGCGACGACGAGGTGGACGATGTCGCGCGCGTCGTCGTCGGCGACGAGCATCCAGCCGTGGAGGATCAGGGCGCCGATCTTGGACGTGGGGAACAGCCAGACCGTGTCGCAGCGAAGGCCGATCTCGACGAAGCGCTCGCCGTCCGCCGTCCGATGGGTCACGAACGCCCGCGCCACGAGGCCCGGCAGATCTCCCTCGATCCGAGGGCTCGCCGGGTTCATGTTCTCCACAAGGAAGCGCTCGTCGCCCCGCCAGAAGCCGGGGATCCACTGGTCCTCGGGCGCGGCGTTGTACACGGTGGGGTCGTGGTCGGGGGGCAGGCCCGGCGCGTACTTTTCGACGTAGTCGCGCCCGAAGGTCCCTGCCCGCGCGCGCCGCGGCGCGAAGCTCATGTCCATCGGCGCGAAGGACTCCGGCTGGTCGCTGTTCGAGCCGAGGAGACCGCCGAACGGCTCGATGTTGGGCAGCGGTCGCACGCGCTTGCCGTCGCGCTCGATGTCCTCCGCGCCGATGCCGTAGGGGTTCCGCGGATAGTCCTTGCCGCCGTAGGCGTGCGCCCAGTCGATGGGCATCTCCGCGAACGGCTTCGGCTCCGTGGCGAAGCCGAACTGCCGGTGGCGATCGCCCATCACCATGAGCTTCTTGTCGATCGCGCCCACCTTTGCCCGGACGTACGACGCCGTCAGGGGCCGGCCGCCCGGGGTGCAGCAGCGCCCGGCGACGAGCAGCTCCCCGCGCGCCTTGGAGATCCCCTCGTCGAGCACGGCCATCCCGAGATCGGGTGTGACCGCCGACCAGAACGCGAGCTCGTCGAGGAGCGCCCGGGGGCGGTCGAGGGGAAAGCCGATGATCGCGGCGACGTGGAACTGAGGTCTCCGCAGGTGCTCGACCACTCGCGTCAGGATCGGGATCTTGAGTGGCTTGCAGACCTTCACCGGCTAGTCACTCCTTCTTGAACGCGCCGTTCCAGATTCCGATGGCGTAGTCCGCGATGCCGAACAGGGCAGTCTTCTTCGACATGGCGTACGCGCGCATGAACATCCCGCCCGTGAGCTTCTTGCAGAACTCGTTCTCGACCTTGACCCCGACGGTGTCGATCTTCAGGCCATAGGCGGACTGATAGATCGCCGCTTCGTCCAGCTTGAGGACGCCCGCGGCGCCCTTGTGGGTATACCAGTCGAACCACTTGGTGCTCTTCACCTGCACGTCGGTGCCGTTGACCGTCACCTTGGGCGCCGTGAGCTCGATGCTCGCCGAGCCCTGGAGGTTGACGTGGCCCCCGAGGCCCTTCACGTCGACGTTCCCCGCGGGGGCCTTGATCTCGATGCTCGCGCCCGTGCTGGTGACCGAGATGGCCTGACCGACGGTCGCGGTCCAGGTGTTGTCGATGTTGGACACCCACGTCCCGTAGTGGTCGGTGTTCGTCGCCGTCACGTTGTGCTCCCAGCTGCCGGTGACCGTCGACTTCCCTCCAGGCTCGATCGTCTGGGTCAGCCCACCGTGGATATCCTGCGTCATGCCGCCAGCAAGGACCTTGTCGGTCCGGCCGGAGGTGATCTCCGTATTCCGATGGGCATGGTACTTCTCGTTCGAGTCGGCGCCGATGTCGAGCGTGAACGTCGACAGGTAACCGTGCGATACGGCGCCGTACACGAACCAGTTCTGTGTTCCCCAGACGTTGACCCAGGAGTCTCCGCCGACGAAGAGGCCCGAGTTGCCGTCGGTGGTTTGCCAGAGGCTCACGCCGACGTCGGTCCCTGCGTTCGTGTCGCCGGTCGCCGCGGCTCCGGGGGTCGTGAAGTACCAGCTCGTCGGCTGCTCTCCTTCCCCCGTGAAGATCTTCGATTGATCGCCGGAGGGGTGGCCGAGGTAGATGCCCGTCCTCTTGTTCGGGGACTGGATGAAGATGAACTCCTTGCCCTGCTCATCCTCCATCACGATCTGGTTGTTGCTGCCCGTGCGGATCACGTTCTGCGTGCGGTTGCGCTCCTTGACGACGCTCGGCTTGTGCGCGTTGGGCACGACGCCCGCGATGAACGGCCGATCCGGGTCGCCGCCGAGGAAGCCGACCATCACCTCGGTGCCCTTGCGCAGCGGAAAGTGGAAACCCTCGTTCTCTCCGCCGTGCGGCTGGAGCATCCGGACGCGCGTCGACACCTGCGCGTCGGGGAGATCGCTCGTGTCGAACTCGAAGCGGACGAGGTACCGGCCGTCGGCGTCGATCTGGGCATAAGGGCTGTCGGCCGGGCCGCTGACGACCCCGTTCTCGAAGCCGTAGATCCGCGGCCACGGGGTGGACTGCGGCGCACGGTACTGCTCGCTCGCGGGCACCGCGAAGAGCTTCATCCTGTACGTCTCGGAGCCCTTGATGCCCGTCATGCGGACCACCTCGGGCGTCGCCCCGGCGTTGGAGCCCTCGTGCTCCACCTCCACGGCGAGCCAGCTCTCGTCGAGGTCGTCCGGTCCGTCGTCGATGGTGAAGCGGTAGCCTGCCCGCGGCCCGAGGGCGCTGCCCGCCGCGCGGAGCGTGCGCTCGCGGCAGCCGATGGATTCGGCGCGGACCGTCGCGATGTGCTTGGCGTCGCTCTCGCCGAACACGCGAGCGCCGTACTCCCGGATCGTCCCGATCCCGCGCTCGGTCACGTCGCTGTCGCTCTTCACGGAGGCCGACGGGTTCGCGTAGTTGTAGTCGGCGATGGTGACCGTCTTCGGGAGCCACCGAACGTCGGCCTCCATCGAGTGCAGCCCGGGCGGCGCCGTGACGTCGTCGCCCAGGATCGGCGTGTACCTTACGTGGCCGCTGCCCGGGAAGTCAGCGTGGAGCTCGCGGTTGTCCACGATGACGAGGACCTCGTTGGGCTTGTCGTCGCTCTGCTCGAAATAATAGTAGAGGCCCTCGCGCTCGCACCACCGGTGGAAGAAGTCGAGTAGCGTCTCGCGGTACTGCGCGACGAACTCCTCCTTCGCGTAGGTGTCGACGACGGAGAACCGGAACTCGCTGGTGCTCAGGCCGCCGGCCTTCAGCGTGTCGGTCAGGAACTCGTCCACCCTCTTGTCGGTGAAGATGAAGCTCCGCCAGAAGTGACGGAGCATCCAGAGCTTGGGGACGAGCAGCGCCCGGTACAGGGCGCGCTCGGCCGTCTGGTGGAGCAGCCGCGTCCCCGCGATCACGCCGTGGAACACGATCGGGGCCGTGTCGTCGCCGCGGCTGATCGTGAGCTTGGCCCGCTCGCCGACCGCGGCCTGGACGGCGGTGCCAACCGGGACGGTGAAGAACAGCTCGATCTCGTACGGCCGTGAGATCTCCTCCTTGCCGCGGAACCCGGCGAAGGTGACGTTTTCGAGCTTCGAACACGTAAGCGAGTAGAGCGCGGTGGGCATGTCTTGCCTCGTACGACGCGGAAAGTGGGACCAGAGAGTCTCGGCTGGGCCTCGTTCCGTGTCAACCGCTCACGCCGCGCCCGTATCCCGGCGGCACGCGTTCCCCATCGCGTTCCGAGATCGTGGGACGGGCGGTCAGGGGCTTTGGCGGAAGTACCTCCGCGCGCTCTCCCGCATGCGCTCCCAGTGCTCGGCGAGCACGGGATCGGCCGAGAGCCGCGCGTGCCAGAAGCGGTCGAGCGCCGCCCGTTCGTCTGGGGTCCTCACTCCATATCGGCTCTGGGTGCTCTGCGCATAGAGAGGATAGAGCTCGCAGGCCACCACCATCCCCGCATACTGCTCCAACGTGAGCGGGGGGATGCTGGCGGCAGCGCCCGGGCCCGAAGACGGTGCTGCCCCGGCGGACTGGGGCGGAGCGCGCCACGATGTGCGCTCGGGAGCCGCCGAGGCGCGCTCCTCGCGCGGGGCTACGGCCGGCGCCGCCGGCGCGAGGGGAGGTGTGGGGGCAGGCCCGGGCAGGGGCGCGGCGACGATGGGGCCCACCGGCGCGGCGGGCGCCGCCGGCGGTGGCACCGAGCCCTGCATCGCCGGGGAGGTAGGGGCGCGGAACGGCAGCACCGAATCGTACCGAGGCGCCGAGAACGGCTGAGTGTGACGGTCCCGCCCCGCCTTGGCCGCGAACGGGAGCGGGCTCGGCGTGGACGCGAAAGGCGGCGCGCCTGGCGCGGGCGGTAGCGGTAGATGCGTGGGCGGCAGCGTGGCGTCCCCCAGCAGGGGCGTCGGCACCGCCGCGGCGGTCGATGTGAACGGCAGCGGCCCCGCCGTGGCCGCCGCGGGCGCGGAGAACGGGACGGGCTCGGCGGGCGCGGGCGCGGGCGCGGGCGCGACAGCGAACGGGAGGCCCGGGACGGGCTCGGCGGGCGCGGGCGCGGAGAACGGGACGGGCTCGGCGGGCGCGGGCGCGACAGCGAACGGGAGGCCCGGGACGGGCATTGGCGGGGAGAGCGGCGCTGCCATCCCTTGGGAGAGCATCGGCGCGACGTGCGGCAGCGGGCTCGCGGCCGCTTCTTCCGCCTCGGCCTTGCGCTTCAGCGCCTCGTCCTTCGCCTCGGCCTTGCGCTTCAACGCCGCTGCTCTTGCCTCGGCCAGGCGGCGCTCCAGGATTTGCTGCACCTCGGCGAGCGCCGCCCATGCGTCGGGGCCGCCCTCCTCCATGTCCGCGATGCCGCCGATCGCCAGCAAGAGGTCCCGCGCCGAGCGGAGCCCGGATTCCTCGACGGTTCGCCCAGGCATGTGCCGTGCTGCGAACGCGGGCAGATCCTCGTCCTCGCAACGCGCGAGCTGAGCGAGGCGCTGGGCGACCCGGCGCCGCGCCGGGTCGGTGCTGCCGCCGAGGCTCGGGCGCATGGCCTCGTTGAGCTTCTCGAGGGCCTGGTCGAGGGGCGACTTGTCGCTTACGGGTGCATCACACTTATCCACGAGGACCGCCGACCTATAAGTTTCACTAGCCCGCCCGCGCGACGTCAAGGGGGGCGGGGTTGCCGCCGGAGATCGCCGGGGTAGCAGCCCGGGGGGTGGGCGGGCTCGACGCGCGTTTCTTCGCGGCGCTCGCGGTCTTCGCGGTGGAGGAGCGCTCGCCGGACCGGTGTATCCTGCCGCACGCGCCACGCGCACCACGCGCTCGCCCCTCGCGACGACACGTCCTTCGGAGGAATCCGGCCCTTGGCACGATGACCGCTCGGCACTTCGAAATCCTGGGCCCCGATGCGCCCGGCCCCGTCGTGGTCGAGGTCCCCCACGCGGGCCTCGGGCTCGATCCGCTCACCGTGCGGGGCCTCGGCCTCCCGTCGACCGCGCTCGAGGCGGGCGCGCCCTGGGCCGACTCCGACGTGGGCGCCGCAGCCGTGTGCGAGGGGCTCGAGGAACGAGGCGTGCGGCGCGTCGTCGCCACGGCGAGCCGTTATGTGATCGATCTCAACGTGGAGCCGCGCGTGCCGACTCCCTATGAAGACAAGCTCCCGCCGGGGCTCGGCGACGTGCGCCGCATCTCGTGCGCCGGCGCCATGTGGTGGGAGCGCCGGCGATCGCGCGCCGAGGTCGACGAGCTCCTCGCGGAGGTCTTCGAGCCGTACCACGGCGCCGTCGCCGCCGAGCTCGCGGCGTCGCGCGCGCGCCACGGCCGCGCCGCCCTCCTCTCGGTCCACACGTACCCCGACGGAGGCCGGAAGGACGCGGCGGACGTCGTGCTCGGGACCCGCAACGGCCGATGCGCACGCCCGGCGGTGCGCGACGCCCTGGCGCGCGCGGCGCGGGACCATGGGCTGTCCGTCGGGATCGAGGCGCCGTTTCCGGGCGGCTACTCCGTCGTCCGCCACGCAGCGCCCGACATCGACGCGATCCAGATCGAGCTGGCCCGGGCGCTCGTGTGCGCGCCGGGCGATCGGCGCCGCCCGGCGCTCGACCCGGATCGCGTGGCGCGGATGGCGGAGGTGCTGCGCTCGCTGGTGGACGCGCTGGCCATGGAGCTCTCGCTCGGCGCTTCGTGACGCTCCTCCGGGCGCAGGACGTCGCGTTGGCGGGCGTCGCGATGGCGCGCGCCCGATCCCGCCGCTGCGCTCGGAGGCCCGGCGCGGATGGCCATCACGTGCCGGGCGCGGGCCTCGGCGGCTCTGGCGGCGTCGGTGTGCCGGCGGGCTTCCGCTTGAGCTGCAGCCCGTTCTCGATCGTGCCGCCGGCCCCGAGCTGCAGCATCATCTTCTGCGTCTCGTACTCCTCGTGCTCCACGGAGATCGAGTGCACGCCAGGCTCCACGAACAGCGGATCCGGAAGCGGCGTCATCCCTCGCAGGGTGCCGTCCACGAACACCAGCGCCCCCTCCACGTCGGTGCGCACCACCAGCGTGGCCACCTTCGCCCGTGCCTCTGCGTACATCGCGGCGCTTCGTTCACGCTCCGCCGCCGTTCTCGTCGTGTCCTCCGCCGTCTCACGCGCGTACCTCGCCAGGCGCTCCGCCTGTCGAACGGGGCTTTCCGGTGGCGCCGCGTCGTCGACCGGTCGTTGTTCGACCTGCGGACATGGGGGTGCGGGCAGTTGGACCACGCAGCCGCATAGCGGGACGCCGATGGCTGTCATCACGAGGGCGAGCCCAGGGGACGCAAGGCGAGGGGCGCTCACCCGGCGCGGTGTTGCCGCCGCCGGCGATGCCGGCGGTGAGGTGTACTGCCGGTATTTCGCTCGAAGCCGCCGCATCGGCGAGGCCTACAGCGTGGCCGTCTCGGCCGCCAGGGCCCCTTGCGCCGCCTTGACCGCCGTCGCCGCCGCGGCGGCAGCCCCCGGGTCGAGGGGGAGCGTCCTGCCCGGCGCGGTCCAGCAGATCAAGGCGACGAAGCGCGACGAAGCCGGCGAGAGGGGCGCCGCAACGAAGGATCGATGCCCACCCCCCGGCGGTGCTCGGCGCTTCGCGCCTGCGCGCCGCCGGCCCCTCCCAAGTCCCGCGCTCCGCGCGTGACGGGAGGGGGGCCACTCTCCCGTGCGTCTCGCCCCGCTGCCCGTGCACCTCACCCACCTCCCAGCCGCGCCAGCACACACGTCACGGGATCCCGGAGGCAGAGATTTTCTCACCCATGGCGCCCTACTCCCGGGAGCGTCGTGTTCAGTGGAGAGCGCTCTGCTTCCTCCCAGTCGGACACATTGGCAGCGCTCGCCCCTCCTTCGTCGGGCTGTAGCGGGAAGCTCGTCAACGTCCCAGCGCGATGGACGAGCTCTTCTCCCGTGGCGGCGCGGACAGGGCTCGGTGGCCGGAGCTGCGGCGCTGGAGGTGGCGGGAGCTTCGCCCGCGGGTTCCTGGCCGCGAGCTCGGGAGACGGCACCACGAGCGGAGGAGTATCGAGCGCGCGGGGAGGTACCGTCGGCGGAGCCGGCGACGCCGGGCTCTCGCGCCTGGTGATGGGCTCGCCGGCCTGGATCACCACGGTATCCTCCGCGTCCGTCCGGCGGTCGTCGTGCAGCCGCCAGAGGCGCTCCCAGTACCGCGCCGGCGTGCCGGTGAAGGCCTCCAGCTGCCGCGCGAGGCCGGGGGTCATGGGCAGGTCGCTCCTCAGCAGCCGCTCCACCTCCCTCGGCGATAGCCCCGTGCTCTCGCCCAGCTTCCTCCTCCACGAAGGCGTCGTCGCGCAGAACGACTCGAGGACCCTTCCCGGCCATGGGACGGGGCGCCCTCGGGCGTCTCTCAGCTCGGCGAGCGCCGCGTCGACGTGACAGTCCAGGAGCCGCCGGTATCGATCTCGCTCGCCCGCTGCCTGCGCCTTCGCATCGGTGAGGGCTGCCTCCTCTTCATCGTGCGCGTGCTCGCGCGCCTCGCGAAACCCCCGCTCTCGTCCCAGCGCTTCACGCGCGGTGACCGCGAAGCCGATCGCGACGCACGCGATCATCGCGAGCCCGAGCGGCGAGACGAGCCACATTGCACCCAGCATGTCCTCCATGTTCCCTCCTCAACCGTGAGCCTTCTTGTCCGGGGTACGGCGGAGCCAGGCCTTGTCCTGCCCGACCTAAGGCATCTCCTCGAGTCCGCCCTTCGTCGCGCCTGCCACGGCGCGCACGTCACCCGCCTCCCAGGCGTGCCAGCACGCACGTCACGTTGTCCGGGCCGCCGTGCTCGTTGGCGAGGTCGATGAGCAGCTCCGCCGCAAAGCCCAGGTCGCCGTGCGCCCCGAGGATCCCGGCGATGCGCCGCTCGGGTACCGGGCCCCACAGCCCATCCGAGCAGACGAGGAAGATGTCGCCCGGCGCCGTCGCCTCCACGCGCGACTCGATTTCGACGTTCTCGTCGGCCCCGAGCGCGCG
Organism: Sorangium sp. So ce375; assembly: GCF_051473855.1. NCBI lineage: Bacteria > Pseudomonadati > Myxococcota > Polyangiales > Polyangiaceae > Sorangium > Sorangium sp. So ce375. Next base: position 1,244,144 of record NZ_CP150335.1, read on the forward strand.
GGTGATCGTCCTCGCCCGGCTGCTCAGCGCCTCGACCGCCTCCCGCGCTCCGTCGCCGGCGCCGAGCAGCTCTTCCAGCAGCGAGTGATCCCGCGTCAGCCGCTCCAGCTTTCCGTTACGCAGCCGGTAGACGCGCGAGTCGCCCACGTGTGCGATGTACGCCATGCCCGGCCCGAGCAGCACTCCTGCGAAGGTCGTCGCCATGCCGCGCGCCTCCTCATACCTCTGGCTCGCCTCGTAGATCGCCCGGTTGGCCTTCCGCACGCTCAGCACCAGCCGTACCTCGTCCCGGTCGTGCGGCGTCGCCGTACCGTAGGGCCACGTCTCATCGAGCTCTTCATCTTCCTCGAAGCAGCTCTTGACGACCTCGATCGCCATCCGGGACGCGACCTCTCCGGCCGCATTGCCGCCGAGCCCATCGGCGACCATGAAGAGCCCGAGGCACGGCAGCGCCGCGAAGCTGTCCTCGTTGTGGCTCCGTCGCCGGCCCACGTCCGACTGCGCTGCCGCCTCGATGGCGAGCTGTGGATACACCTTCGTCCTCCTCGCGCGCTCGTCTTCGGGACGAGCCGAGCCATGGCGCGCCGCACACGGTGGCGCGCGTTCTCCTCGATGCGATCAGGCCGCGACGCGCGCGTCCTTCGCTACGTCGCTACCTCAGCGCAGCTGCAGCGCTGCCAGCACCACGCCGCACAAGACCCCCAGCACGAAGAGCACGGCGCCGACGAGCGCTAGGCGCGACCTGCGCTTGTCGATCTCGCCCTTCACCGGCACCGCCCTTACCCACACGTCGTCGCCCGCCTGCTCGGCTGTGCGCTCCTCGGCGGCCCACTTCTCCGTCCAGCCCGCCAGCTGCACGAGCAACGCCTCCATCCGCGGGTCTTCCACCCCGTGGCGCGCCATCGCCCGTCGGGCCTCCACCCGCGCGATACGCTTCTTCGCGGCCTCCGGCGTCGTCGCGCACCAGACCGGATCGGTCCACTGACCGCGCACGACGCCCGGGGCCTGGAGAGAAATGCCCGCGTCCTTCGGTGCCTTCATCGCGCTCATCCTCCACACGGCGCCTTCCGCGCGAAGTCCCAGCAAGCTCCGCTCGCACCGGCCGCGCCGGCGCTCTCGGGCGGACCGCCGGGCGCGGCGCTGCCGCCGTCTCCCGCCGTACCCGGCGTGAACTGTGCCGCCGGCGCTGCGCCCGGTGCCGCCGCATAGGCGATGCCTACGGCGTGGCCGCCGCGACCGCCAGCGCCGAAGCCCCCACGACCGCCGTCACCGCCATTTCCTCCCTGACAGCCGCGCCTCGAATCGCCCTGTCCGGAGCTTTCCCCGCCGGCAGCGCCTGTTCCACCGGCCGCGCCAGCCTTGCCTGCCGCGCCATCCCCGCCCTTGCCGGCCTTGCCGACCGCGACGGTCACGTCCGTCAGCATCGGCTTCGTCCCGAGGCTGAGGATCCCGACGCTCGACCCGCCGGCCTTGCCGCCGCCTCCTCCTTTACCGCCGCACCCGCCGGCACCGCCTCCGCCGCCGCTGGCGCCGGGGCCCTCCACGGTGCCCGCGTCGACCGCGCAGAACAGGCCGGCCTTCGCCCCGCCGCCGCCGCCGCCCCCTTGACCTTTTTTCCCGAATGTGCCGGTGCCGCCATCGCCGCCCGCGATGCCGTCCAGCGTCAGCGTCGTGCCGCTGCCGGCAAGGCCGGCGACGCCGGCTCCGCCTGGCCCGCCATCCTCGCCGCGTCTGCAATTGCCGGCTGCATTGGTTTGCCCAGCGCCGCCCAGCCCGTACTCGTCGGGGTTCTCCTCCGGCAGCGGCGCGCCGTCCTCCCCGCGCATCCCGTTGCCGTCCTCCAGCCCCGGGGTTCCGCCGCGCCCGCCTCGGCCGCCAGTCGTCTCGCCGTCCTCGCACGTCGTCACGCCGGGGTCGCCGCCGAGGACGAGGCCGCACGCGTTCCCCACCGCCCCCGCCGGCGCTCCCGCCTGTGGTGCCTCCGCGGGCGTCTCGCCCTTCGCCCCGTCCATCCCGTCGCCCGCGGTCACGTCGACCTGCGCGAGCTCCGCCTCGACATCCGCCACCGCCACGCCGATGGACGACCCGCCCGGCTCTGTCGCGCTTGCCGCGCGCACCGAGAAGCTCCGCACCTTCGCCCCGCTCGCGCCCTCCGTCAGCGTGAGCGCGATTTCGCTTACGGGCCCCTCGATCGAGCTCCGCGCGCCCTCGTTCCACGTCCACGCCGCGCCGCAGTCGAAGCCGCCGATCACCTCGACGCCGGCCTCGATCGTCACGCTCTCCGCGAACGCTCCGCTCGCGCACGCCAGCACCCGCTTGCCGTTCGCGTTCGCCACCGCCTCCGCGAGCGACGCGTACGGCATCGCCTTCGTCCCGTCGCCACCAGGCTCTGCGCTCGCGCTCGCGAACACCGCGCACTCCTCCGTCACCGTGCTCGCGTCCTCCGTCGGGTCCGCCTCGCACGCCGGGCTCACGTCGCCGCCACCACCGCCTCCGGTGCCCTCCGGCGGGCACGTCAGGAGCAGCGTACAGTCGTCCGGCATCGCATACGGGAAGCATCCCACCTGTTCACTCCCCGCAGCCACTACCCCGAGGAGGAGCACCAAGATACGTCGAGACGTCCGACACATGCTTCGCTTTCCTCGATCCGCTACACCCTGCTCAGAAGTCATCGCATCCCTCGATCCCGAGATCATTCGACCCGACGAGAGGCGTTGCATGCACACGCCCGTCGCTCACCGGACGGCACGTGATGAAGAAGGTGCCTTGCTGCTCATCGTTCCCATCGCGCCCTCGTCCCACGCCTTGCCCTCGGAGACGCCGCGCGTTGCCGCAAGGCGCACCTCGCCCCTACGCGCGCTCTGCCCGCGCGCGTCTCCGCCTCATCTCGCACCACGTTACGCCGCGATGTCGGCGTCGCTCTTCACGGCGCTCGACGTCACCCCACCGGAGCGCTCACGGCAGCTCCTGTTCCGCCGCCGTCACGCCGTCAGCTCCAGCGTTGCTCGCCACGTTGTTGCTCCCGCCAAGACCACCGGCGCCCGGGGCTCCGGGCATCAGCGTCGTCTTGCCTTCTTGCTTCACCGACTCACCGCGGAACGCGATCGCGAGTGAGGGCCCACCGAGACCTCCGCCGCCGGGCCCACCATTGCCGCCCTGACCTCCCTCTCCGCCAGCGCATGCCTTCTTCGAGCCGCCGACGCCCATGCCTCCGAGACCGCCGACGCCGCCGACGCCTCCCGGCTGGCGATTGCCACCCTTGCCACCGTTACCTCCGCGCCCGGCGGTGAGGGTGCAGTCGATGAGGGTGACGTTGGCGTCGACGCTGGCTAGGGCGATGCTCGCGCCGCCCGGACCGCCGCCCTTTCCCGGAAGACCGCCGCAGCCACCTGCGCCGCCGCTGCCACCGCTGGCTCCCGCTCCGGTCGCGCCGCCTGCGCAGACAGCTCCGCCCTTCGCGCCGCCGCCTCCGCCGCCGCCCTGGCCGGGCGTGCCGGGTGTGCCGTCGCCGCCGGGGACGCCGGTGTAGCCGGTGGCGCGCAGCGCGCCGAGGCCGCTGGCGCCGACGCCGGCGGGGCCGGGGGTGCCGTTGGCGCCGGCGCTGCCACCGCCCTTGGTTGGATCGTTCGGGATGGCACCACAGCTCCAGCTGTCGCTGTTCGACGGAGGCTCTCCAGCCCCAGCTTGTCCCTCGACCCCGGTCTGGCCAACATCACCGCCGCCGCCGTTGCTCACCTTGCCGCCGCCGCCCTCGCCACCGATTGACAGCGCGTCGACGCCGCACGCGCTCTCGACCTGAGCCCCTCCCGCGAGCGTCTCATCCGGTGCGCCTGACGCGTCCAGGTCGCTGCACGCGCTGGCTCCGTCCTCTCCTCGCGGCCCCTGCATCGCCGCCTCGCTCGGTGCATCCGTGCCGTACGCGCCGTCGGCCCCGTTGCCTGCGATCAGCTCGCACCGCGCCAGCTCGACCGTCGCGCCGTCCACCAGCACCGCGATCGACGAGCCTCCTGCCGCTTGCGCATCCGCGGCGCGCGCCGACACGTCTTCGAGCCGCACAGCGCCGTCGCCTTGCACGAGCTTCAGCGGGATCGCCTGCACGCCCGGCGCCACGATCGTCTTCTTCTCCTCGCCGATCCATCGCCACCCGTTCGCGCAGTCCAGACCTCCGTAGATCGTCACGCTCCCCGCGACCTCCACCGCTTCCTCGAACGTCTCCGCGCACGCGTACACACGCTGCGTCCCGTTCTCCGCCGCCAGCGCGAGCGCCTCCGCCAGCGTCCTCACCGGCGCCTCCTTCGTCGCCGCGTTCCCGTCGTCGCCAGCCGTCGACACAAACACGCCGCACGAGTCGTCCACTGCAGTGGCGTTCTCGTTGGGCATGCACGCGCTGGGGAGCCCATCGCCAGTGCTGCTGCTCAGGAAGTGGGAGCACGTCCGGAGCAGCTCGCAGTCGTTCTCGATGTGGTACCAGAGGTCATCGCAGCCAGCGCCCTGCATGGCGCTCATCCACATCACCAGAAGCAAGCGCTGACCGCGCAAGCTCGTTCTCCCTGTCCTTGAGGTTTTCACCATGCACCTACCGCGATGATGCCCGCCGTGCCTGGGCCGGCGGACGGCACCACACGCACCCGTGTTGCTGTCGACTTCTGAGGAGTCGGCCACACCGCGGCTGCGATCGCGGCGATAGCCAGCCCGCTCGACACGATGTAGCTGCCGAACGCGAGATCTCCCATCGTGCCTGCACGTGAGGCGGCGTGGCTCGTCTGTGTGCAGGTCTCCGCGAACTGTTCTCCTGGCTTGATGCACTGCTCGTTCGCTTGCGCGAGCACATCGCTGAATCGATGCGCATCCGCGCTTGCCCCGTTCGACGCCACCGTAAACCCCACCGCCACCCCGAGCCCCACGACGCTCGCCGCCCCCAGCGCGATCACGGGCACCCAGCTCCGCGCTGCGGGCGACGCCGCGGTGGTCTCCGGCAGCTTCGTCAGCGGCGCCTCGCCTGTCTCCGGCACCTTCATCGCCGTCGGCGGCGCGCCCGCCGCCTTCCGCTTGAGCTGCAGCTCTTTCTCGATCGTGCCGCCGGCCCCGAGCTGCGCCGTCATCTTCTGCGTCTCGTACCCCTCGTGCTCCACCGAGATCACGTGCGCGCCAGGCTCCACGAACACCGGATCCGCGAGCGGCGTCAGCCCTCGTAGCGTCCCGTCGACGAACACCCGCGCACCCTCCACGTCGGTGCGCACCACCAGCGTCCCCACCTTCGCCCGCGCCTCCTCGAACCGCTTGGTGAGCGTTTCCCGCAGCGCCGGCTTGCCGCCCGCGGGAAACTCACGAAGCGCATACGCCAGGTGCTCCGCCGCGCTCGGCGCGTCGCCGAGCACCAGCTCGACGTCCCCCAGGTTGGCGGCCACGTCGTAGCTCCTCTTGAGCTTCCAGGCCGCGAGGTACGCGTCGCGCGCCTCGGCCCACCTCCGCTCGTCGTAACGCGCGTTGCCTTGCTCGAACAGCGCGCGCTGCTGCGTGACGACATCGGCCGTCGGCTCCGCCGCGCGCGCCTCCGAGCCCCACGCGAACGGCGCCGCGAGCGCGGCGCACAGGATCCACATCGTTCTGCTCTTCATGATTCGACTCCGAACATGCGCGTCCGCTGTTCCACCGGCGGCGGCGTCGACGTTGTCGCCGCAGGCGGCGTCGCCGGCGGCATCCCGGCGGGAGGCTCGGCGGTCGCAGCCGACTCCGGCTTGACCTGTCGCCGCTCCTCCAGGGCCTTTACCGCATTGCTTGGCGCTGGCGGCCGCTTTCTCGACGGCGCCGCGAGCGCGCCGCTCACGGTGGGAGCCGTGTTCTCTGGGCGGTTGGCGCTCCCCGCGGGCGCACTGCTCGACGCCGGCACCTCGCTCACCGGCGGCGTAGCGCTCATCGGCGGCGTAGCGCTCATCGGCGGCGCGCCGCTCGTGGCCGCCGTACCAGTCACCGTCCCACTCTCGCTCGCCCGCGCCGTCTCTCCGGCCGGCGCCCCTTCCTTCACCCCGCACATCGCGGCGGCCCCGATCCCCGCCGCCAGCGCCAGCGCCGCCACGGCCGTCCCGGCGCGCCGCACCTTCCACGGCCCGGCCCCCGTCTCGTCCTTCTCCTCCGCCGCCTCGCTCCTCGGCCGGTGCGCCGACGGCAGCGCGTTCTTGTCGATCACCGCCGCCGCTGCCGGCGCGTCCACCGCCCACGGGCTCCCGCCGCCGCTCTTCTCTCCGGCGCTCTTCCCGCCGCCACCCTTCGCGCCACCCCCGCGCGCCGCCCCCTTGCGCGGCGCCATCGCCTCGCGCAGCCGCGCCGCCGTGCTCGGCTTCTCCTCGTGGTCCACCCGCACGTTCACGCGCGGCTCCCGCGGCGGCGGCCCTTGCTTCGTCCTCTCCCACACCGCGTACGCCTTCCAGTACGCCTCCACCTCGTCGCGCAGCTCCGGCTCGATGTAGATCACCCCCGTCCGGAACGCCGGGTGCGACACCAGCTGGCTCGGTGCCGGCGCTGGGCTGGCCGGCGCGCCGGCGTCTGGCTCGCTCGCCGCGCCTCCCGCCGCCTCGCGGTCGCCGCGCTCGTCCCGGTCCTCGTCCTGAATTGATGCAGAGATTGGTGCAGAGCAGAGAAGCGACAACAGCAGGAGAGTGATCGATGCCCCACCCCGGTCCGTGCTCGGCCCTGCGGGCCTGCGCGCGGCCCGCCCGCCCCATGTCCCGCGCTCCGCGCGGGACGGGGCGGGTGCGTCCGTCGCCAGTGCCTCGGTTGTCATGGAATTGCCGCTCACGTCACCCGTCTCCCAGCCGCGCCAGCACACACGTCACGGGATCCCGGAGGCAGAGATTTTCTCACCCATGGCGCCCTACTCCCGGGAGCGTCGTGTTCAGTGGAGAGCGCTCTGCTTCCTCCCAGTCGGACACATTGGCAGCGCTCGCCCCTCCTTCGTCGGGCTGTAGCGGGAAGCTCGTCAACGTCCCAGCGCGACGGGCGAGCTCTTCCCCCGTGGCGGCGCGGACAGGGCGCGGTGGCCGGAGCTGCGGCGCTGGAGGCGGCGGGAGCTTCGCCCGCGGGTTCCTGGCCGCGAGCTCGGGAGACGGCACCACGGGCGGAGGAGTGTCGAGCGCGCGGGGAGGTACCGTCGACGGAGGCGGCGACGCCGGGCTCTCGCGCCTGGTGACGGGCTCGCCGACCTGAATCACCACGGTATCCTCCGCGTCCGTTCGGCGGTCGTCGTGCAGCCGCCAGAGGCGCTCCCAGTACCGCGCCGGCGTGCCGGTGAAGGTCTCCAGCTGCCGCGCGAGGCCCGGCGTCATAGGCAGGTCGCTCCTGAGCAGCCGCTCCACCGCCCTCGGTTCCAACCCCGTGCACTCGGCCAGCTTCCTCCTCCACGAAGGCGTCGTCGCGCAGAACGACTCGAGGACCCTTCCCGGCCAGGGGACGGGGCGCCCTCGGGCGTCTCTCAGCTCGGCGAGCGCCGCATCGACGTGACAGTCCAGGAGGCGCCGGTAACGGTCCCGCTCCCCCGCTGCCTGCTCCTTCGCATCGGTGAGGGCTGCCTCCTCTTCATCATGCGCCTGCTCGCGCGCCTCACGAAACCCCCGCTCGCGTCCCAGCGCTTCGCGCGCGGTGACCGCGAAGCCGATCGCGACGCACGCGATCATTGCGAGCCCGAGCGGCGAGACGAGCCACATTGCACCCAGCATGTCCTCCATGTTCCCTCCTCAACCGTGAGCCTTCTTGTCCGCTGTACGGCGGAGCCAGGCCTTGTGCTGCCCGACCTAAAGCATCTCCTCGAATCCGCACTTCGTCGCGCCTGCCACGGCGCGCCGTTTCGCCCCGTCTCCCAGCCGCGCCAGCACGCACGTCACGTTGTCCGGGCCCCCGTGCTCGTTCGCGAGGTCGATGAGCAGCTCCGCCGCAAAGCCCAGGTCGCGGTGCGCCCCGAGGATCCCGGCGATCCGCCGCTCGGGCACCGGGCCCCACAGCCCATCCGAGCAGACGAGAAAGACATCGCCCGGCAGGGTCGCCTCGACCCGCGACTCGATTTCGACGTTCTCGTCGGCCCCCAGCGCGCGGGTGATCGTCCTCGCCCGATTGCTCAGCGCCTCGACCGCCTCCCGCGCTCCGTCGCCGGCGCCGAGCAACTCTTCGAGCAGCGTGTGGTCTCGCGTCAGCCGCTCCAGCTTTCCGTTACGCAGCCGGTAGACGCGCGAGTCGCCCACGTGCGCGATGTACGCCATCCCCGCCCCGAGCAGCACGCCCGCGAAGGTCGTTGCCATCCCGCGCACCTCGTCCCGCCGCTGGCTCGCCTCGTAGATCGCCCGGTTGGCCTTCCGCACGCTCAGCACCAGCCGTATCTCGTCCCGGTCGTGCGGCGTCGCCGTGCCGTAGGGCCACGTCTCCTCCAGATCGCCGTCCTCCTCGAAGCAGCTCTTGACCACCTCGATCGCCATTCGCGACGCGACCTCGCCAGCCGCATGGCCACCCAGCCCATCGGCCACCATGAACAGCCCGAGGCACGGCAGCGCTGCGAAGCTGTCCTCGTTGTGGCTACGGCGCCGGCCCACGTCCGACTGCGCTGCCGCCTCGATGGCGAGCTGTGGATACACCTTCGTCCTCCTCGCGCGCTCGTCTTCGGGACGAGCCGAGCCATGGCGCGCCGCAGACGGCGACGCGCGTTCTCCTCGATGCGATCAGGCCGCGCCGCGCGCGGCCTTCACTACGTCGCTACCTCAGCGCAGCCGCAGCGTCGCCAGCACCACGCCGCACAAGACTCCCAGCACGAAGAGCACGGTGCCGACGAGCGCCAGGCGCGAGCTGCGCCGCGCGGTCTCGCCCTTGTCCGGCACCGCGCTCACCCACGCCTCGTCGTCCGCCTCCTGCGTGGTGGCTCGCTCCTCGGCGGCCCACTGCTCCACCTGGCTCGCCAGCCGCACGAGCAGCGCCTCCATCCGGGGGTCCTCGACCCCATAGATCTCCATGACCCGTCGGGCACGCTTCTCCGCGAGCCGCTGCGTCTCCGCCGCCGGCGTCGTCGCGCACCACACCGGATCCATCCACGGATCGAGCGAGGCTGCCGGATCCGCTCGCAGCTGGGCGCGGATGTCCTCCATGCTTTTCATGGCGTTGACCCCTCACACGGCGCCTGCGCCGCGAAATCCCAGCAAACCCCGCTCGCCCCCGGCGCCCCGGCGCTCACGGGCGGGCCGCCCGGCGCGGCGTTGCCGCCGTCGCCCGCCGTGCCGGGGGTGAAAGTGACCGCCAGCGCTTCGCTCGGCGCCGCCGCATAGGCGATGCCTACGGCGTGGCCGCCTCGGCCGCCAGCGCCTGAGCCGCCAAGACCGCCTCGGCCGCCTCGACCGCCATCGCAGCCGGGGATTGACTCTCCCAGTCCCGACCTATCACCGCCGGCACTACCTGCACCTCCAAGGGCACCCGGTTGTCCGCTCGCTCCATCCCCACCCTTGCCCGCCTTGCCGACGGCGACGGTTACGTCCGTCAGCACCAGCTTCGTTCCGAGGCTGAGGATGCCGACGCTCGACCCGCCGGCCTTGCCGCCGCCTCCTCCTTTACCGCCGCACCCGCCGGCGCCGCCCCCGCCGCCGCTCGCGCCGGGGCCCTCCACGATGTCCGCGCCTGGCCTGCAGAAGAGCCCCGATTTCGCCCCGCCGCCGCCACCTCCCCCTTGACCCTTCTTCCCACTTGTGCCGGTATCACCGTCACCGCCTGCGATGCCCGTCAGCGTCAGCGTCGTGCTGCTGCCGGCGAGGCCGGCGACGCCGGCTCCGCCTGGCTCGCCATCCTCGCCGCGTCTGCAATTGCCGGCTGCATTGGTTTGCCCAGCGCCGCCCAGCCCGTACTCGTCGGGGTTCGGCTCCGGCATCGGTGCGCCGTCCTCTCCGCGCTGCCCGTTGCCCTCGTCCATCCCCGGGGTTCCGCCGCGCCCGCCTCGGCCGCCAGTCGTCCCGCCGTCCTCGCACGTCGTCACGCCGGGGTCGCCGCCGAGGACGAGGCCACACGCGTTCCCCACCGCTCCCGCCGGCGCTCCCGCCTGTGGTGCCTCCGTCGGAGTCGCCCCGTTCTCGCCGTCCATCCCGTCGCCCGCCGTCACATCCACCTGCGCGAGCTCCGCCTCGACGTCGGCGACCGCGACGCCGATCGACGACCCGCCCGGCAGCGTCGCGCTCGCCGCGCGCACCGCGAAGCCCCGCACCTTCGCCCCGCTCGCTCCCTCCGTCAGCGTCAATGCGATCTCATCCGCGGGCCCCTCGAGCGCGCTCCGCGCCTCGGCGCTCCACGTCCACCCCGCCCCGCAGTCGAAGCCGCCGATCACCTCGACCTCGGCTCCGATCGTCACGCTCTCCGGGAACGCCCCGCTCGCGCACGCAAGCACCCGCTTGCCGTTCGCGTTCGCGATCGCTTCCCCGAGCGACGCGTACGGCTTGTCCTTCGTTCCATCCCCACCTGCCTCGGCGCTCGCGTTCGCGAACACCGCGCACTCCTCCGTCACCGTGCTCGCGTTCTCGGTCGGATCCGCATCGCACATGGCGTTGCTGCCGCCGCCACCGCCGGAACCGGTCGGCACAGTATCGAGACATATGCCCAACAAGCACTCCGGTGGCTGGACGAAGCATCCCGCTCCGCTCGCGCCGAACACCGTCCCGAGCATCATGATCGCCCCACTCATCCACCGCGCGCGTCGCATCGCAGCCATCCTCGAAGAAGGTCGAACGCCTTGACGAGACTTCGCGAATGTCGCCACCGGCGTCACGTGAGCCTGTCCTGTTCGCGCCATCGTCCCAGCCCCGCACTCTCTCGCGTCCATGCGCTCCATCCACCGCCTCTTTCGCGGCGCTACCACGCGCTCGTCACCACGAAGCCGCCGCCGTGTGCCGCGAACATCGGGCTCACCGTCACGTGTCCCGTCCGCTGGGCAGGCTCCGTCGCCAGCCAGGCATAGGCCGCCGTTCCCAAGCCCACCGTCCCCGCGCCGATCCAGGTCCAGATCGCCGCATTCCACATCGCGGACGCGTCGTCATACCGCTCCACCGCATCGCGGCAATTCGCGGTGCGCTGCCCCGCGGCGCACGCGTAAATGCCTCCTGTGCTCGTCAACTGGTCTCGTTGGTCACTGGCGGCGGACCACTTGCTCGCGGCCACCACCGCCAACACGGTTCCGACGCCGGCTGCAACGCCAGTCGCAACCGCACCGCCAGTGATCACCGCGCGCCTCGGCCCGCCTGCGTGCTCCTCCGCGCCGCCGGCTGGCGGCGCCATCGTCGTGTCGAGCGGCTTCGCCGGCGGTGTGCCCGCCGGCTTCCGCTCCATCGGCACCCTGTGCTCGATCGTGCCACCGGCCCCGAGCTGCACCGTCGTCTTCTTCGTCTCGTAGTCCTCGTGCTCCACCGAGAGCGTGTGCGCCCCCGGCTCCACGAACAGCGGATCCGGCAGCGGCATCACTCCCCGAAACGCCCCGTCCACGAACACACGCGCACCGTCCACGTTGGTGTGCACCACCAGCGTCCCCACCTTCGCCCGTGCCTTCGCGTACGCTGCTTCTGCTCGGGCGCGCTCCTCCGCCGTGCTCGTCGTGTCCTTCTTCAGCTCGCGCACGTAGAGCGCCAGGTTCTCGGCGGCCTCGCGGTACCGGCCTAGCTGGAGCTCGCAGTCGCCCAGGTTGCCGACGATCGTGTAGTGCGGGTGCAGCGCGCGTGCCGCCAGGAACAGGGCGTGCGCGGCTTCCCAGCGCGACTCAGAGACCGCCTGGACGCCGTCATCGTAGAGCTTTCGAGCTTCTTCGGTCATGGCCTCCGTGACATCTGCACGGGGCCGCTCGGGCGGGCCTGCAAGCCCCGAAGGGCTCCATGCGAGAGCGACGATGAGGCTGGCGATGGCTGCGGAACGGTGAAGGGTCATGGCTAGAACTTGCGCTTGGGTTGCATTGCAGAGGGCTTCGATGTCGAGAGTGGTTCGGCTGCTCCAGCCGCAGAACTCGGGACCGGCGCTGGCGCCGACACAGCGGACGCGACCGGCGCCTGGGCGGTGGCGTCGGGCGCCGTCGCGGGTGAAGCCTGCCGCTCCGGCGGCTGCGCCGCGGGGGCCCTCTGTGCCGGCGCGTGCGCCTCCGGCGCCGGCCTCCGGCGCGCTGCGCCCACGGCTTCGTTCCGATCCGCGGTCACGACGGGCGCTGCGCGCTCGACGGGCGCCTCGGGTGCTCCGTGCCCCGACGTGCTCGCCGCGACGGCAGCCGCTTCGCTCGCCGTGCTCTCGCCGCGCGGCGCCGCGGCCTCGCTCGCCGCGTCGGCCGCCGCGCTCGTCGCGCGCTCCCCGCTCGCCGCCGCTTCCGGCGTCGACCCCCGCGCCGCGCTCTCCACCGGCGCCTTCTCCTTCGCCCCGCACATCGCCGCGGCCCCGATCCCCGCCGCCAGCGCCAGCACCGCCGCCACCGTCCCGGCGCGCCGCGCCATCCCCGGCCTGGCGTCCTTCTCCTCCGCCGCCTCGCTCCTCGGCCGGTGCGCCGACGGCAGCGCGCTCTTGTCGATCACCGCCGCCGCTGCCGGCGCGTCCGCCGCCCACGGGCTCCCCCCGGCGCTCTTCTCCGCGCCGCTCTTCCTGCGCGCCGCCCCCTTGCGCGGTGCCATCGCCTCCCGCAGCCGCGCCGCCGTGCTCGGCTTCTCCTCGTGGTCCACCCGCACGTTCACGCGCGGCTCCCGCGGCGGCGGCCCTTGCTTCGTCCTCTCCCACACCGCGTACGCCTTCCAGTACGCCTCCACCTCGTCGCGCAGATCCGGCTCGATGTAGATCACCCCCGTCCGGAACGCCGGGTGCGACACCAGCTGGCTCGGTGCCGGCGCTGGGCTGGCCGGCGCGCCGGCGTCTGGCTCGCTCGCCGCGCCTACCGCCGCCTCGCGGTCGCCGCGCTCGTCCCGGTCCTCGTCCTTCACCGCCTCGCCTCCTGTCCGTGCCGCCGGCCCCTCACCGCGATCCATCGTCCCTGCGCGCGCGAATTCTCATCTTTCTCATCCCCGATCGACCCGTCGCCGATCGACCCGCCCGCCCGCCGCCCGCTCACAGCTCGTCCTCGCGCGGCGGCGGCTCGGTCACCCCGGCCGCGCGCAGCAGCTTGCCGAGCCGCACGAGCGCCCGGTCGTGGACCCGGTACGCGCCCGGGTGCGGGATCCGGAGCGCGCCGCCGATCTCCGCGAGCGGCCGCCCCTCCACGTAGCGCATCGACAGCACCTCGGCCTCGCGCGGCGTCAGCCGCTCCAGGGTGCGCCGCAGCAGCGCGTGCGCCCGGCCGTGGCGCTCGCGCCGCGACAGCGCCTCCTCCCCGGTCTCCGGCGTCGCCACGCCGGCGGCCGTCGCGAAGACGCTCGCCGCGAGGCCGTCGACATGGTCGAGGAGCCGCTCCTCCGCCTTGCCGTCGACGTCGGTCATCACGTCGCCGTGCCGCCGCTGCCGCGCGATGTAGTCGTACCCGCCCTGCAGGCAGAGCGCGACCACCCGGTCCTGCTCCCGCGCCTCCCGGAGGTACCCGTCGAGCATCGCGCCCCGGATGCGGTGCCGCGCGAAGCGCGGGAAGCTGTCGTCCCGCGCCGGATCGTAGGCGAGCGCCGCCTCGATGAGCCCCGCACGGCCGAGCGACATCAGCTCGTCGAACGAGAGGTGCCTTCGCAGCCTCGGCGAAAGCCGGCGCGCCGCGCCGCTCACCTCGTGCAGCGCCGACGCCGCGAGCGCCTGTTGCGCCGGCGTGAGCCTCGCCTCGGGGTCAGCCATTTTCGCCGCCCCCCGCCTTGCGCCGGGGCTCCCCGGCGCCGTCCCGGGCCGCCACGCCGCTCCCGAGCGGCGCCGCGCGAGGCCGCGCGCGCTCCAGGAGGTCTCGCCCGACCTCGTCCTCGGTGAGCGCCTCCACGAGCAGCTCGCGCATGGTCTCGATCACGTCGTGCGGCGCGATCCCGCGGTAGCGCGCGAGCGTCCGCTCGACCACCTCGTCGAGGAAGGGATCGGTCGCGCTGGGTTCGTCGTTCGACATGTCCTCGCTCCTTGCTCGTCGCTCTGCGCTCACCCTCAGAAATTGGGCTTGTTCCCGAACGGCAGCTCCTCGTGTCGCCTCGCCCGGGGCGGTGCCGGCCCGGCCGGCGCCGGGGCGCGCCCGCTCGAGGGCATCGGGTAGATGTCCTCCTCCTCGTCCGGGGAGATGCCCTTCTGCCCGCCACGCCCCTTCGACGTGAACAGCCAGTCCCACGGGCGCCGCGCGGGCGCGCGCGCCGCCCCCGCGACCGGACGCGCCCGTGTTGCCGGCACGCTCGGCGGCGCCGGCACGCTCGGCGGCGCCGGCACGCTCGTCTGCAGTGGCGCCTTCGCCTGCGCCGGCGTGCTCGCCTCCGCAGGCGCGCTCGGTCGGGCCGCCGTCCCCGTGGATTCGGCGGGAGGTGACGGCGCGGCCTCGGACGCCTCGACGCCGAGGGGTTCGGCTGCGCTCTCCGGCACGCGCGCGTTCGGCGGCGCCCCGGTCTCGTGGGCGGCGCGCGTGGCGTGCATGGCGTTGGAGCGCGCCGGCGCCGCCGGCGCGCTCGCGACGACCCCGCCGGCAGACGCGGCCGGCACGGCCCCGCTCTCGGAGGCGGCCATCGCAGGGCGCTCGCGGCGCACATGGATGTACAGCGCTGTCGCGGCGCCCGAGACGGCGATCGCCAGCACCGCCGCGACGGCGCAGCGGTGCAGGAGCTGCGCTCGCCAGCGCCTGTCGGCGACGCGGTCCGTCGCCGGCAGGCCAGGTCCCACGAGGCTCGCTCCCTCGGCTCCCGGGGACGATCGCACCGTGACCGGCCCGGGGGTCACGAGCAGCGGCCAGCCAGGGTCGGCCCCCGGCGGCGCGCTCCGCGGCGGGGGCGACGGAGGAGCCGAAGGCTGCGCTGGCCGCGCCGCGTGCTCCTCGCGCGCCGCCGGCGCCGTGTCCACGTCATCGCGCGCATCGCTCCCGCCGAGCTCGGCCGGGGCTGCCGGCCCGGGGACGATCACCCGGCTCTCGTCGAGCTGCGGCGCCGTGATCAGCCGCTCGGGCGATCGCGGACCGTGGTGCTCCCGCCGGGCCCCCGGCGTCCCTGGGTCCGGCCCCGCGGCGAGCCGGCCGGCGCGCACGTCCGACAGGTAGCGCTCCCGGAGCTCGCGCAGCGCGCTCGCCGCCGCGCCGGCGTGCCTGAAGCGCTCGACCGGCCGCTTCGCCAGGCCGGTCTGGACCACCGGCCAGACGTAGTCCGGGATCGACGGCACGATCTCGTGCACCGGCACCGGCATCCGCAGCATGTGCGCCGCCACGAGCTGGCCCTCGCTGGGCATCCCCGAGAGCCCCCGGCCCGTGGCGAACACGTAACGGCCGGCCAGGAGCTCGTAGATCACCAGCGACAGCGCGTAGACATCGCTCGCCGGCGAGCACGGCTCTCCCCAGCACTCCTCCGGCGCCGTGTACGCCGTCGTGCCGAACCGCTGGCCCGGCCGGGTGCTCGGCAGACCGTCGACCCGGATCTTCGCGATGTTCAGGTCGAGCAGCTTCACCTCGCCGTGCCGGTCGACGAACACGTTCTCCGGCTTCACGTCCCTGTGCACGATCCCGAGGTCGTGCGCCGCCGCGAGGCCGTCGGCGATCTCGATCCCGATGTGGAGCGCCCGCGCGATCGGCAGCGGCGACTCCACCTGGCAGATCCGGCGGAGCGACTGGCCCTCCAGGAGCTCCATGGCGATCCAGACCGTGCCGTCGGGCAGCGTGTCGGCGCTGTGCACGGCGACGATGTTCTTGTGCCGCAGCCGGCAGAGCGCGATGGCCTCCTTGTGGGCGCGCTCTCGCACCTGCTCGGAGCTCGCGTAGTGCGGGAGCAGCAGCTTGAGCGCGACGCGCCGCTGCGTGAACTCGTGGACCGCCTCGTAGACGACGCCGACGCCGCCCGCGCCGATCGCCCGCACGAGCCTGTGGCCCGCGACGGTGCTCCCCGGAAGATAGGTCGCCGGCGGCGAGGACGTCCCGGCGTCGTCGTCTCGCGTGCTGCGCTCGCCCTGACTCATCCAAGCCACCCCCGCATCAAGAGCGCGCCGACCATACCAAAGAACGCCGCGGTCGCGGCGACGGCGAGCCAGCTCGCCACGGGCGCTGGCGGACGCGGAGCGAGCGCCTGCGCGGACGACGCGCGCCCCTCCGTCGGATCGGAGCGTGGAGCCCGGCGGACCGGAGGACAGGGCACTTCGATCACGATGGGTCGCGTCACGACAGGTCGCGTGACGGCCGCCGGTGCGACCGGCGCGAACGGCGACGGCGACGTCGCCACGGGCACCGGCGCCGTCGCCACGGGCACCGGCGCCGTCGCCACGAGCACCGGCGCCGTCGCCAGGGAAGCGGGCGGCGCCTGGGACGGCTGCCAGGGAAGAGGCGAATCCGGGCGAAACGACGCGGGAAGCGGCGCGGTGAGCAGCGGGGCCGGAGAGGGCGCGATGCGACCCAGCGGCCCGGCGGCGCCCTCGCCGGCGCGAAGGACCTCGTCCAGGGGCACGGTCGCGAGCGAGCATTCGATCGAGCTGCGGGCGGTCACGGCCAAGTTCCTCTCCAGCGAGTGCGGGCATGAGCGCAGGCATGAGACGGCGGCGGCGACGGATCCCGGGCGCGACATCCGAAGGGGTCGTCGCTCCTGCCTTCGGTGGGTACCATCGACCTTGCGTGGCCGATTTCTCAGAAAAGAGATCGGTCTCGGGAAAACCACGGGCGGCTGCGGGTGCGGCTGCGCTCCCCGAGGGCATGGCTGCGCAGACTGGACTCGTCGGACACGCCACGCCGGCATCCGGACGCGCCGCCGCGCCATCCGGACGCGCCGCCGCGCCATCCGGACGCACCCCCGCGCCATCCGGACATACCGCCCGTCATCCGGACGCGCCGCCCCTCATCCGGACATGCCATGCCGTCATCCGGACGCGCCGCCGCGCCATCCGGACGCGCCGCCCCTCATCCGGACATGCCATGCCGTCATCCGGACGCGCCGCCGCGCCATCCGGACACCGCAGCTCCACCCGATCGCCGCGGATGTCTCCGGCCCGCATCCGGAACAGCACGTTTCGAACTGGACATCTCTGCGAGCGAGCTCAACCTTGCTGCTTCGCGCCGCGCCGGAAAGGCGCGGGACGCAGGAGGAGGGAACAGGCATCGCCATGGCAAAGCAGGGAAAGGACTACGATCGCTGGGTCAAGGCCGCCGAGACGGGGCGGACCGACAACCCGCTGAAGGTGCCGTACGACGTCGCCGTGCGCGAGGCGGTCGCCGCCGCGGCGTTCGTGGAGAAGTACTGGGAGCCCGACGGCGATCGCCCCGGCCTCAAGCGGGTCAAGAGCCGCCTGCCCGCGTCGACGAGCGAGGAGCTGCTCTCCATCGTTCACGCCGTGCAGGAGGCGCAGACGCGGCTGCTTCTCATCATCGATCCCGCGGTCACCGATGTCGGAGAACGCGCCCGGTTCGTCGTCGATGAGCTCGAGTCGGCGCTCGAGTTCCTGCTGGACGACGACGTCGACGAGCCCGCCGACGCGCAGCTCGCGCGCATCAAGGAGTTCCACGCGCAGGACGGCCAGCGCTCGAGCGCCCTCTCCCAGGCGCTCCGCGATTACGCGGGGCTCGCGGAGTCGCTCAAGGACCGCCTTGTCGAGGCGGACGAGGAGTTCGACGTGCGCCTCATCGCCGAGGCCAGGAAGCTCGCGGAGGATCTGCAGCGGCGAGCGCTGGAGACGGCCCCCGAGGCCGGCGCCTCGGCCGCCGCGGCCACGATCCGCAACCAGATGCTGCACCTCCTGGTGGACCGCGTCGCCGCCGTCCGGAAGACCGCGGCGCACGTCTTCCGGCGCCACCCCGAGATCGTCCGTGAGGTCACGAGCGCCTACGAGCGGCGCCGGCGCGTGGCGGCGCGGCGCGAGAAGGCCCGCAAGGCCGCCGAGGTCGGACAGGCCAACGGCAAGCCGGCGGCGGCGCCCGCGGCCCCCTCGACATCGACCGGCGGTCAGCCCTCCTAATCCCGGCCGGCTCGCCGCCCGTGCGGCGCTTCATCGCATCCCCGGCCGGACTTCCGGCGGTGGAAAGAGCTACCGTACCAGCGATCGCCCTGCACCCGCCTGGCGCCAGGAAACGGTAAGGCGCACCGCCTGCCCCCCGAAATCCGGAACCTGGTGAGGGCGCGGAGGTGATACGATTTCCCGCCTTCCGGTGGCCGAATGACCTCACGTGGCGTCATCCCCGAGTCCGTCATCCCTCCGCCCTCGGAAGTCACGGACGCGCCGGACGAGAAGCAGCGGGCGCGCGCCCGCCTCGGGATGACCGTCAAGAACAAGTGGCGGATCGACTCGCTCCTCGGCGTGGGCGGCATGGCGTCCGTGTACGCCGCGACGCACCACCGGAACGGCTCGCGCGCCGCGCTGAAGATCCTGCACGCCGAGTTCGCGCGCGACGTCGGCATCCGCGACCGGTTCCTGCGCGAGGGCTACGTCGCCAACAAGATCGATCACCCGGGCCGGGTCGCGATCATCGACGACGACATCACCGAGCAGGACGAGCCGTTCCTCGTGATGGAGCTGCTCGACGGGGAGACCGTGCAGCAGCTCTGGAAGCGCAAGAACCGGAAGCTCCCCGTCGCCGAGGCGCTCTGGATCGCGGGGGAGGTGCTCCTCACGCTCGAGAGCTTCCACGCGGAGGGCATCGTCCACCGCGACCTGAAGCCCGCGAACATCTTCATCACGAAGGACAACGTGGTGAAGCTGCTCGACTTCGGCGTGGCGAGGATGCGCGGCGCGCCCGGCGACAAGACAAAGGCGGGCACGGCGCTCGGGACCCCGTCGTTCATGGCGCCCGAGCAGGCGATGGGGCTGACCGAGGGGGTCGACGGGCGGGCGGATCTCTTCTCGATCGGCGCGACCCTGTACGCCGTGCTCAGCGGGCAGCGGCTCCACCAGGGGCGATCGGACAACGAGGCGTTCATCCTCGCCGCGACGACGCCGGCGCCGTCGCTCGCCAGGATCGCGCCCGAGCTGCCCGCCCCGGTCATCGGCCTCGTCGACAAGGCGCTCGCCTGGGACAAGCGCAACCGCTTCGACTCCGCCGCGCAGATGCGGCAGGAGGTGCTGCGCGTCCTCGAGGAGACCGGCGCGTCCGTCCCCCGCCGCTCCTCGCCGCACAGCACGAAGCGCCCCCCGCCGGACGACTCGCCCACGGCCGTGGGGATGCGGCAGGCGGAAGAGCCCGCGCCCCAGGACGAGCCGGCCGAGGCGGAGCCGGACGATCCCGCGGTCACGCGGCTCGTCGAGGTGTTCCGCCGCATGGAGCGGCTGCTCCCGGCGGTGCGTCACTACGGCTTTCGCCATCCGGACGCGGACAACAAGCTCCGCGCGACCTTCCAGGCGATCGTGGAGGCGCTGCGCGCGGACGGGAACCTCGTCCACTGGACGCTGACGCCGTACGCCTTCGAGCACCGCCGGCGGACGGTGTGGGAGCCGTCGCACCCGCTCGATCTGGTCCCGTACAACCTCTTCGCGGCCGGCGTGCGGCGCGTCCAGCTGCTCCCCGGCATCACCGAGGACGAGCTGCGCGCGCTCTGCGAGGTGCTGCTGCTCGATCCGCTGCGCGACCTCCCCCCGGAGGACGACGTCGCGGCCGCCCTGTGGGAGCGCCGCCTCGAGCACGTGCGCTACGACGTGGTGAGCATCTTCGTCGAGGGGGACGCGGCCGATCGCGAGCAGTTCTGGCACGAGGCCGACGATCTGGAGGGCATGGCCCGGCGCGCCGCCGAGGAGAGGGCGAACCGCGCCGAGGCGGCCGCGATGGTGATCGACACCGACGCGGCCGCGCTGCGGGCGGCGCGCCGCGCCGCGAGCGCGCTCGCGCTCGACCCGGTCGCGCAGCGCGCGCTCGGCACGCAGCTCGTCATGAGCCCGGACCGCTGGAGCGAGCGCTTCGTCGAGGTCGTGGCCGACGCCTTCCTGAACGCCAAGCGCTACAAGGACGTCGAGCTCGTGACCGAGCCGATGGCCGCCTCGGCGCGCGATCTCATCCTCGCGCGCCGCTTCGACGTGCTCTTCGGGATGCACGACGCCATCGAGAAGGCGCTCGACGCGCTCGCGCCCAAGCCGCAGGGGGGCGCGCTCGCGACGGAGCTCGCCCGGGGGATGTTCCCGCCCGACACGATGCGGCTGCTCCTCCGCGAGGCGACGCGCGTCGTCACGACGGCCGCCCCCGGCGGCGCGGCGCAGCCCGCGCCGGTGGACCTCGATCTCGTCGCGCAGCGGCTCGCGCCCATCCTGCACAAGCTCGGCAGCGAGACCCTGCCGGTCGCGATGGAGGTCGTGGGGCACACCGGCCACGAGGCGCTGCGCCGCGCGCTGCTCGGCCACGTCGAGCGGACGCTGCCCGGGCACGAGGAGGGCGTCGTGGACGCGCTCATGACGCTGGATCTCGACGTGGCCCGCCCGATCCTCAAGATGTTCGCCGCGTCGCGGACGCAGGGCGCCCTGGGAGCGCTCAAGCGGCTCTCCGGCTGCGCGAACGCGGCGCTCCGCTGCGAGGCGATCGCGCACCTCGCGACGAGCCCCGAGCAGATCCGGGACGAGCTGCTCTCGCTCGCCGAGTCGGCGCCGCCCGACGTGCGCGTCGCGGCGCTCCGGACGCTGGCGCACCACCAGGTCCGCGCCGCCGGCCCGCTGCTCGTCCGCCGCGTGCAGGACGGCTCGTTCCACCAGCTCACGCTCGACGAGCGGCGCGAGTTCCTCGGCGCGCTCTACACGCTGAACCCGGCGCGCGGCGAGTCGGTCGCCGTCGAGCTGCTCCAGCGGCACGGCCTCCTCGCGGACGACGCGGCGGAGCAGACCCGCTGCCTCTCGGCGGAGCTGCTCGGCCGCGAGGCGCGCTCGCAGGAGGCGCTCGACGCCGCGCTCGCGGCCGCGAAGCGGCGGCCCTGGAACAGCCAGGCGCTGCGCGACGCCGCGGGCGCCGCCGCCGAGGCCATCGCGGCGCGGCTCGGCAAGCGGATCTCGACCGCGGGGGAGATCCCGTGATGGCGCCCCAGGTCGACGTCATCAGCCAGAACGTGTCGGAGAACATCCGCCGCGAGCAGGCGCGCGAGCTCGCCGCCAGCGTGGTGCAGGCCCTCTTCCGGCTGGTGAAGCTCTCGACGCTGCACGCGATCGACAACCAGGCGATGGTGCGGCAGGTCGAGGAGACGGTCTCGCTGGTCCAGGACTTCGGCCAGCGCTCCGGTCACAACGTCTCGATCCTGTTCACCCGCGGCTCGGTCTTCGTCTCCGGGCAGCTCCTCAAGGCGAACCGCGCCGTCTACGAGGGCGCGCTCGAGCTCGGCGACATCCTGAGCCGCTGCGGCTACTCCGAGCTCGGCGTCGCCAAGGACGTCCGCTCGAGCGATCTCTACGCGCTCGCCTCCGCGCTCGCCGAGGCCCTCCGCAGCAGCAAGCCGGCGCTCGTGGATCGCCCGGCGCCGCGCGTCCGCCTGCGCGCCGTGGACGAGGCCGTGCTCCGCCGCGAGGTGGCGATCGATCGCGAGGGCGACGAGACCTCAGCGATCGTGCGGACCTACGCGACGGCGATCGTGATCATCCGCCGGTTCTACGACGATCTGCGGAGCGGCCGGTACACCCTGCGGCAGGGCGTCAAGCGCATCACGCAGCGCCTCGTCGACCTCTCCGCGAACGAGACGCCGGCCTTCCTGGGCGTCACCGCGCTGCGCAACCAGAACCACGACGACGCAGGGCGCGCCGTGAACACCGCGATCCTGAGCCTCGCGATGGCCCGGCAGATCACGAGCGACGTGGTCCTCCTCCAGCGGCTCTCGATGGCGGCGCTGCTCTTCGACATCGCGCGGCCGCGGCTCACGGGCGCCGCGACGAGCGGCTCGGGCGGGCTCGTCCCGCAGCTGAGCGAGCAGCAGGAGGCGGACGTCCCGGCGGGCACGGCGGTCGTGCTGACCGCGCTCGGCCTCGTCAACGAGCCCAGCGTGATGCGCACCGTCGTGGCCTACGAGGCGCACTGGGTGCGCCGCCAGCCGGCGCTCGGCCCGGTCTACCGCGGCCTCCGCCAGCCGACGCTCCAGGCGCGGATCCTCGCGACCGCCCGCGCCTTCAACGACCTCTTGACGGCGGCCCCGGGCGAGGCGCCGCTCTCCGCCGACGAGGCCATCGCCAAGCTCGAGCAGGAGGCGGCCGATCCGGCGGACCGCACGGTGCTGCGGCTGCTCGTGGGCGCGCTCGGCATCTTTCCGACCGGCACGCTCGTCGAGCTCTCGACCGGGGAGGTCGCGCTCGTCGTGCAGACGCCGGCGCACCCGGCGCGGTACTCGCAGCCGCGCGTCCGGCTGGTCCTCGACGCCTCCGGCGGTCCCATCCCGCGCGCGCTCGAGGTCGATCTCGCCGAGCGGCCTCGCCAGGGCGAGCCGCCGCGGCACATCCGCCGCATCGTCGCGACGAGCGACGACCCCGCCGCCGCGTCCATGCGCGCCCACGCGGCGATCCAGGAGGCGCCGCAGGTGTCGCTCCGCTCGCAGGCGCTCGCGGCGGAGCCGCCGCCGATCCGCGCCGCGGCGGCGTCGCCGCTCGCCAACCTGCGCATGCCGCAGCAGCAGATCACGCGGCCCTCGTCGCCCACGCTGCCGATGACCAACGCGCCGGCGAGCCGGAGGACGCAGCCGCGGCCCGGCGACGCCGCCCGCGGGCCCGAGGCCTCGCAGGGGGCGCTGCCCGACGACGGCGCGGACGCCAGGATGCTCGCGGATCTGCCGCCCGCGCCGTCCGGCATGCGCTCTCCGACCTTGCGGCCAGGGCGCACGACGGCGCGCTGGCCCGATCCGCCGCATCTGGAGCCCGCCGCGGTGGCGGAGCCGTACTCGCCCCCCCGGGGCGCTCACGGAGAGGAGTCGTGGTCGGTGCAGACAGACAGCGATCCGGATGAGATCCCCGAGGAGAGCGCGCGGCCGTCCGCGGGGCGTACCCGCCCCTGGGGAGAGCAGCCGCAGCCGCAGCGGCGCGAGCGAAACCCGGTGTCCGATCTGCCTCCGTCGGCCATGGCCGGCCCGATCGCCGTGCTGTCGTTGCCGGGTGATCCGCCGACCGCGGAGGGCACGCTCGCGCGCACGCCGCTCGTCCACCTGCTCGTGTACATGCTCGACCGGCGGCTCACCGGCACCACGTGCTTCATCGACCCCAACGGCGTCCGCCACGGCATCTTCTTCAGCGACGGTGTGCCGGCCAAGATCTGGACCGGGACGATCATCGCCCCGCTCGATCGGGTGATCCTCGATCTCGGCCTCCTCGACGAGGCGACGCTCCGGGAGACGCTCCGGGACATCACGAGGCGGCGGGTGCTGCACGGCCGGCTGCTCATCTCCCGGGGCCTCCTCGACAGGGAGACGGTGTTCGGCGTGCTGCGCGAGCAGCTCGTGCGCAAGCTGGTCGCGCTCTACGATCTCTCGCCAGCGACGCGTTACGCCTACTACGACGGCCAGAACCTGCTGTCGTCCTACGGCGGTCCGGATCTCATCGGGTGCGAGCCGCTCGCGGTGATCATGGCGGGCGTCCGGCTCCAAGCCGACGATCCGCTGATCGACGCGACCCTGGACCGGATCCAGAACCGGCAGCTCGGGCTCCACGCCGAGGCCGAGATGAAGCGGTTCCAGCTTCACCGCGACGAGGAGGCCATCGTCGACCTCCTGCGGATGCGGCGCATGACGCTGCCCGAGCTGCTCGCGGCCGGCGTCGCGCAGGAGCGCGTCGTGCGGCTGACGATCTATGCGCTCGCGATCACGCGGCACCTCGATCTCGGCGCGCCGGGCCGGCGCCCTGTCGGGGTCGGCGGGCCCGCTGGGCCCGGCCGGGAGCGGGCCGCTGGCGCGCTCCCGACCGACGCGGGGCCGGCCCCGCAGCGCGACCCGTCGGGTGCGGCGGCGCGCTCGCCGCGCCCCGCCGCGGGCTCGACGAGGCCCGGTCCGCGCCCGGCGCGCGGCGAGGGCGAAGGCCGCGCACCGCAGAGGCAGCCCGACGACGCCGCGATCCCGCCCAGCAAGCGCGCAGGGGTCCCGGTCGCCCCGCGCCGCTCGACGGCGCCGCCCCCATCCGCGGCGCAGGAGGCGGCAACGTCGAGAGGCGCGCCGATCCCGAGCCCGGCGGCGCCCTTCGACCCGCGCGCGTCCGGCGGCGATCCGGGCGGTTACCGCGGCATCGATCCCAAGGCGCTGAGGCCGCCGCCTGCGCCGACCTTCGCCAGCCCGCGCGCGCAGCCGCCGCCCCCGCAGGCGCCCACCGTCAAGATGTCGGCGGTCGGCGCGGAAGGCAGGGCCGCGCGAGGGGCAGGGCGCGCCGAGGCGGCGTCGCCGGTACCTCCGGCGCGCGCCCCGGAGCCGGCGAAGCCGCAGGGGCCGCAGGCGCTGGCGCCCGATCTCCCGCCGCTGCCTCGCGCCGCGCCGAGCCCCGAGATCGCCGCGCGCCGCGCCGAGATCGAGGCGCGCGCCGCGTCGATCGACGGCGAGAGCTTCTTCGAGATGCTCGGCGTCTCGGAGGACGCACCTCCGGAGCGCGTGCAGAGCGCCTATTTCGCGCTCGCCAAGCGGTGGCACCCCGACCGGACGCCGCCGGAGCTCCAGGACGTCAAGCCGCTCGTCGCGCGCGTGTTCGCCCGCATCAGCGATGCCTATCAGACGCTGAGCGATCCGAAGCGGCGCGCCGAGTACCTGGCGCCCAAGGAGGCACCGCCCCCCGCCGAGGACGAGCAGAGGATCGCCCGCGTCGTCGACGCCGCGCTCGAGTTCCAGAAGGCCGAGATCCTGCTCAAGAAGAACGACCTCCCGGGCGCCGAGGCCCGCGCGCGGCGCGCGCTGAGCGCCGATCCGGATCAGCCCGAGTACACGACGTTGCTCGTCTGGATCCAGGCGCAGCGGCGCGGCGACTCGCCTGCGCTCGCGGAGGGGGCCACGAGCGCGCACTACGACGACCTGATCCAGACGCTGGATGCCGTCCTGGAGAAGGAGCCTCGCTACGAGCGGGCCCTCTTCTACCGCGGCATGCTCCTCAAGCGCTCGGGGAGGCTCGACAAGGCGATCGGCGATTTCCGCCTGGCGGCAGAGCTCAACCCGAAGAACCTCGACGCCATCCGCGAGGTCCGCCTGCAGGAGATGCGGAGCCGCACGAGCAACGATCCGACGCCCACCACGGGCGGCCTCCTCGGCAAGTTCTGGAAGCGCTGACGCGCGTCAGCGCACGCGCGTCAGCGCGCTGCCGCGGGCACCGCGCCGAGCGACCGCAGCGCGCGGCAGACCGTCTCGTCGCGGCACGGCCCTATCCGCCCCGCGTGCGCCGGCCAGGGCACGTCGTGCACGCGGTGCAGATCGCGCACGTCGGGGCCTCGCCACGGGCCGAGCGCCCTGTCCACGCGCGCCTCTCGCTCGTTCGTCGCCGGCAGCGAGAGCTGCACCTGCGGCACGATGCCCACCTTCTGCACCGGCGCGCCGTCGGGGAGCGCGTAGAGCAGCGTGGTGAGTCGCAGCACGCCGACGTGGGCGTCGTCGTCGAGGTATTCCTGGGCGCACCCCTTGCCGTAGGTGCGATCGCCGATGATCACGCCGCGCCGGTAGCTGCTGATCGCTCCGGCGATCATCTCCGCCGCGCTCGCGGAGTCGCCGTCGACGAGCACCGCGAGCGGCCCGCTCCACCCGCGCTCCTCCGGGACGTCGGGCGAGCGCTCCACCTCGACGCCGCCGTCGCGGCGCCGCATCGGGAACAGCGGTACGCCCGGCAAGAACAGCCCTAGCGCGGCGATCGCGCCGTCGGTCGAGCCGCCGCCGTTCGCGCGCACGTCCAGCATCACGCCCCGCGTGTCGCCCTGCGCGCGCGCGCGGCGGAGCGCCGCCGCGACGCGATCGCCGAGATCGTCGGGCACGTCGGGGATGGCGATCACGGCGACCTTGCCGTCTCCGTAGCGCACCAGATCGAGCGGCAGCTCCGAGGGCGCCGCCTCGGACGGCGGCGGTCCGGCCGGGCGCGGCGCCACGGTCAGCTCGAGGGGCGCCGCGACGCCACGGCGCAGCAGCGCCACGCGAGCGGTCGTCCCGGGGTGCACGTCGGACAGCACGGCGAGCTGCTCGGCCTGCTCGACGCTCATGCCGGAGATCGGCAGATCCTGGATCCGGATCACCACGTCTCCGTCCTCGAGCGGCGCGAGCGCGCCGCGGTCGATGCGCACCCCGATCGCGGTGCGCGTCATCTCCTGCCAGAGCCGGGCCGGCGGGTGCGCCTCGAGGTCCAGATCGTAGATGGAGACCTCCTCTTCGAGCGGCGCCCAGGCGCCGTGCGCGTCCAGCTGGGGCACGTAGGCGCGCACCGCGGCGGCGATCACCGTGCGCGCCCAGCCGTCCTCGCTCATCGAGGGCGCCGCGCGCTCGCGCACGGCGTCGGCATAACGGGCGAGCGGCTCCCCGAGGTGCGCTCGCAGCCCGCCGACCTCCCGACCGAGCTTGCGGGCGAGGTCCCGGGCGCTGCGCGTCACCTCGCCGTCCTCGAACGGCGCCGACGACATCAGCTCCCACGCCGCGGCGTGGGTCGCGGGCGGGCTGGCCAGGCCGCGCCGGTAGCCGTCATCGAAGAGCGTGTCGAGCTCGTGCGACCACCGGGCGAGCTCCTGGCCCACGCGCAGCGCCGCGGCGCACGGCCCGCTGCCCACCGGCGCCTGCAGCTCGTCCAGGAGCGCGGCGGCTTCCCGCCGCAGCGAGGCTCCCACGGGCGCGTCGGGCGCGACCGACCACAGCCCGTGCGGATCCAGCCAGTCGGACGTCGCTTCGGCAAACTTTGCGGGATCGACGCGGAGCGGCGGAGCGGCCAGCGTGGTGCGGGCCTGGGCGACGATGGCGCGGGCCTGATCGCAGCCGAGCGAGGTCGGTGCTCCGGTCGGGACCGCGATGCCGCGATCGAGGGCGTTCGGATCACAGCCGACGCCATCGATCTCCTCGTCGTCCGGCGCGACGGTGTGCAGCAGGGGCTGCGCGATCCCCCGCCGCGCCTTCGCGAGGGGGATCTCCGCCTCGCGCGAGAGCAAGGCGACCGTCGCCAGGCCTGCGGCGATGCACGCGACGGAGCTCGCGACGCGTGTCCTCACTGCTCCCCGGATATCACGATGCGGCGCGGGGGGGCAGGGGCGACCGCGGAGGCGTCCGCGCGGAGAGGGCGCGCGCGCTCGACGCGGACACCGCCGCCGACGCTCGCCGCCTGGAGGTTCGGCGCGCACCTCGTTCGCCTCGTTCGCTGCTCGCGCGCCGTGGATCTGGGCTCAGCGCTGCGCATTCGTGCTCCTCCGCTTTCCCGCAAAGCTTTCGCTTCCGTCGGGGGATCCGAACACGTTGCGCATTCCAGCGCAAAAAAAGGCGATTTCCTAGGGTTTATCCCGGCATCGCGCCTGCATCTGTGGCGGTGCTGCCCGCCGGCTCGCAGGGGTCCGCAATCCAGTCCCCCTTGATCGGCGCGCGGCGGGAGAGCGAAGAGATCATGAGCGCCACCTGGGATCGTGCGGCATTCTCGGCTTATCGTACAGAGCTCGCGAACTACGCCACCCTGAGCCCGGACGCCGAGCGGGAGCTCGCGCTCCGCTGGCGAGCTGGTGACCGGGACGCTGGCCGGCGCCTCATCGAGGCGTGTCTGCCGTTCGTGATGACGATCGCTCTCGAGTACCGCCGCTGGGGGCTACCGATGGAGGACATCGTTCAGGAGGGGAACATCGGCCTCCTGAAGGCCGCGGAGCGCTTCGATCCGGACCGCGGGTGCCGCCTGGCGACCTACGCGGCCTACTGGATCCGGGCGGAGATCCGCGAGCACGTGGCGCGGGGGTACCGGATCGTGCGCCTCGGCTCGTCGAAGAGCGAGCGGCGTGCGCTGCGCATCTACCGCAAGACGCACGAGAAGGACCCGGCGGTGCTCGCGGAGCTGAGCGGCCTGTCGGAGGAGCGGGCGGCCGAGCTTCTCCCGCTGCTCATGGCGCGCGACGTCAGCCTGGAGCGCTCGCCGACCGAGGACGGCGTGGCTCCGGTGGAGCGGCTCGCGTCGAACACGCACACGCCGGAGGAGGAGGCCTGCGCCGCCGACGAGCGCGCGCAGCTCTCGCGCGCGCTGCTCCAGGTCGTGAACGAGCTGTCGCCCCGCGAGCGCAGCATCATGAACCAGCGCTGGCTGACCGACAGCCCCGTGACGCTCGAGCAGCTCGGCGCCGACTTCGGCGTCAGCAAGGAGCGCGTGCGGCAGATCGAGGAGCGCGCGAAGAAGCGGATGCGCGCGCGCATTGAAGAGATCACCCGAGAGCCCATGGCGAAGAGCGCCTAGGGCGCGGGGCAGGAGAACGCCGCGCCGGCGTTGCGGTGCGGTGAGCCCCGCGCCGGCGCTGCGGCGCGGGAGAGCCCCGCGCCGGCGCTGCTGGGGCGGCGCGCAGTCGCCCGTCGTCGCGTGCGGACGTGTGGCGAGTTTTGCGCGCTGCGAGCCTGGCGAGGCGGCGCGCTAGATCTCGATGACCGTGCCTTCGCGCGCGGCGATGGTGTTGGGGAAGAGCTCGCGGGCGCGCATCTCTTTCTCGCGCACCATCGCGTCGGTCTGGTTGGGGTCGTGGTGGTGCAGGACGAGCTGCTTGGCGCCCGCCGCCTTCGCGAGCTCGCAGCCCGCGACGAACGTGGCGTGACCCCAGCCCGTCTTCGGGCCGCCGCCCACCTCGCCCGCGTACTCCTCGGGCGTGTACATGGCGTCGAAGATCAGCACGTCGGCGCCCATCGCGAGCTTCTTCAGCTTCGGATCGACGATCGCGTAGTGCTCGGAGTCGGTGATGTACACGACGACCTTGCCCTCGTGCTCCACGCGGTACGCGTACACGCCGTTCGGATGGTTGCCGCGCGCGTTGGTCACGCGCACGTCGTCGTTCGGGCCGATCGTGACCACCTCGCCCTCGTAGAGGTCGCGGAAGGTCATCGCCGCGCCCATCTCCGTGAGGTGCACCGGGAAGCTCGGGTAGTCCATCTGTCCGGCCAGCGTCTCCTCGAGCGTCCGGGAAACGTTGAGGCCGCCGTACAGATGGATCTTGTTCCCGCGTACGAACGCGGGCGTGAAGAACGGGAAGCCCTGGATGTGATCCCAGTGCACGTGACTGAAGAACATCCAGGCTTCGAAGGGCATCTCCTTGACCAGCTCCTGGCCGAGGAGACGGAGCCCCGTCCCGCCATCGAGGATGACCAGCGTTTCACCGGCACGAATCTCATAGCAGCTCGTGTTGCCGCCTACTTCGACCGTGCCTGCACCGGGCGTGGGGATGCTTCCGCGAACCCCCCACATCTTGATCCGCATCCTGCCTCGCTCGCTGAACCCCGCCCGTTTCAAGGTAGAGCTATTAGATTCCGAGCGCGGGCAGCGTCAAGCCGCCTGGTGCACCGAGAGCAAGGAAGGTCGCAGACGTGGAGACCTGGCCGGGGGAACCGGGCCAAGGCGCCAATGTAGTTGCGGGATAGGCGCGGGCCCCGCGCCAGGCCACGCCCGCTGCTCGGGGGCGGAAGCGCGCGCGGCGGAAGGGCGGCGGAAGGGCGGCGGAAGGGCGGCGGGGCGCGGGCGGAGGCGGCGGGCCGGAGGCCCAGGCGGCGGCGAGAGGGGGCCTGAGGGCGGCGGCGCAGGCATGGCCGCGGCAGGGCCCGCGGGCGGCGCGGGCGCCGGCGGAGGGCTGGACGATCGAGCGCAGCGGGCGCGCGACGGCCACGGCCGATGGGCTATGGTCGGGCGCATGCCGCTCAACGCGGACGCCATCGTCGTCCTCGGCTGCAGGGTGCTTCCATCCGGGCGCCCCGCGGCCCCCGGCGCGCGCCGCGCGGCGCGCGCGGCAGAGGCCTACCGCGACGGGGTCGCGCCGTGGGTGATCGCCAGCGGCGGGCGCCGCTGGGGCGCGCAGATCGAGGCGCGCGTGCTCGCCGCCGAGCTGCAGCGCGGCGGCGTACCGGCGCACGCGATCCTGCAGGATCTCTGGTCGCTGACGACGCACGAGAACGCGATCTTCAGCGCGGCCCTCCTGCGCCGCGCGGGCGCGCGGCGGGCGGCGATCGTCACCTGCTCCTGGCACATGGCGAGGGCTCTCCAGAACTTCCGCGACGTCGGGATCGACGCCTGCGGCCTGCCAGCGCCGCGCGTGAGCGAGCCGATGGTTGCGCGCGCGTTGCAGCGCGGTCACGAGGTGGTCTCGACGTGGCTCGACGCGCGCGCGATGCGCCGCAGGCGGGTCCTCAGCGAGAGCGCCGCCTGGCTGCTCGACACAGCTCGTCAGGGTGAACCGTGATCATGCCGAGAAGGCGCTCCTCTCCTCTCCTCGCGCTGCTCCTCTCCCTCTCCGCCAGCGCCGCGCTCCCCTCCTGCTCCGAGCAGCCGGCGTCCGGCCCCGCGCCCGACGCGGGGAGCTCCGCGGCGGCGCCGGCCGTCAGCGCCGGAGCGGCGGAGCGGGTCGACGTCCTCCTCGCGGCCGAGCAGCGCCGCGCCGCCGTGGAGGTGAGCCCCGCGGACCAGCAGAGCCGCGACGTCGGCGTGCGGCGCGCCGCCGCGCGGGCGCTCGCGCGCATCGGCGGAGACGCGGCGCGGCCTGGGCTCGCGCGGGCGCTCGCGGACGAGGACGACGAGGTGGTCGCGTGGGCCGCCTACGGCCTCGGGTTCTCTTGCAAGGAGCACGAGGCCGACACGGTCTCGGCGCTCGTCGCGCGCGCCCTCGCCCGCGACGCTCGCGCGGCTGCGCCTCCCGCGGCGTCGAGCGGCGCCGCCGCCGGCGCGACGCCGCTCGACGCTGGCGGCGCGCTCGCCCGGGCCATCGGGCGGTGCGGCGCCGAGGCGTCGGAGCCGACGCTGGTCGCGTGGCTCGACGGCCCGCGCGAGCGCGCGATCCACGCGGCGTACGCGCTCGGCGATCTCGCCTCGATCAAGCTCAAGCTGCGCGAGGAGACGCTCGTCGCGCTGCTCAACCTCGCCTCGGGGAGCGCGGCGAGCCCGCCGGTCCCCGAGGCGCTCTACCCGATCGGGCGGCTCGAGCACGTCCCGCTCACGGTCATCCCCCGCATCCGCGACGTCGCGACCGCGCGGCTCGCCGAGGCCTCCGACGCGCGGCTCTTCGCGGTGCGCGCGCTCGGCAGGGCAGGGGAGGAGGCCGCCTCCGAGCTCGCCCGCGTGCTCTCCGCGAAGGGCGTGTTCACCGCGAGCGAGCGCGCCGAGGCCGCGCGCGCCCTCAAGCGGCTCGGCCCGCCCGGCCAGCGCGCGCTCGCCGACGCGGTCGCCTCGCTCGCCCCGAGCGCGGACCCGATAGCGCTCACGAGCCTCGTCAGCGAGGACTTCGGCGTGCTGCTCACCGCGCTCGACGCGCTCGCGTCGGCGGGCGCCGCGCGCAAGGCGCTCCGCGATCTCGCCGCGCTGCCGCCGCCGCCGAGCGCGCCCGCGGCGATCCTCCGCCGCGTCGCGTGGCTCCGCTGCGGCGCGGCCAGGCTCCTCGCGGGCGGGGACTACCGCGATCCGCTGCTGCTCGGCTGCGACGTCACGGCGCCGGCGGAGCCGGGGAGCAAGCCGGACGCGGGCGCGCCGGTGCGCGGCTCGATCGGCGCCAGGGCGGTCGTCGAGGTGATCGGCCGCGACGCGATCACGGGCGCGCGGCTCGCCGCGTTCCGCGCGTACGCCGCGTCGGGCGATCTGCGCGCCAGGGAGGCCGCGATCGAGCTCATCGCCTCGCACGAGGAGATCGCCGGCGCGCCCGATCTGCTCGCGAAGGCGCTCGCCGCGGAGGAGCCGGGCCTGGTCGCCGCCGCGGCGGAGGTCATCGCGCGGCAGCCCCAGCGCGCGTCGGAGGCGCCGGGGCAGGCCAAGCGGAAGCGCAGGAAGCGGGGCGACGAGAAGGACGCTCCCGCCGCGGTCACGTCGCCCGCGATCGAGGGCGCGCTGCTCTCGATCCTCGACCGTCCCGGTGCGCGCGACGATCCGGAGCTGATCGGCGCGGTCGTCGACGCGGCGGGGGCGCTCTCGCTCAAGCCGGCGGAGGCTCGGCTGGAGCAGCTCTGCCGATCGAGCCACCCCACGACGCGCGCGCGCGCTGGGACGGCGCTCGGCGTGCTCAGGGGCCGCAAGATCGCGTGCGACGCCGGTCTGCCGGCGGACGCGGGCGCGGCGGGTCGGCCGGCCGTCGCGCCGCCGGTCGGCGAGGTGCCGGCCGAGGCATCCGCGCTCGTGCGCGCGCCGGCGGCGCTGGTCTTCGACACGGACGCCGGCGAGCTCACGATGACGCTCGACCCTTCGCTCGCGCCGGTCGCGGTGACCCGCTTCGTCGACCTCGCGCGCTCCGGCTACTACGACGGCAAGATCGTCCACCGCGTGGTGCCCGGCTTCGTCACCCAGTTCGGCGCGCCGTTCGGCGACGGCGCAGGCGGCCCGCCCGGCAAGCCGGCGCTGCGCTGCGAGACGTCGCCGGTCGCGTTCGAGCCGCTCCGCGTCGGCGTCGCCCTCGCCGGCCGCGACACCGGATCGAGCCAGCTCTTCGTGATGCACGCGCGCGCGCCGCACCTCGACGGCCAGTACGCGGCCGTCGGCGTCGCCGCCGGGCCGTGGGCCGCGCTCGCCGATGGGGACGTCATCCGGAGCGTGAAGGTGCGGAACTGAACGCGGGTGGCGCACGACGCGCGGTGCGCGACGCGCGACGCCAGTGACGGCGCGCGATGCAAGTGACGACGCGCGCCGCGTGATCCCGCGGGTCGTGGCGACGCGCCTCCATCCATGTCGGTTGACAACCGCCCCCGAGCGGCGCTCTACAGTTTAGCGTGGTCATTGCCTCCTTTCTGGCCGTCGCGGTGCTCGTGTACACCTACTTCGGGTACCCGATCGTTATCGGCATCCTGGCGCGCCTCTGGCCTGCGCAGCGGAAGGAGGATCCGGACTACGTTCCCACGGTGACGGCGTGCATCCCCGTCTACAACGCGGCGTCGTATCTACCGGCGAAGGTCGAGAGCCTCCTCGCGCTCGACTATCCCAAGGACAAGATCGAGGTCCTGCTCTACTCGGACGGATCGACGGACGACACGGTGCTCGTGGCGCGGCAGCTGGCCGAGCGCGATCCTCGGGTGAAGGTGCTCGTCAGCGAGGCGCGGCGTGGCAAGCCGATCGGCGTGAACGCGATGCTCGAGGTCGCGACGGGCGAGGTGCTGCTGATGACGGACATCCGCCAGCCGCTCGTGCCCGGGGCGCTGCGCGCGCTCGTGCGGCTCCTGTCCGATCCGAACGCGGGCTGCGTCTCCGGCAACCTGGTGCTGAAGGGGTCGGCGGGGTCGGGGGCCTACTGGCGTTACGAGAACTGGATCCGCCTCCAGGAGGGGCGGTTCAGGAGCATGGTGGGGGTGACCGGTCCCATCTACGCGATCCGTCGCGCCGACATGGGCCAGCTGCCGGAGGGCGTCATCCTCGACGACATGTGGGTGCCGATGCGGCTCCGCCTCGAGGGGCGCTCGATCCTCTTCGCGCCCGACGCGATCGCGTACGACGACGCGTTCGGCGACGAGCGCGAGTTCGGCCGCAAGGTGCGCACGCTCGCGGGCAATTATCAGCTCTTTTCGCTGCTCCCGGCGCTCCTCGTCCCGTTCAGGAACCCGTCCTGGTTCGAGGTCTTCTCGCACAAGCTGCTCCGTCTCGTGTGCCCCTGGGCGCTCGCCGCGCTGCTGAGCACGTCGACGGTCGCGTGGGTGGACGCCCAGGTGAGCGGCGACGCCTCGTGGCTGCTCCACGCGTGGCGCGCGCTGGTCGGCGGGCAGGTGGCCTTCTACCTGCTCGCGGCGCTCGGGGGCGCTGCGGGCAAGCTCGGCGCGCTCGCGAGGACGTTCGTGGTCCTGAACGCGGCGGCGGTGGTCGGCCTGTGGCGGTTCCTCCGCGGCTCGCAGAAGGTCACCTGGTAGCGCCGAGGCGCGCGAGGGTCACGGCTCCAGGAGACCCACGAGCTCGTGAACGGCGCGCTCCGACCACCGGAGCGAGAGCGCGCTCGGGATCATCTTCTCTATCCCCTCGGGCGGCAGCGAATGGAACCTGACCGGCGCGGGCAGGACGTCGAGCCCCGCGCGCTCGAACATGCGGATGGAGCGCGGCATGTGGAGGGCGCTGGTCACGACCACGACGGCGTCGGCCGACAGCTCGCGGGCGATCCGCGCGGAGTTGAGGGCGTTCTCTCGGGTATCGCGCGCCTCGATCTCCAGGATGATCTTCTTCCTGGGCACGCCGAGCTCCACGAGGAGGTCGGCCATGGCGCCGGCGAGCTCGTCGGGCGGGCGCAGGACGTCCTTCCCCGAGATGATGACGTGGCCGAAGCCGTATTCGCGGTAGACGCGCACGGCGGCGAGGCTGCGCTCGAGGCCTGCCCCCGACTGCCGTTCCATGGCCGGCTCGCCGAACTCGTCGGCGTCGATGCCGGCGGTGAGGACGACGAGGACGCGCCGCTCGGGTGAGCTTCCGCCGAGCTCCGCGTGGAGGTCCCTCGGCACCGTGCTGATCCGGCGCACGAGCGCGCTGGAGAGCCAGGGCGTGGAGAGGAGCCACAGCGCGAGCCACGCGCTCCACGCGAGCGCCCGCCCGATCTTCGCCCCGCGTGTCCGGAAGCTCCAGTCGCCGCCCGAGAGCGCGAGGCCGACGCCCGCGGCGACGAGGAGCACGAAGAGGGGATCGACGAGGCGGGAGATGGGCAAGGCGACGCTCGCCGTGAGGCGCTGGGTGCGCTCAATCTATGCAGGCGCCGGGGGGTGATGCGAGCGAAAAGAGGGCGCCTCGTGCGAGGCGGCAGGGCGGAGGCGACCGGGGGCTCGGACTTGAACGTCCGGGGCGACGCGCGCCGGGACTGTCGGGGTGCGTCGCGGCTCAGCGCCGCTGGCGCGCTCGCCGGCGCCTGGCTGCGGCGGCGAGGGCGAGCCCTGCGAGGCCCGCAGGCAGCCATCCGCCGCGCCCGTCGGCGGGCATCCGGAAGCCGCACCCGCCGTCGTCGCTGGAGCCGCCGCTCGAGGTGCCGCCGGTCGAGCTATCGCCGCCGGTGCCGCTGCCGCCGTTGCCGCCGTTGCCGCTGCTGCCGCCGTTGCCGCTGCTCGCATTCGCCGGCGGCTCTCCCAGATCGAGCGGCGCTTCGGCGTCATCGGCCGCGACGAGGATCGGCGGCGCCTCGCCGGTCTCCTCGTAGATGGTCCGGAGGTCATCTCCCGTGCTGTCCGTGCGGTTCTCGGACTGCAGGAACTCGATGTACTCCCTCGTCATCGACTGGTAGTACACGCGCGCCGAGAGCGTCTGGCGACCGAAGGCGTCGGCCGGGACGGTGAGCGTGAAGCGCGCCTCGTCGTAGTTGCGGTATCCGCCGTTCCCATCGGCGAAGTCGATCTCCTGGGTCGGCTGGGTCCTCTGCGACGGGACGAAGCCCTTCGGCGGGATGCGCGTGTCGGAGATGATCATGTCGTGGAGCGCGAGGTGCTCCTCTTTCTCGCCGGCGCCCGCTTCGGCCTTCCATTGTCCGTGCACGGCCCGGTACTCGTGGGTGGGCGGCTCGTGCTGGATCTCGCCGGTATCGGCGTCGTAGCCGCCGAGCAGCGGCCGTTCGACCCCGCTCTCGTCGACGAGGAACACGGCGATCCAGGCGCGCCGGCTCTCCGCATAGCCTGTCGGGAACTTGTGACCGGTGAGGTTCTCGACCCGGACGGTGACGGCGATCTCCTCTCCGGGCGCGGCGTCCTGCGGGGCCTCGACGAGGGTGACCGAGGCGGCCGAGGCGAGGCTCTTGAGCGTACCGTCGAGCGCGAGCTGGAAGGAGTCCGCGTACTCCGCGGCGCGCTCCTTGTTGGCCGCCATGACGGCCTGGATGCCCCAGTGATTGCCGCCGACGAGGAGGTGGGCGCGGGGATCGGTTCGGAGCGGCCCGCGCTCGCCGACAGCCAGCTCGCCCATCTTCCTCTGCATATGGCAATCGACGCAACTTTGAGCGCTCGCGGCGTCATTGCGGAAGTCGCTGGAGGCCCACTCCTCGTAGGTCGTGTCGAGCGGAAACTCGATCTTGGTGTCCTTTCCGCTCGCGTCCTTCAGCATGACCTCCGGATTCGTGACTTGATGACATTGGCCGCAAAATTCGGATTCGGCCAGCGCGGGCGTGTCTTCTCCCCTGTGAGATTGAGAGACGACGTCCGGATAGGGGCCATACACCAAGGGTGTAGCCGTGAACCCAGCAGCCTCGGGTGTGGGGTCAAACACGAGCTGAGCGTTGCCGACGATGTACGGTGCCCCGTCTTCAAGGTCCGGCGTCGTCATCGCGCGATGACAAACGCTGCAGCTGACCCCCTGGCCATCGACGATCTTCCCGTCGACCGACGCCTCGGGGTCGAACCCAGAGCCGTCCGGGGGCGTCGCTCGCCCGTTCAGGAACCCGATGGGAGAGTGGCATCGCAGGCAGAAGGTCCCGACCCCCGGCGCGTCCTGGTTGGCGATCGCAAGAGCGGCTTTGAAGACAGGATCGCGCCACGCGTTGGCCATCATGGTACCTGCCCATGTGTCGGTGGGCATGTAATCCTGGTGTTCCTGAACCTCTGCTCGATGGCAGCCGGAGCAGCGCTCGGCGGTGCCCAGGTTGTTCGGCTGTGGCATCTCGCCGGGCCCCGTGCCCAGGAGGTCTTCGATCCCGGCTGCCGCCTCGTGGCTCAACAGCCCGAGCGCGAGCGCCCAACCCACCGCCAGTCTCCGCGTCTTCTGCATGGCTCGAATCCAGATCTGGTAAGCTGCTCTTCGGAAAATAGGGACCAACGATGGACGGCCGCGTTGGTCCCCGTGGGCCGCGGGCCGATTTATTCCGGATCGATCCGGAAGATGCTGCCTCCGTAGGAGACGATGTACAGCTCGCCCGCCGCGTCCTCGCCGAACGAGGCCAGGCCCTGGATGGTGCTCTCGGAGCCGAGGTCCTGGCTGAGCGAGCTCCTCGGCGTGGCGACGCCATCCTTCCAGGTGAGCATCCAGACTCGGTCCGTCTCGAAGTCGCCGAACAGGTACTTCCCTCGGAGCGCGGGGATCCTGCTCCCACGGTAGACATAGCCGCCTGTCACCGAGCCATCGCCGCTGTCGTGGTCATATGCCAGGACGGGCGGTGTGATCGTCGGCGAGTCGCACTTTGTCGCCTGGTCGCTCTGAAGGCACGTGCCCCCCTCGGTGACGCTCCATCCGTAGTTCTTGTTGCCCTGGCCGCGCGGCTCGATGTTGATCTCCTCGAAGAGGCGTCCTCCGACATCTCCGATGTAGAGGTCGCCCCTGCAGCGGTCGAAGCTGAAACGCCACGGATTGCGAAGTCCATAGTCCCACACGTACGGGTCTCCACCGGGGACGTTCCCGGCCGGCGCCGTCGGGTGATTCTCGACGTCGACGCGAAGTATCTTTGCATACTTCACATTGATGTTTTGGCCATTGTTGTCCGGATCGGGGTTGGAGGTGTCCCCGCCGCCGTCGCCGACGCCGATGTAGAGCATCCCATCCGGGCCGAACGCGAGCATCCCGCCATTGTGGTTGCCGACCAGCACCGGTATCGAGACGAGCTCGGCTACTCGCTGCGGGTCAGCTCGGTCCGGATTGCCCGCTGAACGCTTGTACTCTCGGAGGGCCAGCGTTCGCGACCTCGTGTTGTAGTAAACGAAGAACCTTCCGTTGCTCGCATACTGCGGGTGGAACGCGAGCCCGAGGAGCCCTCGCTCATCCTCGTCGTACTCACTCCCCTGGACGTCCGCGGTGATGTCGAGGAACGGAGCGCTCTGCAGCTCACCTCCGCTGATGAGGCGGATGGTCCCGCCCTGCTGCACGACGTAGAGCCGGCTGGGATCTTCGGGCTCGCTCGTCACGAACAAGGGCTGGCGCAGGCCGCTCGCTACCTCCGTGAGGCGGAGCGGCGGCACGGTCCCGCCCGGCTCGTCGCACTCGATCGTCCCGCTCCCTCCCACGCCGGTTCCGCTCGCAGGGCCGGCTCCCGCGCCGCTGGTCGAGTCGGTGCCCGAGCTGGTCGAGTCGGTGCCCGAGCTGGTCGAGTCGGTGCCCGAGCTGGTCGAGCTGGTGCCCGAGCTGGTTCCGCTGGTCGTGGGAGTGCCCGTCGACGTGCTGCCGCCGCCGGTGCCCGTCGCACCGGGGCCGGAGCCTCCCCCGCCGCCTGTCCCTGCCCCCGAATCGCCGCTGTCGCAGCCATTCAGCATAAGCCCGATCCCGACGGCGGCGGCTGCGATGGGCATGAAAGACAAACGGAAACGCTTCTGGTCTATCATGCAGTAGGACACTATCCGAACAGCGCGCCCCTTGGTATAACTTTCCACCGCTCGGCGACGTCGGTATCTTGCGGTAGACGCATGGACCGGCGAGCATGACTACAATGCAAGACCCTTCCCTACTGCTGCTTGAAATTCTGTCGCGCCGGATTCCGCCGACAGCGCGCTCCTGGCTAGAGCGCGTTGAAAGGATGATCGGGACCGCTGCGCGTCTTGGCGGCGCGCCTGACGCACCGGTGAGCGAGGCGTCGACCTGGTTCGATCGCGACCACTTCCTCGCGACGTTCACTGCAGCGGTACGCGCGCTCGGCAAAGCGCCGCTCGGGCTTCACGCCGACGAGCGAGATGCGCTGGAGGCTGCCGGCGTCGCCGGGTGGGCCGAGTGGATCGATGGCCGAGGCCTGGATGAGCTCGGCCGGGTAACGATGCTCGCGCAGGTTTCGAGGTGTCTGCCCGTTCCGGAGCTCGAGTTGCTGCTCCGAGTTTGCTACGAGCAGGGAGATGGCCGGGAGCGTCAGGCGCTCTTGCGGGCACTGCCGTTCTTGGCCGAGGCGGAGCGCTTCGTTCCGCTCGCGGTCGAGGCGTGCCGCACGAACGAACTGCCTGTCTTCGAGGCGATCGCTTGCGAGAATCCCTACCCGGCCGCGTGCTTTCCCGATCTCAACTTCAACCAGGTGGTCCTCAAGGCCATGTTCATGGGCGTGGCGCTCGCCCGGATCGTCGGGCTCGACCGGCGGCGATCGAGCGAGCTCGCCAGGATGGCAGAGGACTTCGCGAGCGAACGGAGGGCGGCTGGCCGGAGCGTCCCGGCAGACATCGGCCTGCTCTCCCTGGACGACCATGAGCGCGAGCGCGCGACGCGGATCCCGGAGTGACGCGGCGCGATGCGGAGGGACCCTTGAAGCTATTCGATCCTCACATCCACATGACATCGCGGACGACGGACGACTACCAGGCCATGGCCGCGGCCGGCATCGTCGCCGTCCTCGAGCCGGCGTTCTGGCTCGGTCAACCGAGGACCCATGTCGGCACCTTCGAGGACTACTTTACGTCGCTGCTCGGCTGGGAGCGCTTCCGGGCCAGCCAGTTCGGCATCCGTCATCTCTGCACGCTGGGGCTCAACCCGAAGGAGGCGAACAACCCTCGCGTGGCGCAGGGGGTCATCGAGCTCCTGCCGCGCTATCTCGACAAGGAGGGCGTCGTCGCGGTCGGCGAGATCGGGTTTGATGACATGACGCCAGAAGAAGAAAGGGTTTTCGCCCAGCAGGTCGAGCTCGCGCGAGAGCACGAGCTCCCGATTCTGGTGCATACGCCGCACCGCGACAAGAAGCGCGGCACGGAGCGGACGCTCGCCCTGGTGCGGGAGCTCCGGTTCCCCGAGGAGCGCGTGCTCGTCGATCACAACAACGAGGAGACGCTTCCGCTCGTGCTGGCGACCGGATGCTGGGCCGGCCACTCCATCTATCCCAACACCAAGATGGACGAGGACCGGATGGTCTCGCTGGTCAAGACATACGGCGCCGAGCGGATCCTGATCAACAGCGCGGCGGACTGGGGCGTGAGCGATCCGCTCAAGGTCCCGAAGACGGCGGCGCGGATGCGCGAGAACGGGATCTCGGACGAGGCGATCGAGCGGATCGTCTGGAAGAACCCGCTCGCCTTCTTCTCCCAGAGCGGTCGGCTCGACCTCGCGGAGTTCGGCGAAGCGCCCGCGGTGGATCAGCGCGCCCTGTTCGAGGGGAACTCGGTGTTGCGCGGGCAGACCCCCGTCGTGAAGGGCTGATCGAGCGCGCGTATGCACCGCACCGTCGTCCTCAATGTCGTCGGGCTCACGGGGGAGCTCCTCGGCGACGCCACGCCGAACCTGAAGCGGCTCGCCGGGGAGGGGGCGATGCGCCCGCTCCAGACGGTGCTGCCAGCTGTCACATGCACGGTCCAGTCGACCTTCACGACAGGGCTCATGCCGAGCGGGCACGGCTGCGTCGCGAACGGCTGGTACTTCCGCGACATCGCCGAGGTGAACCTCTGGCGCCAGGCGAACCAGCTCGTGACGGGGGAGAAGATCTGGGACACCGCGCGCCGGCGCGACCCGGCGTTCACCTGCGCCAAGCTGTTCTGGTGGTACAACATGTACAGCTCGGCGGATTACGCGGTGACGCCGCGGCCGATCTACTGGGCGGACGGGCTCAAGCTGCCGGATATCTACACCGAGCCGGCGTCGTTGCACGATGAGCTCGTCTCCCGGCTAGGCGAGTTCCCCCTCTTCAACTTCTGGGGGCCGAACGCGGATATCCGATCTTCGGAGTGGATCGCGCGGTGCGCGCGCCATGTATATGACACGCGGCGGCCGACGTTGACGTTGGTCTACCTTCCGCACCTCGACTATAACCTGCAACGGCTCGGTCCGGATCATCCCGCCATCGAGAAGGACCTCAGGGCGGTCGACGCCGTTTGTGGGGAGCTCATCGAGCACGTGCGCAAGGACGGAGCGCGGGTGATGGTCGTCTCCGAGTACGGCATCACCCGCGTGACAGGGGCCGTGCACATCAATCGAGCGCTCCGGGAGAGAGACCTCGTCCGCGTCCGCGTGGAGCGTGGGAGGGAGAAGCTGGACGCGGGAGCCTCCGAGGCGTTCGCCGTGGCAGACCACCAGGTAGCGCACGTCTATGTGCGGCGCCCCGAGCGGATCGGCGAGGTGAAGCGCCTCATCGAGGAGCTGCCCGGGGTGGACTCCGTCCTCGACGCGGAGGGCAAGCGCGCCGCCGGGCTAGACCACCCGAGGTCCGGTGAGCTCGTCGCGGTCTCGGCGAAGGACCGATGGTTCAGCTACTATTACTGGCTGGACGACGACAAAGCCCCGGAGTTCGCGAAGACGGTCGATATCCATCGAAAGCCTGGGTACGACCCCGTGGAGCTCTTCGCCGATCCCAAATTGCGTGTCCTGCCGGCGCACGTCGCGTGGCGGCTGCTCAAGAAGAAGCTCGGCTTCCGCTACCTGATGGACGTTATCCCGCTGGACGCCTCCCTCGTGAAGGGCTCTCACGGCCGGCTGACCGAGCGCGCCGAGGAGGGCCCGGTCGTGCTGTCCACCGACGCGGCGCTCCTGCCGGAAGCTCAGGCTCACGCCGTCGACGTGGGCAGGCTCATCCTGAGCCACATCTTCGACTGAACCGAGACCGGTGTAGGGATGTTATAGAGCACCGATCACGTTGGAGTTCCGAGGAAATCAACAAAAGGGAAGAGCAACCGCAAGGGCGCGAGGCGCGCAAGGGGAAGGCAAGAAAACATCTCGTCTCTTGTTCCTTGCGCCCCTTGCGCCCTTGCGGTTTCTCTCTTTCCCGCATTCCTTTCACGTCCCCCTCACCACCCGCTGCATCATCAGCGTCAGCGGGAATCCCACCATCGCCAGCGCCGCCGCGCCGACTGCGCCCGGCGCTCCGCTCTTCGCGATGAG
Source organism: Sorangium sp. So ce375 (assembly GCF_051473855.1). NCBI lineage: Bacteria > Pseudomonadati > Myxococcota > Polyangiales > Polyangiaceae > Sorangium > Sorangium sp. So ce375. Next base: position 1,285,943 of record NZ_CP150335.1, read on the forward strand.
CACCGCGTCCAGCAGCGATATCCCTGCGATGAGCGTCACCACGGCGCGCGGGATCCGGTCCTTGCGCGTCCCCCGCAGCAACCTTATCGCGTGGATCACGCAGCCAGCGAGCGCCCCGTACGCGACGGTCCCCATCATCCCCGTGAGCGGCGCGCCGATCGTCGCCAGGAAGGGGACCGCCATGAAGCCGAGCGCCCACAAGCTGCGCACGGCCAGCAGGTTCTCCTGCTTCGCGATCGCGGTCAGCCCGATCAGATAGAAGAGCAGCGCCACCGCCCCGCCGATCACCGCGCTCCCGAGCTGTCCCCCCGCCGCGAGCGCGGCCGTCACATAGACCAGCACGCGGCACACCCCCATGAGCGCCGGGCTCAGCGGGTTCCCCTTGTGCCAGGCATCGTAGAGCACGATCGCCCCGGCCAGCAGCGCGCTCGCCACCGCCGGCGCCATCCCCCGGTTGGCCACGAAGGCGTGGCCCCCCACGAGCAGCACTCCGGCCCCGAGCAGGCCGTAGCCGACCGCGAACACCTCCCGGGCGCTCACAAATCCGGACGGGATCGGCCGCTCGGGGCGCTCGCGCGCGTCGATCTCCCGGTCGAACGCGTCGTTCAGGAACATTCCGCCCACGTACATCAGCGACGCCGCGAACCCCACCAGCGCCACCTCGAGCGCCCGCAGCCCCGACCCCGACAGGGCCATTCCGCAGAGCACGTTCGTCCATACCGTGGGCAAGTTCGAGACGCGGCCGAGCCGCAGATACACCCGCGCGCGCGCGCTCATCGCCCTGCCTCCCCGACGCTCTTGTCGCCGACCATCCGCTCCTCGACCCAGCGAAGCTCCCTCGCCACCGCCTCGACCATCCCGCCGCGCCGCTGGTCCTCTGGCAGCACATCCCAGGTGTACGTCTCCACCTCGAGGTGCTGCGTCGCAGGGGACTCGCGCAGGTGCGACAGCAGCGCCGCCAGCTCCGGCTGCGTCGTCGCGAGCGCGCCCTCGATCTCCCGGAAGATCGGCACATGGAAGTGGACGCGCCACTCCTCCGGCGTCGCCTCGGGCGGCGCCGCGCTCCCGCCCTCGAGCGCCGCCAGCGCCTCGGGCAGGTCGAGGTAGCGAACGAGCTCGCCCCCGCGCCGCTCGACCACCTGGTGCAGGTAGACGACGTCCTCCGCGTACGCGCGCAGCCTCGCCATCGTCGCCGGATCGCGCTCCGCCACGCGCGCGCGCAGCCCGGCGCTGATCTGGACCTTGTGCACGCCGATGCCCGCCGAGCGGAGCGCCGCGAGCGACTCCGGCGCGTCCTCGAACTCGACCGCCATGTGGCACGCGTCGAAGCAGAGGCCGAGGTGCGTACGGAGCGCCTCCTCCGCGTCCGGCAGGCTCATCCCGGCCAGCGCCGACAGCTCGCGCACGCGCTCCGGCGCGAACACGTGATCGGTGAAGAAGCCGATCGCCTCGGGCGTCGTCTCGAGGAAGCAGCACGGCTCCGGCTCGAGGGCCAGCGCGACGCGCTTCCCCGTGCGGCGGCGGATCCCGACGAGGTGCGCCGCGTGCTCGACCAGCCGCCGCGCCATCGCCGCCGCGTCGTCCGGCGTGCGCACCCGCGGCCTGAACGCGCCGGGCACCGTGCTGACGCTGCCCATCAGGCCCTCGTCCGACGGCAATAGCTCGGCGAGGAGCGTCGCCAGCAGGTCGCTGTAGGCGAGCCGCTCGTCGTCGAGCCAGTCGGGCAGATACACCTGCTCCTTCACCGGCGCGCCGTGGAACCGGCCATAAGGGAAGCCGTTCAGCGTGAACACGTACAGGCTGTTCCGCTCTAGAAAATCCCGAAACGCGTCGAGCTCCGCCGGCACGGCGAGCTCCGCCGCCGCCCTCGCCGAGAGCCGCAGCCCCACGCCGCACCGGCGGCGCGCGCTCGCGCCGACGCCATCCGCCCGTCTGTCGCCTCCCCCTCTGTCGCCTCCCCCTCGGTGCGCCCCTTCGTCACCGCCGGCCGCGCGCGACCAGATGTCGAGCAGGTGCGTCTCGAGGCTCTGCTTCACCTCCGGCCACGTCTCGCCCGTGTGGATGTTCGTGCAGTACGTGAGGTGCGGCGCGCCCGCGCACGCGAGCCTCATGATCGCGCCGCCCCCGCCGCGCCCGCCGCCGCGAGCGCGGCTCGCCGGCCGGCGCGCTCGCGGAGCCGCGCGATCGCCGCGACGATGTGCCGCTCCTCCATCGCGTGCACCTCGCGCGCGCGCCCCACGTCCTCGAGCAACGTCACCGTGAGCTCCCCGCCGAGGTGCTCGCGGAACTCGTCCAGCCCGTCGAGCACGCAGAGCCGCTCGCCGCGCCCGCCCCGCTCTTCCCGCTCGAACGGGCGCGTCATCTCGAGCGCGTCGTCCCACAGCGAGAAGCCGAGCGCCTCGAGCGCCGTCGTCACCGCGGCCGCCGTCGCCTGGCTGCACAGGCCGGCCAGCTCGGCGTACAGCGTGTCGATCGCGATCCCGATCGCGACCGCCTCTCCGTGGCGGAGCCTGTGCTTCGTGAGCGACTCCAGCTTGTGCGCGGCCCAGTGCCCGAAGTCGAGCGGCCGCGCGCTCCCGAGCTCGAACGGATCGCCCGCGCTCGCGATGTGCTGGAGGTGGATCTCCGCCGAGCGACGCACGAGCTCCGCGAGCGGCGCGAGCGACCCCGACGCGAGCGCCGGCGCGCGCTCGGACAGCCACGAGAACAGCCTCGCGTCCCGGATCAGCGCGACCTTCACCGCCTCCGCCATCCCCGCCACCTTGTCGCGCAAGGGCAACGTCTCCAGAAAGCGCGGATCGATGAGCACCGCGAACGGCGGGGCGAACGTGCCGAGCAGGTTCTTCTTCCCGAACGCGTTGATGCCGTTCTTCACGCCGACCCCGGAATCGGCCTGCGCGAGCACCGTGGTCGGGATCCGCACGACCCGGACGCCGCGGTGCACCGTCGCCGCCGCATAGCCCACCATGTCGAGCACCGCGCCCCCGCCGACGATCATCACGAACGACTGCCGATCCATCCCCAGCGCGTCGAGCCTCGCCTGCAGCGCCGCCGTCGCCGCGCCGTCGTTCTTCGCCGCCTCTCCGCCGGGCACCACGATAGGCTCGGCCGCGAGCGTGAGCTGCTCCGGTCGCGCATCGACGTACCGCGCGATGTCGTCTGCCAGCGACGGCCACGCCGCCGCCACGCCGCCGTCGATCACCGGCAGCACGCGGTGACGCCGGCGCGGCTCCTTCGCGGCGATGGCGGCCGCGAGATCGTCGTTGCTCGGCGAAAAGACGCCCTCGGTGAAATAGACGGGGTACTCGAAGGGGACCGCGATCCGTTGCAGATGAAGCAGCATCAAAGCCGACTTTCGAGAGAGGTCATCGGCTCGTCAAGTTGGTTCCTCGCGAGGATCCCGCGTCTTGCCGCGGTACGAAAACTTCCCCTTGGCGGCGGACGGCCTTCCTGCAATGCTGGCGTCGCCCGGTGGAGCACGCCGCAGCGTGGCAGAGCTCACCTCGTGATCCCCCGGTGATCGCCTCGCGATCGCAACCTCGTACCGCCTGATCTCCTCCTCGATGCAGACGCCCATGGAAGGCACAGCCCGTCCCACGAAACGGTCCTTCATGAGAGGAGTGCTTCTGACGGTAGCGGCAGGGCTCGCCCTCGCCGCGTTCTCCGCCGGGTGCGCGCCCACGTACGTCTACAATCCAGCGAACTACGCGAAGGAGTTCGATCCTCGTAAGCACGAATACACGATCGGGGTAGGGGACCAGATCCGGATCAACGTATGGCGCATGGCCGACCTCTCGAGCGATGCGCTCGTCAGGGCCGACGGCGTCATCACGATGCCGCTCATCGGCGACGTCTACGTGGCCGGCAGGACCCCGACCCAGGTGCGCGAGGAGCTGAAGAAGCGGCTCGCCGAGTTCGTGAAGGACGAGACCGCCGTGATCACCGTCGCTGTGACGGGGATCAACAGCTACCGGTTCGTGGTCAGCGGCAACGTCGCCCACGCCGGCATCTTCAACGCCAACTACTTCGTGTCCGTCTCCGAGGCGCTCGCGCTCGCCGGCGGTCCAAACCAGTTCGCCTCGACGGATCAGATCCTGCTCATCCGCATGGATAGCCCGGGCAAGTTCCGGCACATCCCCATCAACTACGACGAAATCGCCTCGCGCAAGCGGCCCGAGCAGGATCTCGTGCTCAAGGCCGGCGATACCGTCTTCGTGCCCTGATCGTGGCCGGCTCCTCGGCGCTCGCCCGAAAGGCTGTCCTCGGCGCGGTCTGGACGATCGCGACCGGGCTCGGCTCCCGCGTGCTCGGCTTGATAGGCACCCTCGTGCTCACCCGGTTCATCGCGCCGGATGTGTACGGCGAGGTGTCGGCGGCGTCCGTCGTCATCATGACGGCGCACTTCCTGTCGAGCCTCGGGACCGGCCAGTTCATCGCGTCGAGGCCCAACCTCGACCGCCAGATGGTCTTCAACGCGACCGTCTATTTCCACGTGGCGGGCCTCATCGCCATCGCCGCCGTGTACCTCTTCCGGGAGCCGATCGCGGTGCGCCTCGTCGGCGCGCCCGGGATGCTCGAGTTCATGCCGGGGCTCATCGTCGCGATGTTCATCGATCGGCTCTGGTACATCCCCGATCGCCTGCTCATCCGCGAGATGCGCTTCCGCAGCGTCAGCCTCCGGAACGCCGCCGGCGAGCTCACCTACACCGCGGCGTCCGTCTCCCTCGCCATGCTCGGGTGGGGGGGGAACGCGATCGTCGTCGCGACGCTCATGCGCGCCGTCGTGCGCGTGATCACCACGGTCCCGGCGGTCAAGCTCGCCGAGTGGCTGACGCCGAGCCCGCTGTCGCGCGAGAAGGCGCGCGAGCTGTTCGCCTTCGGCATCCCGCTCAACTTCGGGTCGCTGGCGAACTTCGGGGCCTCCAAGTGGGACAACCTCGTCATGATCCGCCTCTTCGGGGAGCAGGTCGGCGGGCTCTACAACCTGGCGTGGAACCTCGCCGACATCCCGGCCTCCCAGGTCGGCGAGCGCATCGGCGACGTGCTCGTCCCGTCGTTCTCGAAGCTCGAGCCGGAGCAGCGCAAGGCCGCGCTCGTCCGCGCGCTCACGCTGCTCTCGCTCCTCATCTTCCCGCTCGCCGTGGGCCTCGGCGCGGTCGCCCCGACGATCCTCGACGACACCTTCTTCAACGATGCATGGGAGCCAGCTGGCCCGCTCCTCGCCGTGCTGTCGGCGCTCGGCGTCACGCGCCCGATCGGCTGGGTCATGTCCTCGTACATGCAGGTCTACGGCCGGACGCGGACGATCATGGTCCTGGAGTGGCTCAAGGTGGCCGCGATCGTCGGCAGCATCGCGCTGCTCGGAATGCTCGGCGGCGTGCTCTGGGCGTGCGCCGGGGTCGGCGTGGCGTTCGGGGTGCACGCCCTGGCGAGCCTCTGGGTGGTCAAGCGCGCCGACGGCGTCCCGTACATGCGGCTCCTGCGGCCGCTGGTCCGCCCGCTGGCCGCGTGCCTGCCCATGGTCGCCGCGGTGCTCGCGGTCCGCTACGGAATGCGGTCGTTCCACCACGATCTGCCCCGAGGGTTCCGCCTTGGTGCCGAGGTGCTGGTCGGTGGGCTCGCCTTCGTCGTGTCCGCGCTGGCCATCGCGCGGCAGGCATCACGGGACTTCCTCCAGCTCGCCCGCGAAGCGGTCCGCCGCCGCCGTTAAGGGGTCTCCTGAATATCACCCTCGCCGGCGTGACGAGCGAGGCGCGGCGAGCGCAGCAAGCTCAACCAGCTCAACCGGCGTAACCCACACAAACCAGCGCAACCAGCGCAACCAGCGCAACCAGCGCAACCAGCGCAAGGAGGAGCACCTTTCCTCCGCCCAACGTTGGAGCCTCACGCGACACTCGAGCGAAACTGGAGGCCCTGTGGTAGCGTCGGGCCCCTCTCTTAGAAACTGGGTCGGGATCCGCATGGCGGCTCCCCTCCACCACTGGAGATAAAAGGAAATGGCAGAGACGCATCCCCCTGCGGTCGAGAGCTTCCTGGCCAAGATCAACTCCCGCGAAGCCCAGGTGGGCATCATCGGCATGGGTTATGTCGGCCTGCCGCTGGCGCTCACGTTCATCGAGAAGGGCTTCCGCGTGCTGGGCTTCGATGTGGACCCGGCGAAGGTCACCGCGCTCAGCGAGGGGAAAGGCTACATCAAGCACCTCGATCCCGCGCGCATCGCGGCGGCAGCCAAGACGGGCCGATTGGAGGCGACGACGGACTTCTCGCGGCTCGGCGAGCCCGACGCCATCCTGATCTGCGTCCCGACCCCGCTGACGGCCCAGCGGGAGCCCGACATGAGCTACGTCGTCGGCTCCGCCCAGAAGATCAAGGAGCGGCTGCGGAAGGGGCAGCTCGTCGTCCTCGAGTCCACCACGTATCCCGGCACCACCGATGAGCTCGTCAAGGGCATCCTCGAGCAATCGGGCCTGCGCATGGGGCAGGATTTCTACCTCGCCTTCTCGCCCGAGCGCGAGGACCCGGGCAACCGCGATCACAGCACCGCGACCATCCCGAAGGTCGTCGGCGGCGTCGATCGCGCGTCGCTGGTCCTCTCGCAGGCGCTCTACTCGCAGGCGATCGCGCGCGTCGTGGCCGTCTCCTCGGCGCGCGCGGCCGAGGCGGCGAAGCTGACCGAGAACATCTTCCGGGCCATCAACATCGCCCTCGTGAACGAGCTCAAGGTCGTCTACGACGCCATGGGCATCGACGTCTGGGAGGTGCTCGACGCCGCGTCGACAAAGCCGTTCGGCTTCATGCGGTTCAACCCCGGCCCGGGCTGGGGCGGCCACTGCATCCCGCTCGACCCGTTCTACCTCGCGTGGAAGGCGCGCGAGTACGGCGTGTCCACAAAGTTCATCGAGCTCGCCGGCGAGGTGAACGTCGAGATGCCGCACTACGTCGTCAACAAGCTCCAGCTCGCGCTGAACGAGCGCGGCAAGGCGCTGAAGGGCACGAAGGTCCTGCTGCTCGGCGTCGCCTACAAGAAGGACATCGACGACCCGCGCGAGAGCCCCGCGTTCGAGATCATCGAGCTCCTGCGCAAGCTCGGGGCCGTGCTGAGCTTCCACGACCCGCACGTGCCCAAGCTGCCGCGCATGCGCACCTGGCCGCACCTGCCGGAGCTCTCGTCCGTCCCCCTCAACGAGGACACGCTCAAGAGCCACGACGCGGTCATGATCGTCACCGATCACTCCGTTGTCGACTACGATCTGGTGCTGAACCACGCCGCCCTGATCGTCGATGCCCGCGGCGTCTACCGCGCGGTGAACCCCAAGGTGGTCAAGGCCTGACCGAGGGCGCCTCGTGCGGCGCGGGCAGGCGCGGCACGCCAGCCCGGCGGTGCTTGTGACAAGGGACCAGGCACCCCGGCGGCGTCCTCACCTTGCTTCGTCGCCGCCGGCGCCGCGGCGTGTCGTTCAATGCCCGCGCTGTGGGCGGCGCGCCGCGGCGATGCCCGTGGCGCCCGCAGGCGCCGCGGAGGAGCGCCAGGTGATTCCTCGGCACCTGCGGGGAGCCTTCGCGGGTCGTCGCGATCTCGCACCCGCGTACCCTCGTACCCGCGTAACCGCGTAATCTCGCGACCGACGCAACCGACGCAACTCTTGCCGTGCTCGCGAAATCGCGAGCATCCCCTTGATGTCAGGGCGCCGGTTCGGTACCCATCGAAGACGGTCCATGTCCACGCCGCCGCCCATGGTCGGGCCAGGTCGAACGATGTCGCCTGCAGATGACAACCTGGGCCCTGCGCCGTCGAGCTCGGATTGGAAGGGCCACCTGGAGATCCGGCTCGGCGATCTCCCGGGGACGCGGCGGCCGCTGACGGAGTCGCACATCGTCATCGGCAGGGCCCCGGGCGTGCAGCTCACGCTCGACCACTACACGGTCTCCCGGCGCCACGCGGAGCTCTTCTGCGATCCGTTCGGCCGGTGGTGGATCCGCGATCTCGGCAGCACCAACGGAACGCTCGTCAACGACGAGCGGATCAACGAGAAGGTGCTGAAGCCGGGCGACCGCATCGGGATCGGCGACTACATCCTCGAGTTCCAGCTCACGGCGCGCGCCCCCCGCGTCCCGATAGACCCGGGCGGTCTCCATTTCGAGGAGGACAAGCCGACCGCGATCCGCAAGCTCGGCGAGCTCGACCCGCCGCGGATCGCCGCGAAGCACCTGTTCACCCTGATGGACCTGTCGCGGCGGCTCCTCAGCATCGAGGACGCGACGGATCGGTTCGACGCGCTCTGCCAGCTGATGGTCCGCGAGGACTTCCACGGCAGCATGGCGCTCGCGCTGCGGCTCCGGCAGAACGGCCCGTTGACGATCCTGTCCGGGCCGCACCGCCCGTTCCAGTCGCTCCGGCGCGAGGACTCCGTCGCCCCGCCGTACATCTCGCGCCGCGTGCTCGCGGCGGTGCAGGACACGCGCGAGCCCGTGCTTGCCGGCAACCTGGTGAGCGACAGCGCCACGGTCGAGCTCACGATGTCGCGCGACGTCATGGCCCTCTGGGTCGTTGCCTGTCCGCTGCGCGTCGAGGAGCAGATGATGAACCTGCTCTACGTGACCCTGCCGCCCGACTTCGGCAGCGTCGAGTGGCTCGGGCTCATCGCGCTCGCGGCGGAGGTCTATCAGCAGGCCGAGTCGGCCTGGGAGGCGCGGCGCCACGCGCAGGCGCACGCGGCGATCGAGCGCGAGCTCGAGATGGCGCACCAGATCCAGCGGACCTTCGTCCCGAAGCGGCTGGAGTTCAAGGCGCTCGACGTGGCGCTCGGCTTCGAGCCGTGCCGCTGGGTCGGCGGCGACTACGTCGACATCGTCCCGATGCCGGACGGCCGCCTCATGCTCGCCGTGGCGGACGTCTGCGGCAAGGGGCTCCAGGCCGCGCTCATCGGATCGAGCGTCCACACGATGGTGCGCGCGACGGTCGACGCCGGCCGCGGGATCACGGGCATGATGGACCGGCTGAACGCCTACCTTTGCGAGTACCTGCCGGAGCACTCGTTCGTCACGATGGTGGCCGTCGCCCTCGACCCCGCGACGGGCCGCATGGAGTGCGTCAACGCAGGGCACCCGCCGGCGCTCGTGGCGACCGCGGAGGGCGGCCTGCGGCACCTCCAGGCGGCTGTCAACCCGGCGCTCGGGGTCGGCCCCGTGCCGATGGAGGCGCACCAGAGCGTGCTCGCGCCGGGCGAGGTGCTCGCGATGTACACCGACGGCCTCACCGAGCTGCGCAACTCGTCGAAGCAGATGCTCGGCCTGCACGCGCTGGGTACGGGCTTCGCCAAGCTCTGCGCCACCAGCGCTGGCCGCCCGGTCGCGTCGATCGCCGACAAGCTCACGCACATGCTCGAGGAGTTCCGCGGCGATCAGCTGCCCGAGGACGACAGGGCCTTCCTCCTCGCGCGGCGCACCTGAGCGCCCCGGCGGCGCCCCTGGGGGCCCTGGTGACGGGCCCGGCGGCGCCCCTGGGGGGGCCCCTGGTGACGGGCCCCGCGGCGCCCTTGAGCGCGCCGGGGGAGGGTTTCCCGCCGCCGCTAAGGAGCGCCCCCGTCGCGTTCAGCGGGCGGCGTCGCCTGCGCCAGCAGACGGCGGCGCCTCGTCCTCCTGCGGCTCGCTCGGCGCCGCCTGCTGGCGAGGCGCGCCGGCAGGGCCCGCAGAGCCGAACGGCTGGGTCATCGAGATGCGCGAGCCTGGCACCGCGCGTCGCGGAAACCCGCCCGACACGGACAGGAGGAGCGCGTTCCGAACGGTTTGCGTGTCGGAGCGCTCGCGCTGGTTCGTGTGCTGATACCGGAGCGCGAGCGCGAAATCCGGGATGACGGTGACCGGGCTCCAGAGGAGCGCGACGTCGGTGAGCACCCCGATCGTGGTCGGCCCGGTATCGAGCTCCCCCTCCGCGTTCGGTTGGAGAGGTTGAGAGAGCTGCGCGCCGGCCGAGCCCTCGACCGACAGGTGCCAGGCGGGGCGGACGGGCGCCGCGGCGCGGAGCGACAGCGAATGAGAGAGCTGGATCTGCTGCAGGAAGACGTTCGGCGAGGCCGAGTAGGTGTACGCGAGCTCGGCCTCGCCCCGGTCGTGCGTGTAGCGCAGCGCCGCGAGCCCGGCTGGACGAGCGAGCGACCCGGCGTCGCCCATCAGGTCCGTCGCGATGGTCCCGCCGACGTCGAGCTGGCTCGAGAAGCGACGCCCGAGGTCGTGCTGCCAGCTCGCCACGAGCGTGCTGACGAGCTGGTCGCGCGTCGTATACGTCTCGGTCGTGGGATCGGTGCCGGTGACCCGCACGTTGTCGAAATGGGTGTAGCCGACCGAGAGCGCGAGCGACGCGGTGTCGTGGCGGAAGGTGCGCTGCGCGGTCAGCGTGTTCCCCGCGCTGTACGTGCGCGGCGGGCGATCCTGGAGCGGGGAGTAGACGCTGAACGTCGCGCTCTGTCCGAGCGACCACACCGGCGAGGCCCGGAAGGAGAACCCCTCGTTGAACGACCCCTGCACGAAGAGCGTCGTTCCGCCCCCGGTTCCCTGGAGCGTCGTCGTCCCCGGCGTCTGCTCGAGCTGGAACGTGTTGAGCTGACTTTGCGTTCCGCTCACCCCGAGCGACAGCGAGGTCCTCGGCGACGTGACGAAGCTTCCGGACCACATGGCCGTGTTCGAGTACGAGCTCGCCTCGAAGTGGCGGAAGAAGAAGCTCGTCGAGAACGTGTACGACAGGGTCTGCGCGATCCGCGGCGTCGCGTAGGTGAAGATCAGGCCGGGGCTCGCGGTCCCGAAGCCGTCGGCTTCGGGACCGGGCGCCCCGTCCTGAGGCTCGGCCGTGGAGTTCGCGTTGTCGGTGATGCCGATCGACCCGGTGAAGACGCCCTGGAGGTGAGCCTCCTGCGCTCGGGCGTCGTGGTGGGTGAGGATCGCGCAGCCGAAGGCCGCGACCGCAATACCTCGTCCGGAGCCCATGAGGGCTGCAAGGTAACAATGGATCCGGCGCGCGGCTACGCCTCCCCGACCTTTCGGCGCGGGGAGGCGAACGCTGCGCGCCGGCGGCTCAGGAGTCCAGCAGGACGACACCGAGGATGGGCGCCGGACGGAGCTGCTCGATGGCCTGGCGGATCGCCTTGCGGGTCGACTTCTTGACCAGCGAGGTCAGGACCACGCCGTCCACCGAGTCGCCGATGACGTTCATGTCCATGTTGCCGAGCACCTGCGGCGTGTCGATGATGATGTACGCGTAGCCCGCGCGCTTGAGGCTCTCGATCGCGGTCGAGAACGCCACCCCGTCGAAGATCGGCGGCCGCTCCGTGCGCGGATCGACGGCCAGGATGTGGACGGGCGTCTGGAGGGAGAGCCTCGGGTCGGGCGACCTGCCGCCCATCGGCGCGGCGTTCCTGTCCGACGACTCGCCGCCGTCGTCGCTGGGCGCCACGGCGGGCGCCGGCGCCGCCTGCTCGACGACGACCCAGGGCGCGAACCGGTCGTTGACGTGGCGCTGGAGCTGCTCGGTGAAGCAGCTCGGAGGCTCGAACCGCAGCGCCTTCGCGATGCCCGGCTTGCGGATGTTCGCCTCGACGAGGAGGATCTTGCCGCGGACGGTCTCGCGGAGCGCGAGCGCGAGGTTGATGGCGCACGACGTCTTGCCCTCGCTGGGCCCCGCGCTCGTCACGGCGATCGTGATCCCCGAGCCCGTCGGCAGCTTGCGCCGGAGCGTCCGGTAGGCGTCGGCCTGGGGCGAGTAGGGCGCGTGGAGCATCACGATGTTCGGAGCCGCGGCGTCCGGCATCGGCAAGGGGCGCACGGTGATCTCGCCCGGCCCGCCCAGCGACTCCTCCGGGAGCATCGCGGCGTTCTCCGGCGTCTTGGGCAGGGAGCGCAGCTGCTCGATGTGCAGCGACGGGGGCTCCTCGAACGTCGGATCCAGCGACTGCAGCTTCGCGTCCACGGCCTGCTGCGCCGGCGTCGACACCACGCGGTTGAAGATGAGCGAGGGCGGCGAGGAGAACGTGCTGGTCAGCGAGCGCTCGATCGGCCTCTCGGGCGGGGGCGGCTGCGGCGCCTGGTGCGGCTGCGGCACCTCGCGCACCGTCACCTCGCGCGCCGCGGGCGGCACCACGCGATCGAAGACGAGCGAAGGAGGCGAGTGGAACGAGCCGCTGAACGAGCGCTCCATGGGCGGCGCTCCCCCGGGGGGCGCCGCCGCGTCCCGGACCCCCACGTCGCGCGCCGGCGGGGCGATGACCCGCTCGATCGGCACCGGCAGCGCCGGCGAGCTCCCCTGCCTCCCGCCGCTCGACACGAGCCCAGGGCTGCTCAGCGTGGCGCTCAGGTCGGCGATGCGCGCCACCGCGGGGGACGAGCCTTGCCGCTCGGGGCCGGGCGGAAGCGCCGGCGCGGGCATGCCGAGCACCGTCGCGGCACCCGGGTGCGCGCGGAGCTCGCCGTGGTCCGCCGTCGGACCCCCGAGGAAGAGCGCCGTCGCTGGCGACGGCCCCCTGAGCGGCTGCTGCACGCCGGGGGGAGCGCCCAGCGCCTGCGCGGCGCCGAGGCGCAACCCCATCGCTTGCGGGTGCAGGGGCGTCGGAGGGGGCAGATCTTGCCGGATGGTCGGGGAGTCGAACGCGGCGCTCGGGTCTTCCTGGCTGGAGCTCGGGCGCTCCCCCGCGACAACGTCCTCGGCGTCGTTCGCGAGGCGCAGGACGCGGGCGATCATCTCCTCGCGCACGTCCGGATCCGGCGCGATCGATCGCCAGTTGCCGACCACATTGCGGAGCCGGCGCGCCTCGATGACGAGGGCGCGGACCCGCGCGGTCTGCTCCGCGCGACTCAGGAAGTCGCACACCTGATCGAGCGCCCGCTCCAGGGAAGCGACCGGCGGGGGCTTTCCCGGCTCAGCTCCGCCTATCTCAGCCACGGCGCCCTCGGGGTCCGCGCGTGGCGGCCGGAACGACGACGAGCACCGGAGCGAGCGCCATTCGATCGATATCTTCCATGTCGTAAACCCGATCATCGAACACGATGCCACGCGCCGCGGCGGCCGCGATGCCGGCCGCGACGGACAAGAACAGCCCGCCGATGGCGACGAGCAGCCGCGATGGGCTCGACGGCGCGCTGGGCCGGTACGCAGGGTCGAGCACCTCGATCTGGGCCGAGTAGCCGCCCTGCTCCGAGCTCGCGGCCATCTCCGCGCGGAACGACTTGCCCTCGAGGTCGGAGAGGCGCTGCTGCGCCCGCGACTTCTCGCGGGTGAGCCGCGACCAGTCGGTCTCGGTGTTGATGATCTGCTTCGCCGTCTCGCTCGCGTCGGCCGCGTTCCCCATCTTCGCGCTCCTGCGCGCCGCGATCTCCCGCTCGATCTTGGCGAGCTGGGCCTTGATCTTCGCCTTCTCGGCCTCGTCGGTCGCGGGGACCTCGACCACCGGCTCCGGCGGGGGCGGCACGAGGAGCGCCGCCTCGGCGCGCCGCAGCGTCGCCTCGGCGTTGGTCACGCGGGACGCCGCGGCCCGGACATCGGGGTGCTGCTCGGTGAAGCGCGACTGCTTGTCGGCCAGATCCCGCCGCGCGGTCGCGAGCTCCTGCTCGGCCTGATCCCGCTGCCGGACGAGCGCCGGGGAGGGCACCCCCGGGGCGCCCCCCGTAGCCGCCTGCTCCGGCTTGCCGGTGAGCCGGGCCCGCAGGCGGGGCGCCTGCCGCTCGAGGGCCTCCAGCGTCGGGTCGGTGCCGGTGGCGCGGCGCTCCTGCGCGCGGACGGCGGCGCCGGACTGGGCGCCGCCGGCGGTGTTCTGCTCGGCGGCGAACTCGGGGTGCTCGGCCAGGAACGCCGCGAGGTCGGCCTCGGCCTTCTCGACGTCCTGCTCGGCGCGCTTCAGCTCGGCGTCGATGAACTCGTTCGTCAGCTTCGCCTGCGACCGGCGCATGCGCGTCGTCTCCTCGACGAGGATGTCCGCGAGCCGCTGCGTCACCTCCTGCGCCTGCTCGCGCGTGTCCCCTTCGGCCGAGATGGCGAAGGTGTCCTGCGAGCGGGCCTTGAAGGTGATCTTGGCGCGGAGCCGATCGACCGCGTCGACCATGCCCCGCTTCTCGAGGACCTCGGGGAAGAGGTTGAACTCGGTCACGACCTTCTCGAGGTTCGAGCGCGCGAGCAGCGTCTCCTTGAGCCGCGCGGAGAGGGTGCGGAGCGGATCGCCCCCGTCAGGCCCGAAGTACGTCGCCTTGACGCCCTCGCGGTAGAAGATCACGGTCTCGGAGCGGTACGCGGGCTTCCTCGACTGCACGACGAGCGCCGTGAACCCGAGCCCGACGATCGCCACCAGCACCGCCACATACCAGTGCGCCAGCGTCCGGTTGATCATCGCGCTGATGCTCGGCGGCTGCGGACCCGCGGGCCGCGCCGCTGCATCGACGGGGATCGCCCCGAGCGCCTCCTGGGGCGGGGTAGGCCCGGAGGGCAGCTGGTTCATCTTCTTGTCCATGGTCCCCGCTCCTCGAAGGTTGCCTTGCTCCGCCCGGCCCGGAGAACGCGCACCCCGGTCAGGCAGGCTGGTTGCCTATGGTAGACGTGCGACGCCCGAGCGCCAGCTTGTTGCACCCGGCAGCGACCGCCGCGCGCAACCCCACGCCTAACACGCCTTGAACATGCGCAACACGCGCAACCAGCACCGTGGCGACAGGTGACACCGTCCCGGCGACTCCGGCCGCGCGACCATCCGCGCGACACCGTCCGGGCGATATCCGCCGCTGCAGCCGTTGTCGACGGGTGGGCCGGGGGGCCGGGGTGGCGGCGAGCGCGCCGCCACCGAGCATCACGTGGGGAACACCCGATCGAGGCGCAGCAGGCGGAAGATGGCGCGCGGCTGATCCCGCAGCCCCACGATGCGCACCTGGCCGCCGTTGGCCCGTACCCGCTTGAACAGCGAGACGATGACGCCGACGCCAGAGCTGTCGATCAGCCGGAGGGACGAGAGCTCGAGCGTGATGCTCTGCCGGTTCTCGGCCACGAGCTCGTCCACCAATGTCCTGAACTCCGGTGCGGTCACTGCGTCGAGGGTCCCCTCGAACTGCACGACCGTCTCACTGCCGTTATCGGTCCGCGTATAGCTCATTGGATTTTGATTCCCCCTGCGGCGCGGGTCGCGCCCGAGCGGGAGACGCTCCGCATTCGAAAACTGCTCGTCCGATGCCCTGTCGCCTCGGCGAAATCGGCATCGGAATGCTCTTGTTCGCTGCTGCCCTCGCCCCCGTCGCCGGCAATACACGAGCTGCCGTCCCTCCGCTTCACAAGACGGAGGACATTCGGGCTGCCGGGGCAGTAGTCGACCTCATCCATGAACGACTTGATGATGAAAAGTCCCATCCCGGACTCGGGGAGGTCATCGATGGGAGGGTTGTCGATGGCCGCGGGATCGAAGCTGCAACCCGTGTCCATCAAGCGGATGATAATGCCGTCCGCGTCGGATTCGATCTCGATGTCGACATCGCCCGGCGGGCCAGCGCGGTATCCGTGAATCGCGATGTTGTTGAACGCCTCGCCGAACGCCGAGACGGTCTGGTCCTCGAAATCCTCCTGGGTGAGGCCGGGCGACCCGCCCTCGACTCTCCCAGGCGCGGACATCTTGCATGCTGCCGCCACCACGCGGAGAGCGAGGTGGCGATAGGTCAACGAACCTGGTACGCGGAGTCGGATCACGCCCAAACCTCCATCCGAGCTTGTACCCTACCACGTTCTCGACTATGGGAGCCACAAGGTAAACAGTGACACCTGGCGTTCGTGTAGCGAAACGTGCGATCGACATCGCGGGCTCGCTCGTGGGTCTCACGCTGACCCTCCCGCTCTACCCCCTCATCGGCGCGGCCATCTACCTCGAGTCGCCCGGGCCGATCTTCTACATGCAGCGGCGTGCCGGGATGCTCATCGGCACGGAAGTGCGGGACGGCGTGAGCTACCCGCGGTTCGTCGAATTTCACATGCGCAAGTTTCGTTCCATGCGCGTGGATGCCGAGAAGATGACGGGGCCCGTGCTCGCCCAGCAGGACGACCCGCGCATCACCCGGGTCGGCCGCTTCCTGCGCAAGACGCGCCTCGACGAGCTCCCGCAGTTCTGGAGCGTGCTCATGGGCGACATGAGCATCGTGGGGCCGCGCCCCGAGCGCCCCGAGCTGCTCGTCAACCTCGCGCTCGCCATTCCCTTCTTCGAGGAGCGGATGCGCGACATCAAGCCGGGCATCACGGGGCTCGCGCAGGTGTCGCTCGGGTATACCGGCCGCGCCCCGGCGGAGAGCGAGGTCGCCGCGTTCGAGGCGACGCTGACGAACCCGTTCGGCCTCGAGGAGGCGGAGGGGGCCGAGGCCGACGACATGCGGATGAAGCTGCTCTTCGATCTCGCGTACGCCGCGTCGCTCGAGAAGCTCTCGACGTTCCTGCAGATGGAGCTCTCGATCATCGTGAAGACGCCGCTCGTGATGGTCCTCGGCCTCGGGCGCTGAGCGGGCGCCCGCGCCTCCGAGCGCGGGCGTCGCGGCCGCGATGGCTCGGCGCGTCATGGCGCCCTCTCTGCGGAGCCGGGCGGCCCCCCGCGGCAGCTAGTGCCTCTTGCTCAGCAAGAAGATCACGAACACCAGGCCGAGGTCGGCCAGGATGAGCCGGTAGACGTCGCGCTTCTCGAGCTGGATCGAGAAGCTCGGATCGACGCTCCTGATGGCGCAATACAGCGACCCCGCCAGGCCGAAGTAGATCCAGAGCACGTAGTGGTAGGTGAACGAGAGGAAGAAGATCCCGACCATCATCCCGCAGAACCCGGCCATGATCGCCATGGCCCATGCGCGGATCGTCGCGAACTGGGCGCCGTGCTCGTATCGCTTGAGCGCGACCAGCGAGATCTTGAGGGTGAGGTAGATCATCGCCGTCCACGCGAACATCCCGAGCGGGCCGAGCTCCGAGAGCGCGAGGAGGTACGCGTTGTGCGCGGTGAGCCAGTGGTGCTCCGTGAACTGGCGGAAGCCCGCGCCCATCAGCGGGAACATCCGGTAGATAATCAGGCCCTCGCCCAGGATCTCCGTGCGCTCACCCGCCGACTCGTCGGCCTCGTCGCCGCCGCGGCCGCCGAGCATCATGAGCGGCGCCGCGCAGATCGCGCCGAAGATCGCGCCGCGGATGCCGTACTTCTTGACGAAGTAGACGCCCAGCACCGTCGCGAAGACGAGCTGGCCGCCCCGGGACTGCGTGAGGATGATCGCGGTCGCGATCAGGAGGAGCGACCCGAAGACGAGGAGCGCGCGCAGGAAGGAGCGCTTCTGCTCGTACATCGCGAAGCTGAACGGCAGCACGATGCCCGACGTGAGCGCGAGCTCGTTCGGATCCTGGAGCACGCCGCGCCAGCGAACGCGGCCGTTGATCGTCGACGTCTTGAAGAGGCCGACGCGCTCGCACAGGTACTCGACCTCGGGATCGGCGCCCGGCCCCTCGCGGCAGTCCACGCGGAGCTCGCAGGACCGGCCGTCAGGGATGCCCGACTCGCCGCGCGAGCCCCCGATGGTCTGGGAGACCGCCAGGCACTGAGACGGGGAGAACCCCTGGTGCACCGCGACGCCCGCCACGAAGAGGCCCATGACGAGCACCGTGGAGGCGAGCTTCTGGAAGCCCTTGAAGCCGTCGGCGCTGTGCCCGATCAGGAAGAAGAGCACGAACGTCACGCTGATCGAGACGAAGCCCTCGGAGAACTCGGCGGGGTTCCGGAAGCCGAGCGTGAACACGCACCAGAGGTAGACGACGATGGCCCACCGGAGCTGAGGCGTCGCCTTCAGCCTGACCTTGCCCATGGCGAGGTCGAAGCCCATGCCCATGAAGGCGAGGCCGAGCCAGAGGTACAGGAACGGCAGGTTCTCGAAGCGCTCGTCCCACTCCTGAGGCCTGCCGTAGATGAAGATGATGAGAAGGATGACCCCGGGGAGCGCGAGCATGGCGAGGGTCCTCGGCGAAGACGCCGTTCGGGTGGAGGGGGACGTTCCGGAGAATCGCGGCTCGCGTCAAGCGACTTGCGCTCGCGCCACCCGGCGGAGCGGCCGGGCTCCCGGTGCTACGTGCTGAGGCCCACGCGGCGCACGGCCTGGTTCAGGAACGGGACGAACTCGTCCGCGGCCCTCGCGTTGCCCTCGTTCGAGGGGTGGTGGTCGGTGTTCCCCTCCGAGCCGTACAGCGAGAAGTTGGACTCGCCCTTGTTCGTGAGCACGTCGTAGTAGTCGAAGACGACGACGTTCTTCTCCGGATAGCCGCTGAGCCAGCCCTCGGGCGACTTGACCCAGTTGTTGAACGAGCGGGCGAGATCCGCCTGGCGCTGCGCGATCTCGGCGTCGGAGGGCTTCCCGAGGAGCCGCTTCGCGGTCCACTTCCAGGCGGGCTCCTTCGAGCGCTTGAGGATGTTGGCGGGGGCGGTGACGTAGACGAACAGCGTGTCCTTCCGCTTCGCGAGGTCGGGCAGGATGGCCGTCAGCGTGGCCTTCGCGTTCCAGACGGTGAGATCCGGGCCGGCCGGGTTGCCGGGGGCGGCGCCCTCGCCGACGAAGCGGTTGTTGGGATAACAGGACTTGAAGACGACGATCCGGTTGACCACGCCGTCCGGGTGCATCTGGTCGTTCAGCGCGACCCGGAGCACCTTGTCCATCTTGTCGCGGAATTTCGGCGCCCAGTCGAAGAGATCGGTCTTGTCACCGATCTCGCTGCCGTAGGAGGCCTCGTGGACGCGGTATCCCTGCTCCGCGAGCTTCTTCTTGAGCCCACCGCCGTTCGGGTGCGCCTCGTAGACGCACGACGCCTTCTCCTTCTCGGCGCCCGGATCCGTGAGCAGCTGGCCGCCGCACGAGTGGTGGATGAACAGGAGATCCAGCGGGGTACCGGGCCGGGCGCTAGAGAAGCCCGACAGATCGAGCGAGCCCGCCTTCACGATGCGGCCGGTAGCTGCCGGCGCCGTGCCCTCGATGGGGATGAACAGGGCACCCAGCGCGACGAGGAATGCGCCGGCAGAGACGAGTCGCTTCTTGCTCATGGTATCTCCGTACAGGACTCGAGCAGAGAACATGGATTATCGCAGCGCGCCGCGCCGAGGACAAGCCGACCGGAGGCGCGGCGCCTGCGTCGACGCCCGCGCGCCCGCGTGGATCGACCGCGTATCACGCTCAGCCGCTCAGAACGCGAGGACGCCGCCCTCGTCGGCCTTGGCGGTCGAGCCGGAGCGGATCGTGATCTCGTCGCCGCCGGCCGCGGGCTTCCTGATCACGTCGTACGACGCGCCGGGGGAGAGCCCCGTGACGAGGTGCCTCGTCACGCCAGGGAGCGTGGTGAACCGCACCTCGGACACGGCGCCCAAGTCGACAGGGAACAGGACAAGCGTGCCCTTCACCGCAGCGCCCGCGAACGGCGTCCCTTGCTTCGTGCGCACGAGCGTCGCCGGATCCGCCGCCGCGTTGCCGGCGGCTCCCTGGAGCACGTGCAAGAAGCGCGCGTCCTTCGGCATCGGCGCCGGCGGCTCGATCCGCAGGGTCGCGCGCATCGGCTCGCCCTCGGCCGGCTTCGTGTCCCAGGTGCCCGTGGGTTTGTACGGCTCGGCCGCGACGACGGCGCTCTCCGGCTGGAGCGTGGTCACGAAGAGCTTCTGCCCCTTCGGGGTCGTGACCGTCGCGAGCTTCCCCGCGACCTGCGCGTCGCTCGGCGTCTGCAGGAAGAAGCGCTTGAAGCGCCCCTCCTTGCCCGTCGCGGCGCGGTCGTAGAGGACGAGGTGATCCGGCTTGAGCCACACGAGCGAGCGGCTGACGTGCCTGACGTCGCCGATGTTCTCGTACTCGGAGTTGTAGAGCGGGGTGGCGTCGCCGAGGACGTAGACGTAGTCCTGCGCGAAGCTCTTCGCGAGCAGCCGGGGATCGCCCGTGTGCACGAGCGGCCACTGGGACCCGCGCCTCCAGAGCTCGCCGCGGTTCGGGTCGTCGTAGCGGCGGTTCCTGTCGTTCTCGACCGTGAGCGTGTTGTGCTGCTCGGAGTTCGCCATGAAGGCGCCGTACCCGACGCGCTCCTTCGTGAGCCACTCGCCGTTGCGGTAGAAGCCGAAGCTGAGGCCGTCGCCGTGCTGGTGGTCGATCTGCTCCCAGCCGAGCTGGAACTGGAGCCACGTCGCCTCGGGCCCCCAGCTCGTCCTCGCGAAGACCTGGCCGAGGCCGGGGCCGAAGTGCGTGAGCGGGATCGAGGGGCGCGGGTCGGTCGGGGTGACCGCCGGGTCGAGCAGCAGGAAGTACAGGATCGAGTGCCGCTTGTGGACCTGGCCGAACTGCGAGCGGGCGCGCCGCGCGAGGGCCGCGGCGCCGCCCGGGCTCGTGTGGATCGCCATCCAGCGGAGCGCGTTCAGGCGCTCGGCGTTGCCGCTGTTCTCGGCGTGGAGGCCGAGCGCCGCGAACGGGTCGATGTGGTCCTGGTACTCGTAGCGCTCCCCGTCCCCCGTCCACGCGGCCTCCTGGGTCGGTCCGAGCCGGGCGGCCGCCGTCGCGGGGCTCAGGCTGTGGAGGTGGGCCGGGATGAACTCGTGCCAGAACGGGTTGCCGTCGAGGTGCACCTGCGGGCCCCACTTTGCCGGATCGGCCTCGCCGGCCGTCTGGATGGCGAGCAGCGTCTCGCTCACGTAGGCCAGCGTCGCGGGGCCGTACTGGAAGCCCTCCGGCGGCGCGCCGCCGCGCGCGTCGTTCCGCAGGACGCTGTCCGTCATGTAGAGCCACGCCCCTGTGACGTTGGCGAAGTAGTCCCGGAGCCGCGGGTACGTGCCGCTCGGCTTCGGATCCGGCGGGTCGTCCGCCTCGTCGAACGCGAGCGACAGGAGCGTGAGGTTGCGCATGTGCGACGTGAAGTAGTTGTTCACGGCGTACCTGCGCTTCCTCGGCTCCTTCAGCATCGCCGCGTCGTTCAGCTTGCCGACCGGCTCGGGGTGATCGTGGCTCGTCGTCGACGACTTGAGCTGCTCCTCCGCCCAGCGGAGAAAGACGGGCCGTATCGCCGCCTTGTCCTGAGGCGAGAGGTAGCCGTAGATCCAGTCGACCGTGAGGCCGAACGCCTCGCCGGCCCAGCGGGCGCGGTCGCCGGTCGAGAACCTGCGGACGAAGGGATCCTTGGGATCTCCCTTGCTCGCGCGATCGACGATGTAAAGCAGGATCTTGCGCGCGCGGGCGGCGTAGTCGTTGCGGGCCGCCTCGTCGCTCGAGACGAGCGACATGAAGGCGAACAGCTCCGCGTGCGCCTCGCAGTAGACGCGGTCGTGGGCGCAGTCGCCCTCGGAGGGGATCTGGCCCTTGTCCATCGCCGCCACGGCCTCGGCCGTGACGGCGGCGAGCTCCTTGAACATGGGGTTCGCCTGCGTGGCGCGCGCCCGGAGCTTCGGCAGATCGGCCGCGCGCACCCAGAGCCTCGGGTGCCCCTGGGTCGGCGTGGCCGGCGGCGCGGGCGGCGCCTCGAAGCGCGGCGCCGCGACCGCGAGGGCCGCCGCGGCGGACTGGGTGCCCTCGCCGCTGTGGACCGGCGGGGGCCCCGGGGTCTGCCGCCGCTCGCAGCCGGCGAGGAGACCCGCGAGGCCGAGCGAAAGCCCGAGCGGCGCGAGCGACGCCAGCGACCGCCGACCCGTCATGTCGCGCGTTCCCTGAGGTACGCGAACGTCCGCTGGATGCCCTCTTCCGTAGGGACCAGCTGCTTCCACCCGAGCGCCTTCAGCTTCGTGTTGTCGAACCGGTTCCCCTTCCACGAGGTCGCGCTCTTGTAGGGCGTGAAGATGGCCGGCAGCTGCCCCTTCGAGTAGGCGTGGTAGCGCTCGACGAGCTTCGATATCCCCGCGAGGGCGAAGTAGGGCACCGTCAGCGATCGGAGCGGCTTCACCTCGCGCTTGTAGCGGGCGAGGTAGACGTCGGCCGTGGGCAGGTCGTCGTCGTGGACGTTGTAGACCTGCCCCCGCGCGACGTCGCTCCGGCCCGCGACGGCGATCGCCTCCGCGCAGTTGTCGACGTACGACAGCGGGAGGAGGTTGCGGCCGCCGAGGTGCAGGAACACGCCGAACAGGCTCATCCCGACGCGGCTGGAGAAGGCGTTGCCGCCGGGGCCGTAGATGACGCCGGGGCGGAGCACCGTCAGCGGGAAGCCGTAGCGCGCCTGGTACTCCCAGAAGAGCTTCTCCTGCCGGAGCTTCGCCTGCGAGTAGAGATCGCGCTGCGCGGGCCGCGTCTCGAGGGGCGTGTTCTCGTCGACGATGTACCCCCGCGGGAGGTCGGCGACGCCGTAGACGCCGAAGGAGCTGACCAGGACGACGCGCGGTGATCGGCCGGTGTGGACGAGCGCCTCGAGCAGGTTCTTCGAGGCGACCACGGTGCTCAGGAACATGTCCGCGGGCGCGCCGCCCATGGCCGCGGCCACGTGGTAGACGACGTCCACGCCCTCGACCGCGCGCTCGGCGGCCTCCTTCGTGGCGAGGGAGCCCACCGTGATCTCGAGGGGGACGCCCCGCTGCTTCTCGATCGCCTCGAGCCGCGAGCGGTTGCTCGCGGGGCGCACGAGGCAGCGGAGGTCGGTCTCGCCGTGGGCGAGCAGCCGGTCGACGAGGGCCGACCCAAGGAAGCCGTTCGAGCCGGTGACAAGGACTTTCATGTGCGCGCCTTCTCCTGCGGGACCTGCCGGAAGATCTCATCCATCATCCACGCGACCCGGATCATGTCCCGGTACGAGATGGGCAGCTCCGCGCCCCGCGTGATGCTGTCGTAGAAGAGCCCGATCAGGCGGTTCATCCCCGAGAAGAAGTGGAAGTCGCTGCGGGCGAAGCGCACGACGTTCTTGCCTCCCTCGCGGAGGTACGAGAGGGCCTGATCGAAGGCCGGGACGACGCGCCCGATGGCGCTCGGGAGCTTCGGCGACGCGTCGAGGGTGACCGTGCGGCTCGTGAAGTCGACGTGGAGCGTGTTCTTCGTGCCGTAGACGCGGAGGAAGTGGCCGGGCGGCCGCGCGTGCGAGGAGAAGGTCCCGTAGGCGCTGACGCGCGCGCCCTGCACCGTGACGCGGAGCTCGTCGAGCATGTCGTCGCGCGCGTCGCCAAACCGCTTCTCCCTCAGCGCGTAGGCGGTCGCCGTGACCTTCGGCTGCTCGTCGTCCACGAACTCGACGACCTTGTTCAGCAGGTGATCGATGTTGTTGTGGAACAGCTTGCCCGGGAGGCGATGGACCCAGTGCGAGCCGTCGCCGAGGAGCGCGGTGCCGAAGGGGCCGGCGAGGTTGTAGCCGAAGCAGCTCTCCACGTGGACGGGATCGCCGAGCACGCCCTCGCCGACGAGCCTGCGCATCTCGACGGCCGGGGGATCGAACTGGTACTCCCAGCCGACGGTCATCTTCTTCCCGGCGGCGGTGCAGAGCTCGATGAGGCGCCGCACGTCCGCGAGGTTCAGCGCAGTCGGCTTCTCGACGTAGACGTGGGCGCCCGCCTCGATGGCTCGCCGCGCGAGGAACAGGTGCGACTGCGGAGGGGTGGTGATGTGGACGACGTCGGGCTTCTCGACGTCGAGCATCCGGTCGAACGAGTCGTAGTGGCTCGGGATGCCGTAGCGCACCGCGATCTGCTCGGCCATCAGGAGCTCCAGGTCGCATACGGCGACGACCCGAGCCCGCTCCGGCATCTTTTGGATCTCTTCTATGTGGCCGTCGGCGATCTTGCCGCAGCCGACGATCGCGATTTTGAGGGTCATGCGGCGGCGGAGCGTACCGCAACGGGGCAGCGGAGAGCTAGGCTCTCGGCCCGCCCGCCGCTCACCGTGGACGCCGCGGCGCTGTCGAGAGCGACGTTGCTCGGCCCACGTCTCGCGTGGAGGAGCTTGGTGACGGTCGGGACGGCCTCGGGTAGGCTGCGCGACGCACCATAAACAAGGGTGGTGATTCTTGCGCGTGCTCCATGTTCTTCATACGTCGCTGCCTGTGATTGCGGGGTACACGATCCGCAGCGACTACATCATCAAGCATCAGGCCGAGCACGGGATGCGTCCGGCGGTGGTGACCTCGGCGCAGCAAGGGACGGGGGACGCGCCGAAGGAGGAGATCGGCGGCATCTCGTACTGGAGGACGCGCGAGCCCGCCGGCAAGCAGCTGCCGCTGGTCAGAGAGCTCTCGCTCGTCCGGGCGCTGGAGGCGCGCGTCGAGGACGCGATTCGGGAGTTCCAGCCCGATCTCGTGCACGCGCACTCGCCGATGCTCGTCGGGCTGCCGGCGCTCGCGGCGGCGCGCCGCTTCGGGCTGCCGCTCGTCTACGAGGTGCGCGATCTCTGGGAGAACGCCTCCGTCGACCGGGGCAAATTCAAAGAGGACTCGGTGCCTTACAAGATCGCGGCCGGCCTCGAGACGATCGTCTACAAGTACGCGGACGCGACGGTGACGATCTGCGAGAGCCTGAAGGACGCCGTCGCTCCTCGGGTGCGCAGCACGGACGCGCTCCACGTCGTGGGCAACGGCGTCGACGCGGACAAGTTCGCGCCGCGGGAGGCCCCGCCCGGCGCCTGGGAGCGCTTCGGGCTCGCCGGGAAGAGGCTCATCGGCTACGTCGGCACCTTTCAGCCGTACGAGGGGCTCCAGACGCTCATCGCGGCGATCGGCGATATCGCGCGCGAGATCCCGGACGCGCACGTCGTGATCACCGGGGCCGGCGGCCAGGAGATGGAGCTCAAGGCGTTCGCCCGCGAGCGAGGGGTGGAGTCCAAGGTGACCTTCACCGGGCGGGTGCCGCACGACGAGGTGTTCAACATCTACGCGATGGCGAGCCTGCTCGTTTATCCGCGCATCCGGACCCGGACGACCGCGCTCACGACACCGCTGAAGCCGCTCGAGGCGATGGCCATGGCCAGGCCCGTGATGGTGAGCGACGTCCCGGCGATGGGGGAGCTCGTCCGCTATGGCGAGACCGGGTTCGTCTTCAAGGCCGGCGACAGCGTCGACCTCACGAGGCGGTGCGTCGAGGCCCTCAAGGATCCAGCGCGCCTCGATCAGGTCGGCAAGAACGCGCGGGCGTGGATCCTCAAGGAGCGGCAGTGGCCCACCCTGCTCTCGCGGTACACGACCATCTACGAGCAGGCGATCGCCGTGCGGCGCGGACAGGGCAAGGCCCGCGTCGGCGAGCCGCGCGCGGCGTGAAGCGTCGGCGACCCCAGCCCTGACCTCCCACCGCGGACCGCCAGCATCGTTGCCGCTCGAGCGTCGCGATCCCGAGGCTCGTCCTTGCGCAATCCGGAGTATGATTACGCGGCCCCATCCCGCCCCTTCGGGAACCGGCAGGAGGTCTCTCAACGTGTTCGAGATTAAAGTCGACCGGATGACCGCCATGGTGGATTTCGTCCTCGAGGGGCGCGTCCGCCTCGAGGAGATGGAGAACTTCGTCAGCGAGCTGAGGAAGGCGTGCGAGAGCCTCCAGGGCCGGGAGATCAAGATCAAGGCCGATGTTCGGGGGTTCAGGCCGATGGCTCCCGACGTGGCGGAGAAGATCCGCGCCGTCCAGGAGTTCGGTCTGGAGCTCGGGGTGATGCGCGTCGCCGAGATCATCGAGAGCGACATCGTCGCCCTCCAGCTCAACCGCGTGGCGCGCGAGAGCGGCACGGACAAGGTCCTCCGGCGGTTCTGGGACGAGGACGCCGCGCACGAGTGGCTCCTCCACGGTGATCCCGAGTGAGCGTCGCCCTGCGGGGCGTGGGCAAGAGGGCAGGGGGCCGCTGCGCTAGAAGCGGGACGGCGGATCGGAGGGGTGGGGGGGGCGGTAGCGCTTCAGGACCTCGGCCACGGCGTCGAGCGGCAGGGCGGGCGCGTGGTGTCCGCTGTGGCCGGTCATGTCGACGCCGCCGCACATGGCGTTGAGGATCGCCTCCTCCACCACGTCGACGGTGGCCTCGTAGAGCGCGTCGAGCTCGGTGTCGAGGACGAGCTCGGCCATGTGCCGGCCGGGCGCGAGGGGGTGAACGCTGAGCGAGCGGCTCGACCGGGGAGCGCTCCACTGCTCCGTGGCGATGCGAGGGACCCGGTTCGCGGTGCTCCAGGCGAGGACGATCTCGCCGGAGTTGTTGGCCGCGTACCCGCCGGTCCGGCCGATCGCGAGCGCGGCGCGCCGCGCGAGGCGCGCGAGCTGACGGTGGATGAGGGGGGCGTCGGAGGCGACGAGCACGATGATCGAGCCGGCGGGGCCCCGCCGCGGGACGTGGTTGAAGCGGTCGCTGATGAGCCGCCCGACCGGGACCCCATCGACGCGGAGCAGCTCGCGATCGCCGAAGTTCGAGAGCACGAGCGCGCCCACGACGGCGTCGACCCCGCCGACGGGGACCGAGCGGCTCGAGGTGCCGATCCCGCCCGCGAAGTGGAACGTCTGCATGCCCGTGCCGGCGCCGACGCACCCCTCTTCCACGTGGCCACCCCGGGCGTTGTCGATCGCCTCGTCGACGTCGGCCTGCGTCACATGGCGCCCCACGGTGTCGTTGAGGAAGCTGTCGTCGCACTCGGCGACGACCGGGATCACGACGTCGTACTCCTTGCCGATCTGGGGGTGCCGGCGCGAGAGCCACGCGACGCTCGCGTCGAGGACGCGGCCGACGCAGAGCGTGCTGCAGAGCAGGATCGGCGTCTCGCAGAGGCCCCACTCGTTGATCTGCGAGAGGCCGGTCACCTCGCCGGCGCCGTTCAGCACGTAGCTCGCGGTGAACACCCGATCGAGGAAGACGTCGCCGTCGGCCGGCAGGACCGCGGTGACGCCCGTGCGCACCGGGCCGATGCCGGGGACGAGCTCGCCCTGGCCCTCGATCTTTGTCACGTGGTGGACCCGCACTCCGGCGACGTCCGTGATCGCGTTCTCCGGCCCCGTCGGAAAGCGGCCGATCGCGACGCCGAGATCGCGCAGCCGAGGGCGCCTGAGCGCGGTCGAGGGCGCGCTCATGGGCCGGCGACCTCGCGGTTCGCGACCGAGGCCGCGTCGGACAGGGGCGCGCTGTCCGGCGGGAGCGGCGCGGGCCCGCCGAGCGCCGGGCCGGGCGCGGTCAGCGGGCCCGGGTCGGCGGCCGGCGAGGCGACCGCCGCGCTCGCGGAGGGCGCGGCGGCGCTCGCCGCAGGCGCCGCCGCGGTGAACGCGGGCCGCGGCGCCGCGGCGGCCCGGGCGTCGCGGTAGCGCTTGAGGCAGCCGGCCAGGATCTCGCCGATCAGCATCCGGTAATCCATCCCCGCCACCTTCGCGATCACGCAGAGATCGCTGAAGTCGGGCGTCAGGCCGGGCAGCGGGTTGATCTCGATGACGTACACCCTGCCGTCCTTCGCCATGCGCAGATCGACCCTGGCCACGTCGCGGCACGCCAGGGCCGCGAACGTGTCGCGCACGACCTTCTCGACGCGGCGGAGCTCCGACGGCGTGAGCTGCGCGGGGCACTCGAAGCGCACGCGCGGCGTGTCCGATTGCTTCTCGTCGTAGCCGTAGACGGGGTAGGTGGGCGGGTCGACGAAGACGACCTCCATCGGCGGCAGCACCTTCGGCCGCCGCTCGCCGAGCAGGCCCACGGTGAACTCGCGGCCCGTGATGTACTCCTCGATGAGGGCCGGCTGGTGGTAGCGATCGACGAGCTGCTTCGCCGCGGCGCGCGCGGCGGCCTCGTCCTTGACGACGGACGCGGAGGTGATCCCCTTCGAGGTCCCCTCGGCGTTGGGCTTGACGATCACCGGGTAGCGGAACGGCTTCAGCTTCTCGCGCCCTGTCGTGACCACCTGCCACTCGGCCGTCTCGATGCCGGCGGCCCGCAGGATCTGCTTCGTGAGGCCCTTGTCGAGGGCGAGCGAGAGCGTCGTCGCGTCCGAGCCGCTGTAGGGGATGCCGAGCAGCTCGCAGAGCGCCGGCACCTGCGCCTCCCGGCCGCGGCCGCGGAGCCCCTCGGCGATGTTGAAGACGACGTCGACCCCCGAAGCCGCGAGCGCGCGCGGCAGGTCCGGGGTCGCCTCGAGCGGGACCACCGTGTGGCCGTAGCTCTCGATGGCGCTCGTGATCGCCTGGATCGTGCGCGGCGAGTCGAACTCGGCCTCCAGGTCGTGCATCGCGCCGGGGCCCGCCTTGTCGCCCGCGGCGGTGTCGCTCCGCTTCATGTTGTAGGTGAAGCCGACGCGGAGCGTGGTCCGCTTCGCCCGGCGCGGCTGGTTGCTCTCCAAGAGCGGCAGGAGCCCCCGCCGCTTGCAGGCGCTCCGCACGATGGCCCGGATCACGCCGTCGAAGTCGACGCCGCGCTGCGCCGCGGCGACGAAGACGCTGGCGCCCGGCTGGAGCGTGGGCAGCCCGTCGACCTCGAGGAAGTGGACGTCGTCGCCCTGGTTGCGCGAGGGGGACGGCGTGACCCGGAACTCGCAGCGGGCGTGGTCCTTGAGGTCCAGGGCGCGCACGACGCGCGCCGTGAGCGACCGGATGCGCTCGATCGTGGCCGCGGGGAGCTGCGCGGGCCGGCGCGTCACGTGCTCGGGCTTCGCGTGCTTCAGGTTGAAGTCGTACACGTTGTAGCTGCCCGGCACCTGGGGATCGATCACGAACTCGATCGGGGTGAGGACGCCCTCGGGGGTGCCGGTGCCGCTCGAGCGCGCGGAGCTCGCGTCCTTGAGCCCGTCGACGAAGGCGCACGCGACGTCGATGCCGGCGATGTAGTGCTCGACGAGCAGGCCCGCCTCGAAGCGCGCGAGCTGCCGCTCGACGACCTCGGCGAGGTGGTGCGCGTCCTCGCAGACGCTCCACTCGCGGAAGATCCCTTTGGAGGAGCCCTCGAAATTGGGCTTCACGATGACGGGGAAGCTCATGTCATCGAGCGCGCCGCTCTCGAGGGTGGTCCGGTTGACGAAGCGGGCGCGCGGGGTGGCGACGCCGTAGCTCGCGAGGACGCGCTTTGTGAGCGACTTGTCGAGCGCGACGTTCAGCGTGTAGGCGTCGGAGCCGGTGTACGGGATGCCGAGCTCGTCGAAGAGCGACGGATAGAACGCCTCGCGCGTCTTGCCCTTGTGCCCTTCGGCCGTGTTGAAGATGAGGTCCGGCTGGAGCGCCTCGAGCCGCGCGAGGACCCGGGAGGCCGGGCCGCTGACCTCGATCCGCTCCACCTCGTGCCCGGCCCGCTCGAGCGCGCCGGCGATGGCGGCGATCGTCTCCGGGCTGTCGAACTCGGCCTCCTCGGCGGAGCTCGTGATCTTCAGGTTGTGCGTGAGCGCGATGCGCATGGTCTCTCCTGTGCCGATCGTCCGGGCCGCGCCTCCCGGCGCTCTACCGGAGGGGCACGCGCGTGCGAGGTTACGGCCAGCGGGCCTGATTTGCCGGGGAAAAAACCGGGGAGCGCCGCGGGGGTCTCCGGGGCTCGGCGGGCTCCCGCTCCCGCGGAGGTCGTGCTAGCGACCCCGTGTGGATCGTTTTGCCGAACACGACGCCGACCGCTCTCCGCCGCCCGAGCCTGGCCTTCCTTACGAGGAGCTGAACGAGCCGCAGGCGCGCGCGGCCAGCCACGCGGCGGGGCCGCTCCTCATCTTCGCGGGCGCGGGGAGCGGCAAGACGCGGGTCATCGTGTACCGGATAGCGAACCTCATCGTCACGCACCGTGTCCCGCCCTACCGGATCTTGGCGGTGACCTTCACGAACAAGGCGGCGACCGAGATGAAGCGCCGGCTGGAGGGGCTCATCGGGGCCGACATCGTGAAGGACCTCTGGGTGGGCACGTTCCACGCGGTGTGCGCGCGCCTGTTGCGCCGGCACCACGAGGCGGCCGGGCTCGACAAGAACTTCGTCATTTACGACGACGACGATCAGCGGGCGGTCATGACCCGCGTGCTCAAGGAGCTCAACCTCGACGATCGGCGCTATCCGCCCCGCCAGGTGCTCTCGCGCATCCACGCGGAGAAGCAGGAGGGGCGGGGGCCCGCCGAGTTCGAGCGGAAGGGCTACTTCGACGACGCGATCGCGCGGTGCTTCGAGGCGTACGAGCGGCACCTCAAGGCGGCGAGCGCTGTGGACTTCGACGATCTCCTGCTCGCCGTGCTCCGCATCGCGGAGGACCCGACGAGCTTCGCCGGCGAGGATCTCCGGGGGCGCTTCCGCCATGTGCTCGTGGACGAGTTCCAGGACGTGAACCAGGTGCAGTACCGGCTCGTCCGGGCGTTCTGCAAGAGCCACGACAACCTCTGCGTGGTCGGCGACGACGACCAGAGCATCTACCGCTGGCGCGGCGCGGACGTCCGGATCGTCCGCGGCTTCCGGCGCGATTTTCCGCACGCGACGGTGGTGAAGCTCGAGCAGAACTACCGCTCGATCGGGCACGTCGTGCGGGGCGCGCTCGGCGTGATCCGCCACGCGTCCGATCGCGAGCCGAAAGAGCTCTGGACGGCGAACCAGGACGGCACGCCGATCGACGTGGTGGCGGCGGACAGCGAGCACGACGAGGCGGCGTGGGTGGTCGAGTGCGTCCGCGAGCTCATCGCCGAGGGCGTCTCGCCGAACGAGATCGCGGTGTTCTACCGGATCCACGCGCAGTCGCGCGTGCTCGAGGAGGTGCTGCGCGAGGCGCGCATCCCGTACCAGATCATCGGGGGCACGCGCTTCTTCGAGCGGGCGGAGGTGAAGAACCTGCTCTCGTACCTGCGCGTGATCGCGAACCCCAAGAGCGACGTGGATCTCAACCGCATCATCAACGTGCCCGCCCGGAAGATCGGCCAGAGCACGGTCGACAAGCTCATCCAGGCGGCGGATCTGCTCGGTGTGTCGCTGTTCGAGGCGATCGACCCGCTCCTGGAGGGGAGGGTGCCTCCGTCGGCGATGCCGGGGGGCCAGCTGCCGCCGCTCGCGCCGGCGGCGAAGCGCAGCCTGCTCGGCTTCCGCGATCTGATCCTCGGGCTCATGACGGAGGCGAAGAGCGCGTCGCCGAGCGCGCTGGCGGAGGAGGTGCTCGCGCGGTCGGGTTACGCCAAGGTGCTCGAGCAGGACGACAGCGTCGAGTCGGAGGCGCGGCTCCAGAACTTGCGCGAGCTCGTGCAGTCGCTCGTGGACTACGAGTCGGAGGCGATCGCCGCGGGCGAGGAGGCGACGCTCGCGGGTTACCTCGAGCGGGTGAGCCTGGTGTCGGACGTCGACGCGCTCGCGGACGTGCCGAAGGTGGCGATGATGACGATCCACGCCGCGAAGGGGCTGGAGTTCCACGCGGTGTTCCTGACCGGCATGGAGGAGGACCTATTCCCGTTCCGGAGCCAGGATCCGAACAGGAAGGGCGATATCGAGGAGGAGCGCCGGCTGGCGTACGTCGCGATCACGCGGGCGCGCGAGCGGCTCTGGATCACGCACGCGGCGCGGCGGGCGATCTTCGGCCAGACGCGTTACGGCTTGCCGAGCCGCTTCCTCGCGGATCTGCCGCCGGCCTCGGTGCGCGGGATCGCGACGCCCGCCAGCATGATGGCGCAGCGCCGGGTCGAGGGCGGGTTCGGCGGGGGCGGCGGGTACGCCGCGTCCGGGCCCCGGTTCGGCGGCCCGGAGCGCTCGTGGGAGGGCCGGGAGCGGAGGCCCGGGGCGCAGGCGCAGGGCGAAGAGCGGTTCGGGGGGCCGCGGTTCTCGCGGGAGGGCGAGCCGGCGAGGGGTGCTGCGGTGCGCGGCATGGACGTGCCCGACCGGGCGCCGGGCGAGCGGTATGTCGAGCGCGAGGCCGTCGATCCGGGCGCAGAGGGCGGCGAGGGGCTCGCGCTGCGGCGCGGGATGCGGGTGTACCACGAGCGGTTCGGGCCGGGCGTGGTGGAGAGCGTGGATCCGGGGGCGGATCCGATCGCGACCGTGAAGTTCTCCGGGTGGGGGAAGAAGCGGATCAAGGTGGCGTTCTTGAGGGCCGGGTCGTGATGGGGCGTAGGAGGGCGGGGCCAGGCCGTGGAACGATGCGTCCCGGGCCGATGATGACGGGTTCGCGGCCGGGTAATAACGATGGCCTCACCTCGCATGACGACAGGCTTCGGCTTGGATGCCGATGACCTTCGCCGCGATGCAGCCGCGACGACGGACAGGCGTGGGGCGCGAGGAACCGATTGAAGCGAATGCTCGATCCTGGCGCCTGCCGAGATGGCGCCGGTCCGGGGGCTTACGGGCCGCCTCGCGAGGGCTGCTCAGCGAGCTCGAACGGAGGAGGTACGACGTCGAGGCCAGGCCACTCGTCCCAGCCTTCGGGTGGCTCGGGAGTTTCGTAGGCCGCGAGCCACGCGCGCGCGACGCTCACGATCGGCTCCGGGGCGTCGAGGCTGAACTCCCACGTCTCCAAGAGGCCGCGCATCTGGCGTGTGAGCTCGATGGTGCGCAGGATTGGCGCATCGGCTGCTGTATTGACTGTAGTCACCGCCACGAGATACCTGTCGAGGAGATCCAGGAGCTTGTCTCGCATCGGTGCTTTCTGCACAACTTTCGCTCGGAAGCGTCGCGCGGCCAGGATGCCCATGGTGAGCTGGACGGTCGCCACGAGCGTCGCGAATCTAATGGCTTCGTCGATCCCGGCTTTGGTCCGCGGAGTCGCATAGGTGGGATCCTGGGCCTTGAAGCTCTCGTAGATCGCGTCCGCCAACTCCTGGATGCACTCCTCGTCACGCTTGCACATAGCAGGCCTCACGGGGGGAGACAGATGACTCCGGAGAACTTGCCGCCGAAGTAGGTGATGAAGCCGATGCCAACGGCGACCACCGGGGGCGGGGAGATCCCGGTTTGTATGCAGACGTATGAACACCAGGACTTGAAGATGAGGCGCGATGCGATCTCGCTGAACACCTCAGGGCACTGGCGGCACTTTGCATCATCGCAGTCGGTCACGAAGCAGGCGTGGCGCACGGGTGGCGGGTTGATCTGACACCGCGTGCTGTAGGGGCAGCCAAACTTCTCCTCGCACTCGCCCCGCGGAATGACGGCTAGCGGCAGCGTGGCGGGGTCGAGGCTCTCGAGCCACCTGTCCGCCTCGGCCGCCGCCAGGGGCAGGTACTGCTCGACGAGCTGTGCGAGCGTGGCCTCGTCGAGCGTGGCGGGGTCGAGGCCGAGCGACTCCACGGTTCCTGTCAGGTAATACGCGGCGAACCCGGCCTTCGCCGAGGCGAGCGCCAGCTCCTGCGGATCCAGGTCCTCGAACGACGGCTGCTCTGGCTCGGCCGGCTGCTCTGGCTCGGCCGGCTGCTCTGGCTCGGCCGGCGCCTCCGGCTCACCTGGCGCCTCGGGCGTCGTCTCGCTTCCCGGCTTTCTCGGTCGTCGCCCGCCGCGCTCCCCTCCGCGGCCGCGTCACCCTGCCCGGGGCCGATCGTGATCGTGCAAGCCGGAACCGTAACGTACCCCACATCGCCGCGAGCAGGATGGCGGACAGCTTTGCACCTGATATGCCGGGCATCGCCTCCCCTTTCGGGAGTCTAGGTTCGCAGGGCTCCCCCCCGCGGTCAATGCGCCCCCAGTCGGTGTGCAGGTCAAGGCTGGCGGGGGTCGAACCCCCCGGCGAGCAGGCGCCGGGCCAGGCTTGAGGGGGGTCAAGCCTCCCTGCGACCAGGCCCAAGGCCAGGCTGGACGGGGATCGAGTCGCCTACGATCAGACCCAAGGCCAGGCTGGACGGGGCTCGAGTCCCCCTGCGAGCAGGCGCCGGGCCAGGCTTGAGGGGCGTCGAACCCCCTGCGACCAGGCCCAAGGTCAGGTTGGACGGGGGTCGAGCCTCCTACGACCAGGCCCAAGGCCAGGCTCGAGGAGGGTCGAACCCCCTCGAGCAGCTTGTACGAGCGGAGCCCTGCAACACGTCTGACCGGAAGCCGCGGTGACGCTTCCCTGAGCTACAGGCCCCTGCTCCCGGAGGACTGGAAACAGGGGCCGGATCCTCGTCGAGCGATGCGCTCGCCTTGGCGATCGGGCAGCGAGCCGAAAGCGCCACGGTGAGCGGAGCTGGCTCGATAGCTCGATAGCTCGAGCGCGTCGACTCCGTGCTATCCGCTCACCATTCAATGGTCTCCGCTTGCCGACCGTGGGCTCCTTCCGTGTACGTTCTCCGCTTCCCCCGAAGGGAGGATTTCATGGATGGTACGCTCGAGTCGATCTTCAACCTGTATGTCTTCACCACCGGCCGCCGGCTGTTCGCGCTCCGTCAGGTCCGCGCCATCGCCAAGGTGCAGCGCTTCACGGAGCTCGTGAAGCACTGCGACGTCGCCATCGAGCACGACCTCGCCACGCGCGCGATGGAGCGTCGCTGGGCGGGCGAGCCCGCGGCCACGGGGGCGAACCCGGCCGCCCAGCGCATCGACGTGCTCGTCGACCGCACGCTCGGCGCGATTCGCGATCATGTCGTCGCGCAGACGCAGGGCGCCGCGCCCGACGATCCCGTCCACAAGGAGGTGGCGGCTTTCCTGAAGCCGATCTTCCCGGTGAGCGTGCAGGCGATCACCTCCCTGCCTTATATCGATGAGCTCGCGGCCGTCGATGATATCGCCGCCCTGCTCAAGGGCGAGCTCGCCCCGGCGGTGAGGGAGTTCGGCCTGGGCCGCCTGGTCACCCGCCTCGCGGATCTCGCCGTCCAGTACCGCGAGGCGCTCGAAGCGCCGCCGCCGTCGCTCATCGACTGGGGCCGGGTGCGCGCGGCGCGCGCCGAGGGCCAGGGGCTCCTGCTCGAGGCGGTCGCCATCATCCTGGGCAAGCACCACGAGCGCACACGCGAGGGGACCGAGGCCCGGCTCGCGCTGCTCGCGCCGATCCTTCAGCAGGACGAGGCCATCGGGCAATACCTGCGCTCGCGGCGCGCGATCGCGGATGTGAATCCCGAGACCGGCGAGGACGAGCCCGCCGCGCCGACGTCGGCGCCGGCCGCGACTCCGCCGCCGGCCGCGGCGCCGGGCGCGCCGGAGCAGCCACCGATCGCGTGACAGCCGGACCCGCCGGCGCGCCAGGTGAACATCGGGGCGGCCGCGCCGTCCCGGTTAGGTGGGCATCGACGTCCCCGAACTCGCGCGGCGCTTCTACCCGGAGGAGATGAGCCCGGCCGAGGAGCGCCCCGCGGCGCCCGTTTCGCCGACGCCAGCCGCTCCGCCCTTCGCCCTTCGCCCTCGGGGGCGGCGTGGCCGAGTTCGACCACCTGGACGGCGGACGTCCCGAGTTCGCCGACGCGCACCTCGACCCCAGCGCCCCCGCTGCCGCGGAGAAGGCGCCGCCCACCTCGCCTCGATCCCTTGCCGGCAGCGCGGCCAAGCTCGGGCCAGGGCGATGCCAGCGCCGTCACTCCTTGACCTGGATGCCGCGCGGCACCGTCTGCTCCAGAGAACACCCATTACCTTAGCGCTAGAGTGCTGTAGTTATGGTGGCAAGCTCGGGATGCGGCCGCCGCGAGGGCTGGCTTTCATGCAAATCGATGGAGGACCCGGCATCATGATGCGTTCTTCCCATCCATCGATTGCCGGTTGACCAAGGGCCAGCAAAGACACGAGATTCAGCATAGATGATGATGGCGATAAATTGACGCGGCGTCGTGCACACCTACGCTTTGCCCTAAAGACCTGGGCAAACGCAGCGCTGATGACGCGCCCCACGCCAGCACACCTCAGACCGGCACGCCGATCGCAAGGTGCCGACATGCGAGAATTCGACGCCATCACCACCGTCATAATCTGCTGTTCCATCTCCGCGTGCGCGTTGGACCCGACACCGGGATCGGAGGCTGTGCCTGATGAGGAGAGTCGTACCGCGGTTGACCCCATGGAAGTTCGAGCCACACGAGGCAGGTGCGAAGATGCGGTGGACGATGGGGCCGACATCTGGCAGCTCATGTGTGGAGCGGCAGGCGGAGCCGCGCTCTTGACGCATGGGGAAACAGCTATGTGCCTGCGGGAACACATGCAAGGTCGAGCCGCTGGCCACAATAAGTGTAGATCCAGCTGCCCTACTGCATGCCTCGCGCTATCGAGCCGATGGGATCTTTACTGTGAAGAGCGCGCGCCCATGTTCCTGAAGAGCATCTGCGTACAGGCGCGCAACAATGGGCAGGAGAAGTGCCTAAGCTCCTGCTGAGCTCGGGCACTTGACATTGCCTACCAGTGCGCTAGCTGGTGGTCATGCCGGACCCGATCGCGGAACGCTCCATCATGCTAACATTACCGAACGGGAGCCGAGAAAATATCCAGGTTCGAGTCTGGGCGCCCGAGTACAGGTCAGCAGCCCTGTGCTGGGAAGCTGACGTAGAAGTCACTGGGGCGGGGGACACCCATAAGTCCCATGGAGCCGGCATCGATGCATTTCAAGCGCTGTATGGCGCGCTCTACTTGATCCCGACGATGCTATCCAAGTATGAGGCAATTGGCCGGCTCTCGCGGTTCGAAATGGAGTGCGTCGGGTTCCCCGAGATCGATATTTCGATGTCGTGAGCCCATGGCCTCGTCGATCTTGCCGACGTGCACCTCGACCTCCACAGCTAGTGCAGCAAAGGCCCCGTGCGGAGGACGCTGCGGGCGGGTGCGGCTGGACGAGCTCGTCTATGAGCTTCAGTGCGGGCTGACGCCACCGCCTCGAGGGCCGTTCGAGTTGGACCCGGACATCAAGGAAGAGAACCCCTGGTTGCTCGACAAGCGCCGCCGCCTGCCGATGCTGGAGCGCGCCGCGGGCTCGGCCTTCGCGCGACGCGGACGGCCACCGCGTGACCTTTCCCTTCTCGCTCTGGGGCTCGGAGTCGGTGCTGGCGCAGGTGGTGGAGCGCGCTGGCCGCCGTGCGGCTTGGGCTGCACGACGTCGCCTGCGAGCGCGACCCGACGCGCGCCGCGGGGACGCCGAGCCTTGCCACGGCGATGCGAGCACGGGCTGGAGGGCGCCGCCGCGATCCGGGAGCACGCTCTCGCGCCGTCGCGGCGCCTGAGCGGACGCCGGCATTCCCAGGAGGTCTGCTGTCGAAAACTTGCGTGACGGCGGCGGGCGGGGCGCGGCATACTGCGCCCGTTCGAGGATCAGGCCAACGACACCCCGGCGGATTGGGGCCGCCAGGGCGCCGGTTGCACAGCCTTGTGCCGGAGGACTGGACACGCGATGATCTCTGTCAAGCATTGGGTCGTGGGGATTCTTTCTCTCACGGCACTGGGGTTTCCTTTTGCGTGCGGTGACGTCCCGTACATGGGTGGCGACTGCGCGACCACGGACGATTGCCTGTCCAGCCATCAGATGGTGCCGGGCACGGTCTGCATCGAGGAGAGCTGCGTGTGCGCCGAGCCGGGCCAGGTGATCTGCTGCCCGCCGGGCGAGAAGGAGCCGGACTGCTTTCTCAAGTGCCGGTCCTGCGAGGAGTGTGCGGAAGGGACGCCGGAGTGCTCGGGCGTGATCGACCCACCGACGCGGTGGTGCCAACGCGACGCGCACTGCCCAGGGCCGCCGGACCCGCGGTGCGGCGCGGGGCGGTGCGTGAGGGGGCGATGCGAGATCGAGACCAGGCCGGGGCGGCTCACTTTGCAGATCCGCGGCGACTGCAAGCAGGACGAGTGTACCTGGGACGGGAACGTGATCAGCGTGCCGGCCTACGACGTGTACAACGACGGCAACCAGTGCACGACCGATTTCTGCGACTACGATCAGCCGCTCAGCGCGCCGCTCGATAACGTGATCTGCCCCGTCTCGGGCTCGGGTCGGTGTTACAAGGGGCGCTGCGTCGAGTGCCTCGCCGAGGATCCCGCGCTGCACTGTCCCGACGGGCTGGCGTGCGATGGGGTGCTCTGCGTGCCGGTCCACTGCGTCAACCAGGCGCTCGACGCGGCGAGCGGAGAGACGTCGCAGGACTGCGGTGGACCGTGCAAGCCGTGCAAGGACGGGGACCCGTGCAAGGTCGGGGCGGATTGCCAGTCGGGGGTGTGCGCGATGGCCCATTGCAAGGCTCCGACGTGCGACGACGGCGTGAAGAACGGCAATGAGACCGGCGTCGACTGCAGCGGCACGTGCCCTCGTCGCTGCCCGGACGGCCGCGGGTGCGCGTCCGGCGAGGATTGCGAGAGCGGGGTCTGCTGGGCCGGAGCGTGCGAGCCGCCCATGTGCAAGGACGGCGTGGAGAACGGGGACGAGCTCGGCGTCGACTGCGGCGGCGAGGGGTGCGACGCGGCGTGTCCGGAGTGAGCCGGGGGAGGGCGGTTATGTGTCTGCGCTCTTCAGCGCGAACCCGGTGTGAGGGCCAAGGAGGCCTTCTGTCGCTCACTCACGGAAAGTGACCAGCGGGGGCGATGCTGGTCGCATCGTTTCGACAGGCCCGTCAAGGGAAGAGCAACCGCAAGGGCGCGAGGGGCGCAAGGGGAAGGCAAGAATATATCTCGTCTCTGGTCCCTTGCGCCCCTTGCGCCCTTGCGGTTGCTCTCTTTCCTGCATTCCTTGCCCTTGGAGCTTGCTTCCTGGCAGATCGGTAGGGGCTCGCGACCATTGAATTCAGGCAAGTTTCAGCCTGTTCGGTGCTCTAGCAGCAGTCGATGAGCTCGCCGGCTCGAATCGGTCCTCGAATAAGTCGACGACCGCCTATGGACCAGGCGCATCGAACCCGGCGAGGCGGCCGCCCGTGTGAGTAGAGCCTCCCGTTCGACAAACACGATTTCCGGAAGCGGCTCCTAAATCCACACCTCGCCGAGCAGCGGCAGCACGCCCATCCTCACGTCGCGCGACGCGCGGCCCAGCCGCTCCGCCAGCCGCTCTCCCTGCATCGCAGGAAGCGCGATGGCCGGGCGATCCATGGGAAGGAAGAAGTTGTCCCAGTGCGAGAAGAGCACCGCGCGCGGCGACAGGGCGCGTGCGACGCGCTCGGGGAAGCGGCGCGAGGCGGTCCAGCCGGCCACGCAGAGCAGGAGCAGATCGGGCTCCTTGCAATCGAGGCCCGCCTCGACGAGCTCCGCGCTGCCCAGGTGGACGATACGCCGCCCCGCGACCCGGATCTCCACCGCAAAGACGGCGCCGCACCGGTAGCGCTCGGCCCGGAGAGGGATCTGGTCACAATCGGAGATGTCGCCAGGGAAGGGGACCCGGCCGAGCAGCAGGCGGGAGTGAGCGCTCGGGAAGAAGCGCAGCTCGAACGGGCCGACCTCGGCGACGACGGGCTCGCCCCCCGGCGCGCGCTCGACGTCGCGCACCCGCGCCGCGGGGACGCCGGCGGCCCGGCAGAGGGCCGCCGCGGAGCGGGATCCGAAGACCGTGGCCCCCGTGCGGAGCGCGATCTCCGGGATATCGAGAGCGTGATCGAAATGGGTGTGGCCGGCGATGATGGCGTCGGCGCGCGGCGCGTGGCGAGCGATGGCGGCGGCGTCGGGGACGAGCCGATCGAGCAGACAGCGGCGGAGCGAGGCGCGCGTGACGTAAGGATCGATGAGCACGACCGTGCCGGCGTGCTCGATCGCGAACCCCGCCGTGCCCAGCCATCGCACCCGCACCTCCCCCGCCGGCGCAAGCGACCGCGGAGAGAACGTGTCCGCGATCATCGGGCCAGACTCGCGCGATCGGGAGACGTGGGGAGTCGGCGCGGTGTGGTCATCGACATCCTCGATCGGGATCGAACCTCAGTGTCGACGTTTCATGCGACCGCGCCTCGTCCGCCCGGTTACGATTCTGGCTCGTGACGGACCGAACGCCCAGTCGAACGCACCTTCGAATGCAGGATAGAACGCCCACTCGAACGCCCAGTCGAACGCCTACTCGAACGAACTTTAGCAAGATCGCCGCCCTCGCCGCGCTGTACTTCGCGCAGGGCATCCCGTTCGGCTTTCAGGCGACGGCGCTCCCCGTCTTCCTGCGGGCGAGCGGCGTCTCGCTCTCCGGCGTGGGCTTCGCCGGCGCGCTCGCGCTCCCCTGGGCGGCCAAGGCGCTCTGGGCGCCGCTCGTCGACCGCTACGGCTGGGAGCGGATCGGCAGGCGCCGCTCGTGGATCCTGCCGCTCGGGGTGCTGCTCGCGCTCACGTGCGCGGCCGCCGCGTTCGTCCCGCCGTCGCGCCACCTCGGCGTCCTGCTCGCGCTGGTCTTCCTGATGAACCTGCTCGCGGCCACCCAGGACATCGCCGTCGACGGGCTCGCGATCGACCTGCTCGGACACGGCGAGCTCGGCCTGGCGAACGCCGCGCAGGTGGTCGGCTACAAGGTCGGCATGCTCGTCGCCGGAGGCCTGCTCGTGTGGGCGAGCGCCTGGATCGGCTGGCGTGGCCAGTTCGGCGCGATGGCGGCGCTCGTCTTCCTCTCGGCGATGGCCTCGCTCGCGCTGCGCGAGCCC
Source organism: Sorangium sp. So ce375 (assembly GCF_051473855.1). Taxonomy (NCBI): domain Bacteria; kingdom Pseudomonadati; phylum Myxococcota; order Polyangiales; family Polyangiaceae; genus Sorangium; species Sorangium sp. So ce375. The sequence goes on from NZ_CP150335.1 coordinate 1,326,210, forward strand.
CCGACGACCGAGGTCGAGGCGCGCGCGCGCCGGTCGCTCCGCGAGGTGCTCGCCACGGTCCTCGCCGCCCTGAGGGCGCCGGGCGCGCTCTGGGTCGTCGCGTTCCTCGGGACCTACAAGCTCGGCGAGGCGATGGTCGACATGATGTTCAAGCCGTTCCTCGTCGACGCCGGCTTCCCGCCGCACCGGATCGGCCTCTGGGTGGGCACCTACGGCCTCGTCGCGTCGATCGCCGGCTCGCTCGCGGGAGGCCTCCTGTCGCAGCGGATCCCGCTGCTCGCCGCCGTCGGGGCGACCTCGGCGCTGCGGACCGTCGCGATGGCGGGCGAGTGGTACCTCGCCGCGGCAGGGTCGCCCACCGCGGGGGCCGTCGTCGCCGTCACCGTGGCCGAGCACCTCTTCGGCGGCGCCCTCACGACGGCGGTGTTCGCATTCATGATGTCGCGTGTCCGCCGGTCGGTCGGCGCGACGCACTATACGCTGCTGGCCAGCGTCGAGGTGCTCGGGAAATCGCCCGCGGTGTGGCTGTCGGGCGCGCTGGCCCAGCGGCTCGGCTATGCAGGCCTGTTCGCCCTGGGGACCGTGATCTCGGTGGTCTTTCTCTGGCTGCTCGTGCCGCTGCGGGAGCGGAGAGCGGGTGAGGGGTGAGCGGGCCCGGCCGCCCCATTTTGCCCCAGTGTCCATTTTTGCCCCAGTTCCGTGACGTGGCGAAATTGAATCGCAGAGGCAACGAAAGCGCCGAAACGCCGAAACGCCGAGGCGCAGGGGAAAGCTGAGAGATGAAGAATTTCTCTCTCTCCTCTTCCCTCCGCGCCCTCGGTGCCCACAATGGATCTTTTTCTCACGAGATCAGGGGACAGGCCTTTGCGTTGTGGTGGTGGCTGGTGCGAAAGACGATGATCCGCGCGCCCATTTCGTGATATAACCAGACAGCGCTACGGCTGACTGCTGCAAGAGTCGCTCGTGACCGCGCTCGCCCGACTTCGTCCATCGTTCGCCCGGCCGGCGACGGCCCTCATCCCCCCAAGGGGGTGAGATCCTCCTGGGGGCCAGGGGCACGAGGTCTGCCACGATCCGGGAGGCGAGCGCCTGGTAACGGCCGTCTCGTCGTGCCGTCGTGCCGCACGCGCTGGTTGACGAATGACTCCTTCAGCGCTCCGCCTCCGGGCAAATGGAGCACCGTATCAGCGTCTTCCCTGTTTGGAAATAGTATTTTTAAAGTCCACAACGTGCGGCAGCTCGCCGCACAACGCGGCGCCGCCCATGCCGGCGCCGCAACGAGGAGCTCTCCCATGAGGACCGCCTATCATCTGTTGTCGATCTCTACCTTTACGTTCGCGCTCGCCTCGATGATTTCCGGCTGCATGGCTACAGCCGAGCCGCACGACGACAACGAAGACGCCATCGGGGAGGGCGCGGCGGCGCTCGTCTCCTGCTCGGTGCTCCCCTCCGGCAACATCGTCACGAACGGCAGCTTCGAATCGCCGGACGTGTGGTCCGGCACGTCGTCGATATACAACGGCTCGATTTCCGGCTGGCAGGCCGCCTATGGTCAGATCCAGATCCATGACCACTCGAACGGCATGAGCCCCGCGCACGGCGCCCAGCACCTCGAGCTGGACGCCACGGACTCGAGCGGCGTCTATCAGAATCTCACGACCGTTCCGGGAGCGACCTACCAGCTCCGGTTCGCCTTCGCCGCGCGCCCCGGCACGAACGCGAGCCAGAACGTGCTAGGCGTCGTCTGGGGCGGCCAGCCGGTGGCCACGCTCACGACCGCCAGCTCCGCATGGGTCAATTATACCTATACCCTCGTGGCCTCCGGCACGACGACGCGCCTCCAGTTCAACGACCTGGGCGTCTCGAACGGCCAGGGGACGCTCCTCGATAATGTCACCGTGGTCGCCGCCGACACGGATCTCGATGGGGTGTTCGACTCGTGCGACAACTGCCCGGCGCAGCCCAACCCGTCCCAGGCCGACGCCGACGCCGACGGCATCGGCGACGCCTGCGATGTCCAGGCCCAGTGCGTCGTCGTGCAGCGCGGCACCTACGGCAGCGTGCAGGATACCCATATCCAGCCTGGCGTCTCGTGGGCGTACGGTGATTACCCGTACATCGTCACGAACACGCTGCCGGAGGGCCCGATGCCGGGCGTGCTGGCCTTCGATCTGTCGTTCATCCCGGCGGGCTCCGACGTCGAGTCCGCGACCCTCTCGCTGTCCCACCCGTGGAAGGCGAGCGCCACCACCATCGAGGTGCACCGCGTGAACGGCCCCTGGCAGGAGTCGACCGCTCACGCCGGCAACTTCCCCGGGTATACCCCGGCCGTCGAGGCCACGATCTCCACCGCCGCCCAAGCGGATGCCGTCGTGACCGCCAGCGTGGCGGCCCTCGTCCAGTCCTGGGTGGATGGTTCCCCGAACTACGGCATCGCGCTCCAGGATGTGAACGGTCGGACCGAGATCCGCTCGAGCGAGCAAGTGAACGTCGCGCGCCGGCCGAAGCTCGAGGTTTGCTACACGCCGGCCCAGTAGCAGGATCTGGCACGAGGTGCGGAGGAACGCGCCGGGGGCACGATCGCGCAGACGTCCCGGGCGATCCCACGGCGTCGAGCGGCGCGCCGCCCTCCGTCACCTGGCCCACGCTCGCTTGCCGAGAACCTGACGTCGCGCCCCGCCTTTGATAGCAAGCGGAGCTGCGGTGCTCTCGCGCAGGAAGCTCGTCCTCGGTCTCGCCGGCGCCGCCGGCGCCGCCGCCCTCGCACGGGGGTTCGCCGCTGGACACCCGCGCGACACCGCGGCGCGGCGCGCCCTCAAGCTCCCGATGGCGCCGAGCGGGTGGCCCTTTCCAGGAGCCCGCGTCGTCGCCCCCTCCGCCGTGTTCCCGCCGGACTTCGGGGTCCGCCGCATCTACCTCGACGCCGGCCACGGCGCCCCCGGCAACTCCGGCAACGTCTCCTGCTTCTGCGTCGACGAGCAGGACTTCACCCTCGCCGCGGCGCGCGCGCTGGCCGAGCGGCTCAACGCGACGGGCCGCTTCGAGGCGCGCGTGGGCAGGACCGGCGACCGGCCCTTGCCCTACGCGGAGCGCGTCGACGACGCCGCCCGGTGGGGCGCCGACGCCTTCGTGAGCCTGCACTCGGACGTGCGCGGCAGGACCGAGACGTGGTCGCCCGGCCAGGGCCGCCAGTGCCCGCTCAGCCTCGCCGCGCCGGGGTTCGCGGTGCTCTGGTCCGACGACGGCGATCCCGCCCTCTGCGCCCTGCGGCTCGCCCTCGCGCGCGGCTTCGCCAGGCGCATGGAGGAAGCAGGCCTGTTGCCCTACGACGGCGCCGCCTACAGCGGCCTGTACGAGCCGGACACCGCCCAGCCAGGCGTCTTCGTCGACCGGCACCCCCCGGGACAGCGCATCTTCGTGCTGCGCCGCCCCGCCATGCCCTCCATCCTCGTCGAGACCCACCACGCGCTCGACGCCCGCGAGGCCGTGCGCTGGACCGAGCCCGCCACACACGACGCCTTCGCCGCCGCGGCCGCCGCCGCGCTGGCCGACGCGCTCGGCGGCGGAGGCACGCCGGTCTCCCAGGGCACGCCGGCCTCCCACCCGCCCACCTGAAGCGCGCGCCCGGCAGGCACGCCGTGTCTCGCCCGCGCCCCGGAGCGGGCGCTCCAGGCCGCCATGGTGGCCCTGAAGGGCCCGTGGCTCAGGCCCCGGCGCCCCTTCGAGGGCACGAGGCGATCGCCCGTGCGCCGCGCCTGCACCGCCCGGCTCCGCCTCAGGACGCCCGCGCGTGCGGCATCTCCCCGGGGGCCTCCAGGGGGATCGAGCGGAGCCGCAGGCAGAGCGCGATCGCCTCGTCGAGCGTGTTCACAAGGTAGAACTCCAGCGAGCTCCTCACCTCGGCCGGCAGATCGTCGAGATCCGCCTCGTTGTCCGCCGGGAGCAGGATCTCGAAGATCCCCGCCCGGTGCGCCCCGAGCACCTTCTCCTTGATCCCCCCGATCGGCAGCACCGTCCCGCGAAGCGTGATCTCCCCCGTCATCGCGATGTCGCTCCTCACCGGCCTGCCCGACAGGGCGCTCACAAGCGCCACCGCCATCGTCACGCCCGCGCTCGGCCCGTCCTTCGGCACCGCCCCCGCCGGGACGTGGATGTGGATGTCGCGACGCTGCAGCCGGTCGGACGGCACGCCGAGCTCCGCCGCGTGCGCGCGCGCATAGCTCAGCGCCGCGCGGCCGCTCTCCTTCATGACGTCGCCGAGCTGCCCCGTGAGGACGAAATCGCCCTTGCCGGGCATCACGCTCGCCTCGACGTGCATGATATCGCCACCCATCTGCGTGTAATACATGCCGGTCGCGACACCGGGCTGATCGTATTGCAGCCTCCGCTCAAGGCGCATCCTCGCGCGGCCGAGCAAATCCTTCACGTCCGCCTCGGCGCTCACAAGAGCCCGCTCGATCTCGCCGCCCGCGATCCTCCGCGCGGCCTTCCTCGCCAGCGCGCCGAGCGTCCGTTCCAGCTGCCGTACGCCCGCCTCGCGCGTGTATCCGCTGATGATCCCGCCGAGCGCCGCGCCCGTCACGCGCAGCTGCTCCTCGTGCAGCCCGCACTCCTTCCGTTGGCGCGGGAGCAGGTACTTCCGGGCGATCTCGTGCTTCTCCTGCTCCGTGTATCCGGCGAACAGCGCGGTCTCCATCCGGTCGAACAGCGGAGGAGGGATCGTCTCCCGGAAGTTCGCCGTGCAGATGAACAGCACCTCGGACAGGTCGAACGGCAGTCCGAGGTAGTGATCGACGAAGCCGTCGTTCTGCGCGGGATCCAGCACCTCGAGCAGCGCCGCGCCGGGATCGCCCTGGAAGGAGGCGCCGAGCTTGTCGACCTCGTCGAGGACGATCACAGGGTTCTTCGAGCCCACCCGCTTGATGCCCTGGAGGATGCGCCCGGGCATCGCGCCCACGTACGTGCGCCGGTGGCCGCGGATGTCCGCCTCGTCGCGCGCCCCGCCCAGCGAGACGCGGACGTACTTGCGCCCGAGCGCCCGCGCGATCGACTCCGCGATGGACGTCTTGCCGGTCCCGGGCGGGCCGAGGAAGAGCAGGATCGGCCCGCGGGAGACCGCGCGGCTCCGCTCGCCTTCGCTCCTCGCCTGATCCATGCGAAGCTTCCGGACGGCCAGGAACTCGAGCATGCGGTCCTTCACGTCGCCCAGGCCGTAGTGATCCTCGTCGAGGACCGCCCTTGCCCGATCGAGATCGACGTGGTCATCGGTCCGCTGGTTCCAGGGCAGATCCGCCACCCACTCGAGCCACGTCATGAGGACCTGCGCCTCGGGCGACGTCTCCCGTCCCATGCGCCGCAGCCGCGCGAGATCGCGCCGGGCCTCCTGCAGGATCTCCGGCGGCAGGTTGGCCCGCTGCAGCTTGTGCTCCAGACGTGCCGCGGCGTTCTCGTCGTCCTCCTCGCCGAGCTCCTTCTGGATCGCGCGCAGCTGCTCGCGGAGGTAGATCTCCCGCTGCCGCTCGCCGAGCTCCTCCTCGACGGTCGTCCTGATCTTCTCCTGGGTCTCCACGATGCCTATCTGCCGGTAGAGGTGCAGCGCGAGGCTGCGCATCCGCTCTTCCGTCGAGAGGATCTCGAGCAGCGCCTGCTTCTCGGGGGTCGGGAGGTCCAAGTAAAAGGCGATGTGGTTCACGAGCTCGGCCGGGCCGTACATGCTGCCGACGAACTGCTTGAGCACGTCCTCGGGCGCGCCGCGGTGGCGGCCGTACTCGACGGCGCGCTCGCGCACCTCGCGGGAGAGCGCCTCCAGGGCGCCGTCTTCCTCTGGACGGAGGGGGAGATCGGCGAGCTCGATGACGGGGGCGCGGATCACGCCGTCGACCTCTGTGTAGCGGGGCGCGGCCGCTCGCCGCTCGCAGTAGAGCACGAGCTGAAGGCCCGACCCGAAGCGCTGAACCTGGGTGATGCGGGCGATCACGCCGATCGAGAAGAGGCCGCCCGCGGTGGGCTCCTCGGCCGCGTCGCGCTGGGCGACCGCGAAGATGCGCTTGTCTTCTCCCTCGACCCGGAGAGCGGCCTCCACCGCGCGGAGCGTCTTCAGCCGTCCGACCGTGATGGGCGTCGCTATCCCAGGGAAGAGGACGGTGTCGCGCAACGAGAGCACGGGCAACGATCGGCGCTCGGGCATGGCCGGGCTCTTGTGCGAACGTCATGCCATGGAGGACCGTACCGAAAACTCCTTTCTGGCGCCGAAGCATCGAGAATCGTGGTCAGCCGAGCGCGGAGCGGTGGTAGGGTCCGCTCCCGATGCCCGCGGACACCTTCACGTTTCAGGCGGACGACGGTCGAGAGCTCTTCGTGTACCGCTGGCTCCCGGAGGGCGCGGCGCGCGGCGTGTTCCACATCGCGCACGGCATGTCGGAGCACGCGGGCCGCTACGCGCGCCTCGCGCAGGCGCTCTGCGCCGCCGGATGGGCCGTCTACGCGAACGACCACCGCGGCCACGGGGCGACGGCGCGCGGGAGCGACGAGCTCGGCTTCTTCGCGAGCCAGGGCGGCTTCCAGCGGGTCGTCCGCGATCTCGCGCAGCTCATCGCGCGCGAGCGGGGCGAGCACCCTGGCCTGCCGGTCGTCCTCTTCGGCCACAGCATGGGCGCCGCCTTCGCGCAGAGGTACTTGATCGAGCACGGCGGCTCGATCGACGGCGCGGTGCTCTCCGGCGCCTCGGGCAAGGCGAACGCGCTCGTGGACGCGGGCCGGCTCGTGGCCCGCGCAGAGCGGAGGCGGCTGGGCGAGCGCGGCAAGAGCCAGATCCTCCAGACGATGAGCTTCGATAGCTTCAACAAGGTGTTTGCGCCGACGCGCACGCCGTTCGATTGGCTCTCTCGCGATCGCGCCGAGGTCGACGGGTACATCGCCGATCCCCGCTGCGGCTTCCCCGCGACGACCTCGCTCTGGGTCGACCTGCTCGACGCGATGGTGGACCTCGCGCGGCCCGAGCGGCTCGCGCAGATCCCGAAGGACCTGCCCATCTACGTCTTCTCCGGCTCTCGCGACCCGGTCGGCGGGCTGCTCCGGGGCGTCACCCAGATGATCGAGGCGTACCGCGCCGCCGGCCTCCGCAGGGTGACACAGCGGTTCTACCCCGGCGGGCGACACGAGATGCTGAACGAGATCAACCGCGAGGAGGTCGTGCGCGACCTGCTCGCGTGGCTCGCCGCCGAGGTGACGGGCGAGGTGAGAGCCCCGGCGAGGCCCGCGCAATCGGGCGCCGGGCCGCGCGCCGGCGCGGCGTCCGGCTGACGGCGAGGGCCGGCATGGGCAGCAAGGGGCGGCCGTACCGCACGCTCACGATCGATGGCTTCGAGGTGCTCGTCGGCCGCGGCGACGAGGACAACGACGCGCTCACCTTCGAGATCGGCGCGCCGCACGACCTCTGGCTGCACGTGGCCGGCGGCACGCCGGGCAGCCATGTCATCGTGCGCAACCCCGAGCGCGTGGAGGTCCCGAAGGAGGTGGTCGAGCGCGCCGCCGCGATCGCCGCGTGGTACTCGAAGGCGAGGAGCGCCGCCAAGGTGGAGGTCCACGTCTGCCGGGTCGCGGACGTGAGCAAGCCGCGCGGCGCGCCCGCCGGGCTCGTGCAGCTCGCGCGGTGGAAGAGCGTGCGCGTGCGGCCGGAGATCCCCGGGCGCGATCCTGGCTGAGCATTGAAGAGAACGAGGCGAGAGCCACCTTCGCCGAGCGCGGAATCGTCTTCTCGAGTTCCATGCGCCGCTCCTCTCGTCCTGCCGTCGGCCCGATCGAATCGGGTGGATCGCCAAGGTGGTTGCGCTTCGTCGCACGATTGCACAGGATCGAGGCTCGCTCGTGCGGACGCTTCGCCCTGGAGACCCTCCGATGCATTCCACGTTACGTCGGCCGCTCGCCCTCGCTTTCAGCCTCACGCTCGTGATCGCTTGTTCGCCGCAGGTCAGGGAGTTCTCAGGCGCCGGTGATGGAGGCGCCGGCGCGGGGATCGGCGGCGCGGGCGGCGGCGGCGGTCCGGGCGGCGCGGGCGGCAGCGGCGCAGCGGGCGGCAGCGGCGGCGAGGGCGGCAGCGGCGGCGCGGGCGGCAGCGGCGCAGCGGGCGGCAGCGGCGGCGAGGGCGGCAGCGGTGGCGCAGGCGCGACGAGCGCTTCGTCGAGCGCGTCGACAGGTCCTTGTATGTCCCCGGCGGTGACATGCGAAGGACAGTGCGTCGACACACAGAGCAGCCCGGAGCACTGCGGCGAATGCGGCCATGACTGCCAGGGCGGGGCGTGTCACGCCGGCCGGTGCGAGCCGGTCGCGCTGGCCACGGGGCAGCGGGACGTGTACAGCATCGCGGTAGGCCCGATGGCGGTGTTCTGGACCGCGAAATCGAGCGGCAACGTCATGTCGGTGCCGCTCGCGGGGGGGCCCCCCATGGCGCTGGCGACGGGCCAGCGGAACCCGGAGTGCATCGCCGTCGACCCGAACGGGGTCTACTGGTCGACCATCTTCGTCCCCGATGCGGCGCTCAAGCTGCTGCCGCGCGGCACGACGGTGGAGCAGGTGCTCTACCAGGGCACGAACAAGGTGAACGACTTCGTCGTGCGCCGCGGGGTCGTCACCTGGATCGACTTCGCCGACGGAAAGGGCAATGTCTCCTCGATGCCGGCCGGCGGGGGGCGCATCACCAACCACGCGAACGGCCAGATGAACCCTCGCGGCGTCGCGGTCGACGACAACAACGTCTACTGGACGAACAACTATGGCGGCGATACGGGCGTCCGGAAGCACGAGCTCGCGACCTCCACGACCACGGTGCTCGCGTCCATGCAGGGGTTCCCGTTCGCCATCGCGGTCGACGGGAGCAACGTTTACTGGAGCAACCTCGACAACGGGACGCTGATGTCGGTGCCCATCGCCGGCGGCGCGCCGGCGGTGATCGCCGCCGGACAGGGCAGGATCACCGACATCGCGATCGACGAGAGCGGGATTTACTGGGTCGACAGCGCGAACGGGACGATCATGGCGCTCCGGCGGGGGAGCACCACCCCGATCACCCTCGCGACCGGACAGACGAGCCCGTGGACCATCGCGGTGGACGCGACGAGCGTCTACTGGGGAACCAACGACTTCAGCAGCGGCGCCGTCATGAAGGTCGCCAAGTAACCCGAGCGGGGCGCGCCGACGAGGCGGCCCGTTACGCGGTCCTGGCGGGCGACCGCGCGGCCGAGGCCCTCGCCCTCGAGCGCCACGCGCAGCGGCCGCGGCGCGGGGCGGCCACGCCGAACCGTGGCGCTCGGGCCGGCGCGGGAGGCAGGCGCGGCGGCTCGCCGCCGGCGGCCCGAGGCGCTCCTCGACGCGGATTGACAATGCCCCGGCGGCTCCCGCATCCTGGTCACCCCGCGACCCCCTAGGCTTTGAGCCGCAGGAGATGCCATGAGCACCGTCCTCCACCGTCTGGAACAGTGGGCTAACGAATCTCCCGAGGCACCGGCCCAGCGCTACAAATCTCAAGGCGAGTGGAAGACGCTGACAGCGCGCGAGTACCGTGACCGGGTCCACCACCTCGCGCTCTTCCTCGAGTCCAAGGGCTTCGACGTGAGCCAGGTCGGGGCGATCCTCTCGTACAACTGCCCGCAGTGGGTCCACGTCGACCTGGCGGCGCTGCTCGTCGGGGGCAAGTCGGCGGGGCTCTACCCGAACTCCACGGCGAAAGACATCCAGTACATCCTGACGCACACCGAGGCGACGCTGCTCTCGGTGCAAAACAAGGACTACTTTCAGAAGATCTCCGGGGAGAAGGGCGAGTATTCCGTCCCTGACAGCGTGAAGTGGATCCTCGTCTTCGATGGGGACACGTCGATCTCTCCCAACGCGATCTCGTACGAACAGGCGCTGGCCGAGGGCCGCGCGCTCGCGGGGCAGCCGGGCGCGAAGACGTTCGCCGACTACCTGGCGAAGATCGATCCCAGGGCGGGCGCGTTCCTGATCTACACCTCGGGTACGACGGGCAACCCCAAGGGGGCCATGCTCTCGCACGACAACCTGGCTTACACGGCCGACATCGCCGTGAAGTACTGGAACCTGCCGTTCGCGCGCGGCTCGATGTTCTCGTTCCTCCCGCTCTGCCATATCGCCGAGAAGCTGCAGTGCGTCGGGGCCGGCCTTACCCAGCGTTATACCGTCAACTTCTGCTCGAAGTTCGAGAACGTCTCTCTCGAGCTCCCCCAGGTGCAGCCCACGCTGCTGCTCTGCGTGCCGCGGCTCTGGGAGAAGATGATGGAAGGCGTGATGGCGAAGGTGCGCGGCGGCAAGGGCGCCAAGAAGAAGCTGGCGGAGTGGGCGCTCGCCGTGGGCGCGCGCGTGGCCGAGGCGAAGTACGCGCAGCGCGCGCCGAGCCCGCTCGACGCCCTGCAGCTCAAGCTCGCCGACAAGCTCGTGCTGGGCAAGGTGCGCGCGGCGCTCGGCCTGGGCAAGGCCGAGGTGCTCGCCTCGGGCGCGGCGGCGCTCGCGCCGCACATCTCGACGTGGTTCCGCGCGCTGGGCCTCGAGATCCTCGAGGACTTCGGCCAGACCGAGTCGACAGGCGTCATCTGCATGACCGAGCCTGGCATCGAGAGCGCGGGGACCGTGGGCAAGCCCGTGCCGGGCGTCGAGTTCAAGCTGGCCGACGACGGCGAGATCCTGACGCGCGGCCGGCACGTGTTCGTGGGCTATTACAAGGACAAGGCAGCGACGGAGGCCGCGCTCGACGACGGCTGGCTGCACACGGGCGATCTCGGCGAGTGGAACGACCGCGGGCAGCTCAAGATCCGGGGCCGCAAGAAGGAGATCCTCAAGACGTCGGGCGGCAAGATGATCGCGCCGCTCCCGATCGAGGAGAAGCTCAAGGCGGCGGAGATCATCAGCCAGGTGTGCATGGTGGGCGACGGCCGCAAGTACCTCTCGGCGCTGATCACGCTGACCGAGGGCAAGCTCGCCGAGCTGAAGGAGCGTGGCGCCCTGAGCAGCGACGCCGCGATCACGAGCCCCGAGGTCGTCGGCCAGGTGAAGGTGCACATCGACGCCCTGAACTCGGAGCTCGCCAGCTTCGAGCAGATCAAGCGGTTCACCGTCCTCGGGCGCGAGTTCTCGGTGCAGGACGGCGAGATGACGCCGACGCTCAAGATGAAGCGCAACGTGATCGAGCAGCGCTTCCGCAGGACCATCGACGAGATGTATCCCCCCGAGTGAGCGGGGCCGCGGGGCCGTGGGGCCTAGCAAGCGCGGGGGGCGCCTGCTCGATACGAGATCGTCTGGCTGTGCTCGTATCCGGAGCGGGTGAGCGCAGCTCGTCAAGTGGGAGGGAAAAGGCATGAGTCAATCAAGAAGCCACCTCGTCCTCGTGCCCGGCTTTGCGGGCTTCGATATCCTGGGCTCGGTCTCCTATTACTACGGCGTCACGGAGGTCCTCCGGAAGGCGGCTGCCGGGGCGTATCGGGCGCCTCTCTCGGTGCATTGCTTCGCGAACGTGCCCACGGCGAGCGTGGACACGCGCGCGCACGGGCTCCTTCACTGGCTCGCGGATCGGTTCAGGAAGGGGGTGTTCTACGGGGACGTGGGCAGTGACCAGCGGGACTGCCTCCATCTCGTCGGCCACTCGACGGGCGGGAGGGATATCAAGACGCTCATGCTCTTGCTCCTCGCCGCGGCCGAGCAGGACCAGACGGTCTACGGCGTCCCGGCGAGGACCATCCTCGAGAGCATCTGCTCGATCCAGTTCCTCTCGACGCCGCACCGCGGGACGAACCTCGCGCACGTCTTCCGTCGGTGGAGGCCTGGCGTCATGTCCACGGCCGGAGTCGCCCACGGTCTGCTCAGCCTGGCTGGCCAGAAGAACGCGAGCGTCACGGCCCGACTCGCCAGGACGGCCCTGCGGACGCTCGGCCACTCGGATGGCATCGCGCGCGCCGCCCTCGACACGATCGATCGCTTCCACGCCGCGAAGCGCGACGGCCTCTCCATGGCCGAGGCGCGCAGCCGGTACTTCGACGTGCTCTGCTGGTTGCTGAACGTCGCCGAGGACACCGGGGCCTTCGACGATCTCGATCCGCTGTCGTCCTCAGGCGCGACGCGGCGCGACGCGGGCCATTCCCGGCGTCGCCTGGCCGTGAGCAGCGGCGCCACCTGGCGGCGCGAGCTCGCGGCCTGCGCCGAGAGCGCGAGGAAGACAGGGAAAGCCGGGCTGCTCGGGGCCGAGCTCGAGGAGGACCTGAGCGACTACTACAGGCAGAAGGGCATCGCGCTCCGGTCGATCGTCACCAGAGCGAAGCGCGATCCGGGCGGGGCGTTCCTGGGCATCTTCAGCCTCCTTTACGGCATCACGGCCGACGTGACGAGTCGTCCGCGGGTGGTCGAGGCCCTCGGGCCATCCTGCGCCGTCCCCTGGCTCGATGACCCGAGCCGGAGCGAGCGGCTCACGCCCGAGATGAACGACGGGATCGTCAACTCTGTATCGATGGTCTACCCGGACGCGGCGCACAGCGTGCTCGTCGACGCCGACCACGCAGACGTCATGGGCCATTATCGCTTCATCGATCCGGAGGACGGCGACGGGGCCGACCCGAGCTACGGCGGCTACGACCTGCTCCAGTCCCGCTCCGGCTTCGATCAGAGCCAGTTCAACACGCTCTGGCAGAGCATCGGGGAGTTTGCGATGGCGAGCGACAGGTGCGCGACCGCTTCGCGGCGCACGCCGGCCGTCGTCCCCGCGGGGGCGCCGGCGGTGTCCCCGGCCTCGGCGGCGGCTCCCGCGCCGGCCTCGGCGCCGGCGGTGACCCATTTCCGCGCCGAGCCCTCGGATCCCGAGGGCGGCGCGTAGGCGCCCCCCGGCGGCGGGGGCGCCCAGGCCGCCTTCGTGGGTCAGGCCTTCGCGAGGTAGGCTTCGAGCTCGTCGGCGCCGCCGATGTGCTTGCCGTCGACGAAGACCTGCGGGGTCGTGCCCTTGCCGCTCACCGCGCGCAGGCGGCGCGGCGAGGCCGCCACCTCCTCGTAAGGAATGCTCCGCGCGTCGAGGAGCTTCTTCGCCTTGGCGCAGTATCCACACCCCGGCTTCGTGAACAGCAGCACGTCGTGCGGCGCCTTCGACGACGGATCCAGGTGCTTCAACATCGTGTCCGCGTCCGACACATCGAAGGGATCACCCTCCACCTCGGGCTCGATGAACATCTTCTTGATCACGCCGTCGTCGACCAGCATCGAATAGCGCCACGAGCGCTTGCCGAACCCGAGGTTCGCCTTGTCGACGAGCATGCCCATCTTCTCGGAGAACTCCCCGTTCCCGTCGGGCAGGAATAGGACCTTGTCCGCCTCCTGCGCCTTGCACCACTCATCCATCACGAACGCGTCGTTCACGGACACGCACGCGATCGTGTCCACCCCGCGCCGCTTGAACTCTTCCGCGAGCTCGTTGTAGCGCGGCACGTGGCTGCTCGAGCAGGTCGGCGTGAAGGCGCCCGGCAGCGCGAACACCACGACCTTCTTGCCAGTGAACACCTCCTTGGTGGTCACGTCCTTCCACTGACCGTCGACACGGGTGCGAAACGTGACATCCGGAACGCGCTGCCCTTCGAGGTTCTTCAGCATGACTGTCGTGCTCCTCCGGTGCTCTTGTCGTTGCCATCGGCGATGGCAACGTTGTTCAACGTCGTGCGGCGCTCCACGCGGCGCTCTCGGGCCGGCGAGAACTTAATCCCGCGCCTCGACGCGGGCCAGCCGTCGCGCGTCGCTCCAGAGGCCGGCGCGCCGGCTCGAACCGGGCTGGACAGAACGCCGCGGCGCGCGAGCAGGCGCCGGCGATCGGACGCGCGAGCAGGCGCCCCTCCGGGCTGCTCCAGCGCCGCCGCGGCGAGGCGTCAGCCGCCCCGCGCCAGATCCACCGCGCGCCAGAGGTACCAGCTCGCCACCGTGCGGTACGGCTTCCACCGCGCGCCGCGCTTCTCGAGATCCTTGCGCGCCGTCGGCTCGGGTCGCTTGAACGCGATCGTGAACCCCTTGCGGATGCCGTAGTCGTCCACGGGGAGCACGTCCGAGCGGCCGAGGCGGAACATGAGGAGCATCTCCACCGTCCACCGGCCGATGCCGCGCACCCGCGTGAGGCGCTCGATGATCGCCTCGTCCTCCATGCCGTGGACCTCGGCGAGCGTGGGGAGCTCGCCGTCCTCCGTCCTCCGGGCGAGGTCGCGCAGCGAGAGGAGCTTCGCCTGCGAGAGGCCGGCGCCGCGGAGCTTCTCGTCGGACACGCGCAGGAGCTGCGCGGGCGTCGGGCCCTCGTGCGCTTGCGGGAAGAGCGCGCGCACGCGCGCGAAGATGGTCGCGGCGGCCTTGCCGGTGAGCTGCTGGTAGACGATCGACTCCGCGAGCGCGACGAACAGGCTCGACGTCCTGTCGAGCCGCATGGCGAAGGGCCCGACCGCGTCGATGAGGCGCCCGAGCGCCGCGTCGGACGCGCGCAGGTGCTCGACGGCGGCGCCCGGATCGAAGCCGAAGGCGCCGCCGCCGGGCGAGGTCGAGGGGGCGCCGCGCGCCTGGCCGCTCTCGATCGCGAGGAGGCGGAGCTTCGTCGTGACGCCGCCGTTCGCGGAGAAGCCGCCGACCTTGCCGCCGGCGGCGAGCACGCGGTGGCACGGCACGACGATCGCGAACGGGTTCCGCCCGAGCGCCTGCCCCACGGCGCGCGCCGAGCCGACCGCCCCGAGGCGCGCCGCGAGCTCGCCGTACGTCAGCGTGGCGCCCGGCGGGATGGCGCGCGCGGCCTCGTAGACGCGGCGGTGGAAAGGCGGCACGCGATCCATGTCGAGCGCGACGGCGGACAGATCGCTCGCCTCGCCGCGCAGGAGCGCGACGATCGCGTCGACCGCGCGCTGCACCTCGGGCGGCGGCGCCGCCGCCTGCGCGCCTGGCAAGCGCTGGAGCAGGCGCGCCCGCGTCTCGGGCTCGCGCGCCTCCGGGAGCTGCAAGGCGGCGACGCCGCGCTCACCCCACGCGATGCCGCAGCGGCCGATCGCCGTGTCGAACAGGAGAAAGCCGTGTGCTGTCATGAGGGTCCACGCGGGCAGGCAGGGCCCCCGCGTCCGGCGGACATCCTAGGAGCGCGCGGCGAGTCGGTCTTGGAAGATCTTGCGATCCCCTCTCGCCGCCTTCCTGAAGCCGCGGGGCGAGACGCCGGCCGCGCGGTGGAAGGTGCGGACGAAGTTGGAGAGGTCGCCGAAGCCGACGTCGAGCGCGATGTCGGTGATCGACCGGGCGCCGTCGGCGAGGAGGCGCGCCGCGCGGCGCAGCCGGGCGCGGACCAGGTACTGGTGCGGGGTCACGCCAAGGACCTTCCCGAAGAGCCGCAGGAAGTGGAACGGGCTGAGCCCGACCTCCCGCGCGGCGCCCTCGAGGTCGACGGGCTCGTGCGCGTGCTCGTCCAGCCAGAGCGCCGCCTCGACCGCGCGGCGGCGGTCGCGCGCCCCGGTGTTCGGCGGCCTCCGCTTCCGGCCGGAGGCGACCTCGACGAGGCGGGCGGCGAGGAGCACCCCCACCTCGTCGAGGCCCATGTCGCTCCTGCCCTCGGCGGCCGCCTGCGCGAGCTCGCCGAGCACCATGAGCTCGGGCAGCGGCGGCAGGCCGCCGGTCCGGAACGCGCCGCCGCGGTCGCCGAGCGCCTCGACCAGCGCCGGCGCGAGCTGGAAGGACAGGCACTCGTCGCCGACGACGTGCTCGTGCGTGCACGTGTACTCGTCGCCGGGGTGGCCGATCAGCAGCGACCCGGCCACCAGCTCGAACGTCTCCCCCCGGACGCGGTAACCGAAGCTGCCCTTGCGCACGTAGGCGACGGAGAAGCCGCGGTGGAGCTCGACGAACGGCGCGTCACCGGGGCCGGAGCAGCACCGGTAGTCGAGCACCGAGATGGCCTCGCCCCGCGCCAGCGTCGTGACCTCCATGGTCCACCGACTGTATCTGCGGCGGCGAGGCCGGGCAACGCGCCCAGCGCCCACGCTGCGTCGCCGCGAGTCGGCCGTGCCAGGTGCATCGAGGATCGAGCGCGCCCGTGCGCCGCGCGCCGCCCGTGTGCGCTGATCCGGCGAGGGAGCCGAGCGCGAGGCGGCTCAGGGGATCCCGCCCCGGCCTACATCGCGACAGACACCTTCGTCTGCGATGGAGACGAGTGCACGCCGGCGGGCATGTTGGCGTTCGTCCCGTTGTGCGCGGTCATGCACGTCTGGAAGACGACCGGCTGCCCCTCCACCTTGACCTTGGCAGACCCCTGCTTGAACTGCACAGGGCCCTTGATCGTGCCGGAAACCACGCCTCCCGCCGCGCCGGCCTCGTCGCCGGCGCTCATCGGGATCACCGTTTGCTTTGTGATCACCGGCTGGTTCAACACCTTTACCTTCTTCGCGCAGGTCCCCGGGTTGGCCTGCACGAGCTGCGCGGTGTTCGGGTAGGGCACCGGCACGGGCGGGGCCGGCGGCGCCGGGGTCTTGCACGTGTCCGGGAAGGCCTCGCAGGTCCCTCCCTGCTTTGTCGCGATGGGAAACATCGGCCCTCCTCCGCTCATCCGAGGTGGATGCGCTTGCCGTCAATCTTCACGTCGTCCTCGGCCTCGATCGAGGTGTGACCACCCTTGACCGAGTAGGCCCCGGAGGCGCGCGTGCGCACGCGTCCGGCCAGGACCTCGTCGAGGTCCTCGACGCGGCGGAAGGAGCGCTTGAGCCGCTCGAGGACGTGGACCGCGACCGTCTCCATCCGATCCGCCACCACCTTGACCTGCTCGACCGCTGCCGATAGCTGGACGCCTCGATAGCTCGCCTCCGCGAAGAGCACCTCGGCCCGCTCGCCGACGAGCTTCAGCGTGCGGGCGCCGAGGCGCATCTCGGTCTGCCCCAGCGCGAGCGACGGCCGAGCGCTTGCCTCCCCGTCGCCGGCCTCCAGCGCCACCCCGCCCGCGCCGCGGCATCGGATCGCGCCCCCGGCGACGAGCTCGATGTTCCCCTGCGGCGCGGAGAGCGCGAGATCGCCTGCGGGCACGGAGAGCAGGCCGCGGCCCAGATCGGGGCGATACTCGAAGACAAGGCGCCCGGCCGGGTCGCGCACCTCGATGCGCTCGCGCTCGCCGTCGGTGGACACGGCCGTCGAGGCGCCGGACCGCGTGGTGAGCCGTCGCTCCGACGCAGGGACCACCTCGTCGCCGAGCACGCCGATGACGTAGCAGAGCTCGAGGTCCTCTCCGGTCACCAGCACACGGCTGCCCACCTCGATCCGGGGCACCGGTGAGATCGCCACCTCCGCGCCCAGCTCGAGAGCGCGGCCCTCGTGCTCGACGCGCACCACGCACCGCCGCTCGCTCGCGACCTCGACCACGGCGGCGCGCCGCACGTAGCTCGTGGTCGCTTCCCTCGGGCTCACGCTGGATACGGCAAGCTTCGACATCGTCCCTCCGCCTCGGGTGACTACGCGCTGGGCGGCTGCCAGTCCTCGGCAGCGGCCAGATCCGGATCGGTGCCCCGGGCCCGCTCGCGGTTCGCGAGCGCCCAGATCGCGCCGGGATCGTCGATCCGGTGCAGGTTGGCGCCCTCCACGTCGGCCTGCGTGAAGTCCGCGCGCGCGAGCCGCGCGTGCGAGAGATCGGCGTAGCCCAGCCGAGCCCCGCGGAAGAGCGCGCGCGGGGCCTCGACGCGCACCAGGATGGCCTCGCGTAGATCGGCCTGGGCCAGGTTCGCGCCCTCGAGCGTCGCCCCCTCGAGGTACGCCATGCGGAGGTTGGTCTCGCGCAGGTCGGCCTGCTTCAGATCGCTCCCGCTGAAGTTCGTGGCCTCGGCGTTGGCGCCGCTCATCGTCGCGCGGCGCAGCGCCGCGCCGCCGGCGTCCGCGCGGGTCAGCGTGGCGCCGTCGAGCCGCGCTCCCGTGAGGTCGGCGCCGGAGAGATCGGCGTCGGTGAGATCGGCTCCCGACAGGTCGACGCCGCGGAGGTTGGCGCCCGCGAGGCGGCAGCGCACGAACGCGTTGGCCTGGAGCCTGATCTTCGACAGATCGGCGCCGGAGAGATCGACGCCCGTGAACCTGGCCCGCCGGAGATCGGCGCCCGCGAGCCGCGCTCCCGCGAGCCTGCTCGTCCGGAGCTGGGCCCCGGCAAGGCTCGCGCCTTCGAGGTCGGCGCCGCTCGCGTCGCACCGCTCGAGCGCCGCGCCGGCGAGGCTCGCGCGCGAGAGCTTCGCGCCGGTGAGCGTGCCGTCGGCGAGCGACGTACGGTCCAGCACCGCGCCCGTCAGGTCGGCCCTTGCGAGATCGACGCCCTGCGCCGAGATCCCGCGCAGCTCGGCGCCGGCGAGGATCGCGCCGGCGAGGTCGGCCCCGTCCAGGATCGCGCCGTCGAGCTTGGCGCCGGCGAGCTTCGCCGCCGACAGCGAGGAGTTGGCCAGGCGCGCCCGCCGGAGATCGGCGCCGCCGAGCTCACACCCGCGGAGGTCGGCGCCGGTGAGATCGACGCCCGCGAGCTTCGCGAAGGCCAGGTCGCTCCCCGCGAGCTCGGCCCGTGCGAAGCTGCCGCCGGTGAGATCCATGCCGCGGAGGTCGCAGCGCGCGAGCCGGCCGCCGCCGTGATCGCCCGCGAGCGCGCCCAGCGCGGAGAGCGACATGCCCTCCAGCCGGAGGCGGTCGACCCGCGCGCCCGCGAGCGGCGGCGCCGCGGGGGTGACCTCGACGAGGGCCGCGCCGTCGAGGTGCGCCCCGTCGAACGACGCGCCCCCGAGGTCGCAGCGCTCGATCCGCGCGGCGCGGAGGGTCGCGCGGTCGAGGCGTACCGCGGAGAGGTCGCAGCCCGAGAGCGCGGTCTCCGCGAGGTGCGCGCCCGAGAGGTCCGCGCCGGCGAGCTTACCGTCGCTGATGAAGGCCCTGTCGAGCCGCGCTCCCGCGAGAGACGCCCCGGTGAGCGTGCAGCGCTCGAGGATCGCGCCGGTGAGATCAGCGCCCGCGAGCCGCGCCCCGGCGAGATCGACCCCCTCGAGCACGGCCCCCTGGAGCCCCGCGCCCGTGAGATCAGCGCTCCCCAGATCGAGGAGCCGGCGCTGCAAGCCTCGCACGCCCGCGCCGGCGAGCGCGTCGATCTGCTCGCGCGCGAGCGCGGCGGCGTCGAGCGGGATCTCCACGACGGCCTCGCGATCCACCGCCACGTCGAGCGAGCTGAAGACCGCGCCCGCGAGATCGGCGCCCGCGAGCTTCGCGCCGTGGAGGTCGCACGAGATGAACATCGCCCCTGCGAGCCGCGCCCCCGAGAGATCTGCGCCGGCGAGGCGAACGCGATGGAGCACCACCTTCTCGAGGGGCGCGCCGCGGAGATCGGCGCCGGCGAGATCGACCTCCGGCAACACCGGCGGATCGGACGCCGGGCTCGCGCGGAGGCGGTCGAGCAGGCCCGCCACGTCGTCGCCGGTGGCGCCCGCGGTCATCCCGTGCTCCGCCCGGCGAGCTTTGTCGCCTTGAGGTTCGCGCCCTCGAGCCGCGTCCCGGCGAAGATCGCGTCGAGCAGCTCGCACCCGTACAGGTTCGAGTCTCGGACATCGGCCCGGGTCAGATCGGCCTGCTCGAGCGTGCCCTGGAACAGGTTGACCGCGGTGAGCAGCGCCGAGTCGAGCTTCGCCTTGCTCAGGTTGGCGTTCTTGAGGACGGCGCGGTGCAGGTTCGCGCCCGACAGATCCGCGCCCGACAGATCGGCGCGGATCAGGCTCGCGCCGCGCAGATCGGCCTCGCGGAGCGACGCGCCGGTCCAGCTGGACCCGTCGGCCCGCGCCGCGCGGAGGTCGAGGCGCCAGAGCGACGCGCCGTCGACCGCGCGCGCGCCAGTGAGATCGGCCTCCGCCATGGAGACGCGCTCGCCCGAGGCGCCGTAGAGCGAGGCCTCGCGCAGCGACGCGCCGCCGAGCTGCGCGCGATCCAGCGCGCAGCCCGTGAGGTCGGCCCCGTCGAGCGAGGCGCCGCGCAGGTCGGCGGCGGTGAGCGTCGCGCCGCGGAGGCGGGCCCCTGCGGCGCTCGCCCCGCGCGCCCGTACCTCCGTGAGGTTCGCGCCGCCGAGCTCGGCCGCGCGGAGCGACGCGCGCTCGAGGTTGGCCTGCGCGAGCGTCGCGCCCGTGAGGTCGGCCTCGTCGAGCCTGGCGCCCGGGAGCGCCGCGCCGCGGAGGCCGGCCTCCGAGAGGTTCGCCGCGGAGAGGTCCGCGCCCGAGAGGTCGGCGCCGTACAGCTCGGCCTGGACGGCGACGGCGCGCCCGAGCGACGCGCGCGTGAGATCGGCCCGCTCGAGGCGGGCGCCGGTCAGATCGGCGCCGTCGAGGCGCGCGTCCCGGAGGCGCGCGCCCGTGAGATCTGCGCGCGTGAAGACGAGCCCGCGCAGATCGAGCTCCGACAGATCGAGGCCGGCGAGCTTCGCGCGCGCGAAGCTCCCGCCGGCCTTCGCGCGCGCGGCTACGTCCTCGCGCGTGAGCGCCGGCGCCGCGGACGGGTCCTCGGGCGGCGCCGGCCCGTCGAGCAGCGCGGGATCGTGGCCGTGCTCGATCAGCAAGCGCCGCGTCCGCTCGCGCGAGTCGCGCTCGAGGCGGGCCGCGGCCTCGGGGTCGTGCCGCAGCTCCCCGATCACGATCGCGAGGAACGCGTCAGGCGAGGTGACGCCGCGCAGCCGCTCGATCACGTCGCGCGGGACCCCGGATTTCTCGAGCATCGCGCGCGCCTGCTCGAGCCCAGCGGCGATCTCGGGGTCGACCTCGCCAGGCTTGCCCTCCTCGCCCTTCGGCGCCTTCGCCGCGCGCGGCTTGGCCGTGATCTCGGGCGCCGCTGGGCGCTGCCACCACGCGGGCTCGCGGTAGCGCGCGGCCGGGAGCGGCGGCTCCGCGAGCGGCTCGGTCACGAGCAGGATCCGCCGGAGCTCCTCGTGATCGCGCGACGCGATCGGCGTGAGGCCGCGCCAGACGAGGGCGAGCCGGCCCGCGTCCGCGTCGATCCAGAGCGTGTCCAGGTGGAGCTGCACCTCGCGGACCTCGGCCTTGCCGCGCGCCGAGGCCTCAACGAAGCAGCGCGCGCGCAGGCCGGGCAGCCGCGACTCGTAGCGCGGGAGCTCGGGGTGAAGGTTCTCGAGCGCGAGCGCCTCGTCGCCGCGCAGGTAGCCCGCGATCTGCTGGTCGGGCGGGGCGACGTTGAAATAGCCCCAGTCGAAGTCCTCGGGGAGGCCGGGCCAGCGCTCGGTCAGCCAGCGATCGTCGTAGGTGCCGACGCCGGCGGCGCGCTGCGCTAACGTCCGAGCGATCGGGCCGAAGCACGCGGGATCCGGGGTCTGCCGCGGCGAGGTGATGAGGCTGCCCGGCAGCTCCAGGTTGGGCAGCGGCCAGCGCTCGACGCCGGCGGCGCTCTTGACCTTGCCGCGCCCTCGTCCGAACGGGTTCTTCGCGAAGCCCTCGCCGCCGAAGCTCAGCTCGTACCGGAGCGGCATCGCGCGGAACGGCCGCGGCTCGGTCGCGACCTCGCCGTCCCAGACCCGGTCGCCGATCACCGCGATCTGCTTGCGAAGGCGGCCGACCTCGAGCGCGGCGTACGAGATCTGCTGCGCCTCGCCGCGGGGCGTGCGGCAGGTGCCGACCAGGAGCACGTCGGCGCGCGGCTTGAAGTAGGCGAAGTCGGAGGCGTAGAGGAGGCTCTTTCCAGGGGTGTCGTCGAGGTGGCGATCGCTCTCGAGCAGGAGGCGATCGTCCGGCGCGGCGAGCGCGGCGGGCGCGTTCGGCGCCAGCGTGAAGGTGCCTTTGACGATCACCGTCAGGCTGTGCGCAGGTGGCCGCACCCGGCCCGCGAGCCAGCCGAGCTTGAGACCGGTGTCGTTGAGGATCTCCACGCGCGGCCTACTGGATGGTCAGCTCGTTGTTGTTGCCCAGGGTGATCTGTCCGCGGATGTTGGCGCTCGTGCTCGTGAGTCGGACGTCGCCGCCGGTCAACAGCTTCAGGACCGCGCGACTGTCCTCCGTTTGGAGATAAAGATCCTTCCCTGCGTTGACGACGACGTCAGCGTCGACTTGAAGTTCGACAAAGGAGTCCAGGTGGTTCGCGAGCCCCACCTGCCCTGACTGGATGCCGTCGTTGCCCGCGTAGATCAGGCTCTGCGGATTGCCCGCCGCGTCGTTGTGCCGGATGGTGACCGAATCTTTATCCATCTTGATCTCGGACTGCGAGATCGGAGCCCCCGCTTTGTCCTTCAGCGCGACGACCACCGCGGCGATGAGCCCGGCTGCGAAGACGCCGGCCGCGGTGCCGAGGCACCCGGCCGGGGTGGCCGCCACACCGCTGCTGTCGACGGTCCCCGCGGCTGTGCACCCCGAGAGGATCGCCACCGGGACGGCCGTCGCGGCGGCGATCCCCGCGAGCACCAGATTTCGGTTCCCCCCGACGCTCTCGTGATCGGCCTTGATGCGCAGGTGGATCTCCTCGCGCGCCTTGATCTCGTGATCACCCGCCGTGCTGATGTCCTTGCCCGCGACGTTCGAGTACTTGAGGCCCGCGCCGAACTCGACCACGAAGCCCATGCTCGCGGTCAGCGCCAGCGCTAGGCTGAAATCGACCTTGCCGCCGAGGAACACGGTGTTCGTCATGCCGAACATCGCGTCGAACTTGTAGCCGCCGAAGAAGCTCTCGGTGTCGCCGAATGTGTAGGTGTCGCTGGAGTTGTGCCCCATCTCGCGCTTGCGCCAGGTCTTCTTCCCGGCCGCGTACACGTTCTGCTCGAAGAACTCGACCCGGTAGACGGGATCGGCGTTGTACACCTCGAGCGTGCCGGCGCCGAGGTTGAGCCGGTACTTGCCCGCGACCGTGTCGGTTTTGTTGCCGCCGATCACGACCGTCTCGTCCTTCTCGATGCTCTCCCGGTTGTTGCCCCGCACCACCAGCGTCCGGTCGCCGTCGGTGTACTCGAACCAGCCCGGGTAGGTCTTGGCCGGATCTCCGGCGCGGAGCTCACCGGCGTTCTGCACGCCCGTGTCGAGCAGCGCGTTCTCGGTGGTCGAGTCCGACGCGCCGATGCGCAGGTAGCTCGTCTGTGTCCCCGTGGCATCGTCGTAGTCGGGGGTCTTGAGGATGAGCCAGGTCCCGGTGACGCTGTACTGCACGTAGTTGATCGAGGCGCTCACCTCGCTCGACGTGTTCCCCGCGCTGTCCTGGAACTGGGCGCTCACCGTCTTCCGGCCGTAGCCGTCCGACAGCGTCCACCACACGCTGGCGGTCACGGCTTGCCAGTCTCCCCACGCGCCGCTCTCGTTCTTGAGCCGCACCCGCGCGACGGGGGAGCCCGTGTCCGTCGCGTCGAGCGTGAGGGCGACCTGCCGCGTCGCCGTGTCCGCGGCCCCGCCGTTGATCACGATCGACGCGCCCGTCGGGGCCACGGTGTCGAGCGTGATCGAGGCCGACTCGGCGGAGCCGAGCACGGCGGAGCCGCCGCTGCCGAACTGCACCGAGACCGTCTTCGCGCCGTCGCCCGACGGCAGGGTGCGGCTCGCGGAGGTCGAGAGCGGCACCCACGCGCCGAAGGTCGTGCCATCGTCGCTGAACCGCATCTGCGTAGCGCCCGCGGGCGCGGCGAGGGTGAGCGTCACCGACGTCGAGTTGGTGTACGTGGCACCGTTGTTGATCGTGATGCTCATGGCCCTTCTCCGCCGGTGATCGCTGTCCTCGCTATCCCTGCGCCTTCGGCTCGCCGGAG
Organism: Sorangium sp. So ce375; assembly: GCF_051473855.1. Classification (NCBI taxonomy): domain Bacteria; kingdom Pseudomonadati; phylum Myxococcota; order Polyangiales; family Polyangiaceae; genus Sorangium; species Sorangium sp. So ce375. Next base: position 1,349,965 of record NZ_CP150335.1, read on the forward strand.
GGTGGCCGCGGCGAGCCGGCGATCACCCGCTCGATCCGGTCGCACGCCTCCTTGATCTGCCCGAGCGCCTGCGGCGCCACGTAGATCGTCGTGCGCTCGTCGCGGCCCCCGTCCCGCAGGCGCAGCGTCAGCACCGCGAGGGGCGCGTCGAGGTAGACGCCCCGGTCCGAGCCGGCGATGCGGTCGACGCGCCAGTCGAGCCCGACCAGCACCTTGCCGTGATCGAAGATCGACTCCTCGAGGATGCCGCGCCGGACGACGGCCTTCGCCGCCTCGTACCACGAGAGCACCGCGACTCCGCCACGCGGGTCGTCGCCCGAGAGCGCCGCGATGTCCTCGGCGACGTCGGCCGCGGGGAGATCGAGGCTGCTGGCGCGGGAGAGCAGGAAGCGGCACACGCGCAGGCTCGCTTGCAGCTCCGGCGCGGCGAGGTCGTAGAGCCGGCAGAACGCCTCCGCGCGCTTCTCCATCGCCGCGTCGACGGAGCCGCCGAGGCTCGGCGCCAGGATCTCCCAGAGGTTCTGGCGGGCCTTGTCCGGCAGCTCCAGGAACCGCCTCCAGTCGCGGACGACGTCGGCGGGCGCGGGCTGGCCGTCGAGGCAGCGGAGGCGCGCCGCGGAAGGAGCGGGGGCTTGGTTCATGCGGGGATCTTCCATCTCGTTTCAGCGTCGGTCGCGGATCTCGATCATCGCCCCAGTGGCCGTCGTGATCCGGTGGCGCTCGGCGATCGCGGCGTTGACGGCCGACGGCGCCGCCGCGTTCGGGACCGAGCCGACGATGATCGGCCGATCCGGATCGCCGTCGGCAAAGACGAGGAGCACCTCAGCGCCGGGCCGCAACGGGAAATGCATGTTGTGATTGGGCCCGGCGAAGGGCTGCGCCATCCGCACCGGGTGCGAGCTCTTCTGCTCCCCCGGGAGCGCCGTGTCGAAATGGAACTGCACGGTGTAGCGGCCGTCGCCGTCGAGGCGCGCGACGCCGCCGGTCTCGCCCTCGGGGCCCGCCTGCACGACGCCAGTGACGAACCCGTGAATGCGCGGCCTCGGCGTTCGCCGCGGGGGGCGGTAGCGGACGCTCCCGGGCACCGCCGTGAAGGTATTCGCGTAGGACGCCTGCACGCCCTCCTCGTCGAAGGCGGGCAGCGTCGCCGCGTGCTCGACCGCGACGAGGAGCAGGTCCTCGGGCGCCTCGAACCGAGGGTGCTCCCGCAGGAGCGTGCGGTGCCCTGCGGTGAACGCCGACCGCGCGCTCTTGCCCTCGTAGACGCGCTGCCCGGAGAGGCGCTCCTCGGAGCGGATCAGGGCGAGCTCCTTCGCCTCCTCGGCCGTCTTGACGTGGCTGCCGAACTCGACGATTCCCCCGCCCGACGCCCCGTCGAGCGTGTGATACGCGGCGACGTCGAGCAGCGGCTTGCGGTAGTTGTAGTCGTGCACCACGTACGCCGAGGGGATGATCCTGCGCGTCACCTCGAGCGCGAAGACGTCGGACGCCTCGCCGCGCGGCCGGAACTGCACCTCCGCGGCGCCCTCCACGGAGCGAAAGCCCGCCGGGTGGTCGGTGAAGACCACGACGTCGCGGTCGCCCCGGTGCTCGAAATAGAAGCTGATCCCGAGGTGTTCGGCGAGGCGGCTGATGAAGGCGAGATCGCTCTCTTTGTACTGCACGATGAGCTCGCGCAGCGGGTATGCCCTGAGGAGGCGGAGCTCGAAATCGCCCGTGCCGAGGCCGTGCCGCTCGAGCTTGCGCCGGATCACGTCCGGCACGCTCACATCCATGTAGAGCTCCTGCGTCTCGACGAGCGTCAGCTTGAACAGGCGCGGGACGACGCGGAGGCGGTAGGCGCGGCGCTCGCCGGCCGGGTCCAGGCGATCGCGGATCTGCTCGAGGATGCCGTGGATCCGGCGGATCTCCTCACCCTCGACGAGGAAGACGACGCTGATCCGGGCCCCGGGGACGGCGTCTTCGGGCAGGTCCTGCTGCGGATCGCACACCACGTCGAGGTCGAACGAGAAGACCTGGGAGATCACCTCGCGGCCCGAGAGCACGCGGACGCGCACGCCCTCCCACTGGACGCCGGCGGTTTCGACGAGGATTTCCATGGCTCGGCTGGCCCCTTGAGCGTTGTGAAGGACCGCCACCTAGGGCCGCCCCTTGCTGGACCCGTAGATGACCTGCTGGATGTCGAGCTTCTGCTGCTTCGGGGCCTTGCGAGGCGGCGCGGGCTCGAGCGCGACGTCGCCCGCGGCGCCGCGCCACGGCGCTCGCGGCGCGGGAGCCACGGCGGGCGGCGCGGGAGCCGCGGCGGGCGGCGCGGGAGCCGCGGCGGGCGGCGGCGCGGGAGCCGCGGCGGGCGATGGAGTCGCAGCCACGGCAGACGGCGCAGGCGCTGCGGCCGGCGGCGCGTGAGAAAGCCCGGCCCGTCGAAACGGGAGAAGGGCCTGCTCGATGGTGTGATCCTGCGCCGCAGGGGAGACATCCAGGGTCTCTGCGACGGAACTCCGCTTCGGTGGGCGTGGCGCCTGCGGGCCTGGCGCCGGCGCGGCACCCGGGCGGAACGGGAGCGGGGCCGCCGACCCGACGGGGGCTCGCTCCGTCTGCGCGACGGTCGCATCGAGGCGCCGATCGGCGCCGCGCCGATCGTGCGCCTCGACGGCTTTACCGGTCAGCTCGTGCGTCACCCCGGTCAGATCGGGCGTCGCGACGGCGTGCGGGGCGGCCATCGCGATCTCGGCGGGAGCCAGCCACGCGTGCGGGGCGCCCGGCACCTCGACGCCGACGACGACACGCACCGCCGCGAGCGCTGCTTCACCCGCGAGCGGGAAGCTGCGTCGCCAGACCAGCGAGCACGACTGTCGGTCGCCGTCGATGTGCAGCGTGTCGAGCACGAGATCGAGCGGCTGCCCCTCCCTGACGCCGAGCGCGGAGAGCCCATGGACGCGCGCGAGGGCGCGCGCCCCGGGGAGGCGCGTCCGCAGCACCGCGAGCGTCGGGTGGAGCCCCGCGAGCACGAGCCACTCGTCGCCGACCAGGGCTTCGACGCGCTGATCGGGAGGGGCCGCCTGGAAATAGCTCCAGTCGAAATCGTCGGGGATCTCGAGGATGGGCCCCTCGAGCGCCTTGCGGGCCGTACGCCCGAGCAGCCGGCTGCGCGCCGGCCACACGCTCCCGATCGGCGCGAAGCTCGCCGCGCGGTCACGCCGCGCGGGGTCCAGGACGCTCGGGCGGCCGGTGCCGAACGGGTTGTCGGCCACGCCGATCCCCCCGAATGCGCGCTCGTAGACGAGGGGAATCGCCTTCTCCGCGCCGGCAGGCTCGATCGAGAGCGCCTTGTCGAGGATCGGGCGCTCGCCGGCGAAGAGCGCGAGGCGCACGGAGAAGGGCGCTGCAGGCGGGCCCGGCGGCGCGTGCGCGTGGCCCGTGAAGAGCACGTCGATGCGCGCGAGGTAGGGCGCGAGGTCGCTGGTCAGCCGGACGCTGCGGCCCGGGTTGTTGTGATGGTGGATGTCGGCGTCGACGATCCCCTGCGGCTCGACGGGGATCATCTTTGCGCCGTCGACGAAGGCGAAGGTCGCCTTGGCGACCACCGTGAGATTGAGCCGGCCCCGCGCGCGCCACACGACCCCCGCCGCTGCCGTTCCGGGAGGCGCCGCGAGCGCGCTGGGAGTGGGCGAGGCCTCCGGTTTCACCGCGCCATGAGAGCACCGGGGCATTGCGAGGGTCAAGCCTGCCATGCGACGACGCGGCATCGTTCGACGTTCGCCCGATCGCCCACCGATGACGTTTCTCGGCGCTCTCAGCGCCGGTGAAAGAGGGAGAGCCCGGCGACGAACGCACGCTCCGGAGCCGGCGAGTCGTCCGTTGGATCCATCGGTGTCGGACATCGCTTGGCGAGCTGAGATATCCCGTGTCGTCGCAGGAGCGCAGGCGCGCCGGCCCATCCGCCGCTCGCTCTCGGAACGTCGCGAGCTCTTCGATAAAGGCGCTTCCCATCGCCGTCGCGACCTCCGCGCGCGATGCAGCCAGAAGGACCCGGCAGCTGCCCTGGCTCAGGAGAGCGACCGTCATGGCGCCAAGGGGCCTCAGGCTGCGCCCTCGAATCCCGGCAGCGGATCGTAGTCCTGGTCGGGGTCGTCCTCCTCGCCGGGCTCGGCGCAGGCCGGCTCGTCGCCTTCCTCTCCGGCGCCGCCGGTGTCGCCGAGCAGCCCATCGAACGGCCCGGGGAGCGGCTCGTCCTCGTCCGCCTCGAGCAGCGCGTCCATGCCCTCCACCTCGCCGGTCTCCACGTAACGCTCCCACGCATTGGGGTGATCCCGGGCGCAGAGCGCCGAGAGCGCGGCGACGCCCAGGCGCACGATCGGCTTCCCATCGGTGCTGCTGCGGGGCCGCGTCCTCAGGTCGCGCGGGGCGTACACCGTGAGCTCGAGGGGCGCCGCGTCCGCCACGTGGTAGTGGACGTACTCCCGGAGCTCTCCGCCCTTCTGGATGGTCACGCGCTCCCGGTCGAAGGTCCAGCCGAGCGCCCGCACGTGCCGCTCCAGCGCCTCTTCGTCGGCCGGGAACACGTGCAGATCGACGTCGCTCCCGCGGCGGATATGGCCGGTGGAGACCGAGCCGATGAGCCGCGGCGAGAACGGCGCGAGCGCGCGCATGGCCTCCAGCGCCACGATGCGCAGCGCGAAGAGCCGGCGCGTCCGCTGGCTCCCCTCGGCGCGCTCGGCGAAGGCGAGAAGCGCCTCGCGGATCTCCCCGTTGGAGGGCAGATCCGCGGGCCGGTAGCGCGCTCGCCGCCCCTCCACCCGGCCGAGGATCCGCTTCGCCGCCATGCGCTTGGCGGTGAAGTACTGGTCCACGCCTTCCTCGTACATGAGGCGCGCGGCCTCCGCGGCGATGCGGGCCCGCAGCCCGCCGAAGCGCTCGGCGCTCATCGGATCACCCGCGCCGCGCGCATTGCCGGGGCCGCGGCGACCGCCGGCGCGAGGGCCTGCCGCAGCCGGAGCATCGCGCCGCCGACCACCCGGCCGCCCCGCGCCGCCCCGAACAGCCGCTTCTGCACCACCTGCTGCGCCACGCCGAGGCGGCGCGCGATCTCGCCCTGCGACAGGCCGTCGAAGAAATAGGCCTCGACGACCTCCCGCTGCTTCGCCGTCAGCGCGGTCTCGACCGCGTCCCGCACCGCGGCGCAGAGCCGCTCTCGCCCGGGCGGCTCGGCCTCGCCGCCCCAGAGCCGGCGATCGTCGCCCCAGCGGTCGACGTCGTCGCAGAGGACCTCCCGTCGGATCTTGCGCTCAGGCGAGCGGCTCCTTTCGCAGGTCATGGGCAGGGGCGGGCTCGCCGCCGATCGAGAGGAGGGTCCAGTCCGCGCCGTCGAGCAGGAGCTCCACGGCGGCCTCGGGGCGGAGCACGGTCGCCGCCGGCGAGCGGCCGCCGACGTCCCAGCGGCGGAGCCGCGCGAGGTCCGCGAGCGCCTTCGTGCGCCGCAGGCGCCGCTTCGTCGCGCCGGGCGCGCGCAGCAGGTGAAGGTGGTGCCGCACGAGCCAGACGATCCGCGGGCACACGAGCTCCGCGAGCACGTCGGCGCCTTCCTCGGCGTGGTCGGCCGAGGCGAACGCCTTGCCGACGTCGTGGAGCAGGGCCGCGGCCCAGAGCGAGCGATCCGCGGTCTCGCGGCGGGCCAGGTCGAAGACCTGCAGAGAATGGAAGAGCGCGTCGCCCTCGGGGTGCCAGCGCGGATCCTGCGGCACGCGGTCGAGGGCGAGGAGGAGATCGAGGAGGTCCTGGTGCATCGACGGGAGGGCGGTCAGGCCGCCCGCGGGCTGCGGGCGAGCGGTGCCCCTTCACCCTGGGGCGCGGTCACACCCACCGGGAGGCCGCGCTCGCCGGGCGAGCGGAAGGATAGCGCGGGCGCGCGAGGGAGCGAGGGGAGGCGCTAGTCTGGTCCCGTGACCAGCTCGCCCCGTCAGCTCGCGTGAGAGGACCGAAGCTCATGAGCACGCTCTACGATCGTATCGGCACAGGCTACTCCGCGACGCGGAGGACGGATCCCCGCATCGAGGCGCTGATCAGGGACGCCCTTGGCGACGCGCGATCGGTGATCAACGTGGGCGCGGGCACCGGCGCCTACGAGCCGGCCGACCGAGAGGTGCTCGCGGTCGAGCCCTCGGCGACGATGATCGCGCAAAGGCCGCACGGCTCGGCGCCTGCCGTCCAGGCCAGGGCCGAGGACCTGCCCGTTCCCGACCGCAGCTTCGACGCCGCGATGGCCGTCAACACGCTGCACCACTGGACCGATCTGCGGGCAGGCTTGCGCGAGCTCCGCAGGGTCGCGCGCACGCGAATCGTCATCTTCCTGCGTGACCCGGCGAGCGGTAGCCCTTTCTGGCTGACCGAGGATTACCTTCCTTCCCTCGACCCGTCGCGAAGGAGCTCCGCCATCGTCGACGCGATAAGAGAAGAGCTCCCGTCCGTCGTGGCGCGGCCTTTCCAGCTGCCTCGCGATTGCGCCGACGGTTTGTTCGTCGCGTACTGGGGGCGGCCGGAGATGTACCTGGATGGCGAGGTCCGGCGCAACATCTCGAACTTTGCGCTCGTGGAGGAGGGCAGTCTTGCGGAAGGGCTCGCGCGTTTGAGGGCGGACCTCGCGTCGGGGGCGTGGGATCGCAAATACGGGCACCTTCGCGGGCTGGGGGCGCTCGACCTGGGTCATCGAGCGCTGGTCGCCGAGCTGGCGTGCTCAGCGGCTGATGCGCGTGTACAGTCGGGCCCTGCCTTGCCCGGGCGGGCGCTGACGGAGGAAAACGATGGCACTCTCGTCTGAGGTGTTGCGCGGCCTTTCGGGTCTCGGGCTCGCCGCGCCCACGAGCTGGGATGAGCAGCCGCGCGAGCTCCTGGGCTTGCCTGTGCCGGAGCCGCTGCGTCAGTTTGCGGCCATCGAGTGGCCCGAGGGGATCGCGTTCTCCCTCGATCCCAGCGCGACAGGCCCGGTCTCCGACGAGCAGTGGCTGCGCCGCGTGGAGTTCGCCGGCGTGTGGGCGCCCGACGAGCCGATCCGTCACGCCGACGGGCCCGCGCCGCTCGTGGGCATCGCGACGCCGAACGATGACTGGGCGGTTCTCCGCCTCGATGATCCGAACCCGTCGAACCCCACGGTGTACTTCCTTTTGCACGACGATCCGGGGCAGAGCCTCGGTACGGGGGTGCCGCTCGGTGCGCTCCTCGACGCTCTGTGTGTCCGCGCGGACGTTGTCCTCTCGAGCGACGTCCGCTTGCCGCGCCGCCGGCTCACCCATCCAGACCGCATCCGCTCGCTCCTCTACGAGGAGGCGACCCAGCTCGATGACCTGAAGCCGCTTCGTCGGCTCGAGAACCTCGCGCTCGATTCCTGCGAGCTCCCCGATCTCGAGGCCTTGTCGGCCGTTCCCACGCTTCGTCGCCTCTTCGCCACGCATTGCCGGATCGCCGATTGGTCGGGCCTGTCCTTGCTGACCCACCTCACGGATCTCCATCTCACCGCGTGCGACCTGACCGAGCTCGGCCCGCTCCTGGATCACCTCCCGGCGCTCGAGCGCGTCACGGTCGCTGGCTGCCCGCTGGGCCTGGCTGCTCGAGCCGATATCGCGCGGCTCCCCGCGCCGGTCTTTTTACCGCACCCGGACGCGATCGAGACGGAGGTCAACGAGGCGCTCCTGGAGCTCCATCAGTACGAGATCCACGGCGCGTGCGTCCGCTGGAACGACGGTTATATGGTCGGTCTGTGGAGCAACCAGGACTACCTGAGCTGGTATCGAATCGACGTCGACCGCTTCCGCACCGCCCTGAAGGAGCGCCGCTACCTATGGGACATTCGCTCGTGGATCGAGGCGTGTCCCGAGGTGTTCGACGTCGGCTGGGCCTCTCGCTGGAACGGCCTCGGCTTGCGCCCCTGGCTCCGCGCCTGACGTCCCGCCGCCTCTGATCGAGGTGTCCCGACGCGCCCCGCGCCCCGCGCCCCGCGCCTCGCGCCGGAGGCGACGTGGCGCGCGCCGGCAGATCTGGTTCGACGTCCGTCGAATCAGATTGACGGCCGCGGCGCGCCCGCTACATTTGTTTCGATGGTTGTCGAACCAGATCCTCCGGCGCTGGCCCTGGGCCTCGAGGCGCGGATCGGCGTGCTCAAGGCGCTGGCCGACGCGTCACGGCTGCAGGTGGTGAACGCCCTGATCGAGCGGCCGCACTGCGCCGAGGAGCTCGCCGAGCGGCTGGGGCGCGCGCCGTCCACCGTCTCCTTCCACCTGCGCAAGCTCGACGAGGCCGGGCTCGTGACGAAGCGCAAGACGCAGTACTACCTCGTCTATGCGCTGCGCGACGATCTGCTCCGCCTCACGCTGAAGGAGCTCGTCGCGCTGCCGTCGGCCGAGAGCGGCCCCGAGCGGCGGCGCGCGGAGCGCTCCCGGGGCCAGGTGATGCGCAGCTTCTTCCGCGGCGGCGCGCTGGTCCAGCTGCCGAAGCAGTGGCGCAAGCGGCGCATCGTGCTCGAGCAGTTCCTGGGCAAGTTCCAGGCGGGCCGGCGCTACCGGGAGCGCGAGGTGAACGAGATCATCCAGACCCTGTATCCAGACCACTGCACGATCCGGCGCATGCTCGTGGACGAGGGTTACATGGCGCGTGACGGCCAGTTTTATGAGCTGCTCGAGGCCGGGACCCGGGCGCCCGGGGCAGGGGTCGAGACGCCCGAGGCGGGGACGAAGAAAGCGGGAGTGAACACGATGGAAACGCGCAAGGAGCTGAAGCGGAAGTACCTCGAGACACCGAAGCAGGCGGGCATCTTCCAGGTCAAGAACAAGGTGAACGGCAAGGTGCTGCTCGGCAGCAGCACCAACCTGCACGGGCCGCTCAACAAGCACCGTTTCATGCTGTCCATCGGCGGCCACTCGAACCAGGAGCTCCAGCAGGACTGGAAGCAGCACGGCGCCGACGCCTTCACGTTCGAGGTGCTCGAGATCGTGAAGCAGAAGGACGAGCCGGGGTTCTCCCTGGCGGACGAGCTCACGTTGCTCGAGCAGATCTGGCTGGAGAGGCTGTCGCCCCTCGCGCCGGGCGGCTACAACACGACGACGCGAATCCGCGAGTGAGGCGGCGACACCGCGAAGCTCGCTCACTCCGAGACGGGCCGACGGATCTCGAACCGAGATTCTGACAGGCACCTCGCGCCGCGTGATCGTCGCTGCACGCGCTCTCGCGGCTCGCGGTCGGCTATCCTGCCCCCGTGCTCTCCCGCGCCCGCCCCTCGGATGCCGCGATCCGCGCCTTCCTTGCTCGCCAGGCGGGCCGGCCGCTCTCGTACGCGGAGGTCGGCTGCACCGGCGCCGGCGATGGCCGCCCGCGGCCGCCTATCGGCTTCAACGTCGACCACCACCGCGCGGTGCTCGGCCAGGGCGCCGAGCTCTTCGGCCGCGCCGTCGCGGCGATGCGGCGCTGGGCACAGTTCCGTCTCGGCTGGGTTGAGCTCTGTTATCCCGACGCTCCCCTCCAGGCCGGCGTCACCGTGGTGATCCTCGTCCGCGTGCTCGGGATTCACTGGCTCAACGCGTGCCGGATCGTCTACACCGTCGATGAGACGGCCGGCCCTGTGCGCCGGTTCGGCTTCGCGTACGGGACGCTCGAGGAGCACGGCGAGCGCGGCGAGGAGCGCTTCCTCGTCGAGCACGACGAGCATTCCGGCGAGGTCGCCTACGACATCTTCGCCGTCTCGCGGCCGAACCACCCCCTCGCCCGGCTCGGTTATCCCTATGCGCGCCTGGTCCAGGGGCGGTTCGCCCGCGACTCGATGCGCGCGATGCGCGGCGCCGTGATCTCGCCGCCGTGAGGCGTGCTGGGCGCCGAGCGGTCCTCGTGACCGGGACCTGCGCGCCGGGCGCGCCATCACCCCATCACGCGAGCGTCCGCACTGCCATCCGCCGGCACATGGAGTCGCATCCCCCGCGGCTCCCCGAAGCTCCGCAGCTCCCGGTGCGGCCTCTCCAGGGAGCCCTGGGGGCAGGTGAACCGCTCCGGTCGTCGGCGCTGGCGAGCCGCGACGAAACTGGACCGTGGACCGAAACGACCGAGCGCGGCCCGCGTACCTGGGGTGGCTGAACGAGAGCGAGCTGTTCAGCCCACATCAAGGAGAGGGGCATGTCATCGACACGAAACGTCAGGGTGACGGGGGTTTCTGCGTCCGCCGTGCTGTTCTTCGCCGCGGGGGCGCTTGCCGCGTGCGCCGTCCCCGAGGGCGCAGAGCCTTCCGGCGATCATGAGGGCTTCGAGCCGTCCGGCGATCCAGGCGAGCTTCAGGCCGTGGATGAATCGACGGCGGAGGCCGACGGCGAGCTCAAGGCGAACGACTGCGTGAACCCACACCCGTTCGCCGGCTGCAACGACGCGGCCGTCCAGAGCTGCGTTTGCGCGGCGGACCCGTACTGCTGTACCAACCAGTGGGACTCGCTCTGCGCCGCAGAGGTGACGAGCCTCCACTGCGTCCCGGCGTCCGCGTCCGTCATCGGGCGCCTGCAGTGCGCCGCGCCGGACGGCGCGGGGACCATCACGAACGCGCTCGCGTTCGTGCCGCTCAGCATTCCCGGCCTCGGGAGCGGGGTGACGGACGCGAACGGCGATTTCAGGATCCCCATCTCGGCCACCGCAAGCGCGAGCGTGCACCTCGACGTGACGTATGACGGCGTCGTGAGCTCGAGCGGCGTGACGACGCCGCTCACGATCATGGACGACCTGCACGCCCCGCGCGGCCAGGGGATCGATGTCGCCGGCAGCCCGCGTTCGAGCGGCGATCTCGACGTCGACGTGGTCACGCTGAGCGGCGTCGACTGCGAGCTGTGGCGGCTCGGCGTCGACACCCTGCGCGACTTCCACGCTGTCCGCGGCGCTCAGCCGCCCGCGCACGCGCTGCGCATGCTGCGCTGGAGCGGCGTCTACGTGGGAACGCCCTTCACGTTCTACGACTACATCAACATTCGCACGGACTTCCTCACGAGCACCTGGGGGAGCACGGCCGCGGAGCGCCGGAGGCTCATCACCCACGAGTTCGGGCACAGCGTGCGGCACGTCGCCGACGGGGATCTGAACCACTGGAATGGTGACGACGTGGCCTACGTCTATGGGCGCTCTCACGACGGCACCGAGATCGCCAACCAGGGGTACGCCTTCAACGAGGGCTTCGCGAACTACTGGGAGCAAGCCCGCGCTGGCTCCCGCGGCCGCCTCTGCGGCGGCGGGGCCGCGTGCCCGTCGAGCCAGTACCGGGACTGGAACGAGAAGCTCATCGCCAACGCGCTGCTCGATCTCTCCGATGTCGTGGGCGACAGCGCGATGATCCAGGTGCTGGAGGCGAACCCCGGCACGATCCACAGCCTCGTCGAGTTCCAGTCGCGCCTCCACGTGCTGAACGCTGCCGTCCCGGCGCCCGCCGCGGTGCCGGCCTGCCCGCCCGGCTTCAGCGACGACGGCGCGACGTGCTCCTCCACGCTGAGCAAGCCGAGCTACGGGCGCGGCGTCGGCTCGGCGCCGACGCTCTGCGGCGCGGGCCAGCAGTACGATGCGGGGCTCTGCTATCCGCTCTGCGCGTCGGGCTACTACGGGGTCGGCCCGGTGTGCTGGCAGAGCTGCCCGTCCGGGTACACGGACGACGGCCTCACGTGCCGGCGCGACGCGAAGATCATCAACGCCAACAACTCCGCGTGCCCCTGGTATGACGCCTGCGGCCTGACCTTCGCCAAGGGCTGCTCGACCTGCCCGTCGGGGTACACCAACGACGGCTGCACGTGCCGTATCGACGCCCACATCTTCGCCAAGAGCTCCTACGGGCGCGGCGCCGGCTCCGTGCCGACGAGCTGCGGCGCGGGCCAGCAGTACGACGCGGGTCTTTGCTACCCGACCTGCGCCTCCGGCTACAGCGGCGCGGGCCCCGTGTGCTGGGGGAGCTGCCCGGTCGGCTATGTCGACTTCGGCGCGACGTGCACGAAGGTCGTTTCGAAGTGATCGACGAGCCTTCGGCGCGTGACTGAGCTATCGAGTCAACGGCGCATTTTCAGAGGCGTGCATGGCCCCACCGGTCACGCCCTCTCCTTCACGAACTCCACCAGATCCGAGAGGCTCGCTCCCGTCGCGTCGGCGCTCACGCCCAGCTCCTCGGCTGGCAGGCCCAGGCGGTTGACCCAGAACGTGGGATAGCCGAACCACCGGGCCCCCGCGGCGTCCCAGCCGGCGAACGCGACGAACACGATCTCCTCGCGCGTGAGGCCGAACGCGTCGAGCGCCATCCGGTACGCGCGAGGATCCGGCTTGTATGTCCTCGCCTGGTCCGTGCTGAGCACGTGCTCGAACAGGCCCCCCAGGCCGGAGCTCTCGATCGCGGCCCCGAGCATCCTCGGCGTGAAGTTCGACAGGAACGAGAGCCGGATCCCCGAGCCCCTCAGCGCCCCGAGCGCCGGCAGCACGTCAGGCCACGCCCGGAGATCGAGATACGCGTCGAGGAGCCGCGCCCGCTTCTCCTCCCCGAGATCGAGCGCCAGCGCGCGCTCGGCGAACAGCAGCGCGTCCGACGTCACCTGCCAGAAGTCGGCGTATTCACGGGCCGCGACCCGGAGCCACGTGTACTCGAATTGCCGGGCGCGCCACGCCTCGATCAGCAGCGCCCCCTTGCCCGGACAGAGCTCCTCCGCGAGCGCCGCGATCGGCCGCGGATCGAAGATCGGAAAGGCGTCGAAGGCGACCGCCCTGATCTTCGACCCCGCCGCCGGCCGCGGCGGCGCCGGGCCGCGCTGCGCGGCGCAGGAGGCGGCCCCGGTCGGGGCCGAGCCCAGGAAGCCCGCCGCGGCCGTCCCGGTCACGCGGTGGAGAAACTCACGACGATTCGTCAGCATGCCGGCCTCCATCAGATCATCCGACGCGAAACACGCGACTTGCGAGAGCGCGAGCGCGCGAGAGCGCGATTGATGCGGGAGAGCATGCGCGGTCCGCCGTTGCCCGGGGATCCGCCATCGACGTAGACTCGCCATGCACCTTTGCATGGCGCGGAGCGCTCCACGGCAGCAGCGCCCCGCGCCCCGGAGCCATGCTCGACTGGGACGATCTGCGCTACTTCCTCGCCGTCGCGCGGCACGGCAACCTCTCCGCCGCCGCGCGCGCGCTGAAGGTCACCCAGCCGACGGTGGGGCGGCGCGTCGCGGCGTTCGAGCGGCGGCTCGGGGCGAGGCTCTTCGAGCGCTCGCCGTCGGGGTTCGCGCTCTCCGCCGCAGGCGAGAGCGTGCTCGGGCACGCCGAGCGCATGGAGCAGGACGCGCTCGCCGCCGAGCGCGCCGCCGCCGGACGCGACGCGGGCCTGCGAGGCCACCTCCGCATCACCGCGTCCGAGTGGCTCGCCACGCGCGTCCTCGGGCCGCTGCTCGTCCCGTTCCTCGCGCGTCACCCCGCCATCTCCGTCGATCTCATCGCGGACGCGCGGTGGCTGAGCCTGCCGCGGCGGGAAGCGGACATCGCCCTTCGCCCCGCCGCGTTCGAGCACCAGGACGTCTTCCAGCGCGAGGTCGCGCGGATCGGGTTCGGCCTCTACGCGTCGGAGGCGTACCTCGCCGAGCACGGCCCGCCGGACTGGGGCCGGCAGTGCGAGGGCCACGCCCTCGTCACCATGAACGACGATCCGCCGGCGATCGCCGACCTGTCGTGGGTGCGCGCCGTCGCCGCGAAGGCCCGCGTCGCCGCCCGCACCAACGGCCGCGAGCCCCAGGCGACGATGGGGGCGGCCGGCGTCGGGCTCGTCTGCCTGCCCCGCTACCTGGGCGACGCGACCGCCGGCCTCCGCCTGCTCTCGCCGCCCTCGCCGCCGCCAGCGCGCAAGCTGTGGCTGGGGGTGCACCGCGATACGCGCGGGGTGCCGCGCGTGAAGGCGCTCGTCGCGTTCGTCGCCGACGCCCTCGGGCCGCTCCGGAGCGCCCTCGACCCCGGCGCGCGGCCGCGCGCGTCAGGCGACGGGCGCCCCCGCTACCGGCCTTGATCGAGCAGACACGCGCTGAGCTCCTCGTACTGAGGATCGCACGTCTGCGGCAGGAAATCGGTCGTGCACTCCGGATCACGCCCGCTCAGGCAATCGAAGAGCGACGCGATCGACGGCGCGAGGAACGAGCAGGGGATCTGGTCCACCGAGGCGATGGTCTCGCCGGCGCAGTCGAAGAAAGGAGCGGTCAGCGCGTTGCAGGGGCGCTGCTCGGAGAGCAGGTCGGCGCAGCGCGCGCGACACCGGAGCTCCGGGCACGTGACGCCGTCGAAGAGCGAGCAGAACTGATCACACGAGGCCCTCTGCTCGTCGCGCGAGGGCCCGCCGGAGCTCGACGACTGCGGCCCTCCGGTCGCGCCGGCGTCCCCGGTACTTTCGGAGCCCCCGGGGAGCCCGTCGACGACGACCGCCCCGCCGCAAGCGCTCGCCCCCGCGAGCGCGACGAACGAAGCCAGGAGAGCCGAACGCAGCGCCGTTCTCATCCGGGGATCCTATACCGCGGCGGGCAGGGCAGGGGCGCGCGTCGCACGTCCCGCGCGCCCCGCGCCGCTCACTCCACCGCCTGCGATTGCTCGATCGCGTCCTCGCGGCGCTCCCGGCGGTTGCACGCGAGCACCTTCTTGCGGACGCGCACCGCCTCGGGCGTGACCTCGACGAGCTCGTCGCCGTCGATCCACTCCATCGCCGTCTCGATCGTGAGGAGCCGCGGGCTGGCCAGGAGGACGTTCTCGTCCTTGCCGTGGTTGCGCACGTTCGACAGCTTCTTCTCCTTGATCACGTTGACGTCGGTGTCGTTCGGCCGGTTGTGCTCGCCGATGATCATCCCCTCGTAGACCTCGACGCCGGGGACGATGAAGAACATGCCGCGCGGCTGGAGGTGGTGCAGCGCGTACGGGGTCGCCACGCCGACGCGATCGGCGACGATGGCGCCGGTCGGGCGGCGCATCATCGGGCCGCCCCAGGGCGCCCAGCCGTCGAACATCGTGTTGAGCAGGCCCGTCCCGCGCGTCGCCGTCAGGAACTCGCCGCGGAAGCCGATGAGCCCGCGCGACGGCACCCGGAACTCGAGGCGGGCGCGGCCGAAGCCGGGGTTCGTCATCTTCACCATCCGGCCGCGCCTGCTGCTGAGGCGCTCGGTCACGATGCCGACGTAGGTGTCCGGCACGTCCACGACGACGAGCTCGAGCGGCTCCATCACCTCGCCGTCGATCTCGCGCGTCACCACCTCGGGGTTCGAGAGCTGCATCTCGTACCCCTCGCGCCGCATCGTCTCGACAAGGATGGCGAGCTGGAGCTCGCCGCGGCCGAGCACCACGAACGTGTCGGGCACATCGGTCGGCTCCACCCGGATCGCGAGGTTCTTCATCGCCTCGCGCTCGAGCCGCTCCTTCAGATGACGGCTCGTCAGGAACTTCGACTGCTTGCACTTGCCGGCGAAGGTCGACGTGTTCACGCCGATCTTCATCTTGATCGTGGGCTCCTCGACCACGATGCGCGGCAGCGCCTCGGGGTGTGCCGGATCCGTGATCGTGTCGCCGATCGTGACCGCGTCGAGCCCGGCGATCGCGATCACCTCGCCCGCGACGGCGCTCTCGACCGCGACGCGCTTCAGCCCCTCGTAGGCGTAGAGCATCTTCACGTAGCCGCGCGACTGGCCGCCCTCGGCGAGGAGCGCGACGTCGGCGCCGGACCGGGCGGTGCCGCGGACCACGCGGCCGACCGCGAGCCGGCCCACGTACTCGTCGTGCGTCGTGTTGCAGACGATGACCTGGAGCGGACCGTCGGGGTCGCCGGAGGGGCCGGGGACCCGATCGAGGATGGTCTCGAAGAGCGGCTCGAGGTCCTTCGCCTCGTGCTCGAGCTCGCGCTTCGCCTGGCCGAACTTCGCGATCGCGTAGAGCGTCGAGAAGTCCATCTGCGCGTCGCTCGCCTCGAGGTCGCAGAAGAGGTCGAACACCTCGGAGAGCACCTCGTGGGCGCGCGCGTCGCTCCGGTCGATCTTGTTGATGACCACGATGACCGGGAAGCCGCGCTGGAGGCACTTCGAGAGCACGAAGCGCGTCTGCGGCAGCGGGCCCTCGGCGGCGTCGACGAGGAGCAGCGCCCCGTCGGCCATCATGAGCGTGCGCTCGACCTCGCCGCCGAAGTCGGAGTGGCCGGGCGTGTCGACGATGTTGATCTTGACCCCGCGGTACCGGATGCTCGTGTTCTTCGCGAGGATCGTGATGCCGCGCTCCCGCTCGAGGTCGTTCGAGTCCATGACCCGCTCGGCCACGACCTCGTTCTCTCGGAAGGCGCCCGACTGGCGGAGCATGTGGTCGACGAGTGTCGTCTTCCCGTGGTCGACGTGGGCGACGATGGCGATATTGCGGAGATCGTTACGGGGCATATACGGCGGCGGCCGTGTAGCACGCGACTCACGGAGGAGCGAGCCCATCCTACTAGAGCCCGAACGTTCGGCCTGCACCGCAGCCGCGCGGGGAGGCGCTCGGTGCCGCCGCACGAAGAGGGCGCGCTCGGTGGAGGGCGCGAGGCGCGTGCAGGTGCGGCGCTCGGGTGGAGAGCGCGAGGCGTGCGCGTGGCGCGGGCGAGCGCGTGGCGCGGGCGAGCGCGGGCGTAGGGAGCGCGCGGCGCGCCGAGCGGGCGTAGGGAGCGCGGGGAGCGCGCGGCGTGCCGAGCGGGCGAGGTGAGCGGTGGCGATTGACAGCCGGAAGCGCACCGCAATAGGGTGCGCGCCGTGCTGGTGCCCGGGCGCTCGCCTGGGCTGAAGAGGGAACCCGGTGAAATTCCGGGGCTGCCCCGCAGCGGTAAGCGAGAACGACCTCCACTACAAGCACTGGCCCTCCGAGGGCCGGGAAGCGGTGGACAGTAGGGAGCCGGCAACGCCGGAGCGCTCGCAAGCCCGAAGACCTGCCAGCGCCCGGCGACGGGAGACATCCGGCGCCGGTTCGACCTGGGAGCCTCGAGGGAGGCGGTGAGGTCCGAGCCGGTGCAGCTCTGTCTCCTCTGCGCACGTCCCGGATACCGAACCGCCCCCGCGTCGCCTTCCGGTCGCCCGCGGGGGCGAGAGGTCGGTCCAGCGCACCGTGCGATGGCCAGCCATTTCGTCCTCGCGGAGCTCGACGCGAGCGGCCCGAAGCCGCTCCGCGCGATTGCGGCGAAGGAGGACACGAATGCTGCGCGAGACGGTCACGACGAGCCGAGGGCACCGCCAACCATTTCATCTGCTTGCCGCGCTCTCCATGGTGCTGGCGGTCGCGCGGCCCGCGCACGCCGAGGGAGACACCCCCGAGGCTCCCTCGGCCGCGCCGGAGGCCGCCGCTGCAGCGCCCACCGGTGAGGGCGCGCCGCGCGTCGCCGCAGCGACGGAGGGCAGCGCGGGCGCGCCCGCAGCGACGGAGGGCAGCGCGGGCGCGCCCGCAGCGACGGAGGGCAGCGCTGTCGCCGCGCCGGAGGGCAGCGCGGTCAGCGCCGCAGCGCCGGAGGGCAGCGCGGGCGCGCCGGCGGACGGCGGCGCGATCGACGTCACGATCCAGGCGGAGAAGCCGGGCAGCGAGGCCGCGTCGCGCGTCTCCGTCGGACGCCGGGAGCTCGAGCTCAGGCCGAGGCTCCGGCCGGGCGACATCCTCGAGTCGGTCCCCGGGCTCTTCGCCGTGCAGCACGCCGGCGGCGGCAAGGCGAACCAGTACTTCCTCCGCGGATTCGACGCGGATCACGGGACCGACGTCGCCTTCTTCGTCGACGGCGTGCCCGTCAACATGGTCAGCCACGGCCACGGTCACGGCTTCACCGATCTCTATTTCATGATCCCGGAGATCGTGACAGGGCTCGACGGCTACAAGGGGCCTTATTACGCGAGCATCGGCGATTTCGGCACGGCGGGCGCCGTCAACCTGCGCTTCGCCGAGAAGCTCGAGGAGAGCTACGCGCAGGTCAGCCTGGGGCAGTACGGCATCCAGCGCGGCCTCGTGATCGCGTCGCCGGATCTCGGCGACACGTGGCGCGCGGTGGCCGCGGCCGAGATCTACCGGAACGACGGGCCGTTCCTGAGCCCGGAGCGGCTCAAGCGCTTCAACGTGTACCTGCGGGCGACGCACGACATCGGCGACACGGGGAAGGTCCAGATGACATGGATGTCGTACGGATCGACCTGGCACGGCTCCGGTCAGATCCCTGCGCGCGCCGTGTGCGGCGAGGGCGAGCAGGGCGGCCTGAACCCGCCGCCCTCCGCGTTCGGACAGCCGTGCATCGACCATTTCGGCGCCGTGGATCCGACCGAGGGCGGGGCGACCGCGCGGCACATGGCGTCTGTCGCCTACTCGACGGCGTGGCGGGACACCGACCTGAGCGCGATGGCCTACCTCGTCCGCTATCGATTCACGCTGTACTCGAACTTCACGTTCTTCAGCGAGGATCCCGTCCACGGCGATGGGATCGAGCAGAACGACGACCGCACCGTCGGGGGCGCCGATCTCCGGTTCCGCAAGCAGTACGAGATCGGCGGGGCGAGGTTCACGACCTCGCTCGGCGCGCAGATCCGCGCGGACGCCGTCGACAAGTCCCTCCACCACGACGAGGCGCGCGAGCGGATCGAGGAGAAGAGCAGGACCCACGTCGACGAGAGCCAGATCGGCGTCTATGTCGAGCAGGACGCCCGGCTCCGGCGCTGGCTCCGCGTCGTGCTCGGGGCGCGCGGGCAGTGGATCGACGTCAACGTCGATGACCCGGGCGAGGACCTCGCGGCGACGGGGAACAAGGCGAGCGGCGCCCGGGGGCAGATGCAGCTGCTCCCGAAGGTCTCGGCGATCGTGTCGCCCGTCGAGGGGCTCGATCTCTTCGCCCACTTCGGGCGGGGCTTCCACTCGAACGACGCGCAGGGCGCGGTGCTGGGCGGGGGGGCGGCGACGCTGATCACGCCCGCGACGGGCTACGAGGTCGGCGCGCGGGTCGCGCCCTTGCGCGGCCTGTCGCTGAACGCGGCCGGGTTCCTGCTCGACCTGGACTCGGAGCTGGTCTGGAGCGGCGACGCGGGCGAGACCGAGGCGTCGGGGCAGACGCGGCGCTACGGGATCGAGATCGGCGGGCGCTACCGGATCGGGAGCTGGCTCTTCGCGGACGTCGACGCGACCTTCACCCGCGCGCGCTTCCGCGAGAACGCCGGCAACGCGAGCGCGGTCGCCCTCGCGCCGACCCGGACGCTGACCGCAGGCGTCGGCGTGCGCCCGACGTTCGGCGCGTTCACGCCGTTCGCGGCGCTGCGCGTCAAGGCGATCGGCGCGCGGCCCGCGACCGAGGACGAGTCGCTCACGGCGGAGGGGTTCACCGTCGTCGACGCCAATGCCGGTCTGCGGTGGAAGAACGTCGAGGCGGCGGTGGACGTCCAGAACCTCTTCAACACGACGTGGCGCGAGGTCCAGTTCGCGAGCGAGTCGCGGCTGCCGTACGAGCCGGCCGCGGTCACCGGGATCCACTACTCGCCGGGGTGGCCGTTCACGGCGATCGGGCGGGCGACGCTGTACTGGGAGTAGACGGCAAGGCCGGGCTGGAGACCGCGGGGAAGACGCGCGACCGCGGCGTGCGCGACCGAGCGGAGAGACGTCGTTCGCGGTGTGGCAGGAGGCAGGCTCGCGACCCGCGGCGTGCGCGTGTATTGTTCGCGCAGCCATGCCGACGCCCCGCGACGTCTTGCTGCAGCTCTCCCGGGCTGACCTCGCTGCCCTGGCCGACCGCTTCGGGGTGGACCTGCTCGACCGGCGGAAGAAGGCGGCGATCATCGACGCGATGCTCTCGGCGCCGGGGCTGCAGCTCCACGAGCTGCTGCGCGCTTTGCGCATAGATGAGCTAAAAGAGCTATGCCGCGCGCTCGGTCTCGACGCTCGCGCGCGCGACAAGGCCATGCTCGTCGAGCGCCTGCTCGAGGATCGCTCGTCTGAGAGCGCGGCGCGCGGTGCCGCGGGGACAGGGGAGGCTACAGGCGTCAGGCTCGGCCCGGAGAGCGGAGCTCGTGAAGATCGGGTGACGAAAGAGCGCATTGTGAGCTGCCTCCTCGAGGCTGTGAAGCTTCTTCGTCACACGCCGGGGCCGAGCGGTCAGCATCGGACGACCATCGCCGTCCTTCTCCTTCTGAAACGTCTGAACGATGCGGAGCCCTCCGTATACGACATTTCCGTGCCGGCTCGGGCGCGATGGGCACAGATCGATGCGATCGACCCGATGCTTGTCGATCATGCGCTGAACCTGGCCTGTGAGGCGCTCGAGAAGCACAACGCCGCCCTCGATGGCCTGCTCTCCTCGGTTGATTTCACAGACGAGCGACGCTTCGGGGGCGTCGCAGAGCGCGCTCCTCTCATGTACGCGCTCGTCCGTATCTTCTCGGAGCTGCCGCTCCGTGACGAGGATCTGGCCACTCCTGATACCCTAGGGATCGCCTTCATGCTGTTTCTCGAGGAGATGGCCATCCGAGAAGGCAAGCGCGGCGGTGAGTCCCACCCCACGATCGCGGTCGCCGAACTGATGGCGGAGCTTCTCGAGCCCTCCGAGGGGATGCGTATCCATGATCCGGCGTGCGGCTCCGGCACCTTGCTGGTTGCGTGCGCGACATACGTCAAGCGTCATGGCGGAGACAGACGCGGCATCTATCTCGATGGTCAGGAGAAGAGCGTCGAGGCCTGGACGCTCGCCAGGATCAACATGCTCTTGAACGGCCTGCCGGGCGCGCGGATTGAAAAGGGCGACACGCTCCGCGACCCGCGCTGCACGATGAACGGCCATCTCGTGCTCTACGATCGCGCCCTCTGCACTCCACCGTTCGGTCTCACATGGTGGGGGCTTGAGGCGGCGGAGCGCGATCCCCATGGTCGTTTTCGATACGGCGTGCCTCCCAGGAACCGCAGTGAATTTGCGTTCTTGCAGCACATGTTCACCACTCTCCGCCGCTCCGGTCGGATGGCGATGCTGGCACCTGAAGGCGTGCTGTTTCGCGGAGGAATCGAAGGGGAAATCCGCAAGAGAATGCTTCAGGACGATCTGTTCGACGCCGTTATCGGGCTCCCGGCCAACCTGCTCCCAGCGACGAGGAGTCCCGCCGCGCTCCTTGTACTGAGCCGCGACAGGCCGGTGTCGAGGAAGCGAAAGGTGCTCTTCATCGATGCGTCACGAGGGTTCCAGGAGGAGCGCAGGCGGAACCGGCTCGGCCCCGAGGACGTGACGAAGATCGCGACGACCTTCCGCTCGGCCACCGATGTCCCCGGGTATGCGCGCCTCGTCGACGTTGACGAGATTGCGACGAACGGGTTCAGCCTGGCAGTCCGTCGGTACGTGGATAGCGGCGCACCGCCGATCGACGAAGCCCCCGCGCAGACGTGGCGGCGCGTCGAGCTCAAGAACTACCGGAGTATCGCTGAGGCGAGCATCGAGCTCGCCCCCTTCACGGTGCTCGTCGGTCCGAACGGCAGCGGCAAGTCCAATTTCGCCGATGCGATCGTGTTCGCGCGCGACGTCGCGACGGACGCCGCGACCGCGATCGAGAGGCGCGGGGGCGTCACCGGCATCATGCGCTGGCGACCGGAGGAGGACGAGCGGACCGAGGTGGTCGTCGATATCCGCGCCGCGACGTCGCGCTCGGCGCTGGAGACGGATTACCTGCGTCATCGGTTCACGATCCGCGCGAAGGCCGACGGAGGGTGGGCGTTCCGTAGCGAGACCATCGAACTCTTCGCCCGAGGCGCCCCGATGCTCTGGATCGAGCGGACACCCGAGGGGCTGGAGCTGGAGGTGGAGACCGAGCCGGGACGGCGTGTGGTCCCGAGCGGGAGCGCTCCCAGGCTCAGTGAGACCGCGAGCGCCATGGTGTTCGCGCGCCAGCTGGCCGACGTCGCCGGGGTCGCAGCGCTGCGGAGCGTCACGCGGATCCGGCTCAACGCCGAGGTGATGCGCCAGCCGCAGGTTGCATCGGAGACCACACGCCTGGACGAATCGGGGGGTAATATTGCCGTTGCGCTCCGGAGCCTCGGCGCCGACGGGCAGGCGCGCGTCCTCGCCGCCATACAGCGGATCGTCCCGGGGCTCGTGCGGATCGCCGTGGAGGCGTTCGATCGATTCCTGCTCCTCAAGTTCGAGCAGCGCCAGCCCGGAGGACACGTGGCGCGGTTCTCGGCGAGCGAGATGTCGGAGGGCGCCCTGCGTGCGCTCGGTATCCTGGTTGCGGCCCAGCAGATGACCGCAGATGAGCTCTTGATCATCGAGGAGCCCGAGGTCGCGATCCACGTCGGAGCCGCCCAGCTACTCTTCGACGTGCTCAAGGAAGCGTCGACCAGGGGTTCCCTGCTGATCACCACGCACAGCGCCGATCTGCTAGATGCGGCGCGCGAGGAGGAGATCCTGGTGTGCTCGTACCGTGACGGCGTGACGCAGCTAGGTCCGCTGTCGTCGGCGCAGCGCGAGGTCGTTCGACAAGGCCTATTCTCCGTCGCCGAGCTGATGCGCTCCGAGCCGTTGCGGATTGAGGGGGAAGAACCCGCGAGCGTCCAGCTCTGAGCCCGATGAGACGGCTCGTCTGCATTGTCGAGGGCAAGGGCGAGGTCGCGGCCATCCCGAACCTCTGTATGCGGATCCTCCGCCAGTATCTCGGAGATATTGCGTGGATTGTCGATCAGGATCCGATCCGACAACCTCGTGGCAAGCTGGTGGACGGGACGCGCAAGAGCCCGCTGCGCCTCTGTCACGCCGATGGCGTGCGTCGCGCCGTCCTGCTCGCGCGGCAGACCCGGAAGGCGGACGCAGTGCTCGTCCTGTGCGATGCGGACGACGATTGCCCCGCGACGTGGGGCCCCGACGCAGCGCGCGTGGTCAAAGGGCTCATGCCTGGCGATGCCGTCATGGCTGTTTGTGAGTACGAGACGTGGCTGCTCCTCAACTTCTCCGAGGATGCCCTACAGCGGGCCGGAGCCCCCAGGCCAGAGAGCAAGCGCGGCGCCAAGGAGGTGCTCAAACGGCTCGTCCCGGGCTACCTGCCGACGACGCACCAGCTGAGCGAGACACGGAGGATCGACGTTCCCCTCGTCCGTAAGCGATCAGACAGCCTCGATAAGCTCGTCCGGGCACTGGCGACGATTTCGGGCATGCCTCTTCCGGATCGCTGAGCGGCCTCGTCGCCGCAGGCGAGGGCGGGAATGACGGACGTGGAGGCGGCCGCAGCGCCCGACTCGTGCGCCGAGGGCGAGCCCCCGCTGGGCGGGCGCACGTGGCCATTGCTGTGCTCGCCACTCGCTGCTGGGGCCGCCGCGATGACCGCTCGCGGACGCGGAGAGCAGGGCGAGAACGGAGCATCACGCCGTGGCAAACGTGGTACCATGTTGTAGGCTGTGCCGCATGGATCCGACGGGGCTCGGCGCCGACGTACTCTTCCGCATGCTGGTCGAAGGCGTGAGGGACTATGCCATCTTCATGCTGGACCCCGAGGGCCGGGTGACCACGTGGAACGCCGGCGCGCAGCAGATCAAAGGATACTCCGCACAAGAGGTGATCGGCTCGCACTTCTCGCGCTTCTATCCGGCCGAGGCGATCGCGCGCAGCTGGCCACAGACAGAGCTCGCCGAAGCACGGCGCCTAGGTCGCTTCGAAGACGAAGGCTGGCGCGTGCGCAAAGACGGCTCGATGTTCTGGGCGAACGTCATCATCACGGCCATCCACGGCCCCGACGGCGAGCTGCGCGGCTTCTCCAAGATCACGCGCGACCTGACCGAGCGCAAGCGCCAGGAAGAGCTGCTGCGGGAGAGTGAGGAGCGCTTCCGCCTGCTGGTCGACGGCGTGAAGGATTACGCCATCTGCATGCTGGACCCCGAGGGCCGCGTGGCCACGTGGAACGCCGGCGCGGAGCAGATCAAAGGGTACTCCGCGCAAGAGGTGATCGGCACGCACTTCTCGCGCTTCCATCCGGCCGAGGCGATCGAGCGCGGCTTGCCAGAGACGGCGCTCGCCCGCGCGCGGCGCGAAGGCCACTTCGAGGACGAAGGCTGGCGCGTGCGCAAGGACGGATCGAGGTTCTGGGCGAGCGTCGTCATCACACCCATCCACGGCCCGAGCGGCGAGCTGCGCGGCTTCTCCAAGATCACGCGCGACCTGACCGAGCGCAAGCGCCTGGAGCAGATGGAGTCGAACGCGCGCCAGATGGAGGAGTTCGTGGCGATGCTGGCGCACGAGCTGCGCAATCCGCTGGCGCCGCTCTCCAACGCGACCAGCGTCCTCAAGCTGGAAGGAAAGGACAACGCCCAGATCGTCTGGGCGGCCGGCCTGATGGAACGGCAAGTCGACCAGCTCGTGCGGCTCGTCGACGACCTGCTCGACGTGAGCCGCATCACGCGCGGCAAGATCGCCCTGGAGTCCAAGCGCATCGATCTCGCCGACGTCGTGACGCGCGCGGTGGAAGCGGCCCGGACCTGGATCGACGCGCGTGAGCAGGCCCTGGAGGTGCAGCTGCCCGTCGAGCCGGTCGCCATCGTCCAGGGGGACCTGGCGCGGCTCACGCAGGTGGTGAACAACCTGCTGCACAACGCGGCGAAGTATACGCCGCCCCGCGGCTCGATCCGGATCACCCTGGAGGCGGACGACGCGCAGGCGACGCTGCGTATCCGCGACAATGGCGTGGGTATATCGCCCGAGCTGCTGCCGCACGTGTTCGACCTGTTCACGCAGGGCGATCGCAGCCTCGATCGCGCCGAGGGCGGGCTGGGCATCGGCCTCACGATCGTGCGTCGGCTGGTCGAGCTGCACGGCGGGACGGTCCAGGCGCTCAGCGAGGGCCCCGGCGGCGGCAGCGAGTTCATCGTACGATTGCCGCGGCTGACACGCCCTGTCGCGACATCGACGGTGGGCGCGCCCGCGGCGCAAGCCGGGCGCAAGCTGCGCGTCCTCGTCGTCGACGATAACCGGGACTCGGCCGAGAGCATGGCGCTGCTGCTGAAGCGCATGGGCAACGAGGTGCACGCCGTGTTCGACGGTGCTTCAGCGGTCGATCTCGCGGCGCGGCTCCTGCCGGACGTCGTGCTGCTCGATATCGGCATGCCGGGCATGACGGGCTATGACGTCGCGCGCGCGCTGCGTCGCACGCCGGGCCTCGCGGCTCTGTCGCTGTTCGCGATGACCGGTTATGGCCAGGAAGCGGACCGCCGCAAGACCCAGGAAGCCGGGTTCGACGTGCACCTGGTCAAGCCGATCCGCGCGGACGTGCTGAAACGGCACCTGGCGAGCATCGCCGAACGTCCCGCCGGACGTCCCGAAGCCGGCTGAGCGCCTCATTCCGCCACGCGCTCGCCCGAGGCGGCGACGACCCCGCCATGGTGTCGCCAGGCACCCTCGCGACGAGAGGTTCGTCGTTCGCTGTAAGCTGCCCTCGGCCGCCCCGTTGCGAAGAGGTGCGCCGCGGCCATCTCGCCGAGGCCTCTTCAACGAGGGCTCCCATGCGGTTCTCTGTCCTCCCGACCCACGCGGTGGCGTGTCGTCCTCCGTCCACGGCGCGCGCCGTCCTCCTCCTCCTGGCGCTCCTCGCGCTCCTCCTCCTGGGCTGCGGCCCCCGCCTCGTCCCGTTCACCCACGAGCTCCGGGTGCAGCACGATCTGAGCGACAGCGACGTGAAGAACCTCCAGTTCTACGTCTCGCACCAGATCGCGCTGCGCCGCGAGCTCACGGCCGAGAGCTCGCAGGTGACCAGCAGCCACAAGCTCCTGCTCGTCTCCGGGAAAGTCATCGAAGAGGTCGTCGTCGAGGAGCGCACGCCGGGCGTCGTGGTCGCCGCTCGAGGCGGCGCCCTGTCGGTGAGCTTCGAGCCCGGCGCGTCGCTCACGTTCTCCGCAGGCCCGGAGCCCTCCGCTGCCGCGCCGTCGTTCCCGGGCTTCGCGACCCCGCCCGATCCGTTCCCCGGCAACGCGGAGCCGCTCCTCGCCAGCCCGGGTGCGTCCGATGAGGGGAGCGGCCCTGGCGGCAACTACTGGCTCGCGGCCGGGCCCGGCGGCGAGATCCGTTACCAGGGCAAGGTGTTCTCGGCGATCGAGGACAGCCTGCGGGCGCACCTCCTGATCGACGCGGACGCGCTCGAGGAGGTCGTCGAGCGCCGCACCGTCCTCCCGGGCGTGCGCCTGCCCGGCCGCTGACGCGCGGCGGAGCGCGCCGCCGCGAGGGGCGCTCCGCTGCTGGAGCTCTGTCGCCGGGAGGCGCGCCGTTGCGATGGCGCGCGCCCTGCGCTTCCATGCCGCCCGCGCCGTGACCACGCCGCCGCCGCCCCCGCCCGCCGCGCCCCGCGCCCCGCGCGTCCGCGCGGAGCTCGTCGCGACCGGCTGGGAGCTGTTCTCGGCGCTCCTGTTCCTCTCTGCCGTCGTCCCCGCCGCCCTCACCACGCCGTGGCCGGCGATCCTCCTTCTCGCCTCGCTGGCCGTCTCGGCCGCGCTCTCGGGCGCGCTCACCCGCCGCGGCGACCGCGGCTTCGCCGTCGCCGCGGCGATCCGCACGCTCTCGTGGCCGCTCGCTGTCTCGCCGCTCGCCTTCCGGGGCGCCCCCGCCGCGCCCCCCTCCTGGCCAGGACCGCTCGGGATAGGCCACGCGACGCCGCCGTCGTGGCTCGGCCTGCTCGTGACCGCGGTCGCCTTCGGCATCATGGCCGGCGGCATGCGCCGCGCGATCTACCGCGGCCTGCTCCGCGAAGGCGCCGTCGAGGGCGGCGCCGGAGACGCCGCCTCGGCGCGCGCCCTCGCCGCGGCGCTCCGGCCGAGGCTCGCGGAGTCGGCGGCGACCGCGGGCATCGTCGGCGGGCACGTCATGCTGCTCTTCTGCGTCGCGTTCCTCCGCACGCAGAGCCAGGTCGTGTTCCAGGCCTGGTTCGAGGTCGTCCCCCTCCTCGCCCTCTCCGGCACCCTCGGCTTCACCCTCGCCGTGCGCCCCGCCACGCGCGCGATCGTGGCCGCCCTCGCGGCCGGCCCCTCCGGCGACCGCGCGCTGCTCGGCCGCGGCCTCGCCCGCGCCGAGCGGCTCCCCGACGTGCTCGCCTCCCTGAACTTCGCGCTGTGGCTCGGGTGCACCGCGATCGGCATGGCCTACGTGCGCGTCGGCGCCACCTCCAGCGTCGCCGACGCGCTCATGCAGCTCGGCTTCGGCGCCCTCTTCGCCTTCGGCGTCTCGTTCTACCAGCGCGCCTGGCACAAGGACTCTGTCACGCGCGCGGTCGACCTCCTGCGCGCCTGGACGGGCGCGCCCGAGCGCGGCGGCGCGCCCCCGATGCCCCTCCGGCGGCGCATGCTCCGTGACTTCGGGCTGCCCCTCCTGTTCACCGGGCTCCTCTCGCTCTTCTCTTCCATCGGCCTCTACCGCGCGCTCGCGACCGGCTCGTCCTTCGACGAGGACTTCAACGCCATCTCCGCGCTCTTCGGCTCGCTGTCCCTCCTCGTCCTCGCCGCCCTCGGCGTCGTCGCGCGGGCGGCGCGGGAGCTCTCCCGGCCCATGGCGCAGCTCGCCCGCGCCGCCGACGAGGTCGCGCGCGGTGAGCTCGACGCCGCCGTGCCGCGGCTGTCCGGGCCGAAGGAGGTCGTGGGCCTCGGAGAGAGCGTCGAGCGCATGCGGCAGGCGCTGTCTCGGACGATCGCCGAGCTCGAGGCCGAGCGCGCCGGCCTCGAGGAGAACGTGGCCGCGCGCACCGCGGAGCTCACGCGCGCGCTGTCCGAGCTGAAGCGGACGCAGGCCGCGCTGATCCAGGGCGAGCGGCTCGCCTCCATCGGCGAGCTCGTCGCGGGCGTGGCTCACGAGATCTATAACCCCCTGAACGCCATCGCCGGCGCCGCCCAGCCGATCGAGGAGCGCGCCGCGGAGCTCCGCGCCGTCCTCGACGCCTACCGCGAGGCAGAGCGAGAGCTCCCGGATGACCGCCGCCGCGCGCTCGAGGCGCTCCGCGAGAGGCTCCAGACCGAGGCGGCGCTCGACGACCTCGTCGGCATCTCGACCCTCGTCCACCGCGCGGTCGAGCGCAGCGTCCGCATCGTCACGAACCTGAAGAGCTTCTCGCGCGTCTCGGGTGAGCCGCTGCCGGTCGATCTGCACGCGGGGCTCGAGGAGACGCTGCTCCTGCTCGGCCCGCGGCTCCGGCAGGCGCGCATCGAGGTGATCCGGCGCTACGGCGAGCTGCCGCCCATCACCTGCCGGAGCGGCGAGATCAACCAGGTGTTCATGAACCTCCTCGTCAACGCCATCCAGGCGCTCGAGGCGGCGAGCGACGCGCCGCCGGCTCCCGCCGCGCCGGCGGGGGAGGGGGCCAGCGGGGGTGCAGGGCAGGGGGCCGGCGGAGGCGGCGCGGCGCCGCGCCCGCCCGGCGAGCCGGCGATCTGCGTCGAGACCTGGATCGACGAGGACATGGCGGCCGTCGCGATCGCGGACAGCGGGCCTGGCGTGCCGCCGGAGCTCGCGCAGCGCATCTTCGATCCGTTCTTCACAACGAAGCCGCGAGGGCAGGGGACGGGCCTCGGGCTGTCGATCTCGACCGAGATCGTCCGGCGGCACGGCGGCACGCTCGCCCTCGCGCCTGCAGAGGACGGGCGCGGCGGAGGCCCGCGCCGCGGGGCACCGGCCCCTGTCCACGGCGCGCGCTTCGTCTGTCGCCTGCCCCTCGATCCTCGCCCAGCCAGCGCCCGTCCGCAAGGCGATGCCCCTCCTCCAGCACGGTCGTCCGCGGAGGCGTGCCCGCCCGCAAGGCCATCCGCGGAGGCGCGCCCGCCCGCGCCGCCTGCGCGCGGGTAGGCCCGCCCGCGCCGCCTGCGCGCGGGCAGGCCCGCCCGCGCCGCCTGCGCGCGGGCAGGATTGACGCGCGCGCCATCGGCGCCGGTCTCCCACCCCACCTCCACGCGGAGCGCTCACGAGATTCATCGCCACCCGACCGCGGGCCCGTAGACCAGCTGTTTCAAACCGGATACGTTCAGCGAGCGATCCGACTCACCGCACAGCGCAATAAGGCTCCTGAGAAACGCGAACGGCTCTCGGGGGAGCGCTGAGGAGAAACGAAGGCACCATGGAGCGCGCGATTCAGCGACCGGCAGGTCCCAAGGCTTCGAGCACCGATCCGTTGATCGGCAAGGTCGTGGCCGGCAGGTACCGGCTCGAGGCACGGCTTGGCGAAGGCGGCATGGGCGTCGTCTATCGCGCTCGCCACGTGCTGATCGACCGGGTCGTCGCCCTGAAGCTCATCCGGCCCGATCTCCGCGGAGAGACCCACCTCCGCGCGTGGATGCTGCGCGAGGCGCGCGCTGCAAACCGCGTTGATCACGCCCACATCATCGATATCCACGACATCGGCGAGACCGAGGAGGGCGAGCTCTATCTCGTCATGGAATACCTCGTCGGCACGCCGCTCTCGGCGGAGCTCGCGCGCGGCCCGATGCCGATCGCGCGATCGGTCGACATCCTCGAGCAGATGTGCGCCGCGCTCGCGCGCGCCCACGACCTCGGCGTCGTGCACCGCGACCTGAAGAGCGACAACATCCTGCTCACCCACCGAGGCGGCCGGAAGGACTTCGTCAAGATCCTCGACTTCGGCCTCGCCGCGATCGCGCGCGACCCGCGCCTCGCCCCGAAGGGCGCGGTCTTCGGGACGCCCGAGTACATGTCGCCCGAGCAGGCGCGCGGCGAGGAGGCGACGGCGCAGTCCGATCTCTACGCGCTCGGCGTGCTCTTCTTCGAGATGCTCACCGGGCAGCTGCCCTTCCGCGCGAACGACCGCGACACCCTCCTCGAGATGCAGCGGACCCACGCGCCGCCGCGGCCCCGCTCGATCCGCCCCGACGCGCACGCGCAGGGCGAGGCGATCGTGCTGCGCCTGCTCGAGAAGGACATCCGCAAGCGCTACCGCGACGCCCACCACCTCCAGGAGGAGCTGAAGGCGCTCCAGCGCGGGCTCCCGGCCCACGCGTGGGAGGTCGAGGGGAGCGACGGCGTGCCGGTGCCGCCGCCGCCGCCGCCGCCGCAGAGCGCCGGCGTCATCGAGTGGGCGAGCCGTGCGGCCCTGTTCTCGCGCATGGTCTCCCGCGCCTACCCGTCCGGGCAGGTGCCGCAGGAGGTCCAGAACGGCCTTGCGCAGGCCTGGGACCTCGCCGCGCGCGCCAACAAGCTCGAAGGCGAGGTCGCGAGCCTCACCCGCAAGCTCGAGGCGCTCGAGCGCCGCGGCCGCGCGCTGCGCGCCGAGATCGGCCGCAAGGTCGAGGAGCTCGCGCACGAGGAGTCGCGCGTGATGCGCGAGGCGATGACCGACGGCGAGGACGTCGAGAAGGTCCGCGTCGAGCTGGCCGCCGCCGAGAAGCTCGCGCTGTCCGCGCGCCAGCTCGCGGACGGGGCGGCCCGCCAGGGCAACCACGATCCGCTCGTCTACGAGCGCGCGGGCGCGGCCGGCGCGACCGCGCAGGCGAAGCGCGAGCAGCTCGGGCGCTACGAGCACAAGAAGAACACGCGCGAGGCCAACGCGCGCGATCTGCGCCGCCAGATCGACGAGCTCCGCGCCCAGCTCGCCCGCTACGCCGAGGCCCTGGAGGAGGACCTGGCGCAGGGGCGCGAGCGCGTCGCGGCGCGCACGCGCGAGGGGCTCGCCTACGAGAAGTCGTTCAGCGAGGCGTCGAACCTGCTGCTGAGCCACCTCCGCAACAAGCCGGAGTGTCGGGATCTCGTGGCGGAGCTCCTCACGTCCCACGCCAGCCCGGGCGCGGACTCGGGCTCGGATCAGCGCCTCTCCGGCTCGGATCGGCGGCTGAACAACGCGACAGAGCGCAACTGACCACGATCGCGCTCAGCTGGAAGCAGCCGAGCGCAGATGTCCAGGACGGTTAAATCCGACCGGACGCGACAATCGGTGGAGGCGCGCGGCTGTATGCGCGCCTGCTCCACCACCGAGATCTCCCACGCCATGTTCCTGATGTCGTGGCGCCGACTGGCGCTCTCGTCGTGGGCGCGCATCACACCCTCTCGACGGCGTCTCAGGTGCATGGTAGCTAGCGCCCGCCTCGGGGGTCCGGTCACGGTGGAGGCATGCCTGGCAGCTCTGGGCACTCCGACACCCCACGGGTCGTCGAGGGACGAGGCTGTGCTGAAGCGTCGGCGTTAGAGCAAGAGCCCATCCGGCAGCGCGCCGGTTCCCTTCCCCTTTACGCAGGCGGCCAACCCCTCGGAACCACGAAGCTGCGGGCGGCGATGGCGCCGTCCTCTGCCTCGGATTTTGCGATGGAGGCACACCGTCATGAACGTCATCCGGTCCCAAAAGGCCTGGCTTGCACCGCTGCTGGCCGGGCTCGCTGCGCTCGCCCTGCTGCTCAGCGGCGGGCTCGCCAGCGCCAGTGAATCCGATCTCGTCCTCCCCGACCTCAGCAGCCAGTCCTTCGGCGGCATCGACGGCCGCACGCTCCTCATGGGCGGCATCGGCGTCAGCGTGCTCGGGTTCGTGTTCGGGCTCGTCATCTACTCGCAGCTGAACAAGCTCCCGGTCCACCGCGCGATGCGGGAGATCTCGGAGCTCATCTACGAGACCTGCAAGACGTACCTGGTCACGCAGTTCAAGTTCATCCTGGTCCTCGAGATCCTGATCGGCGCGGTCATGGTTCTCTACTTCGGCGTGCTGCGTCACATGGATGCCATGAAGGTCGTGGTCATCCTGCTGGCCAGCCTCGTCGGCATCGCCGGAAGCTGCGGCGTCGCGTGGTTCGGCATGCGCATCAACACGTTCGCGAACTCGCGCGCCGCGTTCGCGAGCCTCAAGGGCAAGCCGTTCCCGACGTACGCGATCCCGCTCAAGGCCGGGATGAGCATCGGCGCGGTCCTTATCAGCACCGAGCTCATGCTCATGCTGATGATCCTGCTCTTCATCCCCGCCGACTACGCCGGCCCGTGCTTCATCGGCTTCGCCATCGGCGAGTCGCTCGGCGCCTCCGCGCTCCGCATCGCGGGCGGCATCTTCACGAAGATCGCCGACATCGGCTCGGACCTCATGAAGATCGTCTTCAACATCAAGGAAGACGACGCGCGCAACCCGGGCGTCATCGCCGACTGCACCGGCGACAACGCCGGCGACTCGGTCGGCCCCAGCGCCGACGGCTTCGAGACGTACGGCGTCACCGGCGTCGCGCTCATCTCGTTCATCCTCCTCGCCGTCCCCGACCACGCCGTCCAGGTCCAGCTGCTCGTCTGGATCTTCGTGATGCGCATCGTGATGGTCCTCGCGAGCATCGGCTCGTACCTCCTCAACGAGGCGATCGCGAAGGCGTCCTACGCCGAGGCCGACAAGATGAACTTCGAGGCGCCCCTGACCCGCCTCGTCTGGCTGACCTCGATCGTGTCGGTCGCGCTCACCTACGCCGTCTCGGCGTTCATGATCCCGAACCTCGGGGGCGACACGACGCTCTGGTGGAAGCTCTCGTCGATCATCACCTGCGGCACGCTGGCGGGCGCGATCATCCCGGAGATGATCAAGATCTTCACCTCGACCGAGTCGCGCCACGTCCGTGAGGTCGTGACCGCCTCGCGCGAGGGCGGCGCCTCGCTGAACGTCCTGTCGGGCCTGACGGCCGGCAACTTCAGCGCGTACTGGATGGGCCTCGTCCTGGTCGTGCTGATGGGCATCTCGTACTACTTCTCCGCCCAGGGCCTCGGCCAGCTCATGATCGCCGAGAGCGTCTTCGCCTTCGGCCTCGTGGCGTTCGGCTTCCTCGGCATGGGCCCGGTGACCATCGCGGTCGACTCCTACGGCCCGGTGACCGACAACGCGCAGTCGGTCTACGAGCTCTCGCTCATCGAGAACGTTCCGAACGTCGAGGCCGAGCTGAAGAAGGATTTCGGCTTCACCCCGAACTTCGACAAGGCGAAGCACTACCTCGAGGAGAACGACGGCGCGGGCAACACCTTCAAGGCGACGGCCAAGCCGGTGCTCATCGGGACGGCGGTCGTCGGCGCGACGACGCTCATCTTCTCGATCATCGTCGTGCTCAGCAACACGCTGGTGAAGAACGCGGCGAATCTCACGCCCCAGGAGCGGTTGAAGGAGATCATGGGCCTGCTCTCGCCGCTCCACCCGCCGTTCCTGCTCGGCCTCGTGACGGGCGGCGCCATCATTTACTGGTTCACCGGCGCGTCGACGCAGGCGGTCTCGACCGGCGCTTACCGCGCTGTCGAGTTCATCAAGGCGAACATCCGCCTCGATGGCGTGGAGAAGGCCTCGATCACCGACAGCAAGAAGGTGGTCGAGATCTGCACGCAGTACGCGCAGCGGGGGATGTTCAACATCTTCCTCGGCGTCTTCTTCTCGACGCTCGCCTTCGCCTGCCTCGAGCCGTTCTTCTTCATCGGCTACCTCATCAGCATCGCGCTCTTCGGGCTCTATCAGGCGATCTTCATGGCGAACGCCGGCGGCGCCTGGGACAACGCGAAGAAGCTCGTCGAGGTGGAGCTGAAGGAGAAGGGCACGCCGCTCCACGCGGCGACGGTCGTCGGCGACACCGTGGGCGACCCCTTCAAGGACACCTCGTCGGTCGCGATGAACCCCATCATCAAGTTCACGACGCTGTTCGGCCTCCTCGCGGTCGAGCTGGCGATCGAGATGGACCGCGGGACGAGCCTCGTGCTCGCGGGCATCTTCTTCGTGCTCTCGACGGTGTTCGTGTACCGCTCCTTCTACGGGATGCGGATCAAGTCGGACGAGAAGGCGGCCGCCGCCGCCGGCGCCCGCGCCACGGCCTGAGCCGGGCTCGCCTCTCGCTCCCTGCGCCCCGGCGCTCCCCTCACACGCGCTGACCTCCCCTGCCGCCCGACGCCGCTCCGCGGTCGATGGGGCGGGGGGGAGGGCCTTGCACCCAGCGCGCCTGCACTATAGTGACCCTGCATGCGAGCGCTCTGCCCCTCCTGCGGCCTCCATCACGAGGTTGTCCGTGTCCTCGAAGACGGACACGGCGAGCAGCGCAAGGACGTCTATCAGGTAGCGCCGCTCCTCGGCTGCGAGCGCACCTGGATCTCGGACAGGGAGCTGCTCGAGGCGCGCGCGCGCTTCGGTCAAGAGGTCGTCGTGCCCGACGAGGACGACGAGTAGCGCGACGACGCGCCGCGCGGCGATGACGAGCTGCGCAGCGCCGCTGCCGGTCCTCTGAGGGCATCTTCACTGTAGCCCCCGCGCGTGACCGGTCGTGCTGTGCGCCAGATGACGCCCGTTCGAGGGTCAGGCGATCTCTGACAACAACACGTCGCGTGAGGAGCATTGGGGCGCCACCGTCGCCAGTCATCGTCTGCGGCCATTACCCGGCGGAGACGAGACAATGATGACAAGGCGGACCCTGAGGACGGCGTTGCTTCTGGTGCTCGCGGGCGGCCTTGCCGCGATCGGAAGCGGCTGCGGCAAGGATGGCGCGCAGGGCACGCCCGGCGAAGACGGGGCGCCGGGCCAGGACGGCGCGAACGGCGAGCAGGGAGAGCCCGGGGAGCAGGGGAAGCCCGGGGCACCCGGTGAGCCTGGGGCACCCGGGGCGCCCGGGGCGCCCGGTGAGCCCGGGGCACCCGGCGAGCCCGGGGCGCCCGGTGAGCCCGGGGCGCCCGGTGAGCCCGGGGCACCTGGTGAGCCCGGGGCACCTGGTGAGCCCGGGGCGCCCGGCGAGGACGCGACGGTGTGGACCAGCGCCGCGAACCTCGGGGACTACGTGAGGGAGCGCGTTGCGCTGTTCGCCACGGGCACCTTGCCCGAGGGCGAGCAGTTCCCGCTCCGCGCGGCCGCGACCGACACCCTCCGGGCGCTCGCCGGCGTGCGCTCCGAAATCGTGGTGAGCTGGCTCGATCCGCTGACCTTCAGCACCGCGCCGGACGCGCCCCGCTTCGGCGCCAACAACGACTACACCGCGTTCTTCGGCGAGGGGTGGTCCGCCGCCGCGGGCGACGCGCCGCAGTGGAACGGCTCCGCCACCGCCGGGTGGCTCTGGGTCAACCACGAGTACGTCTCCGGACGCGTCCCGACGGTCACCTCCGCGCCAACCGGGCAGCAGCTCACGCTGGCCCGGCACCTGCGCAACCTCGGCGTCCTCACGAACGACGTCGAGTCGAACGTCTGGTCGCAGGCGGACGTCGACACGTATATCCGCTGGGAAAAGAGGGAGGTCGGCGGCTCCTGGCTCCGCATCGTGCAGGATCCGGCGACGGGCGCGTGGTCGCTCGACCGGAGCGGGAGCGCCGTCCGCTACGACGCGACGAGCAAGACGCTGAGCCGCGTCGCGGGGCACGAGCTCTCCGGCCCGGGCCACGACGACACGACCGGCGAGCCGCTCCCCGGAG
Source organism: Sorangium sp. So ce375 (assembly GCF_051473855.1). NCBI lineage: Bacteria > Pseudomonadati > Myxococcota > Polyangiales > Polyangiaceae > Sorangium > Sorangium sp. So ce375. The sequence continues at coordinate 1,385,297 of NZ_CP150335.1, forward strand.
GGATCGTTGCCGGCATCATGGGCGACTGCGCAGGCGGGCAGACGCCGTGGGGCACGGTGATCACCGCCGAGGAGAACGTGCAGGACTTCTACGGCGATCTCGAGGCGAGCTGGTCGAGCGATCAGCGGTTCCTCACCGGCCGGGGCTTCGATCCCGGCGCGCCGGTGAGCCCAGTCTTCGCGGCGAGCACCAGCGCGGAGTTCGGGCGCATCTCCGATCCGAACGGCCGGCAGCCGCGCGACCATTACGGCTACCTCACCGAGATCGACCCGGGGCAGCCCGCGGGCGAGTACGACGGCAAGACGCAGGCGGGCACCGGCCACAAGAAGTTCGGCTTCATGGGCCGCGCCCGCTGGGAGGCCGCGACGTTCGCGGTCGACGACGCGTGGAGGCTCGTGCCGGGTCGGCCGATCGTGGTCTACGGGACCGACGATCGCCGCGGCGGCCGCATCTTCAAGTACGTGACCAGCGGCAGCTACACGGCCGGGATGACGCGGGCCCAGATCCGCGCGCTGCTCGACGAGGGCAAGCTCTACGCGGCGCACATGGCGGGGCTCGACAACAAGACCGGCAACACCCTGCTCGCGACCGGCGTCGCCCCGACCGAGGCGGCCCCGGGCACGGGGCAGTGGATCGAGCTCTCCGTCGACAGCGCCGCCCTCGCGCCGAACGCGGCCGCGCTCGGCGACGCCACAAAGACCGTCGGCGCCGCGCTGCGCGACGTGAGCTGGAACCGGATCGGCGGCTTCCCGACGGATTACGACGTCTGGCGCGCGCTGTTCACGGCGAGCAACAAGGTCGGGATCATGGAGCTGAACCGGCCCGAGGACATCGAGTGGAACCCGCGCGACCCGAGCGGCACGCCGCGGATCTACGTGGCGTTCACCAACCACACGGGGCAGACGTCGCTCGATCAGGACGGAGCGGTCTACGATCCGGCGACCCACCCGACCCAGTCCCCGAAGCGCGCGGACGCCGTGGGCTCGATCTTCGCGCTGGAGGAGTCCGACCCCGCGAACCCGGGCGCGTCGACCGAGTTCCTGTACTTCGAGGTGTGGCACGGCGCGAAGGGGCAGGGCGTCTTCGACGCCTCCTGCCCGGACAACCTGCTCCTCGATCGCGACGGCGGCGTGTGGTTCGGCACCGACGGCAACTTCGGCGTGGCCTCGCACGCGGACGCCTTCTACTACCTCGATCTCGACCCCGCCCACCGCCAGGGCCAGCCGGGCGTGACCCAGCCGAGCTTCGGCAAGGCGTTCCGCGTCGTGGCGCTGCCGAGCGACGCGGAGGCGACCGGCCCGTCCTTCACGCCCGACATGGGCACGATCTTCATGTCGGTGCAGCACCCCGGCGAGAACGCCTACAGCACCTGGCCGAAGGGCGACGCCTCCCTGTCGAGCGTGATCGCTGTCACCTTCCTGCCGGAGTGATCTCCATGCCCGCCCGCCGCGCGCGCCTGCTCTCCGCGCCCCTGGCCTTCGCGGCGGTGTGCGCCGTCCTCGCCGCGGGCGCGCGCTGCGGCGGGGGCGGCTACGACCCGCTCGCCACCGCGGCCGCGCGCGCCGGGCACGCGGGCAACCCCGAGGCGTCGATCCCGCCGATGTGTTACGCGACAACGGCCGGCGGCGCGAACGGCTGCTGGACGTGCCACACGATCGGGATCGGCCCGAACACGCTCGCCGATCACGAGCTCCAGCGCGAGTACAGCTTCTCGGACGCGGCCCGGAAGAACCCCTGGACCAACCTGCTCGAAGACCTCTCGGCCGCCGCCGCCCGGACGAGCGACGCGGAGATCCTCGAGTACATCCGGGAGGACAACTACGCGCCGCTGCGCGAGGCGCTCGCCGCGCGCCCGGACTACCCGGGCTACGTGCCGGATCTCGACCTCGTCGCCGGGCTCGACGAGGAGGGCTTCGCGCGCGACGGCAGCGGCTTCCGCGCGGTCCGCTACAAGCCGTTCCCCGGCAGCTTCTGGCCCACGAACGGCAGCGCAGGCGACGTGTTCCTCCGGCTGCCGGCCGCGTTCCGCGAGGACGCCTCGGGCGCGCCGTCGCGCGAGGTGTACAAGCTGAACCTCGCGCTGCTCGAGGCGGCGATCGCGTCCCCGTCGCCCCTGCCGGGGGAGGGCGCGGCCGGGCCCGCGGAGGCGATCGCCGGGCGGGAGGTGGAGCCGGTGAGCGAGCTCCTCGCCGGCTTCGATCTCGACGGCGACGGCGCGCTCGAGCCCGCGGTGACGCGCATCGTCCGCCTGCCCGCGCGGTACGCCGGCGGGGCGGCCGGCGTCCCGGTGCGGGCGTGGCTGTACCCGCGCGGGGCGGAGCTCCTGCACTCGGTGCGGTACCTCGACCCGGACCGCCCCGCGCTGCTCGCCGCGCGGATGAAGGAGCTGCGCTACGCGCGCAAGGTCGACGAGCCGGACGACTGGGCGATCGCGCGCGCGTACGAGCGCGAGGCGGAAGAGAAGGCGGAGGGGCAGCCGCCGTTCCACCCGGGCGGGCCCGAGGTCGGCCTGCGCAACGCGTTCGGCTGGCAGATCCAGGCGTTCATCGAGGACGAGCGAGGTCGGCTCCGTCTGCAGACCGCGGAGGAGCACCGGGCGTGCATGGGCTGCCACGGCGCCGTGGGGGTGACGGTGGACCAGACCTTCTCGCTGGCGCGCAAGGTGCCCGGCGCCGCCGGCTGGCGGCACCAGGACCTGCGCGGCATGCCCGACGTGCCGCAGGCCGGCCACGCGGAGCCCGAGGTGCTGACCTACCTGCGCCGCGCCCGCGGGGCCGACGACTACCGCGGGAACGCGGAGATGCTCGCCCGCTTCTTCCCGGGCGGCGCGCTCGACGAGGCGGAGGTGCGGCGCGGCGCGCCCGGCGGCGACCGCGATCTCGCGTACCTCGTGGCGCCGTCGCGCGAGCGGGCGCTCCTCTTGGACAAGGCGTACCGCGCCCTGGTGCGAGCGCAGCGCTTCGAGGCGGGGCGGGACGTGGCGCTCGGGCCCGCGACGGGGATCCTGCGCGTCGTGGAGGGCGAGTCGACGGGCCTCGGCGAGGCGCAGCGCGTGTACCTCGACGGGAGGCTTCACCTCGCCTGGTGAGGCCCGGGGCGCTGGCGCGAAGAGGGCAGGGCGACGCGCGGCGGGAATGAAGAAAAACCGCAAAGGCGCAAAGGCGCAAAGGCGCAAAAAAGAGAGAAGAGCGTTCTGAGCCTGCTGGGCGCACGGCGACGCCCGAAGCTCGGAAATCTTCTATCTGCGGTGACGCCCGGAGCAGGGAGATGTTCTATCCCTCTCCCTTGCATTTTTGCGCCTTTGCGCCTTTGCGTTTTTTTTCTTCTTCTCTTCTCGAAGGGGCCCGCTTGTTCCGCGATAAACCGCTGTAGTTGTTGATCTTTTAGATGTTTGTCCCCACCTCCGGCGAGCGTTCCCACCCCGGCGCGCTAGGGTTGGCGCCCCTTGATCGTATCGCTCCGTTGAACCCGTGAACCTCGCTTCCACCCCGCTCGCCGCCGACAGCGCGCGGTCCGAGATGCGCGCCCTCGCGCGCCTCGCGCTGCCGATCGCGGTGGCGCAGGCGGGGCTCGTCGCGATGGCGCTCGTCGACGTCGCGATCGTGGGGCGCGTCTCGGTCAACGAGCTCGCCTCCTGCGCGATGGGGAGGACGATCGTCCACACGAGCAACGCGCTCGGGGTCGGCGTCTCGGCCGCGGTCGATCCGCTCGCGTCGCAGGCGATCGGCGCCGGTCGCCCGGGGCAGGCGTGGGCGGCGCTGCGCGCGACCCTGCGCGCGAGCCTGCTCGTCAGCGCCGTCGCGTTCGGGGCCGCGCTCGCGGCGACCTTCGCGCTCGCGCCCATGGGCGTGGACCCGGCGCTCGTCCCCGGCGTGCGCCGGTACATCCTCGGCCACGCGCTGTGGATCTTCCTCTGGCCGGTGTTCCTCGCAGGGAAAAACTTCCTCCAGGCCCACGGCGCGACGCGGCCCGCGCTCGTCGCCGTCATCGTGGCGAACGCGGTCAACGTCGTGGCGTGCAACCTGATGGTCCGCGGCGACGAGGCGCTGCGCTGGGTGGGCCTGCCGCCGCTCGGCCTGCCGCAGCTCGGCGCGCTCGGCGCGGGGCTCGCCGCGAGCCTCGCCAGCGTGGTGCTGTCGTCGATCGTGCTCTTCTCCGCGGAGCGCCGGCGCGCGGCGCCCCGCGAGGAGGAGGGCGCAGTGCCGGTGGCGGTGGTCTACCGGCTCGGCGTGCCGATAGGGCTGCAGCTCCTCGCCGAGGTCGGCGTGTTCGGGATGACGGCGCTGCTCGCCGGGCGGCTCGGCGCGGCCGTGGTCTCGGCGCACCAGATCGCCATCGGGCTCGCCTCCTTCACGTTCATGGGCGCCCTCGGCGTCGGCGGCGCCACCGCCGTCCGCGTGGGGCACGCGATCGGCGCGGGCCGGTCTCCGCTGCGCTCCGGCGTGCTCGGCCTCCTGCTCGGCGCCGGCATCATGTGCGTGAGCGCCTCGACGTACGCCGCGTTCCCTCGCGCCCTCATCGGCGCGTTCACCCCGGACGACGACGTGCTCGCCATCGGCGTCCCGCTGCTCCGCATCGCCGCGCTCTTCCAGCTGTTCGACGGCGTCCAGGCGGTCGCCGCCGGCGCGCTGCGCGGGGCGGGCGACGTGCGGTTCCCCTTCTGGGCCAACCTCGGAGCCCACTGGGCCTTCGGCCTGCCGCTGTCGATCGGGCTCGCCTTCGGGCTCGACCTCGGCGTCCGCGGGCTCTGGTTCGGGCTCACCGCGGGGCTCATCGCCGTCGCGGGGGTGCTCTCGGCGCGCTTCGTCCGGCTGGCCCGCGCGCCGGTTGCGCGGGCGCTGCCGCACGCCGGGTGACGCGCGCGCTCCGTTGGTTGGCTGGGCGCGCGCGGCGCCGGCGCCTCGCCCGAGGCGCCCGGCTGGCCCGCGCGCTCAGTTGGGGGCGCGCGGCGCCGGCGCCTCGCCCGAGGCGCCCGGCTGGCCCGCGAGCGCCGGGCCCGCCAGCGGCGCCGCCGGCGCGAGCGGCCCGGGCGTCTCGGGCGGCTGGTCGGCGAGCGGCCTGTTGCGCCCGTCGACGCGGAGCACGCGCGGCGCGTGCCGCCGCGCCTCGGCGTCGTCCATGTCCGCGAATGTCGCGATGATCACGAGGTCTCCGGGCTGGTTGAGGTGCGCCGCGGCGCCGTTGATGCACACGACGCCCGAGCCGCGCGCCCCCGCGAGCGCATACGTGGTCAGCCGCGATCCGCGCGTCACGTTCCAGATGTCGACCGCCTCGTACGGCAGGATGTCGGCGGCATCGAGGAGATCGGCGTCGATGGTGACGCTGCCCTCGTAGTGCAGATCCGCGTGGGTCACGGTCGCGCGGTGGATCTTGCTCTTGAACATCCGTCGATTCATGCGTGATGACCTCGGTCCCCCCCGGCCAGGGACGGCGGTGCGCGCCGGTCGAGGCGCGCCGCACGCCCGCGGGCGAGGCGCGCCCCCCGCCCGGGGAAGGACGGGCTACCTCATGCGTCCAGGCGGCGGTCAGTCAAGGAACAAACGCTGCCGCAGGAGCCGGCCGCCCGCCAGATGGACGGCGCCCTCGTCGGGCAGCGCCTCGGCTGGGCCTGGCAGCGCGTCGGGGTGGCCGATTTCGAGCACGACCTCGCACGGGCCCCCCGCGACGTCCCGGAACAGCGCCTCGCGGGTACCCGAGATGTGCGCCCCGCCTGCGCCGTCCAGCGCCACGTCGACGGACCACGGGCGCGCGCTCCCGCCCTGCACCAGGTAGGCCCTTACCGCGACCGGCGCTGGCACGCGCGCGTCGGGCGAGAGCGCGATCGTGAGGCGGGCGCCCCTGCCGACGTGGCGCGGGGCGCCGGGCTCGCGATCGCCCTGCTGCGGGCCGTCGCCGAGGGTCGTCGCGATCGTGTATTCGGGGAGCGGGGCCGCGCCCGGCGCGAACGGCGCGGGCCGCAGCGCGAGCAGCGACACGAGCGCGACCGCCACGACCCAGCCGGCCACGCCCACGACCGCCCGGGCCCGCGCCGCCGGCGTCGTCCGCCGCTCGCCCCGCCGCTCGACGACCAGCTCGGGGTACACCAGGCCCCCGCGCGGCGGCCTGGCCCCGTTTGCGCCGTCCTGCGCGCCCTGGGTGGACCGCTGATCGGGCGCCGCGCTCGGGTGCGTGCCGCGCGGCGGCTCCGACGCCGAGATCTCGGGGGGCACCGATTCGCCGTTGATCGCGCGACAGACAGGCGCGTCCGAGGTGGACGGCGAGCTCGTCCCGCTGAGCGAGTCGGCGTCGGCGCCCAGCGTCGGCGCGTCGGTGACGTCGCACGCTTCCTCGGCGTCGCAGTCCCACTCCTGGGGGCACCGGAAGCGGATCCCTGACTTCCGATCGACCGCAGGCCGCGGCGGCGGAGCGGGCGCATCGCCGCGCGGCTCCCGCAGCTGGGCGAGCAGCTGATCGGCGAGCCGGGCGCGGGTCTCGTCGTCGAGGGGCGTCCGGGCTTCGCGCTCCTCCCGCTCGGTGATCGAGGGCGCCGCGGTGTCCGCGGTGTCTCCCGGAGCGCCCCGCGCGTCCTCCGGGTGCGACCCTTCGGCGAGCCTGCGCCAGCGCGGATCGGCCGTAGGATCCCGCTGTGCGATGCGCGTCAGGGCGCGGAGCAGCTCGTCGTCGTCCATCAGCCGCTCCCCGCGTCGAGGCACGCGGTACAGCGCTCGACCCGCCGGCACCGGCGCGCGCGGGCGGCAGGAGGGATCGGAAGGAGGAGGCGCACCTCACCGAGCGTCAGGGCAGGCTCCCCGTTGCTCCGATTCGCCTCGTGGATCAGCGCGAGCGGTCGCTCGGGCATCTGATTCCCTTCCCCTGGGGATCGAAGAACCCCAGTTTGCTATCGACGTTATCCGGTCCTCGCGGCGCGCGTCAATGGAGCTGAGGCGCGCCCTGGGCCCCCGTCGCCGAGAACCACCGCGATCTCATTGTGGACGGCGTCGAAGTTTTCTCACGATGGCGCCTATTTTTTCGCGTTTGTCGCGCCAGGCGTATCGGCTGCGTTGGACGCATCGGCCGCGCTGGCCGTCAGGACCCGGACGGTGTCACCGACAATCTCCAGTGCTGCTGGCTTTCCGCCGTAATGCGAGGCCATGCCGACGTCGATCCGCCAGACCTTGTCGCCGCAAGCCGAGGTGACGCCGCGCCTCTGCACCGTGTGGCCCACGACCATGCGCTTCGCGGACATCGCCGTGAGGGCCTGGTCCAGCGCCTCGCAGGGGGGTGACCCCGGGCTCGGCGGAGGCTCGCTCGAGTAGAGGCGCGCCCACACCGGGCTGTCCTCGGCCGCGACCACGGCCGGCGCGGACGTGCTCTTCCCCTCCATCCACGCGCGGACCTCGCGGTTGATCCGCGCGATGCCGTACCGCGTGTGGGCCGGGAGCACGCCGCCGTGCGTGAAGACCGTGTCGCCGACCGTGATGATCACGTCGCGCGCCGCCAGCTTCTTGGCGTAGAGACCGCCGGGGAAGAACGCGGCGGCGCGGGCCCGCGCGGGGGGCGGCACCGGCGCGAGGCGGGGGGCCGAGGCGTCGAGCCCGGGCACGTCCTCGAAGTCCTTGAAGCCGCCCTCGGTGACGTAGCGGAAATCGAGCTGGACGTTCATGACCTCGTGGTTGCCGTTCAGCGCGTACACGGCGCCGCCGGCGGCGCGCGCCTCGACGGCGAGGCGATCGAAGAGGTCGATGATGGCCTGCTCTCCGTCGCCGCGGTCGACCTCGTCGCCCGTCTGCACGAGCACGAGCTTGCCGCCGATCCAGCGATCCGCGCCGTCGATCGCGCCCGCGATCCGCAGGGCCGCGCGCGTCGCGGCGAGGTCGCCGTGGACGTCGCCGATGGCGACCACGCGGTCGGCCGCCGGGTAGGCGTAGGAGCGATCCGCGTCGGGCGGCGGCGCGGGCGGAGCGCCGGCGGAGCGCGACGGCGAGGACGAGGCGGCGGCGGCAGGGCCGTGGGCCGTCGAGGCGGGTCGATCGGCGTCGCAGCCCGCGGCGAGCAGTGCGGCGAGCAGCGCGGTGAAGCGGGAAGCGGCTGACATCGGACGCGGTCCTCCGGGGGGATGAGCGGCGGGGTGTACTACGCGGGCGGCGGACGCGCCGCGGCGGCGCGTCGATCGTCGATGCGCGCGATCAGGCCGGGAGCTTCGTGGAGAGGAAGGATTTCAGCTTGATCAGGTTCTTCGCGTCGCGGCTGAAGCTCGGGGCGGTGTAGCTCGACGCCCAGCCGGTGATCTCGTGCATGAACGAGGAGCGGACCTGCTCGTCGCCCAGGATGTCGTCGACGGTGCGGCCGCGCGCGGCGCCCTTCTCCAGCGAGCGCACGTAGCCCTTGAGCCGGGCGTAGTCGCCGCCGAGCAGCTCGGCGATGAGCTCCGCGTCGCGGGCGAGCCGCGCGAGGGCCGGCGCCTGGTCGCGCAGCTCCGGGCTCTCCGCCGCGGCGAAGGACGCGGCGACGCGCAGCACGAAGGCGTCGTCGAGGAAGCCGAGGTCCTCGATGCCGTCCGGGATGAGGTCGAGCGACTTGAAGAGATAGTTCAGGCCGGCCGCGAGCGAGCGGCGCGTGCCCTCCGAGCTGTCCGGCGAGGCGAGCAGGCCCGCCAGATCGGTGGCGTCCGAGGCGAGGCTGCGCAGCCACTCGGGGAACGTGTCGAGACAGCGGTCGTCGAGATCGGTCATGGGATCCTCCCGGCGGGAGCGCGAGGGTAGTCCGAGGGGCGCGGCGCCGTCCACAGGCCATCCGTGCAGACGAAGGCGCGCCGGCGCCGCCGCGGGCGCCGGCGCCGGACGCTGCGACCGGGACGTCGAGGCCGGCGCGGGCGCGCGTCGATCGGGGCTCGTCGACGCGGGGGCGCCGGCGGCGCCGCGCGGTTCGCGCGCGGGCGCTCGCCGTCGGTCCCCGCCCGTTCCCGCTCGGTTCCCGCCCGTTCCCCGCCCGTTCCCGCTCGTTCCCGCCGTTATCCGCCCGTCGCGCCGACCCGCCCCGTGACGCTCGCGCTCGCGCGCACGCTCACCTGGATGCGCACCGACGCGCTCGTCGAGGCCTCGGCCGCCCCGGCGACGCACGCGAGCGCGCGCGCGCCCGCGTCGCCCACGATCCGCGGGAGCGCGGCGCCGACCTGGACCACCGTCTGGGCGTCGCCGAGGAGCCGGCGCCCGAGCGCCACCTCGGCGTGCAGCAGCGCCGGCAGGTTGGCCTGCAGCGTCGCCGCGAGCCGCGCGACCATCTCGGCGCCCGGCGACGCGCGCACCTGGACGAGCGCCGGCGTGCAGGCCGCGTAGACGTCGGCGTGCGCGCGGCAGCTCGCCTCGCACTCGGCGTCGGCGCTCGGGGGCCGCACCATGCCAGCGCACTGCGGCGCCTGCCAGGTGCCCTCGCAGCGCGCGTGGCACGTGGCGTCGCAGCCGCCGTCGCACTCGCCGCTGCACTGCCCCACGCAGCGCCCCTGCGCGTCGTAGGCGGAGCACTGCCCGCGGCACTGCCCCACGCAGCGCCCGTCGCACCGCCCGGCGCAGCGGCCCTGGCAATAGCCGGAGAGCCGCGCGGGCTCGCACTGCGCCACGATCTGCCCCGGATCCAGCTGGACGTCGCAGGAGCCGCTGCACTGCGCGCCGGCCTGGGCGTTCGCCTGGCAGGCCGGCGGCGTCACCGCGACCTGCACCGCGGCGCCCTGGCGCAGGATGGCGTCGATCGCCATCGAGACCGCGCCGCAGGCGCCGCTCGCCTGGCCCCCCGCCTCGTCGCGCGGCGCCATCTGCGCGGGCGGTATCCCGAGATCCGCGCCCATCCGGCGGCAGGCGTCGGCCACCTGCGCCTCGATCGCCGCCGACACGGCCGCCATGTCCTTGGCCGCCTGCACGAACGTCCTCACCTTCGCGTTCGCCCGCGCGTCCGCGGAGAACTGGGCCCCGAGCACGTCGCTCGGGCCGCGCAGCTCGGGGCAGACGGCCTCGCCGACGCCATCGAGGTGGGCGAGCTCCGCGCAGCTCAGGCCTGCGATGGGGGCGAAGATCGCGAGGGTGAGCAGCCCCCGCGCCGACCGAGCGACTTCCCTGCGCATGGGGGCCCTTACCACGATCGCGCCGGCGCGCGCTGCAGCCTTCGGCTACGGGCTCGCGCCGCTGGCCGCGCTCGCCCCCGCCGGCCGCCAGCCGAGGATGCGCAGCGCGTTCTGCGAGAAGATCTTCATCACGTCCTCGCGCGACATCCCACGCCGCATGAGCCGCGCGGCCAGCGACGGCAGCGCCGACGCGTCGCCGAGCCCCCTGGGCGGGACGATGCCGCCATCGAAATCCGAGCCGATCGCGACGTGATCGACGCCGGCCACGCGGACCATGTGGTCGACCTGCGCGACCACGTCGTCGATGTCCGCCTCGCTCGTGCCGTTCACGAAGGGCGCGTGGAAGTTGAGCCCCGCGACCCCGCCGCTCCGCGCGATGAGCCGCAGCTGCTCGTCCGTCAGGTTGCGCGGACGGTTCGCCACCGCGCGCGCGTTCGAGTGGGTCGCCACGATCGGCGCGCCGTGCGCCGCGGCGATCGGGACGAGATCCGCGAACGCGGCGTCCGAGATGTGCGAGACGTCGATGAGGGCGCCCCGGTCGTAGACGCGCTCGCAGAACCGCTTGCCGAGCTCGGTCAGCCCGTACGCCGCCGGCTCGCCGGTCGCGGACGACGAGAGCAGGGAGTTCTTCGCGTGGTTCGGGCTGATGAGCCGGACGCCTCGCGCGATGAAGCGATCGATCTGCGCGATGTCCGCCGCGAACGCGCCGGCCCCCTCGATCGAGAGGAAGGTGCTCACCTTCCCCGGCTCGGCCCGCGCCGCGCCGAGCGGGAGGAACACCGGGTTCGCGGCGATGATCGCCTCGATCGTCGCGAGGATCGCGCTGGCGTCCTCGATCTTCGGGCCATCGGGGTGCGCCTGGTCGGGCAGGTAGATCGGCAGCACGATGCCGAGGTAGTGGCCCGCGACGAGCGCCTCGCGGCGGGCGTGGCCCTCGTCGAGGCGCCTGTCGCGCCCCTTGAAGTGGACCTGCCACGGCACGTCGACGTGCAGGTCGACGACCGGCACGGGCGGCTCGGGAGCGGCGCCCGAGGGCGGGTCGCCGCGCGTGGGCTGCGGCGCGGCCAGGGCGCCGGCGGCGCAGGTGACGGCGATCAGGGCGCGGGCGCGGGCTCTGCCGTTCATGCGCTCACCCGCTCACCCGCTCACCAGCACGCCCAGCGCGAAGCCGACGCCGAGGCACACGAGCCCGATGAGCCCCACGAGCCACCAGGCCGCGCCCTCCGAGGCCGCGCTCTCGGGGGCCATGGGGACCTCCACGACCCGCACGTCGTAATGGCCGCCCGTGAGCGTGGGCACGCCCGTCGGCCGCTGCGCGCTGACGTGGGTCGGCCCGGCGGCCGCCTGGAAGGTCGCCGTGGGCGCCACCGACGGGTTCGCCCGGACGGGCGGCGTGGTCATGTGCGGCGGGGGAACCGTGGGGATCCTGGACGCGACCGGCGGAATGCTCTGCACCGGCTGCGTCGTGTTCTGCGGCGGCTGCGCCAGGTTCTGCGGCGGCGTCAGGTTCTGCTGTGGCGGCGTCAGGTTCTGCGGCGGCGGCGGCGGCAGCGAGGGCAGCTGGTGCGTCAGCGAGGGCGACGCCGGCGCCTCGGGCCACCCGCTGGGCGTCGCGATGCCCGTGCGGTGCGCGATGGCGCCCAGCGTCTGCGCCATCTCCTCGGCCGTCTGGAAGCGCCCGGCCACGTCCTTGGAGAGGGCGCGCTGGAAGAAGAGGCCCCAGGCGGCGAGGTGGGGCGCGACCTGCTCGATCGGGCGCACCTCCTTGGCGAGCACGGCGGTGAGCCGCGCGAACTCGTTCTCGGCAGGGAACGGCTGCGTCGCCGTGAGCATCTCGTAGAAGATCACGCCGACGCTCCAGAGATCGGCGCGCGCGTCGACGCCCTGCGCGTTCTTTATCTGCTCGGGGCTCATGTAGCCGGGCGTCCCGAGGAGCGTGCCGGCGCGGGTCTTCAGGCCCATTCCGCCGGCCGCGTCCATCACCTTCGCGATGCCGAAGTCGAGCACCTTGACGCGGAAACCCCCGCGGGGATCGCGCACGAGGAACAGGTTCTCCGGCTTCAGATCGCGGTGGATCACCTTGTGGCTGTGCGCCGCCATGAGCGCCTGGAGCACCTCGTGGATGATCGGCACGGCCTGCTGCGGCGGGATCGGGTTGCCCGTGTCGATGTAGGCGGCGAGCGGGACGCCCTGCAGGAGCTCCATGACGAGGTAGGGCGTGCCGTCCTCGGCGCGGGTCGCCTCGAAGACCGACGCGATGTTCTGGTGGACGAACCCCCTCGTCGCCTCCGCCTCGGCGAAGAAGCGGTGGAGGACCTGCTCGTCCTGCGTGAACTCGGCGTGGAGCACCTTGATCGCCCGCTTGCCCTCGCCGCGCAGGCCCTCGGCCTCGTAGACCGCGCCCATGCCCCCCTCGCCGAGGAGACGCACGATCCGGAAGCGCCCGCTCAGCACGGCGCCCACGAGCTGATGGGAAGGGCTCGATGGGTCGATCACGCGCGGACTCTACCAAAGCTTCCGCATCGCCCGCTCGCCGAAACCTCGGCGGCGGGCGCGCGGTCAGCGTCGGCGGCGCTGATCGCGCGGCGGCGTGCGGCTTCCACGGCGCGGGTCAGGGCGCGGCGTTCGCCACGGCAGAGCGCGCGGCCGGGCTCGCGGGCAGCGGCGTCCGCAAGGCCTCGCCGGGCTGAGCGCCGGTGTAGAGGAGCTCGTAGACGGCGAGGCTCGTCATCACGCGCTTCGTGTAGAGCCGCGTCTCCTCGTACGGGATGCGCTCGACCCACAGATCGAAGCTCTGCGACGGGCGCTCGGCGATCCACCGCTTCGGCGCGCCGCCGCCCGCGTTGTAGGCGGGGATCGCCAGCAGGGGGTTGTCCGAGAACTGGCCGCGAAGCTCCGAGAGGTAACGGCAGCCGAGCGCGATGTTGACCTCGGGGCGCCTCAGCGCATCGGCGCTCCACGGCAGCCCGAGCGGCTTGGCCACCCGCTTCGCGGTCGGCACGATGAGCTGCATCAGCCCGAACGCTTGCGCGGGCGAGGCCACCCTCGGATCGAAGGCCGACTCCTCGCGCATGATCGCGTAGGCGAGGGCCTCGGGGATGCCGCTCCGCTTTGTCTCCGCGGCGACGAGGCCGGCGAAGGGGCGCGGATACGCGAGCTCCCAGGCGCCGCGCCAGCGCCCGACCGGGTAGTGATCGACCCACTCGCCCGCGAGCTCGACGGCCGCCGGCGCCGCCATGGCGGTGCGCAGGATGCTGTACGACTGCGGCAGCGCGCCCGTGCGCGCGAGCAGGAACGCCGAGGCCCACACGACCTCGCGCGGCGCCGTCTTGCCTCCGACGCCGAGCTGGTCGAGCTCGCGCCGCGAAAGCTTCGCCTCCCCCTGGCGCGCGAGCTCGACCGCGCGCGTGAACGCGGGGTGCGCGAAGAGCGGGCTCTTGAGCTCGGTGTACGGCGCGCTCGCGTCGCGCTCCAGGGCCGCGGACAGGGCGCGCTGGGCGGCGGCGGGGTCGACGTCGGCGAGCCGCGCGTGGGCGAGCGCCATGTAGAACGAGAGCGGGTAGTCGCGGATCACCTGCTCGAGCAGCGCCTTGCCCTTGTCGGGCGAGCCCGTCTCGATGTGGGCGCGCCCGAGGTAATAGGGGAGCCTGCCCGCGGCCTGGTACGCGCGCTCGTGCGGGAACCGCTCGAGCGCGCGCTCGAGCGGCCTGACCGCGCCCGCCCAGTCGCCGCGCTCCATCTCGAAGAGCGCGAGCTCGAACAGGCCATCGGCCACCATGTCGCCCGACGGGAAGTCGTCGGGCATGGCGGTGAGCAGCTGCACGAACTGCGCCTGGTCCCCGAGCGCGAGCAGCGCGCGCGCGCCGAGGTAGCGCGCGTCGTCCGCGAGCCGGTGATCCGGGTATTCCTTCTCGAGCAGCGCGAAGCGCGTGGCCGCCTCGGCGTGCCGATCGACGCGGAACGACGCGCGCCCTGCGTTGTAGAGGGTCTCGGGCCGCCGGGGGGCGGGGGCGCCTGACGCAGCGGCGGGGGCGCTCGCGGCGGCGGCAGGCGCGCTTGCGGCGACGGCAGGGGCGCTCGCTCCAGCGGTCGCGGACGCCGCGCTTGCAGCGGGAGCAGCCGGCCCGCAGCGCTCGATCGCCGTGCCGAAGAGGTCGGCGGCCTCGGCCCGCCGCCGGAGGCGCCCGAGCGCCTCGCCGCGCGCGGCGTACACGTCGCAGGCGAAGGCCGAGGGCGCCTGCGCCTCGGGGAGGGCGATCAGCGCGTCCGTGACGGCGAGCGCTTCCTTGTCCTGGCGCGACGCGAGCAGGGCGCGCGCGCGGGCGAGCAGATCGGCGGGGCCTGGATCGAGGAACGGCTTGCGCCGGGCGAAGGGCAGCGTCGACAGGGCCTGGTCCTGGATCTCCTTCGCCTCCCCGGCGCCGGCGCCGCCCGGCGCCTCGTCGATGACGCGCCGGGCGATCCGGATCGCCTCCTCGGCGTGGTCCTCGCTCGGATGGCGGAGCAGCGCGCGGGCGAAGCGGATCGCCTCCGGCACCCACGTCGACGCCGGCCAGCTCCGGGCGAGGTACGCGCGCCAGCGCGCGGCGGCGCCCTCGATGTCGCCCTTGTCGGCGAGCGCGCCGGCGACGATGCGATCGAGCTCGTCGGCGATCGCGACGTCCGACGCGACGGCGCGCGCGCGCTCGAGCGCCGCGTCCGGCTGTCCTGCCTTGGCGAGGAGATCGGCCGCCGCGAACCGCGCGTGATCGGCGAGGGGCCCGCCGGCCGCCGCGGCGGCGTCGTACTCCTTCGCGGCGCCCACGGGGTCGCCCGCGAGGGCGCGCAGCCGCCCGAGCTGGTAGCGGAACGCCGCCGCATCCGCGGGCGACAGGGGCGCGGAGAGCACCTGGGCCATGGCCGTGGCCGCGCCCGCGTACGCCTCCTGCTCGACGAGCTTCTGCACCTGCGCGAGCCGCGGGTCGTCCAGCACGAGGGTGAGGCGCTCGGGATCGAACCCCGGCGCCTCGCCCGGCGTGCCCGGCACGACGGGCCCCGGCGGCGCTGCGTTCGGCGGGGGCGCCGGCTGCGGGCAGAGCGGCGGGCAGGCCGTCGCCCCGCGCTGCGCGGAGGGCGCGCCGGCGCACGAGGAGGCGCCGAGCGCGGCGGTCAGCGCGAGCGTGGAGACCAGCGCGAGCGCTGCGGCCCCGGAGCGGGCATCCAGCCTGAACATGCCTGCACCATACTCCGGATCGCGCGATCGCACAGCGATCGACGCGCCGCGCTCAGCGAGCGGGCGCTACCGTGGCGCCGACCCCGGCGAAGCGGAGGAGGTCGCCCGAGCGGGCCACGAGCTTCAGGTTGAACGCCGTTCCCACGGCGAGCTCTCCCTCGGCGCCGACCTCCAGGGCGTCGGAGGTGGCGCCGCAGGGGATGATCAGCGGCGTGGCGCTACTTGGCCGCGTCGCAGGCGAGGAAGACCCGGATGGACTCGATGGTCTCGTCGGGGAGCTTCACGCCGAGCGGCATCCCGTCCGCGCCGTTCGCCCCGCCGATCTGGATCTCCTCGTACATCTCCTCCGCCTCGGCGGTGACGCTGGCGGGGTCGTCGACATTGACGTCCTCCGGAGCGCCGATGCGGGACGCGCCCTCCTTGGTCGTCGAATGACAGCTCGCGCACTGCTCCTGGAGCGCGTTGTAGCCCGCCATCGCCTGCGCATCGGAGTCGGGCGGACACTCTCCGAGCGACCCCCCGGAGGTCTCGCCGCTGCTGCCGTCGCCGTCATCACCGCCGCAGCCTTGGAGAGCGCCGATGGCGAAGGGAGCGAAGCAGAGCAAGAGAATCGTACGAACGGGCATCAAAGCACCTCAACAGCTTGTTAGGGAAGGTGGCGAGCCGGAGTCGAGCCTCCGGCCATGCAGGCCCGCAGGGCGCTGCGCGGGGATGGTGCCTGGGGCCGCGCACCGGGTCAACAAAGACGGAGAGGCCTGAACTAGAGGAGACCTGGGTCGTCCGAGGGGGGCAACCTTGTACAAGTTCGAGGCGACGTGGGTCGCCCGAGGCGGCAACCTTGTACAAATTCGAGGCGCCGCGGGTCGTCCGAGAGGACAACCTTGTACAAGTTCGAGGCGACGTGGGTCGCCCGAGGCGGCAACCTTGTACAAATTCGAGGCGCCGCGCGTCGTCCGAGGGGGCAATTTTGAGCGAGGGGGAGGCGCCGCCAGCTCCGTTCGGACAGGGCGGCTACTGGGGCACGTCCGGGACCGGCGTGTCGAGCTCGATCTCGGGGAGCGCCTCCTCGTCGTCCTCGTCCGCGGCTGGCGCGCCCTTGCCGCTCTTGCCGGCCGCCCGCCGGGCGGCGGCCTGGCGCAGGCGGTCCAGCGGGGCCAGCGCGGCGCGCGCCGACTGGACCGTCTCCGGCCTCTCGCGATCGACACCGGCGACGACCTGGAGCATGTAATCGCCAATCGCGCTCACGAGCTCCCGGAGCGGTTCGCGCAGGGCCGCCACGTCCGCCGGCGTCTCGTGCGCCTTCGTGATCCCCAGGACCTCGCCATAGGCCTCATGGGCTGCGCGCACCTCGGCCAAGAACTCAGGACCCGCGATGGCGACAAGGTCCTTGCCGAGCGCGTCGTCCTCGGCGATCCGGCCGAGGAGGGCGTTGCTCTCGGCCCACTCGAGGTCCATCGAGAGCTTGAGGAACTCGAGGCCTTCCGGGAACAAGATCTGCGAGATCTCCTTGGCTCGCTCGGCCCTCGGGTGCGCCGTGGCCGGCAGGAAGGCGCAGGCATCGACCCGCATCTTCAGGGCGGCCCAGGCGGTATCGACGCGGTAGTCCGCCTTGGCCTTGCTCGCGGGCTTCGGGGCGCCGGCCGCGCGCCGCTTTTGATCCCAAGCCTTGTTCATGGCGAGCGTCGCCTTGCGCACGGCGCGCGCGGTGCGCTTCATTCCGTCGGTCGCGTCCCTCGGCAGCGCCGAGAGGAGCGCGATCGCGAGCGCGACGGCCTGCCGGACGTCGAGCTTCGGAGGACGCAGGTATGGAGTCGGATCGAAGGGGATGGACTTTGCCATGAAGAATACCTCCCTTGACTGTTATCCACATCATGGGCAGGCGGGCGGAGTCAAGGGATTTTCTCGAAAGGCTCGTTCCTTCCCTAGGTCTCTGGTTCTCTGTGGGCGCTCCAGAGAGGGTCGCATCAGCAGGCGCACGACGACGAACCAGCGCGTCCGGTGGGACCGGCGCGCTGGTGGAGGCGCGTCAGCCGGTGGGCTGAGGAGCGAGGCGCCGGCTCTCGACGCGCCTGCCGGCGGCCCCGCTCCAATCTGTCGCATAACCATGGATAGGCGGCGCTTTTTAGGAGGCCATCGATGCCACGTGAGCTCACATCGACGTGTGCGCCTCGTCCTCGTCTGAGGGGCCTTCCCATCGGTCCCAACCTTCTTCCGGTTCCGGCAACCCGAACGCTCTTAAGTAGTCCCGCCCGGCCTGCACTAGCGGCGCTGGGGCGTGACCACAGAAGTCCCACGTCTCGATCAGCTTGCGCACCCTTCGCGCAGACTCCTCTGTTCGTTGGATGTCGCCCTTTGCGTCCTGGAAATTTCCATTCTTGACTGCCTCAATGATGGCCAAGTAACCATCGAGGAGTTGCATGGCGTGTTCCTGGGGCACCGCCGCGGAGCCGCCGGCGGCTATCCGAGCGAGGAGGCGTGGCGCCGCGAGGATGGACATCAGGCCCATGACGCGACCTAACGAAGATAGCCCCTCCAGAGCCTTCTCTTTAGCCGACGCATAGCGCTCTTCGTCGAGCCGAGCCGCAGCGAGCACTTCTTGACGCCGTCTCTCCAGATCTTCGCTCATTGTCGCTCCACCTGAAATCCTATCTGAACCGGCATAAGGTCCATCGGAGCTCGTTACTAAGGGTACGGGAGACAGAACGTCCCTATGAAGTGGTTGCCAAGCGGAGAAATCCCGCCCGCGCCTACGGCTACAACATTTGGGGTTCTCGTTCCTTCCTCTGTGCACACATAAGAGCACCATGCCTTGATGGCAACGTTCTGCAGTGGCGTGTTCACAAAATCTGGACAGGTAGAGCACTTCGCCGTGCCGCAGTCGTCGACGTAGCAGGAGTGCGCCACGTTTGGTACATAATTAGCGAACACTTGGTCCAATATTCGCAGCCGTGCGTGCGCTTGCACTCAAACTTCGGGCCGTTGACGGCGGATACCGTCGACGAATCAATGTTCTCCGAAAACCAAGTGTCAGCTAGTTCCGCTGCCGCGGGGCCGTATTGCTCGATGAGGCTCATGAGGGTCGCGTCGTCGAGCGTGGACGGATCAAGGTTCAGCGAATCGAGCGTGCCTGCCAAAGCACATGAGAGATGGCCGGCCTTGGCCTGGGCGAGCGCGAGCTCATGCGGATCGAGCTGGGTATACACCTGTTCGCCGATGTCCTCCTCGCTTTGAGAAGGCTGAACCGTGGTGATGTCATCTGTGTCACTTGTTCCGTCTTGTGAATTCTTATCTGCGCTGTTTGTGTCATCCTGTGCATTGTCATTCTTTCGTGCGCCGATTGTAATGGTGCAAGCTGGTGCCATGATGAAGGCCAGAAGGCCCCAAGCACCAATTGCGGCAACAGCCGAAAGAGGTCGTTTTATGATGGCAATTTTCATGGCCAACATGGAAGGCGTGGAGGTTGCTGCTGTCAAGCCGCCCGTGGAGAGCGCTGCATCGCGCCCTGGACACTCCGGCGGGCTGGGGCGGAGCCTCGCTAGCTCTCGCGATGCTACGGGCGGACTCCACCCACCGGGCGCCTGCCTCTGCACGCATGCGCACGAGCACGATTCGACGGCCACGACGACGCGTGTTCGACGGACTCCAGGAAAGATTTCCACGCTCGTGGCTCCTTGGTCGTGAACAGGCAGGTCCCAAGGACCGCCTCGTTCACGGCGAGCTCAGGTCTCATCGATGATCCCCGCCCGTCGGGTCCGTGGATTGACCGCCCGCGGGGATCGGTCCTGGCGCTTCGTCTGATCCGTCCCACGTATCCCAGATTTCGTCCCGCGGGTCGGGGAAGGCGAGCCCAGCGAGGGAGCGCCGTGACTCCTCCACGATCTCGGGCGGAACATCCTTTGAGGGAGTCCATTCGCCGAAGAGCTCGCGAAGCTTCACGGCATGTACCCATGACATCGTCTTTTTAGGTTGCGGCCCAGCCTCTCTCGCATCGTGTTCCCGTGCAATCGGCAGATAGGCGTCCAGGTGATGGAGGACGTGCTCGCGGGTCGGCGCGCCAGTCGCTTTCGCCCTGAGTTTAGGGAAAGCACAGAATGACGCGATCTCCATCAGGCACATGAGGTGCATCACGAAGTTCTTCATGGCAGCTTGCTCGGAGGGTCCGACTCGTCGCTGCTCCTATGCGCGTCCATTTTCCATCCAAATACTCGAACGAAATCTGAAACCCACGCAAAGCGGTCCTTCCTGCTCCCTTCCAGGCAGGCGGAGGCGAGCATCGAGGATTCCAGCTACTCGGGGAACCGCAGCGTCTCGACGACGGTGCCCTCCTCGCCCGTGATCTCCTTGCCGGACCAATCCCAGCTCACGCCGCCCTTGCCCGGCGGCCCGAGATCGTAGGTGACGCCCTCCACCGTGAGCTGGTCCTCGTCGAGGTACGCGATGCCGATCGAGTCGCCGCCGCGCCCAGGGCCGCCGTAGCCGCCGGGGCCCCCTTCGCCCCCGTTGCCGCCCGGACAGGACCAGTTGCCGTCCCCCAACGCGCCCCCCGGCGCGCCCCGGCCGCCCAGGCCGCCGTCCTGGGGCTTGCCCCCAGCACCCCCCGGGCCGGCGGAACGCGTGATGATCTCGCTGTCGCGCACCGTCACCTTCGCATGGAGCGCGAGGATGCCGATGCTCGGGTGCCCGTTCTCGCCCCCGCGACCGCCCCTGCCGCCGCAGCCGCCGGCGCCTCCGGAGCCGCCGCCGGCGCCTCCCTTGTCGGCCACGCCGCACACGCTGAGCCCGCCTCGCCGCCCGCCCCCTCCGCCGCCGCCCTGACCCGGCATGCCCCAGGTGCCGTCGCCGGCTTTGGCGCCCTGCCATCCCGTCTCGTCAATCCGCCCGATCCCCTGGCCCGCGGCGCCGAAGGCACCCCACGCGCCGCGGATTCCATAGGACCCGCTGCTGCAGTGGATGCCGGGCACGTCCCCGCGTCCTCCTCCACCATACTCCGAGGACGTCGGCGCCCCGTCGTCCCCGTCCTCGGCGCCGTCGGAGAGCCCGTCGCCCCCCTTGCCGCCGGTGCTCGGGAGCCCGCCATCGCACGGGTTCACCACGGCGGCGCCGCCAGGGACCCTGTCGGCGGAGCACGCATCCCCGCCGTACAGGCCGTGCCGTCCGTCGGCTGCCTGATCCAGTCCAGGCAACTCCTCGCCCTCATGGCCCGCCCATCCCTCGGAGGCTTTAATGATGCCTCGGAGGAACTCGACGGTCGCGCCGGACTTCGCGAGCACGGCGATCGGGCCGTGCGCGGCCACCCTGAAGTCGACGATCCTCGATACGCCGTCCGCTGCGCCCGTGTCCTCGGGGCCCGCCGGCTCGACGGTCAGGAGAAGGCTAAAATCGGTTGAGGTCTGCAGCACCGAGCGAATGCGGTTGCCATCGGACCAGGGGATCATGCGTTCCCAGGTCCGGCAATCGAACCCGCCTATCAGATCCACGCCGGAGGGCAGCGTGAGGGGGTCGAAATAAGCTTCGTGGCACGCGAACACGCGCCCCCGTCCCTTTCGCGCCAGCGCGACGGCGCGCTGGAGCGTCCGCACCGGCTTGTCCTTCGTGCCGGGGTTCGCGTCGTCCCCGCCGCCGAAGACACCGCCGGCGAACACCCCGCAGCCGTCGTCCAGCACATCGGCGGCCAGGTGATCGAGACAGACCGACTCCGCCGGCGGCTCGTCGAGACAGGGCGTGCCGTCGTCGCAGGGATCAGGGCCCGGGTCGAGCGGGCCCGGCGTGGTCCCGCAGCCGATGACCGAGAGCGGAAGGGCGAAGGCGAGGTGGACGGGGAAGGTCGGCTTCATGGTGCTCCTCCACGCGACGGCGCGCGCACAGGGCCCGTCAACGGGGCGGCTCCGGATTGGACACGTCGAATTGACGCCAGGGCATGTTGTCGCCATCGGCGCCCTTGCCCGCGTCGTCATCGGGCGCTGCGTTGCCGGCGACTCCGCCCTCGCCGCCTGCTCCCCATTCTACCGTGGCGTACGGCCCGAACTCCACGCGGGCAGCGACGGACGCGACGCCGTACGAGGGGCCCCCGAGGCCGCCGCCGGCATCGCCGCCGCGGCCACCATGTCCACCCGCGCCGCCGTCGCACGCATTCCACATGCGATTGTCTACGACGCCCTTTCCACCGGACCCGCCCTGTCGACCCGTGCCGCCCGGTTGGCCCGTTCCGCCCACGCCGCCGCGGCCGCCGTTGCCCGTCGTCACCCTCGTCGTCTCGAGCGTCAGCGCGCTCCCCTGCAACGCGACGACCCCGATGCTCGCACCGCCATAGCCGCCGCCCTTGCCTCCGTCGCCGCCGCAGCCGCCGCTCCCGCCCGAGCCGCCGGCAGCGCCGCCCTGCGGCCTGCCCGCGCGACACGCGACCATGTCGCCTCGCCCTTTGCTGCCGCCGCCGCCGCCCCCCCCTTGACCGACGCCCCCTCGTGCCCCGTCCTGACCCCGGACACCGACCCATCCTTCTCGCTCGGTGAGCTGGCCTGGGCCAGTGGCGCCGGCAGCGCGACCCGCGGCGGTGCCCTTGGCGCCGTCTTTCCCCGCCGTACACGTCTCGCTGCCCGCGCCGAGCCCCGCGCGGCCCTTGCCCTCCGGATTCTCCGCCGGCTCCGGCTGCCCCGGCGCACCGTCGTCGCCCGACTCGAGCCCGCCGTCGCCGCCGTAGCCTCCCGTGGACTCGATGCCGTCGTCGCACGCGGTCGCGACCGGAAGGGCGCCCGTCGCGGAGTCGGCCGTGCAGGCGTCCACGCCGTCGTTCCCCAGCTCTCCGTCCTTCGCCCGCTCGCTGTCGGCGTCCTCCCCTGGCTCGCCATCCTTGCCGTTGCTCGCGACGATCGCGCTGTCCCGCACGATCGCGCCGGCCCCAGGGCTCAAGATCATCGCGATGGACGACTTGCCGTCGCTCGACGAGGCGTCCGCCGCGACGACGTGCACGCCGACGATCGTCGACGTCGCGTTGTCGCCCCCGAGGACCCGCACCGGGATCCCCGTGGGCGGAGCGATCGAGGTCGGCTCGTCGGGCCCGCCGAACGACCACGCATACGACCAGTCGCCGCCGTCACCACAGCGACGGCCGCCCCAGAGGTCGACCCCGGAAGGCAGCGCGATCTTCTCGTCGAACGCCTCGCCGCAAGCGTATACGCGCCGGGTCGGCGTCTCGCCGACACGTCGTCCGTGCGCGGCGAGCCCGATCGCGTGTCGCAAGGTCCTCACCGGCGCGCCCTTCGTGCCAGGGCTCGCGTCGTCGCCTGACGACGCGCTGACGAACACCCCGCACTCGTCCAGCGCCAGCGCGGTACCGGGCTCTCCCGCGCACGGGTCGGGCGGAGGCTCTGCATCGGGGGCGCAGTCCAGCGCTTCCCAGCAAGCATCGGAGTAACGGCACGCGGTCAACGCGCTCGCGCCGCACGCGCACATAGCGACGGCGATGACGGACGTCGCCATGCGTCGGCCTTCCTTCGAACGCATCTGTTCGGCTCCCGGAGTCCTCAGTGCATCTCCACGATCCTCACGCCGGCTCTCGCCCGTCCGCCACGCATGCACCGTAGCGCCGATCCTGAGCCGGCGTGAGCAGCAGACCGGATGAAGTCCTGGAGGAAAAGTGCCGTCGTGACCTCAACGGCAGACGGGGCAACCGCAAATCCGCCCTCCTGACGCGCGCGGCGACGGTAGGGGCGACGGGCGCGCGGCGTCAATCGGAAGAAAACGCCATCAAGCAACTTCATTCATGAGAAAATCCGTCCCGATACCGGAAGTCGGACCCCGGACGCGCCGCCGGACACGCAGCGCGCCGAAAGCGTCGCTCCACCCGGTGGTCGCGCCCTCGTATCGAGTCCCTCTGGGCCGCGCGGCCGTTCGTCGCCCTCCTGCTCCACACCCTCCGCGTCCCCCGCCGTCGGGCGCCGCGGGGGCCCTCCTCGTCCGTTGAAACGATCACGTTGAGACTCGAAGGACTCCGCCATGAGATAGAAAACCGAGAGGGGGCGCGGAGCGCGCCCTGCGCGTCAACGGAGACGCCGCTCGCGGAGCAACCGGGCCGCAGCCTCCCGGAGGTCACGCGCCGGTGCTCGAGCCGATTTCGGGCGCGCGCGTCGCCTCGGCGCTCGCGCTGGGCAGCTCGAACCAAAAGATGCTCCCCTTGCCCAAGACCGTGCGGAGCCCCACGCGGCCGCCGTGCGCCTCGGTCAAGCGTTTGACGGTGGCGAGGCCCAGACCCAGCCCCGGCACTCGAGCCCCTTGCGCTCGGATGTGGGGCTCGAACACCATCTCCTCGAGGGCCGGCGCGACGCCTGGCCCCGTGTCCTCCACCTCGATCCGCACGCCGCCTCTCGCGTCGAGCACCCGGATCACGACGCGACAGACCGCCGCGTCGCCGAGGTACTTGAGCGCGTTGCGGATCAGGTTGGCGAGGATGCTCGTCAGCACGCCGGGGCTCGCTGCCACCGCGCACGGGGCGAAGGGCTCGACGCGGAGCTCCGCGCCGAGCTCTGCCGCGACAGGGACGAGCTCGCCCATGAGATCGTCGATGACGGGGCGCACCTCGGCGCGCGCGCCTGGCTCCGGCCTCGCGCCCGCGCGAGCGAACTCCAGGAGGCCGTCGGTCACGCACTTGACTCGCGCGATGGCCTGCCGGCCCCGTTCGAGCGCCTTTCGCACCGGATCTCCCTCGTCGCACCGCCGCAAGGCGAGGTCCAGCGAGAGCGCGACCGAGCCGAGGGGGCTGAGCACGTCGTGCGCGACCCGGCCGGCGAACTGCTCGAGCTCATCCGCCCGGCGCTCCAGGAGCACGCCCTGCCGCCAGAGCAGCCTCACATGGCGACGGATCTGCACGGTGGCCGCCGCGCAGGCCAGCAGCGCGAACGTCACGCTCGCCGTGTTGAGCCCGAGCGCGATCCGACGAGAGCGAACGCGGATGGCTGCGATCTCGACCGCCAGACGACGTGTCTGCCGCGCGTTGAGCTCGATGCTCGCCATCACGGCCTCGCTCGTCGCGTTGAAGTCCACTCGCACACCGTCGTCCACGAGCTTGTTGGCCTCGCCCGAATGGCCGCTCGCCAGCAGCGAGAGGGCCCGGTCGATGTCCATATTGAGCTTGCCGAGCTCCTGCGCGACGGTCTGCCACTGCTTGAGCTCTCCCGGATAAACGGGCATGCCGAGGTAGGCGTCGAGGCTGCGGGATAGATTGTCACGCGCCTCATCGAGCTCGTGTCGGTCGAGCGGGCGGCCCATCACGGCGTTGTTGGCAAGATCGCTCAGGAGCGCCTGGGTATGCCTCAGCTCGGCGCGCGCGGCCGCCAGGTGCATGATGCTCGGCGTGGCGTTCTCCGCCAAGCTCATGGCCGCCGCGTCGATCTCGGCGGCTCGGTGCTCTGCGTAGGCGGCCGAGATCACGAAGCTCCCGATAGCGACGAAGAACGCCGCGAACAGCGACAGCAGGATAGACGGCAGCCGCTCGAGCATAAGAGAAGAGTTGGACCTCGCCGGGTCCTTCCGCCCTCGCATATCCATGCCGGGATGCTGTTCCGCCGTCCGCCCGAGCGCAACGCCGGAGGAGCGCCGGAGCCGCAGAGGATCCGCAGCGCTGCATCTGCGGATGTCCCCTGGGCGCGTGTCGAGGAATGAGGAACGAGCAACCGCTCAGGTCGTCGTCCTTGTCTTTCTGGGCACCCTACCGCCGAGGGCCAACGCCGCGATGGTCGCCCAGCAGCGTGAACTCGGCGCCTGGAGCGCTCATGGCCGCCCCGGTCGTTCGACATCGGCGCACGCCATGCCGACGCGCAGCACGACCTCGCCGGCGTCCAGGTCGACGCCGAGCAGCGCGGCGTCGTCCGTGGCGAGCAGGAAGCGGAGCGCGCGCGGGGCGATCCGGATCGGCGGCGACAGACGCAGCACATCGCTCCCCTCCTCCACCCACGCGATCCGGCAGGCACCGCCGGCATCGAGCGCGAGCACGAGGTGCGACGCCGAGAAGGTGAGCAGCGCGGCGCGCCCGGGCAGCGCGATCCGCCGGGGCGGCGCGCCCGCCTCGCCACGGCGCACGATCGCGCGCCCGCCCGCCTCGAGGTGATCGCGCCCCACGGCGCGCGCCGAGGGCGGCGCGCCGAGCCCGAGGTGCGCGAGCGCCTCGAACGCCTCGCGCTCCTCGGGCGTGGGGCCGAGCGGCTCGCCCAGGGCCGGCGCCGCGGCCGGCGCGGACCAGGCCGCGGTGATCGCGCGCGCCGCGGCTGCCTGCTCGGGGGTCACGGCGGGGTGCACGGCCACGACGTTCCCCCGCGCGTCGAGCTCCTGCACGCCGCCGCCCTTGCCCACGAGCAGCCGGCCATTCCGGACCGCGAGGACGGCGTCGCCAAGGAGCTTGCCGAGGACGGTGCGCGCGCCGCCTTCGAGGCGCACGATGTCCTGGAAATCCACCGCGACCACCGCGTTGCCGTCGGCCACCGGGCGGCGCAGGTGCAGGGTGCTCGATGCGCCGACCAGCGCGGTGTGCTCCGGCGGGACGAACGGCGCCGGGAAGAGCCGCTCACGGAGCAGATCCGCGTCCTCGCCGGACGCGAGCCGGCGCACCGCACCGACGATCGCCTCGCGGAGCCTCGCATCGATCGGCTCGACATAGCCGGCGTGGGCGCCCGGGGAGAGCGGCCCGGCATCCAGGATATAGCGCCCTGCGCCCGCGAGCATCTGGTCGCTCGGCTGGGACTGGAGCGCCCGCTGGAGATCCTCGCCGGAGAAGCGGCCGAGCAGGAGCCGCGGGAGAAACTCGTAATCGGGCCGGCGCGCGAACGGCCCCGACCCCGCCCCGTACCATTCCAGGAGCCCTCGGGCCTTACGCATGTTCGCGCCGGCCTGACGGATCCACGCCGCCGCCTCCAGCATGTGCCAGGGGTCCAGGAGGCGATCGACCGGCCCGCACCAGGGGCCCTTCAGGTTCGGCGGGATCGCCTTGCGCCATTCGGTCCGCGCGCGCTCGCCCTCCTCGCTGTTCCAGCGCGTCACGTCCTCGAGCGGCTCCGGTACACCGTGCGCGGCGAGCCACTCGAGCAGCGCGCGGTCGTCGCGCAGCTCGGCCCAGCCGCACCATTGCTTCCAGTCGAGGCCCCGCCAGTAGATGGAACGATTCTCCGGGTAGAGGTCCACCCGGCCGGCCGGCCCGCCCTCCGCCGCAAGGACGATCCCGAGCTGCGGCTGCCGGCGCGGCGCGCGGCATCGCTCGTCGAAGTACGGCTTGTCCTCGAAGATCTCGAGCGCCGGTCCAAGGGCCTCCAGCGCCGCTCGGTCCAGCTCGGCCAGGGCGCGATCGCCGCCGTCGATGAGCTGGCCCCGGGACGACGCCGCCAGCGCGCGCTGGAGGTCCTCGTTCCGCGGAGGGTGACCGTACGGGTACGGATTGATGAAGCGCACGGCGGGTCCAGTAGCACTCCTCGGGGTCTCGGCGTCAACGCCGGCGGCGGCCACCTGCCGGCCTGGGGCGCGCCTGGACCCACGAACCTTCGTGTACATACGGTGTCGTCCCGCCGGTCCAGTCTGGCGCCATCATGCCAGGACCCCACGGGTGGCCGCCTGGACCGGGCGCGGTGACGTTGCGATACGTGTCCGGCAGGTTCTCGGAGCGCGCGCCGTACGTGATGGCGCGGGTCTCGGAGGCGACCTCCCTCGCCACGCTCGACCCCCCGCCCTGCGCCGGGGTCGCGCTGTTGCACGCGGACAGCTCGACGCGCCGCTTTCGCCCCCGCTTCTGGCCGCGGAACCCCGCCGCCGTGAGCCGCTGCCCGAGCTGGCGGCCGTCGATGTACCCGTTGCCCCACTCCACCAGGTTGGGCGCTCCGTGCGTCGATACGATGACGTGATCCTCTCGCGCCAGGCTGCCCGGCGTGAGCTGATCGTGTCGAAGCACGCGCGCGCCCGGGTGCTGTGCCTGAAGAAGGGCGACATGCTGCTGGATTGTCGCGTCGGCCGGCGCGCCCACGACGATCGTCGTGAGCCCGGAAGGGTCGATGAAGATCGTGACGTTGGGGACGAACCCGATCTCCTGCAGCGCGCCCAGCAGGCCGAGCGGGTCGGGGGTCAGGAAGACGTGCGTTGCCGGGTCGTAGAAGCGGTGGCGGTTGTAGTGCAGGCCGGTCACCGCGTCGGCGCGCTGCCCGGCGAACCGGAGCGCGCCGGGATCGCCCGTCGCGCGCGTGACGCGGCCGAAGGCGCCGAGATCGATCTCCGACGCGCGCCCGTCGCGGTGCAGGTAGAGCCAGGGCGTGGAGGCCGCGTCGGTCACGACCATCCGCCAGTCCTTGCCGTCGCGCGCCTCGAGCAGCGGCGTGAAGCCGTCGTCGTCGAACACACGCTGGATCGACGGCCCGCTCGTCGGTCGCTCCTCGACGAGGCTCTCGCCATCCCAGCCGAACCAGGTGCTCTCGCCGTTGCCGTGCGCCTGCGCGACGCAGCGGCCGAGGGGGTCGTACAGGTAACGGACGGCGACGCCGTCGCCGCGGACCGCTGCGACGAGGCGGTCGCGCTCGTCGTACTGGTAGCGCCAGGTCTGCAGCGGCCCCTGGCCGACGCGCCCCGCGAGGCGGCCGCGGGCGTCCCACCGGATCTCGGCGCCGCCCGCGCGCAGGGGGCGGCCGTCCCCGCCGATCGACCACGCGGGGCCGCGCGACGGGATCGGCGTCCCCTGGGGCGCGTACGCGAATTGCTCGTCGGCGCCGAGGCCGTGGAGGCGGAGCGGCCTGCCCTCGACGTCGAGGTCATACCGGCGCGCGCCGCGCTCGCTGTCCTCGACCGCCGCGACCGGGCCCACCGGGCTCCAGGTCCACGCGCGCGTCCGGACGGGCTCGCCCCGCTCATCCAGGACGGCGACGCTCTCCGGCAGGCCCTGGACGTCGCGCGACCAGGTGAGCGCGCAGGTCCCGTCGAGCCGCGTCCGCCGCGACTCGCCGCGCGCGTCCCGCGTGAAGGCGAGCCCGTCCGCCTCGCCGGCGGCGACCGCGAGCGACGCCGGCGCGCCGTCTTCCTCGCGCCGGCGCACCTCGACCGACCACCCCGTCGCATATCGGCGGTCCAGCACGCGGCCCGCGTCGTCGAAGCGGCGGGCGACGGCGAACGCGAACCCGCCAGCCTCCTGGACCTCCCGGACGACCCGGCCGTCCTCGTCGCGCTCGAACGTGATCATCACGTCCGCGCTCCGCGCGCGCGTGAGGTGGCCGAGCGCGTCGTAGTGGAACTCCTCCACGAGCCCGCCCGAGGTCTCGAGCTTCGTGACGCGACCGGCCCCATCGCGCTCGTAATGCACCCACGCGCCGTCGGCGTGGGTCGTCCGGACGAGGAGGTTCGATCCGTCGTACTCGTACGCCGTGGTCGAGCCGCCGAACGACGTCTCGCGGGAGAGATTGCCGCCGCCGTCGTACTCGCGCACATGGCGCTCGCCTGCGGCGTTCTCGATCCAGCGGAGCCGCAGGAGCGCATCGTAGCCGAGCCGGAATCGCCTGCCGTCCGGGCGCACCACCTCCACGAGCGCGCCGGCGACATAGCGGTACCGCGTGATCCCGCTCGCGTCGGAGCGCGCGGTGACGCGGCGGCCGGCGTCGATCTCCAGCTCCAGGACGTTGCCGTTCGGCTCCTCCAGGCGCACCAGCGCGAAGCGTGAGTCGTACGCGAACCGATAGACGCCGCCCTTCGGGGTGCGCGCCTCGACGGGGCACCCGAACAGGTCGAAGACGTACTCGTAAGCGTCACCGGCCGGCGTCTCGACCCGGATCGGGTTGCCGTGCGCGTCGTAGTCGTACGTGAACTCGGCGCCGTCCGGCCCGGTCGACGCGCGCGCGAGGCCGTGCGCGTCCCACTCGAGGGCGTGCTCGCGGCCTCGCCAGTCGACGCTCCCGGTGGGGAGGCCCCTCCAGTACGTAGTGCGGGTCTTCTTCCCGTCGGGCCGCGTGCGGACGATCGTCCGCGCCTCCGCGTCGACCGCGTCGCGCCACGTCGCACCGTCGGGCTCGGTGACGCTCGCGAGGTGCCCCGCGGCATCGTACGACCGCCGCGTGGTCCGCCCGCCGCCGTCGCGGGCCGAGAGCAGCCTGCCGATCGTGTCGTACGCGTAGGTGCGCGCGTGGCCGCGCGGGTCGACGTACGCGGTGACGAGGCCGAGCGCGTTGCCCGTGTACGTGTGGGTCCCGCCCTCGCCGTCGATCACCACGGTCCTGCTGCGGTCGGGGTCATACGAAAGCCGGGTGTGGTGAACGCCCCGAGCGCCCGGGAGGCGGGGCGCGCCGAGCTCCGCGAGCACGTCGCGGCCGGCGATCTCGCCCCAGGTCTCGACGCACCGTCGGGCGCCTTCGATCGCCTCGTACCTGAAGTGGTAGGTGAGCCCGTCGGGCAAGATCTCCCGGACGAGGTAGTGCTCTTCGTCGTATTCGTACCGGATCTCCGCGCCGCCCGCGTCGATGACCCGCACGAGATCGCCCGCGTCGTCGAGCTCGTAGGTCACGGCGCGGCGGGAGTGCGGGGTGCCTTGCTCGTCGGTCGCGATCACCTCCCACCAGGCGAAGAGCCCCTGGCGCTCGAGCCGGGCGCGCCGCCCGACGGCGTCGACGATGCCCGTGAGCTCATCGCCTCGCCATTCCAGGGTGGCCTTGTTGCCGAACGCGTCGCGGAGCTCGACGAGCGCGAAGCGCTCCTCCGGGGCGGCGCGGCGCAGCACCCGCACGAGGCCGTCGTCTTCTTCGACGAGAAGATCCTCTCCGACGGCGGCGACGCGGACACCGAACGGCAGGAGCAGGACCTGATCCTGCGCGGGCCAGGAGAGCACCTGGGCGCGACCGCCCGGCGCGGAGAGCTCGAGCTCATCGCCGCGGCGCCGGGCGCTCCAGGCGAGGTCGTGCGACCACCCCCACCCGATGCCGCAGCGATGCCGCACCGCCGCGGTCGAGTAGCTTCGCTCCAGGGTCAGCACCAGGGGCCCCGGCAGCTCGATGTCCGTGACCGGGTTCGTGTACATGGCCCCGGTCACGACGTCGATCGGGTGCCCCGCGGACGCCTGGCCATCGGCGCCCGGCGGCGCGGGTGGGCCCGGCGGGCCCGCGCCCTGGCTGCTGCCGCCTCCGCCACCGCCGCCGTTGCTCGGGCCCTGAGGGCCGCCCCCGCCCGGACCGCCGGCGCTGCTGCCGCCCCCGCCGCCGCCGCCGCCGCCGCCCGCGGCGTTGCTCGCGCTCGCCCCGGCGCCGGCGGTGATGCTCTTGTTCATCTGGCCCATGCTGCCCGTGATGCCGGCCATGCCGAGCTCGATGAGGACGTTGGGCGCGCCCAGCCAGGGAAAGCTCGGTCCCCCCGTGTTGAGGCTGACGACCTCTTTGAGTGTGCCTGGCTCGTTGCCGTGACAGGCCTTCATGCAGCCGCCGACCGTGAGGATCTTCGCCCCTTCGATCTTGGTCCGCATGCACGGATCGATGATCCCCTCGGCCACGGTGCCCATCGTCGGGTACGGGATCGGCAGCGGGCTCGGCGCCGCGGGCGTCAGGCACACGCTGACGGCCATGCCGGTCATCTGGTGCCCCGACTTCTCCGTGATCGTGTCCATGTGAAGAGCGGTGACCTTGCCCATGGCGCTCTCGAGCGTCGCATGAGGCGTGTTCCGGCCACAACCAGGATGCCGGAGCGGCGCGCGTGCGGGCCGCCGGGCTGCCAGGACAGCCGCTCTCCGGGGCCCGGGCGAATAGAACCTGCTAACTCGCCCGCTGCCGCTCCAGGTGCGTCTTCATCGCCTTGAGATCCCCGTGCACCGCCTTCTTGAAGCTGCCGATGAACAGCCGCCCCAGCGCCTCCATGAACCACCCCATCCCGGCGATCTCGCCCTCCATCCTGAGCAGCGTGCCGGCGCCCTGGGGCTCGAAGACGTACCGGAAGCGGTATGCGCCCCGCCCGGTGGTGCCCTTCTGCCCATCGATGAAGAGGTCCAGGCGCTTCCCGGGCTCCGCCTCCGTGACCTCGAACAGCTCGGTCGATTCCTTGCCGAACATCTTGCGGGTCTCGCGCCACATCGCGCCCTTGCCGACGAGCGCGCCCGTGAGCTTCTCCACCCGTACGAAATTGGGCATCCAGTCGCTGAACGAGTCGATGTCGGTCGCCAGCCGGAAGACGTCCTCGGGCGGTGCATCGAAGCGCTCTTCAATGGTGAACAGGAGCGGCATCTCGTTCTCTCCTAGGTTGGCCCGCGCGCCGCGCCATCGTGCCGGAACCGCTCCTTCTCCGTCAACGAGCGCGTCGAGCGCGCGCCGCTGCCCAGACCCCGGCGCTGCGCCATCGCGCGTCGTCCGTTGTCCGTCTTCCGTCTTCCGTCTTCCGTCTTCCGTCCGAGCTCCGCGCGCGGCCCGGATCCGGAGTCGTGAGCTCAGCCCTTCTTGCCGGGCGGCAGCAGCATTCCCCGGTTGCCGGTCGCCCCTTGCATCGGGCGGTGCAGGACGATCCTCCGCCCCGCCTCCCGCCCGTGGGCGTGCGCCGCCGTCCGCTGATTGCCCGTGTGGCGCAGGTGCTGCACGTGCGGGTGGCGCGTCCGATAATAGCCGTCCAGATCGGCGTCCCTCACCCAGACGAGCCCCTGCTCCACGGACACCTTCCGCTCCGCGTTCAGCTTCTCGAGGAACCCGAGCATCACCCCGGCCTGGTATGTCCGCCGGTCCTTGTTGCCCCTCACCCCGTGGACCCGCTTGTGCTCGTTCCACAGCTGCTCGGCCGTGTGGTGCAGGAACGCGTGCACGTAGGCCGCCATCTCCAGGTTCGCCGGCGTCCCGCAGATCTCGAGGACGCTGCCCCGCTTGCCCTCGAGCGGCACGTACACGGGCACCCAGATCGCCTCGACGAAGAAGTGCTTCCCGAGGATGCCGCCGACGATCCGCTCGGTCTCGCCCACGCGCCCGCTCGGCGCGCCGAGGTGGCGGAAGCCGTACTGCCGCGCGGCGCGCGCCTTCGCGACGTCGAGGTTGTACTTCAGCATCAGCCGCTGCGCGGCGCTCATCGCCGCCTGCGCCTCGTTCGCGTTCGGGCTGTCCGCGAGCGCGAGCAGCCGCGCGATGCGATCGAGGATCCGGGCGTCCACGCTCGCCTCCGTCGCGCCCCCGTCGCCGCGCGCGGCCCCGCCCGGATCCGCCGGCGAGCGCGCCGCGGCCGGCATCCCCGACGCCGTCCCGTCGATGCCGAGGCGCGTGCACACCTCGCGGAACGCCGGCCCGTGCGCCGCCTCGTCCCGGACGCCCAGCACCTCGTGCACGTACTGATGCGCCATCTCGTGCTTCAGCACCTCGATCACGACGCCCCACGGCTGCGTCAGGACGAGCGGCCGCGAGATCTCGATCACGCGCGCCTCCGAGATCCATCGCCCGAGCCGGCTCGCGGCGTCGGACAGCTCGATCGACGCCGAGCGCAGCTTCCGCCGGAAATGCGTGTAGTTCAGGCTCTGGTAGGCCGCCATGAGCTCGCGCACGAGCGCGGCCTCCAGCTCGGCGCTGAGCCTGGCCGCCGTCTCGAGCGGCGGCTCGGGCGCCGGCGCGGCGGGCGGCTGCGGCTCGGGCTGCGCGGCGGCCGCGGTGGGGGAGGGTTCGGCCGGCGGCGCCGCGGCCCCGGAGGCCTGCGCGCCGCGCAACCCGTTCAGGAAGAGCTGCTCCGCCATGCGAACGCCTCTCATGGCACGCCTCGCGCGGCGGTCGAAGGGTTTTCTCCGTATTCCGGGCGGCCCCTGCCGGGCGGCCCCGTCATCTCGATGCCACCGAGCCGCCTCAGAAACGTTCCCGATACGCCACGTCCTCGGTAAACTCGCGCGCCTCTGTGCTCCGTTCCAAGGCGCTGAACGATCCTCAGGCGGTCGAGGCCGATGCCTCGAGCCGCTCGTCTCGCGGCCTCGCCCGCGATCTGGGCGCGGACCGCGCCGCGGCGCGCGCGCGGCTGCGCGCCGTCGCCCGCGTCCGCCGCCGCTACGGTCGCCTGTTCCTGGCGCTCCCGCTGCTCCTCGTCGTGATCGCGGACGCCCGCATCCGCGGGGATCGCCTGCTCGATCTGGGCGGGAAGCACATGGCGAGCTACCTCGGCGCGATGATCGAGAGCGCCGCGCTCTGGGGGCTCCTGCTCTTCGCGGCCTCGTCGCGGCGGGGCGCGTCGCGGTGGGTCGCGGCGCTGCTCTTCGTGACGCTCGCGACGCTGTCGCTCGGCGGGCAGCTCTACTTCCACCGCCAGTACGCGACGTACCTCAACCTCGACGCGACGCTCTTCGGGACCTCGCTCTCGGCCAGCCTCTTTGGTCAGCTCCGGGCCGACGGCGAGAACTTCTTGCGCTCGGTCCTCCCGCCGCTCCTGCTCGCGATCGCGCTCGTGTGGCTGGGCCGGCGGATCGTGCGGCCAGGCCGCACGGCGTGGGCCCGCGCCGCCCGCCTCGCCGCGCCTGCGGGCGTGGTGGCCGCGTTCGTCCTGCCGTGCTCCTACCGCACGGTGCAGGCCTCCACGCCCGACGTCATCTACTTCCACGCGATCGGCGGCCTGCTCAAGGAGCTCGCCGGCGTCCAGACCACGGCGCAGGTGCGCCCCGGGCTCCGCACGCCGCCCTCGCTGCCGCAGGTCGCCCCGGAGCCGGGCCCGCGGCGCAACGTCCTCTTCATCCTGACCGAGAGCGTGCGCGCCGACGCGACGTGCTCGGCGCGCGCGCCCGCGCCCGCGCCCGTCAAAGCCGGCGAGGCGCCCTCCGCGTGCCCCGGCACGCCGCGCACCGACGCGGCGGTGCCCGACCGGCTGCCGCTCACGCAGATGCGCTCGAACGCGTCGACGACGGCGATCGGGCTCGCGGTGCTCTGGTCCGGCCTCCAGCCGATCGCGACCCGCGAGGCGCTCCACACGGCGCCGCTCGTCTTCGACTACGCGCACGCCGCCGGCTTCGACAGCGCGTACTGGACGAGCCACCACATGATGTTCGCCAACTCGCGCCTCTACGTGCAGGACCTGCCGGTCTCGCACCAGTGCGGCGCGACCGAGCTCGATCCGCTCGCCGACATCGATCTCGGGGCCGACGACCGGCTGCTGTCGGCGCACGTGCAGTCCGAGGTGCTCTCGCTGCGCGAGCCGTTCCTCGCGGTCGCCCACTTCGGCAACACCCACGTCCCCTACCTTGTCGACCCGGAGGACGCGCCGTTCCAGCCCGCCCTCGAGAGCAAGGCGCCGGACGACAACGAGGCGTACCGCAACTTCTACAAGAACGCCGTCCACCGGCAGGACGCGGCCATCGCGGAGCTCATCCGCTTCGTGCGGAGCTCTCCGGTCGGCGATCGCACGGTCATCGTCTTCACGTCGGACCACGGCGAGGCGTTCCGGGAGCACGGCCAGCTCGGCCACACGGGCTCGATCCTCGACGAGGAGATCCGCGTGCCCGGCTGGATCGACGCGCCGCCGGGCACCCTGACGGCCGCGGAGGAGGGCGCGCTGCGCGCGGCCCGGGACGAGCCGGCCTTCCACACCGACGTGGCGCCGACCCTGCTCGACCTGATGGGCATCTGGGAGGAGCCCGCGCTCGCGGGCTACCGGGCGGCCATGGTCGGGCACAGCCTGCTCAGGCCATCGCCGGGGCCGGCTGCGCTGGCGCTCACCAACTGCACCGGGATCTGGGGCTGCGCGTTCAAGAACTGGGGGATGATGCGCGGCAACATGAAGCTCGAATCCCGCGCCTGGGACACCGCCTGGCACTGCTACGACGTGCTCGCCGACCCGCGCGAGCAGCGCGACCTCGGGCCCGCCGCCTGCGGCGACCTTCCCCGGCTCGCGGACGCCATCTACGGCGGTCCCGCCGGCAGCGTCGACGTCCCCGTCCACCTCCGCGGCCTCGCGGCGGAGCCTCGCCACGACTGAGCCGGATGAGCCAGGACATCGATCGACAGGGCGGCGCGCTCGCCGAGCCGCCGCCCGCGCCCCCCGCCATCATCCTCCCCGCGCGCGCCGACGATCGCGCCGCCCGCGCTCGCGCCCGCCCGCGCGCCGCGCGGAAGGCCGCCCTCCGCCGCGTCCGCCTGATCCGCGCTGCCCTCCTGGCCTCGCCGGCGCTCTTGTTCCTCGTCGTCGACGTGCTGCGCCGGGGTCGCCACATGACCACGTTCGATCGGCCGCACGCCGCGGGGTACGCCGCGACCGTGGCGGCGTCGCTGGGGTTCTGGGGCGTCCTGCTCTATGTCGCCTCGGGCCGCCGCGGCGCGGCGCGCGGCCCGGTGGGCGCGCTGTTCGTCGCGCTCTTCACGCTCGTGTGCGGCGTCCAGGGGGGCTTCCACGCCCTCTACAACATCTACTGTTCGGTCGACTCCCAGATCCACTCCCAGTCGATCCCCTGGTCGATCGTGGGCACGCTCCCGCTCGGGCAGCCGCGCGTGATCGTCCACTTCGCCGTCGCGCTCGGGTTCGCCCTTTGGGCGCTCCGGCTCTCCCGCCGGCTCGTGCGCCCCCGGCGGCTCCGGCGGCGCGTCGCCGCCGTGCTCGTGCCGCTCGCGCTGGCCGGCGTGACGCGGATCCCTGTGAGCTACCGGGTGATCCAGTCGTCGTCGGCCGACATGATCTACTTCCATGGCGTCACGGCCGTGGTGAAGGAGCACCTCGGCATCACGGACGACTCGCCGGATCTACGGGTGCAGCGCCGCGACCCGGAGCGCGTGCCGCGGCTCTCGGCGCGGCCTGCGCGGCCGCGGAACGTGGTGCTCATCCTGCAGGAGAGCCAGCGCGCGGACGTGACGTGTGTCGAGCACGACCCGGCCTGCAAGCTGGCGACGCCGTTCTCCAACGCCGCGGCGCCCCGTCGCATGCCGCTCCTGCAGATGCGGGCCCACGACTCGACGACGGCCATCTCCATCTCGAACATCTGGTCCGGCGTCCCTCCGACGGAGAGCCTCGCGGTGCTCGGCTCGGCCCCGCTGCTCTGGGATTACGCGCACGCGGCCGGGTGGGACACCGCGTACTGGACGAGCCAGAACCTCATGTTCGGGAACGCCCGGCTCTACGTGCAGGATATCCCGGTCTCCCACCGGGCGGTCGCGACCCAGCTCGATCCGGGCGCCGACCTCGATTACGGCGCTTATGATCGGCAGCTCACGGACCGGGTGATCGAGGAGTGGGACGAGCTCGTCGAGCCGTTCTTCGCGGTCGTCCATTATTCGAACGTCCATTTCCCGTACGTGAGCGATCCGCTCCACTCGCCGTTCCAGCCGAGCGAGCTGACGAAGGCGCCCGAGAAGAACGAGCACTTCAAGAACTATTACAAGAACGTCGTTTACCTGTCGGACATGGCGGTCGGCCGGCTCATCGAGCACATCCGCGGGACGCCGAGCGGCGAGCGCACGGTCATCGTGTACACGTCGGATCATGGCGAGTCGTTCCGGGAGCACTGGCAGCTCGGCCACACGAGCTCGCTCTGGGACGAGGAGATCCTCGTCCCGGCGTGGGTCGACGCGCCGGAGGGGACGCTCGCGCCGGAGGAGCGGGCGAGCATCGAGGGCGCGAGGGACGCGTTCGTGTGGCACCTCGATCTGGCGCCGACGTTCCTCGATCTGATGGGCCTCTGGGACGAGCCGGGGCTCGATCCGTTCCGGAGGCGGATGATCGGACACCCGTTGACGCGGCCGGAGCGCACGGTCGCGCCGGTGCCGCTGACGAACTGCACGTGGGTGTGGGGGTGCGCGTTCCGCAACTGGGGGATGATGCAGGGGCCGCTGAAGATCGAGGCGCGCGAGTGGGACGGCGAGTACCACTGCTTCAACGTGCTCGAGGATCCGCTGGAGCTGACCAACCTGGGAGAGCAGGCGTGCGCGCCGCTGCCCGACCTGGCGCGGGGGCTCTTCCACGAGATGCCCAATGTCACGCCGCCCGGGAGGCCCAAGGTCGACTGGGGCGGGTGAGGCTGTACGGGGCGCGGGCGGCGCGGGGGCGCTGGTTCCGCACCGGGTGAGCTCGTTCCTGGTGGTTGTGCGGTAGGTTGTGCCGGGAGCCTACCGTGGAAATAGGGGACGAGCTCGGGGAACGCTCTCCCTAGGCGCCGAGGCGCTGCTCGAGGTCTACGACTTCCGGGCACAGGGAGCGGATGCGGCCGTAACGCGAGGCTGCTTCGCGGGCCAGGAGCCCGCGCCCCTCGGCCGGCTCGTGAAGGACGCCGCGCGCCTGGGCGAGGGATCGGTAATACGCCTCCTTCGGGTTCTCGTGTGCGCGCACGTCCTTCCAACGCCAGTCCGAGGGCAAGTCGTGCCCGGCGAGGAGCCACACCTCAATCTCCTGCCAGGCATTCTCGGCGAGGAAGCGCTTTCTTGATGGAAGCGCGGCGCTTGCCAGCGACTCTAGCCGATCGAGGGCATCGCGCCGCCCCGCCTTGCCGTCGCGATCGACGATGAGCAGGAAGCACTCGATCATCGCCTGGTAGCGCAGGAGTATCTCCTGGAGCCGCTCCCACCTGAGCGCCTGGTCGACGCCGCCGAGGAGCGGATCGCGGCAGACGATCACCTTGGCTTTGCGACCGATGGCCTCGAACATCTTCGTGACGATCGGCTCGAGGACGTACTGATCTTTGCGAAAGTCCTCGGGGATGACGAGCACGCGGTAGCTCACTGGGCAGCCTCGCCCGCGTCGTCTGCCATGAGCTCGACCATGTCTTCCAGCCACCCCGAGGCGTGGAGCCGAGCGAGGTCCTGCGTCTCGAGGACTCGGCTCAGGTCGGGGAGGTCGACCACCTTGCGCACGCTGGACTCGTCGGCGCCGCGGAGCCGGTAGATGAGGAGGGCGCTCTCCCTGGACTCGGGGCTGAGGAAGCCGAGGAGCTGGGGCGAATGGGTCGTCGCGATGACCTGGACACCCCCGGTGCGACACTGCTGTTCGATGAGCTGCACGAGTAGGTGAAGGCGTGTCGGATGGATGCCGTTCTCGATCTCCTCGAAGAAATAGAAATGGGCGGAGTCGGTATCGAGCAGAGCGGCGAGGATCGCGAGGAAGCGCAGCGTGCCGTCCGAGGCGCTGTAGGCCGAGATCCGGCGCCCACCCTGCTCCACGAGGTGCACGAGGACGCGCCCCGAGAAATCCTGAGGAAAGTCGAGATCCACGACGTCGAGCGGCGTGAGGG
Organism: Sorangium sp. So ce375; assembly: GCF_051473855.1. NCBI lineage: Bacteria > Pseudomonadati > Myxococcota > Polyangiales > Polyangiaceae > Sorangium > Sorangium sp. So ce375. The sequence goes on from NZ_CP150335.1 coordinate 1,423,733, forward strand.
CGCGGATCCATTCAAGGAGCGTGTCTCTTCGCTTCGGATCCTGGGAGATCGCTTGCAGTACGGACGAGAGGTTTTCGCCGCGATCCCCGAGCACCTGTCGGCCTGGCAACGAGGGCAGCCGCGCAGCGTCCGGTGAGAGATCCAGGAAACGCATCGAGCGCAGGGTTCGTAGCGTACCCCTTATTCCTCTTCGAACATAACCGGAATCTAGGACCTGCGTGATGGCAGGTGAGCTGGATGAAACAGATTCTCTAGCTTGCCTCAGGCGTACGATGAGCCGCTCTTCGCTTTCCTGTTCGAGCGCACCGTCGGGTGGATGGGAGTCGAAGCATATCTCCGGGTTCCAGTAGAGTGACTCGCGGGTGACCCTGGGAGCAGCGTTCAGGCTTCCGGTCGCGACAGAGATCTGATATCTAATATGCGAATCGGGGTGCGAATCTACCGGTCCGAGCTCTGCACCGATCGAAAACTCCGCTCCTCCTCCGAAGACGACCTCCTTCGTGCCGCCTCGGAGCCCTTTCCACTGAAGCTCGCCGCCCTCGCCGTACTTCTCTCCCAGGATCTCCGCCAGCGAATAGCCGCGGCCGACGCCATGGAGAAAGCGGAAGGCATCGCGGAGGTTGCTCTTGCCGGAGGCGTTCGTCCCGACGAGCAGCGTGAAGGGGCCCAGCGGGATCGCCGCCTTCCGGAAGCTCTTGAAGTTCTCGAGCGTGATCGAGGTCAGCATGGGCTCTCCGTGTGGAGTGTAGCCGCCGCGCTGCCCGTCGTTTCACTGAATCGCTCGACGGCGCGCCCGCGCCCGGTGAAGCGCGCGGACTCTGGACGGGCGGCGCACGTCCCAGGCCCAGCACGCTCCGTGACACGGGCCGATGAGCCCGCGCGCGGCGCTCAGCCCTCCTCCAGCAGCGCCGCCTGCACGGCCCGGAAGCGCGCGCTCTGGGCCGCGCCCTTGCGCCAGGCCAGGTGGATCGTGTTCCGGGCGCCCCGGCCCACCTTGCCTGGCCGCGGCCCCACCATGACGACCTGCTCCGCCGCGACCGCCTCGGCGATGAAGTAGTTCGGCAGGACCGCGATCCCGACGCCCGCGATCACGAGCGCAAGCATCTCGTCGAGGCTCGTGATGCGGCACGCGATCTTCGGCGGCAGCGGGGCCTTCTTGCCGTACGAGGCCCGCCACCACGCGGCGTGCATCGCGAGATCCGCGTCGAAGACGATGAACCTGTGCTCCGCGAGCTCCCGCGCCGTCTCCGGGCGGCCGCGCGCTCCGAGGAGCGCGGGCGACGCGACCGCCGAGAACTCCTCGACGTAGATGGGCCGCGCCTCGAGCCCCGGGGTGTCCTCGGCGCTCACGAGGAGGCTCAGATCGTCGTCTCCCGCGAGCAGGCGCCGCGCGAGCACGGACGGCACGTCGAAGCGCACGTCGATGACGAGCTCGGGGTGCGCGCGGAGGAGCCGAGCGAGCCTGGGACGGAGCCACATGCGGGAGAACGGGCCCGGCCCGCCGATGCGCACGGTCCCCCGGACCTCCCGGTGATCGTCCGACACGGCGACGAGCGCGTCGTCGATACGCGCGAACGCCTCGCGCAGCGCGGCGACGAGGCCCTCGCCCGCCGGCGAGAGCCGCGCGTTGCGCCCGACCCGCTCGAACAGCGGGACGCCGAGCCGCGCCTCCAGCGCCTTGATCTGGTGGCTCACGGCCGACGGCGTGACGCGGCGGCGCCTGGCCGCCTCGGCGAACGTGGGCGCGACGCCGGCGTCGAGCAGGGTGCGGAGCAGCTCGTAATTGATGAGCACGGCTCATCTATAGCGTGAGATCGTCTCGCTGGTTTTCATCGATGCGGGCGCCTAAGTTCATCCCGTCGCCTCGGGCCCGAGCGCCTCGGGCGCGACAGCGCACAGACCCACACAGGAGCGAGCCGCCATGAACGCGAGGATTCTCTTGATCGTCACCAGCCACGCACGCCTCGGCGAGACAGGGCAACCGACCGGGTTCTGGCTCGAGGAGCTCGCCGCGCCGTACCGCGCGTTCGTCGAGGCCGGGGCGGACGTCGACATCGCGTCGCTCCAGGGCGGCAGGCCGCCGGCCGACCCGAAGAGCTCCGCGGAGCCGTCCGACGCCGTGCGGGCGTTCCTCGACGACGAACGGGCGCAGGCGAAGCTCTCGTCGACGCTCCGCATCGACGGGATCGCCGGCGATTACGACGCTTGCTTCGTCGTCGGTGGCCACGGCGTGATGTGGGATCTCGCCGGCGACGCCGCCACGGCGAGGCTGCTCGGCCGCGCGTTCGATCGGGGCAAGGTGGTCGCCGCCGTGTGCCACGGCCCCGGCGCGCTCGTGAACGTCCGGCTCGCGAGCGGCGAGCCGCTCGTGAAGGGGCGGCGCGTGAGCGCCTTCTCGGACGAGGAGGAGCAGGCCGTGGGCCTCGCGGACGTCGTCCCGTTCGCCCTGGAGTCGCGGCTGCGCAGCCTGGGCGCGCGCTACGAGCGAGGCCCTGTGTGGAAGCCGTTCGCCGTCCGGGATGGCCGGCTCGTCACCGGGCAGAACCCGGCGTCCTCGGCGCTTGTCGCGCAGGAGACGCTCGCGGCGCTCGCCGATCGCGAGGCGAGCGCACGCTGAGGGGCGCCGAAGCCGGGTCGGCTCCCCCGCGGCGCTGGAGTGTAAGATTTTGAAATTGCTATGAAAAGCAAGTGGTCGCGGCCATTTGTCGGAAGCGGTATGCTCGGCGCGTGCCCACCGCAGCACAGAAGCCACGTCCAGCCTCCGTGGCGGATCTCCTGGCCATCCCCGAGGAGCGGCGCTTTCACGAGATCATCGACGGCGAGCTCGTGCAGAAGGCCGTGCCTTCGTTCGAGCACGGCGACGCGCAGTCCGCCGTCGTCGCGCACGTGAAGATCCCCTTCCAGCGGCGCCCCGGGGGCCGCTGGCCCGGGGGATGGTGGTTCGCCACGGAGATCGAGGTCGAGTTCATGCCGGACCAGGTGTACCGGCCCGATGTGGTCGGCTGGCGTCGCGAGCGCGCGCCGGAGCGGCCCGGCGGGTGCCCTGTCCGGATCCGGCCCGACTGGGTCTGTGAGGTGCTCTCCCCGAGCAACGCGCGGAACGACACGGTCAAGAAGCTGCGCGTCTACCAGCGCTGTCAGCTGCCATATTACTGGATCGTCGATCCCAGGGAAGAGACGCTGACCGTGCACCGGTGGACCCCGGAGGGGTACCTCGTGGCGCTCCGCGCGGAGCGGGGCGAGCGCATCAGGGCCGAGCCGTTCGACGCGATCGAGCTTCAGATCGGCGTGCTCTTCGGGGACGAGCGCGAGGACGACTGACGGCACCCTGCCGCCTCCCCGCGGGGGAGGGCGGCCGTGGTCACAGGTCGCGGAGGGCGAGCGACCCGATGAAGTCGGACTTGCCGACGTCGAGCCCGTTGTGCCGCAGGATCGAGTACGCGGTGGTGGCGTGGAAGTAGAAGTTGGGGAGCGCGAACTGGAACACGAACTCCGGGGCCTTCATGCCCTTTCCCGGCAGGAAGAAGAGCGGAATCGTGCGGTCCTCCGCGCCCTTCAGCTGCTCCGGCGTCACCGCCTTCAACTGCTCGATCGCCTTGCCGATGCGCGCGCGCAGCTCCGCGATCGTGTCGTTGCCCGTCTCGACCTGCGGCAGCTCCGCGCCGGCGAGGAGCGCGCTCAGCCGGAGGGGCCAGGCGATGACGTTCTGGATCTGACGCCTGAGGGGCCACTGATCGGGCGCGAGGCGCGCGGCGAGCAGCACCTCCGGATCGAACTTCTTCTGCTGCGCATAGGCCTCCGCCTTGTCGAGCCAGACCAGCACCTGGCCGAGCATGCGGGTCATCTGGGGGAACGAGCTGTCGTAAAGGCTCATGAGCTTCTCCTCGTCGGCAATAGCAGCCGGCGTCTCTGGTCCACCCGCAGCCTCCGCGTGTCAACTCCGCGCGCGCCGGCATCGGCCACGTCGCGCGGTCGTCTGGAGCGGCAGTCGAGCCCGGTCGTGCGCTCCGAGGACGAGTGACGAGCCCTGCGGAGCCTTGGGCGACGGGGCTCGCCCGGGCTCCGCAGGCCGCGAGAGCGCCGCTCAGTCGACTTCGTGGAACACGCCCGCTGGATCGAGCGTCCACATCCTGTCGCCGCCTCCGCCGCCGTCCGACGTCCGGACGTAGATCAGCCGGATGCCCTTCTGCTCCAGCTCGGCGAGGATCGCGGGATCCAGGCCGGGCTCGAGGCGGGGCTCGAAGATGAAATCCTCCGAGAAGTTGTGGTGCTGCGGGCGGTACGTCTGCGCGTAGTAGCCCTTCAGCTCGATCGGAGCGCTTGTCAGCCCCTCGATGCGCGTCCCCACCCACTTGTGGAGCGGCGCCGTGTACCCCGCCGTGACGCCCTTGGGGGCCGGCGGCCAGTAGAATAACGTCTCGACAACGACGCCGGACGCCCACGACAGCGAGCGCTGCTGGGGCAACGCCCCCGCCACAGGGGGGCCGTCCGCGGGACAAGCGTCGAGCTGCACCGCCTCCGAGGACACGAAGGCCGGCGCGCCGTCCCAGTCGAGCGCCGGCGCGGGCGTGGCATAGGAGGCGCTGAGCACCATCCCCAGGTCGCGCAGCGCGACAAGCGGGCCCAGCGACGGCGGCACGAGCTCGGGCACCGGGGAGGCGGCGAGCGAATACGTGATCGCCGAGGCCCCGGCGCCGTCCACGAAGGAGTCCGTGGCCGTCTCGTCGGCGTACGTGTGGGACGCGGCAGGCCACGACGCGGGGCTCCCCGAGAGCGTCGCCGCCGATCCACCGGAGAGGTAGTCGAGCCGCGCGTCCTCGAACAGGGTGCTGGCGAGCGCCGCCGGCGTGAGGAACGCGCTCCTCGCCGAGAGCCTCGCCCGCACCTTGAGCCGGTGGTTCGCGAACACGTCGCCGAACTCGCCCTGGAAGGTGCAGACCTCCCGCGGCTCGTCGAGCAGGAACGGCGTGAGGCTCGGCGTCGTGTCCGGGAGCGCGACCTCGCGCACCTGCTTCACGACGAGCTCTCCCGGCTTCATCTTCTTGAACTCGTAATCGAGAAGGAACGACTTCCTGCCGGGGTTCACCTCGCTGAACCGCTCCTCGACGCGGCCGAGCAGGGCGGCGAGCGCGTGGTAATCGTCCTCCCATTGCATCACGTGGCCGCCGAGCGGGACGAGCGTCGAGCCGGACAGGAGGTAAACGGAGGTGCCATCGTCGAAGCGGCTCGCGGTCACGACCTCCGGCTGCGCTCCGCCTTCCGGGTTTGTGACGGAGGTCGCCCCGAGCTGCGTCACGATCTGGATCTGATCGCTTACCAGCTCGCGCCGCGCGAGCGTCGCGACGCCGTTCGCCATCTCGTCCTCGTCAGGATAGGAGTGATGGACGAGGACGCCCATCCCGACCTCGGCCTCGTCCACGCCATGGAGGAGCCGGGCGAGGAAGGCGTTGTCGTTGTAGAAGCTCGCGTACACCTTGCGGAGCGCGCGGAACACGCCGCGCTCGTCGGCCTCGCCGGCGTCGCACCGGCTCGGCCCCGCCTGGTCGGCGTCCCGCTCGTCGGCCAGGCAGCCGCTGTAGCTGTCGTAGAGGCCCGCGCCCGTGAAGACGGCGCTGTCCTCCACGTTGGTCGAGCTCCGGAACCTGATCTTCTTCGTGGGCGTGAAGCCCGCGAGCGCCGCCTCGATCGCCTGCCGCTGCCCCGCGGAGAAGGCGGTCTCGCCGGTGATCCGCGCGCGGATCGCGGCGAGATCGGCCTTGAGCGCCAGCATGTCGGGCGGATAACTATGGCGTTCGAGGCGCTCGGCGATCTCGGCGCGCAGCGTGCGGCCGCCGGGCATGACCTGATCGAGGAAATCGTCCCAGAGATCGAACGACAGCGCGACCGCGACATCGGAGCTCTCCGGGATGGCGTCCCGCAGCAGGCCATAGTTCGCGGCCTTGCCCCCGAAATGGACGATGTCCGCGGGGCCGAGATCCTCGGTGGACCCGGTATAAGCGCCCAGGGGCTCCTTGGGCCGGAGCTCCAGATCGCCGGGCCGCTTCAGCGAGAGGAGCTGCTCCCTGTCGGACGGCGTGATCCCGCCGGCGTCGAAGAGCTCCGCGCGGCAGAGGGTCCCGTACTGCAGCGAGGCCCGCAGCGCGATCTGCTCGCCGTCGAGCGCCTTCGCCGCCTCCGCGGCGGCCGGATCGCCGAGGTAGACGAACGGGATGCCGAACGAGGTCGCAAGGAGGGCGGTGTGCGCGTTCGGCGTCGCGGGCGAGAGCGACACGATGCCCGCCACATAAGGCACCTCCGCGGGGATCGAGTCGGTGAGCAGGATGTCCTCGGCCCGGAGATCGCCGCTCGCATAGGCGGCGTCGATCGCGTCCGGCGGGACATAGCGGAGCCGGCCCACGGCCCAGCCCGTCGCATAACACGCGTCGCCGTCCAGCCATCGCTCGACCGAGCTCACCGGGAACCCGCTCTGCGCGAAGAACGCGCTGTTCTCAGCGGCCGAAGCCGCCTGCTCGTACGTGGGGAAATAGAAGGGCCGCACCCCCCCGGGCGCGATGACGCTTTCCTTCACGAGCTCGAGGACGACGCGCGCCACCTCGGGATCGTAGGCGTCCTGTCGGACGAGCTGGATGCCGTACTCCGGCACGCTCTCCGGGCTCGGCGGGAAGAGCACGGCGCCGAGGATGGCCTCCTGTCCCTCCTCGTACAGCGAGATCCGGTCGAACTCGTCCAGCGACTTGCCGATGAACGGGTCGAGTCGCGTCGTGGCGAACTCGCCGTGGAACGGGAGCTTGTTGCTGTCCTGGTAATAGACCTTCGTGGGATCGTGCATCAGCACGGTGAACTTCACCCAGCCCGGCGCCCCGAAGGTCGCAGGCCAGGCGGCGAAGGGCTCGAAGGGGAAGCTGATCTGGTTCTTCCAGTCCTCGGATGGCGTGATGTCGATCGGGTAGGTGTCGACGGGCCATGACGCGCCGCCTCCGCCATTCCCCCCGCCTTCGCCGCCCGTGCCGCCTTCGCCGCCTCCGGTGCTCCCGGCGCTCGCGGCGCCTCTGTCCCCCGTGTCCCTCGACGAGTCCGCCCCGCAGGCGGTGAGCGTCCCTGCGCCGAGGAGCGCGAGCGCAAGACAATCCATTCGACCGAACCGCTGAAACTTCATGAATAACGCTGCGGTACAACTGCCGTGCCACCGTGCGGCGAGCGGCGTCGCCGCGCTGGGCGGCGGGGCGTCGCTGTCGCGCGCGTGGCGCACGCAGGCACAGCCGCGCGGGCCGCCCGCGGGCGCTGCCCGCGGCCACCCTGCCGATTTTTCTTCGGGTTTCAACCGGTTCGGCGTTCTACGATGCCGCGATGACCGAGCGGAGAGCGGCGCTGATCTTCAACCCGGCTGCAGGCCATGCGGGCGATGCGGTCGAGTCGCTGCCTGCCCGGCTCCAGCGCGCGCTTGCGCTGAGCGTCTACGAGACGAGCGAGGGCCGCTCCGCCGCCGCGTGCGCCGAGGCTGCGCGCCGCGAGGGCGCCTCCCTGGTGATCGCGGCGGGCGGCGACGGGACGGTCTCCAGCGTGGCGTCCGCGCTCCTCGGGAGCGACGTGTGCCTGGGCATCCTGCCGCTCGGAACGGCGAACTCGATCGCGAACTCCCTGGGCATCCCGGCCGACCTGGAGGGGGCCATCGAGGTGCTCGTCCACGGCGAGCCGACGCGCATCGACGCCGCCCGCGCGAACGGGAGGACCATGATCCTGCTGTCGGCGGTCGGGCTGCACGCCGACACGGTCGGCGAGACCCCGCAGGACGAGAAGCAGCGCTGGGGTGTGCTCGCGTACATGCTCACCGGGCTGAAGAAGCTGATGAGCCTCGAGCCGTTCGCGGTCGAGATCGAGACCCAGGACCAGCGGGTCCACTGCCGGGCGGTCGCGGTGACCGTCGCGAACATGGCGCCTCCGCGCACGGTGCTGGCGCAGGGGCCGCCCGTCCTGTCCCCCGAGGATGGGCGGCTCGACGTCACCATCGTGTCGGCCACGACGCTCGTCGAGGCGGTCGCGACCGGGCTGCACCTCCTGAGGACCGCGATCGACGGCGAGCCGGCCGAGCGCGACAACGTCGGGTTCCTCGCCGCCCGCCGGGTCCGCATCACCACCGATCCGCCCCAGCACGTGCTCATCGACGGCGAGGAGGCGGGGACCACGCCCCTCGTTGTGGAGTGCCTCCCGCGCGCCCTGACGGTCATGGCGCCCCGCCGCGAGGAGGCCCGTGAAGCGCCGCCCGCCGCGGATGTCGATGTGAAGCTCGCGGGGCTGCCCGAGCTCGAGATCGAGCCGAAGCGGTGAGGTGCGCTCGGGCACGAGGGCCCGAGGAAGATCCAGAGGGCCAGAGGGCCGGCGTCGCGGCGCGGGGAGAGCAGCATCGTGACGGCCTCGCCAGGGAGGGAACCGGAGCAGCCCGGCGTAAGGAAAGGTGGTTCTGCCGCCGCGGCAGGGCTCGATTCTTACCCTTTCATCGGGAGTGCAGAGGAATGCGAACGACGTTCTGGGCTTGTGTGGTGGTGTGCCTGGCTTCCGGCCTCTCGGGGCTGGGCTGCGGGGGAGACGACGACGGCGCGACGCCCCGCGAATCGGCGGGTTCGGCTGGGGGTGAGGGCCCCGGGGCTGCGTCCTGCTCCGGACTCGACACGTCGGCGCTCGTCAGCGAGCTCTCGCCCGCGGAGGTGGAGCAGGCGTGCAAGGGGTATCGCAGCTGCAGCGCCGAGCAGATGACCGTCGACCTCATGTGCCGTATGCAGGGTGTGCTCGGCGCGGCGTACGGGGACGACGCCGGGACCAACGACGCCGAGCTGCGGGCGAAGTGCTCCGAGCTGGTCGAGGGGTGCATGGCCGACCCGAGCAAGGCAGAGCAGCTGATAGAGCAGGTCCTCGCGGAGGTCGAGGCAGAGCCCTGCGGCCAGCCGACGCAGTGTACGGCCACGATCGCGGAGATCGACGCCTGCGCCGCCGACCTGCGAGCGTACTCGCGCAATGTGCTCCCCGAGTGCAGCGCCCTCACCATGGATTTCTATGAGCAAACCGACAGGGGCGCTTACCTGCTCGAAGGGGCTTGCGGCAAGCTCAGCATTGGCTGCTTCCCGCTGCTGACGACGCCGAGCGATGATTGACCGACAGGAGCGCGCCTGAGGCCGGTGTTGCTCCAGCTCCGGCGGTAGAGGCGGCCGCGCCGGCAGCGCGGCCGGCTCGCGCCTCTCCCCGGCCACCCGGGCGTGACAGACGTGATAGACGTGCGGCATGAGGCTGACCGAGCGAGCCATCGAGCTGCCGGCGCTCGCGAGCGCCCACTCCCACGCTTTCCAGCGCGGGATGCGCGGTGAGGCGCAGCGGCCGGGGCCGTCGGGGGCGGACGACTTCTGGTCGTGGCGCAGCGCCATGTACGCGCTCGCCGAGTCGCTCACGCCGGAGTCCATCCATGCGATCTCGAAGGTGGCGTACCGCGAGCTCCGCGCCGCGGGCGTGCGCACGGTGGGCGAGTTCCATTACGTGCACCACCAGCCGGGCGGCGCGCCCTACGCGGATCGCACCGTCCTCGCGGACGCGGTGATCGAGGCCGCGCGCCAGGAGGGCCTCCGGATCGCGCTCCTCCGCGTCGTCTACGCGCGCGCCGGCGCGGGCAGGGCGCCCGAGGGGGCGCAGCGGCGGTTCTCGGACGCCTCGCTCGACGCGGCGCTCGCGGACGTCGAGGCGCTCCGGGCGCGCTACGCGGGCTGCGAGGACGTGCGCGTCGGGGTGGCGCCCCACAGCGTGCGCGCCGTGCCCCCGGCGTGGCTCGGCGAGATCGCGCGGTACGCCGCGGAGCGCGGGCTCATGGTGCACATGCACGTGGCCGAGCAGCCGGCCGAGATCGAGGCGTGCCTCGCCGAGACCGGCCGGCGGCCGGTGGAGCTCCTGGCCGAGCGCGGGGTCCTCGGCGAGCGCTTCGTGGCGGTGCACGCGACGCACCTCGCGCCGCACGAGCCGGCGCTGCTCGGCGCGGCGAGGGCGTTCGCGTGCCTGTGCCCGACGACCGAGCGCGACCTCGGCGACGGATTGCCCGACGTGGGCGCGCTGCGCGCGGCGGGCGCGCGGCTGTGCGTCGGGATCGACAGCCACGTGATCACCGATCCGTTCGAGGACATGCGCGGCGTCGAGCTGGGCGAGCGGCTGCGGACGGGCCGGCGCGTGACGCTGCGGGGCGAGGGCGGGGCGACGCCGGCCGAGGCGCTCTGGGAGATCGGCTCGCAGCGGGGGGCGGAGGCGTGCGGGTTCGCGGATCCTGGCGGCAGCCTCTCGGTGCGCCGGGACGCGCCGGCGCTCGCGATGGTGCGGGAGGAGCGGCTGCTCGACGCGGTTGTGTACAGCGGGAGCCCTGCGATCGTGGAGGGGAGCCCCGCGCCCTCGGGCTCGCCCGCGCAGTGACCGACGTGAGGCGCCGGCTCGCCTCGACGTGGGGCGCGCGGGGGATCGAGGCAGGCCCGGGCTGAGCGGGCGGGCGTGAAGCGCGCTCACACGCGGTGGTGGCGTGGTTTGTGAGGTGCTGCCCCCCGCGTCTCGCCTGCGTCATTCATGGGAATCGAACGACGAAGGAAAGAATGGCTCGACTGGATGCCTCTGGCGGCGCTGCTGCCGATCGGCGTCGTCTTGCTCCTGAGCCTCCATCAGATCCAGGACGTCCATCGCAGGAACATCGCGGCGACCCTGCAGGCGGTGCTCTCGACGACGCGCGAGGGGCTCTTGACCTGGGCGCGGCAGGCGAAGGGCGCCGTGGGGTTCTGGGCGAGCGAGCCGAGGATACGGCGCGCGATCGCCGCCCAGGTCGAGCTGCACCGCGACAATGGCTCGCTCCTCGATAGCCCGCACCTCCAGGAGCTGCGGCGGGAGCTGGAGAACGTCGTTCAGCGGGAGCAGTGCCTCGGCTTCGACGTCATCGCGCTGGATGGCGCCCATATCGCCTCGGATCGCGATGAGCTCCTCGCCACAAAGACGCTGAGCGCCTACGACCCGGACACCATCGCCGCGGCCCTGCGGGGCTCGACCGTCATGGGGCCTCCTTTCACCATGCGGTCTCCCGTCCTCGGCAGGGTCACCCCCACCCTCGTCGTCGCGGCGCCGGTGCGCTCCTTCGCCGGGGGAGGGGAGGTCATCGCGGCGCTCGCCTTCCGCATCGATCCCGGGAAGGAGCTGACGCAGATCGCCCATCGCGGACAGGTCGGCGCGGCCGGGGAGACCTACGCGTTCGACAGGCACGGTCGCGTCGTCACGGAGCTCAGGTTCGCCCAGAACCTCCGCGACATGGGCATCCTGGCGGCCGGCGAGCGCACGAGCCTCAACGTGGAGGTGCGCGATCCCGGGGGCGAGGCGCCGGACGGCTCCTGGCGCCTCTTGCCGCGCGCGGAGCAGCCGCTCACGCGCATGGCGACCAGCGCCATCGCGGGGATCGCCGGGGTCGATGTCGAGGGATACCGCGATTATCGCGGCGTCGAGGTCGTCGGCTCGTGGCTGTGGGATCAGGAGCTCGACCTCGGCCTCGCGACCGAGATCGATAAAGACGACGCCTATGGCGTGTTCGTCGTCACGCGCCGCGTGGTCCTCGCGGCCTGCGGCGTGATGGTGCTCGCCACGCTCATCCTGACGATCCTGCTCCAGCGGCGCGCGAGGGACCTGGCCACGGGCGTGCGTCGCGAGCAGGATCTGCGCCGGGAGCTCGAGGATCGTGTCCGTCGCCTGGAGTGCGCGGAGACGGAGCTCAAGGAGGCCATCCGGATCCGCGAGGAGTTCTTGCGGTTCGCCTCGCACGAGCTGCGTACGCCGCTGACGAGCCTGCGCCTCCTGTACGAGCACATGCTGCGATCGCGATCCCAGCCGCTCATGGTGACGCTGGGCACGAAGGACATCAGCCGCTTCTTGAAGGTGTCCTCGCGGGAGCTCGCCCGGATCACGCAGGTCATCAACAACATGTTCGTCGTCGCGAGCTTCGCGACCGGCCCGCCCGCGTTGAACCTGGAGAGGACGGAGCTCAACGAGATCGTCCGCAGGACCGCCCGGCAGGTGACCGAGCAGCTCGAGGCCGACGGGTGTTCCCTGGAGCTCCAGCTCGACCGGTCGGTCTTCGGCTACTGGGACGATGCGCGCATCGAGCAGGCCATTACGAACCTGCTGTCGAACGCATCACGGCACGGCGCTGGACAGCCGATCACGCTCTCGGTCGTCCGGCAGGCCGGCTTCGCGGTGATCTCCGTGCACGATCGCGGCGTCGGCATCACGCCGGAGCAGCAGGCCAGGCTCTTCGAGCCGTTCCGGTGGACACCGGAGGCGCACAGCGGGCTCGGCGTCGGGCTCTACGTCTGCAGGTTGATCGTATGGGCGCACGGCGGCGAGATCCTTGTCGAGAGCGAGCCAGGCAAGGGCACGACGTTCCGCGTCCGGCTGCCGCTGCCTCCGGAGATCGAAGGTGGCGACGCCGCCATGGCGCCCGAGAGCGAGCGGAAGGCGGCGGTGGAACGGAGCGACGGAAGGACGGAGTAGGGGAGGGGCGGAGCAGCGGAGGGACGGAGCCGCGGAGCAGAAGACCTCGGGTACGGAGGCGCGTGACGCGTGCTCCAGCCACCGCTGCGCCTCGCTCCCGTCGATACACGGCGCGACCCCGCCCGGCGGCGCCGTCAGCCCGGCGCAGGTGAGCCCCGCTCGCGCTCCTCTAGCGCGAGGTAGCCCCAGCGCCGCCGGCGGCGCGCTCCGGGAGATCGGGGCGCGGCGGGGGGCGGAGTTCACCGGTCGCCAGCCGGCGGTGCGATGCAGTACGATGCGCCGGAGGCGCCGCCCTCCGGCGGACGCACACGGGCAAGATGGAGCTCTCGGTGAAAGCAGGCGACGTGCTGGCGGGGAAGTACCGCGTCGAGCGGGTCCTCGGCCAAGGAGGCATGGGCCTCGTCGTCGCCGCGCGGCACACCCACCTCCACCAGCTCGTGGCGATCAAGGTGCTGCTGTCCAGCGCGACCCCCGAGGCCGTCGAGCGCTTCCTGCGGGAGGGGCGCGCCAGCGTCCGAATCAGGAGCGAGCACGCGGCGCGGGTCCACGACGTGGACACGCTGCCGAGCGGCGCCCCCTTCATGGTGATGGAGTACCTCGATGGCCGCGATCTCGCGGCGGTGATCGCGACAGAGGGCCCGCAGCCGATCGCGCAGGCGGTCGGCTACGTCCTGGAGGCCTGCGAGGCCATCGCCGAGGCGCACGCTCACGGGATCATCCACCGCGATATCAAGCCGGCGAACCTCTTTCTCACGAGGGCGGCGGACGGCTCCCAGACCATCAAGGTGCTCGATTTCGGCATCTCCAAGGCGCTCACCGACGAGGCCGGCGGGCCAGAGCTCGCGCTCACGAAGAGCAGCGCGCTCCTCGGCTCTCCGCTTTACATGTCCCCCGAGCAGATGCGCGCCTCGCACCGCGTCGACGCGCGCTCCGATATCTGGTCGATGGGCGTGGTCCTCTATCAGCTGCTCACCGCGCGCATCCCCTTTCCATCGGACACGTTCGGCGAGCTCATCCTCAAGGTGAACGGCGATCCGCCGGACCCGATCGCTCAGGTGCGCACGGATCTCCTTCTCCCGCTCGAGGGCGCCATCTACAGGTGCCTCGAGAAGGACCCCGCGCGCAGGTTCGCCAACATCGCCGAGCTCGCGCGGGCGATCGCGCCCTTCGGACCCCCGCAGCAGGCGTCGATCTCGCTGGAGCGGATCGAGCGCGTGCTCGGCATGCAGGTGACGCCGTCGGCCTACATCGACGGAAGGAGCTCGCAGCCGCACGTCGGCGGAAGGAGCTCGCAGCCGTCGCAGCCGCACGTCGGCGGAAGGAGCTCGCAGCCGTCGCAGCCGCACGTCGGCGGAAGGAGCTCGCAGCCGTCGCAGCCGCACGTCGGCGGAGGGAGCTCGCAGCCGTCGCAGCCGTCGCCGTCGCTGGCGCAGACGCCGGGGACCGACGCCGCCGCGGGCCTCGCGCCGACCCCCATCACGAACAGCTCCTGGGCTTCGGGCCCGACAAAGGCGGCAAGGAAGTCCCGTGCTGCCCCGCTCGCCGCGACCGCGGCGCTCGCGCTCGCGCTCGGCGCGGGCGGCGCGCTCTACCACGCGTACGCGCTCCGCCCCGCGACAGATCCTCAGGCGCCCGCGACGTCGGCGGCGGCCGGCCAGGACGCCTCGGCGTACACCACCGCCGCCGCCCACGCGCCGAGCCCGGCCATCCCGGCGGACTCCGCGCGATCGCCCGAGGGGACCGCGCCCGCATCCGCGACCTCGGCGCCTGCGCCCGCGACCTCCGCGCCCGCGACCTCCGCGGCCCCGACGGAGCCCGCGAAGGAGCCGCGCAAGCCGGCTGTCGTCGGGACCCCGCGCCCGACCGCCTCGGCGCGCACGCCGGCGCCGACGTCGACGGCCCGGCCGGCGCCGACACCCACGAGGAGCGTGCTCGACATGCCGTTGCAGTGACCCCGCTGTTACCGCCCCGAGCCGAGGGATTCGTGCGACCGGACAACCACAGATCTCGCTTCCGAGGCGCCCTGGCCGGCGCCTTGATCCTGCTCAGCGGGCCAGCGCTCGCAGAGCGTCCGCCAGGCCAGCCCGCCCCGGCCGCGCAGCCGTCGCGGGTCCCGCTGGCCCAGGCGCTCACCGGGGCGGCCAAGGTGGATTACGAGACAGGGAAGCTCCTTTACAACGATGGTGACTTCAAGGGCGCGCGAATCAAGTTCCAGCGCGCTCACGAGCTCTCCGGCGACCCGAGGCTGCTCTGGAACATCGCCGCGTGCGAGAAGAGCCTCCGCCGCTACGCGAGCTTGCTGCCGCTGCTCGAGCGGTACGAACGCGAGGCCGGCCCCCTGCTCACGGACGCGGAGCGGCAGGCCACGGCCGCGCTCATCGGCGAGGTGAAGAAGCTCGTCAGCCGTCTGACCGTGACCGTCGATCAGGAGGGCGCGGAGATCTTCGTCGACGACGAGGCGATCGGGAGATCGCCGCTGTCCGGCCCCGTGCTCGTCGATATCGGCGCGCGGAGGATCCGGGTCGTGAAGCCCGGGTTCAAGGAGTACGCGCGCACCGAGCAGATCGCCGGAGCCACGGAGATCAGCGTCGCCGCGTCGCTGAAGGAGATCTCGCTCGAGGGGCGGCTCCTTGTCGAGGCCGGCGACGGCGATGCCATCGCGGTCGACGGGCGCGAGGTCTCCCGGGGCCGCTGGAGCGGAGCGCTGAAGCGCGGGGCGCACACGCTCCGCGTCACCGCCCAGGGGAAGGTCCCCTACCAGGCCGACGTCTTCATCGAGGAGGAGAAGACACGCAGGCTGGCGGTGACCCTGAAGCCGATCGAGCAGCCCGGCGGCTCCGGCAAGACGTGGCTCTTGATCGGCGGCGGCGCGGTCGTCGTTGGGCTGGTCGTGGGTGGCTACTTCGCGCTCAGGACCACGGAGCCGGAGACGATACCGGGCATCATGGGGACCGTGGAGCTCTCGTACGATGGCTCGGGGCTCCGCTTCGGAGCGAGGCCGTGAGCGCGGCGGCCTGCCCGCGCCGCGTGGCCGCGCTGCTCCTCGCCGGCTGCGCCGCCGCTTGCTCGTCGGCGGACGGGCCGCCAGAGCTCCTTGTCGTCGTCCAGACGGACATGTCGGTGCCGAAGGACATCGACAGGATCCGCGTCGAGGTGCTGTCGGGCGAGGAGCACCGGTTCGACACCAGCTACGATCTCGGCGACCCGGCGACCTGGCTGAAGCTGCCATCGACGCTCGCCGTCGTGGAGGGCAACGGGGCGGCCGGGCCCGCGACCCTCCGGGTCACGGCGTGGCAGGGCGCGACGCCGCGGGTGCTGCGGGAGGTGGTCACCTCGGTACCCGCGGACCGCGCGGCGATGCTGCGGCTACCGGTGCAGTGGCTGTGCAGCGGCCAGGTCGCGGCGGGCGGGGGCGGCGGCGACGAGGTGACGAGCCGGTGCCCGCGCGGCGAGACCTGCGTCAACGGCGGCTGCGTGCCGCAGGAGATCGCGCCGGAGTCGCTGCCGGATTACGACCCCAGACAGATCTTCGGCGGGGGCGAGACGCCCGGGCAAGGGCGCTGCTTCGACGTCGCGGCGTGCTTCCAGGAGAGCGCGCGGGCGGAGGTCGACCTAGCCTCGTGTACCGTCGCCGTGGACGCCTCGGTGAACCTCGCGCTCGCCACCGAGAGCGATGGGGTGTGCGGACCTTCCGGCTGCTTCGTCGCGCTCGACGCGGAGAGCGCGCTCGGCTGGCAGACCGCGGACGGCGCCGCGGGGGCCCGCCGGCTGCCCAAGAAAGTGTGCGATCGCATCGCCAGCGGAGAGAACCTCGCGGTCGTGACCGCGCCGGTCACGGGCGCGTGCTCGCTCAAGACGGAGTCGCTCCCCGCGTGCGGCAGGTGGTCCTCGGTGGGGCCCGCGGCCGCGCCGCCCGGGACCTCCGAGCCGGTCGCGATCGCGGCGCTGCAGCAGCGCCCGGCCGGCCTCGCGCTCGACGGCGAGCGGATCTACTGGACGAACCTCGGCTCCCTCACCGCGGCCGACGGCGAGCTCCGCGCGGCGCCGACGAGCGGCGGGCCGCGCGTCACGCTGGCCTCGGCGCAGGCCGGCCCGCGCGACGTCGCGCTCGGCGAGGGCGCGATCGTCTGGACGGAGAGCGGGCTCGGCGTGGACGATGGCCGCGTCCTGCGGCTCGACCTGGAGGCGCCGCAGGCGGCGCCCGGCGTGCTCGCGTCGGGGCAGAGCACCCCCGAGGGCGTCGTGGCGCGCGGGGGCGACATCCATTTCACGTCGTTCGGGGACGGCGTCGTCCACCGCGTCTCGGACGACGCCGGCGCGCCCGCCTTGGTGGCCGAGCAGCAGGGCCACCCTTACCGGATCGCGGCCGACGCAGCGTACGTGTACTGGACCAACGAGGGCGACGGCGGCAGCGCCAACGGCGCCGTCATGGTCTCGCCGCGGAGCGCGGCGGAGCCGGCTCCGGCGCCGCTCGCGGAGGGGCTGGAGACCCCTCGACACCTAGCCCTCGACGTCGGGAAGGACGGCCTCGCGACCGCGGTGTACTGGACGAGCTTCGCCTACTCGGGCGACGTGATGGTGCTCCCCCTCAAGGGCGGGGCGGCCGCGGGGGCGCCGCGGAAGCTCGCGACAGGACAGCGCTTTCCGAACGGCATCGCGGTCGACGGCGCGCGCGTGTACTGGACGAGCCGCGGCGACGGGGCGGTGAAATGGCTGCTCAAGGCGGCCGCGTCGGGCGACGAGCCGTCCGTGCTCGCGCGGGGCCAGCGCTCGCCGGGGGCGCTCCGGGTCGACGATCTCCACGTGGTCTGGCTCAACGAAGGCGAGGTCAACGAGTCGAACGGAGCCGTCCTGCTGATCGCGAAGCCGTAACCCGAGGTGCGCCCCCGCGAGCCGCGCGCCGTGAGCGCGGCGCCGGCGCTCCGGAGCGCCGGAGGAGATGCGATGAGAAGCGTAGACAGGATGACGAGGCGGGGCGCGCGCAGCGCCATCTACCGCTGTTCCGCTGCGGGAGCCCCAGCGCTCCTCGTCCTCGCCGGGTGTGCGGGGGACGGCGGCTCCGCGCCCGGCCCCGAGCAGCTCGGCGCGCTCTTCCCCGAGCACGCCGCCGCCATCGTCGGCGGTGACGAGCGCTTCGCGCGCGACGCCGTCGCTCGCGGCTTCGTGGCGCGCACGCCGGGCGGCTTCGACGCGTCGCTGCCGGACCGCGGCGAGGACGCCATCACCTTGCGGCTCCCGGGCGGGCTCGAGCTCGCCGTGCGCGAGGCCGGCCTCTCCGGCCGCGCCGCGCTGCACGGGCAGGCGGTGGCTTACGCCCGCCCCGGCGGCACCGCGCTCTGGACGGCGAGCTCAGCGGGCTACGAGGAGTGGCTGCTGCTCGACGGGGAGGTCGCGCGCGGCGGCGGGCCGGTGGCGACCTGGGAGGTCGAGGGGGCCACGCTGCGCGCGCGCGAGGGCGTCGTGGACTGCCTGGACGGCGGCGGCGCCGTCGCGCTGACGGTGAGCGCCGGCGAGGCCTACCAGGAAGACGGCGCGCCCGTGGAGGCGCGGCTCGAGGTCCGCGGGCAGTCGATCGCGCTCCGGCTCGGCGCGAGCTCCGGGGCGGTGCTCGTGGATCCGGCCTGGATCCCGGCGGGGAACCTGATCCGGGCGCGCTCCGCCCACACGGCCACCTTGCTCCCGAGCGGGCGCGTCCTCCTGGCTGGCGGCGATGGCGCGACCGGCGTGCTCAACTCCGCGGAGCTCTACGACAGCGCCACGAACACCTTCACGCAGGCGGCCCCGATGGGCCCTGCGCGCGCCCGTCACACCGCCACGCCGCTGACCACCGGCGAGGTGCTCGTTGTCGCGGGCCGCGGGATGTCGAACACCGTGCTCGACTCGTCCGCGCTCTACAACCCCAAAACCAACAGCTGGTCGAACGGCCCGTCGCAGTCGCCGCGCTACAGCCACACGGCGACGCTGCTCCAGGACGGCCTGGTGCTCGTCGCGGGCGGCGTGAGCTATCTTACCGAGTCCACGTCGAGCGCTGCCCGGTACACGGCGGGCGCCGGCTGGTCGGGCGCGGACGCCATGGAGCTCTCCCGCGAAAGTCACGCGGCCGCGCTGCTCAACAACGGCGACGTGCTCGTCGTGGGAGCCGCCGGCATGAACGCCGAGCGCTACGATCCGGTCTCGGATCGGTGGACAGCGACGCCGCTGGCGCCCTCGCCTCATACCTTCAACCCGACGGCGACGACGCTGCTGAACGGCATGGTGCTCGTCGTCGGCGGTGCCGGAGCCGAGGCCGACCTCTACGATCCGGCCAGGAACGCGTGGGAGCCCGCGCCGCCGATGCGCACCGCGCGCAACGGCCACACGGCGACGCTGCTCTCGGGCGGAGAGGTGCTCGTCGTGGGGGGCGGCACGGCGGCCGTGGAGCTCTACAGCCCCGCGACGAACCGCTGGACCGACATGCCGCCGCTCAGCGCGGCCCGCCGGGGTCACACCGCGACCCTGCTCGTCGACGGCCGCGTGCTCGTTGCGGGGGGGGACGGGGCCGCGGGGGAGGCGCTTGCGAGCGCCGAGATCTACGGCGTCGGCGCGGGGCTCGGCGCGCCGTGCGCGAGCGCCGCCGCGTGCGTGAGCGGCCACTGCGTCGACGGGGTCTGCTGCAACACCGCGTGCGCGGGCGGGTGCGGCGCGTGCACCGTGGCGCGCGGCGCGGCCGCCGACGGCACCTGCGCGGCGCTGTCCGGCACGCCCTGCGACGACGGCGATGCGTGCACGGCGGGCGACACCTGCGCGGCGGGGGCGTGTGCGCCCGGCGCGCAGGTGACCTGTCCTCCGCCAGGCCCGTGCCGCGAGCCCGCTACGTGCGAGCCGACGGAGGGCTGCGTTTATCCCGCGCTGCCCGACGAGACGCCCTGCGACGACGAGGACGCCTGCACGCAGGTCGACCGCTGCGTGGGCGGCGCGTGCGTCGGCGAGGATCCGGTCGCCTGTGAGCCGAGCACCTGCCAGCCCGGCGCGCGGTGCGATCCGGCGCAGGGGACGTGCGCGTTCACGTCTGCGCCCGACGGCACCGGCTGCGACGACGGCGACGCCTGCACGCTGCGGGACGCGTGCCGCACGGGCGTGTGCGCCGGCGTCGCCGTGCGCTGCCCCGTCGCCGGCCCTTGCCAGCGCGAGAGCACCTGCGACCCGGCCTCGGGCCAGTGCTCCGCGCTCCGATCGCTGCCCGACGGCGCGTCGTGTCCGGGAGGCGAGTGCGTGGGCGGGCAGTGCCTTCCTCCCTCCGTGGACCCGGTCGGCACCACGGGCGCCGGCGCCGGTCCAGGTGAGGAGTCGTCAGGCGGAGGGTGCGGCTGCCGTCTCGCGCGAGGCCACGGTCACCGCGGTGCCGCGGCCGCCTTGGCGGTGCTCCTGGTCGCGGCGCGCCGCCGGCGCAGGCGACGCGAGCGAAGACCATGGCCGCTCCTTTCGTGATGACGACCAGGGGCCCGGAGGCGTCATGAGAAGACACCGTGGTCAGCTCGTCCTGCTCTCATCGGTGCTGATGGGCGCGTACGGCTGTTCGGCCGATGATGGGCCGGCGAGCGCGCTCGATCCTGGCGCGCTGCGCCTCCGGTTCCCCGAGCAGACGGCGCGTGTGCTCGATGGCGTCCGGGGTTTTCGTGAAACCGCCGAGGGCTTCGCGCCGGGGATGGCTGTCCTCGGGGATGCGCGCGGCACGGTCGTCGCCCAGCTGCCTCGGCGGATCGGCGCGGAGACGATCCGCCTGGAGCTGCCGGAGGGGATCACCCTGCATGTTCGCGAGTCCGGCCTCCGCGGCGAGGGGGTGCGCGAGGGGGCTGCGGTGCGTTATCCGCGCGACGGCGGCGCGTCGTTCTGGGTCGCCACGAGCGCCGGCGTCGAGGAGTGGCTCCTCGTCGAGCCGGGGGTCGCAGCGCCTGGGCGGCCGATCGCCTCGTGGGAGGTGGACGGTGCGTCGCCCCGGCAGCAGGGCGAGTCCATCACCTGGCACGACGCGGCCGGCGTGCCGCGGCTGATCATGAGCGCGCCGGCGGCGTTCTCGTCGTCCGGCCGTCCTGTGCGTGTCGCGCTGCGCACCGCGGGCCGGGCCGTGGAGCTCTTCGCCGACGCTGGCGACGCTGGCGACGCGCTGCTCATCGACCCGGAATGGGTGGCCGCGCTGCCCATGAACCAGGCGCGGGAGGAGCACACCGCGACGTTGCTGCCCGATGGACGCGTCCTGGTCGCCGGCGGTCGTGGCACGTCGAGCGCCGCCCTGGCGAGCGCCGAGCTCTTTCAGCCCGCGAGCGGGATCTGGCTGCCGGCAGCGCCGATGAGCGCCGCGCGCGCCGACCACACGGCCACGCTGCTCCCGAGCGGCGACGTGCTCGTGGTGGGCGGGGCGACGGCCGAGCTCTACCACCCGGCCACGAACACCTGGAGCGTCACCGCGCCGCCGGCTGCCAGCAGGGCTTTTCACGCCGCGACCTTGCTCGAGGACGGCACGCTCTTCGTGACGGGCGGCCTGGTCGGCGGCTCTCCGGCGGCGACCACCGAGCGCTACGATCCGGCCTCGAACACCTGGACCCCCCGGGCCTCGATGGCCCGCGCGCGGAGCGGCCACGCCGCGGTGCGCTTGAA
Source organism: Sorangium sp. So ce375 (assembly GCF_051473855.1). Taxonomy (NCBI): domain Bacteria; kingdom Pseudomonadati; phylum Myxococcota; order Polyangiales; family Polyangiaceae; genus Sorangium; species Sorangium sp. So ce375. Next base: position 1,444,910 of record NZ_CP150335.1, read on the forward strand.
CGACGGGCGGGTGCTCGTCGTGGGAGGGGACGACTCGGCGGTCTACGACCCGGAGGCGGACGCCTGGTCGCCGCCGGTGATCACGGCGGGCCTTCACGACCATCTCACGGCGACCCTGATGCCGAACGGCAAGGTGCTGATCGTCGGCGGCACTCAGGTGACCGACTTTACGGGCGGCATGCGCACCTCTCTCGTCGAGGTGTACGAGCCCGAGACGCGCGGGTGGATGGCGCCGGGACTGAGCTTCTTCGGAGGAATCGCGAGCCATACCGCGACGGTGCTGCCGAGCGGCAGAGTCCTTATCGCCGGTGGATTCAGCATCTCCCTGGGCGATGGCCGTCCGCGTCCCGTGGGACCGCCGACGCTGTTCGATCCGGTGACGAACGATGAGGTCTCCGGAGGGGGGACCACGATCGTGGATCGAGCAGCGCACACGGCGACGCTTCTCCTCGATCAGCGGGTCCTCCTGACGGGCGGCCACAGCCCCGCGAGGCTCGATGGCGCCATGGCGACGACGTCGATCTACGGCGTGGCGCTCGGGGCCGCGTGCGCGTCGGGCGCGGACTGCACGGCGGGGCACTGCGTCGACGGCGTGTGCTGCGACGCGGCCTGCGACGGCGGGCCGTGCGACGCGTGCTCGGTCGCGGCGGGCGCATCGCAGGACGGCCGGTGCGAGGCGCTCACGGGCCCTTCGTGCGACGACGGGCAGGCGTGTACGCAGGCCGACGTGTGCAAGGCGGGCGCGTGCGCCGGGACGCCGGTGGTCTGCGCGGCGCCCGACACGTGCCACGAGGCGGCGTGCGAGCCGGCGACGGGGGAGTGCATCGCCACGCAGCGCCCCGACGGCGCGGCGTGCGACGACGGCGACGGCTGCACCGAGGGCGAGGCGTGCGTCGGGGGCGCGTGCGTGGCGGGGGTGTCGGTCGAGTGCCCGCCGCCGCCGGCGTGCCATGCGCCGGGCGAGTGCGACGCGGAGACGGGCCGGTGCGCCAGCGCACCGCTGCCGGACGGGTCGGGGTGCGACGACGGCGACGCGTGCACGCAGGAGGACGCGTGCCGCAGCGGCGTCTGCGAGGGCGGCAGCCCGGTCTCGTGCGGCGAGATCGACTGCCGCTATGCGGGATCGTGTGATCCGGCGACGGGCGCGTGCGACCGCGCGGCCAAGCCGGACGGCACGCCGTGCGGGGGAGGCGTCTGCGTGGCGGGCGAGTGCGCGGTCGACACCGGCGGCGCGGGCGGCGAGGCGGGAGCGTCGAGCGGCTCGGCCGGGGGAGACGGCGCGGATCCCTCCAGCGGCGGGGGGTGCGGGTGCGTCGTCGGCGCGTCGCGCTCGGCGCCCGCGCCCTGGGCCGCGCTGCTCCTGTTGCTCTCGCTGGCGCGGCGCGCGCGCTCGCGAGAGCGAAACGGGCGCGCCACCGGAACGGATGCTCGTGAACGGCAAAGGGGGTGATGTCACGATGAAGCTGGTTCGCTCCGCGTCTCCACATCTCGCTTGGCTCGTCGCGCTGCTCGGGTGCTCGGAGGGCGGCGGCGCCGCCAGCACGAGCAGCGGCGAGGCGCTGCGCTCCAGGTTCCCCGAGCAGGCGACGCTCGTGCTCGAGAGCCCTCGAGGCTTCCAAGAGTCCGCCGAGGGCTTCGTGCAGGCCCTGGCCCTGCCCGGGCGAGCGTCCGGCGTGCTCGGCGCCCAGCTGCCTCGGCGGATCGGCGCGGAGACGATCCGCCTCGATCTGCCCGAGGGGATCACCCTGCACGTTCGCGAGTCCGGCCTCCGCGGCGAGGGGGTGCGCGAGGGGGCCGCGGTGCGTTATCCGCGCGACGGCGGCGCGTCGTTCTGGGTCGCCACGAGCACCGGCGTCGAGGAGTGGCTCCTCGTCGAGCCGGGGGTCGCAGCGCCCGGGCGGCCGATCGCCTCATGGGAGGTCGACGGTGCGTCGCCCCGGCAGGACGGCGAGTCCATCGCATGGCACGACGCCACCGGCGTGCCGCGGCTGATCATGAGCGCGCCGGCGGCGTTCTCGTCGTCCGGCCGTCCTGTGCGCGTTGCGTTGCGCACCGCGGGCCGGGCCGTGGAGCTCTTCGCCGACGTCGCCGACGCGGGCGAGGCGCTGCTCATCGACCCGGCATGGGTGGCTTCGCTGCCCATGAGCCAGCCGCGCGAGGACCACACCGCGACGCTGCTGCCGGACGGCCGCGTCCTTGTCGTCGGCGGTCGCAACGACTCGAGCGACGCCCTGGCGAGCGCCGAGCTCTTTCAGCCCGCGAGCGGGCTCTGGCTGCCGGCAGCGCCGATGAGCGCCGCGCGCGCCGACCACACGGCCACGCTGCTCCCGGGCGGCGACGTGCTCGTGGTGGGCGGGGCGACGGCCGAGCTCTACCACCCGGCCACGAACACCTGGAGCGTCGCCGCGCCGCCGGCTGCCAGCAGAGCTCGTCATACCGCGACCTTGCTCGAGGACGGCACGCTCTTCGTGACGGGCGGCAGGGTCGGCGACTCCCCAGTGGCGACCGCCGAGCGTTATGATCCGGCCTCGAACACCTGGGCCCCCCGGGCCCCGCTGGCCCGCGCGCGGAGCGGCCATGCCGCGGTGCGCCTGAACGACGGGCGGGTGCTCGTCGTGGGAGGGGACGACTCGGAGGTCTACGATCCGACCACGGACCGCTGGTCGCCGCCGGTGATCACGGCGGCATTCCACGACCATCACACGGCGACGCTGCTGCCGGACGGCGACGTGTTGCTGGTCGGCGGCACGCAGGTGGGCGAGGGCTCGAACCAGGCGCGCTACATCCCGGCCGAGGTGTACGAGCCCGAGACGAACACGTGGACGCTGCCGGGATTGAGCTTCTTCCGAGGCATCGGGGAGCACACTGCGACGCTGCTCCCCAACGGCAAAGTCCTCCTTGTGGGCGGGTATGCCATGAGCCTGAGCGGCGGACCCCCCCTACACGAGTGGTCGGTGACGCTGTTCGATCCGGTGACGGGCGATTCGGTGTCGGGAGCGGGGGGCCTGCCTTCGAATCGCGCGAACCACACGGCGACGCTGCTCCTGGATCAGCGTGTCCTCCTGACCGGCGGCTCCAGGCCCTCACGGTCCGAGGGCGCCATGGCGATCACGGCGATCTACGGCGTGGCGCTCGGATCCGCGTGCGCGTCGGGATCGGACTGCACGGCGGGGCACTGCGTCGACGGCGTGTGCTGCGACGCGGCCTGCGACGGCGGGCCGTGCGACGCGTGCTCGGTCGCGGCGGGCGCAGCGCAGGACGGCCGGTGCGCCGCGCTCACGGGCCCTTCGTGCGACGACGGGCAGGCGTGTACGCAGGCCGACGTGTGCAAGGCGGGCGCGTGCGCCGGGACGCCTGTGGTCTGCGCGGCGCCCGACACGTGCCACGAGGCGGCGTGCGAGCCGGCGACGGGGGAGTGCATCGCCACGCAGCGCCCCGACGGCGCGGCGTGCGACGACGGCGACGGCTGCACCGAGGGCGAGGCGTGCGTCGGGGGCGCGTGCGTGGCGGGGGCGTCGGTCGAGTGCCCGCCGCCGCCGGCGTGCCACGCGCCGGGCGAGTGCGACGCGGAGACGGGCCGGTGCGCCAGCGCGCCGCTGCCGGACGGGTCGGGGTGCGACGACGGCGACGCGTGCACGCAGGAGGACGCGTGCCGCGGCGGCGTCTGCGAGGGCAGCAGCCCGGTCTCGTGCGCGGAGATCGACTGCCGCTATGCGGGCTCGTGTGATCCGGCGACGGGCGCGTGCGACCGCGCGGCCAAGCCGGACGGCACGCCGTGCCGGGGAGGCGTCTGCGTGGCGGGCGAGTGCGCGGTCGACACCGGCGGCGCGGGCGGCGAGGCGGGAGCGTCGAGCGGCTCGGCCGGCGGAGACGGCGCGGATCCCTCCAGCGGCGGGGGGTGCGGGTGCGTCGTCGGCGCGTCGCGCTCGGCGCCCGCGCCGTGGGCCGCGCTGCTCCTGCTGCTCTCGCTGGCGCGGCGCGCGCGCTCGCGAGGGCGCCGTGGGCGTCAGCGCTGGTGAGCGCGTCCGCTCGCCTGCGCCGGCGCTGGGGACGCGGCTTTCTGAGCGCCAAGCGGGCCGCGCCGGGCCGGAGCGCTCAGCCGCTCCGGAGCGCTCAGCCGCTCACCCGAGCGCGCCCGCGACGAGCTGCGCTACCCTGAGGACGACCGCCACCGCCGCCCCGACATCCCACGCGCGCGCGAGCCACCACTGCACCTCGGCGCCGTTGATCCACGGCGGCACCCACGCCGGCGGCGCCAGCAGATCGGCCACGGTGAGGACCCGCTCGCGCTCCTGCGCCGCGCGGTAGCCGCCCTCGCCGCCGCGGACGTGCTCCTCCGCCCGCACGAGGGCGAAGAGCCGCGCGCCGCGCCCCTCCGGGAGCAGCGCCGCGCCCGCGCGCAGCGCCTCCGGGGTCGCGGGCAGCTCGACGGTCCGGCCGCGCTGCGTGAGGCGGAGCGCGCCCCCGCTCGTGCGCTCGACCCGCCCGCGGACCCAGCCCTCGGAGCGCTCGCCGCGGAGCACCGACGAGAGCGGCGCGAGCTCGGGCTCCGGGCCCAGCCGGGGCGCGCGCTGCCCGGGGAGGACGCGCGCGGCGAAGACCCAGAGGCAGATCGGGAGCACCGACAGGAGCGGGTGCACATCGAGCATGCTGGTCACGCCCGCCACCCCGTCGAGCACCGGCAGGGCGATCACGCCCGCGCCGGCGATCGCGCCGACGGCGATCGTCGCGCCGAACCCGCCGAGGACGCCGATGGCGACGTTGCCGATCGCGACGACGCCGACGGCGACGTTGCCGATCGCGATGAAGCCGCGCGCGACGTTGCCGATCGCGATGAACCCCGTGACGACGTTGCCGAACACGAGGAACCCGTTCGCGATGTTGCCCGCGTCGACCCAGCGCGCGCGCTGCGCGGCGCCCGCCTCACCTTCGCTCCGGAGCGGCCAGCTCATTCCGTCACCTCGAACGACGTGCGGCCGACAAGCTGGCCGTCCTCGGTCTCGACATCCACCGTCCAGCGTCCTGCCAGGCGGCGCGGCAGGCTCCCGCCCACGAGCTGCGACTTGAGCCGCACCGCGCCTTCCGGGCCGGGCACCCGCAGCGTCTCCTCCGGCGCGCGGAGCACCTCGCGCCCCTCGCGCCGCCAGACGTGGAGGAGGTGATCTCCGTCGCCGCCCGGCACCACCACGTCGGTCACCGCGCGGAGCTCGCGAATCACGGAAAAATGCAGCGATTTCACGGACATGGCGAGCCGGCCGTCCGGGAGCACCGAGGGGCCCACGGCCGCGGAGGACAGGTGCATCGGGACGGGGGGGATGAGCTCTCGCGTCCCGTAGGCGAGCCCGACCCCGGCGGTCATCGCGACGACGAGGAACACGACGCCCATCCGGCTCCAGAGGGCCCCGAACGGCAGGTGCAGCGTGCAGAAGCCGAGCACGGACACGAGGGCGGCGGAGAGCAGCGTGTACAGCGTCCGCGTGTCGGGGAGGAGCGCGGGGATGACGAGGTTCAGGCACGCGAACAGCGTCACCCCGTAGAACACCGACGCGAGGGTCTTCCAGCGCATGAGCACGCGGTCGAAGACGAGATCGAGCGTCGAGAGCACCGCGCAGGCGCCGAGCAGCAGGACGAACCACCGGTTCGGCGCGTCCAGGCTGGCGCTCTTCCAGTAGAACGGGAGGAGGAAGAAGAGCATGCCCTGATAGAGGTTCTTCAGGACATAGGTCATCACGAGGAAGCGCAGCCGGGCGCCCCGCCACGCCGTCGCGAAGTCCTGTCGGGCGCCGGTGCCGAAGAGCCGGAAGAAGAGGAGCACGAGCAGCCACGCGACGCTGACCGAGACCGCGAGGAAGCGGGCGTGCTGGAACCCCTTCTGCGCGAAGCTCACCACGAAGGCGCCGAGGCTGAGCGCATACGCGGTGTGCAGCCACCAGAGCTTCTTGTGATGGCGCTTGAGGAAGGCGCGGGCGGACGACCTGAGATCCCGGGGCCCGCCCTCGCTCTCGGCGTCCAGGTCGACGAAGGACGCCTTGGGCTCGGCCTTGACGGTCGGCGCGTTGTCCTCGTCCGCGGCCGCGCCGCGCGACGGCCGCTCGGGCATCTTGAGCGTGCGGTCGTCGTGCTCCCCGCCCGAGGCGCCGGCCCTGGGCGGCATGCGCAGGGTGGCCTCGTCCCCGGCGGGGGCGCCGGCCCTGGGCGGCATGCGCAGGGTGACCTCGTCGATCGCGCCGCGGTCCCGGTCTCCGGGCGCCGCGGCGCCAGCGCCGGCGGGGGGCGGGGCATGGCCCGGCGCGCGAGCGGGCTCGTCGCCTGGCATGTACAGGATGGTGGGCGCCTCTCCGAAGGCCTCCGGGACGCGCGTCTTGTGGACCTGCGTCGTGGCGCCGGAAGGCGGCGGCGACGGCAGCGAGGGCGCGTTCGCGTGGGCCCCGGGGGCCGGGGCGTCAGGGGAGCGCGGCGCGTGCTGTTTCATGTCCGACGCGCAGCGTAGCCGACGGGCGGTCCACCTTCGAGCGCGGCACGAGGGGGCGCGCCCGGCGCTCGGGGGCGCGCAGGGGCGGCGCGCGTCTGGAGGGGACGCGCAGCATCCCCCGGCTGGACCGCCTCCGCGGCGCCGGACCGAGCCGGCCTACTCTGCGGTGATGAACGCGACGCTGCTGCTCAGATCGGGGACGCAGAGGATCCCGCGCCCCGGATCGAAGCCGATGTCGGCGGCCGAGCCGAGCTCGTGATCCGCGGCCAGGTCGTACGCGATGGTCCAGGTACCGTCGGCCGAGACGCGGAAGACCTTGCTCGAGGTCCACTCCGACACCCAGAAGCCGTCTCCGTCCCTCTCGACGCCGTCGAGCTTGCCCTCGAGCTCGCCGATGCGCGTGACGGTCCTTTCGGTGAGATCGATGGAGAGGAATTGCCCGAGCAGGCCCTCCGTGCTGAGCTCCCCGGTGCTCGCTACAAGGAGCGCCCCGCCGTCGACGAGGACGCCGTTCGGGCCGGTGATGTCCTCGGATTCCAGGAAGAGCTCGACGCTCTCGGGGTCGCCCGCGTCGAATCGATAGATGGTCTGCGCGAGCGAGTCGGACGTGTAGATCTGTCCCGCGGCCTCGTCGACGGCGACGTCATTGACGAACTGGGCGTCCGGGATGGGGTACTCGGTGACGCTGCCGTCCGAGAGGGCGATTCCGAGGACCCTGTCGACGTCGGCCACGTAGAGGGCGCCCTCGAAGCGGCGGATCCCCTTCGGATCATTGAGGCCCTCGACCCACTTCGCGTCGAGCACCGCGCCATCCTCGTCGAGCCGGCTGATCCAGCCCGGCTCGCTGTCTCCGCCGATGTTCGACACGTACCAGACCCGGTCGTCCGGATCCCAGTAGCAGCTCTCGGGGGTGGCGAATCCGCCCACCTGCCGGAACGTATAGGCCTGTCCGCCGCCGTCGCCGCCAGTGCCGCCCCCACCGCCATTGCCGGAGGAGGTGGTGGTCTCTTCTCCGCCGCCACCGCCCGTGCCCGATGCCGTGGTCGTTCCGCTCGAGGTGGTGCCGTTACCGGAATCACCGGCGTCGTCACCGCACGCTCCGAGCAGCGGCGCGAGGCACAGGGAGGCCAGCGCGACATAGCGTCGATTCGAGATCATGATGTTCCCGTCGTTCTCCGTTCAGGTCCGGCGTACCTACAAGGCCTCGCGTGTCAGCGTCAACCGCGCAGGAGGGGTCAGCCCCGAAGACCCCCCCGCGCGCCGAGCAGCCGCAGCTCGCCCTGAGGCGCTCGCTCGCCTGCTGCCGCCGAAATTCGTCCAGAGGCTCGCGTTGCCCTGGTTCGTCAGCGTTCCCCGTCCGACGAAGATGTTGTTCCGGACGACCGCGGGGACCGCGCCAGAGAGCTGCCGGGGATTCCTGCCAATCTCCGCCTCCTGGCGTCGAGATCCGCTGAAGTCGTGAAGCGCCATGGTTTGCCGACGAGCGGAAGTCATGGTATATCGCGATATAGAGAAATCGCGCGTTCATTTGTCGTATGACGCAGCGCGGGCGAGTGTGCACCACAGGATGCTGCCGAAAGGCTCGGCGTCGACGAGGCGAACGGGATCGCGCTCGCGGCGCGGGGTAGGTGGCAACGTGGCGCTTCCAGGACGCGATTTTCAGAGTCTCCCGCGCGCCGGTGCTGGACCCGAGCCATGAGAAGATCCCGATGGCCGGGATCGCAGAGGGGGTTCCATGAAGTTTCATCGCGACGTGCTCGTCGTGTTGTGTGCCGTGTTGGGCGGAGCTGCCGCGTGCCTCGTCTCTGTACAGGCCCGTGCCTCCGGCGCGATGCTGGCAGATCGGATGGATGGATTGCTCCCGCTCGGCGGGCACGAGCGCCAGACGATCGTCGTCCGGCCAGGCCAGTCGATCCAGGAAGCGATCGACCAGGCGAGCGATGGGGCCAGGATCTTCGTCTTGGCAGGCGTGTACCGGGAGACCGCCAGCCCGACCAACGGCCTGATCATCAACAAGAGCGGCATCTCGCTCATCGGGCAGAGCACCCCGACAAAGCGCGTCGTCCTCGAGAACGCCGGCGGCCAGCGCAACGGCATCGTCGTCGTGCCCAGCGAGCGCAACGACTGCATGGGCTGCCACGAGAGCATGGCGCCGCCGTTCGAGCTCAGGCCCGGCGTTCACAGCGGGTCGACCAGCGACGCCCCCGTCCTGTACGACGTCGAGATCCGCGGCATCACCATCCGCAATTTCGTCAACAACGGCCTGTTCACGGAGCGCGTCGATGGCTTCCGGATCGTGGACGTCCACTCGGACAACAACAAGAACTACGGGATCTTCCCCACGCGCTCACGCAACGGGCTCATCGCGCTGAGCAAGGCCACGGGCGCCGACGATAGCGGCATCTGGATCGAGACCTCCGAGGACGTCCTGGCCACGCACAACCTGGTCGAGGACAACACAAACGGCTTCGAGGTGTCCAACAGCGACGATATCGATCTGACGTACAACGTGGCCAGGAACAACTCCGTGGGGTTCTCGGTCGTGCTGCTGCCGGGCATCTTCGACGTCCGGGCGGGCGCCAAGCGGATCAACGTCCGTGACAACGATGTGTACGACAACAACAGGCCGAACACGGCGCGGCCGGGGAGCCTCCTTTCAGTTATCCCGCCCGGGTCCGGTATTCTCTATGTAGGCGTGGACGAGTCGGAGATCTCGGGCAACCGTGTCTTCGGCAACAAGCTCTCGGGTATCGCGATCGCAGACTACTGTGCGGCGGCCAGCAGCGCGCCGGACCTCGACTGCCAGGCGGATCCTTCGATCACCGTTCCGTATCTGCTGGACCAGGACGCCCGCGACAACCACGTGGCAGGCAACACGGTGCTGGGCAACGGGCTGGATCCAGGATCGCCCGCCGAGAACCCCTTCGCCTTTGCCGCGAGCGACCTGACGCTGCTCACCGTGCCGGACGCGCACGGCAGCTGCTTCGAGGACAACACGTTCGGCTCATTCTTCTCGCTGCTCGGGCTGCCCGCCCCGCCCGGCTGCGATTAGAACGCCGACCACATTAGAGTCTCGGGGAATTCAACAGAAGAGAAGAAAAACCGCAAGGACGCGAGGGGCGCAAGAAAAGAGAGATGAGATAGCTTTTTGTCTTCCCCTTGCGCCCCTCGCGCCCTTGCGGTTTTTCTCTCTCCCGCATTCCCTTGCCCTTGGAGCTGCTCTTCCTCTTGTCGCTGGTGTAGTACGAAGCCCACCACCTGTCGTCGTCGTGGCTGGCCGCGTCGTAGTCGCGGATGCCGATCTCTCGGGCCACCGCGCGAGCAGAGCACGCCGATGCGCCGGTGGAGATTCAAACCAACTTGCCGAAGCCGGCGGCCGCGCGCTGGCCGCGGCCGCGTGGCGCGGGCGCTGGGGGCCATGGATAATGACTTCATGCCTTCGAGCGCCCCCGCGTCCGCCTCCCCGCGCCCCGGCGCGATCACCGACGTCGCCGGCATCGAGGTCGGCCATTTCACCGACAGCCGCCGCCCCACGGGCTGCACCGTGGTGCTGGCGCGCGAGGGCGCCGTCGCCGGCGGGGACGTGCGCGGCGCCGCGCCTGGCACGCGCGAGACCGACCTGCTCGCGCCGTCCAACGTGGTCGAGCGCGTGCACGGCATCCTGCTGGCCGGCGGCAGCGCCTGGGGCCTGGACGCGGCCAGCGGCGTGATGCGCTGGCTGGACGAGCGCGGCGTGGGCATGGCCGTCGGCCCTGCCCGCGTGCCCGTCGTGCCCGGCGCCGTGCTGTTCGACTTGGCGCTGGGCGACCAGCGCATCCGCCCCGACGCCGCCGCCGGCTACGCCGCCTGCGAGGCCGCGTCGAACGCGCCGCCCGCCGAAGGCAACGTGGGGGCCGGGGCCGGCGCCGCGGTCGGCAAGATCTTCGGCTTCCACCGCGCGATGAAGGGCGGCATCGGCGGCGCCACCGTCACCGTCGACGGCGTGACCGTGGGCGCCATCGTCGCGTGCAACGCGCTGGGCGACGTCGTCGACCCGGAGACGGGCGAGGTGCTCGCCGGCGCGCGCACGGAGGACGGCGCGCGCCTTCTGGACACGCGGCGCGCGCTGCTGCGGGGCGACGTGCCCAGGCCCATGCTCGTGGGCAGCAACACCACCATCGGCGTGATCGCCACCGATGCCGTGCTCACCAAGGTGCAGGCCTGCCGCCTCGCCACCGTGGGGCACGACGGCCTCGCGCGGGCGATCCACCCGCTCCACACGCTCTCCGACGGCGACGCCCTCTTCGCGCTGGGCACGGGCGCGTCCGGCAAGGCGCTCGGCATGATGACGCTCTCCGTGATGGCGGCCGAGGTGTGCACGCGGGCCGTGGTGCGCGCCGTCCGCGCGGCGCAGGGCGTGACGGCTGGCTCAGCGCACCTGCCGGCGGCGCGGGACCTGGGGCACCTGGGATGACGGGATGGGCGCGGCGCGCCGCGCACGCCCCCGAGCGAGGGGCTCGTCACTCGAGATCGGGCCGCGCGCCCCCCATGCCGATGGCCCACGCCATCGTGTAGCGGGCGTTGATCTCGCACCGGGGATTCCAGCGCACGCCCCCTCGCTCGTCCTCCCAGCGGAAGGCGTCGATCCCGAAGGGGCCGAAATAACCCGCGCCGGCGAGCGCCTCCCCCGCCTCGAGCGCGGCGTCGACGAGCCGCCGGCGCTCGTCGGCGTCGAGGTCGCCGTCGCCGGCCGGAGCGGCGCCCAGGTAGGCGCCGGCGGCGTCGCAGCGCTGCACGCAGGGGGCGCCGAGGCGCACGGCGCCGCCGCGGGCGACGTGGCCGTGCAGCGAGAAATCGCCGCGGCGCTCGACCCAGGGCTCGACCTGCAGGCCGCGGTCCGGGGAGGCGGGGTCGAGCGACGCGACGGCGAAGGGCCGCGCGCCGGGCGGCAGGGCGCCGCGGGCGACCCGGCGCCGGCCGCGCCCGGCGAAGCCGAACGGCCGCTTGAGCAGCCAGTGGCCGCTCGGCGTGGGCTCGGCGAGGGCGGCCTCGAGCTCGGCCAGGGAGACGACGTAGCGGGCGCCTGGCAGCGTCTGGCCGAGGTCGGCGCAGAACCTCCGGTGGTTGACGCGGCGGAGCACGTCGAGCGGCGGCGCCTCCGCGGGGGCGACGCCGGCGCGGCCGAGGAGGCGGAGCGCGCGGGGCGTGGGGCACCACGCGCGCCCGACGAGGGCGGCGCCAGGCGGCGCCGGCGGGACGAGCGGCGAGGGGAGCTCGGGGCTGAGCACGACGTCGCCGGGGCGCAGCAGGGCTGAGACAAGGCCGGCGAGCCAAGGAGCCCGGCCGGCGACCGCGGCGCGCGGGGTGTACCCCCGAGGGCGCGCCAGCTCCTCGTCCGCGTCGAAGTTCAGGATCCAGGCGCTCGCTCGGTCCATGAGGCCAGCGCGTCGAGGAACGGCTCGGAGAGGCCGGAGCGGCTGCGGTCGCGGCGGTTCATCGGATCCCCCCGCATGAGGAGCGGCGAGAGGGGCGGCGGGATGTGGCGAACCCACGCCTCGAAGTCGCTCGGCCCGCGCGGCGAGGGGTCGTCCGGCCCGCGCGGCGAGGAGTCGTCCTGCCCGCGCGGCGAGGAGTCGTCCGGTCCGCGCGGCGCGGCATCACCCGCGCCGGCCGGATCGCCTCCGGTCGAGGTGCAACGCCCCCCTCGGCCATCGCTGCCGCTTGCCTGCGTGAAGCGGCGGAACCAGCGGACCCCGAAGCGCACGTGCGGGATCTCCTCGGCGCAGACCCGCTCCGTGAGCTCGGCGCCCTCGACGTCGCCGATGGCGCGGAAGCGCTCGGCGAAGCGCGCCGTGTGGTCGAGGTTGCCCCCCTCGAGGCCCATGCCCATCACGGCCACGAACTGCGCGGGCGACGCGGCGGCGGGCACCCGCGACCAGAACCAGTCGCGCACCGGGAAGTCGCCGAAGCGGTGGCCGATCGCGGCGAGGTAGGCGGCGTAGAGCCGCATGTGGCGCACCTCGTCGAGGGCGATGCGGACGAGGCCGACGCGGAAGGCGCGGGGCGTCTCCGGGAAGGCGAGCAGCGCCCAGGCCATGAGCTCCGCCGCCTGGAGCTCGTGGTGCAGGAACGCGTGGAAGAGCTGCGCGCGGCGCGCCGGGTTGCGCAGCGCCTCGGGCCCCGGGCTCTTCTGCGCGCGCGCCGAGATGTGCAGCGCGGCGGGCCGTCCAGGTCGATCGAGGCGCCGCGGCGGGGACGGCGCGCCGCTCGACGTCGACAGCGTGGCATCCGACTCCCAGAGGGAAGGCACGGGCGGCGGAGAGAGCTTGTGCTCGAGATCGGTCGAGAGGACGTAATCCCAGGCCCAGCGCTCGACGGTGCCGGGCGGGGGCGCGTCGCAGGGCGGTGCGGGGGGAGACGGCATGGCGCGGCGGGACAGGGCGGGGCCGCTCTCGTACCACAGCGCCGGCGCGCCCGCGTGGCCAGCGCCGCCGAGCCCGCGCGGTCGTCATGTCACGATGACAAAGGTCCCCGCGCCTCACCGACATTTTGCCGGGAAATCCCCGGGAATAGATCAAAACGATGAGATTTGCGCCGAGATAACCGGTCGAGAAGCGTGGCTTACGCCTTGCTCTAAGGCTCGGCATGAAGGCGGAGCGGCGTTCCCAGGCGGTCGACAGGAAGCGCGAGGAGCAGACGGTGCTGGTCATCGGCGGCAGCGGGGGCATGTCGAGCCGCTACCGCGATGTGGCCGAGAAGCACGGCTGGTCGCTGCGCCATTACGAGAACCGCGTGCCGCCGGGCTCGCGCCACGGCGTCGGCAGGATCGCGCTCATCGTGATCATGGTGACGATGGTCTCGCACGCGCTGCGCGATCAGATGCAGCGCCTCGCGGCGGAGGGCGCCCCCGTCGTGTACCTGCGCAGCGCGTCCGTGTCCGCGCTGCGGGCCGCCATCGAGCAGGCGGCCGCGTGACGGGCGGCGGCGATCCGGCGCGAGGGCGGGCCGCGCCGCGCTCAGCGCACGCCGACGAGGCGCTGCATCAGGCGCTGGAACTCGGGGACCGACAGGTCGATGTGCTCGACGACGCGGCCGTAGAGCGTGGCCGTGGGCACGTTGCGGCCGCCGAACTCCTTCTCGAGCTCGGAGAGCTTCCAGAGGATGATGCGCTCGGCGCGGGTCAGGCCGTCGCGCACGTCCGGGAGCTCGTCGAGCGGGGATCGCCTCGGGCGCATGGTGGGGCTCCGATCCGGCCTGCGTGGGCCGCCGCTCACTGCACGACGCCGAGCACGCGCTGCTGGCGCGCGAGCTCCGCCGCGTTCTTGAGCGCCTCGAACAGGTCGCGCGACGCCGGCAGCCCGCGGATCACGAGCTCCGGGTCGCTCGCGTCCTTCGTGAACACGCGGATCTCCGCGACGTCGAGCAGCCGCTGCATGAACGTCTGGCGGAGGTCGATGTCGAGGACGCGCCAGAGCTGGAGGGTCTCGATCCGGCGGGTGAGCAGGCCGGCCTCGTAGTCGATCGTGCGATCGGTGATCTTGTAGCGGAGGCTCTTTCGCTTCCAGTGCAGGATGCCGAGCCACACGAGGCCCACCAGCACGAGCGAGAGCACGCCCGCCGCCACGTAGGACCAGAACCACGCCTTCCAGCTCGGCGTCCCCTCGAAGATGACGCGGGCCGCGCCCGGCGAGGCGGCGAGCGCGCCGCCGGCGTGTGCGGCGGGGGCGAGCGCGCCGCCGGCGTGGGCGGCGGGGGCGAGCGCGCCGCCAGCGTGGGCGAGCGCGCCGCCGGCGTGGGCGGCGGGGGCGAGCGGCGCGGCGGGGGCCGCGGCCACCGCCGCTCGATCGTCGAGCATGCTGCCGCAGAAGCGGCACTTGATCGCGGCGTCCTGGATCTGCTCCGCGCAGAAGGGGCACGGTTTCACGCCGGCGATTGTAGTACGGCGCCCGCCGGAAAGCGCGCTCCCAACCACGCCCGCCGGCTCTTCGCGGCACCCGGCCGGCGCGATTGCATCTGCCCGGGACCCTCGTCAGGATCCTTCCTGCCCGGCACCCGACGGGTCCGGCGACGGCCGCCCGGTGGAGCGATCTCGATGAGCAACGTCAAGGGCAACGCGCTGGGGGGGTTCAAGGACTTCGTGGCCGCGCAGCACGGCGCCGCCGGCGTGGCGCGGTGGCTGGAAGGCCTGAGCCCGCAGGACGCCGCGCAGGTGGGCGGCATCATCCTGCCGCACGGCTGGTACCCGGTCAGCCTCTGGAACAGCCTCATCGACCGCTACGTGGCGCTGTTCGGAGATGGCAATCCGCAGTGCTTCCGGCCCGTGGTCAGCGCCATCGCCGCGGCGGACCTGCAACGGTTCTTCACGGTGCTGTTCAAGGCCGCGTCCCCCGCCACGGTGCTGCGCCGGTCCTCCTCGCTGTGGGAGCGCTACTTCGACGAGGGCACGGTGGAGGCGACCGAGGTCGCCCCGAAGCGCTTCACGGTCCGCCTCACCGCGTCGCGGCTCCCGGACCGCGCTCCCGGGCCGGTCACCTGCGCGGTGGGCATCCCGGCATGGGAGGAGCGGATCCTGTCCCACGTGGGCGCCCGGGAGGGCCGCTGCCTGCACACCCGCTGCCGCTTCCGCGGCGCCAGGGCGTGCGAGTTCGAGGTGTCGTGGTCGTGACCGCGCCTCCAGCGCACGTTCGATCCGGCGCCGGATGACGTTGTACCGCTGAAAGGCGGCGGGGGGTGAGCTCGGCTCCTCTCCGCCGCTGCGGTCGTAGAGGTCGAAGCGCATGCCGGGCCGCACGGTGCGTCCGCCATAGTCAAGCGGAATAGTCGCGGCGCTGCGAATTACGGTGAGGGCCGTTCGCCAACCATCTGGTTGACGAACACTCCAGCCGCGTAGCCGCCTTGCGCACCGGCGCACACCCGGGACGGGTCGACCCCCATCCACTGCGGTTGCACCGCGGCGTTTCTCGTTGACGCCCGCGCCACACGCCCAGGAAAATCGTTCGTACCCCACAGCGCGCGTCGCGAGCTGGCCTGGGCTTCCGCCATGTCCATGTGCGCACACGGCAACGTCGGCCTGCTCTGCGCATGCGCGCTCGTCCTTGTTCCGGCGTCGGCGCAGGCACTCGAGTTCAGCGGTGGCGAAGACCTGCAGTAGACGATGCGAGTCCGGGGATCCTCCATCGCGGGATTGCAAGAAGTGTTTGTTCTGAGGCTCCAATGACGATTCACGTCACTTCAAATGAGGATATTCGGAGAGCGATCCGGCGCGGGCTTCGCCTTCCTGTGCGTTTCGTGGGCGACAACGTGCTGGAGGGGCCGTGCGCGTCCGACCCCGAAGTCCATTGTGAGAGGCGGAGCGATTATTGGAATCTTCGAGGGCGGGAAAGGACACAATTTTGTTCGCGGTTTCATGATGTCATCAACGCGTTAAAGTCGCGGCAGAGAATCGTCGTGTGGACGTCCGGGTTGTGGAGGGATAGGCTGATGCTGTGGGCGCTCTGCGCGTGGAGGCTCGGCTACTGGCCCGAGCAGCCGGATCTCGACATCGTCGTCCTGGGAGACGCGCCGGAGGATGGGTTTGGCCGTGGATTCGTTCACGTGAAGCCAGCTGACGCGCGCCGCGGTCTGGACGACACACTCACTCTATCTCGGACGCGCGTCCAGCACATGGCGCGCTCTTGGCGAAAGGTGTCCGGTCGGTCTCCGATCCTGTCGATCGAGGGGGGGCGCGCAGATCGAGTACCGAACGATCTCGCAGAGCTGGGTACCCACCAGGCGGCATTCTTCCCTCGAGCGGACGGTAGGACGCTCACTTTATCTTGGATTGACGAGCTCTTGTTCGCGTGTCTCGGACCTGGCCGAGTTCCGCGGCTGCTTCGGTCGCCACGGCGGATGTTACGGCGATCACGCTATGGCGGATCGCCCGAGGCGTATGCCGCTCACACCGTTTACAGGGTTCGCCTGATGGGTCGTGATCCTATTCAGGGAAGCGCTGCGTCTCGACCTGGATGCCGTCCTCCCCCGTGATCTCGTCGCCAGACCAATCCCAGCTCACGCCGCCCTTACCTGGCGGTCCGAGCGTGTAGGTGACCATCACCATCAAGCTCGCGAACGGCCGCACAGAGACGTGGATCTCCGACCGAACCGGGCATAGGTCGAGCCGCTAGATCCACCACTACAAGCGCGCCGCGCGCAAGGCCGCGGAACTCGGCTTGAGCGACTTTGCCCCCTTGGATGAGGCGATCCCCGAGCTGAGCGGCAAGGGAGGCTCGGCAGGCGCAGACGGCCCCGTAGACGCGGCACCGGAAGCACGCGCGGCGAACGAAGCTGCCTCCGCGTCGCCCGGCCAGGTGCCGGCCGCCTGCGAGGTCGCCGAGCGCCTCGAGGCGGACCTTGAAGCGCCCGAAAGCGGCGGCTTGGTCCAACCGGCGAGCGTGGGGCTCGGCGAACTCGCGATAGTCGATCACTCGCCTCGAGCCGCCGTGGTTGCCTCGCTCGCCGGCACCCTGAGCCGCGCCGCCGCCCTCGGTGATGGGGAGGCGGCCCGGGTGGTTCACGAGGCGATTGGCCGGCTGCTCGGCCTGGAACCGGAGGGGCGAGGAAGGTCGCGCCGGTAGCAAGCCCGACCGACGCCGGGACGTGGCCTTCGCGGACCCGCACTGCGTCGCCGAGCAGCAGGCGCCGTCCCCCCTGCGGCCCAGTCGAGGCGCGCGACCTGCTGGCCCAGCTCCGGCTGATCAGGCCTCGGAGCGCATCGTGGTCCTCCCGGTCGGCCGGGGCGAGGAGGTCAGCCAGGTTGCCCGGATATGCGCGCTCCTAGAACACCGATCACATTAGGGCCTCGGGAAACTAGCGGAAAGAGAAGAAGAAACCGCAAGGGCGCGAGGGGCGCAAGGGAAGATACAAATATCTCATCTCTCATCCCTTGCGCCCCTCGCGCCCTTGCGGTTTCTTCTTTCCCGCATTCCCTTGGAGCTTGGTCCCCGGCGGATCGTTGGGTTTCGAAATCCATTAAATTTAGACGACTTTCAACCTGTTCGGCCTTCTAGCACCACTGTGCCGCGACCGGGCGGGATGAGCTGAAGCTGCCTCAGGAATACCGTGAGGTGGCCCGAGCCGAGGAGCCGGATGCCAGCTTCACGAAGGCGCGTACAGCGCCGGCGGTCTCGTCAGCGCGGCTGATCAGGTGCAACTCGGCGAAGACGTTCTTCGGCGCGACCAACGGACGATAGACGAGGCGGGGAATCTTCACCTGAATCAGCGGTTTTGGAGTCAGCGCCACGCCCAGGCCAGCGCCGGCCAACGCCAGCATGCTCAAGGTGGTGTCGGCGCGGTGGACCCGGCGCGGCTCACGTCCTATCACGAGAATCAATCTCTTCAGCACGTCGTCATCGGCCTCTTCCGATCGGAACGTGATGAGCGGCTCTCCGGCGAGCATCTTCGGAGTCACGCGCCTGTGCGCCGCGAGCGTGTGCTCCTCTGCCATCGCGACCACCAGCGGCCAAGCGCCGATCGGTTCGACGCTCAACCGCCGATCTACCCTGAGAGCGAGCGCCGGGCAGTAGCCGACGTCAATCTCGCCGGCCCACACGGCTTCTGCTTGCCTCGAAGGTGGCATCTCGTGCAGCTCGATCTCCGCGGCAGGATGGGCTTTGCGGAACGCTCGCAGGTGGTCCGTCATCTTGCCAGTGAGGATCGCGTTGCCCGCGTAACCGATGCGAACTTTGCCGATATCGCCGCGCAGCGATTGCTGGACGATCGCCTTGGCCCGCTCCGCCTGCGCGACCGCCCGCTGCGCCTCGACGACCAGCAATGCGCCGGCTTCGGTCAGCTCCACGCGCCGGCTCGTCCGCACAAACAGCGCGCCGCCGATCTCGTTTTCGAGCGCCCGAATCTGCATGCTCAGCGCCGGCTGAACGATGTGCAGCCGCTGCGCGGCGCGGCCAAAATGGCGTTCTTCGGCGACGGCCAGGAAATAGCGAAGGTGTCGTAGGTCCACGGCATCGACCGTACCATGGATCAATCAGAAGATCGAATCGATCGATTGGAACAATATATTGTTATTGGTGAGAATCGGCGGCTATGGTCTTCGCGATTCACCACGGAGCTCCCATAGTAAGCGCATGCGGAAGGGAAAGCTCGGGTTCACGGCCATGTTGGTCGCGTCGATCTTAGGCACGCTGGATTTGTGCAGCTGCGAAGCCCCTGGTTCGGAGGACGACAGCGCGGCAGGGCGCGCCGACGCTCCCGAGATCGTGCTCATCCCCGGGGACATCATCAGCTCCACCGCATCGCCGAGCGAAGCGAACCAAACCGTGCAGAAGCAAAAGACCATGAGGGAGACGGGCCATTTCAACCAACGAGAGTCAGGAGCCTATCACTATGAACCGAAGTACCCTGGGAAGAGTCATTCTCACGTTCGTTCTGGCGAGCAGCGCCATCGTCGCTGTCGGCGTGGACTACAATAAAACCCACCTGTTCAACCCTGCATGGCATGAGCATGCGCGCTTTCATGGCGCCCTCATGCTGCTCATCCTGTGTGGCGTGACGATCGTCGGATTGTGGATGATCTGGCGGCGGTCCATGGAGCCCCAGGTCGGGTTCAACGTGGCGGCCTGGGTCGTCGTCATCATCTGGTCGCCCTTCTTCTACATTACGTGGCTCGTCCCTGGGACCAGCCTGCTCGCGGGACCCGACATGCCGCTCCCGGTCGTCGCGGGCGTCCCGCTCTACCCGAACGTGCTCATCGCAGGTACCGAGCTCTTGCTCGCGGCGCTCGCCTACAAGCTATTCCACAGCGATCCTGCATCGACGGCAGCGCGCGTGGCGAACGCCTGACGAGGAGAGGCGCTTCATGAAATCCACGATCCAAAAGACGATGGAATGGGCTTCATATCCCGGCGCGCGCGCCCTGCTCGTCGCCACGCTCGTCTCGTGGCCCTCCGTGAGCTGGGCGCACCCGGGCGACGCCGATGCGGGATTTCTGAAGGGCCTCTTCCATCCGGTGTTCGGCGCGGACCACCTGCTCGCGATGGTTAGCGTCGGTGTCGTCAGCTCGCAGCTCGGCGGAAAGCACCTCCTCCGGATCCCCGCCACGTTCGTCGCCGCGATGCTGGTCGGCGGCCTCCTGGGAATGGCGCAATGGCCTATGCCCCTGGGCGAGCTTTGCATCGCGGCGTCGGTCGCGGCGCTCGGTCTCGGCATCGTCACCACGACCCGTGGCTCCTCACCGTGCCTGCTCTCTGGATGCGTGGCGATGTTCGGTGTCTTTCACGGACATGCCCACGGCCTGGAGATGCCTCATGCGGCCAGCCCGGCGCTGTATGCCATGGGCTTTCTGCTGAGCACGACCGTGCTTCATCTCTGCGGTCTCGTCCTCGGCGAGCTCGCCGCCGGTCGAGAGTCCCTGTCGCGGGGGCTGCGCTATGCCGGCGCCGTCGTGATGGCGACGGGGATCGTGCTTCTGGTGCGTGGAGCCGGCATCTGACCTGGAAGCGGCTCGCCGCGAGGGAAGCGGCTCGCCGCGAACCCGGCCGGGCCGGGTGAGGCGCGCCCGCGGCTTGTGTCACCCCGTGATGCGTCACTTTCTGCGCGGAGAACTTGTCCCGCCGCCGGTCGCGGTACCGGGCCTGGCGAGCGGCATGGAGGCGGCGAGCGCGAAGCTGGGTCTGGTAGGCGGCGCCGGCGCGGCGGAGCGACTCACGACGCCGGAGCGGGCGGCAGTCGGGGCAGAGGCGCTGGCCGCGATCGCAACGACGGCAGAGGCGAAGCTGGACGCGGCAGCGGGCGCAGTGGGCGAGGCGGTAGGCGGACGAAGACAACGGGCTCCATGCCGCCGCTATCTGGACCTGGAGCCCGGCTTGTGATGAAGGTGGGGGACTCCGGCAACGCGGAGCTCCAGAAGGCTCGAGGGTGGCACCCCTCGGGCCTTCGACTTTTCGGCGGGCGTAACGTCTACGCCGCGGAGGCGAGCGTGGCCCAGATCGGCGTGGGGGCCGGCGGTGAACGGTGAACGCCGCCGATCATGGGGCCGCGGTCTTCACCGGCCCGACGCGGGACGTGATGATCACCGACAGTAGGGTCCGCTCGCCCAACTCCGTGCTGTGCCAGCACGCCAGCTCGGCGCCGGGATCCCGCCCGTCGGCTTGGTGCCCGCCGTGGAGCTCCGTGGAGCCCCATACCCTCGCGTCCACCCGCTTCGCCCACTTCCGGTGGACCTGCTCACTCAGGATCCTACTCCAAATCCAGCTTTATCGAAATTTTCAGGTCACACGCAGCTCACACGCAAAAAGACACGGCTCTCGCCGTGTCTTTTTGCGTGGAGGCGCCGGGAAGGGAACCCGGTGCAAGACGTGCCGGACGCGGGGGCTGCGAAGGTCGCCCTCGGCGCTGGGTCCGGGGCGCTGGGGCGATGTGGAACGAGCCCTCGGCGGGCGGTCAGAATGCGAGGTCTGGGCCGCGCCGGCAATCGATGCGCTCCCGCAGTCAACGGAACGGGCGGCCCTCAGCCCAGCCGCTCCCGCTCCCACCGCACCTGGTCCGCGATGGCGTCGTCCGCGGCACGCACGCCCTCGACGAAGAACTCCGCGTGGGCGGGGTTGTCCTGGTTGAGGCCGAGCCGGCGCAGCAGGGCGCGGTCGCGCTGCGGGATGGAACGGAGGATCTCGGCAGCAGAGCAGGGATAGCGAGCGGGACGCACGGTGCGAGTGTACCAGAGGAGCGGTCGGACGGTGCGGCGGAGCGGCTGGCTCTCGCATGAGCCGCGAACTCGGTGCGGCCGGCGTCGAGGCGAACTTCGATGTCCACCCGGTCCCTTCCTCAGACACTGACGGCGCTGTGAAGGCGACCCAGATGGAGTGCCCACCGCTAACTCCGCACCGTTGCCGCCGGGGCTGCGGCCGTGCCGTGGTGCCGCGGAGGGCCGGAGCCGCCGTGTGGTGCACGGAGCTCGGCGGGAGCGCTGCGGGGTCGCACAAGGCGAGAGATGCTCTGCGTGATGCCCGAGAATGCGCCTTCTCAGGCGTCAGCGGCTCCGCAGGGTAGCCGAGCCCACTGTTGGAGGCGCTTCTACCTGGAGGAGATGATCCGCGACGCTGTCCGCCCGACCGAGCTCACGTTGCCAGCAAATCGACGCCGCCGTCTGCCTGGTTGAGTACGCGAAGGGGCGGCTGCGGAGATCAAGAGGCACGCCGGGCGCTCCGCGGGAGCGGCTGCGGCCACATGATGGACGCACGCGAGTTCGGGATCGCACCGGCGTCGCGCTTCTTGGCGCCGGAGTAGACAGCAGCCGCGGGGTCGAGGTGGACGCCGGCGCGCGCGGAGCCGTCGCCGGCGTCGAGGTTCACCTGGGTGACTCCGCGCGCGAAGTCGGCACGGCGCGGGTCGGCCAGCTGGCGCCCGTTCTGCGTGGCGTACACGGCGGCGGAGCAGACAGCAAGGCCGCGTTCCTCGCTCCGGAGCGGCCGCAGGTGCGCGGGGCCGCCGACGGCGCGCTACATGGCGCTCGGGCAGACAGGCCGCAGGGTCGAGGTCCGCGACCGCTCCGCGCGCCGGGGTCGAGGTGGATGCCGGCGAGTTCGGGGCCGCCGATGTCCGTGTGCTCAAGCGCGTCGGGCCCGGCCGTCGCTCGTTGCGAGCGCGGGCGTCCAAGCCGTGCGTGGTCGCGGCACGGCAGAACCGTGAGGAACCGGCGCGCCCTGCCCTTGTCGCACGGGCGCCGTCGATCGAAGACGCGCGGCTGCGCAGCGGCATGGTCGAGCTCTTGATCCGTCTGTTCTCCCGCTTCGCTCGCCGGAGTACCGCGCGCGGTGTGATCGAGGTGATAGCGCTCCTGGGCGATGTGGATCGTCCGCGCGTGGTGATCGGCGTAGGCGCGGCTCGGCAGCTCGACGACGCCGAGAGGCCCGCCGGCCGGGGCAACAGCGGCGATGCCAGCGAGCAGCGGCGAGGGCTGCGGGACCGTCCGGGCTGCGATGCGGTGCCTGCGGAGCCCTATCGGGCCATCCGTAGCCGGTCTCATGGCTGCCCGCCGATGGGGCCACGACGTGTGACGCTCGCGCCGACGCGGACGCGCGAGCGACGTCGTGCAGCTCCAGGCGCGTGAGCGCTAGCGCGTCGCCGCCGCCGACCGCGCAGGCCACCGTCAGGCGCCGCGCTCGCGGGCGGCGTGGCCGCGCGAGCGATGTCGTGCCGCGCCACGCGCGTGGTGGTCACAGCGCACCGTCACCGCTGCCTGCGCGCGGCGCCGCGCTGGATCGGGCTTGCAGCCGACACGCGCAGCCCGGGGCGCGTGGCCGGTAGCGCGCTCTCGCGGCGGCGTGGGCAGGCAGCTGGCGCCCGTAGGCCGACACGCGCTGGAGCCGCGCGGGTAGCTGCCCGCTGGCGCACACTCTGGACGGTACGACCCCTGGCCAGTGTAATATGCCCGACTAGATTCCGTTTGACGCCGATTCTGCGATCAGAAGAATGGCCCGCGTCGGCAGGTTGCTCGCGAGTTGCGGAAGACGGGAGGGGGCGATGAAGACGACAGGCCGGCAGATCCGATCGGTGATAGTGCTCGCACTCGTCCTCAGTGTCGTTCCGATGCAGGCAAACGCATCCGAGCTGAGCGCCGGAATTAACTTCGGGTGGCTCCAGGCTGGCACCGCGACGCGCCTCGCGGTGAGCCCGCATGCGGGAATATCGTGGCGCATCAAGAGTGATCTCCTGTTTAGTCTTCACGATCTGTTCAGTGTCGTGCCCCCAATCCAGATAGGTGGAGCTGGTGTCTACAACAGTGCCATCGTTGCCCTCGGATATAGTTGGGAGAATGGCGACTTGAGTGCGGGACCATCGGTCGCGGCCTACTTCATGCCGGCTTGCGGACGTACAATGTGTGGGCACGTTGCCGGGATGGCGGCAGGCGTCCATGCACAAACCAATGCGTACGTTGCCGGACCGCTCGGCGTTTCGGTGAGCGCAAACGTGGATTGGGTCGGAGGGAGCAGTCTTGTGCTTCCAGGTTATGTGTCGCTGCTTGTGGTCGCCGGTCCCGTGCTTCGATGGCGTGTAAAATGAACACAAAAGGAATTCTGCTGCCGATTGTGACCGTCCTCATCTGCGTGCTAGCGGCATGCAACTGGACGGTAGGAGACTGCTATCCCCGTGAGGAGTGGGAGAGGGGTGCGGGTGCAGGTGGACCAGTCGGGCCGTCTGTTCCCGTCATCACCTCCGTCGCGTCAGGCGACTTCGGCGATGCGCCGCCGAGCGGATCGCAGTACGGTAGCGAGCGCAAGCTGCAGTGCAACAAAACGGACGACGAAGACGAGGAGGAGAGCCCGAGCGACAGCTCGGAGAGGCCGACAGATAGCCCGGAGAGCCCGCCAGATCCGTGCCCCGAAGTCGGCGACATAGCCGGAGACGGCGCGACCTTCTTTAGCTGTAGCGAAGCGTGCAGCTCGAAGTGCCCGCCGCCTGGCATGGCCCCATGGGTATACGTAGATTTTAAGCCGTCGGAGTTCAAGTTTGTCACCATTGTCGAGGACGATGGCGAGGGCAAGGGCGGAGGGTGGCAAGAGGCCAGGGCGAAACTGAACTTCAAGAGACTCACGACCCCGCGCAAGATCGAGAGCTGGAGCTGCCCTCTCACCATCCAAATGCCGCTCCGGACCGAGTTGATGGGGCGAATCGATCCAAGCCGCGCAGCCAGCCTCAGCGAGGAGATCGCAGAGGATGTCGCAAACCGCATGGACTACTACCTGCCGCAGGCGGCCTTCTGCGATAGATTGATCGACGAGATGCTGGCGACGTTCAAATTCAAGTATCCGCGGCTCGGTGCCAGGGTGACGAAATAATGGTGATAACTCGCTCCGAGCTGCTCGGCGTCGTTTACTGTTTCTACCCGCGGGGCGTGCAAAATTTCGCACGTATCCACGTACCTCCCAACGAGCCCTTCTACGACGACACGGAGGAGCACTGCCGCCTGGTGGAAGCCGCAAGCCGCGGGCGAGCGGAGTACCCAACGTGGAAAGCGATGATCCGCCGCCTGGGGGATCGATATGGCCTTCAAAACGAGTCGCTCCACCTGTTGTCCGGCGGAGCCGACCCGGCGTACTCGGCCCGCGTTTGGCTCACCGACCAAACGGCGCTCAGCTTCCATGTGTCCTTGCTCGGGCCATACCACGGGATCCACCTCCCCGGCATCCCCGAGGAGGAACCGGTGGCGCGCGAGATCGCTCGGGAGATCGAGGCCACGTACCCCGGCTACCGAGCGATCCCGTCGGAGCTCGGGAACGAGGTGGTACCAGATGTGGCGATGGACGGGGCGTCTATGGGCAAGGCGACGATCAACATGTGCCTCTTCTCGATCGCATGGACTTTCGTAGATCCGGTGTAGCCCTTTCCCCTAGTACTACAGCCGCACGTCGCGGAATCTCCGCAGATTTCGATGGGCGGGCGGGCGATCGTGACGCTTGGCTTGTCCGCACACTGGTGGAGCCCAGCTCGTTCGGTGCTCACCGACGTGCGGCTGTAGTACTAGCTGCCGACGAACCCGCGTCATCGTGGCGTCGATGCAGCCGGCCCGCCGCACCGCAATGAGGCACGTCCACCTGGAGACGGGTGCCACTCGTCTTTTCTTGTAGCCACGTCCACCTGGAGACGGGTGCCACTCGTCTTTTCTTGTAGCCACGTCCACCGCGGAGACGGGTGCTACTCGTCTTTTCTTGGAGGCACGTCCACCGGGAGACGAGTGCTACTCGTCTTTTCTTGGAGGCACGTCCACCGGGAGACGAGTGCTACTCGTCTTTTCTTGGAGGCACGTCCACCGGGAGACGGGTGCCACCCATCTCCCGCGTGGACGACCCAGGTCACCCGGATGGGTTCACGGCGTCCCGCCCGCCCCGAACGGGGGTGCCGGGACGGCTTCGGGCTTCCTGGCGAGGCTCTTCGACGGGATCTCGCGAGGTCGTCGACCCGCTCGACGTGGGGTGCCAGCGGCCGGGCCCCCGCGCCGCCCGGCGAGCACGGGCTCCGAGGGCCGGGCAGCTCGCGACGACCTCCCCTCGACCAGCGACGCCTCTGGGCGACGAGCTACAGGGGCCTCTCCTCCCTCGCTCCCGCGCCGCCCCGGCTCACCGCTGCCGCCCCCGCCGCGAGCGCCTCCTTCCCCGCGCGCCCGAGCCTCCGGATCGCCGCCTCCCGCCGCTGCGCCTCGCCCCTGTCGGCCGCCGCCTCCACGTGGACCAGCGCGAGCGGCCCCCGGCCGCGCGTGTACCGCGCCCCGCGCCCCGCCGCGTGCTGCGCCACGCGCGCCTCCACGTCGCGGGCGATCCCCGTGTAGAACGACCCGTCGCCGCAGCGCAGGATGTAGACGTGCCAGGCCGCGGTCACTCCTTCGGCCCCTCGTTGTAGCCGCGCGGCCGGTACTTCGGGTCCACGCCGCCGTGCGTCGCGCCGTTGTCGAGCGTGTCGATCGCGAGGTACGCGAGCCACGTCCCCGGGTGCTCCTCCGCGAGCTGCCGGAGCTCCCCGTCGTGCGCCGTGAGCCGCTGCTCGTCGTGCAGGCACTGCAGCGCGAGCGCGATGAGGCTCAGCTCGTTCGGCCCGAGCTCCATGCCGCGCTTGTAGTGCGGGAACGCCTCGTCGGGGCGGTGCATCCGGCAGAGCGTGTCGCCCGTGTACACGTGGGCCATCGGCCACGTCGGGGCGAGATCCATCGCGATCTTGCTCTCGGCGAGGCGGGCGTCCAGGTCGCCGCGGGCGCCCTTCATCACCGAGTAGTTGAGGTGCGCCTTGGCGCTGTTCGGGACCGCCTCCTTCGTCGCCGCCCAGAAGTCGAGGTCGTTGCGGTAGTCCATCGCGTGCCGGTAGGCCTGCACGCACTGGAAGCCGAAGAAGAGCGCGAACAGCGCCGGCGTCACCCACGCCCGCCACGACCAGCGCGCGCGCGGCGTGAGGGTCGAGCCCGCGAGCGCCTCGTGGAGCCACGAGAAGGCGACGGCGAGGACGAGCGACGAGCCGATGGCCGGGAAGTACCAGAAGCGCTCGGCGCGCACCGTCGGCAGGACGACCGGGATGTTCGAGTGCGGGAAGTAGCTGACAACGACCCAGGTCAGCCCGATCGCGGCGATGCACATCCCCGCGTAGCCGCGGCGCAGCGGCACCCACGCGCTCCGGTCCGCGGTCGCCGGGCAGGGCAGGGGGCGCGCGCCCTCGACGAGCAGCCCGAGCCCGAGGAGGAACGTGGGCAGGAACGGCAGCGGCCAGAGCACGAGCGGCAGCGCCCGGAGCAGCGGCAGGCGCCCCGCCGGGCGGAGCACGTGCCAGTCGTACGCCGCGAGCGCCGCCGTCGCGATCGCAAGGAGCGCCCCCACGAGCAGCATCGGCCACCTCCGCGACGTCGCCTGGCCGCCGTCCACGAGGAAGGCGGCGCGCACCGAGCGCCGCTCGCGCCGCTCCAGGTGCTCGCGGCGGAGGGCCGCGATCCAGAGCGCGAGCGAGCCGAGCGGCGGCAGCACCATCATCGCGGCGCCGGCGACGCTGCCGAAGAAGACAAGCCGGTCCGGCACCGGCTCCTGCGGGAACGAGTAGTCGCCGCTCAGCGTCCACGGGAACACGAGCTGGGTGAGGCCCCGCCAGTAGACGCGCAGCGCGCCGGCGATCCGGTGCGGCGTGTCCGCGGCGCCGAGCGGGTTGTTGAGCGGATCGCGCGGCAGGGGCGCCTGGTGGAACCAGACGAGCGCCTCGTGGAGCGCGCGCTTCACGAGCGGCGCGCCCTCGGGGAGCGGCGCAGAGAGCTCGGCCGGCATGGGCGCGGGGAACCAGCGCCGCCGGAGCTCGACGTAGAGCACGAACGCCGCGCTCGCGGCGAGCAGGGCGAGCAGCGCCCGGACGAACCGCGCCGGCCGCGTGGGGTGCGTGAGCGGCGCGGCGATCAGCGCGGCGAACGGGATGAGCGGCACGCAGACGAGCGCGCTCTCCTTCGAGAAGAGGCCGAACATCACGGCCGCGAACACGCCGAACGGCATCGCCCACCCGGGCAGCGCGAGGGCCGCGAGGGCGGCGATCGCCCCGAGGCCCCCGAGCACGTCGGCGATGCCGACGATGCCGCTCACCGCCTCGGTGAGCACCGCGCAGCCGACGAAGAGGAGCCCGGTGAGGTAGGCGAGCCCGCGCCGCCGCGTGAGCCAGAACGTGACGCACGCGAGCAGCGCGCCGTTCGCCGCGTGGAAGAGGACGTTGTAGAAGTGGTGGAAGAAAGGCTGCTTCGTGACGGCCCAGATCGTGCGCCAGAGGAAGTTCGGCAGCGGGCGGTAGGAGCCCACGCTCCGGTCGGGCGGCAGCCCCCAGAAATCGCGGTGGATCGCGTCGAGGAAGCCGACCCCGCCCTTCGCGTTCACGTAGGGGTTCGCGAGGAGCGCCTCCTGCTCGTCGAAGATGTAGTTCGTCGACGGCGAGCGCGTGAAGAGGATGACGGCGATCACCGCGAGCGGCGCGGCCGCGGACAGGAAGGTCGGGTCGAGCGCGAGGAAGTAGTCGCGCACGCGCCGCGCGGCGCCCCCGAGGAAGGACGGCGCGGCGGGCGGCTCCGCCGACGGCGGCGGCCCGGACGGCGGCATGCCGGACGGCGGCGGCCCGGACGGCGGCATGCCGGACGGCGGCGGCCTGGATGGCGGCATTCCGGACGGCGGCGGCCTGGATGGCGGCATTCCGGACGGCGGCGGCCCGGACGACGGCGGCCCGTAGGGCGTCGTCGTGTCGTCGTCGAGCGCGTCGGGCAGGAGCTCCAGCGCGGCGTGCTCGGCGGCACGGGACGGGGGCGGAGTGCTCACGCCGCCCCTCTCAGCCCTTCGCGCCCGGCGGAGCGGCGTCGTCCCGCGGAGCGCCCTCCGGCTCGGGGATGGACCAGATGTCGCCCCAGAGCGGCTGGCCGCCGTCGACGCCGTAGACCGCGCCCGTGATGAAGTCGTTCCGGTCGCTGGCGAGGAAGACGATGAGCCGCGAGACCTCCTCGGGGGCGGCGAGGCGCTTGAGCGGGGTGGCGCGCCGCGCGAGCTCGAGGAGCTCGTCGCCGTACTGCGACGTGCCGCTCGACCGGATGTTGCTGCCGGGCGCGACCGCGTTGACGCGGACGCCGAGCGCCGCCCACTCGACGGCGAGCGAGCGCGTCAGGTTCTCCACGCCGGCGCGGGCGGCGCCCGTGTGCGCCATGCCCGGGAAGCCGCGGCTGACCGCCGCGGTGACGTTCACGATGCGGCCGCGGCGCGCCGGGAGCATCGCGCGCCGCGCGACCTCGCGCGTCATGAAGAACGTGCCGTTCAGGTTGTTGCGGACGACCGCCTCCCAGCCCTTCGGGGTCATGTCGGCGGCCGGGCTCGGGAACTGGCCGCCCGCGTTGTTCACGAGGACGTCGATGCGGCCGAAGCGCTCGAGGACCTGGCCCACGAAGGCGGCGATCTGCTCCGGCTCGCGGATGTCGCACGGCGCGGCGAGCACGTCGTCCCCGGGGACGCCATCCCCCGCGAGCGTCCTCGCCGCGGCCTCGAGCTTGTCGGCTTTTCGGCCGCAGAGGGCGACCTTCGCGCCGAGGTGAGCGAGCTCGCGCGCGCACGCGAGGCCGATCCCGCTGCCCCCGCCGGTGACGATCGCTACCTGGTGTCCGAAGAGTCCTGGGGCGAAAATCGAGCGCACCTGGGTCACGCCCCGCGTTTACAACGGGTCAGCGGGCGGCGCCACACGCTGGGCGGTCCGGGCCGTGTCCGGCGTCCCAGGCAGAAGGCCCCGGCGTTCGGGGGCGCTCCAGAAAGGCCCCGGCGTTCGGGGGCGCTCCAGAAAGGCCCCGGTGTTCGGGGGCGCTTGCCCGTCCGGCTCCGGCGGCTGGCGCGGATTGCTCCGCGGCTCGGCGATCGCCCGGCGCGCCTGCCAGAGCCCTCGCGGTCGGCGCGCGGTCGCACCACCGATCCCGCTGCGCGATGCCGGCGCTGCTCACGTGAGCGACAGCGGCTCGTGATCGACGCATTGTCGAACGAATTGGCTCGTCTGCGCGCACTCACGACGTCCTTGCGCCCCGCGGCCGCCCTCGCCTCGGGGCGCGACTCCGGCGCTCCGGCGGAGCGGGCCCTCGCCGGCGATCACCGCGCGCCAGTTTATGATTGACGCCGGCCGTGTGAGCGTTCACATCTAGTGCTCCAGGACTTCCTTTGCCTTGCCCTGGATAGGCCGTCGTGCGCACCGGGCCCTGCGTCCTCCTGCGCGTTCACCTTGGCGGTCGCGCCCTGGGTCCGGACGAGGCGCACGCAGGGGGAAGGGGAGTTGAAGTTGGGCTCGGCTGGGATGACATCAGGGCGCACTTCAACGGCGGAACGTCTGACACCGTCTGTCTGCCAATCAATCTCTCGCCACCGCCGGCCTGAAGCGAGCGCTTCGCGCTGGCGTGACGTAACCGGAGACGCCTCTGTGTACTACGAAAAGAAAGCCGTCAGGCGTTTCCATGGCTTCTGCTTGCTCGCGAGCGTCGCGCTGCTGGCGTGCGGCGAAGAGGGCGGCGGCGGGGCACAAGCTGCGGGCGCGGGCGGATCGAGCGTGTCAGCCACCAGCGGGGCGTCGACAAGCGCAACGGCCGGGTCAGGCGGCGCTGCCAGCGGCACCGGGGGCGCCGACATCGGCGACGGTGGAATGGGCGGAGCCGGGGCGGGCGGAGCCGGTGATGGCGGAGCCGGTGACGGCGGAGCCGGCGCGGGCGCGGGCGGAGCCGGTGGCTCGCCGCTCCCGCCGATCACGGATTACGCTGCCGAGGGGCCGTTCGCGACGACCGTGGAGCGGAGCTCGGGGCCCAGCGGAAACCACACGATATTCAGGCCCGAACGCCTCGGTGAGAACGGCTTCCTGCATGCGCCGATCATCTTTGGCCCCGGGATCAATACGCAGGTGACCAGCTACACGGCTCTCCTGTCGAGCTTCGCTTCCCACGGCTTCGTGGTGGTTGGCGCCAATCTCCTCACGGGCGGCCCCAACGCCCCGAACAATCGCGCGGCCATGCTCGAGGGGCTCGACTGGATCATCGCGCAAAACAGCAAGGCGGGCAGCATCTACGAGGGCAAGCTCGACGTGGAGCACGCCGTTTCCATGGGCTACTCGGTCGGCGGTACCGCCGCCGTGGAGCTCGGCGGCCACGAGGCCGTGGCCACCGTCGTCTCCATCCACGGCCACGTCGCGACGGCGGCCCTGCACGGGCCCATGCTGCAGACGAGCGGAACGCAGGACACTGTCGGGCTTCCAATGCAGCAAAAAACCTACGACATGTCCCAGACCCAGACGTTCCTGGCGACGGTGATGGGCGCGGATCACGGGTACATCACGCGCGACGTGGGAGGCGTCCAGCGGCCGGCGATCGTCGCTTGGCTCCGTTACTGGATCTACAACGACACCGGCGGGAAGCACTATTTCTACGGCGATGATTGCGTGATGTGCACCTCCCCCTGGGTGAATCCCCAGCGCAAGAACTGGGAATGACCTTACGTCGAGGGAGGCGCCCGTCCGCGCGGCGCCTGGCTCGTAACCCCTTTCGATTGGATATCGGCCGAGGAGAGCACCCATGTCGTCCAGTGTTGGTTATGTGACCTCCGATTGCACGCACCGTCGCTCGCGCTGGCAGCGATCGCTCTGGGGCGCCTTGGGCCTCTGCGCCGCGCTCAGCGCCGGCTGTGGCGACGACGGCGAGGGCGGCGCATCAGCCGCCGGTGGGACCTCCGCGAGCGGCTCTGGCGGTGGCGCCGCTTCCGCCGGCACGAGCAGCGGTGATGCAGCCGGCAGCGGCGGAGCGGCCGCGGGCTCGGGCGGGGCGGGCTCGGGTGGAGCGGGCTCGGGCGCAGCGGGCTCGGGTGGAGCGGGCTCGGGTGGAGCGGGCGGCGCGGGCGGTGCCGGCACGGGCGGGGCCGGCGGCGGCGGAGGTGACGCGATGAGGTCCGCCGGCTGCGGCAAAGCGCGCACGCTCCAGAGCGGCGCCGGGGCCGTGCAGAGCGGCGGGAAGAGCCGCAAGTACACCCTGCGCATTCCCGACGATTACGATAACGGCCACCCGTACCGGCTCATTCTCTCCTTCCACGGGGCCACGGGCAACAGCGGCCAGGTCGCGCCCTCGTACTTCGGGCTCTGGTCGCTCTCCGAAGGGAGCACCATCTTCATCGCGCCCGACGCCGTCGGCGGGATCTGGTCAGCCGGCGAGGATGTGACCTTCGTCGACGACATCCTCAAGCAGGTCACGGACGATCTCTGCATCGACACCTCGCGCATCGAGCTCGAAGGCTTCAGCCAGGGCGGCGCCATGGCGTGGACGCTGGCCTGCGCGCGTCCGGACGTCTACCGCGCCGCGGTGGTCCACTCCGGCGGCGGTCTCGCCCGGCCGGCGAGCTGTGAGCCGGTCGCCTTCATGTCGTCGCTCGGTCAGCAGGAGAGCGGCGGCGCCGGACAAACCTCCAACAGCGATTTCTTCGCCAAGCAAAATGGCTGCACGGTGGAGGCCTTGGCCAAGGCGCCCAGAGGTGGTCACGCCTGCTCGGACTACAAGGGCTGCTCCTCGGGGCACCCGACCCGCTGGTGTGATTACGACGGCGGTCATACCCCGTCACCGAACGACGCCGGGCAGCAGATGTCGTGGATGCCCCAGGAAGTCTGGACCTTCCTGAGCCAATTCTAGAGCGACGGTCACCCGCTTCGGATACGGGCCCACCTCGACGTTTTCGGTGCTCAGCGCACCGGAGTGCGCTTGCGCGCCGAAAACGCCGATCTGGGCCCGTCTCCTGTGCGGGAGACCGCCGCTCTGCTCTGCATGGTGCAGAGGTGGGCGGAAACCGCCGTAGAGCGCGAAGCAACCCGGTGCTGGCTTGCGTGCCAAGCTGGCGTTGAACTAGGATCTCTGTCCGATGGACAAATTTCAAAGTCGCGTACTCGGGCTCGCATCGCTCTCGTTGGCGCTGTTCGCCGCGCTGCCTGCGCGCGGGGCATCGCTGCAAAAAGTCAACCAGAGCGATTGGGGGGCGGCCGGCCTCCCCAGCTACGTCAACATGTACATCTACGTGCCTGACAAGCTGGCGACAAAGCCTCCCATCGTCGTCGCTCCCCATCATTGCCAGGGAAATGGCCAGGGGACGTTCAGCGAGATGTCGAGCCTGGTGTCCATAGCGAACACCCGTGGCTTCATCATGATCTTCCCGGAGGCGACCGGGCAGAACTGCTGGGACGCGGGATCGAAGAGGTCGCTCAACCACGGCGGCGGTGGCGACACGGGGGCCATCGTCCAGATGGTGAAATACACGCTCGCGAAGTACAGCGGCGATGCGGGCCGCGTGTACTCGGTCGGCGGGTCGTCGGGCGGCATCATGACCGAGGCGCTGCTGGGGGTGTACCCCGACGTGTTCATGGCCGGCGTGTCGCTCATGGGCGTTCCGTGCGGCTGCTGGGCCGAGGGATACAACGACGTCACCGGGACGGGGAGCTCGGCCCAGTGGAGCGGTCCCTGCGGGGGCGGCAACGTCACGAAGACCGGGCAGCAGTGGGGAGATCTCGTTCGTTCGTACTATCCCGGTTACACAGGCCATCGCCCGCGCCTGCAGCACTGGCATGGCACCGCCGACACGATCCTCAGCTACAAGAACATGGCTGAAGACGTCAAAGAGTGGACGAACCTTCTGGGTCTGAGCGAGACCGCGGATGGGACCGACACCCCAAAGTCCGGAACCACGCGCCGGTCCTGGAAGAGCTCCTGCGGCTACACGGTCTTCGAGGCCTTTTCCATGGACGGCGTCGGGCACTCCGTGCCGTTCGACGGGCCCGCCGTCGCCGCCTATTTCGGCCTCGACACGGCCGGTGGTCAGGATCCAGAGACGGCAGCTTGTCCCGGCGCTGTTCCCGGCGGCAGCGACCCCGGAGGTGCCGGCGGCGCGGCCGGAACCGGCGGTGAGGGCGGCGCGGCCGGAACCGGCGGTGCGGGCGGCGCGGCTGGAACCGGTGGTGCGGGCAGCGCGGCCGGAACCGGTGGTGCGGGCGGGGCCATGGAAAGCGCCTCGAGCGGCAGCGTGGGCAGCGGCGGCGCGATTGACGCCGGCTCCGGGGGAGGGAACGGACAAGACGCCAGCTCGGGAGCCGGTGACTCGACGGGAGAAGAAAGCTCGAGCTCCGGTTGCAGCTGCGCCCTGGGCAGCGACGCGAGAGGCTCCGGCGCCCAGACGGGGTTCCTCCTCGCGGCGCTGGGATTGCTGCTCGGCCGCCTGAAGCGCCGCCCGCGCTGAGCGCCGAGGAAGGCCGCCGCCTTCCTCGGCGACGTGCCCTTCACGCGCCCTCCCCGCGAGGCGTCGGGCCGCACCTTAACCAAGATCGCCGGTGAAGCGGATCGGCACGCGGAACGCCGTAAACATGGCCTTCACGTGCCTGGGCGAGAAGAGGGCGGCGAGCGTCGTGTCCTCGACCTCGCGGCTCTGCACCAGCTCGTAGAGCTCGAGCAGCGAGTACGCGCAGAAGAGCTCCAGGCGCTTTCCGATGTGCTTCAGGATTCTGCCGCGACTCCTGTAATACGGCGCGTAGTCGCCCTTGTACCGGAGATCGAGCGCTTCGATGCGGTACTCGTACTGCACGTAGGAGCGTTCCCCGAGCGCGCGATTGCAAAGGAGCTCGGCTTCGACGTACGCGCCGGTGTCGCCCACCACGACGCC
Source organism: Sorangium sp. So ce375 (assembly GCF_051473855.1). NCBI lineage: Bacteria > Pseudomonadati > Myxococcota > Polyangiales > Polyangiaceae > Sorangium > Sorangium sp. So ce375. The sequence continues at coordinate 1,479,041 of NZ_CP150335.1, forward strand.
GGGCCCATCCCCGAAGACCCAAAGCCCGTCGAAATTGGGCTCTTCGGCTCCTCGCGGCTCCTCGTGTGTCTTCGGGTGTCCGGGCGACACGGAGAAGCACCCTCGAAACTCGCCGCGGATCTCGGCGCTGCGTGCGCAGAGCGCCTCGATCTGCCGCTCTTTCGGAACCGAGGACAGCTTGGCCGTTTTACCCATGAGCGGTGCTCAGAAAATCACGGCCGCCGCGACCATCGACCTTCTTTTCGCTCTTCTGCTCGCGAGCGCCCCGATTTTCGCAAACTACACCTCCACGCCCTCCAGTCGCCAGGCTTGTGCGAGGCGGTCGCGGCAACCTGCTTCGATGACGTCGGCGTGCCCTACGATGAGGCGCTGGGCCGGTCGCTCCAGCATGGCGTGGATGGAGCGCGCGGCCGCGGTCTTGTCCGGAATCTTCTTTTTGACGTCGGGAGGCACGCGCAGCCGCTCGTAGCAGCCGGTAATGCGCGCGGCACAGCGCCAGGTCCAGTGGTCCTCGGCGCCGGCGCAAAGGACGACGTCTGCGCCCAGCAGGGTCTGCGTTGGCCGATGGTAGAGCACTGTCTCGTCGAGAAACGGCACGCCCAGGAGCGGCAAGGCCTCGAACTCGGCGACCTGCTCGCCGAATCGGGCATCGTGGATATCCACGTGGAGCCTCAAGGCCTTGTTCCTGTTGAGCGCGGACGCCGGTCCCACCACCTGCGCCTCAGGGAAACGGGCCGCCGCCTCGGGTGTCCCGAGATGATGAAAGCAGTTGGGCACCACCAGCCAGCGCACTGGGCCCAGGGCTCGAAGCTGCTCTGCCAGCGCATCGGTGGGAGGGGCCGGACTGTGGAGGAGTAAACCGCCGTCGTCGAGGCGTACGACAGTGGTGCGGGCGCGCAGCCGAACCCCGCTGAACCACACGGGGCGGTCCAGGGTCCAGATCCTGTCATCGACAACGTCGGTGAGAGCGCTCGTAGGCATGCGGGCGGCCGACTCCTTGGCAGCCAAGAAACCCAAGCGCGATCCGAAAGTCAATCTCCTCGTGGTGGCCGTCCCACCATACAGCCACGCTGGACGGGCTGGTTGACATGGAGAACCTTACGGGATCCGCATCCCTTCTGGAAAAGTGGCGCTGGTTCAGCAACTTATCCACGCATCCAGGGGGCCTCGTTCACCCTGCAGCCGGCGGGGAACGTGGGCCGGGACCCGACACCCGTCGGCAACCTTTTGCGCCCCCTGCGACGGACCCACGGCAGATCCTGCGCGAAAGAGATCAACCGCAAGGACGCAAGGGGCGCAAGAGATGAGAGATGAGATGGTTTCCTGTCTTCCCCTTGCGCCCCTCGCGTCCTTGCGGTTTTTCTTCTCTTCTATTGATTTCCCCGAGACTCTGATGTGATCGATGTTCTAAGGCCTCCTCCTGACGATCCCTCAGGAGTCGGGCGCTGGCGGCTCGGCGAGCTGGCGCGCCTCGCAGGCACGCGCCAATGCCGGGGAGAACGTTCAAACCCTGCCGAGCGCGGCCAGCGAGCCGCGGTGGTTCCGCGCGAGCTGGAGCTCGTCCGGGAGATCCCGGCGCGGCCGCGCTCCGGGCGGGCGCGATGGCCTCGCGGGCGTCAGGGGGTGTAGACTTCGACGCTCGGGTCGTAGTAGCCCAGCGCCATCACCTTGCCGTCCGCGAGCAGCACCGTCGTCTGGCTATGGTGGTAGCGGACCTGGTTCAGCGGTCCCGTGTTGGTCCAGGTGTTCGATGCCGGATCATAGACCTGGGCGCTCATCATCGGCCCGCCGATGTTGTACCCACCCGAGACCAGCACCCTGCCGTCGTTGAGCAGCGTCGCGGAGTGCTCGGAGCGGTTGATGAGCGAGGGACCGGATGACCACGTGTTCGTCCCGGGGTTATAGATCTCGGTGGTCGACAGTTCGTGGCTCAGGCCGTTGTACCCTCCGACGATCAGGACATTGCCGTTGTTGAGCCGCGTCGCGGTATGGTATTCGCGCGCATCGCTCATCGTCCCTGCAGACGACCAGGCGCCGGTCGTGGGGTCGTAGAGCTCGGCCTTGTTGACATAACCCAAGGCGTTGTTACCTCCGGTGACCAACACCTTGCCATTCGCGAGCAGCGTCGCGGTGTGACTGTAACGGGCGTCGGCCATGGGCGAGGCTGGCGACCAGGTGTTGCTCACCGGGTCGAAGAGCGCGACGCTGGTCGTCCCGGAGTTGAACGAGGACGCCCTTCCCCCGGCGACCAGCACCTTGCCGTTCCCGAGCAGCGTCGCCGTGTGGGCGTGCCGAACGAGATCGACGCTCGTGGAGCCCACAGACGACCAGGTGTTTGTGGCGGGGTTGTAGAGCTCGGCGGACACCAACGCGGGAATGGCGGTCCAGTTTCCCACGACCAGCACCTTGCCGCTCGCGAGCAGCGTCGCCGAGTGAATCGCTCGGTACGTTGCCATGTTGGGGGTGGACGTCCAGGTGTTTGTCGCCGGGTTGTACAGCTCGGCGGTGCTCACGAGCGTGGAGCTGACGTCGTCGAGCCCGCCCGTGATGAACACTCTGCCGTCCTGGAGCCGCACCACGGCGCCGTCCAGGTGGCGCCCGATGTTCGGCGCGACATACTTCCATTGCTCCGCGTCCGGGTCGTAGAGCTCGGCGCTCGCCAGGTACTGGGTCGTGAAGATTCCGGGCTTTTGACCGCCCGTGATCAGCACCTTCTTGTTGTCCAGCAGCGTCGCGGCGTGCTGGGCGCGCTCGCTGCCCATCGGCTTGAGGAGGGTCCACGTGTTGGTCGCCGTGTCGTAGAGCTGAGCGCTGCTGGTCCCCGTGTTGACCCCGACGTCTCCTCCCGTGACGAGCACCTTGCCTCCGTCGAGCAGCGTCGCCGTGTGCGAGGAGCGGGGGTTGGTCATCGACGCGGCCGCGCTCCAGGTGAGCGTCGCCGGGTTGTAGATCTCGGCGCTCGACAGCTCGAAAGAGGTCGAGTTGTAGCCGCCCGCCACGAGCACCTTGCCGTCCAGGAGCCGCGTCGCCGTGTGGCGATAGCGCCCGGTGCTCATCGATCCGGCCGACGCCCACGTGTTGTTGTTCGGGTCGTAGAGCGCCGCGCTCGTCAGGTAGCTGCCGTTGCGCCCGCCCGAGACGAGCACCTTGCCGTCGAGGAGCAGCGTCGCCGAGTGCCCGCTGCGGCTCGTGGCCATGGCCGTGGCCGACGACCAGCTGTTGGATCCGGGATCGTAGAGCTCGGCGCTCGCCAGGTAGGTGGCGCCGATGCCGCCGGTCACGAGCACCTTGCCGTTGCCGAGCGGCGTCGCGGTGTGCGCGGAGCGCGCCGCGGCCAGGGTGCCGGCCGACGACCAGGTGTTGGTGTTCGGGTCGTAGACCTGGGCGCTCGCGAGGGACGTGTTGGAGGCGTCGCTGCCGCCCGCGATGAGCACCTTGCCGTTGTTCAGCCGCGTCGCCGTGTGATAGCGGCGGGCGGTGGTCAGCGCGCCCGCCGATGACCAGCTGTTGGCGATCGGGTCGTAGAGCTCCGCGCTCGCCAGCACGGCGCCGTTGTAGCCGCCCACCACGAGCACTTTGCCGTTCTGGAGCAGCGTCGCGGTGTGCGCGCTGCGCGAAGCGCCCATCGAGGCCACCGGCGTCCAGATCGGGTCGATCAGCGCCGGCTCGCCGCCCGCGTCGGCCCACAGCTCGATCGTCGCCCCGTGCACCGCGAGGCGCGCGGCGATCGGCCGCCCGCCGCGCGCGTACGCCGCCGGCGCCGTCACGCGCAGCCGCGCCGCGCCGGCCTCGTCGACCACCTCGACCGCGTCGCCCTGCTGCCGGAGCGTCGCGCCCTCGACCTCCCAGGCCGCCGCAGGCGCGTCCGCGCGAGCGACGCCCGCGTCGAGCAGCAGCCACTCCTCGTAGCCCGCGTCGATCGCCGACCAGAACGACGTGCCGTCCTTGCGCGGATACGCCACCGCGCGCTCGGCGAGCTCGCCCTCACCCTCGGCGTCGAGCTCGCGCACGCGCGCCTCGAACCCGCCGGGCAGATGAAACCGAATCTCGCTCTCGCCGCGGGCCGGCAAGGCGGCGTGGAGCCCGCCGCGGCGCCGCAGCGCTGCCTCGATATCCAGCTCGCCGCTCGGATCGCTGGTCGAGGCGAGCGCGAAGCCGCTGTCCGTCGCGACGAACTCCTCGCTGACCTCGAGGACCTGCGCTGCCTGATCAGGGAACTGCTGCCGCAGGTCGTCGCCGGCGGGCTGCTCGGGGCCGCAGCCGGCGCCGCCCGCCGACAGCGCCCCGCCTACGAGCCACGTCCATAAGATGAATAGCCATCATTGAAATGGTGATTGGAAATGCATCGCGGATCTCCTCTTAAGCCACCGGCGCCTGGAGGCGGCAGGCCTCCTGTGCGCACGATATCGTCGAGATATCGTCGATGCGTCGTATGCAGGAGGCGTACCAGCCGATGCTCGCAGAGGGGCGCGCTCGTCTCCCGCCACCTCGCGCTGCAATCCCCTTCGGCGCGCCTGCGCGGCCCGCTAATGGCTCCGGGTCGCAGCCGTCATGAGGCTGGCGCGGCGCCGCCGCCTCGCGCCGGCGCTGTCGCCTCCATGACCTCCGCGCGACATGTCACGCCGCGAGCGTGACATGTCGCGTGACATGTCACGCCGCGAGCGTGACATGTCACGCTGTGGCCTGATGCGCGGTGCGTGGCGTCTCGCGGCTCGCGCGACGACCGACTCGACGAGGGCGCCGGCCCGGCCCTGGAGCGCCTGGAGCGTCGAACAGGTTGAAAGTCGTCTGGATTCAATAAGCTGTGAGATCCGACCGTTCTGCCGCGAAGCAAGCTCCAAGGGCAAGGAATGCGGGGAGGAGAGCAACCGCAAGGGCGCAAGGGGCGCAAGGGACCAGAGACGAGATATTTTCTTGCCATCCCCTTGCGCCCCTCGCGCCCTTGCGGTTGCTCTTCCCTTCTGTTGAATTCCTCGCGACTCCAACGAGATCGGTGCTCTCGCTCTCTTCCGCTCCGCATCGACCGATGATCTTCGTGATGAAGACGGCGATCGGGACGGTGGTGAACACCAGGGCGATGGCGACCAGGGCGATCATGAGATTGGACCTGAAGGAGGTGATCCCGATGCAACCCGCTCGCTCTGAAGAGATCTACAACGTTTTATCGATTCCTTGGGTCAACTAAAGAAGCTAGAACTTCTTCCGGTGTTTCGTCGACGATGTGCGAATGGGCTCCCGTTGAAATTGCTGTTCCATGGCCTCCCGCTTCCATGGCCAGAATAGATTCCGGACGATAGTAGGCCCACGGATGCCGGCTGTTGTAGTCTGATGGAACGTTCGGGCCGCGCCCGTCCGAGCTGCGGGTCAATCGAATAAATGACGTCACGTCAAGCTGAGTTATAAGCTTGTCGATCGGATCGAACGTGTCGAGACCTAGGAATGGGGTGCCGATATAGGTGTCCAAGCCTAATCCAGGATTTCTCGGAACAATCGCGTCGATTGTATTCCGATTCAACACCCAGTCGTATCTATATTCCGACCCGCCTTGTCCGGCGGCGCATTGCGCGAAAGACACCGGATGCGCGATCGGGCACGCTTTCAGCAAAGCCTCGGCCGATACGCCTGCAAGCTTGACCGCCCCGTGCAATTCGATGTTTCCACTTCGGTCCGTCCGAAAGCCTTTTATCCTGTTCGCTCGGAAAAATGCTCGTCCGTATGTGGTCTGAGCGGCTGTCATGTCCGCTATCCAATTCGATTCGAGCTGGTCGCTGTACAGGCTCTCCCGACTGTTGAATGTGTAGATATATGTGGGTAGATTTTGGAGGGGAGACGCTCCGAGCAATCGATCGCGTCGAAAATAGACGGCTTGCCCGCCGTTGCTCTGCATGCAGTCGAATGCCTCGCCGGGGAATCTGGTCATCAACTCGCTCGGTGACTCTGCGGTCGTGTAATATCGACCGCTTGAGGTATGCACCGTCGTTGTGTCGCCAATGTCTGTAATATACTCAATCGCGCTGAGGCGAATGTGTCCACGTGCCTGTGTCGATTTCTTTAAAAATGGAATTTCTACGAGTGGATCATCCCCGTGGATGACGCTTAGCAAGGATTCGATCGGGCGACTTTCTAGGTAACGTCGTCCATAAAGCACATTGAGAAGCGTCCCCTGCTCCTCCTGTAACAAAAATTCGATGGCATCAGGACGAATATGAAGAGGCTGACGGTTGCCCGAGGAATATGTCAGCTTGATGAACGTCATCGATGGCCATCCTTAAATTTCTGGGGCTAGGAAATCCAAGCGCGACCCGGAAGTCAATCTCCTCGTAGTGGCCGTCCCACCGTACGGCGCACGCTGAGCGCTGGGCGACGTCGGGCGCGCGTCCAGCGAGGCCCAAGCCGCTCGTCGCCTCGGAGCTTGCGGCTGATGGCTTCGGCGATCATGATCGTCGTCACGTTGGTCGGCGCCGAGATGATGTCCGGCATGATCGACGCATCGGCGACCGCGGTCATCGACTTGGCTTCGGGTTTCAGCGCACGCTCGCGATCACGTCAGGATAGCTCGCTGGCGTGTACGCCTGGCCAGCTTAAAGCAAAAGAACCCGACGGTCCCGGCTTTCGCTCAGGCGGTTCGCGAGCACGGCGCCTGCGGATCCGCCGCCGACGATGACGACGTCGAAGTCCTGGGCCTCGTTGGCCATTGGGGCTTCTCCTCTTCCGACGGGCCCCTTTCAGCTGCGAGCGAAGGCGTCGCGGAGGAAGCGGGCGGCGCGATCGAGCGCGTTCCTGCTGGTTTCGAGGTGCGCGACGTCGAGCTGGAAGACGTGGTGCATGCCCTCGAAGATCTGGAGCTCGACGGGGACTCCGGCCTTCGCCGCGCGAGCGGCGTACTGTTTGGAATCGTCGAGCAGGCGCTCGTCGGTGCCGACCTGGATGAGGAGCGGCGGCAGGCCTTTCAGGTCGCCGAACAGCGGCGAGGCGAGCGGATCGGAGAAGCCATGGGCGCCGAGAACCTTGCGGGCGCAGTCCTGCAGGTAGTCGTGCCCGATCAACGGATCCACAATGCCCGGATCCGTCATCGACGCGCCGGTGAAGGAGAGATCCGCCCACGGCGAGAACACGACGCCCGCGACCGGCGGCGGACCAGCGGGCTTCCCGGTCAACCCCGCCAGCGTCACGAGCGTGAGGCCGCCGCCCGCGGAGTCGCCGACGATCGCGATGCGGTCGAAGCCCTTGGCGACCAGGAACAGGGATGCGGTCCGCGCCGCGTTTGGAGCGGCCGGCAGCGAAGCTTCGGGCGCCAGAGGATAATCGATGACGAGCGCCGGAACCTTCGTGCGGCTGACGATCTGGCTGACGAATCCGCGGTATGCCTTCGCCGAGCCGAGGACGTAGCCGCCGCCGTGCAGGAAGAGGATCGCGCGCTTCGGCTCGGCCTGCTGCGGGCGGATAAGGAAGCCCCGCACGCCCGCCTCATCGACGGTTTCGAGCGTGACGTCGCTGGTCAAAGGAGAGCTGGAGATGAAAGCATCGTAGACGGTCCTCTGGTCTCCCGTCGCCGTCGCCCAGAAGCTGGCGAACCGCTCGCGCAGCGCGGCTTCGCGCTGCCGCTCCTCGGACGAGAGCTTGATGATCTCCGTTTTGCTCCGTTGGCGATCCTGCAGCTGCGTTTCCGACATCCTCATTCTCCATCGCTGGACATGGCCACTCTAGGGGCGGGAACGTCGACCGAAAAGACACAATGTTTGGGACGTAGCGTCCAGCTGGCTGGACGATCTACATCCGCACGGTCTTCGGAAGCTCGGCCGCCACATGATCGAGGAAGACGCGCACCGATGGAAGCAGCCCCTGCCTGTGGGGGATGAGCGCGGTGATCGTGGAGTCGCCCGCGATCCAGCTCGGCAGCACCCGGCGCAGTTCGCCGGACTTCACGGCCGCCCGGCAGACGTAGCCGGGCAGGGCGACGATCCCGAGACCTCTGATCGCCGCCTGCTGCAGGCCGACCATGTCGTCGCTCAACAGCCGCGGCGTCAGCGGCACCACGGCCTCATTCTTGGCCTGACGGACGTGGCGCAGCCGCCACACCGGCTCGACCCCGGTCCGCATCATGAACAGCGATGGATGCTCGCGCAGATCCTGGGGTCTCTGCGGCTCGCCTCTCTTGTCGAGGTAGTCGGAGCCGGCGAACAGGTACCAGGGGGCGGGCGCGAGCGTCCGCTGGACCAGATTGGAATCCGGCAGCGGATCGGAGTGCGCTCTGATGGCAACGTCGAAGTTCTCTCCGACGATGTCGACGGCGCGGTCGACCGCGTGCACGACGACGTTGACCTTCGGGTACTGCACAAGGAAATCCGCGACGATGTCGGACATCGCACACTGCATCGTCGCCATGCCGCCGGTGCAGCGTATCGTGCCGCTCGGCTCGCCCAAGCGCTGGCGGATCGTGGCCTCGGCCAGCTCGGCTTCGCGGAGCATGATGACCGCGTGCCGATAGAGCTCTTCGCCCGCATCCGTCGTCCCGAACTTGCGCGACGTGCGGTTGAGGAGCCGGACCCCGAGGTTGTTCTCCAGCTGCTGCATGCGGTAGCTGAGCGTCGATTTGGGGGTCCGCAGCGTGCGGCTCGCGGCCGTGAATCCTCCCCGGTCGACCACCTGTACGAACAGGAAGAAATCGTTCAAATCCAACATGTTTCCCCATCGTCCAATCGATCGGACGCTGAGTTCGAAAATTGACGTCTTTTGGGTTGTTCGTCCAGCGGTTAGTCCTCGCGTCGTCACGGCAAACGATCGTGACCCCGAAGCTCCGGACCCACCGGGATCAGGAGACGAACCCAGGAGGACCCGATGACCATGCGCAAGTACGTGCCGCTCACCCAGGACAACGCCGCCGTCATCCTGGTCGACCACCAAGTCGGCCTCATGACCGGCGTCCGCGACTACTCGACCGGCGAGTTGAAGCACAACGTCGTCGCCCTGGCGAAGGCCGCCAGGGCGCTCAAGCTGCCGATCGTCGTCACCACGACGGCGCGCGACAGCATGTGGGGGCCGACCTTCCCCGAGCTCGTCGACGCTTTGCCCGGCATCGAGATCATCGATCGCTCGACCGTGAACGCCTACGATGACCCGCGCGTCGCCAAGGCCATCGAAGCCACCGGCCGCAAGAAGCTCATCTTCGCCGGTATCTCGCTCGAGGTGTGCGCGGGCTTCCCGGCGATGACGGCCGTCGCGCGCGGACTGGACGCGTATGTGGCCGTCGACGCCTCCGGGACGTTCAGCGAGACAAAGCACGACGTGAACCTGTTCCGCATGCAGCAAGCCGGCGTCATCCTGTCCGACTACGCGACCATGATGGTCGAGATCCTCAAGGACAACGGCCGTCCGGAGGCGGGCGCCGTCTACGCCGCGCTCGACATGCCCTGGGCCATACTCGTCGGCCAGATCGCCAGCGCTCTGCGCAAGTGAACGAGACGGTGTCGGTAGAGCCCGCGGGCGCTGGCGAGCGGCAAGGCGGCGACCGTCGTCTGCGCAATCAGCTTTCGACCCCTCTGATGCCCAATCCGGCTGCGCTCCCCGGGCGCTCCTCCGACGCGTACAACGCGGGATCGCCGCTCCCAGCGATCCGCGTGTCTGGCAGCTACGGCCATTCGTCGTCAACCCGCAGCGCCGGCTGGCCGCTTCTTCTTTCTCTTCTTCTCGCCCTCGCGCGCCCGGTCCGCCGCCCGCAGCGCGCTGAGCTCGCGCCGGAAATCCGCGGCCGCCGCGTAGTGCTTTTCAGCCGACCGAACGACGCCGGCGATGGCGCCGCTGCAGCGCGGGCACTCGCTCCGATCGGACGTCAGCGCCGTGCGGCAGCCCGGCTCGGAGCAGAGATCGTACTGCCACCAGCGACCGACGGCCCAGCCGACGAAGGCCGCTCCGACGAGCACGGCGAAGGCGAGCTCCCCACCGGCGCCGCGCGGCAGGGCGGCCGCGACCAGGATCGCCCCGCAGAAGCCCGCGAACAGGCCCAGGAACAGGCCCATGCCCGAGTGCGCGCGCCGCAGGCGGAAGACCGGCCGCGGATCGCCCTCCTCGAGCTTCGTCATCGCGGCGGGCCCCTCCTTCGGATCGTCCCAGACATGGCCGCACTTGTGGCAGTGCCAGCGCCTCGGCAAGAACAGCAAGAGCGGCGCGGCGAGGATCGCGAGCGCGGTGGCGGCGCTCGAGCCCTCGAGGCGCAGGCGCTCGTGGAAGCAGTAGGGGAGCTCGCAGCGCGGGCAGCGGACCCCGGCCGCCTCCTCGTCGTCGTCGTCGTTAGCGGCCTCCCCGGGATGGACCTCGAGGAGCCTCTCCACGCGTTCGAGATCGCCCTCGCGCACCTGGAGCTGCGTGCCGCCGGCGGCGCCGCTCAGCAACGGGTTGTAGCTCGCCGCCTCGAACACGTGAGACTCGATACCGTTCGCCGAGAGCAGCGTGCGGTCCATCTGAGCCGCGACCGGATCGAGATAGCGGCGGACCGTGATCAGCTTCCCCGTTCCCGAAGCAGCATCCAGCTTGTCGCGGTACGGCAAGACGTCGCCTCCCTTGAATCGAGACAGTGTCGCCCGGCTAACCAGTGAAGAGGCTAGGAAATCCAAACGCGATCCGAAAGTCAATCTCCTCGTAGTGGCCGTTACACAGTACAGCCACGGTGCACAGGGTGGTTGACATAGGGAAGCCGATGAGCCACGGTACTCAGCGGACTTCCTCATTCCCAGGGACCGTGAACGAGGGTGTCGAGCTGAGGCCGAAGAGACACAGCTTACCCCGGCGGATGCCGACGCCTCATGTCGCCTATAGCGGGAGCAGGTTCGTAGAGGCCCTGCCCGGGAGGCACAACGCAAAATGGGGGGCGGAATTCCTACAGGGGCTCCGCGGCGGGTGACGAGGTTGCCATTTCATGGGAGCTGGAGCCCGGCAGTGCCGTTCGATGGCGCAGATGCATCATGGCGCGCTGGTCCGGCGGCCCGTAGGTACCTATGAAGACGTTCGTGCTCCGCAACCCGGCTCGCGACGGGCATCATCCGCTATCGAAAGGACCTATGTCGATGACGCGATCGCGTTCTAGCTTTGCCGCTCACGTACCGCTCGCCTGCCTGCTCACCCTCGCTCCCGCTTGCAAGCCGCAGGAGGACCCCGTCGCGAACCCCGACGAAGAGAGCCCCCCCGCCGGCTGCGCTACTCCGACGGCGGGCCCGACGAGGCATTCGGGTGACGTCCAGGATGGCGAAGTGTGGACGGCTGACGGCAGCCCACACATCGTCGAGGGCGACGTGAACGTCCGCGACGGCGCGACGCTCACGATCGAGCCCTGCGCTTCGGTCCTCGTCGCTGCCGGGAAGCGAATTCAGGTCGCGTATCCCCTGACACCCAACAGCGGCACGCTCATCGCGGAGGGCACCGCGGGTCAGCCTATCTCCTTCGCCGGCGAGGATGGGGCGCGCTGGGGAAGCGTCTACGTCGTCGCGCCGGGCACGGCGCGTTTTGCCTACGCCACGTTCGAGGACGGCGGCGGAGACGATTTCGAGCGCGGCGCCACGCTCGTCTCGGTCGGCGACGACGAGACCCCACCTGATCCCGTGTTCTTCGTCGATCATGTCACCGTGAAGAAGTCCCGCGGCACGGGCCTCTGGCTCAAGCGTCGCTCGCTGTTCGTCGCCGGATCGAAAGAGCTGACCGTAACGGAGTCCGGAGACGACGAGGCGCCGTACCCGCTCGAGATCTCCGATCAAGCCATCGATTCGCTCCCGACCGGTCAATACACCGGCAACCGGAAGGACGAGATCCTCGTGCGCACGGAGGGCGACGGGACCGCCGGGAGCGGTCTCACGGCGGATGCCACGCTTCACGCGCGCGGCGTGCCGTACCACATGGGCGACGGTGAAAGCGACTCCTTCACCATCGGCGGCGGTGCGGATGGAAAGGTCGTCACGCTCACGATCGAGCCAGGCGTCGTCATGAAGTTCGAGCCGAAGACCGCCTTCCAGATCCAGCACTTCACGACAGAAGAACCTGCGACCGCGGTCGTGCGAGCGCTCGGGACCGCGGACGAGCCGATCGTCTTCACCTCGGCGTCGCCTACGCCGCGTGCTGGTGACTGGCGCGGGCTGTGGTTTGGCGGCATCCCTCGAGCGGAGAACGTCTTCGACCACGTGCGCATCGAGTACGCCGGCTACGACTGCGGCTGCAGTCGTGTCACGTGCAGCGGGAACGTCGAGACCGCCGAAGCAGCGGTGATTTTCAGCATGCAGCCGCCGAGCGCCTTCATCACCAACAGCGTGTTCAAGGAAATCGCCGGTCACGGCATCACGCAGGGCTTCGACGGTACGCTCGTCAACTTCCGTCCGACGAACACCTTCGAGGGCGTATCCGGCTGCATTCAGACGATGCCGCGCCTTCCGACGGAGTGTCCTGACCCGCTCCCGCTCTGCGACGGGATGTGACGTTTAGAGGTCGATACCGAGGACCTCCGGCTCGCGACCAGGCCCCCGTTGCCCGGATGCACCAGAGAGCGCTACAGCGGGGGAATGGCTCGCTCCAGGATTGACGGCGTGACCTGGACAAGGGGGCGTCCCTGAAGGACTGAGCTCACGCCGGCGCCGGCGGGGCCGCGCGGCCCTGGCGCCTGGCCTCGATCCGGCGCTTCAGGGCCTCGAGGCCCCACACGTAGGCGGCCGCGGCGAGCAGGATCAGGAGCGGATCGAACGGCACCCGCATGCGCGGGGCGCCGAGGAAGAACAGCACGGTGACCATGCTCGACAGCACCAGCGCCGCCGCCATCGTCAGCGGCAGGACCGACCGCGTCGCGAACCGGCGCCGGCGTGCGAGCAGCGCGATCCCCAGCAGGCTCGGCACGATCGCGAGGTAGAAGAACGCCTGGCGCTGCGCCCGCAGCCAGGGCTCTTGGTCATTTCCGGGCCAGTACCCCTGGCGGCCCACCCCGGCGGCCTCCGTCAGGTTGCGCCCCGTGACCCCCAGGCGCGCTGGCTCCTTGCGCACCAGCCCGAGGCCCCGCCGGTAGTAGTGAGCGTCCACGTAAAACGGGACCTTCACCCACTCATCGCTCGGGTAATAGAGCAGGTTCGGGATGGGCGTTATCCGGTGCTGCCCGACCTGGTCGCGAAAGAGGACCCCGCGCACCGACGCAAAGTTCAGATAGAAGTTGAGCCCGCCGTTCGTGCCCAGCGTCGGCGTGCCCACGATGCGCGCGTTGTGGGCCGCGGCGGCCTGCACGGGCACGGCGAACGCGCCCGCCAGCACCAGCGTCGCCACGGCCGTGTCACGCCACCGGCGCCCCGACCCGAGCCAGAGGATGAGCGGCACGAACGGCAGGAACGCCAGCAGGTTGGGCCGCACCGTCGCGCCGACCCCCCAGAGCAGCCCGCAGATCGAGAGACCCAGGAGCGAGCGCCGCTCGATGCTCACGACGAGCGCCCAGGCGCCAGCCAGCACAAGAAACGAGAACGGCGTCTCCGTGAGCAAGAAGCCCGTGTAGAACACCGCGGGCACGTGCAAGGCGGTGGCCACACCCACACACAGGGCCGGGACCCAGCCCGGAAAGACCCGCCGCGCCAGCTGCCACGTCGCCACCACCGTGAGCGCGCCCAGCACCGCCTGCAGGAGCCCCACCGTCTGCGCCGTCCCGCCCAGCCGGTACACAAGCGCGAGCAGAGCCGGGTAGCCCACGGGCGTGAACGTGTCCCAGGCGCTCAACGACCCCGAGAGCAAGTTCCTCGCCCGATGGTCATGGACCCACATGTCCGAGAACACGAAGTCCTCCGGCGAGTGATACCGCGACACGAACACCAGCCTCACCGCCAGGGCCAGCGCGAACAGCGCGCCGGGGATCGCCGCCGAGAGCCAGCGCCGCTCTGCCTGCGCGGGCCGCGCCATCGCCGGGGCCGCCTCCCCTTCTACGATAGCCCCGGGGGGGCTAGGGATCTCTCTTGCCACTACATAGAAGGAAATCCAAACGCGATCCGAAAGTCAATCTCCTGCTGGCCCAGCAGCCAGACCTCGGCCACGCCCTTGCTGGTGACATCGAACAGCTCCAGGCACCGCTCGCGCCTGCTCCTGGAGCTGGGGCTCCGCCGCCGCCTGGCCGATCACGTTGGGCGACGCGGTTGATCGGCCTCGAGGTGAAGCTCAGGCGAGCTCCCTCGCGCCCAGCGGCAGCGACACGACTACTTGGTGCCTTCACGCGCGATTCCGTCGAGCGCGGCGATGCTCTTTGCCGGCAGCACGAGCGACGCCGCGGCCACGTTCTCGCGCAGGTGCGCGACCGACGACGTGCCCGGGATCAGCAGGATGTTCGGCGCGCGGTGCAGCAGCCACGCGAGCGCGACCTGCATCGGCGTCGCGCCCAGCTCGTTCGCGACCTTCGATAACGTGGATGACTGGAGCGGCGTGAAGCCGCCGAGCGGGAAGAACGGCACGTAGGCGATGCCCTGCTTCGCCAGCGCGTCGATGAGCGCGTCGTCTCCGCGGTGCGCCAGGTTGTAGTGGTTCTGCACGCACACGATCTCGGTGAGCGCTTGCGCCTGCTCGACCTGACGCGCAGTCACGTTGCTGAGACCGATGTGGCGGACGAGCCCCTCGCGCTTGAGGTCGATGAGGGCAGAGAGCTCTTTGTCCAGCGGACCTTCCGTCGGCGTCATGCTCATCATGCGCAAGTTCACGACGTCGATCGCGTCGAGCCCGAGGTGGCGCAGGTTGTCGTGGATCGCCGAGCGGATCTCGGCGGGCGAGAGCGCCGGGATCCACGACTTGTCCGCGCCACGCCGCGCACCGACCTTCGACACGATCACGAGGTTCTTGGGATACGGATGCAGCGTGGCGTGAATGATCTGGTTCGTGACGTGTGGCCCATAGATGTCGCTCGTGTCGACGTGGTCGATGCCGATCGCGATCGCCTCGCGCAGCACCGCTGCAGCCGCTTCGGGATCACGCGGCGGTCCCCAGACGTCCGGGCCCGCGAGCTGCATGGCGCCGTAGCCCATGCGGTGGACGGTGAGCGCCGTGCCGGGGAACGTGAACCGACCGCCGAGCTTTTCTGTAGTCGTCATGCGCTCGATCCTAGTGCTGGTCACACGTCACACCAGCAAATAGCATGCATGGCAACCATGAGCGCTGTTCATGCCAGAGATCTCGACCTCAACCTTCTGCGCGTCCTCGTCGCCGTGGCCGACACGGGATCGGTCACGAAGGCGGCCGCGCGGCTCTACCTCACACAGTCGGCGGTGAGCGCGGCGCTCGCCCGGCTCAGCGCATCGCTCGACACCCCGCTGCTCGTGCGCCATGGCCGCGGCGTGATCTTGACGAGCCGGGCAGCGCGGCTCGTGACCGAGGTGCGTCCGCTGCTCGAGGCGATGGTCCAGGCCGCGCTCGCTCCGGCGCGCTTCGATCCGCGCACGAGCGAGCGGACGATCCGCCTCGGGCTCTCCGACTTCTCGGACGAGTGGCTGCTGGCGCCGCTGCTGCGCCGGCTCGGGCGCGAGGCGCCGAAGATGCGGTTCATCTGCACACCGGTCCAGTTCCGCACGGTGTTCGAGGCGCTGGCGACCCGTCGCGTCGACCTCGCGGCCACGGTCGTCGGCAAGGTGCCGCGGGGCATCCTGCACACGCCGCTCAACCGCGGCCACTTCGTCTGCCTGTTCGACCCGCGCCACGTGCGCCTCGGCGCGCGCCCCACTAAGCGCGCGTACCTCGCGCAGGAGCACGTCATCGTCTCGTACAACGCCGACCTCCGCGGCACGGTCGAGGACAGGCTCGGCGTCGAGCGGCGTGTCCGCTGCTCGGTCGCGAGCTTCAGCGCCATCGGCGCCATCGTCGACGGCAGCCCGCTCGTGGCGACGTTGCCCGACGTCTTCGCGGCGCAGCTCCTGCGGCAGCGGCCGCACCTTCGCAGCGCGCCCTTTCCCTTCGCGCACCCCGCCGGCGGCATGGACTTACTCTGGCCCGCCGCGCTCGACGGAGACGACGCGTGCGCCTTCGTGCGCGCCGCGATCATCGATATCGTCAAGCAGGTGCCCGCTGTGTAGATGGCGGCCGGTGCGGCCATGGTGCCAATTAACCCCCACGGCCGCCACCCATGCGTTTCAACGCCAGCTCGAGCATCTTCGCCTCGGCCGGCGTGAGCCGCTCACGCGAGGCGACATCCGCGAGAAGCTCGGCGGCTCTAGCATAGCTTCCCGCGTGGAAGGCGCGCTGCGCCTCCTGCCGCGCAGCACCGTCGTCGATGGCCCGGATGGGCAGCGGAACTCGCGCCGCGGGACCATGCGTGCTCCACGCCTCGATGAAGACGCGCTCGGCGCGCGACACCCACGCGCCGAGACCTCTCCAGCCCGTGGGCGGCTCGTGCCAGAAAGAGAGCCGGCATTTCGCCGCAAACGGGATGTGGTGGGGCGGCTGGTCGAGGGCGATCTCGTACGTCGTCCCGTCGAGGCCGCCCACCCCCAGTGAGCCGATGCGGATCTCAAGCCCTGCGAGCTCGACCGCGAGCTCACGCAGAGTGTCCGACGGCGCCGCGAGTTGGTGCACCTCGATGGTTGGAACGAGGGGATACGGATGGCGGAGGCGCTCGACCGGCGTGCTGAACTTGCTGCGGTCCGCGCCGCAGTCCCATGTTGTTCTTACGAGGACGTGATCGTCATCGTACCCTTCACGTCGGCGTCTGAACACATCCCAGGCAACTGGGGCGCCAAACGACGGAAGTACAAGGTACTGGAAGACATGCCCGGCGTAGCGGTCGTCGACGTAAGCGTGTACGCGCAGCTTCGCGTACACGTCGTCGGTCATGGTGCCATACTCGATCCGCTGCTCCGCTTCCAAATCAGACTCCTTGGATGCCAGGCTAGCGTGACATGCGGTTGCCAGCAACTGGAGGTAAGAGGTGCATCATACCTCATGCGCCGCGCCACGACGAGCGGCGTGCGCACCCGGTCGTACCGGCGACGCCGGAGCTCGGCAGGACAGCCGCACAACGCAGCTCCAGTCTGCCGCGGCGCGAAGCGCTGCGGGCAGCAGCGGGCTGTTGGGCCGCGTGAATGAGAAGAGGGAGAAGACCGCAAGGGCGCAACGGGCGCAAGGGAAGAGAGGGAGATGATCTTCATTTCTGTTCGCCCCGAGCAGCGGGCGCCATGGCGGTTCCCTCTCTGCGCCAGACGAAGGCGCGAGCGCGCCCTCGATGCCGAAGCCTGCTTGTCAGAGCGAAGCCTGCTTGTGATGCCCTCTCACCAAGGCACGGCGGGTCGCGCCCCCCATGGTGCCGCGAGCCACCACCCGACATGGAGGCGCGCCCCTCCAGCCCCGCCCCCCTCGCGCCGCGCAACGTCCAGAATCTCGGCTGAAACCGCCTCTCCCGCTCGACCCGCTCCCCTCGTCGGCCCTGGTACGGCGCGTGCGAGTGTCCCCCTCGTCTCCGCGCGAAACAAGCCGCGCGCGACGCTCGCTGCAACGACCAAGGAGAGACGATGCTGCCCACGAACACGACCCACAAGACCCGCTCCCTCGTCCTGTCGCTCACGATGGCCGCCGGCCTGGCCGTCACCGCGTTCACGTCCCCCGCGGCGGCCGGGCCGCTGCCGACGCTCTCCGGCTGGGGCGTGCGCGATTACGGCAGCTTCATGGGTTCGGTGAGCCAGCAGGCCGACGGCTCGCTCAGGGGGCATTTCACGATCGTCATCCACAAACCTGGCGAAGACCCCGTCACCTGCCGCTACCTGCGCTTCCGCCCCAACGTCGTGAGCGGCGCGAGCTGGAACTTCGATGGTTATGGCACGTGCTGGGGCTCGGGCGGCACGTTCGCCGCGGCGAACCGCTTCGTGTTCGTCGACTACGGCAGCCCAGGCGCGGGTGTCGACTACGTCGACGTGAACTACTACGGCGCGGTCGGCGCCTCGATCCCCGGCGGCTATTTCAACGACGGCGACATCGTCTACACACCTTGATTCCACGCCTGGGTGCCGGCCGCGCGGGCCAACGGGCGACTCGGGCGGCGATGGCATCCGTACCGGCGAGCCCCGGCGGCCGCGCGCCCGTCAAAGCCTCGTCGTGTAGTCGTGTAAAGGACGGCGACGCGCCTCTCATCGCTCGAGCCCTCGCCACGGTTCGTCGTCTCGCACCACCGCCGCCTCCGCCCGCTCCATCGCCGCCCGCGCGCTCGCCAGCGCCGCGAACCGCTGCCCGAGGTGCTCTGCCACCCTCGCGTGCTGGCTGAACACTACATTGAACCGGATGTGCGGATCCGCCGCCCCATCGGCCTTGAAGGTCGCGCCGCGCGCCAGCAGGATCTTGTTGAGATACGCGTCCTTCACCAGCTCGTCGACGTCCACGCCGGGCGGCGCTTCCCCCCAGAGGAACAGCCCGCCCTCGCCCGGGTGGTCGAGCTGCACGCCGGCGTCGCGCAGGCGGCGCGCTGCAGCGTTGCGCGCCGCGCCGAGCTTCTGCTGCAGGCGGTCGATGTGCTTGCGCCACCGACCGGCCGACAGCACCTCCAGCAGCACGAGCTCGTTGAGCGCGCCGGTGGTCAGCACCGAGTAGATCTTCTCGCGCAGCAGGGGCTTCAGCCGCGCTGTCTCGGCCGCGATGTAGCCCAGGCGCAGCGCGGGGCTCAGCGCCTTGCAGAAGCTCGAGTAATAGATGACCCCATCCAGCCCTGAGAGCTGCGCCAGCCGCGTGGGGTGCCCGGGGTGGAAGTGACCGTGCACGTCGTCCTCCGCGATGAGGACCCCGTGCTGTTGCGCGATCACCAGCACGCGGTGCAGGTTCGCGGCGCTCGAGCCCCAGCCGGTCGGGTTGTGCAGCACGCTCTGGAGGAACAGCAGCTTGGGCCGGTGGTCGCGGCAGGCCGCCTCCAGCGCGTCCAGATCGATGCCGTCCGGCCTTCGCGCCACCGGCACGACGCGGCAGCCAGCCTGGCGCAGGCGGCCGAACATCAAGAAATAGCCGGGGTTCTCCACCAGCACCGCGTCGCCGGGCTGAAGGTAGCTCCGGCAGATCAGGTCGATCGCGTGCGTGCCGCCCCAGGTGGTGAGCACGCGGCCCGCGTCGGCCGCGATGCCTTGCGAGCGCATCAGCATCGCGATGCGCTCGCGCAGCTCGGGCAGCCCCTGCGGCGGACAGCGCGCGGCCATGCCCGCGTCGTTGCGGGCGAGCGCGCGCTGGAGCACGGCCGCGGGGATGGCGTCGCTCAGCCAGCTCGCCGGCAGGGCGCCGCTGCTGGCCAGAAGCACGCCCGCGCGCTGGTCGTTGGACTGCTGCGCCAGCCACACCGGCTCCTGCTCCTCTCCCGCCTCGAGCCACGCCTCGTTGGGCATGGCCGACGCCGCCTCGCACACGAAGAACCCGGCCGTGCCGCGCGACTCGAGCAGCCCGGCCGCCACCAGCCGATCGTAGGCCGTCACCACGGTGTTGGGGCTCACGCCCAGCTGACCCGCCAGCTGGCGGATCGACGTCAGCCGCGCGCCCGGCGGCAGCCGCGCGCCCTCGATCAGCGCGCGCAGCCGCGCCTCGATCTGATCGGCCAGTGGAACTGCGGAGTCGCGGTCGAGCGAGAACATGGGTCAGCGCAGGAACAGGAGCGCCAGCACCGCCAGCGCGCCGGCCATGATGCCATTGAACAGCCGCTGCCGTCGCGGATCGGTCAGAAAATGCCGGATCGCCACGCCGAACAGCGCCCACGCGGAGGTGCACGGAAAGGTGATGCCGAGGCCGACGACGGACACGAGGAGCGCGCCGCTCGCCGCGCCCATGCCCGCCGGCATGAACACCGATGCGAGCGTGATCGCCTTGACCCAGCTCTTCGGGTTGACGGCCTGGAACAGCGCCCCCTGCGCGAACGACAGCGGCCGCGGCACCTCGGCGCCCTTGAGCACGGCGCCGCCGGTCAGCTTCCACGCCAGCACCAGCAGGTACAGCGCGCCGGCCACGCGCAGGACGCCGTGCAGCACGGGGTAGGCGGTGAACAGCGCGCCCAGACCAAGGCAGGTGATGAAGCTCTGGACCGCGCCGCCCACGCTGATGCCCAGGAGATGCGGCAGCGATCCGCGGTAGCCGAAGTTGGCGCCGGAGGCCGTGAGCATCATGTTGTTCGGCCCCGGGGTGCTGGACATCACGAAACAATAGGTCACCAGAGGCAGCAGCTCGGTCATCGCGGGTCGCTCCGGTAAGGGATTGCCAGAGCGTAAGGAGGCGGCGTACGCCGGTGAAGGCACAGGGGCTGGGCCGCGCGAAAGCACTGTATCAGCCGCGCGATCGGTACAGCCCAGAGCCCGGCGCCCGGCGGCACGACGCCCGGCGACCTCGCCTCGCCGCAGGCGGCTCAGCCCGCCGTCGCTTCGAACTCGCCGAGGATGAAGGTCGCCGCGACCGCGGGCTCGAAGAGCTCGGCGCGCACGGCGCGGTAGTCCGCGTCGGCGAAGAACCGCTCCCGCGCCGCGCGGTCGGGGAACACGAGGGTGAAGACGCGGTTGATGCCCGGGTCGCCCTTCAGCACGCGCGCCACGACGAAATCGTGGCCGAAGGCGCCGCCGTGGGACAACAGGATCGGCATCATGCCGGCGCGGTAGCGGGCGTAGGTCGTCTCGTCCTCCAGCTGGAGCCCCACCAGGAGCACGTGCTGCCGGCCCTCAGCGCCCATGGGAGTAGCCTCCGTCGACGTCGAGCGTCGTGCCCGTCACGAAGCCGGCCCTGGCCAGGAACAGCGCCGCGTCCGTCGTATCCTGCACCTCTCCGATGCGCCCCAGCGGGTGGATAGAGGCCATCGAATCCGCGTTATCGCCGATGAGCGGCGTGCGGATGATGCCGGGCGCCAGCGTGTTCACGCGGATGTTGTGGCGTGCGAGCTCGGCGGCCAGCGAGACGGTGAGCGCGTGGACGCCGCCTTTGCTGGCCATGGCGGCCGAGGCCGGCATCCGCGCCATGGCCTGCTGGACGAGCACCGTGCCGACATTGATGATCGAGCCCCCGCCGCCCTCGATCATCAGCGGCACCGCCGCCTGCGTCATCAGGAACGTCCCTCTCACGTTGGTGGCGAAGAACCGCTCCAGGTCCTCCTCCGTGCTCTCGAGGAACGGCTTCACGCCGAAGATCCCGGCGTTGTTGATCAGCACGTCGACGCCGCCGAAGCGCTCGCGCGCGGCGGCGGCGACGGCCCGCGCCGTGGCCCGATCACCCACCTGGCCCGGCACCGCGACGACGCGCGCGCCGCCGTCGAGGCTCCGCCTCGCCTGCTCGAGCTTCTCCGGGTCACGCCCGTTCATGATGACGCTCGAGCCCTCGGCAAGGAAGCGCCTTGCGAGGTCGAGGCCGATACCGCTGCTGGCGCCTGTGATGATGACGCGATCGATCCTGGTGGACATGGAGTGTCGCTCCTTTCGCGTCGACAACCTAGGACCTCCCCTCGAACCAAGAAAGTGGTATGTTTCGATGGACTCCATAACTACAGGTTCTGATCCTGCGGGCGCCGCCATGACCTACGATCAGCTCGTCGCCTTCCTCGCCGTCGCGGGCGAGGGCACGTTCAGCGCCGCCTCCGCGCGGCTGCACAAGTCCCAGCCGGCCGTGAGCAAGCTGGTGCGCAACCTCGAGCGCGAGCTGGGGGTCGAGCTGTTCGATCGCCGGGAGTACCGCGCCACGCTCACCGACGCCGGCCGCCTGTTCCACGAGCGCGCCGCGGCCGTCATCGAGGGCACCGAGGCGCTGCGGAGCTTCGGCATGCGCCTCTCGGGCAAGGTGGAGCCGATCGTGCGGCTCGCCGTCGACGCGGTGACGCCGCTCGGCCCCATCATGGACATCTTCCGGGCGCTGCAGGCCCGATATCCCCTTGTGCGCATCGAGCTCGGCACCGAGCGGCTCGCGGGCACCGCCGACGCGCTGCGGGAGGATCGCGCCGATCTCGCCGTCGCCACGACGCTCGGGATCGACGCGTCGGGCGTGGAGATCGCGCGCTTCTGCGACGTGCGGGTGATCCCCGTGGCGCGCTTCGATCACCCCGTGGCCACCTGCGGCGCGCCGATCCCGCCCGCGCTGCTGCGGGCGCACGCGCAGATCGTCCTGCGCGACAGCGCGAGGGGGAGCGGCTCGCCGTCCCTCAACGTGCTGGAGGGCGGCCTGCGCTGGACGGTCACCGACGTCGCGGCGAAGAAGGAGGTCATCCTCGCGGGCATGGGCTGGGGCGGGCTGCCCGAGCACGTGGCCGCCGGCGCGCTGGCGGCAGGCGAGCTCGTGGCGCTGCAGGTCCCCGAGTTCGTGGCCGACACGATGGAGCTGTTCGTGATCCGCCGCCGCGACCGGCCGCACGGCGTCGTCGCGCAGGCGCTCTGGGAGGAGCTGCGGCGCTGCGGCCACGGCGCCGGGGCGCCGGCGGTGGCCGGGAAGGCCCCGCGCCGCCGGAGGAGGGGGTGAGAGGGCCGCGCCAGCCGCACCTCCGGCGGCGGAGCACGTTCGCCAGGCTGCTCAGCGCCTGCGAGCGCTGGGCGACTGGCACCCTGCTCCTGGGTCACGTCTCTCCATGGCAGATCGCTCGGACGATCTCGCGCGTCTGCCCGCGCAGCCATGCGTGTGCCCTGTCGTCCTCGCAGCGCTGGTGCCACAGCTGAACGATCCTGAGCTCCGGCGCATCGAGCGGCAGCGGACGGGCGCTGAGGCCCAGCGTCCGCACGACGGGACCGCAGACGCGCGCCGGCAGCGCGACGACGAGATCGCTCTCGTGGGCGAAATGGATGGCCGCCGCGCACGTGGGAGCCGCCGCGACGACGCGCCGCCGCAGCCCCAGAGCCTCGAGCGCGTCGTCGATCGGATCGCGCAGGCGGCCACGGCGTGAGACGATGACGTGGAGCGCCTGGGCGTAGCGCCTGGCGGTGAGCCGGCCGCGCGCGAGCGGGTGAGCCCGGCGGAGGGCGACGACGATGCGATCTTCGCCGATCCGCTCCCCGCGGATCTCGGGGAGCGCGGGCTCCGCCGAGCCGATCTCGAGATCCACGCGCCCGTGGCGCAGGTCGTCCGTATCTCCCGCGGGCTCGGCCAGGAGCCGGAGCTTCACGAGAGGGGCTTGCTCCTGCACCGCTCGCAAGAGCCGCGTACCGAGCGCCGTCGTGAGGGCGTCGTGGCAGCGGACGGTGAACGTCCGCTCGAGCCTCGCCAGGTCGAGCTCCCGCTCGGGCGCG
The DNA here is from genome assembly GCF_051473855.1 of Sorangium sp. So ce375. Classification (NCBI taxonomy): domain Bacteria; kingdom Pseudomonadati; phylum Myxococcota; order Polyangiales; family Polyangiaceae; genus Sorangium; species Sorangium sp. So ce375. The sequence continues at coordinate 1,502,218 of NZ_CP150335.1, forward strand.
AACACCGCCTGCGCTCGCTGGACGATGGCCTGGACCTCCTGTCGCAGGGCCAGCGCACGGGGCGTGAGCGCCATCGTCCGGCCGGCGCGCACGAGGATCGGGTCCCCCGTGGCGTCCCTGATGCGCCCCAGCGTCCGGCTCATCGCGGGCTGGGACAGGTGCAAGCGGGCCGCCGCAGCGCTGACGCTCCGCTCCTCGAGCAACGCGTCCAGCGCCGGCAACAGGTTCAGGTCCACATGCATGTCGGTAATTATTCCTCATAACAACTATGCATTGGACGACATGAGTCGTCCAGGGTTTATTCCACCGCGCGGCGGTTCAGCGGTTCACGAGCCGCTCGTCCGAGGAGGATTCATGTCGACCCGTTCCGAGCAGATGAACAACGATGCGACAGGGCGAGACCGGAGCGCGGGCCGCGCGGAGGACGAGCCCCTGCTGCCCGCGGTCGTCGCGGCGCTCTCCGCGGCAGGCGAGCGGCTCGTCGGTCGCTTCTCGACAGAGCCGCGCCTGAGGAGTCGAGAGGACATTTTCGCCGCTCTTGCCGCCAACGATGCGGTCTCCCTGGAGGCGCTCCGCGAGCCCTTGTCGCGCGCTCGCCCGGAGGCCCGGTGGGTCGAGGACGAGCTCGAGTGCGGGCCCCTCCCGAAAGGGGAGTGGTGGGTCACGGACACCGTCGAGGGGAACATCAACCACGTTCACGGGATGGCGGACTGGTGCGTCACGGCGACCCTCGTCCGCGACAACGAGCCGGTCCTGACGGCGATGCACCTGCCCTTGACCGGCGACACGTACACCGCCCGGAAGGGCGCCGGCGCATACCTCGGGACGAGGAGGATTCGAGCGTCGGCGAAGACGGATCTCGGCGCTGCCTTCGTCGGGACCGGCCAGGCGAGGCCGGGCGAGGACGACGAGACGTACAGGCGGATTGGCATGTCCGTCACAGCGATGCTCCGGAGCACGCTCGTCCTGCGCGTCTCGGTCCCGGCCACCCTCCAGCTCATTCAGGTCGCGGCCGGCCGGATGGACGCCTTCTGGCAGTTCAGCCAGATCCGCTCCGGGCTCCTCGCGGGGGCGCTGCTCGTCGCGGAAGCCGGGGGCGCGGTCACGGACACACGCGGGGACCGCTGGAGCCTGGCCAGCGAGGACTTCCTGGCTGCAGCGCCCGGGCTCCACGCCGGCGCGGTCGGCGTCCTTTCGACCATCCGATGAGAGGAGGAGGCTGAACATGGATCACGTCGCGGGAAACATTGGAATCCTCGGTTCGGGCCGGGTCGCCACGGTCCTCGCTAACAAGCTCGCGAGCGCCGGGCACGCCGTCACGATCGGCGCCAGAGACCCGGTGCGAGCAGCGATGAAATGGTCGGGAGCGCGCGTCGAGCTCAGGGATCACGCGGAGACGGCGCGCCTGGCCGCGATCGTCATCAACGCCACCCCCGGGGAGACGAGCGTGGAGCGGCTCGGCGCCCTCCGCGATCCGTTGAAGGGAAAGATCCTCGTCGACGTCTCCAACGCGACGGTGCGCGGCCCCGACGGCCTTCCCGGCAGCCTGCTCTACCCGAACGGCAGCGTCGCCGAGCGCCTGCAGGCCGCGCTGCCCGAGACGGCCGTGGTCAAGACGCTGAACACCATGCTCTTCACCGTCATGGCGGATCCAAGGAGCCTGCGCGCGGCCCCGACCGCGTTCCTCTCCGGCAACGACGAGGGCGCGAAGGCCGTCGTCGGGCGGTTGCTCGGCGATCTGGGCTGGCCGGCAGACTGGATCGAAGATCTCGGAGACATCGAGACCGCTCGCGGCCCCGAGGCGGTCGTCTTGCTCATCCCCTCCGTGGTGCGGAGGCGAGGGCTCGCGCCGTTCGCCTTCGCGCTCGCCCGGTAAACGCGATTTACGACCCGCGCACGGGGCGCAGCTCCGCGGACAACGGCTCGATCGAGGGCACGTCGACCGACGGCTGCCGCGTCGCTGACGCGGATTCGGCGCCAAGCGAGCGGGAGCCTCCGGCAGAGCAGACGCACTACCCTCGATGACGGGAGACGTGCATTGCGACGGCGATGCCGTCCTGGAGCGTGGCCTTCGTGACGACGCCTTGCAGCGGTGCGTCGAGGTGCACGAGCGTCCGGGCCACCTCCGGACCTATCCCGGTGATCACCGTGCGCGCCCCCAGGAGCCGCAGGCCGCTGGCAGCAGCGAGGAGCATGGTGGCGACGCTCTCGTCCACACGTTTGAGGCCCGTGATATCGATGATCACGAACTCGGCGCCTCGGCTGCTGGCGCCGTGGAGCATCGCATGGTTGGCCTGCTGAGCCCGGTCGCTGTCCATCGTACCGATGAGCGGCATGACCAGGATGCGATCCGTGATCGGAATGAGCGGCGTGGAGAGCTCGAGGAGCCGGCCGCGCTGCGCGGCGATGATCTGCTCGTGCAGCGCCGTCCTCTCCGCGTTCGCGTGCCCCTTCTCGACGAGCTCGCGCTCGAGCCCCTCCTTGGCCTCGCGCAGCTCGTCGGTACGGGTCATGAGCTCGACGAGCAGCGCCTCGCGCGCGGCCTCGACGGCGACGCGCTGCCGAACCTCCGACTCCAGGCTCGCATTTTTCTCCTGCAACGCTCGCGTCATGCGCCTTACGGCGATGTGCGGGCGTATCCGCGCGAGGAGCTCCTCGGTATCGAAGGGCTTGCTTATGTAATCCACGGCGCCCGCCTTCAACCCTTGCAGCCGGTGCTCCCGATTGTTCAAGGCGGTCATGAAGACGATCTGAGTGTCGGCGGTCTGCGGGTTGGCCTTCAGGCGCCTGCACACCCCGAAACCGTCGATATCTGGCAACATGACGTCGAGGAGGACGAGATCCGGCTGCTCGCGCTCGATCAGGCTGATCGCCATGCTGCCATCCGTGGCGACGGCGAGGTCCAGGTGCTCGCTCGACAATGCGTCGAGGAGCGTGTCGAGGTTGGCGGGATTGTCGTCGACCGCGACCACGAAACCATTGAATTGCGTCAAATCGTGCCCCCAGTGCCTGAAAAACGCAGGGTGGACCCTATCAAGGAGCGTGACGACTGTAAAGGGCCACGCGTGCAGCGGCGCTCCGGGGAGCGCGGCTTCGACGATCCCTGCATGTGCTCAGAGACGTATCTGTAACTTGCTTCACGTCGACAATCCCAGGATAGATAGAACTGTACGTGTGCCAACGTGTACGGCGTTGCGCAACGCTGGTCACGATCTGGAAACGGCGCACCCGGGTGCGCTCGCGCACGTGCGCGGGGTGCGCGAATGTGGCAGTCGCGAAGCGTCTTTCACAATTGCATTGACTTGTGTCGGTCTGCCCAGGCTAGTTTAACGCACACTCGGCTATCGTGCCGCGGTGCAGGTGCACGGGAGGGGTTCGGCATGGAACTGTCGGAGTATGCACTGAGGGATATCGCATACGAGGGAAGCGAGACGCGCGTCTGTCGCGCGGTGCATGTCCCCTCGGGCGCGCAGGTGGCGATCAAGTTCCCGCTCGCCGAGGTGCCCAACCCGCGGGTCATGGGGCGACTGGTCCACGAGCATCAAGTGCTCCGGCAACTCGCGGACGTGCCCGGCGTGGCGCGCGTGCACGCGTTCGAGCAGCGGGACGGCACGGCGGCGCTGGTGCTCGAAAACCCTGGAGCGAGCTCGCTCGATCAGGTGCTCGCCAAGCACGGTCGTCTGCCGGTCGCGGCCGGGCTGCGGTTCGGGAGACGCCTTGCTCGGGTGCTCGAGGGCGTACACGCCGCCGGCGTGATGCACAAGGACGTCAAACCGCAGAACCTGCTCGTGGATGACACGTACGAGCAGGTCACCCTGCTCGACTTCGGCATCGCCTCGCTGCTGTCCCAGGAAGCGACCGAGGCGAGCATTCCCGAGGCGCTGGAAGGGACCCTGGCGTATATCTCGCCAGAGCAAACGGGGCGCACGGCGCGTGCGCTCGATACGCGCACGGATCTCTATTCGCTGGGCGTGACGCTCTTCGAGGTGCTATCGGGGCGGCGGCCCTTCACGGACCGCGATCCGCTCTCGCTGGTGCACGCGCACCTGGCCAAGAGCCCTCCTCCGCTCGACGCGGTCGCGCCGGAGGTGCCGAGCGCCGTGTCGGCGATCATATCGAAGCTCCTGGCGAAGGACCCGGAGCGGCGGTACCAGACCGCCAGAGGCGCGGCCGAGGATCTGGAGGAGGCGCTCCGCGCGCTCCACGAGCGTGGTACGGCGGAGCCCTTTTCGCTTGGAAGGAAGGACTTCTCACGGAAGCTGCGGTTGCCGCACGTGCTCGTGGGAAGGGAGCAGGACGTCGAGCGGGTAGGCGAGTCGTTCGCCCGCGCCGAGCGAGGCGCGGCGGAGCTCCTGCTCGTCGGAGGGCCGTCGGGCATCGGCAAAACGGCGCTGGTGCGCACGGTCTACCACGACATCGCGAAGGCGGGGCGCGGCCTCTTGATCGCAGGAAAACACGACCAGCTCGCGCGGTCGACGCCGTTCGCCGCGATAGCCCAGGCGTTCGGTGGGCTGATGCGTCAATGGATCTCGAGCCCGAAGACGGTGCTGGAGACCTGGCAGGATCGGATCCGGAGCGAGGTCGGGGACAACGCGCGGCTGATCGCGGATGTCGTGCCGGAGCTCGACCTCGTCATGGGCAAGCTGCCGCCGGTGCCGCCGGTGGAGGGCGAGCAGGTGCTCAATCGGCAGAAGTTGACGTGGCTGAACTTCGTTCGAACCGTCACGACGCCGAACCCGCCGCTCGTCATGTTCCTGGACGACATGCAGTGGGCAGACAGCGCCACGCTGATCATCCTGCAGACGCTGCTGACGGACGTGGAGCGAAGGTCGCTGCTGGTGATCGCCGCCTACCGTGACAACGAGACGCCGCCCGAGCATCCGCTGTGGAAGCTCGTGGAGGCCGTGGAGGCGAGCGATGCCAAGGTATCCAGGCTGACGGTCGGCCCCCTGTCCGAAGAGCAGGTGCAAAAGTGGCTTTCGCGCACGCTCGAGAGCGAGCCGAGGCGCGTGGAGCCGCTCGCGCGTGTGCAGTGGCAAAAGACGCGAGGAAACCCGTTCTTCCTGGAGCAACTGCTGTTCTCCCTGCACCGGCAGAGGCTCCTTGTGAGGGACGCGGAGAGCGGGGAATGGCAATGGGATCAAGCGAGCCTGGAGCGAGCGCAGATCACCGACAACGTGGTGGCGCTCTTGACGGACAAAGTTCGGGAGATGCCGGACGCGACGCAGCAGCTCATGGGGCTCGCGGCGTGCGCGGGGCACACGTTCCACCTCCACGACCTGGAGCGATTGAGCGGGTGGGAGCCCGCCCGGGTGACGGGAGCGTTATGGCCGGCGCTCCAGGAGGAGCTGGTCGTGCCGGTCGATGGGGCTTATCGCCCGGCGCAGGCGCTCGGGGGGGTGGGCGACGGAGCGCTGGACGCCGCGTACCGGTTCTTGCACGACCGCGTGCAGCAGGCGAGCTACGAGCGGATCTCGCCGGAGCAGCGCGTCCTCGCGCACCTCGAGATCGGCCGGCGGCTCTGGGCGCGGTATCGAGCAGAAGGGGGCACGGCGCAGCAGCTCCTGGAGCTCGCGCGGCACATGAACCAGGGTTCGGCGCGGATCTCGTCCGTGGAAGAGCTCGATGACGTCGCGCGGATGAATCTGGAGGCCGCCCGCGTCGCGAAGGCCGCGAGCTCCCACCGATTGATGGCCAGCCTGCTGGAGAACGCGCGGGCGCTCCTCGGCGAGCGAGCCGCCGACGAACAGCGAGCGCTGTCGGTGGAGATAGCGCTGGAGCGCCTCGAGGCGGCCTATCTGTTGCGAGATTTCGAGGACGTCGAAGCGCGTGCGCTCGGCTTGCTCGCGAGGCCTCTCGGGGCGGTGCCCTGGCTGTCGGCGCAGGAGATCCGAGTCCGTTGCTGCCTGGCGACGGGCCAGTATGCGCGCGGAATCGGGCTTGGCATCGCGGCGCTCGCGGAGCGGGGTTTCTCCTTCCCCGAGACGGACGAAGCGTGTCAGCCGGCGCTCCTCGAGGAGTCGGCCACGCTGGATCGATGGCTGGAGCAGGACCTCGGCGCGTTCGATCGAATGCCGCCCGAGCAGTCCCCGGAGCACCGGCTCATCGATGCCCTGATGACGCAGACGCAGCTCTGCTCCATCTACGGCGGCCGGCCGATGCTCTACACGCTCATCATCGTTCGCCTGGTCTCCGAGGCGGTGCGGCGGGGGGCCCTCACGCCGGCGGCCACCCTCATGCTCTGCAGCTTCGCCAATGTGTGGTCGGTGGCCACGGGCATGTACCGCCGCGTCTTGCGCTGGGTCGAGCCCGGGGTGCGCGCCGCGGAGCGCGTGGGGTCCCCGATGCTCCCCGAGTGCCTGGTGCTCCACGGCATCTACATGGTCTATTCCAGGCCTGTCGACGAGACGGCTGCCCTCTATGAACGAGGCATGGCGGCCGGCCTGAAGATCGGCTCGTTCCAGGGCACGAGCTGGGGCCTCCTCGCCGAGCTGTTCTATCACCGCGTCTGGCGTGGCCTGCCGCTCGGCCAGGTCGACGCGCAGGTCAAGGCTCGCTGGGATCTCGTGCAGCGCGCGGGGGACGCCGTGGGGAGGCACCACTTCGAGGCGATCGCGTCCTATTGTGAGGTGCTGATGACCCCTGAGGGCGCCCCGAAGCTCCTGAACGACGAGCCGTTGTCGCGAGGGTCGCAGTCCCTCCTGGCCGACGGGGACGGGTTCACGGGAGGGCTCGCTCGTACCCTGGAAGCCTATCTGTTCTGTGTCACCGGGAGGTGGGAGCGAGCGCTGTCGCGGGCGCGCGAGGCAGACAAGTTTCGCGCAGACATCCTTGGCATGCCGCCGGTGACGGATATCCCGTTCTTCCTCGCGCTCTCGGCGGCGAAGTGCTGGCACGACGCCGCCGGCGCCGAGGAGCAGGCGCGGCTGCGGGAGCACATCGAGCGCGGCCTCGAGCGCCTGCGCTACTTCGCGGAAGGTTGTGCGCCGAACTTCGTCCACAAGCTGCGCCTCGTCGAGGCCGAATACGCCCGCGTCCTCGGCGAGGCCGAAGAGGCCATCGCCAGGTACGACGAGGCCATCGAGCTCGCGCGCGAGCACCGCTTCCTGCACATCGAGGCGCTCTCGATCCAGCTCGCCGCCGAGTTCCGACTGCAAGCGGGCAAGAGGCACATCGGCGCCATGTACCTGCGCGAGGCTCGCGACGCCCATGCGCGCTGGGGTGCGGTCAACCTGGTCGCCCATCTGAACGCGAAATACCCTGCCTTGCTCAAGGCGGCCGTGCAGGGGGCGCCTGTCGAGCGCACGATGATGGCGGCGGCGACCACGGCGACCACGGGCGCCTCCACGGGCGCGAGCCTCGACGTGAACACCGCGGTGCGCGCGGCGCAGGCGCTCTCGAGCGAGCGCGATCCGGAGCGCGTCGTGGGCCGGCTGATGGAGCTCGTGCTGGCGAACGCGGGGGCGCAGCGCGGCGCCCTCGTGCTCCGCGAAGGGGAGGCGCTCTCCGTCGTGGCGCGGCTGTCGGTGGAGGGGGCTCGCATCGAGACGGGGCTGTCGGAGCCGCTCGGGCAAAGCCGCGACGTGCCGGCGACCATGGTGCAGTATGCGGCCCGCACGGGCGAGCCGGTGGTGACAGGCGACGCGACGAGCGAGGCGCGCTTCGCCGCCGACCCTTACCTCGCGGCGCGCGTGGTGCTCTCGCTGCTGGCGCTGCCCTTGACGCACAGGGGCCATCTCGTGGGCGTGCTGTACCTCGAGCACCGCGACGTGCCGTCGGCGTTCCCTCCTGCGCGCGTGGAGTTCCTGTCGGTGCTGGCCTCGCAGGCGGCCATCGCCGTCGAGAATGCCGTTCTGTACCGGGACCTGGAGTCCAAGATCAAGGAGCGTACGGCCGAGCTCCAGGTCGCCAAGGAGGCGGCCGATCGAGCGAACCGGGCGAAGAGCGATTTCCTCTCGAGCATGAGCCACGAGCTGCGCACGCCGCTCAACGGCATCCTCGGTTATGCGCAGGTCCTCGCTCGCGCGCCCGAGCTCTCCGTGAAGAGCCGTGATGGGGTGCAGGTCATCAAGAAATCGGGCGAGCACCTCCTTTCATTGCTGGAAGACGTGCTGGACCTCGCCAAGATCGAGGCCGGCAAGATGGATCTCGTCTCGAAGAGGTTCGATGTCCAAGCCCTGGTGCGCACGGTGGTGGATCTGTGCCGCGTACGCGCGGACCAGAAGGGCATCGCCTTCACCCATGAGATGCGCGGTGTGACGACGTCTGCGTTCTATGGCGACGAGAAGCGCCTGACGCAGGTGCTGTTGAACCTCCTGAGCAACGCCATCAAGTTCACCGAGCGAGGGAGCATCGCGCTCGTCATTGACGAGCTGAAGCGCGGCCCCGACGAAGGGAGCACGTTGCGGTTCCGGGTCGAGGATACCGGCCCCGGGATCGCCCCGGAGCACGTCTCGCGCATCTTCGATCCGTTCGAGCAAGTCGGAGATCACAAGGCGAAAAGCGCCGGCACGGGGCTCGGCCTCGCCATCACAAAGAAGATCGTCGACCAGATGGGCGGCACGATCGAAGTCGAGAGTGAGCTCGGCCGAGGCAGCGCCTTCACGGTGACGCTCGCGCTCGCGGAGGGGCCTGCCTCCGCGCTCGCCGACAAAGCGCTCGGGTGGCATACGATCACCGGGTATCGCGGAGAGCGCCGCACGATCCTCGTGGTGGATGACAACCCGCACAACCGCGCCCTGATGAGCGATCTGCTGGTGCCGATCGGCTTCGATGTCGTGGAGGCCGAAGACGGTGAGGCGGCGCTCCGGCTGGCCCTGGAGCGGAGGCCGGCGCTCGTCGTGATGGACCTTGTCATGCCGGGCATGGACGGCCGTGAGGCGACGCGCCGCATGCGGCAGGTGCCCGAGCTCGGCGAGGTCGTCATCCTGATCTCGTCGGCGAACGTATCCGGAGCCGAACAGCAGGAGGGCGCCTGCGCCGGTTGGAACGACACCTTGCACAAGCCCGTGCAAGCGGGCGCGCTCTTCGACTGTATCCAGCGCTTCCTTGGCGTGGAGTGGATTCGTGCCGAGGAGAAGGCCCCTGTCACGGCGGCGAGGGAGAATGGTCCGCTGGTGCCGCCTTCGGCCGAGGAGCTTGCCCTTCTATCGCGGCTGGTGGCGTCGGGGCGCGTCCGGAACGTGGTGGCGGAGGCGGTGCGAATGGAGGAAATCGACCCGCGACTCGGCCCGTGGCTCGATCAGCTCAGGGGGCTCGTACGGACGTACCAGCTGCGGAAGCTGCAAGAGTTCGTCGATGGATGTGCCACACGCACGGCCCTGCACGGCGAGAGCGCCTAGGGCACCGATCACGTTGAAGTCCCGAAGAAACCAACGGAAGGGAAGAGTAACCGCAAGGGGCGCAAGGGGAAGACAAAAACTATCTCGTCTCTGGTCCCTTGCGCCCCTTGCGCCCTTGCGGTTTCTATCTTTCTCGCATTCCTGGTCCCTGGAGCTCGCTTCCCGGCAGAGCGGTCGGGCTTCGCAATTCATTGAATTCAGGCAACTTTCAACCTGTTCGGTACTCTAGCGAGCTCCGACGCGCTAACGAGCTCGTCAGGGCAGGCGCGCCGCCAAGGGGGGCAGGGAGGCCGCTCCGGCACGACCGGGGGGTCCTGCGTTCCTCACATTCTCGCACCGTTGCATACCGCCCCGCGTGACGGCCGTACGAGGTGCTGCTCCCCGCGTCGGCTCGACCACACGAAGCTTCGCGTCCCGCCCGGGATTCGGTATCCTCTCGACTCCCCCCTCGGGAGGTGTCCGGCGTATGAGGTTCGAGAAAGACGTCCTTCTGGCCGGCAAGTTCCGCCTCGAGCGAGAGCTATCGCACGGCGGGATGGGCTCGATCTGGGTGGCGCAGCACGTCCAGCTCGGCACGCTCGTCGCGGTCAAGTTCATGCGCCACGCGTATTCGGAGCTGCCGGTGCTCCGGGCGCGCTTCGAGCGGGAGGCGCGCGCCGCCGCGCAGCTCAAGAGCCCTCATATCGTGCAGGTCCACGACTTCGGCTTCGAGGAGGAGGACGAGGTGCCCTACCTCGTCATGGAGCTCCTGCAAGGCGAGGATCTCAGCAAGCGCCTCCAGCGCTGCGGCCGCATCTCGCTCCCGGAGACGCTGCACATCGCCGTCCAGGCCGGGAAGGCGCTCCGCAGCGTCCATGAAGCGGGGTACGTGCACCGCGACCTCAAGCCCGCCAACTTCTTCCTGGCGCGCGTCGACGGCGAGGACGGCGAGATCGTGAAGCTGCTCGACTTCGGGATCGCGAAGGACGTCTCGGCGGCGCTCGCGGCCGACATCTCGTCCACGGGCGAGGTGATGGGCTCGCCCAATTACATGAGCCCGGAGCAGTTCTATGGCGAACGGGACGTGGACGCGCGCAGCGATCTCTGGTCGCTCGGGGTCATCCTGTTCAAGATGCTCACGGGGCAGCTGCCGTTCCCGGGCGACGCGATCGGGCGCGTGGTCACGAAGGTGATCCTCGGCTCGGTGCCGTCGGCGCGCGAGCTCGCCCCCGATCTGCCGAGCGGCATCGACGCGTTCTTCGCGCGGGCGCTGGCGCGCGATCGGGACGAGCGGTTCCAGAACGTGCGCGAGATGATCAACGAGCTCGCGCGCGTCGCGGGCGCGCCGCCCTTCTTTTCGCTCGGGGGGGACACCTCGCTGGGCACCGGGTGGTCACGGCGGGGCTCCGGCGGGGAGCCAGGGCTCGCCGACCCCGGCTCCGCGCCGGTGGCGCAGGTGACGACGATGCCCATCCAGCGGCGCTCGGAGCCGAACGATGTCCGTGCCTCGACGCCGAACCCGGCATCCTTGCCGGGCACGTTGACCGGCGCGATCAACCTGTCGGCGCCGCACACGGGGCGCGCTGCCATCGCGCGGGTCGCGGGGCGCGTCGCCGTCGGGGCGACGATCGCCGTCGTGGGGGTCGGCCTGTTCGTCGCCACGCTCAAAAGCGCATCGACCGACGGTGACCAGACCACGACCCAGGCGTCCGCGGCCGCATCAGCGCCCGCGCCCGCCGTGCCTTCGGGCGGCGCGCCGGCCGGGCTCGCCACGGCCCCCGCGATCGCGAGCGCTCCCGAGGCGCCCACCGCGGCGACGCCTGCGGTGGTGCCTGCCCCGCTGCCGCTCGACCCGGGCGCGGGCGCGCCGAGCGCCGCTTCCCCGGCGCTGGCACAGGCATCACCCGCGCCCTCTGTCCCCTCCAGCGCGGCGGCGCGAAGCGCCGCGCCCGCGCGCCCCACGTCCCCGGCCACCGCGCGGACCGCGTCGACACCGGCGCCGCGCAAGGCGCTGCCGGCTCCTCGCAAGAAGTCCGGCGGGAGCAGGCCGGACTGGGGGCTCTAGCCGGGTGGCTCCGCGTCCCCAGAGAGCAAGAATGCGCTTCCGAGCGGCGGTGATGGGTGTGCTCCTCCTGGTGACTCTCGCCGGCGCGGAGGCGTCAGCGCAGGCGCCTCCGCCGTCGGCGAAGGCGCGACAGGCGGCCGTCGGGTACGCCAACCAGGGGTGGACGGCCTACCGAGCGCGCCGGTACCGGGAAGCGCTCCAGGCCTTCCGCCGAGCCGAGGCCACGGTGCACGCGCCGACCTTCCTGATCATGGTCGCGCGCTCCTGCCACAAGCTCGGCCGCCTGACCGAGGCGCGCTCGGTCTACCAGGTCATCGTCGACGAACAGCTCCCGGCCGACGCCTCGCAGGCGTTCCGGCAGGCTCAGGCCGAGGCGAGGACGGAGCTCGAGGCCGTCTCGTCGCGCATCCCCACCGTGGAGATCACCGTGACGGGCGCGGGCTCGGGGGGCGTGCAGGTGGCGCTCGGCGGGCTGGACGTGCCGCTGTCGACGCCCGTCGCGCGCGATCCGGGCAGCCACACGCTCGCCGTGGGCGCGCCTGGACGACGCGGGCTGACGAAGGAGATCGTCCTCAAGGAGGGGATGAGGGCCAGGGTCGAGGTCGATCTGGCGGCCGGAAAGGTGCGGATCGAGAGCGACGGGACCGGGCGCGGCGCGGGCGGCGAGCCGCAGCCGCTCGGCCCTGGGCAGGGTGCGGCCGACGGCAGCGCCCAGGAGGCCGGCGAGCCGCTCGGCCCTGGGCAGGCAACGGCCGACGGCAGCGCCCAGGAGGGCGCCGACGCGGCGGATGGACGCCCGCGCTCACGCAGCACCGCGGTCGTGGTCGCGGGGCTCGCCGTGACCGCCGCGGGGACGGGGCTCGGCACCGCGTTCGTGCTCCTCTCGAACGGGAAGGCGAGCTCGCAGTCGCGCCTCCTGGGGCCGACCTGCACGGACCCCGCGCGCTGCCCTGGGCTCGACCTGCGCGAGTACAACGACCTGGGACACGCCAAGGCAGACCTCGCGAACGCGGCGGTCTGGAGCTTCCTGGCCGCGGGCGCGGCGGGGCTCGGCACGGTGGCGTACGTCCTGATGACAGGACAGCCCGACGCGCGGGACGCGACGGCAACCGGCCTGTCGGTGATCCCCGTGCCGGGCGGGCTCGTGCTCAGCAAGCGCTGGTGAGGTTTCCGAGGAGAGGGATCTTCCCGATGGTGCGCATCGTATCTTGGAGGTGGATGGGCCGGGCGCTCTCGATGATCGTCCCGCTTGTCGCGCTCAGCGGAGGTAGCTGCATCTTTTTCAGCTACGAGGATGTCGTCGCCAGCGCGGGCGGAACGGGCGGAACGGGCGAAACGAGCGGCAGCGCCGGCGGCACCGTGGAGCCTTGCGGGCAGGGGGATGGCGGCTGCGGCGGGGCGCCCCCGGAGGGCTGCGATGGGCCGGGGAGCCATATCTCGACGTGCCTTGTCGATGATGGCTTGCTCGCGCGGTACTTCCTCGACGCGTACGGCACGGATGGCAAGCTCGTCGATTCGGGCCCGGAGCCGGGGCTCTCGCTCGACGTGGTGTCGGACGGAGAGAGGCTCAACCTGCAAGGCGAGGCGGGGCGCGTGGGCATCTGGTGGAACAACCTGGGTGGCAACGCGCGCGTGGAGGCCGCGTTTCCGTCCACCGCCACGCCCCCGAGCAAGCTCCTCGTCTCGAAGGCGGCGCTCACGCTCGAGACCGTGGTGAGCGTGACGGCCGCGGCGGTCGAGGGCGTGCCGGCTCGCATTCTGTACCTCGGGACCGATACCGGAGAGTTCGGGAAGTACTCGCTGAGCGCGGGCGACCCCGACGGGATGGGAAACCGAGAGCTGCAGTTCCACATCTACGCCGACTCCAAGACGCAGTTCGTGGGTCAGTGGTTCGTCCCCCTCGAGGCGCTGGAGCGGCCGTGCGTCCTGCACCTCGTGCTGAACGCCGCCGAGGGCGTCGTCGATCTCTACGTGAACGGCGAGGTGCAAACGAATGCGATCCCGGATCGGCCGCCCGCCGACTATGTCTTCACGTGGGCGGAGCCCACGTGGTATCTCGTGCTCGGAAACACGCGGAAGGGAGGGCGCTCTCTCCGCGGCTCGATCCAGTATGCCGCGTTGTACGGCAAGCCGCTGACCCTCGCGCAGGTGAAAGAAAACGCCGCGACGCTGGCGAAGAGCGACGACGGCCCCGGGATATGACGAGGATGCCGCCCGGCGAGCGCTCGTCCTTGGGCGATGCGGTGTTATGGCGGGGAGTCAGCGAGATCCAGAGGATGCTGCGCGCTTGACAGTCGCAGGGTCGTGAAGAGCGCCAGCAGGCGGCGGGTCGGACCGAGCCGGCCCGCGGCTCTCACTCACTGGAGGATGGCCGGCGACGGATTCCCCGTATAGACCTGCGAGCAGCGGGGCTTTTTCACGTCGGACGGGCAGCGGAGCCCCTGATAGAAGCTCAGCGTGTTCGCCAGGGGGGAGTAGCCGCTCGGGACCTGGAGCTTCGACACCGAGCCGAAGTAGGCGAGGCACGCGTCGCGCCACCAGCGCGCCTCGTAGTGCTGGATCTCCAGGAAGTCGCTCACGTCAGCGAAGCGCTTGCCATCGATGCGGCCCTCGACGGCCTTCCATGTCTCTCGCATGACGCCCACCTCATCGACGCCCTGGCTGTAGCGATGGACGAGCTCCTCCCAGACCGTCCTCCCCGAGCTCAGCTGGTCTTTCCAGCCGACGTGGTGGAAGAAGAGCACCAGATCGTCCGGCACCGTGTCCCGGCTCCCGAACTTCTGTCCTACCTGCGCGGCGTACTGGGCAACGGCGTTGCTGCCCGACGAGGAGCGGTTGAAGCCGATGCCGTTCGCGTCCGCCTTGTGATAGTAAACCGGGTTCCACTCGGCGCGGCTCAGGCTGTTCAGCCACGGCCCTGGCCCGTAGTGATGGTCGTTGCCCATGATGTGGACGAGGCCGAGGGGCGTCATGTAGTCGACGAGCGCCTGGCGGGACTTCATCATGATCTGAACGACCGGCTCGACGACGACGGGGTCGTTCGAGAAGGTCTGTCGGACCCACTCCTCGGCGATGCCCTCGGAGGAGAGGTCCGGGTTCCACGCCAGGCGTCCGAACACGTACCAGTTCGCCTGGTTCATCTGCGACCCGGTCCAGTTCGCGTCGTCACCGACGTTGGCGACGCCCGAGATCGCGGTCGTCGTGTACTTGTGGAGGGTGCCGTCGATGACCCGCGCCACGGTCGACCCCTCGCCGGCCGCGTAGGTGTCCGCCTTGAGGACCTCCTCGTAGAGCGGGCCGAGATAGGCGAGGTGCGTGTCTTCGCCGAGGTACTCCTTCGTGATCTGGAGCTCGAGGGCGAGGGGCGTCTTCGGCATGGCTCCGAAGAGGGGATGGAACGGCTCTCGGGGCTGGAAATCGAGGGGGCCGTTCTTGGCTTGCACGAGGACGTTGCTCTTGAATTTGCCGTCGAGAGGCTTGAACTCTTCGTAGGCCTGCTTGATGCGGTCCGGGGGGCTGGTGTCCGAGTAGACGAAGGCGCGCCAGATCACGATGCCCTCGTGCGGCGCGAGGGCGTCGGCGAGCATGTTGGCGCCGTCGGCGTGGGTCCGCCCGTAGTCCTGCGGCCCTGGCTGCCCCTCGGAGTTCGCCTTCACGAGGAAACCTCCGAAGTCGGGGATCTGCTTGTAGATCTCGTCGACCTTGTTCGTCCACCACTGCTTGACGCTGGAGTTCGTCGGATCGGCCGTGCTCAGGTTGCCGATCTCGACCGGCGCGCTGAAGCGGGCCGTGAGGTAGACCTTGATGCCATAAGGCCGGAAGACGTCGGCGAGCGCCTTGACCTTCGTGAGGTACGACGGCGTCAGGACCTGCGCGTTGGCGTTCACGTTCGTCAGCACCGTCCCGTTGATGCCGATGGATGCGTTGGCCCTCGCGTAGTCCTTGTAGCGGGGAGAGAGCGTGCCGGGCAGCGCGCTCCAGTCCCAGATGGATCGGCCCGCGTAGCCGCGCTCCACGCTGCGATCGAGGTTGTCCCAGTGGTTCAGGATGCGATGGGCGATCTTGGGAGAGCCGCTGAGCGACAGCTTCGCGAGGCCGCTGTGGCTCTGGAGGTGCCGGAGGAGCGCGAAGGTGCCATAGAGCACGCCCACCTCGGTGTTGCCTGCCACGGCGATCACCGGCTGGCCTCCGACGTCCGCGGCCTCGACGAGGTAACCCTCGGGGCCCAGGGATCCGAGGCGCGCTGCGAGCGGCAGGTCCTTGATGACAGCCGCGGTGGCCGTCCCGATCACCACGGCGCCCGGGCCCTCGACGGCCGCGCCCGCCTCGACGGCTCCGCCCGTCAAGCCGCTCAGCCCTTTGACGAGCTCGGCCTCGGCGACGTCGAGGCTCGCGCCGGTCCCCGACTTGACCACGCGCTTGAAAGCCGCCTGATACTCCGCGAGGCGCCCCGGAATCGGCACCTTCGGGTACCTGAGCCAGAGGTCAGCGCCGTTCTCGTCCGGCAGGGACTCCGGCGGGACGTACTCCTCGTCGGAGCCCGACATCCCGCCCGTGCTCCCCGTCGATGATCCCGTGTCGTCGCCGCCTTGACCGACCGAGGCGCCGCCGCCCGTGCCGCCGCTGGTGCTGCCCGTGCCGGCGCCCGGGCCCTGGCCCTGGCCGGAGCTCCCCGCCGAGCTGGAGCCGCCGCTGCCCGTCACCTCGTTCGGCTCATCGGTGCCGCTCGAGGAGCAGGCCCCCGAGAGCGCGGCGCTCAAGAGCCCGACGACGAGGAGCGGTACCCTCAGGATCTTCATCGAACGAGGCCGTCCGGTGGGCGGTCGGCCCGGGCAGCTCGAGCTCTTGTTTTCCGAAGGAGGCATCATCTGAAACAGCCTTTCCGTGGAGGGGGGCCTGGGGGAATAGGGACCAACAGACTCGGGGATCTCGAGGGTGAATCGCGACGCCCGTCAAGGGCTAAACGCGCCGTGTAAGACCGCAACGCACCGTGGTTCCGCCGGTCCGTTGCCCCCATCGTGAGAGAACGTTTCTTGTGTGGTCGTGCGCGAAGTGTTCAACGTCCCTGAACTTTTGGCGGGGTCAGCGCAAGAAAACGGCAGAAGCGCGGACTGCAACGGCCAGTGACGTGATCAATGTGCCTTCCACTGGGAATGCTCACCCGATCGCGCTGCGGTCCAGTGTTCCCGACGGAGGATGACGCCGCGCGAACGGCTCGCGCACGACGACGCCGAGCCTTAGAGACCAGCGAGATCCGCGATGCACTTACTTACGAATCACTCCAAACTCCTCCTCGGAACCACGTTACTTCCGGCCGATCTGAACAGGTGGATGAAGTGGACAGCGCCGACGA
This sequence comes from Sorangium sp. So ce375, assembly GCF_051473855.1. Taxonomy (NCBI): domain Bacteria; kingdom Pseudomonadati; phylum Myxococcota; order Polyangiales; family Polyangiaceae; genus Sorangium; species Sorangium sp. So ce375. The sequence continues at coordinate 1,518,956 of NZ_CP150335.1, forward strand.
TCGAGCGACCGGAGTGACCGCTCCGCCTCCGGCCCTCGAGGCCAGCGACTACGGCTGGCTCGCCGGTTTCGAGGGCGACTGGCGCGACACCTGGTGGAACCGCGATTTCGTCGACCTCATCGCGCGCCGGCTCCGGCTCGACGAGGTGCGCGCGGCGGTCGATGTCGGCTGCGGCGTCGGGCACTGGGGCCGCACCCTCCTGCCCGTGCTCCACGGCGAGGCCACCCTGGTCGGCGTCGATCGCGAGCCGTCGTTCGTCGCGCGCGCCACGGCCGAGGCCGAGGCGCGCGGGGTCGCGGCGCGCGCGTCGTACCGGGAAGGCCTTGCCGAGGCCCTCCCGCTGCCCGACGCGAGCGTCGACCTCGCCACGTGCCAGACGGTCCTGATGCACGTCGCCGATCCGCTCCGCGTCCTGCGCGAGATGCGCCGCGTCCTCCGCCCCGGCGGCCTCCTGCTCGCGGTCGAGCCGAACAACTTCGCCGAGAAGGCCACCTCCCTGGTGACCGCGCCCGGCCTGTCGCGCGCCGACCGGCTCGCGCTGCTCGAGCTCGACGCCACCTGCCAGGACGGCAAGCGCGCGCTGGGGCAGGGCGACAGCTCCGTGGGCGAGCGGCTGCCAGGGCTGCTCCGCGAGGCAGGGCTCGGCGAGCTCCGCGTGTACCAGTCGGACAAGTGCGCGGCGCTCATCCCACCCTACGAGACGCCCGCGGAGCGCGCGGAGCTGCGCCAGGTGCTGGCGTGGATCGACGGCGGCGTCTGGCTTGGGACGGGCGGCACCCGCGACCAGACCCACGCCTGGTACCTGGCCGGCGGCGGCGATCCGGCGCAGTTCGAGCGTCTTTGGGCGATCGCCGCGCAGGAGACGCGCGCGTGGAAGCAGGCCGCGCTCGAGCGCACGCTCTGCGGGGCGTGCGGGGTGACGTTCTATCTGGTGTCGGGGCGCACGCCGGCGTGACACCCGGCTTCAATGTGGCTGTACTCATACGTGACAACCGTGACAACCGCAGCAACCGCAGCCGTAAACGCGGCAAGCTCGCGGAACAGCGGAACGCGCGACGCGCAACACGCAACACGCAACACGCAACACGCAACACGCAACACGAAGCCAACGATCTCGACACGACGATTTAAAAAGAGTCTTGACTTTGGGTCCCTGTCTGTATGAATGTTCTAATCCCCCTTGGCGTCCCAGGCCGGTAGTTGCCGGGCGCCGCGTCGGTCGCTGAATGTTGAGGGGCTGACTCGGGGGGAGATTGCTGCTCGGAGCACTCGCTCCTTGCAGCTGCGTGTCTTAGTTGCTCTTGCTTTCTCACGGTGCCCCGCCCCATCGCGGGGTATCCGCGTGTGAGTGTCTGTCCGACGAACACCGTGATTGCCAGGCATGTGGTCGGCACAGGTCCGCGGAGCGCCCGTGAACGGGCGCGCGCTGGCCGGGAAATTCGAACTCTAACCCATAGAACGGGGGGTTCGCAGGCGCTTCGCTGGTGCACGTATTCACCTCGAGCAGAGGCCTGCGACTCAGCCGTTCCGATCATGGAGAACCTTATGCGTACTGCTCACTTGCTTGGCTACATCTCCGCTTCGTTCGCGTTCGGTCTGCTCGCGTGCGCCGTCGAGCCCATCGAGGAAGAGGAGCTCGACACGCTCGACGCTGCTTTGGACAGCGCTGACGGCACGATGTCGGCGGATATAGCGCTCCAGTCGGACTGGGGGAGCGGCTACTGCGCGAACGTGACGGTGAAGAACAAGTCCCGCTCCCCGGCCACCACCGGCTGGAGCATGGTCGTCCGGCTCAACGGCTCGACGATGGCCAATTCGTGGAACGTGAGCGTCGCGTCTGCGAGCGGGCAGTTCACCGCGACGAACGTGAGCCACAACGGGGCGATCAACCAGAACGGCTCGACGACGTGGGGGTTCTGCGCGAACGGCACCGGACGGCCCACTGTCGCGTCGGTCACCGGCAGCGGGGGCATGGTCGTCGGCACGGGCGCATCCTCCTCGTCGAGCAGCAGCTCGAGCGCGTCGTCGAGCAGCAGCTCGAGCGCGTCGTCGAGCAGCGGCTCGGGCGGCTCGGGCGGCTCCGGCGGCGCGGGCGGCGCGGGCGGCTCCGGCGGCGCGGGTGGCTCCGGAGGCGCGGGCGGCTCCGGCGGCTCCGGCGGCTCCGGCGGCTCCGGCGGTGCCGGAGGGAGCACGGGTGCGGTCGAAGACAGCGGCACGAGCTGCCCCAAGCCGACGTTGCCTGCTGCCTCGTCTCTCCCGGTGTTCGAGACGCACCACGATCCGTTCCTGATGCTGAGCGGCTCGCGCATCACGAAGAAGTCGGAGTGGGCGTGCCGGCGCTCGGAGATCAAGGCGCAGGTCGAGCAGTACGAGTCCGGATCGAAGCCTGTGGTGTCCAAGGACAACGTCACGGGTCAGTTCTCGGCCAACAAGCTGACGGTCAACGTCAACGACGCAGGGAAGAGCGCCTCCTTCTCCATCAACATCAGCCGGCCTTCCGGGGCGCCTTCTGGTCCGATCCCGCTCGTCATCGGCATCGGTGGCAACAACCTCGACACCAGCGTGTTCACCCAGAACGGCGTCGCGATGGCCAACTTCGACAACAACGCGATGGGCGCTCAGAGCGGCGGCGGCTCGCGTGGGACGGGCACGTTCTACAACCTCTACGGCAGCTCTCACTCCGCCAGCTCGATGATCGCGTGGGCCTGGGGCGTGAGCCGGATCATCGACGCGCTGGAGAAGACGCCGGGGGCCAACATCGACCCGAAGCGCATCGCCGTGACGGGCTGCTCGCGCAACGGCAAGGGGGCCTTGACGGTGGGCGCGTTCGACGAGCGGATCGTGCTGACGATCCCTCAAGAGTCGGGCGCCGGAGGCTCGGCGAGCTGGCGCGTCTCGCAGGCGGGCGCCAACGCCGGGGAGAACGTGCAGACCCTGTCCAGCGCGGCCGGCGAGCAGCCGTGGTTCCGCGCGAACTTCGGCTCGACCTTCGGCAACAGGGTGACATCTTTGCCGTTCGATCATCACATGGTCATGGGGCTCGTCGCGCCGCGCGCGCTGCTCGTCATCGACAACCAGATCGACTGGCTCGGCATCGACAGCACGTTCACGGCGGGGTCGATCGCCCGCGAGATCTGGAAGGGGCTCGGGGTGCAGGACAAGATGGGCTACTGGCAGACCACCGGCCATAGCCACTGCGCGTTCCCGTCCTCGCAGAGGGCGGCCCTCGATGCGTACGTAAAGAAGTTCCTTGTCGGCGGCGGCACCGCGGACACCAACCTGCTCAAGGGCGACGGGGCGAGGGCCGATCTGGCCAAGTGGATGAAGTGGACGACGCCGACCCTCCAGTGATCACCCCGGCCGCCGTGCTCGCGCCCAGGAGGGGCGCGCCGACCGTGAAGCGCGACCGACCAGCCACGATGGAGAGCGTGACATGTCACGGTGAAGCGTGACATCCACCGTGACATGTCACGACGGAGAGCGTGACATGTCACGGTCGTTCGTCCGGCGATCCCGCCGAGATCCCCGGTCCGGCGGGCGGCGAGAATCGGCCTTTTCGGCCTGATATTCCGCGCCGGCGAGGCGCGCTGTGGGGGCTCTCGATCTTCGAGATCATGCACGGCGCGCCGATGATCGCGCTCCAAGGCAGCCCTGTTCTGCCGGAGCGTTCCGCGCGCGCCTTCCGGAGCTCCAGATCCGATCTCAATCCACCCGAGGAGCCGAGGGCGTCAGGCTGGCACGCGCCCTGCAATCACAACATTGACGCGGCGCGTGCCCGTGGATGTGAACACGCACGGGTGCGCACCGAGACGGCTGTCTCTGACGAGCCCATGGCTCAAGAGAGGATCTTGAATGAACTTTCCGGTTCATCGTTGGTGGTCTATCGCATCCACCTTGCTTGCCGGCAGCGCGATCGCTGCCGGCGTCGCCGGTTGCACGATGGGCGCCGAGCCGCCCACGGCCGACGATCTGCGGCTTCACTTCCCTGACCAGGCCTCGCAGGTCCTCGGGACCAGCGAGGCCTTCGTGGCGGTCGAAGGGGGCTTCGGGCTCGCCTCGACGAGCGCGCCGACGGGCGACGTCGAGGCCCTGTTCCGCCGCCGCGGCGGGCTGCACGCCGCCATGCCGGCGCACGGCGACGGCGAGCTCCGCTTCCATCTGCCCGGCGGCTTCGAGGCGCGCGTGCGCGAGATCGGCGCCGAGGGCGAGGGCGAGATCGTCGAGAAGGCGGTGGCTTACCGGCGCGACGGCGGCTCGTCGTTCTGGTCCGCCATCGACGAAGGCTACGAGGAGTGGCTGCTGCTCGACGCGGGCCGCGCGCGCGCGGACGCGCCCGCGGCGGCCTGGGAGGTCGAGGGCGCGACGCTCCGGCAGCAGGGTGACGCGGTCGAGGTCGTCGACGAGTCCGGCGCGGCGCGGCTGCGCGTGACGGCGCCGGCCGCGTACGCGCGCGGCGGGCGGCCCATCGCGGTGCGCCTCCAGGTGCACGGCCAGACGATCGAGGTGTGGGCCGACGCCGGCGGCGAGCCGGCGCTGATCGATCCGGTGTGGCAGTCGGCCGCCTCGATGAGCGCGGCGCGCGATCAGCACACCGCGACGAAGCTCCACAACGCCAAGGTGCTCGTCGTGGGTGGCTACAACGGCAGCGCTTCCGTGTCGACCGCGGAGCTCTACAACCCGGCCAACAACACCTGGTCCTCGGCTGGCACGCTGATCACCGCCCGCATGAACCACACGGCGACGATCCTGAACAGCGGCAAGGTGCTCGTCGCGGGCGGCTTCAGCGCCATCAACACCCCCGTCGCGGCCGCCGAGATCTACGATCCCGCGACGAACAGCTGGTCTTCCACCTCGCCCATGGCCACGGCCCGCGGCGTGCACACCGCCACGCGTCTCGCCGACGCCAACGGCAGGGTGTTCGTGGCCGGCGGAATGGGGAGCGGCGGCTCGTACCTGTCGAGCGTCGAGATCTTCGATCCGCTGAGCAGCACGTGGACGACGGCCGCGTCGCTGGCCACGAGCCGCTCCGGACACGTCGCGGAGATCCTCGCCAGTGGAAAGGTCCTCGTGGCCGGCGGGCGTAACGGCAGTTACCTGACGAGCACCGCGCTGTACGATCCGAGCACGAACTCGTGGACGACCGTCGGATCGATGGCCACCGGCCGCTATCGCGCCGCCTCGGCATGGCTGAGCATCGGCAGCGGCAAGGTGCTCGTGTCGGGCGGCTACAACTCGACCTCCGGCGAGCTGTCGAGCGCCGAGGTCTTCGACCCGTCAACGCTCGCCTGGACGTCGGCCGGAACGATGAGCGTCCCCCGCTCCGGGCACAACGCGATTCCGGTCAGCGGCGGCAAGGTGCTCGTGACCGGCGGAGACACCGGGCTCAGCACGGGGACTGCGAGCGCCCAGCTCTACGACCCCGCGACGAACAGCTGGTCCTCGATCGCGAGCATGGCCACCGAACGCACCTCGCACACCGCGACGCTGCTCAACAGCGGCCGGGTGCTCATCACGGGCGGCCACCAGTACGGCGCGTTCTCGACAAACTACCTGGCGAGCAGCGAGCTCTACGACCCGTGGACCACCACGTGGAGGCCGGCCGCGGGCATGACCAGCGGTCGCGCCTGGAACGGCCTGGCGGTGCTCAACGACGGTCGGGTGCTGGCGGCGGGTCTGGACTCCTCGGGGAGCACGAGCGCCCAGCTCTACGATCCGTCGCTGAACGGCTGGGCATCGGCCGCTGGGACGGGGGCCAGCCACTCGTGGAGCACCACGACGCGGCTCGGCAATGGCAAGGTGCTTGTCGCGGGGACCACCCTCACGACCCCGTTGACGAGCGCCGAGCTGTACGATCCCGCGGGCAACAGCTGGTCGTACGTGGGTGATGCGAGCTCCGTCCGCAGCGACCATACCGCGACGGTGCTCGCCGACGGCCGGGTGCTGATCGTCGGGGGAAGGAGCACCGGCGCGATCCCGGCCCCCGTGAACACCGTCACGATCTTCGACCCGGCGACCAACTTGTGGACGGTCAAGGCGTCGATGAGCGTGGCTCGCGTCAACCATGCTGCGGCCCTGCTCGGCAACGGTAAGGTGCTTGTCACAGGAGGCTTCAACGTCGGTGGTTACCTGAGCTCCTCCGAGATCTACGACCCGGGGACCAACACCTGGACTTCCGCGGCACCGATGAACAGCGCGCGCGCGGAGCACACCTTGACGCGGATGCTCAACGGCAAAGTGCTTGTCGCGGGCGGACACGACAGCAGCGCGTACTCGACGGTCCCCCAGGTCTACGACGCAGGGACGAACACCTGGAACAACACGCCTTCCATCACCGCCCGCGCGGGTCATGTCGCGATCGAGCTGAACGACAGCAGCATCCTGGTCGCCGGGGGCTTCAACGGCACCTTGGGCAGCCCCACCGTGCTGGCGACCGCCTTGCTCTACTATCCTCTGTCGAACGTCTGGGTCACGGCCTCGTCGCTGAGCACCGCCCGCAGGATCCCGCTCGCGACCGAGCTCGGTGACGGCCGGGTGCTGGTCACGGGCGGCTTCGGGAGCGGCGCCTCGATGCTGACGAGCTCCGAGATCTACTCCCCCTGACGCCAGCGGGCCCAGCGAGCCCCGAAGGCTGTCGAGTGAGCGCGACCTTGTTTAGAGGCCTGGATACATCGTTGATGTCTCGGCCGCGCAGGTCGCGCTCACGTAGGTAGACTCAGCGGCGGCGGGCCTGGCGGGGCTCCTGGTACGCGGAGCTAAGCGCTCGCGCGGGCTCCTCCCTGGCCCTGGCGCCCTCCGCTCAGCCGCTGTCCGAGGAGCTGCTTCGCGCGCTCGGCGAGCCGCAGCTCCTCCTGCTGGACCTCGCTGAAAAAGGAGGCGAGCTCTTGGTCCCCCTGCTGCTTCGCGTCCTGAATGTACTGTGAGTGGGTCTCCGCGCCCTGGAGCGCGTGGTAGAGCAGGATCGCACCACCCTGCGCGATCGCGCCTGATCGGATCTTCCGAAATCACGGTCTCGCGGATTTCCTCTTATCTACACGACAGGAGAGATCCGTGCTCAGCTCGCCAGGCGCGCGGCGCGCTCGCGGCGTTCACGGCGCGATCCTCAGCACGTCCCAGCGCACCCGGCGTGCGGGGCCGCCCTTCACGGTGAGCGTGACATCCTCGATCACGAGCTCCGAACCGGCGGCGAGCGCCGAAGTCGCGCGGAGGCGCTCCACATCGCCCTCGCGCGTCGCGAGGAAACACGACGCGCACGCGTCGATTGTCGCGGCGCTCGCCTTCGCGAGGGCGCCCGGATTCCCCTGATCCGCCGCGCGCGACGCCTCGAGGACGGTGCCGTCGGCGAGCGTCAGGCTCGCGCGCCCGCCGGGCGGGAGCGCCACCAGCACGTCGAGCCGATCGCTCACCTGATCGAGCGTCACGACCGATGGGTCGGTCGCGCTGGCCAGCGTGTCGATGCTCGGGTCGAGCAGCGGGAGGATCTGCTCCGAGACGAGCAGGAGCGGCAGCTTCTCGAGCGGCGCCGGGATCATCCGCTCGCCGCCGCCGGCGAGGACGGTGAGATCGTCGAGATCGACGTACATGGCGCCGGGCGGCAGCCACGCCTTCTTCGTGGTCTCGCCGCGCCGCACCACCGGCGCCACGTAGAGGGCCGGGCCGAGGTAATAAGCATCCCCGACGGACCACGCGGCCGGCTCGCGCGGGTGGAGCAAGAATGGGTGCAGCGTGAGCGGTCGCCCGCTGCCAGCGGCCTCCCGGGCCAGCGTCATGAAATAAGGAAAGAGGCGCGTGTGGAGCCGGGCGTATTTTGCATAGACGTCCTGCGTCTCCTGGTCATTCCACAGGCTCCATTTCGTCTTCTTCAGGACCGGGTTGGAGCACGCGTTCTGCTCCATCATGATCGGCGACACGGCGCCGAACTCTACCCACCGGAGAAAGACCTCCTTGTCGTTCGGAGCGTCGGTGATGCATTTGAACCCCGTCATGTCGCTGCCCCAGTAGGGCACACCCGACATCGACAGGTTGAGCCCGCCGCGCACCGCCGACGGCAGCCCCTGGGTCTCGTCGAAGGTCGCCTCGGCGTCGCCGCCCCAGACCGCGGGCACGAGCGCCTGGGTCCCCCGGTACCCCGAGCGCACGAAGAAGAGGTAATCGCCGGGGCGCTCCTTCTCCAGCAGCTCGTGCGCCGCGCGGGCCGACAGGACCGGGAACTCGTTGTGGACCTCGTCGCCGCGACGGCCGTCGTGGAACACGGCGTCGTACGCCGTGTACTCGCCGAAATCGTGCATCCAGCCGTCGTAGCCGAGGTCGAGCGTGCGGCGCAGGAGCCCTTTGTACCAGTCCACGGCCTCGGGGTTCGTGAGGTCGATCGCGGCCACCGTGAGGGGGTTGCCGGAGATGAACGACGTGAGCGAGGGCTCGCCGTCCGGACCCTTCACGAAGTAGCCATGGTCCTTGCCATAGGTGTAGTCGCCCTCGGCCTTCGGGGAGCTCTCGGCGACGTAGGGGTTGTTGTACGCCATGACCTTGTAGCCCGCGGCGTGCAGGTCGCTCGTCCACTGCGCCACGTCGGGTTCGACGCCAACATGGGAGAGCGCGGGGAGGAAATGGAGGGCGTCGTCGATCCCGGTGATCGGGATCTTGCGCTGGCGCATGAGGAGGTACTCGTCGACCCCCTCGACCATCGCCCCTCGGTTGACGCGCCGTCGCGGGCCGAACACCCACGGCGCGGGGACGGGTGGGCGCCCGGTGTCCTCGGTATAATCGGCGATCGCCGCGAGCGGCTCGGATCGCACATAGATGGTGGTCGCGAACGAACGCGCGTTGACCGCCGTCCGCCAGGCGTCGCTCGACTCGCTGCCGAGGTGGACCTCGCTCCGGAACGTGGTGTCGACGAAGACGCCGTACCCCTCGCTCGAGACGAAGAACGGGACCGGGAAATAGGTCATCGACGGGCCGTTCGGATAGGGGTTGCCCGGCCCTTCGGGCGTCTCCTCGCCCTGGCCGAGGCCGCCCTCCTCGGCCCACGCGTAGAGCGACTGGCCCCGGTGATCGACGGTCGCGAAGCGCTCGCCCAGGCCGTAGAAGTGCTCGTCAGGGCGAAGCGCGAACGACAGGCTCGTCTTGTTCAGCGTGCCCGGCGTCGCCTCGTCCTCGGCCTCGCGGGCGTCGAGCTCGAGGCGGACGCGCGGGCCCTTCAGCGATACGTCGAGCGTCAGGAAGAGCCCGCGGCCCGCGAATTCGAGCACGACACCGTCGATCCGCTCCGCGCGGACCCTCGCGTTTCCGACGCGCCGCCAGGGGTCTTCGACGGGCGTGTAGCGATCCCAGCCAGGCAGGATCTTCGCGCCGCGGGGGCCCTCGTCGACCGTGGCCGCAGGGCCGCCGTAAGCGCCGTCGCCGGCTCCCGTCGCGGTCGCGAGCACCGTCTTGCCGTCGGCGTCGAGGATGCGCAGCGCGAAGGGCGCGGTGTTTATCTCGACCGTCGCCTCGGGCGATTCGAAGCGCATCCGCCTGTCCACCTCTTCGTCCGGAGGCGTGGAGCTGCACGCGGGAAGGAGCAGGGCGGCGAGGACGAGGGGCGGGAGGAGCGGTGAGCGCATAGAGGAGACACGATACCAGACGTCGACCCGATCCGGCGCGCACGCGATGACCGGGAGTCTCGACAGCAATGGTGTCATTCCGTGACGCGTGGTGTCCGCCCCCACTCCCTTCGAATGGCCCGCTTTCACATGGACAGACCGCTGGAGACCGTGTGTTCTGCGGAAGAGGCGGTGATCCTGTAAGATGGCGTCCGCTCCGATATGCGTTCCATAGGCGCGACTCGCCCGTGCGCTCCGATTGGCTCGCCATCGTCGTTCGCCTGGGGCGCCGCCCTGGGAATCGCGAGCTACGTGGCTGAATTCCAATGCATGGTGGTGCGGCGCAGGCGCATCTCGTCCGCTGCGGGAAGTCGGCCCGGGAAGCGGACGGCCATGACGCCAAGGGCGCCAAGAAACCAGGGAAATAGGAGAGGGGAACGCCGGGGCGGCCCGTCCCCGCTCCTGTTGGCGGTCTTAGCGTCATGGCGGTTTTTCTGCTGATCCGGGGCAACTTTCCGCAAGGAGTGCTAGGGGTCGGCTCATCTTCACGGCGCGCGCTCGGAGGTCCCCGAGCGCGCCCGTGGCGAACGTCCCGGACAGATTTTGACGCCTCCCGAGAACCCCGCATGTCGCCACTCGTGAAGCTCGACGCGATCACCAAGGTCTACTGGATGGGCGAGGTGGAGGTGCAGGCGCTCCGCGGCGTCTCGCTGGAGCTCTCGCGGGGCGAGATGGTCGCCATCATGGGCGCCTCGGGGTCCGGCAAATCGACGACCCTGAACGTCATCGGCACCCTCGACCGCCCCACCGGCGGCCGTTACCTCCTCGACGATGAGCCGGTCGAGGAGCTCGACGAGGTCGAGCTCGCGCAGCTCCGCAACCGCATGATCGGGTTCGTCTTCCAGTCGTTCAACCTCCTGCCGCGCGACAGCGCCCTCGCGAACGTCGAGCTGCCGATGGTCTACGCCGGCGTCCGACCGACCGACCGGCGGGCGCGGGCCGCGCGCGCGCTCGCGCGCGTCGGCCTCGAGGACCGGGCGCACCACCTGCCGAACCAGCTGTCCGGCGGCCAGCAGCAGCGCGTGGCGATCGCCCGCGCCATCGTCAACGAGCCGCCGCTCCTCCTCGCGGACGAGCCGACCGGCGCGCTCGACTCCGCCACCACCCGGCAGGTCATGGAGCTCTTCTGCGCCCTGCACGCGCAGGGGATGACGGTCGTCGTCGTCACCCACGACCGCTCGATCGCCGACTACGCCACCCGCGTCGTCACCTTCAGGGACGGCGCCATCGTCGAGGACACCGGCCCTCGCGGCCGTCGCGCCGACGTCTCATCGTCGCCGGCCGGACCGCCGTCGTCGCCTGCTGGACCGCCGTCGTCGCCTCCCGGAGGCCTCTCGTGAGCGCCCGCAGGCGGCGGCGCCTCTGGCCGTGGCTCGTCGGGGCGCTGGCGCTCGCCGGGGGCGGCGCTGTCGTCCTCGCGAAGGCCGGCTCCGGCCCCGCGCCGATCGACCCCGCGCTCGTCGTGACCGCCAAGCGCGGCGACCTCGCCGTCGAGATCCTGGAGACGGGGCGCATCGAGGCCCGCGAGCAGGTCGAGCTCAAGTCCAAGGTCGCGGGCGAGGTCACCGAGGTGCACGCCGACGAGGGCGCGCGGGTCCAGAAGGACCAGCTCCTGCTCGTGCTCGACCCCACCGACTTCGAGCGCGAGGTCGCCCGCGCCGAGGCCGAGCTCGCCCAGGCCAGGGCCGCCGCCGGCTTCGCCAAGCGCGTCGTCGCGCAGCGGACCGCCGGCGTCGAGGCCAGCGTCGTCGCCTCGCAGGAGCTCGACACGGCCAAGCACGACCTCGCCGAGAAGACCATCGCCATCCGGCTCGCCGAGGTCGCCCTGAGCGCCGCCAAGGACCGGCTCCGGTACACGAAGATCTCCTCGCCCCTCGACGGCACCGTGATCCAGCGCAACATCGAGCCCGGCGAGGTCGTCACGCCGGGGGTGCAGTCGACCTTCGAAGGCAAGCCGCTGCTCACCGTGGCCGATCTCTCGACGCTCGTGGTGAAGGTCGACCTCAACCAGATCGACGTGGCCAGGGTCGCGCTCGGCCAGACGGCGACCCTCACGCTCGACGCCCTCCCCGGCAAGACGTACGCGGCCAGGGTCACAAAGATCGCGCCCGCCTCGGTGAAGCTCCAGGGCCGCGAGGTCGACGTCTTCCCGGTCGAGGCCGAGCTCACCCAGATCGACGGCCTCATCAAGCCCGGCATGACCGCCGACGTCCGCATCCGGCTCGACAGCAGGCCGGGCGTTGTCTCCCTGCCGATCGAGGCGGTGTCCGACGAGGGCGGCAAGCAGCTCGTGACGCGCGTCGTCGACGGCCCCGACGGCAAGCAGACGACCGAGAAGGTCGAGGTCGCGCTCGGCGCGCGCAACGATCGCGAGGTCGAGATCGTGAACGGCGTCCCGGAGGGGGCCCGCGTGCTCATCAACCCGCCCTCCGCGGCCGAGAACGAGACCAAGATGTGAGGTGGACAGCCTACCTCGGGATCGCCGCGAAGGCCCTCTCGGCGCACAAGCTGCGGTCGCTGCTGACCGTCCTCAGCATCACCCTGGGCGCCTTCGCCATCGTGCTCATGACCTCGCTCGCGGAGGGCGGCCTTCTCACGCTGGGCCGCGGCATCGAGCAGCTCGGCGGCGCGCGGCTCATCCTCGTCGCCCCGAAGGAGCCGGAGCGCGCCGAGCGGAAGAAGACGATGTACGTCACCGGCTTCACCCGCAAGGATCGCGATCGGCTCGCGCGCGGCGTCCCGCACGTCGCCGAGCACACAATGTACGCGATGCTCGGCTCGCGCGACGTCATCTCCGACGAGGGCAAGGAGGATCGCACCGACCTCGTCGCGGCCGACAGCGGCTTCCTCGACGCCTTCCGGATGCCCGTCGCCCGCGGCCGCGCGTTCTCCGACGAGGAGGACCGCCGCCGGGCCCGGGTCTGCGTCGCCGGCCCGAAGCTCGCGGCGCGGCTCTGGCGCGGCGACCCGATCGGCCGGTGGGTGACGGTCGGGGGCCTGCGCTGCCGCGTCATCGGCGTGCTGGCCGACGCCGATCGGATGGGCGTCAACTTCGGCTTCAGCTGGGTCGACCTCCTCGTCGCCCCGATCGACACGGTGGCGGACGTCGAGAAGGGGGCGGGCGCCGCGGCGCTCCTCGTCATCAAGACCGATGACGTCCGCAACAACGACCCGGTGAAGCGGATCGTCAACGCGCTCCTCGTCGATCGCCACCACGGCGTCGACGACTTCACCCTCTTCGATTTCAGCAGCATCATGCAGAAATTCGAGTCCATGCTCGCCGTGATGAAGGCGATCGTCGGCCTCATCGCGGGCGTCGCGCTGCTCATCGGCGGCGTGGGCGTGATGAACATGATGCTCGTGAGCGTGTCCGAGCGCGTGCGCGAGATCGGCATCCGCAAGGCGCTCGGGGCGTCGCCGCGCGACATCAGCGCCCAGTTCCTGGCCGAGGCGGCGCTGCTGTCGGGCTTCGGCGGCCTGCTCGGGGTCCTCGGCGGCGCCGCCGCGGCCGAGCTCGCCTCGTCGATCATCCGCCGCTTCACGCCGAGCTGGATCGGCGCGGTCTCCACGTCGGCCGTGATCGCGGCGCTCGTGGTCTCCTCCGGCGTGGGTGTCGTCTTCGGGTGGCTGCCGGCCCAGCGCGCGGGCCGGCTCGACCCCGTGGCGGCGATGCGGCGATGAGGCTCGACGACCTGCTCCACTCGGCGCGCGCCGTGGTCGCCGACCGGACCCGCGCCGCGCTCACGCTGCTCGGCATCATCATCGGCACCGGCTCGATCGTCCTGCTCGCCTCGCTCCTCGCGGGCGGCGAGGAGGCGCTCCTCCGGGCGAGCCAGCAGGCCGTGGAGGCCGATCTCATCCAGGTCTACCCCGCGGAGGTGAGCGTCAAGGACCGGCGCCGCACCCGGCGCGATCTCTCGCGGGACGACGCCCGCGCGCTCGCCGCGTCGCGCGCCCTCGGCGGCGCCTCTGCCCTGAGCGAGTCGGTGCGCTCGACCGAGGCCCGCGCCGGCGGCAAGAAGAAGCGGATCTCCCTCGTCAGCGCCGTGCCGGCGGCGCCGGCCCTCTACGACCTCGAGCTCGCGGCGGGCCGGTTCCTCGTCGAGGCGGATCTCGCGGCGCGGCGGCGCGTGTGCGTCGTCGGCCACGAGGTCTGGGCGGAGCTCTTCGGCGGCCCTCCAGCGCGGGCCACGCAGGCAGAGCCCCTCCACATGACGGCCGACGGGCACGTGTGGACGATCGTCGGCGTGCTCCGGGACCGGCCGATCCTCGGCTCCACGGACGACACGAACATCTGGAACCGCAAGGTCCTCGTCCCGGAGACCACCTACGACGCGCTCTACGCGCCGTCGCACGGGACGGACCGCCTGTATGTCCGGCAGGATCCGCTCGTCACCGTGCGGACGCCGCTCGCCGCGCTCCGCGGCGTCATCGACGCGACGCTCCAGCGCCGCCATCACGGGGTCAAGAACTTCAAGATCGAGGACAAGGAGAGCCACGGCCAGGAGCGGCTCGTGCTCGACATCATCAAGATGCTGCTGCTCAGCACCGGCGTGGTCGCGCTGGTCGTGGGGGGCATCAACATCATGAACATCATGCTGGTGACCGTGACCGAGCGGACGCGGGAGATCGGCATCCGCCGCGCGGTCGGGGCCTCGCCTCGAGCGATCCTGCTGCAGTTCCTGTGCGAGGCGGCGGCCGTCTCGCTGCTCGGCGGCGTGCTCGGCGTGCTCGCGGGGCTCACCCTCTCGTGGCTCGCCGGCGCGCTGCTGGCGAAGCTGGTCGGCCGCTGGGCGTTTCAGGTCGAGCCCTGGTCGCTCTTCCTCGGCCTCGGCCTCTCGGTCACGATCGGCGTCGTCTTCGGCTTTTACCCGGCCTGGCGCGCCTCGCGGCTCGACCCGATCGAGGCGCTCCGCTCGGAGTAGGGCCGGCCCGCGGCGCGACGCCGGCCCGGTCCGCGCCGCTCAACCTCGGATGATCACCCAGACCGCATCGTCCTCTTGTCGCGCGGCCGCCCTGTAGAACAGCGAGACGTCGACGTGCCGTGTCTTGTGAGGGAAGTGGAATACGAAGCCGAAGGTGGCGTTGAGCTCGCGCTGCTCGACCCCGACCAGGAAGCGGCCGTGGAACTTCTGCACCCGGCTGCAGGGCGCGATGTCGGTGAAGAAGTTCTTGCCTATTACATCCTGGCGCTTCCGGCGCGCCTGGCGCTCCTCGTAGAGGTTGTAGGAGAGCACCGTGCCCTCGCGATCCAGCCGGATGATCCCGAAGGGCTGCGCGTCCAGGCCGCGCTCATCCAGGTTGAACACCCCGATGTCGAACTCGAACTCACCGGTTGTGGACCGCTCCTGCGAATCCATCAGAGAACCTCCCGACGTGCGCTGCCCCCGACAGACGCTCGCCAGGGTAGGGGAAGCCGCGGAGCGCGACAATCCGGCGCGACCGCATCGTGTCGTCGGGCAGGGGGTCGCCCCGGGTCGAGCAGCGCATGTAGAGGTCAGCGCCAGCGCGCTGCTCGCGCAGGGGGGCGGCCGCTGAGCGTTCCAGGTCGAGCCCTTGTCGCTCGTGGTGACGACATGGCGAGACGGCGCGGCGGGAGCTCGCGCACGCTCCGACGTGAAGCCGCGGCTTCGCGGGAGACGCCTCGCGGAGGAGCGGGCTTCGGCTGGTGCACGGCTTCGGGAGGCTGTAGAGGAACACCATGACCGGCCTGTACGAGCTCCTTGCGAGAGAAGAGCTGCTCCTGCTCTTCACCGTCATCCTGCTCGGGCTGATGCTCGGTCGGCTGGAGTATCGCGGCTTGCGGCTCGGGATGGCCGGCGTCCTGTTCGCGGGTTTGGGGCTCAGCGCCTGGCTGCACCCTCTGGGAGAGCTGGAGCTGGCGCCGCAGATCAAGGAGCTCGGCCTGCTGCTGTTCGTGTACTGTGTCGGCCTCACCAGCGCTCCCGGCTTCTTCGCCGCGTGGCGCAGCCGCGGTTTGGGGATGAACCTGGCGTGCGCCGCGGCGCTCGTCGCGGGGGCGCTGCTCGCGTGTGTCGCAGGCTGGCTTTTCGGGTTGAACCGCGCGCAGATCGCCGGCCTGTTCTGCGGGGCCCTGACGAATACACCGGCGCTCGGCGCCGTCAGCAGCCGGCTCGCCGGCACCGCGCTCGAGGCGACCCCCGCGCTCGCCTACTCGCTGACCTACCCGGCGGGTGTGCTGGGGGCGCTCCTGCTCGGACGTGGCTTCGCGAAGTGGCGCCGCGACGAGCTCGCCGGCGAGGTCGCGCGGCAAGCCGCGTCGCGCGTCGCGATCGAGTCGAGGAGCATCGAGGTCACGAACCCCCGCGTGCTGGGACATTCGATCGGGGAGCTGCGCGTGCGCGACGAGTTCGGGGTCGTGGTCTCCCGCCTCCGGCGTGGTGAGGTCGACTCGGTCCCGAACAAGTATACGGTGCTTCACGCGGGTGACGTGATTACGGTGGTCGGCACACTGGCGTCGATTCAATCCGCCATCGAGTTCTTCGGGAGGGTCTCGAGCGAGCGCCTGGAGCTGCGCCGCGACAGGGTCGACATGCGTCGGGTCCTTGTCTCGAAGCGCGAGTTCGTCGGGCTCACGCTGGGGGAGCTCGACCTCGCGCGCCGTTTCAACGCCCAGGTGACGCGCCTGCGCCGGGCCGACCTCGACTTGATCCCCTCCGACGAGCTCCGCCTGGAGCTGGGGGACCGCCTTCGCGTCGTGGCGCCCGTCGAGCGCCTGGGCGAGCTGAGCCGTTTCCTCGGCGACTCGGAGCGCGAGATCGATGTCGATTACGTCGCGCTGGCGGTGGGCCTCTGCGTCGGCCTGCTGTTGGCGCGGGTGCCCATCAATCTCTTCGGGACGTCCGTTACGCTGGGCACCGCCGGAGGGCCGCTCGTGGCCGCGCTGATCTTCGGTCGCCTGGGGCGGACCGGCAAGCTGATGTGGGTGCTGCCGCACGAGGCCAACCTGAGCCTGCGAGAGATCGGACTGCTCCTGTTCTTGGCGGGGGTCGGCGTGAACGCGGGGGGCAAGCTCGCGGGGTTGATGAACCGGGAGGGCCTGGCCATCATCGCGATCGGCGCCTGCGTCACCGTGACGACAAGCGCGCTGGCGTTGGTCCTGATGCGGCGCTGGGGCGGGGCGGGCGTCGTGGCGGCGCTCGGAGGCGCGAGCGGCCTGCAGACCCAGCCGGCCACGCTGGAGGCGGCCTTCGAGCTGTCCCAGCGCTCCGAGGACACGTACGTCGCGTACGCGCTGGTGTATCCGCTGGCGATGATCGGCAAGATCCTCATCGCGCAGCTGCTCGCCGTGTTGGCCTGAACCCGGCCTGGCGCGCCTCACGTCGTCGCGGTCGCCTCGGTCGTCCCCTCCGCGCCGGCGCTCTCCTCGGGATCTCGCTTCGCGTGCGGGAACCGGTCCATGCGGCTGAGCACGGGGAAGCCGAGCGCCCACAGCGCCGCGACGACGACGGTGGCGCTGCCGCCGATGAAGATGGCGCGCAGCAGGCCGAACCAGCTGGCGGTGAGGCCGGACTCGAACTCGCCGAGCTCGTTGGAGGCGCCGATGAACACCGCGTTGACCGCGCTCACCCGCCCTCGGATGGAGTCGGGCGTCTCGAACTGCACGAGGATGTGACGGATATAGACGCTCACCATGTCGCCTGCGCCGACGAGGAACAGGGCGATGAGCGCCACGGTGAGGCTCCGGGTCTGCCCGAGGCCGATGGTGGCGAGCCCGAACACCGCGACGCCGCCGAACATCCAGCGGCCCACCTGGCGCGTGATCGGCCGGAAGGCGAGGACGCCGGCGGTGATCGCGGCGCCCGCGGCCGGCGCCGTGCGGAGCAGGCCGAGGCCGGTCGGGCCGGCGTGGAGCACGTCGCGCGCATACGCGGGCAGGAGCGCGACCGCGCCGCCGAACAGCACCGCGAACAGGTCGAGCGATATCGCGCCGAGCACCGCCGGCTTCGACCACACGAAGCGCAGCCCCTCCAGCACCGCGCTCCACGACGTCGGCTCGGCGCGCCTCGCCTGCCGGGCCGCGCGCACGAGGCTCATGAGCAGGAGCGAGACGAGGAGCAGCGCCGCGACGATCGAATACACGATCTTCGACCCGGCGAGGTAAAGGAGCCCGCCGAGCGTCGGCCCGACGATGACCGCGACATGGAAGCTCGATGAGCTGAGCGCGACCGCCTTGCTGAAGCTCTCCTGGGGCACCAGGTTCATCAAGATCGCCTGCTGCGCCGGCATCATGAAGGCGCGCGCGCTGCCGAACAGCACCAGCACCGCGAACACGGGCCACACCACGGTCAGGCCCGACACCGTGAACGCGAGCAGCAAGAGCGAGCAGAGCAGCTCCACGGCGAGGCCGCCCGTGATGATGCGGCGCCGGTCGAACCGATCGGCCGCCTGGCCGGCGAAGAGGATCAGCGCGAAGAAGGGCGCGAACTGGGCGAGGCCGATGAGGCCCAGATCGAAGACGTCGCCGGTCAGCGCGTAGACCTGCCAGCCGATCGCGACGCTCTGCATCTGCACCGCGACCGCGGAGAGCAGCCTCGCCGCGAGGTAGAACGCGAAGCTCCGGTGGCGCAGCACGCCGAGCCCGGTGAGGTTGTTGGAAGACATTTCGGCCCGTGCGGCGGCCCTGGAGGGGCGCTGTGGACTCTCGCTCATGCACGATGAGCCTTAGGGCATGCCGCGACCGAGTCCAGGAGTCGCGCCGCCGAGTTCAGCACACGCGGCGTGTTCGATTCTCACTCTGAAGATTGCAACATCCGTACCACGGCACCGGGACGCGCGGTGACCGAGTGAACGGCGCGCCCTGCGCGATCGGGCCGCGAGCGCGCCGAGGGGTCGCGGTCGCTGCTGCCCCAGCAGCAGCCGGTGGTGCTCCGGTGCGCCGCCGCGAGCAATGCCCGTCGCGAGGGCGTCAGCCCTGCGCGAGCCGGACGAGCGCCTCGCCCGTGACACGGTGGACGGTCCACTCGTCCATGGGCTTCGCGCCGAGCTTCCGGTAGAAGCCGAGCGCCGGCTCGTTCCAGTCGAGCACGGACCACTCGAAGCGCCCGCAGCCGCGCTCCACCGCGAGCTTGGCGAGGTGAACGAGCAGGGCCTTGCCGTGACCTCCTCCGCGGTGATCGGGGAGCACGAAGAGGTCTTCGAGGTAGATCCCGGGCTTCCCGAGGAAGGTGGAGAAGCTCTGGAAGAAGAGGGCGAATCCGACCGCGGTCCCCTCCGCTTCGGCCAGGACGACCTCGGCGGCTGGCTTCGGGCCGAAGAGGTGCGCTTCTAGCTCTCTCTCATCGAAGGTGACCTCGTGCGCGAGCCGCTCGTACTCGGCGAGCATCCGGATGAGGCGGGCGATGGTGGGGATGTCGGCGGCGGAGGCGGGGCGGATCATGGCGTCTCTCGGCCGCGTCATACCGCATCCGGGCGCGCGCGGCGCGGCCTGTCGCTCGCCGCGCGCCCGTCCTAGGCTCCTCGCCGCATGAGCACGACGACACCGCCCTCCGCCGCCGGCCCGCGCTGGCTGTACCTGCACGGCTTCGCCTCGGGCCCTGGCTCGACAAAGGGTGTCCGGATCGCCGCGCACTTCGAGGGGCGCGGGGTCGCCGTCGAGCGGCTCGACCTGCGGGTCCCGTCGCTCGAGCGCCTGCGCCTCCGCGCGATGATCGGCGCCGTGAAGCAGGCGATCGGCGGCGAGCGCGACCGGGCCGTGGTGTTCGGATCGAGCCTCGGCGGCCTCACCGCGTGCCGCGTCGCCGAGGAGGACGCGCGGGTGTGCGCGCTGGTGCTGCTCGCGCCCGCGTTCCGGATCATGGAGCGATGGCGGTCGCGGCTGGGCGAGGAGGGCTTTCGGGCGTGGGAGGAGCGAGGGTGGATCGAGGTCGACGATTACGCGGAGAAGCGGCGAGCCCGGGTGGACTTCGGCTTCGCCGTCGACGCGGCCGAGGTGGATGAGCGCTCGGGGGGCTGGCCGGACGTGCGGGTGCCCACGCTGATCGTCCACGGCCGGAGCGATGAGGTGGTGGACATCGAGCTCTCGCGGACATTCGCCGCGGGGAAGCGGCATGTCCGGCTCATCGAGGTGGATGACGGTCACGAGCTCGTCGCCTCGATCCCGCGCATCGTCCGCGAGGCGGACGAGCTCCTGCGCCATTTCCTCGGCGGCTGACGAGCGCGCCTCGCCGCCTGGAGCGTGGACGCTGAATGCCTGTTCAGCTCCGTGCGCGCGTCGCCGGCGGGTGACGCGTTACGCATGACACGCGAGACAGCCGTCCCCTCAACGACCGAGTGGCATTCTACGCCCGAAGAGCACAGCTATCAAGAGCGAAGCGCCCCGCTTACAGATCGTGCGCGAACGGCCGCGGATTGGCCGCGGTCGAGCGATCGGAGGAGCGAATGGCGACAGCGACGTCCATCGGGCGCACGGCGCGCATCAACGACATCGAGATGTACTATGAAACTCGCGGCGACGGGGCGCCGCTCGTGTTGCTCCACGGCTTCACCGGCGCGGGCGGCGACTGGGCTCACGTGTTCGACCTCGCCGAGCTCGCGCGCGAGCACACGGTCATCGCCCCCGATCTGCGCGGCCACGGGCGCTCGACAAACCCGGCGGGCTCTCTGACCCTTCGTCAGTGCGCCTCCGACGTCTTCGCCCTCCTCGATCACCTGGGGGTGAAGGCGTTCCGGGCCATCGGCCTCAGCTTCGGTGCAAAGTGCCTCCTGCACCTCGCCACGCAGCAGCCGGAGCGCGTCGAGTCGATGGTCCTCGTGTCCGCGACGCCGTACTTCCCCGAGCAGGCCAGGGCGATCATGCGGAGCGTCTCCGACGAGGGCCGATCGGAGGAGGAATGGCGGGACATGAGGAGCCGCCACGCGCTCGGCGACGCGCAGATCCGAGCGCTGTGGAGGCAGCCGCGCCGCTTCGCGGACAGCTACGACGACATGAACTTCACGCCGCCCTACCTGTCGACCATCACGGCGCGCACGATGATCGTGAACGGCGACCGCGATCCCCTCTACCCGGCCGAGATCGCGCTGGAGATGTACCGCGCTATCCCGAGCTCCTGCCTGTGGCTCCTGCCGAACAGCGGACACGGCCCCATCTTCGGTGAATGGAAGGAGCCGTTCGCCCGCGCGGCGCTGGCCTTCCTGCGCGGCGAGCAGGGCGAGCGCTGAGTCCGTATCCCACGAACCTCGCGCCCACTAAAGACTTCGACGGAAGAGAGCATCGCTCCGAACCGCCGAGGACGCCGGGAGAGATCTCGGCGCCTCGGCGGTTCAGGCCTCGCGCTGGTGCGCGTGAGCCGGTGCGGTTGGCCCGCCTACCCAGCGCTCATTTCATCGACACGTTCACGTTGGCAGAGCCGCTGCTCTGGTAGCCTTCGACGACCATCGAGACTTCGTACAGGCTCCCCATGTTCATCCCCAGGCTCTGCCACTTGTTGAAGTGGTTGGCGACGGTGATGGTCCCGCTCGTACGCTTCTGCTGCCGGACGCTCCAGAACTGGTAGAACGTCTTGTTGCCTT
This sequence comes from Sorangium sp. So ce375, assembly GCF_051473855.1. Lineage (NCBI taxonomy): Bacteria > Pseudomonadati > Myxococcota > Polyangiales > Polyangiaceae > Sorangium > Sorangium sp. So ce375. The sequence goes on from NZ_CP150335.1 coordinate 1,540,126, forward strand.
CGATGGAAGGCTGGTTGACGCGCTGGGTCCGGTAGATGTCGTAGGTGCCGCCGTCGCTGGTGACGGTGCCCATGAACCCTTCGCCGCCCGGCGGACGCCAGGTGCCCCAGCTGTCAACGATGTAATACTCCACGAGGGGGCTCTTCGTCCACCCGTAGACGCCCAGGTAGGAGTTGCCGTTCGGCCGGTAGTCGGCCGAGTAGGTGACGATCTGATTCTTCGAGCCGGGCCTCAGGCCTTTGCGACCCAGAAGATTGTTGATGTTGTTCCAGTCTACGTTGAAGCCGGTCGCCGTGTTGGTCTGGCACCCGCTCCCTGAGTCCTTCCAGTACTCGAAGGTGTAGCCGCAGTGGGTGCCAGTTTGGTTGGCGCAGACCTGCTGGTTGGGTGACGTGCACGTGCTGCCGCCGCCGGAGCCGCCGCTGCCGCCGGAGCCGCCGGAGCCGCCGCTGCCGCCCGCTCCGCCGCTGCCGCCGGCGCCACCCGCGCCCGAGCTGGTGCTCGAGGTGGTCGACGAGGTGGTGCTCGAGGTGGTGCTCGACGAGGAGGACGTGCTCGAGCCGTCGATCGTGCCGCCGCTACCGGTGACCGACGCGACGGACGGCCGCCCGCTGCCGTTCGCACAGAACCCCCACTCCGTCGTGGAGCCCTTGGCGATCGCTCCGTTATGGGTCACGTTCGTGGCGGTGAACTGCCCGTTCGACGACGTGGTGTTCACGTTCCACGCGTTGCTCACCGTCGAGCCGTTGAGCCCCACCACCACGCTCCAGCCCGTGGTCGCCGGGCTGCGGGTGTTGTTCTTCACCGTGACGTTCGCGCAGTAGCCGTTGCCCCAGTCCGAGGTGACGGCGACATTCGCCGACATCGAGCGATCCGCGCTCTCCAGCGCCGAGTCCATGAGGTCGATGTCCTCGTCCGCGATGGGCTCAACGCTGCATGCCAGCAAGCCGCACACGACCGAAGCGGATAAGCAGCCAAGTAAGGGAACGATGCGCATTAAGATTTCTCCATGATCGGACCGGTTGATTCGTGGGACTTTGCTCGAAATGGATTTGTGAACCATCGAGACGCCCGCGAGCCCTCCGAGCCCTTGGTTAATGTTCAAAATTTCCGGCCAGCGTGCTCGTGATCCCGGTGATCACGGGTGCAACCGCGGGCCTGCGCCGACCACATGCCTGGCAATCACGATGTTTGTCGGACAGATGCTCACATGCGAACACCCCGTGTGATGGGGCCGAGCATCAACTCAGAGAAAGCAAGAACAACTCGGACGCGCAGCCGCAAAAAGCAAGCAATCCCGGCAGTAACCACCCTCTTAGCCGGCCCTTGAGCGATCCTGCAACCGACTGCGGCGCCCGGTCGAGAACGGTCCGGACCGCCAAGGGGGATTAAGCTATTCATACAAATAGGGGGACAAAGTCAAGAGTCTTTTCTTAGTCGCGCGGCCGTTTTGCTCAGCGGCGTCCCCACTGCATCTTGCAAGATTTGCAAGATACAGTCACGTTGCGCGCGCAGGTCCGATCATAGAACCCAGATTTGTTCACTCTCCTGGAAAAGCGACGGTATTTCGATGCTCGATCCCTGCCGTCGATCGACAGAGCGGTCTCTTCAGCGCTGCAGTCCGCGAGCGCTCGTCCCGTTCGACTCGGCGTCGCCCTCGCGGAGGGGGCGGCTTCCGCCCACCGACCGGTCTTCGCCCGATGATTGATCCGCTCGCGCGGCGCAGGCTACCTTGCGGCACCCGCATGGAGAGCACGCGTGATGCGTTGAGCCGCGCGCACGGAACCTGAGCGCGATGCTCCCGGCCGACGAGGTCATCAAGAGGCTGGTGCACGTGCTCACGCCGTATCTCGGCGAGAACATGGCGCGCGCGGCCGTGCGCAGCCAGGCCGACAAGCTGGGCTTCAAGCACGGGCGCCTCTCCCCCGCGGACGTCGAGCGCTTGCTCGCCGCGGTCGCGTCGGGGCTCAACGTGTTCGTCGGGCGCGACAAGACCCAGCGGATCCTTGACGAGGCGCGCGCCGCGATCGGCGCGCATGGAGGAGCCCGATGACGCGAGTCCCCGTTCGCCGCTTCGCGCCGGTGGTCGTGGCGATCGTGTGCGCGGTGTACCTGCCGCGCCTGCTGCCGCCCACCGCCGCGCTCTCGGAGCGGCTCCTGCCCACGCCGGTCGTCGACGCCGTCGGGTCGCTGGTGCGGCTCGCGTGCCTCGCGGTGGGCGCCGTCTTCGGGCTGCGCAGCGCCGCGCGCCTCGAGCGCGACAACCCGGCGCGCGGCCCGTGGTTCCTCCTCGGCGCGTGGCTCGCGCTCTTCACCCTGGGCCAGGTCGGGCTCGTGTACTACCCGCTCGTCGCGCGCGCGCCGGCGCCGCTGCCGTCGATCGCGGACGCCGCGTTCCTCCTCGGGTACGCGCTGCTGATCGCCGCGTCGGTGCGCTTCGTCTTCGTGTACCGCGCGTCCGGCTTCCCCGTCGGCAGCGCGCGCGAGCACCTCGGCATCGCCGCGGGCGCGGCGGTGGCGCTGGCGCTCGCCGGTTATCCCGTGCTCGCCCCGATCGCGCGCGCGCCGGTGCCGCTCGGCGAGCGGTCGATCAACGTCGCCTATCCCGTCCTCGATCTGATCGCGCTCGTCCCCGCGCTGGTGATGCTGCGGATCACGCGCGCCTTCCGCGGCGGCAAGGTCTGGGCGATCTGGGGGGCGCTGCTCGCGGGCTGCGCGCTCATGGCCGTGGGAGACATCCTGTTCGCGTTCTTCTCCTCGGCGAAGATGACCGCGTTCGGGCCGGGCGTGGACATGATGTTGCTCCTCGGCTACTTCGCGGCGGCGTGCGGGACGATGCTGCAATACGAGATGATCACCGACTGAGGACGATCGCGGCTCGGCGAGCGGCGAGCCGCGCGGCGCCTGCGCGCCCCCACCCCTGGACCATCAGGGGGTCACCTGTGCTACCATCGACCACGGCAGGCTCGGATGGCGGCACGCCCCCGTGGCCGGGCGTGAAGCGCGGAGCTCTCATGAAGGTACCTGTCGTCGAAGGAGACGTGATCGCCGGCAAGTACCGGGTCGATCGCGTCCTGGGCCGCGGCGGCATGGGCATCGTGGTCGCGGCCAGCCACCTGTTCCTGCCGCACCGTGTCGCGATCAAGCTCCTTCTCAGCGATGAGAGCCCGGCGCTCGTGCAGCGGTTTCTCCGCGAGGCGCGCGCGGTGGTTCGCCTCAAGGGCGAGCACGTCGTGCGGGTATTCGACGTCGGCGAGCACGGCTCGGGCGTCCCGTACATCGTGATGGAGTATCTGGAGGGCGAAGATCTCTCCGATGTGCTCCGCGCCCGCGGCACGCTCGGCGTCGTGGAGGCGGCCGACTACGTCCTGCAGGCCTGCGTGGGGATGGCCGAGGCGCACGCCGCGGGCATCGTGCACCGCGATCTCAAGCCCGCGAACCTCTTCCTCACGACGACGCCCGGCGGGACGAAGCTCATCAAGGTCCTGGACTTCGGGGTCTCGAAGGAGGTGCCGGGCAGCACCGAGGGCGCCGGCGGGTCGTTGACGCAGACGCGGGAGATGCTCGGCTCGCCCAATTACATGTCGCCGGAGCAGATGCGATCGTCGCGCTCGGTCGACGCCCGCTCCGACGTCTGGGCGCTCGGCTCGCTCCTCTACCGCCTGCTGGTGGGGCAGCCGCCGTTCGATGCCCCGGGGCTCGCCGAGCTCGTGCTGCAGGTCGCGACGGCGGAGCCGATCCGGCCCACCGCGCTCCGGAGCGACATCCCGCCGGAGATCGAGGCCGTGATCCTCCACTGCCTCCAGAAGGATCCGGCCCGGCGGCCGCAGACGGTGGCCGATCTGGCGCGCGCGCTGGCGCCCTTTGCTCCGGCGGGCGGGCAGGAGCGCGCGGAGCGCGCCGCGCGGATCCTCGGGGCGGGGGCGCCCGCGGCGTCGCCGTCGGCCGGCTCTGTGCCGCCGCCGCGGCCCGTGAGCGGCCCTCCGAGCGCCCCGTCCGGCGCGATGGTGAGCCTCCTGCCCACGGCGCGCGGGCTCGCGCGAACGCCGGCGCCGCCCGCCTCGCGCGGCATCCTCGGGGTGGCGCTCGGGGCGGTCGTGATCGCCGTGCTCGCGCTCGTCCTCTGGGGCGCGGTCGCGCTGTCCGGACGAGCGCCCGAGGAAGCGGCGCTGCACGCCGCCGCGGCGGCCTCGCGGGACGACACGGCGCCGCGTCGCGCGCGGCAGGACGCCGCGGCGCGCGGCGCGGACCCGCTGATCGCGCCGGAGCCGCAGCCAGCGGGCGGAGGCGCCACGCCGCCGCAGCGGCCGTCGGCCTCTCCGGTCGTCGCGCCGGCCACCGCTGCGGCGCCCCCCAGGCCGGCGCTGCAGGGCCAGCGCGCGCCCTCGACGACGAGCGCGCCGGCGACGCCGAAGGCGACGTCCGCGCCCGGAGAGACGAATCTGTAGGAATATGCCGATCCCATGAGACAGGAATCACCGGACTCCGACCGGCGTCGCCGGGTACTGGTCCAATTTGAACAGGGAGGCAGGGAGGCAGGGAGAAACGACTTGGTAAATCTCCCTGTCTCCCCGTCTCCCTGTGATCTTTCTCGGGCAAAGTTGACGACCACCCGCCACCGCGCATTCCTGGAGGGGGCAGGCGAGGCGCCGATGCGTTCACGCCGCCTGGCGAGGGGGCTCGCGCCAGCGGTCGCCATCGTGGCGTTGACCGCGGCCGGCGGCGCGGCAGCGCAGCAAGCCCCCCCTGCGCCGGCGGCCCCTGCGCCGAGCGCTCCTGCGCCGACGTCGCCTGCGCCGACGTCGCCTGCGCCGGGCAAGGCCCCTGCTGCGCCTCTCGCCGAGGGGCTGAGCGGCGCGGCCAGGGCCGATTACGAGCTCGGGAAGACGCTCTTTCGCAATGGCGACTTCGCCGGCGCCTTCCTCAAGTTCGAGGGCGCGTACGAGAGCTCGAAGGACGCGCGCCTCCTCTGGAACATGATCGCGTGCACGTCCAAGATGCACCGGTACAGCCAGCTCCTTGCGCTGGTGGAGAGGCTGAGGCAGGAGGACCGCGGCGCCCTGCTCCCGGAGGACTGGGCGACGATCGCCGAGGTCGAGCGGAACGCCAGGGCCCTTGTCGGCCAGCTGGACGTCGTCGTGAGCGAGCGGGACGCGGAGGTCACGATCGACGGCGCGCCGATCGGGAAGACGCCGCTCTCGGGCAAGGTGTTCGTCGACGCTGGATCGAGGCGTATCCGTGTGTTCAAGCCGGGCTTCAAGGAGCATGTCCGCGTGGAGAGCGTGGCCCCTGGCGCCCAGCTGGCGCTCGACGTCCGGCTGGCGCGGAAGACCCGTGCAGGCAAGCTATCCATCCTTGCCTCTCCGGGCGATCACCTCGCGCTCGACGGCGAGTTCCTTGGCGAATGGCAGTGGGAGGGCATGGTGCCGAGCGGCCGTCACGTGGTGAGGGTGACGGCGCCGGGGAAGGTGCCTTACCAGGCCGCGATCCTGATCCGGGACGATGCGCTGAGCGGCGTCACCGTGGGCCTGGTGCCGACCGAGAAGTCCGGCGCGACGCCGGCGTGGGTATGGCTCACCGGCGCCGGGGCGGTCGTCGCCGGGGCTTTGTCGGCCGGTATCCTCCTCATGAACGGCCCCTAGAACACCTATCACATTAGAGTGTCGGGGAAATCAACAGAAGAGAAGAGAAACCGCAAGGACGCAAGGGGCGCAAGGGGAAGAGAGGAAACTATCTCACCTCTCATCTGTTGCGCACCTTGCGTCCTTGCGTCCTTGCGTCCTTGCGGTTTCTCTTCTCTTCTGCATTCCCTTGTCCTTGGCGCTTTTTCTGGAGGACCGTTGGGTTTTGCAAGTGGCTGAATTTATACCACTTTTACCCTGTTTGTCGCTCTAGCTGGTCAGCCCCGTGAGCGACCCGGTGCAGTAGCGCGGATCGCCGAACGTCTCCGTGTCGACGCCCGTCGCCTGCAGGAGCGAGACCAGCAGGTCGTTGTGCCCGACCTGCTTTTGCTGGGAGACGAAGCGGCCCGTCTTGAAGTGGCCGCCTGCGCTCCCGGCGATCACATACGGGATGTTCTGGCGCAGGTGATTGCCGTCCGCGTGCTCGTTCGTCCAGAAGATCACCGTGTTGTCGAACACCGAGCCGTCCCCCTCCGGCATGCTCTTCAGCTTCGTGATGAGGTAAGCGAGCTGCTCGGCGTAGAAGCGGCTGATCTTCATGAGCCGCTGCCGGTTCGCCGGGTCGGCGTAGCCGTTGTGCGCCATCGGGTGGTGGCCCTCGGTGATGTCGGCGCCGAGGAAGCTCAGCACCTTCGTCGTCGCGGAGTTCGTGAACTGGAGGCTCGCGACCCGCGTGAGATCGCAGGCCAGGGCCATCGCCATGACATCCAGCTGGAGCCTCGCGATCTGGGGCATGCTGGCGACCTTGTCCGGGTCGATGTCAGGCGTCAGCGTCGGCGCCGCGCACGCCTCGGAGGTCGGTATCACGCTGCGATCGAGGCGCGACGCGATGTCCTCCACCGACGCGAGGTGCCCCGCGAGCTTCTCCCGATCCGCGGCGCCCAGGCGTCCTTGCAGCCGTTTGTAATCGGCGGCCACCCTGTCGAGCACCGCCCTCCGCTGCTCCGTCTTCCGCGTCGCCGCCTCCGGCGCGACGGACAGGTCGGAGAAGAGACGGTCGAACGCGGCATACGGGCTGTTCTCGGGCGGCAGCGGCTGCGCCGGGCCGCGGTACGCGATGCGCGCGCCCACGGTCGCCCCGTAGACGAGGACGCCGAGCTCCAGCGAGAGGAACTTGTTCTTCGTGCCGATGTGGTTCGCGATCTCCTGGTCGACCGAGATCCCGTCGGCCCAGCCGCACGACAGCCCGGCGTCGCCGGGGAAGTCGCCCTCCTGCATCGGCCGCGCGGTCAGGCACTGCCCCGTGCCCTTCTGGTGCGCGTCGCCCGGCCCCGTCAGCGCCGACAGCGCGCTCACGTTGCCGAGGACCAAGAGATCCTTTGTGTGGTCCTTGAGCGGGGCGAGGATGGGCGACAGCTCCTCGCCGCTCTGGAACGTCGAGGACGACGGCCAGAAATCCGGCGGGACGGTGCCGTTCGGCGTGTAGAGCACGATGAACCGCTTCGGGAACTCGACCCCGAACGCGGCCCGCCCCGTCTCCTCCGACGCCGGGGCGAGCCGCTTCGAGCAGCCCATCGCCTCGAGGAACGGCAGCGCGAGCGCCGCGCCCCCAAGGCCCCTGAGCACGGCGCGGCGGCTGAGTCGGAACGGCTTCATCACGGCTCTCCTTCGGGGGCGCCTTCCGCGGCGCCGCTGACGTGGATCTCGCGCCGGTAGCGGAACGCGTCGGTCTGGGTGAGCGCCACGAGCAGCGCGCGGATGTTGTAGCGGGACGCCTCGAACGCCTGCGTCGCCTGCGCGAGGCTGCAGGCGTCCTCGCGCTGCTCGGCGCGCCCGTAGCCGAAGCGGAACCACTGCTTCACGACGCACGCGCGCACCTGCTCGCTCTCCGCGAGCCGGTGCGCGAGCTCGACCGCCCCGTCGAACGGCCCGTCGGTGTCGGTCTGCGTCAGCTCGCCGCTTGCGTCGACCGGGATGCCGTTCTCTGCGTCCCGCCAGCGGCCTAGCGCGTCGTAGTGCTCGAAGCCGAACCCGATCGGGTCGAGCAGCGTGTGGCAGCTCCTGCAGCCGGGGTCGGACACGTGCTGCGAGAACTGCTCGCGGGTCGTCTTCGTCGGGTCGACCATGGGCGGCTCCGGGACCACGTCCGGCGGCGGCGGCGGGATCTGGCAGAGCAGGCTCTGGCGCACGAACCGGCCGCGGTGGACCGGCGAGGATCGGTTCGGCTTCGCGTAGAGCGAGAGCAGCCCGGCGTGCGTCAGGAAGCCGGCGCGCTGCGACGGATCGAGCTCGACCCGCTCGAACGCCTCGCCCTTGGGGCCCCCCTCGACGCCGTAGAGCTCGGCGAGCTCCCGGTTCATCATCGAGTAGGACGCCGTGAACAGCGTGCTCACGCTCGCGTCCTCTTCGAAGATCGCGTGATCGAGGAACGCCTCGGTCTCGGTCTGGAACAGCGGCAGGAGCTCGTCCCGGTACTCGGGGTAGAGCTTCGGATCCTTCCCGCCCGCGGCGATCTCGTCGATCTTCGACAGCCCGAGCCACTGGCGGTGGAAGTTCTTCACGGCCTCGCGCGCCCGGGGATCGCCCAGCATGCGCCGCGCCTGCGCCTCGATCTCCGCGGCGGAGCCGAGCTCCCCCCGCTCGGCGGCCGCGAAGAGCGCGTCGTCGGGCATCGTGCCCCAGAGCAGGTACGAGAGCCGCGAGGCCATCTCGTAGGAGGTGAGCGGCACGACGTCGCCCTCCACCGGATCCGGCATGCCGAGCTCGACGCGGTAGAGGAAGTGGGGGGACTGGAGCATCGCCTGGACGACGAGCGAGAGCCCGGTCGACGCGTCGTCGGGTGTGTCTCCGAGGCCGAGCCCGCGGTCGAAGAGCGCCGCGAGCTCGGCGATCTCGTCCTCGGCGAGGGGTCGGCGGAACGCCCGCTTGCCGAGCGACGCGATGAGCGCCGCGATCTCGCCGCGGCACGCGGCGCCCGCCGCGGCCTCGCGGCACGCGGGCGCCTCCCCGAGCAGCTTGCCCGCCGCGCGCGCCGCGACCCCCTCGGCCGCGGTCATGTACTGCTCCGCGAGCAGCGGGCTCACCACGAGCGCCGCCGCCTGGTTGTTGAAGCCGAGCGACTCCTCCTCGGGCACGAAGCCCCTCGCAGGGCGGGTGTCGTCGCCGAGGAGATCGAAGATGGTGTTGTCGTACTCCACGCGTGTCATGCGGCGGAGTGGGGACTCGCCCGGCTCGAGCGACGCGCAGAGCGGTGCTGTCGCCTCGCCATCATCGTTCGCTGGGAGATCGCCGAACTGCCCTGTGCAGGAGGCGAGGAAGAGCAGGCCGATGGGCCAGCGGAGAGCTCGTGGTTCAGCCATGGTGCCTCGTCGGCGAGCGCGAGCAGAGGACGGGGGGCGGTCCCCTCCGTGCAGCGTGCGCGGCGCGGCAGTGTGCGCGGCGCGCATCTCGCCATCGTCGAGGGAGCGTATGGCAAACCGCCGCGCCGGGATAGGAGCCGCGCTCGGAGCGGCCGAATCAAGTGGGAGCACGGGGCCGATGTGATCATCCCGTGTGCGCGTGTCTTACGGTGTTGCCGCCGACTCCTGCCCTCGAAGGCGGCGCTCGACCCGCGGTGTCCGGAGCGACTATGCTCGCGCCCAATGCAAAGGCGCACGCTCGCCTGTCCTGTCTCTCCTCGTCCGTCGCGGCGCCGCGCGCGCCGCTCTTCGTCGGCCGCGCTGCTCGGCGCGGCGCTCTCGACGCTCCTCTTGCCAGTCTTGCCAGGCTCCGCGCTCGCCGAGCCGGCCGCGGCGCCCGGCGCCGAGCGCGCTCCGCGCGATGAACGCGGCGCGGGTGACCGCCCGCTCGCCGCGGGGACCGCGCTCTTCAGCGCGGGAGTCGATCTCGAGATCGCGGGTCGCACGCTCTCCTATAGCGATCTGCTCTCCGAGAACCTCCGCACCTACGAGGTGCTGGGCGTGCCCATGCCGTGCTTTCGGGGCGAGCTGTACCCGCTCGCGCGAAGCGCCATCCCCGTGCTCCGCGACGTCGGCGTCGAGCTCTCGTACGCTCGCGCCTTCGGCCTCGACTCGGAGGGCGCCGGGGGAGCGAGCGTGTCGACCTCGTGGAGCCGGCTCCACGCCGGTCTCCGGGGCCGTTACCGCCCCGCCGGGCAGGGGGGGTTGATCCTGTTTGCAGGAGGCGGACTCCGCTGGACGGACTTCGATATCGAGTCGACGGGCGACCCGTCGCGCGACGCAGCGTCGGTGTCTTACCTCGCCTTGCGCCTGGGCGTGGACGGGCGATTGCCTGTCGGCCCGGTCGCGCTGGAGGCCGGGGGAGGCTACCAAGCGCCGCTCTCGATGGGAGCGCTCGCGTCTCATTTTCGCGCGCCGAGCGCCGGCGGCGTCGACCTCCGCGTCGCGGTCGCCGCCCCGCTCGCGTCGGGGATCGAGGCGCGCGCCGGGGCGTCGTACGCGCGGTATTTCTATGACTTCGACTCCGAGCCCGAGGACGCGTACATCGCGGGCGGGGCGCTCGATCAGCTGTTCAGCGTTCAGGTGGGGGTGGCTTATTATGGGGAGTGAGGTGCGCTCGGCGCGCGCAGCGCGCGCCGTGTCTGCCCGCCGCGGCGGGCGCTTCATGGCGGCGACGGCGGTCGCGCTCGTCGCGCCGGCCTTGCCGCTGCTCGCGGGGTGTCCGGGGACGATCGACGATCAGGAGCGGTTCGGCAGGAAGGACGGCGGCCCGCAGGCCGCGTGCGTTGACGTGCCCTCGGTGTTCGCCGAGCGGTGCGGCGGCGCGAACTGCCACGGGCCGGGCGAGCCTGCGGCGGGCCTCGACCTCGTCACGCTCGGCGTCGGCGACCGCGTCGCCGGCCGCCCGGCCACGAGCTGCGCCGGGGTGCTCGCCGACCCCGATCGGCCGGAGGAGAGCGCGCTTTACGTGCGGCTCACCGACGCTCCCTCGTGCGGCGCGCGCATGCCGCTCGGCGGGACCCCGTACTCGACCGAGGAGATCGCGTGCGTCGCCGCCTGGATCGCGGAGCTCACGCCGGCCGCGTGCAGCGGCCGCGACTGCGGCTGTCCCGGGTGTGTGTGCGCGCCCGGCGCGCAGGAGGCGTGTTACACGGGCTCCGAGGCGACGCGCGGCGTCGGTCGCTGCGCGGCCGGTACGCGCGTCTGCAACGCCGAGGGCACGTCGTGGGGGCCGTGCATGGGCGAGGTCCTGCCCACGTTCGACGCGTGCGACACGCCCGACGACGAGGACTGCGACGGGAAGGCGCCCGCCTGCGAGGACGTGTGGAGCCGCGGCTTCGGCGACGCGACCGGCCAGTACGCCCGGTCCGTCGCGTCGGACGCGGACGGCAACGTGATCGTGGCCGGCCAGCTGGAGGGGACCGTCGATTTCGGCGGCGGCCCGCTCACGGCCGCCGGCACGGACGCCTTCGTGGCGAAGTTCGACAGGTTCGGCGCGCACCTCTGGAGCAAGGTCTTCCCGGGCGAGGGCAACCAGTTCGCGATGGCGCTCGCGATCGATCCGGCGGGCAGCGTCCTCGTGGCGGGCCGCGCCTTCGGCCGCATCGATCTCGGCGGCGGGGAGCTCGCGTCCCACGGGAGCGACGACGTCTTCGTCGCCAAGCTGGGCGGCGACGGCGCGCACATCTGGAGCAGGATCTTCGGCGGATCCGGCGCGGATCGCTGCGATCGCATCGCCGTCGATCCGGCGGGCAACGTCCTCGTGGCGGGCGGCTACCACGGCGACGTCGATTTCGGCGACGGCGTGCTCACGAGCGCGGGCATGCGCGACGCCTTCGTGCTGCGGCTCGCCCCGGAGGACGGCCGGACGCTCCTCGCCGTGCGCGCCGGCGGTAAAGGCGACGACTACGCCTACGGGATCGCGGCCGACGCCGACGGCAACCTGCTCGTCGCGGGCCATTTCGAGGGAGACATCGATCTCGGCGGCGCGCCGCTCGCGAGCGCCGGCCTCTCCGACATCTTCGTCGCGAAGCTCCGTCCTTCCGGTGACCACCTCTGGAGCGCCCGGTTCGGCGGCGCCGAGGCGGACGAGGCCCACGACGTCGCGGTCCACCAGGCGACGGGCGACGTGGTGCTCACGGGCACATTCGCGTCAACCATCGACCTCGGCGGCGGGCCGCTGGTGAGCGCCGGCGCGCGGGATCTGTTCGTCGCCAGGCTCTCCGGCGCCGGCGCGCACCTCATGAGCCAGCGCTTCGGCGACGCGGAGGACCAGCTGCTCACCGATTTCGAGACGGGCGCGCGCGCGAGCGTCGCGGTGGACGCCGCCGGCGATGTCCTGCTCGCGGGGCCGCTGTTCGGGTCGGCGGACTTCGGCGGCGGGCCTCTGAAGAGCCGGGGCAAGACCGATGTCTACGTGGTCAAGCTCGACGCCTCCGGCGATCACCTGTTCAGCTCGCTCTTCGGCGATGTCCAGACGCAAGTCGGCCTCGACATCGCGGCGGGCTCAGGCGCGGACGTGCTGATCGCCGGCCGTTTCTACGGCAGCATCGACTTCGGTCAAGGGGCGCTCTCGAGCGCCGGCCAGGGAGACGCGTTCGTGGCGAAACTTGCTCCGTAGCGTTCCTGATGTAAATATTCCGTTTGACTGCACTGTCTGCTACGTGCTGCCTCTTCTGTCGAGGCATCCGCGAGTGCGTGTCAATTTGCCTCGCTGGGGCAGGGTGGCTGTCTCCAGGATGGCTAGTCGGGGTCCTCAGCTCCGTCGCTGGGCCTATTTCCAGCCTTCTCGGAGTGGCATGCTCTCTGCTCGACACCGCTCGACCGTGCGGCGAGAACCACCTTCATCCGGAGGGGGCCGCCTGCCGAGCCCAGCGGTCGAGTCCAGAGGAGCAGAGGTATGCGCATCCTGCTTATCACAAAGATCTTCCCGAACGCGACGGACCCGGGGAAAGCGCCGTTCAACCGGCGGCAATTCGCCGCGCTCTCCAGATATTGCGATATCGACGTCTTCGCGACGATCCCCTGGTTTCCGGGGGCCTCCAGGTTCTCTCGATGGGCCATGTCGGTCGACGCGCCTGATGAAGAAGTGATCGAGGGATTGCGGGTCCGCCACCCGCGATTCCTCTATGTGCCCAGGGTGGCTCCGTATCTCAACGGCCCACTCTATGCGGCGTCGATGCTCTTCGAGCTGGCGCGCCACCGTCCGGCGCCGGACGTCATCGTCGGCTCGTTCGCCTATCCGGACGGGTTCGCCGCGGTGTGCCTCGCGGAGCTGCTCGGCGTCCCGGCGGTCGTCAAGGTCCATGGCTCGGACATCGACGTGCTCTCGCAGCGGCCGGCGGTCAGGCCCTCGCTCGAGTGGGGGCTGCAGCGCGCGGCCCGCGTCGTCGCGGTGAGCAAGCAGCTGGCCGATGGGGTCCACGCGCTCGGCGTCCCGCGCGATCGCATCGATGTCGTCATGAACGGCGTCGATCGCGGCATGTTCCACCCCCGCGACCGGGGCGAGGCCCGCGCCGCCCTGGGCCGCCCCGCGGAGCGCCGGACGCTGCTCTACGTCGGCCACCTGCTCCGCGACAAGGGCGCGCTCGACGCGATCGCGGCGTTCGAGCGCATCGCCGCGGCGCACCCCGACATCGACCTCGTGCTGGTCGGGGGCGGCGCGGACGAGCAGGCCTGCAGGTCGGCGGCGGAGCGGCTCGGCGGCCGCGTCCTTTTGACCGGTCGCCTGCCGCACACCGAGGTGGCGCGCTGGGTCGCCGCCTGCGACGCGCTGGTCCTGCCGAGCCATCACGAGGGCACGCCCAACGTCGTGATCGAGTCGCTCGCGTCGGGCCGACGGGTGGTCGCGACGCGGGTCGGCGGCATCCCTGACGTGATCAGCAGCCCCGAGCTCGGCGAGCTCGTCTCGCCCGGCGATCTGCCCGCGCTGGCCGACGCCATGGCGCGCGCGGCGCACGCGCCGTACGATCCCGAGCGGATCTCGGCGCTCTCCGGGTGCAAGGGGTGGGACGAGAGCGCTCGCGCTCTCCACGACACGCTGCTCTCGGCGCGGGGCGAGCGGCGCTCGCCGGCGCTTTCGCCCATGCCGCTGCGCGTGCCCGTGCTCGACAGGCGCCCCGCGCTCCAGGCCGACGCGCAACCCCCTGCGTCCGCGCGATGGGCGCCGCCCCCCTCGCGCCGGTTCCCCGACGGCGCGCAGCTCGGGGTGGGCCAGGCCTGAAGGGCCGCGCGCAGCCCTGCGCTCGCCCCGGCCTGCCTCAGGCCGCGGGCACGGCCTTCTCTGGCCGCAGGCGCACGGTGGGGCCTGGCTCCGGGGGCGGGGGCTCGGCGCGCGGCATCGCGGCGCGCGCTGCCCAGAAGGTCCTCGCGTCCTCCGGCGTCCAGGGCGGCGTCGGCTCGCAGGCATCGAGCGCGGCGAGCAGATCGCGCGCGCTCTGGTAGCGATCCCCGGGCCGCTTGGCGAGGCACCGCATCACCAGCTCTTCCAGCTCCGACGACAGCGGCCAGGGCGCGCGGAGCGACGGCGGGATCGGGGGCATCGTCAGGTGCGAGTAGACGAGCTTGCCGAAGCTCCGGCCGTCGAAGGGAGCGACGCCCGTCAGCAGGTAGTAGAGCGTGACCCCGAGCGAATAGATGTCGCTCCGGGCGTCCACGGCGCCGGCCGAGATCATCTCCGGGGACATGTACGTCGGCGTTCCCTTGATGACGCCGACGTCCGTCATGCTCGCGTCTCCCTCCAGGCTCACCTGCTTCGCGATCCCGAAGTCGAGCACCTTGAGCACGTCCTGCTCGTCGCCCACGCGCGTGATGTAGAGGTTGTGGGGCTTGATGTCGCGGTGGATGACGCCCGCGTCGTGCGCCTCCGCCAGCGAGAGGCACGCCTGCCGCGCGAAGTGGACGACCCGGGAGGGCGGCATCGGGCCGTGATCGCGCACAAGGGTGGCCAGGTCGGCGCCGGCCAGGTGCTCCATCGCGATGTAGAAGATGCCGTCGCTGCTCGCCCCGAAATCGAAGATCCGGATCGTGTGCGGCGACGTGAGCCGGCTCGTCGCCCGCGCCTCGCGCTCGAAGCTGCGCACGTCGCCCTCGGACTTGCTCTCGCTGCGGAGCAGCTTCAGCGCCACGTCGCGGCGGAGCGACTCGTCCCAGGCGAGCCACACCTCGTTCTGCCCGCCCCGACCGACCGGCGCCACGAGCCGGTAGCGGCCGAGCTTGCGGGCCTCGTAGACCTGCTGGCGCGCCGACCAGAGGCCGTGGCTCGCCGCCGACACAAGGATCGCCGTGGCGAGCACGAAGATGTAGTTGCAGGCGAAGATCACGAGCGACCGCGGCGACGTCCACTGCGCCGCGAGCGCCGGGTCGAGGGACGCCCCCGCGCCCATGATGATGGGGAAGCTGAGCGCCACCGGGATCGTCATCCGGAGCGACCGCGAGAAATGCGTGGGCAGGATCGTGGCGTCGACGAGCATCACGATCGAGAGCCCGTGCATGTAGTTCCAGGTGAGATCCCCGAACTCCAGGGCCATCACGGAGATGAGCCCCCCCGTGCTCCAGACCGCGAAGACGTGCGCCGCGTCGAGGAGCTCGGCCGAGGTCCGCTCGCGCCGGGCGAGGAGGTACAGCCAGAGGAGGATGACCTCGCCGAGCAGCCGGTAGAGCAGCAGCCGGGTGACCGAGGCGCTCGGAAACACCGCCAGCACCACGAACACGTCGAGCGCGGCGAACGTGGGCCAGGTCACGAGCGCCGTCGGGAGGCCCCGCGCCATCGCGCGGCGCTCGTCCGCCGAGCTGGCGTCGCGAGGTCCCTGGGATCCCGTCGAATGAAAGCTGCTCGAGGCGGTCATGGTGCGGCGCAGGCCGTGTCGCAGGCGGTCATTGGAGCGCCGCGCTGGCGCGGAGTCAAAGCGCGCGTCGCCTGTCTGGAGGGGCGAGAAATGACGCATCGCACGTCTCGCACGTGTTGCACGCCTCGCACGCATCGCACACGTCGTACGCGTTGCCCACGTCGTGCGCGCCGCGCGAGCGCCTCCGGGCGTGACGCCGCGAGCGAGGCCTTCGAAGAGCGCGCCTCCGGGGTTCCGCCGGCGGGGCGTCCGTTGTAGACGCGCTCCGCGCCCGCCCCGAGGCCCCGCCGAGGGCGGCGATCTGGGCGGCGATCCGCAGGGAAATTGGATGAAGCAGAGAAGTGCGCTCGTGATCATCGACGTCCAGAATGGCGCGCTCGCCAGCGAGGCCCCCGTGGGGGCGACGGTGGGCCTGCGCGCGATCCCGGGAGCGCTCTCCTCGCGCGCGCGCGACGTTCGCTGCGCGCCGGTGCGCTGACGGCCCGTGGCGAAGATCGGCTACTACGTCCACGGGCGCGGGCGCGGGCACGCGAGCCGCGCGCTCCCGATCGCGGAGGCCCTCCGCGAGCGCGGCCACGAGCTACGGATCTACGGCGGCGGCCAGGCGGCGGACCTGCTCGGCGCGCTGCCGGAGCACCGCCACGTGCGGCCGATCCGCCGCGGGCTCGCGGGCGTGATCGAGCTCCCGCGCCGCCTCGCGAAGGAGCTCGTCGAGCAGGGGGGCTTCCGGCCCGACGCCATCGTGAGCGACGGCGACG
Source organism: Sorangium sp. So ce375 (assembly GCF_051473855.1). Taxonomy (NCBI): domain Bacteria; kingdom Pseudomonadati; phylum Myxococcota; order Polyangiales; family Polyangiaceae; genus Sorangium; species Sorangium sp. So ce375. Next base: position 1,556,310 of record NZ_CP150335.1, read on the forward strand.
TGCCGTCGCTGCTCGCCGCGCGGGCGCTCGGGATCCCCGCCGTCGCGCTCGGCCACGATCTCGTCTTCTCGCGCTGCCGCCTGCCCGAGGGGCTGCCGACGCTGCGGGTGCTCGCGTGCCGGCGCACGACCTGGGCCTCCAGCCGCGCGCCCCGCGCGGTCGCCGTCCACTTCCTGCCGATCGAGCCGGCGACGCCGGGCACCCTCGTCGCGCGGCCGGAGCGCAGGCTCACCCCCGCGCGCGCCGTCGAGTCGGGGGCCGTCGTCTGCTACTTCAGCGAGTGCGACGCGCGCCGCCCGCTCGAGCTCGTCGCGCGCGACGGCCGGCGGGTCATCGCGTTCGGCGACCCGGGCCTCGACGTGCCCGGCGTCGAGGCGCGCCCCTTCGATCCGGGAGCGTTCCTCGCTCACCTGCAGGGAGCGTCGGCGGTCGTGACCACCGCCGGCAGCAACGTCCTCGCCGAGTGCGTGCTCGCCGGCAAGCCCGTGCTCGCGCTCTACGACGACCGCCACAACGAGCAGACGCTCAACGCGCTCCTCGCCGAGCGGGCCGGCGTCGCCGTCGCGAGCTCGCTCGCGGCGCTCTCGCCAGCCGTCGTCGAGCGCTTCTTCGATCGCTGCCGCGCCGCCGACTTCACGCGCATCGACCTCGAGCGCGCGCTGCCGAGCGCGCCCTCCGCCGTGCTCGCCCTGCTGGACGAGGCGTGCGCGGGCGCCTCGTGACGAGGTGCATCGCGATGTTCGCACCTCGCAGGGCGGCTGAAGGCAACACAAGCGGCATGAGGTTTGCTAATCACGCCACGGCCGACTGGCTGATCGGCCGACGAGGAACGGCTGCTGTGCCGAGCAGCAGGCCGCGCTCGCGGCCGCAGCGCGACACGGCTGTCGCTGGCGCGACATGAACGCCCTACCGCCCGTCACGCTGCGCGCCTCGGTCATCGACCACGGTTCGCGCCGCTTCTCCAGGAGCAACGAAGATGACGATGGATGCAATTCTGCCGCTCAGTGACCACCGGAGTGCTCGCGCGCCGCACGAGGCGATCGCGCCGGCGCGCCACACGCCGTCGACGGGACCCGCGCGGGGAGGGCACGCCCCCGCCAAGGTGCAAGCGGCCATTCCAGAGAATCCCTTCGCTGCCCTCTCCGGCGCCAACGGGCGGCCGCTCAAGGTCGCCATCCTCAGCGACTTCACGCGCATTCCTTACGCGAATGGGGCGGTCTTCCAGACGCGGGCCCTGTATCGCGCGCTCAACACCTGTGGTCACCAGGCAACACTGATCGGACCTCGGGATCCGGACGCCTCCGCCGACGAGATCCCTCCCGGCACCGTCGCCTTGCCCAGCCTGCCGCTGCGCACCTACCCGGGGGTGCACCTGCCGATCCCCGTGGGATCCTCGGTGCTCGATCCGATGCGGTGGGATTTTGACATCTGCTTTGCGCAGACCACGACCCTGCTCGTCGAGTTCGGCATCTGGCTGCGCAAGATGCGCGGCATCCCGCTGCTCTGCGTGAACACGACGCACCTCGCGGCGGCGTACGACGTGCTCCTGCCGGAGCGGGTCTCCCGGATCGGCGCGGTCCACACGGTGCTCCACAAGACGCTCCGCGCGCCGATGGAGCGGCTCTTCGTCGATCTGTACAACCAGGGAGACGGCCTCGTCGTGCTGAGCGAGGGCCTGCGCGATTACTGGCGCGAACGGGGCGTGACGGTGCCCATCCACGTCATCCCGCGGATGGTCCCCGAGGACGTGTTCGAGCGCCCGCTCGGCCCTGACCCGTACGTGCCGCTGCTCGAGGAGCGCGGGCTCGACGTGCGCGGCCCGCGCCTCGTCTGCGCGGGGCGCCACACCCGGGAGAAGTCGCAGCACCGGCTCATCCGCATCTTCGCCGAGCACATCGCCCCGCACGAGCCGCAGGCGACGCTCACGCTGGTCGGTGACGGGCCGGACAGCGTGGCGTACGCGGCGCTCGCCCGCGAGCTGGGCGTCGCGCGCCGGGTCATCTTCACGGGCGAGGTCCCGTACAGCCAGATCTCGGACTACTACCGGCACGCGAACCTCTTCCTGCACGCCTCGCTGAGCGAGACGTTCGGAAACGTGCTCAGCGAGGCGCTCTGGTGCGGCTCCCCGACGGTCGCGTTCGCCGACGGCATGGGCGTGAGCTCGCAGATCCAGAGCGGCCACAACGGCCTGCTGATCGACCCGGGCCGCGGGCCGACCGCCGAGGAGAGCGCGAACGCCGCGTTCGGCAAGGCCGTGCTCGCGCTCGCGCGCGACCCGCTCGCCGCCGCGCGGCTCGGGAGCGCGGCCGCGCAGCGGGCGCGCGAGCGGTCCTCGCCCATCGTCGTGCAGCGGATGCTCGCGAACGCGTTCGCGAACGCGCGCGAGCACGCGCGGCAATCCAACCTGCGCCCGCTTGTCGAGGGGCCGAAGGCGCTCCAGTGGCTGGAGACTTTCCGGCACTTCCGCACCTGGATGGGCTTCACGGGCGGCCTCTTCGCGTTCGGCCACCTGCGCCCTGCGGCGGCGCCGCGGCCGAAGGGCATCCAGCCGTCGTTCTGCGCCTAGCGCGCGTGGTAAGTCCAGCCCGAAGCCGGCCTGCTGCGCCCAGCGCGCGTGGTAAGACCGGCCCGAAGCCGGCCTGAATGCGGCCGGTTCGAGGTGTTCTTCGAATGCTCCTCAGGATGATCGGTGCGCTCGTCGACTACAGCGGGCGCCGTCCCTGGCTCGTGATCGCCCTGGCGATCCTCTCCATGGCAGGGCTGTGGGGGTATGCTTCGCGGCTCGAGCTGCGCACGGAGCTCCGGGAGCTCTTGCCGCGCGACAGCCCTGCGTTCCAGGCCTACGAGCGTCAGGCCCAGCGCGTGGACGGCGGAGCGCAGCTCATCGTCATCGCCGAGTCGCCGGATCGCGGCGCGAACGAGCGGTTCATCGACGCGCTCGCGGAGCAGCTGAACGAGCCGCTCCAGAAGCGCGCGGCCTGCGCCGCGGCGTGCAGCGACGACGCCTGCCGGGCGGCGTGCGGGCCGCCGCCGCTCATCCGGTACATGGAGTCCGGCACCAAGGAGGTCCGCCGCTTCTTCGACGCGAACAAGTGGCTCTACGCGAGCGTCCGCGAGCTCACGGCGGCGGACGAGGCGATCGAGCTGGAGATCGCGCTGCGGAGCGGGCTGATCGAGGATCTGGAAGCCCCCGGGGCGCCCGCGGGTGGAGCGGGCGAGGCGGGGTCGGGGGCGGCGCCGGCGGCCAAGAAGGGGCTGTCGCTCGACGAGACCTGGCAGGAGCTGCAGCGGCGCCTGAAGAAGATCGACGAGTTCCCGAGCGGCTACTTCTCCACGCCCGACGGGCGCATGGTCGCGCTCCGCATCGTCTCGCGCAGCGCCGGGCTGGGCGACCGCCGAGCGGCGGAGCTCCTCGACCAGGTGACCGCGCTCGTCTCGCGCCTCGATCCCGCGGCGTTCCACCCGGCGATGCAGGTCGGGTACGCGGGCGACATCCCGAACGCCATCGCCGAGCAGAAGTCGCTCGTCAGCGAGGCGGTGTGGGCGACCGTCATCGCGCTCGTGCTGATCGTCGGGGGCGTCATGATCTACTACCGCTCGCCCTGGTCGCTCGCGGTGATCCTGCTCCCCACGGCCCTCGGCGCCAGCGCGGGGTACGCGTTCGCGACCCTGACCTACGGCTACGTCAACACGGTCGGCGCCTTCCTCGGCGCGATCATCGTCGGCAACGGGGTCAATTACCCGATCGTGCTCCTGTCGAGGTACCGCGACTTCCGCGCGCGCGGCATGCCCGCGGACGAGGCGCGGCGCGAGGCGGTCATCAACGCGTTCCGCGCCGAGCTCGTCGGGGCGAGCGTGGCGGCGATCGCCTACGGATCGCTCACGATCACGCACTTCCGCGGGTTCAGCCAGTTCGGCACGATCGGCTTCGTCGGGATGTTCATGGTGTGGGCGTCCATCGTGCCGCTCGTGCCCGCGACGCTCGTCGCGATCGAGCGCATCCAGGCGAGGCTCCCGCGCTGGATGCGCGATCCGGCGCCGCGCGTCTCGGAGGAGGGCACCTCGGGGCCCGGCGCGCGGGCGCTCGCGCGCGTGACGTCGCGGTGGCCGCTCGCGTTCCTCGCGGTCGCGCCGGTCATCGTCGCGCTCGCGGCGTGGAAGCTCCCCGCGTACATCCGGGACCCCTGGGAGTACAACTTCGCGCGCCTCGGCTCGAAGAGCTCGCGGGAGAAGGGCGCGGGGAGCTGGTCGCTCAAGGCGTCCGAGGTCTTCGGCGGGAAGATGAACGTCGCCGGCGCGATGATGCTCGCGGACACCCCCGAGCAGGTGCCGGCCATCAAGGCGCAGATCCTGGCGAACGACGCGAAGGATCCGCAGGGGCAGCTCGTGGCCGACGTCGCCACGATCGCCGACGCCCTCCCCGGCACGGCGGAAGAGCAGCGCCAGAAGATCGAGATCCTGGAGCGCATCCGGGACCGGCTGACCCCGCGGGTGCTGAAATCCCTGCAGCCCGAGGAGCGGGAGCGCGTCCTCAGCATGAAGCCGCCCGAGACGCTGCACGTCATCGGCCCCAAGGACCTGCCCGACCTCATCCGCCGCAGGTTCGAGGAGAACAACGGCGTCGTGGGGACGGTGTTCTACGTGAAGTACAAGAACAACGTGTCGTTCTCGAACGGCAGGAACCTCCTGCGGATGGCCGACACGACCGGCAACGTCGTCCTCCCGGACGGGACCCACGTCGTCACGGCGAGCAGGCCGACGGTCTTCGCCGAGATGATCCGGTCGATGGAGCGCGACGGCCCGCTGGCGACGGCGGCCTCGCTCCTCGCGGTCACGGCCGTGGTGGTGCTCGCGACCGGCAGCATCGCGGGCGCGCTCGCGGTGCTCCTGTCGCTCGTGCTCGGCGTGCTCGCGACGGCGACCGCGATGGCGGCGCTCGACGTCAAGATCAACTTCCTGAACTTCATCGCGCTCCCGATCACGTTCGGCATCGGCTGCGAGTACCCCTTCAACGTCTTCGATCGCGCGCGGCTGCTCGGCGGCGACGTGTCGCTCGCGCTCAAGCGCTCGGCCGGCCCCGTCGCCCTCTGCAGCTACACGACCGTGCTGGGCTACGGATCGCTCATCTTCGCCGACAACCAGGCGCTGAACTCGTTCGGCTGGGTCGCGGTCAGCGGCGAGGTGGCGTGCGTCGCGTGCGCGCTCCTGTTCCTCCCGGCGCTGCTCCACGTGATGAACCGCTCGGCGCGCATGCGGCGCTCGTGGAAGGGCGGCCTCCTCCTGCGCGGGAGCAACCACTCGTGAAGATCCTCGACGTCGCAGAGTTCTTCTCGTCCCGCGGGGGCGGCGTGCGGTCCTACCTGGAGGAGCTCGTGCGCCAGGGGAGCCGGCGCGGCCACGAGGTGGTCGTCGTCGCGCCCGGGCCGCGCGACGAGGTCGTCCCGCTCGAGCAGGGCCGCATCGTGAGGGTGGCCGGCCCGCCGATGCCGTACGACCCGACCTACCACGCGCTCCTCCGGCTCGGCGCGGCGCGCGCGATCATCCGCCGCGAGGCGCCCGACGTGGTGCAGGCGAGCGCGCCGTACACGGCCGCGCTCGTCGCGGCGAGCGCCCGCGAGGTCCCGCTCCGCACGTTCGTGTACCACTCCGATCAGATCAGCACCTACGCGGCGCCGCTGCTCGACCGGGTGCGCCCGCGCGCGGTCGCCCGGGCGCTCGAGGGCGCGCTGTTCGCCTGGCCGCGCGCGCTGTCGCGGCGGTTCGACGCGACGATCGCCCCCGGGAATTTCATCGCGGAGCAGCTCCGCAGCCACGGCTGCGAGCGCGTCCACCGCGTCACCTTCGGCGTGAAGCGCGGCGACTTCGACCCCTCCCGCGCGGACCCGGCCCTGCGCCGCGGCCTGCTGGGCCGGTTCGCGGACGATCCCTCGGCCGCGCTGCTCCTCGTCGCCTGCCGGCTCGCCGTCGAGAAGCGGGTCGCGCTCGTGATCGACGCCGTGCGAGAGCTCGCGGCGCGGCGCCCGATCGCGCTCGCGGTGCTGGGCGACGGGCCCGAGCGGGCGCGGCTGGAGCGCCGGGCGGCCGCCCTGCCGCAGGTCACCTTTCTCGGCTTCGCCAAGGACCGCGCCACCTACGCGGCGCTGCACGCCAGCGCCGACGTCTTCGTCCACGGGGGCGCCGCCGAGACGTTCGGCTTCGTGCTGGGCGAGGCGCTGTGCTCGGGCCTGCCGCTCGTCGTCCCGGCCGCCGGCGCCGCGATGGATTTCGTGAGCCCCGGCGCCGCCGAGGTGTACGCGCCGCGGGCCTCGCCCGGCGAGGTGGCAGCGGCGATCGAGCGGGTGCTCGCGCGCCCCCGGGACGAGCGCGTCGCGGCGGCGCGCGCCGCGGGGGAGCGGCTGCCCACGAGCGACGAGCACTTCGACGCGCTGTTCGCGCTCTACGCGGACCTGCTCGAGCGCGGGGTACGCGGCGAGCGCTGACGTCGCAGACGCCAGCTTGCCCGCGAGAGGACTGATCGTGCGCCCCTTCCTGCTGATCTCACCCGCCTTCGCGCCCCAGACGAGCGTCGGCGCCTTCCGCTGGGTGAAGCTCGCCCGGCACCTGCCGCGCCACGGCTTCCGCCCCGCCGTCCTGTCGGGGACCTTCCCGGAGGATCCGCGCGACGACGGGCTGCTCGCCGCGCTGCCGCCCGAGGTGGAGGTCTTCGACGAGTACCTCGATCCGGCCGTCCTCGCCGCGGGCGCCGCGCTGCGCGCCCTGCGCGCGCGCGCTCCGCTGCCCGCGGGGCGCGCGGGGCGCGCGGGGCCGCTCGTCGGGCTCCGCCCGTTCCAGGCGCTCACCGATCGCTGGATCGCGCACGCGCCGCACGGGGCGCGGGCGGCCGTCGCCCTGGCCCGCCGCACCGGCGCGCGGGCCGTCGTGGTGAGCGCCGGCCCGTACTCGGCCTGCTCCGTCGGTCTCCACGTGAAGCGGGCGCTCGGCGTGCCGCTCGTCCTCGACATGCGCGACCCGTACTCGCTGCACGAGACGGGGAACGGGCCGCCGTCCGGCCTGGCCGAGCGGGCCCGGCGCGCCATCGTGCCGCGCCTGGAGCGCCGCTGGCTCGAGGGCGCCGATCACGTGATCTTCAACACGCGGGCCGCGCTCGACGCCTACCGCGCGCGCTTCCCCGAGGTGGCGTCGAAGTCCTCGTTCGTGCGCAACCACTTCGATCTGGCGCTGTACTCGCCCGCGCCCGCGCCCGAGCCGCCGCGCCGCTTCGTCGTGCTCCACCTGGGCACGATCCGCGAGGAGGTCTCCGCCGACCAGATAGGCGCCGTGCTGCGGCGGTTCATCGACCGCGAGCGGCTCGCGCCCGGCGACGTCGTGTTCCGGCAGATCGGCCGGATGTCCGATCACGATCGCGGCTGCTTCGAGCGCATGGGGCTCACGCCGTACATCGAGGTGCTCCCCCTGGTCCCGCACCGCGGCGTGCTCGGCGAGCTCAGGCGAGCGCACGTGCTGTTCGCGATGTTCAGCCAGCACGTCGTGCTGCGCATCTCGGCCAAGACCTACGACTACATCGCGTCGGGGATGCCCATCGTCAGCGTCACGGCGAACCGGGAGGTCGACGAGCTCCTCTCGTACCGGGGCGACAACTCGCGCGTCGCGCCGGACGACATCGACGGCATCGCCGCCGCGCTCGCGCGCCACCTCGCGCGCTTCCGGGAGACGGGCGTGCTGCCGGTCCCGGCGGCGCCGCCCGCGGAGCTGTCGTCGGAGGCGGCCGCGGCCAGGATCGCCGCGATCCTGGACCGCGTCATCGCCGACGCGACGTCCGCCCATCGCGCCCGCCAGCCTCCTTGAAACGTTTGCCAGGGCTCCGGCTCGCGAGCGAAGAGAGAGTTCAACGCGGAGACGCCAGGAGCGCAAAGGCGCAAAGTGCTCGAATTTTCTTCGTTTTTGCGCCTTTGCGTCTTTGCGCCTTTGCGTTGAAATCTCTCTCCTGATCCCTGGCAGGACTCCTGGTGGGTGGAACTAGACTGGCGCGCGCAGCGCCGCCTTCGCGGCGCCATCACCCTCCCTCGGAGCTTGTGCATGCGCTATCTCCACCCCGAGCGTGACGAGAGCCTCGAGCTCGCGCTCGAAGACGTGTTCCTGACCCCCGGCTACTTCGCCGGCGGCTCCCGCCTCGAGACCGACCTGCGCCCGGCGGACTTCCCCGGCGGCTCGCACCCGATCGTCTCGGCGAACATGAACGCGGTCACCGGCAAGCGGATGGCGGAGACGATGGCCCGCTTCGGCGGCCTCGGCGTGCTCCCGCAGGACATGGATCTCGACACGGTCGAGCGCATCGTCCACCACATCAAGCGCGCCGACCCGCGCTACGACACGCCCCTCTCGGTCTCCCCGCGGGCGACGCTCCGCGACGTGAACGGCATCATCCGGAAGCGATCGCACGACATGGTGGTCGTTGTCGACGACGAGCGGCGCCCGATCGGCATCGTCACCCACGCCGACCTGCGCAACCGGGATCAGTACACGCCCGCGTCCGCGCTCATGTCGTCGCGCCTCATCACCATCCCGGCCGGCACGCCGAACCGGACGGCGTTCCTGCTGATGGAGGACGCGCGCGTGAAGGCGGTCCCCGTGCTCGACCAGGACGGGCGGCTCCACGGCGTACTGACGCGCGACGACGCCGTGCGCCTCGAGCTGCTCAAGCCGACGCTCGACAGCGCCGGCGAGCTCATGGTCGCGGCGGCGATCGGGATCTCCGCGCAGGCGCCCCAGAGCGCCGCGCGCCTGCTCGAGATCGGCGTCTCCGCGATCGTGCTCGACACAGCGCACGGCCACCAGCGCCGGATGATCGAGGCGATCCGGGCGGTGCGGGGCGCCATCGGCGACGCCGTCCCGCTCGTGGCCGGCAACGTCTGCACGGCGGAGGGCACGCGGGATCTCATCGAGGCGGGCGCCGACATCGTGAAGGTGAACGTCGGCCCCGGCGCGATGTGCACGACCCGCATGCAGACCGGCGCCGGCCGGCCGACGTTCACCTCGGTGCTCACGTGCGCCCGCGAGGCGCGCCGCCACGGCAAGCGGGTGTGGGCCGACGGCGGCGTCCGTTACCCGCGCGACGTGGCGCTCTACCTCGCCGCCGGCGCGTCGCGCGTCATGGTCGGCACGACGCTCGCGGGCACGTACGAGAGCCCGGGCGACGTGATGGAGGACCGCGAAGGGCTGCTCTACAAGGAGAACTACGGCATGGCGAGCGCTCGCGCGGTCAGCGAGCGCACCGCCGACCTCGACCCGTTCGAGCGCGCCAAGAAGGCCTTCTTCCGCGAGGGCATCTCGACGTCGCGCATCTACATCCACGAGGGGCGCGAGAGCGTCGGCGCGATCCTCATCGAGATGATCACCGGCGTGCAGTCGGCGTGCACGTACGCCGGCGCGGCGAACCTCGACGACCTCCACGACAAGGCCGTCATCGGTGTGCAGACGCTCGCGGGGTACGGCGAGGGCAAGCCGCACGGCATCGAGCGGCGCTGAGCGAGCGGCGGCCACCGCAGGAGCGCGGCTGCGCTGCCGTGGTGCCGCCGGGCGCGCGCACGCCGTGCGACGTGCGACGTGCGGCGCGCTCTCCGCGCCGCGCTCCGCGTACGCCCGAACAGCGGCGTGGGATGACGGAAAGGTGACGTGACTTCCACCCGGGCCGCGATGAACCTCCGGCTGCTTACCGTCGAGGTCCTCCATGCCGAACGCACCTGCTCCACGTTTTTCCGCGGCGCGCCGCGCCATTCGCCGGTTCATCGGCCGCACCTGGCTCTCCGTGTTCGGCTGGCGCGTGGACGGCATGACGGAGCTCCCGTCGAAGGCGGTGCTGATCGCGGCGCCCCACACCTCGAACTGGGATTTCCCGTTCACGCTCGCGGTCAGCTACGTGCTCGACCTTGAGTTCTCGTGGCTCGGCAAGCACACCCTCTTCGAGCCGCCGTTCGGCTTCTTTTTCAGGTGGCTCGGCGGCGTCCCCGTCGATCGCCGCGACCGGAACAACCTCGTCGCGGCCGTGGTCGACGTGCTGAAGCAGCGCGACGAGCTGATTCTTGTCATCGCGCCCGAGGGCACGCGCTCGCGCACGAAGCGCTGGAAGACGGGCTTCTACTACGTCGCGCTCGGCGCCGACGTCCCGATCCTCCTCGGCTACCTCGACTTCCCCCGGAAGCGGGGCGGGATCCTGCACGTATTCCACCCGACGGGCGACATCGAGGCCGACATGGCCGCGATTCGCCGTCTTTACGATGGGATCGAAGGAAAGCACCCGGAGCGGATGAGCGAGATCACGCTCGGCGTCAGGGAGTCTCCGGCGAACGGGGCCGTGCAGCATCCCTGAGCTGGGGTCGACGGCGCGCGATCCACGCGCGCGCCGCCTTCGGCGTTCTTCACGCGCCGCCTTCGGCGTTCTTCAGCGGAGGGACGGCGCGCGCAGGGACGAGGCCGGCCCCGCCGTGATCCTCGCCGTCAGCGCGCCCGCGAGCGCCCATTCGAACGCGGAGCGGTCGGTGTACACGTTGAAGCGGCCGCCCGTGGCGAGGTTCGCGACCGTGACGCCCATGGCGACGAGCCCTGGCCGCACGAGGATATGGACCTCCTTCAGCTTGTCGGGGTTCCGCAGGTGCCACGCGGTGAGCTTGGCCCGGACGTCGCTGTCATAGCCGGTGCCGAGCTCGAAATCGTCGAATACGACCGGGTGCACGCCCGCTTCGAAGAGGGTCTCCAGGTGCTTGACCGCCGGCTCGATGAGATCGAGCGACGCGTACCCCTCGAGGCGCCTCGTCACGACGTCGACCGCGGGCGTTCGAACGTCGAGGACCCCCCGCCCGGTGGACCAGCGATCGCCTCGTGCTCCGAGCCGTGTGTGTGCCAAATCCATCTCGATTTCGAGACTTTAGTCTACGGGCGGCGCTCCGCCATGCGATCCGTCCTGTCTGCGCCGTTCTCCGACGCCGGGGGCGGGTGCAGCGCGCGGGCGGCGCCTCGCCGGGGCCGGGCGCGAGGCGGCGGGGCCGCCGGCGCGTCGAGCACGTCCGGCGGGCTTGGGCGCTTCCTGCTCCGGCGAGCGCCGTCGGCGTGGCCGAAAGCGGCTATGATGCCGCCGCGGTTTCGGCCGCCGGCCGGTGCCGGCGGTTCGCGAGGCGTCTTCGCCCGCAGCAGAGGGACGATGGAGGAGCTACCGAGATGAGAGGACATGTTTCCAGGGTGCTGCGGCTCGCTGTCGTGGCGTTGGCGTGCGCGCTGATGGCGGGCTGCGGCGGCCCGCTGCGCTACACGCCGCAGGGCATGGGGAAGGCGCCGGGCGCCGACGCCGTGATCGTGGCCGACGTCAACTTCGATGCGGCCATGACCCGCCTCGACATCAATGCGAAGGATCTCCCGCCGCCCGATCGCCTCGACTCGAGCGGCACCGCCTACGTCGTCTGGGCGCGCCCGGACAGCGACTCGCCCTGGCAGCGCATCGGCGCGCTCACCTTCGACCCCGACGCCCGCACCGGCAAGCTCAAGGACGTGAGCGTGCCGCTCACCCGGTTCGAGCTCGTCATCACCCTCGAGAAGGCCGCCAATCCCGAGGCGCCGTCCTCGGAGATCGTCTTCAAGCAAGACGTCGAGTACTGACGAGATCGCGTCTCCGGCGGATGCCTGGCGAGGTACCGGCGGATGCCTGGCGAGGTACCGGCGGATGCCTGGCGAGGTATCCGGCGGATGCCTGGCGAGGTACCGGCGGATGCCTGGCGAGGTACCGGCGGATGCCTGGCGAGGTATCCGGCGATACCTCGCGGGATATCGCCGGATACCTGCCGACGTATCGCCGGATACCTCGCGGGGCAATGCAGGAACGTCGGTCTGGGGTCAACGGACGGCGGCGCCGGCATGGGACGACGCCTCACCCGCCGGGCCAGTACCAGCTGCTAGATTGGGACGGCGGGGGCGGTCTGGGCAATCCCGCGCCGCCGTTAGATCGGCTCGGGCGCCGGTTGCTCAGGCTTCGGCGCCTCGGGCTTCTTCCCCTTGCGCGCCTGCTTGGTCATCGCCCGGAAGTCGTCGAGGACCGGCGCCAGGATGGCGCGGAAGGTCGCGTTCTGGCGGGCGATCGTGCGCGCTAGGTCGAGCGCGGCGAGGCCGGGGCCGATGACGGTCTCGGCGGTGGCGAGCACGTCGTCGTCGAGGTGGCGCGCCAGGTCCTCGAGCGCGTCGGCGACCTTCTGCTGGGCCAGGGCGCGCTTCAGGCGCCGCTCGAGCAACTCCACCTCGAACCGCTCGGGGTCATCGCCGTCGTCCTGGTCCCCGAGCACGTGGAACGATCTCGCGAGCGGGCTGTCCTTGCCGTCCTTGGGGCGCAAGAGCGCGAACAGCTTGGCGAGCGGAGGCCCCAGCACGCCGAGGCTGCGGCCGACGCTGCGCGTGCGCCGGCCCTCCTCGAGCCGCTCCAGACCAGGCCAGAGCGCCTGGATGGCCTCGATGTGCTGGAGTGTCTTCTCGACGCGCTCCTCGATCTGGGCGGCCGAGAGCTGATCGACGTCCGTGGGGTCTTGCACAGGTTGCTTGGGCATGAACCGACCTCCTTGGTTGGGCGCGCGCCGAGCGCGGCGCGCGCGGATCTCGGGAGGCTACGTGGACGTCGTGGCCGGGGGCAACCCGCGCGGCGCGGCGGAAAATTGCTCAGCCGCCGGAAGGCGCTTCCCAGCAGAGGATGGTGTCAATCTCGAGGTGTGGCTCGGCGCCTCGGGCGGGTCGGCCCGACCCGTCCAGGAATCGCAGAGATCGGTGGGCGCGCCGGGCAGGACGCCGGCGCACGCGAGCGGCCGGAGCGGCTCGGGCCCCCCGGCACAACGGGCTACGCCATGCGAATATGGAGCGAAATTTCATGCGAGAGCGCAATGCGCTCAGGCGTTCCGCACTTTGGGGATCGTCAAGTAGACCGGGTCGACGTCTTCCTCGAACTCGTCGTACTCGCGTGGATCGCTCGCGTGTTGCATCTGCATGTGCACCGCGCGCGCGAGCTCTCGCACGCGCGCGGGTGGCGCCTCGGCTCCGTCCCACGCCTCGCAGAGCGCGCGCAAGGTTTCGAGACGTTCGATCAGCGTGGCAAAATAGGCGCGCCCTTCGGCGTTCTTGCTCCGCGCGGTCCGGAACAAAGCCAGCAGGTTGTCGAGATGACCGAGCGCGGGGAACCGGAGAGCCGCGGGCGGGATCTTCGCCACCATCCTGGGCGACGCGAGGTAGCGGCACCACCCGATGGCCACGCCGAACGCAAACGGGTGCGGTCGCGCCGCCAGCTCCGCTTCAGTCGGGGGGGGGCGGGGGTCTGGGTCCTCGGGCTCGGGTGGTATCTCCGGCGGGGCCTCCAGCTCGTCCCACCCCCCGGGCGGCTCGGGGATGCCGAACGCGGCGAGCAGGCTCCGCGCGGCTTGCTGGATCGCGGTCGGGACGTCGGGCGACGGCGTCCACGTGTCGCACAGGGCGTGGAGCATCCGCGCGTGCGCCGTGATCTCATGGATCGGCCTCCCATCGCCGATCGTCACCCGCGATTCCTCACCGTTCAGCGCGATGAAGCGATCGAGGAGCCCGAGGAGCTCCTCTCGGCTCGGCGCAGCACCGAGGCTCTGTGCCACCCGCGGCGCGGCGAGCACCCCAGCGTAGTTCATCATCTGCACCACGCACTGAGCCCATTCGCTGGATTGCCCTTGTGCTCTGGTCGACTCATCCATCGTCGTGCCCTCCACTTGCTAGTTCGGGCTGCACAGCTTGACCCATGGGACGATGTGGCTGCCGATCCTGGGTCGAAACGTGATCGCCGCGCCGACGATGTCGCCGTCATTCCCCAGGTAACAGGTGTACGTGCACCATCCGCTGGTGATGAGGTTCCCGAGGCCCCACGTGTCCGGGCATGGCTTGCACTTGCCGTCCCCGCAGTCGTTGAGGACGCAAATTCTGGCGAAGTCGCATTCGACGCTGGGTTGACACGAGAACGGCCGATTCATGCATTCAACGTTGATTGGGTACCCGTAGGAGAGCGTCGTCGGATCCAGCGACGCGATCCATTGCCCTGCGAGGTCCCAGGCGAGCGGTGCGTTCTCCTCGATGAGCCGCAGCAGCGTTTCTTCGTCGATGGCTCCCGGATCGACGATATGGGACTCAGTCAGTCCGCTGAGGGCGTACGCCGCGTAGCCGGCTCTTGCCTGGGTGAGTGCGAGCTCTACGGGGTCCGCCTTTCGTGCCGCTTCGATCGCCTCTTGCTCCTCGGGCGTGAATCCGCCGCTCCCCTCTGCGCCGCCGCCCGCGGGCTCGGTGTCGTCGGGTGCGGGCTGCGGCGTGTCATCTGCGGGCTGCGTGGCATCGGTTGCGGGCTCGGTGTCGTCGGCTCCGCCCTCGCCTCCTTGCCTGAGGTGGATGGTGCAGGCGGGGACCATCTGCGCGCCGGAGGCGGCAACGATGAGCAATGCGCCAATTCTCGCCAGGATGTTCTTCGACATGATGAACCCCGCCGAGGCAGGTTTTCGGACCAGCGTGCACGTGGATACAGAGCTGGGAGCGGGGCGTCAATCGTGGGACTCACCGCGGTCGAGGGCGACCGTCCCCAGGGTGTAGTGAGCGCTGGAGCGCTCTCCAGGCTCAAGCCCGACCGGAAGCGGGCGTCGGGCGGGGCCTGAGCGCACGCTTGCCGCTCGGCGCATGCCCAGGGGAGCGCGCGGCGGGCGGCGTCGCCGTCGCCAGCGCCGGTATCACTGCTGCGCGGGGCCGTAGACCGCGCGCCGTACGGCGTCTGGAAACTCGCCTAGCATGCCGGCGAAGGCGGTGTTGGTCAGGACGACGACCGTGAGCTTCGCGCTCGGATCGACCCAGAAGTGACTGCCGTAGGCGCCCATCCACTGCCAGGTGCCCGCGGCGGAGGGCATCGTGCTCGGGTCCGGCGCCGCGAGCACCGCGGCGCCAAACCCGAAGCCCCACGTCCCGCCGGCCTGCTGCACCTTCAGCTGGCCAGTCTGATTCGAGGTCATGGCCGTGGCCGTCTCCGGCCGCAGGATCTTCCCGCCGCCGGTGCGCAGCACCTCGAGGAACCGGACGTAGTCGCCGGCCGTGCCGACCATGCCGGCGCCGCCCGACGGATACGAGCGCGGATCGAGGGCGCGGGACGGCGAGAACGTGGCCTCGGCCGGCCCGAGCGCGACGGCGTGCGGATCGGCCATGCGCGCCGGGCGAGGGCGCGCGTCGCCGTAGGGGACGGCCAGCCGGCCGGGATCGGCGACCGTGAACGAGGCGTCGAGCCCGAGCGGCCCCGTCACGAGCCGGTGGACCACGTCCGGCAGGGGCGCGCCGCCCGCCTTGGCCACGACGCCCCCGAGCACGTCGGTCGCGAGCGAGTAATTCCACGCCGTGCCAGGCTCGAAGAGGAGCGGCGCCTGGGCGAGCCGCGCGAGGTTCTCGTCGAGGGATAGCCCGGGCTGATCGAGGCCGTCCGACACGCGCGCGCGGTGATAAGGCCCGTCCTTGGGCTCCGAGAAGGTGTAGCCCAGGCCCGCGGTGTGGGTGAGCAGCTGCCGCACCGTGATCGTCGCGGCCCGGCCGTCCGCGAGCCGGGGCGCGAACGAAGGGAGCCACTTCGTCACCGGATCGTCGAGCCCGAGCGCGCCCGCGTCCACGAGCGCAAGGGCGGCCGTGGACACGATCGGCTTGGTCAACGACGCGAGGCGGAACACCGTATCTTCGCGCATTTGCCGCCCTGCCTCCCGGTCGGCGAAGCCGGCGGCGCGCCGGTAGACGATCTCGCCGTCGCGCGCGACGAGGACGACGGCGCCGACGATCGGCCCGTCCGCGGTGGCAGCGTCGATGACCGCATCGAGCCGGCGCCGGAGCGCCTCGTCTCCTCGATTCGCCGTCGACACGGCAGGAGGCGCCGGCGCGGGCGCCGCGGCCGGCGCTGGGCTCCCGCACCCTCCAAGGGCGGCCGGCAGCGCGGAGAGAAGCAGACCCGAAGCGATCGCAGAGACCGAAGAGAGGAGCATCTTCATCGTGATCGTATGCATGGTGGATAACTCCAGCCGACGTGCTCATCGAGGGGCTGCGCGCCCCCGACGCCCGTTGGGAGCCTAGCTTGCAGCCGCAGGAGGTTCGTCCGGAGAGTAGCGGAGGACCATCACGATGACATCGTCTCGCAGCTGCTGCCCTGCCATGGGGCCCACGAGGCCCTTCACGATGGCGCTGGGCGACATCCCTTGCGCCGCGAGCGCGTGGAATTGCTCTGCGAGCCCCCGCGTCCCCAGCATTCCGCCGCCAGCGGCCTTTCGCCCCGCGGGACGCCGGAGCGGCTACGGTGACTGGGCCGCGCGCCCGACGGAGGGGCGTCCACCGTCATGGGCGCCCTCATGGGCGTGGCCGAGGGCCCTGCGCGCTGCGAGCGCCGCCCGTCGCGATAGGGGCTCTCCCGATCGGTTTGGGTGCTGGCGTCCTCTCGATTCCATATCAGTCTAGTGCGCTCATGATCGACCGCCTGCGTGTCCGTCAGGCTCGGATCGGGCCTTGAAGGGACATCGCCGTTCCCGCGAAAAGCGGAGGAATCGAGGTGTCAGTGCGAGCGGACCTCTTCAGAAGCGCTCCGTTCACGAAGGTTCTGTCTCCGCTCGTCATCGCAGCTGCGATGATCGCGGTCGACTGCGATCGTCCCCGGCAGGCGCCTTCGCCGGAGGCCGGCGACGGCGGGAACGGCGGGCGCGAGGCGAGCGGCGGAGGCGGCAGGAACGGCGAGGGCGGCGGCGACGGAGCGCCTTGCGTCACGGCCGCGGACTGCCCCGGGGTCGATGACGCGTGTCAGCGGCGCACCTGCGAGGGCGGCCGGTGTGGTCTCGACGCCGCGCCGCCTGGAAAGCCCGTGGCCGAGCAGGTCCCGGGCGACTGCAAGGAGCGCGTGTGTGACGGGCACGGCGCCGTGATCGAGCGCGACGACGATCGAGACGCCTTCTCCGACGGAGACCCGTGCTCGGCCGACGTCTGCGTCGCCGGAGCGCCGAAGAACCTCCCGGCGCCGGCGACCACGGAGTGCGGCGGCCCCGACGCGATTGGAGCGCGCTATTGCGACGGAAACGGCGCCTGCGTCGAGTGTCTCGTCGCGGGCGATTGCCTGAGCAACGTCTGCGTCGAGAACAGCTGTGTCGCGCCCGATTGCGGCGACGGCGCGATGAACGGCGCCGAGACCGGCGTCGACTGCGGCGGTCCGGCGTGCGTGCCGTGCGCGGATCTCGAGGCCTGCCTCACCGGCGCGGACTGCCGGAGCGGGATCTGCGAGGACGGCAGGTGCCGCGCGTCGTCGTGCACCGACGGCGCGACGAACGGGGCGGAGACCGACGTCGACTGCGGCGGTCCGGCGTGTGTGCCGTGCGCCACCGGCAAGACGTGCGCCGCGGACAGCGACTGCTTGGGCGGCCGCTGCTCTGGGACGACGTGCCTCCCGTCGTGCAGGGACGTCGTCCGGAACGGGGCGGAGACCGACATCGACTGCGGCGGCCCCGCGTGCGTCGGGTGCGCCGCCGGCATGCGCTGCGCCACCGGGCGCGATTGCCTGAGCCACGTGTGCAGCTCGGCCGGGACCTGCGCCGCGCCCGCGTGCGGCGATGGCGTCGTCAACGCCGCCGCTGAGGCGTGCGACGACGGCAACGCGAGCAACACCGACGCGTGCCTCACCGCGTGCGTCGCCGCCACGTGCGGCGACGGGTTCGTCCAGGCCGGTGTCGAGGCGTGCGACGACGGCAACGCGAGCAACACCGACGCTTGTCCGACGACCTGCGCGCGCGCCGCCTGCGGCGATGGGTTCGTGCGCACCGGCGTCGAGGCGTGCGACGACGGGAACCGGAGCGCTGGCGACGGGTGCAGCCCGGGGTGCCTCCTCGACGGCTGCGGCGACGGCACGGTCCAGGCCGGCGAGGAGTGCGACGACGGCGACACCGACAGCACCGACGGTTGCCCCATCACCTGCCGCTCCGCGAGGTGCGGCGACGGCTTCGTGCGGGACGGCGTCGAGGGGTGCGACGACGCCAACACGTCGAGCGGCGACGGGTGCAGCGCGGCCTGCGTCGTGGAGGCGAGGTACACCTGCCGGGGCACGCCGAGCGTGTGCACGTACTTCAAGGAGCGCAACTGCGGCGACGCCGAGGACGACGACCTCGACGGCCAGACGGACTGCGCCGACCCGGACTGCGCGCTCGGCTGCGACACGGCCGACGGCGCGTGCTCGCCCGGGCAGGTGCTGTGGGTGCAGTCGTCCACGGACGTCCCCAAGACCGTCACGGATCGCGCGGTCGCTGCCAGCGTCCTTCCGGTCGTCTCGAGCGGGGCGATCCGTCGCGTGAGGCTCGAGGTCGACATCGCGCATTCGTTCGACGGAGATCTCGATATCTCGCTCACGTCTCCTGCTGGCTCGACGGTCGATGTCTCGAGCGACAACGGCGGCTCCGGCGACAACTACCGCAGGACCGTCTTCGACATGGGCTGCGCGGCCTCGGTCACGGGAGGGATGGCGCCGTTCCGCGGGTGCTTCCGCCCGGAGGCGTCGTTCGCGGCCTTCCTCACGGGGCCGGCGAACGGCACGTGGACGCTCCGGGTAGGGGACGACGCAGCGTCCGACTCCGGCACGCTGACCTCGTGGTCCCTCGCGCTCTGCATCGATCCGTGATCGCCCAGCGTCGCCGCCGCACGCGCCGTCCGTCACGCTATTGGCCGAGCGCGCCGAGCGCGCCGAGCGCGTCGAGCGCGTCGTCCGCCACGCTATTTGTCGAGCGCGTCGAGCGGGCTGCTGGGAGGGCGAGCGCGGCCGCGCCCGTCCGGCTCGAGGGCCGCGCTCGTCTGGCATGGTCTCCCGTACCGGCGGCCTTCGATCCATGCCAGGGTGCGCTCGTGCCCTGGGTTCGTGCATCGCTTCGAGGTCAAACCGTCTATGCTCGCGCCGACGCTGCCGGCGCCTTTGCCGCGGAGGAGGGCGGGGGCGTCGAGATCCGCTACAAGCCGCACGACGGCCGCCGGTACAAGGCGCGCGCCGACAACCTGACCGTCGTCGACCCGAAGGTGCTGCCCGACGACACCTGCGGCCCTGCCGAGGCGGTCGTGAAGGCGCGCGCCGGCGAGCCGTCCGAGGGGGGCGCGGGCGCCCCGGCGCCGGCCGGGCCCGGGCGCTCGCAGCGCAAGGCGTCGGCGAAGGGCGCGACCGCGGTGGCGCCTGTCCCGGAGGGGGCGGTCATCGTCTACGCCGACGGCGCGTGCTCGGGCAACCCGGGGCCCGCGGGGCTCGGCGTGGTGATCATCGACGGCGGCCGGCGGGTCGAGCGCAGCGAGTTCCTCGGCACCGCGACAAACAACATCGCCGAGCTGACGGCCATCCTCCGCTCGCTCGAGGAGGTGGACGATCCGGGTCGGCCCATCGTCATCCACACGGACAGCCAGTATTCGATCGGCGTGCTCCAGAAGGGGTGGAAGGCGAAGGCGAACGCCGAGCTCATCGCCTCTCTGCGCGAAGCCCTCGCCGCGCGCCCGCGCGCGCGCCTCGTGTATGTGCCGGGGCACGCGGGCGTGCTGCTCAACGAGCGCGCCGACGCGCTCGCGCGCGAGGCCGTCCGAGAGCGCGCGTCCCGTCGGGCGGTGTACCCCGGCTCCGGCTGAGGCCGGGGCGGGAATCAGGGAACCGGATAGAGCCTCAGGCCCGCGGGGAGGGAGCTCTCGGCACGGCCGAACAGGCCATATCCGAGCGCGGCATGCATCGGGGAGAACGGTAGGCCCGCGGGGAGGGCGGCTCGGCGATCTCCCGCCGAGCCGCCGAGCGGCTCAGGAGAAGCCGTCGATGGCCGCGTTCAGCGTAGCGCTGGGCCGCATCGCAGCGAACGTCTTTTGATCGTCAAAGTGGTAGTAACCGCCGAGGTCGACGGGTTTCCCCTGCGCGCCGATCAGCTCGCCGTCGATCTTGGACTCGTTGTCCGTCAGGGTCGCGGCGAGCTTGCCGAACTTGGCCGCCAGCTCCTTGTCCTCGCTCTGCTTGGCGAGGGACTGCGCCCAGTAGAGCGCGAGGTAGAAGTGGCTGCCGCGGTTGTCGATCTCGCCGACCTTGCGCGCCGGGCTCTTGTTGTTCTCGAGGAATAGGCCGATCGCCGTGTCCAGCGCCTTCGCGAGCACCTTGGCCTTGGCGTTGTCGGTCTTGTTGGCGAGGTCCTCGATCGAGACCTGAAGCGCCAGGAACTCACCGAGCGAGTCCCAGCGCAGGTAGTTCTCCTTCTGCAGCTGCTGGACGTGCTTCGGCGCCGAGCCGCCGGCGCCGGTCTCGTAGAGGCCGCCGCCGGCCAAGAGCGGCACGATGGAGAGCATCTTGGCGCTGGTGCCCAGCTCCAGGATCGGGAACAGGTCCGTCAGGTAGTCGCGCAGCACGTTGCCGGTGACGCTGATCGTGTCCTTGCCCTCCTTCATGCGGCCGAGCGTGAACTTCATCGCTTCCACAGGGCTCTTGATCGGGAGCTCAAGGCCCTTTGTGTCGTGCTCCGGCAGGTAGGCCTTCACCTTGGCGATCAGGTTCCTGTCGTGGGCGCGGTTCTCGTCGAGCCAGAACACCGCCGGGGCGCCCGTGGCGCGCGCGCGGGCGACGGCCAGCTTGACCCAATCCCTGATCGCGACGTCCTTCGTCTGGCAAGCGCGGAAGATGTCGCCAGCCTCGACCTCCTGCTCCAGCAGGGCGTTGCCGGAGGCGTCGACGACGCGCACCGTGCCGCTCTCGGCGATCTTGAAGGTCTTGTCGTGTGAGCCGTACTCCTCCGCGGCCTGCGCCATGAGCCCCACGTTCGGCGAGCTGCCCATCGTGCGCGGGTCGAACGCCCCGTGCTGCTTGTGGAACTCGAGCGTGGCCTGGTAGATGCCGGCGTAGGAGCGATCGGGGATCGTGAACTTGGCGTCGTAGAGCTTGCCGTCCGTGCCGTACATCTTGCCGCTGGAGCGGATGGCCGCCGGCATCGACGCGTCGATGATCACGTCCGAGGGCACGTGCAGGTTGGTGATGCCGCGGTCGGAGTCGACCATGGCCAGCGTCGGGCGTTGCTCGTAGAGGGCTTTGATGTCCGCCTCGATCTTCGCCTTCTCGTCCGCCGGCAGGCTCTGGATCTTGTTGTACAGGTCGCCGATTCCGTTGTTCGGGTCGAAGCCGACCTTGGCCAGCGTGGCCGCGTGTTTGTCGAGCGCCTCGGCATAAAACACGCTGACGGCGTGCCCGAAGAGGATCGGGTCGCTGACTTTCATCATCGTGGCCTTGAGGTGCAGGGAGAACAGCACACCCTGCTTCTTCGCGTCCGCCACCTGCTCGGCGTAGAACGCGCGCAGGGCCTTGGCGCTCATCACGCTGGCGTCCACGACCTCGCCCGCCTGCACCTTGACGCTCGGCTTGAGCACGGTCGTCTTGCCGCCGGCGACGAGCTCGATCTTCAGCTCCTGCGCCTTGTCCACCACGACCGACTTCTCGCTTCCGTAGAAGTCGCCGCTCGACATGTGCGCGACGTGGCTCTTCGAGTCACGGCTCCACGCGCCCATCGAGTGCGGGTGCTTCTTGGCGTAGTCCTTGACGGCGGGAGAGGCGCGGCGATCGCTGTTGCCCTCGCGCAGGACGGGGTTCACGGCGCTGCCGAGCACCTTGGCGTAACGTGCCTTGATCGCCTTCTCCTCGTCCGTCTTCGGATCGGAGGGATAGTCCGGCACGGCGTACCCCTGCTGCTGCAGCTCCTTGATGGCGGCCACGAGCTGCGGGATGGAGGCGCTGATGTTGGGCAGCTTGATGATGTTGGCGTTTGGCGTCTTGGCCAGCTCGCCGAGCTCTGCCAGGTGGTCGCCGAGCTTCTGATTGTCCGTCAGGCGCTCCGGGAAGTTGGCGAGGATGCGGCCCGCCAGGGAGATGTCGCGCGTCTCGACTCGGACCCCGG
The DNA here is from genome assembly GCF_051473855.1 of Sorangium sp. So ce375. NCBI lineage: Bacteria > Pseudomonadati > Myxococcota > Polyangiales > Polyangiaceae > Sorangium > Sorangium sp. So ce375. The sequence continues at coordinate 1,578,272 of NZ_CP150335.1, forward strand.
CGGCTTTCGTGAACGCCTCGACGATCGGGAGGAGCGAATACGTGGCCAAGGCCGGCGCCTCGTCTGTCTTCGTGTAGATGATGGTAGAATTTTGCGTTTCCACTATTTCCTCGAGGGTTGAGCGCCAGATGTCCGGCCCGGTCCCGTCTCCCTCGATGAACGGGACGACGGGGTTGTCCGCCACGACCAGCGTGCTTGCCGGCGACGTGGAGATCGGTTGTCCTTGAGTGGGCTCGCGGAAGGTTGTCGTATGAGGCCGCTTACCGCGCCGGGATCGCTGAAGCAACAGGCTGGACAGCCGCGGGGCCGCGCCCTCTCTGCGGGTCGCGGAGGCGCACCGCGTCAATCCGAGCCGCGCTGCTCCGGAAACGCGTGGAACCGGCTGGAGCCCAGTGGTAGAGGCGCGCGATGCGTGTCCCGCTCCGCCGCGCCCTCGCCGGGCTCATCGTCGCCGCCGCCCTCGCTTCGCCGCTCGCCCACGCGGTCGTGAGCGAGCGGATCGTCGCGGTCGTCGGCGATCGCGCCATCCTGCTCTCGGATCTGCGGCAGCGCGCACGCCCCTTCCTGCTGCAGATCCAGGCCAGGGTCCCGCCGGGCGCGCAGCAGGCGGCGGCCGAGTCGCAGGTCCTCCGCGATCTCATCCAGAAGATGGTGGACGAGGAGCTCGAGGGTCAGGCCGCCGAGAAGGCCAATGTCCGCGTGACCTCCGAGGAGATCGAGAACGCCTTCCGGAACATCGCGGCCGCGGAGCAGACGACGGTCGAGGAGCTGTTCCGGATGGCGCGGGCGAGCTCGGGGCTGACCGAGCAGGAGTACCGCGACGAGATCCGCCGGCAGATCCTCGAGGGGAAGATGCTGCAGCTCCGGGTGAAGGGCCGGGTGCGCATCACCGAGCAGGACGTGCGGTCCGCCTTCGATCGGCTCGTGCGCGAGGAGCGCCGGCGGCGCGACTACCACCCGGCGTGGATCGTCCTGCGCGTCCTGCCCGGAGCGAGCGCCGAGGCGGTCGAGGAGCGCCGCGCGCTCGCCGTGGCGCTCGCGGAGCGCGCGCGCCGCGGCGAGGATTTCGCGGCCCTCGCGCGGCAGTTCTCGGACGACACCGCGACCCGCGACGAGGGCGGCGATCTCGGGGTCCGCGCGCCGCAGGGGACGCAGGCCGCGGCGACCGGCCAGCGCGAGGTGATGGCCCCGGAGCTCGAGGCCGCGCTGATGGCCATCGAGCCGGGCGGCGTGACCGCGCCGATGCGCGCGGGCGACGCGTTCGTGGTCATGAAGCTCCTGAGCCGCCAGCCCTCCCGCTTCACGACGCTCGAGGCCGCTCGCCCGGAGGTCCTCCAGCGGCTGCAGGCGGAGATCATGACGAAGGCCAAGCAGAAGTGGCTCGACGACCTGAAGCGCGGGACGCACGTGGAGGTCCGGCTCTGACGCGCCCGGGCGAGCGCGGCGCGACGGACGCGGGGCGCGCGGGCGGCCGCGGCGATGTGGTCGTCCCCGAGTGCACCGCGTGCGGCACCTGCTGCTTCTCGACGCTGCCGGAGTACGTCCGGGTCTTCGGTTGCGACTACGATCGCATGGACGATCGCGCGCGGCGGTTCACGCGTTTCATCGGGAACCGCTGCTACATGCACATCGAGGACGGCCGCTGCGCCGCGCTCACGCTGGACGCGGAGCGCGGCCGCTTCCTGTGCTCGATCTACGAGGTGCGGCCCGACTGCTGCCGCGCGCTCGAGCGAGGCAGCGGCGCGTGCGTGGGCGAGCTGCACGAGAAGCGGGAGCGGCCGCTCCTAGCGCTCGAGGCGCTCCGCCGCCGGGCCGGCGCCAAGGGGGACGCGAGCGGCGAGGGCGGCCCGGGCGGCGCGAGCGCCGCCGGCGGCGCGGACGGCGCGGGGAAGGCCGGAGGCGCCGCGTAGGCGCAGCCAGCGTCGTCGTCAGGGCGACGCGTCCCTGTCCGGAGGCGGCGGCGCGCCTGCGTCGAGCGCGCTGCGATCGATCCGCATGGTCACGTCGAGCGTGACCGTCTGCCCTGCGGAGACGGAGATCGTGCGCTTCTCCTCGGGCGCGTTCGGGTGCCGGAACGTGACGTAGTGCCGCCCGGCCTGGAGCGGGATCGCCCGCGCCATCGGCGTCACGTCGACGAGCTCCCCGTCGATGACGACCTCCGCCCACGGCCTGGCGAGGACCTTCAGGTAGCCGCGCTCCTCCGATCGCGCGCCGGGCTGCCTGTCCTCGGCGCTGGGCGGCGCGGCCTCGTCGTGCTGGCGGAGGCCGAGCTCGATGAGCGCGCCGCCCGCGATGACCAGCGCGAAGATGCCGACGAGACGGCCCACGTCGGGCGCGAGCGACGGCGCGCTGCGCCGCTCTGCGGCGGGGCGCGCGGGCGGCGCCTGCGCGGGCGGCAGCTCGTCCCCGCCGAGCTTGGCCGCCGCAAGGGCTCTCCCGATGAGCACGCGAGGCTGCGGATGACCGCGCTCCGCGAGCTCCTCGGCCAGGGCGTCCGCGACGGCGCGGCCGTTCTCGTAGCGCTGCTCCGGCTCCTTCTCGAGGCAGCGGAGCACCACGCGCTCCAGGCCGCGCGACACGTCGGGCACGAGGCCGCGCAGCGGCTGCGGCGGCGCGCTGCGGATCCGGTGCGCGACGGCCCTGCCTTCGGCCCACCGGTCCTCGTCGCGCTCGCGCGGCGCGCGGGGCGGCGCTGACGCGCGGTTCGACGCATTGCCCGCGTCCGCCGGCCCCGCCTTCGGCTCGTCGAACGGGCGCACCCCGGTGAGCATCTCGAACAGCACCACGCCGAGCGCGAACACGTCCGCCTGCGGCCCGGCGTCCGCGCCGAGGATCTGCTCCGGCGCCATGTAGTCGGGCCGCGCGAACGTGTCGCTGCCCTCGAACGGCTCGGGCAACGAGGGCAGCCGGCCGTCGGACGCCGCCGCGAACTCCAGGATCTTCACGCCGCCAGGGGGCGTGATGACGACGCGCTCGGGGCGCAGCTCGCGGTGCACCACGCCCCGCTCGTGCGCGTGCCCGAGGCCGCGCGCGATCTCCAGCGCGATGGCCGTCGCGGCGCCCTCGTCGAGGCGCCCCGCTCGCGCGCACAGGGCCGCGAGCGTCGGCCCCGAGAGCGGCTCCAGCACGAGCCATATCCGGTCGTCGTCGCGCTGGAAGTCGTGGATATCGATGATGTTGGGGTGCCGGATGCGCGCGAGGATCTTCGCCTCGCGCTCGAGGCCGGCCGCGAACGCGCTCGCGGCCGACACCGTGGGCTTGAGCGTCTTGATCAGCGCCGCCCGGCCGAGCCCCGCGTGCTCGGCCCGGTACGTTACGGTGAGCGCCCGCGCCGAGACGGCCTCGCGCAGGATGTACGGGCCGAGCTGCCTCTGGTCCGCGCCCACTTACCGCTGTCGGACGCGGAGCGAGCGCCCCGTCATCGCCGCAGGCTGCGGGAGGCCCATGATCTCGAGCATCGTCGGCGCCACGTCGCAGATGCGGCCGCCGGATCGGAGCACGACGCCGGGGTCGCTCTTGTTCAGGTAGTAGAGCGGCACCGGGTTGAGCGTGTGGGCGGTGTGCGGGTTGCCGTGCTCGTCCTTCATCTGCTCGCAGTTGCCGTGGTCCGCCGTGATCATCAGCGCGCCGCCGGCCTCGCGCACGGCGTCCGCGATGGCGCCGAGCCCCTTGTCGACCGCCTCGTTGGCGTGGATCGCGGCCTCGAGGATGCCGGTGTGCCCGACCATGTCCGGGTTCGCGAAGTTCACGAGGATGAAGTCGTACTTGCCGCTCTTGATCGCGGCCACGACCTCGCTCGCGACGCCGGCCGCGCTCATCTCGGGCTTCTTGTCGTAGGTGGCGACGTCGCGCGGCGAGGGCACGAGCTTCCTGTCCTCGCCCGGGAACGTGTCCTCGCGCCCGCCGTTGAAGAAGTACGTGACGTGCGCGTACTTCTCGGTCTCGGCACACCGGAGCTGCGTGAGCCCGGCGCGGGAGATCACCTCGGGGAACGACTCGGTCACCTCGTCCTTCGGGAACGCGACCGGCAGCTTGAGCGCCGCGTCGTACTCGGTCATGCCGCTGTAGCAGTGCTCCTGGAAGGCGAAGACCGGCTTGCCGCGGTCCGAGAGGAGCTCCAGCACCTCGGCCGGCAGGTTCCGCCGCGTGAACATCGCCGAGATCTCGCGCATGCGGTCGGGCCTGAAGTTGACGGCGAGGCCCACCTCCTCTCCCTGCCACTCCCATCGGGGCTCCGTCGAGGCGAAGTCGGCCACGAAGTCGCCCTTGATGCCGTTATAGTCGCCGATGCGGACGGGCTCGACGAACTCGTCCGTCTTCCCGAGCGCGTACGACTGCTGGATCGCGTCGAACGCCGTGTCGGCCCGCGGCGCGTCGCCGCGCACGATCGCGGTGTAGGCCTTCATGACGCGGTCCCAGCGCTTGTCGCGGTCCATGGCGTAGTACCGGCCCGAGATGGTGCCGATGACGCCGATGCCCTCGAGCGCCTGCTCGATCTTCTCGACGTAGCCCCACGCGCTCTTCGGCGGCGTGTCGCGGCCGTCGAGGAACGCGTGCAGGACGAGGGGCACCTCGTGGAACTTCGCGAGCTGGATCAGCGCGAGGAAGTGGTCGAGCGAGGAGTGGACGCCGCCGTCGGAGACGAGCCCGAAGAGGTGCACCCGGCACTTGCGGTCCTGCGCGATGCGGAACGTCCGGTCGATGATCTCGTTCGAGCCGAGCTTGTTCTCGGCGATCGCGACGTCGATGCGCGAGATGTCCATCAGCGCGATCCTCCCCGCGCCGAAGTTCAGGTGGCCGACCTCGCTGTTGCCCATCTGCCCCACCGGGAGCCCGACGTCCGGTCCGCTCGTCCCGATCAGCGTCTTCTCGGAGTCGCGCTTGATCGCGTCGAGGTTCGGCATCGCCGCGAGGGCGATCGCGTTCTGGTCCTTCTCTTCGCGCTCGCCGAATCCATCGAGGATGCAGAGGACAAGCGGACGGGGGCGTTGTGTGGGGGAGGGGGCTGCTTCGCTCATGGCGGCGGAATCTACAACGAACCCGCGGCGATCGGAGGGGGGCTGCTCACGGAATTTCGCCGGGCGAGCCGCCGCGCGCGGCGTGCATGCTAACATCCGACCATGTCTGACTGCGGCCGTCGCGCCACGTACCAGGATGTGCTTGACACGCCGCCGAATCAGGTGGCGGAGGTCCTGAACGGCGTCCTCCACGCGACGCCGCGGCCCTCCCTGTCTTGCCGGAACGTGACGTCGGTGCTCGCAGGCGAGCTGTACCTACCATTTCGCCGGGGCATCAAGGGGCCTGGCCGGTGGGCGCTGCTCGTCGAGCCCGAGCTGCACCTCGGCAACGATCCGGACATCGTGATCCCCGACATCGCCGCGTGGCGCCGCGACCGGATGCCGCAGATCCCGACGCGGAACGCGGCCATCTTCCTCGCGCCCGACTGGGTGTGCGAGGTGATCTCGCCGTCCACCGAGGCGCTCGATCGCCGCGACAAGATGGAAATCTACGCGCGCGAGCTCGTGGCGCACTACTGGCTCATCGATCCGCGGCTCCGGCTCCTGGAGGTCTACCGCGTCGACGGGGGCCGTTTCACGCGCGTGGGCGCGTGGGAGGGCGACGTCATCGTGCGCGCGGCGCCGTTCGATGCGGTGGAGATCGAGCTCGGCGTGCTCTGGCAGGAATAGCGCAGGATCTTCCCTCTCTCGTCGCACACCGCATAGTGCGCCGACGGGATACTCGGCCGATGGGGCCCTTTGTCGTGATTGTCTCCCCGCGATAGGGGAAGCGACGACCGTCCGCCGGATGCCGCCGGGGCGTGCGGCTTGCATGAGCGTTGAAGACGCACGGCCATGTTCGGCGCTCATGATGAGCAGCCATCACACGGGGGGATGAACATGAAGCGCATCAACGTCTTCGGCATGCTGGCCGCGCCGCTCGCATGCCTCGGGGTGGCGCAGCTTGCCTCGGCCGCAACCACGACGCCCATCGAGGAGCTCGTCCTCATCGCGGAAACACGAGCCCCCGTCGCCGCGGATGCACCCAGCGCTCGTCCAGCGCGCCAGCGGCACTGGTACAGTCACTGGAACCCGTCCTGGCACGGTTACGGGTACAGGCCCTGGCACGGGTACTGGCATGGTCATTGGCACGGGTACTGGCATGGTCATTGGCACGGGCACTGGCACAGTCATTGGTACGGGCACTGGCGGTGACATGGCTGGTGGCGGTCCGATGGGGCGCCTCGCACCCTCGACCGGCGGATGCCCGATGGCGGGCACGACGAAGCGCTGAGGGCGCCGGCGCGGGGGTGTCGGCGCGGCGAGGCAGGAGAGCGGGACGGGCGGTCCGCTTTCCATCTCTCTTGTCGGTCAGGATCGCGAGCGCTCGCAGGCGGGCACTACCGGAGGGAGCTGCATGGAGGGAAAACCGAACGGCCGGCGCCACGCCGCAGCCCTGGTCGCCGTCGTGGGCCATCTAGGGCTCGTCGTCATGGGGGCTCTCCAGATCCATCCCGAGGGTGACGGTTGGCTGGCGCGGGCGCTCGCGTATTACGGCGGGCTCTCCGGGGCCGAGAGCGGTTACGCCTTCTTCGCTGGCAGCATCACCCCGCTGCCCAGGGCCCGCTTTCACGTCTCGGATGCCGGCGGTGCGATCCTCATCGATGCCCTCGAGTCTGGCTTCAGCCGCGAGACGGAAATCCGGATACTCAACCTCATCACGCCTTTCTTGAACGTGGAGGACCCGACGATCCAGCGCTCGATCGCTGCCTCGTGGGCAGGCAAGGTGCTGGCGAGACACCCCGCGGCCGAGGGCGTCATCGTCCGACTGGAGACATGCGATCTTCCGTCGATGCAGGAGTACCGGGAGGGGAAGCGTTCCGGCTGGAACCTGCAGTACGAGGCGCAGTTCATGATCCGCTCGAAGCTCAGGACCTCTGGAGACGCGAGCGGGGAGGCGCGGTGAAGGGCCATCCGATCGGCCTCCACGGGCCGGCCGCGGGCAGGGAGCCCGCGCGCGTCCTCCGCTCGATCGAGCGCTTCGCGCTGGCGCCAGCCTCGGCGGCGCCGCTCGCGGTCCTACGCATCGGGCTCGCGGCCGTGCTCCTGCTCCAGGCGGCGCTCGTCGCGCCTGCGCTCTTCGAGCTCTATGGGCGGTCCGGGATCCTCCAGGGGCCTTTGCGCGACGTGTTCGCGAGGACCGAGCTGCCTCGCATCGGCTGGGCGGTGGAGCTCCTTGCCCCGCTCGGGGTCGGGGAGGATTCGGTCATCCTGGGAACGGGGGTGATCTACGTGCTGGCCCTCGCCGCGCTCCTGGTCGGTTGGTGGACCAGGGCAGCGGCGGTCCTGGCGTGGCTCACCCACCTGATGCTGATGACGACGGCGAACTCCACCGTCTACGGTGTGGACAGCTTCGCCAACATCTTTCTCTTCTATCTCGTCTGGATGCCCTCTGCGGCCGCCTTCTCCCTGGATCTCCAGCTCGGGCGCGTCCGAGGAGGGCCCACGCCGGCGGCCCGGCTCGGGCTGCGCGTGGTGCAGCTGCACCTGTCTGTCGTTTACCTGGCCAGCGGGCTTGGAAAGGCCGCGGGCGAGCCGTGGTGGAACGGCGAGGCCATATGGCGTTCGGTCATGCTGCCGGAATACCGGCAGTTCGACCTCGCGTGGCTGGCCGACGCCCCGTGGCTCGCGGTGGTCGCCGGGTGGACGGTGCTGCTCGTGGAGATCGGCTATGCCTTCCTGATCTGGCCGCGCCGCACGCGGCTGCCATGGGTCGTCGCCACCGTCGCATTGCACGCCGGGATCGCCTTGTTCATGGGGCTCCTCGTGTTCGGCGCCATCATGGCCGTGCTCACCATCGCCGCGTTCGCTGTGCAGAGCGAGCCCCCCGGACCTGCGGCTCCGGGCGCCGCGGCGCGCCGCGCCCAGGCGAGCTGAGCATCCCCCTTCTGGTGAGCGGCGCTTCCGGATAAGCTGTCGACAGGCTCGATCATGTCCCGCACGGCCATCCCGACCTGGTGCTTCGCCGTCGTGCTCGTCAGGCACAGGGACCGGTTCCTCCTTGTGCACGAGCGCAAGCACGACCAGCTCTGGTATCTGCCGGCGGGCCGCGTCGAGCCTGGAGAGACGTTCGCGGAGGCGGCGCGGCGCGAGGCGCTGGAGGAGACGGGCGTCCCCGTGGAGCTCGAGGGCATCCTGCGCATCGAGCACAGCCCTGGCGCCTTGCAGGCGCGCTTCCGGGTGATCTTCCTCGCGCGCCCTCGGGACGCCACGCCCCCGAAGAGCCAGCCGGACGAGCACTCGCTCGAGGCGCGCTGGGTCACCCTGAAGGAGCTCGCGGCCTTGCCGCTGCGCGGCCCCGACGTCGAGCGTTACTGCGGCGACGTGCTGGCCGGGGCGCAGGTCTTCCCTCTGTCGCTGCTCGGGGCCGAGGGGGAGCCGCTCCTCGTGAGCGGGCGCGCGTCGCGCGGCCGCTGAGCCGGCGTCGCGAGCGCCGCGGCGGTCACGCCGGCCGCGCGCTCGCGCCTAGAGCTTCAGCTTCATCCCCTCGTGGCTCGCCACGAAGCCGAGCCGTTTGTAGAAGCGGTGCGCGCGCAGCCGCGCCTTGTTCGAGGTGAGCTGCACCCGGAAGCACCCCCGCCGCCGCGCCTCGTCGATGGCCCATCGCATCATCGCCTCGCCGATCCCGCGGCCCCGCAGGCTCGGGTCCACGATCACGTTCTCGATCTGCGCCACCCGTGCTCCGCGGTTCGCCACGTACTGGATGATGGTCAGGTGGAACGCGCCGGCGACGCGCCCCTCGACCTCCGCGACGAGCAGCGCGTTGTTCGGATCTTCCGCGATGGCGGCGAGCGCCTCGCGGTAGCGAGGATCGAGCGGCGGGCCGGGGTGGTCCGTCTTCACGCCGCCCTCGTCGGGGATCGAGAAGAGATGGACGATCACCGGCAGGTCTGCCTCGGCGGCGCGGCGGATGGCGGGTACGAGCTGCGGCTGGCTCATGCACGCATTCTGCCCGGTCGCGCGGCGGTCCTGGCTTCCTGCGTCGCCCGCCCGAGCTCGCAGCGCCCCCCGAGGGCCCGTCCGCTGCGGGTGAACACTTCAGCAGGAAAGCAGGGGGAGCAGAGGAGCAGAGGCGTAGAGGGACAGAGAAGCAGAGAGGGAGAGGCGCAGGGAAGGAGAAATGAAGATAGATAGACAATCAGGGAGCGGGAAGCGTGACTGAAAATAACTCCGATCCATCTTCCTTCTCCCGGCCCGCTCCGATCCCATAGGATTCACCGTCATGCCCTGGTGCTATCTAGACACAGGCGATCAAGCCGTGCAGAGTCCATGCACCCCATGTCGATCCGGAGGACCGTGTAGATGCGCGTAGTCAATACAGCCGACATCCCCGCGTTCGAGTCTCTCAAGGCGGATGAGCGCACCCTGCTGGGGCTGCTCATGGACATCCGGAAACACGCGGAGCTGTCGGCCTACCTGCCCGAAGCGTGCCGTCTCTCCTTGAGATGGGTCCGCCTCCTCGAAGGTCAGCCGCTAAGGCCCCGTTCGCTCCTCGGCAAAGGCATGATCGTCGTCACCGAAGGCTCGGGCGAGGTCATCGGGGACTCGACTCGTCGCGTCCAGGCGGGAGATATCGTGATGGTCCCTCCCGGCGGGCTGCAGGGGCTCGTGGGCGGCGCGCCGGACGGGCTCTCGGCGCTATCCATCCATTTCGAGGAATTCGACGAGAGCGAGGCTCGGTGGGACACGCCGTGTCTGTGCGCGGGGCTCGGGCGGGACGACGGAGCGGACGAGGCTTCCCCGAATCGCGCGGTGTCCCCCGTGGATCTCCTCGTCGAGGAGAACGAGGTCCACGCGCGGGAGTTCGCGGGCAGCCCCTTGATGCAGCTCATCCGGTCCGAGCGCGGCCTCCGGGAGGACGTGAAGCGGCGGATGCTCGGCGCGCTCCAGATCTGGTCGAACGCGTTCCAGAAGGTCCTGTGCGCCAGGGTCGTGTTCGAGTCGCACCCCGGGGCCATCACGATCGCCGAGCGCCACCTCGCCGACGAGGTCGGGCACAACCGCAGGCTCTCGAGGATGCACGACCCGCGGAGCTCGCCGTCCTGGGATCGCGGCATCGCCGCTGCGTCCTCCTGGTTCATCGAGCGGATGGGCTCGGCGTCGACCGAGGAGCGGACGGTCCTCGTCCACTTCGTCATCGAGCGCTGCGCCGACATCCTCCTCACCGCGGCCCAGCGGATCTTCCCCGACTCGGATTACTTCGCGACGCACGCCGAGGTGGACGCCGAGCACTTCAAGCTCGGGTACAGCCTCCTGAAGGACCTCCCCGGCCTGGACCTCGTCCCCCTGCGGGGCGCGCTCACCGAGGGCTGGCAGATGATGAACCTGATATGCCAGCGCATCAGCGACATCGCTGCAGGAGACGGCGGCGTGGCCACCGAGACGCCGGACGGCAGCGCGAGCCCTGGCGAGATCGCCCGCGATCCTCGGCGCGAGCTGACGGCCGCCTTGGATGGCTTGTACGGTGGCGTGATGTAACCACGAGGGCGCCGAGCTAGCGGGGAAGAGGGGGAAGAGGGAGAGCCCTTCGCTCTCTCCTCCCCCTCTCGGCGTCTCCGGCGCCGCGGCGCGCTGCCTCTTCGTGCTGTGGTCGATCGGCGCACCCGCGCAGGCGGCGCGCTGCGCGACCCGCGCTAGCTCGAGGCCTTCACCACGTCGGTGATGCCCTGCACGCTCTTCGCGCTCTTCGCGAGCATCTCCTTCTCTTCTGCGGTCAGCGGCAGCTCGACGATCTTCTCGATGCCCTTGCCGCCGAGGATGACCGGCACGCCCATGAAGATGTCCTTGTAGCCGTACTCGCCGTCCAGGTAGGCCGCGACGGGGAGCAGCCGCTTCTGGTCGAGCAGGTAGCTCTCGGCCATCGCGACGGCGCTCGAGGCGGGCGCGTAGTAGGCGCTCGTCCCCATGAGCTGGACGATCTCGCCGCCGCCCTTGCGGGTCCTCGCGATGAGCGCGTCGAGCTTCTCCTTGCTGATGAGCTCGGTCGCGCGCACGCCGTTGATCGTGCACGCCGACGGGATGGGCACCATGTCGTCGCCGTGGCCGCCGAGGACCATCGCGCGCACGTCCTTCACGGAGACGTTCGCCTCGCGCGCCAGGAACAGCTGGAAGCGCGCGCTGTCGAGCACGCCCGCCATGCCGAGCACGCGCTCGCGCGGGAAGCCTGTGCGGCGCTTGAACTCGTACACCATCGCGTCGATCGGGTTCGAGATGACGATCACGAGCGCGTTCGGGCAGTGCTCCTTCGCGCCGTCCGCCACGCTGCGGATGATCGGCAGGTTCGTCGCGACAAGGTCGTCGCGGCTCTGGCCCGGCTTGCGCGGGATGCCGGCCGTGACGATGAGCACGTCGGCCCCTGCACAGTCGGCCCAGCTCGAGGTGCCCTTGATCGAGGCGTCGTAGCCCAGGACGGCGCCGTTCTGCTCGAGGTCGAGCGCCTTGCCTTTCGTGAAGTCCGTCTTCTGGGGGATGTCGAACAGCACGACGTCCCCGAGCTCCTTGCGCGCGATGAGGGCCGCGAGCTCCCCGCCGATGTTGCCGGCGCCGATTAGGGCGATCTTTCTTCGGTTTGCCATGGGCGGCCCTATTACCACCCCCCCGGCCGGAGACCAACGGGGCTCCAGGGCGTGCGCGGGGGAGGGAACTCGGCCGGCGCCTTCGAAACCTGTCGACTCGGCCCGCGAGCCCGGGTAAGCCGCGCCCCATGGTCACCGAGGACGATCTGCGCACCGCGCTCGGCAGGGTGCTTGAACGCACCTCGCTCGAGGGCCCCTTTGCCCGCTACGAGGGCAAGGTGCGGGACTGCTACACGACGCCGGACGGCCGCCGCTTGCTCGTCGTCACCGACCGCATCAGCGCCTTCGATCGCGTGCTCGGCACGCTGCCGCTGAAGGGGCAGGTGCTTAACCGGCTCTCCGCCTTCTGGTTCGAGCGCACGCGGGGCGTCGCGCCGAACCACATGATCTCCCAGCCCGACCCGAACGTGCTCGAGGCGATCGAGTGCGTGCCCCTGCCGGTCGAGATGGTGGTGCGCGCCTACGTGACGGGCGTGACCTCGACCAGCATCTGGACGCACTACACGCGCGGCGAGCGCGTCTTCTGCGGCCACCGGCTCCCCGACGGCCTCCGCAAGAACGAGCGCCTGCCGCGGCCCATCCTGACGCCGAGCACCAAGGCGCCGAAGGGCGGGCACGACATCTCCGCCTCGCGCGAGGAGATCCTCGCCCTCGGCACGATCGCGCCGCGCGACTTCGACGCCGCCGCCGAGATGGCCCTCGCGCTCTTCGAGCACGGCGCCCGCGCGTGCGCGGAGCAGGGGCTCATCCTTGTCGACACCAAGTACGAGTTCGGCAAGGACCGGGACGGGAACATCGTCGTCATCGACGAGATCCACACCCCCGACTCGTCCCGCTTCTGGTTCGCCTCGTCCTACGGCGAGCGCTTCTCGGCCGGCGAAGACCCGGAGTCCTTCGACAAGGAGTACGTGCGCCGCTGGCTCGCCGCGCGCGGCTTCCAGGGCGACGGGCCGATCCCGCCGATCCCGGACGAGGTCCGGATCGAGGCGTCCCGCCGCTACATCGAGGCGTTCGAGCGGATCACCGGGGCGGCGTTCGTCCCCGACCTCGAGGACCCGGCGGTGCGCATCCCGCGCAACCTGGGCGTGTGAGGCGGGCGCGGCCGCGCCCGTGAATCGTCGCGGGGGGCGCAGGTGCGCCCAGCTGTGGCGTCGCGCGAAGAGCGCCTGGAGCAACGCCGGTGAAGGCCGTCGTCAATCACGATCGCGCCGTAGCCATCGCCCCGGCCCCGCGGGGCCGGCGGCTCAGGCGTCGGGCGCGACGAGCTTCTTCGCCCAGAGGATGGCGTCTTTGCGGGCGCGGCCGACGACGAGGTGCCGCGCCAGCACGGCCGAGCGGCGGAAGCCGTTCGCGAGGAGGGCGGCGCACAGCTCCTGGTCGTCCGCGGGGGCGAAGGTGAACGTGCTCACGGCCTTCTCCTCGACGAGGCGCTCGCAGAGCACGCCGATGGCGGCCGTCGTGGCGAGCCGCTCCGCCTCGTGGCGCGGCGAGCAGAGGATCTCCAGGAGCGAGTTGCCGAAGCACGACTGCATCTCCCAAGCGGCGTGCAGCGTGAAGCCGCTGCGCGCCGACAGCACGTAGCCCGTCCGCACCGCGTCGCGCCCGAACGGCTCGAAGCCCGTGAGCGCCCGCCCGGCCCGCTGGGCGGCCGCGACCGCGCGCCGCAGCTCGACGCCGCTCGCCGGCGCGATCTTGATCGCGGGCAGCGGGCGCCCCTCGCCCTCCCGGAGCAGCCGCCTCGCGCGGGCGATCGTGCGCTCGGCGAGCAGCACCGCCGGCGAGCTCGCGCCGTCGTCGCCGTCGTCGCCCTCCTCGCCGTCGCTGTCCGCGCGCAGCCGCGACGTCATCTCGGACACGACCGCCCCGAGGATCCAGGCGTCGCTGCGCTTGTAGAAGCCGGGGATCGATCCCTCCCGCACGAACCCGAGGCGGGTCCACGTCGGCACCTCGTCGCGCTCGACCAGCGTGAAGATCTTCTCGACCCCCTCGCGCTTGGCGGTCGACAGCACGAAGCTCCGCTTGGACGGCGTGGGTCCCGCGCGGAAGTCGACGATGCGGAGCGACCGGTGCCGTCGATTGACCAGGAGACAGAGCGAGACGGCGTCGTTTCGGAACAGGAGCTCGTCGACACCGCTGCTCGCCGTCGAAGACAAGTTTGTCGCTGCCATACCCCTCGCGCTCGGCGCAGACGTGACGCCTCAGGTCGGATGTTCATTGCAGAATTGCAAATTGCAGATCTGCAATGCCCCCTAGCAGCCGAGGCCCACAGCGTCAACGATGTCGGCGGGATCGCGGTGGGGAGGGGCTCAGGAGGTGGCGGCGAGCCGGCTCGCGTCGGTCGGCTTGACCCCGAGGGCCACGAGCGCCTCCTGGAGCCTAGAGCGCTGGAGGGAGATGCGGGTCGGCATCCCTCCGGAGATCTTGAAGGTCTCGAGGAAGTTCACCCCGCTGTCGAACCGGGCGGCGAAGGTGATGCTGTCGTTGTCGACGACGACAGAGATGGGCGCGCGCTCCTGCCCGATAAGGAGGAGCAGGGTCTTATCGTAGGCGCCGCCCCGCTGGGAGGCGTCGACAAGGACGAGGCCCGGCTCGACGCGCTCATAGCGGAGCGCGATCCGGCGGGTCTCGGCTTCCATGGTGGCGAGCTCGGCGCCGGCCTGGTCGATGGGGGTCCAGAGCGACGGGTCGGAGAGGCCTGAAGCGAGGTGCCGGACGATGAGGCCGAAGAGGGCCTGATCGCGGGGGCGGGCGCGGAGGGCGCGGTCCATGCGGGTGGCGACCGGGCCGGGGACGCCGATGCGGGTGTCGATGGCGCGGGCGTCGTCGTCGCAGCCGGGGTAGGGCTCGACGCCGCCGCGCATCCACTTTGCGCCGCTGGCGAGGCCGTCGAAGTCGACGTGGCAGATGAGGGTGTCGACGCGCCCGGCCCGGGTTACGAGCTCCGGGGTGATCATCTCGGGGCAGGCGCCGTGCTCGGCCTTTGTCGAAAGGACGAAGCGGGGGTCGCCGGCGAAGCGCGCGTGGTGGGCGCTGTCGTGGTGGTCGACCCAGGCGGCGAGCCGCGGCCCGAGGTCCTGGATGAGGGGGAGCGTGACCGTCTCGAAGCTCTTGCCCCCTGCCTCCGAGGCGAAGGCGATGTCGAGAACGGCGACGTTGCCGCGCACATCGCGGGCGCGCGGGAGCTTGCGGGGGGAGGCGAAGGCGAGATCGAATCCGTGCATGGCGTGGCTTCCCGGGGAGGCAGGTACCGTCCAGCCGGGCGACCCGGCGCGTGCCGCGTCGGGCGCCCTGCTCCATACACCCGAAACGGTCGAAGCGCTGCGGAGGAGGACCTTTCTCGGGCGAGGCCTGAATGATCCGCTAGGATGATCCGACCAACGGCAGGGGCGGCTCGGCGTGCCGGGCAGCCCTGCAGTGCGCCGCCGCGCAGAGGAGGCCGGCGGTTCCAGGGAGACTCGACAGGAGGGGACCGCGCTCGGGCTCGCTACGTGAGCGGGGCTGCCGGCCCGTGTCGGAGGAAGTGGATGAGAAGCGACGTTCTGGGACTCGGTCTTCTGGCTCTTGCGGACGTGCTCTGTGGCGCGGGGCTCCCGGGTACCCCGGCCGTCTCCGAGGCAAAGGCAGAGCCCGCCCAGGTGGTTGTGTCGGCCGCGCAGGTGACGGGGGCGGCCGCGCAGGCGACGGCGACGGCCGCGCAGGCGGTGTCGGGGCCGGCGTGCAAGCTGAAGGGCACGGCGCCGGTCGCCAAGGGCGCCAGGCTGCATGACGCGCCGAGCGGCGGCCGGGCGGTCGCGAGCTTCACCGGCGCGCTGGTCCCGATGACGCTGAGCGCCATCCCGGCGGATCCCGCGGCGGGCCGGGCGCGGCTGAGCACGTCGGACAGCTCGCCGGCGCTGCGGATCGACGGCTACATCGCGCCCTCGGACGTCGCGGTGTTCACGACGCGCGACATCCCGGTCATCGCCGGCCACGTCTGGATCTCGAGCGCGCAGAAGGTGAAGCTCGTCGCGGCCACGGGCGACTCGCTGCGCGCGGAGCTCTCGATCTCCGGGTCCGAGGGGCAGACGGTGAAGGCCTCGGCCCCCTGCGACGCCTTCGCGCTGCAGCGCGGCGTTCCGGCGAAGATGGAGATCCCCGGCAGCGCCCGCGGGTACCTGATGAGGGCGTCGACGATCGAGCTCTTCGATCGCGCCGGCGGCGACGTGATCTTCACGCTGAGGATGCTGGAGGGGACGGCCCAGCTCTTCTGGAGCACCGAGGCGAAGTCCGGCTTCGTCCACCTGATGTCGCGTGGCGACGTCACGATCGACGCGTGGGCGCGCCTCAAGGATCTCGAGCCGCTGAAGAAGGGCGAGATGATGGACCAGTACATCCCGCCGACGACCGCGGTGGCCGGCGCGCAGCTCGCGCTCGACAAGGCGCCGCCGATCGTGAAGGCGACGCGGGCGATCCCGGTCCGCGCGCGGCGCGACGAGAAGGAGAAGCCGATCGGCGAGATCGAGGCCGGCGCGGAGATCTACCTGCTCGAGACGGTGGCGGGCTGGACGAACGTGCTCCCGAAGGCGCTCGGCATGACGCCGCCGGACGAGGGCGGCTTCTGGATCCCCGCCTCGGAGACGCCGAAGTAGCGAGGGCGCACGGGCGCTCGAACGACGCGCCGCAGCGCCGCTCAGGGGTGCGCGGCGCTGCGCTCGAGGCGGCAACTCTCGAGGGGCTCCGCCGCGCCGGACGATTAGGATGGCGCGCATGTCCAGATCGCCGCTTCGTTTCCGGCGGCCTCGCCTCGGCGCCGCGGCCGGGGTGATCGCCGCCTCCGCCGCCTTCGTTGGCGACGCCGCCGCGCAGGTCGCGCCCGTCGTGCTCCCTCACGCGGCGGGCCAGCAAGCGCTCGCTGTCCGCATCGATCCGGGCGGGATCACCGCCCGCGTCTGTCCTGCTGCGGCGGCGTGCGCGCCCGACGGCGGCAAGGTCATCGCCGTGCCGCCCGAGGTGGCGCCGCTGCTCGGCGGCGCGCGGGTCGTGTCGGTCACCCTGGCCGACGGCAAGCACCTCGCCAGGATCGAGGCGCCGGCCGCGGGAAAGCCGGCCGCCGCTGGCGCGCCGGGGGCCGGGAGCGGCAGCTGGGCGATGCTGCTCGCGGCGCCGCTCGCGGGGAAGGGGACGGAGCCGATCGTGCTCTTCAGCGGCTGGACCGGCGTCGCGACCGGGGAGCACGGCGAGGGGCGGAGCGACGCCTTGGTCGTGGAGCCGCTCGGCAGCGGCAGCCGTGTGCTCGTCGGGCAGCTGCGCGACGACGTGACGATCTGCGGGCGGCCGGCGCTGGTGGGCGCGAGCGAGGTCGATCCCCGGACGATGACGCTCGTGAAGGGGGCCAGCGTCCAGAACCTCTCGGCGGAGGAGCGACGCGCGGCGGGCAAGGTGGTCGCGGAGCGCCGCGACGCCGACGCGGCGGCGGCCGCCTTCCGGCTGCTGCGCCCCACCGCCGCGTCGAGCGCGGTCGGCAAGCGCTTCGCGGAGATCGCCGACGGCGACCCGAAGACCGCGTGGTCCGAGGGCAAGGCGGGCGCGGGCCGGGGCGAGTTCGTGTCGTTCTCGTCGGCAGACGAGGTCGGGATCACGGGCCTCGGCCTGCGCATCAAGCCGTCCGACGGCGTCGAGGCTGGCGCCGCGCCGCGCACGCTCTACGTGGCGACGCCCGATCGGCTCTTCCAGGTGAGCCTGCCCGAGGACGCGTGGCTCAAGGAGTCCGCCGGCTACGAGGTGAAGCTCCCCGAGGAGATCCGGGCCTCGTGCGTCGCCGTCGTGCTCGACGACGCGTATGCGCCGGCGGGGGCCGGGGGCCGCGGCGCGCCGTCCGCTCCAGAGGTGCGCGTCACGATCGCCGAGGTCACGGCGCGCACGGCGTTCGACGAGCAAGGGCCGGCGGCGCTCGTCGGCGCGCTCGCGGGCGGCGGAGAGCGATCCAGGGCGGCGGCGGCGCTGCTCGCGCGCGGCGGGCCGGAGGCGGTCGAGGCCGCGATCGCCGGCTATGACAAGCTCGACCCCGCGGGCAGGCAGCTCGCGCGGGGCGTGATCGACACGGCGCCGTGCGCGGCGCAGATCCCGTTCCTCACCGCGCGGCTCGCGTCCGGCGCGGCGTCGGCCGCGCGGCCCGCGCCCGGCGCCGCGCCTTCGCGGCTCGCGTCCGGCGCGGGATCGGCCGCGCCGGGGCGCGCCCCTCGCGCTGCGCCGCCCGAGCTCGATCCCGAGCTCCACCACGCGCGCGATCGCATCCGCCGCTGCGGGCGCGCGGCCGCGCCGGCGCTCGAGGAGATCGTGAAGGGCGGGGCGGCCGCGGCCAGGTTGGCGGCCGCCAGGGAGCTCGCGCTCGTGGCGCCGGCCGAGGCGATCTCGGCGCTGCTCGACGCGCTCGCCGGGGCGCGCGGCGCGGCGCGGAGGGATCTCCGGGCCGCGCTCGCGCTGGCGGCGCGGAGCGAGCGGGCCGCGCCCGTGGTCGAGGACGAGCTGCAGCTCGAGCGGCTCCGTGCCCGGCCGGAGGACGCGCAGCTCGATCTGCTGCGCGCGCTCGGGCCGGCGCTCGGGCGGGTGAAGGGTGGCGGCGCGGCGTTCCAGGCGCTCGCGTCGGCGGGCGGCGCTCCCTTCGAGCGGCGCTACCTGCTGCAGGCGCCGGCCGCGGCGCTCGCCCGCTCGGGCGAGGCGCCGGCGGAGGCGTACCTCCGCGCGTCGCTCCGGAAGGACGCGGACGCGCACGTGCGGCTCCGCGCGGCCGAGGTCGCGGCGGACGTGCCGGCGCTCGCGCCGGATCTCCTCGCGGCGGCCTCCGATCCCGACGTGCGCGTGCGCGAGGCGGCGATCGTGGCGCTCTCCCGCGCTGCCTCTGCCGGGGTGAAGCTGCCCGCCGGCGCGGCCGAGGCGCTCGCGGCGCGGCTCGCTTCGGATCCATGGACGTTCATCCGGGGCGGCGCTGCGCTCGCGATCGGGGCGATGCCGGCGACGCCGACGGGCGACCGGGCGCTCGCCGGGGCGCTCGCGGACGGCTCACCCGAGGTGCGCCGGTACGCGCTCGACGGCCTCGGCGCGCACCGCGCGACCGCGCATATCGAGGCCGTGCGCGACCGTGCGGAGGACAAGGAGGAGGACGTCGAGGTGCGCGCGCGGGCGATCCTCGCGCTCGGGGCGATGTGCGACGCGAGCTCGGTCGACCTGTGGACGCGGCTCGCGCTCCGGGCGAAGGCGCCGATCGGCGAGCACGATCAGCGGCTCGGCTCGGCGGCGCTCGCGGCGCTCGGGTCGGTGCACCCGGCGGATCTGCCAGCGCGCCTCAAGCCGCTCCTCGACAAGGACACGCCGCACGGCCTGCGCGAGGCGGCGAGGGCAGCGCTCTCGGCGGCGCCGCAGTGCCGCCGCCGCTGACGCGGCAGACCGGGCTCCGCGCGCGGGGTCTACTTCGGTATCGGCCCCCGGCGCTGCAGACGTCATCGATCCGGCCTGATCGACCTATCGTGAGGGCGTCAGCGCTCACCTCACGCCGCGGCCTGCGCGTCGCGGCAGCACGGCCCGCGCTCGGGCGAGCCACTCGCCGAGCGACGTGGCGTCCGGGGGGACCGCGTCGAGGTCGGCGTCCTCCGCCACGCGCACCATGGCGGCGCCGTCGCCCGGCATCATGCCCTTCGCCGCGAGCATCGCCTGCGCCCTCAGCGGCGACATCTCCTCGGTCGCCTTCTCCCCGAGCAGCGCGAGGATCCAGCCGCCGAGCGCCGGCGCGGCGACGCCGCCGATCACGTCAGGCGGCGAGGACAGCGCCGACGACACGCGACGGACGCCCTCCGCGATCGCCTCGCGGCGCGCCGGATCGCGGTCGATGTCACGGGTGAACGCGAGGATCTCACACCCCGCCTCCCTCGCGTCGAGCGCCGCGCCCAGCACGTGGTGCGTGTCCTCGTGGGCCGCGCCGCGCGCCTGGTACTTCCGGATGCTCTTCCACTCGCGGGCGCCGCCGACGATCCATCCGCTCGGCTGGACGCGCGAGAGCAGCGTGAAGAGCACGCCGGGGTGCTTGTCGGACTGGTAGGCAGGAGCCCCGGCGCGGCTGCCGAGCTCGCTCTCACCCTCGCCGACAAGGAAGACCCGGATCCGCTCGGGCGCCTTCATCACGGCCGCGGACCTCCTCCGAGGAGCGGCGCCTCGTCCCCGCCGTTGGCGTAGCTGAGCCAGAGCTCTCCCAGCGCGTACACCCTCGCGCGATCCTCGAAGCCCGGCGTGTCCAGGATGCGCGTGGCCCTCATCCCCTGCTCGCCCGCGCGGGTGACGACCGTGACCTCCTCCGGCTGGAGCTCGTTCACGACGAGCGGGCTGTGCGTCGCGAGGAGGACCTGGGTCTTCTCGGAGACGAGGCGCAGCGCCCGCATCACGTCGGCGATGCGCGCAGGGTGCAGCCCGTGCTCGGGCTCCTCGACGAGGAGCAGGGGGGTCGGATCGAGGTGCGGCAGCGCGGCGAAGGCGAGGTAATAGAGCATGCCCTCGCTCATCAGCGCCGCCGGCACGACGGCGCCGCCTTCGAGCTTCACGCCGATGGCCTTCGTCGTGGAGCTCGGGTTGGCGAGGTGGAGGCTCTTCACGCTGGGGAACAGGCGGGTGAGCTCCTCGTTCAGATCGACGTAGGCCGACAGATCGCGGCTGATGACCGCGTCGTAGACGGCCGGCAAGCCGGTGCCGCGCTCGTCGGCGAAGCAGAGCGGGTGCCCGTCGGGGATGAGCGGGTGCGGCGCCCTCAGCGCGTCGGGATCGAGGCGGAGCATCTGGGCGCCGCGCAGCGCCTGGACGATGTCCAGGGCAGGGCGCTCGGGGCTCGGCCCACCGCCCGCGTCATCCCCGTCGGCGTCGTCGAGCAGGGAAGGCGGCTCGAGATCCCTGGGGAACGACATGGATCGGACCCGCCCTCCGGCGTCGAGCTCCACGCGCCACGTCGTGGTCGCCGCCGACACCTCGAACACGGCGCCGTCCGGGGCCCTGCTCGTGGGGCCGGCGCGCCCGAGCGTGTCCGGCGACGGCGCCCCGAGCGCCCGCTCGAGGACGGAGGAGAGCGTGCGGAGCGCCCGCAGCACCGTGCTCTTGCCGCTGTCGTTGGGCCCGATGAGCGCATGCAGCGGCGTCAGCTCCAGGGTCGCGTCCTGCACGCAGCCGTAGCCCTGGATGCGGAGCTGCTCGACGTAGGGTCGGTCCATCGAGGTCGACGCCAGCATAGCCCCTCGCTCGGTAGCAAGGAACTTGGCCCGCCCTCGCCGGCCCCTCTACGCCGCGGTCATGCGCCGCCTCCCGTCGATCGCGCTCGTCGTCCTCGTCGCGCTCGCCGTCCCCGTCGCCAGCGGCCTCGGCGAGCGGCACGCCAGCGCCAGCGTCGCCTATGAGTCGCCTTACACCTTCGACCAGACCTTCGGCACGGCGCTGCGCCTCGTGCGCGTCGATCTCGGCTTCAAGATCGTCGAGAAGGACGTCTCCAACGGCTACCTGCTCTTCGAGTACCGGAGCCCGGAGAGCGGCGGCAGGGTGACGCAGGGGGCGATCGAGGTCGTGAACGGCCGCGCCGGGGTGCACGTCGCCGTGCAGCTCCCGGCGATGCCGCAGTACCACGAGCAGGTGCTCCTCGACGGGCTCGTGAAGAAGCTGGCCGCCGAGCACGGCGACCCGCCGAAGAAGGCGCCCGGAGGCGCGGACGGGGCCACGCCTCCGCCCGACGCGGGCGCGCCGCCGTCCGACGCGGGCGCGCCCTAGCCTTGTTTCCTCGGGGCTCCGCCCCGAAACCCCGGCGTCCGCTTCCCGGCCGCCCTGGCTCCGCGTGTCATTCTGACACGCGGAGCTAGCCGCTGCGCCGCACGTACTCGAAGTCGACGGGCTTGCCCTTGAGCCCCTTCGTCGGCGCCGCGATCCAGTTCGCCATCTGCTTCGGATCGAACACCGGCTTCTCCATCAGGCTCCTCACGTAGGCCTCGTCGCCCGCGGTCGGCAGCCACGCGTCGCGCCGGCGCTCCCACTCCTCCTTCGAGAGCGGGTTGCCGTCGACGTCGAAGTGGAGCCCCGCATAGATCCCAGAGCTCCGGTGGAAGCGCCGGCTCGGCAGGCTCAGCCTGAACGACACGCCCGACGCCTCGATCACCCGGTTCATCTTGTCGATCCCGCGCTGCGAGTCGGTCACGTACTCGTCGCGCAGCACCTCGTTCATCGCGTTCCTGAGCGGCACCTCCTCCCGCCGCCAGCCGGTCACCGCGCCGCCCCCGGCGGCGGGCACGTGAGGCACGTCGAGCACGTACACCCCGTCGAGCGCCCGGTGATCGTCGTACGACGCCTCCTTCGCGCGGCCCTTCACGCTCGAGGCGAAGAACGACGCGGCGTTCGACGAGATCTCCCCGCCGAAGAGGTCCAGCGACAGCGAGTACCAGAGGTTCAGGTACCTCTGCACCGTCGGCAGATCGATGCCGCCTTCGGCGCGCGCGTCCTCGTTCGCGTTGCGCTTCATCAGCTCGCACGTGCGCTCCACGATGCGGAGCAGGCCCGTCTCGCCGACGAACATGTGGTGCGCCTCCTCGGTCAGCATGAACCGCGTCGTGCGCGACAGCGGATCGAAGCCGCTCTCCGCGAGCGCGAGCAGCTGGTACTTGCCGTCGCGATCCGTGAAGTAGGTGAACATGAAGAACGAGAGCCAGTTCGTGCACGGCTCGTTGAAGGCGCCCAGGATCCGCGGCTTGTCCGGGTCGCCGCTCCGCCTCTCCAGGAGCCCCTCCGCCTCCTCCCGCCCGTCGCGGCCGAAGTGGCTGTGCAGGAGGTACACCATCGCCCAGAGGTGCCGCCCCTCCTCGACGTTGACCTGGAACAGGTTCCGCAGATCGTAGACGCTCGGGCAGCTCTGGCCGAGGAGCCGCTGCTGCTCCACGCTCGCCGGCTCCGTGTCTCCCTGCGTCACCACCAGCCGCCGCAGCATGTTCCGGAGCTCCCCCGGAACCTCCTGCCACGCCGGCTCGCCCAGGTGGTCGCCGAAGCCGATCGTGCGGTCCGCCACCCGATCCGCGAGGAAGATGCCCCAGCGGTACTCCGGCATCTTCACGTAGTCGAAGTGCGCCCACCCCTCGTGATCGACGCTGATCGCCGTGCGCAGGTAGATGTCGTCCGCCTGGAAGCCCTCGGGCCCAGTCTCCTGCCACCAGTCGAGGAACTTCGGCTGCCACGCCTCGAGGGCGCGCTGCAGCTTCTTGTCCGACGCGAGGTCGACGTTGTTCGGGATCCTCTCCGAGTTGACGACCGCGCTCATGTCCGCCTCCAGTCGAATTCGGGGCGCTCTGGCCGCCCGTACACCGTCAGCGCGCCCCGCTGGCCCACCGCGTTGGGGCGCTGGAAGATCCAGTTCTGCCAGGCCGACAGGCGCGAGAAGATCTTTGTCTCCATCGTCTCTGGCCCGCAGAAGCGCAGGCTCGCCTCCATCCCGGTGAGCGCGTCGGGCGACAGGCTCACCCGCTCCTCGATCGCGAGCCGCACCTCGTCGTCCCAGTCCATCGCGTCCGGCGCGAAGGTACAGAGCCCCTCGTCGAGCGCCTCCTCGGCCGACAGAAGGCCCGTCCTCTCCTTCAGCGCGGCCACGCGCTCCGGCGCGGCGAGGAAGCGCGAAGCGAGGCGCGTCAGGCCGTTCGACATCACGAGCGGACCGAAGTTCAGCGAGCTCAGCGCGATCGACGCAGGCGACGCCGCCTGCCCCTCGTCCTCCCCGCCGTCCAGCATGTAGGAGCGGTCCGCCGCGAGGGCGAGCTCGAACAGGCTCCCCGCGAAGCACGAGCCCGGCTCGATCAGCGCGAAGACGCTGCGCGCGGTGAGGTCGAGCCGCTTGAGCACGCGCCGCATGTGGAGCAGCACCTCCTTCACGAACCAGTCGTCGCGGCTCGCCCAGAGCGCCTCGTCCGCGGCGCGCACCGCGGCCGGCGAGCCGGACGTCCTCAGGAGGACGAGGCCCACGGTCGGGTGGTTGAAACGCAGGTCGAGGAGCGCGTCGTCGAGCTCGCGGAACGCGCGGAGCGCCCACAGGTCCGCGCCCGCCCGGCGCATCCCGGCCGCGTCGGTCGGCAGTTCGCGCCCCTCGCGCCCGTCGCCGTCCGGCCCGAGCACGCGGATCTCCGCGGTCCGCGCGGCGCGGTCGACCTTCATCGAGACGTGGCGGTAGTCGCAGGTCGACACGTCGCCCGCCGTGGCGCGCCGCACCTCGAGCGGCGAGAGCGTCACCCCGGGACCCGCCCTGTCCGGCGTCGCCGCCGCGAGCTCGGCGGCGCGCTGGGCCACCGCCTGATCGAAGCGGCTCTTCGGGATCGAGCGATCGACGAGGCCCCACTGCTCCGCGCGCTTGCCCCGCACCCCCTCGGCCAGCGTCGAGAACACGTCCGCGAGGTCGCGCCGCACCTTGCGCTTGTCCACGAGCCGCGTGAGCCCCCCCGTGCCCGGGAGCACGGCGAGCAGCGGCGTCTCCGGGAACGAGACGGCGCTGCTCCCGTCGTCGGCGAGGAAGATCTCCTCGCACGCGAGCGCGAGCTCGTAGCCGCCGCCCGAGGCGACGCCGTTCAGCGCCGCGAGGTAGCGCTGCCCGCTCTCGGAGCACGCCTCCTCGAGCGCGAGGCGCGTCTCGTTCGTGAACTTGCAGAAGTTGACCTTGAACGCGTGCGTCGACGACCCGAGCATGTAGATGTTCGCGCCGGCGCAGAAGATCCGCGGCTGCGCGCTCGTCACGACGACCGCCTTCACCTCGGGGTGCTCGAAGCGCAGCCGCTGCACGATGTCGGCGAGCTCGATGTCGACCGCGATGTCGTAGCTGTTCAGCTTCAGCTGGTAGCCGGGCCGCGCCGGCGCGTCCTCATCGACGTCCATCGCCACGCGCGCGATCGCCCCCTCGAACGAGAGCTTCCAGTGCCTGTAACGGCCGGGATCCGTCTCGAAGCGGAGGGGCGCGTCCTCGCCCGACGAGCCGTCTTCCCGGGCCCTGGTCTGCGGCGCCGGCGCCGCGGAAGGAGGAGAGGTGGTCGCTTCCATACCCGACGAGCCCACCACCGCGCCGGGGTTCAGTCAAGCAGTATAGTTCTTGATGGAGCGTCTTTCATGAAATATAGTGCATGAAAGAGATGCCGCCCCGCCAGACATCGCGCCGGACACGCGCAGGCCAGGGGCCGGAGGCCGGCGCGGAGGGCGCTGCGGACGGCGCGCCGCCGATCCTCGAGCACCTCGGCGGTCGGCTCCGGCAGCGGCGGACGGAGCTCGCGCTCACCTTGCGCGAGCTCGCCGAGCTCGCCGGCGTGAGCGAGCGCTTCCTGGTGCTGCTCGAGAGCGGACGAGCGAACGTGTCGGTGGTGCGGCTCGATGACATCGGCCGTGCGCTGGGCACCTCGGCCGCCGCGCTGCTCTCGGCGGGCGAGCTCGGCGAGGAGGCGCCGCCGCGCGGCCGGTCGGTTGGTGGGGCCGGGGGAGGGGCGGGCGCGCCCCTCGTCGCGCTGCTCGGCCTGCGGGGGGCCGGCAAGACCACGATCGGCGGCCGCGCCGCGGCGCGGCTCGGGGTGCCCTTCCTCGAGCTCGACGGCCTCGTCGTCGCGCGCGCGGGGATGAGCCTCGCCGCCCTGTTCGAGATCCATGGAAACGCCTACTACCGGCGGCTGGAGCGCGAGGAGCTCGCGCGCCTCGAAGGCGCGCGCGCCCACGGGATCGTGGCCACGGGCGGCGGCCTCGTGACCGATCCGGCGACCTTCGAGCGATTGAGGCGCTGCGCCGTGACGGTCTGGCTGCGGGCGACGCCCGAGGACCACTGGCGCCGCGTGGTCGAGCAGGGGGACGCGCGCCCCATGGCCAACCGGGCCGACGCCATGAAGGAGCTCAGGGCGCTCTTCCAGGCGCGGCGCGCCCTCTATGAGCAGGCCGACTTCGCGGTGGACACGTCGGCGCTCGGTCTCGCGCGCTCTGTCGATCGCGTGGTCAAGATCGCGCGTGAAGCTGATAGAAGGAACGCGACGCGCTCGCCTTGAGCCGGGGCGCGCTCCCCCTCCTCACCATGTCCATGCCGCGCCTGAAAATTCTCTTCGTGGTGTCCGAGTGCGTCCCCTTCAGCAAGACGGGTGGTCTCGCCGACGTAGCGGGCGCGCTGCCGATCGCGCTCGCCGCGGCCGGCCATGACGTGCGCGTCGTGATGCCGGCCTATCGTGGCGCCAAGCGCCTCCTCGCCCGCCAGATCGCGCTCGCCGAGCAGCAGCCCGCGGGCAGCGAGGCCATCGCCGCGCCGGCCGTCGCCGCGGCGGCCGCCGGCGCGCCGGGCGCCGGCAACGGGGCCGCCGCTTCAGCGAGCGGGTCCGCCGCTTCAGCGAGCGGGTCCGCCGCCTCAGCGGCCGACTCCGCCCCCGCGACCGCCGCGGCGACGGGCGGAGGCGGCGAGCCTCCGGCGGAGCGCTTCGTGCCGCACCGGCTGCCGCTCTCGCTCGGCGTGCCCCTCGGCGGCGGCGAGGCGTGGACCGCCGTCTGGGAGGCGCGCCTCGACCCCGCGGCGCCCGGCGCTCCCGCGCCCCGCGTGTACCTGCTCGAGCACGACGTGCTCTACGATCGCGACGGCATCTACGGCGACGCGCACGGCGAGTTCGGCGACAACCTCGCCCGCTATGCGCTCCTGTCGCGCGGCGCGCTGCAGCTCTGCCACGCGCTCGAGTTCTGGCCGGACATCGTCCACGTCCACGACTGGCAGTCGTCGCTCGTCCCGCTCTACCTCAACGTCCTCGAGCACCGTTCGCCGCTCGCGCGCGCCGCGTCCGTGCTGACGATCCACAACCTCGGTTACCAGGGCTGGTTCAACAAGGGGCAGCTCCCCACGACGGGGCTCGGGTGGGACCAGTTCCACAGGTTCTGCCTGGAGGCGTACGACAGCATCAACCTGCTCAAGGGCGGCATCTACAACGCGACGCTCGTCTCCACGGTCTCCCCCAGGTACGCGCAGGAGATCCAGACGTGGGAGGGCGGCGAGGGGCTCGACGGCGTGCTGCGGGATCGCGGCACCGACGTGATCGGGATCCTCAACGGCATCGACGATTCCATCTGGAACCCCGCGACCGATCCCCACATCGCTGCGCCGTTCTCCGCCGAGGATCTCGGCGGCAAGCGCCTCTGCAAGGCGGCGCTCCAGCGCGAGATGGGGCTCGAGGAGCGCCCCGACGTCCCGCTGCTCGGGCTCATCAGCCGCCTGGCGACCCAGAAGGGGATCGACATCCTCGCGGGCGCGCTCGACCACATCCTCTCGCTCGACGTCCAGCTCATCGTCCTGGGCTCCGGCGAGCGCTGGGCCGAGGACCTCTTCTCGCGGATCTCCGGCGCGAGCGACCGCTTCCGGGTCTACGTCGGCATGAACGAGGGGCTCGCCCACCGCATCGAGGCGGGCGCCGACCTCTTCCTCATGCCGTCGCGGTACGAGCCCTGCGGGCTGAACCAGATGTACAGCCAGCGCTACGGGACGCTGCCGGTCGTGCGCGCCGTCGGCGGCCTCGACGACACGGTCGAGAACAACGTCACGGGCTTCAAGTTCGAGGAGATGTCGTCGAGCGCGCTCGGGAACACCGTCGCGTGGGCGGTGCACCTCTACCGCGCCGATCCGGCCTTCTTCCGGTCGATGCAGCTGCGGGCGATGAAGAAGAATTTCGGCTGGGCGCAGGCCGCGCGGCAGTACGAGGCACTCTACCGCCTCGCCATCGCTCGCCGGACCGGCCGCCCGTTCTGATCGCGCCCGCGCCCCCGGCGGAGGCGCGGCGCGATCCGGGCGCGGGCGCGCTTCCCCTGGCGGGGAGCGCGCCCGGACGCGTCACTCCTTCTCGGGCTCGGGGGCGGGGGCGGGGGCGGCCGGCGAGGCCGGCACGGCCGGCTGCGCGGTCCCGGCGGCCTCGCGCGTCGCCGCCTGGCTCTTCGCCATGAGCGAGCGGGAGAGCGCGCGGTGCTTCCCTTCGACCACGGACACGAAGCTCGTGACGACCGGCAGGAACAGGGCGGGGGAGGAGATCCCCTGGCCCGTCAGCTTCGGCTCGGCCGCCTTCACGTCGCGGATGAAGCCGGCGAGCGCGGGCTCCATGATCTTGGCCCACGGGTCGGTCGGGTGGGTCGAGCCGTAGGTCTTGAGCGCCTCCGCCGACGTCTCCAGCTTCTGGAGCGCGGTCTTTTCCGCCGCGGGATCGACGCTCTTGCTGGTGATCATCAGCATGAGCGCGCGCGCGTCCTCGAGGGCCGCGAGCGCCTCCTTCTGGCCCTCCTCCGCCTTCGCGAGGTCGGGCAGGTGCGACGCGTGCCAGGCGGACACCGCGAGGCCGAGCTTGTCGGAGTGCGCGTCGAGCTTCTGGAAGTCGGCGAGGAGCTTCGCGTGGAGCTCCTTGCCCTTCGCGAAGCTGTCCTTCTTGTACTCCTCGCGCTGGTAGTAATTCGCCGCCGCGGCGATGTTCTTCGCCAGCTCGGTCGCGAACGGCGCGTACTCGGCGAGCGCGGCGTCGACGTCCGTCATGGCCGGCTCCTTGAGGCTGAGGGCGACGGTGCAGGCGCGCGCGTTGCGCTCGTGCGGCGCGCGCGCGCTGAAGTTGATCGGCCGGCGCTCGTCCGCCTTGCCGGGCAGGGACGGCCCGCCCTTGGCGCCGGGGGCGCTCGTGGCGCCCGGCGCGGCGGCGGTGCCGGGCAGGGCGGTCGCCTTCGGCGCGGCGGCGGCGCCGGGCACGAGCGGCTTCGCGGGGAGCAGGCTCTTCGTGGGGTCTCCGGGCTTCGCCTGATCGTCGTTGCCGAAGCTCGGGATCTTCTTCTCGCTGGGCTCGTCCTTGCCGAGGCTCGCGAGGTACGCGTCGCGGGCCTGCTTCAGCGAGAGCGTCCCGAAGTAGCAGACGTCGACGCGGTACTCCTTCATCGATTGCGGGTCGACCTTCGCCATCGGCGACACGGGCGTCCGCAGGCTCGCTTTGCCCTTGTTCGTGTTCGCCGCGGCGGAGCTTGCCGGCTCCGGCTGGGGAGGAGGCGGGTCCTCTTTGCAGCCGGCGGCACCGCTGGCGACGAGCACGAGCGCGATAGAACAGAGAGACCTGACGGAAATCATTCGGTGTGCCTCCTCGGCTGGCGCAGGAACGGGCGCATCATGCCTAAGCCGGCGGCGCTTGCAACACCCGGCCAGGGGCGGGAACTTGCGGCCCTGGTCGGGAAAACCCCGGCCTCAGCCCAAAACACCCGACGTGACCGGGTTCTTCCAGGCCTCCGCTGTGGCTGTTTCTTCCCGGCCTCCGCTGTGGCTGACGAAACGTTCCGGGTTTAATGTCCGCCGCGTGAAGCTGCGAACCTTGACCCTGGACGAGCTGACCATCGACGACGAGCGCTCCTTCCGGCACGTCGCGCTCTACGACGATCTGAAGCAGGCGCTCCGGCGCGATGGGTACCGCTTTCGCGTGCCCGAGGGCGATGCGAGCTGGGATCGCGTCGTCTTCTTGAACCTGACGTTCTGGAGCCAGAGCGAGCAAGGCGACCTGATCGCCGGCGACCACCTCGCCGCCGACGTCGTCGCGCACGTCGCATGGCACCACCTCGCCCATCGCGCGCTCACGCCCGCGGGCGCTCCGCCCAGCGCGGAGGCGCTCCTGCTCGCCGAGGCCATCGCCAGCGCGTTCGATCTGTACCTCGTCGGGCGCCTCCTTGGGCACGCTCCCAGCTCCGACTTCCTGGCCACGCAGGTGCCCGCGATGGCCGAGGCGGCCGAGGCCGCTGGCCTCTCGGACGCCGGATTCGAGGCGCTCCTGGAGGGCGTGTCCGCGGACCCGGAGCGCGCCTTCGAGGACCTCCGCGCCCTGCTCTTCGACGTCACCACGGCGCTCCTTCCCTGCGATCGCCTGAGCCGCGCGGCAGAGATCCTCGCCGGCTTCGACGCCCATCGCTTCGCGCCGCTGCTCCACCACTACGAGCTGTCGAACTGGATCCTGTCGACCCGCGCTCCCGGGTCCGCCTCCGCCCCGGATCCGGTCGCGCGCGCCGTCGACGCCGCGCTGAGGAGCGCGCCGGTCTCGCTGGCGTGGCTGGAGCAGCGCTGGGTGCGCCCGCCCGCGCCCCTGCCCGCCGTCGCCGGCGCGCCCTCCGCCTAGGCGAAGCAGGCGGGATCCAGCGAAATTCGGCCGATCGGGGCCGAGCGGAGCGGGCGAGCCCGAGGACGACCGCCCAGGTCACCTGTGAAGAAGATTGCGCGTGCTGTCGAGCTGCGCGATTCTCTCCTCAAGGTGCAACTCGCCTGCTCTCTCTGCAGGACCTACGTGGAGATCGGTGTAGGACGCGAGATGCGTCCGTCCTTGCCGTTTGTCTGCAAATCGTGCCGCACGAAGAGCAAGCAGTCGGCGTCCGAGAGGGGTGAGCCGCGGTCTTCCCCCTCGGCCGTGCCGAGCTCCGCGAGCGGAGGCGACCGGCGGGAGCCGCCGAGCGAGCCTGAGCGCGCGAGGCCGTCCTCCGGGCGCCGCTTGGAGAGCGAGGCCGCGCTGTCGAGCGATGTGCTGGACGCCGAGACGACGCTCCCGGGCGCGGGCATCCAGCGCCGGCTGGAGCCCGCGGGCGACACGGAGGGGCGCGCGGCGTCGCCTCCGGCCGGGCGCAGGCGAGGGCTCACGCTCGCGGAGCGGATCGCGCAGCAGGATCTGGATGACGCGCCCGAGGCCAGCCCGAGGGCGCACCCGCTCGACGCGTTCGATGCGGCGGCGGAGGCCTCACTCGAGCACGCCCTGGTGACGCCGGATGGCGGGCTGGGGCGGCGCGAGGTCCAGGTGCGGCCTCGCACGTTCGCCGGCGTGTCCTGGGAGGACACTTCCCGCGGGAGCGCGGTGCCGTCGACGGTCGGCCGGAGCCCGTCCGCGCTCCCTCCCGCCGACTCGGATCCCGTCTCGATCCAGGACCTCGCGCAGATGCTCTCCCCCGGGGTCGAGCCGCCCTCGCTCTCGTTCGGATCGCTCGTCCCCGGGGACGAGCGCGCGAGCCAGCCCGCACCGGCGCCCGAAGCCGCCGCCGTGCCCCGCGCGACCCCGCGCACGCCGGTCCCGGTGCGGCCGCCGGCGCGGCGGGAGCAGCGCGCGATGCCGGCGGTGGCGCGGCCGCGGGCCGCTGTCCCGCGCGCGGGTGGCTCCTCGCGGCCCGTGGCGCCGCCCTCGGAGATGCCGCCGGCGCCGCTCTCCGAGATACCGTCGGCGCCGCTGTCCACCGACGAGGGCCGGCCGTCGTCCCACCGCTCGTCGCCCGAGCTCCGGCTCCAGGACGTGCAGGCGATGGCGGCGCTCGCCCCGCAGCCCGCGCGGCGCGCCCGGTCTGGCGCCGCGCAACCCGCCGATGCCTCTCCAGTGGACCTCGCGCTGCTGGGGGCGCTCTCTCCGCAGGCCGCGGGCCCGCTGCGCGCCGCCGAGGAGCCGCGGCGAGACCGCGCGAACCCGAGGGCGGCCGATGTGCAGGGCGCCGCGGGAGGACCGCGGGATCAGGGGAGCGATGAGCGGGATTCGCGCGAGCCGGCGGCGCGTACGTACACCTCCCCGAAGGCGACCGCCCGCGCGGCGGGCGATCGGCCCGGCCAGACCGACCCTCGCGGGCGCGCCGAGCGCAAGGAGGACTCGGGCCTGATCGACCTGCGCAGCATGGTGCCGCCGCCCGGCGCGGAGGGCGAGGCGCGCCGCAACGAGGACCGGGCCGATGACGAGATCCTGAGCATCAACGGCGGGCTGTTCGACGACGGCGCCGCTGCGCGGAGCTCGGACTCCTCGTTCCCCGTGCAGCCCGTGGAGCCCGTGGAGCCCGTGGAGCCCGAGCTCCTGGCCGTCGAGGGACACTCCTCCTCCGGGGAAGAGACGCCGGTGCGCACCTCGATCTCCGCTGGCTCCCTCGTGTCCGAGGGGTTGCGCGCTCTCTCGACACCGGCGTCGCGCCAGAACATGGCGCTCGCCGGATGGGTGACCGCCGTCTTCATCGTGTTCGGCGTTGCGCTCTACCTCGCGCAGGCTCACGGCCGCTCGTCCATCGCCGCGGCGACGCAGAACCAGTCGGCGGGCAGCAGCGGTGCGCTCGTCGCGGCGCCGCAAGAGGTGCCGCCCCAAGTGCCCGCCGCGCCGGCTCCCGCTGGCCAGGCTGCCGACCAGGAGCCGTCCCTCGACGACGAGCCGGTCGCGGATCCGACGGCGGCCGCTCCCGGCACCGCGGAGCAGGCGCTGGCCGCCCCCGCCGCCCCTACGGGCGAGCCAGCTGCACCGCCGCAGCCTGTGCAAGCAGGGGCTGCTCCAGGGGCGGCGCACGCGCCAGCGAGCGCCACGCCAGCGGGCGCCGCTTCGCCGGCGAGCGCCGCGCCGTCAGCGAGCGCTGCGCCGTCAGCGAAAGCCGGCCCGCCGGCCGGCGAGAAGCCCGATGTCCACGAGAGCCCTGCCCGGGCCGCGGCGCCGAGCGAGCCCGAGCGCGCCAAACCGGCGGGCAAACAACCGCCGCCGAGCGCGCAGCTCCTTCCGGCCAAGGACGAGCCGGCCCGCTTCGATCAGAGCGCGGCGTCCAGCGTCCTCGCGTCCGCGGCGGCGGTCGCCGCCGGGTGCACCGGCGAGGGCCTCACCGGCACGGCCCGCGTGGCCGTCACCTTCGCGACCTCCGGGAAGGCCATGTCGGCGCGCGTCGAGGGGGGCGACCTGGTCGGGACGGCCACCGCCGGGTGCATCGCCGGCGCGTTCCGCGACGTCTCGGTGCCGCCTTTCGAGGGAATTCCGGTCACCGTCATGAAGCAGGTGAAGATCCGCTGACGACGGGTCGAAAGCTTCCTATCCTCCCGCCGCTGTGCTGGTCGCGCTTCGGGTCAAGAACTTCATTCTGATGGATGCTCTCGAGCTCCGGCTCGAGCCTGGGTTCAACGTGCTCACCGGCGAGACGGGCGCGGGCAAGTCCATCGTCGTGGGCGCGCTCTCGCTGGTCCTCGGCGGCCGCGCGAGCGCCGAGCAGGTCCGCCCCGGCGCGGACGAGGCCGAGATCGAGGCGCTCTTCGACGTGCGCGGCTCCGATCGCGCGATGGCGATGCTCGACGCCGCCGGCATCGCGAGCGAGGGCGAGCTCGTGGTCCGCCGCGTCGTTCAATCGACGGGCCGCTCGCGCGCCTACCTGAACGGTCGGCTCTGCACCGCCGGCGAGCTCCAGGCGCTCGCGCCGGAGCTCGCCGACGTCGCCTCGCAGCACGAGAGCGTCGCGCTGACCGATCCATCGACGCACCTCGGCTACCTCGATCGCTTCGGCCGCCTGGTGCCGGCGCGCAGCGAGCTCGCGGCGGACGTCAGCGCGCTCGAGGCGCTCACCGCCGAGCTCAGGGCCGCCCGCGAGCTCGAGCGCGGCCGCGGCGAGCGCGAGGCGTTCGTCGCCTTCCAGCTCCAGGCCATCGACGCGCTGTCGCCGCGCCCCGGCGAGCTCGCCGAGCTCGCCGCCGAGCGCAACCGGCTCCGCCACGCGGGCCGCCTGCACGACATCACGCGGCGCGCTGCGTCCCGCCTCGATCAAGGGGACGACGCGATGTGCGACGAGCTCGCGCGCCTCGCCTCGGAGCTCCGGGCCGCGGCGGAGATCGATCCCAGCCTCGACGATGTCGCCCGCGCGGTCGACGGCTGCTGGACGGAGCTCAGCGAGGCGGCCCGCCAGATCGCCCGTTACGCCGAGCGCGCGGAGGCCGATCCGGATCGCCTCTCGGAGATCGAGGATCGCATGTACCGCCTCGAGGGCCTGCTCCGGCAGCACGGCCCCACGCTCGACGACGTCCTCGCCGCGCGGGCGCGCCTCGCGGCCGAGCTGGAGCGCCTCTCGGGGGTCGAGAGCCACGTCGCGGAGCTCGAGCGGCGGCGCGACGCCCTGCTCGCCGTCGCCGCCGAGCGCGCCCGCAAGCTCTCGGCGAAGCGGCGGAAGGCCGGCGAGAAGCTCGGCGCCGCGATCTCCACGGAGCTCGCCGAGCTCGGCATGGGCGGCGCGCGGGTCGTCGTGGACATCGAGCCGCACGGCGGCGGTGACCGCGCCGAGCTGGTCGTCGACGGCGCCCGCCTGGGCCAGGACGGGATCGACCGCGTCGAGTTCCTCATCTCGCCCAACAAGGGGATCGAGCCTCGCCCCCTGCGCCGCATCGCCTCGGGCGGCGAGCTCTCGCGCGCCCTGCTCGCCCTGAAGCGGGTGCTCGCGGAGTGCGGGCCCGCCGGGCTCTACGTCTTCGACGAGGTCGACAGCGGCGTCGGCGGCGCCGTCGCCGACAAGATCGGGCGCGCGATCGGCGACGTGGCGCGCCACCACCAGGTGCTCTGCATCACGCACCTCGCGCCCATCGCGGCGTTCGCCGGCGCTCACTTCGTCGTCGCGAAGGAGAACGCGGGCGGCATCGCCAAGAGCTCGGTCACGCGCGTCGACAAGAAGGACCGCATCGCGGAGGTGGCGCGGATGCTGTCGGGCGCGAAGGTCACCGGCGCGTCGCTCCGGGCCGCGACAGAGCTCATCGAAGCCGCGCGCCTGTGACGCGGATGCCGGCTGGCGCCGGCGTCCCGGACGTCAGCTGCGCGCGAGCGCGTAGTCGTTCAGATCGACGCGGATCAGGTCCTTGAGCCAGGGGTGCACCGTGATCGCGGTGCGGTAGAGCCCCTGGGCCATGCGCCTGTAGCTCGTGTGCCCCTGCTTCGCCGAGCGGAGCTCGATGACGTGGAACAGCTCGCGCAGGTTCAGCGTCCAGAGGGTCCTCACGCGGAAGCCGAGCGGCACCGCATACTGCGCCTCGAGGGGGTAGCGCCCCTCGATCGCTTGCCACGCGTCGCGCGCGGCGAGCATCGCGTCCTGGTACGTCTCGGCGTGGCCGAGATCCGAGAGCGCCTGAGGCGTCTCGAAGCCGAGCCGACAGGTGAGCCGCTGCGTCGCGGGCGTCAGCATCCGGTGGCGCTGCAGGTCGCGGTACGCGCCGTAGTCGAGCATCAGCTCGAACGTCATCGTCGACGCCTCGAAGGCGCGCGGCGGCGCGTCGTAGGGCCCGCGCTTCTCGCACGCGGCCTTCGCGATCCCGATGAGCTCCGGCAACGTCGCGCGGCGGAGCGCGTCGCCGAGGTTGTACGCGTGCACGCCTGGATCGCTGCCGTCGTACGCGAGCGCGAGCGCGACGCGCTCCAGCGCGTCCTTGTCGTAGCGCACCAGCCGTACGGGCTGGTTGATGACCATCGTCGCGCTCACGTCCTCCTCCGGCGGCGTGTAGACCCGCTTCATCGCCGTGGCGACGGTGGCCTGCAGCGTCTGCCTCAGCTCGTTCGGCGCGGCGTACTTCACGAGCGTCGGCGTCACGGCCTGCGCCGCCGTGTGCATCTCGCGGGCGACCCTGCGCACCTCCTCGAGCGGGTGCGACAGCATCTTCGTGAGCAGGACCTCGAGCGCCCTCGCGTTCGCGGTGAGCCCGATGTTCGTCCGCGTCCCCGCCGGCAGGAGGCCGCGCAGGAGATCGCACGCCTGCGCGCGCAGCGCCCCCTTGTAGGCGGCGTCCGACATCTTCTCGGGCTTCGGCCCGCGGGCGCCGAGCCGCTCCGTCACCTTGGGGACGAGGTCGAGGTAGGTCGCGAAGAGCCGCTCGCTGGACGCCTCGTATTTCGCGGCGTGCTCGGCGTCGAGCTCCGGCAGGTCGACGAACGAGTGCTGATCGAAGACCACGTAGCGCGTGCTCTTCTCCGTGTACGAGCCGAGCCGCAGGTCCTCGATCACCTTGGAGGCGACGATGCTGACGTTCTCGATCGCGAGGTGCACCACGGCGTGCTCGGCGACCGACGCGTGGCCGTAGCCCACGACCCACTTCTCGTGGAAGCTCCGCGCCTTGTCCGACGCGAACGCGAGGCCCCGGCGCGGCCGGCCGTCGGCCTCCGGGGCCACGTCGAGCTCCTCGTCGCCGAGCAGGCGCGCCAGGTTGGTGCGCAGATCGTCCCGGCTGCGCGAGTAGTACGCGAACAGGACGGCGATGACTTCTTCCGGCAGACCCGACAGCGAGAAGACGTCGGCCGTCGGGCTCGACACATACGGCGCGATTCGGGCACGCGACGCTTCGTCCAAGGCCATGCCCCTGCTTCTACTCCCAATCGTCGGCCGGACGGACGAGAAAACTCGGTTTCCGATCGACAGATCCGCGCGGCGTCGGCCCACCTCCGCCTCGGCCTTCGTAGCCGCGGCCGGCCGGCGCGCGCGGCTCCGGGCGCGGCGCGCGCTTCGCGCCGGGGTCGCTCTGCGTCAGAGCGCTCGCGCCGTGGAGACGGCGAAGGGATCGGGGAAGATCTCGCTGTTCGCGAGCGGCCGGCTGCGCCGGGTCAGCACCTCGCAGCCGCTCCTCGTCACGACGATGGTGTGCTCGAACTGCGCCGACAGCGAGCGATCGGCCGTCAACGCGGTCCACTTGTCTTCCTGGATCTCGACCTCGTAGGTGCCGAGGTTGATCATCGGCTCGATCGTGAAGCACATGCCTGCGCGGAGGCGGGCGCCGCTGCCGTACTTGCCCACGTGCGAGACCTGCGGCGCCTCGTGGAAGCGCCGCCCGATGCCGTGCCCGACGAAGGCCCGCACCACCGAGCAGCCCTCGGCCTCGGCGAACTCCTGGATGGCGGCCCCGATGTCGCCAAGGCGCGCCCCGTCCCGGACCTGGGCGATGCCGAGCTGCAGCGAGCGCCGGGACACCTCGGTCACGTGCTTCGCCTCGGCCGAGGGCTTGCCGATGTAGAAGGTCGCGGAGGTGTCCCCGTAGAAGCCGTTGTAGATGGTGGTGACGTCCACGTTGATGATGTCGCCTGGCTCGAGGACGCGATCGCCCGGGATGCCGTGGCAGACCACCTCGTTGATCGAGGTGCAGACGCTCTTCGGGAACCCGTGGTAGTTGAGCGGCGCGGGGTAGCCGCCGCGGCGGATCGTGTCCTCGTGGACGAAGGTGTTGATGTCCTCGGTGGTGATGCCGGCGCGGATCATCTCGCCGACGCCGAGGAGCGTCTCCGCAGCCATCTGCGAGGCCGTGCGGAGGGCGTCGACTTCCTTGACCGTCTTGATGCTCACATTGCTCACGGCGCAGACAGCTCCCCGAGGACGACGGCCTCCTTGATGGCCGCGGCGACCTCCGCTGTGTCAGGTGAAAGGTGCCAGTGGATTTCCGGCTCGCCGCCCTCGCCGGCGAAGCGCCGGATGAAGGCGATGAAGGTGAGCCCGCGGAGCCGGGCGTCGATCGCCTTCGCGACGCCGAACGCGCGGCTCTGCGGGCGGATGTGGAGCTCGAACGTCCGGTCTGGCACCCGAGGCGTGGCCAGCGGAGGGTAGCCGACCTGGATCCCGAGGTGATAGGTGCTCTGGTCGCCGATCGAGTCGACGGTCACCGTGTTGACGCGGACCCGCGCGACCACCTCTGCCGTCTGCGCCCGCTCGCGGAGGAACGGGTCGGACCTGGGCGAGGGGCCTTCCAGCGAGAAGCCCACGGCGGCAGGCTCGATGTTGTCGTCGAAGACCTCGCGCGCGTGCCCATCCCATGCGGGCAGGCCGGCCTCTGGATCGACGGACGCTGCAGGGCGCTCGCGATCGGCGACGCAGCCGCCGGCGGGGCCAACGGTCGCCAGCGCGGCGAGCGCAAGGCGCAAAGGTGCAGCACCGGCGGCAGGCATCATCCTTGGGGCCAGAGCTCGTAGCACGTCGGCCCGCCCCTGTCAGGACCCCGCACACACCGGCTACCCGCGCTGTCGACGCTGTTTTCCCCTCGTCGCCGCCCGCCTCGCGATCCTCCTCGCGCGCGCCCTCCATCGATCCGGCCGAGCGATCGTCCAACGGCGTCGGTCGACCTCGCTCGGTGCGGAGATCCTATTCTCCTGTCGTACCGCAGGTGCTAGCGTTCTCCGGCTTGCCGGGCGGGGTTTCCTGACTTTTGCGATTGCTGAGAGCGCAGGGACAGGGCCTGCGCCGGCTGGAGGAGGAACATGAAAGCGAAGAGGCTCCTGGGAGCGGCGTTGGCTCTGGGGCTGGGCCTTGCGGCGATCACGAGCGCGAGCGTGGCGGCTGCCCAGCAGAAGCGGGGGACGAGCGGGGCGCCCGCCGCGGCACCGGCCCGGCCTGCCGAGCCGCCGGTGACGAAGAAGACGATCGCGCTGACGCCTCCGGGCATCGCGTGGGGGATGACCACCAAGCAGGTGGCGGCGGTCATCGACAAGCAGCTCGATGAAGCGTACGTGCCGCGCTACAAGGCCATCTCGCCTGGCGTGAAGATGAGGGCGCTCGACGCCGAGCTCGCCGAGGAGAAGAGCGCGTTCCGCCGCAGCCGCATCGACTTCGGCGCGTTGCCGACCGGCATCGACGCGACGCCGCTCAAGGGCGAGTACACGTACCTCAACAAGGAATCGATGATGACGCTGTCCCGCGAGGGCGGGAAGCGGTACTTCTTCTTCATCCAGGACAAGCTCTGGAAGATCATCGACGAGCACCCGCTGGGCGAGAAGGCCACCCGCGGGAAGGACTATGCGTCCGCCGTGGTCAAGCTCGCGACGGCGCTCGGGGTGCCTGGCCGCGTGGCGCCGCCCGCTCCGGAGAAGGGCCGTTTCGTCACCGAGGTCGACTGGAAGGACACGGCCACGCACTTCCGCGCCATCGAGCGGGGCGAGTCCGAGATCGCCTTCGCCTACGAGGATCTGGTGACGCTGGGCAGCCTGGAATCGCTTCGCCCCAACAAGCCGGTCGACTCGAACGCCATCGACCCGGCCGTCGCTTCCGCTGTCCGCAAGGAAGAGGCCCCTCCCGGCCCGCCTCCTTCCGCTGACAAGCCCGGCAAGAAGAAGTAGCTCCAGATCCTGCTGCGCTCCTGAGGCCCGGTCCTGGCTGCGCCTGAGGCATTGCCGAGACGCCCGGCCCGCGGGGAGTGAGCTCGTCGCGCGGGGCAGCGACGGGCAGAACTCGCGTGAGGCGTCCTGTGCCCGTCGTGCTGCGCACGCCGGACACAGGACGTCAACTGCGCTCAGACAACTGCTCGTCGCCACCCCGCGCGACGAGCTCACTCCCCGCGGGCCTACCGCAAGCGCGCAACCAGCGACGAGCCCGAGCGTCGCATCCCAGCGCTGCCCTCTCGTCCCGCCGTCCCGCCGTCCCAGTAGCAGGCGGAGGCGGTCACCCGCACAGGAGACGGGCCCAGATCGGCGTTTTCGGCGCGGAAGCGCACTCCAGTGCGCTGAGCACCGAAAACGTCGAGATGGGCCCGTCTCCGCAGCGGGTGCCCCGCCTCCGCCTACGCGAGGGAGGCGCCGTCGGGGACGCGCATGCCGTTCGTCACGATGACCCGTGCGGAGGGCGCGACCGCTAGCACCGCTGGCTCGATCACCGCGCGCGCGGTGAGCATGGCACCGGGGCAGCCCGAGCACGCGCCGGCCAGGTGGAGCGTCAGGTGATCGGGCTCGACCGCCACGATGTAGAGCTCACCGCCGTCGGCTCGGACGAGCGGCGCGATCACCTCGCGGCAAACTTTGAGAAGCTGATCGATGGAAGCCGGCATGGGGGTGAGCTCGGCAGCGCGAGCCCGTCGCGACAGCCTAGCACGGCAGCGCTCGATAAGGAGATCTCCCCCGGGCCCGCCGACGGTCGTCACGGGACCCAGGCCGCACGCCAGGGGGCCCGCCCCGGGGCTCGCGCTCAGAGCGTCGAGACGAGCGCGGCGACGCCGGCGTCCGCGGCGAGCTCCGGGACGCGCTGCGCCGCAGCGCCGAAGGTGCGGCCGGCGATCTCCACCGTGCCGCTCCAGGGGCCCGAGGCCGTCTTCGCCGGCAGGTCAAGCTTCTCGAGCGCCTCGGTGTTGACGTCGGGCGTCACCGGCCCGCCATACGCCTTCGCGCCCTTCCACGCGAAGACGTAGAGCAGCGGCGTCGACTTCAGCCCGTCGCGCTTGGCGAGCTCGGCGATGTCGCGCTTGGCCGCCTCCTGCAGCCGGTACGCGTAGGCGCGGAACGACCAGCCCGTGATGAAGAGGCCCTGGAGCTCGCCGCCGCCCCGCGTGACCGGGTGCACGGCGACCCACTGGAGATCGGGGCCGTTCCTGACGCCGCGCATCTCCTGCATCTCCCCGAACGCCTCGACGACGCCGCTGCCCGGCGCCAGCACCTTCCTGAGCTCGGGGAACGACGCCAGGACGGACCTGTTGGCGAGCATGTCCGGATCGGCCTCGCTGCGCAGCACCGTGCCGCTCGGATCGGCGAAAGAGAAGAACGTGCTCTTCGCGAATTCGAGCTCCTTCACCGAGGCGCGCGCTCCCGCGATCGCCTTCTGGAGGCCGAGCAGGTTCGCGCCCGGATCGGTGTCCACGAGCGCCGCGAGCTTCTGCGAGCCCGCGGGGAGACCCGTGCGCACCTGGCCGACGTCCTCCGCGACGACCGGGGCGAGCTTGGCGCAGAGCTCCGCGGCGTGCTTCTGAGACGTCTTGCCGTCCTCCTGACAGGCGCTCCCGAGGGCGGCGAGCAGCGCACAGGCGAGCACGGCAGGCTTGCTTTCGCTTCGGGCGAAGGTGGAAGAGCGCATCATCGAGAACGACTCTCCGAGGCGAGCGGAGTTCCGGCGGCCGGGACCATCGCGCCTCACAGGGTTTCCGGGGTTACAAAGATGATCTCGACCCGGGCGTTGCGGGCGCGCTCCCTGCCCCCTGGATCGACCACCGGGGCCGCGGATCCTGCAAGGAACGGCGCGATGGACGGGCTCCCGGGCGCCCCCGCGCCGGCCGCACCTTGCGCCGGACCGAGGGCCCGGACGACGGCATCGGCGCGCGCCGCCCATGAGGCCTCTTCCTTGGCGCTGATGTCGCGGTCCGTGTGCACGACCACGGCCACGGGGAAGGAGGGGTGCGCCGTGGCGACCAGCGCGAGGTCGCGGAGGCGCGCCTCACCGGCCTTCGTGAGGGCGTTGCCGGAGAACAGCCCCCGGAGCGTGACGACGATGCCGCGATCGTCGCGGACGGGCGACCAGGTGCCTGCGGCCGAGAGCTCCGTGAGGAGCGCATCGCCGGCGCCGGGCGCACGGGTCACCGGCGTGGCGGCGCGGCGCGCGGCGGTGAGCGCGGCGAGGCAGCCTGCACGGGCTCGGGAAGCCTGATCGATGGGCGCGGGGAGGACGCGGGCGGAGCGACCCGCCTCCGCGAGCTCTGCGTCGAGCTTCTTGATCGCGGCGGTCGCCCCCTCGAGCTGCGCGGCGAGCTCGGCGCTGCCGGGTTGCGCGCTGCCGGCGCTGGCGTCTGAGGGCTGCGCGCTGGTGCCTGCTGGCTGCGCGCTGGCGGAGCCGGCGCCCGGGGGCTGCGCGGTGGAGCTGGCGCCCGGGGGCTGCGCGCTGGCGGAGCCGGCGCCCGCGGGCTGCGCGGTGGAGCTGGCGCCCGGGGGCTGCGCGCTGGCGGAGCTGGCGCCCGCGGGCTGCGCGCTGCCCGGCGGTGCAGGCGTGATCAGCAGGCGCGCCGCGCCGCAAAGCAGGCGGGCCTGGAGGGCGAGCGAGCGCGCCGCGGCGAGGCGCGCCTTCTCGCGATCCGTATCGGCCTTGCCGGACGGGACCACAGGCTGCGCGTCGCGGGCGACCTTTGTCCGCATGTCGAGCGCATCGACCTCGGCCGCGACGCGCGACTGTTCGGCCTCGAGGCCCGCCAGCGAGGCCTCGCCGGCCGATCGCTGCGCCTTCGCCTCGGTCGCGGCCGCCTCGGCCCGAGCCGCCCGCGAGAGCGCGTGCGCGTGCGCGTGCGCCGCGATGGCCTGCTCGCCCAGGATCTGCGCCCCGGATCGATCCTCGCTCTCGAGCGCGGCGAGCGCATCGCCGCGGAGCTTCTCCGCGCGCGCGAACGCGCCCGGCGCGTACCGCCTCGACTCGGCGGCGGCTGCCCCGGCGCGGACGTGATCGAGCTCATCGAGCACCGCTGGCCTCGGGATCGGCGCGCACGCGCCGAGGAGCACCCCCGCGACGGCGATCCCCGCGAGTCGTCGCGCGCTCAAGGCGTGCCCTCCTGGCCCACCGGAGCCGTCGCCTTGCCGGCGCCGCCCTTGGCCCCCGCGCCCGGCGCGGCTGCGGGCGCCCGCTCGGCTCCCCCCGTCGCCTTCGTCGCCCCCTTGGCCGCCGTCCCCTTGGCCGTCGCCCCCTGGGTCGCCTTCTTGCCGGCCTCGATCCGCTGCGCTTCGACGTCCGCCGCTGCCCTGCTCGCCTCGCGCGCCTCGACCTCGATCCGCTCGAGCTCCGCCGCGGCGCGGCCTCGCCGCGCCTGCGTCTCCTCGAGCAGCGCGCGCGCCCGCTCGAGCTTCGTCTCGACCTCGCGCGCGCTCTCCGCGGCCTCCGCCGCCTCCTCCTCCGCCGCCGCCGCGCGCAGCAGCGTCCTCGCCGTCTCCGCCCACTCGAGGGCCACCGCGTCGAGCCGCCGCGCGTTCGTCGTGTCGCCCGCCGCACGCGCGCCGTCCGCGCGCTGGAGCGCGCGCTTCGCCTGCGCCACCGGCTCGGCCACGATCTTCACGGCGCTCCTCGCCGACCCCCTCGCCGCGGTCGGCTCGACGCTCGGCGTCTCGGCGGAGATCTTCTCCCCCTCGGCGGCCTTCTCGCCGGTGGCGGCGCTGGGCGAGGCCGCGACGCGGCCCTCGATCTCGCGGAGGATCTGCGCTGCCTTGGCGCCGTCCCCGGAGGGCGGCGCGGGCACGGTGGCGTCCGGTCTCTCTCCTCCGCCTTGCGCCAGGGCCTCGGCGCTGCCGAGCGTGGCCGCGAGGGCGAGGAGCAGCGCGTGGATCGACCGGCGCTGCCGCGCGTCACAGGGCATGGGGCGGGAACGCACGTCCGCCAGGTAGCAAACAGGGCTTCCGCGAGCAAGCGGGGCGGCGCCGCCGACGCAGACAGCGCGCGCCGCCGACGCCGGCAGCGCGCGCGTCACTCCGGCAGGAAGTTGCGGATGGCCCAGTCGATCTGCTGCTGGTGCCGCTCGACCAGCGCCTTCGCGCCGCCTGCCTCGTGGAGGAAGACACGATCGTCGTTGACGAAGACGGTGAGGTAATAAAGGTGCGCTTCCTTCCCCTCGTCGTGCCCGAAGCGCAGCTGGACGCCCGGCAGGCCGTTCCGGGCCTTCACGTCCGTCTTGCCGAGCAGCGCGTAGCCGCCGCCCTCGCGCAGCCGCTTCTCGATCACGCGGGACCAGAAGGCGAGGTCGCCCTTCGGATCGTTCTCGAACGCACGGATCCCGAGCACGAGCCCCTCGGCGGTGGTCGCGCGGTACTCGTCGTCGCCGTAACGATCGCCGAGATCGACGAACCCAGGCGGGGTCGCGGGGACGAAGGGCCGGCCGCAGCCGAGCAGCGCCGCCGCGCCGGTGAGCGAGGCGAGGAGGAGGAAGGCGTGGCGAAGGGAATGGTTCATCGGAGGCGCCCGGTTCACAGGTTGAGGAGCCGCGAGAGGCCGAGCTCGTTGAGCCAGTCGATGGGGAGCCGCGGGCCCGACGGGGCGATGCTCTCCGTCGAGCGCGGCTGGAAGGACACGGTGAGGGTCGAGAACGCGATGCGATCGCGCAGGAACTTGAGGCGCCCCTCGAGGCGCTCGAGCTCGCTGGACACGCGCGCGAGCTCGCGCTCCAGCTGGATCGACTCCTCGACCTTCGCGGCCTTGTCGAGCAGCTTCTCCAGGCGATCCCGCACCGCCCGCGCGTTGCGGATGCGGATGCCGAGATCGAGGAACTCCTCGGTGACGTCCTGGGCGACCACGTTGCGCTGGAGGATGTCGCCGAGCCCCTCGAGGCGCTTCAGCGCCTCGTCGAACCGGGCGGCAGGGACGCGGATGGTGATC
This sequence comes from Sorangium sp. So ce375, assembly GCF_051473855.1. Lineage (NCBI taxonomy): Bacteria > Pseudomonadati > Myxococcota > Polyangiales > Polyangiaceae > Sorangium > Sorangium sp. So ce375. The sequence goes on from NZ_CP150335.1 coordinate 1,621,731, forward strand.
GTCCGATCGTCGCGGCGGGCGAGGAAGCCGCCGAGATCCCGCGCGAGCGCCTCGACCTTGCCGAGCGACGCGCCCACCTCGAACACCGCCATCGCGATGTCCGCCGTGTAAACGAGGAGGGGCGAGTGCGCATCGGCGGCGGCCTCGGGCGCGCCCTGCGGGGAAGCGCCGGGCGACGTGGGCGCAGGCTGCGGAGCCGCCGCGGTCGACGCCGGCCTGGCCGGCGCGGGCTGGGCGCCGCCGGGCGCCGGCGGCGGCGCAGCCTTGGCCAGATCCGCCGACGCGTTGACCTCGTACGACTCCTCGCTCACCGACTGGGCGATCCGCATGGATTCGGAAGGCATGCCTGCCATCGGGGCCTGCGGCGGTGCGTAGGACGGCGCGCTGGCGGCGTCGCGCGCGGCCGACGGCGCGGAGCTGCAGGCGGCAGGGCCGGCGAGCGAGGCAAGGAGAGCCCAGACGGGCAGCGTTCTTCGCATGGTTCCTCGGAGCATGGAGCCGGTCACAGGCGCCCAACGCGCCTCCGCGGCCGACCTTACACCAGGCGCGCCCCCTGATGGCGCCTACGCCGCGCCGGGCACGCGGCGGAGCTGGCGCGCCCAGTACGAGACGCCCGCGGCCGCGCCCGCGATCGCCGACGCGGCGAGCATCGCCGGCAGCGTCGAGGGGAGCGCGATGGCGGCGAAGACCGCCGCGAACTGCACAACCGTGGCGAGCTTGCCAGGGATGTTGGCGCTCGCCGTCGACAGGCGCGTGCCCTGGAAGCGGCGGCTCACCGCGATCCAGAGCGCGAGCGGCAGCTCGAGGAGCTCGCGGGCGAGCAGCGCCGGGATGCCCCAGAGGGGGAGCGCGCCGCCCTCGAGGAGCGTGCCCACCACCGTCAGAGCGAACACCTTGTCCGCGATCGGGTCGACGATCGCCCCGGTGGGCGTCACCTGATCGAGGCGGCGGGCGAGCCAGCCGTCCAGCACGTCCGTCAACCCTGCGCAGCAGAGGACGGTGAGGGCGAGCGCGGGCTGCGTGGCCACGATCGGGAACAGCGCCGCCAGCGGCAGCCGGGCCAGGCTCACCAGGTTCGGCGGAAGCGCGAGATCGCGCGGGGACACGGTCGACATGCGAGGAACTCCACGCGCCGCATGCGACGCAGAAGCCGGGGCCCTGACCCACGTCGAGCGCGGTCGAGCCCGCCCAAACCCACGTCGAGCGCGGCCCTCCGCGCCCGCGCCCCGGCCGGCAGCCTCGCCGGCCCGTCCACCGAGAGATGCCCGCGGAGGATCAGCCGGTCACGCGCACCGTGAGCACGGGGACGTTGCTCTTCCGGATCACCTGCTCGGCGACGCTCCCGAGGAAGAGGTGCGAGATGCCCCGGCGGCCGTGCGTGCCCATGACGATCATCGCCGCCTTCTGCTCCTCGGCGGCGGCGAGGATCTCGGTCGCGGGATCGCCCTCGCGCAGCGCCGTCGGGAGCCCGCCCGTCTGCCCCGAGAGCTGCTGGACCGCGCGCGACGCGGCGGCGCTCACCTCGGCGTGGAACCCCGGCATCAGCGCCGGCTCGAGCCCGGGGTAGGTGTAGACCGGGAGCTGGTAGACGTGCAGCAGCACGACCCGGTGCCCCAGCCTCTCGCCGAGATCCCTCGCGAGCTCGATGGCCTTCATCGAGGCCTCCTCGAAGTCGACGGGCACCAGTATCACGTTCGCGCCTTCGTTCATCGCGCTCTCCTCGCACGCGGGACCGGTTGTCCCAGCGAACTTCGAACTTCGAGTTTCGATCGTCGCTGACCTCCGGGATGCTTTCGCCGCCGGCGGAGGCGCGTCGCGCGCATCTTGGATCCAAAAATCGGCCGGTCCCAGGAGAAATCGCTCCGGCGAGGCCGCGCTGACGCCCGGGGCGGTACGCCGGGTACGGAGGCGCTCAGGCCGATCTGCGCGGATTCCGAGGGCAAATCAAGGCGGCGCGCGGTCGCGCAGCCGCGAGCGCGACGGCGCCGCGGCGCGGGAGCACGGCCGCGATCACCTGGCGGACTGCTGGGCCCGCGCGCGGGCGCGATCGAGCGCGATGTCGAGCTCGGCGTCGTCGGCAGGGGAGGGCGCCGCGGGCTCCGGCTCGCCGCCGGCGCGCGGGCGCTGCTGCTCCGCGGCGCGCTGGGTTCTCCGCGCGCGCGCGAGCGCGCTCTGGTTCGCGCGCACGAGCGACGAGAGCAGCGAGCACTGCGCCCTCCGCCGCGCCACGTAGGCGGCGTCGCGCGCGGCGGGGGAGCGAGGGCTCTTGCGCGCCTCGCGCTCGGCGATCGCGAGCGCCTGCTCGGCCTGCTTCAGCTCGGCGATCGCGAGCGGCGACAGCGGGTTGTCCTGCGCCTGCACCACGGCGGCGCGCGCCGTGACGAGCTCGGGGGGCGGCCCGGCCGCGCTCCGGGCGCACCCCGCGAGCGAGAGGGCCAGCGCGAGCGGGGCCACGGCGCGCACGCGGCCCCTCACTCGGCCCGCCTGGCGAGCGTGCTCGCCTCGTCCAGCGTGCGGCCCGCGGCGTCGCGGAGCCCCGCCTCCCTCACCATGAGCGCCGAGAGCTCGGCGTCGACCTCGGCCCTCCGCAGCAGCCAGCGGGCTCCTTCCTGGTCGCCCACCGACAGCCGCCGCCTCGCCTGCGCGAGCTCGCTCTTCGCCAGCGCGAGGTGCATCGCCGAGCGCCGGTCCGCGCCCGCGCCCTCCCGCTCCGCCGCCCGGATCGCCGTGAGCGCGTGGGAGAGCTCGGGCGGCGCCGATGGTGAGCGAATGGCGGCACATCCGGCGAGCTCCAGGGCGGCGAGCACGAGCGCGGCTTTTGCGAACATTTGCGTGAATTCCCGATCTCACGGCGCCAGGTGGCACCGTTGCGCACCGTGGCGCATGCCGGTCACCGTGGTGCATCGACCACGCCAGCACGCTCCCCTGCGCGTGAGCTTCTCGCTCCAGTGGGGGCGTTTCGCTTTCCCACGCTCGCGCAAAGGATTGCGCGATCCCGCATCGGCTTACGGCGCTCCCGACGACACACACACGTCGCTCCGCGCGACGCCCCGGTCGCCCGTAACAGCTCTTGCGGCAAGTTGTCAGGAGAGTGAACTCCTGGCCTCAACCATCGCATCGACCCGATGACCGAGGGCGGCCTCCAGGGACAGGAAACCGACCGCCAGGGACACAGAGATCGCCACCAGGGACAAGGGCAAGAGCCGCGCGCGGGCCGAGGTGGTCCCGCCAGGGACAGGGATGCGGCTTGTCAGGGACGCGCGGCGAAGCGTCAGGGACCGGGAGGGGGCCGTGAGGGACAGGGGGTAACGCGCCAGGGACATCCGGGCGCATCGTCCTCTGTCCCTGGAGCCGTTCTGTCCAGGCACGCCGCGTGTATCCCTGTGCCGAGTCGCGAAGCTCCCGAGTCTCGCGCGCTTCGATAACGGTCTTGGACGGCTCGGGGCGCACGAGCTCGGGGGTCTCGCGTCGAGGTCGTCGTGAAGGGGGAGCCCGGTTCACGGCTCTCCGGAATGGATGCCCGGGATTGCCGGTCCGGACAGGGGTCCGGCGCAGCAACCCAGGGGAGGTCGAGATGGCGAAGAAGAAGAGCGATATCGAGCAGTGGTCGGACGTCGTCCAGCAGATGAGCGCCGGCAATCTCCCGGCGATCACGGTGCCCTTGCACGTGCTCCTCGGGGAGGCGGTCGACGTGGCGAAGTTCTGCGACAAGTACTGGAAGACACAGGTCGATGCCCAGAAGCGGGTGACCCGCCTGGGCCTCGAGTCGGCGGTCCCGAAGGACGGCAAGAAGGGGGACGCCGCGCGCCTCGGGCCGAGGACGGCAGAAGAGATCCTCTCGCTGCAGCGCGCCACGCAGGAGGCGCAGACGCGATATCTCCTGACCGTCGAGAAGAACGCGAGCCCCCGCGAGCGCGGCAAGTTCCTGCTGGGGGAGATCTCGGCGACGCTGCGCTTCTATTTCGACGACGGCGTGGAGGACGCAAAGGACGAGATGCTGGCCCGCATCGACGCGGCGCACGCGGAGGATCCCGACTCGGCCGACGCCCTGGCGAGCGCGCTGGACGACTATGCGCTGCTCGGCGAGAAGCACCGCGACGTGATCGACGGGCTCGGCGGCTTCGAGGCGGCCCACCTCGACGAGGCGCGCGCCGTGGCGGCGGAGCTGCGGAGCCGGCCGGCGCAGGCGGAGGCGATCTCCAGGCAGGCGCAGGACGCGCTGCTGCTCCGCAACAAGCTGGCGACGCTGCTTGTCGAGCGCATGGGCCTCGTGCGGAACGCGGCGCGCTTCGTCTTCCGCGGCCAGCCGGAGATCGTGCGCGAGGTGACGAGCGCGTACGAGCGCCGCAAGCGGGCAGCGGCCCGGCGGGCCAAGGCGTCGGCGGCGCCCGCGGCGACGACGCCTTCACCAGCGGCGCCGGCGGTGCCGCTGGAAGGCTGAGCCCGCAGCGCACGGCGCTCATCTCCCCGCGGCGAACGATCCAGAGCGCGAGGACCGGGGCACAGCACACACACCGGCGGAGCAAAGGCGGGAGAAGGTGAGCCCCCCCGGCGCCTCCGCCAGCCTCCTCGAATAAACGCCCCGCGCCCGCCGTCTTCCGCCCGCCGGCTTCTTTCTCAGCGCTCGCCGCTTCCGCTACTCTGGCAATCGCCGTGCCGCCCGTCGACCCGAACCTCCGCACCACGATCGTCCACGCGTTCGCCGTCACGGTGGCGGATCCGTCCAGCCTGGTGCGCACCACCTCGCGCGGCGGGACCGACGACCCCGCGAGGAGCAGCAGCCGCGGCCCGTCGATCCTCCCCGAGGTCGGCCAGATCGTCGGCGGGCTCTACCGCCTCGGGCGCCTCCTTGGGCAGGGCATGTTCGGCAAGGTCTACGTCGCCCAGCGGATCGACGTCCCCGAGCACCAGGTCGCCCTCAAGCTCATGCCCCGCTCGCTGTACGCGATGCGGAACGTCGAGCGAGAGCTCGTCATGCTCGCGACCGTCGGGCACCCGCACGTCGTCCAGCTGAAGGACCACGGCATGAACGCCGAGTACGTGTGGCTCACCATGCCCGTCTACGAGGGCGAGACCCTCGCCCAGCGCCTCGAGCGCAGCCCCCTCGGCATGCGCGAGGCGCACGACATCTTCCTCGCCGTCGCGCGCGGGCTCGAGGCGCTGCACGCCGCAGGGCTCCGGCACCAGGACGTCAAGCCCGACAACATCTTCCTCGCCAGGTTCGCCGGCCGCGTCCACCCCATCCTGCTCGACCTGGGCGTGGCCGCGGAGCGAGAGGCCTCCTTCTGCGCCGGCACCGCGCTCTACGCCTCGCCCGAGCAGCTCCGGGCGCTGAACGGCTTCCCCGGCGCCGTGCCGCTCTCCGAGAAGATGGACACGTACGGGCTCGCCACGACCCTGCTCTACTCGCTCGTGAACCCCAGGGACTTCCCGGGCGAGTCCGCGCAGAGCCGCACCCAGCTCGCCGAGGCGCAGGACGTCCGCGCCGACAAGCCGCTCACCGACAACGCGCTGCCAGACCTCACCGGGCGCCCGCGCCAGATGTTCCAGGACGCGCTCAAGCGATGGCTCGCGATCGATCCGAACGAGCGCCCGTCGATGACCCAGCTCGCCGAGGAGCTCGACGTGCTGCTCGAGCCGGAGCGCGAGGCGGAGCGCGAGGCGGAGCGGCTGCGGATCAAGCAGAAGACCTCGTACCTGCGCGCGCGGATCGCGGCCGGCGCGATGACCCTCGTGGGCTGCGCGGTCGTGCTGCTCGGCTTCTCGAAGCGCGAGACCCTGCGGCTCGCGAACGAGCTGGAGCAAGCCCGCCAGCGGGGCGCCGAGTCGTTCGACAAGCTCGACACCTGCGTCGCGAGCCACCAGATCGCCCAGTCCGAGGCGATCGCGTGCCGCGGCGCCCGCGAGCAGGATCGCGCGGAGTTCAACGCGACGCTGGCCACCCTCCAGAAGAGCGGCTCCACGTCGGAGGCGGAGCACGCCCGCGAGATCCAGGCGCTGCACGCGAACCAGGCGGCGCGCCTCAAGATCTGCGAGGACGGCGCCGCGGCCGCGCAGAAGGCTTCGATGGCCGACCGCGAGCGGCTCGCCGAGGTCGAGAAGGCGCGCGCCACCACCGCGACCGAGCGCGACGAGGCCAGGGCGCTCGTCGACCAGCGCTCCGCCGAGCTCGCCTCCATGGCGCAGCTGCGGGCCGCGTGCGACGCGGAGCGCGCCAGCTGCATCGCAGAGCGCGATCGCCTGAAGGCCGACCCGTACGAGCCGGACGAGCCTGCCGCCCCGCCGCCGGCGCACGCGCCGCCCGCCGCGAGCGGCGCGGCGCCGCAGTCGCCCCAAGCGCAGCAGCCTGCGCCTCAGCCTGCGAACACGGGCGCTCCCCCCGCCACGGGCGCTCCGGCGACGCCAGCGGCCCCGGCGGTCCCGACAGCCCCGACGACGTCCACCGCGGCTCCTCCTTGAGCGCCGTCGCTGGAAGCGCCGGGGAGGCGGCGGACGTCGCCGCCGCCAGGCCGCCTCTGCTTGTGGCGACCGCCTGGGGAGGCTATCCGTAGGTCCAGGGAAGACGAGGGCCATGGGTGACATTTCTCGACGTGAAGTGCTGCGTCGGCTGGGCGCGGCGGGCCTCGTCCTCGGGGGCGCGGGCGGTCTCGCGGCGGCCCGGTGGGACCGCGGCGGCAGCGCCGCCGCCGCCGCCGAGCGCCAGCAGACGCGGGACTACAGGCTCCGCGACGCTCCTGCCGACCTGCCGCAGCTCGTCGTCGCCCGCGCCGGCGCCGAGGCGCTCGCCGAGGGCGCCCCGGACCCGGCCGCCCTGGTCCGGAAGGCGGTCGACGCGCTCGGCGGGATGCGCCGCTTCATCTCGCGCGGCGACGTCGTGGTCGTGAAGCCGAACATCGGCTGGGATCGCACGCCGATCCACGCGGCCAACACGAACCCCAAGGTCGTGGCCGAGGTGGTGCGCCTGGCCTACGACGCCGGCGCGAAGACCGTCCTCGTGACGGACGCGTCGTGCAACGAGCCGAACCGCTGCTTCCAGCGCTCCGGCATCTGGAAGGCCGCCTACGACGTCGGCGCGGAGGTCGTCATCCCCGCGGCGCACCGCTTCCGCGGCATGCGCCTGAAGGGCGAGGTGCTCGACGACTGGCCCGTCTACACGCCGCTCGTCAACGCGGACAAGGTCATCAACGTCCCCATCGCCAAGCACCACAACCTGTCGAAGTACACCGCCGCGATGAAGAACTGGTACGGGGCGCTCGGCGGCCGGCGCAACCGCCTCCACCAGAACATCGACGTGTCGATCGCCGATCTCGCGACGTTCATCCAGCCCACGCTCACGATCGTGGACGCCGTCCGCGTCCTCATGCGCAACGGGCCGCAGGGCGGGAACGTCGCCGACGCGAAGGACATGCACACCGTGATCGCGACGACCGACCAGGTCGCCGCCGACGCCTACGGCTGCCAGCTCATCGGCCGCAAGCCGGAGGAGATCCCGTACCTGAAGATGGGCCACGACCGGGGCCTGGGCACGATGCACTGGCAGAACCTGCGGCTCGCCGAGGTGTAGCACTCATGGCAAACCCCGATCCGACGCCGGCCGCGCCGGCGCACCGTGAACCGGCGGCTTCGGCGGCCCAGGCGCCCGCGAAGGCGAGCGCGCGGCCGCCCGCCGCGCCGAGCGCGACGCCGCCCGCCGCGCCGAGCGCGACGCCGCCCGCCGCGCCGAGCACGACGCCGGCCCGCGCGGCCGCGAAGGAGGCCCGCTGGGCCGCGCTGTCGCGCATGTTGCGCAAGGCCGGCTCGATCGTCCGGCCCGCCCCGAAGCGCCGGCCCGGCTCGGGGCTGCCGGCGCGCAAGGTGATCCAGGTGCTCGTCTGGGTGCGCCGCTCCGTGCAGGCCGGCTGCCTCGGGCTGTTCCTCTACTTCCTGTTCCAGACGGGCTTCCGCGGCTCGTTCGCCTCCGCCGAGGCGCGCGTGCGCCTGCCGCTCCCCGTCGAGGGCTTCCTCCTCGCCGACCCGTTCGTCGGCGCGATGACCCTGCTCTCGACGCACACCGTCTACCGCGGGCTGCTCTGGTCGCTCGGGATCCTCGCGCTGACGCTCGTCTTCGGGCGCGTGTTCTGCGGCTGGATCTGCCCCTTCGGCACCCTCCACCATTTCTTCGGGTGGATCTTCCCGTCGCGCTACGGCAAGGGCGGCAAGCGCGTCGAGGCGAACAAGACGTACACGCGGCAGCGGGTGAAATACTACCTGATGTACGCCTTCCTCGCGGCGAGCGTGGCCGGCAGCGTGATCGGGGGGCTGTTCGATCCGATCTGCGTGGCGGTCCGGGCGATCGGGCTCGCCGTCATCCCGGCCGCGCAGTACGTCGCCAGCGTGGTGACCGGCTCCGCGGCGGGGACAGGGAGCCGGCCGGTGCAGGTCGCCGCGGACCACGCGCAGGATTTCCTGGCCGCGAGCGTGTGGCAGACGAAGCAGTTCTACTTCCACCAGGCGTGGTTCGTCGGGATCCTGTTCGTCGCGATCCTCTTCATGAACCGGTTCATCCCGCGGTTCTGGTGCCGCGTGCTCTGCCCGCTCGGCGCATTCCTCGGCGTGTTCGCGCGCTTCGCGCTCTTCGGGATGCAGAAGGATCACGCGAAGTGCACCGACTGCAACCTGTGCCTCGTGCACTGCCAGGGCGCCGACTCGCCCCAGGGCGGGGTGAAGTGGCGGCAGGACGAGTGCCACATGTGCCTCAACTGCGAGAGCGCCTGCCCCGAGGACGTCATCAAGTTCCGCTTCCTGCCGAACCGGAAGAGCGCCCTCGTGACGCCCGACACGGGCCGCCGCACCGCCCTCGCGACGGCCGCCGCCGGGGCGGTGATCATCCCGACGGCGCGCATCGCCGACGTGCTCGACGCGAACTACGACCACCGCGTGATCCGGCCGCCGGGCTCGGTCGAGGAGCGCGAGTTCCTGGAGCGCTGCATCCGGTGCGCCGAGTGCATGAAGGTCTGCCCCAACAACGCGATCCACCCCGCGTTCTTCGAGGCGGGCATCGAGGGGCTCTGGACGCCGATCGTCATCCCGCGCATCGGGTACTGCGAGCACTCCTGCGTCCTCTGCGGCGACGTCTGCCCGACCGGCGCGATCCAGAAGATCACCGAGGAGCAGAAGATGGGCATCGGCCAGAAGCCGATCTCGATCGGCACCGCGTTCTACGATCAGGGGCGCTGCCTGCCGTGGTCGATGAGCGTGCCGTGCATCGTCTGCGAGGAGTTCTGCCCGACGTCGCCCAAGGCGATCTGGGTCGAGGAGGTCGACATCCCGAAGCGCGAGCCGGTGGCGGCCGAGCCCGGCAAGGAGCCGCCGATGAAGAGGGTCCACGTGCAGCGTCCGCACGTCGATCCGTCGCTGTGCATCGGCTGCGGAGCGTGCGAGAAGGTGTGCCCGGTGCAGGACAAGCCCGCGGTCTACGTGACCAGCGTCGGCGAGACCCGCTCGAAGACGAACGTCATCCTTCTCGAGGACACGGACTACAACAAGCCGTCTTGACCGCGCGCGCCGGCTCCGCGCGGCGGGACCACGACAGGAGGCAGCTCGGGTGCGCACGCTTCGCTTCTACGGAACCTTCTCGCTCGCCGCGCAGCTGGCGCTGGCGGCGCTCGCCGGCTGCGGCGACCGGTTCACGGTGGCCGCCGCGAGCGCCGCGTCCACGTCGTCGAGCGGCGGCGGCGACGGCGCCGCCGGCGGTGAGGGGGGTGGAGGCAGCGGGGGAGGTGGGGGAGGCGGAGCGTCGGCCGCGTCGTCCTCCGCGTCGGGAGGGGGCGGAGAGGGCGGGTGCAGCGCGTGCAAGGACGGGGAGTTCTGCACGGCCAGCGAGACGTGCGTCTCCTGCGCGGAGCGCGGCGGCGTGCTGTCGTTCGGCGCGCTCTCGGAGATCGCGGTGGCGGGGGCGGTGCCCGCGTTCCCGCGCGTGCGCGCGGAGGCCGGAGAGGGCGGCGCGACGCTCCGGCTCGTCTACACGGCCAAGTTCGGATCGGACGACACGAAGATCGCCACGGCCACCGGGCGGCCCTGGACGGCCGGCGAGGTCCTCTCCAGCTCCATGGTCGACGCCGAGGGCCAGGAGTCGGGCCCGCTGCTCCTGCCCCTGGACGCGCCCTCGCCGCGGGACGCCTTCCCCGGGGGCTCGCTGCTCTTCGACCGCGTCCCCACCGCGCCGGGGAGCCTTCCGCTGCTGCTCGTCGCGGATGCGCTCGACGCGACCCAGGTGGACGCGCTCGCCGCGCTCAACCCGGACGGGGGGAGCCGCTCGGTGGCGGTCGCCTACGGGCTCGGGTCGTCCTCGTCCTCCTACCGGTACTGGTTCATGAACAGGCACCAGGAGGGCGGGGGGACCACGAGCCGGCTCGTCACGAAGCGCGCAGAGGACGCGGCGGCGCAGGTGCTCGACATCAAGCTGCCAGGCGACTGCCCGGCGCAGGGAGACGACCTCGCCCCGTGGGTGACGCCCGACGGTCGCCTGCTCTTCTTTCAGGCGCGCTACAGCGCGCGCGGCGAGTGCGCGGCGGCGTCGGTGCTGCGGAGCTTCTACGTGGCGCTCGGGAGCGACGGGCTGCCCGCGGGCGATCAGCCGGCGAGGATGCTGCTGCCGAACCTGGATCCGAGCGTGGCCGTCATGACGCCGTCGCTCTCTCCCGATGAGTGCACGCTCTACCTCGCGTCCGACAAGGGCGGGCAGCAGAAGATCTACTCCGCCACGCGGCGCTAGACGCGCTGGCCGGGGTTGCGGGGCGGGAGGTCCTTCCGAGACGCACGGCCCCCGGAGAGGGGGCTCGCCGCGCGGGGTGGGGGACGGGAGCTCACTGCGCGCGGAAGCCCTCGGCGGGGCGGAGGCGCGCGGCGTAGAGGCTGGGCACGATCGTGGCCGCGAGGCAGATGAGGATGGCGATGCAGCCCGTGATGACGAACTCCTGCGGGCGCGCCTGGACGGGGAGGCGAGAGATGAAATAGACCTTCGGGTCGAGCGGGAAGCCGTAGACCAGGAGCCCCTTGCACACCGCCACGCCGAGCAAGAGGCCCAGCGTGGTGCCCGCGACGCCGATGATCCCGCCCTGGTAGAGGAAGATGCGCAGGATGGCGCCGTCCGTCGCGCCCATCGCCTTGAGGACGGCGATCTCCTTCTTCTTGTCGAGCACCACCATGATCAACGTCGCGATGACCGTGAACGCGGCGACCACGATGATGAGCGCCAGCACCGCGCTCATGCCGATCTGCTGGATGCGCAGCGCGGTGAAGAGCCCGTGGTTCAGCTCCTCCCAGTCCATCGTGTAATAGAGCCCGCTGCCGAGGAGCTTGCTGATCTCGCGCGCGATGCCGCTCGCGCTGTCGATGTCTTCGACCTTCATCTCGACGCCGGTCACCGTGTCACCCTGGTCGTAAAACGCCTGCGTCTCGTAGAGATCGGCGTACGCCAGCTTGGTGTCGTACTGCTCGAAGCCAGCCTCGAAGATCGCGATGACCCGGAACCGCTTGGCGACCGGCGGCTTGATGGCGCCGTTCGCGAACGAGAAGCCGATCGTGGGCGAGGTGACGGTGACGCACTGGCCCAGGTCGAGGGACAGGTTCTTCGCCAGCGCAGCGCCGATGACGATGCCCGGCATCTTGGCGATCTGCTCCTTGTCGGCGCAGGGGTCCGGATCGACCTCGGGCGGCAGCTCGTCGTCATCGGGGAGCACGCTGCCATAGCCGCCCTGCGGCTCGATCGCGCCCCGCGGGGCGCCTTCGGCGATCGCGACCTCGGCCTCCTCGGCCGCGGCGTCCGAGGCGCCGTCAGGCTCGGACGCAGGCGAGGGGGGCGCGGCCCCGGCGTCGCGCGCGGCCGCGGCGCGCTCGTCCTCGAGGATCCGCGCCTCGTAGGCCTTGATCAGATCGAGCTCGGCGCCCGCGTCCTGCGCGCCCGCGCCGCGCGTGTCCGTGTCCGGCTCGAGCGCGCCTCGCGCGCCCGCGTCCCGATCCAGGAGGGGGACGTCAGGCAACGACGGCACGGCGCGCTCGGCGGGCTTCGAGCCCGGGCGCCGCAGGCCGGCGAGATCGCCGCCCGGGAGGATGTGCCGGGGCAGGTCGAGCACAGGGGTGGAGGCGCCGTCGGCCCCGACGCCGAGGCTCCTCGCCGGGTCGACCCCCTTGACGAGGACGCCCGTCGCCGTCGCGTCGCCGTGCGTCAGCATCATGGGGTTGATGCTGAACGGCGCGACGCCGATGACGCCCGGCACCTTGGAGACCTGCTCCATGATCGAGCGGTACTCACGGAAGTCCGTCGAGTACTTGATCACCAGGACGTGCGCGTTGACGCCCAGGACCTTCTCGCGGAACTCCGCCTGAAAACCCCCGGTCACGCTCATCACGGTCGCGAGCGCCGCGACCCCGAGCGCGACCCCGAGGATCGCGAACGTGGTGCCGACCGAGATGAACGCCCGCTTCTTGGAGCCGAGATATCGCAGCGCGACCTCGATAGGGTAGCTCATCGCGGTGCCCTCCTAGCAGAACGCGGCGCGCGCGGCACGCTGGGCCGCGCCATGGTCGGCGACGGCTCGACACGCCGTGCGCGACCTTTCGCGCGCGACGTCCGCATGCTCTCGCTTCCCGGACCGAACGCCTGCTAGAATCCACCCCTGCCGCAGCTGCCGGCATGTGGCGTGCACTTCTGCCCGCGAGCCTTTCATGAGCGCCACCAAAAACGAGCACCACACCGCGCGCAGCAGAGTCTTCAACGCCGAGGATGGCGCGCTCGAGGAGGCACCCCCGTCGCGCCCCAAGAGCGCGGCCGGCGGGGCCCGCTCGTCCGGTGTCGCGGCGTTCGCGCCGTCCGTGGAGCCGAGCGGCGCCGATGACGACGTGCCGGTGGAGGTCGAGCTCCGCCCCTCCTCGAGGCCCTCCAGGGCGGGGTGGGTCGAGGGGCCGGCGAGCGAGGTGCCGCCGAGCTTCCGGGCTCCGCCGAGCTTCCGAGCCCCGCCGCCGCTGCGCCAGATGGCCCCGCGGCTCGGGCGGCAGAGCGAGCCCGACGCCGACGAGGTCAGCGAGCGGATGAGCCCGGTGCCGATCAGCGAGGGGGAGCCCTCCCTGGAGATCCCGCCGCCGGACGAGGTCGAGCCGCGCGAGCGGCGGCCGCCTGGCGCCAAGGATCCGTACATCGGGACGACCTTCGACCACCGGTACAAGATCGAGCGGCTGCTCGGCGAGGGCGGGATGGGGTTCGTCTACCTCGCCCGCCACAAGGTCATCGACAAGCGCGTCGCCGTGAAGGTGCTCCGCGCGGAGCTCGCGAGGGACCGCGAGATCTTCGAGCGCTTCGTGCAGGAGGCCCGCTCCGCGTCGAGCATCGGCAACCCGCACATCGTCGATATCTCGGATTTCGGCGATCTGCCGGACGGCTCCACGTACTTCGTCATGGAGTACCTGGAGGGCGTGAGCCTGGCGCAGCTCATCGACTCGCCGAACGAGCTGCCGATGGACCGCATCTGCCACATCGCGCAGCAGCTGTCCGCGGGGCTCGCCGCCGCGCACGAGGCCGGCATCATCCACCGCGATCTCAAGCCGGACAACGTCTTCGTGGTCGCCCGCGGCAGCGATCCGAACTTCGTGAAGATCCTCGACTTCGGGATCGCGAAGGTGTCGACGAGCACGACGACAAAGCTGACGCGCGCCGGCGCGGTGTTCGGGACGCCGCACTACATGTCCCCGGAGCAGGCCGCGGGGGCGCCGATCGATCACCGGACCGACATCTACTCGCTCGGCGTGATGCTCTACGAGCTCGTGAGCCGCCAGCTCCCGTTCAACGCCGACAACTTCATGGGGATCCTGACGCAGCACATGTACAAGGCGCCGGTCCCCATCCGCGCGCTCGTCGGCGGCCCCGATTGCCCGCCCGGGCTCGAGGCGGTGATCTTGAAGTGCCTCTCGAAGAAGCCGGAGTCGCGCTACCAGACCATGAGCGATCTCCACGCCGACCTCGAGCAGGTGAGGTGCGGGGGCGTGCCGGGCGCGGTCGCGGAGATGATGGCGCGCTCGGGCGGCTTCAACGTGCCGCACGATTATTTCAAGACGTCGAAGGTGATCGTCCCCGCGACGCCTCCGTCTCCGCCGCGCTCGCCGTGGCCCCGCTACGTGTGGGTCGCCGGGGCGGCGGCCGCCGTGGGCATCGTGACCGCGATCTTCGTCATCGGCGCGAGCGGGTCGGCGAGGGACAGCGCCCAGCAGGCGCACACGCCGCCGGTCGAGGCGCCCACCGCCAAGCCGGCGCCCACCGAGCCGCCGCCGGTCCCGAAGACGGTCGTCGCGCTGGCCGCCTTGCCCGTGACGGCGGTCGGCTACCGCAACGGCGTGGAGCTGAAGCTGCCGGCGAGCATCGACGTGGAGCAGGGGCAGAAGGTGGCGATCGACATCCGGGCCGACGGGTACCAGCCCAGCACGGTGGTGCTCGACGGCACCGAGCCGAGCAAGCTCGTGGAGCTCGTCGAGGTCGACGACAAGGGCCGTCCGAAGGTGAGGCCCAGCGGGACAGGCCGGCTGCCGCCGCCGCAGGCGACCCGCACCCCCAAGAACCCGGATGTCCGGGACCCGTGGGCTCACCCGAAGAAGTGAGCGCTCGCTCGGCGGGAGCCCTGCTGGCCGGGCCCCGTGATAAGCCGCTGGCGTGACCCGGATCGATCACCTCATCGACGCCGTCCCCGAGGACGTGCTCGGCATCTGTCGGCGCCTCCGCGAGCGCGGCAAGCGCGGCTGGATCGTGGGCGGCTGCGTGCGCGACCTGCTCCGCGGGCAGGACGCCAAGGACTGGGACGTCGCGACCGACGCGCGGCCGGAAGAGGTCGTGGCCGCGTTCCGGAAGGTCATCCCGACGGGGATCCAGCACGGGACGGTGACCGTCGTCGTGCGCGGCGTGCCCTACGAGGTGACGACCCTGCGCGGCGACGGGACCTACAGCGACGGGAGGCGGCCGGACCGGGTCGAGTTCGTGGACGACATCACCGCCGATCTCGCGCGGCGGGACTTCACCATGAACGCCATCGCGATCGACCCGGTGGACGGGCACCTCATCGATCCGTTCGGCGGGCGGAGCGACCTCGAGGCGAAGGTCATCCGCGCGGTCGGGGATCCGGGCGAGCGGTTCGCCGAGGACGGGCTGCGGGTGCTGCGCGCGGCGCGCTTCGCGGCGACGCTGGAGGGCACGCTGGACCCGGAGACCGAGCGCGCCATGGGCACGGCGCGGTCGCACCAGACGTTCCGCTGCGTGAGCGCGGAGCGGGTGCGCGACGAGTGGCTGAAGGCGATGCGCGCGCGCCGCCCGAGCGTGGCGTTCGAGATCATGCGCCGGACGGATCTGCTCGCGATCACCTGCCCGGAGATGATGGAGTCGGTCGGGTGCGAGCAGAACCGCTGGCACGCGTACGATGTGTGGGGGCACGCGATGGCCTGCCTCGACGCGT
This sequence comes from Sorangium sp. So ce375, assembly GCF_051473855.1. Lineage (NCBI taxonomy): Bacteria > Pseudomonadati > Myxococcota > Polyangiales > Polyangiaceae > Sorangium > Sorangium sp. So ce375. The sequence continues at coordinate 1,637,201 of NZ_CP150335.1, forward strand.
GCAAGCCCGATCCGATCCTCCGCGTGGCGGCGCTGATGCACGACATCGGGAAGCCGAGGACGCGCGAGCTCTCCGAGAAGACGAAGGACTATACGTTCTACGAGCACGAGCGGGTCGGGGCCGAGATGGCCGACCCGATCCTCGCGCGGCTCCGCTTCTCCAACGACGAGCGCGCGCGGATCGTGGCGCTCATCCGACACCACCTGATCTGCTACGACGACACCTGGACGGACGCGGCGGTGCGCCGCTGGCTCCGCCGGGTGACGCCGGCGCTGGCGCCGGATCTCTACGATATCGGCGTCGCCGACGCGCTCGGCAAGGGGCGCGAGGTGAGCGAGGACATCGCCACGATTGGGCGGCTCCGGGAGCGCGTGGAGGCGCTGCTCGCGGCGGGCGCGGCGCTCTCTGCCAAGGATCTCGCCGTGAACGGCAATCGATTGATGAAGGAGCTCGGCATTCCGCCGAGCCGGCTCGTCGGTGAGCTGCTGGAGCACCTCGTCGAGCTCGTCACCGAAGAGCCCGAGGCGAATACCCCCGAGCGCCTGCTCGCGGCGGCGCGCGAGCTCGTCGCCTCGAAGGGCGCGGTGTAGCGCCTCCCCCGTCGCAGAGCTGCGACTCCCGTCGCGGAGCGGCCCTGGGGAGCCGTCAGGATGGCTGTGCGCAGCGCTCGCCGCGTGTGCCCGAGGGTGGTCTCGCCGGGCCGTTCGGGGCCGCCTCGTCCGGCATCACTCCCATTCTCCCGCGCTCGGCCATCTCCTCGCTCCTTTGGTGAGCCTGTCCCAGATCGCGAGTCGAACGGTCGTGGACAAGGTCCCTGGACCGACAACGGTGGTCGGTTGTCTACCTCATGTCGGCCTAGATTATTTCATTCCGATCGCGTCCACCGGGACGTGAGTCTGGTAACATCCGTCGTTGCGCATTGTCGCGCCCCCCGATTGGGAGGTCCATTTTGAAGCTCTCGACGAAGACGCTTGTTGGGCTGGTTGGTTTGGGTTTGCTTGCGGCGGCGGCAGCCATCGGTGGGTGCTCCGGCGGGGGTGGTGAGGCGAGCTCCGGCAATAACGGCTCTGGAAGCGGCAGCGGCAGCGGCGGGAGCAGCAGCAGCGGCGACACGTCCGGGAGCGGGTTCGGGGACGGCGGCGGGTTCGACACCGATGCAGGGGCCGGGGACAAGGACGCGTCGCTCAACGAGGACACGGCGTGCGTCGCGACCCGATTGCAGGCCGATTACCAGCAGCGCTCGGCCGACATCATCTTCATCATCGACAACTCGGGGAGCATGACGGACGAGATCAACAGCGTCCAGCGGAACATCAACCAGAACTTCGCCTCGATCATCGATGCGAGCAAGATCGATTACCGCGTCATCATGCTCTCGAGGCACGGCAGCTCGACGCTGGACCAGTCGGTCTGCATCGAGGCGCCGCTCGGCAGCGGGAGCTGTTCGCCGATCCCACAGAAGCCGAACAGCAATCCGCCGCACTTCTTCCAGTACAACCTGGATATCGGCAGCCTCGACTCGCTCTGTCTGGCGATCGACACGCTGAAGGGGGCGATCCAGCCGAGGGGAGAGACCACGTCGCCCGGGTGGTCGCAGTGGCTGCGGGAGGAGTCGCTGAAGGTGTTCGTCGAGATCACCGATGACGGCGTCGACTGCACGACGAAGTCGCTCGGCGCGGACAAGGAGGTCTCCGAGGAGGGGGTTGACATCAAGCTCTTCGACACCGCGGATGATGAGAACAAGGACGTCGCCGGTGGCACCCTCTCGGCAGAGGCCTTCGACACCGCCCTCATGACGATCGCGCCGGAATTTTTCGGCTCGAAGGACGCGCGCAACTACAAGTTCTTCAGCTTCGTGGGCATCAAGGAGAACAACCCGATGACCGCCCCCTGGCCGCCGGAGGCGCCCGCCACCTGGGAGCAGTGCCGGCCAGATTCGGTCGATCCCGGGACGACCTATCAGGTCCTCAGCGTCATGACCGGCGGGCTGAGATACCCGATCCAGCAGCACGCCACCTACGACGCCGTGTTCGAGGCCATCGCGAAGAGCGTGATCTCGGGCGCCAAGCTGGCGTGCGAGATCGAGGTGCCCAAGGCGCCGGATGGGCACTCGATCGATCTGGGCACGGTGCAGATCGAGTTCACGCCGAGCGACGGCGGACAGAAGAAGACCTTCTCCCAGGTGAAGAACCTCGAGGCGTGCGCGGGGACGTCCCAGTCCTTCTATATCGAGGGAGGGATCATCCAGCTGTGCGAGGACACGTGCGCCATGGCGGCGCAGGACAACACCGCGGGCATGGAGCTGCTCTACGGCTGTTCGGTCAACCCGAACTGAGCGAGGAGGCGCTCCCGGGCGCGGCGCCCCGGGAGCGCCGCCATCCCGGGGCGCCCGGCCGAGCGAGCCCTCTCCTCGGAGGGATCGCGGGAGCCGGGCGCCCGCACCTGCTACCCTGCGCGAGAGGCAGATGCGGGTCGATGTGGCGTGCCGTGCCGGCCACGGCGGGAGCGAAGAGCCCGAGACGGTCACCCTGGGGGGGCGCCGCGTGCGGGTGACGGAGATCCTCGACCGGTGGCCCGGAGGCGATCACCTCTACTTCAAGGTGCGCGGGGACGACGGCGCACGGTACATCCTGCGGCGAGATTTCGAGATCCTCGTCTGGGAGCTCGAGGTCTATGAGGCCGCCGAGGAGGAGGCTCGGCGGGACGGCGAGGGGGCAGGTCAGGGGTAGACGGGGCTGCCGCGCACGAAGGCGCGCTGGACTGTCGCGTCGGACGCGAAGACGAGGTGGTTCAGCGTGGCGGCCTCGCCGAGCACGTGCTCGGGGAGACGGAGGGCGATGAAGTCGGCCTCCTTGCCGGCTTCGAGGCTGCCGATGGCGCGGCCCAGGCCGACGGCGTCGGCGGTGCCCTGCGTGGCCATGACGAAGAGATCGGCCGGGGAGAGGCGATCCCCGAGGCAATGGGCGTTGTCGAAGGCGCTCGACATGCCGCGGCGCATGTCGAAGCTGCGGCCAGCGCCGACGTCGCTGCCCAGCCCGACCGAGACCGCGCGGGCGCGCGCGTCGGAGAGGCGCATGCGGCCGCTGCCCAGGAAGAAGTTCGAGTCGGGGCAGTGGATGATCGACGATCCCGCCTCCGCGATGCGGTCCCACTCGCGCGGCGAGAGGTGGATGCCGTGTGCGAGCAGGGCGCGCCCGGTGAGCAGGCCGACGCGGTCGTAGACGTCGACGTAGTCGCGCGCCCACGGGTGCGCGCGCAACGTGGCCTCCCCCTCGGCCGGGTTCTCGGCGACGTGCGTCTGCACGAGGAGGTCATGATCCCGGGCGAGCCGCGCGGCCGCCTCCATCAAGGGACGGGAACAGGTCGGGGCGAAGCGGGGCGTGATCGCGAACTCGAGGAGGCCGTCGCCCCCGCCGTGCCAGCGCTGCACGAGATCCCGGGCCGCGGCGATGGCCTCGTCGCAAGGGACGCGGAGCGCCTCCGGGCAGCTCTGGTCCATGAGGGTGAGGCCGGCGATGCCGCGCAGGCCGGCCGACAGCAGGGCGTGAAACAGCCGGTCGGTCGCGCGGGCGCACGAGCTGGAGAAGACGACGCACGTCGTCGTGCCCGACGCGAGCAGGCGACCCGTGAACTCGCCGGCGACGAGCGCGGCATAACCCTCGTCGCGGAAGCGGGCCTCCTCGGGGAAGACCGACCGCTCGAGCCAGTCGAGCAGCGGGCCGCTGGCGCTGCCGATGACGCGGGTCTGCGGGAAATGAAGGTGCGCGTCGATGAAGCCAGGCAGCAGCACCGCCGGGCGCAGGTCGAGCACCGGCCCTCGGAAGGCGCCCGGAGCGAACGGCGTTACGCTGGCGATGCGCCCGTCGCCGCCGACGACGAGCAACGCGTCGTCCAGGAAGCGAACCGCCGCGCCGTCCGGCGACGCGGCGATCGGGGTGAGCAGGCGGCCGCGGTAGGCGCGCGGCGACTCCGGCGGCCGCGCGCTCATCGGATGGCGATCTCGCTCCGGCGCGCCCAGCCCATGAGCATGGTGCCCCCGTCGCTCTTCAGGACGTGCGCCCACTCGCCCCACTCGCGCACGATCATCACGACCTCGCCAGCGGCGACGGCCCCGACCCGGGCGCCGTCCGCCCGCGGCTCGTCGAGCAGCGTGATGCTGCGCGAGGCGATGCCCGCCTGGATGGGCGCGGGCGCGCGCGGATCCTCCTCGTCGTCGAAGGCAGGGCCGTCCTCGTGAGGCGATTGCCGCTCGTCGTCGCCTTCCTCCTCGTCGAACCGGAAGCGAGGGCGGGCCTGCGCGCGCCCCCCCGCCGGGGAACGCTCCTCGAGGAGGTGCGCGAACCGGCCGGCGCCCTGCACCGGCGGTCGATCGCCCGCGACAGCACGCAGCACGACCGGCGCCGTCGGGAGCAGCACGACGGTGGCGGCGGCGAAGAGCACGAGCCCGGTCAGCCGATCGAGCCGGCGCGCGCGCGGCGGCGCAGGCGCGTCGCCCGGCGGCGGCTCGGCCCGGGCAGCGAGGCGCGGGCCGGCGTGCGCGGCGCGCACGTCGCGGGCGCCAGGCGAGGCACCCTGTCCGGCGGGGGAGTCGTCCATCAGCGCAGAGGATACGCGCTGCGGCGAGCGCGGTCGACTGCGCGGCGGCGAGCGCGGTGGGCCGCGCCGGCGAGCGCGTCAGCGGAGCTCGCGCGGCAGCGGGGCGGCGGCAGGATCGCCGGAGACGGCGCGCTCCGCGGGGACGCCGATCGCGGCGCCGTGATCCGCGCAGCAGCGGAAGCCCTGCTGGTAGAACATGTGGTTCTCGTCGTGCGAGCGGGTCGAGGGGCGGCAGCGCGTGCGGACAGGACCCCAGTAGCCGCCCTTCAGGATGGAGGGGCGCTCGCCCTCGCGGACGGAACGGGTCCACTCGTCGATGTTGCCGGTCATGTCGTAGACGCCGAACGGGCTCCGGCAGCGGGGCTGGACGCCCGAGGCCATGCCCTGCCAGAGCCGGTCCATCTCGGCCATGGCGGCGGGGCCGCTCCTCGGGCGCAACGCGGTCTCGATGAACGGGCGCCACGGCTGATCGACGACGCACGCTTCAGGCTCACGGACGTAGCCGTAGGGGTAGGGGCGCGCCTCCTCGCCCTCGCAGGCGAAGGTCCACTCGGCCTCGTCGCAGAGGCGCTTGCCCTCCTCGGCGCAAAGCTCGTTCGCCTCGTAGAACGAGACGAGGATGAACGGATAGACGCCCTTCTGGTTGGGGTACTCGTAACGATCCATGCAGAAGTGCATCGGCTTCGTGTCGAGGTCCTTCGACATCGAGAGCCATTTCTCGCGATCGAACTCCGCGCACCGCTCGGGGTAGTCCCTGCTGATCCAGTGCTTGCAGGTCGTCCGCTGCATCTCGTCGATGGAGCGCAGATCGCCCTGGGCCTTCGGCGCGGGGTCGAGCTTCATGAGGCCGGAGACCTCGACCATGCCCGTCGGGCAGGCGCCGCGGGTGGCCTCGATCTGGTCGGTGGCCTCGCGCGACTCGGCGGGCGATGAGGCGATCTGCCAGTGGCGATCGCGCACGAGGCGCCACTCGAAACGGAGTCGCCGCGGCAGCGCGCCCGTGATGGCGCCCGCGCCGAGCGTCAGCGGCACGGACGGCACCTCCGCGAGCCGCACCACGAGCAGCGCGAGCGAGGCGAGGCCCAGGGCGAAGCCGACGGCGACGGCGGCGCGCAGCGCCCTCGCGCGGGGGGGCGCGGGCTTCCGCGTCGAAGGGGCGATTCTGTGCATGATCCCTCGCAGTAAACTCTACTGCGAGGCAGACTCGAAGGCAGACAACTTTTCGCGGAGCCGCCCGAGGTCGGCCTCGAAGCGACGGTCGCCAGACAGGTCGCGGGTCTCTCGGGGATCGCTCTCGAGATCGAACAGGAGCAGGCGGTCTCGTTTCGCCCGCTTCTTTCGCTCGATGACGAGGAGCTTGAGCTGCCCGTCGACGATCGCGGCGCGGCGGGCGGTGCGGGCGAACACGGGACCGCGGGGCGCGCGCTCGGCGCCGGCAACGATCGCGGCGAGGGAGGCGCCTTCGACGGCGGTGGCCTCCGCGCCGCCGACGTCGAGGACGGTGGGCGCGATGTCGACCGTGCTCACCGGGTGCGGGTAACGGCCGGGCGCGGCGCCGGGGAGGGCGACGACGAGGGGGACGCGGATCGCCTCCTCGTAGAGCTCGACGCCGTGCCCGACCGGGCCGTGCTCGCCGAGCCCCTCTCCCTGGGAGCCGTGGACGATGATCGCCGTGCGGCCGGCGCGGGGGCTCCTCGCCACGGCGTCGAGCAGGGCGCCGATCTGCCTATCGACGTAGGCGATCTCACCGTCGTAGGCGGCGGTCCTGCCGGAGCCGAAGCGGATGCCAGGGTGAGCGAGGTAGCGCTCGTGGGCGTCGAAGAGGTGGAGCCAGAGGAAGATCGGCTGGGTGCGCTGGGCGTGGCCCTCGAGGAGCTCGATGGCCTTCTTGACCGCGAGGTGACCGGTCGCCTCGCGCTCGGGGTGGGCGTCGCCGTAGACGGTCTCGAAGCGGTCGAACCCCTGATCGAAGCCGCGCTCCTGGCTGATCCACGTGAACGAGCTGACCGCGGCGGTGAGGTAGCCGGCGCGCTTCATGCGCTCCGCGAGGGTGTCGTTCTCGGGCAGCAGCGTCGGCCACTCGCGGCGGTCGCGCGCCGCCCGGTTGAGGCGGCGGCCGGTGACGAGGGGCGAGATGGCCCGCTGCGTCTCGCTCGAGGCGGCGTAGGCGCGCTCGAACAGCACGCCGCGGGCCGCGAGCTCGGCGAGCCGCGGGCTTGTGTCGCGGCCGTAGCCGTAGGCCGACGTGTGGTCGGCGCGGACCGTGTCGAGGGTGACGAGGAGGATGTCGGGGCGCGTCGGTGCTGCGGCGGCGGGATCGGGGGAGGCGGGCGTGGTCCCGGCGGGAGAGGTGGTCCTCGTCAGGACGGCCGGGACGACCGCGCCGCCCTCGTCGCGCGCGGCAGACGCGGGGGTGGCGCGCGCGTGTGCGCTCGGGGCGGCGGCAGGCGCGGCCGACGCGGCGCCGGGAGCGGCCGGCGGGGAGGCGGCAGCGGCGGCCGGCGGGGCGGCGGCGGGCGAGCCAGCGACGGCCCTGGCGGGCAGGGACGAGGCGCCCTGGTGGGCTTCGTCGCTGCAGTCCTGATCGATGCCGTCGCCCGGGGTGTCCCACGCGCCGTGATACCGGGTGGGGTCGCCCTCGTCGCAGTCGAGGCCGCCGAAGTGCGAGCCCATCCCGTCGCCGTCGCGGTCCGTCCACCGCTCGAGCGCGCCGAAGAGGGTGGCCGCGAGCCCTCCGCCGGCGCGCACGGCCTGGCCGAGCGGGGGGAACGACTCGATCCGGGCTGTCGCTGTCATGAGGACGAGGGCGGCGAGCGGGACGCCCGCAATGCCGGCGATGCGGCCGACCGCCGCGCTGAGATCGACGCTCGAGACGAGCGCGGTCGCCACGAGCGCGATGGCGCCGTCGACGATGGCGGCGCGCACGGCGGCCCCGGCGTCGCCGGTCGCGTTGCCCGCGTGGGCGGCGAGCGGCGCGAAGGCGGCGACGAGCGGCACGACGCCGATGGCCGTGCCGGCGACGGCGAGGAGCCACGGCTTCACGCCGCGGGCGGCGAGGCGATCGCCGAGCGCGACGAGGCGCTGGGTGAGGAGCGCCGCGGCCGCGACGCCGGCGAGGCCGAGGACGCCGAAGGTCGCGCCGGCGAGGCCGCGGTGGTGGGTCGTCGCCTTGAGGACGGCGGCGAGCGCGGCGAGCACGGGGAAGGCGACGCCGATCCAGAGCGCGACGCGGAGGACGGCGAGCCGCTCGCCGCCCGCGCCGACGATGCCGCGGAAGCCGCGGCCGGCGGCGCGCGAGAGGATGAGCGCGAGCGTGACGAGCGGGAGCAGGACGGCGGTGCCGACGAGGAGCCCGTCGAGGAAGGACGCGCCGGCGCGGGCGGTGCGCAGCGCGGTCGGCACGGCGGACAGCGAGGCGACGCCGAGGCCGAGCACGCAGGCCTCGCCGAGGCGGGTGGTCCAGGCGCTGCGCCGCGGCGGCGGGGGGACCGAGCGCCCCGGCGGAGGGACCGGCCTCCCTGGCGGCGCGCTCTGGCGCGCGGGCGGGCCGCTCGGGGATCGCGGCGGGACGCTGTCATGAGGGCCAGTGGCGCTCGGCGGCGGCGGGGGACCTGGTTCGGCGGTGATCATGGGGCACACAGGGGGAGGGCCGCGCGGGCGCCTCGCGAGGGCCTGTCGCGTCTGGCCGCGAGGTCGTGCGCCCTGGAAAGCGGGGCCTACCATCGGTGTACCGGGCCGCAAAGTATCCTGCGGGAGCGGACGAGCCGGGGGGCGCCGCGAGCCGGCAACCCGGAAGCAACGCGCTCGGGGTCGAGGCTGCGCCGCGCGAAGCCGGCGAGGTGTCTGCGCGGGTGCGCCAGGGGCCCGCGCGGCGCGTGGCAAGTGCCCGCTGGCGGGCTCCGGGCGGCTACGGCACGATGGTGGGGCCGTGTCGCTCCCCGCGCGCAAGCTCGCCACGATCGCAGAGCTGCTGGCCCTCCCCGAGGCGCAGCGCTTCCACGAGATCATCGACGGCGAGCTCGTCCCGAAGGCGATGCCTTCGCCGAAGCACGGCGGGGCCCAGGCATCGCTCGCCGGGATCGTGTTCCGCCCCTACAACCGGCGGCCCGGCGGCCGCTGGCCAGGGGGGTGGTGGTTCGCCACCGAGGTCGAGGTGCAGCTCGAGGAGCACGAGGTCTACCGTCCCGACGTGGCTGGCTGGCGGCGTGAGCGCCTCCCCGAGCTGCCCGAGAAGACGCCGATCCTCGTGCGGCCCGACTGGGTCTGCGAGGTGCTGAGCCCTTCGAACGCGCGCAACGACCTCGTGAAGAAGCTGCGCACGTACCACCGGTGCCAGGTGCCGCACTACTGGATCGTGGATCCGATGAACGAGGTGCTCACCGTGCATCGCTGGATGGCTGACGGGTACCTGAACGTGCTCACGGCAGAGCGGGGCGAGCGCGTCAGGGCAGAGCCGTTCGACGCGATCACGTGGTCGGTCGGGGCGCTCTTCGGGGACGATCCGGACGAGGAGTAGAGCCGCACCTCGACGAGACGGGGCAGCGCGCGGCCCACGCGGGAGCGCGCTCGACGGCGCGGACGCGGGCTCGTCAGGCCTGGGGGCGAGCCGACGGGGCGCCCGGACGCCCGCTCATCGGCAGTCCGCTGGACCAGCCCTTCGCCATGCCCTGAACCATGGCCTCGTAGTCGGTCGCCTTGCTCCTGCGATCCCTCGCCTCGCAGAGCGCGGGATCGGTCGCGAACAGCGAGCGCGCGAGATCGCGGCCGCCCGTCACGATCGCGGCGCTCTTGGCGTGGCGGCGCCTCGTGAACGCGGTGAACGCCTGCTCGAGGGAGGCGGCGCTGCCCAGGCAGTCGGCCAGGTGCCACGCGTCTTCGAGGGCCTGACTGGCGCCTTGGCCCGACGTGGGCAGCGCGGCGTGCGCGGCGTCGCCGATCAGCAAGACGTTGTCTCGATGCCACGTGTCGATGGGATCGTGATCGTGGACGTAGATCTTGTTCATGCGCTCGGTGGGCGTCTCCTCTATCAATTCCGGTATCGGGCTCGGCCACCCGCGGAAGAGGGCGCGGAGCTCGGCCCGGTGATCCACCGGCTCCTTGCCCCGAGCTTCAGGGCAGGCCGCGGCGCCGGCCCAGTACGCCTTCGACCGAGATACGGGCACGACGCCGAAGCGCACGCCGACGCCCCAGAAGTCCGTCACCTCGATTTGCGATTCCGAGAACACCGCGCGATCGCTCTCGAACGTGCCAAGCCAGTTGATGAAGCCCTGATACCTCGGGCGGTTGTCGCCGTGCACGAACGCCCTCGCGACAGATCTCATCCGCCCGTCCGCTCCGAGGATCACGTCCGCCGCGACGGTCGCTCCGTTCGCGAAGTGAACGCTCGCCGAGCCGGTGGCCGAGGGCTCGATGCGATCGGCGGCGTGCCCGTACCTCACGCGGACCCCCTGCTCGGCGGCGCGGGACAGCAGCGCCGCCTGGAGCTCTCTCCTCAGCACCGAGAGGCTCGGGCGCCCCATGAGCTGGTCCAGCTTCCGGATGTCCAGCGCGCCGAGCTCCTCGCCGGTCCACGAGACCCTCCGCATCCGGGCCGGGCGCCCAGCCAGCCTGGCGACCGATTCCAGGAGCCCGAGCTCCTGGAGCACGAACGAGGCGTTCGGCCAGCAGACGATCCCGGCGCCGATGTCCGTCGGCGCGGCGTGTCGCTCGAAGACCTCCACCTCGAACCCCCGTCCGGCGAGGGCGATCGCCGCGCTCAGCCCGGCGATCCCGCCTCCAAGAACCGCTATCCTCGACATGAACCTTCCCGTGTTGTCTCGTGGCCTCCTTGCGGCCACGGCCCTTCCAACGACGCTGCCGGGCGTTCCCTACCACAGGCCTCGCGCGCTGCACGCCGCGCTGTTCCGAGGCCTTCGTCCTCGGTGACGCGCCGCGCTCGGTCGTCCAGGCCCTCGACCCGTGGAGGCGGCCCCCATCCGAGCCGCCGCCTCCCGACCGCGACGCCGCCTTGTCGGGACGGCGCGACGGCGGACACCGTCGGAGATGTGCGCCGGCGCCGCCGCGACCCCGGTTGTCCTTGCCCAGCCCCCCCATGCGACTTGTATCCTCACAAGGACGCTGCGCTTGCTTCATCAGCCGCCCTGTCCTTCATCCCATCCAAGGAGCTCTTCATGACGCTGCTGCGACATCGCGCTTCCGTCTCCGCGCTGATCTTGCTCGCCTTGTCCGCCTGCGGAGGCGACGATGCGGTGAGCGAGACCGGGCTGTCGTGCGGCCCAGGCACGAAAGCGGCGGACGGCGTGTGCGTGCCTTCCGCGATGAGCCCCAACGTCGTCTGCGGAGAGGGCACCGAGGACGTCGACGGCGTGTGTGTGCCTTCGGCGACGAGCCCCGGAGTCGTCTGCGGCGAGGGCACCCGTGACGTCGACGGGGAATGTGTCCCGACCGCGCTCCAGCCCGGGCATTTCCTGAGCCCGCTGGTGCAGCTCCAGAGCTTGCACGAGGTGGGTAGCCACACGGATGAGGTCCGCGTCCGCGACGATGATTTGCTCCTCAATTGCAGCTACACGTTCAACGTCATCCGCGCGGAGGACCCCGCCGACATGGAGGTGCTCGCCGGGGGGCTCAAGCACACCATCCCCGGCGATTCCCGCACACCCGGCTGCAAGCACCTCGCGTGGGACGACAACCTCGTCTTCACCACGCACCTCGGCAACATCCGGAACCCCGCCTTCCTCAGCGGCTGGGACATCAGCGATCCGGAGGCCCCAGCGCAGCTCTCCGTTCTGCAGGAGCCGGGGATCAGCTACGAGGGGGTCGACGTCGCGAACCACAACATCTTCGTGGGGCTGCACGGAGATGGCCTCGGCGTCTATCGCTACGACAGCGCGCTCGGGTTCGCGCGGGTCGGCAGCCTGGGTGGATTCACAAATGCGTGGGGGGTCGCGGCGCGCGACAACCATGTCTTCGTCGCCGACGGCGTGGACGGGCTCGTCACTGTCGACGCGACGGATCCGACGGCGCCGGTCGAGCTCGGGCGCGTGGCCACCGGCGGCCAGGCGAAGGGCGTCGTCGTGGACGGCGACTTCGCCTATGTGGCGGCAGGCTCCGCGGGCGTCGCCGTTGTCGACATCTCCGATCTCGAGCGCCCGGTCGTCGTCGGTCGCGCCGAGATGCCCGGGACCCCGCTCCGCCTGGCCTACTCCGAGCGCCGCCTCTTCGTCGCCGCCTGGAACGACGTGCGCGTCTACGACGTGTCCACGCCCGCCGCCCCGACCTTCATCGCGGCCGTGCGCATCCCGAGGGCGTTCGAGTACGACGATCCGGAGCGCGAGCTCCCCACGATGCGCACCTTCGGCGTCGCCGCCCGAGGTCAGGACGTGTTCATCGGCACCTGGGAGAACCCGTATTCCTACCGTCTCGAGCCGGAGCGCCTGGCCCCCAACATCCGTCTGCCGGAGTCCGCTGCGCGGCTCGATTTCGGCCCGGTCGCCGCCGGGGACACGAAGACGCTCCCGCTCGAGGTCACGAACCAGGGGACTGCGCCGCTCACGCTGGTGGACAACTGGGTCAGCGGCTCCGCGTTCAGCGTCGAGCCGCGCCAGGCCCGGATCGCGCCCGGCGAGAAGATCGAGCTCAACGTGACCTACCTCGCCTCGGCGACGGACCAGGAGATCGGCTATCTCCACATCGTCTCGGACGACCCTGCGGCCCCGGTGCGCAAGACCTACCTCGTCGGCAACGCGCCCGGCGTGAGCGTCGGCGCGCCCCTGCCCGCGACCACGGGCACGATGCTGGACGGCACGACCTGGACCTCGGAGGAGTCGGCCGGGAGCGTGCTCCTTTTGACCTACTTTGCCACCTTCTGCCCGGTCTGCGCCAACCACCTGCCGGACACCGAGGAGAGGTTCTGGCTGAAGTACAAGGACCAGGGCCTGCAGATCGTCGCCCTCAACCCGAGGGAGCCGGTCGATCAGATTGGCCAGGTGCAGGCGTATTGCGACAACATCAAGGTCACCTTTCCGGTCGGGCTCGAGGAGACCGCGAGCACCTACAGCGCCGTGACGTCCAATTTTTCCGGCCCCAACCCGTTCCCGGTCGACGTGATCGTCGGCAAGGACGGCATCGTCCGGTACGCCAGCCACGAGTACGACCCCGATGCCATGACGGCGGTCATCGAGCAGGCGCTGGCCGAATGATAAGGCGCGCCCTGCTCCTGGTGGTCGCGCTGATCACGTCGGCTTGCGACGGAGGCGGCGGCTCGACCAGCGGGGCGGGGGACGCCGGCGGCGGCGCAGCGACGGGCGGCGGCGCAGGCGGCGCAGGCGGCGCAGGCGGCGCGGCGACGGCGGCGGCGCGACGGGCGGCGGCGGGGCGGGCGGCTCCGGCGCAGGCGGCGCGCCGGCGGGCCCAGGCGTGACCGGCGTGCTCGCGGACGAAGCGGGACAGCCCATCGGCGGAGCCACCGTGCTGTTCTGCAATACCGCGGTCTGCTACTCGGATCGATCGAAGGCGGATGGCCGCTTCACCTTCCTCTGCGACGCGGAGCCGCCGGTCGACTTCGTGGTGAAGTCGATGGAGGACGCGGGGACGACGCCGCGCCGGGGAACGACCATGTTCCCGCTGCGCTTCACCGACGCGGTGACCGTCGACGCGGGATCGCTCTTCGTGCCGCACCTGCCCGCGGGCGCCGTCCTTGGTCCGAACAGCGACGAGCCGCAGGTCCTGGAGGTCGGCGACGGCCTCCAGCTCACCGTGCGCCGCGCCGCTCTCTCCGCGCCGCTCGGCGAGGCCCTCCACGACATCGCGGCCCGGAGGATCCCGCCGGAGCGCGTACCACCTCTCCCCGATCTCGGCGGGGAGGAGATCGTGGCGGTCTATGCGCTCTACCCGTTCGGGACGACCAGCGGCTCGCCCGTCGGGGTCCAGGCCCCCTCGGATCTGCCGCCAGGGACGCGGGTGAGGTTCCGGACCATGAGCGAGTACGACGGCAAGCTCTCGGCGCCGGCGGCAGGGGAGGCCGACGGCGCGGTCGTCGAGACGGCGCCGCTCTCCGGGATCGACGAGCTCACCTGGATCGTGATCTCCAGGTAGCGATCATCGCACCCTGTTTCTCACTTCAGCACCGGCTTGATGTCGACGACCGGCGTGCCGTCGACGGCTTCGATGGGCCCGATACGCAGGCGGGCGCCATCGATGGCACGGATGAAGGCGGGATGAAGACCGAGCGGGTTCGGTCTGTCCGGAGATCGGGTCGCGAAGACACCCGTGAGCGGACTGCGCTCGTCGGACCGCGGGTGGACCTGGAGGACGTCGCGACGTGCCTGGTGAAACCACGTGATGACGATGATCTCGTCGCCGGCGGCGAGGCCCCGCAGCCCCTCCGCCGCCCACGGGTAAACCTCGAGCCACGCATCAGGCGCTCCCTCCGATCCCTGTCTGGGCGCCTCGCTGCGCTCCTTGAGCGAGGACCGGATCACGCCGACCGGGCGCAGCGGAGCGCCGTCCAACGCCGCCTCGAATTCCATCGTGCTCATGGAGGGGAAGGGGACGCCAGACGATGCGCGGGTGTCAACGGCGAATCGGCACGCGCGCCAGTTGACGCTCAGTGAACGCCCGATTACCGATTACCGACGCTCCTTGCGTGACGCAAGCTGCCGCCGAGCGATGTCTTCTTTGCGATATCGCACGTCTGTCATCGCATCTGCACACGACGGGTGGGGTGCGGCGCCGGCCCGAGCTCGCCACCGTCGCGATGCCGGCGCAGTCCGCCCGCGAGGACACGAGGACCTTCCAGCGGAGGCGTCGCCCGCGGATGGCGGTGGAGAGCGCGGAGGCTTCGGAGGTTCGCTGATCCGAGGAAGCTCGGGGCACGGCGGCTGAAGCGGCGGCTCAGCGGCGGCTCAAGGCGCGCGGAACCCGCTTGACGCTGGTCGCGCCCGCAAGCTATGTTCCCCGCATGCCCCGCGCGCTCCCCGCGTCCAGCGCTCGTCGCTCTTCCGAGGCCTTCGTCCTCGGCGGCGCGTCGCGCTCGGCCGCCCAGGTGGGCTCGTGCGTGGCAGGGCTGCTCTGGTGGCGCTGGTGCTCTACCAAGGCGGGCCCTTACCACGGGTAATGCGCCTCCCTGCGGGGAGGACGACCTGAAGGAAAGAAGACAAAGGGCCCGCCGAACAACGGTGGGCCTTTTCGCTTTTGTCCGCTATGCAGGGCGCCGCAGCGCGACGCTGGAGTCCCGAGGAACCGTGTCTGGCGGAACAGCCGTGAAGATGAGGAGAGAACCATGATGCATGCAGTGATCGATGCGCTCTGCGCGGGCGTGGACCTCTCCGCAGAGCAGAACGAGACGCTGTTCCGTGACGTGTTCGCGGGGGCGCTGACCGAGGTGGAGCTCTCCGCGTTGCTCGTGGCGCTCAAGGCGAAGGGCGAGACGCCCGCGGAGATCGCGGGCGCAGCGCGTGCGCTGCGGGCGGCCGCGGCGCCGTTCGCTCGGCCGGCCTACGCGTATGCGGACTGCTGCGGGACCGGCGGAGACGGGCAGTCGACGGTCAACGTGTCGACCGCGGTCGCCTTCGTCGCGGCCGAAGCGGGCCTGCCGGTCGCCAAACACGGCAACCGCTCTGTCTCGTCGCAGTGCGGCTCGGCCGACGCGCTCGAGGCGCTGGGCGCGCGGCTCGATCCGCCGGCGGAGATCTCGCGCCGCGCCCTCGACGAGGTGGGCTTCTGCTTCCTCTTCGCGCCGCAGTACCACGCGGGCATGCGGCACGCGATGCCGGTGCGTCGCGCGCTCAAGGTGCGCACGATCATGAACCTGCTGGGGCCGCTCGTGAACCCGAGCGCGCCGCCGATTCAGGTGATGGGCATCTACTCTCCGGAGCTGGTCACGCACGCGGCGCGCACGCTTGGCATGCTCGGGTGTCAGGCGGCGCTCGTGGTGCACGGCGGGGGGCTCGACGAGGTGGCGCTGCACGCGCCGACGCGCGCGGCGCGGCTGCGCGACGGGGTGGTCGAGGAGCTGGTGATCGACCCGGCCGACGCGGGGGTGGCGCCGGCGCCGATCGAGGCGCTGCGAGGCGCCGGCCCGGCGGCGAACGCGGCGTGGCTGCGCGACCTGCTCGCCGGGCGCGGCGCGCCCGCGCACCGCGACGCGGTCGCGATCAACGCGGGAGCGCTGCTCTGGATCGCCGGGCGCGCCGAGAGCCTGCGCGAGGGGACGGCCCTGGCGCTCGCGGCATTGAGCTCGGGGCGCGCGGCGGAGCGGCTCACGCGCTTCGTGGCGCTGAGCCGAGAAGGGGCCCAAGAAGCGCGGAAGGAGGCGAATCGTGGCTGAGCAAGGCAATGTGCTCGCGCGCATCGTGGAGCGGAAGCGAGCGGACGTGGCGGAGCGCGAGCGGCGGACCCCGCTCGCCAGCCTGAGGGCGAATGCGCCGCCCACCTCGCGGAGCCTGCGGCGCGCGCTCTCCGCGCCGGGCGCGCGCTTCGTCCTGGAGTGCAAGAAGGCCTCGCCATCCGAGGGCCTCATCCGGCCGGATTTCGACCCGCACGCCGTCGCCGCCGCGTACTACGGCGTCGCCGACGCGGTGAGCGTGCTGACCGACGAGCCCTTCTTTCAGGGCAGCTTCGAGATCCTCCAGGCCGTGCGCGCGGTCGTGGACGTCCCGATCCTCTGCAAGGACTTCGTCGTGACGCCCTACCAGGTGGTCGAGGCGCGGGCGAACGGCGCGGACGCGATCCTGCTGATGCTGTCGGTGCTGGACGACACGACCGCGCTCTTGTGCCTGGGCGCCGCCGAGGCGCTCGGCATGGACTGCCTGGTCGAGGTCCACGACGAGGCGGAGCTCGAGCGGGCGCTGGCGCTGCCGGCGCCGGTGATCGGCATCAACAACCGGGATCTCAAGACGCTCAAGGTCGATCTCGCGGTCTCTGAGCGGCTGGCGCCGCGCGTGCCGCGCGACCGGATCGTCATCGCGGAGTCGGGCGTGGAGTCGCGCGCCCACGTGGAGCGGCTCGCGCCCTCGGTGGACGGGTTCCTCGTGGGCACGTCGCTCATGCGCAGCCCCGACATCGCCGACGCGGCGCGCGCGCTGGTGACCGGCAGGGTGAAGATCTGCGGCCTGACCCGGCCCGGGGATGCACGCGAGGCGGAGCGGCTCGGGGCCCGGTTCGGCGGGCTCGTCTTCGCCGAGGCCTCGCCGCGGCGGGTGACGCGCGAGCAGGCGGAGATCTTGATCGCCACCGCGGCGGGGCTGCCCTTCGTGGGCGTATTCCTCAATCAATCCGTGGATCTCGTCGCCGATACGGCGCAGGCGCTGGGGCTGCGGGCCGTGCAGCTGCACGGCGACGAGGACGCCGGGTTCATCGAGGCGCTGCGGCGCGTGCTCCCCGAGGGGTGCGAGGTCTGGAAGGCGGTCCCGATGGCGCCGTCCGGGGACGCGGCCGGGGCCGCGGGCGCGGCCGACGCGGCTGGAGCGGCCGGCGAGGGCGGCGCGGCTGGTGCGGGCACCGAGGTCGAGCGCTGCGCGGATCGGCTGGTCTTCGATACGCGCACGGCGGAGGCGCGGGGAGGCACCGGGCGGACGTTCGCCTGGAGCGCGCTCGAGGGGCATCCGGCGCGCGGCCGGAGCCTGCTCGCGGGCGGGCTGACCCCGGACAACATCGCCGCTGCGCGCCGGGTGGGGACGTGGGGGCTCGACGTCGCGTCGGGCGTGGAGCGCGCGCCCGGCGAGAAGTGCGCCGACCTGCTCGTGCGCCTGTTCGACTGCGCGCGCGGCCCGTCGCGCCACGACCGTGACCCCGAGGCCCCGGAGGACCGCGCCTCTCCCTGACACCAGCTCTCACGACGCACAACGCACAACGCACCACCGACGATCGAGGCAATCACCATGCAGCAAAGCGGTCGCTTTGGCGCCTTTGGGGGCGCCTATGTCCCGGAGATCCTCGTACCCGCGCTCGAGCAGCTCGAGCGCGCGTACCTGGAGGCGCGCGGCGATCCGTCGTTCGCGGCGGAGTTCGACGCCCTGCTGACGACCTACGCCGGCCGCCCGACGCCGCTCACCCTGTGCCGCAACCTGACGGGCGACCCGCGGGTGAAGCTGTACCTGAAGCGCGAGGACCTGCTGCACGGCGGCGCACACAAGACCAACCAGGCGCTCGGCCAGGGGCTGCTCGCGCGGCGCATGGGCAAGAAGCGGCTCATCGCCGAGACGGGGGCAGGCCAGCACGGCGTCGCGACCGCGATGATCGGGGCCCTGCTCGGGATGCCCACGCGCATCTACATGGGCGCGAAGGACGTGGAGCGGCAGCGGCTCAACGTCTTCCGGATGCGCCTCATGGGGGCCGAGGTGGTGCCCGTGAGCTCGGGCACGCAGACGCTGAAGGACGCCCTCAACGAGGCGCTGCGCTACTGGACCGAGAGCTACGAGGACACGCACTACCTGATCGGGACCGTGGCCGGGCCTCACCCGTTCCCCACGATCGTGCGCGACTTCCAGTGGGTGATCGGCCGTGAGGCGCGCGCCCAGATCCTGGAGGCGGAGGGGCGCCTGCCGGACGCGGTGGTCGCGTGCGTGGGCGGGGGTAGCAACGCGATGGGGATCTTCTCGGAGTTCATCCCGGACAAGGGCGTGGCGCTGATCGGCGTCGAGCCGGCCGGCCACGGGCTCTCGACGGACAAACACGGCGCGACGCTGCTCAAGGGCCGCCCGGGGGTGCTGCACGGGTCGGAGACCTACATCCTCCAGGACGAGCACGGGCAGGTCGCCGAGACGCACTCGGTGTCGGCGGGGCTCGACTACCCCGGCGTCGGGCCGGAGCACGCGCACCTGATGACGTCGGGCCGGGCGACGTACGTGGCGGCGACCGACGACGAGGCGCTCGGCGCGTTCCAGAAGCTCGCGCGGAGCGAGGGCATCATCCCGGCGTTCGAGTCGGCGCACGCGATCGCGCACGCGCTGAAGATGGCGGCGGAGGCGGCGCAGGCAGGGCGAGAGACGGTGCTCGTCGTGAACCTGTCGGGCCGCGGAGACAAGGACATGGAGCAGGCGCAGAAGCTGCTCGATCCCGGGAGGTCGACATGAGTCGGGAGGCGATGACGACGCGCTACGAGCGCGCATTCGAGCGGCTGCGGCAGCGGGGCGAGGGGGCGTTCATCCCCTTCCTGATGCTGGGAGATCCCGACCTGGCCACGAGCCTGCGGCTGCTGCGCGCGGCGGTGGAGGGAGGCGCGGACGCGATCGAGGTCGGGATCCCGTTCTCGGATCCGATCGCGGACGGCCCGACGATCCAGGCGGCCGCCGTGCGGGCGCTGGAGGCCGGCGTGAGACCGGGCGACTGCATCGAGCTCTTGACGCGGTTCCGGGCCGAAGCGCCGGAGGTGCCGGTCGGCATCCTGACGTACGCGAACCTGGTGAAGCACCGCGATCTCAAGGCGTTTTACGCGTCGGTGGCCGAGGCCGGGGTCGACAGCGTGCTCGTCGCCGACGTGCCGGTGAAGGAGTCGGACCCGTACGTGGCGGCGGCGCGCGCGGCCGGCGTGGCGCCGGTGCTGATCGCGCCCCTCAACGCGTCGGAGGCGACGCTGCAGCGGCTCGCGGAGCGGTGCGAGGCGTACACCTACTGCGTCACGCGCAAGGGCGTGACCGGGGCGGACGAGCAGCTGCACCTCGGCCACGGGGCGCTGTTCGAGACGCTGCGGCGGTTCGGCGCGCCGCCCGCGATCCTGGGGTTTGGCATCTCCAAGCCCGAGCATGTGCGCGACGCCCTCGCCGCCGGGGCGTTCGGCGTGGTCAGCGGCTCCGCGGTCGTCCAGCGGGTCGCCGCGCACGTCGGCGACCCCGAGGCAGCCGCGCGCTCCGTCGCCGGCTTCGTCCGCGAGATGAAGGCGGCGACGGCGCGCTGAGCGCGGCGGCGAGCCCGGTTCGAGGGCGCGACGTCGGGACGGGTAAGCCATGAGTCCTTTGGCAGGTCCTTTCGCGATAGGGGCTCAACCGGACACGCCGGAGCCGCCATGGGACGCGTCTGCTTCGCGGCAAACCCAAGGGGCTCCGCGATCCGGGACGCCACTCGTCCTGCCCGGACCTCTCGTGACCAGCTCGTAGACCTGGGCCGCGGCGGCATCACCCGTCGGGCCGGGCATGGGCGGTGGGGCATGCCCGGCGCAGGCGTAGCTCTTGCCCGAGACCCTTTACCATGGGGTGCTGCCGCCGCTCCGCGCAGCCGTGCGGGCGCCGATTCGTCGCGCCCTTCCGGTGGTTTGCCGATGGATTCGAGCCGGAAAACCCTCTTGCCTCCGGGGCGAGCGGGCGCATCGCGTAGGTCAGCTCTGCAACGGTTGTTAGCCTTTCAAGGCACCTTCCCGCGACAGCGTGCAAGGCCCTGTCCATCCGAGAAGGCGACGATATCATCGCACGCAAACGCCGCGTATCTTCGAGCTGCTCGCGCGCCGACAAGCACCTGTCACATGATCTTCACTTCGCGCGAACCGGCACGGATAGAGCAGTATTTCGCCTTGACATGTTGGATTCAATTTGCAATCTACCGTCGCTCCCGGTTATCCGTCTTTCAATTTGATGGGTGCGAGCCGTCGCCCAAACTGACGCCGCTGAACGCGAGAATTCCGTTTTGACGGCAGCGATGCGGTAATCGCGCAGCGAGCGCGTAAGCCCTGCTCGGGCAGGTCATCGTTCAATGGCGCTCACGGCAATGGATGGTGCAACGCGAGCGCTCTCGACGCGTCGCCTACGGCATGCGTGTCGCGTTGATGTCTCGCCCGGTGGAGAATCGTGAGCTAGGTGAAGCATTTACGATGTGCATCACGCATCACGCATCACGTAAATTCGTGAGCGGAAGGAGACGCATCTTGAAACGGGAAAGTTATGTTACACGAGGTGGGGTCACCGTGAACCGCGTCGCCGAGGAGCTCGCGGTCGAGGGAGCGATCCTGCCCATCATTGAAAAGCTCGACACCCATGTCGGGGTGGTCCTGACGTCGAATTACGAGTATCCAGGTCGATATACGCGCTGGGATATCGCCTTCGTCAACCCGCCCCTGGTGCTCGTCTCTCGGGGCTCCGAATTTCGTTTCACGGCGCTGAACGAGCGCGGGCGCGTGCTCCTGCCCGCAATCGAGAGGTCGATCCAGGATTTCCAGGTGGTCGCGTCCGTCGAACGCCGCGGCGACGATCTCATGGGGGTGGTCCGGACGTCGGGCGAGCGGGTGCCGGAGGAGCTGCGCAGCCGCCAGCCGTCCATTTTCTCGGTGCTGCGGCGCCTGACCAGGCTCTTCGGGCTTCCAGGCGATCGGCTCTTCGGGCTCTACGGCGCCTTTGCGTACGACCTCGCCTTCCAATTCGAGCCCATCAAGCTCCGGCGCGAGCGACCGGCGGACCAGCGGGACCTCGTCCTCTATCTCCCCGATGAGATCGTCGCCGTCGATCATCGCAGGGAGCGCGCGACGCGCACGCGCTACGAGTTCACGTTCGAGGATCGCTCGACCGACGGCCTGCCGCGCACGGGGGCGGCGAGCCGCTACGTCGGCGCCGACCGCGCTCCGGAGAACGAGTACGCTCCAGGCGAGTACGCCGAGCTCGTTCGGTCGGCCCGCGAGGCCTTCAAGCGCGGCGATCTCTTCGAGGTTGTCCCGAGCCAGACGCTCTATGAACCCTGCCCCGTCGCTCCGACGGAGCTGTTCCGCCGACTATGTGAGCGCAACCCAGCGCCCTACGGGTTTTTAATGAACCTCGGCAGCGCCGAGTATCTCATCGGCGCCTCGCCGGAGATGTACGTGCGCGTCGACGGAGATCGCGTCGAGACCTGCCCCATCTCGGGCACCATCCCTCGCGGCAGCGATCCGCTCGCCGATGCCAAGCAGATCGCGCGTCTCCTCGCGTCCGAGAAGGACGAGTCGGAGCTCACGATGTGCACCGACGTCGATCGCAACGACAAATCCCGCATCTGCGTGCCGGGCAGCGTTCGCGTGATCGGGCGGCGGCAGATCGAGATGTACTCGCGGCTGATCCACACGGTCGATCACGTCGAAGGACGCCTGCGCGAGGGCTTCGATGCGCTCGACGCGTTCCTGGCGCACGCATGGGCGGTCACGGTCACGGGGGCGCCGAAGCCTTGGGCCATGCAGTTCATCGAGGACCACGAGCGCTCGCCGCGGGCATGGTACGGGGCCGCCGTCGGCATGATCGGCTTTGACGGCGGCATGAATACGGGGCTCACGCTCCGCACGATCCGGGTCAAGGACGGCGTGGCTCAGGTCCGGGTCGGCGCGACGCTGCTCTTCGACTCCGATCCGGACGAGGAGGAGCGCGAGACGCACGTGAAGGCGTCGGCGCTCCTCGACGCGATCCGCAGGCCGCGCGGCGTCGCCGCGTCGACGCCGACCGCCATCAGCCGGCCGTCGGGGCGTGGCCGCACCATCCTGCTCGTGGATCACCAGGATTCCTTTGTGCACACGCTGGCCAACTACCTCCGGCAGACGGGCGCCGACGTGGTGACGCTTCGCGCCGGTTTCCCGCACAAGGACCTCGACACGTACAAACCCGACCTCGTGGTCCTCTCGCCCGGCCCTGGCTCGCCGAGCGATTTCGCCCTCTCGGCGACGCTCAACGCGGTCCTCTCGCGGCGGCTGCCCGTCTTCGGTGTATGCCTTGGCTTGCAGGGGATCGTCGAGCATTTTGGGGGCAAGCTCGCCGTCCTCGACTACCCGATGCACGGCAAGGCATCGAACATCCGCGTGCTCGGCGGGCGCCTCTTCGACGAGCTTCCGCGCGAGTTCCGCGCAGGCCGCTACCATTCGCTCCATGCCATGCGCGACGCGCTGCCTGCATCCATCCGGGTCACGGCCGAGAGCGAGGACGGGGTGGTGATGGCCATCGAGCACGCGGAGCTCCCGATCGCAGCCGTGCAGTTCCACCCCGAGTCCATCCTCACGCAGGACGACAACGTGGGCCTCCGGCTCATGCGGAACGCGGTCACGCAGCTGCGCGGGGACACGGCATCGTAACAGCCAGCCTCTCAGGGCCGCTTCGCGCGGCCCGTTCGCCCGCGTCGATCCAATCAAGGACCGCGACGCGGGCGAACCTCCATTCCAGGCCGCGCGATCGCACTTCTCCCCGCTATGGCTGGAGCGACCCGAAGGTGAGCGCCGCTCCGCGCGACACCATCGAGGCGTCCTGATCAGAGCTGCGCCGGAAGGCCCAGCGTCGGCAGGCATACCGCCGGCGCCGGCTGTCGCGTTGGTCTCGGGTGAAGTGCGGAGATGAGCTGGAGGGCTGTGCGCGATCAACAGAAAGAGAAGATCACTTCGCGCCGCGCCGCGCCGCGGCTTCGAGTGATCGGAAGCGGTGTTCGAGGATCGTCTTGATGTTCCGCGCTTCCATCCCGTGGACCACGTTGAACAGGTCCCAGAACTCGCCGACCCAAGGGCGATCGGCGCGTGCGCGTGACTCCATGATATAGGAAGGGGCGGCGCTGTTCTTGTCGTAGTAAGGGTGCTTGTAATTGGTCCAGAGGAGGATCGTGCCGGGCTTGCCGATCACCGGGAACGCGTCGAAGAGCCGGAAAAAATAGCGCATCCAGAGATCCAGCCCCTGATCCCACGCGCAGAGAAAATCGACCGTGCGCGCGGCGTCATTGGCCTCGATGCGCAGGTAGAGCGGCGTGTTCTTGGCGATCGCGTCGACGCCGCGGTAGAGACCTCCACCGACGTGCTCGAAGCTCCGGACCGTCGCCGTCCACTCCTCCATGCTGAAGGCGTTCGCGGTGTAGTCGTACACAATCTCGAGCGGGCACTCGATGAACTCCGTCAAGGTACACGAGGTGCCGAAGATCTCATCATGACGGTAGGCGTCCTTCTTCTGGGACGCCATCCACTGGGCCGTCTCCGGCTTCGTGAAGTCCATCCTCTCGGCGTTGATGAGCTCTGGAATGTCCTTGACGTCGATCCCGCACGTGAGAATCGACGCTCGGTCATGGATCCGCTTCTCTGTCGTCATCGCGTCCTCCATCTCGCGAGCGCCTGCGGCTGCTCACGAGGACAGTGCTAGAGCACCTTGTCCAGCTTGCTCTTGACGCTGGGGTAGCTCTCGTAACCTCTCGTGATAACCTCGATCTTGTTGCCCTTGCGCAGGACCAGCGAAGGGAAGCCACGGACCCCGAGCCGCTTCACCTCGTCGAACTCTCGGTTGGTCCTCGCCTTGTAGGCGCTGTCCGTGAATTTGCGCATGAACTCGTCCTGATCGAGCTGAAATTCTGCCGCCAGGCTCCGGTAGGTCGCGGCGTCGTTCAGGCTCTTTCCATCCATGAAGATCGTTGAATGGAGCTTGTGCCCATAATCGAACGCGACCTCGGGCTTCATCTCTTTGACCACGGTCAGCGCGATGCTGGGCGGTTCGGAGTCGTTGAAGTAGCTGCCTTCTTCGAGCAGGTCTCTGAATGGCTGTCCGAATTTCACTCCCGTCGACCGCTCGACGACCGTGAGGGCGTTCTTGATGTACTCGTAGTTCTCCTTGAGCGGCGCCGCCATGTCCCCGGTGGCGAGCCCGCCGCTCATGATCCTGAACTCCACCTTGCCGGCGAAGTCCTTCCTGATCTGCCGCATGACAGGGGTGAAGCCGTAACACCACCCGCAGAGCGGGTCGACGGCATATATCAATTCCGGCCTCGCGCCGGTCTCTGGCTGTTTCACCTGCTTCTCCTCCTCCGCCTCGGCGGACCCGGACACAAGCCCGCCGATCAGCCCGAGGAGCCCGATGAACAGGACGCTAGCAGCAGCGACGAGCTTGAGATTGATGTTTTTCATATCATCGTTCGTGGAGCGCGGACCCGACAACAGAAACATGCAACCTGCCAGGACCCTCGCGACACGCCCACCGCGAAGAGCACCGATGTGCGTGAGCGCGGGCGGCGGGCGTCCGAGGACGCACCGCCCGCCCGCGCCCCGCATCGTTGCCAGCGTCCGCGATGTGCGGCGCGCGGCGGCTGTCAGAGACGTCGCGGCGAGCCGGCGAGCGCGGTCTCCCGCGCAAGCCACCGCATGGGGGGCGCGATCGTCAGCCCTTCGGCGGCGCCGCCTGGGCCGCGACCCTCTTCCAAGAAGGCCGTGCGCTGACGCGCTTCCACCACGCATTGACGTGGTCGTTGCTCGTCACGACATCCCCGGTGCCAGTCACGAAGAGGTACTGTACGTACGGCATCCAGGAGACGTCCGCGAGAGAGAAGGCCTCGCCCGCCAGGTACTCCTGCTTGGCGAGCGCCTTGCCGACGACGTCGAAGGCCTTCGCGATCTCGCCCTTCGCCTGGTCGACGACCGCCTCGTCCGGCTGCGCTCCGCGCATCGGCCCGAGGAGGCGCTGGTGGATGATGGTGAGCACGTGCGGGCTGAAATAGGACTGCTCGACGCTGATCCACTGCTCCATCTGCGCCCGCGCCTTCGGGTCGCTCGGGGTGAGCGGAGCGCCGCCGAGCCTCTGATCCAGATAACGCATGATCGCCCGCGACTCGTACACGGTGAAGCCGTCGTCATCGAGCACAGGGATCACGCCGAACGGGTGCCGCGCGAGGTACGCGGGCTGCTTGTGCTCGCCCTTCATGAGGTCCACCGGCACGAGCTCCGCTTCGCTGCCCTTCTCGGCGAGGACGATCAGCGCTCTCTGGGTACACGTGCTCATCGCGAGTCCATAGATCTTCATAAAGCCTCCTAGTGAATCAGCAGGTCACCGTCTCCGTGGCCTTACGGCGCGCTGTTCATAGAACGGAACGGTAGCGCCGCCAACAATCTTCTCAAGGTTTCCCGCCAGGCCACCGGCCGTGTCAACCTATCGTTGCTGTTTTGACACTCAAACGCCACCACCGGAGTGCACGGCGCTCCGCCGGTGTCTCGGTACGTTGTTTGTAGTCGCGTTACGCGGAGCGCTGTGCGGCGAACGCTGAGGCCGGGATGGTCGGCGCGTCTGCGCCGAGGAAGGGCGCAAAAGGCGGCAATTCCTCGCGTGTAAGGTGAAGGTCGAGCACGCCAGGCAGATCGCCGTGGTTGTCGTAATATTCCTGCAGGCGCTCACGTAGTTCCTCTGGGGTGGACGCAGCTCCCACCCAGAGTTGGTCTTCGGGGGCGAGGCCACGCGCGACTGACGCGAAGCCGACGCGCGGATAGCGCACGGCCTCGATGCGCGATTGGAAGTACGTCTGTTGGCGCGTGGCGCACATGCCGTGCATCGCGTTGTTGAAGACGACGAAGAGGACGGGCAGGCGGAGGTCGATCGCGGTATGGACCTCCATGCCGAGCATGAGGAACGCGCCGTCGCCGCAGAGCACCATCGTCCTCGTGCCCGGCTCCGACCCGAGCTGCGCGGCGATCCCTGCGGGGATCGAGTACCCCATCCCTCCCATGCCGAGCGCGATGGTCGATGTCGACCCCTCCGGGACGGGGTGGTAGTGCATGGCCGCAGCGGCGCAGTTGCCGGCGTCAAAGACGATGTGGCCTCGGTCCGGCAGGTGTCCTGCGAGGATGCGCAGGGCCTGGCTCTGCAGGAGCATGGGGCCTTGGTCCGTCTTCGGATCGTCGCCTGGGAGGGGAGGCGCCAGGCGAGGCTCGTAGTAGCGCCGGGAGTATTCGTGAACCGGCGGGAACGGCCTGAGCGAGGACTTGTCGAGGAGCTTCAGGAGCGCACGGAACGCCAGGCCGACGTCGGCCCGGATCGTGACCTCTGGCTTCACGACGCGATGGACCGCCTCGGTGTCGATGTCGATCACCGCGAAGCGCTTGTCCTTGAAGCTCTTCTCGACGGCGACGCGCGTCATGATGTCGAGCGAGGTGCCGGCCGCGATGATGAGATCCGCCTTCGCGTTCAGGTACTCGTGCGCCGAGGGGTGACCCGCCGCCCCGATCATTCCCAGGTAGAGCGGATCGTGGTTGGGAAACTCGGCGCGTGCTGACATGGTGGTGACGACGGGTATGCCGAGCTCGCGGGCAAACGCCCCCACGGCCGCCGCGTCCCGAGAGCGTCGTACTCCCTGGCCGATCAGGAGCAGCGGCCGGCGCGCGCTGCGGATGGCCGCGAGCAGCGCTTGCGCCTCGCCGAGCGCGACCGGCGGGGGCCTTCCGATGAGCTCCAGATCGGCCGGCCACCACGTCGGGAACGCGCCGACTTCCAGGTCGAAGACATCGCGGGGCAAGAGGAGCACCGCCGGGCCGCGCCGACCCGACATCGCCGCCTCGACGGCGCCAGAGAGCATCGGCCAGAAGTCACCGGCCTGCTTGATCTTCCCGACGTACTTGGAGATCGACTGCCAGAATTTCACGGCATCGACACAATGGCCGATGCCGGACGAGTCCTGGAATGCGCCGCGTCCTTCGAGCGGCGTCGAAGGCTGACCGACGAGGGCGAGCACGGGGACCGACTCGGCATAGGATTCGGCGATCCCGACCGCGAGGTTGAGCATCCCACCGCCGGACGTCGCGCAGCAGACAGCCAGCGTGTTGTGGATCCTCGCCCTGCCGTCCGCCATGAAGGCCGCGCCGACCTCGCTCTTCGCTAGAACGGAGTGCAGCTTCCCCTGCCCGTGTCTGTGGATCGCGTCGTGTACGTGCTCGATGTTGGCACCACTGACGCCGAAGACGTACCGAACGCCCCAATCTCGGAGGGCCTGGACAAGCGCGTCGACCAGCTTCATAACGGTGTCCTTCTCAATGCGCGAGCGCGAACACTCCGCGACGCGCGGCTGGCTCGCCTGCTGGCGAGCTGAACAAGTTGTGAACCAGAACGGTGCGCCACGGGCGCTCGCGAGCGTGCGAGCCCGTCTACGTCTCAGGGCCGCCACACATGACGCTCGGCGGAGCCAGCGGCGCGTAACCGTATGGTTTACGTCAGAGCCAGCGTAGAACCATCGCGCTCACGAAATCTCCGCCGTTCGAGAACGTCCCGAGCGCGATGATGTCGCCGCGGCGGACGCGACCGTTGTCGAGCGCGTCCGCCAGCGTGACCGGAATCGACCCTTGAAACATGTTGCCGCAGCGATCGAGGGTGTCGTGCGTCCGCGGAGGCTGGATCCCGATCCGGCTGCGCCATTCCTTCAAGAACATCTCGTTCGGCTGGTGCGTGATCAACAGGTTGACGTCGCTCGTTGATAACTTCGCCTCCGCGAGGCACCGCTTGACGGCGTCGGGTAACAGCTGCAGCGCGTTGTTGCGGATCGCGTCGACCATGTCCTGGGAGAAGTTGACGGTGATCGGGCCGCAGCCACGTTCCCAGTAGTTCTTGAACTGCCCGTCCACGAAATCGGGCTCGAACCGGAACAGACCGTAGTGCTCCCCGTGGGAGCGCTCGTAACGAGCCAGGATGGACCCCTCGCCGCGCACGACGAGCGTGGCCGAGGCGCCGTCGCCGAGCACGGATGAGCGGCGCGATTTCTGGAACTCGGGCAGGCGGGAGATGAAATTCGTCACCGTGACGACGACGACGGTCCGGTACTGCCCGGACTCGATGAACGCACGGGCCGTGCTCAACCCCGACAGATACGACGAGCAGCTCGTGTCGATGTTGAGGATCGTCGCCTGCTTCGCGCCGACACGATGCTGTATCGCAGGACCTATGCCGGGCCAGAACGTGTCCGAGAAGATGCAGGAGCACACGATGAGATCGATCGACTCCGGCCGGATCCCCGTCCTCTCCAGGAGCCGCTGGACGGCGCGGACGCCGAGATCCTCGGAGAGATAATCCGGCGATGCGAACCTCCGCTCACGAACGCCGTTGAAGAAGGCGTTGCCCGCCAGAGCGTCGGCCGAGGTCTCCGCGGATGGTTCATTGACCATCTTACGTTCTGGCAAGAAGCTGACGACGTCGATGATCTGCGCTTTCATGAAGTCACCGGATTGGGGCTGGCGGCGACGGAATGTAATGTCGGGAACGTCAATGCTGCAAGGTCCATATCCTGCTAAATTCGAATATGGCGATTGCGGTTCGCTCTTGTGTGATTGGGCGGGCAATTCGGTTGCTTTCGTGTGGCGCTCGGCGGATGCGATGGGTGTCGACAATGGATGTTGACGGTAATGTCACGTGGATTTTGCTTTGTGGTGAATGAGTAAATTGTTCAATGGTTTCGTCGGCGGCGCGACCTCGCGAGAGGGAGCACGTCAGGTTGCTGTTTTATATAAGTTGGCGGGTAGGTAGCCCGCCGCTCTCCGGCGTCGACGTGGCGCCGCCCGCCGAGCACGCGACGACGGCGCGGCACATCGCGACGGGTATCCGGCGCTCGAGATGAGCGACGTCAAGGACGTGGACGGGAGGTGATTGGGGGCTCCGCCCTCTGCCGGGAGCCGAGGTGGCGGTTGACCTGCCGGATGGCGTGCTGAAGAACGGGCAGCGCCGCAGCGTTCAGATCGCTGCGCTTCGCGGCCGAGAGAGGCGACAGGTGTCTCTCGAGGTCGATGCGGCGGTGGTGGCACAGGAGCACGGCCACGCGGGCGTGCTTCGGCTAGGAAGTCACGCCCGCGGGCGGGGCCGCCGGTGGGCTAGGGGCGCCTCGGCACCTGCTAATACATCAGGTTGCCCTCGCCGAGCTGGAAGGCGATGTTGGTGCCGAACTGGCCGCGGGCGCTCTGGACCCGCGTGATGGCCGTCGAGATCTTGGTCCGGCGCGTCGACCAAGAGGTGGCCGAGAGGGCTGCCGCGATCTCCGTCTTCGCCAGCAGCAGGCGCACCTGCGCGATGCCGTGCAGCGTGGAGCCGTACGTGTTCGCGCCGGAGAGGACTTCCAGCGCGTCGTCGATCTCGATCCGAGCCATCTTCAGCAGACCCTGCTGCACGTCGACGCGCGTGTTATGGAACTGGTCGACGAGCTGGTGAGCCGCCTGCAGGCGCTGGTTCGCGATGTCGAGGTTGAACGCGGCGTTGAGGACGCGAAGGAAGCGCCCGATCTTCACGATGTCGGTCTCGGACATCGCGACAGGGCCGCCGAACACCCCTTCCAGCTCCTGGGCCGCCGGCGACTCCTCGAACTCTTCGGAGTTATAGAAGGTGATCGCCTGCTCGAGCGTGCTGGCGGAGTTGGTATGGAAGAAGGGGGCGGTGTCCGCGGCCTCGATGAGGGGCGGGGGGTTGAACGTGCCGTCGCCGAACCCGGTCAGGGCCCCTTCGCCGAGGACGTCGATGTTGGGCGTGGCGAGCCCCTGACCGCCGAACCCGCCGTCGAACCGCCCGATAAGGGTGGTCACCGGGACCTTTCTGGTCCCCGTGTCCGAGTTGCGGTTCAGCCCGGAGCCCTGGTCGTTCGCGCCGGCGTTGCGGTGGCACAGGTTGCAGCGGCCCCTCGCGGGATCGAGGTAAGCCACCCGGCCGTCCTCGGCCTGGGCGTCTGTTAGTGCGACCGTCGTCAGATCGAGCTCGTTGCTCCGCCCGAGGGTCAGCTGGTAGTCCAGGGCCAGGTCGAGCTCGTCCTCTGTGGGCGCCCGGAACGATACCCCTGCTTGGCGGCTGAGATCCGTCGGGAGGTGCTGCTTGACCGCGCCGGCGAGGAAGTCGCGGAGCGAGCCGGAGCCCGGGGCGCCATCGCCCGACCAGCCCGTGCGGTGGACCGGGGGCGTGGCCGTCCCGTCGACCGGATCGGGCGTAATGCTCGTCGCCATCGACAGCGTGTGGGGGACGGATCGCAGCGTGAACTTGTTCGCCAGGTCATCCGTGCCGTCGACGTTCTCGAGGATCAAGCCGAGCGGGCGCAGGTCGGCCGTCTCGAGCGTGGCCAGGTTGGGATCGTACTCGAAGACGAACAGAGGATCGCTGCTCGGGAGCGAGCTGATGAAGGGCCCATCGATCGTGAAGTTGTTGGTGGCGGGGTGGCAGCTGCCGCAGGTGCGGCCGTTGCCCTCGAAGGTCTCGCGAAGGAAGATGTCAGCGCCTGCGCAGACTTCTCGGCTGACGAGCCCCGCGATCACGCGGGGGTCGCCGTCGCACGCCACGAGCCGGTCATGCGCGGTGAGGGGGCTCGACGCGGCCTGAACGCCCTCTGAGCCGAGCTCCTGATCGGCAGGAGCGCACGATGTGCTGAGAATGGCCGCGAACATCGGGCCAAGGATCAAAAAGCATGATTTTGACGTCGCCATGTAGCTCTCTGTAGCTCCGTGCTGGTTGACCTGTAATTCGACGGTGGATGTGAAAGACCGTTGCCGTCTCGAGCGGGACGAGAGGCCCATGTTGACTGCGCTCTAGTGAAGCGAGCCAACATGGATGCCGTTCTCGGAGCGATCCGGCTGGGTGCTGCTGACTGCAGCCAGGTCCGCACGTCTTCGCGGTGTCACCCCTGACCACGTCCTAAGTTCTGGTGCGGAGCTGGTCGCGCGTCCCACTCGCTCGGCGCAAACCCGCTCGGCGTAAAGGAAAGCAAATGAGTTCTGAGAAGTCAAGTCGATCGTGGCCGCTGGCACGTCGTGATTCGTGCTTGTCCTCTGGCGTGTGTGACGTGTGCCGGTGATGCGAATTTTTGCTCGAGCAGAAGGGTTCGTGGATTGTGGCGAACAGGTTACGGATAAATCGCAGATTGTGACGATTGGGTTACGACTTCTTGGTTTTGTTTAAATGTTAGGTCTTGATTCTTTGTCCATTGACTAAGTTTGTTTGCTTCCTAGTATCGCGCTGCTCGTGGGGTGCATCACGCGTGGCTTTCGTGGATTGCCTCGGGTGATTTATTTCGAACGGAGCGCGAACGAGACGGGTGATCTATGCCGGTTGGCTTCGTGTTGACGCGTGGCCACGGGCATGGCGTCGCTCGGTTCGGACGTGCGTCTCCCGTTGTGCCTCCATTGAGTCAGTGAGGCAGGAGAACGGTCGTGCGATGTCACCCAAGCATCGCCTGGGTGCTATGTGGGCGACTGAGAAGGCTGCTCGGCTGCGTCGCGGGAGCTATCTCGCGAGGCCGGTCGAGGTCCTTGAGGTGATCCTGCCGGAGGAGTGTTCCTTGGGCTTTATCGAAGCAGCGGCCGCGCTGTCCGACAGGAGCATCCTCCTGGGAACCATCAGGGGACGGGGAGTCGAGTCAGTGCTAGCCATACCCAGTCCACGAAACGCCATCTCCCAGCTCGGGGCGAGCGCCGACATGCGACCTGGGGGTGGCCAGCTTTACGACACGGCGAGGGACCCGCCAGGGGAGGTCAGCCGGTGTTCGTGACCGGCGTCTATCAGCTCCAAGCTTCGATTCCAGGCCGATAAGCGCTCGGACAGGCGGCTGCATCGGTTGTGTGTTGGCGGAGCGCTCCGCGTCACGCGGGATGCCCCCATCCGGGTAGCTCACGCTGTGAACGGGCGCCGTCGCGGGTCGTTCGTGCTCGAGTATCGAATGATTCCATCGGGCCGTATGTCCTACGCCATGGGCTCTGGGGCGCGTTGCTTGCCGCCCCGCGGCGTCGTCGAAGCGGACGAGCGCAAAAAAAACAGCTCTTCTCGGAGAGTCCCGAGGAGCCGTGTCTGGCGGAACCGCCGTGCAGATGAGGGGAGAACCATGATGCATGCAGTGATCGATGCGCTCTGCGCGGGCGTGGACCTCTCCGCAGAGCAGAACGAGGCGCTGTTCCGTGACGTGTTCGCGGGGGCGCTGACCGAGGTGGAGCTCTCGGCGTTGCTCGTGGCGCTCAAGGCGAAGGGCGAGACGCCCGCGGAGATCGCGGGCGCAGCGCGTGCGCTGCGGGCGGCCGCGGCGCCGTTCGCTCGGCCGGCCTACGCGTATGCGGACTGCTGCGGGACGGGCGGAGACGGGCAGTCGACGGTCAATGTGTCGACCGCGGTCGCCTTCGTCGCGGCCGAAGCCGGGCTGCCTGTCGCCAAACACGGCAACCGCTCTGTCTCGTCGCAGTGCGGCTCGGCCGACGCGCTCGAGGCGCTCGGCGCCCGGCTCGATCCGCCGGCGGAGGTGTCGCGCCGCGCCCTCGACGAGGTGGGCTTCTGCTTCCTCTTCGCGCCGCAGTACCACGCGGGCATGCGGCACGCGATGCCGGTGCGTCGCGCGCTCAAGGTGCGCACGATCATGAACCTTCTCGGGCCGCTCGTGAACCCGAGCGCGCCGCCGATCCAGGTGATGGGCATCTACTCTCCGGAGCTCGTCACGCACGCGGCGCGCACGCTCGGCATGCTCGGGTGTCAGGCGGCGCTCGTGGTGCACGGCGGGGGGCTCGACGAGGTGGCGCTGCACGCGCCGACGCGCGCGGCGCGGCTGCGCGACGGGGTGGTCGAGGAGCTGGTGATCGACCCGGCCGACGCGGGGGTGGCGCCGGCGCCGATCGAGGCGCTGCGAGGCGCCGGCCCGGCGGCGAACGCGGCGTGGCTGCGCGACCTGCTCGCCGGGCGCGGCGCGCCCGCGCACCGCGACGCGGTCGCGATCAACGCGGGAGCGCTGCTCTGGATCGCCGGGCGCGCCGAGAGCCTGCGCGAGGGGACGGCCCTGGCGCTCGCGGCATTGAGCTCGGGGCGCGCGGCGGAGCGGCTCACGCGCTTCGTGGCGCTGAGCCGAGAAGGGGCCCAAGAAGCGCGGAAGGAGGCGAATCGTGGCTGAGCAAGGCAATGTGCTCGCGCGCATCGTGGAGCGGAAGCGAGCGGACGTGGCGGAGCGCGAGCGACGGACCCCGCTCGCCAGCCTGAGGGCGAATGCGCCGCCCACCTCGAAGAGCCTCCGGCGCGCGCTCTCCGCGCCGGGCGCGCGCTTCGTCCTGGAGTGCAAGAAGGCCTCGCCATCCGAGGGCCTCATCCGGCCGGATTTCGACCCGCACGCCGTCGCCGCCGCGTACTACGGCGTCGCCGACGCGGTGAGCGTGCTGACCGACGAGCCCTTCTTTCAGGGCAGCTTCGAGATCCTCCAGGCCGTGCGCGCGGTCGTGGACGTCCCGATCCTCTGCAAGGACTTCGTCGTGACGCCCTACCAGGTGGTCGAGGCGCGGGCGAACGGCGCGGACGCGATCCTGCTGATGCTGTCGGTGCTGGACGACACGACCGCGCTCTTGTGCCTGGGCGCCGCCGAGGCGCTCGGCATGGACTGCCTGGTCGAGGTCCACGACGAGGCGGAGCTCGAGCGGGCGCTGGCGCTGCCGGCGCCGGTGATCGGCATCAACAACCGGGATCTCAAGACGCTCAAGGTCGATCTCGCGGTCTCTGAGCGGCTGGCGCCGCGCGTGCCGCGCGACCGGATCGTCATCGCGGAGTCGGGCGTGGAGTCGCGCGCCCACGTGGAGCGGCTCGCGCCCTCGGTGGACGGGTTCCTCGTGGGCACGTCGCTCATGCGCAGCCCCGACATCGCCGACGCGGCGCGCGCGCTGGTGACCGGCAGGGTGAAGATCTGCGGCCTGACCCGGCCCGGGGACGCGCGCGAGGCGGAGCGGCTCGGGGCCCGGTTCGGCGGGCTCATCTTCGCGGAGGCCTCGCCGCGGCGGGTGACGCGCGAGCAGGCGGAGATCTTGATCGCCACCGCGGCGGGGCTGCCCTTCGTGGGCGTATTCCTCAATCAATCCGTGGATCTCGTCGCCGATACGGCGCAGGCGCTGGGGCTGCGGGCCGTGCAGCTGCACGGCGACGAGGACGCCGGGTTCATCGAGGCGCTGCGGCGCGCGCTCCCCGAGGGGTGCGAGGTCTGGAAGGCGGTTCCGATGGCGCCGTCCGGGGAGGCGGCCAGCGAGGCGGGCGAGCAGGGTGCAAGCGCCGAGGTCGAGCGCCGCACGGATCGGCTGGTCTTCGATACGCGCACGGCGGAGGCGCGGGGAGGCACCGGGCGGACGTTCGCCTGGAGCGCGCTCGAGGGGCATCCGGCGCGCGGCCGGAGCCTGCTCGCGGGCGGGCTGACCCCGGACAACATCGCCACGGCGCGCCGTGTGGGGACGTGGGGGCTCGACGTCGCGTCGGGCGTGGAGCGCGCGCCCGGCGAGAAGTGCGCCGACCTGCTCGTGCGCCTGTTCGACAGCGCGCGCGGCCCGTCGCGCCACGACCGTGACCCCGCGGCCCCGGAGAACCGCGCCAGTCCCTGACCTGAGCTCTCACAACGCACAACGCACCACCGACGATCGAGGCAATCACCATGCAGCAAAGCGGTCGCTTTGGCGCCTTTGGGGGCGCCTATGTCCCGGAGATCCTCGTACCCGCGCTCGAGCAGCTCGAGCGCGCGTACCTGGAGGCGCGCGGCGATCCGTCGTTCGCGGCGGAGTTCGACGCCCTGCTGACGACCTACGCCGGCCGCCCGACGCCGCTCACCCTGTGCCGCAACCTGACGGGCGACCCGCGGGTGAAGCTGTACCTGAAGCGCGAGGACCTGCTGCACGGCGGCGCACACAAGACCAACCAGGCGCTCGGCCAGGGGCTGCTCGCGCGGCGCATGGGCAAGAAGCGGCTCATCGCCGAGACGGGGGCAGGCCAGCACGGCGTCGCGACCGCGATGATCGGGGCCCTGCTCGGGATGCCCACGCGCATCTACATGGGCGCGAAGGACGTGGAGCGGCAGCGGCTCAACGTCTTCCGGATGCGCCTCATGGGGGCCGAGGTGGTGCCCGTGAGCTCGGGCACGCAGACGCTGAAGGACGCCCTCAACGAGGCGCTGCGCTACTGGACCGAGAGCTACGAGGACACGCACTACCTGATCGGGACCGTGGCCGGGCCTCACCCGTTCCCCACGATCGTGCGCGACTTCCAGTGGGTGATCGGCCGTGAGGCGCGCGCCCAGATCCTGGAGGCGGAGGGGCGCCTGCCGGACGCGGTGGTCGCGTGCGTGGGCGGGGGTAGCAACGCGATGGGGATCTTCTCGGAGTTCATCCCGGACAAGGGCGTGGCGCTGATCGGCGTCGAGCCCGCGGGCCACGGGCTCTCGACGGACAAACACGGCGCGACGCTGCTCAAGGGCCGCCCGGGGGTGCTGCACGGGTCGGAGACCTACATCCTCCAGGACGAGCACGGGCAGGTCGCCGAGACGCACTCGGTGTCGGCGGGGCTCGACTACCCCGGCGTCGGGCCGGAGCACGCGCACCTGATGACGTCGGGCCGGGCGACGTACGTGGCGGCGACCGACGACGAGGCGCTCGGCGCGTTCCAGAAGCTCGCGCGGAGCGAGGGCATCATCCCGGCGTTCGAGTCGGCGCACGCGATCGCGCACGCGCTGAAGATGGCGGCGGAGGCGGCGCAGGCAGGGCGAGAGACGGTGCTCGTCGTGAACCTGTCGGGCCGCGGAGACAAGGACATGGAGCAGGCGCAGAAGCTGCTCGATCCCGGGAGGTCGACATGAGTCGGGAGGCGATGACGACGCGCTACGAGCGCGCATTCGAGCGGCTGCGGCAGCGGGGTGAGGGGGCGTTCATCCCCTTCCTGATGCTGGGAGATCCCGACCTGGCCACGAGCCTGCGGCTGCTGCGCGCGGCGGTGGAGGGAGGCGCGGACGCGATCGAGGTCGGGATCCCGTTCTCGGATCCGATCGCGGACGGCCCGACGATCCAGGCGGCCGCCGTGCGGGCGCTGGAGGCCGGCGTGAGACCGGGCGACTGCATCGAGCTCTTGACGCGGTTCCGGGCCGAAGCGCCGGAGGTGCCGGTCGGCATCCTGACGTACGCGAACCTGGTGAAGCACCGCGATCTCAAGGCGTTCTACGCGTCGGTGGCCGAGGCCGGGGTCGACAGCGTGCTCGTCGCCGACGTTCCGGTGAAGGAGTCGGACCCGTACGTGGCGGCGGCACGCGCGGTCGGCGTGGCACCGGTGCTGATCGCGCCGCTCAACGCCTCCGAGGCCACACTGCAGCAGCTCGCGGAGCGGTGCAAGGCGTACACCTACTGCGTCACGCGCAAGGGCGTGACCGGGGCGGACGAGCAGCTGCACCTCGGCCACGGGGCGCTGTTCGAGACGCTGCGGCGGTTCGGCGCGCCGCCCGCGATCCTGGGGTTTGGCATCTCCAAGCCCGAGCATGTGCGCGACGCCCTCGCCGCGGGGGCGTTCGGCGTGGTCAGCGGCTCCGCGGTCGTCCAGCGGGTCGCCGCGCACGTCGGCGAGCGCGAGGCGGCCGCGCGCTCCGTCACGCGCTTCGTCCGCGAGATGAAGGCGGCGACGGCGCGCTGAGCGCGGCGGCGAGCCCGGTTCGAGGGCGCGACATCGGCCGGCCCGAGGGGGCGATGTCGGCCGACCGCCGTCCGAGGGGACAACGGCGGTCGGCCGCCGGAGGCCGCTCGCGTGGCGTGCGGCGAGCCGGGCTCACGGGCACGTGGCGTCGCACAGTATCTGCGAGAGCGCGACGCAGCTCTCGTCCCACCCGAGCCAGCAGCACAGGCTGTCTCCCACGTCCTCGTCGCACACGGTCGCGACGCAGCTGTTGCAGGACGGGTCGAGCGCCTCGCCCGTCTCGCAGAGGTCGTGAGCGCACCCGCAGGCCCGCCCGCAGGCGGCGGCGAGGCCTTTGACGCAGTAGGAGTCCCACGAGCTCATGCAGCACGCCGGGTCCTCCGCGCACAGCGCGGTCACGCACGGGTCGCAGTCGTTGACGAGGGGCGCCCCTTCCTCGCAGAGGTCGTGGCTGCACTCGGCCGACGGGCACTCGCCGCAGTCGGCGGCGCACGCATGGCAGGTCTCCCTCCCGGGCTCGCACGTGCCGTCTCCGCAGACCGGCGGGGGGCACGCGCCGCAGTCGGCGGCGCACGAACCGCACGTCTCCGGCGCTTCGCAGCGCGTGTCTCCGCAGACCGGCGCGCACCCGGCGCAGTCGCCGGGACAGCTCTCGCACGTTTCGCCGGCGTCACACCGCAGGTCGCCGCACACCGCGGTCCCGCCCTCTCCGCCGCCGCCTGCCGAGCCACCGCCCGTGGCATCGCCGCCACCCGCCGAGTCACCACCCGCCGAAGAGCTGCTGGCCGAGCCGCCGCCTGCCGAAGAGCTGCTCGCCGCCGAGTCGCCGCCTGCCGAAGAGCTGCTGGCCGAGCCGCCGCCCGCCGAAGAGCTGCTGGCCGCCGAGTCGCCGCCTGTCGAAGAGCTGCTCGCCGAGCCGCCGCCTGTCGAAGAGCTGCTCGCCGCCGAGTCGCCGCCTGTCGAAGAGCTGCTGGCCGAGCCGCCGCCTGCCGAAGAGCTGCTCGCCGAGGCGTCTTGCCCACCCTCTCCACCGCCGCCAGCCGAAGAGCTGCTCGCCGAGCCGCCTTGCCCGCCCGTCCCGCCGCCTCCCGAGGCGTCGCCGCCACCCGCCGAGGCGCTGCTCGCCGAGCCGCCTTGCCCGCCCGTCCCGCCGCCGCCCGCGGCGCTGCCGGCCCCACCGTGCCCGCCTTGCCCGCCCTCTCCACCGCCGCCGCCGGAGGTGCTCGCCGTGCTGCTTGGCGCGGCGCTGTCGTCTCCGCAGCCGGTGAGCGTGAGGGTCGAAGTCAGAGCGAGCAGGGCACACATGCGGAGTGAACGGTTCATCAGGGGAGCCTCGTTGTCATCGTGCGTTGGGAGCCGCCTCACGCGGGTCGCGCGTGATGCTGCCTGTCAGAAGAGCCCCACGGAGAAGTGGAGTGCGCCGTCGATTTCGTCCAGCTCATCGCGTGGATCCAGGTTGAAGCCGTAGTCGAAGGCGAGGGGACCGATGGGCGTGTTCACCCGCAGGCCGGCGCCGAGCCCGTAGCGGAGCAGCCGCGGATCGAGGTTGACGTTCTTCGCCCTGATCCAGAGGTTGCCCGCGTCGAGGAAGAGCCCGAGCTGGAGCAGATCGGTCAGCGGAATGCGCAGCTCGGCGCGCGGGTTCACCATCACCGTCCCGCCGCGGGGGATATCGTCGGTCGAGACCCCGGCGCTCTCGCCCAGCGCCTTTCTCGCCTCCTCGAGCCCGTCTTCCGGATACAGCGACTCGGCCAGATGGGAACGGAGCGAGTCGACGCCGCCGAGGAAGAACAGGCGATCCGGGTACGTCCCGCTCTCGGCCACGAGCGGCTGAATATACCCTCCGGACAGGCTCAGGGCGAGGGTGAGCCGCGACCGCTGCGCGAGGGGGATATAGCCCGACACGCGGCCCGTGAATCGCAGAAAGTGGCTCTCGGGGAAGCTCGATTTCGTCTTGACGGAGGCGAAGGCGTCGAAGGCGTCGACGTGCTCGACGCCGCCGGAGAGCAGGAAACCCCGGGTCGCGGCGAAGGGGGTGTCCCGCGTGTCCCAGGACGCGTCGATCCGCTGCGCCAGGGCGATCGTCTGGCCCTCGGGCATGCGCAGCTGGTCGAGGATATCCCGCTTGTCGGCGCCGACGGCGCCCGGGAAGAAACCGACGTTGTTCAGCTCGGCCGACAGGGCGAGCTGCGTCGTCACGGCGCGCCGCGGGCGGTAGGTGAGCGCGGGGATGATCGCCGTCTTCGTGACGCCGAAATCCAGCTGGTTGTCGCGCACGTTGATGCCCGCGAGCGACAGGTTGACGAGCGGGCCGAGGCCGATGTCCGGGAGCGTGACCGAGACCGCGATGCGGCGCTCCAGCTGGTCGTCGCCCTTGAGCTCCTCGTAGTGACGGCGCGCCGCCTCGTCCACGATCATGAACTCGAACAGGTAGCTGAGCTGGACGCCCATCGTGAGGCCGATGGCGAGGCCGCCGATGTTGCGATGTCCGTACTCGAAGGCGAGGCGGGCGCCCTCGCCGGTCGAGAACCCGATCTGCGGGTTGAGGTACTGCGGCAGCTGCTCGACCACGTGGATGACGACCCGCTTGTTCTTCTGCGGGATCTCGGGATCCTCGAGCGAGATCGACACGCTGGAGAAGGGGCCGAGCGTGGCGATGCGCTCCTCGCTCAGGCGCGCCTGCGACTGGCGGAACGGCGCGCCCTCGCGGAGCAGCACGCGGCGGAGGATCAGCTGCTCGTCGGTGCGGACGGCGCCCTTGACGACGATGCCGGTGACGAACACCCGATCTCGCTCCGACACGATGAACCGCGCGCGGGCGCGCGTGCGGTCGGGAGAGGGCTCGATGGCCGTGCGGACCTCGGCGAACGCATAGCCGAGATCGCGATAGGCATCCATGATGCGCAGCCGCGCGGCGTCGAGGGCGAGCGTCGAGAGGGGCTGTCCGACCTTCAGATCCGCGAGGTCGCTGAGCCAGCGCTCGCTGAACGGCCGCCGCTCGGCGCACAGGGCGCGGTCTCGCTCGCTGAGGTCGGCCTGGCCGCAAAAGCCCTTGTTCCCCTCGAAGGCGAGGTCGTAGAGCTGGGTCTGCGGGCCGGGGTGGACCGGAATGCGGAGCGTCACCTCGGGGGCGCACGCGATGCGCCGCGCGGGGTCGGGGCGGCACGTGAGGGCGGCGGGGACGGGCGGCTCGGGGAGGGGGAGGCCTTGCGCGTCGGTGCGGCACTGGGCCGTGACCCGCTCGGCGGTCGGCTCGGGGACGCAGGTGCCCGGCTTCGAGCTGCGCGAGCAGGTGACGCGGAGCACGGAGACCGGGCCGACGACGGCGTTCAGGTAGCCCTTGCTGAAGTAGAGATCGCGCAGGTGCTTGAGGGCGCGCTCGTAGGTCTCCTGCGCGTACGTCATCGAGGGGATGAGCTCGACCGGTCTGGCCCTGCCGCCGGCGCCGCGGGTCGGGCCGAAGAGGTCCGAGATGCCTCGGGGGTCGGGCATCGCGAACGCGTCGGCGCCGGGCAGGTCCTCCTCGAGGAAGCTCTCGATCTCGCGGCCGAGGTCGTTCGGGCCGAGGTCGCCCGTGAGGCAAGGGAAGACGCGCTTGGTGACGCGCACCTGCTCGTGCTCGCGGACGGTGAAGGTCAGGTAACGGACCGGATCCTCGGGCTTGCCGCCCAGCGAGGGCGTGACCTCGGCGTCGAGGAAGCC
The DNA here is from genome assembly GCF_051473855.1 of Sorangium sp. So ce375. Classification (NCBI taxonomy): domain Bacteria; kingdom Pseudomonadati; phylum Myxococcota; order Polyangiales; family Polyangiaceae; genus Sorangium; species Sorangium sp. So ce375. The sequence goes on from NZ_CP150335.1 coordinate 1,677,559, forward strand.
GCGCGCGACGTAGAACGCGCGGAGCCGGTCGGTCAGGTCGGTCGTCTTCGTCTCGGTCGTCTCGCCGAGGTCGAGCGCGGCCTCGAGGGCGTCGTCGTCGAACGCGCGGTTGCCGTCGAAGACCGGCACGATGCGCGCGCCGGGCTCGAGGTAGACGTAGAGGTAGTTGTGCGGGCCGACCGCGAGCACGCGGTGAGAGACCTCGGCGTCGTGAAAGCCGCTCCGGCGGAGCAGCTCGGCCATCTCGCGATCGGCCTCGGCGAGGGCGGGCTCGTCGACGCGGGCGCCGACGCCGAGGCGGTAGCTCTGCTTGAGCGAGCCGAGCTCCCGGTCGGCGCGCGGCGCCACAACGAAGACGCGCTCGGAGACGAGGCGCGGGGCGCCGGCCTCGATGTTGAGGGCGAGGACGATCTCGGAGGCGTCGTCGGTGTCGACGGCGCGGATGGTGACGGCGGCCGCGGGATAGCCGTGCTCGGCGTAGAACGCGCGGATGCGGGGGTCGATCTCGGCCAGGGAGGCCGCGGTGATCTCGCCGCCCTCGGCGATGCCGGCGGCCCCGAGGGTGTCCTGCCGGTCGAGCGCGCCGCCGGTGATCTGGACGGTCGCGATGCTCCGGCGGGGGACGACGACGATCCGGAGCGCGGCGCCGTCCGCCAGGGCGCGCGCCTCGGCCGACGCGCGGGCGAAGTTGCCGGAGGCGAGCAGCTCGCGCATGGCGCGGCGGGCGGCGTCGGGGCTGAGCGGCTCGCCGAGCTCGACGCTCGTGACCGGCGACACGGTCTGCCACCGGTCGCCCTGCGCGGCGACGTCGATGCGGACGATCGGCTTGCCGACGAGCTCTCCGAGGGCGATCGGCTGCCGGAGCGACGGCACATCGGTGGCCTCGGTGCCAGCCTCGCTCGAAGGCACCGTGGGTGCTGCGGGGTCGGGCTGACCGGGGTCGGGCTGACCGGGGTTGGGCTGACCGGGGTTGGGCTGACCGGGGTTGGGCTGACCGGGGTTGAGGTTCGCCTGAGCTGGTGCGGACGTCTGGTCGGCGCGCGCCGGGGCGGAGATCGCGCCGAGCGGCAAAAGGCCGAGCAGAAGGGGAAAGAGGGGGGAACGAAAGCGAGCCATCAGGCGCGGAGCGCCGGGGGACGAAAATGAAATGAACCGGCGCCGGCGTGCACGACGGACGCAGCGTAGCCCGGTTGGGCGCCGGGTGGGCAAGAGGCCGCCCGCGAGGCGACCTCGCCGGCTCACCTCGAAGGGCCGCGCCGCGCCCGCCCGGCGCCGCGCGCCGGCCGCGCGCCAGCACGAGCCGCGCGGGCCAGAGCGGCCGGACGGCGTCCCGTCAGGCCCGGAGCGGCGCCGATGTACGAGACGCGGGGCTCTCGGCGGGCGGGGCTCGTGCTAGCGTCGCCGCCCGTGCGAGGCACCGGATGAAGGACCTGGCGATGCTCGTCGGCGCCGTGGCGCATGACGCCAAGGTGGTGACGCTGTGGGAGAGCCTGCGCGAGCACTTCCGCGAACATGGAATCCTGATAGATTTCGCGCTGTTCTCTACCTACGAGCGCCAGGTCGAGTCGCTCGTCCGCGGGCACATCGACGTCGCCTGGAACAGCGCCGTCGCGCACGTGCGGGTCAAGCGGCAGACCGAGGGCCGCTCCCGTTCGCTGGCGATGCGCGAGATCGATCGCGACTTCCACAGCAAGCTGCTCGTCCGCCGCGACGCCGCCGTGGGCGCGCTCAGCGACCTCGAGGGCAAGGTGCTCGCGGTCGGGGGCGCCGACTCGCCGCACGCGCGCATCCTGCCGCTCCACTTCCTCCGGCAGGCCGGGGTGGCCGTGGAGAAGATCCAGCTCGTGCCGTTCGAGGTGGACGTCGGCAAGCACGGGGACACCGCGACGAGCGAGGTCCAGGCGCTCGCGGCGCTGCACGAGGGCAAGGCGCAGGCGGCGGCGGTCGGGGACGCGGTGTGGCTCGCGGAGCAGGCGAACGGCCACATCGACCTGCGCCGGGTCGACGTCCTCTGGACCACGCCGGCGTACGATTTCGCGATGTTCGACGCGCTGCCGGCGCTGCCCGAGGCGAAGGCCGAGGCGTTCCAGCGCGCGCTGCTCAGCATGACCTGGAAGAACCCGAAGCACCGGCGCATCTTCGAGCTGATGGGCCACAAGCAGTGGGTCGTCGGCCGCGACGACCGGTACGGCGCCCTCGACGCCGCGCTCGCCGCGGCGACCTGACGGACGCCGCGCTCGCCGCGGCCACCTGAAGGCCGCGGCGCGGACGTCACTCGAACTCGAGCCGCCACCTCAGATCGGCGCCCACGTTGCCGAGCGGCGAGCTCGAGGCGTCGTTGGCGTTGTCGTACGACCCCTGGAGGCTCATGCGGTCGCTGAGCTTCACCTCGACGCCGGCGCGCACCTGGCTGCCCTGCGAGAGCCCCGTCGTGACGTTGGCGCGCACCGCGTCCGTGATGCGCTTGCCCAGCGTCACCGTCGGCTCGGGGGCGCCGTTCTTGGACGAATAGCCGGTGCCGAAGCGGAACTCGTCGATGAGGGGGACGATCGTCTTCACCGCCTTGTCGGCGCCGGTCAGCGACGAGAGCGCCTCGAGGCCCATCGTCTCGCCGAGCGACGACACGACGCCCTGGTTGAGCTCGGCGCGCGTCATGCCGAGCGTCAGGAGCAGGACGATGTCCTCCTGGCTGAGCGGCGGATCGCTCGTCAGGTTGAGCTGGAGGTTGTCGGCGTCGCCCTGGGCGTGCAGCTTGATGCGCCAGAGCCCGCTGGAGTTCGCGCTGCCGCCGACGCCCGCGGTCGGCGCCGCGGGCTCCGCGCCGGACGACGCGTCCGTCGTGGCGCTGCCGCTCGTCGACGTGTAGCGGCGGTACTCGCTCTCGGCGCGCACGTCGACCTTGGGCGCGATGCGGAACGGATCGTCGAAGCGCACGTAGCCGTCCCGGACCTCGAACTCGGTGCTCCGCAGCATGAGCTTCGAGTCGGGCAGGATGCGCAGCGTGCCGCGCGCGCCGAAGCGCTGGTTCGTGCCCGAGAGCGCGAGCCCGGGCTGCGAGACCTCGAGCCGCATGTCGGCCAGATCGTTCGAGAAGCGCAGCGGGTTCGGCGAGGCGACGGTGACGTCGAACCGGACCACGTCGTCCGCTGGGTCGTAGGTCTGCACCGTCGTCCGCTGGCGCCCCGTGAGATCGCCGAGGTCCATGCTCATCAGGATGGGGCGCGTGTAGCTGAACGACGTGAGCGTGATCCTGCCCTCGACGCGCGGGAGGTTCTTCTCCCCCGACGGGTCGTCCCCGACGCCGGGCCGGAAGCTCGCGGTGAGGTTGGCGTTCGCGGTGAGGTTCACGCCCTCCGCGACCGGCAGCTTCACGCCGGTCGCCACGATGGAGGCCTGCGCCGTGCCGAGGGTCAGGCCGCGCACCGGCATGTGCCCGACCGCGCTCACCGTGCCCGTGCCGACACGCGCGGTCGCCTTCGTGAGGCGGACCTGGTCGCCGCCGATCGCGATCTCCACGTCGATGTCGTCGAGCGACACCGGCAGGCCCACGACGTCGAGCTCTCCCTCCTTGAGCGTCGCCGAGCCCGTGTAGCGCAGCCCCTGGAGCGGCCCGGTCAGCTCGACCTCGGCCTGCACCGTGCCTCGCGCGCGCCGGATCTGCGGGATGTCGGCGCTGAGCCGCGACAGGTTCGTCGGGCTGACCCGGATCGCGATGTCGAGGTCCGGCGCCGTGAACACCCGCTTCACCTCGCCCGACGCCGTGAACGCGGCGGACAGGCGCGAGGCGGTGTGCGCCTCGAGGTGGAGCTCCGGCACCTTCAGCGTGTTGCCCGCGAGGCGGATCGGGCCGCTCGGGCTCGTGAGGTTGAGCCCCTGGCCCTCCCGATCGAGCTTGAGCGCGTCGACCGTGAGCGTGAGCGCCGCCTGCCGGAAATCGGCGAGGGGGAGCCGCTCGATGTCGAGCGACCCGGTCATCGTGCCCTTCGGCGCCGCCGCGAGCACGGCGTCCGGGATCACGTTCGCGAGCGTGCCGAGGTCGAGCGCGTCCATGCGCACGTCCCCTTCCACGATCTTGCGCCGCTGGCGCGTGACGCTGAGCCCCTTCAGCGCGACCTGCCCGCCGAACAGCGAGCCGTTGGCGACGAAGGATCCGTCGGGGAGGTCGCGCTCGTACTCCGCCGGATCGAACGGCGCGCCCTGGGGGTTGCCGCAGATCGGCGTCCTGCCGACGATCTTCGGCGGCTTGTCGTTCGGCACGATCGTGAGCGCGACCCGCGAGGGCGGCAGGCTCGCGTGCGTGCGGCGGATGCCGACGCGCGAGACGTGGACGTCCGCGAAGCCGGAGAGCCTGCTCACGGTGCCGCCCAGGCTGGCGACGACCGACACGGCGCCGTCGAACTGAGAGGCCGCCGCCCCGAGCGCGTCGATCCGCGAGAGCGGGAGGCCGCTCGCGATGACGCTCCCCTTCAGCGCGCCGCCGTGCGCCACGGACGCGCTCGCCAGCACGGAGCCCGTGCCCTTGCGCAGCGACGCGGAGCGGACGTCGAGCCGCATGCCGTCGGCGCCGGCGGCCTGGTCGTCCCAGATCATGTCGAGGTCGATCTCGCCCTCGTCGAAGCGCTCGTCGAGGAGCTCGATGCCGCTGAGCCGCATGCCCGCGTTCACCGCGAGGTAGCCGCCGCCGCAGCGGTCCTCGGGGCCGCCGAGCGCGAAGTGGGCGCGGGCCGTCCCGCTCGCGGTCGCCTTGTAGGCGGCGAACCGCGGATCCTTGTCGAGGCGGAGCACCTCGAGGAGGTCGCGCGCGGCGAGGTGCGGCGCCTCGCGCGTGTCGACGGTCGCGTCCACGACGACGATCCCCGTCGAGCTGTCGAGCGCGCGGCCCTTGGGCAGGTTGCCGGCCGGATCGAAATCGACCTTGATCGAGGGGATGCGCACCCGGCTCGCCCCGTGCCGGACCCGCGCGTTCTCGAGCGTCAGGGCGAGCGGCTCGAACGCGACCGGCGAGGGCTCGAGGTCGCCGATGGGGAAGCCCGCGAACACGAACTTCTCGACGCCGATCTCGCCGGTGAGCTTCGGGTGCGCGTACGAGCCGTGCATCGCCGCCTTCATCGTGGCGACGCCGGCGAGCTCGAGCGCGGCGAGCGGGGAGACCTCGGCGAGGTCCACGCGCGAGCCCGGGTGGACGTCGACCCCGAGCTGGTCGTTGAAGCCGAGCGAGACGGTGGTCCTGAGGTGCGAGGTCGGCGTGTCGACCGCGAAGCCCGAGAGCACGACGGCGTTCGGCCGCACCTGGAAGGAGCCGCGGACGGTGCCCTCCTTGACGCCCATCAGGCGCTTGCGGGCCGGGTCCTTCGTCGGGCGATCGAAGATGTCGAAGCCGCGCGTCTGCACGGCGAGCGGGCCCTCGAGGGAGAGCGGGGACAGCGTCCCGCCGAAGCGATCGAACCTCCCCTCGCGCAGCGTCCACGCGACGTGCGCCTGCGGGTGGACCGCGAGGTCGCGGAGCAGGCCGGGCAGCTCGATGTTGGCGAGGTCGATCGGCCCGGCCTGGAGCGGCACGCCCTTCTCGAACGGCTTGATCTCCACGCTCGAAATCTTCAGCGTGCCGTCGGCCCAGGCGACGTCGGCGTCGGCGAGCTGCACGGCGTCGGCGGTCGTCGAGACCCTGCCCGCGAGGCGCGTGACGAAGACCCTGCCGTCGAGGCCCGGCCGGTCGAGCAGGAGCGTGCCCTTGACGCGGGGGAGCGCCAGACCGAACGGCGCGGACGCCGCGTCGTACTCGGCGTCGACGTCGAGCGAGACAGAGCCGGACGCGGGCGGCAGGTTCACGAAGCGGTGCACGATCGGCACCGGGAGGCGCGCGCGAATGCGGCCCTCGATCCGGTGGGGCATGCCGTCGCCCAGGCCGACGGCGCGGAGGGCGCCGAGCTCGAGCTCCACCCGGCGCCAGTCGCCTTCCTGGAGCGTGCAGGGGGGCGTGGTGCCGGGATCCGGGTCGAAGTCGGCGGCGCCCTCGAGGATCAGCCGGCGGACGAGCGCGCGGCCCGGCTCGACGCGGACGCGCGTGTCGAAGCGGCAGACGACGTCCTCGTCGACGCTGTCCTCCTCGGCCTCGTGGCCGGGCGCGGGGTGCGTGCTGACGACCGAGACGAGGCCGGAGCGCATCGCGATCTCGAACGCGTCCGCCGGCTCGGCGGAGACGTCGACGTCGACCTCGCTGGCCTGGACGCGGACGTTGTCGATCGTCAGATCGAGCCGCGCGTCGGTGATCGCGACCGAGGAGAGCGGCGCGCGTCCGAGCCCGCCCGACCCGCCCTTGCCGGCGCTGGGGAGGGTGAGGTTCCGGAGCTCCCCGTCCTTCAGCACCGCGCGGACGCGGGGGCCGATGATCTCGACGTCGCCGGCGTCGATGTGCCCCGCGAGCAGCGAGAACAGGCGCGGGCGGATGGCCACGCGCTCGAGCTCGAGGAACGGCGCGCCGCCGTCCGAGGAGTCGACGACGAGCCGGTTCAGGCCGACCATGAGGGGCCAGGCCTGGACGCGCACGTCGTAGCGGGCCGTGATGCCGAGCTCGCTCTGGAGCAGCGCCGCCGTCTCGCGCGCCGCCCAGGCCCGCACCGTCTCGGTGCGCACGAGGAAGCCGAGCGCGAGCGGGATCGCGCCGATCACCGCGAACACGGCGCACAAAACGCGCACGGCGAGGCGCCCCCAGTCCCTGCGGGCGCTCGGCGGGGAGCCCTTTCTCCTCGTGCCGTGCATCGGGGCGCAGCTTAGCTGAAGAGCGGTCGAGCGCTTACGGGCGCAGGGTGATCCTGTACCTGGAAAAGACCGGGCGTTGTGGCTGGCACCTTCGATCGACGGCCCGTGCTGGATCCGGACCGAGCACGGATCCAGCATCCCCCGGAGCAGCGGGTTGACCAGCGGGTGGTCGAGGGGCTGTAGCTGTCCGCTGAAGTCGTACGTCCAACGATCCGCTGGGGGCGCGGGCGCGCTGGACCTCGGCGAGGCGGCGGTCGGGGCAGTCCGGCGCCGCGTTCGCCTCGTGGTCGGGTCAGCCCGCGGTGAGCTTGCGGTAGCGGAGCTTGCGGGGCTCGGCCGCGTCGGCGCCGAGGCGGCGCTTCAGGTCGGCCTCGTAGTCGGCGTAGTTGCCCTCGAACCAGACGACCTTGCTGTCGCCCTCGAAGGCGAGGATGTGGGTCGCGATCCTGTCGAGGAACCAGCGATCGTGGCTGATGACCACGGCGCAGCCGGCGAAGTTGAGCAGCGCCTCCTCGAGCGAGCGGAGCGTGTCGACGTCGAGGTCGTTTGTGGGCTCGTCGAGCAGCAGGACGTTGCCGCCGCGGCGGAGCAGCTTGGCGAGGTGGAGGCGGTTGCGCTCGCCGCCGGAGAGATCGCGGACCTTCTTCTGCTGGTCGCTGCCGGCGAAGTTGAAGCTCGCGACGTACGCGCGCGAGTTGACCTCGCGCTTGCCGACGAGCAGCCGATCCTCGCCGCCGGAGATCTCCTGCCAGACGTTGTTTGTCGGGTTGAGCGCGTCGCGCGACTGGTCGACGTACGCGAGCTCCACGGTCTCGCCGAGCCTGAGCGCGCCGCCGTCGGGCTTCTCGAGGCCCATGATCATGCGGAAGAGCGTGGTCTTGCCGGCGCCGTTCGGCCCGATGATGCCGACGATGCCGCCGCGCGGGAGCGAGAAGCTGAGGTCGTCGATGAGGACGCGGTCGCCGAAGCCCTTGCGGAGGTGCTCGGCCTCGACGACCACGTTCCCGAGCCGCTGGCCGGCGGGGATGTGGATCTCGTTCTCCTCGACCTTCTTCGACTTGTCCTCGGCGAGCAGCGTCTCGTAGGCGGCGAGGCGGGCCTTGCTCTTGGCCTGGCGGGCGCGGGGGGCCAGGCGCACCCACTCGAGCTCGCGCTCCAGGGTGCGCTTGCGCGCGCTCTCCTGCTTCTGCTCGAGCTCGAGGCGCTTCTTCTTCTGCTCGAGCCAGCCGGTGTAGTTGCCCTCGTACGGGATGCCGGCGCCGCGGTCGAGCTCGAGGATCCAGCCGGCGACGTTGTCGAGGAAGTACCGGTCGTGGGTGACGGCGACGACGGTGCCGGGGTACTCGTGGAGGAAGCGCTCGAGCCAGGCGACGCTCTCGGCGTCGAGGTGGTTTGTCGGCTCGTCGAGCAGCAGGAGGTCCGGCTTCTCGAGGAGGAGCCGGCAGAGGGCGACGCGACGGCGCTCGCCGCCGGAGAGCTTTGTGACGTCGGCGTCGGGCGGCGGCAGCCGGAGGGCGTCCATGGCGCGCTCGACGACGCGGTCGATCTCCCAGCCGTTCGCGGCCTCGATCTTGTCCTGGAGGGCGGCGTACTCCTCGAGGAGCGCCTCCATGTCGGGGGGCGACTCGCCGAGCTTCGCGCCGATCTCCTCGAAGCGCTGGACGAGGGAGCGGACCTCGTGGACGGCCATCTCGACGTGCTCCTGCACGGTCTTGCCGGCCTCGAGCTGCGGCTCCTGGGGGAGGTAGCCGATGCGGGTGCCGTCGGCGGGCTTCGCCTCGCCGAGGAACTCCTTGTCGACGCCCGCCATGATGCGGAGCAGGGTGCTCTTCCCGGCGCCGTTCGAGCCGAGGACGCCGATCTTGGCGCCTGGGAAGAAGGAGAGCCACAGGCCCTTCAGCACCTCCTTGTTCGGGGGGTGCACCTTCCGGACATCCTGCATCGTGAAGATGAATTGAGGGGCCACGTCTTCGCCTGCCTGTGCGTGCCCGGCGCGCCGTGGGGCCCCGCTCGGCCTTCGAGCGGGCGCGGCGCTGGCCGGGCTGGGGGGAGAGGCCGTATGCGAGATCGCCGGCTGACGGTCAAGAGGGCGCGGAGGCGGCTGTGGGCGGGCGCGCAGGGCGCGCGTCGGGACGGACGCGGGCGGGCGCGCGCGGCGAGCGGCTAGGCGCGCCGTGCGCCGCGCCCGAACGCCTGCTTGAGGGCGGCGAGGTCCTCGCGGCCGATCTCGCGCGTGGCGACGAGCACGGCGAGGTACACGACGGCGACGAGGACCGCCTCGCCGAGCACGGCGATCTTGCCGAGCCACGGGAGCTGCGTGCCGACGGCGATCGCGACGAGCAGCGCGGCGCCGACGCGGAGCGCCGTCCGGGCGGCGACGAAGCCGCCGGCGGCGCGGTGGAGCAGGACGCCGCCGGCGACCGCGGCGGTGGCGAGCGCGAGCGAGGTGGCGACGGCGGAGCGCACGAGCATGTCGGGGCCGAAGGGGGCGCGCGGGACGGCGATCGAGCAGCCGGTGGCGACGAGGAGGACGGTGGTGGCGGTGAGGGCGGCGGCGGCGCGTTCCCGGTGCAGGCTTGTGAGCGCGGCCGAGGCGACGCCGAGGACGGCGAACGCGCCCATGCCGAGGGAGAGGACGCGGAGCGTGTCGCCGCCGCGGCTCCAGATCTCGACCGGGAAGGCGAAGTGCAGCACGTGCGGGGCGAGGCCCGAGATCGGCGCGCAGAGGAGCCCGGTGAGCAGGAACGAGAGGCGGACGCCGGTCATGGCGAAGCGGCGGACCGCGGCGCGGTCGTGCTCGGCGTGCGCGCGGGCGAGCATCGGGAAGAGGATGAACGTAACCGAGAGGAGCAGCTGGTACGGCAGGAACGCGAAGAGCTGCGCGCCGCGGTAGACGCCGATGAGGTCGTCGGCCGCCTTGGCGCCGAGCGCGAGCCCGGAGGTGGCCTGCCCGAGGAAGCGGCGGAGGAGGAAGAAGTCGGTCTGGAGCAGCAGGTTCAGGAACGTCTGCGAGACGGCGAGCGGCAGCAGGAAGGCGGCGTGCTCGCGGATCGAGGGCCCGGCGCTGCCGCGGCGGCCGAGGCCGGTCCTTGTGACCGCGAGGGGGACGATGACGGACGCCGCGGCGACGAAGCCGGCGATGGCGCCGAGGACGCCGCTCTGGCCGGCGCGGAGGAAGAGCAGGGCGAAGCCGGCGATGCTCGCGGTGCGGAGCGCGCCGTAGCCGACGTCGAAGGCGGCCTGCGTAAGGAAGCGCCGCTGGCCGTTGAGCGCGCCGACGAGCGGGGCGTAGAGGCCGTAGAGGAGGACGACGGCGGCGGCGAGCCGCAGCGGGCCGGCGACGTGCGGGGCCTCGGAGAAGTCGGCGATGGCGCCGGCGAGGAGCGCGAAGCCGGCGGAGACGACGACGGCGAGGACGGCGTGCAGGGCGAGCGTGCGGCGGAACGCGGCGGCGACGTCCTGCTCCGCGACGCTGGAGACGGCGCGCGAGACGCCCTGGATGCCCGTCGCGACGATGACGTTGTTGACGACGCCGACCCCCGCGAGGACGACGGAGACCGCGCCGTAGCCGTCGGTGCCGAGCAGGCGCGGGAGGATGAGCTGCTGGACGAAGCCGAAGAGGATGAAGGAGACCTTGGCCCCGGCGATGGCGAGGCCGCCGCGGCCGGCGGAGCGGGCGGTGGAGGGTGAGGGCGCCGGGGCAGGTTGTGAGGGGGCCGCGGCGGTTCGCGAGGGATCCGGGGCGGAGTGCGGGGGATCCGAGGGCGCCGGAGCGTCCGGCGGCTGCGGCGGAGAGGGCACGGCGGCGCGCTGCACGGCGGCGTTGTCGCAGAAGCACGCCGGGCGGGCAATCTCGCGCGGAGCGGGCGAGCACACGGGGGCGTCACGTAAACTTCAGGGGCGATACGGATTCGCTTGACGGGAAAGCCTCGCCGACTATCCTCGCGCCCGTCTCCAACGCATTCCAGCTTAGCTCAGTTGGTAGAGCAGGCGGCTGTTAACCGCCGGGTCGCTGGTTCGAGTCCAGCAGCTGGAGCCATTTCGCCGAGGCGACCCGGTCTGGGCGCCAGGCCGACAAGGGGCCTTGCCGGAAAACCTGGCAAGGCCTCTTTTCTTTTCCGCGGCTCACGCGGCGCGCACGCGGAACCCTGGAGATCGCTCAGGGCAAGACGGGGCGCGTGACGAGCGACGACGGACCACAAGGTTCGGCCCACGGAGAGCCGAGACCGAGCGGTGCTCTCGAGTTCACGCTGAACGGCTCCTCGCTCTGGGGTTCACAGCTCCACCTCCTCTCCTTGCCGGTCGCGCCCGCACACCGGAAGATAGAGAGGGAGGCCGCGATGAAGAAGCACACCATGACGCTGCTGGGAGGGATGCGCGGCGAGCTTCGCGTTCCGGCAGACGTGCTTCTCGAGACGGTCGGCGCGCTGATCGAGGGCGCCCGCCAGGCGACGCGCTTCGTCGTCGAGGGCGAGAGCACGCGCAAGGGGCCGCGACCCGCGTGGCTCGATGCGGCTTGTCGCGTGGAAATCACGGGGCTGACCGCTGGTTCCGCCGTCGTGGCGCTCGAGGCTCCGACGCTGGCCGACGTGGCGCCCGAGCGCTTTGGAGGCGCGCATCAAGTCTCGCTGTTCGTCGAGGCGCAGCGGCTGATCGAGACGAGCAGCTCGGCCGTGGACATCTTCGCGGGGGTGCTCGCGAGCGTCGTGAAGGGCGACCGAGATCGCGTGCTCGCCGACCGCGCGCTGCTCGACACCTGCGTCCGGTTCGCTCGGGCTGCGCGTGACGGCTTTCACGGCGTACAGCTCGAAGGCATTGCTGGGCTCGACGCCCCCCTCGTCGTGCGACGCGACGATGTGGGCAAGATCGAGCTCCTTCGCGACGAGACCCCGGATCCCAGGGCCGTGCGTGTGACCGGCACGCTGGACACGATCTCCGCGACGAAGTCAGACGTCGTGCTCACGCTGGCCGATGGCACTGCCGTGGCTGCCCGGCTCGACGCGCGCGACAACGAGCAGCTCAAGACCCTGTTCGGCTCGCGGGTGGTGGTTTCGGGCATGGCCCAGTTCCGTCCGTCCGGCAAGCTCCTGGTCATCGACGTCGAGTATCTCGGCCCCGCGCGCGCTGGTGACACCGTGTTCGAGAGCGCGCCGAAAGCCACCGCCAGGAAGCCCGTGGCCTCCTGGGTGCCGCAGGACGAGGCCACTGGCGTGTCGGCGTTCTTCGGCACGTGGCCGGGGGACGAGACCGATGACGAGCTGCTCGGCGCGCTCGAGGCGATCCGGTGAGCCAGCGGATCTACCTGCTCGACACGAGCGTGATTCTCCCGCTGGTGCGCGGTAACGCGTTGGGTCGGTACATCGACGAGCGCTTCGGCCTGCGGTCCGTTACGCAACGTCCGCTCGTGTCGGTGGTCAGCCTCGGCGAGGTGCGCGCGCTCGCGCTGCGCAACGCCTGGGGCGACGCCAAGCTAAAGGCGCTCTCGAATGCGCTCGACAACCTGGTTGTCGTGGACATCAATCATCCAGCCGTCCTTGACGCCTACGTGCAGCTCGACCTGGTCTCGCAGCGCCATCCCGACGGCGCCCGCAACATGGGAAAGAACGATCTGTGGATCGCGGCCTGCGCCAAGGCTGCTGGCGCGACGCTGCTCACCACGGACGACGACTTCTCCCACCTGATCCCCGAGCACCTCGATGGCGAGGTCATCGCTCCGATGATGGCGTCGCGCCACGGGGGCGAATAGGACACCCATCCCGTACGACGGAAGCGCTCGCGGGATCGCCCTCTGTGTTACTCGCGGCGTCCGGCGAGAGCGGCGAGCGACGCGCGCAGCGTGGGCCGATGAAGCATGTCAAGCCGACGCTCACCGCCATGGCCCCCAACCAGATCTGGACGTGGGATATCACCAAGCTGCGCGGGCCGCTGCCCGGGGTCTTCTACTGCCTGTACGTCGTCCTCGACCTGTTCAGTCGCATGACCGCTGGCTGGCTGCTCGCCGAGCGCAAGAGCGTCGAGCTTGCCGATCAGCTCTTCGCAGAGACGGTCGCCCGCCACGTCGCGGGGCCGCGTCCTGCGCATCTTTCTGATCCAGGGCGCGGTCCTCGGGCTCCTCGGGTCGTTCGTCGGATCGGCGCTCGGGGCGCTCCTGTCGAAGCTCTTCGAGGGCCTCGTGCGCGGGCCCGACGGCGCCGCGAAGTTTCCCGTGCAGCTCGATCTCGAGCTCTTCGCGCCCGCGACCGCCCTCGCGATCGGCGTGGGGCTCCTCGCCGCCGTGCTCCCCACGCAACGCGCCTCGAGGCTCGACCCGGCGTCGGCGATCCGCAATGGCTGATCCGCTGCTTGTCGTCGAAGGCGTGGTGAAGGAATACGGCCAGGCCGTCGTCACGCGCGCCCTCGATGGAGTCGATCTCCGGCTCGAGAAGGGCGAGTTCGCCGCGCTGATCGGTCCGTCCGGCTCCGGCAAGAGCACCCTGCTCAACATCATCGGCCTGCTCGATCGGCCGACGCGCGGGCGCGTGGTCGTCGACGGCAAGGACACGACAGGGCTCGACGAGGCGAGCCTCACCAGGCTTCGCGCGCGGACGCTCGGCTTCGTATTCCAGTTCCATCACCTCTTGCCGATGTTCACCGCGCTCGAGAACGTCATGCTGCCCGCCTGGGGCGACGAAGGCTTCCCTTCGTCGACCATGAAGGCGCGCGCGGCCGAGCTGCTCGGAGCGGTGGGGCTCGCCGACCGGATGAACTTCAGGGCGACGGCGCTCTCGGGCGGCCAGCAGCAACGCGTGGCCATCGCGCGCGCTGTCGCGCCGACCGCCGCTCGTCCTCGCCGACGAGCCGACAGGGAACCTCGACACCGAGTCATCGGCCGAGGTCTTCGCGTTGATGCGCCGATTCAACCGCGAGCTCGGCACGACGTTCCTCGTCGTCACCCACGATCCGCGCATCGCCGACCAGTGCGACCGCGTCGTCGAGATCGTCGACGGTCGCATCGCCAACGACCGTGGATGACGGTCATCCAGGCGTCGCACCGAGACGCAGCCCGGCGCCTCGCTCAGTAGTACTGGCGGATGTAGCCGTAGGCGCGCTTGAAGATCTCGGCATCCTGGTGGAGCTGGTACTTGAGCAGGCTCTTGCGCAGGGCCTGTTTCACCTCGCGCTCGCCGGCTGCGGTGTTCTGCCAGCCGGGGAAGCGGACGAGCCGCACGATCCCGTCGATGTCGGCGACCACGCGCTCGACCATCACGGGCGTCTTTTCGTTCTTCACCTGCTGGAACAGCTCGGTGAGAGCGGCCTTGCCGCGGTCTTCGTCCTCCTCGGGTGGCGTGTCCTTCTCGGTGCGGACGAGGTCGCGTGCGAGTTCGAGGAGTTGCTTCAAGAACTCCACGCTGTTCTCCAGCCCCTGCTCGTGTCGCTCCTTGAGCGCCTCGAGGCGTTCGGACAGCGCCTTGTAGCGAGGATCGCCCATGTGCTTGCGCAGGCGCGCGGTGAGCTTGATCTCGAACTCCTTCGCGCGTTTCTTCGGGTTGGGCGAGCCGATGACCGCATCGAGCAGCTCGGCGTCGAGCACCAGGGTCTCGAGGTCGTCGCGTACCGCATCGACGTGAACGTTCTGGTGAATCAGCTCGATGGTCTTCGCGCCGAGCGCGTGCCACACGAGCTTGCCCGTGCCGCTCGTCGGCTGGACCGAGACGTACACCTGCGTGAGCCAGCGGTAGTCGACCTCGAACGGCAGCAGCATCGGATCGGGCGAGATGGCTTCCCAGAGCTTACCGAGTACCGAGTACTCGGCGGCGAACGCGTCGCGCACGTCGTTGTTCGGCAGGCACTCCTGTGCCGCCATCAGCCCCTCGTAACCGGTCTGTGTGCGGTCGACGCCGGGGAAGAACGCGAAGCACTTCTGCATCGCCTCGGGGAGCTGAGCCTTGAGACCCTCGATGTTGCCGACGACGCTGCGGAAGCCCTTCTCGTCGAACTCCAGAGCCTTCGCCACATCGTCGAACACACCGAGGTAGTCGACGATGAGGCCGTGGGTCTTCTTGTCGCCGTAGGTGCGGTTCGTACGGCAGATGGCCTGGAGAAGCGAGTGGTCGCGCAGGGGCTTGTCCAGGTACATGACCTGGAGGATCGGCGCGTCGAAGCCCGTGAGCAGCTTCGCGGTGACGATGAGCAGCTTCAGCGGATCGTTGGCATCGCGGAAGCGATCAAGGAGCTTCTCTTCCTCGTCCCGCGAGCGCGCGTAGGGCTTGAAGCGCTCATCGGACCCGGTCGCGGAGATGACGATCTCCGTTGCCTCGGGCGGCAGCAGCTTGTCGAGCGCCGCCTTGTAGAGCAGACAGCACTCCTGGTCGAAGGTCACGACCATGCCCTTGAATCCGTTGGGCGCGACCGCGTCCTGGTAGTGCCTTGCGATGTCCTCGCAGATCTTCTGCACGCGCTCGGGCACTTTCACGAGCACCGCCATCTTGGCGGCGGCCTTCGCGAGGTTGTCCCTGTCGAGGTCGGAGAGCTTGCCTGTGAGCGCCTGGTAGGCCTGGTCGATGGCGGCCTTGTCGATGTGCAGATCGACGAGGCGCGGCTCGAAGTGGAGCTTCAAGGTCGCGCCGTCGCGGATCGACTCCTCGAAGCCGTAACGGCTCATGTAGCCGCGCGCGTCCTCCTCGGCGCCGAAGGCGTAGAACGTGTTCCGGTCGCGCCGGTTGATGGGCGTGCCTGTGAGCCCGAACAGGAACGCGTTGGGCAGCGCCGCGCGCATCTTCATGCCGAGGTCGCCCTCCTGCGTGCGGTGCGCTTCGTCGACGAGGGCGACGATGTTGCCGCGGTCGTTCAGCACGCCCTCAGCCTCGCCGAACTTGAAGATCGTCGTGATGATGATCTTGCGTGTGTCCTGCTTCAGCAGCCGCTGAAGGTCCTCGCGCGTCTCGGCCTTCACGAGGTTCGGCACGTCGGAGGCGTGGAACGTCGAGCTGATCTGCGCGTCGAGGTCGATGCGGTCGACGACGATGATGACCGTGGGGTTGCCGAGCACGGGCTGGAGCCGGAGCTTCTCAGCGGCGAACACCATGAGCAGCGACTTGCCCGAGCCCTGGAAATGCCAGATGAGCCCCTTGCGAGGCTTGCCAATGAGGACGCGCTGCACGATGAGGTTCACCGCCTCGTACTGCTGGTAGCGGCAGACGACCTTGATGCGGCGCTTCTTCTTGTCCGTCGCGAAGAGCGTGAAGTGGGCGAGGATGTCGAGCACCACTGCCGGGCGCAGGAGGCCGCTCACCGCCGCCTTCAGCCCCGCGAGCGTGCCCGGCGTCGCCTCGTCCTCGCCACGCCACGGGCCCCACAGGTTCACGGGCATGCGAACGGCGCCATACATCAGCTCCTTGCCCTCGGTGGCGACGCTGAACGCGTTGGCGACGAAGAGCTCCGGGACGTTCTTCTCGTAGTCATCGTGAACCTGGAGTGCGCCGTCGAGCCAGCTCACCGCATGGCGCACAGGCGTCTTGGCCTCGATGAGGACGATGGGTAGGCCGTTGACGAGCAGCACGATGTCCGCGCGCCGTTCGGCGGGGCCAGCGAGGAAGGTGAACTGGTTCGTGACGACATACTGGTTGTTCTCCAGCCTCTCGAAGTCGATGAGGCGAACGGTCACGTGCTCGTGGTTCGGCCCGAAAGGCATCGAGCGGTCCCCACGCAGCCACGCGGTCAGCTCCTCGTTCGCCTTAAGGAGACCGTCGGAACGCACCGCGAGCACGATCGCCCGCAGCTTGTAGAGGACCTCGTCGGCGCGGTCGGGAACGGCCGCGATCTCGGGGTTCAGCCGAATGAGCGCGTCGCGAATCCAGTCCTCGATGAAGACTTCGTGGGGCTGACGCGGGATGTTCGCGGGCGCCAGGTAGTGCCAGCCGAGTCCCGCGAGCTTGCCGCTCTTGCGCGCGAAGCCCGCGCCGACGGCAGTGTGGTGGGTGACGGCGCCGCAGAGCAGGTCGCGGATCAGGAGTTCGACGGTGGAGGCTTCGGTGAAGGTCACGCGCCGCCTCCGAGAAGCCGGTTAACCAGCATCGTCGTCAATCTCTGGGCATCTTCCGCACGCTTCGCGCTAGCGGTCACCGAGGCGCGCGCGGTGTCGAACGTTTCAGCGAAGCTATCCTGTACTTGCCGCGGCGGCACGGGCACCACGACGCGGCGCAACTCGCCAATGTTCAGACCTTGAATCCGGTCTCTAGGCTTTGCTTTGGACCGCGGCATCCCAGCGGGAGCCGGTGGAGGAACGTTGCTGTGAATCCTGCGCTGCAACGTCGCGCACTCCAGGAGACCCCGAAAGTAGGACGGGTTGCTACTTGGCGGAAACGAGAGCCGGGCAGCATCTTGCGTGATGTTGGCACCGGCCAACTCGAGAGGGACCACGGCGACCCGTCCGATGGTTCCTCGGATCGAGACCAAGACGTCGCCGCCACGTAGTCTCGATCGACGATACTCTTGCTCGATCGCAGGGTCGGTGAGCAACAAATCGGTCCTGAGGATCTCGCCGTCGGGGAAATCCTTAACCTTGATAACCGGGACCCCACCGGGAAAGCCGGTGCCGGGCATTAGGATGCCGTAAGTGATGGGTCGTCCTGCCTCGACCGCGCCTTCAAGCGCCACCAAGGGGAATCGCGCCGCAGTCTCGGCGTGAGCATGTTCGATTGTGGAGTGAAACGCTATTCGCGCACTGCCGGCCAGGTAGTCCGCGGCTCGCCGAGCCTCCTCAGCTCCGACTAGGGTAGGTAGAAGGCGCCGCTGCTCTTCCAGCGGGGGCAACGCGAACTCTTCCCTTATCAGGGCTGAGAGGTTAACTGTGCGCGACAGGGAGCCGACCGAAAATCGCTCCGCACGCAGCATGAACGCGTCGGACTGCATGAAGAACGGCAGGAATTCTGGCAGCACCACCTCGGGCTTTGCGCGGAACACCAGGGCATGTCCCGAAGCAACACCACGAAACTCTGCTACCCCGACCTTCCGTAGTTCGATTCCTCGGCGAGCCAAAATTACGTCACCGGGCTCGAAGTGCCGAAGGTCGCTGTTTTCTCCGACGTCGTCCGGCGAACCCCATCGCTGAATCTTGAGGCTCTTCGAGTCCAAGTGCTCGAGGCCGACGTACCGGTTGACCCCACTCCCGCTGGCGGTCCACCCGCGAGCCTTTCGGGTCGCCCCCATGCTCAACACCATCTCTCCAAACCTGTAACGCTTCCACCCGGGCTTCAGGTCACCCATTGGCCACCTCCTGGTCGCCCACAAGCCCGTCGAGCAGGTCGATCACCGCATCCATCTTGGTCCAGAACGTGCGCCCCGAGTCCTCCCAAGCCTCCCACGCCTCGCGCAGCGTCGCCGCGTGGCTTGCCTCCATCGTGCTCGTCGCGGCCGTCTTACGCTTCACGTAGAGCGGGATCGACAGGCTGAAGCCCTGCGCGGCAATCTCCTCAATAGTCGCGACCGTCGCGAACCCTTCCTCGTCGGCGAACGCCGCGTATGCCGCCTCAATGCGCTGCTGATGCTCGGGCCGCAGAAAGCTCACCGCCCGCTCGCGCGCGACCTCGTTCACCGCGTCGATCAGAAGCACCTTGCCGCGCTTCTTCGGCGTCTTCCTCGAGCGGCAGAAGACGACGCAGGCCTCCATCGCCGAGTTGTAGAAGAGGTTCGGCCCGAGCCCGAGAACGCAATCGACGAGATCGGCTTCGATGAGCTGTCGCCGCATATCAGCCTCCTCCCTGCGAAAGAGCACACCGTGCGGGAAGAGGATCGCGCAGCGTCCCGTCTTCGGGTCCATGCTCTTCAAGATGTGCTGGAAGAATGCGTAGTCGGCGCGGCCCTGCGGCGGTGTTCCGAGGAAGTTCCGGCCCCAGGGGTCGGTGGTCCACGCCTCGCGGTTCCACTGCTTGATCGAGTACGGCGGGTTGGCGAGGACCACATCGAACGTCTTGAGCCGGTCGGCCTCGTGGA
Source organism: Sorangium sp. So ce375 (assembly GCF_051473855.1). Classification (NCBI taxonomy): domain Bacteria; kingdom Pseudomonadati; phylum Myxococcota; order Polyangiales; family Polyangiaceae; genus Sorangium; species Sorangium sp. So ce375. The sequence continues at coordinate 1,696,288 of NZ_CP150335.1, forward strand.
ACGCGGGCGCGGCCAGCGTATCGCCGCGTGCGATCTCGCAGTCTGCCACGCCGTGAAGCACGAGGTTCATGCGGGCGATGGACGCCGTCATGTGGTTCCGCTCCTGACCGAAGAGCTTGAGCGTCCGGTGCTCGCCGCGCTTTCGCTTTACCTCGGCGAGCGCCGAGATGAGCATGCCGCCGGTGCCGCAGGTCGGGTCGTAGATGCTGTCGCCGCTCTTCGGCTCGAGCATCTGCACCATGAGGTGGACGACGGTGCGGTTCGTGTAGAACTCCTGCGCCGTGTGTCCGCTGTCGTCGGCGAACTTCTTGATGAGGAACTCGTAGCCGTTGCCGAGCTCGTCCTCGGGCACGTTCGCGATCGAGAGCGTCTGCCCCGAGAAGTGCTCGAGCAGGTTCTTCAGCGTGACGTCGGGGAGGCGCTCCTTGTTGGTCCACGGAGCGTCGCCGAATATGCCGTCGAGTCGCCCGGGATTCGCCGCTTCGATCGCGCGGAGCGCCGTCTGGAGCTTCTTGCCCACGTCCTTTGCGGCGGCGCGCACGTCGTTCCAGTGCGAGCCGTCCGGGATCACGAATCGGTCGTCGGCCGTCGCGGTCGCGTACGTTGTGTCGCCCTTCGACTCGGTGAGGGCGGCGGCGTAGTCCTCGTCCCACACGTCCGAGAGGCGCTTGAAGAAGATCAGCGGGAAGACGAACTGCTTGTAGTCCCCAGCATCGACCAGGCCGCGCAGGATGATGGCGGCGCCCCAAAGATACGACTCGAGCTCTTGGTGGGTCATGTGCGTCGTCACGACAGCCAACCCCCCTCGCGCATGACGCGACGAAGGTTGTCTTCGGCCTCGCGGCACTTCGCGAGGGCCTCCTTGAAGGCGGCGACAGCGAGGGGAAGCGGCGGGATGTCGGCCTCGATGGGCGGAAGCACGTAGCGCGAGATGTTCAGAGTCCAGCCTTCCTTCTCGATGTCCGAGAGGTCGACGACGCGCGCGCGATGCTGGACGTCGGCGAATCCCTGCACCCACGAATGGATCTCGGTGACGTGCGTCGGGTCCATGAAGTTCTGAGCTCGCCCGCGACGGAACACCGAGGACGCATCGACGATGAGGACTTTGCCCTTCTTGCGCTTCGCCTTGCGCAGACGAAGCACCAGCACGCACGCGGCCAGGCTAGTGCCGTAGAAGAGGTTCGGTGCGAGGCCGATGACGGCCTCGACGAGATCTTTTTCGAGGAGGTGCTTGCGGATCTGCGCTTCGACACCACCACGGAAGAGCGCGCCCTGCGGGAGCACCACGGCCATACGACCGGTCTTGGGTGCCATCGACTTCACCATGTGCTGCACCCACGCCATGTCCGCGTTGCTGTCCGCCGGCAGACCCGCAAATGCGCGCCCCCACGGATCCGTTTCCCACACATCGCGGCCCCACTGTTCCAGAGAGAACGGCGGGTTAGCGATGACGACGTCAAAGGTCGCGAGGCCGCCGGTGCTCGCGTCGGTGAACACCGGGTTGCGAAGGGTGTCGCCGCGCTCGATGACGAAGTCCTCGATGCCGTGCAGGAAGAGGTTCATCCGCGCGACCGAGGCGGTGGTGAGGTTCTTTTCCTGTCCGTGCAGCCTGCCGAAGAAGGTCCGTGGATCACCGCCGCGCTCGCGCACGTGCTCCACGGCTGCGAGCAGCATGCCGCCCGTGCCACAGGCCGGGTCGTAGATCGTCTCGCCTTCCTCCGGGTCGAGGATGTCGACCACCAGGCGTACGACGCTGCGCGGGGTGTAGAACTCGCCCGCTTTCTTGTTGGTCGCGTCAGCGAACTGCTTGATGAGGTACTCGTAGGCGTCGCCCATCACGTCGGAAGCGACGCGGGCGTTGCCGAGCGAGAGCGCCGAGAAGTGCTCGATGAGGTCCTTGAGCAGCTCGTCGGGCAGCCGGTCCTTGTTGGTCCACTGCGCGTCGCCGAACACGCCGTAGAGGTGTTTCTGGTTCGCCGCCTCGACGCCGCGCATCGCGTTGGCGAGCGCACTGCCGACGTTCTTTGGCACACGGCGCACGGCGGACCAGTGGCAGCCCTCAGGCACCTGAAAACGGTGCTCGTCGGCGAAGTCCTCGCCGTACTCGGCAAGCATTGCGGCGTGCTCCTCGTCCCACACGTCGCAGATGCGTTTGAAGAAGAGCAGCGGCAGGATGTACGACTTCCAATCCGTGCGGTCGACCGGGCTGCCGCGCAGGATGTTCGCGGCCTCCCAGAGGTGCGACTCGAGCTCGGCCAGCGTCACGGGCAGCGGGAGGGACGACTGGCTACTCGTGACCTCCCTCCTCACGGCACGCGGTCGCCTGCTGCGGATCCACGCATCGATGTCCGCGCGCCGGAAGCGCGACTGCCCGCGCACCTTGAACGTTGGGATCTGCCCCTTCTGGGCCATCGTGTTGACGGTTTTGTCGGCGACCTTCAACAAGGCCGCGACCTCTTGGACCGTGAGTATCTCGTCGCTCATCCGTTCAGAAATCCATGGCGGCGGAAGGCGTGGCTTCCAGCCATTTCTAGAGTACGGCGGCGGATGGGGTGGTATCAAGACGCGCGAGGTGTCGGGGATCAGTTCCTCCGGAGCCCAGTCCAAGGCGCCCCGCTGCTTGGCCCAGCTCCCCGCATGCGCCACGGCCCGCAGCGTCCGCTCGGCATCGGCTCGGCGCCGGTGACGGCTTGGAGCGCCAGGATGGCGTCTTCAAGATCGGGCGCGAGAAGGAGCAGGTCGGGGAGCTGCGTCATCGGGGCCCGCGTGAGCCCCAGCTTTCGGGCCACGGCTGGCCGGTCCGCGACCAGCTCCCTGTGGATCGCGCCCTGCAGGTGGTGCGCGAGGGCGAGCCTCCGGGCGACCTCGGCGGGGCACCGGACGGGCTCGGGCTTCGCGGCTGCTCGGTAAGGAGCACGCGCGAGCTGCGGCGGCGGAACGGCGTGCCGGTGAGGACATGGCGGTCCTGCGGCGTCGGCGAGTTGGTGCTCGTCACGCGGCCTCCTGCGAGCGGGCGTTGGCGCTGGGAAAGGGGGTGGGTTCATCTGGACATCCCGCCCGCCCATCTGGACAGGGGGTGGGCTCATCTGGACACGCCGCCCGCCCATCTGGACAGGGGGTAGGCTCATCTGGACATCCCGCCCGCTCATCTGGACAGGGGGTAGGCTCATCTGGACATCGCCCTCGCTCATCTGGACATCCCACCCCGTCGCCTCGCCTCCCGGCGCCCCCCACCCATGTCCAGATGCTGCTCCGTGCTGGACGTCCCCGCGACCGAGCGCATCCTTGCTGCTTTGCGTCGTGCCCCTACGGGCGCGGGTCGCAGGAGGAGGGGTCAACGTCATCATGGCAAAGCAAGGAACGGACTTCGATCGCTGGGTCAAGGTCGCCGCCGGGTCGGAGCGGACCGACAACCCGCTGAATATTCCGTACGACATCGCCGTGCGTGAGGCGGTCGCCGCCGCGGCGTTCGTGAAGAGGTACTGGGAGCCCGACGGCGATCGCCCGGGCCTCAAGCGGGTCAAGAGCCGCCTGCCCGCCTCGAGCAGCGAGGAGCTGCTCTCCATCGTGCACGCCGTGCAGGAGGCGCAGACGCGGCTGCTGCTCATCGTCGATCCGGCCGTGGCCGATCTCGGCGAGCGCGCCCGGTTCGTCGTCGATGAGCTCGAGTCGGCGCTCGAGTTCCTGCTCGACGACGACGTCGACGAGCCCGCCGACGCGCAGCTCGCGCGCATCAAGGAGTTCCACGCGCAGGACGGCCAGCGCTCCAGCGCCCTCTCCCAGGCGCTCCGCGATTACGCTGGGCTCGCGGAGCCGCTCAAGGACCGCCTGGTCGAGGCGGACGAGGCGTTCGACGTGCGCCTCATCGCCGAGGCCAGGAAGCTCGCGGAGGATCTGCAACGGCGAGCGCTGGAGGCGGCCCCCGAAGCAGGCGCCTCGGCCGCCGCGACCACGATCCGCAACCAGCTCCTGCACCTCATGGTCGAGCGCATCGGCGCCATCCGGAAGACCGCGGCCCACGTCTTCCGGCGCCACCCCGAGATCGCCCGCGAGGTGACGAGCGCCTACGAGCGGCGCCGGCGCGCGTCGGCGCGGCGCGAAAAGGCCCGCAAGGCCGCCGAGGCCGGACAGGCCAACGGCAAGCCGGCGGCGGCGCCCGCGCCCGCGACCTCCTAAAGATCGGCCGGCGCTCGGTCGTCGTCATCCCAGCCGGCTCGCCGTCCGCGCGGAACTGCGCTCCGCGGCGCGTCCGCTCCCATCCTCGCTCGCCGTTCGTAACCTTTAGCGACCGCGCCGGAAGCCGAGGAGGAGCGCGGCGACCATGCAGCGGCTTTCCGGCTGGCCGAGCGCAGGATCAACGCCGGCAACGCGCAGCTCGAGGGCGAGCGTGGTGTCGTCGCCTGCAGGAGGGACGCCGGCGACGAGGCCCGCGGGCGCGAGGTCGGCGCGTTTCCTCTCCGCCGCTGCGGTCGTAGAGGTCGAAGCGCATGCCGTGAAGCACGGTGCGGCCGCCATAGTCAAGCGGAATACTCGCGGCGCTACGGCCTTCCGGGCAAGGGCCATTCGCCAAGCACTTGGTTCACGAACACTCCAGCCACGTAGCCACCTGCGCACCGGCGTACGCCTGGGACGGGTCGACCTCCACCCATTGCGGCTTCGCCGCAGCGTTTCTCTTTGACGCCCACGCCACACCCCCAGAAAAATCGTTCGCGCTCCACAGCGCGCGTCGCGATGTGGCCAGGGCTTCCGCCATGTCCATGTGCTCACACGGCAAGGTCTGCCTGCTCTGCGCTTGTGCGCTCGCCGTTGTCCCGGCGCCGGCAGAGGCACTCGAGGTCAGCGGCGGCGTGAGTGTGGGCGGGATCCAGGTCGGGACCGAGCCAAAACTTGCGGTGAGTCCTTCTGTCGGGTGGCTCTGGCGCAGAGAGAAGGACTTCCGGATCGAAGTCCACAACATGCTCAGCATCATCCCAGGGGCACGTGTAGGGGTCTACGATCGAACGGCGGTCACGCTTGGATACGTCACGAAGACAGGTGACGTCAATCTTGGGCCGTCCCTGGCGATCTACGCGATTCCTGTGTGTGGTGTCGTGCTCTGCGACACCGTGGTGGGCCTCGCTCCAGGTGTTCGCGGGCAGTCTAATTGGTTCTTTGCTGGTCGTCTGGGCGCGTCCGTGAGCGCTAACGCGGACTGGGCCGGCGGGAGTAGCCGATTTCTTCCTGGTAGCTGGGTTGTGATGGTCGCTGCTGGGCCCGTTTGGAAATTTGGTGGGGAGTCCAAATGAACAAGCTATGCGCTCTTCTGTCTTTCGGTCTCGCTGGGTGCAACTTCGATGTCGGAGACTGCTACCTCCGGAGTGAGGGCGAGAGCGGCGCCGGCGGCGTCATCCTTACCGCGACAGGGGTCGGCGGCTACGGATTCGGCCCGACAGGGTCGGGTGGCTTCGGGCCTGTGCCGCCGCTGGAGCCGCAGGACATGGATCCGCCTTCTCCTCCCATCTGCAACATCGCGAGCCAGACACCATGCGAGGAGAAATGCGAGGCGGATTCCGAGTCTGACAATATTCAGTGTGGAAAGATGGAGAACGAAGCGCAGCGGGTAGCGTGTCAGGATAGCGCATACGCCAGATATAAGAGCTGTCGAGAGGGGTGCGAGCGGACAAATAACAGCAGCTGCAATGAGAAGTTTCAGGATTGCATCAACCGCGGTCCGTGGTCTTGTGCAAGACCAGGGTCTGGAAGCGACGGCACGAAGTGTCGGACCTGCTTTAGACGGTGCGAGTCCGGGGATCCGCCATCGCCGGATTGCAAAAAGTGTTTATTCTGAGGTTCCAATGGCGATTCACGTCACTGTAAATGAGGACATTCGGACAGCGATCCGGCGCGGGCTTCGCCTTGCTGTACGTTTCGTGCGCGATAACGTGCTGGAGGGGCCGTGCGCGTCCGATCCCGAAGACCATTGTGATCGGAGGTGCGATTATTGGAACCTTCGAGGGCGGGAAAGGGCACGGTTTCGTTCGCGGTTTCAGGATGTTATCGATGCGTTGAAGTCGCAGCAGAGAATCGTCGTGTGGACGTCGGGGTTGTGGAGCGATAGGCTGATGCTGTGGGCGCTCTGCGCGTGGAGGCTCCGCTATCGGCCCGAGCACCCGGATCTCGACATCGTCGTCCTGGGAGATGCGCCAGAGGATGGGTTTAGCCGTGGATTCGTCCACGTGAAGCCGGCTGACGCGCGCCACGGTCTGGACGACGCATGCGCTCTATCTCGGACGCGCGTCCAGCACATGGCGCGCTCTTGGCGAAAGGTAGCCGGTCGGTCTCCGGTCCTGTCCACCGAAAGGGGGCGCGCAGATCGAGCACCGAAGGATCTCGTAGAGCTAGGCACCCACCAGGCGGCATTCTTTCCTCGGGTGGACGGTAGCAAGCTCACCCTATCTCGGATTGACGAGCTCTTGTTCTCGTGTCTCGGTAAAGACTGGTCGACGCCCGTCGACGTATTGATGCATCGTTCGTCGGCTGGCACAGAGCTGCTTAAAACTTGGATGATACGCATCAGCGATTGTTATTTTTCCATGCGGCTGCGCCAGTGGGCCGAGCACCGTGGGGACGAGGCGGCGCTGGAGAGTGTGCCCTATAGGACGGACAGAGGACCTATGCTGGAGGCTCGCTATAGGTTGACGGCTGTCGGCGATGAAATAAAACGACACGGTCTTGCTGAAATCGCTCAAGGGGCGCCGCTACCGGTGTGGGGGGTCACAGCGTACGATCCGCTGGCTCCTTGGGTCGTGGTGGATGGCGGCACATCTCACCAGCGCGTTCAGCGACTTGTGCGTCAATGAGAAGACCGGCATGCAGGCGCTGGAGCATCGGTTCCCCATGCAGCCGTGCCGCAGCGGAAAAGCCGCACGCCGGGAGTTCGAGTACCAACGCCACGGCACGCTCACGCTGATCGGCGCCTCCAATGCCAAGACGGGCGAGGTGGTGTCGCGCTGTGGACCGACACGCACCGCCGCCGATCTGCTCGCGTTCATGGACGAGGTGGCGAAGCGCTACCCCACGGGCGAGGTCTACATCATCTGGGACAACCTCAACATCCACCACGGCGCCAGGTGGAACGAGTTCAACGCGCGGCACGGCGGGCGCGTCCACTTCGTCTACACGCCCATCCACGCGTCGTGGGTCAATCAGATCGAGCTGTGGTTCAGCATCCTGAGCCGTCGGGTGCTCAAGCACGCCTCCTTCGCCTCCGTCGAGGAGCTGAGCCGGTGCGTGCTCGGCTTCGTGCGCCACTGGAACGAGCACCAAGCCCGGCCCTTTCGCTGGAAGTTCCGCGGCCAGTGGAGGGCGACCTTGCCATCGTACGCAGCCTGAGCTTCCGTGCGGGCCGATGTCCAAGCCGCACGCCGCCCCGGAGCACGCCGCCGCGGTCCGCTCCTACCTCGAAGCGCACGGACTGCCCCACCTGAGGGCCCGGAAGTACGGGCAGTTGGTGATCATCGAGTCGGGCCCTGAAGCCGACCCGATCGCGCACGCCACCAGGCTGCGCCGTGACACCGTCCACCTCTGGACGCTCGAGATCGCAACCCACACCGGCCGGCGGGCGGCGGTGGCTCTGACGAGCTCAGGCGATGCAGCAGAACGTGGACGGCTCGGCCGGCTGGAGCTCGCCGACGGGCTCGCCACCCTGCGGTGCGCACGCGCCCGGCTCTACCGCCACGACCGAGGCCGACTTGCTCCCCAGGCCGACGCCGGGCGGCGTCACCGCGCAGAACGGGACGCTCGAGCTGACGAGGTTCGACGCGACGAGATCGGTACACGCCGCGTCGCGGTACACGGACGCCATGACCGTGCACGAGGCGCCGGTCGGCTCGCCGCAGCTACAGGGGGTGCACTCCCGGCCGTCGAGCACGTCCGTGTAGAAGACATGCTTCCGGGGGTAGCCCTCCGGACAGGCGGCGTCGCCCTCGTGGTAGACGCAGGTCAGGAACTCGGGCGGCGCTGCCGGCGCGCATGTCGTCGCGTCGGCGCACGCGGTGTGCGCCCCGGCGACGCAGGCCGTCGCGCGCGTCGCCCACCAGAGGGCGTTCTGGGGGATGGGCTGCGGGACCTCGATGCGCGGCATACACGCGCCGGCCGTGATCGAGGGCGCCGCGATCGTCAGCGACTGCACGCAGGGCTCGCCGCTGCAGCCCTGACCCGCGGGGATCGCGCTCTCGGCGGTGCAGGCGCCGTCCCATGCGTCGGGCGCGGCGAACGGCGTCGCGACGGCGTCGGGCTCGTCGCCGGCGCACGAGGACGACGATACGGCGGCCCACGCGGTGGGGAGCGAACACGAGACCTCGGGCGGGTCGCACGCGCAGGTCGGGCACGTCTTCGGCACCTGCTGGAGATCGGCGAAGCCCTCGTACCCGATCGTCGGCGCGTCGGCGGGGCAGCCGGGGGCGGCCTCCGGTGGGCCGAACCAGAGGAGCGCCGGGCCGGACCAGCCGAGCGGGGAGGGGGAGACGCACTGGCCGGAGCACAGCGCGCTGTGCGCCTCACCGCCAGCGCCGCCCTGACCGCTGTCGCCACCTTGACCGCCGTCGCCGCCCTGGCCGCCGTCGCCGCCCTGGCCGCCGTATTTCTCGCACCACTCAGGATAGTGGGCGCGCTCTTCGTCCGTACATGGGCCAGAGAGGATACCTGGCTCTTGGGTGCAACCAGCGCTCAACAGCACTCCAGCAAGGGCAAAGCTCGGCACGCGCATGCGTGGTACCCTAAATGAACGATGGTCCCCGGCGCAAGGTGGGAGTCTCCCTGGGAGCCTCGTAAGGCTTGAGCATTCCGCGGATCGAGGAAAATTTCTCATACTTTCTCACGTTCGGGGACGGCAGATGTCCTTGCCCCGGATCACCCTCACAGGTTCAGTTGTAGACCCATCCCGAACGCCACGCCGAGCGCGGGAGCGCTCCAGGCCGCGCGTTCTGATTCGGCGATGTCTCCACGGCGGAGGAGGGACCAGTCGACCAAGCGCTGAACTGCCTCGGTATACCCGTATCCAGAGAGGCTTTCTGAAAACGGCCACGTGACGCCCGCTCGCGCGCCGATTCCGGCACGAAGACCCAGCAGGGATTCCGGGGTGATTGGAACCTCGGGCACGACACGGAGCACGCCGAGCTCTCCGACCCCGCACGCGAAGAGAAGCTGCCGGTGAAGGCACAGGGCAGCGTTCGCGGTGAGCGCAGATGCCGTCACGCGCACGCCCTCTATTTGGGGCGACAGCGAGGAGAGCCCGCGGGCTTCCAGCGCGACCGACCATGCCGGCCAGCGTCCCGTGACCGCCAACGTCGGTCCAGCCGCAACGCCGGGCGTCAGCCCCAGCGCCATCGTGGCGCCGGCGCCAACGCTCCACCGGAAGCGCTCCGCCGCAGCTTGCTCCGCGCGGCGGAGGGGCGGTGCCCGCACGGATGGCAGAGCGCATGCGCGCGGCGCCTCGCTCGGCAGGCGCGCGGGCGGCGCCTCGCTCCGCGGCGGCGCCGGCCGTCCCGCACACGGGCCCTCCGGGGAGCACGGCGCCTCCGCCGACGACGCGGGCTCTCCCTGCGGGGCCGGCGCTGCCTGCGGCGGGAGCTCGCCCGTGTCGTCGAGCTGCACGGCGATCGATAGGGCCACCGTCGACACCAGCGTCTTGCAGTCGCCGCGGGTCCTGTAGTCGTCGGCCCAGAGCACCACGCCGCGGCGATCGCGGAGGTATACCGACGCAATGAGCTCGCCCTGCTCTTGTTCTATCGACGCCGCCATCGTGAGCGGAGCCTCCGCGTCGAAGGGGTCGAATCCCATGCGCCGGGCGATCTCCGAGCGCAGGAACCGCTCGTCGGGGCAGCGCTCGGTGCCTGGACCGCGCGTGAGCTCGATTCGCACGCGGGCCCGGGGCGGTCCGGAATCGGCCCGGACCGGTGCGGCCGCGAGCTGCGCGACAAGGGCTGCGGCCATCGCAGCGAATGCTGCGCGCCGTGCCTGCTTTACCCATCGCGCGGCGTGCGACGCGACGCGCGCGTGATGGGGCAGCTCTGCGCTCATCGCCGCTCGTGTCCCGCCGTGCCGCCGGTCGTCTTCACCGGCAGCGCCTCCGCCCTCGACCGAAGCCGCTCGCGCAGCAACGTCAGCCGGCTCCGTGGAAACCGCTGCGCGTGTGCATCGATGCGCTCCAGGGCCGCGGCGCGCTCGCCCTGCAACAGCGCCTGCTTGGCCGCATCGAGCAGCGCGAGCTCCTCGTCGAGCCGATCCTCGCTTTGGTCTGGGGGCGCCGGGGCGCGCCTCGAGGAGGCGGGCTTGCGCTGTCCTGGCCCCTCGGTCGTCCGTGCCGCGGGAGCTCGGGGGCTCTGGGTGTCGTCGGAGCGCGGAGGGTCGTCGGAGCGTGGCGCTTCACCGAGAACGTCCCGGGTTTGCGGTTTCGGCATCGGGGCTGGATGTGTGCTCCGCGCGACGAGGAGGGGTATCGCCCCCGGGCCGAGGTGGCGCGCCCAGTCCACCGGTGCACGGGCGAGCCAGGCGGCCACGAGCACTCCCCCGGCGACGCCTGCCGCACCCCGCCCGAGGGCCGGGCGAACGGCCCGCGCGAACGGGCGGGTGAGGCGCACGAAGCGTGCTCGCCACGGTGTCCTATCGATCCGCGCTCCGGCGCTCGCCCCGGCCGGGTCGCTCGCGGGCAGGATCGTCTCGCGGAGCGAACGCAAGGAGGTCGAGGAGAACAGCGGGAGCACGAGGACGCTGGACCGGAGCGCCCGTCTCTCTTCGGGGCGCAGCCGCTTCTCGGCGGCGCGGTAGTCCTGGCGCGCGAGGCGCAGCCGGCTCGCGGCGGTGTGCTCGTTGAGCGAAAGGGCGCGAGCGATCTCGCGCATCGGGACATCGTACCCGTCGGCGAGGAGGAGGATGGCGCGGCGCTCGGGCGCGACCTCCGACAGGAGGCGGATCGCGAGCGCGAGCCGCTCCTTCGCGGCGATCTGATGCTCGCTGCTCGCCGCGACGTATGCCTGCTGGAAGCAGGCGGCATCCGCAAGCCCTGCCGGCACCTCGCGGCGCCGGTAGGCGCGCTCCAGGTAATGGCGGACCTGCCGCCAGGCGATCCCGAAGAGCCACGACGCCTCCGCCCGCCAGTGCTCGCCGAGGCGCTCCGGTCGAGATGGATCGCGCGCGCCCGTGGGTGTGCTGCGCGGGCGAGGAGGTGTATCACCCGGTGCGCTGCCTGCGGCGATGGCGGCCTGCGCGAGTGCCATGACGGATCCCAGGGTGTCTGGCGAGTCCAGCAGGGCCGCGGCGCGCGCGTTGCTGGAGTGCATGGGGTCGTACCGAGGGAAGCTGCGGTAGGCGCCCAGCAGGACGTCCTGGCACAGGTCCTCGAGGTCCTCCTCGGCGACACCGAGGAACCGGAGCATGCCAGGGAGGACGTGAACGGCGGTTGCGTGCATGGATGCCCAGGCGCCGTGCTGGACCGGGGCGGCCGGAGGACGAGAAGGGCTCATGCTTGGAATTACGGGGCGTCTCCCGCGGCCGTCACAGAATCGGGCGGGGCCGAAGCCCCCTCCGATCCGATGCGGCCCCTTTCGACCCGGTGCGATCCCAGCTCGGACAAGGGGCGACGGAGCTCGCCGGCGACGGCCCCGAGCTCGACCAGGTGGACGGTGGACGGCGACGGCCCCGAGCTCGCCGGCGCTGAACACCGGTGTCCAGTCACCAGTGCACGACGTCGCCCTCGACCCATACAGCCGCCCCGCGTTCGACGGCGTCCTCCTCGACGCGCGCGGCCGCTCCGCGGTCGACCAGACCGCGACGCCATGTACCGCCCGCCGGCGACGGACCCGGCGCACGCCTCGACGCCGGCAACGGACCCGAGCTCGCCGACGTACCTCGCGACGCCTCGGCCGCGGGGCTGCTCCGGCTCGGCTTCTACACGGCGGACGGGTTCCCTCCCGGACATCGGACGCCGTTGCCCACGCAGTGGAGTAGGAAGAGGAAGGGCAGTCGACGTGGAAAGAGGCCGGTGGGAGCTGCGGTGAGAACCAAGAGGACGGTTCCCGACGTGACCTGTTCATGTCCTAAAGCCTTTGGTTTCTAGTTCGGAGGAGATGCGGCACGCCTCAGGGCAGCACACATGAGCCCGGCACGCCGATCGCAATAGGCGCGGCATGCGAACAATCACCACCACCATCGCAGTAGCTCTCATTTGCTGTTTCATCCCTTCGTGTACGGTCGACCAGATGCCTGAATCGGAAGCCGTGTTGGACGATGAAGCCATGGAGTCTGGCGAGTCGCTCACAGCAGAAGAAAGGTGTTACAACGCGGTGGATGATGGTGTTAACATTTGGACTCTTATGTGTGGCGCAGCGATGGATATATATTAACGCGTCCACAAGCAGGTCACTGCCATTCGGAGAGCAACGAAGGACGAGCCGCGGGCTACAAGAAGTGCCGTTCCAGTTGCCCTACCGCATGCTTCGCGCTTTCGACGCGATGGGAGCTTTACTGTGAAGAGCGCTCGCCGTTGCTCATGAAGAGCGTCTGCGAACAGGCGCGTCAGAACGGGCAGAGCAAGTGCCTGAGCTCCTGTTGAGCTAGGGCGCTTGACATCGCCGAAGAGGGCGCTAGCTGGTGGGGCATGCCGGACGTGATTGCGGAACGTACCATCGAGCTGACACTTCCGAGCGGGACGCAAGAAAGCATCCGAGTTCGAGTGTGGGCACCCGAGTACAATCCATCTTTTCGGAGCTGGGTCGCTGATGTGGAAGTTGCTGGAGCGGGGCACAACCATAAGACCCACGGAACCGGCATCGATGCTTTCCAGGCGCTGTACAGCGCGCTCTTCTTAATTCCGGTGATGCTCGACCACTATAAGGAAGATGGCAGGCTCTCGTGGCTCGATGCGGAGTGGCTCGGGTTCCCTGAGATCAAACTCACTGAGCCGTGACTCCGACGCGCTGGAGAGCTCACACGCGCGGCCGGCCCAAGGGCGAGCCGCTGGCCACCGTAAGTGTATTTCCAGCTGCCCTACTGCATGCTTCGCGCTATCAAGCCGATGGGATCGCCAGTTGGACATAGACGGCGGCCCTGCGCGCCGGCGTCCTCCTCGATGGTGGCGAGCTCGCCAGCGAGGGAAACGGCGGCACGCGCGGCCACCCGAACGCCGCGCCGCTCAAGATCGCGTCGAGATGGATCGGGCGCGCCCGTGCGTGTGCTGCGCGGGCGAGGAGGTGTATCACCCGGTGCGCTGCCTGCGGCGATGGCGGCCTGCGCGAGTGCCATGACGGATCCCAGGGTGTCTGGCGAGTCCAGCAAGGCCGCGGCGCGCGCGTTGCTGGAGTGCATGGGGTCGTACCGAGGGAAGCTGCGGTAGGCGCCCAGCAGGACGTCCTGGCACAGGTCCTCGAGGTCCTCCTCGGCGACACCGAGGAACCGGAGCATGCCTGGGAGGACGTGAACGGCGGTTGCGTGCATGGATGCCCAGGCGCCGTGCTGGACCGGGGCGGCCGGAGGACGAGAAGGGCTCATGCTTGGAATTACGGGGCGTCTCCCGCGGCCGTCACAGAATCGGGCCGGGCCGAAGCCCCTCTGAGCCGATGCGGCCCCCCTTCGACCCGACGCGCACCCGCCTCCGACCCGATGCGACTCCAGCTCGGCCGAGGGGCGACCCCCTCGGCCGCGTGGGACGCCCGGATGGGAGGGGGCAGCTCCTCGAGCAGACCTGGGACGCCAGTTGCCGTTCGCTGCGCGGCGAGCCTGCCCGCCCCGCCGATCTTCCGGGAGTTCGATGTCGGCGCCCCGCGCCCAGAGTGACGCGATCTCACGATAGCGCGCGCGTGTGCTGGTTCCCCGTGAACGTAACGGCGGTGGGGTGACGATGACGTGGAAGAAGTGCTGGGCCAACGGGCCGACATGCATGGATGCCGGACCCGACTCGATCACCGACGCCGGGCAGCCTCCTCAGCGGCCCACGACGCCCGCAGCAGCTGGATAGCCGACCGCGGACGGCTCGTCGGAGCGCACCGCGCGAGGATGATCTTCCAGCCGTTCCGTGCGCTCGCCGCCTCCGCGACGATGTCTGCGACCTCGCTCGCGTCCACCCGCTCCTCGGAGAGCCGCGCCGTCGCACCGTACTCCGCGGCGAGCGCACGGCGCTCGGCGGGGCCCTTGGCGCGCGCGAGGATGCACGCGGAGGCCTCGCACGAGTACGCGAACGTCTCGCGCTTGCGGTACTCGATGTCGAGGAGCCACTCCTTCGTCCGCGTCTCGCGAAGACCGACGGTCGCGCGCTTGCAGTTGTGGAAGATGTGCGCCGCCTCGTGAACGATGAAGTCGGCGAACGGATCGTCGTCCGCGAAGTACTCGACCGAGACATAGCAGGTCGTCCCCTCGCTCAAGCCAACGAGGCACGGCGCGTCCTCGCCGAGCAGATCCGCGCCGAGGCTCGCGAGGTACAGGTTGGCGAGCGTCCATGCCGAGCTGTCGTATCCATGCTCCAGCAAGAGCGGCTCGATGTTCGCGCTCGTGACGAACACGACCGACGTCTCGAGCGTCGCGAGCACCGCATCCTGCTCGACCCGCGGGAACAGCCCCCGCACCATCGGCTCGACCTTGCCGCGTGTGATGGCGACGGTGTCGGCGTGCGGCAGCGACTGGTGCGCGAGTCCTTCGGCCCGCCGCCGCACCTCGCGAACGAGCGCGCCTCGGAGCTCCTCATGGGCGCGGTTCGCACGCGCCATGAACTCGCCGGGCCACGCCGCGTGGTGTGGGTCGGTTTCGCCGGTGCGGAGGTACCGCTCGACCTCGTCGGCGATGCTGGGCGCGTTGCTCACTGGCGCATTCTACTCGGGCAGCGCTTCCGGGTTGTCAGCAACCGACGCGGACGGTGCGCGCCGGGTGGCCGCTTTTGTGGCAAGGCGGCTATTCGACCCGACGCCGCGCGCGCCCAGCTTCAGCAGGAGACCTTGCCCGCAGCAAACCCCGCGATGAGCGGCATGGAGAGCGCGACGCCGTGCCCGCCTTGGCGGCCATCTCGCCGTCCTCATGCACGTCGAAGTCGCCCTCGATCTGCGCGGCGAAGTCCTCCTCGAGGAGCTTCCGCGCTCGCTGGGTGGCGCATTCGATGGCGTTGCGTGTGTCCTTATCCGCGACGCACCCCCTTCTTGCTGCTCTTCTGGGTCGCCTTCGTGCCGGTCTCCCTGGGCTTCGCCGCTGGTCTCGACCTCGATGCGACCTTCTTGGCTTTCGGCCTGGTCTTCTTCGAAGCGGTGGGCTTCGTGGCTCCGCCTCTCGACATGGGCTTCCCTGGCTTCGCCGACTCGAAGCGGGGATGGGCCCGCAGGACGCAAGTCACGGAGACCTCCGTGGCATCGAAGATGGGTGGGGGACAGCCCGTCGCCTTCATCGTGCTCCGGATGGTCTGGATACCTTGTCCCTCCGCCTGGGCGAGCTGGAGGCGAGAGAGGAACCAGGCGAGCGCCTGGTTTCGCCAGCGGGGCGTGACGTTCCCCGTACGGAGGTTCTTCAGCGTCACACCGACGGGAAGCGGCCCCGGTGAGACGAACTCGATGCGATCACGGTACGAGGTGAAGCGGCCAGGATCGATGAGCTCATAGTCTCGATGCGCGAGCGCGTTGACCATCGCCTCCTGGAGAGCTCGCCGTGGATACTTCTCCGCATTCGGCGCCTCGAGGTTGGTCTTGTCGAACAGCGTCACGGCTTCCGCGTCGAGGAGATCCTGAAGGCGGCGCGCCTGATCGAGCAGCGTGCCGGGGATCTCGAAGCGACGAGCGATGGGACCCGTGCGATCGAGCCCCGGGTACGCGGAGAAGATCGAGAACGCGCCGGGGATGAAGCGCTGGGGTTCTCGTCCGAAGAGCAACACGGCGAAGTTCCTCGGACGCAGCACGCCGGAGAGCGGCTCGGCCACGCACAGCGACGGCACGAACGGCGACAGCTGGACCCCGTCGACCAGGTAGGGCTCGACACCACGGTCGAGCGTGAAGACCCCCATGCGCTGCAGCGCGTCCCTCAGCGTGAGCAGGTCGATGTCGTTCACGGTCGCGGCGTTGCACGGCCTCCGATCCCAGGGCTCCAGCGCCCCCTTGCGAACGAGCAGGTCCTTGAGGAGCCCGTTCCGCGCCTCGATCGTGGAGCGGCTCACCCGCACGAAGTGCTTCGCCCCCTCGTTGTTTCGGCGAAACGTGTGCGCGGAGCCCGTGGCAGGCTGGAGGAAGACCAGGATCCGCCGCTGCGGATCATCCGACTCGAGCTCCTCGACCAACGGCGCCAGAGGCGGAGAAACGCGATCCCTGCACCGAGTCAGGACCGTGTTCTCGACCTCCTTCAAGCGTGCCGCGGTCAGCCCCGCGCGAACGAGCTTGGGAAATCCGCTCTCGTCCTTCTCCTCCTTCGCACCACATACCACGTAGCCGCCGCCCAGATTCTGGAGGTCGTTCGCGAAGGCAGAGAGCGTCTCGACGACGTCGTTGACATCAGCGACGTTCTCTTTCCATTCCGTCTGCTCGCTCTCCCGCCTCGCGAGCTCCACGAGGTCGATGCGGGCCGTCACGAGAGCACCACCTTCTTGCCCGCCCCGATGAGGCGCGCACACTCGTCGAGCGTCTTGAGCTTCTCGAAGAACGGGGGCCACTCGCTGACGTTGTCGAGCACCCACTCGTCGACCTCGGAAAACTGGAACTTCCAGAGACGTCCTATTTTGTGCGCCGGCAGGCTCCGGGTCTCGATCCATCGGTAGACCGAGTCCTTCGCCACCCCAAGGTGCCTGGCGACGTCTTCAACCGAGGCCCAACGCTCTGTCGTCATCGGCTCCGCTCCGGTCGCGTGGAATCCCGTGTGCACCGGAGCACGCTACCCGGGCCGAGTTCTGCCAACAAGACCCGACTAGAGTCGAGAAGAACGGGTGTGGCTCGGAACCTACCCGCGCCGGACGCCGGACGCGCACACCGCCCGCTGCGGGGCTCACGTCCCCGCGTGGGCCACCGATCGGACGGGCCGCTCGGCCATCGGCTCTGCGCCGTCGGCGGCTTCGAGCGCACGGACGGCGTCTTGAAGATCGGGCGCGAGGAGGAGCTAGTCGAGCAGGCGCGACGAGGTTCCGGTCGATGGCGCCCTGCAGCGGCTCGGCCGGCTGGAGCTCGCCGACGGGCTCGCCGCCCTGCGGCGCGCACGCGCCCGGCTCCACCGCCACGACCGCGGCCGACTTGCTTCCCAGGCCGACGCCAGGCGATCCCGTGCGGCGGTCCTGCCGAGGTCGGCGTGCCTCGAGCCCGGGTGCTCAGCTCGTCTCGATCGTGAGTTCGTTGCCGCGTCCCGCTTCGAACGGGAGCGGCTGGGAGAGGTAGCCGTTCTGCGGTTTGCGCACATAGTCGATATAACCCGAGGCCTGCTCGAACGCGTTCTCGCCGATGATGATCGCGCCAGGCTTCAGATGCGGCTCAAGCAGCTTGAGAACGTCCAGATAGAGGATGAAGGCGCCGTCGGAGGGGGTCGCGCGGTGCGCTGCCTGCGAAGTTATTGTAATTGTTATGATTTTTCGCAGTCGGCGCTCTGGTTCACCGTCGGCGCCGAGCGCATGATAGTGCTGCACATGGCCCGGCAGCCGGCGAGCGAGCAGGGCCGAGCCTACCTCTTCCCGGAGCTCAAGCTCTTCCAGGAGTAAAAGATGACCGTGAAAGCCTTTGGTGCCGATGCCGCCGACAAGCCGCTTGAGGCGCTCGACATCTTTCGTCGCGCTCCAGGCGACCACGATGTGCAGATCGACATCGCCTACTGCGGCGTCTGCCACTCGGACTTGCACACCGTCCGAGGTGAATGGGCCGGCACGCTCTATCCGTGCGTTCCTGGGCACGAGATCGTGGGGCGGGTGTCCGCTGTGGGGGCCCAGGTATCTCGCTTCGAGAAGGGCGAGCTGGTCGGCGTCGGCTGCATCGTCGACAGCTGCGGCAGCTGCGCGTCCTGCGCCGAGCACCTCGAGCAGTACTGCGAGAGGGGCATGACGCTCACCTACAACTCTCCGACCCCGGACGCCCCCGGGCACACGCTGGGCGGCTACTCCCAGCGGATCGTCGTCAACGACAGGCACGTGGTGAAGATCCGCCATCGCGAGGAGCAGCTGGCGGCCGTCGCCCCGCTGCTCTGCGCCGGCATCACCACCTATTCGCCGCTCCGGCACTGGAAGGCCGGGCCCGGCAAGAAGATCGGCGTGGTGGGCATCGGCGGGCTCGGCCACATGGGCGTCAAGCTCGCCCACGCGATGGGCGCGCACACCGTCGCGTTCACGACGTCGGAGTCGAAGCGGCATGACGCCCGGGCCCTCGGCGCGGACGAGGTCGTGGTGTCGCGCAACGCGAGCGAGATGGACGCTCACGTCGAGAGCTTCGACATGATCCTGGACACGGTCGCGGTGAGCCACGACCTCGACGCCTTCACGAGGCTGCTCAGGCGGGACGGCGCACTGGTGCTCGTGGGCGCGCCGAAGGACGCCCACCCGTCGCCCACCGTCTTCAACCTCGTGCTCAAGCGCAGGGCGATCGCTGGGTCGACGATCGGCGGCATCGCCGAGACGCAGGAGATGCTCGATTTCTGCGCGGAGAAGGGGATCGTCGCCGACATCGAGGTGATTCCGATCCAGCGGATCGAACAGGCGTACGGGCGGATGCTCAAGGGCGACGTCAAGTATCGCTTCGTCATCGACACCGCCAGCCTGGCCGCCGGGTCACAGCGGTAAGGCCATCGGTCATCGTCAACACTGAGGGGCAGCGCTAGCCCCTCCGCCTCCTCCGTGGCTCGCCGCGCTGCCCAGCACGCCCTTTCCGCGCCACCGTCTCTTCCCCGCCTGCCACGCTCTCCCGCACGCTGTCGCGCAACCAGCGGTGAGCGGGGTCTGCGTCCAGCCTCGGGTGCCACAGCAACGACACGGTGATCTCCGGCGCAGCGAAGGGCAGCGCGAAGCTGAACAGGCCGTCGCGCAGGCTCCGGGTGTGGTGCTCCGGAACGGTGGCGATCAGATCGGTCGCGCGCGCCAGGGCGATCGCCGTCGCGAACCCGCCGACGATGGTCACCACCTCGCGCGCCAGACCGAGCGCGGCCAGGTTCTCGTCGATGCGCCCCTTGGCCACGCCGCGCCGTGAGAACACGACGTGGCGTCCGGCGGCGTAGCTCGCGGGCGTGATCTTCGCGCGGCTGAGGGGGTGGTCGCTGCGCACGACGCCGATGAAGCGGTCGCGGAACAGCGCCTGCGTGCGCAGCTCGGGGCTGGTCTCTTCGTCGACGACGCCCGTCTCGAGGTCGACGGCACCGGCGCGCAGCGGCGCGCTGTCCTTGTCGGGCTTGGCCACGAAGCGCAGCCGGACGCCTGGCGCCTCGGCGCCGGTGCGCTCGATCAGGGCTGGACCGAAGCTCTCCACGAAGCCCTCGCTGGTGCGCAGCGTGAAGGTGCGCACAAGGCGCTTCAGGTCGAGCTTCTCGGCCGGGCGAAGGACGGCCTCGGCGCCCTGCACCAGGTGGCTCACGCGCTCGCGCAGCTCGAGCGCGCGTGGGGTCGGCACCAGGCCGCGTCCAGCGCGCACCAGCAGGGGGTCGCCCACGGTCTCACGCAGGCGCGCGAGCGCCCGACTCATCGCCGAGGGGCTCAGGCGCAGGCGTCGGGCCGCGCCGGTGACGCTGCCTTCCGTGAGCAGCACGTCGAGCGTCACGAGCAAGTTCAGATCGGGCAGCGCCATGCCGCCAGGCTAACAGAGCTCGGGGCGAGACATGGCGTCAAACGCAAAGGTAAGTTGCGTCCATTGCGCGTTCCGCAATCCGTGCCGGCGCTCTAGCTTGGACGTCGAAGCGCGGATCACGTCGATTCGAGCCGAGCCGGAGGCCACGTATGACCGAGAACGCCCTTGACCTGTTCGTCCATCGCACCCGCGCCAGCTGGGGACCGCTCAGCAGCGACCTTGTCGCCAGCTGCCGCCGTCACCTTGAACAGCTGGCGAAGGCGCCCGCCGCCGAGCCCTGGCTCGCGGCGCTGCACGAGGAGGCGCCCGCTTCCAGGGAGCTCTACCGGGACGCGAAGCACGGCTTCGTGCTGCAGGCCCACACCGAGCAGGCCGGGCTCTACCGCCCGCCGCACGACCACGGCCGCAGCTGGGTGATCTACGCCCTCCAGCGCGGAGAGATCGCGATGTCGACCTACGCCCGCGTCGAGACCGGAGCCGGCATCCAGCTGGTCAAGCGTGACGAGACGCTGCTGCGCGCCGGTCAGGCGCAGCTGTTCTTGCCGGGAGACATTCACGACACGCGCTGCGTCGCCGGCCCGGCGCTGCTGTTCCGCTTCACCGAGCGCGATCTCAAACAGGAAGATCAGGTCGCGCGGCGCGTGACCCGCTATGTCGAGCGCAACGGCGTCTGGACGGTGGGAACATGATCGCGCTGCGCACCTCGATCGCGGGCGCGCCCGTGCCGAGCGAGGCGTCCGAACAGGCGGCTTCCGGTGTGCAGCGCCCGGCGCGCGCGGAGGCGATCGCGTGTGTGCTCGCGGCCATGGTGCTTGTGGTGCTCTCCGCGGGCATCGCCAACGTGGCGCTGCCCGCGCTGGCGCACGCGTTCCAGGTGACGCCCGCCGTGTCGGTGCGCGTCGTCAGCGCCTACCAGCTCGGGCTGGTGATGGCTCTGTTGCCGTGCGCCGCGCTGGGCGAGAGCCTTGGCTGTCGCGCCGTGTTCACGGCAGGCGTCGGGCTGTTCACGGGCGCGTCGGTGCTGTGTGCGCTGGCGCCCTCGCTCCACTGGCTTGTCGCTGCGCGCTTTTTGCAGGGGCTCGGGGGCGCCGCCGTGATGGCGCTCGGCGTCGCGCTCTTGCGCTTCGTGGTCCCGCAGGCGCAGCTGGCAGCCGCCATCGGCTGGAACGCGCTCGCCGTGGCGCTGTCCTCGGCCGCGGCGCCCACGGTCGGCGCCGCGCTGCTCTCGAGCGCGAGCTGGCCCTGGCTGTTCGCCGTCAACCTTCCGCTCGGCGTGGCGGTGCTGCTCGCAACGCGCGGCCTCCCCGATGTCCCCGGCACGGCGCGAGCGCTGGACGCGACCAGCATGGCGCTGAACGCGGTCGCCTTCGGCGCGCTCATCACAGGCGCGGAGCTGCTGCCGGCCGAGCCAGCGCTCGGGGCCGGCTTGCTCGCCGCAGCCGTCCTGAGCGCGACGCTGTTGCTCCGCCGCGAGCTCCCCAAGGAGGCGCCCCTGGTGCCGCTCGACCTGCTGCGCAGCCGCTCATTTCGCATCTCGGTGATCGCGTCTGTCGCGTGCTTCGCGGGACAGGCCTCGGCGCTCGTCGCGCTGCCCTTCTATCTGCAGCACAGCTTTGGCCAGCAGGCCCTGGCCACCGGGCTGCTGATCACGCCCTGGCCGCTGAGCGTGGCCATCGTGGCGCCCGTCGCGGGCCGCCTCGCCGACCGCATCTCGACGGCGTGGCTGTGCGCGACGGGCGCGGTGTGTCTCGCGCTGGGGCTCGCGGCGATCGCGCTCTGGCCGGCGCGCGGCAGCGCGCTGGCGCTGGTGCCGTTCGTGGCGCTGTGCGGCGCGGGCTTCGGCCTGTTCCAGGTGCCGAACAACCGCAACATGTTCCTCGCGGCGCCGCGCGCGCGGAGCGCCGCCGCGGGCGGCATGCAGGGCACCGCGCGGCTGGCCGGCCAGACGGCGGGCGCTGTCGTCATGACCTTGCTCTTCGTGCTCACGCCAATCGACGCCGCGCCGCGCATCGGCCTCGGCATCGGCGCCGTGCTGACGCTGAGCGCCGGGATCGTCAGCGCGCTGCGCGCCGGCTCGCACCGCGGCCATGACGGGGGGAGGACGGGCAGATGAAAGCCGCGGCGTACGAGCCCTTCGGGCCACCGGAGGTGGCGGCGATGCGCGAGATACCGAGGCCGGGTGCCGCTGGATGACGAGGTCCTGATCGGCGCTGGCGGGTCCGTGCTCTCACGGTTCCATCTTCAACAAGTCGGTGTCGCCGGGGTGTGCCCCCGCGGCCGTCAACATCGCATGCACCTGTCCGCGATGGTGCGTCTGGTGGTTGAACATGTGGATCACCAAAAAGGCGTGGGTGCGCGGCGCCTTCGTCTTGTGTCCGCCCGGAGACCGGACCGGCGATCGCGTGAGCCACGCCGGATCGAGCGCCTCTGCCCAGGCCACGATGTCCGCGTCGAGCCCGATGCGCGCCGCGCGCAGCTCTTCCCAGTCCTGGTAGCGGTCGTGGGACCTGTTCATCGGCGTCGCCGGGTGGGGGCGCTGGGCGAACCGACCCATCCAGACCTCGTCCGCCCACAGAATGTGATTGAGCGTGCCGTGAATCGAGCCGAAGAAAGCGCCGCGGTCCCGCTTGCGATCGGGCTCGGACAGGGCGTCTGCCGTGCCGTTCAGGTTGTCGTTCTGCCACCGGTTGTAGGCGGCCATGGTCACCACGTACGTCGTGTCGATCACGCTCGAAGCCTCCGGGGGCGAAGTCTAGCCTTCCCGTGAGCGCCGCGCTCCACAAGCTCGCCCGAGGCGCCGCCGGTCGAGGCCCGGCATGTGCCGGACCGCCATGCGTCAATCGACCGGATAGCCCCGCCACATCCAGCGCAGCGTGTCGGGGAGCGTCTGCTTGATCACTCTCCCGTCGCAGTGGTTGGCGCCCTTCGCGTAGACGAAGCGGTAATGATACCCCTTCTCCTTGAGGACCGCCGCCACGCGCTGGTTCGCCATCACCCAGTTGTGGTGGCTGGCTTCATCGCGGTCGCTGCCGAGGTCGTTCTCGCCGACCTCCAGGAAGATGCGCAGCGGCTTGCGCGGGTTCTCCCGGATGAGCCCCTCCGTGTACTCCCAGGCGCCGTCGGGATACTCGGCCTCGGTGGGCGCGATGGGGTTCTGCTGGTCGACGAACGTGCCGGCGTAGGTGACGATCTTGCGGTAGGTGTCGTGGCCGAACCAGCCCATGGTCAGCGCCGCCGCCCCGCCCGAGCTGCACCCGTACGTGGCGCGGCCGTCCGGGTTGCTCGTGAACTTCAGGTTGGGGTACGCGGCGTGGACGGCTTTGTCGTTCTTGACCGCCTCGAGGAGCTCCGTATCGACGAACCTCTGGTAGGCGTCCGACATGGTATCGTATTCGAGCCCCCGCTCGCTGCCGTACGAGTCGCCCCCTCCGCTCGCGGCGAAGATGGCGATGACGCTCGGGAAACGGTTGTTCGGGTCCGCGACGAAGTTGTTGATCGTGTTGATGATCTCGTTTCTGTCGCGCGCGTCCTGGACGACCATGAACGGCGCCTCCGCGCCGTCGACGTACGTCGCGGGGATCGCGACCTCCACGTGGCGGTTGAAATCCCCCTTGGCGTTGTTGTTCAAGGTCGAATCGTGGCCGGTGAAGATTTCGCTCTCCCGGGATGACAGGGAAAACGTGAACGTCCGCCCCTGGGGAACGCCGTCGATCCTCTTGATCTCCGGGGCGTCCTGGTAGTTGGGCCCGATCTCGAAATCACCGTCGCCTTCGGTGCCGACCGGATCGACCGTCCCGCCCTGTCCTCCCCCGCCGTTCGGGTTCGGGTCGTCTGTGCCGCCCGTGCCGGAGGGGCTGCCGCTGCTGCTAGAAGCGCTGCTGCTGCTGCTGCTCGAAGAGGAGCTGCTGCTGCTCGAAGAGCTGCTGCTCGAAGAGCTACTGCTTCCTATTCCTCCGCTGCCGCCCGAGCCGTCGGCGGCGTCGTTGTCGGACCCGCAAGCAGCGATTGAGAGCGCGACAAGGAGCGAGATACTGCATGTGCTCGAGCGGGTCATGGATCCTCCTGGGACGAGCTACTCGGTGGTGAACCGGAAGACGGCCGTCTGTGCGTAGGGTTGGCCGGGCTTGAGGATGACCTCGTTCTTCCAGGCCGGGACGTTGATCGAGTTCGGGAACTTCTGCGGCTCGAGGCACAAGCCGCTGTACTGGTTGTAGACCGCGCCGCCCTTGCCCTTGACCGACCCGTCGAGGTAGTTGCCGGTATAGAACTGGACCCCAGGCTGATCTGCCTCGACCGTCAGCACCCGACCGGTCTTCGGATCCTTGACCCGAGCCACCTCGCGGAGCTTGTGCGGGTCGCCGTTGACGACCATGTTGTGGTCGTATCCGACCGGCTTGCCGCCCACGGCTGTCAGGTCCCTGCCGATCGGCTTGGCGGCGGTGAAGTCGAGCGGCGTCCCCTTCACCGGCTTGATCTGGCCCGTGGGGATGCCGGTGGCGTCCGGCGGAGTGTAGCTGTCGGCGTGCAGCGTCAGCTCCTGGTCGGCGACGGAGCCCGAGCCGTGCCCTCCCAGGTTCCAGTAGCTGTGGTGGGCCATGCTGACGATGGTGGTCTTGTCGGTCGTGGCCGACATCTCGACCCTGAGCTCGTTCTCGTTTGTGAGCGTGTAGATCGCGGTTGCGTTGACCGTGCCGGGGTATCCTTCTTCCCCGTCCTTCGAGACGTACGTGAGCTTGATGGACGGGCCGTGCGGCGTCTCGGTCGCTTCCGCGTCCCAGACGACCTTGTCCCAGCCTTTCTTGCCGCCGTGCAGCGTGTGGGCGCCGTTGTTCGCGGAGAGCTTGTAGGTCTTGCCATCGAGCTGGAATTGCGCGTTCTTGATGCGATTGGCCACGCGGCCGACCGTCGCCCCGAAGTACGGGCTGCTCCTTAGGTACCCGTCGAGGTTGTCGTGGCCGAGCACGACGTCGCCCATCTTCCCTGTCTTGTCGGGGACGTGGAGCTCGGTCACCGTCGCGCCGTAGGTCATCACCTTCGCGACCAGGCCGTTCGCGTTCGTGAGGGTGTAAAGGAACACCTCTTTGCCGTCGGCGTTGCCGAAGGGCGCCTTGGAGACGGGAGCGGGCTTTGCGTTCACGGCTTCACCACCAGGTGGCTCGGATTTGGCGGCCGGGGCCGCTGGAGAGGCGTCCGTCGCGGGGGTCGCCGCCGGCGCAGGCGGTGCTGCCGCAGGGGGCGTGTCGACGGCCTGCGCGCCGCCGCATGCGCCGGCGGTGCACGCCGCCATCGTCAATCCGAACCACGATCTCGTCCTACAGTTCGCCATGCTGTTCCCTCCGCCAGGATTGGCTCACCTGGAGCGGCTCCACCTGAGCGAGCCCAGCGCGGGCGAGCCCCCGCGAGCTCGCCATGGCTTGCGTTGACGACACCCGGGCGGCGTCCGTGCAGAGCTCGAGTCCTGTACCAAGGACCAAGAGTCCGGCGCACACGACGGCTACCCGGGACAAAGCGGGAGGACGCCCCGAGACGGATTTGTGAGCGTTCACATCGTCTATGTCAACCCAAATGAACCGGCGCGAGGCGAGCCTCGATCCCGAAATTGGGATCCACGTCGAACAATACCGTGGTCTTGCGCCCGTCCTCTTGACGCGCCGCTCCGGAGGAGACTTGCCAGCCATCCGATGTGGAGCCTGCCCGCGGATGGACAAGATCCTCGTTGACTCCATAAATGTGAGCGCTCACAATATGGGTTCCTACTTCGGCTTTGCCCTGAGGGGGGTCGCCATGCATACCGGCTCCTTCGCCATCGGGATCGGGTTCGGCTCCGACCCCGAGAGGGTTGCGTTCGTATCGATGGTGCGTGCCGAGGCTGCTGCGTCGATTTCATCTCGGCGCATTGGCATGAATGCGACAGGTCTGTCCTTGATCGGTACCTTGGCGAGCTCCGACGCGACCGGCGCCGCGGTCGCTCCGTCGACGGCTCCGCCCGCCGACGCGGTCTCCGCCGTCGTCGAGGACGGCGTACAGGCCGCGCCGCTCGACTTCGCCACGGTGTACCGCAAGCTCTTTCCCCTCGTCGGGCGGACCGTGCGCCGCCTCGGCGTGGACGCCTCGGCGCACGAGGACGTGTGCCAGGAGGTGTTCGTCGTCGTGCACCGACGGCTGCCGGAGTTCCGGGGCCGCTCCTCGCTGACGACGTGGGTCTTCGGGATCGTCGTCAAGGTCGTGCAGGCGCACCGGAGGTCGTTGCGCCGCCAGAGCCCGGCCCTCCGCGGGACAGGAGAGATCGTGGATCCCGAGCAGGTCGCAGGGCCGAGCAACCTGAGCCCCTACGAGGCCATGACGAGGGAGGAGACCGCGCGCGAGGTGCACGAGCTGCTCTCGTCGCTCGACGAGGAAAAGCGCGTCGTGCTCCTCCTCGCCGAGCTGGAAGAGATGCCGGCGGCGGAGATCGCGCAGGGGATCGGGGTGAACATCAACACCGTGTATGCGCGGCTGAGGGCCGCTCGACAGGCGTTCTCCGACGCGGTGCACCGCCACCACGCCAGGGTCCGAGGAGGCCCACGTCCGCCCCACACACGGGCAGCCCGAGGAGCAACATCAACACCGTAGTCTTATGCGCACAAGGCACAACCTGATTTCGCGAGGCAGCGGTCGATTTGATCACGAAATCAGCGCGCACCGGTCACTAAGGGGTAACAGCCGATTCCACACGCGGGAGCCGACGATGACGTTCAGATTGGACCGAGTGTTCGCGAGTCCCTGGCTCGCTGCCGGGGGATGCCTCCTGAGCATCTCGTGTACTGGCACCCTCGGGAGCGATGACGCTCCGGAGCCGGGCGATGGCGCTCCGGAGCAGGGCGCGACCCTCACTGTAGAGGGGATGCCTCTCCACCATATGACAGCTTCGGAGTATAATTCCACTGTCGCCCACCTCCTGGGAACGAGCCTGAGGCCCGCGGACGGCTTCCCCGCATTCGGCGCGAAGGGCTTCGACGCGAACGTGAGCGCGCTGTCGAACCTCTCGCAGGTCCTTGTCCAGGGGTATTACGACGCCGCCAGGAACCTCGCCGAGGACGCGTTCTCGAACGAGGCGCAGCGCGCCAAGATCCTCGTGTGCGACCCGGCGCAAGGCGCGGACGACGGGTGCGCGCGCGAGATCATCGAGCGCTTCGGGCTGCGCGCGTTCCGGCGCCCGCTCGACGCGTCGGAGGTCGACAGGTACGCGGCGCAGTACACCCAAGCGCGGACCGCCCTCGAGATGTCCCCCGTCCAGGCGGTGCAGCACGTCGTCCGGACCCTGCTGACGTCGCCGCATTTCCTCCTCCGGATCGAGCTGGGCCCCGACTCGAAGCGATCGCCGGGCACCCTCAACGGCTACGAGATCGCGTCGCGCCTCTCTTACCTGCTCTGGAGCTCGCTCCCCGACGAGGAGCTCTTCGACGCGGCAGAGGGCGATGAGCTGGCCACCGAGGACGAGCTCCGGGAGCAGGTGGACCGCATGCTGGACGACCCGAAGAGCGCCGCCTTCTTCCAGAACTTCTACGGACAGTGGCTCGGCACGCGCACGCTCCCCAGCCACAACGCCGACGAGACCCGGTTCCCGAACTGGAACGACGAGGTGAAGGCCGCGATGCTCGACCAGGTCAACGACTACTTCGCCGGCTTCACGACCGGCGAGCAGCCGTGGTCCGAGTTCCTCACGGCGCCCCACCCGGAGAGCCCGCTGCTCGAGCCGCTCTATGCGAACGACCCCGAGGGCGCGCGCAAGGGGTTCCTCATGCTCCCAGCGTTCCTGACGCTGTCGTCCCGCGCCGACCGGACCTCTCCCACGGCCCGCGCGAAGACGATCATGGAGCAGCTCTTCTGCGCGCCCTTGGCGCCGCCCGCCAACGTGGATATCCCGGAGCTCGGCGCCGCGGGCGGGGACGAGAAGCCTGTCGAAAATGTGCGCCAGGAGCTCGAGAAGCACCGCGCGTCGCCCGACTGCGCGGGCTGCCACGACGTGCTCGACCCGATCGGGCTGAGCCTGGAGAACTTCGATCCGATCGGCGCTTACCGGACCGCGTACCCGAACGGCGACCCGATCGACGCGACGGGGGTGTACCAGGGCGTGGCGTTCGAGGACATCGCCGGCCTCGTGCCGGAGCTCGCCGAGGCCTCCCGGACGGGGACGTGCCCCTCCGAGCAGCTCTTCAGCTATGCGCTGCGCCGGCGCCCGAGCGGCGGGGACAGGACCAGGATCAAGGAGATCGCCGCGCGCTGGAGCGGGGGGACGATGGCGGATCTGGTGAAGCAGGTGGTGATCAACGATGCGTTCCGCCTTCGAGCGAAGGACAAGGCGCGGTGAGGCCGCGCGCGTTGTTTCTGCACAAGACGAGGCACGAAGGAGCGATGCGCACATGAAACGCTTGATGACACGCAGGAATCTGTTGCGCGGCGCGGGCGTCTGCCTGGCGCTGCCGTTTCTCGAGAGCCTCGCGCCGCGCGGGGCGCGCGCGGGGGAGCCCGGCACCCCGAAGCGCTTCCTGCTCTGCACCTTCCCGAACGGGGCGCCCCATCACTGGTGGGAGACGGCCCCGGCGTTCGGAAAGACGTTGAAGGGCGCCGACTTCAAGCTGCCGAGGGTGCTCGAGCACTTCGCGCCGGTGAAGTCGAAGATGCTCATGATAAGCCGCCTCGGCAACTACACGTGGAGCACGGAGCAGCACCCCTACATCGAGCCTTCCCACTCGCGCCTCGGCGCGGCGCTCTCGACCTGCGTGGACGCCGATCAGCTGGGGAGGGAGGCGCGCCAGGACCTCGGCGAATGGGTGGGCAACGGCGTCTCGGTCGACCAGCTCATCGTCCAGAAGGCAGGCCCGGAGCAGGCGACCCGCATCCCGTCGCTTCAGACGGGGCTCGGGGTCAAGCCCGGCTTCTTCGACCAGCGCAGCTACGCCTACAATCAGGTCCTCTCGTGGAAGAGCCCGCGCGAGCCGCTGAAGCGCTCGGTCAACCCGAAGGCGGTGTTCGACGCGCTCGTCGGCGCGGGCGCAGGGGCCGGCGTGCCAGGGCAGAGCGACGAGGAGGCCAGGATCGAGGCGGAGCGCCGCGCGGCGATGGAGAAGAGCGTCATCGACGGCGTGCTCGCGGACGCGAACTCGCTCATGAGCCGGGTCGGCTCCGCGGATCGCAAGATCGTCCAGCAGTACCTGGACTCGCTGCGCGAGATCGAGAAGAACGCGACCCGCGTCCAGTCGACGATGACCCCGCAGACGGGCCTGGGCTGCAGCCCGATCGACAAGCCCGGTGTGGTCCCCGAGCCGCCGGGCCAGGCGGAGGGGCTCAACGAGAACGACAACACGGGAGCCGGCCCGTACAAGCACGAAGATCACGCGAAGGTCATGATCGACCTCATCGTCATGGCCATTCAATGCGACGTGACGCGCGTGATCACCCACATGCACGACGACATGCGCTCCGAGTTCGAGTATCGGTGCATCCCGGAGGACGTCCGCGCCAAGGTGGGACTCGCGTACAGGAGGGAGGCCAGCCTGCACTACCACTCCTCCCAGCACGCCGCCGGCAACCTCGACCGCGCGACCCAGGACGGCCGGTACAAGATCGTCCAGCAGAGCAACCTCGACTACGCGGCAATCAACTGCTGGCTCAACCAGAAGAGCGCGCAGCTCGCGCAGCGGCTTGACGCGATCCCCGAGGGAGACGGGACGGTGCTCGATCACTGCGTCATGGTGCACATGAGCGAGATGCGCTCGCACGATCACGACGGGTACGACCTGCCCATCGTGCTCCTCGGCGGCGACGGCGTCTTCTTGAACGACGCGCACGTCGCCTACGGCGCCCTCGGCAGCGATCGCCAGCTCCGCGATCTGTGGTTCACCATCATGAACCAGTATTACGGCCTGGGCGTCTCGTCGTTCGGCGAGGATCGCCGCGGCCAGCCGAACGCGTTGCTCGAGGAGATCCTGCGGTAGCGCGGTGGTTCCCGTGCGCCCACGGGCCGCTCCAGGGCTACGCGCTGGTCGAAGACGACGGCGTCTTGTGAGCGGCCTCACCCATGAAGACAGCGCCCATGACCGACGGTCCCCGCGCCGGGTAGACCGAGCTCAGTTCGATCGAGCCAGCGCCACCGCGTCGGGGCCGGCCGGGAAGCGGAGCTTCCCCGTCGCGTCGTTCGCGGCGCGCCACACGACCTCGGCCACGTCGGACTCCCTGGTCACCGCAGACGGCTGCCCGAGAGAGGCGAAGATGCGCTGTGCGAAAGGCGCGTACGCCTCGGGGAGCAGCCCCTGCATGCGGGCCCCCCCGTTGCTCGTGAAGCTCGTGCTCGGGCCGTAGCCCGGCTCGACAAGCTTCACCCGCACATTGAACTCCTCGAGCTCGAACGCGAGCGACGCGGTGAACCCCTCGATGGCCGTCTTGCTCGCCGTGTAGACGGCCACCAGCGGCATGGGCGCCAGCGTCGCGCTCGACGTCACGTTCACGATCACCCCCGACTTGCGCGCGCGGAGCTGGGGAATCACGGCCTGCGTCATCGCCATCACGCCGAAGGTGTTGGTCTCGAACACGTCGCGTACCGTGGTCATCGGCGTGACCTCGAAGGCGCCCATGAGCCCGATGCCCGCGTTGTTGACGAGCACGTCGACAGGGCCGCTCGCCTCGAGCGCGGCCGCGATGCTCTCGGGCCTCGTCACATCGAGCGCGACCACGCGCAGCCGGTCCGATCGGGGCAGCACGTCCTCGCGCGGCGTGCGCATCGTCGCGACCACGTTCCAGCCCTGCGCGTGGAAGTGGCGCGCGGTCTCGAGGCCATAACCAGATGAACAACCCGTGATGAGCACCGTCTTCATCGCGCCACCTCCCTGCGAAGCTTGCCACCGAATCCATACGTAGCCTTCATGTCGACTCCTTCGCCGCGGCGCGCGCGGCGTTCATGGGGGTAAAGTAGCCGCGGCGCGCCGGACGATCTATCATGGACGGTCCATATTTCATTTGTTAGAGTCCGGACGTGAGCGACCCTCTCTCCGAAATCATCGCGCTGCTCCAGCCGCGCGCCGTGTTCTCGAAGGTCATCAGCGGAGCCGGCCGCTGGGGTGTTCGCTACTCGGACTTCGGCCAACCGAGCTTCTCTGCCGTGCTCGAGGGGAGCTGTCGTCTCGCTGTCGACGGCCAGCGCGCCGTCACGCTGGACGCAGGTGATTTCGTGCTCCTGCCGGCGACGCCGGGCTTCACGCTGTCGGGATTCGATCCGGTGAGGCCAGAGCGCATCGATCCCAAGGTCACGCCCGCGCCGACGGGCGAGGTCCGCCACGGCACGCGCGGCGGACGCCCCGACGTGCGGCTGCTCGGCGGCTATTTCGTCTTCGACTCGCCGGACGCGGCTCTCATGGTGTCGCTGCTGCCTGCGCTTGTGCACGTCCGCGGTGTCGAGCGGCTCTCGGTGCTGGTGCGGCTCGTCGGCGAGGAATCGAACGAGCAGAAGGCGGGTCGCGACCTCGTGCTCACGCGGCTCGTGGAGGTGATGCTCATCGAAGCGCTGCGGTCGACCTCGGGTGACGACGCGCCTCCGGGGCTCCTGCGCGGGTTGGCCGATGCTCGGCTCGCGCCAGCGATACGACAGATGCACGGCCAGCTCTCGCGCTCGTGGACGGTGGTCGAGCTCGCGAAGGCGGCGGCGCTCTCGCGCTCGACCTTCTTCGAGCGCTTCACCCGCGCCGTGGGCCTGCCGCCGATGGAATACCTGCTCGCCCTGCGCATGGCCGTCGCGCGGGATCTGCTCCGCCGTCACGACCTCGGGATCGCCGAGGTCGCCGAGCGCGTCGGCTACGGCTCGGCGAGCGCCTTCAGCACGGCGTTCAGCCGGCACGTGGGCCAGCCTCCGAGCCGCTACGCGCGCGCGGGCTAGCACTACATCCGCCCCTCTCGGCGCGATGGGCGTCGGGCGCGAGCTGTCAGCGTCGGGGGCGCTCGAACGTCCTGCGCGAGCGCTCGACTTCTGCCCTGATGAAGCAGCCCTCGACGTGATCATTCACGAGCCCCATCGCCTGCATGAACGAGTACACCGTCGTGGGGCCGACGAACTTCCAGCCGAGCTTCTTCAGGTCCTTCGAGAGGGCGATCGCCTCCGGCGAGGTCGTCACGGTCTGCGGTCGCGCGAGCCGCGCGGCGTCGGGCTCGTAGCGCCAGACGAACGCCGCCAGCGAGCCCTCACGCTCGACGAGCTCTCTGGCGCGTCGAGCGTTGTTGATGACCGCCTCGATCTTGCCGCGGTGGCGGATGATCCGCTCATCGCCGAGGAGCCGTTCGACGTCTCGCCCGGTGAAGCGAGCGATCTTGGCGACGTCGAAGCCGTGGAACACAGCGCGGAAGCTCTCACGCTTGGCGAGGACGGTGCGCCAGCTCAACCCGGACTGGAAGCCCTCGAGGCAAATCTTCTCGAACAGGCGGCGGTCGTCGCTGACCGGAAACCCCCACTCGCGATCGTGATAGTCGATGAACTCCGGCGCTGCACCGGACCAGCGGCAACGCGCTCGGCCGTCGGGCCCAACGATCGTCTCGGTGCTCATGGCCGGCTGGCTTCACCCTTGTTGTCGGAGAGATCGAGAGGAACAAAAGACATGGCTCATGCTACCGCAGGGGCGGCGGGAGGGGCATCGGTCATTTGCGGCTGGCCAGCGCGGATCCGCGCAGGTGTCCAGGGGCGCACACGGGGCACCAGCGGGCGCGGTCGCCGAGCGCCGGTGCCTCCAGCACCATCCCGCCGTTGCGCCGGTCGGCAGGCCGGAGCGGCGTGGCTCGCACGCCGTCATCCGCCGGACGTGCTCTTGGCCGTGTACTCCGCGAATATCTCGCTCAACGCCCTCGCCATCGCGCGCATGCGCGGCACCTGGCGCAGCTCTCGATGCATCACGACGTAGAACGGGACCGACGGACCCGCGGCGTCGAGCGCCACGGGCGCAAGACCCGGAAGATCGACGCCGGCCCCGTGCACGACGATGCCCATGCCTGCCCGTGCCGCCTCGAGCCGCGTCTCCACGGCGTTTGAACGAAGCGGGAAGTTTTGCGCGCCGCGCTCCACGAGCCAGCGGAAGGGGCCGAGTCCCTGGGTGACCCGCTCGTCGACGATGAAGCGCTGCTCGGGGTAGTCCTCTCGCGTGAGCAGGCGTCTGGGCAGGTGCGCCGCCAGGTAGGCGGCGCTCGCGTACAGAGCCGGCTCGATTTCGCCGGCGCGCTTCTCGATGAGCACGTTCGAGGCCGAACGCCCCGCGCGGAGCCCGATGTCGGCCTCGCGCTCCGCCAGATCGACGAGCCGCGACTCGACCGACACCTCGACGATGGTCGTCCGGTCCTGCTCCCAGCATCGCCGCGCCGCTTGCGCTGCCACGGCGCCAAACCCCTCCGGCACGGAGAGGCGCACGGTGCCGGCTCGCTCACGATCGTGCGCCCCCAGCGCTTGCTCGAACCCAGCGGCGATGTTCACGAGCGCGAGGGCCTCGCGTTCGAGCCGCACCCCGTGGCTCGTCCGGTGGACGACGGAGCGCCCGAGCGTGCGCTCGAGCGCCGAGACGCGGCGCATGACCGTGGAAGCCGACATCCCGAGGCGCTGTCCGGCCGCGAGGAAGCTCCCGCGGCGGTGGACCTCGAGCAGTACACGACAGTCATCCCAGTCCATGGTGCGACTCTGCCAGCACGGATGGTTTGCGTCCATGCAGAACTGTTTTTCATCCACGCAAAAACATGGTTCTCCGACGCAGGTTATGTTGCCGGCATGAAGATCGCGGTGCTCGGCGCAGGAGCTATCGGCAGTACGTTCGCTTACCATCTGGCCAGAGACGGACACGAGGTCACGGCCGTCGCGCGCGGCGCGCGGCTGGAGCGCCTGCAGGAAGACCGCGCCATCGTGCTGAGCGATGGCGCGCGCGCCCCCGTGGCTGTCGCCGGCACGCTCGACCCGACCGTCCCTTACGATCTGGTGCTCGTGACGGTGCTGGCGCCGCAGGTCGAGAGCGTCCTGCCCGCGCTGCGCCAGAGCGCCGCGAAGCACATCATGTTCATGTTCAACACCTTCGAGCCGCTGGATCGCCTGCGGGACGCGGTGGGCGCCGAGCGGTTCTCGTTCGGCTTCCCCGGCGGCGTCTTGGCGCACCTCATCGACGGCAAGCTGCGGAGGCGCGTCCTGCGCGGCACCACCGTGGGCAATGCGGCGTGGGCGCGGGTGTTCGGCGCTGCGGGGATCCCGACCGTGACGAGCGCCGACATGCACGGATGGTTGCGCTCGCACGCCGCTTTCGTGATCCCGCTCATGTCGATCGGCGTCGTCGTGGCGCACCGGAACGCCGGCATCACATGGCGTGAGGCGCGCCGCTACGCCGCCGCGCTCGCCCGAGCGTTCCACGTCGTACGCGGCCTGGGCCACGCCGTCACGCCGACGGAAGTGGCATGGCTCAGTCGCCTTCCGCGCCCGCTCACGACCTGCTTGTTCTGGCTCATGAGCCGCACCCAGGAGCTCCGAAACCTCGGCGCGCTCGGCGCTGCGGAGCCCCGGATGCTCATCGACATGGTGGCCGCCGCGGCGCCGGGTCAGGCCGCCGAGCTGCTGGCGATTCGCCCGTAGCGGCGCCCGGCCATCTCTCTGCGATTGCAGCGCTGATCTACGACCTCGCGACAGGCGAGCTCCCGCCGGCTCGCGCCACCTGAGCTCCGGGGATCTTCAGAGCGCGGCGCGAACGCCGCGGCGCCAGACCGCCCGGATATTCAACGTGTCGCCGATCGTGGTGGTCGGATCGCCCTCCACGAGCAGGAGATCGGCCCGCAAGCCGGGAGCGATCCGCCCCCGGTCATCGAGGCCGAAGCGCCGAGCCGTCAAGGCGGTTGCCGCTCTCAGCGCCTGGCGCGGCGTGAGGCCTGCCCGAACGAGGTAGTGGAGCTCGTGGTGGACGCTCGCGCCGTGCGCGAGACCTCCGAGGAACGGCAAGGGCATCGAGACGTCGGTGCCGACGAGGACGTCGACCCCGGCGTCGCTCAGCGCCTTCACCGAGGCGAGCACGTCCTCGATCTTCCCCTGCGGATAGTGGCCAAAGCTGCTGCGCAGCGTCTCGGTCCACCTCTCGTCGAGGCGGGAGCCGACGCGAGGGTCGTCGGCGAGCTCGGCGCCGGTGATCCCCATCATCGACGCGTTCAGCGTGACACAGGCGACGACAAATGCGCCGGACTCCGCGATCCGCTCGACGATCTCCGGGGTGTGCGGTCGATCCATGAAGAGGTGGGTAAGGCCGTCGATCCCCGCGTCGAGCGCCATGCGGGTCGCGTCGAGGGTGAGCGCATGCGCGAGGGTGAGCCTCCCGTGACGATGGGCCTCGGCGACGCCGGCGTTCAGGGTCGCCTGGTCCAGCATCGGGAGGCCGGGGTGTCCCTCGACGCTCCCGTCGTCCACCATGAACTTGATGTAGTCGGAGCCGGCGGCCACGAGCTTCGGGATATAGGCGACCGCCTCTTCCGGCGTGGTCACGTGCGGCACGACGATCGGGTCCACCCGCGGCCGCGGCGGCCCGCCCGCCCCGCGGCGGTCGAAGCCCTTCGGGAACAGCTCGCTCGGGTGTCCTCCAGGCGGGGTGAGCCCGAAGCCCGACGAGCGCACGTCGGCGAGCGTGTCGTCGCCGGAGATGTGGGCACGGTCGTTCCTGGTATGCACCCCTTGCATCTCGAGCTCGGTGGTGACGCCGAACTTCAATGCGAGCGCCAGGCCGGCCTCGCTCGTATGGACATGAGCGTCGATGAGGCCGGGGAGCAGCGTCGCCCCCGTCCCGTCGACGATCGCGGCGCCGCTCGGCGCCGGTGCGCCTACGGCCAGGATCGTGCTGCCGTCGATCAGGACGGTCGTGGGCGCATGGCCGACGTCACCGTCGAACACGCGGACATTGGTGATGGCGGTGATCATGGGGAGTCCTGTGTTGATAGCATGCTATGCATCAAGGCGAGTCGAGCTGCTCCGCCGAGCGGACCAGCCAGTACCAGTGCGATCGGACGAGGCGCCGGCGGCTCGCTCTGGCGTCGCGCAGCGCGAAGCGAGGCGCGAACGCCGTCTCCACGGCGGCGGCGTGGAGCGGGATGCCAGCCGGCGCCGCGTCCATCGCCCAGATCAGGTGGGTGCCGCCCGGCG
Source organism: Sorangium sp. So ce375 (assembly GCF_051473855.1). Classification (NCBI taxonomy): domain Bacteria; kingdom Pseudomonadati; phylum Myxococcota; order Polyangiales; family Polyangiaceae; genus Sorangium; species Sorangium sp. So ce375. The sequence continues at coordinate 1,732,189 of NZ_CP150335.1, forward strand.
CGAGGAGACGGGAGATCTCCGACACATAGAGGCCCTGCTGGGTCGCGTCGAGGCAATGGAAGCAGCCGACGTCGAACGACAGATCGAACGGGCCGGTGAGCGCGTCCAGGTTCGTCACGTCGCCGACGACGAAGTCCGGCCGGACCTTGTCCGCGGCCACGCGGGCGCGCGCCTTCTCGATGGCGACCGGGGAGAAATCGACGCCGGTGACGCGGAGCCCCTGGCGGGCGGCGTAGCGCGAGAAGCGGCCGACGCCGCACCCGAGCTCGAGCACACCGTTCGGCGCTCCCCGGCGCACGAGCGCGGCGATCTCGGGAGGGATCCGAATATCTCCCCACAGGGTGAGGGGGCGGCGATAGGCGCGGTCGAAGTAGGCGCTGGGCGTGGGTGGCATGGGGTCTTCCTGGGCTCGGGTTGCGGTTGCCTTCGGGACACCTCTCATGTATATCGCATGCTATGGAAGTCAAGGGAGGCCCCGCCTGGGCGCCCGAATCCGTGCCCACCTTCTGGATCAACCACGCGTCTCGGTTGATCATGCGCCATTTCGAGGAGCAGCTCCGCCCGCTCGGGTTCGGGATGGCCTACCTCCCGGTGATCATCGCCCTCGAGGAGAACGGTCCGCTCCTGCAAAGGGATCTTCTCGAGCGCGCGCACGTCGAGCAGCCGACGATGGCGGCGCTCCTCGGCCGGATGGAGCGTGACGGGCTGATCGTGCGCGTGCCCGACCCGACCGATGGCCGCGCGCGTCAGGTGTCGCTCACGGCCAAGGCCAAGGCCCGCCTTCCCGCCGTGAAGCACGCCATGCAGCGGGTGGTCGAGCGCGCGATGTCGGGCGTGAACGAGCGCGAGCGCGCCGCCCTGATGGCGACGCTGCGACGGGTGGTGGAGAACCTCGACGACCCTGCCGCGGGCTGAAGCGAGAGGCGCCGCCGAGCCGCGAGAGCTCCGGAGCTAGTCGCGATCTGTCGGGGCGCCGCCCGGGAAGTAGTGGCGGTAGGGGCGGCCGCCCTCCACAGCGCGATCGACGGACGGGCGCTCTCGCAGGCGGCGGTAGTAGGCGCGGAGGTTCGGGTGGCCGTCGAAGGGGTGGACCCAGTCGGCGTAGAACAGCGACGGGGCGGCCGCGCAGTCGGCGAGGGTGAAGGCGTCGCCTGTCGCCCAGGTGCGGCCGGCGAGCGCGCCGTCGAGCCAGGCGTAAACCTTGTCCAGCGCGGCGCGGGCCTGGACCTCCCCGTACTCATCGCGCGGGTTGGACTGCATCTCGCGGATGCGGTTGTTCACGATCACCTGCATTTGATTCATGACGTAGTTGTCGAAGATGCGGTCCAACATCCGCACCTGGAGCGCGGCGGCCGGATCGAGCGGGATCAGGCGGGCAGGATCCGGATGGGTCTGGTCGAGCCACTCGACCACGATGGTCGCCTCCCACAGGGTGAGGTCGCCGGCCTTGAGCACGGGGAACTTGCCGAGCGGCCAGATCGCCGCCAGCTCTGCGCCGGCCTGCGGGTTGGAAGGCTCCAGCAGGCGCAGCTCGAAGGGGACGCCCTTTTCGTAGAAGGCGATGAACGCCTTCTGGGAGTAGGACGAGAAGGGGTGTGCGTAAAGGATCGGTGTCGTCATGTCGGCCTTATCGTTTTGCGTGTCTGCGAGCGGTTCGTGTCTGCAAACGGTCATGGTCCGGCGAGGCCGTCGAGCCTTCCACCGGAGCGCCGGAAATCATCACAAGATCAACCTGATCGATGTCCTGGCCGGGCCTCTGCGCCCCTCGCCAGCTCTTCGCCGAGCGCGTCCAGCATCTGGAGCCAGCTCGGGTGCGCGCCCGTCCGGCGAGCGAGCGCCTCGCTCACGTTCTGCTCGAGCCTCACGAGCGTCCGCCCGTCTCGCTCGACGAAGGTGATCGAGACGAGCGTCTCCTCGGGCCAGCCGCGATCGTGCCCCTGGCTCTCGGAGGAGACGGGATTCCCCTTCTCGTCCGCGATGCGCATGGTGAACACGAGCCGCTCCGGCCGCACGATCTCGCGATAGACACCGACGGTCCAGCAATCGCCGAACTGCGGGTTGTGGATGCAGGAGTGGAAGCCTCCTCCCGGCCGGACGTCGATCCGCGCGAAGCGGATGGTGCACCCCCGCGGCGCGAACCAGCGCGCGAGCAGGTCGGGGTTCGTCCACGCATCGAACACCACGTCGCGCGGAAAATCGAACGTGCGCTCGATGACGACCGTGGGGTCGTGGGGGACTCGAGGCGATTGCATCATGACGTGATCACCCTCTCTTTGGCCGATGGAGCTCGTGAAGGAGGTCGTCCAGGCGGCCGAACGCCTCCTCCCAGTGCTGCCGGTACTGCTCGACCCAGGTCGCCACCTCGCGCATCGGCGCAGGGTTGAGCTGGCAAACGTGCTGTCGCCCGTCGCGCCGCTTCTCGATCAGGCCCGCTCGCTCCAGGGTTGCCAGGTGCTTGGAGATGGCCTGCTGGGAGATCTGAAACGGCTGCGCCAGCTCGTGCACCGACGCAGGCCCCGTCCTGAGCCGCACGAGGATCGCGCGCCGGGTGGCGTCGCTCAAGGCAGCCAGGGTCGTGCTCAGCGAATCCACAACCATATGGTTGTGGATCGAGACCCGGAAGTCAAGCGAAGGTCGAACCCGTCGAACGCCCGAGGTGGAGAACCCCCTGAATCGCGCCGTCGACGCGACGCTGGCGCTCGCGCGCCTCGCTGGCGCCGGACGCCACAGTCGCGCTGACGCTCGCGCGCCTCGCTGGCGCCGGACGCCACGGTCGCGCTGCGCGGACGATGTGCAATCAAATGGTTGCACATCCTCGCGCGGCTTTGTATTGTGCATCCAGGAGGTTGCACATGGCATCGACGGACAGGATCGAGAAGCGGGTCACGCTGCGCGCGCCCGTGTCGCGCGTGTGGCGGGCGATCGCGGACGCCCGGGAGTTCGGGCGCTGGTTCGGCGTGGAGCTCGAGGGCGAGTTCGTCGCGGGCAAGACGCTCACCGGCACATTCGATGAGGAGCTCAACGAAGCCGCCATCATCGACTACCAGAAGAGCCGCGGTCTCCGGCCTTCGAAGGTGAAGCTCCCGGAGCAGGGCGCGGTGTTCTGCACGGTGGAGCGCATCGAGCCGGAGCGGTACTTCAGTTTTCGCTGGATCCCGTATGGCATCGACGCCGAGGCCGACCCGCAGAACGAGCCGACGACGCTCGTCGAGTTCCGCCTCGAGGGGGTCGCTGAAGGCACCCTGCTCACCATCGTGGAGTCCGGCTTCGACCGTGTGCCAGCGCATCGCCGCGAGCGCGCGTTCCGCATGAACGAGGGCGGATGGGCCGCGCAGGCCGAGAACCTCGCGAAGTATGTCGGCGGCGCCTGACCACGCGGTCGCCGACGTCTTCTTCGCCCTGGGCGACGGGACGCGGCTGTCGGTGGTGACCAGGCTCGGGGCCGGAGGGGCGCTGTCGGCGACCGCGCTCTCCGACGGAGCGAAGGTGACGCGACAGGCGATCGTGAAGCACCTCCAGGTGCTCGAGGGCGCGGGCCTCGTGACGCACGAGAGGCGCGGGCGCGAGGTCCTCTATGCGCTCGATCCGCGGCGGATCGAGGAGGCCCGCGCGTTCCTCGACGGGATCTCCGCGGGCTGGGATCGCGCGATCGAGCGCTTGCGTCGGATGGTCGAGGAGCCTCCGTCTGCGCCGAACAAACCGAGAGCGCCCTAGCCGCATCGACGGGAAGCACCCTGAGAGAGCGCCTTGCCCATCGGTGTCGGCGCTCCTCGGGAAACCACGTGACGCCGGACAGGCCATTCCCCAATGCCCCGGTCGTGATCCGTCGATCGTTGTAGACGGCGGCGTCGTCCTCGCGTGAGGGCGCTCCTTGCGAGGACTTCGTCACGGCCATTCTGCCCCTCTACGCTTACGGCGCCGGCCGCTCTGGACAGTCGAGTGTTGCGCCGCTCTTCGCCCGGACACTGAGAATCCGGTTGAAATCGTAATACACCTGTTATGGTTCAGCGCACGCGAGGCGCGCATGTGCGCCTCGTCGGGCTGCTCGAGGCGCCGGCGCTCGAATGCGGCTCTCTTTCATTTCGTGGGGAGGATCGTTCCCATGGGCGGGTGATCCAGGAGGCGGCGAGGATGCTCACTTCACACGATTACTGGGCGAACTACTGGAGAGGCAACGCTGGCGCTCCGCGCGATCCGAGCGATGGGATCGAGCTCTACGATGTCGTCGCCCCGTTCCTGCCCCGTGACGATGGGCTGTCGTTCTTCGAGATCGGCTATGGGTCTGGCCGTATCCTCGCCGAGATCGGGATACACCACGGGTTCACCGTCAACGGCATCGACTGCGCGTGCGACCCGGCGATCGTCGCTCAGGAGCTGAAGAGCCTCGGTGTCAAGGTCGGGACGCTCGAGAAGAAGGACTTCTTCTCGTGGAAATCCGCACAGAAATTCGACATCGTCGCGTCCTTCGGCTTCATCGAGCACTTCGAGGATGCGGCGGCGGTCGTGGATCGCCACTTCGAGCTGGTGAAGCCGGGAGGCACGGTGGTGGTGGCGATGCCGAACATCGCCGGCGGGCAGAAGGCGCTCCGCTGGCTCCTGGATCGCGCGAACCTCGACGATCACAACACCCGCATCATGAATCTTTCGTTCCTCGAAGCCGCGGCCCACCGTAACGGTGCCGAGCTGGTCAAGGCCTGCTACACCGGCGGCCACTTCGACGTGTGGCTGGACAAAACGGCGTCGCTCGCGGTGCGGCGTGTGGTCTGGAAGCTCGTTCCGCCCGTCCGGACGCTGGTACGTCACACGATCCCGGGCGAGACGAACCCCTGGTTCTCACCTTGCCTCTTGGCCATCTACAGAGCGCCCGCTCGCGCCGGAGGGACGCTGGACGCCTGATCTTCGGCCGTTTCCGGCGCAACAAGGGTGGAGCGTGGCGCGTGGCGCGTGGCGCGCGCCCCCGCGGAGGTGGCGGGGGAGCGTTGACCATCTTGCGAGCGGTTCGTATAGTTCCCCGCGTGCGTCACGTGACCCCGCCGCCTGCGCTCGACGAGGCCGGCCTGGAGCGGGCGCTGGAACGGCTGCGGCGCACGGTGCGGCAGCGAGGCCTGAAGGGGTCGTCGGTCCGCGACGCCATCGCGCGCGCGGCGCTCCAGCGGCGAGGCCACTTCTCGGTCGACGATCTGCTGAAGGAGCTCCGCGAGGGCGGCGTCGTCGATGCCCACCCCGCCACTGTCTACCGGGTCCTACCCCTCCTGGTCGAGGCGGGGCTCCTCCAGATGACGCTCGTGTCGAAGGGCGAGGGGGCGCGGTACGAGCGAGCGTTCGAGCGAGAACATCACGACCACCTGATCTGCACACGCTGCGGCAAGGTCGTGGAGTTCGAGTTCGAGGCGATCGAGGTTCTTCAGCGCGACGTCGCGGAGCGATTCGGCTTCCGCTTGACGGGTCACGTCCACGAGCTGCTCGGCATCTGCAAGGACTGCAGCGCTGCCGGGGCCGAGCGCTGACGCGCGAGAGGCCCCCTGACGAGAGGCTCCCTCCCGGCGCCGGAGCGCGACCGGATCGCCGGCGTGTCCGACGATGAGGCACGCGGCGTAGAGGAGCAGCGACCCGGACACCACGGTCAGGTAGCCGGGCCACGCGAGCCAGCCGGCGCTCAGGGCGACGAACGCGCCGACGAAGCCGAACATCGCCGCGCCCCCCACCACCGCGACCCACCGGCCAAAGCGCCCCATGGCCGCGCAGGCGAGCTCCCGAGCCCTCGCGCGCAGCGCCCCGTAGGGCCCCTCCAGGGGAAGGGCCGTCGTGGCCGCGCGCGCGAGCGCTCGGGCCCTCACGCAACACCTCGCCGCGCGACGTACGTCAGATCGCTCGCCTTCCTCGCGTGGAGCTCCATGGCGGCCTCGCCGAGCACGGCCCACAGCGCCTCCAAGCTCGACTCGTCGAGCCGAATGGAGACGGGGCCGAGGTGAACCGAGATGCCCCCGCAATCCAGGCACCGCTGGACGTGCGCGACGCCGTTGTGGGCCAGGGTCTCGTGACGACAGTCCTTCGCGTTTGCCAAGTCGACCTCCCGAGCCGGACGATATGGCGAATGATTCGCATTTTCAATTCCGATGAAGCGGAAGCGGGTCTCGTTGGCCCGTGCTGAAAATTTGCGCTGAGCGTGAGCTTCCGGAGGCAGCTATCGCTGCTCGCCGCTGCTGCGCGCCGCGGCGGCGAACTCCTCCACGAAGGGCGACGCCGGGCGGGCGGCGAGCTCCTCCCAGGTGCCTGTCTGCGTCACGCGCCCGGCCTCGAGCACGGCGATGCGATCTCCCAGGAGCCGGGCGTCCGCTGCGTCGTGCGTGACGACGACGGTCGGCAGGGCGAGCGTGCGCAGGTAGTCCGCAAGGAACGCGCGGACCTCGCGGCGCGAATGGACGTCGAGCGCGGCGAGCGGCTCGTCGAGGAGCAGCGCCCTCGGGCTCACGGAGAGCGCGCGCGCGAGCGCCACGCGCTGCTTCTCGCCTCCGGAGAGCGCCTGCGTCCGCCGGTGGGCGTGCGCGGCGATGCCGAGGTCGTCGAGCATGGCGTCGATGTGGGCGGCGTGGGCCGCGCGCTTCCGCCGCGAGGGGTCGCTCCTCACGGCGAACTCGACGTTCTCGCGGACGCTCAGGTGCGGGAACAGCGCGTAATCCTGGGGCACATAGCCGATCCCGCGCTGCTCGACGGGCACGTCGATCCCGGCCGCGGTGTCGAGGAGCACCGCCTCGCCGACCTCCACCCGCCCTCGCTCCACGGGCAAGATGCCGAGGAGGAGCGAGAGCAAGGTCGTCTTCCCGGCGCCGTTGGGCCCCACCAGGACGAGCGCCCCGTCGCCGGTGTCGAGCTCCGCGTCGATGCGCAACCGCCCGACGCGCGCGGTCACGCGGGCGCAGAGGCGGTCGGCCGCCATCACGGCGCCGCCTCGGGGCGCTCGGTGGAGCGCCGCAGCACGGCGCGCACGAACAGGAGCAGCGTGAACGCCACGACGACGAGGACCATCGACAGCGCCTGCGCGGCGCGCAGCTCCGACTCGAGCGCCGTGTAGATGGCGAGCGGCAGCGTCTGCGTTCGCCCCTCCAGGTTCCCGGCGAACATCAGCGTCGCGCCGAACTCGCCGAGGGAGCGGGCCCAGCTCATGGCGGCCCCCGCGGCGAGCCCGGGGGCCGAGAGCGGCAGCGCCACGCGGAAGAACACCCGGAGCGGCGACGCGCCGAAGGTCCGCGCCACGACGAGGAGCCTCGCGTCGACCCTCCGGAACGCGCTGGTCGCCGCCTGCACGAAGAACGGCGCGGAGACGAAGACCTCGGCGACGACGACCGCGGTCGTCGTGAACGTGACGGACCACCCCGCGGGGTAGAGCCACCCCGAGAGGAGCCCGCGGCGGCCGAACGCGAGCAGCATGGCGACGCCCGCGACCGCGGGCGGGACGACGATGGGCAGCTGCACCACCGCCTCGACGGCGCGCGAGAGCCGCGCGCGCGAGCGCGCCAGCGTCCACGCGAGCGGCGTCCCGAGGACGACCACGACGGCGAGGCTCACGGAGGTCGTTAGGAGGCTCAGGCGCAGCGCGGGCCACACGAGGGGGTGGCGGAGGCCCTGCTCGACGTCCGCCGCCGTGGCCGTCGCGAACAAGGCGACGATCGGGACGGCCAGGAAGGCCACGAGGACGGCGCCGACCGCGGCCAGGGCGACCCGCTCCGCGCGGAGGCGCCCGCTCACGGGAGCGCGCCGCTCCCGGAAGGCACGAGGAACCCGGCGCGCCACAGCGCCGTCCGTCCGGCCTCCGACGTCACGAGGTCGACCCACGCGCGCGCGAGATCGGGGTGCGCGGCGCCGGACACGACGGCGATCGGGTACTCGGCGATGACGTTGACCTCGGGCGGGATCGCCACGACGACGACGCCGTCCTGCGCCGCCTCCGCGTCCGTCCGGTAGACGACGCCCGCCTGCGCTTCGCCGAGGCGCACCTTGGCGAGCACCTGCCGCACGTTGGGCTCGCGCGAGACGACCCTGGACTCCACGCGCGCGCGGAAATCCGCGCCCAGGGAGGCCGACGCGCGATCGAGGATCTGCAGCGTATAGCGGCCGATCGGGACCTCGGGGGTGCCGATGACGATGCGGGTCGCGGCGGGGAGGTCGGCGAACCCCCGGAGGGTCGCGGCGCTCTCTCTCGCGACGACGAGGATGGGCTCGTTGCGCGCGAAGACGACCGGGCCCGCGACGCGCCGGGATTTCACGAGCTCATCCATGTGGCGCTGATCCGCCGAGGCGAACACGTCGGCGGCGGCGCCGTGCTCGAGCTGCGTGCGGAGCTCCTGCGTGCCGGCGAAGTTGAACGTGACCTCGACGCCCGCGTTGGCGCGCTTGAAGTCCTCGCCCAGCGCGGTGAACACGTCCCGGAGGGAGGCGGCGGCGAAGACGACGAGCTTGTCCTCTCGCTGGGCAGACGCCGGCTCCGAGCGCTCGCAGCCGCCGAGGACGGCGAGGCACGCGGCGACTATCAGGAGGGGGAGGGCTCGCAACAGCTGTCGTCCGGGGCAATTCATCTGGAGGACTCCTGCGTTCCGTCGTTCCGTGGCTCCGTTCGCGCCGTCACGCCGCTCGCACCTCGGCGACCTGCTCGCCCGCCTGGCGAGCGTCGTAGGCGAGCGCGCAGAGCTCACGGCGGAACTCTCCCGAGACGAGGACGTCGAGCAGGCGCTGGACCCTGCGGTCGGCGAGCCCCTCGCGCGGGACCGCGAGGTCGTAACGCTCCTCGGTCAGGGCCACGAAGCCGAGCCCGAACGCCATCGCCGCGTCGCGCGTCGCGACGCCGGTGTCCGCCGCGCCCATCGCCACGGCGCGCGCGACGTCGAGGTGGCCGGCGACCCGCAGCCGCGGCTTGCGCGCCAGATCGAGCGGCAGCCCGTGGCTGCGCACCTCGCGCTCGAGGAGCCGCTGGGCGCCGGCGCCCGCCTCGCGGCCGGCGAGGCGCAGGCCGGGGAGACCGAGATCGGCCGCGCCGCGGATGCGGTCCGCGTCCCCGCGGCGAACGAGGAGGCCCGCCTCCCAGCGCGCCAGCGTGATGAGGACGATCGGCTCGGCGTGCCCGAGCCGGCGGACGTCGGCGACGTTCGCCTCGCCGGTGCGCGCGTCGACGAGGTGGACCCCCGCGATGTGGGTCCGCTGCCGGGCCAGCGCCTGGAGGGCGGCGGTGCTCGAGCGAGGGAACCAGAGGAACCGCCCGGGCCCCGGCCTCGTGTTGAGCCGGTCGGCGAGCAGCCCGAGGCCGGCCGCGCAGCCCATCACGACGACGTTCTCCTCGACCTCCGCGAGCTCCCGGAGGGGCTCGACGACAGCCATCCCGCGCCGCTCGCCGGTCACGATGCCGTCCGCGGCCGTCCGCACCGCGTCCTGCACGAGCGGGTAGGAGACCCAGCGGCCCGCGATGCGCGCCACCGCGGCGCGGCCCAGTGCCGCCGGCGCGTCGGTCTCGGTCGCGATGTCCGACGCCGCGCTCGGCGCCCCGAAGAGGTCCTCGACCTGGCAGTCGAGGGCGCCCGCGATGCGCAGCGCGACGTCGACCGCCGGGGTCGTGCGGCCCGCCTCGATGGCGCCGACGCTCTGCCTCGTGAGGCGGGCGCGCTCGGCGAGCGCCACCTGGGACAGCCCGCGCGCCTCGCGCCGCTCGCGGACCCGGTTCGCCGCTCGATCGGTCATGACGCACACTCTTTACACCGAGGAACGTTTGCTTGTCATCCGTTGATGGCTGATGGCCTCGATGCGCGCTTCCTCCCGCCAGGCCGAGCCGCCATGCTCGCCGCGCGCCGACCTGCCACGCCCCCGCTCGCCGGAGCGCGCCTCGCCGCGCCGCGCGGCGCTTGGGGGCAGCTTGCTCTTCGCGGAGCGTGGCCCAAGCCTTCGTCGAGTGGCTCAGCCCCACGGATCCGCCGGCGCCCGTCGAGAGGACGGAACTTCGGTCATGCCGACGCGGACGCGCTTCGAGGCCACGGCGAGGATGGGTTACGCCATCCTCACGCTGCTCCTGGCCGTCGGCATGGCGTTCTCGGTGCGGCGCTTCTCGTCCGTGGCTGAGGCTCAGATCGATCGGCTGCGCGCCAAAGAGCACGAGATCACGCTCGTGGAGCGGCTCCGGTGGAGCAGCGAGCTCATCGTGTCTCACGGCAGGGGTTATCTCATCTCCGGCGATCGCGAGCTCCTGAAGGAGGCGAAGAGCGCCAGGGGGCATTTCGATGAGCACGTCAGCGCTCTTCGCGACCATGCGCTCAGCCCGATCGGCCTCCAGCTGGTGGCGGAGGTCGAGCAGGCGGCCAGGCGCCTCGTCCGGATCCAGGAGGAGCTGCTCGCCGCCCGTCAGCGGACCGACGACCCGAGCTCGCTCGTGCGCCGGTTCGACGAGGAGCTGAGGCCGCGTCACCGCGAGCTCGAGGCCTCCCTCGGCCGCCTCGTCGACCACAAACAAGCCATCCTCGAGCACCTCTACGATGACGCGAAGGCGGAGCGAGCCCGGCTGGAGATGTGGCTGGACGGCCTGCTGGGCTTGCTGGTGCTGGCAGGCCTGGGGATCTCCTGGTACTTCACGAAGCTCCTCGGCGGCCCGTACAACAAGGCGCGGGAGGCCCGCGACGCCGCGCGCACGGCGCTGGCGGCGCGCGACGAGCTCATGGGCATCGTGGCCCACGACCTGCGCAACCCGCTCGGCGCCATCGCGCTGAAGGCAGCGCGGCTGCGGAGGGGCGCCGACTCCGAGCGGATACGGCAGCAAGCGGAGTCGATCGAGCACGTCTCGCTGCGGATGGAGCACCTCATCAGGACCATGCTCGACGTGACGACGATGCAGGCCTCCAAGTTCTCCGTGACGCCGGAGCCGTGCGCGGTGGAGGACCTCCTGCACGAGACGATGGAGATGTTCGGGCCGCTCTCCGAGTCGAAGCACGTCCGGTTCGAGCAGCGCTTGAAGGAGCCCGGGCTCGTGATCCGCGCGGAGTGGGAGCGCGTGCTCCAGGTGTTATCGAACCTCCTCGGGAACGCGCTGAAATTCACGCCCCAGAGCGGCCAGGTGACCCTCTCGGTGGACCGGGACGGGGCGATGGCCCGCTTCGCCGTCCTCGACTCGGGGCCAGGGATCCCCCGCGAGAACCTCACGAGCATCTTCGAACGGTTCTGGAAGGAGGAGAGGCCCGGGAAGAAGGGCACGGGCCTCGGGCTCTACATCGCCAAGGGGATCGTCGACGCGCACGGCGGCCGCATCTGGGTGGAGAGCGAGGTCGGGCAGGGCGCCCGGTTCTACTTCACGCTCCCGATCGCCGAGCCGGCAGCCCACGAGGCGCCCGCCGCGGCAGGGGCGCCCGCGCCGTCCGCGGGAGGCGACGACCGCCGGCGCGGGTGAGGCGTCGACCGGCACACGGCGGCGCCCTCCGGGGCTGCCCGGCGCTTCACGGCTGCTCTACGCGCGCGCCCTCCCGGACGCGCGCGTAGAGCAGGACGTCGCCCACCCGCCCGTCCTTCACGACGTGGCGGCGCATCCGCGCCTCGAACGCGTAACCCGCCTTCTCGAGCACCCGGGCGGACGCGCCGTTCCAGTCGAAGACGCCCGCCTGGATGCGCTCGAGGCCCAGCTGCTCGAAGCCGTACCGCGTCAGCGCGATCACCGCCTCGGTCGCCAGCCCGCGGCCCCAGTAGGCCGCGCCGAGCCAGTAGCCGATCTCCGCGGTGTGCCGGTGCACGTCGTCGAAGCGCTCGAGGCCGATGCCGCCGGCCGCCTCGCCTTCGACCACGATCGCCAGCGCCTCGCCGGGCTGCGCCCGCGCCGCGCAGTGCGCGATCCAGCCCTCGGCGTCCTCGCGCGTGTACGGGTGCGGGAAGCGATCGCGGAGGTTCGCCCAGACGCGGCGGTCGTTCGCGTTCTTCACGAGCGCGCCGACGTCGACCGCCGCCCAGGGACGCAGGGTGAACGCGGGCATCTCGAGGATCACGGGGTCGCTCCTTCCGGTCGAGCCTCGCCGGCCCGGGTCTCCGATCGATCGAAGAGCTTCACGAGAATCTCGCTCCCGACGCCGGTCGCGACCATCCGCTCGCGGCGGTTCGAGAGCAGCTCGCCGAGCCACGGCACCGCGCCGCCGTCGCCGAGCGGGAGCTCGAGGCCGTCGTCCCGCCGGACGACGAGCTGGATGAACGGCCCGGCGTAGTAGCCGAGCCCCTGCAGCCGCGCGAGATCGTAGACGACCTCGACCTCCGGCCGCGCGCGAGAGAGCGGCTCGCCCACCTCGGCGACCCAGCGCTCGGCGCGCGCGAGGAGCTCCGGGCCGAGGCCGATGGACCGCGCGGCCCCCACGAGATCCGCCGCGGCGCGCGGGAGATCGACGGAGGCCTCGCGCAGGGCCGCCTCCGTCGACCCGGGCTCGTGCGCCTTCGCCCGCCGCGCCATCGCGTCGGCGTCGAGGCCGCGCGCGCCGAGGCTCGCCCGGACCAGCGACGTGTCGGAGAGCACGACGCGCAGCCCCGCCGCGCGGAAGCCCGCGTGGGGCAGCGCGCGGACCAGATCGGCCCAGACGACGAGGTGCTCGAGCAGGGCGCGCCGCTCGCACGCGTCGTCCTCGCCGCGGCCCGGCGAGCGGGCCGCCGTCACGAGCGCGAACAGGCGGAAGTGCGGCGTGAAGCCCGGCTGGGTCGTGGGCTGCATGCGCAGGACGCGCTGGCTCGCGCAGAACCGCAGCGGCTCGCCGCCCCGGGTCCCGCGTCGGCGCCGGGCGGCGTGCAGCGCGAGCCCCGTCGTGGGATCCGCGGCGACCTCGGCGAAGCGGACCGTCGCGAGCACGTTGTTCGGCTCGACGCCCGCGCACGCCGTGGCGCCGAGCGGCCCGATCGGGGCGAGATCCACCGCCTCGAAGCCCGCCGCCGCCGCGAACGCCGCCGCGTCGAGGGCGTGCAGCCGACGGGCGTCCGCGGCCGAGGCGTGCGTCATCGGCGCGCGCTCCGCGTGGTCGAGGACGTCGGCGAAGCTCCGCCGCAGCGCGCGCCGGCGCAGGCAATGGAGCAGGAGCGTGGTCAGCTCGTTGCCCGGGAGGTCCTCGGCGAGGAGCCGATCGAGCGGCTGACCCGCGTGCGCCCCGGCGGCGCGGCGGGCGATGCGCGACGAGAGCTCGCCTGTCTTGTCGCCTTCGAGCGGCCGCCGCTCGCGGGCGGAAGACAGCGACGTGGGGTCATCGGCGGTGGGCATGGCTGGCTCCTCGTCGACAGCGTGCCCTGGAGCTGGCACCCTGGAAAGTGCCAGCAGAGGCCGTCTCGATGGTGCCAGCGCGCTCCACCCCTCACGCCGCCCACGCCTTCCTCCGCCTGCAGCGCGGCGCGCCGGCGACGCTCGCCGCCCAGCTGGTCGAGCAGCTGCGCCGCGCGGTGCTCGACGGCGTCCTCCAGCCCGATCACCTGCTCCCGTCGTCCCGCGAGCTCGCGCGGGAGCTCGGCGTGTCGCGCAACACCGCCGTGGCGGCGTACGAGGCGCTGGCCGCGGACGGCACCATCGTGATCCGCCCCCGGCGGGCGCCGGTCGTCGCCCTCGTGCCGGCGCGCGCGGGGTGGCAGGGCGCCGCCCGTGTCCAGCCGGCGGCGGCCGCGCCGCGCACGTCGAAGAGCGCGCGGCGGCTCTCGGCGGTGGTGCCCCCCGACAAGCTCGACGCGCTCCTCGGGAGCCGCGCGCGATCGCGCCCGTTCGGCGTCGGCCTTCCGGACCTCGAGCTGCTGCCGTGGCGCATCCTCGAGCGGTGCCTCGCGCGCCGCGTCCGGTCGATGTCGGCGGCCGACGCCCTCGACCACGATCCGCGGGGCGCGCCGCTGCTCCGGCGCGCCGTGCTCCACCACGTGGCGGTGGCCCGCGGCGTGCGCGCGACGGTCGACCAGGTGTTCATCACGGAGGGATCCCTGGCCGCGGTGGACCTCTGCTGCCGCGTGTTGCTCGACCCGGGCGACGCCGCCTGGGTGGAGGACCCGGGGCCGCTCGCCCTCCGCGCGGCGGTGCGCATGGCGGGCGCGCGGCTGATCCCGATCCCGGTCGACGAGGACGGGCTCCGGGTGCACGTCGGCGTGCGCCGGGTGCCACACGCGCGGGTCGCCTTCGTGTCGCCGGCCTACGCGTTCCCCTCCGGGGCGCGGCTCACGCTGCCGCGGCGCATCGAGCTGCTGTCCTGGGCCGCCAAGGCGGGCGCCGTCATCGTCGAGATCGACTACGAGGGCGAGCTGCGGTTCGACGGCTCGCCGCTGCCCTCGCTGCTCGGCCTCGACCTCGAGGGCGTGAAGGATCGCGTGATTCACGTGGGGACCTTCAGCCGCTCGCTGTTCCCGGGCCTGCGGCTCGGCTTCATGATCGTGCCGCCCGCGCTGGTGCGCGCCGTGGCCGCGGTGCGCGCGGCGTCGACGCGCGCACCGCCCTACCTGCTGCAGGCCGCGCTCGCCGACTTCATCGACGAGGGCCACTTCGCGCGCCACCTCCGGAAGCTGAAGCAGGCGACGCGGCACCGCCGCGATCTCTTGCTCGCGGAGCTCGGGCTGCTCCTGCCGAGCGCCGTCCGGGCGCGGGCGCCCGCGGGGGGCTCGGTGCTGACGCTCGACCTGCCCGCGGGCTCGGACGACGTCGCCATCGTCCAGGCGCTCGCGGCGCGGGGCGTGGACGCGCTGCCGCTCTCGCGCAGCACCGCGGCGCGCGCTTCGGCCCGCGCGCCGCGCGCGCCCGGGCTCATCCTGGGGTTCGGCGCGCACTCGGAGGGCGTGCTCCGGGACGCGGCGCGGACGCTGGCGGCCGTCGTGGTGGGGGCGATCGGGGCGGGCGAGGCGCGATGAAGCCGCGGGAGCCTACGCCAGCCCGCGGCGAGTCGGCGCGCCGTCAGGCCCGCGGTCGCGCTGGAGCGCCGAGCAGCTTGGAAACCAGAGAAATAAGCCGCCTGGTCGCCAAGGTCGCCAAGAAGACATGAAAATGAGCCGTCGAGTCGCCAAGAAGTCCTTAAAAATCTTGGCGTCCTTGGCGACTTGGCGGCTCAAATTCTCGCTGTTTGCATGCGGCTTCAACCCGTCTGTCGCTCTAGACTCGGGTCTGGCCGCCGCACCCACCGCGCGCCGCGGCCGCTCCCCAATGGCCCAGATCCGCCTGTGCGCTGCCGCTTCTCTCGCCGTCCTCGTCTCTGCGTGCGCCGGCCGGACGACGGCGGTCCCTCCGGCTGAGGCGGCATTCCCGCCGAGCCTCCCGGCCCCCTTGCCGGAGCGCGCGCCTGCCGCGGGGGAGCCCCAGGCATGGCCGCGCGCCGCTGCGGCGGCCGAGCCCGTGGAGCCCGCCTGGGCGCCGCCGATCGTGCACACCCTGGCCGTGCTCACGGTGACCCGCAGCGTGGAGGCGGTGCTGTGGCCCGAGCCCTTCGCCGACTTCCGCGTGGAGCGATGGGGATACCAGTATGGCGAGGCGCTCACGAAGCCGCCGCTCTTCGACGCCGCTCAGCCCGCCTTCCGGTGGGATCACGACCCATGGCCGATCAACGTGGTTGGCCACGGCCTGCTCGGGAGCGAGATGTACCTCAGGGCGCGGAGTTGCCGCTTCGGCGCCCCGGCCGCGTTCGCGTTCGCCGTCGCCGGCACCCACCTCTGGGAGTACGGCTACGAGGCCAACGGCGTCCGGCCCTCGGCGCTCGATCTGGTCTATACGCCGCTCGCCGGGGCCCTCCTGGGTGAGCTCCGCTATGTGACGTGGCGCGCGGCGGGCAGCATCGAGAGCGCGCCGGCGCGCCTAATCGTGCGCGCGCTCATGGATCCGTTCGGCGAGATCGAGCGGGGCGCCGGGGTCTTCGACTGCTAGCTCCGCGGGTCAGAAACACCGCCAGAAACACCGGTCGATGGCGAGCGGTCGCTGGAAACAGTAGCGATTCTCATGGCGTCCGCCTGTTTCGCCGCCGAGGGCGGTTCTGGTGTGGCCCAACGGGGCGCCCTCCGCCGTCGCGTCGCTCGCGGTGAAGGGCCCGCGGCATCACCGGTCCCACCGCACGGCCACGCTGCACGCGTTGGCTGACATAGAGAACCCCATGCGATCTGGCCTCCTGGGAAACGGCGCTCTATCAATCGTTAATCTATGCATCTAAGGGGCCGCTTTCACTCCACAGCCTGCGGGGCGCTGGCCATGGCATATCGCTATGGCGAGCTCGGGCTCGATCCCGACGAGGCCGAGAACCGCCGGTATACGATGGCGGCCGAGCACGCCATCCAGCTCCGGCAGGCTCCCCCGTGAGCGCCCGGGCGCCCACGCGGTCGCGACGTGTCAGCGCATCGCCCGAGGACCGAGGACCGAGGGGCAGCTGGTCCCTCGCCGGCAGCCAGCCGGGCGCGGCGCGTGCTAAAACGTCCGCATGGAGGCGATGAGGATCGAGGGAAGCGAGCGCGATCTCGAGACGTTCGCGGCGGGGATCCTCCAAGGCGCCGCACCCATCGAGACGCCCACCCCGTTCGAGCGCCAGGTGCGCTGGGACCTGCAGGGCAACACGGGCCTCATCAGCGCCTCCACGCTGCGCTCCGGCATCTCCCTCTCCGCCACCCGGTGCCGGTGGGCGTGGGCGTCGGGGATGGTCATCGACCACGCGCCGACGGGGCTGGAGTTCGTCCTGTCGCGGGGACCCCACATGCGGGTGAGGAGCAGCGAGGGAGACGGCTTTCTCCTCGGGGGCGGGACATTCCGCATCGGCCAGGTGAAGAGGCCGCTGAAGCTCGTGTGCGAATGGGACGAGTCGGCCCTCGGGCAGGATCAGGACAGCCTCTGCCTCATCATCGACGCATGGCGGCTCCGCGAGCTCCTGGGCTCGCAGGTCCTGCCTGCGCCCCTCGAGCGGATCGTGGCCGACACCGGGGGTTACCCGCGCGCGACGCACGCCATGTCGCCGACCCTGTACCGGCTGCTCGACGAGATCCTGGGCTGCGACGCCAAGGGTCTCTCCCGGCAGCTCTACCTGGAGGCCAAGGGGATCGAGCTGATGGCGGCCATGGTCGATCAGCTGGAGGAGAGCGAGAGCGCTGCGTCGCCGCTCCTCTCGCAGCACGACATCGCGCGGCTCGAGCGGGCGCGGCACGCCCTGCTGGCGCGCATGGTGGACCCGCCGACGCTCCCGGAGCTCGCCCGGCACGCCGGGCTGAACGAGGTGAAGCTCAAGGCGGGGTTCCGCACGCTCTTCGGCGCGCCGGTCTTCGCGTACCTCCGGAACCACCGGCTGGAAGAGGCCCATCGCCTGTTGCGCCAGCGGGCGTGCAACGTGACCCAGGTGGCGCAGCGGGTGGGGTACGAGAACCCGAGCAAGTTCGCGGCCGCGTTCCGCAAGCGGTTCGGCGTGCCCCCGTCGACGGTGGGCTGAGCGCCCTGGGGGCGACGCTCGCTGCCGCGGACGGCGAGGGGGCGCGCGGGGAGCATCGCCACGAGGGGTAGGTGCCGCCAGGGGCCGGCTCGAAGCACGGTCCTCCCGCTGGGAGCTGAAAGGCTCCCGCGTGGAGCGGCGGCGTGCGGCCTCCGGGACCACCATCGCAGCGGGCGGCGAAGGGGCTCGCCACGGGAGAATGCGATGAAGGCGATTGTTCAGTACGAATACGGTTCGGCGGACAACCTGCGGCTTGAGGAGATCCCCATGCCCGCGCTCAGGGACGACGGTGTGCTCGTGCGGATCGAGGCCGCGTCGGTGAACGCGGCCGACTGGCACATGATGCGGGCAGATCCGTTCTTCCTTCGGTTTCTCGGCTTCGGGCTCTTCGCGCCGAATCACCGGGTGCCCGGCGCCGACATCGCCGGTCGGGTGGAGGCGGTGGGGAAGAACGTGACCCGGTTCCGGGTGGGCGACGAGGTGTTCGGGGATCTGTCCGCTTACGGGTGGGGAGGCTTTGCGGAATACGTCTGCACGTCGGAGCAGGCGCTGGCCCCGAAGCCGTCGAACGTGAGCTTCGAGGAAGCGGCGGCCGTCCCCTTGGCGGCGTTGGCTGCGCTCCAGGCGCTCCGCGACTGCGGGCGGGCTCGGGCCGGGCAGCGGGTGCTCGTCAACGGCGCCTCTGGAGGGGTGGGGACGTTCGCTGTCCAGATCGCGAAGGCCCTGAACGCGGAGGTGACAGGGGTGTGCAGCACCAGGAACCTCGATCTGGTGCGGTCGCTGGGCGCCGATCACGTCGTCGACTACACGCGCGCGGACGTCACCCGGAGCGGGCACGAGTACGACCTGATCGTGGACGCGGCGGCTTACCGATCCGTCTCGGACTACCGGCGCGTGCTCCGCGATGGCGGCACGTACGTGCTCGTCGGAGGAACCACCGGGGCGTTTCTGCGGGTCGCGCTCCTGGGGCGATGGTCCGGGTCGAAGGCGATGAAGGCGCACGCGTCGCGTCCGAGCGCCGCCGATCTCATCGCCCTGACGAAGCTGATCGAAGCGGGCACGGTCAGGCCGGTGCTCGATCGGCGTTATCCCTTGAGCGGGGTACCGGAGGCGGTCCGCTATCTGGAGAGCCGTCGCGCGCGGGGGAAGGTGGTGGTTACGCCCGCCACCGCCGTCGTCCCGCCGTCGTGACGCGAGGCCTCCCGCGTCACGTCTCCAGATCGCGCTTCAGCCGATCGAGGAGATCGACCGCGGCGGTGGCGGATTCACCGCCTCTTCGACGGCGCCGGATCGAGCCCCGGATAGTGCCGGAAGATGCCGTCTTCGTTGAAGGGTATCCGCCGCTCCGAGGCCAGGTAGGCCGCGATCCGCGGGCGCTCGGCCACGCGGTCGTGCAGGGCGACGAGCCCGGGGATCCTGGGCGCGAAGGCGGCCATGGCGTGCGGGAACGCGTAGCGGAGCCCCGCGATCACCTGGAACAACGAGAGATCCACGTAGGACATCGCGCCTCCCAGGACGTGACGGCCGCCGTGGCGCTCGAGGACGCGCTCGAAATAGCCGAGGAACTTGGGCATGCGCTCGGCGAGGAAGGCCTGGCTGCGGCGGAGGGCCACGGGCTTCTGGTCCTCGTAATAGAGCTCGACAGAGATGGGGTGGTGCGTGTCGTGCACCTCGGCGACCAGATCGGTGATGGTGAGCTGGAGCTGATGGGCGCCGAGCCTGCTCGCCTCGTCGTCCGGCGCGAGGCCGAGGCGCGGGCCGAGGTAGAAGAGGATGTTGGCCACCTGGGCGATCACGAGATCGCCGGAGCGAAGGAACGGCGGCGCGAAGGGCTCGAGCGCGAGCGCGTGGCTCTTCATGAGCTTCTGCATGGCGGCGACGCCGCCGTGCTTCGCCGCGGGCAGCCGGGCGACATCGATATAAGGAGCGTCGGCGTCCTCGAGCGCGAGGCGCACGAATTCGCCGCGGCCCTGAATGCCAGGCCAGTAGTACAGCTCGTACGTTGGCGCGTTCATGATGGATAACTCGTGCCGGCACGGGCCGCGGTCAATGGGCGCGCCGCCGAGCGGTCCGCCGAGCCCCGCGCGGGCACGCGAGCCGGTGCCCCCTGCGCCGCGCCGCTGGCGAGTAGATCGATGTCCTTCAGCGCAAGGGCGGTGGCTCCGAGCGAACCTCGTTCGCGCCACGACCCTCCATGACGGTGAACGCCCGCTTGGCCTCGTCCCATTCGAAGAGCTCGGCCTGACGGACGTCATAGAACCAGCCGTGAAGCTCGATTTCACCGCTCGCGAGCCGGTCGCGCACCAGCGGAAACCGCCGGAGGTTGTCGAGCTGGCGCACGATCACGGCGCGCGCCGGGCACGCGCTCCTCTTCGGCGCTCGCCGAGAGCAGCGTCTCCATCGAGGCGAGCGCGAAGAGGACGAGCGCGGCCCGACCGAACTGCGCCACGCCGTGCGCGGGCTCGCTGGGCCACGGGCCGAGCGGCAGCGCGAACGGCATATCGGACAGCGTGGGGAGATCCAGGTGCGCTCGTCGTGTGACCCAGGTGCACGCCGCGATCGCGAGCAGCGCGACCGGGGCGCGCCGCGCGTAGCGGGCTCCCAGCCACGTGGCCGCGCCCGCGAGCATGGCCATCGCGAGCGCCGGGGCGCGCGCACCGCTGAGGTGGGCGCCGATGTGGTCGAGCGCGCGCAGCGGGTCGAGGTCCGCGGGCGCCGCGAGCCCGAGCGCGTCGGGCAGGCTCTGGATGACGAGCAGCGCGCCGAGGCCGAGCACGAAGCCGTGCACGACGGAGAGGGGCACGAGGCGAGCGAAGCGGCCGACCCCGAGCACCCCGACGACGAGCTGAAAGAGGCCGCACATCGCGCCCGCGAGCGCGAGGGGCGCCGCCCCGTAGTCGCGGGCGACGTCGGCGAGCGCGAAGCCCATCGCGAGGCCTGGCCCGGCGAGGCCGAGCGTCGTGCCGCCGAAGAGCGCGACCACGGCGCTGCCGATGACGGCGCAGGTCAGCGCGGCCGCAGGGGGGAGCCCGGCGTGGTGCGCGGCGAGCAGCGTGAGCGCGAACGAGGGGCCGACGGCCGCGGCGCCCGCGATGACGTCGCTCCACCGCGTCGCGCGGCGAGACGCCTCGCGCCATGCCAGGCCGAGCTGCGGGAGATGGTCGCCCCGCTCGGCGACGCGTTCACCTGGGAGTATGGCACCTACCGATTCCCCCTGTGGGGTAAGGGGTACTGCTTCTACGGAGCTCCTGCGCGGAGGGCCACGTCCCGCGGCGTAGACAGGCCATGACGAGCTTCAGATACGTTTGAACTTTCTGCTCCTGATGCAGAATGTCTCCGGGGTTGCGGCCGGGGACGCCGAGCTTTTTTGTCGAAGAATTTTTGACCCGTTCGACCCACCGCTGCCCACCGTGAAGGACGCTGGCGACGTGCGGGCTCAGACGTCGTCCCGTGCGGGTTCGATGGCTTCTGGCGGTCGGGAAAAGGGGCAAGACATGATGGCTCATCGGCGGATGGTGGTGGCGGTGTCGGCGTGCGTGACCCTGGTGGCGGCGACCGCGTGTGCAGGAGGGGCCAGCGACGCTGGTGACGCTGCCTCCTACGGCGCCGGGACGGCGAGCGGCAGCTCCGGGACGGCGAGCGGCAGCTCCGGGACGGCGAGCGGCAGCTCCGGGACGGCGAGCGGCGGCGACTTCGGGCAAGATCCTTCTTTCGGCGAGATCGGCGGCAGCTCGGGCGGTAACCCGAGCTCGGGCGACGACGCGTGCGGCAGCGATCTCATCGCAATCGTCCGCGACTTCAAGGACACGCACCCTGATTTCGAGGCGGGCCGGTTCGGGCGCGACCGGGGCCTCGTGGAGGCTCAGCTCGGCGCGGACGGCAAGCCGGTGTATACGGGCGGCAGCGAGGGCACGCGGACCACGACCGGCAAGGAGGCCTTCGATCAGTGGTTCCGCGACGTGCCCGACGTGAACACCGCCGTCCAGATATCGATCCCGCTCGCCGACAACGGGAATGGCACGTCCACGTACGACAGCACCGACTTCTTCCCGATCGACGACATGGGGTTTGGCAACGAGGACCGGAGCCACAACTACCACTTCACGCTCGAGCTCCGCACCAAGTTTGAATACGAGGGCGGCGAGGTGTTCACCTTCTCGGGCGACGACGATCTCTTCACCTTCATCAACGGCCACCTCGCGATCGATCTGGGCGGTGTTCACAAGCCGGAGAGCGCGACCATCGACCTCGACGCGCGCGCTGAGGAGTTCGGCATCACGCCGGGCAACAGCTACACGCTCGATTTCTTCTTCGCCGAGCGCCACACGACCGAGTCGAACTTCCGCATCGACACGTCGATCGGTTGCTTCACCCCGGTCGTCAACTGAGCTCGGTCGCCCGCTGACCCGGCGCGACCTGAGCCCACAGCGCCCTTCGCGAGGAAGTGTAGCGCAGCGAACCTAAAGGGTGGGACGGCGAGCGTCGTGATGGCTCGGTCCTGGGTCGAAAGAGCGTGGTCCGGGCGGCGCCGAGCGCGCTGTGGGGCGCATCGGCGTGCCGTGGGCACACCTGCCCGTCCGGGCGCTGGTCTGGCCATCGATCGCAAATGTGCGGCGCAAGAGCTCGGCCTACGGTCGACGGCCGCCACAAATCCCGGGGCAGGCGACGGCTCGCGACGGTTCGCCCCCGCGGAATCGTCCCGCCAGAGAAACCGGTCGATACCGAGCGGTCGCCGGAAACAGAAGCGACTTCCGTAGTTTCCGCCTGTTTCCCCGCTGAGGCGGGCTCCGGTGTGGCCCGACGGGCGCCCTCCGCCGCCCCGTCGCCCGCGGCTCCCGTCAGGGCATCGGGTACACGAGCGAGAGCCCGGCGACGCACATCTCGTCGAACGTGCTCCCCTCGCCGTAGGTCACGTCGATCGTCGAGATCATATTCGCCTCCTTGAGCGCCTTGACCACGTACGGGTTCTCCGTCGAGTTATTGTACGTGCACCGGATCTGGAGCACATCGCCCGGCTCGAGCGTCGGGAGCGTCTCGATGGGCGCGTCGTACGAGTACGAGCGCTGCCAGCCGAACTCCCACTTCGGCGCGTGGGCCAGGCACTCCTCCTTGGGTTGATCGGGTGAGCCGTTCGCCCGCGTGACCGTCACCTTCTCGTCGAAGCCCAGGTAGTGCATGTGCAGAAAGTCGCCATAGATGCGCGTGCCCGGCGGGAACGGCATCTCTTCCGATCCGGGCGAGCCCGGGGCCGGGACCGTGAACTGCTGCGTCTCCACATGATCCTTGCTGTCCGCGGGGATCAGGAACTCGACGCCGTTCTTGTCGCCCGGCCCGGGTAGCAGCCCGAAGCCAAACTCACCGACCGGATCATCGAAGTTGCCGAGCAGGTGGTACAGGAAGCCGTACTTCGGCTTCTCTTTTGTGAGCCTGAGCTGGATGCGCGTCAGGTCCGGGTCGGCCGTCGTGCCGGCGGGGTGGTAGTGGATCTGCATCATGAGGAGCGACCCTTTCGGGATCAGCTGACCCACCCCCTCGGGCAGATCGACCGGGTCGGTGCCGGGAGCCCAGGCTGTGAGCATCTGGAGCGATCCGATCTCCACGCCATTCGCGACCTCGCCGGCGCCACACGGAAAGCTCCCGTCGGGGCCGGCCACGCTCGCGGATTTCCCCTCCGGATCGATGGAGATTATCCCATGGTGAACGACCTTGTGGTTGCCGGGCACCATCTGTATACCGTTTAGGTACTGGTCCTCGGTGAGCCCGGGATCGATGACGAAGCAGCGGAACTCGTCCTGCTCACCGGAGGTGACGTAGGGCTCGTTCGGATGAACCTCGAGGGTCATGCCCGGCAGGCCGGGGCTCTTCGGCACGAACGAGGCGGGCGCGTCCTTCGGATCACCCTTGGGGGTGCCGGCCTTGCTCCAGGCCTCCAGCGTGCTGATCTCCTCGTCGGAGAGGCGGATGTCGCCCTTCCACGCGTGACGGGTCGAGCACTCGTCCGTGTCACGCACGGCGAAGGGCGGCATCGTGCCCGCCTTGGTCGTCTGGACCATGAGCGCCGCGACAGCCTTGGCATCGTCGTACGCGGTAAGGCTGAAGGGCGCGATATTGCCCGCGGAGTGGCAGCCCATGCAGCTCTTCTGCAGGATGGGCTCGACGTCTTTGTGGAACGTGGGGCTACTCCCGGCAGCCTGCGGCTCCGTGGTCTCGTCGCCCCCGGAGCAGCCGGTGAACGAGGCGGCGGCTAGCAGGGCGAGGGTGCGGGCGGACAGCGAGACTCGGACGACGGCACGCGAACGTGTTGAAGCAGGCATGAGACCTCCGGGCAGCCGGATCCTTCACGAGCGGAGGGGCCGGGCGCTTGGTAAGGAGCCATGTTTTGTTCGACTGCGTTTTGTATATGTGTATTATGCATATAGTCGTCCCTTTCGAAGCGTCAAGAAAATTTGTGCAAAATACACATATTGCAGAAAGAAGCTCCGCGAGCTCCACGGCGCCATGGTCGAGCTGATCGCGCTCATGAATCAGCCGCAGCGCGATCAGACGCTGCTCGCGGAGGCCCGTTGGCTCCCCGCGACATCGTAACTACACTCCCAGGTCCTCAGGAGCTGCTGCGCGCCTGGCGCGCCCGAGGACATCCGCATCGGCATGGCGGGCAAGGGCCGCGGAGCTCGACGTCCTCAACAACGTGGTCGTCGGAACGGCGCCGCGCTCGAGCAGGAGCCTGTGCAGCGCGGGCGGCGCTCACTCGCCCGGGAAGAGCTCCTCGGCCTTCATGTACTTCGCCCCGAGCGCCTGCGCGAACTCCCGGTCGCTTTCCATATCGCCGACCATGACCAGGTGCTCTCGCGCGAGCTTATGGCGCTGGATCAGCGATACCCCGAGCCCCGGCAGGGGCTTGCGGCAGAAGCAGCCGACCGGGAACGCCGGGTGCGGGCAGTACACGACCTCGGCCACGGGCAGGCCGAGGAGCTCGATCGTCCGCGAGAACGCGGCCAGGACAGCCTCTTCGGTCACCGATCCTTTCGAGATGCCGCTCTGGTTCGACACGAAGAAGAGCGTGTATCCGTCGTTGACCCAGCGCTCCAGGACCGCGCGCCGACCAGGCAGGAGCTCGACGTCGTCGGGGTCGCGCGGGTAGATCTCGCCGCTCTTCGTCTTTCGCAGCGTGCCGTCGACGTCGAGGAGCAGGCCCTTGCCCGTGAAGAGCGGATCGACGCGCCGGGCAAACGGGATCTCCTCGACCACCGAGAACCCCTCATCCGCGTGCGGCGCCTCGAAATTCGCGGCCCACCGCGAGAGCGCCTGCGGCGGCGGCAGGTTGGGATCCTCTTTGCCGAGCGCTCTCATGTCCTCCGGCCCGAGCAGCTTGCCGTAGCGCTCGAGGACGCGCAGGACGACGTTCGCGTAGGCCTCGTTGATGGGCGTGGCCAGGTACCGGCACCGGACGGGCACGCCGTGCGCGTGCGCCATCCGGAGCACCGCATAACGCGACGCGCGCGTGCCGTACGTGTTGTCGAGGACCACCCGCGTCTGCCCCGAGGAGAGCAGCCCCCCGAGCTTCTTGACCACGCCGTCGAGCGTGCCGCCGAGCTCATCGCGGTTCAGGCGCGCGTACCCTTTGGCCGTGTAGCGGGCGACCTCCGACGATTTGCCTGCCCCTTGAATCCCCATGACCACGACCACCTCGGGCGCATCGCCGGGGCCCTCTCCGGGCTCGAGCTTGCGCAGGCCGGCGGGGACCACGGGGGGCGCGACCGAGGCCAGCACATCGGCCGCGGGCGCAAAGCTGGTCTTCGAGAGGTCGGCTCGATCGCGCGCGCCAAAGGGAACCCGGAGCGCGCGCAAGCAGGACTCGACGCTCTCCCGCTTTGTCGCCCCGAACAGGGGAACGATTGGGGGGCCGAGATCGAGCAAGGCCGCGAGGGCCGCCTCCTGAGGCGTGATGCCGTGCCGCGCGGCGATGGGCTTGATCGCGCGGTTCTTGAGGAGGTTATCGACCTTGGCGTGACCGCCGAGCGGCCGGTGGGCGAGGAACGGGATGCCCATTTGCCTGGCGAGCTCGAAGAGGCCTCGGGCGGCGCTGCCGCGATCGAGGACGCTCAGCTCCTCCTGGATGGCCCGCACCGGAAAATGCCGCTCGGCCTGGCGGACCTCTGCGATGGAGGTGTTGCTGAGGCCGAGGTGCTCGATGAGGCCCTCTCTCTGGAGCTCGGCGAGGGCGGCGAGGCTCTCTTCGAGGGGGGTCCTGGGGTCGGTCACGTGGAGGAGGAGCATGAAAATCCGCGAGACGCCGAGCGCCTTCAGGCTGCCCTCGATCGTGCGGCGCAGGTGGTCGCGGCTGCCGTTCGGGACCCATCGCCCTTTGGGTCGGCTGAGGCCCGCCTTGGTGATCACGCGCACGTCGTCGCGCGGGCCGGACCATGCGTCGAGCGCCTTGCGGACGAGGCGCTCTCCATAGTGGACCTCGCGGTCGGTGAGGCAGTAGGAGTCGGCGGTGTCGAGGAGGCGTATGCCTTGATCGAGGGCAACGTGGATGACGGCTGTCGCGTCCTCTTCTGAGGGGCGCCCCTCCGTGGCCAGCCGGAGCAGGCCGAGGCCGAAGGGAACGTCGAGGTGGCCTAGGACACCGTAGGGCGAGGGGGCGGGAGTCACGGAGGCGCCGACGTAGCCAGGTCAGCGGCTCGATGCAAGCGCTAGCGCTGAGGTTGCAGGGCGGAACCGCCCGCTCGGCGCGGGTGAGCTCACAAGAGCTCTTTGGGGAGCTCGCTCCCGCTCATCACCTGCCGCACCTCGATTGCCATGTTGAGCGGCTCGCCGCCGGGCCCGGGCGCGGCGGACGCCTGCGCGGCGAGCTCGTAGGCGCGCTCGGGGCTCCCGACGTCCACCATCCAGAAGCCGGCGAGGAACTCCTTGGCCTCGGGGAACACGCCGTCGGTGATGGGCTTGCCGTCCTTGCCGGCGCGCACGAGCCTGGCCTGGTCGGGCCCGGTCAGCGCTTCGATCCCGACGAGCTCGCCCGACTCACGGAGCTTCTGGTTGAAGCTGTTGAGGAACGCGAGGTGCGCCTGCAGGTCCTTCGGCGGCCAGCTCATCAACTGGTAGGGCTCTCTGGTCGGCACGTGCATCATCAGGACGTATTTCATCGTCAGCTCCCTTTCAGCGTGCGCGCCCCGCATCGGGGGCGCGTTCACGGAGGAGTCGGAGTCCAGGCGGCGTTCTCGACATCGGGGAGGACGATACTCGAAAAGATTTCCTGGCGACCGGCAGACCCGCCCAGGCGATGCGCTCACGCCGCCGCGCGGACCGGCGGCAGGCGGAACGCGGCCCCCTCGGAGCGGCTGCGCCGGCGGAACGCGCCCGGCGCCTCGCCCATGTGCCGCTTGAACGCGCGGCTGAACGCGAACTCCGAGTCGTACCCGACCTCGGCCGCCACCGCGGCCAGCGAGCCGTCGCTCTCGGCGAGCAGCTCGGCCGCCCGCTGCATGCGGAGCTCGGCGAGGTAGCGGAGCGGCGGGACCCCCAGCTCGGCGAGGAACCGCCGCGCCAGCGCGGCGCGGGAGAGGCCCGCCGCCTTCGCCAGCGCCTCGACGCTCCAGCGCTCGGCCGGCTTCTCCTGCATGAGCCGGAGCACGCGCGCGACGCGACGGTCGAAGGCGCGCGCGCCGCGCCGGTCGAGCGCGCGCGGCTCGCGCCCCTCGCGCGCATGCTCGTGACAGTGCAGCGCGTAGGCGAGCAGCGGCTCGAGGAGCGCGCGCGCCAGCTGGGCCTGCCCCGGGGAAGCGTCCGCGAGCGCCGCGCGCAGCAGGCCCACGACCGCAGAGAGCCCCGGCGAGCGTCGCACCTCGCCGGCAGGCAGGTGGATCACGGGCGCGAGCGAGGCGAGCGCCCCGCCGGGTGCGGCGGCGTAGGTCGCCGAGATCAGCTCCGCCTCGGCGGGAGCGCGCCCCGGCGGCGGCGCGACGCAGCAAAGGCTCTGCTCGCGGGGCCCTGCGCCGCGCGGGCCGAACCCGAGGAGCACGACGTCGCCGGCGTCGAGCTCCAGGGCGCACACGCCGTCCTGCGAGAGGCGAAAGGCGCCCTGCACGACGACGTGGAGGCTCGGCGGATCGCCCGCGCTCGCACGCCAGGGCGCGCCAGGAGGGCCGTGATGCCGGGAGACCACCACGCCTCGGGGGAGCAGCCGCTCCATCTCGTCCGCCATACTCCATGGTTGCCCCCGCCGAGGCCGCTCGTCCAGCGCTCGCTCGCGGATCGAGACGCGCGAGCATGACTCCGCGCCTCGCGGTCATGGCGCGCGGGCGAGGGCTGCCGGAAGCTCGGGGACATGACGCGCCTCGATTCTACGCCGAACGAAGAGCCGCACCCCCGCGCGCTGTCCGAGAAGGTCCAGAGCAGCCTGCTGAGGAGCCGGACCGTCCTGATCTTCGGGGAGATCACCAGCGAGCTGGCGCAGGCGACCACCGCGCAGCTCCTCGCCCTCGCGAGCGAGGATGGCGACGCGCCGATCCGGATCCTGATCCACTCGCCGGGCGGGCACGTGGAGTCGGGGGACACGATCCACGACGTGATTCGCTTCATCCGGCCCGAGGTCAAGGTGATCGGCACCGGGTGGGTCGCCAGCGCGGGCGCGCTGATCTTCGTCGCCGCGCGGCGGGAGAACCGGTTCGCGCTCCCGAACACGCGCTTTCTCCTGCACCAGCCGCTCGGCGGCGTGCGCGGCCCCGCGTCGGACATCGAGATCGAGGCGGCCCAGATCATGGCCGCGCGCGAGCGGCTCAACCGCATCTTCGCGCAAGCGACGGGGCAGGCGCCCGCGAAGATCGCGCAGGAGACCGAGCGCAACCTGTGGATGACGGCGCGCGAGGCCCAGGCGTACGGCCTCGTGCACCGCATCGTCGAGAGCGCGCAGGAGGTCTGAGCGCACCGCGGCGGCCCCTCCGGCAGGACCGAGCGCCGCGCTGCCTCAGGCTGGACTCCGGCGCTCACGGCGAGGCGTCGCGGCCCTCACGAGCCCGCCCTTCGACGCGGCGAGCGGCAGCCCTCCACGCACGAGCGCCGCCTCGCGCACGCGCGTGAGCCCGGCCACGGCCGCCATGAGGCCCGGGCAAAGGCGCGCCGCCGCGCCGAGCGCCGCCTGGCCGGGCCGCCGCACGAGGCCGTGAGAGAGGCCGGTCGCGAGCAGCACCTGCCCGAGCACGTCGCGCAAGAGCCGACGCTGGTACGTCTCCGCGCTCGCCCCTTCGAGGTACGCCGTGGTCGCGAGCCGCGCGCTGTGCAGCGCGATCGACATGCCGTCTCCAGAGAAGGAGGGGATGACCACCGCCTGATCGCCGAGGCGCCATATCCCGTCCGCGCGGCGCTGGACATGGCCGTACGGGATCGCCGAGAGCGCGAGCGGCCGCGCCTGGCACGGCTCCGCGCCCGCGAGCCGCGCGTCGAGGTGCGGCGACCCCTCGCGCATCGCGCAAAGGAGGCGGTCCCAGCGCTGCCCGAGCGCGGCGAAGCGGCTCTTGCGGACGAGGAGGCAGAGGTTCGCCCGACCGCCCTCGACCGGCTGCAGCCCGGCATAACCGCCCTCGAACAGCACGAGCTCCACGTGCCTGTCGAGCTCCGCCGCCTGCCGCGGCGACAGCCGCCAGTGCAGCTTGAAGGCGACGAGATCGTCCTGCAGCCCAGGAGGCCGCTTCAGGCCCCGGACGTCGTGCTTGCCGGTCGCGAGGAACGCGGCGCGCGCCTCGATCGCGGTGCCGTCCTCGAGCCGCGCCCCCCAGCCCGCGCCCGCCCGCGTGAGCGCCTGGACCCGGACGCCCCGCCGGATCGACGCGCCCGCCGCCGCGGCGCGCGCGAGCAGCGCCTCGTCGAGCACGCGGCGCGACAGGCTGAGCGCGGAGAACGGCAGCGCGGCGGCCGCGATCCGATCGCGCTCGACCAGGCGCACGGCCTCGATCGGCACCGCGCCGAGCGCCCGCAGATCGAGCCCGAACGACGCGAGGTAGAGCGCGGCCTCACGCGACAGGAACTCGCCGCAGACCTTGTCCGCCGGGCAGGCCTCGCGCTCGATCAGCGCGACCTCGCGCCCCGCCTGCGAAAGGAGCAGCGCGACCGCCGCCCCGGCCAGGCCCCCTCCGACGACGACAGCGTCGTTCACGGGACCTTGAGCCTCCCGACGGTGAGCCGGAACGGCACGCGCCATCGAACCTCGACGGCGCGCGGATCGAGCCCGGCCTCGGCGATGAGGCGCCGCCAGTCGCTCGCCGAGAAGGCGCGGGCGATCGACACCGGCCCATCGTGCTGCACGAAGCGGTGCCAGCCTGCGAGGCGCGAGAGGTGGCGGAAGACGTGATACGGCAGCGGGTGGCGGTGCAGATCGTTGATGAACCAGCCGAGCCGCGCCTTCGCGTCCATCCAGGCGAGGAAACGGACGACCAGCGGATCGGGGAGATGATGCGTGAAGAGCGAGCTCAACACGACATCGACGCCGCCGGGCGGCTCGTAGGCGAAGGCGTCGGCGGTGACCCAGGTGATCGGCCGGCCCGGCGGGGTCGCCTCGGCGGCCGACCGGCGCGACCACGGGTTGAGGTCGACGCCGGTGAGCGAGACGGCGATGCCGCGCTCTCTGGCCCACGCGTCGATCCTCCGCAGCATGTCGCCGTAGCCGCTGCCGACGTCGATCACCTCCAGCGGACGGTTCTCGGGCAGGCCGCGCGCGACGAGGCGCTCGAGGAACGCGAACGTCGGCCGGTAAGCGAGCGTGAGCCGGTTGACCAGCGCCAGATCGACGAGGCAGGCGCGGAATTCCTCGAATCCAACGGGCTCGGTATCCATCAGCTCGTCGAGCGTGGATCGACGCGAGAAGTCCGGGGCGCTCATCGGTCTAGTCCGCGTGGAACAGCATTGTCTCGGCGGTCAAGCCTGGACCGAACGACATGGCGCATCCGCGCATGCCCGGCCGCGCGTCAGCGATGATCGACTGCAGCACGAACATGATGGTCGCCGAGGACATGTTGCCGAAGCGCGCGAGCACGTCGCGCGACGCCGCGAGCGCGGCCGGCCCGAGATCGAGCGCGTGCTCGACCGCGTCGAGCACCGACCGCCCGCCGGGGTGCACCGCCCACAGGTCGATCTCGCCCGGCGCGGCGCCGTCGAGGATCTCGCCCGCGGCGGCCTTGAGCCCCCGGTCGATCGCGCCCGGCACGCGGCCGGACAGGAACATCTCGAAGCCGGAGTCGCGGATGTTCCACGTGAGGAGCTCGCGCGTGCCGGGCACCACGACGGCGTGGAGCCGGTCGATCGCGAGCCCGATCGGCTCGGCGCTGACCACGGCCGCGGCGCAGCCGTCGCCGAACACCAGGAACGACAGCATCTGATCCATGGCGATGGTCTCCTGCAGGTGCAGCGTGCACAGCTCGACGTTCACCACGAGCACGCGCGCCCCGGGCGCCGACCTTACGATATGCCGCGCGAGCTTCAGCGCGTTGATCGCCGCATAACACCCCATGAAGCCGATCATCGTGCGCTCGACCGATGGATCGAGGTCGAAGCGCTCGACGAGCGCCTGGTCGATGCCCGGCGCGAAAAAGCCGGTGCACGACGTCACGATGACATGGGTGATCCGGCGCGCCGTGGTCCCGAGGTCGAGGCCGGAGACGGCCTGCGCGGCGAGCTCCGGCGCGTGCTCCTCGTACAAACGCATGCGGTCTGCGGTCGTGGGGAAGCTGCCGCGCAGGTAGAACCGCCCCGCGTCGACCGAGGCGCCGCCCACGTCGACGCTCGGGGCCAGCACGGAGAACCGGTGTGAAATCTGCGCCTTGTCCGCCATCCGCCCGAACAGCGCGCGGCTGCGCTCATCGCTGAACAGCGTCTTCGCGAAGCCGACAAAAGAGGAGTGTACGTCGTGCGGCGGCACGGCCGTGGCAATGCGGTTGATGTACGCGGTCGCCGGCGGCCGTCCCTTCGCGTCCGAGCCTCTGCAGGCATCGTCGGCGTGCACTAGGCCTCTTGGTGAATCGTTAAAATTGGTCACGCTCGTGAGAAGCAAGCACGGAGCATGCCACCTGCTGCGTTGCGCTGCCGCACGTGACGGCTCGTTCCGAGGGGACATGACGGGGCGTTCCGGCCCGCCGGGCGGGGCATTCCGACACACCTGACCGCTCGCTCCGACGCACGTGACGCCCGTTGAAGGGCCCGTGGCACCAACGGTTCCGCAGTACAGTCACGCTGCACGCGCCGGCTGACATCGAACACCTTACGCGATCCGCATCCCTCCTGGAAAAGTGACGCTGTATTAACAATTTATCCGTGTATTAAAAGGGGCCGCTTTCACTCCGCAGCCTGCGGGCTTCGCCGTCGCTCTGGCGCCCGCCGCTGAGCGCTGGTATTGGTGATCAAAGATGCATCCTGCGTTCGCCGACATTCAATTCGGCCCCTTTGCGAGCGCTTACCACTCGCGAGCCATGACTCCGGAGTTCAAGGAGGCGCTTGGCGCATTTCTGGAAAAGGAACTGCTGCCACAGGTCGAACAGCCTTTCGAGTCGACGAGCGGGACCTTGGTGGCGGCCTACGACGAGGAAAGGTGCTGCGGTCCGAACAGCGCGGTTCGCGACATCTATGAGTTCGAGTTCGCATTCCATCGTTCATCGGGCGATGATACGATCAAGGTTGAGCTGGTGTTCCATGCGGGGGCCAGGGCGTTCTCCGCAAGAGGGAACAAGCCGCTCTACCTCTGGACTCCCGCGCGCCGCGATCGATACTTGGCGGAAGGTCGGCATATCCAGCACCTCTGCGGTCGCATCGCGAAGCACGAGGGCGTGGAGGCCGTTTGCCCCTTGTGTTCGGCGGTGCTGAGCGTCCACGATTCGCCAAGCCTGTTTGATGTGAGCTGCCCCAACCGCTGCTTCAAGTACAACTATCACCGAGATCCGGCGAACGGGCAGCTCCTGCACGGCCACTTCTTCCGGAAGGAGCCCGGTGAGATCTGACCACGCTCATGTCGGATGTCGGGGAGCTGGTGCACGCCGCCGTCCCCACGCCGATTTCCTTGTGGTGAGGTCATGAGACGTCGGACGACCACCTCCGTTGCCAACCGACGATGTCGACACTCGCATGCCTTCGCCGGCTGCGCGGGGCGCCCGAACACGATCGCGAGCGCCCCCGGTGCACCGGCCTGTTATGGTGGCTGGCATGAGCATCCGACACTGCGCCGTCTGGGGACGAGGCCACCTGCTCGTCATCGTGGGATCTGAGGGGCACGTGCTCCGGTCGGAGGACGGCGGCCAGCGCTGGAGAAGGGTGCAGACGCCCGTCCGCCAGGGTCTGAGCGCGCTCGCAGGCGCCGGCCCTGCGCTGATCGCCGCCGGACAGAGCGGCACCTTGCTGGCGTCGAGCGATGACGGGCGGCGCTGGTCCGACGTGAGCTGCGGCGCAAGCGCGGACCTGCGCGGCGTCGCGCTGCGCGACGACGGCGAGGCCATCGCGGTGGGGCTCGGCGGGACGGTGCTCCGCTCCGGCGATCACGGCCAGACGTGGAGCGCCGGGCCGAGCCTCGGAGACTTGTGCCTGGAGGCCGCCGCGGTCGACGCCGAGGGCCGCTTCCTCGCGCTCGCGCTCGAAGGGCAGCTCGGCACCCTGCAAGGAGCGACATGGACGCGCCACAAGATCCCGGGCCGGAATCACCGGGCGCTCTCTGCGCGAGGCGGGCTCGTGATCGTTGGCGACGGCGACGGCCATGCCCACGCGAGCCGGGACGGGGGCGCCTCCTGGGAGTCGCACTCCACCGGGACCGGGCGCTCGATCAAGGCGCTTTGGCTCGGCTCCACGGGCCTCGTGATCGCGTCCGGCGAGAGCGGCATCCTGGCGGTCAGCCAGGACGAGGGCCGCACCTGGACGCGCACCGCGCTCAAGTCCGATCAGCACCGGTTCGCCGCGTGGGGCGATGACCAGGGCACGATCTGGTGTGTGGGGGACGGCCCCGCCGCCCGATCCCTCGATGGCGGCAAGAGCTTCACCAAGGTGCCAGTCCAGGGAGGGGACGCGCCGCTCGACGGCCCCTGGGAGAAGGTGCCAGTCCGAGGGAAGCTCCGGAGTCTCTGGGTGCAAGGCGAGGGGAGGGTCGTGCTGGTGGGCGACGGCGGCACCATCGCGCGAACCCACGACGGCGGCCAGACCTGGGAGAGGAGCACCGTGGAGGACGCCGGCGCGCTGATCTCCGTGTGGGGAAGCGGCGAGACGATCCTGGCCGTCGGCGAGGGAATCTCGCAGATCCGGTCCGATGACGGCGGGCGGCACTGGGTGGAAGTGACAGGCAATCCTGGCGGGGCCTCGGTCCACGGGCAGGGCGCGACAAGGGCCTTCGCCGTCCTCGATGGCCGGGTCTGCCGCATCGGCGCGGACGGCTCACGATGGCTGGCGCTGGAGATCCCGTGCGAGCCGCGCCTCCGCGCCGTCTGGGCAGGGCCGGAGCAGCGCGCCGTGGCGGTGGGCTCCGGCGGCACCATCGTTCGCACGATCGACGACGGCGCTTCATGGGCAGCTGTGGAGAGCGGCAGCACCCGCGATCTGTGCGCGATCTGGGGCAGGGGGGATGAGCTCTTCGTCGCCGGCGGACTGGGCATCAGCGACGTGCTGCGCTCTCGCGACGGCGGCGCGACCTGGGAGATGCTGGCCCAGGTCTCCGGCAGCCTCAAAAGCCTCTGGGGAGACGACGCAGGCGCGCTGTGGGCGTGCGGCGGGAGCGGCGTGCTCCTGCGCTCCATCGACGGCGGCCACACCTGGCGAGGCGAGGCGTCCGGCACGTGGGCCACCCTGTTCGAGGTGCGCGGGGACGGGGGCGAGATGTGGGCGCTGGGAGAGAACCTCCTGCTGCGCCGGCGTCACGGTTCGCCAGAGGCGCCGTCCGGCGCCGCGTAGCGCGCGAGACAGGGGCCGCTCCGCGGCTTGCGTTCCGAAGCATCCGCTGTGGGCCGCTGGAGAAAGGCCGCTCGCCAGGAGTATCGGGCATCGACAGGTTCATTGCCCGCACACTCCGCGGAAATACGTCCGAAACAGAGCGCCTGCTACATCACAGCCAGCCTCCTCGACGCGCTCGGTGAGGGTGGCCGACGCGACTCCATGGCACCCCGCTCTTCCCTCCGGCTCAAGATCGTCACCTCCGAGACGACGACGCAGACCCACTGTCCTTACTGCGCCTTCCAGTGCGGCTTGGTCGTGACGGATCGCGCGGACCACGCGGGGGCGATCGACGTCCGGCCGGACGACGATTTCCCCGTCAACCGCGGGCAGATGTGCATCAAGGGGTTCACCTCCGCGGCGCTGCTCGATCACCCCGAGCGGCTGACGGTGCCGAAGATCCGCGGGCGCAACGGCCGCCTCCTGCCCGCGCGCTGGGACACCGCGCTCGATTTCGTCGCCGAGCGGCTCCTTCGCCTGCGCGACCTCCACGGCCCCGCGGCGCTGGCCGCGTTCGGCAGCGGCGCCCTGACGAACGAGAAGACCTACCTCCTCGGCAAATTCGTCCGCCTCGCCCTCAAGTCGCCGAACGTCGATTACAACGGTCGCTATTGCATGTCCTCGGCGGCCGCGGGGCAGAACAAGGCGTTCGGCGTCGACCGCGGCCTGCCGTTCCCCGTGTCCGATATCGCCCAGACAAAGGCGCTCCTCCTCTGGGGGGCGAACTGCGCGGAGACCTTGCCGCCCATCATGCAATGGATCTTCGCGCAGCGCGACAACGGCGGCGCGCTGATCGTCGTCGATCCGCGGCGCACCGACACGGCGCGCGCTGCGGCGCTCCACCTCCAGCCCACGCCCGGGTCCGACCTGGCGCTCGCCAACGGCCTTCTCTACCTCGCCCTCGAGGAGAAGCTCGTCGACACCGCGTACATCGCCGCGCGCACCGACGGGTTCGACGAGCTCCGGCGCGTCGTCCTCTCGTACCACCCGGCGCACGTCGAGCGGCTGACCGGGGTCTCCACGCAGGATCAGCTCAAGGCCGTCCGGCTGCTCGCCGAGGCGCCGAGCAGCATGCTGCTCTCCGGCCGCGGGCCGGAGCAGCAGTCGAAGGGGTCGGACACCGTGCTCTCCCTCATCAACCTGATGCTCGCGCTCGGCAAGGTCGGCAAGCCGTACAGCGGCTATGGCTGCCTCACCGGACAGGGCAACGGCCAGGGAGGCCGCGAGCACGGCCAGAAGGCGGATCAGCTCCCGGGCTACCGGCACATCGAGGACGAGGAGCACCGGGCGGCCATCGCCCGCGTCTGGGGCATCGACCCGGCCGAGCTGCCGACAAAGGGAAAGAGCGCTTACGAGCTGCTCGACGCGCTCGGCCCCGAGGGGGGGATCCGCTCGTTGCTCGTGTTCGGCTCCAACGTTGTCGTCGCGTCGCCGAACGCGCTCAACGTCGAGCGGCGGCTCGCCTCGCTCGATCTGCTCGTGGTCTGTGATGCCTTCGTCAACGAGACGGCCCGAGACGCCCACGTCCTCTTGCCGGTCGCCCAGTTCGCCGAGGAGGAGGGGACGATGACGAACCTCGAAGGGCGGGTGATCCTGCGGCAGAAGGTCCGCCCTGCGCCCCCCGAGGTGAAGACCGATATCGAGATCTTCTGCGAGCTCGCCCGCCGCCTCGGCGCGGGAAGGCATTTCCAGTACACCTCCGCGGAGCAGGTGTTCGATGAGCTGCGCCGGGCGACCGCGGGCGCCAGGGCGGACTACAGCGGCATCACCTACGACAAGATCCGCCGGCACCGAGGCGTCTTCTGGCCGTGCCCGTCGGTCGAGCACCCGGGGACTCCGCGCCTCTTCGCCGAGCGGTTCCATCACCCGAACGGACGGGCGCGGTTCCACGCGGTCCACCACCGCCCCGCCGCCGAGCTCCCCGACGACGCCTATCCGCTCTACTTCACGACGGGCCGTTACAAGGAACACTACAACTCCGGCGCCCAGACGCGCCGCGTCCCCAAGCTGGAAGAGGCCAAGCCCGCGCCGAAGGTAGAGGTCCACCCCAGGCTCGCGGCGCGCCTCGGCGTCGTCGACGGCGACTGGCTGCTCGTCGAGAGCCGGCGAGGCGCGGTCACCTTCCGCGTCGCGGTCGTGCCTTCGATCCGGCCGGACACGCTCTTTGCTCCGTTTCACTGGGGCGGCAAGCAGGCCGCCAACGTGCTCACCGTGCCGGCGCTGGACCCGACCAGCCGGATGCCGGAGTTCAAGGTGTGCGCCGTCAGGGCGCGCCGGGTCTCGGAGTCGAACTGATGCGAAGGAAGGACCTTGTCATCGTTGGCAACGGCATGGCCGCGTGCCGCCTGCTGGATGAGCTGATGTCGCGCGGCGCCAGGGAGCGCTACGACATCACCGTGTTCGGCGAGGAGCGAGGCGGCGCCTACAACCGTGTCTTGCTCAGCAAGGTGCTGGCAGGGGAGGCGCCCGACTCCATCGTCACGAAGCCCCCCGCCTGGTACGAGCGGAACGGGGTGCGGCTCGTCAGCGGGACGTCCGTCGCGCGGATCGACACCTCGTCGAGGGCGGTCGTCGCGGCCGACGGCGCGCGCCATCGTTATGACGTCGCCGTGCTCGCGACAGGCAGCCAGCCGCTCGTCCCGCCGCTCGAGGGCATGACGACCGCGGAGGGCGATCTGCGCCCGGGCGTCTTCGTGTACCGGACGATGGACGATTGTGTCCGGATGCGCGGCTGCGCGCGGGCGGGAGACAACGCCGTCGTTGTCGGCGGCGGGCTCCTCGGCCTGGAGGCGGCCAAGGTGCTGAGCGACATGGGGCTCCACGTGACCGTCATCCACGTCGCGAAGAGCCTCATGAACGCGCAGCTCGATCAGATGGGCGGCGACATGCTCGAGCAGCACATCGAGCGCTGCGGGATCTTCGTCCGCACGGGGCGCACGATCGAGGCCATCTGCGGGGACGAGTCGGTCGAGGGGTGTCGCCTCGACGACGGCAGCGTCCTGCCGGCCGACATGGTGGTCCTCGCGTGCGGCGTCCGGCCTCGCATCGACGTCGCGCGCGCCTCGAGCCTGCCCATCAACAAGGGGATCATCGTCAACGACACGATGGCCACCCAGGTGCCCGGCATCTATGCGATCGGCGAGTGCGCGGAGCACCGGGGCAAGCTCTACGGCATCGTGACGCCCATCTGGGAGCAGGCCGCCGTCCTCGCCGACGTCCTGACGGGCGCGAACCCGCAGGCGCGCTACCGCGGCTCCAAGCTGTATACCCGCCTGAAGGTGGCGGGCGTCGACGTCACCTCCATGGGCAGCACCGAGCCGGAGCTGGAGAGCGACGAAGTGCTCCAGATCGTGGAGACGCGGAAGAGCACGTACCGGAAGCTCATCATCCGGGATGGAAGGCTCCTTGGCGCCATGTTCGTCGGCAACACCGCGGCCGCGGCCACGCTCGTGCAGCTCTTCGATCGCAACGATCCGCTGCCCGCCGATCCTCTGGAGGTGCTCTGCGCCGGCGGCGGCGCGGGGCCGGCGGCGCAGGCCGAGCGCATCGTCTGCAACTGTCACAAGGTCAGCGAGGCGACCCTCCGGGGGGCCATCGAGGGCGGCGCCTGCTCCCTGGAGGCGGCGTGCGCGGCGACAAAGGCCGGCACGGGGTGCGGCTCCTGCCGCGGCGAGGTCGCCCAGCTCGTGGCCCGGCACGCGCCCTCGCCGGAGTACGCCAACGGCCCCGCCGTGGCCGCTGGGTAGAGGGGCGCCGTCCCGCTCGCGATGACGGGGAGCAGGTTCGTAGGATAAGGGCTCAGCCGTTCAAGGCAGGCGAGCGAGGCGCACGAGCGCGCGCCGCGGCGAGCTTCGCTCTGCGGATGAGCCCGTGGCGCACGGAGGTGCGCCCCGCTATAGGACCCGGCGCCATGCACCGCACGCCGCGCGAGCGCCTCCACGAGCTCTTCGCCAAGGTCGACGCGTTCTTCGCGAGGGCGAGCGCCCGCCACGGCGACAAGATGGCCTGCCGAACGGGGTGCAGCGACTGCTGCCGGCGGCGGTTCTCGGTGACGTCGCTCGAGGCCGACGCGATCCGCGAGGCGCTCGCGGCGCTTCCGGAGGCCGACCGCGCGGCGCTCGCCGAGCGCGCGCGGGCGGGCGATCCGGGCGTGTGCCCAGCGCTCGACGGCGAGGGGAGGTGCGCCGTCTACGCGGCGCGGCCGCTCATCTGCCGCACGCACGGCCTGCCCATCCGGTTCGCGCCGGCCAGCGAGCGCGCGCTGCCGGTCATCGACGCCTGCCCCAAGAACTTCGTGGGAGAGGATCTCCACGCCGTCGATGCGTCGTCGGTCCTGGACCAGACGACGCTGTCGACGGTGCTGGCCGCGCTCGACATGGCCCACGCCGACGCGGCGGGGAATCCGCGAGGGCAGCGCGTTGCGATCGCCGCGGTGCTCTCGGGCGAGGGGTAGCTCGTCGCTGCCAACCGGCAGCTGATCGACGACGAGGCCCGGAGGGACGCAGTCCTCGGCGATCGGCCGCCCGGCGCTCGACGTGCTCATCCTGGCACATTTGGCACATTTGGCTCAATATGGCATGAGCCAAATGGGTCGTGTCATCGATGGCCAGCGACGAGAATGCCCGAAATCTCGCCGAATTCAGCTTGGTACGCGGGTTGCTCTTGCTGTGGTGGCCCACTCTGGACCGGTGGCAGGCAACGGCACACGCCGCTATCGGTCCAGAGCGGCAGCTTAGCTGGAGGATAGAATGACCAAGACGATCAAGGGGTTTGGGTCGCTGGCGGCGGCCGGCGTGGTGTTCGCGGCCTTGCTCAGCGGTTGCGGCTCGCAGGCAGGCGATCGCGAGGCAGGGGTCGGCTCGCTCAGCTTGCCGCTCGCGGCCGAGGCGCCGTCTGGAGCGCGATATCGACTTCGCGATGCCACGTTCGAGATCTGGAGCAGCAATTACTACTGGAATGAGAATTCTTCAGCCGTCGCTGTCGGCGTCGGTGGAAGTGATGGCTATGGATCTCTGGTGACGGTCAGCAGCGAGGACGAGGATCCGGACGCGAGCTCCATCCTCGTCGATCTGGAGCGGGGGTCGTACAACGTCAGGCTCCTGCCGGGCTGGCACTTCGAGAAGGTCGAGAATGGCACGGTGACGGAGCCGAACGTGGAGGCGACGCTGCTGTCGCAGCAGACGGTCTATGTCTATGTCTCGCCGCGCTCGACGAGCTGGGCTGAGTATGCGTTCGGTATCGGGGATCGGGAGGTGTGGCTCAACGGCAAGCTGAACGTCAACATCAACGTCTACGAAACTCCGGACGAGTACTACGGTGGTGGAGGCGGGGACCCGGTCGAGAGCGTGACCAGCGGCTACTACGGGGTCGGGGTCGGCTCCTCCGGGGTCGGGAGCGGCTCCTCCGGGGTCGGCGCCTCCGGGGTCGGGGGCGGCTCGCCCTGATACGAGCGATCGAGCGGCGGCAGCGGCGGTGTTCAGCGCTGCCGTGAAGAGCCGAGCGGTCGATCGTGAACGTGAACGGCCATACGTGCGACGAGGAGCTCGTGCGTGGGGTGGAGCGGTCGGCCATTCAAACCGGTCGGCGCGCTAGAAGCCGTCCCTTGCCAGCAGCGCGCCCGTGCGCGTCGCTCCGAAGAGCCTCCCCTGCGCGCCGGCGAGCGCTCGCACGTCCTTCGCCTCTCCGATGGAGACCCATGGGCTCTCATGGCGCACCGGCGTGCGCCATGAGAGGCGCCCATCCCCCGTGACCGCATAGACCTTTCCGTTGATCGCCGCCATGGCGACCACGCCCTCCGCGCGCCCGACGGGCTTCCACGGAACATCGCCGCCCCGCGTGGGGCGCGTGAGCAAGAGACCATCGCGCGTCGCGGCGAATAGATCGAAACGGGCCGTGGCCATGGCCACGATGCCAGGCGCCGCGCCGGCCGGCCGCCAGAGGACCTCCTCGCGCAACGGCTCTCGGAAGAAGAGGCGACCATCGGCCGTCAGAAGGAAGATCCCGAGCGGCTGGTCCGCCTCTGCCTCGACCGAGCTCGCCATGGCGATGACGGAGCGGGCCACACCCGCGGACCTCCAGGGGAGGTTCTGGCCCGATGGCTCCCGCCACAGCAGCGCGCCGTCCTCGGTGGCCGCGAAGAGGGTCCCCTCGGCGCCCGTCATCGCCACGATGCGCGGCGCGCTGCCCGCCCGCTGCCAGCCGTGCTCGGGGTCTCGACGCGAGAGCTTCTCCAGCACATTGCGCGTGATGCGCTCGATCTCCGGGGCGGTCCCCCTGTCGAACGGGGCCGCCCAGTCGACGCTCGCCGCGGTGAACACCGTGCCTCCGCGGCGGTAGATGCCCATTGTCGAGAGCCCGCCTTGCCCTTGGGCGCGCCAGTGCCGCAGGTCGGCGACGGCGAGCACCACGAACGTCGAGGGCGTGTCGCCGAGCCCGGTCGCGCGCGCGATCCCGTCGACGTCGACGATATCGGCCGCGTCGGTCTCGTAGCCGACCGAGCCTCTCCCGAAGGCATCTCCGAGCGCGAGCCCCGTTCCATCGAAGATCCAGTGCTCGGGAAAATTGACCCGGTAGACCGCTTCCTTCCACTCCTCCGTGTCGAGCCAGCTGCCGGCGCCGTACCGGTAGCCTACGCCTGTCAACCGATTCTCCGGGCGATTCACGGGGGCGTTGGCCCACTGCACGGTCACTCGCTCGTTGTCGACGCCCGCCAGCGGATCCTCGACCGCGTCGCGGTAGCAGACCATCGTGCGGCCTTGATCCTCGACGCGGACCTGCCAGTAGCACGTATTGCCGCTCAGGAACGCCACGTTGCCGCCTGCGCGCACGAACGCCTCTACCCCGTCGCGCATCTCCTTGGACCAGTATTCGTCGTGGCCCGTGCTGACGAGGAGCTGATACCCTCGCAGGAGGTCGGGCTCCGCGTGCAGGTCCATGCTGGTGCAATAATCTACCGCGATCTGCTCCCTCTCCAGCCAGCGCACGAGCGGCATCGCGCTCGTCGCGCCCGTGCCGCCGGGGCGCTCGAAGGACACCCTCCTGGAGCGATCCGGCGAGGCCCATGGATAGAGGCGATTGCCCCCCCAGCCATTGTAGGCCTCGTCCGTGAAGAACGGCATACAGACGAGGATGCTCGCGCCGGGGACGCGGGATCTCACGACGAAGCGCAGCGACGTCTCCTCGCCGTCCGTGTTCTTCAGGGTGGCCAGATAGACGCCGCTCGGCCAATCGGGAGGGACGGACCATTCATGGGCGCTGGGCCAGCCGCAGCCCACCGCGTAGGCGTCCGGGGGCGTCGCATGGGCGCCGGCCGAAAACACGACAGAGATGCCGAGCGACGCGCGCCCTCCGATCCGCTCGATGGCCATCTGCACCGTGGGGTCCGCCGCGGTGTTGCTGACGCGAAACCCGAGCGCCTCTCCCTGCACGACCGACTTACGCGAGGTATACGCGTCGATAGCCATGAGACTCCTGCCCTTCCGCTCTCCTCAGCGATTCGAGAAATGCGCCCGGATGATCTCGAAGAGGGGTGGTCCCCCGCGCCCCGCAGGGGTCCGTGCTGGCCGTGCGGTCACACCGCGGAGCCCCGCGCGCTGAGCCTCGGCGACCCGCCCCTCCAGAAAAGCGGGATCATCGAACGAGCTTGGTTCTTCCGTCCGGCAAGCGCACGTTCCCCTGGGAGCAACAGGCAGGCCGCGGGCAGGCGTGCGGCGGGGTGACGGTGGCGCCCGGAATGACGGCCGGTGGGCGAGGAGCCGTCGTGCGATTTTCTTTTGTCAGGTGCTTTTAGCTCGGCGGAGCGAGCGCCTCGTCGCTCGTCAGCGAGGGCTGCACTGCACGATGCAGATGGCCGTGGCGCCCCTGGCGCGCGCGCTCGCCTCGCACGCGTGCTTCGCTTGCTGCGACGCCAGGAAGCGATCCTTCGCCGAGCCGTTGCCGAACACCATCTGATAGTTGCACGCACCCGCGAAGCCGCAGACGCGCACGGACGCGCTCGCCGTACACCACCACGACGTCCCGCCCGTCGCGCTTCCGTTGCTCGGGCCTCCCTTCGAGGAGCCCTCGCTCGGGGAGGTGGGCGTCTGCGCCGCCGTCGACAGAGGCGTCGGCGCCTCACCCGCCTCGTCGTCGGCAGCAGGCGACGGGGCATCACCCGCGACGTGATCGCCGGTGGACGGGTCTTCGCCCGTCGCCTCGTCGGCCTCCTTGTCGGGGCGGAGCGGGGTGCTCGTCGACTTGGGACGCACCGGCGAGGCGCCGCCGACGGTCGGCACGGCCGAAGGCTCGGACTCGACGACGGCATCCTCCGGCGACGCGCTCGCCACGAGGT
Organism: Sorangium sp. So ce375; assembly: GCF_051473855.1. NCBI lineage: Bacteria > Pseudomonadati > Myxococcota > Polyangiales > Polyangiaceae > Sorangium > Sorangium sp. So ce375. The sequence continues at coordinate 1,774,864 of NZ_CP150335.1, forward strand.
ACGCCACGCCGCCCAGCACGACCAGGGCGCCCATGCCGAACGCGAACAGCCCGCCGAGGACGATGAGCACGATCGCGACTGGCGAAAGGCCCGGCTTCGGACGCTGCGGCGGCGGTGGAGGGTAGTAAGGCGGCGGCTGCGGCGGGTACTGAGGCGGCGGCTGCGGAGGATAGTGAGGTGGTCGCTGCGGAGGGTACGGAGGCTGCCCTGGACCGAACATCTCGCAGTCATAGCGTAGCGGAGCCGGCAGCGCTGCGTGGGACAATTGCCCACGCTGTCGGCGAACGACCCTTGTCGCACCGGACGAAGTCGCCGCCTCGCCCGGCCCTTGCCAGGAGAATATACCCGGGTAATATTGTCGCCACCATGAGCGACCCGCCGACGTTGCCGACGTTCACCGCCTTCGCCGGCGCCGAGCGCATCGTCCGCGGCACGCTGGAAGAGATGCTGCGCGAGGCCAAGAAGCGGCTCGACGCGGATCCGGAGCTCCGTCTCCTGATCTTCGAGGACGCCTCGGGGAAACAGGTCGACTTCGACTTCCGGGGCACCCTCGATCAGGTCCTCTCGCGCGCCATGCCGGAGCGCCCGGCCAAGGCGGGCCCCGGTCGCCCGAAGCTCGGCGTCGTGTCGCGCGAGGTGTCGCTCCTGCCCAGGCACTGGGAGTGGCTCGAGCGCCAGCCGCAGGGGATCTCGGCAGCGCTCCGCAGGCTGGTGGAGGAGGCCAGCAAGCGCGCCCCGGACGAGGACCGCGCCCGGGAGGCCCGCGCCGCGGCCAGCCGCTTCATGTGGGTCATGGCCGGCGACCTGCCCCTGTTCGAGGAGGCGTCGCGCGCGCTCTTCGCCTCGGACAAGCGGCGCTTCACGGAGCTCACGCGCTCGTGGCCCGCGGACGTGCGAGAGCACCTGAGCGAGCTCTTGCGCGAAGGCGGGGCCTTCCCCGCCGAGCGCGAGGGCAAACCGCGGCGAACGAGGTAGCCGTCGAGCCGCCACCTCCGAGACGATCAAATATTACCCCGTAAAATATATGGACACGAAAATCGAGACCGAAGCGCCGTCCGCGCCGCGCGGCGTGCACGACATGACGCAGGGCAAGCCCCGCGCGCACGTCGTGCGCGTCATGCTCTTCATCCTGGCCGGCATGGTGATCCAGACCCTGTATGGCCTTGTCGACATCTACTGGGTCGGTCGCCTCGGGAAGGAAGCCGTCGCCGCCGTGGCGATCTCCAGCAACCTGATGTTCATCTCCCTGGCCGCGACGCAGATGCTCTCGGTCGGCTGCGTGGCCCTCGTCTCGCAGGCGGCCGGAAGGAAGGAGCACGGGGAGGTGCAGCGCCTGTTCAACCAGGTGCAGAGCCTCGCCATGTGGGCGGGCGCTCTCTTTCTCGTCGTCGGCCTCGCGCTTCAGCGCACGTACGCCGAGCGGCTCTCGGGAGACGCCATGACCGCCGAGCTGGCGAGCACCTTTCTGAGCGCCTTCATCCCGGCGCTCGCGCTCCAGTTCACGATGGTGGGGCTCGGCTCGGCCCTGCGCGGCATCGGAGACATGAAGCCGGGCCTCGTGGCCCAGACCGCGAGCGTGCTGCTCAACATGGTCCTCGCGCCCTTCCTCGTCTTCGGCTGGATCTCGGGGCGCCCGCTCGGCGTCCTCGGCGCGGCCCTCGCCACGCTCATCGCGACGGCGGCCGCCGTCGCCGGGCTAGCCGTCTATCTCCTGCGCGGCAAGACCTTCCTTCGCCTCCGCCTCGCCGACTGGCGGCCAGACCTCTCCACGTGGCGCAAGCTGCTCGCCATCGGCTTGCCCTCGGGCGCGGAGTTCTTGCTGCTCGGCGTCACGATGGGCGTGATCTATGTGGTCACGCGCCCCTTCGGCTCGGAGGCGCAGGCCGGGTTCGGCATCGGGCTGCGGCTGATGCAGGCCGGCTTCATGCCCGCCGTGGCGATCAGCTTCTCCGCCGCGGCGGTCGTCGGCCAGAACTACGGCTCTCGCGCGTACGCTCGCGTCCGCGAGACCGCGCTCGAGAGCGTGAAGCTCGTGCTCGGGTTCATGCTCTTCTTCACGCTTGTCTGCCAGGTCTTCCCCGCGCAGATGGTCGCGCTCTTCTCGCCGGCCCCGGACGTCATCGCGGCCGGCGTCGACTACCTCCAGGTGATCTCCTGGGGGTACTTCGCGAGCGGCATCGTGTTCGTCTGCGCAGGCGTCTTTCAAGGCCTCGGCAACACCTGGCCTTCGCTCGTCGCCTCGGGGGCGCGCGCGTTCGCGTTCATCCTCCCCGTCCTCGCCCTGAGCGCTCGCCCCGGCTTTCGCATGCACACCATCTGGCTCGTCTCGCTCGGCACCACGCTCGGCCAGCTCGGGCTCCAGCAGATCCTGCTGCGACGCGAGCTCGCCCTCAGGGCTCCTTTGCCGACGTGACGCGCTTGCCGACGTGACGCGCTTGCCGACGTGACGCGCTTGCCGACGTGACGGGCCCGCGGGGCGGCGCGGCGCCCGGCCGAGCGCCGATCAGCGATGTGCGCCCGCCGCCCTGGCGGGCAAGGCTCGCGCCTGGTTCTTCCGCATGACGTCCGCCGTCAGGCGCGCCGCCACGGAGCGCGGCACGAAGCGCGCGAGGTTCGCGAGGAGGTAGTTGCCGAGGCCGTGGATGGCATACGTGCGCCCCGTCGAGACGGCGCGCAAGCCGAGCCGCACGACGTCGCTCGCCTTCGCCTTCGCGCCCACGGCCGCGGCTTCCCCGGCGATCTCGAAGAACGGCGTCTCGGTCGCGCCGGGGCAGAGCGCGACCACCTTCACGCCCCGCTCGCCGAGCTCGGCCCAGAGCGCCTCGCTGAACGAGAGCACGAAGGCCTTTGTCGCGCCGTACACGGCCATCGAGGCGATCGGGTAGAACGCCGCCGTCGACGCGACGTTGAGGACCGCGCCGCGCGCCCTCACGAGGTCGGGCAGGAACGCGTGGGTCATCGCGACGAGCGCGCTCACGTTGAGCGCGATCTCCTCGAGCTGCCGCGCGATCGGCGTCTCCTCGAACCGGCCGTGGGTCGCGAATCCGGCGTTGTTGATGAGGAGATCGACGGTCACGCCGCGCCGCGCGACCTCCGCCTGCACGCGCCCGATCGCCCCCTCGCTCGTGAGGTCTTCGGCGATCACCTCCACCCGGACGCCGTGCGCGGCGCGCAGCGCGGCGGCGAGCGCCTCGAGCTTGTCGCGCGAGCGGGCGACGAGGATCAGGTCGCACCGCTGCGCGGCGAGCTGGCGGGCGAACTCGGCGCCGATGCCCGTGGAGGCGGCAGTGATGAGGGCGTTCCGGTTCTCGAAGGGGTGTCGCGTCATGCCTCCAGTTGTAAGCTCCGGGTTGGTTCGCGAGAACGGACATCTTCGGGCATCGGAGTTCCACGGATGAAAAACGACGCCTTCTCCTGGGACGACCTGCGCGTGCTGCTCGAGGTCGACCGACGTCGCAGCTTCCTCGGCGCGGGCAAGGCGCTCGGGCTCTCCACCTCGACGGTCGGGCGGCGCATCGACGCGCTCGAGCTGGCGCTCGGCCGGAAGCTCGTGCACCGGACGACCGCCGGCACGTCGATCGATGCGACGGCGCGCGCCCTCGTCGCGCTCGCCGAGGGCATGGAGAGGGAGCTCCGCGTCGAAGGGAGGGACGCGCGCGGCGCCGAGTCGCTCGAGGGGGTGGTGCGCGTCTCGATCAAGGAGAGCTTCGCGCGTCCGACGGCGAAGGTACTCTCCGCGTGGCGGCGCCTCCACCCCGAGACGCAGATCGAGCTCGCCTCGGAGGCGCGCCTCGCGGACGTCGCGAAGCGTGAGGCCGACCTCGGCGTCCGGACGGCGCGCTCGTCGTCGAAGGCGCTCGTCGAGAAGCGCCTCGGCACGTTCTCGTACGGACTCTGGGCCTCGAACGAGTATGTCGAGCGCCACCTGCGCGACGGCCACCTCCGCGAGGCGGACTTCCCGCGGCACGACTTCGTCGGCTACGACGGGCCGGGACGGGACTCCGAGCAGGAAAAGTGGCTCGTCGCCCGCGGCGCGCGTCGGTTCCCGTTCCGTTCGAGCTCGGACGACGCGATCCTCACGGCCGCGAGCGAGTCCCAGGGCATCTGCATCTTCGCGGACGCGCTCGCCCGTGACGTGCCCGGGCTGCGACGGCTCGCCTGCCCAACGCCGCTCCCGACCGTGAGCGTGTACCTCGTGGTCCACCGCGATCTGCGGCGCGTCCCGCGGATTCGAGGCGTCGCGGGGGCGATCGAGGAAGCGATTCGGCAGATCGCCGTTCGTGAGAAGGCCCGCGGCTGACGCGGGGCGCGGCGCTCTCGCCTCAGAAGAGCACGCGTTCGACGCCGGCCGCGTCGAGGAGGTAGTCCCTGGACGCCTCGAGGCCCGCGCGGAGCCGGCCAAAGTTCACGCCGACGAGCTTCCCTCGCCATTTGCGGATGCTCCCCGCGACGATGACCGTGTCCACGTTGCTGCGGTCCATCAACGTCACCACGGCCCCCGGCACATTGTTGAGCGGCGCCACATTGATGGCGTCCGCCCGCAGCAGGATGATGTCTGCCTCCTTGCCCGGCGTCAGCGTGCCGATCTTCTGGGAGAGACCGGCCACCCGGGCCCCCTCGACCGTGGCCAGGCGGATGACATCGCGGCACGTGAGGAGCTCGGGCAGATCCGTCTCTCCGGACAGCGCGCGCTCGTTGATGAGCGCCCGCTGGAGCGTGAAGACGGTCCGCATCTGGGTGAAGAAGTCCGCGGTCATCGTGCACTCGACGTCGGTGCTGAGCGCGGGCTGGACGCCGTGATCGATCGCGGCCTGGATCGGGGGCGTGCCGTGCCGCATGGTCATCTCGATCGGGGCCGCGATCGAGACGCTCGCGCCCGCATCGGCGATCGCCTGCCACGACGCTTCCGAGATGGCGCTGGCGTGGATGAACTCGAGATCTGGCCCCATCAGGCCCTCGCTCTCGATCTGCTCGATCAGCGTGCCCTGGCCGATGCTGCCGACGAGGTGCGTCACGATGGGCAGGCCGTGCTGGCGCCCGATCGCCCAGTAATCGCGCCACGCGGGGTCGAACACCTCCCCACCCATGGCCAGGGTCAGGAGCTGGTCGGTCGAGGAGAAGTACCGGCTCTGTATCCGATCGAGGTCATTCGGGAAGATGTTGCCGGGGCCCGCGCCCGGCGAGTACACGAAGAGCGCGCGACGGCCTGATTCCTGTAATCCCTGGATGACCGCATCGGTGTGCTCCGGCGTATGACCCACCTGCGATGTGTCGACGACCGTGGTCACGCCGGCGTCCAGCTGGCTGAGCGAGGAGGCGAGTATGGCGAGGAAGGCATCCCGTGGTCTGAAGACCGGCGTGATGGTGAAGTGGATGTAGTCGAGGTAGTTCTTCTCGCCGTGTGGTAATCCGTCGTTGGCCAACAGGCCGTCGGACAGGTAGCTCCGCAGCGCCGTCTGGTACTGGTGGTGATGGGTGTCGACGAACCCCGGCATCACGATCGTGCCCGTCGCGTCGATGATCTCCGCGCCTGGGGCGTGCAGGTGCGCCCCGACCGCGATGATCTTCTTGCCCTGGACGAGCACGTCGCCCTGGGCGAAGTCCCCCACGTTCGGATCCATGCTGAGCACGGCGCCGCCTCTCAGGATGTAACGCCGGTGCGGGGCGCCGGTCCCGTGCGGCAGCTCGTCATCGTGCTCCGCCTTTCCCATCGCCGCCGCGGGGGCCGTGAAGGCCGCTGCTGCGCCGAGGGCTGAAGCTCCCACCGCGAGAAACTGGCGACGAGAAGAGCCCGCCTCGCCCGGCTCTCGCTCGTGTTTCGAGTCATTTCCACAGAGCTTCTGGCACATAAGAATCCCTCCTGCTCAGCTCACGCACCCCTCCGTCGTGTCCCCGCGTCGCGAGACACACACCGCTGCGTTCTGGTGGGCTGAGCAAAGCAGGATAACCCGTGGCGGAACCCAGCGTCGAGCGTCGTGTGATGCGATGCGGCGCCGAGGTCGTGTCTTTGCGCGGTTGCGCGGCATTGAGCTGAACGTTCGGATGGGGAATTTTACCCGAGATGCCGCATTACACGGCGAATCTCTCCGTAATGCCTACAGAGGGGTCTCGAGTGCGATGACGCGGCCGCGGCGCACCTCGAGGCGCGGGCGAGCGTCGCGCAGGTGGCTGTCCCGCGGTCCGTCGTCGTCGTCCGGCGGGATCACCTGCCCAGCGCGGTCATCTTCTCGTTCACCCAGTCGTTGCCGACGAGCGGGTGGACGCCGGCCCCGTCCTGCTCGATCGCGATCCCCACCGAGAGCAGCCCGCTCTTCACGAGGAACGCCCCCCGGGCGGTCTGCCCGTCGGACTTCGTGAGCCGGCCGCGGATCGCGAGGTCGCCGCCCTGCGCCTCCAGCAGCCTGAAATCGACGCCGCCCGCCGTGCGCCTGACCTTCGCGGACGCCTTAAGCCCCTCCATGGAAAGGAGCCCCGCGGCCCAGCCGGGAATGACATCCTCGGCGTCGAGCAGCGTCACGGCCGGCCTCGCGTCCTTGCACTCCACCCGGATCGCGGCCTCCATGAGCCCTCGTCTCACCTCGGCGTCCTCGATATCGACGTGCGCCCACCAGCCCGGCAGCGCCTCTCCCTCGTGCTCGATCGCGAGGTCCTCGATGTCGATGCGGCCCTCTCGGAGCTTGGCTGTCCAATTCGATATGTTCGCCGCGTCGAGCTTCATGCGCGCCGCCACATCGCCCTTCAGCGTGGTCTGCTTCCACCGCAGGGCGCCGTGCTTGAGCAGCACGCTCAGCGCGCCCGTCCCGCGGCCCAGGGGGTCGACCTCCAGGCTGCTCCGCAGGAACGCCGCGCCGCCCGTGAACCGCGGCGCGTCCGGCGCGGCGCCGCCGGCGTTCAGCCAGCGCAGATCCGGGATCGCCGCGGCGACGACATCCACCTTCGACGCGAACCCCGGCGGGAGCCGCAGCAGGTGGAGCTCCGGCGCGTCGAAGACGGCGCTCGCCCTCTCCACCACGATGGGCGGCAGCCCGCTCTCCGGGCGCTCGATCGTCGCGCGGGGCAGCGTCACCGCGAGGCGCGCCGCCCCGCGCTCATCGACATGGAGCGCCGCGCGCGCCTCGGCGGTCGCCCGGAGCGACGCGGCGGAGGCCACGAGGCGGCTCGTCTCGTACGACACCGTGCTTCCCGGCTCGATGTTCCCCCGGTTCACGATGAGGTTCGTCCGGAGCTCTCCGCTCCCGTCCTCGATCCGCGGTCCGGCGCCCTCGCCCCCGGGAAGATGGATGAACGCGGGGTGGTGGATGACGTCGAGCCCTGGCAGCTGCGCGTCGAGTCGGACGCGCGCCCAGGTGGTATCGAGGACGTCGAGCCCGTCGACGTCCCGCGGATCGAACGTGGTCATCGTCACGTCGGCGTCGGCGTCGAGCCGCGCGACGACGCGGTCGGCGACGTGGACCTCGCCCGACCGGAGCTCCAGCGCGACGGGCCCGACGCGGACGGCGCGGAGCGGCTTGTAATAGAATCCTCCCCGCACGCGGCCGCTGCCGGCATACTTGACTTGCTGGATCCAGATCTCCTTGAGCGTCGTGTCGATGCCCTCCAGGTGCACCGTCCATAGGTTGTAACCCTCGTCCGAGCTCTCGAGATCGTGCTTCGGCGGCAGCTCCGGCTTGAGCGGAGGGTTCGCGAACTCCGGGATGGGCGGCAGCGCCTCGATGTGCGGCGCCTCCAGATCGCGCTCGCTCGTCGGATCCACGAGCATCCGCATCCGGAACACGAAGCCCCTGGCGCGGATGTCCTCCGCATAGAACTTCCGCCGGAGGAGATCGGTCAGGTGGATGTCCACGTCCACCTCGTCGAGCTCCACCGCCCACTGGAGCACGCTGTCGGATCCGCTGAGCCGGAGCTCCTCGACGTGAACGAGGCCCGGCCAGAGGCTCCACGCCGACCCGTAATAGAGCGACGCGTCGACGGGGTTGTAGCTGACGAGCCGCGCGATGAGCCCCGTGCTCAGCATGATGTTCACGATCACGACGTAGCCGAGCCAGATCGCGATAGGCACGATCAACAGCGCCTTCAGCGCCTTCCTCGCCCGTGGCCCGAGCCACCCGCTGAGCCTAGGTGGAGACTTCAGCGCGACAGCTTCGTGCTTGAGCGCGTGCATGGGCGCGTGCATGAATGCACCGATCGCACGCGCCATGCCGCGAGCTGAGCCGCGGCGCGAGGGGGCGGGCTCAGGGCTGGCCGTGGCGATCTGCCCCGCTCGTGGCGAACGTCACCATGCGCGGACCGCAGGGGGGCCCGATCTCACCCGGATCTCCCTGGAAATGGCCTCGTCGTGGGCGCTCGACCGCCGCAGGGCCCGACAGGCACCCGGATTGCTAACCCTGCGAACGCCTGCGTCGGCGCGCCTGTCGCGCGTCGACGCCCACTGGAGCCGATTTCCAGCCATCACCCGAGGTCATCATGAAGCACACGGTCCATCACGACCTGAACGATGAAGAAGCGAAGAGCGCCGTCCTGCGGGCGATGGCGAAGTATTGTGATCGGTACGCGGAGTACGCTCCAACCATCGTCTGGAGCGATCAGCGATGCGCGGAGCTCGGCATCTCCTTCAAGGGCTTCACGCTCTCCGGGCGGCTCGAGCTCCGGCCCAGAGCCGTCGACGTCGAGATCGAGATGCCGCTCCCGCTGCGCATGTTCAGCCGGATGGCGATCGCGGCGATCGACGCCGAGGTGAGGCGGTACATCGACGAAGCGCACCGCGAGCGCGCGCGGCGGCGCGCGACGGGCGCCGTCGTGCAGGAGGCCCTCTGAAGGCGTCGCGCCATGAAGAGCAGCACCACGACCGCCCGCGGTAAGCGCGGCCCGCGGAGCGCTCCGCGCCGGGGGCGGCCCGCCGCGCCGACCGCCGTCGTCATCCGCCGGCGCCGCGTCAGCGTGTCAATCGAGTCCGTCGAGGCGGTCGGCCTCGCTCGCGCGACCGGCGAGCTCGCGGGGACAGGGCAGCTCACCCCGTCGCCGGTCGAGTCCGCGGCGTCGGCTGGGCTCCGGTACGTCAACGACGATGAGCCCGGGATCTTCAGGCGAAGGGCGGGCAAGGGCTTCAGCTACGTCGACCCCGACGGGCGCCCCGTCAAGGACGAGGCGGCGCTCGCGCGGATCCGCCGCCTCGCGATACCGCCCGCGTGGACCGAAGTGTGGATCTGCAGGAGCGAGCGCGGGCACATCCAGGCCACCGGGCGGGACGCGCGCGGCAGGAAGCAGTACCGGTATCACCCGCGCTGGCGCGAGGTCCGCGACGAGACGAAGTACGATCGCATGCTCGCGTTCGGCGCGGCGCTCCCGCAGATCCGCGCGGCGACCGAGCGCGATCTCGCGCTCCCGGGGCTGCCGCGCGAGAAGGTGCTGGCGACGGTGCTGCGCCTGCTCGACGAGACCTCGATCCGCATCGGGAACGACGAATACGCGCGCGACAACGACTCGTACGGTCTGACGACGCTCCACGACGAGCACGTCGAGATAGACGGGAGTCTCATCAAGTTCCACTTCAGGGGCAAGGCCGGCAAGGAGCACACGCTGACGGTGCGGGATCGGCGGCTGGCGCGCATCGTGAAGCGATGTCAGGACGTGCCTGGCCACGAGCTGTTCCAGTACATCGACGGCGAGGGGAAGCGGCAGAGGATCCACTCGGACGACGTGAACGAGTACCTGCGCTCGATCGCGGGCCAGGACTTCACGGCGAAGGACTTCCGCACCTGGACCGGCACCGTGCTGTGCGCGTCGTTCTTCTGCGAGATGGAGGTCGCGAGCTCTGTCCGCCAGGTGAAGAAGTGCGTGGCGCAGGTGATCGACAGGGTGTCCGCCCGCCTCGGCAACACACGCGCTGTCTGTCAGCGTTGTTATGTTCACCCCGCCGTGATCCGCGCTTATACGGAGGGCGCCCTGCAGTCCCTGATCGAGGCGGAGGAGTCCGCCGCGGACGGGGCGTTCGCGGCGCTCCGGCCCGAAGAGGCCCAGATGCTCCGGATCGTCCGCGGCTTCAGCGAGCGAGATGCCGTGCCGCTCGTGACCCGCCTGCGCGAGAGCGTGCGGGTGGTGCGCGCGGCGAGCGCGCGGCGAGCCGGCAAGAGCGCGAAGCGTCCGGCCAAGGAGCGGCGCGCCGCAGCCTGAGCCGCGCTGACGGCGAGCGCTGCAGCAGCGCCGTCGTGGGGGCACGCCGCTCCCGACGAGATCGCCGTGTCCTTGTGTCACAGCGTGACTCCCTCGCTGTGGCATCGTGCCCCGGACGCGACGGTGCTCTCGTGGATTCGCGAGCGGCTCCGCGCATCTCCTGCCGCAGATGAGCGCGGTACGGTTCGTGTTGTGCGGAAGTCCTTGGAAACCAGCGCGAGCAGCGCGAACCCTCAGCCAAGGAGGTCTGCATGGCGAGCCAGAGGTTGATCACCGGGATGGTGCGAGGACGTGGAGAGGCCGAGGACGCCGTCCGGCGGATCCTGGACAGCGGGCACACGCGGTGGGACGTCTGCGCCATCGTGAGCGAGGCGGCCCGCCGCCACCACTTCTCGCGCTCTCGCGTGCACGGCTCGGCCTCTCACGGGAGCGCGCTGAGCTCGATCCTCGCCTCGGCGCGCGCGGGGCTCGTGGTCCCAGGGCTGCGGCTCGCGGTGGCCGGCCCCATCGCGGTGAGGCTGGCGGACGCGAGCTCGGCGAGCGAGACGGCCAGCCTGATCAGCGTGCTCGTCGACGCCGGGATCCCGGAGCAGAGCGCGCCGGAGGTCGAAAGGCGCCTCAAGGAAGGCGCGATGCTCCTCGGCGCCGTCGCGCGCGACGAGCGGGACGCCGCTGCGCTGCGCGCCATCCTGCGAGAGGTCGGCAACGGCGAGTCCTACGGCACGAGCAAGGGCGCTCGCGTGTTCGCCGCGCTGTGAGCCCCACCAGCGCCCCGCATTGCCGCTGGAAGGATGAGCTCGCTCTGGACCGAGTAGGTCCCGGACGTTGGAACGGGAATTGGAAGAGACGTGGAAGGGAATGAAAGAGTTCAGCCGAGACTGATTCGGTGTGAGGCGAGGTTGTACCCCTGAGGTCAAGGGGCTCGCGCTGTAAGGCCGAGCCCTGGTGATCGCGGTTCCTGCATGGACGCACGGCATGGAGGCCGATCTCGGGAGGTAAGGAGGAGAGGAATCGGGCGTTCACCAGACATCTCAGGAGAGTACCCATGGAACCTGTCGCATTTGCAGAGGAGAACGTGGGCCTGGATGGCCTCATCGACGACGACTCGATCGAGCAGCTCAAATCGTTCTGCCGCGGCGAGATGTCCGCGGTCGAGACGTACCGCCAGGCCATCGCCGCCGCGCGCCAGGGCTGGGTGGCCCACCACCTCCGGCTCAACCTCGCGTCGCACGAGGCGCGGGTGAAGGTGCTGCGCCGGCGGATCGAGGAGCTCGGAGGCGACCCCCCGGAGAGCTCCGGGCCATGGGGCGCGTTCGCCAAGGCCGTCGAGAGGACCGCGGTGGCGCTCGGCCACAAGACGGCGCTCTCGGTCCTGGCGGAGGGAGAGGATCACGGCCTGAAGGACTACCGGGACGACATCGAGGAGCTCGACTCCGAGTCGCACGCCCTGGTGCGGGACGTGATCCTGCCGCAGCAGGTGTCGACGCGCCGCTCGCTCGCGGATCTCAAGCGGCAGCTCCCGTGATGTGGGGAGCCGGTATTGGGACGGGGGCGAACTCCCCCGCTCAGCCCTTCGCGTCGTATCCGGCCTGGAGCAGCTTCGCGATCGTCGAGAGCTGCATGTTCGACGTTCCCTCGTAGATCTTCCCGATCTTCGCGTCGCGGTAGAGCTTCTCGACCGGATAGTCCTTGGTGAAGCCGACGCCGCCCATGAACTCGATGCAGAGCGACGCGGTCCGCTCGGCCACCTCGGACGCGAACAGCTTGGCCATCGCCGCCTCCTTCACGAACGGCTGGCCCGCGTCCTTGAGCCGCGCGGCGTTGTAGACAAGGAGCCGCGCGGCCTCGATCTCCATGGCCACGCGCGCATATTGGAACTGCACGCCCTGGAAGCTCGCGATCGACTGCCCGAACTGCTTCCGCTCGCCCATGTAGCGCATCGCGTGCTCGAACGCCCCGGCGGCCAGGCCGAGCATCTGCGCGCCGATGCCGATGCGGCCCTCGTTCAGCGTCTCGATGGCGATCTTGTAGCCCTTGCCGACCTCGCCGAGCACGTTGCCCTCCGGCACCTCGCAGTCCTCGAGCACGAGCTCGCACGTGCTGGAGGCGCGGATCCCGAGCTTGTTCTCCTTCTTGCCCACCGAGAAGCCCGGGGAGGATCGCTCGACGACGAAGGCCGTGATGCCCTTGTAGCCCTTCGACGGATCGACGTTGGCGAACACCAGGAACACCGAGCTCTCGTTCGCGTTCGTGATCCAGAGCTTGCGGCCGTTCAGGATCCAGCGGTCGCCCCGGCGCTCGGCCCGGGCCGCGAGCGCGAACGCGTCCGAGCCGGAGCCCGCCTCGCTCAGCGCATACGAGCCGACCCAGTCCCGGGAGAGCCGCGAGAGATACCTCTCCTTCTGCGCGTCGCTGCCCCAGCGGAGGAACGCATTGGCCACCAGGGTGTTCTGCACGTCGACGAGCACGCTCACGCTCGGGTCGACCACCGCGAGCGCCTCGATCGCGAGGATCGCGCTGAAGAAGCCCGCGCCGGAGCCCCCGTACGCCTCCGGGATCTCGATGCCCATGAGGCCGAGCTCGAACAGCGGAGGGAGCAGATCGCGGTCGAGCGCGCCCTCCTCGTCCATCGCCGCCGCGCGCGGCGCGACGCGCTTCTTGGCGAAATCAAGCACCGAGTCGCGGAAGAGGCGCTCCTCGTCGGAGAGCTGGGTGAGCGGGGGATGGGACACGACGGTTTCTCCTTGTGGGCCCATGGCGCAGCGCGCCGTCGGGTCGCCCCACTATGCTACGCGGGGGTCGCAAGCGAAAGCCGTTCGAGCGCGCCCTGCTCGCCCATCGCCGCGGCGCAACGCAGGCCACACCGCGGCGACGACGGACGGGGCGCGCCGCCCCGAGCCGCCTCATCCGTGGTCTCGCCGCTCGCCTCGGGGCCGGATCGTCCAGGCTGCTGCGCGCCGCCTCGGCCGGGCGTTCACGCGCGTCGCTTCTCCCGGGCGCTCACGCGCGCTTGCCCGCGGGCGCGTCGCGCCGGCGGCACCGGAGCAGCGTGTGGGCGAGGCCGAGGTGGTCGATCTCCGCCTCGACGACGAGCCCCGCCTCGTCGATGCAACGCCGGATGTCGGCGGCGCTGTACATGCGGCTGTTCCCGTTCGCGAGGCACGTGAAATACAGGGAAGAGCCGTGAAGACAGTGGACCGCCACCTCGTTCGTCTGCCGATCCCAGAACGTGTCGAGGATCCAGAGCACCGTCTCGTTCCCCATGGCCGCCGCGGCCCGCCGGAGGATCTGGAGGATGTCCGCCTCGGAGAAGCACACGAGGAACTGGCTCATCCAGATGGCGTCGAAGCCCGTCGGGAATGCCTGGCCGTGATCCAGGAAGTCGATGGGCGTGCCCATGATCCGGCCGAGCAGGCCGTGCCGCTCGACGTTGACGCGCGCGTCCTCCAGCTGGCCCGGCAGGTCGAGCAGCGTGACGCGCACGTCGGGGTCGTGCGTGCAGCACTGGATGGCCCACCGCCCGGTGTTGCCGCCGATGTCGAGGAGCGTCTTGGGCCTCCGCTCGAACACGAGGGGCAGCGCCTCGGGGAACGCGGAGTCGGAGTAGAGGTGATCGAACGCGAACCAGCTCTCCCGCACCTTCGGCGGGAGCGACGGGAGCGCCTCATAGACCGTCGGCCACTCGCCAAAGACCTTCAGGCCAGCCGGCTTGCCTTCGTCGATGGCCTCGTCGAGAAAGCGCATGCCCTCGTAACAAACGTCATGGATGAAATCCATGTTGATGCGGGTCATCCTGTCGTTCTCGACGATGAGCCCGACCCGCGTGATCGTGTAGCGCTCGCCACGCTCTCGCGGCGCTCCGTGGACGTTTGCGGCGCTTGCGGCGCCGGCGCACTCCACAAGGCCGAAGCTCAGGCTCGCCTCCAGCAAGGTCTTGGCCGCATAGGCGGAGAGGCCCGTGTCCTGGGCCACCTCCGCCGCCGTCCTGCCGCCCTTGCCAGCGCGCTGGAGCGCCTTGAGAACGCCGCGGTTTCGCATGACCCGCGCCACCTGGAACATGACGGGCGCAAACGCGATGCGCTGGGCGGCGAGCATGGCGTCGAGGGTGGGATTCGGGGCGGGATCGTTCTTCATCGAGCTCCGGTCATCGGGAAATGGGGGAAGGCTAGCGTGCACCCTAGCGCGGGAGGAGCAAGACGAAGCCGCAGACGCCCACGAACAGCAGCGCGCACTCTGCCCGACCCTCGTCGGCGAGCGAAATCCCCGTCACGCCGCAGAACAGGCCGAACACGAGGCTCGCCACGCCGAGCCGCCGCCGCTTGTCGATCGACCGGACGCGCGGCGGAGTGGGCGGTCTCGTGCGGTACGGGCTTGCCACCCCACGATGATACCACCGGCGCCGCGATCACAAGGACGCCGCCGCGATGTCGAACAGCTCCTCGTCGGTGAGCGGCAGCGGGTTCGCCTTCATGCTGCTCGCCGCCTTGGCCTTCACGACGAGCGCCGGGAGGGCCGCCTCGTCCATGCCGTAGCGCCGGAGCCCCGGGATCGCGAGGTCGCGGCAGAGCTCGCGGACCCACGCGATCCCTTCCTCGGCGCTGGCCCCGGCGCGCCCCGTGACGAGCGCGGCGAGCTCGTCGAAGCGCGGCAGCGCCGGGTGGGCCGGGCTGCGCGCTCGGAGCGCCCGCAGGTTGACCTCGAGGACGGCCGGCAAGAGCGCGGCGCACACCGCGCCGTGCGGCGCGTCGAACATGCCCCCCACGGGCGCCGCGAAGCCGTGGACGGCCCCGAGGCCCGCGTTCGCGAGGCAGAGGCCGCCGAGCAGGCTGGCGATCGCGAGGTCGTCCCGGGCCGGCGCGTCGGCGCCCTCCAGGACCGCGCGCCGGAGCGAGCGCGCCGAGCGCCGGATGCCCTCGCGCGCGAGGCCGTCCGTGAGCGGGTTGCTGCGGCTCGACAGGAACGGCTCGATGAGCTGCGAGAGCGCGTCGAGCCCGCTCGAGGCGAGCACGCCGGGCGGGGCGCCCGCGAGCAGGTCCGGGTCGACAACCGCCAGGCGCGGCAGCATGTGCGGGCTGCGCAGGCTCGCCTTCACGCCGGCCTCCCGCGAGGCGAGCACCGCGTTGCGCGTCACCTCCGCGCCGGTGCCCGCGGTCGTGGGGATCGCCACGAACGGCGCGGACGGCCTGGAGAGCGCTCCCCCCTTGCCGATGACCTCCAGGTAGTCGAGCGGGTCGCCGCCGTTCGCGACGAGCGCGGCGATCGCCTTGCCGGCGTCGATCGCGCTGCCGCCGCCGAGCGCCACCACGACGTCGCACCGCTCGGACGCGGCCCGCGACGTCCCCTCGCGGGCGATGTCCACCGTGGGCTCGCCCGCGACGGCGAAGCGAACCGCGGAGACGCCCGCCTCCGCGAGCGCGGCGAGGAGCGGCGCGGCGCGTCCGGGATCCTGCCCGGTGACGACGAGCGCCCGCGTCCCGCCGAGGCCCCGCACGGCCGCGGGCACCTCGGCGAGCTTGCCCGCGCCGAAGACGACGCGCGTCGCCGTGGCGAACTCGAAGGCGGGCTGGTTGCCGGGAGACGCCATGTCAATACCCCGCGTCATCAGGGAAGACATTGACGTATTTCCGGCTGGTCCGCGGCTCGGCCATCATCTCCGCGACGGTGTCCCGCCACCGCTGGTAATGCGCCGTTTCCTTGTGCGCCGCCGGCGCCTCCTTGGTCCTGTAGACCTCGACGAGCACGAAGCGCGCGGGATCCTCGGTGTCCTGGACGACATCGAACCGGGCGATCCCCGGCTCCTTGACGCTCTCGCGTGCGTTCTCGATCGTCGCACTCCGGAATGCGTCGGCGAACTCGGGTCGGACATGTACATGGACATGCACGACGAACAGGCTGTTGGACATGCGCGCAATCTAGCTCGTGCGCGCGGCGCTAGGAACCCGGCTCGCGCGGCGGCCGGCCCCCCTCCCGTGGAGAGAGCGCGCAGGCCGCGCGGGCTCGGCCGAGCGCGCCGTCTCCGGGCGGGGCGCGGCGCAGGTGACGGGGCGGACCGGGGGGGGCGCCGGCAGAGCGCCGTCGTCCCCTGCGAGGACTCCTGACTTGGCCCGGCCGGCTCGCGCACTACGATCGTCGTAACCCGGCGTGTGGCTCGGCGAACGTCGAGCGTAGAAGCGCCGTGAGCGAGGAAGGTCGATATGGCGGATCCGACAACGGAGAGCCCGCAGCCCGATGCCGAGCGGCCCATCGCGCTGCATTCCATCGAGTTCAGGTCCGATCACGGTCTCATGAAGGACTGCAAGGGGGAGAACGGGTGGAGGAACGCAGGGCCCGTGTGCCCCGCGCCGGAGTGGACGCAGCGGGGCGCCGTACCTCTCTCGATCTCGATGGGCCGGAACATCGTCGTCCGGCTCGGGCTCTCGCCGGGTGACGCCGCGAGCGCGGCGGCGGCCGAGATCCGCGCGGTGGGGCCAGAGGGCATCGTCCTCGAGAGCCGCCGCAGCCGCGCGGCGATCAGCGCGCCGCACGATCTCTTCTCCACGCGGAGGCTCGAGAGGAGGATCCAGAAGCTCAACCTCGCCCTGAGCTGGTCGGCAGGCGCGGGAGCCATGGTGTCGCCCGCCCAGACCTCGAACGTCGTCTATGTCACGATGGGCAGGCCCCAGACCGACAGGCAGGATGCCTGGCAGGAAGATGGGGTGACCTTGAAGCGGATGGACAGGGCGGTCTCCTGGGTCTCGCCGCTCGACACCATCGACCCGCACGAGATCGTGAGCGGGATCATGGGAAGGTTCCCGACATACACGCTCCTGCCGAGCCCCAGGGTGCCACGGAAGTACCATCACCCGACGTTCCTGAACGACGAGGGCGGCGCCTGGGCGATGACCGATTACGTGGAGGAGAGCGGCGAGTGCCAGGCGATCGTCCGGCTCCTCCGCGGCATGCTGCGTCAGCTCGGGATCCCGGGGCGGACGCGCATGATCGTGGTCTGGGGCGACCCCAACGTGGGCGGCGGGCGCAGGACGCTGGCGGCCGACGCCGAGCAGAAGCCGTGGGCGGGGCTCGACGCGGCGAAGGTCGAGGGCGGCCGTGTGTGGCGCGCGGCGCTCGTCGACGGGCCGGTGGAGGTGGGGAGGACTTATCCGGCGTCCCATACACGTCTCCCCGACGGGTCGCTCAGCCCGGGGCTCAACCGGTACGAGGCGGCCCTCGAGTTCTCGCACGGCGGCGTGACGAGGTACTACGCTGGGGGCGCCGGGGTGTTCGATTCCGTGGAGCCGATCCTGGGCGTGTTCTGGGGGCTCATCTGGTTCAGCTCGGCGCCGAACGACGGGTACCGCGTCGAGCAGATCGTGGCGACCTATCGAGGAGGCTGGGGATGAGCGCGCATGCATTTCTCAAGCAGGACGTCGACGCGAAGGTGGCGGGGTGGCTCGCGGCCGTGGCGCGCGTCGCCCCGGAGGGCTTCTCGCCCGTGGAGCGGTTCGAAGACGTGCCGGCCCAGGCGCGGGCAGAGTCGTTCTACTGGTGCGACTCCATCTTCAGGAGCGAGCTCAACCCGCATGGCGAGGCCGTGAAGGCGCGCCACGCGTTCCACGCCGCCACGGACGATACACCCGACCTGCTCCGCCACGAGTACACCGCGGGCGGGCTCGGGCTCACCGTCACCGAGGGGCGCAACTTCATGCTCGTCCAGGTCGATCGCGCGAGCCTCGATATCCTCTCTCTCTGCGGTCCAGATCGCGCCGCCGCCGTGCGCCGGGTGGCGGAGGCGCTCTTCAACACGGCCGTTGAACCGCGCGCGATGGGCATTCCGCCGACCTCCGGCCCGTCGGCCTGCCCGGACGCCGCCGGGACGCAGGAGCTCGAGGAGGGGGCGGTGGTCTCGAGCAATCCGGACGTGGACCCGGATCTCCTCACCTGCTGGAAAGACCGCACGGAGTGCGGTGTTCAGGGCGGAAGGCTCTACTTCCTCTGCTACAAGAAATCATCCCAGCGCGTGGGGTTCGCGAACGCATGGCAATGGTTCGACGACCGGAGGGCCGGGGTCGGGTGAGGCGGGGGTAGGCAGGCGCGCGCGGGGACGTGCGGGGACGTGCGAGAACGTAGATGACCGCTGCGTCGGTATTGCGTCTGCGCGCCGCGCGCGGGATGTTGCCCGCGTGGCCGGAGCACAGGCACCCAGGATCTTGATCTTCCCAGGCGGCCCCGCGAGCGCTGCTCAGGCGCTCGCCGCCGCGCGCGGCCACGTCGCGGTCCTGGCGCGGGATGTCGAGGCCGGGCTGGATCTCCTGGCGACTCAGCCGTTCGACGTGGCCGTGCTGGCCGACGAGGGGCCGCTCGACGCCACGCTCGCGCTCTGCCGTCGGCTGCGCGCGGCGCCCGGGGGCGATCGCGTGGCCGTCGTCGCCATCACCGGGAGCGCGGGCGCGACCACGGCGCTGCTCGAGGCGGGCGCGACCGTCGTGGCGGCGGCGAGCGAGCCCTCGATCGCCATCCAGCTCGACGCTGCGGTGTGGTGGGTGCGGCGGCCGTCGGCGCACGTGGCCGACCGGGCGCCCGCGGAGCGCGCGCTGCTCGAGCGCGCCTCTCGCTCGTTCCGCGACGCGTCCGCGGAGGTGATCGGGCTCCTCGTCTGGGACGCGGCGGGGGGCGTCCTCGACGCGAACGACGCCTTCCTCCGCATGGTGGGTTACGCGCGCGAGGACGTCGAGGCGGGGCGCCTCAACTGGATGGCGATCACGCCGCCAGAGTACGCCGCCGCGGACCGGCGCGCGCTCTCGGAGGTCCTCGAGAACGGCATCTGCCCGCCGTTCGAGAAGGAGTTCTTGGCCCGCGACGGGCGGCGCGTGCCCGTCCTCATCGCGCCTGCCCTGGTCGAGGGGGCGCACGATCGCGGCGTCTGCTTCACCTTCGACATGAAGGCGCGCAAGGCCGCCGAGGACGCGCTCCGGACGAGCGAGGAGCGCATGCGGCTCGTCGTGCGCGCCACGAGCGACGCCTTCTGGGACTGGGATCTCTCGTCGGGGCGCGTCACCGGGAGCGAGCGCATGCGGAGCTTCTATGGCACGGGCGGCGCCGACATCGAGGAGGACGCTGTCTGGTGGTTCGAGCGGGTCCACCCCGAGGATCGCGATCGCGTGATGAACGGGCTTCGGCGCGCGATGGAGGGCGACGAGAGCACGTTCGAGCTCTGGTACCGGTGCCTGCTCGCGGACGGCAGCTACGCCGACGTCCACGACCGGGGCATCGTGCTGCGCGACGCGACCGGCAAGGCGTACCGGATGCTCGGGGCCGTGTCCGACGTCACCGAGCGCCGGCAAATGGAGACGCGGCTCCAGCTCGCCGATCGCATGGCCTCGCTCGGCACGCTCGCGGCCGGCGTGGCGCACGAGATCAACAACCCCCTCGCCTACATGGTCGCGAACGTCGATTTCGCGCGCAAGGAGCTCCGCGCGAAGGGCGCCGGCGCGCGCCTCGACGCGCTCCTCTCGGCGCTCGACGAGGCCGCGGAGGGCGGCTCGCGCGTCCGGCACATCGTGGGCGGCCTGAAGACGTTCTCGCGCGCCGACGGCGGCGAGCTCGGCCCCGTCGACGTCGACCCCGTGATCCAGCTCGTCCTGCGGATGGCGCAGCAGCAGATCCAGAGCAAGGCGCGGCTCGTCCTGGAGCTCAGCCCGGTGCCGCCCGTCCACGCGAACGAGGCGCAGCTCGGCCAGGTGATCCTGAACCTGCTCGTGAACGCCGCGCAGGCCCTGCCGGACGGGAAGGTGTCGGAGAACGAGATCCGGATCACGACCGCCCCCGCGCCGCCCGGCCGCGTGCGCATCGAGGTGCGCGACACCGGGCCGGGGATCGCGCCGGAGCTGCAAAGCCGCATCTTCGACCCGTTCTTCACGACGAAGCCCATCGGGGAGGGGACGGGGCTCGGGCTCGCGATCTGCCACGGCATCGTGACGAGCTTCCGGGGCGAGATCGGCGTGGAGAGCGAGGTCGGCAAGGGCGCGTGCTTCCGCGTGCTCTTGCCCGTCCATGGCGCGCGGGCCGGGGAGGAGCGCGACGCGGCCCCGGGCGGGGCCGCCGACGAGCTTCCCGAGGAGGCCGCTCAGTAGGCGCGGCGGCGTGTGACCCGCGCCGCGCGGCTTCCCGTCCCCGGCGTACGGGCTCTGGGCGGGCAGCGCGCCGTCCGTGCTCCGGCGGGCTGCGGGGCCGCGCCGCGGGACCGGCCGCTTGCCAGGGCCGCAGCGTTCCCTCAAGTTGTCTCACCGGCCCCATGAACACTCGATCGGTCAGGGCCGCAGCTGGGCTGCTCGGCAGAGGAAGCGCGCCGCGCGGCGCAGTCCGGTCGTGAGGTTCGATCATGATCGAGAAAACGGGCCGCATCCTGGTCGTCGAGGACGATCTGGACATCAGGAGCATCTTGACGCAGCTCCTCATGTTCGAGGGGTACGACGTCGAGGAGGCGGCGGACGGCGCCGAGGCGCTCGCGCTGCTGCGGCGAGACGGCCCGCCAGCGCTGATCCTGCTCGATCTGATGATGCCGGTCATGGATGGATGGCAGCTGCGCGCCGAGCTCCAGCGCGACCCGGAGCTCGCGTCGATCCCGGTGGTGATCGTGTCCGCGGACGTGCGGGTCGAGCAGGAGGCGTCGCGGCTGCGCGTCGCGGGCCTGCTGAAGAAGCCGCTCCAGATCGAGCCTTTGCTCGAGCTGGTCCACCGCATCTGCGGCGAGCCGGCGCGATGAGCCGGGCGGCGCGCGCCGGGGCCGGGGCGGCGCCGGGGCGGCTCGGTGGCCCTGATCCGCTGCCGGGGCGCGCCCCTACCTGACCGGCAGCGCCGCGGCGGGCAAACGCCCCTCCGCGAGGCGCCCGGCGCCGTGCTCCTGGAAGTACTCCTCCAGCCGCCTGTCGGCCTCGTCGCCGAAGAGGAGCCCGCACGCCTCGCGGAGGCCGGGCGACCTCGCGAGCGCCTCCCGGCGGAGCAAGAGCGCGATCTTCGTGCGACGCCGCAGGAAATCCTCGAGCCTCGCGATCATCTCGTGCCTTGCGGCATACGCGATCTCGCAGCGCAGGTCGTCCGCCCCCTCGATGAGCGGGTTGGCCATCCTCGGGTCGCGCCGGATGTCCTCCAGGAGCCCGAGCGCCTGGGCGCCATAGCGACGCCACAGGCGCGTGCTGAGCTTCTCCGAGGCGCGCGGCTGCGTCAGCGCGTCGAGATCGAGCTGGCGCGCCTTGTGGAAGAACTCTTGACGAACCTCCTCGCCCGGCTCGCCATACCAGCGCTGCGCGGGGCGGGGCAGCGCGACGCCGAGCCGCTGCACGGCGGCGCAGACCTCGTCGCCCACGTTGATGCAGTCTGTGAGCTTGCCGCCGAAGATGCTCACGTGGCCCTGCTCCCGGTCCGCCTCGAGGGCGTGCTTGCGCGAGAGCTGCAGCCAGTCCTCGCCGCCTCCGCCGCCCTCGACCGCCAGGGGGCGCACCCCGCAGCGCTCCGCGATGATGTCCGCCTCGGTCAGGGGGCGGGGCAGGTTGAGGCGCTTGTTGATGTTGGAGAGCACGAAGCGGCGATCTTCGGGCGTCACCGCCGTGCGCGGGCCCTCCACGCGGGTATCGGTCGTGCCGATGCACGTCCTCTGGCCCATCGGGATCACGAAGAACAGCCGGCCGTCGTCCGCGAAGAACGTCAGCACCCGCCG
The DNA here is from genome assembly GCF_051473855.1 of Sorangium sp. So ce375. Lineage (NCBI taxonomy): Bacteria > Pseudomonadati > Myxococcota > Polyangiales > Polyangiaceae > Sorangium > Sorangium sp. So ce375. Next base: position 1,796,726 of record NZ_CP150335.1, read on the forward strand.
GCTCGGGGTGAGCCGGTCCACGATGAGGTGGATGCCCTTCGAGAAGATGTGGCGGTGGCTCGTCCGCTGGCCCGTCAGCTCGTTGTGCGCGTCCACGAACGGCCCGCAGGCGTTCACGAGCACGCGCGACCGGATGACGAGCTCCCTGCCCGACAGGACGTCGCGGGCGCGCGTGATCCACGCGCCCCCCTCGCGCCGCGCGCCGAGCGACTCGACGTAGTTGGCCGCCCGCGCGCCCTGATCGAGCGCCGCGCGCACGAAGCCCCAGACGAACCGCGCGTCGTTGTCGACGAGGTACGCGTCGGAGTACTCGAATCCTCCGTCGCAGCCGTCCAGATGGATGATCGGCTCCTCCCGGGCGATCGTCCGGCGGGAGAGCAGGCGAGGGATCCGCGTGAAGAAGCTGCCGATGATCCAGTAGAGCCAGGTGCCGAGGAAGAGCTTGAAGAGCCCGTGGCGGAAGCCCCGCTCGTGCGCGGTGTAGAACCGGATCTCCTGCACCGATGACGGGTAGCTCCTGAGGAGGAGGTTCCTCGACGTGCAGAGCTTCCGCACGAGCGGGAACTCGAAGCTCTCCATGTACTTGATGCCGCCCCAGGCGAGGTTCGACGACTCCTGGCTGGTGAATCCGGCGAAGTCGCCGCGGTCGATCAGCGCGACCCTCGCGCCCCGCGCGGCGAGCGCCGCCGCCGCGACGGCGCCGTTGATCCCGGCGCCGAGGACGAGGACGTCGAACGTCTCCCGGCTCAAGCTGTCGATGTTCGTGGCCCGCAGCATCGATGGCGATCCGGCGAAGGCGCGGCGCGCGCGCCCCCTGTGCTCTATCACGTCCCCGCCGCCTCGTGGCGGCAGACGACGCCCAAAAGCGCGACGGCGGCGCGCGCTGGCGTCCGCCGCGCGCGCCGCCGTCCGGGCGGCTCCGCCTCCGCCGCCGCCGTGCTCTGCGAACGTTCTGCGTACGTTCAGCTCACGTCGGGTTCACGTTTCACGTCGGGTTCACGTCGGGTTCACGTCGGGCTTACGTTCTGCTCAGCCCATCAGCCCCTCGGCCCAGCTGTCGTCCTCGCTGCGATACGCGTCGGGCGACGGCGCCGGCTGCACGCGGCGCGGGCTGCTCTTTGTCGCGGCGGGGTAGCCGGTGTGGAGGTGCTGCCAGCGCGCCATCTTTGTGTAGACGCCGCCCCGCCGCAGGAGCTCCGCGTGCGCGCCGTGCTCGACGATGCGGCCGCGCTCCATCACGAAGATCTGGTCGCAGTCGACGACCGTGCTCAGGCGGTGGCTCAAGAGGACGATCGTCCGCTTTCCCTTGAGCGCCCGCAGCGCCTCGCCGATGGTCCGCTCGTGCTCGGCGTCGAGCCCGTCGGTCGGCTCGTCGATCACAAGGATGGGCGCGTCCGTCAGCAGCGCGCGCGCGATAGCGATGCGCTGCCGCTGGCCGGTCGACAGGTTGAGCCCGCCGTCGACGATCTCCGTCGCGTAGCCGTCCGGCAGCGCCTCGATGAAGCCGGCCGCCCCCGCCATCTCGGCCGCCCTCCGGATCTCGGCGTCGGTCGCGGAGGGGCGGCCGTAGGCGATGTTCTCCGCGATCGTCGCGGGCAGGAGGATGCTGTCCTGGAGGACGAGCGCGATGTGCCGGCGCAGGTCGGCCACGCGGACCGCGCGCGTGTCGATGCCGTCGAGGCGCAGCGCGCCCTGCGTCGGGTTGTGGAAGCGCGGCAGCAGGCCGAGCAGCGTCGTCTTGCCGGCGCCGACCGAGCCCACGAACGCGACCATCTCGCCCGGCCGGATCGTCGCGTCGACCCCGCGCAGCACCGGGTGCCCCTGGCGGTACTCGAAGCCGACGCCATCGAGCGAGAGCGCGCGCGGCTGCGGCGGGAGGGCGGCCGCGTCGTGCTCGTCGACGACCGCCTGATCGCGGTCCAGCACCTCGAAGACGCGCTGCGCGCCCGCGACGCCGCCTTGCACCGCGGCGCCGGCGCCGGTCAGCTTGCAGAGCGGGTCGTAGAGCATCCCCAGGTAGCCGAGGAACGCCGTCAGCGCGCCCAGCGTCATGCCGGCCTCGCCGCCGCCCGCCTTGGCCTGGACGATGAGGTAGCCGCCGTAGCCGAGCACGAGCGCGCCGCCGAGCCCGAGGATCGAGCCCATGGAGAGCGTGTGGAGGAGCTCGTCGTGGTGGAGCCGGAGCCACGCCTTCACGCTGTTCCGCAGCGTCGTGTGGAAGCGCGCCTCCTCGTCCGCCTCGCGGCCGAACGCCTGGACGAGGCCGATCGACGCCATCGAGCGCTGCACGGACGTCGCGAACTTGCTCTCGACCTCCTTCGCCTCGGTGCACTTCTTGTGCAGCACGCGCCCGAACTTGGCGTTCGTGAGGAGCAGCGGCGGCACGACCGCCAGCGCGAGGAGCGTGAGCTCCGGGCTGCGCGAGGCCATGATGCAGATCATCACGGCGAGCGTCAGCGCGCTCCCCATCACCGCGACCGCCACGTTGAGGATGCCGTGGAACCCGGACGCGTCCTGGTTGAGCCGGTAGAGGGCGTCCCCCTGCGGCTGGGCCCGGTGGTAGCCGATATGGAGGGCCTGGAGCTTCCGGTACACGTCGCGCCGCACGCGGGTGAGCCCGCCGTAGCCGATGCGGAAGTTGAGCAGGGTGCGGCCCATGCCCACGAACTCCTGCGCCACGCGGAGGACGAGCGTGATCGCCGCGAGCCCGAGGACGCGGCCGAGCAGGCTGTCCGGGAGCGGGGCGAGCAGGATGCGATGGACGAAGTCTCCCTGGCGCGGCCCTGTCGAGATGAGATCCACGATCACGGCGACGGGCCAGACCTGGAGCAGGCTGATCGCGATGGAGACGCAGACCAGCACGGCGAGCGCGCCGAGGCGCGCCCACTCACCCTTGAAATAGGTGCCTACACGAAGGAAGAACCGGAGCCGCTCCGCGCAGGTCGGCCGGCTGGGCGCCGCGTGCGCGGGTGTCAGCTGCGCGGTCGTCCTCGGAGAATGCCTCCAGCTCCTGATCCTACCTTCGCGCCGCGGCGAAGGATGGTAGTTCTTGCGGTGAGCATGTGCGCTCATGGTTCGCTGAGCTCTCTCCTGTCTACGGCTGAGGTGGCCGTCGGCGACCCGGCTCGGGCCCTGCCTGACGATCCATCGGTGATGACCAGTAGCGAGGTATCACCGCAGGTGTAACAGCCGATCGCGGACGCGCTGTACGCGAGCGCCGAAGTAGAGGCTGACGTTTGCTGATTTGCTGCGCGGTTGTCCGGGACTCCAGGGCCGGCCGCGCCGGCGCTGTCAACGGCACAGCCCGACGGTGCGGCCGGCTCTCCGCGCCTACCCGTGGGTCCTGCTCTCGAACAGCGCGAGCCTGCGGCCGAGGGCGCGCGCCGGCCCGAGATCGAGCTCCGCCGGCGCGTCGTCCGGGCTCGCCCGAGGCGGGCCGTCGCGCCGCGCCGTCTTGCTCGCCTGCGCCAGATCCATGCAGGCCGGGGCCTGGACCAGGACTCCATGGCCGACGAGGGAGGCGAGCGTTGCCTGGAGCGCCGCGCGCTGCGCTCCATGGACCGCCGACGGCGAGCAGAACACGGAGACCACCTTGCCGGCGAGATCTCCCGCGGGCTGCCTCGATCCGTCGAGGAAGCGCCGGATCTCCGCGCACATCGCGCCATAACGCGCGGGCGAGCCGATGGCGATGCGGTCCGCCCAGAAGAGGTCGTCTTTCTGGGCCAGCGGGACGGAGGTGAGGTGTTCCCGGGCGGCACGGATCCGCTCATTCGCCGCCCTCCACCGATCCTCGGTCGCCCCCAGATCGGCGACGCGCCGGAGCCGCACGAGCGCCCCGGCCTGCTCGGCGCCCTGCGCGACCGCGGCCGCGAGCGCGGCGGTGCCGCCATAGAGAGAATAGAAGATCACGGCAACCTTCATGCTGAGCACGCATGCAGCCCTCATACCGCCGTGATCACGGCCGGAACGCTCCTCCACATGGCGCGCGTGCCGGACGAGCTCGCCGTGCGCACCGTCGAGGCATCGCCAAGAAGGGCCTGTCCAACGCGCTGGCAGGCTCTGCAATCATCAATGACGCCGACGCCGACGCATGGCGCGCGGCGCGATTCAAATTGCGCGCCGCGGCTCCACGTTTTATGGGTTCCTTGATGGGCCGGAGCGGATTGCGCGGGGGCGATGGCGTCGACGTCCCGTGCGCTCCCGTGGCGGGGAGCGGCGCCGAGCGGGGCGATCCGCCGAGCACGCCTCCGGGCGCGATGGGGCGGAGGCTGGCGGAGCAGGTCCCCGCGCGACGGAAGACGGTCTTCATCATCGAGGACGACCCAGGCGTCTGCGACGCGCTCGTGACCGTCCTGCGCGACGAGGGATACGAGGTGATGACGTCCGCGGACGGCGCGGAAGCGCTGGCCAGGCTCCGCGAGGTGCCGACGCCGGCGGTCATCGTGCTCGATCTGATGATGCCGGGGATGGACGGATACGCGTTCCGCGCAGAGCAGCTGCGCACGCCCGAGATCTCCGACGTCCCCGTTGTCGTGCTGACGGCGGGGGCGGCGCCGCGGGTCACCGAGCTCGGATCTGTCGACATCTTGAAGAAGCCTGTCGATCTCGTCGCGTTGCTCGACGTGGTCGGGCGCAACATCTGAGTCGGCGCCGGGCCGCCCGAAACGAACGTCGCTGAGGGCGCGGCGCGACGCCCGCGTTACAGCGCTCGTTTCCGCTTGCCGGGCGTGCGGTGCGTGCGTCATACGCAGCACACTGCACGCGGTCGACAGGGGGCGAGAGCATGTCGATGGCCCGGCGAAAACTCCTTTGCAGCGTCTCCATGTTCAGCCTCGCCGCGCTCCCCGGGCTGTCGGGCGGCTGGGGCGCCGCGCCGGACGGCGACGGACCGCTGCCGGCGTCGGGGGATGTCCCGTCGCCCGCCAGCGAGCTGTCGAAGGCGGTATTCCGTCATGGCGTGGCGAGCGGGGATCCGCTGCCGGACGCCGTCATCCTCTGGACGCGCGTGACGCCCGCGGCGGCGGGGGCGGCGGCGGTGACATGGCAGATCGCGCTCGACGCCGCCTTCACCCGGATCGTGGGCTCCGGAGCGCTCCTGACGGACGAGGAGCGCGATTACACGGTCAAGGTCGACGCCGGCGGGCTCGACGCGGGGAAGACCTATTATTACCGGTTCATCGCCCTCGGCGGATCGTCGCCTGTCGGGCGCACGAGGACGGCCCCGCGCGGCCGCGCGGGGCGGCTGCGCTTCGCCGTCGCGTCGTGCTCGAGCTACGCGCACGGGCTGTTCCACGGGTACCGGCACATCGCCGCGCGCCTCGATCTCGACGCGGTGATCCACCTCGGCGATTACATCTACGAATTCGGTGATGGCCAGTACGGGAGCGCGCGGCATTGCGAGCCCGCGCACGAGATCGTGACGCTGGCCGACTACCGCGCGCGTTATGCCCAGTACCGGCGCGACGGGGATCTCCAGGCGGCTCACCAGCAGCACCCGTTCATCACGGTCTGGGACGACCATGAGCTGGCGAACAACACCTGGAAGGGCGGCGCCGTAAACCACACGCCGGCCATCGAGGGGGCGTGGGAGGAGCGCAGGGCGGTCGCGCAGCGCGCCTACGCGGAGTGGATGCCGATCCGGGAGCACCCGGGCGACGCCGGGCGGATCTGGCGCGCGCTGCGCTACGGCGATCTCGTCGACCTGTTCCTGCTCGACACGCGCTGCTGGGGGCGCGACCTGCAGGCCGACCCGAGCGACCGCGGGGCGATCGAGGCGCCGGCGCGGACGATCCTCGGGCGCGATCAGGAGGCGTGGCTGCGCGCGGAGCTCGCGGGGTCGACGGCGGCGTGGAAGATCATCGGTCAGCAGGTCCTGATGGCCCAGCTCCCGCAGGACCTGAACACGGACGCGTGGGACGGCTACCCGGCGGCGCGCCAGCGCTTCTTCGATCTCCTCGCCGAGGAGCGCGTGTGCGACGTCGTCGTGCTCAGCGGCGATACACACGCGTCGTGGGCGATCGATCTCGCGCCGGCGCCGCTCGATCCGGCGCGGTACGACGCCGCGACGGGCAGGGGCGCGCTGGCGGTCGAGATCGCGGTGCCGGGGATCACCTCGCCGTTGCTCACCGAGGAGCAGGCTCGGACGGCCGAGCCGCTGTTCCTCGCGAACCCGCACGTCAAGTACGTCGACCTGTGGCGCCGCGGGTACGCGGTCCTCGACGTGACGCCGGAGCGCGTGCAGGGCGCGTGGTTCCTGTACGACGCGCCCGAGCGCCCGGAGGTCGACGAGGTCTTCTCCGCGGCGTTCGCCGCGCGCCGCGGCGAGAGCCACCTGCGCCGCGAGGAGGCGGCGGCGCCCGCCATCGAGGACCCGCCCGAGGCCGCGCCGCGCGTGAGCTGATCTCGCTGACCTGCCGCGAAGCCCGCGAAAGCACGGGGTTTCTCCGCTGGACGGTGGTAAGATCCGCTCCCGCGATATGCCGCTCGAGCGCTCTGCTTGTCCTTTCGTGAGCCTCTGGCTCGCCGTCGCCGTGATCGGGTGTGCGGCCGAGCCTCCGTCACAGCCCGAGGGGTGGGACAGCGCGGTGGCGCTGATGCCGGCGCGCGATCTCGACGCGAGGCCGGGGGTGGTCGAGGTCGATCTGACGGCGCGCGTCGAGGACGTGGAGATCGTGGCCGGCAAGAAGACGCCCACCTGGACGTACAACGGCGGTCTCCCCGGCCCGCTGATCCGCGCCCGGGTGGGAGATCGCGTGATCGTGCACCTCCGCAACGAGCTGGCGGCGCCCACGACGGTCCACTGGCACGGCGTGCGCTTGCCGGCGGAGATGGATGGCGCGCCCGGGCACAGCCAGCCCGAGACGCCGCCGGGCGGCGGCTTCACGTACGACTTCGTGGTGCCGGACGCGGGGCTCTACTGGTACCACCCGCACGTCGACTCCGCGGTGCAGGAGGGCAATGGCCTCTACGGTCCGCTGCTCGTCGAGGATCCGGACGAGCCCGCGGATCTCGGCGACGAGCTCGTCCTCGTGCTGAGCGACATCAGCCTGCGCGACGACGGCTCGCTCGAGGATCCGGAGTCGGGCGGCAATCTCGGCACGCTGTTCGGGCGTGAGGGCGACATCCTGCTCGTGAACGGGCGCGTCGACCCGGTGATCGGGGCGCGCGCCGGGCTCCGGCAGCGGTGGCGCATCGTCAACGCGGCCAAGTCCCGCTATTACCAGCTCCTGATCACGGATCACCACTTCACCCGCATCGGCGGCGACGGCGGGCTCCTGGAGCACCCGGTCGAGGAGGACAGGATCCTGCTCACCCCCGGCGAGCGCGCCGACGTGCTCGTGACGCCGCGCGGCGCGCCGGGATCGGCGCTGTCGGTGCGCTGGGTGCCTTACGATCGCGGCTATGGCGCGACGTTCGGGAGGCCCGAGGTCGAGGCCTTCCGGCTGCGCCTCGCGGACGAGCCCCTGGCCGAGGGCGTTCCGCTCCCCGAGATCGGGCGGAGCATCGAGGCGCTCGACACGGCGGGGGCGAGGCGCGTGGATCTGCAGCTCACGCGGGAGGACGGCCCGGGCGACCTCGTGATGGGCATCAACGGCGTGCCCTCCTGGGAGGCGGAGCCGCTCGTGGCGGCGGTGGGCGAGACCGCGGTGTGGACGGTCGAGAACACGATGGAGTTCGATCACCCGTTCCACCTGCACGGCTTCTTCTTCCAGGTGCTCGGCGCCGATGGTCGGCCGGTGAGGCCGCTCGCGTGGAAGGACACGGTGAACGTGCCTGTCGACGGCGCGGCGCGCTTCGCGGTGCGTTACGACAACCGGCCTGGGATGTGGATGTTCCACTGCCACATCCTCGATCACGCCGACGCGGGCATGATGGGGATGCTGCACGTCGTGCCGTGAGAGGCGGCCGCGCGGGGAAGGCGGCGAAGCGCGCGAACGAAGCAGGACGCGGGGGCTTGCGACGCGCGGGTTGGGTTGATAGCAGCGCTGTATAATAACAGAGGCTCTGTCGATCTCTCGCACAACACAACACCTCCGCCGCGGCGGAGAGGGGGCGGCGAGGCGCGGACAGGCATGATCCCGAGACGATCGCGCCCTGGATCGGGTAGGATGGGAGCGTGGTAGATCTCGATGCGATCTCGGACCGAACCTACGTGGCTGCGGGGGCGGACTTCGCGTTCGTGATCACCCGGCGGGGGCGGGTCATGACCCGGCGCGTGCCGCACGACATGCCCAGGGAGGGCCGCAGCCAGATCGTCGAGGCGGCGCTGGGCCTCGGGGAGCAGGGCCGGCTCGGGTGCGTGGAGCTGCGGCGCGAGGATCTGGTGCCGTACGGGGGCGCGGCGCCCGTCGACGTGTACTTCGGCGTCGCCGCCGAGTCGATCCTCTGCGTGGTGATGCCCACGTGGGCGGACCGGCGGGACGTAGCGTCCGCGATCGAGCGCGGCCTGCGCGAGATCGACGAGGGGACCCCGGCGGCGTCGCGGCAGGTCCGGGCCGCGCCGCGGCGCACCCGGTCGCGCCCGCGCGGGGAGGCGGCGCCTCTGTCGGCGCGCCGGCCGGTCGCCGAGGTGCGCGAGGTGTCGGCGGCCATCGGCGGGGCCACGGTCGTGTGCGAGGCGCCGGCGCTGGCCTCGAGGCGCCCGCCGCCGCCGGCGCAGCCGGGCCGCAAGCGGAGCGCGGTCGCGGGGCTGGTCCTCCTCGCCAATGGGGGGCCGCCCCGGTCGCTCGCGCGCCCGGTGGACCCGGTGCTGCTGCGTGAGGCGCCGCCGTTGCCTGTGGCCTCGGCGCGGCCTGCGGGGTCCCTGCCGGACATCCGGATCGGCGAGGCGACGCTCGGGCGCGAGAGCCTCGACGCCATCGGGCGAGAGCTCGGCGGGGCGGTGCCGTCGGTGCCGGAGATCCGGGCGGGGGCGGGGTCGGCGGGGGAGGGGGAGGACAGCCTGGCGGCGATCGGGGCGGAGATGCCGGAGCCGGCGCGGGCGGGATCGATGCCGGAGGCGGTGCGCCTCGAGCTGGTGAGCATCAGCCGCGAGAGCCTGATGGAGATCGCGGCCGAGGAAGGGCGCATGGCGGCGGCGGGGCCGAGGCCGTGGGTGCCGCTGGTGCGGCCAGCGCAGGTCACGCAGCCGTGGGCCGAGCTGCCCGAGGACGAGGGGCGCATGGGCGAGGGTGAAGAGGGCGCCGGCGAGGCGGCGGCCGCGGAGCTGGAGGGCGAGGCAAGGGAGCCTGAGAGCCAGGTTGTCGAGGTGGGGCTTCCGGGGCGGGGCGCTCGCGCGGGCTGAAGCGGGAGCGGGTTTTGGGGGGCGTCTCGGTCGGCGGGGGCCGGAGGCCCATGGGCTGGGGCGGGGGGCTGTCGTGTGTGGCGGTCAGGCGGCCGATTTTGCAGCGACGTGCTCGATCTTCGTCCGCGCTACGCTCCGGCGAGCGCGGGGCCGCGAGCTGCGGCGCCGGATGCCGAGCGCGCCAAGGGCGAGCAGCGAGAGCCCCGCAGGAGGCCAGGGCGAGCCTCCCGAGCCACCGGGTGAGGCGAGGGCGCAATCGGTGTTGTCCAGGTTGTACGAGTCGGGAGGCGGATCGACGCAGGCGTGGTCCCGATTGCAGACGTACCCGGATGCGCAGTCGTTGACCGAGTCGCATGTCGTCCTGCAGGACGTCGAGGCCCCAAAGCAGACGTAAGGCGCGCACTCAGGATAAGCGCAGTTGACCTCCTTCTCTCCCGCGCAGACACCCGCCGTGCAGGAGTCCTCCTCGGTGCAGTCATTGCCATCGTCGCATGAGGTGGTGTCTACCTTGTTCGTTCTGGCAAGGCAGTTCCCGCTGAGCTGATCGCACTGGCTCGCTTCCCGGCACGCGTCCCCCGCAGGGCATACGACCGGGTTCTCGCCGGTGCAGACCCCTGCCAGGCAGGAGTCCGTCCGGGTGCACGCATTGCCGTCATCGCACGTCGGACCCGTCAAGAGCTCGCACCTACCGGGCTGTTCGGCGCCGAAGGGGAAGGTGATGTCCGTGCGGACCGAGCAGACATCGCAGGGGCCGGCGTCGCAGGCTGTGTCGCAGCAGACGCCGTCGACGCAGAAGCCGCTCTGGCAGTCGGCCGCGTGGCTGCACAGCGTGCCGTTGTCGAGGAGCTCGAACCGCTCGGCGGTCTCGAGGGGAATGTCGCCTTCTCAGAGGCCGCCGAGCACGAGCGCAGTCCCATCTGCGAGCAAGGTCCCCATGGGCTCGCTCCGGGGGATTGCCATGGGCCGTCCCCCTTCTGCATAGGCCCGTGGCGCGGTCACGCGGAGCCGTGCCCTGCCGGATGGGTCGACCACCTCCACCGCCTCGCTCTGCTGCCGCAACGCTGCCCCTTGCGCCTCCCACACGGTGACGGGCCCATCGCTCGACACCGCCCCCGCCTCCAGCAGCAATCACTCCTCGGCGCCCCCGCCCGCGTTCGCCGTCCAGTTACGACCCGCCTCCCGCCCGCGCGTACGTCAGCGCGCCGCCCACGATCGCCCCATCGCCCGCCGCGCCGAGCTCGCGCACCGTGATCTCAAACCCCCTCGGCCCCCGGAAGCGCAGCCCCTCCTCGCCTTTCGCGGGCAGCACCGCCTCGATCCGCTCGCTAGCGGGCCGGAAACCGCCGAACGCCCCCCGCGACTGGCCGACAAACCCATCGCCGGTGGCGACGAACCCCGCCCCCACCTCGAGCACCTGCGCCACCTGCTCGGGGAAGCGAGCGCGCAGCGCCTCGCTCGAACCCGGCGCCGACTCGCCCCAGGCGCTGCATCCGGCAAGCGCGCCGAGCAGCAGCAGCACGAACGAGACGAGCATCACCTCCCTCGACAAGCACCGTGAATGCATGATCCCTCCCTACAAACATCCGAGCTCGAAGCGAACGCCCACCGTCGGCGCCACGGTGACGAAAACGCCGCTCACCAGCGGATCGGCGTTGAACCGCCCATAGCCGTCGGACCCGGCGTGGACCCATTCCGCCTCACGCCACCTCGGCCGCGCCACGGCGAAGAACACGGGCAGCTCCAGACCGGCGTTCAGCTCGACGTGCCGGCTGAGCGGCAGGCCCACGCGCAGCTCGGGCGTGACGAAGACGAAGCGGGCAGGCTGGGTCTGCGCATAGGTGCCTATCCCGTAGCGCTCCCCATTGCTCGCGGAGAAGTCGCCTCGCCGCTCATCCGACATCGACCCGAACAGGCCGCCGGCGCCGAGCCGGAAGCGGATCGGAAGACCCGCGTCGACCGCATAGCCGATCCACGTGCCCAGGAAGAGACCATCGAGCATGAGCACGTCGTCGGCATCGATGTCTCTTGAAGGTACGCCGACAAAGTTCAGCGGGGTGCTCCGGTTGCTGATCTTCTGCGTCGCCGAGAGCGCGCCGATCGAGATGCCGAAGCTCAGTCCGGAGCTCCGCTCGTACCCGCCGCGCAGCGCGCCGTACCATCCGGCGCCGACGCCACGGCGGCACGTCCCATAGCAGTCGCTCCCGAAGCTCTCCACGATCAGCGCCGCCGTGCCCATCTCCACGAGGAAAGGCTGCTGCTGCTGCTGCTGCTGCTGCTGCTGCGGCGGCGGCGGCGGCGGCGGCTTGCGCCAGAAGGGCGAGAGGGGCGACTCCGGGTCGCTCGAGAGCAGCACGGACAGCACTTCGCGCTCGTAGAACCCGAGCGAAACCTCGCGCCGCTCGGGCAGGAACCCCTCGGCCTCGACCTCGACGGTGTGCGTGCCCGCGCGGATCTGGCCTTCCCACGCGCCCCGGCCGAGGGCCACGCCATCGAGCGACACCAGCGCGTCCACGGGCACGGGCGCGATGCGCAGCTCAGCGTCGAGCTCCTCGGCCTCGAGCCGCAGGGGTTCGACCTCGTTCAGCCGAACGATCACGTTCGCCGGCGCGGTGCCCAGGCGCCCCTTGCCGCGCAGGAGCACCACGTGCCTGCCGTGCGCGAGCTGTAGCGATAGCGGCGCCGCGGAGGTGTTGCCCACGCCGATCCCGTCGACCACCACCTCCAGCTCCCAGCCGTGCGCCTCGGTGACCTGGAGCGTCCCCGTCTGCCGCAGCCGGCGCAGGCGCGCCGAGACGCGCGCGGTCTGCCCGCCGGCGACATCGACGCGCGCCTCGAACGGCTCGAAGCCCTCCTTGTAAACGCGCACGCCGTGGCTGCCCGCCGCGACCCGGAGCGGCGCGAGCAGCGGGAACTCACCCCGGCTTTGCCCATCGACGGTGATCGCTGCGCCGGGCTCGGCGCCCTCGATGTCGACGGTGCCGACGAGGCCGCGCAGCTCGACCACCTCGCGCTGGACAGCGGCCCTGGTCTTGGCCTCCATGGTGTCTGAAAAGTCGCGCAGCGCGGCCTCGAACAGGTCGAGCGCCTCGTCGAAGCGATGGAGACGCTTGAGGCACGTGGCCGCGCCCATCGTGGCGCTCTCGCCGGGGTGGAGCGCCCTCGATGCCTTGAACTCCGCGAGCGCCGCGCTGAAGGCACCCTCGGCGTAGAGCTCTCTGGCCTTGTAGAAGCGAGCCTCCGCCTCGCTCTTCCTGTCCTCTGCGCTCTCGCTGGCAGTCGGCACAGGCTGGGCGAGCGCGATCGCCCGCGAGAGGAGCACCGGAACGATCAGCATCGCCAGCGTTGCTGCCCTGCTAACGCGCATCGTGGGGCTTCCTCGCGACGGTCATTGCACGTTCCGGGCCGCGTGTCTGAGCGGTCTATTTGAACTTGTCAGGGATCAACGTGTCTTCCGGAGCGGCCGTCGTCGGGGGCGCCGGCCGCTCCGTCGCTCTCGGCGCTCCCGCTGCCTTCGCGCGCGGGGGCGCCTTCGTGCTCAGAGGCGCCGCGGGGCCCGGCTTCTCCGGCGCGAGCTGCAGCGAGGCGGGAGCTGGGCCGGTATCCGTCATGATCACCTCTTCCGTGAGCTCGTCCTTCCCCTTGACAAGCCGGATATGGAGCCTGCTCCCGGGCGCGCCCTCCACCACCACCTCTCCGCCGTGGACCTCCGCCGGCCTCCTGTCGATCTCGACCGACACATCGGCTGGTACGACGCGCAGCTTCCCCCGCTGGACGGCCGGCGGCGGTGCGCTCGCGGGCGGCGCCTGCGGCGCGGGCGCGACCGCACCGACCGCGCTCTTCTCAAGATCGCTGAGGCGCGCGCTCTCCTCCTGGCGCCACGACCTGCCCAGCACGAAGGCGGCGATTCCGGCGGCCGCCACGAGCCCCACCGCCGTGGACGCCTTCCGTGACCTGCGCGCTGCAGGAGCGCTCGTGTCCCGCGCCTGCGGGCTCGCCTCGCCGTCACCGGTGGTGCTCGTGCTGGTGTTCGCCTCCGCCGTCGTCGTGTTCATCGCACGGTCGGCCGGCCCGCGCGCCGCCCCGGGGACTCTCTCGGACCCAGGGGCCTCCACGGTCACCGTGTCGTCCCCGCTGCCGATCCCTCCTTGCACGACGATGCGCGCGATCCGCCGGTGCGCGTCGTCCGCAGCGTGCATCAGCGATAGCCTCGCCGCGACCCTGCCGCGGGTCTCCGGGCTGGCGGGGACGAGGAGCTCGTCCCGCAGGGCAAAGCCGCCGGGCAGCAGCGGGCGGATCGCGTCGAGCATCGCCGCGGCGGTGGGGAACCGATCGCTGGCGTCGAGCCCCAGAGCGCGGTGCACCACGGCGGCCACCTGAGGCTCTACCCAGGGCGCGAACACCTGGACCGAGCGCGGCGCCTGCGTGCAGATCGCCATGATCAGGTCGCCGAAGGCGGCGATGTGCCCATGCGGGAGCGCCCCCGCGAGCGCGGCATAGAGCACCATGCCGAGCGACCAGATGTCGGTGCGGTAGTCGATGTCGCTGAGGCCCCGCGCCTGCTCGGGCGACATGTAAAGCGGCGAGCCGAGAATGCCTCCGGTGCGCGTGAGGCCCGTGGTCGGGCCGCCCTGGCTCGGCTCCGGCTTGATCTTGGCGATGCCGAAATCCAGGATCTTGACGACGATCTCGCCGTCTCCGCGCCGGCTGAGGAACAGGTTGGCGGGCTTGATGTCGCGGTGAACGATGCGCGCCTCGTGCGCCTTCTCGAGGCCGAGACAGACCTGCGCCGCGATCCGAAGGGCGGTGTCGGGCTCGAGGTACTCGACCCGATCGAGCAGGTGCTGCAGGTCCTCTCCCTCCAGGAGCTCCATCGCCATGTACGGGATCTTGCGCTCCGGATCCATCCCGGCGTCGAGCACCTGCACCATGTGCTCGGTGTCGATCGCGCTCATCGCCTTCACCTCGCGCTGGAAGCGCTGGAGGCCGTTCTTGCCCGGAACGACGAGGGTTCCGTCGATGCACTTCAGCGCGACGCGCTCCCCGGTCTCGACGTGCTCGGCCTCGTAGACCGCGCCCATCCCCCCTTGTCCGAGCAAGCGGACAACCCGGTATTTTTGACCGAAATGCTCTCCAACCAAGGTGTCGATAGCGTAAAGGAGACGAGCGACTGGACGCAACCGCCATCCGGCCTGCCCCACAGGTACCACCTCCTGGCCGCGCTACCAGCGACGTCAACTCGTCCTGCAGCCTCCGCGTCGGGGGCCCCGCCAACTCGATGCGCCCAGGCAGGCTTCAGCGCACCGCGCGTGCCCGAGCGCGCTTACTTGATCCACTCAAAGAGGGTTGTGTCGTGCGGAGGGTCGGTCTTTGGCGGGGGCGGCTGCGCAGTCGCGCTTGGCGCTCCTGCTGCCTTCAGGCGCGGCGGCCCCTTCTCACCTATCGACGTCTTTGGGCGTGGCGGCCCCTTCGGTTCGGCAGGCGGCACGTCGCGGGGTTTCTCCGGCGCGAGCTCCAGCGAGGCTGGATCCGGCTCGACCCAGGGCCGGACAGCGTAAAGGAGGCGGGCTGCCGGGCGCAACCGTCGTCCAGCCTGCCCCAGGTGCCACCTCCCGGCCGCGCAACCGGCTACGTCAACACGCTCAGCAGCCTCCGCGTCCGGGACACCCGCATGCTCAACGCATTCAGGCAGGCCCGATCGCCAGCTCCGAACGCAGCCAGCGATTGAGCACTGTGAGTTTTTTTACATCGGCGTCGATATCGTCAGGACACGTCCCTCGAGATCTTCAGCCTGCCACGGGACATCGTGGGTCGACGCATCGGTCGTCTGCCGGGAGGGCTCCTCGAATCACACGGCTCCCCTCCATCCGACCCCGAGCTTCGAGGGACCAGAGAGCTCCGACGGGATCCGCAAGCTGCGCGCGCTCGTTGTCGAATCGCGCCCTTGCGTTCCGTCCTCGTGCGAAAACAACACTGCGCGACCGATCATCTGTACACCGAAGGGGGCCGCCCTCGTTGCGCCGACCGGCGGGAGCAGCGTCGCGGCAGAAGTTGCCGGCCAGCTCGGCCACGCTCGCGGCAGAGACCGCTGACTCGGCCGACATGGCCAGGCCGCAGGCCGTGGATCCTCGAAGGCGCGCTTCCCGGTGCGTCGTGGCCATCGATGGCCGCGCGTCCGCCGCCGACGCGTGGCGGCCCCGCTCGCTTTTGCCAATCCATTCGCCGATCTCCCCCTGACGACCCTCCCGGCGCGGCGCGCCCGCCTTGGATGCTCTTGCAGCTCACGACGCTCTATGATGGAGCTCCGCCGTGAGCCCACCGACCGCGAAGCCCGCGAGTACGACGACCGTCGATATCATCGAACATCAGGCTGGCGGCGACGACAGCGCTCCCCGCTACCTGCTGGTCATCGACAGCGCCTCGTCGCGCCGGCTCGATCTGCCGCGCGACGGCGTCCTGCTCGTGGGCCGCTCGCCCGAGGCGGACATCCGCATCGAAACGCGCGGCGTCTCCCGGCTGCACGCGCGGATCGTCGTCTCGAACGGCGAGGTCCACATCGCCGACCAGAACAGCCACAATGGGACGCTCGTCAACGGCGACCGCCTCGCTGGCTCGCGCGTGCTCTGCTCCGGCGACGTGGTGATGGTGGGCGAGACCATCCTCACGCTCTGGCGCGAGCCCCACGCCGTCAGCAACGCCGCCGTCGAGCCGGGCCGGCTCCGTCAGCGGCTCGGCGAGGAGCTCCAGCGCGCCAGCGACTACGGGCGCCCTCTCGCCGTGCTGGTCGTGGCGCTGGGCCCCATCCCCGGTCGCTCGATCGTCGAGGCCAAGGCCGCGGCGGCGCTCCGGCTCATCGACGTCTTCGCATGGAACGGCGACGCGGCGCTCGTCGCCGTGCTCCCCGAGCTCGGCGGCGAGGCGGCGCGCGCGGCGGCGCTCGAGCTCGTCGCGGCGCTCGCGCCGGTGGCGGGCGACGTGCGCGGGGGGCTCGCCGCCTATCCGGCGGACGGGTGCGACGCCGACACGCTCCTCTGCGGTGCGCGCGCCTCCGCCACGATCGCAGGCCCCGGCGCGATCGCCCTCGCCGCCGAGAGCGCCATCGAGCACAGCGTCGGCAGCGCCCGCATCGTCGTCGCCGATCCCGCGATGAACCGCCTGTTCGAGCTGATCCGCCGCCTCGCGGCGAGCGATCTGAGCGTGCTCGTCCTCGGGGAGACGGGCGCCGGCAAGGAGAACGCCGCGGCCGCGCTCCACTACTGGTCCGCGCGGGCGGGCAAGCCGCTCGTCACGCTGAACTGCGCGGCCGTCCCCGAGTCGCTCGTCGAGAGCGAGCTGTTCGGCTACGAGAAGGGCGCCTTCTCGGACGCCAAGGCGGCCAAGCCCGGCCTGCTCGAGCGGGCCGACGGCGGCACGCTGTTCCTCGACGAGGTGGGCGAGCTCCCGCTCGCGGTGCAGGCCAAGCTGCTGCGCGCCATCGAGGCGCGGCGGTTCACGCGCCTCGGCGACGTGCGCGAGCGCGAGGTCGACCTGCGGATCGTCGCCGCGACAAACCGCGATCTCGAGGCCGAGAGCGCCGCGGCCCGCTTTCGCCAGGACCTGCTCTTCCGCCTGAGCGCGGGCGTCGTCCGGCTGCCGCCGCTCCGGCACCGCCCGCGCGAGATCCCCATCCTGGCCCGCCTGTTCCTCGATCAGGCGTGCGCCCGGGCCGGGCGGCGTCCGCTGCACCTCTCCGACGCCGCGCTGCGCACGCTCGTCGCCTACCCGTTCCCGGGCAACGTGCGCGAGCTCAAGAACGCCATGGAATACGCGAGCGTCACCGCGGAGACCGACGCGGTCGAGCCGAGGGACCTGCCAGAGCGCGTGACGGAGAGGGCGTCGGCCCCGCCGCCGATCTCCGGGGGCGCCCCGCCGCCCGCCGCCGTGCCGCCGTCCGCCGCGCTCCCGCGGTTCCGGCCGCTCGCCGACGAGGTCAAGGACCTGGAGCGCCAGCGGATCCAGGAGGCGCTCGACGCCGCCGGCGGGGTGCAGACGCGCGCGGCGGACCTCATCAGCATGCCGATCCGGACCTTCTCCTCGAAGCTCAAGCAGTACGGCATCGACCCGCGCAGGGTGAAGGGCCAGCCGTGAAGCGGCGCTCCGGGGAGTGGTCACCACCGGAGGCGTTCGAAGAATACCGGCTCATCCGCCGCCTCGGGCAGGGCGCGATGGGCCAGGTGTACCTCGCCGAAGATCGCCTGCTCACCCGCCTCGTGGCCATCAAGTTCATCGCGGCGGAGTCGCCCTCGGTGGAGGCGCGCGCGCGCTTCTTCGTCGAGGCGCGGGCCGTCGCGCGGCTGTCGCACCCCAACGTCGTCGCGATCCACCGCGTCAGCGAGGTGCAGCGGCAGCCGTTCCTTGTCTCCGAGTACGTCCGCGGGGAGAGCCTCGACACGATCGAGAAGCCGGTGCCGCCTCGCCGAGCGCTGGCGATCGCGATCGACCTCGCCCGCGGGGTCGCGGCCGCGCACCGCCGGGGCGTGCTCCATCGCGACATCAAGCCGGCCAACGCGGTGATCTCCGAAGAGGGCATGGTGAAGGTGCTCGACTTCGGGCTGGCAGAGCTCCTGCCCGAGGACGATCCCCCTCCTGCCGGCGTGCCAGGGCCCGAGGCGGAGGGGGCCGCGGCGCGCCCCGGAGCCCCGAGCGCCGACCCGGGGGCCACGGCGGACGGCGGCGCGCCCTCTCCGCCTCCGCGCGCCCGTGGCGGCGCGCTGGGGTCGACCGCCGACGCGCCGCTGTCGCACGCAAAGACGCAAGCGGCCACCGTCGAAGCGCCGGCGGCCATCGGCCCCCCGACCGCGACGCGCACGGCGACGGATTTCGGCGCCCCCCGCCGGCACATCGTCGGGACGCCGCTCTACATGGCCCCCGAGATCTGGCGCGGCGAGGTCCCGACGCCGCGCGCCGACGTCTACGCGCTGGGCATCGTGATCTACGAGCTCTGCGCCGGCGCGGCGCCTCACGGGATCCTGGAGACGCACGCGCTCGTCCGCGCGACGCTCCAGAACGACGCTCCGCCGCTCGCGCAGGCCGCGCCCGGCGTCGATCCCCGGCTCGCCGCCATCGTGGATCGATGCCTCGCGCGAGACCCTGCCCGGCGCTTCGCCGACGGCGACGCGCTCCGCGAGGCGCTCGAGCAGCTCGCCGCCCTCGAGGCCGGCCCGGCGCCCCTCCCCGAGGGCAACCCCTACCGCGGCCTCCTCGCGTTCGAGGCCGCGCACCGGCGCCTGTTCTTCGGCCGCGGCGCCGAGGTCCGCGCCATCCTCGACCGGCTGCGGGCCGAGCCCTTCCTCCTCGTCGCCGGCGACTCGGGGACGGGCAAGTCGTCGCTCTGTCGCGCCGGCGTGCTGCCCGCGATCGCCGATGGCGCGCTTGGGCCCCGCGTCGCCGCCGTCACCGCGACCCCGGGCCGGCATCCGCTCGACAGCCTCGCCGCCGCGCTCCTGCCGCTGCTCGAGGGCGACGCGATCACGGACGTGGGCACGCTCGCGGCGCGACTCCGCGCCGAGCCGGGAGCGCTCGCGCGCGCGCTCCAGCGGCGCCACGGCGAGGTGCTGCTGTTCATCGACCAGCTCGAGGAGCTCTGCACGTACGCGCCGCCGGGCGAGGCCGCGGCGACGGCCGAGGCGCTCGGCGCGCTCGCCGACGGGGCGGGCGGCCTGCGCGTGCTGGCCACGGCGCGCAGCGACTTCCTCACGCGGCTGTCCGCGCTGCCTGGGCTCAGCGAGGCGATCTCGCGGGCGCTGTACCTGCTCCGCCCGCTCACCGCCGAGCGACTTCGAGAGGCCGTGACGGGCCCCGCCGCCGCGAACGGCGTCTCCTTCGAGTCCGAGGCGGTGGTCGAGGCGCTGGTGCAGGCGGCGCTGCACGCCGAGGGCGGGCTGCCGCTGCTCCAGTTCGCCCTGGGAGAGCTCTGGGAGGCCCGCGACCAGGCGCGGGGGGTGATCCCGGCCTCGGTGCTCGACGCCATCGGCGGCGTGAGCGGCGCGCTCGCGCGGCACGCGGACGGGGTGCTCGCGCGCCTGCCGTCACCCGAGCGCGCGGCCGCGCAGGCGATGCTCCTCGCGCTCGTCACGGCGGAGGGGGCGCGGGCCTGGCGCGTCGAGGCGGAGCTGCTCTCCGCCGCCGGCGCTTCACCGGGAGCGCGCGCGGCGCTCTCGGCCCTGGTGCGGGGGCGGCTCCTCGTCGCCCGCGAGGCCGAGGAGGGCGCGGGCTCGGTCTACGGCATCGCGCACGAGGCGCTGCTCTCCGGCTGGGACACGCTGCGCGGCTGGATCGGGCGCGACATCGAGGGGCGAGCGCTGCGTCAGCAGCTCGAGCGCGCCGCCGCCGAGTGGGAGCGGGCGGGGCGGGCCGCGGACGTCCTCTGGAGCGAGCGGCTTCTCTCGGCGGCGGCCGGGGTCGAGGAGGCCTCGCTCCCGGGGCGCGAAGCGGCGTTTCTGGCCGCGTCGCGCCGGGCGGATCGGCGCCGGCGCCTCGCCCGCTGGGGAGCGGCGCTCGCCCTGCCGGCATTCATCGGGCTCACGTTCCTCGGCGTGCGGCTCACCGCGCAGCGCGATCTCACCCGGCACGTCGACGAGGCGCGGCGCTCGCTGGAGCAGGCGCGCGCAGCCCGCGCGGAGCTCGACGCCGCGAGGCGCAGCGCGTTCGCGCGATTCGACGCCGGCCAGAGCGAACCTGCGGAGCAGGCGTGGGAGCAGGCGCGCCGCCGCGGCGCGGCGGTGGAGCGCTCCTACGCGGACGCCTCGGGGCGCCTCGAGCTCGTGGTGCTGCAGGACGGCGACCGGAGGGACGCGCGCGACCTGCTCGCCGACGCCCTCTGCGAGCGCGCCGCGCTGGCCGACCAGGATGGGCGCATCGTCGAGCGGGACGAGCTCGTGCGGCAGATCAGGCTCCATGAGCGCCGGCGCGAGGGCTGCTGGGATGCTCCTGCGCAGGTCTCGATCGAGACGTCGCCGCCGGGCGCCGAGGTCTCGCTGGAGCGCGCCGTGCTCGATGGCGCGCGGCGCGACGCGCCGGGCGGGGGCGAGCGGATGGGGGCGGCGCCGATCGCCGATCGGAGGATCGCCCCGGGCTCGGTCGTCTTCACGTTCGCGGCGCCTGGCCGGGCCCGGGTCCGGCTGCCGATGGTGCTCGGTCGCGGCGAGGTGCAGCGGGTGGCGCTCGACCTGCCGGCCGAGGCGGCCATTCCGCGCGGCTTCGCCTACGTGCCGCCGGGCCGCTTCCTTTACGGCAGCGTCGATCAGCGGGACTTTTACCTCAGCCAGCCGCGGCACCCGGTCGAGACGGGCGCCTACCTCATCGCGCAGAACGAGACCACGTTCGGCGAGTGGATCGATTTCCTGCGCGCCCTGCCGCCGGAAGAGCGGCGAAAGCGGTTGCCGGAGGCGCGCGGCGGCGGGATGACCGTCTCGCTATCGGAGCTGCCAGACGGCGGCTACCAGCTCGCCTTCGGGCCGGAGGCGCGCCCGATCGTCGCTCCGAGCGGAGAGCCGATCCGGTATCCGGGCCGCGACCGTCGGCCCACCCAGGAGTGGCTGCGCGTCCCTGTGCTCGGCGCCTCGTTCGACGATGCGCTCGCCTATGCCTCCTGGCTTGACCGGTCGGGCCGGGTTCCCGGCGCGCGCCTTTGTGACGAGCGGGAATGGGAGCGCGCTGCGCGCGGCGCCGATGGCCGCCCGTTCCCCTGGGGCGAGCGCCTGGAGGCCGACCTGGCGAATCACGACCTGACCTATGGCCGGAACCTCTTCGGCTTCGGCCCTGATGAGGTTGGCACATACCCTGCTTCCGACAGCGTGTTCGGAGTCCACGACCTGGCTGGCAATGCCTGGGAGTGGACCTCGGCAGCGGAGGGCGCAGGCGTACCCGTCGCGCGCGGCGGGTGCTTCTTCATGCAGGGCATCAGCATGAGGTCGGAGAACCGGTCGCTCGACACGCGGGAGCGTCGGGACGTGTTCACCGGCATCCGCATCTGCGCCACGCCGCGATCGCCATGAGATGCGCTCACGCGCGCGCGATACAGCGGAGGACTCACCATGACTCATCGCAAGTTGACTCATCGTCACCGATCGCTGCCATCCACCTCGCGCACCTGCGTCGATGCGGGTGAGCTTTTCCGGCCGATGAAGGCGCTTTCGCTCGCGAGGCTCGCCTTCCTGTCTGCGCTCCTCGTTTGTGCGTCTGCGTGTTCCGAGTCAGCGCCGGCGACCCTGCAGCACCCTGAGGCGGATCGGCTGTCGCAGCCGGAAGACGCGACGACGTCGCGCTGGCATCGATGCGTCCCAGCGAACGTCCCGTTCGCCGATCTGCTCGGCGTGCACCGGCAAGGGCGCAAGATCGCCAACCATGTGCACTTTTCCCTGAGCTCGGTGTTCGACGCGGACGATCGTCCGATCGAGGACGCGAGGATCGAGCGTGGTGCGCTCGTCCGCGGCGCGGCGTCTCCGGCGTTCCAGGGCCGAGATGGCACGTATCTCCAAGGGGGGAGCTGGGCAGGCGTCAAGCTGCACGGGGTCTTCGACGGCTGCACGCGGGACACGGAGATGACGTTCGACGTCTCCGCGCGGATCGTCTCCGCGACGGCCCACGAGGAGCTCCGCGGCGCGTGGGAGTATCAGGTGGAGATCCAGGAGCCGGAGCCGAGGGAGCCGGGCGCGAAGCCAGCCTTCGTCCCGCTCTGTAAGGGTGGCAAGCCGGCCCTCGTGGTACCTGGCGCCTGGGACAAGCAGGGGCGCCAGAGGAACGAGAATGGTCTATTCAGCTTCGCATGCCCTGACACCGCCGCGGCAAAATGCGCGGGAGCGATGAAATACAACCCGGGCTACGCCGAACAGAACCCGGACATCCCGGCGCTGTACGGTGCCTGCACGAGGATGGTGATCGCAGACTACTGCGGAGACGGCGATTCGGCGACCCAGGACGGCACGCGTGTCGACGTCTGGGACAGCGCGCATGTGGAGGAGCGCGATCCGCAGGACGGACGGCGCTTCGAGGCTGCCTGGACGCAGGATGGCGCGGTCTGCATGCATCATCCGCGCTGGCCGAAGCTCTTGAAACGAGCATGCCGCGACAGGATCCCGATGTGCGGATCTCCGGAAGAGGCCCAGGCGCTGGTGCCTCCCGGTACGGCGCTCCTCTTCAATTCGTCGAGCGAGCAGGCCGAGTGACGGGTTGACCCTCCGCGGGCGACGCTGCGGCGCGGAGCGAGCGGCATGACAGGGGACGGGGTAGCAGCCCGATCGGCGCTCCGGGCCTGCGGGACGGGCGCGCGTGCGGGTGTCGCGGCGACCGTTGCTGCCCACGATAGGCCGGAGCGCCGGGCGCAGATCGATTCGTCGATTCAACGACTGGAGATGGACCATGACCTCTCGACCTGATTTCAAGGTGCACCATCGAACCATCGCCGCCGTGGCCCTGTCCGCGGCGGCCTTTGCGGGGCTCTCCGGGTGCTCGGGCGCCGACAAGGGGCAGCAGCAGCGGTGCGAGCCGCTGACGACCGATTGCCCTGAGCCACCCCCGCCGAGCCCCGTTGACGCTCGAAACCTCTCCGCCGTGGGCATCCTCGAACAAAAAAAAGGCGCTGCGGCGTGGAAGCCGTTCTGCACTGGCGCGCTCATCAGCACCAGGACGGTGCTCACCGCGTTTCATTGTGTGGAAGAGAGCGAAGGCAGCGAGGTTCGGTTCCGTCCGGGCCCCATCGAGGGAGACTTGGGCTCTCCCATCGCGGTTGCCGGGTCTGACAGCTACGAGTTTCGTCCTACGGGCGGGTACATGGGCGTGGGCAGCGATGTCGCCGTCATGGTGCTCAAGGACGACGCCGATGAGCGCGTCACCTCTCTCGACGTCCGCGGTCTCGACGAGGACGAGATCGCGATAGGCGAGTCCTTCACTGCCGCTGGGTACGACTTCCAGGGGAACGGAGCGACCCGGGACGACACGCTCAAGGTTGCCGAGCTCGAGCTCCGCGCTCTCGAGGGCCGGTTCCTCGAGGAGGCGTTCCCTACGCCCGATAGGTGCATTGCCGCATTCGAGAACCAGGACTGGTCGATGCTCACTCGAGAGCTGCGCCATCAATCGTGGATGCCCGGCGCCGTGGCAAGAGAAATCATCGACGGGGAAGTGGGGGCGAAGGATCACGTCTGCAAAGAGACGCTGCTCGCGGGCCATCAGGCGTGGTTGAGCGGCGGGGATGACGGCGCGCAGCCCTGCAAGGGCGACTCGGGCAGCCCTCTCCTCAGGCGGACGGACAGCGGGCTCTCCGTTTATGGCGTCCTGTCCGGCGCCATCAACCTCAGCGACTCCGAGCCCAGGTGCGCCTTCGGCGCCATCTATACGATCTTTGACCCGGAGATCCTGGGGTGGCTCCAGGGCATGCGCGACCACCAGCGATAGAACGCCGCGGCCGTAAGAAATCGCGTCGAGCCCCTGCGATCACTGGCCGCAGCCGACCCAGGTGCGCTCGATGGTCTTGTAGTCCTGGGTCATTCCGCTGGCGCTGGGGCAGCCGGTCGAAAGGATCACCGTGCCCTTGATCTGGCACGATGACGAATTCACGAACGTGCTGTTGCCGGTGGCGATGGGGGACTGCGGCGTGCCGACCAGGCCCTCCTGCTGCGTGCTCAGCGTCGACCAGGACGCGGTCGAGCTGGGCTTGACCGAGGAGGCGGCGAACACGGCGTACTGCATCCCGGTTTCGTTGCCTGGCACGAACGGATTGTCCTTGACCTGCCCGGACTGGGTCTGGACGGTCGCGGTGCTGGTGGTCCGGCCGAAGGTGATGTCGACCTTCGCTTGTAGATGGCTGTTGCACAGATAGACCTGCTGCGAGAAATTCGGAGGCGGGGTGTCGGCCAAAGCGGCGCTCGTGAACATGAAGAGGGGGAGTGCGAGCACGCGGAATTTCATCGTGATCTCCTGTCCGTTTCGTCGTGGGGACGCGGCGGCGCCCATCGACATCGCCGCGCGCAGGCGATCTCGCCGAGCCCGCGGGCGCCGGCAAGCGTCCAGCAGCGAGTCCACGCGAGCGGCGCGCTCGACGTCCGGCCCAAACCTTGCGCATCCCCCGGTGCCAGCGGCTGCGCCTTTGCGTTGAACGCTCTCCCGGGATCCGTGGCTGGGAACGGCCCGGTTCGCTTGAGCTCTGAACGATTTTTCTGGATCCAGGGTGATTTTAGCCGGCTGTTAGAGATGATTCTCTCAATGTTGGCTCTGATTAGCCGGCTGTTAGAGATGATTCTCTCGATGTTGGCTCTGATTAGCCGAATCCGAGAGATTATTTTCTGGATCTTGCCTGTGTTTACCTTGATTTTTGAGCTTTGTTTCTGGATCTGTCGACGATTTGTCCCGTTTGCTGGCGGGCACGCCTCGATGCCGCCGGGCAGTGCTCACCTTCGGCCCGGAGAGGGTCTCCGCGAAGATGCGGAGATCCTTGATCTTTCTTCCGGCCTTCCCGTCGTCTGGTCCACTTGGAGCGCTGCCTGCCCCAGGTCCCCACGCCCCCGTCGCCTCGGGCGACCTCGCCGCAGCGGCTCCTACGCGCGCCCCCGCGCGGCGGCCGTCGCATAAGGCGGCTCGCGGCCGGCGCGCACGAAGCCGAGATCGGTGCGCATCGTCCTCGCGTCGGGGTAGCGCTCTTGCTTGAGGAAGGCGAGGGCGCGGTCGACGACGGCGCACAGGCCGGGCGGCGCCGTCGGGGCGTAGTGCGCGAGGGGCGGCGCCTTCTCCGTGGCGACCGCGATGAGCAGGCGCGCTTCCTCCAGGTTGCCGTGGATCGTGCGGCCCGCGAGCAGCCGGAACATCGTCGCTCCGAGGCCGAAGATGTCGGTCCGGCCGTCGATATCGCGGATGAGGCCCAGGGCCTGCTCGGGTGCCATGTAATCGTCGGTGCCGATCGACACGCCCGTCGCGGTCTTCGTCATCTCCGGCACCCCCGCGACGTCCTCGAGCAGCGGGTCGAGGACGCGCGCGAGGCCGAAATCGAGCACCCGCACGTGCCCGTCGTTGCCGATGTGGAGGTTCTCGGGCTTGAGATCGCGGTGAACGACGCCGTGCTCGTGCGCCACGATCAGCACGTCGAGGACCCGCTCGGCGAGCGCGATCACCTGGCCGACAGGGAGCGTCCCGTGCCGGGCCATGCGGTCGAACACGGTCTCTCCCTCGAGCACCTCCATGGCCATGTAGACGAGGCCGTCGTCCGTGGCCGCGGCCTCGAGCACCTGGGGGAGCCCCTCGCAGAGCGGCGCCACGGCCGCCAGCGCGCTCCCGATCGGCCCCTCGCGCAGGAACCGCTTTCGCACCGCCTCGATCTCCGCGAGCTCGGCGTGAAGGACCTTGACCGCCGCCACGCACCCGTCGGCCCGGCGGCAAAAGAAGACGCTCGCCATACCGCCGACCCCGAGGACGCGCTCCACCGCCCATGGGCCGATCCGCGTGCCGACGCGCTGCTCTGCCAGCTCCTCTTCGGTCACCATGGAGCGATGTTACCACCGGCGCCTTCGCGCGGGGCCTCGTCTCGCGAGGACCGCGCTCATCCTAGCGACCG
This sequence comes from Sorangium sp. So ce375, assembly GCF_051473855.1. NCBI lineage: Bacteria > Pseudomonadati > Myxococcota > Polyangiales > Polyangiaceae > Sorangium > Sorangium sp. So ce375. The sequence goes on from NZ_CP150335.1 coordinate 1,822,585, forward strand.
CCGCATCGCCGCGCGCCGCGCTTCGCGCCAAGGAGACTCCCTCGATGCCCGCCATCCACTCGCTCCCGCCGGCTCATCGCCCTCTCGAGGACGCGCTCGCGCTCGGCCCTGCGTTGCTCGCGCGCGCCCGCTCGGCAGAGGCGGCGCCGTGGCTCGCCGCCAGCCTCGTCGAGGGGCCCGCCGTGGTGCTGGGCGCGGCGCAGCGCGCGGCGCGCGTCGTCGATCTGGCGGCCTGCGCCGCGCGCGGCGCGAAGGTCCTGCGGCGCGCCACGACCGGCACCGCCGCCTTCCTCGGCGGGCGCGGCGTCGTGTGGACGCTCGCATTGCCGCACGTCGCCTCGCTCGCGCCCGACGCCACGGCCCGGACCCTCCTCAACCGCAACGTACGGGGCTTTCTCAAGGGCTTCTCCCGCGCCGGCGCGCCCGCCCATTACTTCGGGCGCGAGTGGATCTCGCTGCAGCACCGCCCCGCCGCGCTGCTCGGCCTCGACGCCGCGCCGGACGGCGCGGTCCTCATCGAGGTCTTCGCGGGCCACGACGCGGCGCTCGCGATCCCCCCGGAACTCGCGGCGCCCGACGAGCGCGTCATCGACCGCTGGCTGGGCAAGGCCCCGGCCGCGCTCTCCGACGTCCTCCCGGCGCGCCTCTCGCTCGAGGCGCTCGCGCGCACCGTCGTCGAGGGGGTCGCCACGCGCGCCGCGCTCCCGCTGATCGACGGCGGCGAGGCGCCGGAGCTCGCGGCCGAGCGCTTCCGGCCGATCACGGCGCCCGGCGACCCGGCGCCGCCGGGCGCCTCCGCCGCGGCGCTGGCGCGTGTGCCCATCGGGTGGATCGAGGCCGCGGCGCTCGGCGACGCGCCAGGGCGCGTCTGGGTCGGCGGCGACGTCCTCACGGCGCGCTGGCTCCTCGATGCGCTCGGCAGGGGCGAGGCGCCCCTCGACGCCGAGGCCTCGCCGCTGGAGGGGGCGACGCTCGCCGACCTGAGCGCGCTCGCGCGGCGCGCGCTCGCCCTGGGCCGCGCGCCCGAGGGCTGATCCGCCTCAGTGCGGCGCCTGGCAGGGCGCGAGCTGGCTCGCCAGGGGCCCGAGCGCCGCGCCGGCCGCGCCTCCGGCGGGGAGGCCGGCCAGCGCAGGGCGGGGGCGAGGATCCGGATCGGGGACGTACCGCCCTCCGTCGAGGCGATAACGCCAGCGGGGCCCCCGGGCGACGAGATCGGCGATCGCGAGGAGGAATCTGTCGATGTCCGCCGCGCTGGTGCCGACGCCGAAGCTCACCCGCACCGCGAGGGGCACCGCCGCGCCGTCGTCCGCGTCCTGCGCGCGATCCCCGGCGAGCGCCGTCATGAGCGGGTGCGCGCAGAACGAGCCGTCCCGGACGCCGATGCCGTGCTCGGCGCTCAGGGCCGCGGCGAGCGCGCCGGGATGGAGGCCCCGCACATTGAACGTCACGACGCCGATCCGCGGGCTCTGCGGGCCCCACATCGCGAGGCGCTCGACCCCGGGCAGGGCGCAGAGGCCGCGTGTGACGCGGTCGAGCAGGCTCGCCTCGTGCGCCGCCACGGCGGACATGCCCACCTCGGACAGCGCGCGGCACGCCGCCGCGAGCGACACCGCGCCGACCACGTTGGGCGTGCCGGCCTCGTGGCGGTGCGCCCCGCTCGCCCATTCGACGCCGTCGCGCGTGACGCGCCGGACGGCGCCTCCGCCGGCGAGGTAGGGGCGCGCGGCGTCGAGCCAGTCGCCGCGGCCGACGAGCACGCCACCGCCGAAGGGGGCATACAGCTTGTGACCGGACAGCGCGACGTAATCGGCCCCGATCCCCGCGATATCGATCGCGCGGTGGGGCGCGAGCTGGGCCGCGTCCACGGCGAGCCGCGCGCCGCGGCGATGGGCGACCGCGGCGAGCTCCGGGAGCGGCCACAGCTCGCCGGTGACGTTGCTCGCCCCCGTCACGGCGAGCAGCCGATGGCGCGAGGACACGCCGCGCAGCGCGTCGTCGGCCCGCGCGATCGCCTCCTCCGCGCTCGCGGGCACCGGGAGGACGACGGACCGACCGCGCCGCCACGGCAGCTGGTTCGCGTGGTGCTCCGAGGCGAACGTCACCACCGCCGTGTCCTCGGGCAGCGCCGAGGCGAGCAGGTTGAGCGCGTCGGTGGTGTTCCTGGTGAACACAACCGTGTCCTCGGCGCGCGCTCCGACGAAGTCGCCCACCTGCTGGCGAGCGGCGGCATAGAGCTCCGTCGTCACCGTGGACGCGAACCCCGCGCCGCGGTGCACGCTGCTGTACCAGGGCAACAGCGCCGCGACCGCGTCGAGCACCGAGCGCAGGCACGGGGCGCTGGCCGCGTAATCGAGGTTCACGTAGCCCACGTGCTCGCCGGTGACGAGCGGCACGGAGAGGTCCGCCCCGACGACGGGCAAAGGGAGCGCGCTGAAGGCGCACGGCGCCGGCGCGCCCGCGTCAGGGCGCGAATCGACGATGGAAGGGATCGACATACCACCTCGCGAGTCCAGGGGACTCCGGGCGACCAGAGTCCGCGCTTGCCGGCCGCACATGCGGCAGGCCAGGTCGTCACCCGGGACACCCCGCCGCGGCTCGGAGGGTTGTCGGCCAGCGAGCCGGGGCTACGCGCTGGCGCTCATGACCTGTCGAACCACTACCTCGATTGCCGGCTTGTGGCAAGGACCGGCTCGACATCCCAGCGGTCCGCTCGGCCGCGAACGCCGGTACGGTCGTTGCAATGTGCACCTTCGACCTTCCCGGGGCCCGACGGCGAGCCGCGGACCAGGCGCCGATCTGCGCCGATGAGGTGAACCCGTCCTATAGCGGGGAGCAGGTTCGTGCGCTACGGGCCCACTCGCGTCGTTCGGCTCGCTGCGGCGTACTTTCGTACGCCTCACTCGCCTGCCTAGAGCGACGAACAGGTTGCAATTCGTATAAATTCAATGGGTTGCCAAACCTGACGATCCCCCGGAGAGCAAGCTCCAAGGACAAGGGAATGAGCAAAACCGCAAGGACGCAAGGGGCGCAACAGATGAGAGATGAGATAGTTTCCAGTCTTCCCCTTGCGCCCCTCGCGCCCTTGCGGTTTTGCTTCTCTTCTCTTGATTTCCCCGAGACTGTAATGTGGTCGGTGTTCTAGGCAACCTCGAGAATCAGGCGAACCAGGGCGCTCCGCCGAACGAGCTCCCACATCACGGCTCGAACGGCAGAAGGACCGCCTCGATGAGCTCAGGATCACGGATCTCTGCGTCCTGAAGGAGACCGAGGGCGAAGTGCTCCGCGGAGATCTCTTCGGCGGACAGGATGTACTCGGTCGTCGTGCCGAGCTGCTCGAACAGACCCTCCGCGGACTCGATGGAGTGGAGCGCGCCGCTCTCGGGCTCCACCAGCCACAGGTCCAGATAGTCGAAGAACGATCCACCTTCGTAGTCCGAGCGCGCGATGGTGGCGAGCGCCACGTCGACCGGCGCGCCATCGAATGAGACGCGGATGACCTCCTCGAGGAGCGGATCATCAGGGTTCGTGATTTTCCTGTCCGCCAGGCCCGGCGGGAGGGTCAGGTCCTGGACGCGGGAGAAGCCGAGCGCCTCATGCGCCGGCCAGCGGACGACGTCGGGGTTCGCGCGGCTCCAGATATGAAACAGCTCGTGCGCCACGGTATGGATCTGCAAGGCGGGATCCAGGTCGAAGAACAGATCGCAGAGGAATACCGTTCCGCTCCGTGTGTAGGCAGCCGGCCCTCCTTCTTCCTCGCCATCCGTGCGGACGAAGCGGACCTCCGGGGGATCCGCCGGAGGACGCAGGCCGCGCTCCGCCATCCGGTCGAGGACGGTGTTCACCTGTTCTCCGACGTTCTCCTTCTCGTCCTCGGAGAACGCGAGGGCATGCTCCCGCACGACGCGCAGGTAGTCCTCGACCGCGACGGGCCGCGGAGCGCCCGTCCTGCTCTCCAGATCGAACGTGCTCATGGCCGAGACGAACTCGTCCCGGCGGCCGATTTCCTCACGTGCCTCGTCCTGGCTCAGGAACGCCGGCGTCAGCGTGGCCGGGACCTCGCCGAGATCGCCGCTGTCCTCCGGGTCGTTTGCCTCGTCGCTGCAGGCGGCCGCCGACAAGAGGAGCGCCATCATCGTAGGCCAAAGAGCAGCACTGGCTCGGCGGCGACGTGTTCTCATCGCCGCGTTGCCGTGGATCGTATCCATGTGGACCTTCCTCCTGTTCGCGTCCATGGTCTGCACCTTCATCGGATGGCGCTCGTGCTCCATCCGGTTGGGGCGAGCTCCGAAGGAGTGCCCGGCGGCGGGAGGATCGTTCAAGGCGGCGATCTATTTCTTCCGGAGCCGCGGCGCCCCCGTCGAGCCGGATACCCCAGTTGTGCGGACAGCATCGGGGCCTTGCGGCGCAGAGCCGATCCATGAGACTCTCCGCGGGGGGAGGTCGCGGCACGGCTTATTCAGGCGTTGGGTCGGACGACGATGAAGAACCTCGGGCCCCTGCTCACCGCGCTTCTCGTTCCGATCGTCGTGCCCATCGCCATGCGCGCGCTGAGCCGGAGCGCTGTGTCGGATCACGTGCCTGGTCGGACTTCCGTGGAGCTCCGGTATGGTGTCCCCATGAAGGTGCTCGGCGTTCTTGGGCTTGCCTTGGGAGCCTTCATGTTGATCTGGCCTGTGGTTCTGCGTCCTCGAGGGTCGCCGTCCTTCGGCCCGCATCCGCTGCTCCTCTTGCTGTTCTCCGGCCCGATCGGGTGCTCGATGATCTTCGTGTTTCTTGATGCCTTCCTTGTTCGCCACAGCGTCGACCTCGCCGGAATTACTTGCCGCAGCGTCTTTCACCGGCCGTTCCGGTTTGCGTGGGACGAAATCAAAGCTGTCGACTACAACGCTGGCATGAACTGGTTCGTCCTCCGATCGATGGATGGCCGCGTCGGTCGCGTTTCGCCCTACATCGCCGGAATACGGACGTTCGCCGAGTTGTCGATCGCGCACCTCGACCGCTCTGTCTTCACCGACCTCGCGTGGAAGCGCATGGGTGACGCGGCCGCAGGGGAGCCGGCCTGACTGGTGCTTGCAGCTGGCGAGCAACCGCGAGAGGCGTCTCGCGGACCGTGAGCGCATCCGCTGCTCTCGCTGTGATTGTAGAGCCTCGTAAACTGCCCTCCATCACCCCGCGCTGCGCGTCGTCGTCCGCGAGGTCGATAGCGTACTCGGTGACGTACACGGGCAGGCCGATGGCGGCGAACCCGTCGATGTAGCCGCGTCCTGATTCGCGCTCGGCCGGCGAGCCTTGACCGGTTGCCGAAACCTAAATTTGGCCGAGCACACGCTCCCGTTCGAGGATGCAACCATGGCGAGCTCGAAGCTGGAATTCCGCGATGGAGATCCTCCTCAGGCACGGCTACCCGCACACCCGGCGAACGTCGCGCAGGCCCGCCCCGCGCACCCCGCAACGGTCGTCCAGCCGCGGCCGGCGCACGCCGCCGCTGTCGCGCCCGCGCGACCTGCGCACCCGGCGACGGTCGTCCAGCAGCGGCCAGCGCACGCCGCCACCGTCGCGCCTGCGCGACCTGCGCACCCGGCAACGGTCGTCCAGCAGCGGCCAGCGCACGCCGCCGCTGTCGCGCCCGCGCGACCTGCGCACCCGGCAACCGCCGCGCAGACCCGGCCGGCGCAGGCGGCGACCGCACGCGCGGCGACAAGCCTTTCCTCCGAGCCCGTCACCGCGCGGGAGGCGGCTGGCGGGAGCAGCGGGCCCGCTGCCGCCCTCGCAACGTCGGCCGCGCTCCCGGCGAGCAAGGCGCTCCCGCACCTCGAACCCCATGCGCTGATTCGCGTCGCCGAGGAGCGCTGGCACGCGCGCGCCGTCCTTCAGCCCTCGCTCGTTGCCAGGGGCGGTCCCTCGGGGCCCCGTGTGGGAGGTGGAGGCGGGGGCAAGAAGCCGCCGCGACCACCGCCCTTCGATCTCAAGCACATCAAGAAGGCGCGGGAACGGAAGAAGTTGCGCTTTCACGTCACCCGCATCCGTCACTTCCTGAGCATCCTGGCGGGGGGCCTCGACCCGTTGCGCGGAGGACGGGGCGGCGCGAGCGAGGCAGTCGGAGAGCAGCAGTTCATCGACAACTCGCGGAACGTCGTTCACTACTCGAACAACGTGGGCCTCGCGCGCTTCTACTACCGGGTGCTCGAGGACAGCGCCCAAGGGCCGCTGGACCTTCCCATCGTCTTCGCTATACGGCGCGATCCGCGCTTCCGCGAACGACGGGATCGCGACGACGACCGAGGCGCCTTGGTCGTCCGACACCGAATCCAGCCCAGTGACCTCATCGTGCTCGAAGCCGAGGACATCGGCTTCCAACGAGACGATGACGAAGATTACACCCCGCCCCGAGGCAACTAGGGATCAGCGCTTCGAGCTCGGGGATTGCCGCGACACCGGCCGGACCTGGCCGGCGTCCAAGCTTCCGGGAAGCAAGCTCCACGGGCAACGAATGCGGCCGGCGGCTCAGGAGCTCGGGAGGCTCGCGTGGGGCATGGCTCCGCGTCAGCGAGGCGAAGATCGCAGGATGAGCAGGCGGCCGTCGTCCTTCCCGGCTGCGCCAGCGTCGTCGAACTCGGTGAGGAGCAGCGCCTCTCCGTAGCGCCAGGCGCCGTGCGGCGTCCTCACCCCGTCGGGCGGGGCGAGGATCGCGCGGATGGTCAGGTCGTCCGGATCGAGCAGCCATGTGCGGCCCGATTGGCCCACGGCGATGACCTCGTCGCCCATCTGCCGGAGCACAGCGACGAGCTCGCCGAGCGCGACCTCGTGCGTGGCTCTGCCGCTCACCGGATCCAGGCGGATGACCCCGGATCGAACGTCCGTGAACACCGCGCCCGGGCCAGCGGCGATGCGTCGGTGGGAGTCGCCGATGTGGAGATCGTCGAGCGGCTTCAGCGATCTCTGGTCAACGACGCTCACGTCTCCATCGCCGTGCGCCACCCAGACCCGGCCGTGCCCGACGGCGAGCGCGAACGCGTCCCGGCCGAGCTCGGGCGAGCGGCGTTGATCTCCTGTGGCGGGATCGATCCGCACGACCGAGGAGCCCGTCGAGCTCCCCTTGCTCCAGAGCAGCACCCAGAGCGCTCCGTCCGCATACACCATGTCCTCGGGAGAATCGGGCAAGCGCGCCAGCGCGCGGGCACGCGCCGTCTGCCCGTCGATGGCCCAGACCGTCTGATCGGTGTGGGTCAGCGTGTAGACCGCCCCCGCGGGTGACGCGACCACCTGCACCGGGAGCCGGCCAACCGTCACGCGCGCCGTCACCTCTCCGCGCTTCAGGTCGACGCGCGCGACCCGCCGGTTGCCGCTCTCGGCGACCCACGCCGTGTCGCCGACCACCGCGACCCCTTCAGGCCACTTGCCGATGACGATCGCCTTGTCGACGGTGAGCTGCGCGGCGACGTGCGCCGCTGCGCGCGGCGGCTCCTCCGGGGCGGCGGCGGATTCGCCCCGCGCCGCAGGAGCCGCCGGCGCGGTCGCCTGTGGCGCCGACGGCCGGGCTCCCTGGGACGCAGCCGCCGGCGGCGGAGGCGCCGTCACGGGCGGCGCGCCCGAGCAACCCACCAGCATCACGGTCATGATCGCGAGGGCCCCTGGCCATCTTCGGAGTGGGCGGCGAGCCGCGCGTGTACGCTCCATTGGCTGATGCTCTCCTTTCCTTGCGTAAACGCTCGGGCGGCATAGTCCATGCCGCCGACACGTGAGCTACACGGCCACGTGGAGGGGCTGCACCACCGCCGCGAAGACCGGGAGCGCCTCGCAGCGCGCCGCGTGCGCGGCCAGCGCCGGCCGCCTCGCGGCGTCGACGAGGGCCGGGTGCGCCTCGCCGACGAAGCGGAGCGCGCAGCCGACCGCGATGTCGGCGTGGCTGAAGGCGCCCAGCCACCAGCCGTCGCCGCGCCGCGCGGCGCGCTCCCGCTCCAGCAGATCGAGCGTCTCGCCGATCTGCGCGGTGCAGCGCTCCACCCAGACAGGGCTCTGGCGGTCGCCCGTGCGCAGCACGTGCTCGTAGAGCAGGCTCACGGCCTTGTCCGCGAGCCCCGTGGCGAGCGCGCAGACCCGCAGCCCGGCGCGGCGCGCCTCGCCGGAGCGCGGCAGGAGCGCGCGCTCCGGCCCCACCTGGTCGTCGAGGGCGTCGAGGATCGCCGCGCTCTCCACGAGCGGCTCCCCGTCGTCCGTCACGAGCACCGGAACGCGCCGGAGCGGGTTGTACCTCGCGATGGAGTCCGCGTCGGCCCACACCGACCACGGGCGGTGCTCGTACGCGAGCCCGTACTGCTGGAGCGCCACGGCGACGCGGCGCACGAAGGGAGAGTCGTACTGGCCAATCAGGATCATGGCTCCTCGTCTAACCGAGCCTGCCGCGGGCGGCTACCAGACCGTGCACACCTTGAGCTCTGCGCGCGCGGCGCTGACCACGGACATGAACTCACGCGCGCGCTCCGTGAGGACCTCATCCTTGCCCGCCGCGAGCGCCGCGGCGTCCACGAGCTCGCCGCCGACCCCGAGCGCCACGGCGCCGGCCTCGATGAAATCCCTGGCCGTCGTCAGGTTGACCCCGCCGGTCGGCATCATCTTCACGTCCGGGAGCGGCGCGCGCAGGGCGCGCAGGTACTTCGCGCCCCCCATCGCGGAGCACGGGAACAGCTTCACCGTGTCGGCGCCGGCGCTCCACGCGGCGATCACCTCGGTCGGCGTGAGCGCCCCCGGGAAGACCGCCTTCCCGAGATCGTGCGCCGCGCGGATGACCTCCAGGTCGAGCCCCGGGCTCACGATGAACTCGGCGCCGGCATCGATGCACCTGCGGGCCGCGTCCGCGGTGAGCACGGTGCCCGCGCCGACGACGACGCGGTCCCCCATCCGCGAGGCGATCTCGCGCATGACGGACAGGGCGTCGGGGACGGTCATCGTGATCTCGACGACCTCGATGCCGCCCGCGCACAGCGCGCGAGCGGCCCGCACGGCGAGCTCACCGCTCGGCGCGCGCACGACGGGGACGACGCCGATCTCCTCGATGCGGCGGACGACTTGCTCGCGGTCCATCGCCTGATTCATCGCTCGATCCTCGCGCCGGCTCCGCTCATGGCCCTCCGCACCTCGGCGAGCGACGCCATCGAGGTGTCCCCCGGAGTCGACATCGCCAGCGCGCCGTGCGCGACGCCGCACTCGAGCGCCCACTGCGGGCTCTGCCCGGTCAAGAGGCCATAGATGATCCCCGAAGCGAAGGAGTCGCCGCCGCCCACGCGGTCCAGGATCTCGATGTCTCGCTGCGGGACCTCGTGGAACTCGCCCTTGTAGTACAGGATGCCGCCCCAGCCGTTCACGCTGGCAGTCTTGGCCGTCCGGAGGCTCGTGGCGACGACCGAGATGTTGGGGTACGCCGCGACGACCTCGGAGATCATCCGGCGGAAGCCGCGCGTGTCGAGCTGGCTGTAGCTGCTGTCCACGCCGGACACCTCGAAGCCGAGGCTCGCGACGAAATCCTCCTCGTTGCCGAACACGCAGTCGACGTACGGCATGAGGGCGCGATTGACCTCGCGCGCCCGCGGCTCGCCGCCGAAGTTCTTCCACAGCGAGGGCCGGTAGTTGAGGTCGTAGGAGATCCGCACGTCATGCGCGCGCGCGACCTCCATGGCCTCGTGCGCCACGCCGGCCGTGGTCTCCGACAGAGCGCAGAAGATGCCGCCGGTATGGAACCAGCGCGCGCCGCGCTCGCCGAAGATGGTCTCCCACGGCAGATCGCCGGGCCTGAGCTTGGACGTCGCGCTGTGGCCGCGGTCCGAGCAGCCGGCGGCGGCGCGGGGCCCGAAGCCGCGCTCGGTGAAGTTGAGGCCGTTGCGCACGTCCCGGCCCACGCCGTCGTAGTCGACCCAGCGCAGGAAGGATGTGTCGACCCCGCCCTGGAGCATCAGGTCCTCGATGAGCCGCCCGACGGTGTTGTCGGCGAGCGCCGTGACGATGGCGGTGCGGAGCCCGAAGCAGCGCCGGAGCCCCCGAGCCACGTTGTACTCGCCCCCGCCCTCCCCGACGTCGAACGTCCGCGCCGTGTGGACGCGGCGCTCACCCGGGTCGAGGCGCAGCATCACCTCGCCGAGGCTCACCTGGTCCCACTGGCAACCTTTTGCGCTGCGAATCTGCATCTTCTTCTCCTCGACGGCTCATCCAGCCGCCGTCGACGGCCAGCAACTGGCCGTGGATGTACTTGCTCGCCTCTGCGCACAGGAAGAGCGCTGCTCCCGCGACGTCGCTGACTTCGCCCGTAGGGCGACGCCAGGATCCCGCCCTGGAACGAGAGCGGCGAGGCGATGTTGACGATCTTGCCCGACCCTTGCTCGAGCACGTGCTTGCGGGTCGCAAGTGAGACTTCGCACCCAGCGCGGGCAATGCCCCCGCGACCGCGCCGTTGCTCGCGCCCACGACAACCGGGCGAACGGAGTCGGTGCAGAGATCGAGCCCGATCCCAGGGACGAATTGTGAGCGTTCACATAACGGGTGTCAACCAAAATGGATCGGCGCGAGGCTATCCTCGATCCCGATGGGTGCGGAGCGGCGGCCGGTCGCGGCGCCCATGACGCAGATCGCTGCGGAGCGGCTGCAGAGGCCGGACGCATCGAGCGCTCCTCATTGGCAGCCCGTCCGCAGAGCGATGTACGTCTCCCCAGATCCCAGATGCTTTCTGCTGGGACAGGCCCTAGCGCGCCTCTCAAGACCTCCGGTCGCCAGGCGACCGAGGGCGGGCGCGTCGCGACGTTGCTCCTCGTCGCCCTACATCAGTAGGGCTCCTCGTTGCGCCTGGCGCTGCACCCACCCTCGGTCGCCTGGCTCGGTCCGGTTCTGTTCGGCGCCCTTGGCCGGGGGCGAGCGGATTGGAAAATGGAATCCACATCAAACATGACCGCGGCCCGGTGCCCGCCTCTCTTGCCGCGCCGCTCCGAACGAGGCTTGCCCGCCACCCGAATCCGCGCTTGGCCGCATGACCGGATTGGTGTTGACATCGAGAATGTGAACGTTCACATTGTCGTTGTTCGGCTGCGCCCTGAGGGGGTCGTCACGCGCAGCGACACCTTCGTTATCGGGAGCGAGCTCGGCACCGACTCCAGAAAACTCCACCATGAAAATACTCACGAGTATTCCGAGGGCTTTCGCCAAGTTGTGCCTGATGATGACGCTCTCGCCGCTCGCGGCGTGTGCGTCGTCTTCCGCGACCACCGGGGCGCCACCCGGGACGGCGGGCGACACGAGCAAAGCGGCGGCCCCGCTGGCCGTGCCGGCGGAGCAGCGTGGTCCGATCCTCGACACGCACATCCATCTCTACGAGGTCACACGTCCGGGCGGCGTCGTTTGGCCGGAAGCCAAGCAGAAGCCGATTTACCGCGACGTGTTGCCCCCGGAGTATGAAGCCATCGCGAAGCAGAATGGCATCATCGGCACCGGCATCGTCGAAGCCAGCCCCGTCGTCGACGACAACCACAAGGTCCTCGAGATGACGAAGGGCAACGGCTTCTTCAAGTTCCTCGTCGCGCAGCTCGAGATCGGCTCGCCGAGCTTCAGCGCCGATCTGGCGCGCCTCGCGGCGGACCCGCGCGTGGTCGGCATTCGCGGCTTCCTCTGGAGCCCGAAGCTGACGCTCGACGCCAAGCAGCTCGCCTCGCTGGAGGAGCTCGCGGCCAAGGGCATGACGCTCGACATCATCAGCCGCGGCGCCCTGAACCCGAAGGATAAGGTCGAGGCGCTCGCGACCGCGGTGCCCAAGCTCCGTATCATCATCGACCACCTGGCGGGCGCGAAAGGGCCGACGCCGGATCCGGCTTGGGTCGACGCGGTGCAGCGGCTGGCCAAGCACCCGAACATCTACGTCAAGTTCTCGTCGTTCTTCGACATGTACAACCCGGCCGCCACCGAGGACGATCCCTGGAAGGCGCCGACCGACCTCGCCGCGTACAGAGCGCATTTCGACGTGCTGATGAAGGCCTTCGGCGAAGACCGGCTGATCTGGGGCAGCAACTGGCCCGTTGTCGACATGGGTGGCAGCCTCGCTTCGGAGATCGAGATCGCCGAGCGCTACCTCAAGGAGTTTGGTCAGGAAGCACGGGACAAGGTCATGTACAAGAACGCGCAGAAATTCTACGCGCGTCACCCCTGAACAGCGGCGTCCCGAGCGCCACGGCGAAGGCGGCGCCCGCCGCCCCGCTCACGGATCGTAAAGCAACGCCACGTCGCTTCGGCTCCGGCCAATCGACATGGCGCCGTGTTCTTTGGCAGAACGAAGCGGCCCCGGCTGCGGAGCGCGCCGTGAAAGCCGCGAGTGAACGAAGTCGCTCAGCGAGGCAATGACAGCATGAAAGCCCTGACGATCACGGGTCCGTCGGTTGCGCAGGTGAGCCAGATCAACGAGCCCAAACCGGCGCACGATGAGGTGTTGATCCGCGTGCGACGGGTCGGTTTGTGCGGCTCCGACTTGAACACGTTCTTGGGCAAGAACCCGATGGTGACGTACCCTCGGGTGCTGGGGCACGAGGTGGCCGGCACGATCGTGGAGCTCGGCTCCGGCGTCGAGGCGGACTGGCGCGTCGATACCGACGTCACGTTCACGCCGTACACGGCGTGCGGCGGGTGTCCCTCGTGCCGCGCGGGGCGGCGCAACGCCTGCCGCGACAACAAGACCATGGGCGTACAGCGCGACGGCGCGCTGACCGAGCTCGTGGCCGTGCCGTACCAGAAGCTCTTCACGTCACGGAAGTTGAACCTCACGGAGCTCGCGCTCGTCGAGCCGTTCTCGGTAGGCTTTCACGCGGCGGCGCGAGGGCGCGTCGAGGCCGAGGAGACCGTGCTGGTGATGGGCTGCGGCGGCGTGGGGCTCGGAGCCATCGCCGGCGCAGTGAGCCGCGGCGCGCGCGTGATCGCGCTCGACACGCAGGACGAAAAGCTCGCGCTCGCCAAGGCGCTCGGCGCCCGGGAGGCGGTGCTCGCGAACGCCGATGCACGCCAACGCGTGATGGACCTGACGAACGGCGACGGGCCGGATGTCGTGATCGAAGCCGTGGGCGCGACCGCGACGTACCGCAACGCCGTGGAGTGGGTGAAGTTTTGCGGCCGAGTCGTGTACATCGGGTACGGCAAAGAGCCCGTGAGCTACGAGACCAAGCTGTTCGTGATGAAGGAGCTCGACATCCTCGGCTCGCGCAACTGCCTGAGCGAGTTCTCGGACGTGATCGCCTTCTTCGAGCGACGCACGTTCGATCCGAACATCCTGATTTCGAGATCGATCCCCATCGAAGGCGTGCCCGAGGCGCTCGCCGACTGGGCTGCCCACCCCGGCCGAACGTCCAAGATCATGGTGGGCATGTCGTGAGCGCGCGCGATTCGGCGCCTTCATTGAACGGATCTCGGATGAAGACGAACCATCAGTTTCTGCGGATGAAGAACCCGCTCTCAAAGCATGACCCCGGGTCGATCGTGTTGCCGAGCGCGACCCGGAGCCTCGCGCACACGAGCCTCGCGTGGGCACGCGCCTGCTGAACCGCCGGAGCACTGACATGGGCAATCCGATTCTTCAGTTCGGCACGAGCCGTTTCCTGCAGGCTCACGCGGACTTTTTCGTCTCGGAAGCGCTTGGCGCAGGCCGCGCGCTCGGGACCATCACCGTGGTGCAGACCACGTCGAACCCAGAGAGCCGCGCGCGCATCGACGCGCTGCGCGCGCAGGGGCGTTACCCCGTGCGGATTCGCGGGCTGCGCCGCGGAGAGGTCGTCGATACGACGATCGAATGCACGTCGATCACGGAAGCGCTCGACGCGAACACCGACTGGTCGCTCGTGCGCGAGCGCTTCGCGAACGATGCCCGCGTCGTGATCTCGAACACGAGCGACAGCGGATACGTCTGCTTGCCCGAGGACACGGCGACATTGCTCGCGCCCGGCGCGGGCGTGCCGCGCGGGTTCGCCGCGAAGCTCGTCGTGCTGCTGCGCGCGCGCTTCGAGGCGGGCGCCGCGCCGCTCACGCTGCTGCCTTGCGAGCTCGTCTCGAACAACGGTGACACGCTGCGTGCGCTCGTCGCCGGCGTCGCGCGCCAGTGGGGCGCCGATGCCGCCTTCCTGCGCTACATCGAGCACACGTGCATCTGGGTGAACTCGCTCGTCGACCGGATCGTCTCCGAGCCGATCCGCCCGATCGGCGCGATCGCCGAGCCCTACGCGCTCTGGGCGATCGAGCGGCGCGAGGGAATGGTGCTGCCGTGCCAGCATGAAGCGATGATCGTGACGGACGACCTGCTCCATTACGAACGCTTGAAGCTGCTGCTGCTGAACCTCGGGCACACCTACCTCGCCGAGCGCTGGCAGCTCGACGGGCGCCCCGCCGACGAGAACACGCTGCACGCGATGCACGATCCGGCCTTGCGCGCCGATCTCGAAGCGCTCTGGCGCGACGAGGTGGTGCCCGTATTCGACGCGCTCGGCAAGGGTTCTGCCGCGCGCGCCTACCTCGACGAGGTGCGCCAGCGCTTCCAGAACCCGTTCCTCGATCACCGGCTCTCCGACATCGCGCGCAACCATGGTGAAAAGAAGCGGCGCCGCTTCGGGCCCGTGATCGAGCTCGCGCGCGAGCTCGGCCTGAACCTCGATCAGCCCCGGCTGCACGCGGCGCTCCGCACGGCCGTGCCCGCATGAGCCTGTGAGGCTGCCCAAAGGAGGGATGCAGATGAGAAAGATGCGTTGGGTCGTGCTCTTCCTGTGCTTTCTCGCCGTCGCCGTCAACTACATCGATCGCGCCAATCTGGCGGTCGCGGCGCCCCAGATCGAGAAGGAGCTCGGGATCGGCCCCGCCCAGATGGGGTTCATCATGAGCGGCTTTTTCTGGACCTACGCGCTCATGCAGATGCCGTTCGGCTGGTTCGTCGACCGTGTGGGTGCGCGCATCGCGCTGCCGATCGCCGTCGGCTGGTGGTCGCTCTTCACCGCGGCGACCGCCGGCGTGTCGAGCGTCGCGGCCATGTTCGGCTGTCGATTGCTGCTCGGCGTAGGGGAGGCCGGCGCCTACCCGGCCTGCGCCAAGCTTGTGAGCCAATGGTTCAAGCCGCGCGAGCGCGCGCTCGCGACGGGCATCTTCGATAGCGGTGCGCGCGTCGGCTCGGCGCTGTCGATCCCCCTCGTCGCGCTCATCATCGACTCGTTCGGATGGAAGGCGGCCTTCATCATCACGGGCCTGTTCGGCGCGGTGTGGATCCTCGGCTGGGTCGTCATCTACCGCAGCCCCGCGCACGGCGACATGACGGGCGCGCAGGACGTCGTCCACGCAGCGCCCGCCGAGGGCGCGCAAAACAACGTCACGTGGGCGTCGCTCTTCCGCCACCGCACGCTCTGGGGCATGATGCTCGGCTTCTTCTGCCTCAACTTCACCAACTACTTCTTCATCACGTGGTTCCCGAGCTACCTCGTGCAAACGCGCGGCTTCTCGCTCAAGTCGCTCGGCACGCTCGGCATGATCCCCGCGCTGATGGCGATCCCGGGCGGCTGGATCGGCGGCTTCGTCTCCGACGCGCTCTATCGCCGCGGCTGGAGCCTCACCGCCGCGCGCAAGACCTGCATGGTCGGCGGCATGCTGGTATCGTCGGCGATCACGCTGTCGGCATTGACGTCCAACATCTATCTGATGCTCGCCTTCTTCGGCATATCCTACGCGAGCCTCGCGTTCGCCGGCGCGAGCGTCTGGTCCCTTCCCGGCGACGTCGCGCCCACGCCGCGCCATGTGGCTTCGATCAGCGGCATCCAGAACTTTGCGTCGAATCTGGCCGGCATCGTCATCACGACGTTCACCGGCGTGATGCTCTCGCTGACCAAAGGATCGTTCACGATCCCGCTCGTCGTGGCGGGCGGCTTCTGCCTGCTCGGCGCATTCAGCTACCTCGTCATCGTCGGCAAGATCGAGCCGCTCCAGGTCAGGTCGGCGCCGATCGACGGGAGGCACCCCAGCCTGGATATCGACGGAGATAGTTCGCCTAATAGCGCGACATGAGGCCGTCCATCCGGCTCGGTAACCGGAGGAGGCTAGGCGGGCCGTTCGACGTGCGGCGGAACGAGGCCGAGCGTGGCCTCCGACAGGCGCTTTCGGCTCAAAGGGTGACGCCCCGCTTCCAGAGCGCGATCTCGCGCTCGCCGTTCTCCTCGGCGCGGGTCGGATGGCCGGAGGCGGTGGCCAACACCAGGTCCATCAGGGCGTCGGCGGCCGCGTCCATGGATTCGCCCGAAGCGATGCGGCCGGCGTCGAAGTCGATCCAGCGCTGCTTGCGCTGAGCCAGGCTGGAGTTGGTGGCGAGCTTGAGGGTCGGCGCGGGGAAACCGAGGGGCGTGCCCCGGCCGGTGGTGAAGAGGATGACCGTCGCGCCGGCGGCTGCGAGCGCTGTGGACGAGACCGCGTCGTTGCCGGGAGCCTCCAGCAGAGCCACGCCCGGCGTGCCGCGGATCTGCCCGCCGTAGTGGACCACCTCGGTCACCGGGGCGCGGCCGGCCTTCTGCACGGCGCCCAGGGACTTCTCCTCCAGCGTCGTGATGCCGCCGGCGATGTTGCCGGGCGAGGGGTTCTCCGACACCGGCTCGCCGTGGGCGATGAAGTAGCTCTTGAAGTTGTTCACGACACCGACGATGTCCTCATAGACCGCCTCGCTCTCGGCGCGGGTCATGAGCAGGCGCTCGGCGCCGAAGATCTCCGGGATCTCGGTCAGGATGGCCGAGCCACCGGCGGCGCAGACCTTATCAGCGATGCGGCCCACCAGCGGGTTCGCGGTCAGCCCCGAGAAGCCGTCCGAGCCGCCGCACTTGAGGCCGATCACCAGGTCGGAGACGGGGCAGGGCTCGCGACGGTCCCGCTCGGCGATCCTCACCAGCTCCTCGACGGCCTCGAGGCCCGCCTCGAGCTCGTCCTCGGCCGTCTGGGCGGTGAAGGACCGCAGGCGATCAGGGTCGAGGTGCAGGGCGCTCTCGAGGAGCCGGCCGAGCTGGTTGTTCTCGCAGCCCAGGCCGATGATCAGCACGCCGCCCGCGTTCGGGTGACCGGCCAGGGCCACGGTCATGCGGCGGGTGGCCTCGAGGTCGCCCCCCAGCTGGGAGCAGCCGAAGGGGTGGGTAAGGGCGTAGACCCCGTCCACCCGGCCCTTGAAGCGTTTGTCCGCCTCGGTGGCCACCTTCTGGGCGGTGCGCGCGACGCAGCCCACCGTCGATAGGATCCAGATCTCGTTGCGGGTGCCCACCCGCCCGTTCTTCCGCCGGTAGCCCATGAAGGTGCGGTCTTCGATGGCGGGGAGGGGCTCCGGGGTCGTGGGCTCGTAAGCGTAGGTGTCGAGGCCGGAGAGCGCGGTGGCCAGGTTGTGCGTGTGAACGTGGTCGCCCGGCTGGATGTTTATGGTCGCCCGCCCGATCGGCCAGCCGTACTTCCGCACCAGCTCGCCAGCGGCCATCGCGCGCAGCGCCACCTTGTGTCCGGCCGGGATTTCGACGCGGGCGGTGATCGCGTCGGCAACCGAATCGCCGGCGGCCAGGCCGCGGACGGCGACAGCCACATCATCTCGGGGATCGACCTGCAACAGGGAGGCTGCCAAGCTCATTTCATCAATGGTAACCGGTGTCGTTTGTCGCGGCAAGCCTGCGCGACGCCGCAAGGACGAGCGTCGCGAGGAACCACCCTGGTGACAGCGCTGGAGATGCTCACCCCTCAGATCGCCAGTCGATCGAGCAGCAGGCGCAAAGCATGAAGGAGGCGTCCGGAGCGCCTTCGGTCGTAAAGCCGTAAACCCGGACCCAGAGGACCTCGTGCGAGAGCGCGAGATAAACGTGACAGATGCCGGCCCGGGGTGGGCCTCGGAGGACGCGCCGGCTACGGCGCCTCGACCACCGTGCGCGACTCCTTCGCCTGGATCACGTCGGGGAGCAGGAACGGCACCAGGTGCGTCTGGTTCTTTCGCCAGAGCTCCGCCTGATCGCGGAAATGTGGGCTCTCGGCGTCCCAGCCATTGCCTCCGGGAATGGCGTTCCACGCCTTCGGTCCCGCCGGGTCGAGCTCCACGACGAGCCGTTGCGACGGGCCGTGGACGTACCGGAAATCCGGTGACTCGTCGAGCGCCCACGAGAGGCGGTAATCCGAGGAGTCCACCGCGAACTCGTCGCCGCCCCGCGGAAAGCCGCCGCTCCAGAGGGGATCGCTCGGCGGAGGGATGCTGAGGCTGCTGAAGAGGGGGACGAGCGCGTCGAAGGTGACCGTGTGAAAGGCGCCCCAGCGGGGCGCCGCAGCCCCGGCGCCGCCCTGTTGATCGAGCCAGGCGAGGGCGTCGAGCAGGGCGCGCAGCACGCGCTCGTCCCTGGACTCGACCGCTGGCGTGCCCATGTCGTCCCACAGCGTGCTGTCCTGCACGGCCGGATCGAAGGTGGCGAGTTGCTCCCGATCGGCGGAGAACAGGTGGAGGAGCGCCTTCGCCGACAGCTCCCGGGAGAACGACGAGAAGCCCATCTGGCCGAGCTCGTCGCCCAGCACCCGGCGCACCACCCGGACGAGCCAGAGGTTGAAGACCAAGGTCGCCTCCGAGGCGCGGGCGTCGATCGCGCCGGGGCCATCGCCCTCGTCCGCGAGTGGCATGGCGGTATCGAGATCGATGCCGGCGGCCGCCTTGTAGTCCGCCTCCTTGCCCCAGCCGTCGAGGAGCGCCCGCAGGGCGGCGAGGCGCTGCGGGTCGTATGCGGCGTCCGCGACGATCGCGCTCAGATCGGGGTGAGTACCGGGCGTCGAGCGCTCCTCGGCGGCGCGGTCCATGGCGCGGAGGAGGTGAGGCACGAGCCTCGCGCCGAGCGCCGACTTGATGTCGCCCTGGATCGCCGCACAATCCTCCGGCGACAGAGGTCCCTCGTGGGCATCGATCCGCTCCTGGATGCGACCCTCGCGAAACCCGATGTCGAAGCTGCAACCCAGGTACATGGGGGTGCCGTCGGGGAGCGCGCCGTTCGATGGATCGTTGTCCAGGGAGTCTCCGATGGGGTCGTTGTTCGCCGTGGCGATGTATCCCGCCGGCGGGTTCTTCGCCCGGGGGATGAGGTGCTCGGGGAGCGTCCCGGTCCACTCCGCGGTCCCGTCGCCGGGGAGCACCATGCAGGGGAGGACGCCCGTATAGGTGGCCGCGTCCCAGGCGAACGCCTCAGGAGACCGCGTCGGGATCGCCGCGTGCGTCGTCCAGAGGATGTCGCCAGCGGCGTCGCCCATCACCCAGTTCTGCGCGCCGACGCTGAATTTCGAGAGCGACTCCTGCGCATCATCGACCGAGCGAGCGCGCAGCAGGCCGAGGATGGCCTCCAGCTCCTTCGTCGGCTCCAGCCCCGTCCAGCGGACGCTGAGCGCCCCCACGGCCGGGTCCGGATCCACCACCGCGTGGTCGACGATGGTCGGCAGGAGCGGGCCGTGATGGGGCACGATCGGGACACGGTAGGTATAGGGCTCCCTGCCAGCGATCGCGATGACCTCCTCGACCGTCTGGAGGGGCACTGGATTGCCCTTGAAGAGCACCGCCTTGCCGTCGGGCGTGAGCTTCTCGGCATAGACATCGGTGACATCGTACATCGCGACCGTCGCTCCCCACCCGACGTGCTCGTTGTGGCCCAGGATGATCCCCGGAATCCCGGGGAAGGTGACGCCCCCGGCGTGAACATCGCGGCTCGCGTCCTTGCCCTCGGGCGCGGTGACATGGATCGAGACGGCATACCAGACGGCCGGCGCGCTCAGCGACAGGTGGGGATCGCTGGCCACGAGCGCGTGCCCCGTCGCGCTCCGGCTCGCGTGGATGGCCCAGTTGTTCGAGCCGAAGCCCTCCGGGGCGACCTTGCTCCTGGCGCGCTGGACCGCGCTCAGGTAGCCGGTCAGCGACGAAATGAGCTTCGCGCGGCCCGGCGCGGCGCGGCCCGGTCGTCGCGCGCGAGACGCTCTCTTCGCCGCCTTGTCCTCCGCCTTCTGCGCCTTCTCCCGCGCCGGGGATGCCGGATAGCCGCTGCTGGTCACCGCGGGCTCGGAGGGGGCGAACCTCAGGAAGTCCCGCTCGAAGCCGGCGCGCTTCTGCGCGAGCGGATCGGCGCTGCTCGACGCGAACGTCGTCCGGGCGGCGTCGAGGAGCTGCTGCGTGGTGATGTCCAGCTCGGCGTCGAACGACAGGAGGTAGCTCTGGAAGCGGCTGATCACGAGCGAGTCGACGCCGCTCCAGTCGGTGAACGCCTTGGCGGCTATCCCCGTCGCGCCTTCGGGGAGGAGGATGTCCCCGGAGCGGATCTTCCTGAACACCTGGGTCACCCCGTCCGCGTACGCGTCGAGCATCTGGCGGAGCTCCCCCGCGGGGAGCGCGTCGTACTGGGCCCTGGCGATCCGACCGAGCCCGACATGGCGGAGAGCGATGTCCTGATCGATGGTGGTGGGATCGAGGTCGCCGAAGAGCTCTGCGAGCCTCCCCTGGGCGGTGCGCCGCAAGATCTCGAGCTGAAGCGCGCGGTCGCGCGCCGTCAGATACCCTTCGACGCGCATCGCGTCCACGATGTTTTCCGCATAGATATGGGGCCTACCGTCCCTGTCCTGGACGACATCGACGGCAGAGAGCAGGCCGTCGATGGTGAGCCGCCCGTCAACGGGCAAATCCGGCCGATCGCCGAGTGGACCGAACGTCGGGGAGGAGGGCGGGCTGCCGTCGAGCGCGCCCGCGTCGGGATCGCTGGGCGCGCCCGCGTCGGGCGCGCTGCTGCCGGGACCAGGGTCGTCCGAACACCCGAGCATGCCCGTGAGCCCGGTGACCAAGGCGAGGACGCAATGTGCCGAAGATAATGACAGTTGCACGAACGCTCCTTGGTAGGATGGAAGCGAGCCACCGCGGCGGTGTCGTCGCGCGACGCGGCGGCTGGAACAGCACGTCGTCAAGCGAGGTAGGGTTCGCAGCTCCTTTCGCGGCAGCGTGGGCCAGGGCACGACCGGCAAGTGGGAGCGCGCCTTGGCGCGGTGTCTGGGCCAGCATGACACGCAGACGCCGCGGCAGCCCGTGCCGGACCGCCGCCGCGCCAAGCTGTCTGAATCTTACCTTGGTCCCCGGGGTCGCCGAGGGGGGCAGGCAGGCGAACGGGTCCGGGAGGCCACGCAAAATAATCTGAAGGGTCGCTCCCCTGGCGGCACCAAGGGCAGTGAGCTGACCGATCGGGGCGGCGGGGAGCACGCCATCGTCGAGATCAGACTCAACTCTGCTCGAATTCTATTCGGCGAGTTCGATGTCTGGAAGGCGCAAGGATCGCGACGCGGGAGATCAACTGCCGCTCGAGCACCGGCCGAGGGCCAATCAGGATCGTGGCGGCTCGTTCAACCGAGCGCGCCGCGCGCGGCTACCAGACCGTGCACGTCTTTGTCGGCCGCATCGGCGTGCCCGGCGCGCACTTGAAGGCCTCGCCGAACTCCGGGAGGTTCGCGAGCGGCCCGTTCACGCGGAACCGCGGCGGGGAGTGCGGGTTCACCTGGACCATGAGCCGGAGCGCCTCTTCGCGCAGCTTGCCGCACCAGGACTGCCCGTGCGCGAGGAAGAACTGCTGATCTTCCGTGAAGCCGCCCGCGACCGTCTGCTCCGCCGCGCCCTTGCGCATCGCGCGGTACGCCATGAACGCGAGCTTCACGCCCCCGAGATCCGCGATGTTCTCGCCCAGCGTCAGCTTGCCGTTCAGCTTCAGCCCCGGCAGCGCCTCGAAGGCCGAGTACTGCGCCTCGACGCACGCTGTCTTCGCCTTGAACGCCGCCCCGACCTCCTTCGACCACCAGTCCTCCAGGTTGCCCTTCTGGTCGAACTGCGAGCCCTCGTCGTCGAACCCGTGCGTGAGCTCGTGCCCGACCACCATGCCGATGCCGCCGAGGTTCACCGCCGCGGCCGAGCTCACGCTGTAGAACGGCGGCTGCAGGATGCCGGCCGGGAAGACCATGTGGTTGCGCTGCGGATCGTAATAGGCGTTCACGGTGGGCGGGCTCATCTGCCACTCGTCCCGATTGAGCGGCTTGTCGATCTTCCCGAGGTCCCACCGCGTCTGGAAGGCGCGCGCCGCGAGCGCGTTCTTCCCGTACGATTTGGGATCGACCTCGAAGTCGTAGGTCCTCCACTTGTCGGGATATCCGATGAGGTACGCCATCGCGGCGAGCTTGGCGAGCGCGCGCTGCCGCGTGCCCTCATCCATCCAGTCGAGCGCGCGGACATTGCGCGCGAACGCGTCGCTGATCTGGTGCACCATCGCCTCGGCCGCGGGCTTGCTCTCGCCGGGGAAGCTCGTCTTGACGAACGGCTGCCCGAGCAGCTCGCCGAGCGCGTTGTCGGTCGCGTCCACGCAGCGCTTCCAGCGCGGCCGCACCTCCGTTTGCCCGGTGAGCGCCGCCTGCAGCGTGAAGCTCTCGTCGACGAACGCCTTGGGCAGCGCGGGCGCCATGGAGCGCACCACGTGCCACGCCAGGTAGTTCTGCCACGCCGCGGGCTTCACCGACGCGAGCAGCCGGG
Organism: Sorangium sp. So ce375; assembly: GCF_051473855.1. Lineage (NCBI taxonomy): Bacteria > Pseudomonadati > Myxococcota > Polyangiales > Polyangiaceae > Sorangium > Sorangium sp. So ce375. The sequence goes on from NZ_CP150335.1 coordinate 1,845,152, forward strand.
AGAGCCCCTCGAAGAACCGCACGGAGGTCACGTTCACCTCCTTGACGTCCTGGAGGCCGAGCCCCTGGAAATACGCGTCCCACGGGAAGGCCGGCGCGGCCTTCGCGAGCGCCGATCGGTCGAGCTTGTTGTAAAGGCCCGTCGGGTCCCGCCGCTCGACCCGCGTCTTCGAGATCTTCGCGAGCTCGGTCTCGATCTGCAGCACGTCGAGCGCCGCCGCCTTCGCCGCCGCCTCCTGCGCCCCGGCGAGCCGCATCATCCGCGCGACGTGCTCCTCGTAGGTCTTGCGGAGCGCCTTCGATTTGTCGTCCTCGTTGAGGTAGTAGTCGCGGTCCGGCAGGCCGAGCCCGCTCTGGTCGAGCTGCGCGATGACGCGCGTCGCGTCCTTCATGTCCTGCGCGGAGGTGATGTCGAACAGCGCCCAGACGCGGCGGCCATGGAGCTCGGTGACGAGCGCCCCGAGGCCCTTCGGATCGCGCACCCGCCGCGTCTTCGCGAGGAGGTCCGCGATCGGCTTCACGGAAGCGGCCTCGACCGCGGCCTCATCCATGCAAGACCCGTAATAGGCGCCGATCTTCTTTGTCACCGGATCTCGGTCGCCGGCGCTCGCGGCGTCCTCGAGGATGCGCCGGAGCTCCGCCTCGTTGCGCTTGTCGATCTCGTTGAAGCTCCGCATCCAGTAGGACTCGTCGCCCGGGATCTCGGTCTTCGCCAGCCATCCGCCGCACGCGAACTGGTAGAAGTCCTCGCAGGGGTTCGCCGAGCGATCGAGCGCCGACTCGTCGAGCCCGACGATCTCGAGCTTCGTCTCGACGACGGGGAGGCCCTGCGGCGCCGGCGGCACCAGCGCGGCGGGGGGCGGGGGCGCCGGCGGCGGGCCCGCAGCGGGGCCGCAGGCCGGAAGCGCGGAGAGGGCCAGGAGGAGCGCGAGGGGAGCGACAGGCTGTCGGTGCGTGCGCATGCTGCGCTCTACCACAGACCGGCCGCTGCGCCGGCGCGGACCGCCCATCACGGGATCCCGCGCGGTCGCGCCGGCGTCCGCCCGGAGCGGGCCGGCCTCACTCCCGTCACTCCCGGTCGAGCTTGCCCATCAGGCTCAGGGTGAAGTAGGCGCCCATGTACTTGAGGTGCGGGCGTATCTCGAGGTGGACCCGGTACCAGCCCGCGCTCCCCTCGACCTCGGTCACCGTGCTCCGCGCCTTGCGGAGCGGCCTGCGCGAGCGCACGGCGGGCGACACGACATCCATGTCCGCGACATACTGGCTGAGCCAGCTGTTCAGCTCGCGCTCGAGGTCGCCGCGCTCCTTCCAGGTGCCGATCTGCTCGCGCTGCATCACCTTGAGGTAGTGGGCGAGCCGGCTGACGAGGAAGACGTACGGCAGCTGCGTGCCGAGCCGATAGTTGATCTCGGCGGCGCGCCCCTCGTCGCTCTGGCCGAAATATTTGGGCTTTTGCGCCGAGTTCGCGGAGAAGAAGCAGGCGTTGTCCGTGTCCTTGCGGAAGGTGAGCCCGATGAAGCCCTCCTCGCTGAGCTCGAACTCGCGGCGCTCGGTCAGCATGATCTCGGTCGGTATCTTCGTCTGGATGGCGCCCAGCGCCTCGTACTCGTGGAGCGTGAGCCCCTCGACCGTGCCGCCTGACTGCGGCCCGATGATGTGAAGACACCACCGGTGGCGCGCGAAGCTCTCGGCGAGCCGGGTCGCCATCGCGTAGGTCGGGGCTCCCCAGCAGTACGCCGCGTGGTTGCCCACGACGTCCTCCTCGTAGGAGAACGCCCTGACGGGGGAGGTGCTCGCCCCGTAGGGCGGGCGTAGGAGGAAGCGGGGGAGGAGCAGGCCGACGTAGCGCGCGTCCTCGGACTCGCGGAACGCGGTGTACTTCACGTACTGCGGCCCCTCGAAGAGCGCCTTGATGTCGCCGAGGTGCGGCACCTTGCTGTAGTCCGTGAGCCCGAAGAACTGCGGGCCCGCGACGGCCAGGAAGGGCGCGTGCGCCATCGTCGCCACCGCCGCGCACTTCTGGAGGAGCGCGATGTCCTGGGGCACGGGGCCAAACTCGTAGTTCGAGATGACGGCGCCGAACGGCTTGCCGCCGAAATTGCCGAACTCCGACGAATAGGCGATCTTGTAGAGACCGCTCTTCACGACCTCGACCGAGTCCTCGAAATCCGCGAGCAGGTCGTCCTTCGAGCAGTTGAGGATCTCGACCCGGATGTTCTCGCGGAAGTCGATGTGATCGATGGCGAACTTGAGGCCGCGCCACGCGGCCTCGAGCCGCTGGAACACGGGGTGGTGCAGGATCTCGTCGATCTGCCGCGCCAGCCGCTGGTCGATCTCCGCGATCCACAGGTCGATGAGGGCGCTGTCCAGCCCCGCGCCGGCCTCCGGACGGCCGGCCACCTTGCCGACCACGGCCTCCACGCCCCGCTTCACGTCCTGGTAGGCGCCGTTGGTCGGGGCGACCCCCGTCTCCGCCAGGAGCTCCGCGAGGAGAGAGCCATTGCTCCCCATCACCGGCTCTTCTTGCTGCCCCGCTTGCATGTCCGGAATTTACCACGATCGCTCGCCGGCTGGAAGCGACGGATACACCGGCGCCCGCGCGCCGGCGCGGGCCGCGCTCTCCCGTGGGCGGCCCGCGCCGGCGCGCCTTGGAGACGTGCGCTCCGCGCGCATCGGACGCCCGCGCGGAACGCCCCTCCAGCACGCGAGTCAGGTGTCGAACGGACATGAAAAGCACATGGCGAGCGCGCGACTAGGGTGTTACAAAACACGTGTGGGTGGTCTCGCGGAAGCCGGAGACATAAGGGCTTTCGTTCGAGTCTGCCCTCTCGCATCCCCGGGCTCGGCGCCGACGCCCCCGCGGCGACGCCCGTCCAGGTCGTGGCCGCGCGGCGCCGCGCGGCGAGAGCACCCGGAACGGCTCGCGCCCGGTGAAATCGGCCATGGGAGCACGGAGGGACAGCTGACATCCTCTGTCGCTATCCACCTCTCCGCGCGCCCAGCGCCCATGTGATCCAGATTCTCGGTCTTTACATCCGGCGCGCTTTTGCGCGCTGTTTTCATCCGTCGCGCCTTCGCTCGTCGGGGGCATGGATTTCGAGAGAGGAGTGGGGATGGAACGCCTCGGGCTCGGCATCATCATCGGTATGGGGCTCGCCAGCTTGACGAGGATCACCCGTCCGACCGTCAAGAGGGCCATGACGCTCGGCTTCGTCGCCGTCGACGCGATTCGAGGTGCGCTCGGCGAAGGCAGGGAGAGGCTCGCCGACCTCGTCGCCGAGGTGAGGGAGGAGATGGCTCGCCAGGAGCAGCGCGCCGGCTCGGACGGCGCTGAGGGGTGGCGGCGCGCCGAGATGGATCCGCCCGGGAGCTGACAAGAGGGGTGTTCCGGTGACCCGGCCTCGCAGGCCGGGAGGTGAGCCATGCCGAGCGATCGAGGGGTCGTCATCATCCACTGGGTCCCAGGGCGCGTGCGCCTCGCCGTCCCCGCGCTGCGAAGGGACCGCGCGAGGGCGGAGGAGATCGCGGAGACGGCGCGCGCCTGCCCGAGCGTCGTCGACGCGCGGGCGAGCGCGTGGGCCGGGAGCCTCACGGTCGAGCACGAGCCCGATGTCCCGCTGGAGGACGTCTTCTCCGAGCTCGCGCAGATCCCCGAGCTCTCGGGCTGCGCCTGTCGCCCGATCGCGGGTCCCGCGCCGTCGCCCTGCGCGGCGCCCGCCGAGCCGCCGAGCCCTGGCCGGACGGTGCGCCTCGTGGTCCAGGCCGCGGACCGGCTGAACGCGGCGTCGCAGGGCGTCCCGCCGCCGCACGTCGACCTCAAGCTCCTGATCCCTGCGCTCCTTGTCGGCACCGGGGCGCTCCAGGTGCTGACGCGGCGCTCCCCGGGCATGCCCCACTGGATCACGCTCATCAAGTACGGGATCGACTTCTTCGTGGTGCTGAACCACGGCCGCATCCAGGGCTTCTTGGCGAGCGCGGGCGTGGGCGCACCCGCCGGCGGCGAGGCAGGGTGAAGATGGCATCGCTCCTGTCGATCGGGACCGAGCCGGTCTCGGTGGTCCACGCGATCCCGGGCAGGGTCCGCCTGCGGCTCCCGCGCCTCGGGAGGGACGCGGCCTTCGGCCCGCTGCTCGAGGCGGGGCTCACCGCCGTGCCGGGGGTCGTGTCCGTGCGCATCGCCGAGGGCGCGTCGAGCGCCGTCGTCGAGCACGATCCGCGGCAGGTCGACGTCGACGCGATCGTGCGCGCAGCCGCCTCGGCCTCCGCCGCGCCGGCCCCGCGGGGGGCGCTGCGCACGGCGCGCGCCGCCCGGAAGGCGCGCCGCGCGGCCGCCCTCGCGAAGCGCCCGCTCTACCTGTCGAGCGCCGGCATGATCCTCTCGCTCGGCGGCTTCGTCTCGCCGCTGCTCGCGTACCCGTTCATCGCCGCGACGTCCGCGCCCATCTTCAAGAGGGCGTGGGACTCGGTGGTGCGGGACCGCAAGCTCAACGTCGATCTGCTCGACAGCCTGGCGATCGCCTCGGCCGTGGCGACCGGAGACGCCATCAACGCGGCCGGCATCATCTGGCTGGTCACGCTCGGCGACCACATCCGCGATCTCACCCAGGCGCGCGCCCGGCGCGCGATCCACGGCCTCCTCGAGTACCAGCAGGACCTCGCGTGGGTGGTCCGCGGCGATGCGAAGGTGCAGATCCCGGTGGCCGAGCTCGCCGTGGGAGATCTCCTTGTCGTCTACACCGGATCGGTGATCCCGGTCGACGGGACGGTCACGGACGGCGAGGGGCTCGTCGATCAGCAGACGCTGACCGGCGAGTCGATGCCCGTGCTCAAGAGCCCCGGCGACCGCTGCTTCGCGGCGACCGTCATCAAGGACGGCAAGCTGTACATCCGCGCCGAGCGGGTCGGCGGCGACACGACCGCCGCGAGCACGGCGCGGCTCATCGAGAGCGCGCCCGCGCTGGAGACGCGCGCGCAGAACTACGCGGAGCTCGTGGCGAACCGGCTCGTCCCGCCGGCGCTCGCCTGCTCGGCGGCCGTGCTCGCGGCGACGAGGGATCTCGGCCGCGTGTCCGCCATCCTGACGATCGACTTCGGCACCGGTCCGCGCGTCTCGGCCCCGACGACGGTGCTCGCCTCGATGAACGCCGCGGCGCGGCGCGGGATCCTCATCAAGGGCGGCGCCTACATCGAGAAGCTCGCGAAGGTGTCGACCGTGGTGTTCGACAAGACGGGCACGCTGACCTCCGGCACGCCCGAGGTGACGGACGTCCTCGTCCACGACGCCCTGTCCGAGCGCGAGGCGGCGACGCTCGCCGCCTCGGTGTCCGCGCGGCAGACGCACCCCGTGTCGCAGGCCGTGCTCCGGCTCGCGGAGGCGTGGCGGCTCTCGATCCCGGACCGGGAAGAGTCCCGCTACCTCGTCGGCCGGGGCGTGCAGGCCAAGGTCTTCGGCAATGTCGTGCAGCTCGGCAGCCCCCGCTTCCTCGACGAGCTCGGCATCACCTGCCGCGCCGACGCCGGCGCGAGGAGGGCGCTCGAGGCGGCGGCGAAATCGCTCCTCTTCCTCGCCGTCGACGGGCGGCACGTCGCCACGCTCGCGTGCCGGGACGCGATCCGGGCCGAGAGCCGCGCGACGATCCGCAGCCTGCGCGCGCGCGGGATCGACGATATCGTCATGTTGACCGGCGACAGCCGCGAGGTGGCCCGGCAGGTCGCGCTCGAGCTCGGCATCACCCGGTATTTCGCGGAGATGCTGCCCGAGGACAAGGCGGAGATCACGCGCCGGCTGACGCAGGAGGGCCGCACGGTCGCGGTCGTCGGGGACGGCATCAACGACTCCCCGGCGCTGTCGTACGCCGACATCGGCATCAGCGTGTCCGCGGGCGCGGAGATCGCCCGGGAGACGGCCGGCGTCGTCCTCGTGGAGGACGATCTGTCGAAGCTCATCGAGGCGATCGACGTCTCGCGCGCCGCGATGCGCCTCATCCACCAGAACTTCTCGATGATCCTCGCCGTGAACGCGGTCGCGTACGCGCTGTCGATCCCCGGGCTCCTCAACCCGGTCGCGGCGACGCTCATGAACAACGGCTCCGCGGTCCTCGCCTGCGTGAACGGACTCCGTCCGCTCATGGCGGCGCCGCGCAAGAAGGCCCGCGCCGGCGGCTCGTAGAGCGCTCGTCCGCGCGCCGCGCCGCAGCCCGGCACGCGCGCTGCACGAGGGATGGAATGGTTGGAATGCAGCGCGAAACGCGCACCGGATCGAGATCGTCCGCCGCGGACCGGGCGCGCGCGGCGCGCCGGACCGTGCAGTGGTTGCCGGGTGCGGCGCTTCTGGCGTTGATCGGCTGTGCAGCCGTCGCCCGGTCGCCTGTGTCGCCGCACATCACGGCGGGGAGCCCCGAGGAGGCCGGCCGGTACCTGATCCTCGTGGGCGGGTGCAACGATTGCCATACGCCCGGCTGGGACAGATCGAGCGGCAGGCTTCCGACCTCGGAGTGGCTGACGGGCAGCGACGTCGGCTACCGAGGCCCGTGGGGGACGAGTTATGCGGCGAACCTCCGGAACTCCGTCCAGAACCTCGGCGAGGACGCCTGGGTGCGGATGTTCCGCGCGGCCGCCGGCCGCCCGCCGATGCCATGGCTCAACTACACGACCCTGCACGATCGCGACCTCGTAGCGATGTACCGCTTCATCCGGAGCCTCGGAGAGAAGGGCGTCCGCGCGCCCGAGGCGGTGCCGGCCGGCGAGGAGCCCACGACGCCGTACATCCTCATGGTCCCCCAGCAGCCTGAGAGCAGGAAAAAGTAGCGGTCGGCTCGCGTCGGCTCCCGCTCCCGTCAGGCGTGCAGGCCGCCGAGCGTCGCCGACGCCGCGTGGCTCGCCGCCGGCCGCTCGCAGGGCAGCTCCACCGTGAACCGCGCTCCCTCGTCTGGGCGGCTGACCACGCGCACCGCGCCGCCGAGCGCCTCGACGATGCTCTTCACGACGTGGAGCCCGAGCCCCAGCCCGCCGAAATGGCGGCTCGACACCGCGCGCTCGAACCGGTCGAACACGTGCGGGAGCCGCGCGGCCGGGATCCCGATGCCCTGATCCTGCACCACGAGCTCCGCCGTGTCGTCGTTCCGGGCGACGGAGATGTCGATCGGCTTGCCCCCGCCGAACTTCAGGGCGTTGTCGAGCAGGTTCGAGACCACCTGCTCCAGCCTGCTCCTGTCCCACGACCCCACGACGGACGGCTCGGCGCGCACGCTCACGGAGGAGCCGGACTGCGCGATGCGCTCGGTGAGCCGCTCCAGGACGTCGTCCACGACCTCCGCGAGATCGACCGGCTCGACGTGCAGCTCCAGCCGGCCGGTGTGGAGCTGCGATACGTCGAGCAGGTCGTCGATCAGCCGGACGAGCCGGTGCACCTGCCGATCCATCCTTTGCAGGGCGCGCGCGAGGCGCTCGTCGGACGCGTGGTCGCCCCGGCGGAGCAGCGCCTGGAGGCCGAGGCGCAGGGAGGTGACGGGCGTCCTGAGCTCGTGCGACGCGACGCTGAGGAACTCGTCGCGGACGCGCACCGCGTGCTGCGCCTCGCGGTAGAGGCGGGCGTTCTCGAGGGCGATCGCGATCTGGCCGGAGAGGAGCTCCAGCACGTGGACGCGATCGCGCGTGAAGGCGTACGTGGTGAGGTTGTTCTCGAGGTAGACCACCCCGAGCCGCGCCTCCTTCCGCTGGATGGGCAGGACCAGGACCGACCGCGAGCCGCCCTCGGCGAAGCGAGGATCGCGCTTGCGCTCCAGCTCGCTGGCCGCGTCGCCGAGCACGACGATCTCCCGCGCGCCGTGCGCGTGCTCGACGATCCGCCGCGGGACATCGCGCGACCGGGAGAGCGGCGTGCGCTCGATGGAGACCGGGGTGGCGACGGACCCCTGGGCCCGCACGAAGAGCTCCCCCTCTTCCTCGAGCACGAGCGCCCCGCGCTGCGCGCCGGCGGCCTCCAGGCAGACGCCCAGGAGCTTCTCGAGCAGCCGATCGAGCACGATCTCGCCCGAGAGGGTCTCCGCGGCCTTGAGCAGGCTGAGCGCGTCGAGCGCGGCCGTCGGCAGCCGCTCCTCGGCGAGCTCCGGCTCGTCGCCGGACCCGCCGAGCCCGAACTCCTCAGCGAGCGCGCGGGCCTTCTCCGACGCCCCCCAGCGGGCGAACCCCTGCCGCGCGGCGCGCAGGTACATGGCCGCGATCCGCGCCCGCCCTAGCCCGTGGTAGAAGCGCCCGGCCAGCTCGTTGCCGATCGCCGCGATGTGGAGGAACCCCCCGCGCGTCGAAGCCTCGATGGCCTCGTCGTACCGCGCGCTGGCGAGCTCGAACCTGCGCTCTACGCGGGCGAGCTCCGCCTCGACGAGGAGGCGCCGCGGGCCGAAGTTCTCCGCGCAGCCCGCGTCCCACCTCCGCAGCGAGCGCCGCAGATCGTCCACGCGCGCGAGCAGCGCGGCCCTCTCCTGCTCGTCGGCCTCATCGCACCGCCACAGCAGCGTGAGCGCGGTGTACAGCGCGCACCCGCACTCGGGGATGTAGCCGCCGAGGAAGTGAATGCCCGAGAGCGCCGCGTCGGCGTGCGCGATGGCCTGGGCCATGTCCCGGAACAGGTACGAGCACTGGAGGCGCAGGATGTGATACACGCACCTCGCCGGCGCCTCCCCCTGCGCCGCCTCGAGGAAGGCCCGCTCGTCGAAATCGGCGTCGTCAGGCACGTTCCGGCCCCTCGTCAGCCCCTTGAGGCACCGGATCATCTGCCGGTAGGAGAGCTGGTAGAGGCGCGTCGACTTGTTGCCGGTCTGCTGGCTGAACGCGAACCCGTCGTTCAGATCGACAAGCACGCGATCGAGCTCCACCCCTGCGGCGAACGCGTGTCCCACGAGCCCCGTGCGCGCGTACGAGGAGAAGCGGAGCTCGCCGGACGATACGCCCAGGGCCACGATCTCGCGGAACGACGCCCCGCCCGAGGCGAGCGGCGCGACCCACGGGTGAACGAACTCGGCGTACATGTACCGGGCGATCGTCTCCTGGGCGCGATCCTCGAACCTCCGCGCGAGCTCCACCGCGAGCCGGCCGAAGCCCTGGGCGGCCGAGAGCTCGCCCTCGGCCGCCAGGAGCATCGCGTGCCCTGCGTAGGAGAGGATCGACTCGCTCGAGTTGCCGTGCTCCAGCGCGAAGCGGACGCCGAGGGAGGTGAGGAGCATCAGCTGCTTCCGGTCCGCGAACCAGGCGGGGGCCACCATCTCGGCGAGGAGCCTCATGCGGGCCCGCTCTTCTGGGCTGGTCAAGCGGGGGAGATCGACGAGCGACTCGGGCGAGCGCGCCGCGAGGTGGCTGGCGATGGCCCGCCGCTGCGTCGCCATCTCCGCGTCGAGGTCCGCCGCCGACAGCTCGACCCCGAAGTGCGCGCGCAGCGCGTCGCGCCCCCAGGCGAGCGCCAGATCGTGATCGCCGGTGATCGTCGCGCTCATGATGCGGAGCGCCTCCAGGTCGACCTTCTCCGGGATCGACGCCGCGTGGCGGAGCCCCTCCTCCACGAGCGCGCGGGCCGCCGCGTGCTGATCGGTCAGCGCGGCGCACTCCGCCGCGTCGCGGTGGAGGGAGAACCAGAGCTCGTAGCGCGAGCGGAAGGCGCCTTCCGGCAGCAGGCGGAGACCGCTGCGGAAGTAGGCGAGCGCGGGGCCGAAGGCCGCGGCGCGGCGCGCCTTGACGCCGGCGCGGTGGTTGAGCTGCGCGAGGTGCTCCCGCTGCTCCGCGTCGAGCAACGCGGCGCCGAGGTTCATCTGGTCCGCGGCGTCGAACAGCGCGGCGTCCGTCCCGTTGGTGCAGGTGGCCTCGAGGAAGCGGCCGATCTCCAGGTGCAGCTGCATCCGCAGCTGCTCCGGTCCGAGCTCGTAGGCCGTCTGCTGGACCCGATCGTGGACGAACCGGATCGCGAGCCCCGCCTCGCGCTCGCACGTGCCGTCGGGCACGACGAGCCCCTCACGGAGCGGCTGGACGAGCGATGCGGTCGTCTCGTCGACGGATCGGCCGAGCACCGCCGCGATGAGCCGGAGCTCCGCGCGCCTGCCGATGCACGCGGCGACCTGCAGGAGCTCCTGCGCCGCTTCGGGCAGCCTCCGGACGGACTCCGACATCAGCTGGACCACGTTGTCGGTGACCCCGACCCGCTCGAGCCGGCCGAGATCCCACGTCCATGTCGAGCGGATCGCGTCGAAGCAGAGCAGGCCTTTCTCCTGGAGCGACCGGAGGAGCTGGCGGATGAAGAAGGGGTTGCCCGCCGTCTTGGTAAGGAGGAGCGTGGCGAGCGGGCGCGCCCGCTCCGGCTCGCATCGGAGCGCCTCGGCGAGCAGCGTGACGACCGGCTCGACGCCGAGCGGGCCGAGCGAGAGGTGCGTGATCGGGGCGACCTGCGCGCGCCGGAGCTCCTCGAAGGTCTGGTGGAGCGGGTGTGTGGCGCCGACTTCCCTCGATCGGTACGCGCCGAGCAGGAGCACGTGCTTGCTGCCCGGATCCGCGGCGAGGGCGCGGAGGACGCGGAGCGACGCGGCGTCCGTCCACTGGAGGTCGTCGAGGAAGATCGCGAGCGGCGGCCGCTGGCTGGCCACCGCGCGCACGAGGTCCTGGATCGCGAGCAGGAAGCAGTTCTCCGCGCGCACCGGATCCGCGGCCGGCAGCGCGGGCTCGTCCCCGAGGAGCTCGATGAGCTCCGGGCAGAGCTCGCCGAGGGCGCGGCACCGCTCGCTGACCGCCTCCCTGAGCTGCGCGCGGCTCTCCTCCGGCTCGGCGCGGAGCGCGGCGGCGAGGGCGCGGAGCGCCTCTGCCAGGGACGCATAGGGCACGTTCGCCGCGCGCAGGTCGAACTTGCCTTCGATGAACCGCCCGCCCCGCTCGGCGACGGCGGCCTGCAGCGCCTCGACGAGGGCGGTCTTCCCGACGCCTGCTTCCCCGGTCACCATCACGAGCTCCGTCGCGCCGTTCGACACGCGGGCGAGCGCGCCGCACAGCGCGGCGAGCTCGTGCTCGCGGTCGATCAGGCGATCGGGCAGCGGGAGCCGCCGCGCAAGGTCCATGCGGCCGAGCTCGAACCGCGGGACGGTGCCTCCGGAGCGCCACCGCCTCCTCGCCTCGTGGAGGTCCTGGGCGAGGCACTCGGCGCTCTGGTATCGCAGGTCCGGCATCTTGGCGAGGAGCCGCTGCACGAGCTCGGAGAGCGCCGCCGGGACATTGGGGTTCACGACGTGCGCGGGCACGGGGCTCCTCGCCACGTGGGCGTGCACGAGCGCGAGCGGATCGAGGTCCTTGAAGGGCGGCGCGCCGGTGAGCATGGCGTAGAAGGTCGCTCCCAGCGCGTACAGGTCCGAGCGCGCGTCGATGAACCAGCAGGTGCGCCCGAGCTGCTCGGGGGACAGGAAGGGGAGCGCGTCGAACTTCTCGTGCTCCACGGCTCGGGGCACGCTTGTCAGCTCGGCCGCGTCCGAGAAATGGACAAGGGTGACCTGCCCGTTCTCGCCGAGGACCACGCGGCCCGGGGCGATGGCGCGGTGGACGACGCCGCGCCCGTGGATGCGCGCGCACGTGTCGGCGAGCGCGATGGCGATGTCGAAGAACTCGTCCAGCGCGAGCGGCCCCCGGGCGAGCCGCCGCTCGAGGTCCTCGGGGCCCGCGTCCTCGAGGAGCAGCGCCGGCGTGCTCTCCGGGCCCTCGAGCGCGAGCGGCCGCACGACCCCCGGAACGTCCAGCCGGCGCAGGAAGGCGTGCTCGCGCCACAGGAGAGCTGCCGCGCCCGGGGCTGGATGACGCCCCCGCAAGGTCTTCTGCACCACGATCCTTCCGGAGAGCCCGATTCTGCGGAGCAGAAATCGGCCGCAGCGGTGGACCTCAGTCGCTTCCGCCCGAGTCATACGCGTCCCCCCTCGCGCGATGCCGGGAGAATATAAAGCAGGATGAGTGTAGGTGCGAGCCGGGAAGTCCTGGGTCTCGTGATATGGGAGAGACGTCGGGTTGTGCGCTTCGTGCGATTGCGCGACGTCGGCGCCTCATTCATCGGCGCGACGATCTGTGCGCTGCGCGACCTCCCTCCATCGCGAGGCGCTCGTCCAGCCGTCCCTTGCCCGCGCGCCCGGCCGCGCGGGCAAGGCGAAAGGCGGCCAGGCGCCGCCCTCGATCTGCGCGAGGGCCCGCGACGGCCGCCAATCCGGTGAGCGAAGGTGCTAGGATGAATCAGCGCATGTACGGGGGGGCGGCCGCCCCTGCGCCGGTGCGCGCTGCGGGGAGCTTCGATGAACGCACCTGTCGTCGCAGGGGACGTGATCGCCGAGAAGTACCGGGTCGACCGGATCTCGGGCAGCGGCGGGGTGGGGACGGTGGCCTTCGCGAGCCACGTCGTCCTTCCGCAGAGGGTCGCGATCGAGCTCCTGCTCGGCGACGGCAGCCCGCAGCTCGTGGAGCGCTCGCTCCGGGAGGCACGCGCGGCGGTGGGGCTCAAGGGGGAGCACATCGCGCGGGTGCTCGACGTGGGCCAGCTCGACTCGGGTGTCCTGTACATCGTCACCGAGCACCTCGACGGGCAGGATCTCGCCGAGCTGCTGCGCGGCCGCGGCCGGCTCGAGCTCTCGGAGGCCATCGATTGGATGCTTCAGGCCTGCGTGGCGGTGGCCGAGGCGCACGCCGCGGGGATCGTGCACCGCGGCCTCGAGCCGGCGCGCCTGTTCCTCGCGACGACCCCCGGCGGCGCGACGCTCCTCAAGGTGCTCGGCTTCGGCGCGTCCAGGGAGCCGTCCGGCACGAGCGACGGCAGCGCGGCGGCGCAGACGCGGGAGGCGCTCGGCGCGCCGCTCTACATGTCGCCGGAGCGGATGCGGTCGTCGGTCGCGGTCGACGCCCGCGCCGACGTCTGGTCGCTCGGCGCGATCCTGTACCGGCTCCTGACCGGGCGGCCGCCGTTCGAGGCGAGCTCGCTCGCCGATCTCGCGCTGCGCGTCGAGAACGCGGCGCCGGCGCTGCCGAGCGCGCTGCAGCCCGATATCCCCCCGGCCGTGGAGCGCATGCTCCTCTGCTGTCTCGAGAAGGACCCGGCGCGGCGGCCCACGAGCGTGGTCGAGCTGGCGATCGCGCTCGCCCCCCACGCGTCGGCGGCCGGCCAGGATCACGTGGAGCGGGCCGCCCGCCTCCTCGGCGCGACGCTCCCTCCGCGCCCCCGCGACTCGCTGCCGACGATCGGGCTCGGGCTCAGCGTGCGGCCGCGCCCGCTCGACAGCGCGGAGCCGAGCTCGCAGGCAGGCCCGGCGTCGCAGGCGGGCCCGGCGACCTTGCGGCGCGGCGCGCAGGACACGGGGCGCAACAAGGCGCGCCTCGCGCTGATCGCGGCCGTCGCGTCGCTGCTCGCGATCCTCTGCGTGGCCGCGGCGCAGCTCAGGTGAGCCGGCGCCGCTCGAGCCGCCCCCGGGGCAGCGGCGCCGTGTCCGGCCTCGGCGAAGGTACATCGTCGCCGTGAGCGAGGCGGGCTTGGAGAAGCCGGAGAGCCGCCCTGTCTGCTGCGGACGCGCGCGCAGCTCCTCGTGGTTGTGCCGAGAAAACGTGACATCGGCGTAGACCGGCTGTCGTAGTATCCGCCGCATGCCGCATTCTCTCCCACATTCCGGGGGCCCTCTCGCTCCGCCCGCGCGCATCGGCAAGGTCGCATTCCTCGGGTACGGCCGCTTCGGCGCGGCGCTCGGGTCGCTGCTCCGCGACGCGGGGATCGCGGTGCGCGCGTTCGACCCTTCCGCGGAGATCCGCGGCGCCGTGCGGGCCGCTTCGCTCCCGGAGCTCGTGGACGGCGCGGACCTCGTCATCGTCGCCGTCCCGGTGCCGGCGGTGCGCGAGGCCCTGCTGTCGCTGCGGCCGCACCTGGCGCAGGGGCAGATCGTGGCCGACGTGGGCAGCGTGAAGACCGTGCCGGCGAGCGCCATGGCCGAGGTGCTCGGCGAAGGCCGGCCCTGGGTGGCGACGCACCCGCTGTTCGGTCCGGCGAGCCTCGCCCGCGGCGAGCGCCCGCTGCGCGCCGTCGTCTGCCCGAACCCTGCGCACCCCGACGCGGTGCGCCGCGTCGTCGCGCTGTTCGAGCGGATCGGCTGTCAGGTGCTGGAGCAGGCCCCGGAGGAGCACGACCGCGTCATGGCCTTCACGCACGCGCTCGCGTTCTTCATCGCGAAGGGCATGATGGACGCGGGCGTGCCCGCCGGCGCGCCCTACGCGCCGCCCTCGTTCCAGGGCATCGCGCACACGATCGAGACGGTGCGCGTGGACGCGGGGCACCTGTTCGCCGCGCTGCACCGCGAGAACCCCTTCGCCGGCGAGGCGCGCCGCCGCCTCATCGACGCGCTCGTCGCCGTCGATCGGAGCCTCGACGTCCCGGCCAAGGACGCCGCGCCCGAGGACCTCGCCGCGCTCGCGATCCCCGATCTCGGCGCGCTCTCCCCCGAGCTCCGCGAGACGCGGGAGCTCATCGACGACCTGGATCTGGAGCTCGTCGGCCTGCTCGCGAGGAGGGCCGAGCTCGTCCAGCGCGCCGGGCGCGCCAAGGCCACGATCGGCGCGGCGGTCCGGGATCCGGTGCGCGAGGCGCGGCTGATGGAGTCGCGCCGCCGCTGCGCCGTCGAGCTCGGGCTCGATCCCGACGGCGTCGCCGAGGTCTTCGAGGTGATCCTCCGGCACTCGCGCTCCCTCCAGGAGCGGCGCTCCGCCGTCTAGCGTCCGGACCGCGCGCGCCGCGAGCGATCCCTCGCCAGGGGAACACGAGGCACGCGGAGAGCGTCGAGCGCGCAGGCGTGCGTGTGTGCGTGTGCGTGTGCGTGTGCGAGTCGACTGCGCGTCAGGAGCGTGTCATTACGTCGCTCTCCTCCTCTCGCCTCGGCTTTCTTCGCGCTCTCTATGATTCTCGCGATCTCTCACGGCCGTTCCGAGAGGCGGCGCCCGATCGCGCCATGAATCCTCTTTCCACCCCGGCGTGCTCCGGTGTAGGGTTTGCGTGCGGGGATCATGCAGCGGGGTCAGGGACCCCCTTGTGGATACTGCAGGCGAGCCCTGGGTCGCAGGTAAGAGAGCGCCTCGACTACGATACGGGCTCGTCGGCGCAGCGCAGGGAGGGCTGGAATGGATCAGCGGAGCGGCCATGCTCAGAGGGCCGAGCGTTCCGGGTTTGGGCGAGGCCGGTATGATGAGGTCTGCGCGTCGGCGCCCGCGGCGCCCGCGCGGAAGACCGCCCATGGAGACGCCCTCCGGCGCCCTGGAAGCCGTCCCGGCGGGCGGGCGGGCGGGCGCACCCTTCGTCGCGGGTGCGCGCTGCGCTCGCCCGGTGACCGCGGCGCCCCGCGCCTCCTCGCGCGGAATGTTGAAGCGGACCCGAGCGGACGCGGCAGGCGCTACCCGAAAGCGGTGGACACAGCCCCATTCCTGAGGATGCTGCGAGGCTGGCCGCGGCGCTGACGACGGGCAAGGAGACGCGGGATGAGGGCAGAAGTGGGCAGAGTCAACATCCTGATCGTTGACGACAGGCCTGAGCAGCTCCTCTCCCTGGAGGCAGTCCTCGCGCCGCTCGGCGAAAACATCGTCAAGGCGGCGTCCGGGAGGGAAGCGCTTCGCCACCTCCTTCAGGAGGAGTTCGCGGTCATCCTCCTCGACATCAAGATGCCGGAGATTGATGGGTTCGAGACGGCGACGCTCATCCGCAAGCGGAGGAGCACGCTGCACACGCCGATCATCTTCCTGACCGCGCACACCGAGCGCGTGTATGTCGAGCGCAGTTATTCGCTCGGGGCGGTCGATTACATCATGACCCCCTTCGCGCCGGAAGTCCTCCGCACCAAGGTGTCAGTCTTCGTCGACCTATTCAAGAAGACACAGAAGATCAAGCTCCAGGCGGAGTCGCTGCGCGTGCACGCGGAGCAGCTCCAGCGGCTCAACCGCGCCGCGCTCGCGATCAACTCGGCCCTGTCGCTCGACGCCATGGTCGCGGCGATCACGGACGCGGCCCGCGACGTCGGCGGCGCCCACCAGGCGATGACGCTCGTGAAGCTGGAGCGGCCCGGCGAGCGGGCGCGGACCGCGGTGTCGCTCTCGGAGCGGTACACGACGTTTCAAAAAGAGGCGCCTCTCCCCATCGCCGGCAAGCTGTGCGCCCTCGTGTGCGAAATGAACCGGCCGCTCCGGATGACGCAGCGAGAGCTCTCGCTGCACCCGGAGTGGCTGGACGACCGCGGGCAAAAGCCGCCGCCGCGGGGGTACCTCGCGGTGCCCCTCTCCGCGGCCGACGGCCAGAACATCGGGACCATCCAGCTCTCGGATCGGCACGACGGCGAGTTCTCCGACGACGACGAGACCGTCCTTGTGCAGCTGGCGCAGCTCGCTTCCATCGCCATCCAGAACTGCGTGCACGCCGAGGCGCGCGAGGCGAACCGCCTGAAGGACGAGTTCCTCGCCACGCTCTCCCACGAGCTGCGCAGCCCGCTCAACGCGATCCTCGGCTGGACGCACCTCCTGCGCTCCGAGCCGTTCGACGTGCAGCGGGTGTCCCATGGCCTCGAGGTGATCGAGCGCAACGTGGCCGCTCAGACGAAGCTCATCGAGGATCTCCTCGACGTCTCGCGGGTCACGACGGGCAAGCTGAGCATCAGCGCCGCGCCGATGGCGCTCGCGCCCGTCGTGGAGATCGCCGTCGACGCGATCCGCCCGGCCGCCGAGGCGAAGGGGCTCACGATCGACGTCTCGCTCGATCCCGACATCGAGGTGAACGGCGACGCGGATCGGCTGCAGCAGGTGGTCTCGAACCTCACCTCCAACGCGCTCAAGTTCACGCGTCCCGGAGACCATATCCTCGTCTCCCTCCGGCGGGCCGGCGCGACAGCGGAGCTCACGGTGCGCGACACGGGGGAGGGGATCTCGCCCGAGTTCCTCCCGCTCGTCTTCGAGCGTTTCCGCCAGGCCGACAGCACGAGCCGCAGGACGCACGCGGGCCTCGGCATCGGGCTGTCCCTTGTGCGCCACATCGTCGAGATCCACGGCGGCTCGGTCGTGGCCGAGAGCCCTGGGTTGCAGAAGGGGTCGACGTTCGTGGTCCGGCTCCCGCTCCTCGGGGTCGAGCGCAGCTCGCGGCCGCCCCTGCCGCGGGAAGGCCGGTCGCGCTCGCTCGCGTGCTCGGAGCCTGCGTCCAACCTCGGCGGGCTCCGTGTCCTGCTCGTCGAGGACGACGCGGACGCCAGGGAGCTCCTTCAGGAGGTGCTGTCGCAGCACCACGCCGAGGTGACGGCCGTGGCCTCGGCCCACGAGGCGCTCGCGGCGTTCTGCGCTGCGAGCCCGCACGTGCTCGTGAGCGATATCGCCATGCCCGGCGAGGACGGCTATGAGCTCATCCGCGCCATCCGGCAGCGCCCGCCGCAGGCCGGCGGCGATCTGCCCGCGCTGGCGCTGACGGCCTATGCGCGCAAAGAGGACCAGAAGCGCGCGCTGGAGGCCGGCTTCCACATGCACGCCACGAAGCCGATCGAGCCCGCCGCCCTCGTGGCCGCCGTGGCCAGCCTCGCGGCCCGGGCCCGCGCCGGCGAGCTCCCCTGCGCCCGGGATCGAGGATCGAGCGAGGAGCTCAACCCGTGAGGATCGCGCGGAGACGAGGGCCAGTCCGGTGAACGAGCGTCTTTGAGCTCTCTTCGCCGGGAGCGCGCTCGCCTTCTCTCTCGCTCGCACATCACACCAGAGCTCGCCCGCGACCGGCCCGCTCGCGATATCGGGTGTCTCCTTCGGACGCCTGCGCTCATGAGCAGGCACGAGGGCCGAGGCCGACGAGCTTTGGGCCTGGGACTTGCAGCTCATGCCGCGCAACGTGTCCTCATGACCAGACCGGGAGCCGACCCCCCATCGGGGGCCCGACGAGGCGCGTCCGCGCTGCACTCGGGCTCCGTCGCGCGCCGCGCGGCGCCGGCGCTGCTCCTCCAGGCCGCTCACGCGAGCAGGCTTTGGCTCATGGGGCTCTCACCTCTGGAGGTTAATCCGTTATGGCGGATGTTTTGTCAGGCGCAGTCGTTCTTCACGCGCCACGTTCGCCCCCGCCCGCGTAGGCGAATGTGCTTGACCGGTGGGCGCTCACGGTGGGCCACCCACATGCAACGATGATGCACTGAGACAAAAAGCTTGCGTAATCCAGTATGGTGGCCTATCGTCCATCATAACGGAATCACCACGGAGTCGACACCGGGCCATCGCACGCGGCGTGCTCATGGCGCCTTCGGGCGCGTTTTGTTTTGCGTGATTCTTCGCGCGATTTGAGTCGCCTGGCGGTGTGGAGCGGTGATCGGTGCGGGATTCCATCGAGTCATTCTTTGGGGGGGACAACCCAACGGAGAGAACGAACCATGAACGCTTCGAAGAGCATCTTTGCAAGCGCGCTGCTGCTTGGCGCGACCATGATGATGATCGGCGCCGGATGCGGCGATGACGAAGAGACCACCACCACCTCCTCCTCGACGACGACGAGCGCGGCGACGACCGGCACCGGCGGCGAGGGTGGCGGCACCGGCGGCGCGGGCGAGGGCGGCGCGGGTGGCGGCACCGGCGGCGCGGGCGAGGGCGGCGCGGGTGGCGGCACCGGCGGCGCGGGCGAGGGCGGCGCGGGTGGCGGCACCGGCGGCGCGGGCGAGGGCGGCGCGGGCGGCGCCTGAGACGAGCGCGACGATAGAGCCCATCCCTCGCCGAGCCCGCGGTACGGTGGGCGGGGGATAGGCTGTTAGAGCGCCACTCATCACCTCCGTCGCCATGCGCCCGCGCGGCTGCATGGCTCGGTCCGGTTTTGTTCATCGCTCTAGGCTCGGGAATCACGGGAGGAGTGAAGACGGAAGATGCTTTGCGTCTCCCCTTCTCCCCGTGAGATCCCGAGCTTTTCATTCGGAGCATGTGCCTATCGGCACCGCTTCACCCCCGGGGCAGGAAGGCTGTGCGCCGGACGGACTCTGCGCTGCTGTCGCGCGCCTCTACCTCGCTGCCACACGCGTTTTGCGCTGTAGCGTGGCTCGTTCGCACGGCTGCGCTCCCCCTTCGCGCTCCCGCGCATCTCGGGCGGAGCTCTGGCGCGACCTCGGCCGCGCTATGCATGATTTGCGGCCGCTCTGATGCCGGCGTCATGGATTTTCCAGAGGGGATGTTCGAGCCGCGGTGACAGCATCCGCCCACAGCGCTTGGCAAAAGGCCGCTGAGCCCGTATCGCACGAGCCTGTACCCCGCTGCAGCGGGGACTAGCGCGCGTCGTTGCAGCGCCGCATCTCGCTCGCGGGGCTCGCGTCGCGGTTGCAGGCGCGGAGCTCCACGGTGAGGCGGGCGACCTCTTCGACGAGGGCCTCGTTGCAGCGACGGAGCTCGCGCGAGGTGCTCTGCGCGTCGCGGTAGCGCAGCGCGTTGTGCACGGCCACGGCCGCCTGCGATGCGAGGAGACCGCAGAGCTCGACCTGGCAAGCGCGGAACGCTCCAGCGGTCGCGCCGTTCTCCGCATAGAGCACGCCCGTGAGGCGGCCCTGGTGCGTCATGGCGAGACACAAGATCGGTCGCAGGCCGCCCTCCAGCAGGTAAGGGTCGTCCGCGAACCGCTCGTCCATGGCCGTGCTGGCGAGGGCGATCGGCTGCTGCGTCTGGGCGACGTGGTGAACGACGCTCCCGGCGAGCTCGGTGGCGGACTCGAGCGGCGTCGAAGGCCCGACGCGGACCCCTCCGCGGTCGCCGTCGAGCTCGGCCTCGACGGTCAGCGCGCCGTCGCGCGCCAGGATCAACACGGCGCGCTGCGCGCCCGAGCTCTCGATCAGGGTCCGGAGGAGCCGCTCGAAGAGCCGCTCCAGGACGAGCTCCCCGCACATCGCGCGCGAGGCGCGGAGGAGGGCGAACGCGTCGAACGACGTGGGGCGCTCCGTGCTCGCCGGGAGCGCGGACTCCGGCGGACGGCTCTGCGATCCGAGGAGCGAGGCGCGCGCCACGAGGTGCGGGTACTTTCGCGACAGCTGTCGCGCTTTGGCCGTCGCGCCCCACCGCAGGTAGCCCTCGTGGGCGTCGGCCATGTAGACGTGGGCGATCCGCTCCCTGCCGCTCGCCAGGTGGAACTTTGCGCAGAGCTCGCTGGCGAGCGCCTCGTCCCGGACGAACCCGTTCACCTTCGCCGACTCGATCGCCTGATCGTAGAGCTTCATCGCCGCGAGCTCCTCGCCGGCGGCGCGCGCGCACTCCGCGCGGAGGAGGAGGTGCTTGTGACGGTAATTGTCCGGGCACCGCTCGGCCCACTCCGAGAAGCGGTCACGGTAGCTGGGCACCGAGACGGTGGTCAGCTGCCGGCCGCGCGCCAGCGCGGGCGAGAGCAGCGTGAGGCAGGTGTAGAAGAACACCTCGGTCGCGAGGTGATCGTCGACGCCGCCCTGCATCCTCGCCTCGGCCAGCGAGCCCATCCGCAGCGCCCCCTCGTAGTCCTCGTTCAGAAAGCAGAGCTGCTGCCGCAGCGCGTAGTGGACGCGCGCGACGGCGCTGTACGCGGGCGCCGAGATCTTCCCGCCGTGGCCCGCGTCGTCGAGGTCGCCGCGATCGGGCGCGCGCGATGCGCCGGCGCGCGTCGTGTCCATCAGGTCGTCGAGCGCGCGGCGCACCCCGGTCAGCGCGAGGACGGCGAGCTCTTCCCTGGCGCGCCGCACGAGCGAGAGGAACCCGTCGACCTCGGCCCGCACCGCCTCGCACTCGTCGCCTAGCCCGAATCGAACGAGGGCGGTGTGGACGCACGCCTGGGACAGGTAGGTGAGATCGCCCGTCCTGAGCCCCGCCTCGAGGGCGGCCTGGAAGAGATCGAGGCTCGAGAGGAGGTGATCGGTGAAGATGCTGACGTGGGCTCCGAGCACGACGCGCAGCCGGCAGGAGAGCTCGTGCTGTCCGGACCTCTCGTTCATCTCGAGCGCGAGATGGCCGAGCTCGTAGGCCTCGTCGTAGCGGCGGAGCACCCGCGCGGCGATCCAGGCGTAGGCCGCGTAGCCGTACGGGGAAACCCCGCCGTTGCCGTGCTCCAGCGACAGGTTGACCTGCCTGGCCGCGATGAACGTGCAGAGCGACGGGCTGACCATCGCGGAGGGCACCATGAGGGCCATGAGGAGCCGGAGCGCCGCGCGGGTCCGGGCGTCCGACGCCTCGGGCTCGTCGAGCAGATCCTTGAGCCGGCGCGTGCCTAGCGCGGTGCGCGCGGCCGCGAGCTCGGCGTCCGCGGCCGTCTTCCGCGCCGGCCCCTCCTCGGGGAGGGGGACGCCGAGCATCGCGAGGGCCCTGTTTCCGAGCGCCAGCGCCTCGTCGAGCCGGCCCTGGGTGGTGTACACGGCGATGCGCAGCTCGTGCGCCCTGGCGCGCTCGAGGTCCGAGCGCGCCTCCGCCGCGAGCACGTCGAGCAGCGACTCCGCCCGATCGAGCCGGCCGCCGAGGTGCGCGCACTCCGCTGCCTCAGCGTGCAGGGAGAAGGCGATCTCGTGGTTCCACTTGAAGCTCCCGTCCGGCAGCGCCGCGATCCCTGCCTCGAAGAGATCGGCGGCCGCGGGGGTCGCGCCCCGCTCCCTCGCCTTGCGGCCTGCAGCGAGGTTCATCGCGGCGAGCGCTGCCCGCTCGCGCGGCTCGACGATCAAGGGCGCGCCGAGGTTCAGGTGGTGCGCGGCCTCGAAGAGCGCCTCGTCCGAGCGCTCGCGCTGCGATCGCGCCTCGGCCATGCGCCCGAGGCGCAGGTGAACCGCGCGGCGCTCCGCGTCAGGGAGCGCGGCGTAGGCCTCGACGTCGACCTTCAGCACCTGCGCACGTGGGGTGCGCTCGTCAGCGGGCTCGCAGAGCAGCTTCATCGCCATCTCCGAGGCGATCGCGGGGGCGCCGGCGGCGAGGGCGGGGCCAGCGCGGGGGGCCGCGCCGTGGCGCCTTCGCTCGCGGGGAGCGCCGTCGTGATCGTAGATGGGTGGGGGGTCATGGAGGGGCCGTCGCCCGCGGCAGCGGGCTCCACCAGCGGCGATACGTCCGCCGGAGTCGTGTGAGAGCATCCTACCTTAAGTGGGCGCGGGTGCGCTACAGTGGCAGGCTCCCGTCTCTTCGGTCTCCGCGCGCCGCGAGGCGCCCTCGGCGCGCAGAGGAGAGCGGCCTGACGTTCGGGCGGGGGGCCCGCCGGCGGCCCCCGGCTCCGCCGGCCGCGCCGGCGGCACGACCTTGCGCGTCGAGCCGGCCCGCCCATCCGACCGCGGCTCGCCGGGGCCGGCGGCGTTGAAGATGCCAGTCGCCCGCGCCTCGACGGCAGGGACGAGCCGCTCGGCCAGATAGCGTACATCGATGATCCGGATTCGGAACAAGCGATGTCCGGGGTGGGGATGAGCTGTCGACTTCTATGGAATGAGCTGTTGACCTCTGTCGGTGCGAGCTGGCGAGTGCGTGACTCGAACGGTCGCGCGGCCGGGGCCGCGCCGTCGGCTCGCCGCCGAACGGCAGTGTGAAGAGGGCATGAGTCGACGCTGTGTGAGCGCGCTGTCTTGCCCCGGATGAGCCCGCATCATCGAGAAAAATTTGGATTTTTCAACTTCGCGAGAAGCTTGAAAGGCGCGGGCCATGGTCCGCATCCTGCAATGTCTCCAATGTGCCCGCGTCGAGGCGGGAGAGGAGATGCCGTATGTGGTCTGTCTTGAGAGCACTGAGCGCTGTCTGTGGCGTCATCTGCTGTGGAGCCGGGTGTACGTTCTCCGAGGCTGTGGACGCCGTGGCGGAGGGGGAGCCGGGGGTCGACAGCGGCGGTGCGGAGGAGGCGAACGCGGAGCACGGCGCGCCTCCCGGGATGTGCGGGACGGGGGCAGTCGGCTCCGGGGGCGTGTGTCCGGGCGCCGCGGTCGCAGCGAGCAGGGGACGAGCCGGCGCGGCCGGGCTTGCCAGCGGCGAGCGGGCCGAGCCAGCGTGCCGGCGGAGCTCGTTTAGCCGGCAGTATCCCAGCAAGGGCGCGACCCTGCGCGGCTTCACGATCGACAGCGCCGGCCGCGCGCTGCTCGTCGGCTCGTTCGAAGGGGAGCTGACCTTCGGCAGCACCCGGCTGCGGAGCGCGGGCGCGGCGGACGTCTTCGTGGCCAAGCTCGATGCGTGCGGCGCTCCCGTCTGGAGCGAGCGGTTCGGCGACGGCGCGGCGCAGAGCGCCATCGATGTGGCCGCGGGCAGCGGGGGCGACTCGCTCGTGCTCGGCGATTTCTCCGGCACGGTCCTCTTTGGCGCACGGCGGCTCGAGGCGGCGTCGCCCTCGGGCGCGGATCTGTTCGTCTCGAAGCTCGGCCCGAGCGGCGCTGTGAGCTGGGCGGCGCAGATCTCCGCGGAGAAGGACTCCATCCTGAGCGGCACGGCGCTCGCGGCCGACGGCCGTGGCGGCGCGCTCGTGCTCGGCACGCTCGAGGGGGCCGCGAAGATCGCCGGCGCGCGGATCGAGCGGCGGGCGATCGGCGCCTTCGTCGCCCGGCTCGACGCCGCGGGTCGCTTCGCATGGGTCAGCCTGCCGCCGAGCGGCTCCGACAGCGAGGAGATCGGCATCGAGGTCGACCGCGAAGGGAACGCGATCCTCGCGAGCCAGGACGCGCGGGGCACGGCCACGTTCGTGACCAAGCTGGACCGGAACGGAGCGCTCGTGTGGCACAAGCGGTTCCGCGGCTCTTCGGAGCAGCTCGAGGCGGCGTACGACCTCGCCGTGGATCCGGAAGGCGCCGCGCTGCTCTCCGGCAGCGGCGTCTTCGGCGAGCCCGAGCTGCCGGGCGGCCCGCGGCCGTTCGTCGCCAAGATCGGCCCGGACGGCCGCGTGATCTGGGTCAAGCGCTTCGACGCGCGGAGCCCCCTGCGGGTCACGGCGAGCGGCGAGAGCGTGGTGCTGGCCGGCGATGCGCCGTGCGAGGCGGCGGACAAGCCCGCGTCGTGCGGCGCGTGGGCGACCGGGCTCAGCTCCAGTGGAGAGGAGCAGTGGACCCGGCGCATCGGCTCGGACGTTCACGTCTCCGGGCTGGAGATGGATCCGTGGGAGCACCCGATGCTGGCCGGGTCCTTCCAGGGCACGACGGCGCTCGGGCGCGGCCGCCTCTCCAGCGAGCAGGGCGCGCTCTTCCTGACTCGCCTGTCGGACCCGGGCTGACCGTGCAGGCGCCCCGGTCCTCCCGGAAGATCGACTGAACGAGCCTGGCTTCGGGCCGGCCGGTGTGGCGCCGGCTCACCTGGCTTCGGGCCGGCCGGCGCGGCGCCGGTTCACACGCCGAGCGCGCGGCGGATGGCGGCGACGATCTCCTCGGGGGTGCCACCGATGTCGACGCGGATCGCGTCTTCGGGCGGCTCCAGCGCGGCGAGCTGCGTCGAGAGGAGGCCGGCGGGCATGAAGTGATCCTTGCGCGCCGAGAGGCGCGCGGCGATCAGCGCGGGATCGCCGGTCAGGTGCACGAGGCGCATCCGCGCGGGGTCGACGAGAAGCTGCGCGCGGTACGCCGCCTTGAGCGCCGAGCAGGCGATCACGGCGCCGCGCCCCTCGTCGAGGAGCCGGCGGGTGCGCGCCGCGATCGCGGCGATCCACGGCGCGCGATCCCGATCGTCGAGCGGCTTGCCGGAGCGCATCTTCTCGATGTTGGCGGCGGGGTGGAGGTCGTCGGCGTCGACGAGCTCCCATCCGAGCTCGCGCGCAAGGAGCGCCCCGACCGTCGTCTTCCCGGCGCCGCTCACGCCCATCAGGAGCACGATCACGGGCGTTGCTCCTCTCCGAGGGCTGTCTCTCGCGCTCTCCGCATGGTGGGATCCATCCTATCATGGTCGGTTCGGCACGCCCCCTGCTGCGCCGGGCGCATGCGTAGGTCTCCGATCCCCGTGGTCCTGTTGCCATTTTTCCTCCTCTGCGCCGGCTGCTCCGCTGGCGGCGCAGAGCCGGGGCCACAGCCCGCGCCGTCCGGGTGCACCGATCCGGGCACCGCGGGCTGCGTGATCGCCTCGGAGAAGCAGCGGGTCCGCGCGCCTCGGGTGCCGGAGGCCGACGCCAGGGAGCTCGCCGCCGGCAACACGGCGTTCGCGCTCGAGCTCTACCGCCGGATCGGCGCCGCGCCGGGCAACCTCTTCTGCTCGCCGTACAGCGCGTCGAGCGCGCTGGCGATGACGTACGCGGGCGCGCGCGGGGAAACGGCGGACCAGATGGCGCGCGCGCTGCGCTTCACGCTGCCGCAAGCGCGGCTCCACCCGGCGTTCAACGCGCTCGATCTGGCGCTCGCGCGCCGCGGAGAGGGCGCGGAGGGGCAGGACGGCGGGGGGTTCCGGCTCCACGTGGCCAACGCGATCTGGGGGCAGGTCGGCTCCTCGTTCGTGCCGTCGTTCCTCGACGTGCTGGCGGAGAGCTACGGGGCCGGGCTGCACGTCGTCGACTTCGTCCAGGCGCCGGACGAGGCGCGGGGGATCATCAACGGCTGGGTGGCCGAGCGCACCGAAGACCGAATCAAGGACCTCCTGCCTGAAGGCGCCCTCGGGCCCTCGACCCGGCTCGTGCTGACCAACGCCATCTACTTCAATGCAGCATGGCAGTTTCCGTTCAAGGAGGGAGAGACGGCTCCGGGCGACTTCACGCTGGCGGACGGCTCCACGGTCTCGGTGCCGATGATGACGAACCACGCGCAGATCCGCTATGGCGAGGGCGACGGCTACGAGGCGCTGGAGATGCCCTACGACGGCGGCGAGCTGTCGATGGTGCTCGTGCTCCCGTCGGAGCTCGGGGGCTTCGAGGCGGGGCTCGACGCCGCGCGGCTCGATGGCGTCCTCGCCTCCCTCGGGTCGCGGAGCGTCACGATGACGCTGCCGAGGTTCAAGTTCGCCTCGACGCTGCCCCTCGTCCCGCCGCTCGAGGATCTGGGCATGCCCATCGCCTTCTCCGATCGCGCGGATTTTTCGGGGATCAACGGGCAGGGCGGCCTGTTCATTACGGACGTGCTCCAGAAGGCGTTCGTCTCCGTGAACGAGGCGGGCACCGAGGCGGCGGCGGCGACTGCAGTGGTCATCGGCGAGACGTCGGCTCCTGAGCCCGCCACCATCCGCTTCGACCGCCCGTTCCTCTTCTTCATCCGGGATCACGCGACCAGCGCGATCTTGTTCATCGGCCGCGTGGCCGACCCATCCAGGTAAGAGCGCCGGGCCCGGGGAGCGCGAGGCGCCATGCGACAGGTGTGGCATCCTGTCCCATGGCGCCGCGTCCCTGGCGCGACGCGCGCCGCGCGAGCCCTCGTCAGTAGAGGCGAGGGACGAGCCGCGCGGACGTCCTGCGCGCGTAGTCGTCGTATTCCGGGAAGGTGTCGCGCAGCACGCGCTCCTCGTATCCCATGCGGATGATCTGCAGGACCGTCTCGACGGTGTAGATCAGGAGCGCGGCGATGGACGGATAGAGCAAGATGATGCCCGTCCCCTGGATCAGGGTGGCGAGATAGACCGGGTGGCGCACGAGCCTGTATGGGCCGCCGGTGATGAGGCGCCGCGCCTCGGGCATGATGCTGAACGACTTGCCCAGCCACCCGATGCTGACCACGGCGAGCGCCAACCCAGCGACGACGAGCAATGTGCCCACCACCTGGCGGCCGGGCATCGGCGGGACCTTGGGCAGCCATGCGATGCTCGCCGGCAGCAGGCCGGCGGCGAGCGCGGTGATGCGAGGTACGATGCCGCTCAGCTTGCGTACAGGGCGGAGGCGAACGAGCGTGAGCGCCGCGACGAGCAGCAGGTAGGCCTCGGTGGCCACGAGCGAGGCCACCGTCGTCCCGTACGTGAGCCCCCTGGGGCCACTCCAGAGAAACAGGTGAGCATAGATATCGCGCCCGACGAACAGGGCGTTATAGAGCATGAGGACGGCGAGCGGCAGCCGCATCGCGAGGTCGTAGAGCACCGCGCCATTCATTGTATTCCCCCTTACGTCGCATCGTGAGAGGGGGCGCGGGCGAGGTCAAGCCAGCGGGGCTTTTGCCGCGTCGGATCCATTCCTTCATCCACCGCGGGCGCAGCGCGCTTCGATGGCGGCGGGGCCGCGGGACGACCGCGGTCTGTCGGAGACAGCGCCCGCGTGGGAGGAGGAGAGTTCAGCCGTATCGGAGCTTGAGGAGGAACACCGTGCCTGAGAGCACCAAGGTGATCGCGTTCGCGATGACGATGGGCACGTCCTGCGTGAGCAGGCCGTAAATGAGCCACAAGCCCACGCCGGTGACGAACGCCGCGTACATGCCGACGGAGATCGACCGTGTGTCGCGCGTGCGCAGGGTGCGCAGCACCTGAGGAAGAAAGGAGATCGCGGCGCTCAGCTGGTCCGCCTGCCTGGGCGCTCACAGCGCCTCGACCATCCTCTCCACCGCATCGCTGATCTCCCGCTCGTCCAGCGCCGCGAAGCCGAGCCGCAGGAAGGGGCGCTTCTTGCCGTCGAACGCGAACCGTCGCCCCGCCGAGAACGCCACCTTCCGCGCGAGCGCGCGCTCGGCCCACGCGTCCGCGTCGATCGCGGCGTCCACCTTGGCCCACAGGGCCATCCCGCCGGCTGGCACGGCGAAGTCGAGCGCGTCGGGCAGCCGCGCGCGCAGCGACGCGACGAGCAGATCGCGCCGCGCCAGGTAGACGCGGCGCGCCCGCTGCGCGTGGCGCTGCACCTCGCCGTCCTCGAGGAGCTCGGCGACGGCGCGCTCCACGGCGTGATCGCCCTGCCGGTCGACGAAGGTGCGGTGGAGGGAGAGCCGCTCGATGAGCGGCTCGGGGGCGACGACGAAGCCGATCCGGATCCCGGGCGCGAGGATCTTCGACAGGGTGCCGATGTAGACGACGACGCCGGCCGTGTCCGCGCTGGCGAGCGGCAGCACCGGGCGGCCGTCGTAGTGGAACTCGTGATCGTAGTCGTCCTCGAGGATCGCGATCCGGCGGGCCCGGCAGAGCTCGAGGAGCGCGATGCGCCTGCCGGGCGCGAGCACCGCGGTCGTGGGGTACTGGTGGTGCGGGGTGACGTAGACGGCGCGAACGCGCTCGCGATCGGCGAGCTCCGAGAGCGCCTCGATCGAGAGGCCCGCTGCGTCGACCGGCAGCGGGACGAGCCGCGCGCCGGCGAGGCGCAGCGCCTCCCACGCGGGGCGGTAGCCGTACGACTCGACGGCGACCGCGTCGCCCGGCGCGATCAGCGCGCGCGCGGCGAGGTCGAGCGCCATCTGGCTGCCGCGCGTGACGAGGACCGACTCCGGCCCGGCGGCGAGGCCGCGCACCGTCGAGAGCATCGCGGCGAGGGCGGCGCGGAGGCGCTCGTCGCCGCGCGGATCGGCGTAGTCGAGCAGCCGCTTCGATCCGGTGTGCAGCGCGCGGCGGTAGGCGCGCGCGAGCGCCGCGGTCGGGACGAGGCGCATGTCGGGGAGGCCGCCGCTCATGCGGAGCGTGCCGGGCGGGATGAGGGGCACGTGCCGGAGCGGGGTCGCGCCGAGGTCGAAGCCGAGCCGCGCCGGCACCTCCGTCCGCGCGGCGGCGCGCCGGGCGAAGCCGCGGGGCGCCGGCGCCGGAAGCTCCGCCGAGACGAAGGTGCCGCGCGCGGCGCTGGCCTCGATCCAGCCCTCGGCGGTGAGCTCGCGGTACGCGGCGAGGACGGTGTTGCGATGGACCGACAGGGAGTGCGCGAGCGCGCGGCTGCCCGGCAGCTCGGCGCCGGCGCGGAGCCGGCCGCGGCGGATGTCGTCGGCGATGGCGCGGGCGATCTGCAGGAAGATCGGCTGCGGCGCGGCGGGATCGACGGCGAGGGCGAGCTCCCAGGGCATGCGGACTGGTCTAGCAGAAATCGGCGAACCGGATCTTTCGGGAGTACCAGGTGCGCGCCAGTGTCAGCGCATGCGCAGGGAGATATTCCGCATGGAACGGGCGGAGGCCGAGGCGCTCCTCGGGCTCGCGAAGGTGGTTCACGTGGCGTCGACGACGGCCGAGGGCGAGCCGTTGCTGCGGGCGGTGCACGGCGTCGTGGTCCGCGGTGCGATCGCGTTCCACGGCGCACCCGCGGGCGAGAAGACCGAGGCCGTCGGCCGGCCCGCGGTGGTGTCGTGCGAGCAGGTCGTCGCGTCGATCCCGAGCTACTTCACCGATCCGGAGCGGGCGTGCCCGGCGACGACGCTCTACCGGAGCGCGCAGGCGCACGGGGTGATCGAGCGCGTGGACGATCCGGACCACAAGGCCGAGGTGCTGGAGGCGCTGATGCAGAAGTACCAGCCCGAGGGCGGGTACGCGCCGCTCGACGCGTCGAGCCCGCTCTATCGCAAGGCGATCGCGGGCATCCTCGTGCTCGCGGTCCCGCTCTCGCGGCTCGACGGCAAGGCGAAGCTCGCGCAGAACCGCACGCCCGAGGAGCGGGCGCGGATCCTCACGAAGCTCTGGGAGCGGGGGGCGCCGGGCGATCCTGCGGCGATCGAGCTCCTGCGCGGCGCGTGCCCGGACACGCCGGTGCCCGAGCTCCTGCGGGCGCCGGCGGGCTGCGTGCTCGCGTGCGCGCTGGGCCCGCGCGACGCGGAAGCGGCCGTCGATCTGCTGGAGGGCGGCTACTGGAACCAGGGCGTGACGCGCGAGGCCATCGCGCGGGCGCAGCTCGGCTCGTCGGCGTGGGTGGGCGCGCGCGACGCATCGGGGCGGCTCGTGGCGACGGCGCGGGCGATCAGCGACGGGAGCAGGCGCGCGTGGATCTACGACGTGATGGTCGCGCCCTCGCTGCGGGGCCGCGGGGTGGGCGAGGCGGTGGTGCGGCTGCTGCTCGGGCACCCGGCGGTCCGCGGCGCGAGCCACGTCCACCTCGGCACGCAGGACGCGCACGCGTTCTACGCGCGGTTCGGGTTCCGCGACCGCGCGAAGCTGCCGCCGCGGCCGTTCACGTCGACGGAGATGCAGCTCGTCAGGGGGTGACCGTGCGGGCGGACGCTTCAGCGACGAGGACAGCGATCTCTGTACTGCAGACGTACTCGAGACTTGCCACGGGCGCGGCGCGCTCGCTTGCAGCGAGGCGCAGTCTTCTACTGCTTAGAGGGGGCGCCATGCCGCGACCGGCATGTGGAAGCGGGCGCGCATGGGCGGACGCCAAGATGCCGTGCCTCACCGCCGCCGCGTCGTCGTCGCTGTCGGCGCGCGCCGCCGAGGGCGCGGCGTTGCTGCACGCCGAGGGGTAATCACGAGCGCCCGATCACCGCGATACTCCGCGACGCAATTGCTCGCGTCATCGACCGACATGAGCCACACGGCGTCGAGCACGTCGCACGGAGCGAGACCGACGCGCGCCTTGAAGTTGGCCCCCGTCACCGGGGTCGGGCTCGGTGGCACGATCGCATCCAGCGCCACCGGTGAGGTCAGCGGCGCCGTTGTGTTCCATCCTGTTGGCAACGAGGTCAGGTGAACCTGGTCGATGCCCTCGAGAAGCGCCTCGACCCCCTCGCCTCTGTCAAGCCTTGGCAGCGGGCGTCTTGGTCCTCCCTGGAAGGGAGTCAACGTCCAGCGGGCGCCTTTCGGTGCCACGGAGGGACCGACCATCTGGTCGTGCCTGGCGCCGTCCGAGCCGTGATGCGGGATCTTCAAGATCAGGCTCCCAGGCAGTTCTGGGTACGATTGAAGGACCTTCGTCCAGCCAGTGCGCGGGCCGACGCCGTGATCGTGCTCGGGAAGATCGCCGCCCAGCACGAGGCGTGTGCTCCCGTAGCGCACGTGGAGCACGGCGGAGAGCTCGTTCGCGCGCGTGCAGAGTCGCTTGGCGAGTCCGGCGGGTCGGAAGAACGCGCGCGAACCATCCCGATCCGGGGCGACGACGTCGATCGTCAGGTCGGTACGTGCGAGCGGGAGCCGCTCGCCGGCGCGTAGCTCGACCCGCCCGGTCCCGTTCCAGTCCCACTCATGTTGAATGCGGGACAGCACATCCTTCACGGGCCCCGCGAGCAGGCCCGGATAGTCCTCGACGATCGGATCATCGCGCAGCGCTTTTACCTCGCTTCGATGATGGGTGGCAACGCAGGCGAGCCAGCGAGGTGAGGTAAGGTCGATGAGCTCGACCATGCCTTCGTAGTGATCCTTGTGCGGGTGCGTGAGCACGATGCCCTCGGCGGGCTCGTCGTCGATCCGGTAGCGCTTCCATATCTCGTGCAGCGGGTACCGCCCAGTGCCGGCCTTGCAGCCGTCGACGAAAATCCATCCCCCCGCCGGGCGGGGCAGCGCGATCGCCAGGCCCTCCCCCGGACCGGGGCCGGCGATGAAGAAGTTGAGCCTCGTGCGATCCAGAGCGTCGCGTCCGGGGAGCATCAAGCGCCTCTCGCTGTCGTCTCATCGCGCAGATAGCGCAGCCCGTGCTCGATCTCCTCGCGCTCGGCCTCTGTCAGTGGACGCCGCGGTGCATGGTAGCGCACGCGTGCCACCTGTCCTTCGTAGCCGCCGTACTCGAGGAAGCGCCCGATCTGCGGGGGCTCTCCGCTTGCCATGCCCACGAGTCTCTGCTCGTCCACCTCGACCGTGAATAGCGTCCGATTGTTCGGCTCTGCGAGGATCAGGGTGACCTTGCCATCCTCGATTGACTCCACGCGCCCTGGATACCAATCGAGCAGCCGAGCCTCGCGAAGCTGCGACGCCCTGCCACGAGGCGCTTCCACCATGATCAATGGCGGCAAGAGCAGCGGCTCGTTCCAGCGCTTCGCGACGGCGACGCTCGAAGGATATATCGGCTCACCCAAGCGCTCGATCTCGTCGTATTGCGCGAGCTCCTCGCGCAACTTTCCGAGCTTCGGGTAGTCCTTGAAATCCTGTGGCGTCAACGTGTTCATCACTTTTCGCGATAGCTCCAGATCACCGACATCGAGGGCAGTGCGCGCGATCCAGTAATGGAAATGGGCGGGGAGCTTTACCCGCGTGGCCCATTTGCCTGAGAGCACGCGGGCAGCTGCGCGCTCCCATGCCTCGTGCGCGTCACGCCTGAAGCCGTTGGCCCGCAAAAACGTGATATATCGGCTATTGTACCATGGATTGTCGTCGTCGCGGGCGATCGCCTGCTGGTATTCGTCCCGCGCGGTACGGCCATCCTTTCCCGCCTGATCTAGGTTCCAGGCCAGGTAGTGATGGCTGTAGGCGTCTTGGGGATCGTCTTCCAGAATGGAGCGATATACCGAAGCGGCCGCCTCGTACTCCTTGAAGTCGACGCTCAGTGACCATGCGCGCTCGTAATGAATAAGGCGCGAGAGCGGTTCCGTGTCGAGCGGCGCTTCTGGACCCAGGTGAGCGCCGTGATGTAGGACTTCCAGCCACGAGCGCATGGTCCCTTTCTTGACCGCTTCCCTCGGCGTCGATGCCCCATCTGACTCGCGGTAGTGCCTCATTAGCCGCTCGTTCTCCAGGGGAGCTGGCGATCGTGCCCCGCCGATGATGTCACGGAGCGCCTCGTCCGCCCTGGCCCCAAGCTCCTCGTCTCGGAGCAGGCATGTCGCCAGTGCGCGTTGTGCATCGACCATGTCGCCGGCGATCTCGTGGAGGACCGCCCCTGGAACAGGGAACCTAGGAAGCGAGAGCCGGCTCAGCGCGTGCCTCCATTCGCGATGAGCCTTCAATGTTTCCTGAAGCATCAGGACGAGATCGGAGTAGGGGTCGGGCTTTTGGAAGACCTGATGGATCGCCTGCTCGGAATGGCCGACCGAAAGGCAAGCCACGCCAAGGCGCAGCACGAGCGGAGGCCGCCCGACGGCCCCGGAGCCACCGATGCCCGCGAGCCGCTTGGCCTCGCTTCGCATATCGCCCCATCCCAGCCAGTCCCATTTGCTCCCATCGAAGAGGTAATCCTCGCCGGCTTCGGGCATCGGGAGATCCTCAGCAACCGCGCATGCCTGCTGCTGGAGCCATGGGGGCGTATGAGCGGAAGCTACAATGGCATCCAGGCTCTCTTTGAGGAGCGCCTTCAGCACTGATTTCGGGTTGTCCGGCAAGGTACGCCTTGGATCTTCGGGGTGCCGGAACCAGCTTCGCGGGATGTACAGGACAATCATTGGGGCGTCCTGCCCGCGCTGGGCAAGCTCACCCATCACGCTTGCCACGCGTTCGTGAATGGTGAGATGTCGGCTCCAGGTGCGCACGGGTAGCCTCTCGAGGCCGAGCGCCTGGCAGAGCTGACCGAGGACGTGCTCCATTGCGTCGATGTCGTACGCAGGCAGGTCGAACGGGATCACCCGGCGTCCGACGTTCTCCAACGCGGCCGTGAGCATCTGGACGAACCATCTCCCTTCGCCCCCCGGCGCCACGCGCAGCAGCCGGCGGACGGGGACGTCCGGCTTACGTGCGTGGACAGCTCCGACGACTTGCTCGATGAGCTGTGGTCTTCCCTGCATCGTTCGTCTCTCCTCGTATTGTCGCGGGCTGCGCTGCGTGCGTCAAACGGTCGGCGTTGCCGCGCTCACGATTGAGCAGCGCAGATCCTTACGCCGGCCGCCTGCCCAAAGAGAGCCTCCTGCCCCTCTCCGCCCTTCTTTCTTGGCCGCTTTGTCTTCCGTTCCTGCTTCTCCTCGCCATCGCCTTCCGCGCGGCGTCCACAGCAAGGGCGAGGAGCACCTTACGCCTTGGTGCGCTGGAGTGAGCCCGGGGAGCCGCCGAAGAGCGGCATGACGCGGCACGCGTAGCTGTCCGGGACCGCGGTGGAAGCGGCCATGGAGTGGCTCGTCATCCTTGTGAAGTGGCGCGTCGAGAAGGATGGACGCGACCGGATCCAGTTGGTTCGTGGCCAACCAGGCGCCGCAACGGCAAGCGGCCGCATCGATGGAGCAAGCCAACCAAGAAGGACGCGAAGCGACATCTCAAGATCGGCGGGATAGCCGACCTCGTGGTACGCCACGACGGATGCGCCGTCCACCGGCACTCGAGCCGCCACGACTGCCCGCCGTCACTCCTCGCCGGAGCGCAAGGTCGCGCGTGAGGCATCGAAGAGGACAGGAAAGCCCTCGGCAACGAGGTTCTCCGTATGACACAGCGGAGTGCGCACCTCTAGCCAGGCATGCACGGCGATGACCGTGAGGTAACATCAAGGCCGGTCATCCTGGCCTTTCAACATGCGCCAGGCCTATCTCGGCCGAAGTTGCCCTCGACGAATTAGTCAATGATTCCGCTGGCGCGCCACAGTGGATTCGAACCACTGGCCTTCGGCTCCGGAGGCCGACGCTCTATCCAGCTGAGCTAGTGGCGCACTCTCGCGGGTTTCGCGAGGGCCCGGAACCTACCCAAGACCTGGCTCCCGCGCAACCCCTTTCCTGCACCTTTTGCGCGCCGCCGCGATCCCGCCCGTCCCGTCACCCGCCGCTCGCCGAGGGCCCGCGCCGGCCGTGGCGCCGCCGCCGCCCGCCCGCGAGGGCGGCGCGCCTCTGGCCAAAATTTGGCCACCGGCCCGTCTGTCCGGCATTCCCGGGGCATGGATGCCCGACAGCGAAGCTCCGCGATCCCGGCCCCCGCGCGCGGACCCCTCCCGCTCGCCCTGGCCGTCGCCGCCCTCGCCTTGCCGGTCGCGCCGGCCTGCAAGGGCGGAGAGAACGCCACGCCGGAGGGCATCATCAGCCTCTCCGCTGGCGCGGCCCAGAAGACGGCCGAGAACGACCCCGCCACCCTCCCGCGCCCGGACGGGCCTCGCATCGGCGCCGTGCAGATGGTCGCGCCCATCTACGAGAAGGCGGACCGCCGCTCCGCCAAGCTCGGCTACCTCCGCGCGGGCGGGACGGCGCCCCGCGGGGAGAAGCCCGCGGCGTTCGACGACTGCCAGGGCGGCTACTACCGCGTGCTGCCCGCCGGGTACATGTGCGCGGACGGGGACGCCACGATCGACATGCAGCACCCGATCCTCCGGGCGCTCACGCGGCGGCCCGACCTGTCCAAGCCGATGCCGTACCCGTACGCCTTCGTCCGGGCCATCGCGCCGAACTACTACCGGATGCCGTCCACGAAGGAGCAGCTCCAGTACGAGATGAGCCTGGAGCGGCACCTCCGCAGCTACAAGAAGCTCAAGAAGAAGTGGGACGAGATCAAGGTCGGCGCCAACGACGTGCCGCTCGACGCGGCGGGCAACGTCGTCGGCGACCCGCCCGCGGATCCGCCCGAGCTCGGCGACAGCGAGCTCTTCGGCGGCAACGGCAGCGACGAGATCCCCTGGTTCTTCAAGGGCGGACGGCAGCTCCCGAACATCTCGTCGTTCAAGGTCCCGGGCTACGCGATCATCACCAACCGGATCGCCCGCAAGGCAGGGCTCGCCCTCATCGACACCTTCATGGGCGACGGCGGGCGGCGCTTCGCCATGACCACCGACGCGCGGCTCGTGCCGACCTCGAAGCTCAAGCCGGCCCGCGGCTCGACGTTCCACGGCGTGGACATGACCAAGGGATGGGAGCTGCCCCTCGCGTTCGTGCACCGGCAGGACGCGAGGCGCTACGACATCTCCGGCGGCGAGATGGAGAAGGCGGGCGAGCTGCCGTGGCACTCCGCCGTGCAGCTCACGGGGCGCTCGAAGAAGGTCGGCGGCGCCCGCCTCGTCGAGGCGAAGGACGGGACGTGGGTGCGCGACTCCGACGTCGCCATCGCGGTGAAGCCCTCGGAGCTGCCGTCGTTCGCGCAGGGGACCGTGAAGTGGATCGACATCTCGATCCTGAGCCAGACGCTCATCCTCTACGAGGGCAGGAAGCCCGTCTTCGCCACCGCGGCGGCGACGGGCCGTGACGGGCTCGGCGACCCCAAGAAGACCTTCTCGACCGTGCGCGGGACGTTCCGGATCCGCGACAAACACGTCACGACGACCATGGACGCGCACGAGGTCGACAACAAGTTCGAGCTCCGCGACGTGCCGTGGGTGCAGTACTTCGAGGCCGGCTACGCGATCCACGCGGCGCCGTGGCACGACGACTACGGCAAGCCGCGGAGCCACGGCTGCATCAACCTGTCGCCGATCGACGCGCGCCTGGTGTTCCTCTGGACCGATCCGCCGGTGCCCGAGGGGTGGCACGGGGTCAGCACGGGGAAGGCCACGGGGGAAGGGACCATCGTCCACATCCATCCCTAGGCGGGCTCGGACATCGGCCCGTCCCCCGCACAGCGCCACGCGGCGAGCTCCCTCCCCCAGGGCCTACGGTAGTGAAGGGGCTCGGGGGGCGCGGTCAGTCCTCGTCGGCTTCGGCCTTGAAGCCGCTCTCCTTGATCACCTTGTCCTGCACCATCGGCGGGCAGACCTCCAGGTGCTCGACGTTCATCGTGAACGTGCCTTTGCCCTGGGTCATGCTCTTCAGCTTCGACTCGTACTCGAGCACCTCGGAGAGCGGGACGAACGCGTTCACGATCGTCTGGCTCTCGACCGAGTCGGTGCCGATGATCCTCCCGCGGCGGCTGTTGATGTCGCCGATGATGTCGCCCATCGCGACGCTCGGCACCGTCACCGAGAGCCGCACGATGGGCTCGAGCAGCACCGGCGCGCACTGCGCGGCGGCGGCCTTGAACGCCTTGCTGCCCGCCATCTGGAAGGCCGCGTCCGACGAGTCGACGTCGTGGTACTTGCCGTCGAAGAGCCGCACCTTGACGTCGATCATCGGGAAGCCCGCCAGGACGCCCTTCGACATCGACTTGACGATGCCCTTCTCGACCGAGGGGATGAACTGCCGCGGAACGGCGCCGCCCACGACCGCGTCCTCGAAGACGAAGCCGCCGCCGCGCGGCAATGGCTCCATGTCGATGTAACAGACGCCGAACTGGCCATGTCCGCCGGTCTGCTTCTTGTGCTTGCCCTCGACGTTCGTGGCCTTCTTCGAGATCGTCTCCTTGTAGGCGATGTGCGGCGGGCCGAGCCGGCAGTCGACCCCGACGCGCCGGCGGATGCGCTCCACCGTGATCTCCAGGTGCAGGGCGCCGAGGCCCGAGACGACGAGCTCGCGGGTCGCCGCGTCCTGGTGCACGCTGAGCCCAGGGTCCTCCTCGGTCAGCCGGTAGAGCGCGTTGCCCACCTTGTCCTCGCCGCCCTTCGCGTCGAACCGCACGCCGCGCGAGAAGAGGGCCGGCGGCAGCTCCGGCGCGCTGAACAGGAAGGGGTGCTTCTCGTCGGAGAGCGTGTGCCCGCTCAGCGTGGCCTTGAGCTTGTGCAGCGCCACGATGTCCCCGGCGCGCGCCTCGTCCACCTGCTTGTGATCCTTGCCGACGACGCTGTGGATCTTGCCGAGGCGCTCCGCGCCGCCGGTGCTCGCGTTGAGCATCGTGGCGTCGGGCCGGAGCACGCCGGAGAGCACGCGCACGAACGAGGTGCGGCCGGCGTGCGGATCGATCGAGGTCTTGAAGACGAATGCCGCCGGGGGAGCCTCCGCCGACGACGGCCGCTCCGCGGCCTGGGGCGCGGCGCCGGGCTTGCCGCTCGGGACGACGCCGCTCCAGGCCGAGCGCTCGGTCGGCGGCGGGACGAGCTCGACGATGCCGTCGAGCAGCGCGGCGACGCCGCTCGGGCGGACCCCGGAGGCGAAATAGACCGGGATCAGCGCCCCCCGGCCGACCGCGGCGCGGAGCCCCTGATCGAGCTCCTCCTGCGTGAGATCGCCCTCGGTCAGGTACCGCTCGGTGAGCTCGTCGTCGCTGCCGGCGACGTCATCGACGAGCTTGCCCCGGGCCTTCTCGACGGCGCCCGCGGCGTCGGCCGGCACGGGAGAGCCCGCGGCCGTGGCGGGCGCCTCGGGCTTGTCGAGCCAGGCCTTCTTCGTCCGGATCGCGACGACCCCCCGGTGCTGGAGCCCCTCGCCGACGCGCTCTTCCATCACCGCGAGCGGCGCCTTGAGGCGCGCGCGGACCTCGGCGAGCACCTCGTCGGGCCGGGCGTTCTCGGCGTCGACCTTCGTGACGACGATCATGCACGGCAGCTTCGCCTCCCTCACCCAGCCGAAGACGCGCTCGGTGATCGGCTGCACGCCGTCCTTGCCGCTCACGACGAGGATGGCCGCGTCGACCGCCGCGAGGGCGAGCCGCGTCTCGGCGAGGAAGCTCCCCTCGCCCGGCGTGTCGACGAGGTTCACTTTCTTCCCTCCCCAGGAGAGGTGCGCGACGCTCGCCTCGAACGAGCAAACGTGCTCTTTTTCCTCGGCGGTATCGTCGAGGATACTCGACTTGTCGTCCACCTTGCCGAGCTTGGCCGTCGCCTTGGCGACGTACAGCATGGCCTCGGCAAGCGATGTCTTCCCAGCCCCCTTGTGCCCGATGATTGCAACGTTCCTGATGTCCCCTGCCTCAGTCGTTGTCATTCCTCGTTCGTACCAATCCCCGTCGAGATCGAGAAGGCCGGTACGCGATTTTTGCCGCACTTTCCTCGACGCAGGAGGTCGGCGGAGCCGCGTGGCGAGTCGCTCACCCGAGCTCTGCCGCGACGCGCTGCGGCGTGCGCTGGCGATCAGCGCTTGTCCGGCGCTGCCTGAGTGGCGCGCTCGTCCTGGATGTCGGCGCGCGACATGAGCACTCTCCGCCTCGTGCTCCAGATGGTCCTCGGTATCGCGCTGCCGTTCGCGCTGCAGCGCTGGGACAAACGGCGGCTCACGCCCGAGCAGCGCCGCGCTTGCTGGAACGGAGCGACCTGGGGCGCGGCGCTCTATGCGTTCGGCCCGCTGTCCATGCTCGGGTGGTGCTGGGTCACGCGCGGCGTCCAGCACGGGCGGCCGGGGTCGCGCGGAACACGCGGAACAGCACGATTCCGCGCCTTGAAAGCGCTCGGGCTCGGCGCCGGGTCCGCCGCAGCGCTCGTCCTGATCCTGAGCGGCGTCGATTCTCTGGTGGCGCTCGCATTGGGGCTGCCCCCGTAACGCGCGTGGCGCGTGGGTGGTGCGTGGACAGCACCTGGACAGCGCGTCGATGGCGGATGGCCGATGGCGCATCACCGCAGCCGCTCATGAGAGGGCTGCAGGCCGGCCGGCCGGCCAGCTGGCCGGCCAGCAACTGCGCCCAAATGCGCGCAGAACGGACATTTTCGTATCAGAGAGTCACTAGACGACACGTCATGGACGCGATAGCAGCACTTTGAAGCTGCTATTCATGGCACAGGCTTTGACTCTGTCCGCGGCGCTCGCGGACACACACCGAGGCAGTGCGTTGACGTCGCTGAAGCCCAGAAGAGAGGATCGCGCGGCCGCACGGGAGCGGACCGACGCTGAACATGCGCCGTGGGCGGCCGAGGGCGGCCCGCGGAGGCAAGAGATCGTCGCCGGCAGGTACGCGGTGGAGACCCGGATCGGCGCCGGCGGCCTGGGCGTCGTCCAGCTCGCGACCGATCGCGCGTCGGGCCAGCGCGTCGCGCTCAAGCGCGTCGATCCGAGGATCGCCGAGAACAGGCACGCCGTCGAGCGGCTGCTCCGGGGCGCCCGCGCCGCGCAGGCGATCAAGGGCAGGTACGTCGCGCGGATCCTCGACGTCGGGGTCGAGGGCGGCGCGCCGTTCGTGGTCAGCGAGTACCTGGAAGGCTCCGATCTCACGAGCTATCTGCGGCGCCGCGGGGCGCTCCGGGTCAGGGAGGCGGTGAAGTACCTCCTGCAGATCTGCGAGGCGGTCGTGGAGGCCCACGGCATCGGGATCCTCCACCGGGACATCAAGCCCGAGAACCTCTTTCTCAGCTTCGGCGACGGCGCCCCGAGCGTGAAGGTCCTCGACTTCGGTGTGTCGGCCGTCGCGTGCGGCGTCGAGAGCGAGGGGCCGAACGCCGCGTCGGGCGCCATGCGGACATCGCTGCTCTTCATGGCGCCGGAGCAGATGAGGTCGGCGGGCGGCATCGACGAGCGCGCCGACATCTGGTCGATCGGCGCGATCGCCTACGCGCTGCTCTGCGGGGCGAGCCCGTTCGACGCGCCGACCGAGCTCGAGATCTGCACAAAGGTCCTGACCGAGCCGCCCGCGCCCTTCCCGGCGTGGGTCGAGCCCCCGGAGCTCCGGGCGCTCCTGCTCCGCTGCCTCGACAAGGACCCGCAGGCGCGCCCTCCGGACGTCGCGAAGCTCGCGTTCGCGCTCGCGCGCTTCGGGGGCGAGGGCGCGGAGGACGCGGCCGAGCGCGTGTGGGAGGCGCTCCGGGCGGACGAGACCGTCCGCATGGCGACGCCCGCTCCCGGGCCCGTCGCGGACGAGTGGGAGGCCGACACGCTGGCCGACCTGCCGAGGATGTCGCCCGACGATCTCATGAGCGACCTCGAGAAGACGGCCAAGTGGAATGCCCCTGGAGGCGGCGCTCTGTCCGACATCACGCTGGTGTCCCACGCGGGCGCGTCGTGGGACGGCGGCGAGCAGCTCCGGGCGAGCCGGACTCCGCCCCCGCCGGTCGTGATGGTGAGCCCGCCGGAGCGCTCCGCCGAGCCGTGGGCGAGCGTGCCAGGACGGCCGCCCACAGCCGAGGACACGCCCGTTCCGCTCGGCCGCAAGGTCGTGCACCGCGTCAGCGCGGGCGCGGCGCCTCGCGTCACGCCGGCGCTCGAGGCGCGCGCTCCGGGGGAGGACGACGCGGAGCGGCTCACGGTGGTGCGCCGGGGTCCGTCGCCGTGGCCGCGGCGGCTCGCGATCGCGCTTGCGCTCTTCGGGATGCTCG
Organism: Sorangium sp. So ce375; assembly: GCF_051473855.1. Lineage (NCBI taxonomy): Bacteria > Pseudomonadati > Myxococcota > Polyangiales > Polyangiaceae > Sorangium > Sorangium sp. So ce375. Next base: position 1,885,769 of record NZ_CP150335.1, read on the forward strand.
CGGGCCTCGGCGGCGTGTGGCTCGTGCAGATGCGCTCGCTCGACGGCGGCGGCAGCACCGCGCCCGCGGCGAAGGCGCTGGCGAAGCGCGCGGACCAGGCGCGCTCGTCGGTGGCGGCGGTGCGACAGAGCGCGGCCGCTCCTGCGGCGCCCGAGCCTTCGCCGGAGCCCCTGGCAGCCGAGCTCCCGGCGGCCGAGCCGGCTCCCGAGAGCGCCGCGAGCTCCGAGGGCGAGGCGCCGCGGGTGGCTCAGTCGGGGAGGGCCCGGGTGGACGCGCGGCGCCCCGAGGTGATCTACGAGGAGGTCGAGCGCGAGCGGCGGCGGCGGCGCGAGAAGCTCGAGCGCGAGCGGGCATGGCGCGAGGAGACCACCCGCGCGCGGCAGGAGCGCGACGCATCTCGGCGCCAGCCGTCGCGGCCCGAGCAGGGCGCGCGCGAGCCGTCGCAGCCCGAGCAGGGCGCGCGCGAGCCGCAGCAGCCCGGGGAGGGCGACGGCGCGCAGCGGCCCCCGGCGAGCGACGGCGGGTGACGTCCGCGGCCCCGTGGGTCGCCTGCCTGGTATAAGGCGGCCCGTGCCAGGGATGAGTCGAGGAGGTTGCGCGCTCGCCCGCGCAGCGGGCGCCGTGCTCGCCGTGTCGGTGGCGGCTGTCGGTGCTCCTGCGCGTCCCGCGAGCGCCGCGCCGCGGATCGCGCCGCAGGCGCCGCGGATCGCGCCGGAGCGCCTGCCGTACGGCGCGGCGGGGTGGGCCGTGTCGGGCTGGGGCGGCGTGCGCGGCGTGACGATCGGGCCGATCGAGAACCTGCGGCACCCGGGCCGCGGCTACGGCACCGCGGCGAGCGGGCGGGCGATGGACGAGGCGGCGGCCATGGGCGCGACGTGGGTCAGCCTGACGCCGTTCGGCCGCGTGTGGGACGGCAAGGGCACGGGCGTCGATCTCGTCTTCGAGGCGCCGTTCGAGGAGAACCGGCGCAACGTGCTCGCGGCGATCGCGCAGGCGCACGCGCGCGGGCTCAAGGTGCTGCTCGTCCCGCACCTCTGGGTCGAGAGCGGCGAGTGGCGGGCCCTGATCGATCCCGGGGACGACGCCGGCTGGGCGCGCTGGGCCGAGTCGTACCGCCGGTTCCTGCTCACGTGGGCCGCGGTCGCGCGCGAGGGCGGCGCCGAGATGCTCAGCGTGGGCGTCGAGCTGCGGAGCTGGGTGACGACGCCGCGGGCGGCGAGCTTCCTGCCGATCATCGAGGAGGTGCGCCGCGTGTATCCGGGGCTGCTCACCTACTCGGCGAACTGGGACGACGTCGAGGACACGCTGATCTTCGACGCGCTGGACCTCATCGGCATCAACGCGTTCTACCCGCTCGCGGAGCGCGAGGGCGCGTCGTTCGAGGAGCTGCTGCGCGGGGGGCGCAAGGTGGCGGCCGGGGTGGACACCGTGGCGCGCGCGTGGGGCAAGCCGGTCCTGCTCACGGAGATCGGCTACACCACGCGGCGCGATCCCGCCGTGCGCCCGTGGGAGTGGCCCGACCGCATGAAGGACGTGGTGGTCGATCAGCGCTCGCAGGCCGAGGCCTACGCCGCGGTGATCGCGCCGTTCCTCGACGCGCGCACGTGCGCCGGCTTCTTCGTCTGGCGGCTCTACGCCGATCCGGACGACGTCTCGCAGGAGGCCGAGTGGGGCTTCTCGCCGAGGGGCAAGCTCGCGGAGCTCGTGCTGCGGGACGCCTTCGCCGCCCGCTGGGCCGCCGACGGCCCCTGGCTGCCCGGCGACGCGCTCGGCGGGCACCGCGCGCGCACCCCGGGGCTCTTCGGCTGGGAGATCGAGCCCTAGAGCGGCGGCCATGCGGGCCGCCGCCCGCGCCGCATCAAGGAGACCGCAGTCTGATGAACACGCGATTGGCCATCATCGATCTGGACGACACCCTGCTCGGCCCGGACAAGCAGATCAGCCCCGACAACAAGGAGGCGCTCGAGCGGCTGCGCGCTTCCGGGTTTGATATCGTCATCGCCTCCGGAAGGCATCACAAGAACATCCTGCGCTTCAAAGATCATGTCGGAGCGATGAGCTGGACGATCTCCTCGCAGGGAGCCGTCGTGCGCCACGCCGGGACGAACGAGCTCCTGCAAGAGTTCACCGTGCCGGAAGCAGAGGCGCTGGCCCTCTACGAGCTCGGTCGCCGCGCGGGGCTCACCCTGCTCGTCTATCACCGCGATGGGGTCTTCATGGAGGCGGAATCCGAGTGGACTCGCCTGTACGCCAGCAGGACGGGCTGGAGCCCCGAGACCGCGGATCTCTCTGGACTGGCCGCCTCCGGCGTGCAGAAGTTGATCCTCTGCGAGTCCGCCGGCAAGATCGCGGAGCTCTTCCCGGAGATGAAGGGCGCCTACGGCGGACGTCTCTACGTCGTCGTGACCGATCCGGAGTATCTCGAGTTCGCCTCGCCGAGCGCGAACAAAGCCCTCGCGGCGGAGAGCCTCGCGAGCAAGCTCCGGGTCGAGCGCCGGGACATCATCGCGTTCGGAGACGGCAACAACGACGCTGAGCTCCTCGCCTGGGCGGGCTTCTCTGTCGCGATGGCGCACGGCCGGGACACTGCCCGGAAGGCCGCGAGCAAGATCAGCCCGCCGGGCCCGCCGGAGACCGCCTTTGCCAGAGCGGTCGACCTCGCGCTCGCTCAGCGATGAGGCATCACCGGCGTCCAGGTCCGTTTCTTGTTGCGCGCGTCCGGGTTGTGTGCCCGCGGAGGCCCCCCCGGGAGCCCGGAGAGACCTCTCGCTCATTCCAGGGAGACCTCGGGCGACGAGGTCCTACGCGCGCGGCGCGCCCGACGCGGACGGCAGGCGCAGGGTGAAGGTCGAGCCCTTGCCCGCGGCGCTCGTCACCTCGATGCGCCCGCCGTGCGCCTCGGCGATGCGGCGCGCGGCCCACAGGCCGAGGCCGACGCCCGGGGCCACGCGGCTCGACGACGGCGCGCGGAAGTAGCGCTCGAACAGCCGTCGCTGATCGTCGGTCGCGATCCCCACCCCGCGGTCCGAGACCGCGATGGCGACCTCGGCGCCCACGCTCGCGACGGTCACCTGCACGGCGCCGCCCTTCGGCGAGTACTTGATGGCGTTCGCGACCAGGTTGTTGAGCACCTGCTCGATCCGGATCGGGTCGCAGCACAGCGGCACGGGCTCGTCGGGGAGCGACAGCTCGAGCTCGTGCGCGGTCGCGGCAGGGCGGTAGAGCTCCACGACGTCGCGGGCGAGCTCGCACGCGTCCCGGGTCTCGAGGCGAAGCTCGATCTCGCCGCCCTCGATCCGCGCGATCTCCATGAGATCCGTGAGCATCCGATCGCAGCGCGCCGCCTCGTTCCCGATGCGGGCGAGCATCGGCCGGAGCTGCTCCTCGCGAGGGAGGGGCCGATCCGGCCGGAGGCGGTCGACGGTGAGCTTCAGCGCGGCGAGCGGGTTGCGCAGATCGTGCGCGACGCTCGCGAGGATCCCGAGCTGCCTCTTGCGCTGCTCGGCCAGCGCGGCGGCCATCTCGTTGAACGCGACGGCGATCTCGCGCAGCTCGTCGAGCCCGCCCTGCGGCGCGCGGGCGTCGTGCGAGCCGGCCCCGTAGCGGTCGATCGCGGCGCGGATCGAGAGGAGCGGGCGATAGACGCACCTGCGCAGCTGCCAGAGCGCGAGCAGGACGCCGGCGAGCAGCATCCCGGCGGCTCCGACGCTCACCATCTCCGAGAGCCTGTTCACCTCGTCGACGCGCCCCCGGGCGATCCGCGCCTCGGCGAGCCTTCCGGCGAGCAGCCGCTCGAGCGCGGCGAACGTCCGGTCGACTTCATCGTGGGACACCATCGCGTCCGCCCCGCCCTGCCGGTGCTCGTGCGTCTCCGTGTGCGTGGCGAGGTAGCGCTCGATCTCCCGCTCGGCTTCCTCGAAGACGCCGGCGCTGTCCGCGGTGGCCGGCCGCTCGCGGGCGTCCTCGAGCCATCGGGAGAGCTCGCGCCTGGCGGCGTCTCGCGCGCGGACGTGCTCGGGGAGGTGGGTCAGCGCGATGCGGGCGCTCTCACGCTCGTGGGAGAGGAGGTGGATTTCCAGCTGCGTGATCGACCGCACCTCTCGAACGATGTTGAAGAGGCCCCCGACCTCTCGGCTGATGTACGTGGTGCTGAGCGTGAACCCGCTCGCCGTCAGCAGCGCGAGGGCGGCGAGCCACGCGGTGCTCGCCGCCGCGAGCGTCTTCAGCTTCATCGTCGTCCCCCGGTTCCGGCTCAGGTCGCGCCGGGAACGAGCGGAAGCGTAGCGCCTCGAGCGCGCGCGGCCCGCCCGCTGGGCGATCCAGAGTTCCCGGATCGGTCCAGCGACGCCGCCGAGCTCGGGCGCAGCCGGAGCGATGCGGCGCCGCGCGCGCCCTCAGGCGTGCGCCTTCTCCAGCCCCTCCGGGATCGACAGCGCCGCCCGCGCGATGGTCATCTGCCGCTCGAGATCCTCGGGCGACGCGGGGGTCTCCAGGATCAGCGCCGCGTCCTCGGGGACGTGGGCGGCGATCCGCTGGAACGCGTGCGCCGCGCTGCGGCTGAGGGCGCCGTGGCGGCTCCCCGCGTTCACCTCGCTCACGTGGAGCTGCTTCAGCCGTGTCCTGTGCTCCCGCACGAGGAAATGGGCCTCGGTCATCGTGCGATCGACCTGGTGCGCATGGCCGATATCGAAGCAGAACGACGCGTCCGGCAGCGCGTCGAAGAAGGAGCCGAGCTCCTCCACGGTGCGCCCCGTCCGCTTTCGCTTATCCATGTTCTCGAGCGCGAGGAGGCCGCCGAGCTGCCGGAAGGCGCCGAGATCATGGAGGGTGTCGGGGTGGAGGACGATCAGCCATCCAAGCGCGGCCACCTCTGCCATGGCGTCGGCGACGGCGCGCTCCTCCGCCGCGTCGAAGCGGCTCGGGGCGTGGAACGAGACGTAGCGGTACCGCGACAGATCGAGCGAGCCGAGGAGCCGGAGCAGCGGCCTGAGCTCCGAGATCCGCAGCGCGGAGAGCTCCACGGCGGTCGCCGAGCTCCCTTCGAGCATCGAGAGCGCCCGCTCGACGTCGCTGAGGGCGAGCGCCCCTGTCGAGTAGCCCACCGGTCGCATCAGAACACCCCGTAGGTCTGGATGAGCTTGCAGAGCTCCTCGTCTTCCTTGAAGAAAAGCCGGTTGAGCCCGCCCTGGAACTCTCGCCCGATGTCCCGCACCCGCTTGAAGGTCGGGTCGCTGCCCAGCTGGTCGTCGAGCGGCAGCTGCTTCAGCCGGCCGCGCTCGTCCTCGTTCGACAGGAGCTCCAGGAACGCGTCGTAGCTGTCGAACAGCGTGCGCGCCGTCTCCGCGGAGATCGAGGGCCGGAGCAGCACCTCCGCCAGGCTCTCCAGGGGCGTCATCCGGATGCGCTCCCGCAAGAAGCGCACGAGCGCCGGCGTCGAGAGCCGCTCGCCGTCGTCGGTCAACGTCGTCCGGTCCTTGCAGAACAGCTCGAAGCCGAAGCAGGTGATGAGCCCGCTCACGAAGATGAGCTTCCGCGACATCCTGAGCTTCGCGTTGCGGAGCGCCCAGCCCGAGCTGCGCTCCCGCTGCTTGTAGACGAAATCGACCGCGACCGTGCGCCAGTACCGGACGATGTCGTTCAAGAGGAACATCGGGAGGATCTCGCGCTTGCTGCCGTAGCGCAGCCCGCGGTCGTCCTCCACGTAGCGCGAGAGCACGAGCCTGATCACCCGCTCGTGGGCGTCCGGCTTGCCGATGGCGAGCGACTCGAGGAGCAGCAGGATGCGCTGGGTCGTGTTCTTGTTCGTGTCCTCCTGCCCGCCGATCTGGTGGAGGATCGGGTGGCTGAAGGCCACGTTGCCGAACACGCCCGTCGGCCCCGGCTCATGGAACTTCGCCTCCCTCAGGATCTTGGTGATGGCCTGGACCTGGCTGAAGTGCCCCTCGTCGGCCTGACCGTCGATGAGCAGCGTCCAGTCGAGATCGCTCCCGGTCGTGTATTCGCCCCGCGCCAGCGAGCCGAAGACCACGACGCTCGTGTCGCACGGGATCTGCTCGCGGAGCAGCGCCGCGAGCCGCGCCCGGGTCTCCGCCGAGAGCCGAGCGGCCGCCTCGATGTTCGGCCACGATCGCCCCGTCTTTTCCCCGATCCGCTCGATGGCGCCTCGCGGCGCCGCGCCTTCATCTCTCGTCATCGATCGTACCCTCGATCGCCGGAGCCGCTCGTCGATCGCCGCGGCGCGCGCCTCACGCCCCGCCGTCGCCGGGGAGCGCGAGCCCGAACCACCGGTTCACCAGGTCATGGTGCTCCTCGAGGCGATCGCGGTAGCGGGGGGTGCCTTCGAGCGCGGCCCGCTCGAAATCGATCCAGTACAGGGCGCCCGTCTTCTCGCCGATGAGCACGTTGCCGAGCTTGACGTCGAGCGGCGCGACGCCGCGCGTGTTCATCGCCCGGACGATCTCCTCGATCCGGCCGCGGTAGGTCTCGCCGCCGCCGCTCGTGAACGCCTCGATCTCCCGCTTGTCGCGCTCCGGATCGAACAGCTGCCCGAGCGGCGCGAGGTCGATGTCGAGGACCTTCTGCCCGCGCTCGGCGACCTGATGTTGCAGCGTCTGTCCGCGCACGTAGTCGAGGTAAAGGGTGCGCGTGACAAGGTTGATATCGCGGATCCTCGGGACGCTCGGGAGGTCGCGCAGGCGGAAGAGCGCGGCCGCTTCGTTGTAGAAGAAGAGGCCGAGCAGGGCGAAGACGTGCGCCTCGATGGGCGCGTTCCGCGGCTGGCCGACGAAGCGCTTGCGGACGCACACGTAGCCGCCGCGCAGCACGATGTGCAGGCTGTAGCGCAGGCGCGGCATCTTCTCGCTCCGCCGGTTGAAGAATGCGACGTCGGCCGGGTGGAGCGCGAAGGCAAATCCGTCTTGATCGAGCTCCGCGAGCACCCTGTCCCCCGGGCCGAGCTCGGCGACCGACGGGATCTCGCTCGGGGTCACGGCGTCGGGCACGGGGAGCGGATTCTCGGCGAGCCGGCGCGCAAGGAGCGCCCTCACCGTCTCGAGCCGCACGGCGAGCAGCCTCGTCGCGGCATCCATGCCGGGCACGCGGCGCATGCCTTCGTCCAGGGCGCGCCGAAGCTCAGGATTCATGCCCGTCTAGTAGCCGCTTCCGTCCGGCAAATCAAAAGGTGAGGTGACGGCGAGGCGAGGTGGTACGCTGATCCAGCGACCTTGGGTGCGAGCGCCACCCAACGTCGACGAACGTCGACGACGGTCGACACGCGCCAACATGCGTGGGCGTCCATCAAACGCCACGATCGCCGGCGTGCGGGGGAGGCGCTGGGACCGCGGGGTGCGGTTTGCGCTTCAACAGGGGACCCGATTCGGGTAGCACAAGCATTCATGGGGACTTCGACGCTGCGGATCGTCCATGTCGTGAGCAGCCTGAACGGCGGAGGTATGGAGCACTTCGTGCTGCGCCTCGCCGAGGCACAGCGGCGGCACGGCCACGACGCCTCCATCCTCGCGCTGCGCGGCGGGCCGCTCTCGGAGCTGGCGCGGCAGCGGGCGCTGCCCACCACGGTGCTCGGCGGGCGCCTCCCCGCGCGGCTCGCGCACGCGGCCCTCTCCTTCGCGCGTTCCCGGCCGCACGTCGTCCATGCGCACAACCCCACCGCGCTCCACTACGCCACGATCGGCAAGCTCCTTACGCGGGCGCGGCTCGTCTTCACCGATCACGCCCAGACGCGCGGGATCATCCGCGTTCCGTCGCGCTTCGAGTGGCGTGAGACGGACGCGGTCGTCGGCTGTTCGCAGGACACGGCCAACAAGAGCGGCGCCGTGGGCGTGGCCAGCAACGTCTCTGTCATCCACAACGGGGTCGACATCACCCCGGCGCGGCGGACGCGCGACGAGGTGCGCGCCGAGCTGGGCCTCGACGCGGGCGTGTTCGTCGGGATCATGCCCGCCGCGTTCCATCCGGTGAAGGCGCACGACGTGCTGCTCCGGGCGCTCGCGCGGCTCCGGGAGCGGGGCGTCGCGGTCACGGTGCTCGTCGTCGGCGACGGCGACGAGCGCGACCGGATCCACGGGCTCGCGCGGGAGCTCGGGGTCCACGGCGCCGAGGCCCGCTTCCTCGGCTTTCGCAAGGACGTGCCCGATCTGCTCGTCGCCGCCGATTTCTTCGTGCTGCCCTCGCGCGACGAGGGGCTGCCGCTCGCCGTCCTCGAGGCCATGGCGCGCAGCCTGCCTGTCGTCGTGACGCCGGTCGGCGGGGTCCCGGAGGTGGTGCGGAACGAGGAGCACGGCCTGCTCGTCCCGGTGGACGGCCACGACGCGCTCGCGGACGCGATCGAGCGGCTCGCGCGCGATCCGGCGCTGGGGCGGCGGCTCGGCGAGGCGGGGCACGTGCGGGTGCGAGACGACTTCTCTTTCGAGAAGATGACGCGCAAATACGAGCAGCTCTATTTCAGCCTCACGTGACAGGCGAGCGCGCGATGAAGGTACTCGTCTTCACCCATCATTACCCTTCCACGCGGCTGCCCACGATGGCGCCGTACAGCTATCACACGTACAGGGCGCTCGCGCGCCGCTGCGAGCTGCGGCTCGTGGCCCCGACGCCCTGGTGGACGCGCGCGCGGAGCGCGCCCCGGGAGCTCCTCGGCGGCGCGCGCGAGGCGCACACCGGCATCGACGCGCTGTTCCCCACCTACTGGTCGATCCCGGGGCTGCCGAGCCTGCACGCGCGGGCGCTCCACGCGTCGCTGCGGGGCACGATGGCGGAGCTGCGGCGCGAGTTCCCGTACGACGCGATCCTGGCCGCGTGGGCCTATCCCGACACGGTCGCCGCGGAGGCGTTCGCGCGGGCGGCGGGGGTGCCGGTCGTCACGACGGTGCTCGGCAGCGACATCAACGAGCAGCCGAGGAACGCCGCGCTGCGGGTGCAGATCGCGCCGGCGCTCCAGCGCTGCGCCCGGGTGGTGGCGGTGAGCGGGGCGCTCGGGGAGCGCCTTGTGGAGCTCGGGGTGCCGCGGGAGCGCGTCGTCGTGCAGCTCAACGCGGTCGACGGCGCGCGGTTCGCGATCCGGGACCGGGCCGAGCCGCGGCGGCGCTTCGGCGTCCCGGCGGACGCGAAGGTCGTGCTCTACGCTGGTTATCATGTGCCCGAGAAGGGCGTGGACGTCCTCGTGGACGCGATGGCGCGCCTCGACCAGGCGGGCCGCCGCGACGTGCACCTGATGATGGTGGGCGGCGGCGAGCTGCTCGAGCCGCTGCGCGCGAAGGTGAGCGCGCTCGGCCTGGGCGACCGCGTGCGGCTGTTCGGCTGGGCGCTGCCCGCCGAGATCCCGGACTACATGGCCGCGTGCGACGTGTTCTGCCTGCCGAGCCGCCGCGAGGGCTGCCCGAACGTCGTCCTGGAGGCGCTCGCCTCCGGCCGCCCCGTCGTGGGGACCCGGGTCGGCGGCGTGCCGGAGCTCGTCCGCGAAGGTCACGGGGGCAACGGCCTCCTCGTCCCCGCGGGCGATCCCGGGGCGCTCGGGGCCGCGCTGACGCGGGCGCTGGACATGGGGTGGGATCCGGAGGCGCTGCGGGGCAGCGTGGGGGCGCTGTCCTGGGACGTCGTGGGGGCGCGTTATCACGCCCTCCTGGAGGAGGTCCTCGGCGAGCGGCGGGGCAGCGCGGCGGGCTGATTCAGCGGGGAAATTGAGCAGGGAGGCGGGAGACAGGGAGTATTCCGAAAATCTCACTCCCCGTCTCCCCGCTTCCCTGTGAATTCCCCGAAGAATTCGAGGGGATGTCTCAGGGATGAACGGTCAGCTCGCGCAGGGCGGAGGCTTCAGGCGGTAATCCCTGTAGTCACCTGGATTGCCCGCCTTCCCCTCGAGCGCGGCGATCGCGATGTTGTACATCTCCCGCGCGGTCACGTAGTGGAGCACCCACTCCTTGCCATCGTTGTACCGGGTGGTGAGCTCCCGGTGCAGCGCGTGGCCCCCGGCGCCGAGCAGCGACTCCGCCTGGTCCTCGGGCGCGCCGTGCGTGTAGACCTTGACGAACACCCACTCGGGCCTCCCGGCGACGTGGATGTTCTGATCCACCCACGTCTTCACCCGGTCCGGCGTCGGCGGGTCGATCGCCTGGAGCGCGCCGTACTCCATCCGCATCCGCACCCGGTTTCCCCGGCGCGTCACCGCGAGCGCGAGCGGGCCCTCGATCATCAGGATCCGGTCCTCCAGCACCTCGCCGACCTTGGCCCGCGCCCCCACGGCGTGGGCCTTCCGGCGCGCCAGGTTGCCTGTCGGCCAGTAGATCTGGTTCACGATGGAGTGCTGCGATTCGTCGGGGGCCGACGGGAACGTGTAGTCGGCATAGCAGCCCGTCTCGAAGAGGAGCGGGAGCTCCGCGTCGACTCCGCAGTTCCGCGAGTCCCGCCCGGAGTTCGCCAGACACCAGTTGCCGTGGATGAACCCGTAACGCATGCGCCCGTCCGGGTCGCGCGAGAAATGCCCGTGCTTCCCCAGGATGTCCAGGTACCTGAGGATGTCCGCGCGCAGGTTCTCCTCCGTGTCGTTGTGGTGGTGCAAGTGCAGCTCCACCTCGCCGAAGCCGCGGCGGGTGAGGTCCGCCAGGGCGTCGAGCCACCCGGGCGTGTACTGCTCCCCGGGAAAGAAGAAGCTGTGGCGCGGGTGCCGCCCGTCCGCGTCGCGGTAGGCGCCGGCCATCTCGGGATACCGCTCCGACCACGTCCTCACCCGCGCGTCGCCGACCTCCGGTGTGGCGTTCTCCCACCCTGGCTCCCAGTGGTCGCAGACCGCGAAGAGCACGTGCCGCGGGCCGAGCGGGCGCGGAGCACGGGCGTTCTCGATCCTCTGCCGGGCGTAGCCGCCGAGCCAGTTGTGAAGGTTCTTGCTCTTGAGATACTGGATCTTCGCCTGGAGTGTTCCGATCATGAGCTCTCTCGACCGCGACGCGTTGGACCGGCGGCCGCCGCGGCCGACCGGATACTAACCTGGCCCCCCCGGGCGCTGCCATAGCCGCCTCGGGGCCGCGCTGCGATCGAGACCACCACGCGCGGCGCGAGGCCGCCTGCCCCGAAAGGCGCGCGCGACGCAGGGCCCGCGCCGCGATGTCGCTCGCCACGTTCGTCATCCCGCCCGCGACGCGCGCGCGACACCGTCTTCGCCCACGCAAGCCGCGAGCGCGCGCGGCACGCCCGCCCACCCCGCACCGAGGAGCGCACAGCAGCCATGGAAACTCGCGCACACTCCAGCAGAGCCTGTGCGGCCGTCCCGGACAGCCTTCATCGTGCGCTGCCTTGCGGTGCGCATCGTGCTTTCAATTTTTGCGTCTGGCTGTCCGGTGCGTGCCGCCCTGACGTACCGAGGACGGTGCCTGTGGGGGGACAAATCGCCCCACATGTGGCGATTTGTGCCGCCCATCCTGTCTTCCCGCCACCTACCGTTGTGTCTGCGGTGAGCACCCGCACGGGGAGCCGTGCTGGCACGAGGCCTGCTCTGGGGGTGCGGACCGCAGCCATCACCGATTCAAGGAGCCAGGCATGATTTCAAGCACGAGGACGTCGAGCGAAGAGATGGGCTCCCTCCCGCCGCGGAGGACCCCGTTTGAGTCACCAGCTTCCATGACGGAGGCGTGCGAGCTAGCCCGGCGGCTCGTCGACGTGATCGAGCACCTCAGGATGTGCGCCCCGGAGGGCGATCAGGCCCAGGCGCTCCGCCTCGCAGAGGGGATGGCACGCAACGTCGCGGATGTCGTGACCGACGTCCTGCGCAGCCGGCGCGCCCACGTCGCCTAGCCGTGCGAGCGCGCCGACCGGGGCGGCAGCGTCAGCGAGGGGGGGCCGCGCCCCAGGCGTAGAGCTCCAGACCGAGACCATCATGAATCACAAGCGCAAAGGATTGCGACCTGGGGATCCGTACCCGCTCGGCGCGACATGGGACGGCATCGGAACGCAGTTCGCGCTCTTCTCCGAGAACGCCGAGGCTGTGGATCTGTGCCTCGTCGACGACGAGGGGAACGAGCAACGCCTGCCGATGCGTCACCGCACCTCCCTCGTGTGGCACGTCTACGTGCCGGAGGTAGGGCCGGGGCAGAAATACGCCTATCGCGTGCACGGCCCGTGGGCTCCGGAGCGGGGGTTGCGCTTCAACCCTCGGGTGCGCCTGCTCGATCCGTACGCGAAGGCGCTCGCCTCGCGGGTCCAGTGGGACGCGGGCGCGTTCGCCCACCGGAGCGGCGAGCCCGACGGCGATCTCGCCATGGCCGAGGGCGAGGCGCTCGGCGCCCCGCTCGGCGTCGTCATCGACCCGTCCTTCGACTGGAGCGGAGACCGGCGCCCGTATGTGCCGTTCCACCGAAGCGTCATCTACGAGGCGCACGTCCGCGGCCTGACGATGCTGCACCCCGAGGTCCCTGAGCACCTCCGCGGGACGTACCTTGGCATCGCCCACCCGGCCATCATCGGATACCTGCGGTATCTCGGCATCACGGCCATCGAGCTCCTGCCCGTGCACGCCTTCGTGCACGAGAAATTCCTGCTCGACAAGGGGCTCCGGAACTACTGGGGATACCACTCGATAGGCTTCTTCGCGCCGGACGTCGGGTACCGCGCCGGCGCCGAGGTGGCGTCGGAGGTGCGGCAGTTCAAGGAGATGGTGAAGGCGCTCCACGCCGCCGGGATCGAGGTCATCCTCGATGTCGTCTACAACCACACGGCGGAGGGCAACCACCTGGGCCCGACGCTGAGCCTCCGCGGCATCGACAACCCGACGTACTACCGGCTCGTCCCCGGCAACGAGCGCTACTATTTCGATTATACGGGTACCGGGAACACCCTCAACGTGCGTCATCCGCAGACGCTCCAGCTGATCATGGACTCCCTGCGGTACTGGGTGCTCGACATGCACGTGGACGGGTTCCGCTTCGACCTCGCGGCGGCGCTGGCGCGCGGCCTCCACGACGTCGACCAGCTCTCGAGCTTCTTCACGATCATCCACCAGGACCCGGTGCTCAGCCAGGTGAAGCTCATCGCCGAGCCCTGGGACGTGGGCCCGGGCGGCTACCAGGTGGGCAATTTTCCGGTGCGCTGGGCCGAATGGAACGGCCGTTATCGGGACACGCTGCGCGACTTCTGGCGCGGCTCCGGCGGCATCGCGTCCGATCTCGGGTTCCGGCTCACGGGGAGCAGCGATCTCTACGAGAACAGCGGGCGCAAGCCGTACACGAGCATCAACTTCGTCACGGCCCACGACGGCTTCACCCTGGCGGATCTCGTCTCGTACAACGAGAAGCACAACGAGGCGAACGGGGAGGGCGGCTGCGACGGCGCCGACGACAACCGCTCATGGAACTGCGGCGTCGAGGGGCCGACCGACGATCCCGAGATCCTGAAGCTGCGGTCGCGGCAGGTGCGGAACATCATGGCGTCTCTCCTGTTCTCGCAGGGGACGCCGATGATCCTCCACGGGGACGAGCGGGGGCGCACGCAGGAGGGGAACAACAACGGGTACTGCCAGGACAGCCCGCTCACGTGGCAGCCGTGGAGCTGGGACGAGCCGTCGCGGGCGCTCCTGGAGTTCACGCGCAAATGCATCCGCATCCGCCACGAGCACCCCGCGCTCAGGCGCTCGATCTTCTTCAAGGGGCGCCCGATCCGCGGCGGCAAGACCTACGATATCCAGTGGTATCGCCCGGACGGGGAGCTCATGACCGACGAGGACTGGTCGAACCCGTTCACGCAGTGCCTCGGCGTGTTCCTGTCGGGAGAGGGGCTCGACGACGTGGACGAGGAGGGCGATCGGCTGGTCGACGACGACTTCGTCCTGCTGCTGAACGCGTCGCCGTGCGACCTGGGCTTCCTCCTCCCCTTCGCCGACGATCCCAGGCCGTGGCAGCTCCTCATCGACACCCAGGACGACGCCGCCGTCGAGGCGCGGAAGGGCGGGGAAGAGACGGCGCTGACGTCGCGCTCGCTCAAGCTCTTCCTCCGTAGCCGGCGCATGTAGCAGAGGTGGGCGGAGACCGCGGTGGAGCGGGGCGCTCAGAACCCGTTGAAGGCGCCGAGGAAGAGCGGGGGGCCGGCGAACGCGGCGTCGAGGAGCGCGGCCGCCTTGGCGCTGCCCACCACGAAGCCCTGGCTGAGGAGATCGCGCGCCGAGGCGGCGCCGAAATAGATCTGCGTGAGCCGCTCGATGGAGAGCGAGAGGCGGTCTCCCGCCGTGCTGCCGGGCGTCGTCTGGACGCCGCGCGCCGCGAAGGTGACGTCGAAGGCGCGCGGCGCGTCCGTGAACACGGGGTCCTCCACGTCGACCCCGATGGCGCCGCGGACGGCGTGTTTCCGCGGCGACGGGTGCAGCGCGAGCGCGGCGGCGACGTCGACGATGCGCCCCATCGCGCCGGCCGCCGTCAGGCCGAGGACGCTGCGGCGGTGCGCCGCGTGCGCGGGCGGGCACAGGCCGGGGTGCCGGGCCGCCGTCTCGTACACGATCGGCTCCTCGCGGATGCCGGGCTCGTCGAGCAGCGGCGCGCCGTGGCCGCGCGGGAGCGTCAGCTCCACGATCTCGTACTGGTCGCCGAGCGCGCCGAGGAAGCCGATGAGCCCGCGGTGCGCGCCCGGCGTAGGCGCGCGGAGCTCCCGGACGATCAGCTGCTGGGCGCCGTACGCGCCGCCCTCCGGGACGTCGAAGAACAGGTAGCCGGCGATCGCCTTGGAGCCAGGATCCACGTAGACCGCGCCGCTCGGGGAGCGCTTGAAGACGCGCACGTCCCACCAGTAGTCGCTCCGCTTCAGCTGCCCGGTCGTGTCGGCCCGCGCGGCGTCGTAGGCCTGCTTGATGAGCGGCTCGTCCCGCGGGCGGGAGAAGGCCCTCACGTGGCGGCGCAGCACCGAGTCCGGGAGCCGATCGGGAGAGGTGCGCACGACGTCCCGGAGCTCGCAGACGCCGAAGCCGAACCTGCGGTAGAACGAGAGTCGGAACGGGTGGAGCAGGGCGAGCGCCTCGCCGCGGCGGCGCATGCGGCGGAGGCTCTCGCGCACGAGCCGATCCGCGATGCCCCGGCGGCGGAACTCCGGGAGCACCGCGACGGACGAGAGGCCCTGGAACGGCACGTCCGCGCCCGCGAAGCTCATCGTCAGGTCGAGCGAGGCGACGTATCCGACGAGCTGGCCGTCGGTCTCCGCGACGATCACGTTGTCGAGGGCGAGGTGCGCGTGCTCGGTGAAATACCGCAGCCACGCCTCCGGATCACCCGCCTGGAACGCGCGGTAGGCGACCGTCGCGAGGGTGCCCTCCTCGCCCTTGCGGGCGCTGCGAAACACGAGCTCATGGTTGGAACGGCTCGGGGTGCGGGTGCGCGCCATGCCGGTCAACCCGCCTCGGGAGGCGCGCTCCCGGGACCCGGCGGCCCGGGCGGCCCGTCGACCGCCCGGCGCAGCGCCTCGGACATCTCCTCGGCCGAGCCGAAGCGGCCGGACGGATCACGGGCAAGCGCCTTGACGAACCACGTGTCGAGGGGAGGCGTGATCTCGGCGCAACGCTGGCTCGGAGGCGAGAACGTGCCGATCCGGATGGCGCCGAGGAGGGCCTCTATCCCCTTCTGCTCGAACGGCGGTGCGCCGGTGAGCGTGTGGTACGCCATGACGGCCACGGACCAGAGATCCGAGCGGCCGTCGACGAGCTTCGGGTTGAAGAACTGCTCCGGGCTCATATAGACGAGGCTTCCGACCACCGCGCCCGTGTTCGTCAGCGTGGTCCCGTCAGGGTCGACATCCCCCCTGGCCACCCCGAAATCGAGCAGCTTGACGCAGGTGCCTCCGCCGATGTCGGCGAGGAAGACGTGCTCCGGCGTGATGTCCCGGTGAATGATGCCGAGCTTGTGGGCCGCGGTGAGCCCCGTGCAGAGCTGCGTGACGAGGGCGACCGCCTCCGGCAGGGGGAGGCGCCCGGCGCGCGCGAGCCGGTCGGACAGCTCTTCGCCCCGCAGCAGCTCCATCACGATGTACGAGAGTCCGTTGTCGGCGACGCCGTGCTCGTACACCTCGGCCACGTGAGGGCTCTTGATCCTCGTCATCAGCGCGCCCTCCCGGTGGAACCGGGCGACCGCGGTCGGATCGGTCGCGAGCGACGCTGAGATGAACTTGACGGCGACGTCCTTGCCGAGCCCGCGGTGATGCGCCGTCCAGATGCTGCCGACGCCCCCCATCCGGAGCAGGGTGTCGAGCGTCAGGTGCGGCGCTACGTGGGATCCAGGCTCAAGCCGCATAGACGGTCAGTATGAAGGATGCTCGTTCCAGTGCACGTCTCTCTTCTGGCCACCTGACGAGCAGCCGGGCGGCGGAGCGCTCGGGTGACATTGATTTGACACCGACGTAGGCGCGTAAGCCCGCTCCCCCGCGGCGCTCGTCGCGCGCCGCGCGCGCCGCCCAGCGACCGGCCGGCGCCGCGCCTCGGGCGTGGGGGCAAGGCTCGGACCTGCACGCCGCGCGGCTCAATACAGCCCCTCGGGTGGCCGCCCATCGGACATGAACTTCCTCGCCACAGCCGCGATCCGGCGCGCAGAGACCTCCCGCCGGACGGGGACGACGTGGGTGAGCAGCGCCGCGAGGTACGCGCCGTCGGGCTGAGGATCGGACGACTCGAGCCGCTCCAGGGCCTCGAGCGTCTTCACGGCGTGCGCCGTGAAGATGGGCCTCACCGCGGCGTCGAACGCGGCGAAGGGGGCGAGCTCGGCGAACGCGCGCCGGCGACCCGCGGCGTCGAGCTCCCGCGCGATCGCGAGCGCCGCGCCGAGGTTGCGCGCCTCCACCGCCTGGAGCAGCCCGCCGCCGGGCGCGCGCTCTCTGGGTGGTTGCGGTGGTTGCGGCGGTCGCGGCGCCGCGGCGTCCGCCTTGCGGAGCTTGCCGACGAAGCCGGCCGCGAGCACGGCGAGCTGCGCGGCCTCGCGCGGGAGGGCCTCGCGTCCGAGCGCCGCCGCCGCCTCCGCGAAGGTGACGGCGTGGGTGACGTCGAGCACCCCGACCTCGGCGTCGAGGCGCGCTTCCCAGGCCGAGTCGAAGCGCGCGAGGCGGACGGCCGCGGCGTGGCCGATCGCGCCGAGCAGCGCGAGCGGACCGGCGCCGCGCGCGAGCCAGCGCACGGTCGCCTCGACGGCCGGCTGCTCTCCTGCGAGCACGTCCGCCTCGAAGGCGGCGCGCTCCGCGCGATCGAGCGGCGGAGCGCCCGCGGCGCCGGGCCCCGCCTCCCGTGGCCCCGCGGCGTCCGAGCGCGCGGCCCCCCCGGCGCCGTCGGGGACGGGCAGGGGCACGTCGGCGAGGCGCGCGAGCGCGGCGCGCGTGGCGGCGAAGGGGGGCAGGCTCGTGTCGGCGGTGGCCCAGGCGAGCTGCACCGTGGAGGCGGCGAGGACCTCGTCGGCGGCGGAGGAGAACCGCGCGGCCAGCTCGAGCGCCTTCGAGAGGAAGATGGCGCCGTGCCCGTAGTCGTACAGGTGTTGCGAGACGAAGGGCAGGAGCGCGCGGCGCGCGCCGGCCGCGCCGCGGATCTCGACGAGCTCGCGCATCCGCGCCTCGGCCTCGTCGCGGCGCTCCGCCGCGAGCGCCTCGCTCACCTTCGCCGGCTCGTCGAGCTCGAAGTCGGCGATGCGCGCGAGCGGCGAGCCGGCGCCCACCTTGCCGGCGCCCTTGCCGCGGGGGCCGAGCCGGGCCGACGCCTCGCCGATCGCGTGGGCGGCGACGACGAACGCCTCCTCGGCGGGGACCCAGCCGCGCTCGACCCACGAGCAGAGGTCGGCGAGCAGGGCGAGGCCGTGATCGAAGCCGTACTCGGCGCGCTCCGCGCCGTCCTTGGCGAGCACCTCGAACGCGAGGTGCAGGCTGCCGAGGCCGGTCTCCCCCCGGTGGAGCCCGAGCGCGCCCAGCCGGAGGCCCTCGCGCAGGGCGCGCGCCGGCTCGTCGCGCAGGATCGCCTCGCGCAGGCCGGCCACGAGGCGCCGCACCTCGGCCGCGGTGTCGACGGCCCGGTTGAGCAGCACGCGCCCGCCGTCGACGCGGGTGGCGTAGCGCCGCACGGGCTCGCCGCCGAACGAGCAGGCGCCCGAGGCGAGCTCGAACTTCCAGTTGTGCCACGCGCAGGTCAGCACGCCGCCGCGCAGCGTGCCCTGCGAGAGCGGGTAGCCCTGGTGCGGGCAGCGATCGTCGAGCGCGTGGACCTCGCCGCCCCGGAGCACGCACGCGAAGCGACGCCCCGCGTCGTCCTTGCGCAGCACGGGCTCCTCCGCCGGAAACTCGGAGAGGGGGCCCAGATCGATCCAGTCCGACTTCATGGCGTCTCCGCGCGGCCGCGCGCGCCGCGGCAGGCAGGCGGCGCGCGCTGTGAAAGCGACGCGCATCGTAGCCGAGAGCGGGGCGGGGAGGGGCCGCGAATCCGGGGCGCGCCGCGAAAAGCCCCGGATCCGCGCCCGCGCCGGCGGCTCACCCCTTCACGCACAGGACCTGCCGGAGCTCGGCGACGATCTCCACGAGATCGCGCTGGTCCTCCATGACGCGCTCGATCGGTTTGTACGCCGAGGGGATCTCGTCGAGGACGCCGCCGTCCTTGCGGCACTCGACGCCGGCCGTCTGCGCGGCCAGGTCGTCGACCGTGAAGCGCCGCTTCGCCTCGCCGCGGCTCATCTTTCGCCCCGCGCCGTGCGAGGCGCTCTCGAACGCCTCGGGGTTGCCGAGGCCGCGGACGATGTACGAGCGCGTGCCCATCGAGCCGGGGATGATGCCGAGCTCGCCCTTGCCAGCGCGGATCGCGCCCTTGCGCGTCACCAGCACCTCTTCGCCGAAATGACACTCTTCTGCCACGTAATTGTGGTGGCAATAGATGGCTTCCTGGATCGCGAGCTCGGGGAAGTGCCGGCGGAGGACGCCCTCGGCGAGGTGGAACATGGCCTCGCGGTTCGCGCGCGCATACCGCTGAGCCCAGAAGAGGTCGTGCCGGTAGGCCTTCATCTCCGGGGTGCCGGCGAGGAACACCGCGAGATCGCGATCGGGCAGATCGCGGTTGTGGGCGAGCTTCTTCGCCGTGGCGATGTGGATCTCGGCGAGCTCCTTGCCGATGTTGCGAGAGCCGGAGTGGAGCATCAGCCACACGCCGCCGTCCGTGTCGAGGCAGAGCTCGATGAAGTGGTTGCCGCCCCCCAGCGTGCCGAGCTGGCAGCGCGCCCGCGTGAACAGCCCCTGGACCTTCGGGCTCAGGCTCGCGAACTCGTCCCAGAGCGAGAGGCGCTCGAACCCCTTCGGCGGGGCGTCGTGCGCGGCGAACCCGACGGGGATCGCCCGCTCGATGTCGCCGCGGATCCGCCGGAGATCGTCGGGCAGATCGGCCGCGGTGAGGTTCGTGCGGAGCGCGCCCATCCCGCAGCCGATGTCGACGCCGACGGCGGCAGGCGCGACCGCGTCCCGCATCGCGATGACCGAGCCGACGGTCGCGCCCTTTCCGAAGTGGACGTCGGGCATGGCGGCGACGTGGTGAAACACCCAGGGCAGGGCGCTGATGTTCCGCAGCTGCTCCAGCGCGATCGCCTCGACCTCGTCCGGCCGGGTCCACAGCTTGATGTCGACGTTCTTGCCTTGGATCTGCGCGGGTCCCATGCGGGCAGAATAGCGCGCGGCGCGTGCGGGTGAATCGCTCGCGGCGCGTGCGGGTGAATCGCCCGCGGCGCGGGCGAGCGAGCCGCGCGCTGCTGCTCCGTTCGGCCTTGCGGGACCACGGGGTTCTTGGTACGCGTCGAAATCGCTGCTTCCTGGGTCCTTGTTCATGCCGTCTGCTCGCGCGCTCTCCATCGCAACCCTGGCGGCCCTCGCCGCCCTGTCGTCGGCGCTCACGAGCGGTTGCGACGGCCGCAAGCCGAGCGAGGACCCGGCGGCCGCGAAGCCCTCCGCCGCACCGGCCGCGACCGCCAGCGCCCCGGCAGATGCGGAAGGTCGGATGCGCGCCCCGCCTCCGGGCGACGACCGCTTCGCCGCCCAGATCGCGGCGAACCTGCCTCGGGTGCCCGACCCGGTGATCCAGGCTCCGGAGGGCGGCGGCGCGGGCGCCGAGCTCGACAATGGCGCCTTCCGTGATCGCGCCATCGCCTTCGTCCGCCAGGTGGCAGCGGGCGGTGACAAGGTGACGTGTGATCTCGCCCTCTCGTCCAAACGCCCCTTCCGCGCCGTGGTGATCGGCTTTCAGGAAGGGAAGCAGATCGCCCGCGGGGAGGCGTCGGACGCGGGGCTCTGCGTCGCGCTGAAGGACGCCGCGCGCCGGGCCGTGGCCGCGGCGGGCGGCGCGGCGGCGATGACGAGCGCGCTCGCGGGCGCGCGGCTGGTCGTGGAGCTGCCGGATCATCGCGAGTCGATGGTCGAGAGCGCCGAGCGCCCGGGGAAGGGCGTCGAGCTCGTCGAGGGGCTCGTGCCCGTCCGGGCCCTCGACAAGGCCCTCCTCACGCGCCGCATCGAGGACGGCAAGGGCTATCTCTTGCGCGTCATCGATCCGCGGCACAAGGGGGTTCACAAGTACTACCACGCTCCCGCCGACCGGTTCGAGCGCGAGCTGCACACGATCTACACCGCGTCCACGGCGCTGACGCTGCTGAAGCTGCACGCCTACAAGCCCGACGAGCGGCTGCTCCGCCTGGCGACGGAGGCCGCCGGCTTCATGATCGGGATGCAGAGCCGCGAGGCGCGCGATCGCACGGCCGGCGGCTTCTTCTATGCGTTCGACCTGGAGCGCGAGCGGCCCGAGCGCCGGCTCGTCGTCGGTACGGCGTCGAAGTCGATTTTCACGCTCATCGAGCTCTACGGCGTCACCAAGGACAAGAAATACCTCGAATCGGCGGTGCTCGCGGCCGACTGGCTGATCTCGATGCAGCGGCCCGACGGAAGCGTGCGCTCGGCCCTGATCGGGCAGGAGGGCGGCACGTGGAAGGTCCAGGGCAAGGAGTCGACGCTCTACACGGGGCAGGTCCTCTCCGCGCTGTCGCGCACCTACCGGGCCACGAACAACAAGAAGTACCTCGACGCCGCGGCCAGGACGGCGGACTTCCTGCTCGCCAGGATCGCGGAGAAGGGGTGTTTCCTCGGCGACGATTACAGGAAGCCCAACCCCATCTCGAGCTCGTGGGCGGTGCAGTCGCTGCTCGACTTCGCGAAGGCCGGCGGCGACCAGCGCGTCGAGCAGACCGTCTTCCGCTGCGCCGACGACCTCGTGAAGCGGCAGTGGCGCAGGCCCGAGGACGCCTATCGCTACGGCCGCTGGCAGCGGTCGCTGTCGAGCAGCGGGACCGGGTGGCTCGCAGAGGTGATGTCGGAGGTGTACCACCACTGCCGGAAGAAGGGCACGGCGGGCTGCGATCGGTACAAGGACGCGGTGGTCGCCGCGATCCGGTTGCTCTTGCAATACACTTACGGGCCGGACAGCTCGTTCGTGGTGAAGAACCCGAAGGCGGCCGCCGGCGGGGTGTTCTGGAGCGTCAGGGATCGCTACGTGCGCACCGACTCGGTGTGCCACGCGATGAACGCGTACCTCAACATGATCGGCGAGCTCGGCGACGGCCCGCTGCTCACGCTGCCCGAGCGGCCCTTGGCCGAGCGGATGGCGCTCGCCGCCGAGGCGCCGGGCGCGGCGGACGCGGGGCTCTCCGAGGAGGAGGGCGAAGAGGCCGCAGGGCAGTCCCGGCCGAAGGGCGACGGCGAGGACGCGGACGACTGAAGACAGCGCGTGCAGACGAGGTGGCGTCGCCGCGGGGCGCGGCTGCGGCCCGGGGTCGCCTCGCCTCGCCGAGCGGGGCGTCAGAGCGCGGGCGGACCGAGCCCGGAGCCCGTACGAGAGACGAGAGCAGTTCGGTTGAACGAATTGACGCTGTTCCAGGAGAACCCCCGATGGCTCAAGTGAAGGTCTACGGAATCAAGGAGAAGCTCAACCCGGTGAAGGAGGCCCTGTCGAGGGTGATCCACGCCTGCGTCATGGAGGCGCTGCAGATGCCGCAGGACAAGCGGGCGCACCGCTTCTTCCCGATGGATCGCGAGGACATGCTGGCGCCGGGGGTGCGGACCGACGCCTACACGATCATCGAGATCATGATGATGACCGGGCGCAGCGTCGAGACGAAGAAGAAGCTCGTGCGGCTCCTGTTCGACAAGATCCGGGACGAGGTGGGGATCGAGCACCAGGACATCGAGATCTGTATCTCGGAGTCGCCGCCCCACGACTGGGGGTTCCGCGGGATGCACGGCGACGAGGTCAAGCTGAACTACAAGGTCAACCTCTAGCGTCGGTCGCCTCGGGCGACCGCGGCGATGTTGTGGTCTTGCGCGTCTGCGAGGAGGCGAGGGGCAAGGGAATGCCGCCGAGCCCGCTCGGAGGCGACGGTCAGCGCGGCAGCGCGGCCACGATGCGCAGCGGCCCGCCGGAACCGGCGCGAATCTTCATCGGGAGCGCGATGACGAGCGCGCCTCGCGGGGGCAGCGACTCGAGCGAGGCGACGTTCTCGAACGCCGGAATATCCGCCCCGAGCAGCACCTGGTGCGCGATGAAACTCTTCGACGGGCCGTGATCGATGCTCGCCGTGTCGATGCCCACCGCCCCCACGCTCCGCGCGACGAGCGCCCGCGCGGCGTCCTCGCCGATGCCAGGGAAATGCAGCGCCTCGGCGTGGCCAGGTCGATCGTCGCCGAGATAGCGCTTCTTGTCAGGCCAGCGCGCGCCCCAGCCCGTCCGGAATATCACGATGGTGAGAGGCTCGATGGCGCCGTGCGCCCGCTCGAACGCCTCGATGTCCGCCCGGGTCACGAGGTAGTCGCTGTCCCTGGACGCGGCGGCCGACACGTCCACCACCACCGCGGAGCCCACGAGGCGCGACAGGGGCACGGCGTCCGCGGTCGATTTGCCCTCGGCGAAGTGGATGGGCGCGTCGAGGTGCGTGCCGCCGTGCTCCGGCGCGCAGAGCGTGTACGCCGAGTAGAAGTAGCCGCCCTCGGTCTTGCCGTAGTGCACCGTCTCGTGGGTGAATCCGGTCGTCGCCGTGGGCCAGTAAATGGTCTTGTCGTCGAAGGGATAGGTCAGGTCGACGAGCCGCGCGCCCACGGGCAGGCGGATGTCGCTTGCGCCCGCGCCTCCGGGCGTGTCGCTCCGCGCTGCGGCCTGCTCCGCCGCGCAGCCCGCCGAGAGCGCGGCGAGCAGGATAACCATCGAGATCAACGTTCGCATCGAGCCCCTCCTGGCCGGCCATGGTGCGGGCCGCGTGCGCTGATTCTTGCACCGGCCTCGCGCCGGCGCACCATCCTGACGTCGCGTGCAGGAGAGCAACCCGGAGAGGAGGGCGGGGAGCGACGAGGAGGCCAGCGCGGCGCTGCTCGATCGGCCCGTCTGAAGCGCTCTCGCCAGCCCTCGCCATGCGTCTTCGCAGCGCCGGTGTGCGCCTCGGAAACCGAGAACCGTCGTCAGAATCGGTATCCTGCGGTGACGTTCGGCAAGAACATCGTGAACGAGCCGTGGGCCAGCTCCTGAAACACGACCTTCTTGCCCGGCGCGCAGTCGACCGTGGGGTGCGCCTCGTCGCACTCGGCCCCGACCACGTAGGTGTTGCCCGTCTGGAGCGGCGGGCCGTCGACAAGGAAGAAGCCGACGCCGAGGCCCGCGCTGGCGCTGAAGTGCCCGAGCCTCAGCCGGAGCCTCAGCTCGGGTATCGCGAATGCGGCGGCGGAGCGCACGGCCACGCCCGCGCTCTGCACCGCCACGCTGACGGTCCTCTGCGCGTCGGACGCCGTGCCGGTCACCTCGTCGCGCGTCTCGGCCAGCACCACGCCGAGCCCGAGCGCGCCGCCGACGTCGAGCCATGATGACAGCCCATAATGATAGCTGCCGCCGACGATCACCGTCACGCCGGCCATGAGGATGTCGTCGTGAAAGCTGTACCGGATAGGGAGCCTTTCGTCGCTTCCGTCCGGAGCGGCGTATGTCGCATCGAGGGAACGATCGAGCGACGTGTGGAGCCTCAGATACCCGGCCGTGAGCTCGATGGCGGCGCCGATCGGGAACTCGTAGCTGCCGCGCACGCCGGCGAGGACGCCGGACGGGCGCGAGATGCCCGAGCAGCTGAAGCTGCCGCAGCTCCGCTCGGCGTCGCTCTCGAGCGACGAGGCGAAGGCGTAGCCGGCGGCCGCTTCCACCGAGAACGTTCCGGCCTTCTCGCCTGGAGCAGTTGCTGCGGGGCGATGGGGAGCGGCGAGCTCCGCGTCGTCTTCGTCCTGCTGACGGCGCAGCCGAATCGCGAGCGGTGTCAGGAGCACGTCGACGCGCACCGTCTGCCCGCCGGCGACGGTGACGCGGGTCTCGAATGGCTCGAAGCCCTCCTTGTCAACGCGTAAGATATGACTGCCCGCCGGGACGCGGAACGAGGAGTTCGAGGGATGGACGCCACGGCTCCGGCCGTTGAGCGTGATCGCTGCGCCACGCGCGACGCGCTGGATGACGATCGTGCCGATAAGGCTTCTCAGCTCGGCGGCCTCACGCTGAGCACTGGCTTTGACATCGGCCGACAGGCTGTCCGAGAAGTCGCGCAGCAGAATCTCGAAGAGATCGAGCGCCTCGTCGAACCGCTGGAGGTGCTTCAAGCACACAGCGGCCCCGATCGTCGCGCTGCTGCCAGGGTAGAGCTCTCTGGATGCGAGGAATTCCGCGAGCGCCGCGTTCCATGCGCCGTCGTCGGCGAGCTTCTTTCCTCTATAGAAACGTGCCTCCGCCTCGGCTCTCGCGCTGGATTGGTCCTCGACGGCAGCAGGAGGGACGGGCGTGGGCGAGTCAGGATCGGGGGGAGGCGCGGGCGCGTTCGCAGGCTGGGCGAGCGCGTTGCCCGTAGCTGACACGAGCAGGATAGTATGTAGAATTGCAGTGCGATTGCGTGATGCGCTATTCTTCGCCATACGACCGATCCGAGGATAGGTTCTCTTTGTCGGAGTGAAGAGTCGCCTCGGCTCTGGGGCGGCTTGGCGGCATGCTAGCGGAGGGGCGACGTGACGGCCGAAGAAGGTCGCTCGATCATCGAGCGAGCCCGCGAGATCGGCCCGAGCAGGGTCGAGGATGCTTTGCTCGACGCGCCGGCGGTCAGCCGCTCCGGCGGGGCGCCCGCTTCTTGGCTCCGACGTGCGGCGAGCTCCTGGACTCCCTCGGTCGCGGCGCCCCTTCGAGCTCCGCTTCAAGTCCCTTGAGGATGAGCCCCAGTCCATACCGGAACCGCGCCTCCGTGTCGGTGCTCAGGAGGTGCGGGAGCGCCGCCGCGAGGTGCGGGTAGGCCCCTCGTTCCACCGCCTCGCGGAAGCGCGCTGGATCGGCCTTGCCGGGGTCCGCTCCCGGGCGGACCACCAGGGCCTGCTCCTCGAGGGTGAAGCCGATCACGTAATACACGATCGACCAGCACCCCCACGCCGCGGCGCGCGGGGAGAGACCGGCGTCGCTCAGCGTGCCGAGCAGCACCTCCGAGACCCGCAGCGTGTTGTCCTGCGCGACGTAGGTCCCCGCGAACACCCGAAGGTTCGAGTCCGTGTGCTGGAGCAGCGGCGGACGCGCACCGAGCAGTCGCGCGCGCTCACGGTGCACCCGAGTCGGAAGGGGCTTCCGCTCCGGGAGGCAGGCGCGGCGTGGGGCGATCGCGTCGACGTCGTCCGCGCGACAGCCGCCCCGGAGAGCGATCTCGCCGCCGTCGATGCGGTCCTGGTGAGGCCGGACGGGCACGTCGCGTGGGCGAGCGAAGCCGCCCGGCGGGCGACGCGCCTCGCCGATCTGAGGAGCGCGCTCGAGTCCTGGTGCGGGCCCGCGTGAGGCCGCGGTGGCGCGCTCACACCTTCGGCTCGGATGAGGCGGAGAAGGTGGAGCGCCGACGCCCGTTCGCGCGTTCAGCGCCCGTACGCTCCTGGATTCGGCCTGGCGCGCCCCGACGCGAAGCGCTAGCGTCTGGCCAGGGTGCGCAGGGGCGCCCTTCCCGCCGGAAAGAAGCCTTTCACCCTGCGACGCGACGATCGCGATTCACCTCGCACCGTCATGACCACGTCGACATCCTCGGGCCGAGGGAGCGGGTAGCGGCCGATTCGAGAGGAGACGTCCATGATGGATCCCGTTCGCGAGCTGAAGATCCGCGCCGAGCTGCTGCACAAGCAGCTCGCGTCGAACGACGCCGAGGCGCTCTTGCGCCTGCGCGCGCTGCCCGAGCTCTCCCGCGCCGACGAGGCCGCGCTCGCCGCGGCCGCTTCCGGCATCCGCCGGAAGCACTGCCTCGCGGTGGTCGCGCGCGAGTGCGGCTTCTCGAGCTGGGAGCGCGCGCGCCTCGCCCTCGCGGGAGAGCCCGGCGCGCCCGAGCTCGGGACGCTGCTCTACGGGCGGGATGGCGGCGTGCTGCACCACTGGTTCGCGACCTACGATGAGGCGCGCGCCCACGTCGAGGCGCTGCCGGAGGCGTCGCGCGGCTATCTCCTCGCGTACAACCTCCATTTCTTCATCGCCGATCGCGCGTTCATCGCGTCGCTCGGGCTCGATCCCGACGATCCGGACTGGCAGGCGATCGGGTGGGACTGGGCACGTCCTGCCGATCTCGCCGCGCGGAGCCGCCTCTACGCAAAGCGGCTCGCCGCGACGCGGGGGCTGGCATGAGCGCCCCGGAGATGCACCCGGACCTCACCGCCGCGCTCGAGGCTGGGTTCCCCGGGCGCCCGGTAGAGGACGTGATCTCGCTCTCCGGCGGGTTCTCCGGCGCGGCGCTGATCGCGTTCGTCGTCGACGGCGCGCCGTACGTCGCGAAGCGCTTCGCGGTCGATCCGAGCGATCCGGAGCGCGCCGCCCGCGAGATCGCGTGCATGCGCATCGCGTCCGAGCGCGGCGTCGCGCCGCGCCTTCGCCACGCGGACGCGCGGACGGGCGTGACGATCATGGACCGCATCGCGGGGACGCCGCTCCGCCCGACGAGCGATCCGACGCAGCTCGAGCGGGTCGCGACGGCGCTGCGGCGGCTCCACGACGGTCCGCCGTTTCCACGCGGCCCGTCGCGCATGGACTTCCTGCGCTTCCTCGACGCCCAGTGCGCGGCGCTCGCAGGCGTGGGCCTGCCAGACGAGCTCGCGCGCGCCGTCGCCGAGCTCGAGCGGGTGAGCGCGCCGCACGCGCACTCGGCCGCGTGCCATCGCGACCTCAACCCGAACAACGTGCTCGTGACGGCCGACCGCGTGTACTTCGTCGACTGGACCACCGCAGGCGCGGGAGATCCGTTCGTCGATCTCGGGCAGCTCGGTGTCTTTGCGTATCCGCGGCCCGAGCAGCGCGAGGCGCTGCTCGAGGCGTACCTCGGGAGGCCCGCGAACGACGACGAGCGCGCGCGGGCGCGCCTCGGGCGCGCCATCGCCCTCGCCTTCTACGCGGCCAGCTTCTTCTTCGGGGCAGCGCGCCTCGGCGGGCCGCCTCCTGAAGACGACGCGTCCCGCTCGCTCGCGGAGGTCCTCGCCGCGTTCGGCGCCGCGCCGGAGCGCACGCACCCCGGCGGCGTCGCCGCGGCCCTCCTGCGCGAGGCGCGACAGGAAGCCCGAGCGCTCGACGTCCTGCGCGGCTGGCCATGACGTCACGCTGAAGGCATGGGGCGTGAGCCGCCGACGACGAGCGCGACCCGCCTCGATGCTGCCCCGGCGAGCTCGACGGGCAGCGTGACGTTGCCAGTTGGGACGCGACCGGTACCTGTGCAGCACGACAGCCGTACAGTCCGCATCTCGATTTCTCTCTCTCCGAGTCATTGCCTGCGCCGGGGCCTGTTTGCCGCGATTTGCTGAGCCTGCCCAGGGGCCGACGGGATTCGCGCCGATGGCAGAGCTTGCCATTTGTGGAGGAGCCGCGCTTGACGTCGTGAGCGGCAGGTCCTCATAATCGCGCTATGAGCTACATCGACGGATTTGTCACTCCGGTGCCTACGGGCAAAAAGGAAGTTTATCGCGAGCTCTGCGCGAAGGCCGCGCAGGTCTTCCAGGAGTATGGTGCGACGCGCGTCGTCGAGTGTTGGGGCGACGACGTCCCCGACGGCAAGATCACCGACTTCAAGGGCGCGGTGAAGGCCGAGGCAGGCGAGACCATCGTGTTCTCCTGGATCGTGTGGCCATCGAAGGAGGTGCGCGACGAGGCGAGCGTGAAGGCGAAGGACGACCCGCGCATGCAGATGACGGAGGACATGCCGTTCGACCCCAAGCGCATGATCTGGGGCGGGTTCGCCGTCCTCTTCGACTCGATGGGAGAGGAGCGCAAGGCGACCGCCTAGGTCCACGAGATCACGCCGTAGGTGCGGCGTGTCCTGGCAGATCGTGCCGGCCGTGCTCGGCGACCTGCCGACTGATCCCGACCCCCAGAAGGCGCGCCGCGTCTCCGAGGCGGTGCTGAAGACGCTGAAGCTGAACGGCGCCGGTCTCAAGGCCGCACACGAAGCGCGCCGAACGCCGGCGCAGGGCGCGCCGCTGCGGGCGCCTGCTGATCCTCCCGCGCGAACCCGAGCCGTCGGCCTCGACGCCTGCAACCTTGTCCCGCTCCTCCGCTCCTCAGGGGCGCGCGCGCTGTGCCGGTCGAGCGCCACGCTCCGCGCTTCTTTGATATATAGACCCGGACGGAACCGAGGGGAACGGATGAACTGTGAAGCGGACTACACGGCTGTCGTTGCGGAGAACCAGCAGCTGAGGCAGCGCATCCGGGAGTTGGAGCAAGCCGAGGAGGCACGGGATCGCCTCCAGGCGGCGCTGCGCCAGAGCGAGGAGAACGCGCGCGTCTTTGTCACCTACAGCCCGGCCGCGGTGGCCATGTTCGATAACGACATGCGCTACCTCATGGTCAGCCATCGCTGGCGGGAAGATTTCGGCATGAAGGAGGCGGACATCATCGGCCGGTGCCATTACGACCTCTTCCCCGAGATCCCCGAGCACTGGAGGGCGATCCACCGGCGCTGCCTCGCAGGAGCCATAGAATCGAATGATGAGGAGGCCTTCCCGCGGGCCGACGGGAGCGTCGACTGGGTGCGCTGGAAGATCTTCCCATGGTACAAGTCGGCCGGTGAGATCGGCGGGATCATGCTGTTCACGGAGGTGATCACCGACCGGAAGCGGCTCGAGGATACGCTCCGGCTGCAGGCGAAGACGCTCCTGGAGCTGTCGACGCCCATCGTGCCCATCAGCCAAGGGGTCCTCGTGTTGCCGCTGGTGGGCGTGCTGGACGCGGCGCGGGCGCAGCAGATGATGGAGAACCTGCTGAGCAAGGTGGTCGAGCGGCAGGCGCGGGTGGCGATCATCGACGTCACCGGCGTGCCGAACATCGACACGGCCTCTGCGAGCGCCCTCCTGCAGGTGGCGCGGGCGGTCCGGCTGCTCGGGGCGCAGGTCGTCCTGACGGGCATCCGGCCAGAGGTGTCCCAGGCCATCGTCAGCCTCGACATCGACCTCGCCGGCATCGTGACCCGCCGCGATCTGCAGAGCGCCATCTCGTTCGCGACCGGGATGAGCCTGGCACCAGCGCCGCGGCCCCAGCCGTGACGCACCCTGCTCGACGGCTGCTGCTGTAGCAGCACCGTCGCAGCACGCGCCTGCTGCTCCAGCAGCACGGGGTCGTCCGATATAACGGATCCGTGTCTTTTGGAGCGGACATAAGCCTGGTACGCCCCATGCACAACGTAAGCCGCAGCGGCGCAACGATCGCCGATTGGCTTTCCTGACAGAGTGCGCGACGTGTGTCGCCGCGGCTGAGTTTCCTTCGCCTCCGGGAGGTGTCGGGGCCTTCGAGTCCCTTCCGACTTCTCCCCCGGGATGTCGCGCTGGAGAGAGCGGACGCGGTCACGAAGCCGAGCGCATCTGCGGTGCTTCCGCCCGGCCTGCCCTGCTGGCCATGGCAAAGGCTTGGTCCGCGCAGTGCAATGCGTCAGGGCGATAGTTGACCTGAAGACAACCATGAAAGATCCCGTGATCGCGCTCGGCGCGATCTCATCCATCCTCGCGAGCACGACCGTGACGAACGCCCTCCTGGGCGCGCCGGCCGTCGTGCGGCGCCGCGTCGCGGCGACCCTTGCGCTCTGCGCGCAGGCGCGCTCTGCAGCTCTTCCCCGGCGCGCGCCCCGCCGGCTCGGCGCCGACGTTGCGCGGTGGACCGCCACGCGCTGTACGAGCGCCGCGCTCGCGGCGCTCTAGCTCGAAGGCCTCTCACGTTCTCAGCACAGGAGCGGGCGCCTCGTCGGCGCGCTGCCTCGTGCGCCCAGGGCGCGGCTGCCCGGCGCCGATGGCCGCCGCGCGACCGCGCGATCGCACCATGGAGACATCGTCATGAGCATCTCATCATCTCACCTCTCGCTGAAAGACGGCAAGAAGACCTCACGCTCGCGGCTCGTGCGCGACAAGCTCGATTACCCGGTCATCGACACAGATCTGCACACGATCGAGTTCGCACCGATCCTCGAGGACTACATCGCGAAGTACGGCGGCGCGAAGTCCGTCGACGAGTTCCGCGACGCGATCAACCGGGGCTTCGGCTACCTGAGCAACGAGTGGTACGAGCTCACGCCCGAGCAGCGCGCGGCGCAGCGCTCCGTCCGCCCGCCGTGGTGGGCGCTGCCGACGAAGAACACCCTCGATCTCGCCACGGTGTCGCTACCCAGCCTGCTGCACGAGCGCCTCGGCGAGTCGGGGACGGATTACGCGGTCCTGTTCCCGAACGTCTCCACGTTCGCCACCCACGTCGGCAAGGAGGATCTGCGCCGGGTGCTCATCCGCGCGGTCAACGCGTATCACGCCGACGTGTACCGGCCGTACGCCGACCGACTCACGCCGGTCGCCGCCATCCCGCTGCACACGCCGCAAGAGGGCGTGGAAGAGCTCGAGTTCGCCGTGCGCGAGCTCGGCCTCAAGGTCGCGCTCATCCCGGGCAACCTGCGGCGGCCGATCCGCGCGGTGGCCGAGAAGTACCCGTCGCGGCACCACCCGGACGTCGCGCGGCACGCGAACTGGCTCGATACGTTCGGCGTCGATAGCGAATACAACTACGACCCGTTCTGGGCCAAGGCGGTCGACCTCAGGACGGTGCTGACCACCCACTCCGCCGGGATGGGGTGGACGAGCCGCAGCTCGGTCTCGAGCTACATGTACAACCACATCGGCCACTTCGCCTCCGCCTCCGAGGCGCTCGCGAAGTCGCTCTTCTTCAGCGGCGTGACCCGCCGGTTCCCCGATCTCCGCGTCGGCTTCCTCGAGGGAGGGGCGGCCTGGGGCGCGACGCTGTTCGCCGATCTGGTGGGGCACTGGGAGAAGCGCAACGGCACGGCGGTCCAGAACTACAACCCCGATCTCATCGACGCGAAGCTGCTCTACGCGCTGTACCAGCAGTACGGCGGAAAAGAGGTCGAGGCGCGGCTCGGCGACATCCACGCCGTCCTCGGCGGGGCGCTCGGCGTGTCGAACAACTCGCGCAGGCAGCCTCAGGACCCGGCGGCGCTCGACGACTTCGCGGTTGCGGGCATCGAGCGGATCGAGGACATCCGCGACCGGTACGTGCCGAACTTCTACTTCGGCTCGGAGGCGGACGACCCGACGATCGCGTACGCGTTCAACACGAAGGTCAACCCGCTCGGCGTGCAGCTCAACGCCTTCTGGGCGTCGGACAGCGGCCACTGGGACGTGCCCGATCTGACCGAGGTCCTCGCGGACACCTGGAGCCTCGTGGAGCGCGGGGCGCTCACGGAGGCGAACTTCCGCGATCTCGTGTTCACCCATCCGTACAACTTCTTTGCCGGCAAGAACCCCGGCTTCTTCGCCGGGACCGCGGTCGAACAGAAGCTGCGGAAGAGCAAGGCGGCCTGATCGACGAACGCCGGGCGGGGCGACGGAAGCGGCCCCGCCCGGCGGTAGCTGTGAATCAACGAACCTTTCTGGATCCATTCATGCGTTTGCTCGACCGCTCAAGAACAGTTATTTCAACGACCCTCGCGACGACCCTCGTCCTTTGCGTGACGCAGGCGAGCGCGCAGAACCCGCCCGCCAGACCGCAGGGTGAGCGCCCCACGCCTGCGCCTGCCGGTGCGGCCCCTGCGCCTGCTGGCGCGGCCCGTACGCCTCCCGGTGCGGCCCCCGCGGCCCCTGCGCCTGCTGGCGCGGCCCCTGCGGCCCCTGCGCCTGCCGGCGCGGCCCCGACGCCCGCTGGCGCGGCTGCTGCGCCTGCTGGCGCGGCTGTGGCGCCCGCTGGCGCGGCCCCCGCCGCGCCGGGCGCTGCTGCCGCCGCCCCGGTCGCACCCGGCGCCCCGCCCGCCGGCGACGCCGCCGCGGAGACCTTCGTCGAGCCCGATCCCAACGCCGTCACGCGCGACGATCTGCAAGGGCTGGTCACCGACCTCGAGAACTTCAAGTTCCAGTGGCAGCGAGAGCGCGATCTCCACACTGCCCTCTCGACCCGATCCCTCCTCGTCGGCGGCGTCGTCCAGGCGCGCATCGGCTGGACGGAGCAGCCGGTGAACACGGCGACCTCGAACGATCGCAAGGTGACGTTCGACACGGGCGCCGCGAACCTCACGTTCAATGGCATCCTCTACAAGGACTACGAGGAAGGCCGCAACCTGACCTACTCGGTGCGCTTCGGCGCCTCGCCCCAGCAGGCGAGCAACAACAGCTTCCTCAACCTGCTGGACGCCCAGCTGGCGTACTCCGTGCTCCCGACCCTCGCCCCCGAGGACTGGGTCCTGCAGGTCACCCTGGGTCAGCAGCTCCTGCCCTTCGGGCTGGAGGTCCCCGCGAGCGAGGAGCTGAAGCCGGTGATCACCAACGCGCAGTTCACGACGAAGCTCGGGCTGAACCGGCGCGACCTCGGGCTCATCGTCCGCGGCGACATCCTGCCGCAGGTCGACTACGGCTACAACTACCGGGCGCCCATCCTCGCCTACGCGATTGGCATCGTCAACGGGAGCGGGCCGAACACGCCCGACGACAACAGCGAGAAGGACATC
The DNA here is from genome assembly GCF_051473855.1 of Sorangium sp. So ce375. NCBI lineage: Bacteria > Pseudomonadati > Myxococcota > Polyangiales > Polyangiaceae > Sorangium > Sorangium sp. So ce375. Next base: position 1,918,783 of record NZ_CP150335.1, read on the forward strand.
ATCGGCCGCCTCGCGTTCACCGTGCCGTCCGACTACAACTCCCTCCTCCGCCAGATCACGCTCGGCGGGAGCGCGTACATCGGCTGGCAGAACACGTTCCTCAAGGACGAGAAGAAGACGCTGTCCGGGAAGGGCGCCAAGCGCCGCTTCGGCGGCGATATCTACTACAACCACTATCCGATCGGCGTCACCTACGAGTTCATCTACGGCCAGGACGACGTGACGCTCGGGACGACGGCGGAGGACCCTCGGAAGACGAGGCAAACCAGCCTGTCGCACGTGGCGACCTTCTTCTACAACTGGGGCGAGCAGTTCCTGAGGGGCTACCGCAACCAGGGCCGCTACGACGACTGGTGGCCGAAGACCTACCAGCCGTTCATCCGCGTCGATCTCTTCGACCCCAGCACCGAGGTGAAAGAGAACCGGGTCGACGTCTACACGCTCGGCTTCAACGTCTTCTTCGCGGAGACGACGAAGTTCCAGCTCAACATCAACCGCCGAGACGACCGCACGAGCACGGAGGGGGCCAAGCACGAGGTCCTAGCCCAACTCCAAGGCGGCTTCTGAGCGATGCTCACCCGCTGCGGATACGGGCCCATCTCGACGTTTTCGGTGCTCGGCGTACTGGAGTACGCCTGCGCGCCGAAAACGCCGATCTGGGCCCGTCTCCTGTGCGGGTGAGCATCGCTCGGGCGGCGGTGGGACGACTTATGCAGCGAATTGGGAGAAGAGGTTCATGAGACGAGTGTTGATTTTGGTGCAGATACTGGTCGCGGCGCTCCTGACGTTTTCTGCGCATGTGGCGCGGGCGGAGGCGCCTAGCGTGATTCGCATCGCGTTCGCGGGGGTGGGGATCGGCAATCGACCCTTTGTGGGCGGTAGCAGCCTCAGCGTGGTGCATGCGCGCGGGCTCCTGGAGGAGGAGTTCAAGAAGGACAATATCAAGATCGAGTGGTCCTTCTTCAAGGGCGCCGGGCCCGCGGTGAACGAGGCGTACGCGAACCGCCTCCTCGATTTCGCGCTTCAGGGAGACCTGCCGTCGAGCATCGGTCGGGCAGGAGGGCTCAAGACGAAGCTCCTCGCGGGGGTGTCGACGAGGCAGCACACCTACCTGGCCGTCCCGGCGGACTCGTCGATCTCGTCGCTCGCGGATCTCAAGGGGAAGAAGGTCGCCCTCTTCAAGGGGACGAACCTCCAGCTGGCTGTCGCGAAGATCCTCGCGGGGAGCGGGCTGTCGGAGCGGGATCTCCGGATCCTCAACATGGATGGGGCGACCGCCAAGGCGGCGCTCGCCACGAGGGACATCGACGCGGCGTTCGGCGGATATGACCTCCTCACGCTCCAGGACCAAGGGGTCGCCAAGATCGTCTACTCGACGAAGAACGACTCGCCGGCCTACCTGCGGCACGCCCACCTGATCGTCACCGAGGATTTCGCGAGCAAGTACCCCGACATCACGAAGCGCGTCGTCAAGGTCGTCGTGCAGGCCGCCCACTGGATCGCGCAGAGCGAGGCCAACCCGGCGCCGATCTACCAGCTCTGGTCCAAGTCCGGGGTGCCGTACTCGAACTTCAAGGCGGACCAGACGGGCGACTCGCTCAAGGTGCGCGCGAGCCCCCTGTTCGATGAATACCTGATCTCCCGCTACAAGGCGGCCGTCGCCGACGCGAAGCGGTTCGGCCTGATCAGGAGCACCTTCGACGTCGACTCCTGGATCGATCTGCGGTTCCTGAACGCGGCGCTGAAGGAGCTGAACCTCGAGGGCTACTGGCCCGAGTTCGACGCCAACGGGAAGATCAAACACCCCGGGAGGCAATGAGAGCAGCGCGCGGCGAAGGGGCCCAGCGCAGGGCAGGGCGGAAGGCTACGAGAGAAAGGCAACAAAGATGACGCAGCAGGGAATTCAAGAAAGCCAGACCCAGGCCGCCTACAAGCTCGCGGCGCCCGCCGTGGCGCTGCCCGCGGGCGGCGCCTCCAGGCTCCTGTCGCGGCGGGTGGGCAACGTCGCCGTGGGGCTCGTCTTCCCGGCGGCGCTCCTCCTCGCGTGGAGCTACGCCTCGCAGCGGGAGCTGATCCCGGCGCAGATCCTGCCGGCCCCGGGGCTCGTCGTGCAGACGCTCACCGAGCTCGCGAGCTCGGGCGATCTGCACACGAACATCGCCATCAGCCTCGGGCGCGTGCTCGGCGGCTTCGCCGCGGGCGGCGCGGCGGGCCTCGCGCTCGGCATCGCCATGGGGCTCTCGCGACGGATCGAGGAGCACGTCCACCCGCTCTTCAAGGCGCTCGCGCAGGTCCCCGTGCTCGCGTGGCTGCCGCTGGTGATGATGGTGGCGGGCATCGGCGAGCCGCTCAAGCTGATCCTCATCGCGCAGGCGAGCCTCATCCCGGTGGCGCTCAATACGTTCCAGGGCATCAAGAACGTGCCGAGATCGTACATCGAGGTGGCCCGGGTCTTCCGGTTCAGCCATGCTCAGCTGCTCCGGAAGGTCGTGCTCCCCTCCGCCGTGCCGTCCATCGCCGTCGGCATTCGGTACGGCCTTACGCAAGCGTGGCTGTCGCTCGTCACGGTCGAGCTCCTGGCCTCCTCCGAGGGCGTCGGGTTCCTGATCGTCTGGGGACGGCAGCTGTTCCAGCTCGACGTGGTGCTCGCGGCGATCCTCGTCGTGGGGATCGTCGGGCTCCTGCTCGACAAGGGGCTCGAGGCGATCGAAGCCCGCCTCCTCCGCTGGCGGCGCGCCGCGCTGTAACTCCTCACCTGGAATCGAACGATGAGCGCCATCACCCATGCTCTGATCCAGCCGCGGCTGCGGCGCGGCCTGGTCCTGCCCGTCCTGCTGTTCGTCGCGTGGCTCGTGGTCTGCCGTTACGAGCTCACCAACACCCGCATCCTGGTCCCGCCGCTCGCGGTCTGGAAGGCCGCGACAGCGCTGCACGAGAGCGGCGAGCTCTGGGGCCACCTGCGCGCCAGCCTCGTCCGGGATCTCCTTGGGCTCTCGCTCGGTGTCCTGGCAGGCGGCGCCGTCGGCGGCCTGCTCGCCGTCTCTCGCACCGCCGACAGGCTGCTGTCGCCGAGCTTCCACGCCGCGAAGCAGGTCGCGCTGTTCGCGTGGATCCCGCTCATGTCGGTGTGGCTCGGGGTGGGCGAGCAGGCCAAGGTCGCCTTCATCGCGCTCTCCGCCTTCTACCCGGTCGTCGTGAACACCTATGAAGGCGTGCGGAGCGTCGGTGTCGAGCACATCGAGGTGGCGCGGGTGCTCCGCTTCTCGCGGTGGAAGGTGCTCCGCAAGGCCATCCTGCCGTCCGCCGCGCCTTCGCTCTTCGCGGGCGTGCACCAGGGGCTCATCTACGCGTGGCTCGGCACGCTCGGGGCCGAGTACCTGCTCGAGCCCGCCCCCGGCATCGGCAGCCTGATGGTGGACGGGCGCGAGCGCTTCGCGATGGATGTCGTGCTGGTCGGGCTGATCGTGTCCGGCCTCGTGGGCTTCGGCCTGAACGCGCTGGCCAAGGCCGCGGAAGACCGCCTGCTGCGATGGCGCGTCCGCGGCGTGTGAACGTCGTCAACGTCTGCTTCCGTCTGCTTCCGTCTGCTTCGTCCGCTTTCGTCTGCTTCGAGGAGGAAGTCATGAGCTCGCCTGGAGTCATCAACATTCGCGATGTCAGCAAGAAGTACGTGGTCAAGGACGAGTCCCTGGAGGTCCTCCGGGGGATCGGCCTGACCATCCACCCCGGCGAGTTCATCAGCGTCGTGGGCACGAGCGGTTGCGGCAAGTCGACGCTCCTCCGGCTCCTGGTCGGGCTGGACGGCGACTACGAGGGCGACATCCTCGTCGGCGGCGCGCGCGTCGAGGGGACGAGCCTCGATCGGGGCATCGTCTTCCAGGAGCACCGGCTCTTCCCCTGGCTGACCATCGAGCAGAACGTCGCGCTCGGGCTCGAGAGCTCGACGTGGACGCAGGCCGAGAAGGCCCGCGCGGTGGACGAGCACCTCGAGCTCGTGGGGCTGTCGGGGTTCAAGCGGGCCTACCCGCACCAGCTCTCCGGCGGGATGGCCCAGCGGGCGGCGATCGCGCGCGGGCTGGTCAACCGGCCGGGCATCCTGCTGCTGGACGAGCCGTTCGGCGCGCTCGACGCGCTGACCCGCGCGAAGCTGCAGCAGGAGCTCCAGCGCATCTGGCAGGAGGAGCGGATCACCATGATCCTTGTCACGCACGACGTCGAAGAGGCCGTGTTCCTCGGCGACCGCGTCGTCGTGCTCGAGCCGCGGCCCGGGAGGATCAAGCACATCGTCCCCGTCGGGGCGCCGCGCCCGCGGTCCCGCACCGATCACGACATCAAGGCCCTCGTCGACGAGGTGCGCGGCTACCTCCTCGAGGCGTGACGTGACCGATCGAGGCGCAGCGTGACGGAAGGCCCGAAGCCATCCGGGGCAACCGGTGGGGCCGCGCCAGAGAAAGATCGCTGGCGCACGCCAGGGTCATCCGTTATAATGGACGAACCATCCGTTATCATGGTGAGTAAAGCCCGATGACAATGCCCTTGCTCACGCTTCCCAATACGAGCTCGCTGGCCCTTTCTGTGCGCGCCAAGGCGCTTGTGTTCGAGGATCCGCGATCGCAGGCGATCCTCGACCGGATCCGGCAGCTCTCGCCGAGCGACGCGACGTTGCTCGTGACGGGGGAGACCGGCACGGGCAAAGAGATTGTAGCCCGTCACATCCACGCGCTCAGCCACCGGCGGGGGCGGCCCTTCGTGGCGGTCAATTGCGGCGCCTGGTCGGAGTCGCTTGTCGAGAGCGAGCTGTTCGGCCACGAGAAGGGCGCCTTTACAGGGGCGACGACCTCGAAGGCCGGCTGGTTCGAGGCCGCGGACGGCGGCACGCTGTTCCTCGACGAGATCGGGGATCTGTCGCTGCCGCTCCAGGTGAAGCTGCTGCGCGTGCTGCAGGAGCGCGAGGTGGTGCGGCTCGGCTCGCGCCAGCCGATCCCGATCGACGTGCGGCTCATCGCGGCGACCAACGTGAACCTGGAGGAGGCCGTGATCGCGCGGAAGTTCCGCGAGGATCTCTTCTACCGGCTCAACGTGGCGACGCTGGCGCTCCCGCCGCTGCGCGAGCGGCCGGGCGACATCCTCCCGCTGGCGCGCTACTTCCTCGAGCTCTATGCGCACCGGCTCGGCTCGGGGCCGGCGGTGCTCACGGCGGAGGCGACGGCGCGGCTCCTCGGGCACCCGTGGCCCGGGAACATCCGGGAGCTCGAGAACGCGATGCACCACGCCCTCCTTGTCTGCAAAGGGCAGGAGGTCACCCCGGGGGATCTGCGCCTCACGGCGCTCCAGCCGAAGGCGGGGGCGAGCGTTCCTCCGCCGGAGCAGGGCGCGACGGACGTCGTGTCGCAGGTCAGGCCGACGCCGCAGGCGACGGCGCTGGAGGGCGCGCTGCTGGCGCTGTTCGAGCAGAACCTGCCGAACCTGCACGAGCAGATCGAGGAGACGATCATCCGGACGGCGTACCGCTATTGCGATCGCAACCAGCTCCAGACGGCGAGGCTGCTCGGCATCAGCAGGAACATCGTGCGCGCGCGCCTCGCGCAGTTCGGGGAGCTGGCGCGCTATCGCGCGTCGCGCGGCGGCGCGGCGGCCACGGCGTTCGGGCGAGGGGAGGCGAGCTCCGCGCCGCGCGCCCCGGGGACGACCTGAGCGCGTCAGCTCGGCTGTGCGGGGGGCGCCGGCGCGGCGAGGCCGGCTAGGGGCGCGACGGGGAGGCCGGCCGGGAGCGGCCCGGCGTGCGGGGGCGGGCCCTCGCGCGCGGTGTCCTCGTCCCGAGGGCCTCCCGCACCGTCGTGGCCGTGGCCGCCTTCGCGATCCACCGATCGAGCTTCGCTGCGTCGGCGCAGGCCCGGATGCGCGCCTCGTCGTCCTGCGAGGGAGGGAGCCCGCGCGCCCGCAGCAGCGTGAGCAGCGCGTCTTGACGGCCTCGGGCCTCGCCCTCGGCCCGGCCCTTGGCCTCGCCCTCGGCCCGGCCCTTGGCCTCGCCTTCGGCCCGGCCCTTGGCCTCGCCCTCGGCCCGGCCCTTCTTCCGCCCCTGCGCTTCGAGGAAGAGGCGGAGCTTCCGGGCAGCGGGTGTCTCCGGGATCTTGTCGGGGTTCATCGAGGCCTCCCTAAGGAGCTCCAGCATCCGCTCGCTGAGCACCGAGAGGATCGCACGCTGCTGGGCCCGTCGCAACGCGCGCGGTAGCCGCTCGGTCAACTCGAACGCCCGCTCGACGAGGGCGCGCGCTCCAGGGCCATGGCGGTGCTGCATGGCCCAGGCCGCGAAGAGCGCGAGCTCAGGGTGGCGCTCGTCGAGCAACGCCTGACCCTCGGCATGGCCGAGGTGGAGCACGACCGGCTTGAGCTGGAGCACGGTCCCGAGGCGCGTCTGCACGCACGCCACGCGCTCGGCCCAGCGGGCTACCGCGGCGGGGCTTCGCAGGCTCGTCGCGTCACCTCGTGGCGGTAGTCGAACATCCGCTCCAGCTTGCGCCGAACGAAGCGACCGCCGCCGAGCCGACCGAGCGCGCCGAGAGGGAGCTCGTACTCCACGTGATCGGTGAGGTAGCAGCCGCCCGAGCCGTCGGGGTCCGTGCGGTGGGTGTGGACCCAGCGCTTGAACGGCCCGCTGCGCTGCGTGTCCTGGAACATCCGGCCCCGCTCGTACTGCGTGTGCTCCGCGACCCAGCGCAGCGGGACGGGGCCGACGCGCGTCTCCACGACCACGCGCGCGCCGACGAGGATGCCGCCGGTCTTCTCCACGACGCGCATGCGCTCCCAGGGGGGCGTGAGGCGCTCGAGCGCGTCCGGCTCCTCATGGAAGGCGAAGACCCGCTCGGGGGGCGCGGCGATGCGCGTGCGCTTCTCGAAGATGGGCATGCGCGAGCATGGATCGCGCCCCGCCCCTCTTCGAGAAGCACACGCGCGCCCTGCCACCGCTCCTGGCCGATCGGCCAGGGAAGGGTGAGGATGCGCGCGCACGGCCGCCGAGCCCCGGCGGCCCCTCGCCGGCACGCTCAGAACGTCCACGACCAGGTGACCGCGGCGGGCTCCGAGGGCGGATCGGGCAGCGCGCCGGCCGCGTACCGCGCCTCGCTCGGCTCGATGGGATGGATGGCCGCGATCGCGAAGCCCGTCACGTGGCCCACGATCATGCCGGCGCCGACGTCCTGCCACGAGTGCGCGCCGGCGCCGATCCGCAGCGCCATCGTCACCACCGTGGCCGCCTCGGCGAGGGCGAGCGCGCCGAGGCGCGGCGCGGCGTCGCCGGTCGTGCGCAGCGCGAGGTTCAGGCGCGCGCCCGCGATGGCCGCGACCGGGGTCGTGTGACCCGAGGGGAAGGCGTCGAAATCGAGGTCGGTCTCGCCGCACCGATCGGTCCGCCACGAGCGCGGCCGGCACCGGCCCGACAGGCGCTTGATCACGTTCGAGAGGCCGGTCGACAGCGCCGCCGCCTCGACCTCGATGAGCGACGTCCTGAGCGCCCGCGAGAAGGGGCGGGGGACGCCGGCGCCCCCGAGGTAGCTGCCCTCGAGGGCGTACCCGCTGCCGAGGAGGAGCAGCGTGCCCACCGCGGCGCCGGTGATGTCGCTGGCGAGGCCGATCGCGTCGTTGCGCTCCTCGCTGGAGGCGGCGCCCCATCCCGAGCGGCGCTGCGGGAGCAGGTACGTCGCGAGCGAGGCGGTGCACGCCGCGGCGAGGGCCGCCTCGCCGCCCGGCGCACCGAACGCCCAGTCCGGGGCCGCCGGCCCCGCCTGCGCGGCGGCGGGCGCGCTCCACGCCAGCGCGCACACGCAGGCGAGCGGCGCGGCGTACCTCACGGCTTCTTCGCTGCGGCGGGCGTCGCTCCGGGCGCCGCGGGCTGAACGGGCGCCGCCGGCTTTGCGGCCAGGGGCGCCGTGGCCGCCACCGGCTTGCTGGCCGCCGGCGGATCGAGCGTCACGCCTTTCGCCTTCTGCACGATGACCTCACCGAGCTGCAACGCCGAGAGCTGCTCTCCGATGGCGCTGGCGTCGCCCACCAGGATGACCCGGAGCTGCTCGGGCACGAGGTACGTCTGCGCGACCCGCTGCACGTCCGCGGGCGTGATCCGCTGGAGCCTCGCCGGTCGCGTCGCGTACTCGTCGAGCGGCAGATCGTAGATCGCGAGGCCCGCCATCGTCGATGCGGTCGCGTCCGCCGTCTCGAAGCGCGCCGGCAGCTGGCGGATGAGGTTCGCCTTGGCGTCAGCGAGCTCCTCGTTGGTGACGGGCTCCCTCCGCATCCGGTCGATCTCCGCGAAGATCTCCCGCACGGCGGGGCCCGTGTTCTCGCGCACGATGGCGCCGCCCGCGGAGAACGGGCCCGCTCCGTGGCGCATCTCGAAGCTGGAGCGCGCGCCGTAGGTGTAGGCGTGCTTCTCGCGCAGGTTCAGGTTGAGCCGGCTCGAGAACTGCCCGCCGAGGAGGGTGTTCATCACGAGCAGCGCGTCGTAGTCCTTCGTCGCGCGCGGCACGCCCGGCATCGTCACCGTCACGGTCGACTGCGTGAGCCCTGGCCGGTCGACGACCACGATGCGCGGCGTGCCCGCCGCGACCGCCGGCGGATCGGCGGGGACCTCCGCCTTCGCGACGGGCGGCGCGGAGGCGGCGCCCTTCCAGGCCCCGAAGACCCGCTCGACCTCCTTCACCGCGTCGGCCTTGGTGATGTCCCCGGCGATGGCGACGGTCGTCAGCTCCGGCCGGAACTGCGCGGCGTGGAACTTCGCCAGGGCGCCCGCCGTGATCTTCTTCAGCGCCGCCTCGGTGCCGATGAGCGGCGCGCTGTACGGGTGGCCCTTAGGGTAGAGGACCTGGCCCTGGGCGATGGTGAGGAGCGACGCGGGGCGATCGTTCATCTCGGCGAGCTGGGTGATGCGGCGCGACCGCTCGCGCTCGATCTCTGCCGGCGCGAAGGCCGGGTTCATGTACGCGTCGCCGAGCAGCGTGAGCATCTCGCCGAACCTCGGCGTCACGCTCTGGCCCTCCACGCCGCCGTAGTCGAAGTGGACGACAGACGAGGCGCTCGCGCCGAGCTTGCCGAGCGCGTCGCTGAGCGAAAGCGCGCTGCGGGTCCTTGTGCCCTGCATGAGCATCGCGCCGGCGAACGCGCCCACGGCCGGCTCGGCCTGGTCGGCGCCGCGGACAGTGGTCACGTTCACGGCCACGATCGGCAGCTCGTGCCGCTCGACGACGAGGACGCGGATCCCGTTCGCGAGCTTCGCCTCCTCGATCCGCGGCGGCTGGAAGACCACCTCCGGCCCCGGGGCAGGCGGCGATTTGCGGAAGTCATCCACCGCCGCGGCGGCGGGCGGCGCCGCGGCGGGGGGCTGCGCGCTGGGAGGCGCGGGGGGAGGCGTTGACGTGACCGGAGCGCAGGCGGCGAGCGCCATGGCTGCGAGCGAGGCGGAGACGGTTCGTTTCATGCGCATGGCTCAACCCCCCTTCGGCGCGGCCGGGCCGGCCGCAGGCCTGTCGACCGCGGGCTTCGTGCCAGCGGGCTTCATGATGGCCGGCGCGGTCGCCGGTTCGTCGGCTGCCGGCGCTGCCGGTACCGCCGCGGGCGCCGCGGCGGCGGGCTTCGCGTCTGCTGCCGTTGCGGGCGCCGCGGCGGCGGGCTTCGCGCCTGCCGCCGTGGCCGCGGGCTTCGCGCTCGCCACGGCCGCGGGCGCCGCCGTCTCGGTCTGCTTCACGAGGCGCCCGGCCTTCGGAGCGCCTGGCTTCGGCGTGACGAGGGCGATCACTCGCTTGCCTTGGGGCAGGAAATCCGCCGTCACCTTCTGCAGGTCGGCGGCCGTGGCCCTCTCGTACCTGGCCACGTCTTTCGGGAAGTACCCTGGATCCCCGGTGAGCTGGTTGTAGTTGTTGATGGCGTTCGCGCGGGCCGTCACCTCCTCCATGCTGAAGACCAGATCCGAGAGCAGCTTGGCCTGGGCCCGGTCGTGCTCGTCCCGCGTCGGCGGCGCCTTGCGCAGCCGATCGAGCTCCGCATCGATGAGCTTCAGCGCCTGTTCGGGGGACTTGCCCTTCTTCAGGGTAGCGGTGATCTGGAAGGTGCTGGCGAGCTGGCTCGATTGCTGGACCGCGAAGACGTCCTGCGCGATCTGGAGATCGTACACGAGCTTCTTGTAGAGCCGGCTCGTCTTGCCCGAGGTGAGCACGTTGGCGACGAGGTCGAGCTCGGCGTCGCCGGGCGCGAAGCTCGGCGGCGTCACCCAGCTGATCGTCACGCGGGGCAGCTCCACGTCCGCCTCGATCTCGAGGCGCTTCTCGGTCGCGAGGTCGCCCGGATCGGGCTTCGTCGCGACGGGCGGCGGGGCGCCCTTCGTGATGGGGCCGAAGTACTTCTGGATGAGCTCCTTCGCCCTGCTCCGCTCGATGTCGCCCGCCACGACGAGGGTCGCGTTGTTGGGCACGTAGAACGTCCGGAAGAAGGCCCTCACATCGTCCATCTGCGCGGCGTCGAGGTCCTCGGGCGTACCGATGGTCAGCAGGCGGTAGGGGTGATTCTCCGGGAAGCTGGCTGCGCGGAGGAACTGCGGCACGAGGCCGTGGGGCGCGTTCTCGTAGTTCTGGCGGCGCTCGTTCTTCACGACGTTGCGCTGGCTCGTGAACGTCTCTTCGTTCGCGTGGTTGAGCAGCCACCCCATCCGGTCGCTCTCCAGCCAGAGCACCAGCGCGAGCTCGTTGGCAGGGACGGTCTCGAAGTAGTTCGTGCGGTCGGTGTTCGTCGTCCCGTTGCGGTCGCTCGCGCCGGCCCGCTCCAGGTACTTGAAGAACATGTCCTCGCCCACGTGCTTCGAGCCCTGGAACATGACGTGCTCGAACAGGTGCGCGAAGCCGTTCTTCCCCCGAGGCTCGTCCTTGGACCCGACGTGATACCAGACGTTGACCGCGACGACGGGCGTGCGGTGATCCTCGTGCAGGATCACCTCGAGCCCGTTCTCGAGCGTGTACTTCTCGATCGGGATCGCGACGCCCACGCTGGTCGCCGCAGCAGCAGGCTGCGCCGCAGCAGCAGGCTGCGCCGTCGTCGCGGGCTGCGCCGTCGTCGCGGGCTGCGCCGCAGGTCGAGCCGCAGCAGGCTGCGTCGGCGCTGCGGCCGGGGGCGCGGCGTAGGCGGGCAACGTCAGGCCGAGCGCGGCGACGAGCGCGCTGGAAAGGGACGAGAGCGCCAGGAGGCGCGTCCGTTCGGACCGATGGTGGGCTCGCATGGGCGCGGTTTTAGCGCAGATCGCCCGAGGTCGAGCGCAAACTTCGCTCGTGGGGAGAGGCGCGGCGCCGCGCGGTCCACGCCAGGCGGCGCTCTCTCACTGGAATTGCGTGACGAAGAGCTGGTACGGCCCGAAATCCACTGGAGTACGTCCCTTCACGGTGATGGCGCCGAGGCTCCCTCCCGGTCGTGCCCCGTATATCCGGGAGTTCACGCCCTCCACCTCGCCCGCGCACGCGCTGAGCGGGCCGAAGCACTCGACGTCGATCGGATTGCACGCGTCGTCCGTGGTCTTGATCGTCATCGGGAAGTCGGTCAGCCCACACGAGGACACGACGGTGGACATCTCCGGGCAAACGGGGACATAGAACGCCTGCTCAGGGCTGCTCGCGCCGCACACGGATCTCGGCGGGATCGGCGCCCCGGTGGTGTCGCCGCTGACGAGCCCGCGGCCCGTGATGACCTCGGCCCTCTCGCCGAGGCACGACGCGCGCTGGAACCTGAGGCGAACCGTGCCGACCGCCTCCGGGTGCGCGGCCTTGACCACCACGGTGTAGGTCCCGGCGCGGAGCCTCGCCGCGAAGTGCGCGCCCGGCACGAGGTCGCCGCAGCTGTGGGCCGCGCAGCCGACGGGGGCGCCGCTGCACCCGTCGCCCTCGAGCACCGCGAGCGCCGTGTCGACGTCCGACGCCAGGGTGCCGAGGTACACGACCTCGTCGGACGGGAGCGTGAACCGGAAGAACACCTCGCCGCCGTCGCCGCCGCACGGCAGCCGGACATCGGAGGTGTTCTCTGCCGTGATCTCCGCCGCGTAATCCATCGAGCTCGTCAGCTCTCCCGGCGTCTCGCAGCGGTCGGCGCCCGGGATCGGCGTGCAGCCGTCGTCCGGGACGCCGTTGCAGTTCTCGTCGACCGCGTTGCCGCACACCTCCGGCACCGGGGAGGCGCACCCCTCGCCCTCGCAGCCGTCGTCGGGGAGCCCATCACAGTCCTGGTCCACCCGGTCCCCGCAGATCTCCGGCTCGGGCACGCAGGGCGTGAACGCCGGGACGTGGACGGGCACCTCGACCACGTTGTTCTCGATCGATTGCTCGGCGATCGCGCCGATCGGGTTGACGGTGACGCGGAGGGTGTAATCCCCCTCGGGCACGTCCGTCACGTCGACCCACTGGCACGGCGTGCCGACGTCGTAGGTGTCGGCCCACCCCGCGCTCAGGAAGTTGCACCCCATGCCTCCCGAGGTCGGGTAGCCCCGCGGCGCGGGAGACGCCGGATCGAGAGGCTCCATGTCGACAAGGCAAAACGCCTGCTTGTGCCCCTGGGAGACGACCTCGCCGTCCGCGCCCACGAGCCGGTAATCGGTGAAGTCCAGGAAATGGAAGTGCTGGTGGCACTGCGCGTACTCGAAGAGCGGGCTGTTGAACTCGGGGCCGGGGTCGAGGTGGCCGGGCCCTGCGTTCTCGATGCGCCCTTCGAACTCGAGGAGGTGCCGCCGGCCGGGGCCTCCGATGCACCTTTCCATGAGCTCGCAGGCGTCTCTGGGGAACGTCTGGTACGAGAACCGGATCGTGTCGACGATGCGCTGCTCGTCCGGGCGCAGGTCGGGCACGATGCAGACGCCGTCGTTGCACGCGTGGCCGCTCGGACAGCACGCGCCGCCGCAGATCGTGCCGTCGCAGGCGGTGTAGTCGACCGGGAGGACGATCGTGTTGTTGTCGAAGCGCGCCTCGGCGACGGTCCTGTTCGGGTTCACGGTGATCTCGAGCTCGTAGGACCCGGCCGGGACGCCGGTCACGTCGAGGGCGTCGCACGCCACGGTGCCGGGCTGCTCGACGCGCTCTCCTGGGCCGAGGCCCTGGGCGTCGCAGCCGTACTGGCCGCCTGGCATCGCGACGCAGCGCGCGTCGAGCTCGGCCTCGGCGACCACCGCGCCGCCCTGCTGGAGGCGCGCGCGGAAGAAGCGCGGGACGACGTAGCTGTCCTCGCAGAAATTCGGCTCGAAGACGTCGCTTTCGGAGGGCGTGCCGAGGTCGAGCGGCGCGTCGCCGGCGTTCTCGAGCGAGACGTGGAACCGCATGAGCGCCCGCCGGCCGCTCGCGCCGACGCAGCCGTGCAGCAGCTCGCACGCGTCCTCGCCGACGCGGACCGTCGCGAACGTGACGGGCTCTCCTCGCTCCGGGAGCCCGAGCACGAGGTCCGCCGCCTCGCAGCCGCCGTGCAAACACGTGGCGCCGGGGCTGCAGCACGCCGTGTCGCCGCAGGCGCGCGCCTCGTCGCACGCGTCGGTGCAGCCCGACGGCTCTCCCTCGGCGCCGATCTGGCACCGCGCGCCTCGGGGACACACGATGTCCGAGCCTGGGCAACGGACGCTCCCTGGCGCGCCGCCGTTGCCGGAACCGCCGCTCCCGCCGTCTCCCGAGCTGCCGCCACCGACGGCGCCCGAGGGCGGCTCGGACGGCCCGCCGTCCCCGCAGGCGGCGGCCGCCAGGAGGGAGCTTATCAACAGCGTTCCGACAAGCTTCTTCATGTTCACCGGGAGACGAGGAATCGACGAGCGGCGTGAATCGAGCGGTGTCGCGTCGCCGCTGCGCACAGCGAAGCAAGACCCGCATCGTAGGCGCGCGGCCGGTCGAAAGCAGCTCGAACGCGCAGCCAGGCAAGATTCCGACCCGGCCTCTGCGGCCATCTCTCGGTGCCTGGCGCGCCCGGGCTGCCGCTCGTCGGCTGGGCGCGAACAGCGTATTTCCCTCGGCTCACCCGCGGAGCGTGTACTCTCGCCGACATGGCTCCCGTCGTCGTCATCACCGGTGCATCCAGCGGAATTGGTCGATCGCTCGCTTTCTCCTGGGCGAAGCGCGGCGCGCGCGTGGTGCTGAGCGCGCGCGGGCGAGACGAGCTGGAGCGCGTCGCCTCGGAGGTGCGCGCGGCGGGGGGCGACGCCCTCGCCGTGGCCGGCGACGTGACCGTCGAGGAGGATCGCAAGGCGCTCTGCGAGCGGGCGCTCGGCGCGTATGGCCGGCTGGACGTGCTGGTGAACAACGCGGGGCGCGGCTACTACGCGCCTTCGATCGAGGTCGACCCCGCCGAGCTCGAGGCGATCTACCGGCTGAACGTCGTCGCCCCCGTGCGCCTCGCGCAGCTCGCGATCGAGCCCCTCGCGGCCGCGAAGGGCACCATCGTCATGGTCTCCTCCATCGCGGGGCTCGTCGCCGCCCCGCGGATGGGCCCGTACGCCTCATCGAAGTTCGCGCTGGAGGCGCTCGCGATGTCGCTCCGCGCGGAGCTCTCGTCGCGCGGCGTGCGCGTGCTCGTCGTGCGGCCAGGGCCTGTCGAGACCCCGTTCCATGCGCACGCCGTGGTGACCGACGACAACGTCGGCTACCGCCCGCCGGGCCACAAGAAGCAGAGCCCGGACGAGGTCGCCGAGATGATCGTGCGCGCCGTCGAGGCGGACCGCGACGTCCTGGAGACGAGCCTGTTCGTGAAGACCGCGAGCCTCGCCGCCCGCGTGGCGCCTGGCCCCATGCGCTGGATCTCGAAGCGGATGGCGCGCCGCTCGGGGTTCTGAGCGACGCGCGCCATTCCGCGCCGGGGACGCCCAGCGGGTCGAGCTCCCGAGCAAGCCGGAGGGAAGACGGGGTCGGGGAGAGGGCGCTCGGAGCGAGCTCCGCGAGGTGGGCGCTCAGAGCGAGCGCAGGAAGGCGACAACCGCGTCGCGATCTCCCGCGGGGAGCGCCATGAAGCGCTGCTTCGCGGCGTCCGCCTCGCCGCCGTGCCACAGGATCGCCTCGACGACGTCCCGCGCGCGGCCGTCGTGCAGCAGCTGGGTGTGGCCGTTCACGGCCTCGAGCAGCCCGATGCCCCACAGCGGCGGCGTCCGCCACTCGCGCGGCCCCGCGAGGTGCTCGCTCGACGACGTGTCCGCGAGCTCTTCTCCCATGTCGTGCAGGAGCAGATCGCTGAAGGGCTGGATGAGCTGATCCCGCAGCTCGACGAGCGGGTGGCGGCTCCCCGTCTTCATCGAGGGGACATGGCAGCTCGCGCACCCCGCCTGGCTGAACAGCGCCTCGCCGCGCTGGACGGCCGGGTCCGCCGTATCGCGGCGCGGCGGCACGCCGAGCATGCGCATGTAGGCCGAGAGCCTGTCGAGATCCTCGTCGGAGAGCTCCGGATCTCCGCGCGTGCCGGCCTGGCAGCCCGACTGCGCCTCACCGCACTCCTCGACCGGGAACAGGCTCGTCGTCACGCCCATGTCCGCCACCAGCGCGTCGGCGACCTGGTGGGGCACGCTCACCTTGCTCGCCTTCCAGCCGAAGCGCCCTATCCGCAGCGCCCCCGAGGCCGGATCCGGGATCAGGTTAGGACGGCCCGAGATCCCATCCTTGTTGCAGTCCAGCCCGTCTGCGCGCTCGAGCACCGCCTCCTCTGCGATCGCCTCGATGAGGCCCATGCCAACGATCGGGCGGGCGACACGGACCGAGTAGCTCGTGATCGGCCCCGCGGAGAGCCCGCTGAAGCGGAACGTAGGTTTGCGCAGGACATACGGTGTGCCATCGGGGAACTCCCCGGGCTCCTCCATGTAGTCCACGGTGGCCGTGCCCTCGCCGGCGCTCCCGCCCTGCGCCTTGTCCTGGAGCTGCCGGCCGTAGCTCGGGTCTGCCGTGGGCCCGCCGTCCGCTCTCGCTCCGGCGCCGAACAGCTTCACGACGGCCGTCTCCATCGCCTCGCCCGGCTCGGGCGGGGCGCCGCGACCGTTGTTGATGTGGCAGCCCACGCACGCTGCCTGGTTCGAGAGCGGCCCCGCCTTGCCGGCGTGCTCGTCGAAGACGGGGTTGCCGCCCTCGCTGTGCTCGCCGGTGGCAAAGTCCGTATGGAACAGGCGGCGCCCCTCGAGGAAGGGCTGGATGGAGCTCTCCTGGATGTTGAGCGCCATCTGCTCGTAATAGAGGTGAGGCTCCTCGTAGATGTACGGTATCGTCCCGTCGCCGCCCGACAGGGCAACCTCGTTCGGCTCGTTGAACGGCGTCAGCTCGCCGCCGCCGACCCGGTAGCGGAACGTGTCGCTGTAATAGCTGGTCCTCCCCTCCACGGTCCCTGCGTCGAGGAACACCCCGAACTCGAACTCGAGCAGATCGCCCTCGCGGATCTCCCTGCCTTCCCTCGCGTTGCGATCCACGACGAACTCCCAGTGGGTGTTCGTGATGCGGTCCATGCCGTTGTTCGAGTCGAACACGTTGCCTTCGCCCGAGTACCAGCAGCGAAAGTTGATGGTCTGGTCGTTCGACGCGCTCGCGACCGGGAGCCAGGTGAACTTGACGGTGCTGCCGCCCGCCGGGATCGTGTCCTCGACGATGAACTTGTAGCTTCGGTTCTCGAAATAGCGCGGCTGGTACGGGCTGAACTCTCTCTCTTTCTCGTGGCGGCCGCGCACGCGCCCTGCCGCCTCGAGCGTGATCGTCCCGTCCGCGGCCGTCGTGGTGATCGGCCTGCCCTCGGTGGCCGAGGGGAACAGGGGGGAGATGTCGCCGTCCACGCCCGAGCACGCGCCGGGAGAGACCTCTCCTCCGTCGCAGGCCGGCGCGGGCGGCGCTCCCGCAGAGAAATAAGCGTAGATCGCCTCGATGTCGCCCGTCGCGATCTGCTGCTCGCCGAAGGCCGGCATGCGCGCCTTCCCCGTGCGCACCTGCGCCGTGAACTGCTCCAGGGTGCCGTCGAAGGCGAACAGATCGGGAAACCCTCCGCTCGGCTTGCCGTGGGCGCTATGGCACCCGCCGCAGTTCAGCGCGAACGCCTGAGGCAGCGCCGGCCCATCGCTCGTCTCCCCGCAGGGCGGCGCGCCCGGGGGACCGCCCCCGTCGCCCGGCGGGGGGGACTCCGGCGGGGTCGACCCCGGCGGGAGAGACGCAGGCGACGGCTCGCTCGAGCACCCGAGCTCTGCTGCGCAGGTCACGAGCAGCCCGAGCGCGACATGGAGACCCCCGGACACCAACCGACGTGAGCGGCTTACGAACATCGTGTTTCGACCTCCGGTGTGAGCCCATCCATCGAGACCGTGATCCGCCGAGCTACCGCAGGATCTCCTCGAGCAGCGCGTTCGGTATGCCGCGGCGATCTTCGCCGAACGACGCGACGCCGAGGCCGTAGTACTGGTTCATGATGGTGAACCACAGATCGCGGAGCTGGCGATCGTCGCCGAGGGCGCCGTAGGCGACGTGCGCGTCGTTCAGGAACACGCCGTCGCCGCCCAGGAGGACGATGGGCAGATCGTACGCGTCGTGGTCGTGCGTGCGCATCTCGCTCATGTAGACCATCACGGAGTGATCGAGCACCGTCCCGTCGCCCTCGGGGATCGCGTCGAGCCGCTGCGCGAGCTGCGCTGTCTTCTGGCCGAGCCAGCAGTTGATCGCGGCGAAATCGAGGTTGCTCTCCTCGACGATTGCATACCGGCCGCCCTCGTCCGTGGTGCCCAGGTTGCCGGGGCCGTGCTGGCAGGCGTGATAATGAAGGCTGCTGCCTTCCCTGTACTCGAGGCCCACCTTCGCGCGGACGTCGGCCGGGATGCACCGGTACTCGAACTCGGAGCGCGCGTCGTCGAGCATGTGGGTGATCACGCGCGTCACGTCGCATTGAATGGCCATGACGATGAGGTCGATCATGACGTTCGCGTGATCGTCGTGTTTGTACTCGCCCGCTTCCGTGCTGTCGTTCTCGTTGAGCCCCTCCTGCTGTCCCGGCGGCTCGGGGACGGCTCCGGGCACGCCGATCGGGCTGCAGCCAAGGCTCGACGGCGTCATCGTCGACTGGACGCGGGTCACGTTCTTCTCGGTCTCTCGCAGGGCGTCGAGGTACTGCTGGACGATCTTGCGATCGTCGGAGCCGACCCGGCCCATGAGCGAGTTCGCGTCCGCGAGCACCGCGTCGATGACGCTCTTCTCGGTCGCCGCGCGGCGTTCCGCCTCGATCCTGGCCTGCTCGTCGGTCTGCCCCGGCACCGGGGGCGCGCTCGCCGCGCCCGCGTTGATGAGCGCGTCGAACACCGCCTTCGGGTTGACCGAGCGCTTCAGCGGCTCGCGCGGGCTCTTCCAGGAGACGGCCTGATTGTAGGCGTAGCTGCGCCCGTCGAAGAAGCCGGGCTTCACACCGAGCCCCGTCTGCAGCGACGGGATGCGGGTCGCCTGCTCCGGCCCTGCCTTCTGGACGATGAGCTGGTCGACCGAGACGCCGTTGCCCACCCACTCGCCGAGATCCTGCCCCGCGGCCCTCCCCAGCTCATCGGCGTCGACGCAGGTCGACAGCGCGGCGGTGCAGCGCGAGTGGGACGGCTCGAGGAACGCGTTCTGCTCCTTGCTCCACGTGTAGTTGCCGAGGCGGCTTATCATGAGCATCTTCGACTTCACCGGCGCGAAGTGCTCGAGCACCCTAGGCAGCTTGAAGTCGGCGCCCTTCAGCGTCTTGCCGAACGCGGGCGCCGTCTCCCACCAGTGGTGGGGCGCCCCGTTCGGGAAGGTGCAGAGCAAGAAGCGCTTCGGCGTGCCCGGCTCCCCCGCGCGCGCCCTGCGCGGCGCGAGGCTCTCGAGAAACGGCAGCGCCAGACAGACGCCCGCGCCGCGCAACAGGTTCCTGCGTGTCATCCCGCGTTTCATGTGCGCATCGCTCCTTCGTGCCTGGTCCTGTGTGGAAACAACGCTTGCGGCTTCACTTCGCCCCGACCTTCGCTGCGCGGAGGCGGAACGCCTCGCTGGTCACCACCTGCTTCACCAGGTCCGCGATCGTCCCGCTCTCCCAGCGCGCGGCGATCGCCTTGAGCGTGTCCCTGTCGTCGCCGATCGGGCGCCGGCGCAACGCATAGGTGAAGAGCTGCTCGGAGGGGCAGATGCCGAGCTGGGGGTCCTTCTGGAGCTCCGGGACGAGGCCCGTGATGTCCTGGAACTCCGCGTCCCCATATTCGCCTGTCGCGTCGACCGCGTCGCCGTTCGAGTACTCGGTCCGGTAGGCGCCTATCGCGTCGAAGTTCTCCAGGCTCAGCCCGATGGGGTCGAGGACGTCGTGGCACCCCGCGCAGTCGGGCGACTCGCGGTGCTTCTCGAGCTTCTTGCGGACGTTGTCGACGGGGCCCGAGTCGCCTCCCGCGGCCTCGAGCTCCGGGATATCCACGCCGGCGGGAGGGGCCAAGTCGGCGCAGAAGAGCTGCGCGAGGATCGTCTTCGCGCGGGACGTGGGAGACGTCCGATCGGCGCGCGAAGACAGCGTGAGGAACGCGGGGAGCGTGAGGAACCCGCCGCGCCCGCCCTCGGGGTCTTTCGCGTAGAGCGGCGCGAGCACCGGATTCTCCGGGTGGGGCGCCGTGAGGAACTCGGACCACGGTCGCTCGCCGGTCGTGAAGCCGGTGAAATAGGCGTTCGCCTGATCGATCATCGCCCCCTTCACCTCGTCGTTCCAGCCCGGGAACAGCGCCGCGTCGACGCTGTGGCTCGGGAGCGTGCGGGTCCCGAGCCACTGCCCGAAGAAGTTCTGGAAGAACGCGGCGCTCTTCGGGTCGTCCAGCATGCGGTCCACCTGCTGCCGGAGCTCGTCCTCGGTGGCCAGCTCGTCGCGCTCGGCAGCGTCGAAGAGCTCCTCGTCCGGGAGCGAGCTCCAGAGGAGGTACGAGAGGCGCGACGCGATCTCGTGGCCGCCGAGGGCGCCCGGCGATCGCTTCGAGTCGGGGCCGACCTCGATCCGCAGAAGGAAGTTCGGCGACGTGAGCAGGGTCCGGACGACGTGCTGCACCGCTTCGACGGGGGACATCCCCAGGGTGGTCCGCGCGTCTTCGTACTGCGCCGCGTACCGGTCGACCTCCGTCGCCTCGAGCGGGCGCCGGAACGCGCGCAGCCCGAAGCGCTCGATGATCTCGCGCGCGCACCCGTCGCCCGCGCCCTCTGCCGGGTCGCACACGAGGATCTGGGCGCGCTGCGCCTCGTTCGAGAACGCATCCGCGGCCAGCGTCTTGGCGGCGTCGTAATACCCCTGGACGAGCACCTGCGAGAGGCTCGAGAGCGCGCTGACGTTCGCGTCGAAGCCCTTCGCGCCGGAGGCCGGGAATCCGTCCGCCGGCCGCAGGCGCGTGCCCAGGAGGTGGGCGACCGTGTTGTTGTACTCCGATGCTGTCATGTGGTGCAAAGGCATCCCGCCTTGCGCGGCGGCTTCCTCTCCCTCCCCCGGTTCCCTTCCCGGAGCGTCATCACCTCCGAGGATGCCAGTGCATGAAATGCTCAGGAGACATCCCCCGGCGGCGAGCCAGGGACTCAAGAACACTCGGTCAAGTCGGCGCATCATGGTCGGCTCCCGCGTGTGGAATCAGCATTCACCCCCTCGTGACCGGTGCGCGCGGCTTTCGTGATCCAATCGACCGCACGGCCGCGCTAGGATCGGTCCGTGTCGTGCGCGCGGAAGACTACGATGATGGCGCTGCTCCTCGGGCTATCCGGATGTGGGGCAGATGTGGAGATCGCGGTAGGTCGGATGACGCCGACGTCGGTTGTGGGCGGCGGCGGGGAAGGTGGTCGTGGCGGCGGGGCGCTCGGCGGTGGTGGGGCGCTGAGCGGCGGTGAAGCGGGGAGCGGCGGGGAGGGGGGCAGCGGCGGGGATGGGGGCAGCGGCGCGGCCCCCTGCGATGTGCTGCCGTCGCCGGCTCATCAGTACTCGTTCGACGGGGTGGGGGCCGTCATCGCCGATACCATCGGAGGTGCCGATGGCGAGATCTTCGGCGGCGCGAGCCTCGACGGCGGAGGCGCGCTCACCCTCGACGGAGAGGACGACTACGTCGATCTGCCCGCGGGTCTCCTCGCGGGGTTGCGCGATGTCACCGTGATCGTCTGGGTCGCCCGCAACGGCGGGGGGGCGTACCTGCGCGTCGTCGACTTCGGCATCGGCAGCACAGGGGAGAATCCCGTCGAAGGCGACGCGAGCGTGGGGCGGTCCTACCTGGTCATCACCCCCTCGACGGGCTTCGACCCGCCGGGGATCGCTGCGCTCGCGAGCGACAGCGGCGCCGCGGGGCAGGTGCAGGTCACCACCGAGCCCACGCTCGATGACGCCGAGATCCATATGATCGCCGTGGTCTTCGACGGCGCAGCGGCGACCCTGGCCCTTTATCTGGATGGTGCGCTCCTCGGCAGCACGCCGGTCGGCTTTCCGCTCTCGGCGATCCAGGACGCGAACAACTGGCTCGGGCGATCCCATTTCGATCAGGACCCGTACTTCGGAGGGCGTTACGACGAGCTGCGCCTCTATCACGAGGCGCTGGCCGGCTGCGCGATCGAGGCCGCGTGGCGCGCCGGCCCGGATCGGCCCTGAAGCTGGCTCAGAAGGCCAGCGCGAGGCCGAGGCGGGCGCTGAGGCCTACCGCCGGAGGGCGGTAGACGGTCCCGTCGAGGTTCTCGACGATGAAGCGGGGCCGCCTCAGCGGGACGATGGCGTGCAGCGCGCCCTCGACGCTCACGGGAGCGGCGATGCGCCATTCGAGCAGCGCACCGAGGCCCGCCGCGAAGATCGGCGTCGTGTGGGTGAAGGCTTCATCGACCTCTCGCCCCGTGGCGAGGAGCCAGTGCTGGCGGCCGAGCGCGCAGACGTACACGCCGATGGGGCGCGCGAGAGGGCGCGCGCACGCATCGAGCTCGAGGAACCAGAGCCGGAACTCGGCGCCTGCATCGAGCCCCGCGATGTGGCTCGAGCTCGAAGGCACCACGCCGGCCGCCCCGTCCGCGCGGAACCAGCCGCTGCGGATCCCGCCGCCTGCGGCGAGCCCGACGCCGATCGTCGGGACGAGCGCCTGCTCGATCTGCGCGCTCACCCAGAGCGCTCCCTGCACATCGCGCTCGTTCGCGGCGGACGGCCGCGCTGCCGCGGGAGGTGCGCGGCGCGGCGGGCGATCCCGCGCGGGAGGCGGCGGGCGCGGCGCGCTGGCGGCGGAGGCGGCGACCGCCTGGGGTGGCGCGGGCTGCGCGGCGACGTTCCGCGCGACCGCGTCGGGATCGATCGACATCGCGACGATCAGCGCCGCCGCCCTCGACATGGACGCGCAGTCGTCGCCGTGGATCACCCGCTCGCCCGGCGCCGGCGCGCGGATGTGCAGGTCGAGCCGGTAGCGCCTGTCGCGTTCGCGAGCGATCGTGATCTCGACCTCGATCGGCTGGCGCTGCTCCGACGTTCCCAGCAGCCGTGCGATCTCGCTCCGGACCTCGTCGATCGGCGGGCACCCATCCGGCGCTTTCCAGCGGAGATCGATGGTGCGCGGCTCGGCGGGCGCCGCGAGCGCGCGCGCGGGCAGGAGCCCTGCCGCGACGATCAGCGCCTGCAGGATCGATGGGGCAACCGCCCACCTTGAGACGTGCACCCGCGCACTCTACTCCTCCTGCCCGCACGCGGCGCGCACGCGCGTCGCGAGCGGCGAGCCCGGGCTCTTCGCGAGCAGCCTCGCCGCGATCGCCCTGCCGGACGCCGCGCGGCCGGAGCGGCAGAGCGCGATCGCGCGCGACGCCTCGCGCTCGGTCGAGAGCACGCCCCTCGGGTACAGGCTGGCGTGCTCGTCGAGCTTCGAGAGCGCCTGCGCGAACTGGCCCGCCTGCAGCGCCTGCTGCGCGTCGCGGAGCAGCGCGATCTCCGCGTCGAGCCCCTCGGAGCCCTGCCTCGCGGCGGTCGCCGTCCGGGGGGTGCGCGGCGCGCTCGCGCGCGCTGCAGGGGCCGCCGCGGGCGTGGCGCTGGCCTCGGCGGGGGCGCTGGCCTCCCCGGGGTCGTCGGCCTTCGCGGAGACGCTCGCCTCGGCGGGCGCAGGCGTCCCGTCGCCCGAAGCGCTGGAGGGCGCGGCGGCGTGCGCCGCTCGGGGCGCCGGGGCCTCGCCTGTCGCTGCTTCCAGCGCGCGTTGCGCCTCGGGCGCCTCGCCCGGCGTCGGTGATGTCGGCAAGTAGAGCGCGGCCCCCGTCGCGAGGCCCACGACCAGCGCCGCGAGCCCGATCTTCATCGGCGCGCCGAGCAGCGTGATGGCCGCTCCTTTTGCGACCGTGGCGCTCGCGCTCGCGGCCACGCTCGCGGCGGCGGGACCGACCGCGTGCGCAGCGGCCCCGGCGCTCGCGGAGCCGACGGTCCCGGCTCCTGCGGCGCTCTCGGCGCTCGCGCTCACGGCCGCGGCCGCTGTCCCGGCGAGGCCGAGCCTCGCCCACACCGCCGCGCGCATCCGCCGCCTGTCGTCGTCGGTCGGCTCGTCCTCTTCACGAAGGGCGTTCAGGAGCGCTCGCTCCCCGGCCCCCAGCTCATCCATTGCGGCCTCCTCGGATCCTGGCGTGGTGGCGGTGCACCGCGTCGGAAAACGCCTGTCGAGCGGCCCTCAGCCGCGCATACACGGTGTTGACGTTCACCCCGATGCCCCGCGCGATCTCCGCCGCCGGCATCTCTTCCAGCTCGGCGAGGAGGAGCACCACGCGCTTCTCCTCGTCGAGCGACGAGAGCAGCTCGTGCGCCACGCGCGCGGCCTCCGCCCTCGTCATGGCCTCGTAGGGGCTGAGGTTGCTCGGCCCCGCCAGCAGCTCGGGATCCACGATCTCTCCGGTCCCGCGGTGGGCGGGGCTCTTGCGGCGCAGCGATCTCCGGTGCGCCTGCACGACGTTGACGACGATGCCGAAGACCCACGTCTTCAGCGACGAGCGGCCCCGGAACTCCGGCAGCCGCCGGTGCACGACGACGAACACCTCCTGGCACACGTCCTCGTGCGCCGAGGCGTCGACGCCGAGCCGGCGCACGGTCCGCCAGACGAAGGGGAACATCTGCTCGTACACCTCGGAGAAGTCGAGCGGCGCGGCCTGCACGCCGGTCGCGGGGACGGCGGGGACCGCGCCGGCAGGCGGAGGTGTCGACGGAGCGACCGCCGCGCGCGCGGTCACGGGCTGCACCCCTCCGCGTGGGGCAGCGAGACGTAGAGCTCGCCGAGCTCGGTGAGCTCTCCGCTCGCGCCGAGCAGGTCCACGTTGGGGATCGCGTCCGTGCGCCCCGAGAACCAGGCGTACCGGAAGACGTCGGGGTCCGATTCGAGGAGGGGCACCGCTTCTCGCATGTACGCTGCCTGCGCTTCGAGCGACCGATCCGCGCCGTCGCCGCACGAGAACTCGGTCAGCCAGATGGGGCGCCCGTAGCGCTTGAGCTCGCCGAGGTACCACTCGAGCGCCGGCCTGTCGCAAGCGTACCAGTGCGCCGCGATGAAATCGACGCGGCAGCCTTCGCATGCCGTGAAGAAGGCGTCGAGGTACGCGAACGGATCGGCCTCGTGGCAGCCGCCGCCGCAGAAGTTCACGGCCGGCGACACGAGCTGGAGCCCCTTCTCGTCCGCGATCTCCTCGATGCGCGGCCACAGCGCCGCCGCCTCTGCGGCGGAGAGGTTGGCTTGAGAGAAGAAGTTCGGCTCGTTGAACGCGAGCAGGTACCTCGCCCCGTCCGGGATCTCCGCCTTGATCTTGTCGGCGTCGAAGCGGCCGCCCCAGACCATCGGTACGAACTCGACGCCCAGATCGACGTAGTCGCCTCCCCGGAGCTGCTCGTCGGGCAGGCTCGCCCAGTTGTACCACCAGCCGACGCTGGCCGAGAGGGCCGAGAGATCGGCGACAGAGTGGTAGCCGTACGCGACACCGCGCTTGCACGCGCGCCCCGCGGCTGCTCCACCGCCGTCGCCAGCGCTGCCGCCGTCGCCGGCGCCGCCGCCAGCAGCAGCGCCGCCGCCGTCGCCAGCGCCGCCGCCAGCAGCAGCGCCGCCGCCGTTGCCAGCGCTGCCACCGGCAGCAGCGCTGCTGCCGGCCCCGACGCCCGTGCTGTGCCCCGCCTCGCCCCCGGTGCTGCCTTGGCCCACGAGGCCGGCGCCGCCATCACCTCCACCGGATGTACTCTGGACATTTCCAGCGTCGCCGCCTCCAGTCGTGCCTGGGTGAAGATTTCCCTCCCCGCAGGCGGCCGAGGAGAGGATCCCGAGCAGGAGGCCGATGCCGCAGAGAAGGGCTTGGGGAGCTCGACGCATGGATCGAGGGGCTGGTGACCGGAGCCGCCTCGTTCCGTGACGAAAAGTGAAGGATGGCGATGAGGCCTTCAGCGGGCGGTCGTCGAGGGGCTGGCGCTCCATGGCTCGACGGCGGATCATCCGCTGCGGCGCACCGTGGCCGACAGCGCGCACTTCCGCGCGCTTGACGGCCGCGAGGAGCGCACCGAGGAAGATCGGATGACACCCCCTCGCTGGCTCGCCGCGCTTGCGGCGCTCACCGTTCCATTTGCGGTCTCGGCGACGGCCCTGGCCCAGGACGACGCTCCCCTCCCGCCGCCTCCTCCTCCGGAGCCGCTCCCGTCTGCCTCCGTGCAACCAGCGCCGCCGCCAGCGCCAGCGCCCCCACCGCCGTCTCCGGCACCGCCGCCGTCCCCTGCGCCCACGCCGGTGCAACCCACACCTGCGCCTGCGCCCGCGCCGGTGCAGCCCGCGCCCGCGCCCACACCGGTGCAGCCCGCACCCGCACCCGCACCTGCGCCCGCGCCCACACCGGTGCAGCCCGCACCTGCACCTGCACCTGCGCCGTTTCCGCCGCCATCTCCCACACCGGTGCCGCCTGCGCCCGCGCCGCGGCCCGCGCCCGCGCCGGTGCAGCCCGCGCCCGCGCCGCGGCCGGCGCCCGCGCCGGTGCCGCCCGCGCCCGCGCCCGCGCCGCGGCCCGCGCCCGCGCCGGTGCCGCCCGCGCCCGCGCCGGTGCAGCCCACGCCCGCGCCGCGGCCCGCGCCGCCCGCGCCCGCGTCGCGGCCCGCGCTCGCGGAGCCCGCGCCTGCGCCGCCGACAGCACAGCGGTCCACTCCTGCGCCTGCGCCGACCCCGCCCGCTTCCGAGGAGAAACCGAAGGAGCCCGAGGAGGGCGAGCAGGACGGGATGCGCTTTCGTTTCGGTACCACCCTCGGCGGCGGGATTATCGAGTCACCCACGGGCGCGGGGGCGGTCTTCGCGCTTTCGGGCCGGCTCGGTGTCCAGGTCAACCACCTCTTCGGGATATACTACCAGAACACACCGATGGTGACGCTCACCCCCGAGAGCACCGAGAACAGCGCTGGATTCGAGGCGGGGTTCATCGACTACAACTCACTGCTCCTGGGCTTCACGCTGTTCCACTTCCTCGATCTCGCCGCGGGGCCCTCCATGGATTACGTGGCCGTCGCGAGCTGTGGCGCGGAGGTCCCGGAGGGCGGCATCCCGCTCCCGAGCGCCGGCTGCGAGAGCACGTCGGCCTGGTACTTAGGCGCTCACGCGCGCGGCGCCCTGATCCTCGGCGGCCTTGCCGGGAGCGGCCCGCGGCGGAGCGGTTTCGCCATCAGCGCGGATCTCCACCCGGTGTTCCTGCCGGAGGGGCCGACGTTCACCTTCACGCTCGGCCTCGGCAGCGAGTGGTATTGACATCGCGGCGCATTTCAGCGCGCCGCGTCGTGTCGTGCGGCGAACGACCCCTCGCGTAGGCGTCGAGCGCCGGCAGCAGCTCGCCCGGTCGCTCGCTGTACCACATTGAATGGAACCTTTGTCCTCCAGGTGACCGGGTGCTCCGCAACCATGCAGGGGCGCAAGGGACGCTCGGTCTCACTTCACCGCAGCGCGGCGGCGTCAGCGCCTCTGTGACGCAGCATCCGCTGTGATCGGCGACACCCCAGCCCTGCGGTGGCGGTCGCGCGAGGGTTGCTGTACGGCGACCGAATGGACTACAATCGGTCGTCGGAGCGATCACTGGCGGGATGCCGCATCGGAGAGCCAACGCCGCGATCATCCGGACCCAGCGGTAGAGCGAGCGCCAAGCGGTAGAGCGAGCGCCAAGCGGTAGAGCGAGCGCCAAGCGGTAGAGCGAGCGCGAGGCTCGAGGATTCGAGCTTCGTGGCAGGGAGCACAGGTGCATCCATGATTCCGCTGCTTGTGCATGATAAAGCCAGATTACCGGGCATAACGATGCACCATCGCTCTACATGTAGGTCGACGAGGCATGATGTGTCGCGGGAGTCCGGGTCCCCATCTCCTTCTTCTGCTGGGCGCGGGGCGCGGCGCCCTCGGGGCTTCAGATCGGGCCCTGAGACGGAGGTGCATGACGAGCATGTCGAGCGCTCGCACCGGCGCTCGGCGTATGCGGCAGCACCGGCGCGGCCATGCTGGCCTGCTGGCGGTGGAGCCGCGGCCGTCGGGGGGCGTCGCCCTTTCCGACGTCCTCATTTCGCCAAGCTCGGTGAGAACGCAGGGGCGCCTCCAAGGGGCGCTTGACAACGAGGGTTAACTATCGGCTACGCTGCTACCCATGATGACTGGGAGGACGTGAGCGGGGTGGAAACGAGCTGCAGGCGCTTCACGCGGGCACGGCGGTCAGCGGTCGAGCGGGCCGCGGGGAACCTCGCATATCGAGCGCGAGTCGCATCCCGCTGGGTGTTATCGTGCTTGTCACGAAATAACCGCAAGGTTCCTCCTGTCCGGCACGAGGTATTTCGCTCCATCCTCAGGACTCTCGTCGAGCGCGCATGGCCCGACAGGACCGGATACCCGCCTCGCCGGGGGCTCCGGTCCACGCGCGCGCCTGTGGTCCTGCTCGGGGTGGCTCTGCTCCTCGGGTGCTGTCTGTTGCTGCTCAGCCCGCCGATCACGGCTGGGCCCGTGGCTACGCTCTACGTGTATGCGGTGACACCGCTTCGCGCTCGCGCCCTCGAGCAGAAAATCGAGGAGGCGATGCCCGGCGTCGATGTCACCGTGTTCGGAAAATTGAGCGATTTCAAGGCGGCGATCGAGTCGACGCCGCCCGACGCGGCGCTCTCGCCGAAGCCGGTCCTGGCTTCGCTCAACCGGACCGCCGACATCCAGGGCCTGAAGGCGGGGAGCGACGCGGAGCAATACCTACTGGTCTCGACGAGGGGGCTGACGAAGGAGATGCTGTCGGGTCTCAAGTACGGGATCGTCGATCTGGTCGAACGAAAATCGCTCCCTAAGTTCGTCGCTGGTCTCCTCGGTGTGAGCACTGCGCCGGAGGTTCAGCGCGTCACGAAGATCGAAGATCTGCTGCAGCTGCTCCAGTTCCAGACGGCTGACGCAGTGCTCCTGCCGGAGCGGTTTCGCTCCGATTTCGAGTCCAGAAGCAAGATGTCGTTCACGATCCTCAGCCTCTCGACGGCGAAGGTCGGGCTGGTGGCGGTCACCTTCCTGAGCGATCGTCAACCTGTGGAGAGCGCGATCCGAAGGCTCCCGAAACACGTGCTGGCCGATCTGGGAGTGGACGAATGGAAGTAAGGTCGACACATCCCCGATTTCGGCGCTCGCTCTTGCGAGCCTCCGCGCTCACGGCGCTCTCGGCGCTCGCGCTGTCGTTGAGCTGCTCGTCGGGCCCGGCTCCGCAGGTCGCCAGCGATCCGGGGCCGCCGCTCAAGGTGTCGCCGCCGGACGCGAAGCCGGTCATCTCCGTCATCGCTCCGTCGGATCCGCAGCTCGCCGACATGCTGAAATCGCTCCGCGTCGAGCTGTCCGAGGAGCACAACGTCACCATTTCGCTGCTGCGCAGCGAGGACTC
The DNA here is from genome assembly GCF_051473855.1 of Sorangium sp. So ce375. NCBI lineage: Bacteria > Pseudomonadati > Myxococcota > Polyangiales > Polyangiaceae > Sorangium > Sorangium sp. So ce375. Next base: position 1,947,612 of record NZ_CP150335.1, read on the forward strand.
GAGCCCCGATCAGGTGGCGCGGATCGTGGCGCGCGATCGCCCTCAGGCGGTGGTCCTGGTCAACAACTCGACCGTGCTCCTGTATCGCGACTGGGCGCGCTCCGTCCCGTCCCCGCCGGTGTCGCTGATCCTGATGGCGTCCTTCGCCGAGGAGCTCCAGCGCACCGTCCCCAACTCGGTCGCGATCTCCTACGAGATCCCGGCGGTCACGGCCATGGTAGGGCTGCGCACGCTGGGCCTCGACGCTCATCGGGTCGGCGTCGTGTACCGCCAGGGCTTCGCCGATCACATCGCGCGGCAAGAAGCGCTCATGCAGGTCGAGAAGCTGACCTTCGTCAAGCAAGAGCTCTCGAACAAGCCACGCGTGCAGGACCTCCGCGCCGCGCTCGTGAACCTCCAGCGGGAGAAGGTCGACGCGCTCTGGCTGCCGAACGACAACGGCCTCCTGAGCCCGAGGTTCTTGACCAACGTCTGGTTGCCTTATGTGGACCGGCTCGGCGCGCCGGTCGTCGTCGCGGTGCGTTCGCTCGTGAACGAGCACGCGGAGTTCGGGACGTTCGCGGCCATCCCCGACACCCAGGCGCTCGCGGTGCAGGCGGCCGATCTCCTCTACGAGCTCTCGGACGCCGACTGGAAGCTCCGCTCGTCGGGCGTCCGCCTGCCGATCTCTGTGAAGCGCCTGGTCGACGTGAGGCTCGCGCGACGCTTCGGTCTCAATTCCAGTCAGTTCGGCCAGGTTGACTTTCTCATCGGTCGGTGAGGGCTTATCGGGGGGAATGGAGGCGCCGTGCGAGTACCTTTCCAACCGGGCACATGGTCACGAAGCGACGGCCCAGCTCGATCCATGGAGCTCCCGGGCTCGCGTGCCCTCTGCTCGCCGCGCCGTGAGCGTCGCACACCTGGCTGCCGTCCCTGGAGCACGTCGCCATGATCCGGGTGCTCGTGATCGATGACGACGACATCGCTCGCGAGGCGATGCGCGCCATCCTGGTCAGGGCTGGCTTCGACGTGTTCGAGCTGGCCACGCCCATCGGCGCGACGGCCGTCATCAAGCGAGACAAGATCGCCGTGGTCGCGCTCGACATCAACATGCCGACCATCAACGGCGACAAGCTGGCAAAGCTGCTCCGGGACAACGCCCAGCTCTCGAACCTGGGCATCGTCCTCGTCTCCAGTTGTGATATCGACAAGCTCAGCGCGATCGGCGACAAGGTCGGCGCCGACGGCATCGTCTCGAAATCGAAGCTGCACGTCGCCCTGGCGCCGGCGGTCGAGCGCGCGGTGGCCTCGCGCGCCGGGAAGGCCGGTGCGACTTCCTCCGTGCCGCCTTCCTCCTCCAACCCGCCGTCATCGATCAGGCGCCCAAAGTAGAGTGCATGGCTACCCCGAACACCCACGGATCGCTCCGCATCAAGCTGCTCCGCCTGATTCTGGGCGCTCTGTTGTTGCTCGGGGGCACCACGCTGTTCGCGAGCGGCGCGCTCATCTATTCGACGGATCGCGCCGTCCAGGCCAAGCGTGAGCAGGAGCTCCTGAACGGCCTGGAAGAGAAGGCTCGCCTGCTCGGCTTCAATCAGGCGCTGGCGCTGCGCAGCCTGGTGGCGGACAACCTCTTCGGGGACGTCAAGGCGCTCATCCACCAGACCGTCTCGGAGAACAACGACATCGCCTACGGGGTGTTCTTCGACGCGGAGAACCGGGTCTGGGCGGCGAGCGGCCTGACCCGGGCGAACGCCGCGAAGCAGGCGCCTGGCGTGGCGCCGCCCAACTTCACCGCGACGGACCTGGAGGCCCTCGGGATCAGCACCGCGCACCAGGGCGGGCTCGTGCTGAGGCGGCGCCAGAACCCCCTGGGCGGCGATGACGTCCTCGAGGTGGCGGCGCCCGTCGTCTCGGAGGGCACCCATGCCGGGACCGTGATTTACGGCATCAGCACGCAGGGCGTCGTCGATCACATGGTCCAGGCGCGGGACCTCGCCTCGAGCCGGCTCGTGACCACGCTCGGCCTGATCGTGGTGCTCATCCTCGGCAGCGGGGCGGCGAGCTATTTCCTCGTCAAGCGGCTCACCGTCCACATCACGGAGCCGCTGCTCGCGCTGCGCACGGCGGCGGGCGCCATCGCCTCCGGGCTCCGCTCGAGCGCGCCGCCGACCGAATCGCCCGTCGCCGATCGGAAGAAGTGGGAGCGCGTGCAGATCACGAGCGGCGACGAGCTCGAGCTGCTCGGCGCGGCGTTCAACAGCATGGTCGAGGCGAACGAGCAGGCGTTCGAGGAGCTGCGCGTGAAGACCGAGCAGGCCCTCGAGGCGTCCCGGATGAAGAGCGAGTTCCTCGCCAACATGAGCCACGAGATCCGGACGCCCATGAACGGGATCCTCGGGGTCATCCGGCTCATGCAGAACCAGTCGCTCGACGGCAAGATGCGGCGCTACGTGGAGACCGTCGACGCCTCCGCGAACACGTTGATGTCGATCATCAACGACGTCCTCGATTTCTCGAAGCTCGAGGCCGGCAAGTACGTGGCGCAGCACGTCTCCTACGATCTGCGGCTCGTCATCCAGGAGGTCGCGGAGCTGATGGCGAGCCAGGCGCACGAGAAGGGGCTCGAGCTCGTGTACCGCGTGGAGCGCCGCGTCCCCACCGGCGTCGTGGGCGACCCCGACCGGTTCCGCCAGGTGCTCACCAACCTTGTCGGCAACGCGATCAAGTTCACCGAGCGCGGGGAGGTGCTGATCGACGCCGCGGCGTCGCAGCAGGACAAGACCTCGGCGCTCATCAAGATCGCGGTGGTGGACACCGGCCCCGGCATCGCGCCCGACGACCAGAAGAAGCTGTTCGCGGCCTTCTCGCAGGTGGACGGCTCGCTTGTGCGCAAGCACGGCGGCACCGGGCTGGGGCTCGCGATCAGCAAGCGCCTCGTCGAGGTCATGGGCGGCGAGGTCGGCCTCGACAGCACGCCGGGGCAGGGCAGCCGGTTCTGGTTCACGATCAGGGTCGGCGTCACGGCCGGAGGCGAGCAGATCCGGTCCGCCGAGTGGGCGGGCGGGCGCCGCGCGCTCGTGGTGGAGCACAGCAGGAGCTGGCGAGACGTCGTGGTGGAGCACCTCGTGGCCTGGGGCTTCGACGCCGAGTCCGCGACTTCCGGGAGAGACGCCATCAACCGGCTGGAGCTCGCGATCCTGGAGAAGCGGCCGTTCAGCGCCGCCGTTGTCGGTGTCCAGATGGACGATCTCGGCCTCGAGGAGTTCCTCAGGACCATCCAGTCGGTCCCGGCGTTGCAGACGCTGCCGATCGTGGCGCTCTACCACATGGGATCGAGCGTGACGCTGAGCGGGATGGACTCCAGCATGGTCACGCAGCTCCCCAAGCCGCTCCGCGTCTCCGAGCTGTACAACACGCTGCAGAGCGCGCTCACGGGCGCCTCGACCCCGCCGCCCAGCAAGCCCGGCGCGGAGCCGGGCAAGATCGCGAGCAAGCTCCCCGTGCTGGTCGTCGACGACAACGAGATCAACCGCTACGTGGCGATGGAGCAGGTGGAGCAGCTGGGGCTGCGCGTGGAGACCGCGTGCAACGGCCAGGAGGCTCTCGAGTGCGTCAAGCGAAAGCAGTATGTCGCCGTGCTCATGGATTGCCAGATGCCCGTGATGGACGGGTACACCGCCACCCAGGAGATCCGCGCCTGGGAGCGATCGAGGAATCGCCACACGGTGATCATCGCGCTGACGGCGCACGCGCTCGTCGGCGAGCGCGACCGGGTGCTCGCCGCGGGGATGGATGACTATCTGGCCAAGCCGGTGCGCCCTCAATCTCTGCAGAAGACCTTGTGGCGGCACGTCGTCCTGAACCGGGAGGAGCCCGGGTCGGCCCCTTCGCGCCGCGGCGCCGACATGGCGCCCTCGTCCGGGCCCGTGCTCGACCCGGAGGTCCCGCGCTCGCGGAAGCTGATCGAGCTCGTGCTCAAGAACGTCCCGGTGCAGCTCGATGGCCTGGAGGGGGTCATCAGGAGCGCCGTGGCCGCCGAGATCAAGGCGAGCGCTCACAAGCTGAAGGGCAGTATGCTCTCGATCGGCGCCTCACGCGTCGCGGAGCTCGCGGAGAAGATGCAGCACGCCGCCGCTCAGGGCGAGCTGCCGGATACGAGCGACCTCGCGCGGATACGTGACGAGTTCGACTCCGTCAGCATTGCCTTGAAGGAGGAGCTCGCCGCGACCGCCAAGGCGACGTGACGATCGCGCCGAATCGACCATGGACGAAGGTCTGGAGCCCACTGTACCCGCATGAAGCTTCCCTCGCTCGAAACCAGGTGGATGGCTGCGCTGGTGATCGCCTCGATCCCCGGTCTCGCATGGGCCCAGCCGACGACCGCGACGGCGCCGGGAGCGCCGAAGGCCGCGGGGAGTGAGCGGCGCAACGACGCCCTCGAGGACGTCGACCTGCTGAGGTTGCTCGACGTCGAGGTGTCCACTGCCACAAAGACGCTGGAGACGCTGGATGACGCGCCCGCCATCATGACGGCGATCACCGCGGACGAGATCCGGCGCTGGGGGTACCAGAGCGTCGGCGAGGTGCTGGAGCACGTCGTCGGGTTCTACCTAATCGACGACCACATCCTGCCGAACGCCGGCGTGCAGGGGATGACGGGCGGGCTGGGCGCCGAGAGCGGCGTGATCAAGGTGATGATCAACGGGCGCTCGGCGGCGTTCAGGACCACCAGCGGCAACTGGCTGGGCACGGAGCTGATCCCGCTGTCGGTCATCAAGCAGATCGAGGTCGTCCGCGGCCCCGCGTCGGCGCTCTATGGCGCGGACGCGTTCCTCGGCGTCGTCAATATCATCACGCTGGACCCGGAGGACATTCCGTTCGCCGACGGCACGGTGCAGGTCGGCGTGACGCAGGACCACCCGAGCGGCCGCGTCGACGTGGTCGGAGGCATGTTCACCGACCGCTTCGAGATGATGCTCACGGCCGCGGGCGAGCTCGATGATCGAAGCGGCCTGAAGCTGCCTGACGAGTCGCCCGCTCCCCGCATCCCGCCGTATCACTCGGGACGCCTGGCCCAGAACCTCGAGCGCCGGTCGGGGGTCGTCGGGGCGCGTCTTGGCTTCCGTCATCCGGAGCGGGGGCACCACCTCGTCGTCAGCGCCTACTGGTCGGGCATCCGGCGCGGCGGCGATTTCGCGCAATGGGCGCAGCTCACCGGCGGGACGGACTCCTTCGGGCGTGAGGCCGGCACCGTGGTCAGCCTTCAGCAGCGTCGCGTGGCGGTCGATGGGCTCTTCCAGCTCAACCGGGAGCTCGCGTTCGCGGTGCAGGGGATGTACTTCCAGGGCGGCGTCCTGCCGGACGACCGCGTGGATGTCGCCGGCGGCTGGTACTACATCGAGCGGCGGATGGCGTATCGCGGCGTGGACGCGAGCGTCGAGGCCCGGTGGATGCCGTGGGACAGGTTCAATGTGATATTGAATCTGGAATCCGTCTACGACAAGGAAGACATGCCCTCCTTCCGTCGGGTCAGCAAGCTGACGGGGCAGTCCTTCGGCTCGCCGGAGCGGGAGCAGGAATCGGCCGAGCTGGTCGACCTCGGGGCGCTCCTTAGCGCCAACCTCAAGGTGCTCGACCCTTGGCTGAAGCTCACGGGGGGGCTCCGCTACGATCACCACAGCAAATACGGCAATCAGCTGACCGGTCGATTCGGGGCGACCTCGCACCTGGGCAAATCGGTCGTGGCCAAGCTGCTCTACGGGAGCGCCTTCAAGGCGCCGTCCCCCTATTTGCTCTATGCCCAGCCCCTCGTGCCGGGCGACGTGATCGGGAACGAGTTCCTCTCGCCTCAGCTCATCCACACCGTGGACGCGGAGCTGACGCTGAGGCCTGCTGCCTGGGTCTCGGCGACCACGGGGTTGTCGTACAGCCGCCTGAACGACAAGGCGGAGTTCGTCCCGCGTGGCATCAACCAGACGGCCCAGAACGTGGCCAGCCAGGAGTCCTTGATCTGGACGGTACGCGCCGACGTGCATCGCGGCGATGCCGTCGGGGGTTACGGATCGTTCGAGACCGTGCGCTCCGCCCGGGAGTCCGGCCAGGTGGGGTACCAGGCGGATCTGGTCGGTTCATCGATGGTCGCCTACCCGAGCTGGATCGTCCGAGGTGGCGCCTATGTAAAGCTGCCGTCGCCGAGCTTCTTGCCGCTGGAGCTCTCGACGCAAGGGATCCTCGTCGGGCCCCGGCTGTCCGCGGAGGCGAGCACCCTGGAGGCCGGCTCGGCTTTCCGCCTGCCCACGTACCTCAAGTGGAACGCCAGCCTGGTCGCGCGCAACCTGTGGATCATCCCGGGGCACGAGACGACCGTGGCCGTTCGCGCCAAGAACATCCTCGGCTCTACCGGCCCGGATCCCGGGTTCTCGGGGTTCGAGTACCCGCTCTCGCCGCGGGAGATCTACCTCGAGCTACGGCACCGCTACTGAGCTGCGCCGAGCCCGTCGAGGACGAGCTCGGCGCGGGATCATTGCTGGACCACACATTTGGCGTCGAAGTGATCGCCATCGTCGAAGCGGTCGCCGGCGATGGTCCACATCTGCATGATGTGATTCTGGCTCGCCCCGTATCCATCGAATTCATATTCGGTGGCTGCCCCGATGTACCGGAGAGGGATCCCCTTGCGGAGCTTCTCCATGGCCCCTTTCAGATCCCACCACACGGCCACATCATTCTCCTTGTTGTTGAGCTCGAGGATCATCTCCCGCAGCTCATGTCCGGACGTGATGATCCTTCCCTCGTTCTTCGCTTGGCCGTACACGAGGCCCATCGCGATGAGGACGATCCCGTCGTAATAGAAGTGTGCCGCGGGGAACGGCGTATCGCCGCTCCACCGGTTGGAGAAGTGACGGTTGAAGCCGATGGAGTTCCAGTTCGTGCACCGGAGCTTCTCCCCGGTTTCATCGACCTGCTCGCACTCGCTTCGCAGGCTGAGCGAGGGCGATACCCCGTAGGATCCATCGAGGGCGCCCTGAGGGATGTTGGCGAGGAACACCTCTGTGTGCAACGCAGGGCCGAGGAGCCATGTGCCCGGGCGTCCGCGGACGGTCCATTCGGTCACGATGGTCGAGGCAGCCGCGGGATAGGCGGCCAGCAGCGTGCGGCCGGCATCCGGTTTGAAGGCGGACTCGATCTTGCTCGTGTACGTGAGCTGGCCGGACGCGAACGTCACCGAGGGGAGGATCCTGCCATTGAGCGCCGCGAAATGGGTCGTGAACTCGGTGCTGACGCCGGAGTTGTAGTCGTCCCGCGCCGAGAGGCTATTTGCGGTGGTGACGCCCGCGCCAGTGGCATATCTCGCGAGCGCGCAGCCGATGGCGAACGGGGAAGGGGCGAGCCGTATCCTTCCGCCCACGTCCTCACGGCGCGCGATGGAGGGCGCGGCATAGCCCGGCAGCATGTGGAGGATGTCCTCCTTCTTCACCTCGATCGCGATGGTGCGGGCGAGATCGTTCTCTTCGGGCCCTACCAGGTAGCGGACGTCATCCGTGTAGATCAGCGAGAGCAGCTGGTCGAGCCCGCGCTCCGAGCCCGAATTGCTGTCTCGGCTCACGAGGTCGAACGGCCTCCCGCCGAGCCCGCCCGCCGCGTTCACGTCCTCGATCGCGAGCAGCATGGCCTGCTCGAGGTTGCGGCCGATGGCGGACTCGCTCCCGGAGAAGGGGAGGAGAGCCCCGATGGTGATGGCATTCTCGGGGTCATCGGGCGCCGTCGATGAACATGACGCCGAGAGCAGGGACGCGAGTCCCACAAGCAGCCCGGTCTCCATACAGCGCATGCGTCGACCGCGAGCGCCGAGCCACATGCCCGCTCGACGGAGGCAGTCCAGAACGGTAGGCATCCCAGGGTACATGATTGTCCTTCGCGATGATGACATCGCATTGAGGACGGAGCTGTCAAGGGTCATGGGTGCAATGCGCACCACCGGGTTCGCTCTTTGCTTTCAGCGATCGGTGTCCGTTCAACGCGGCTGTCGGGCTGCGTGGGAGCGTGACCGGGAGAGATGGACCCCAGGTCGGGCGATGGCCGCGGGGTCGTGTCGTGGCCGGCGCCTAGGTCGCGTCCCCTCGCTCGGATCTTGATGGACGCCGGCGCTCATCGGCGAAACCTTTGCGGACCGCCCGTGTCCAAGGAGACGTGATGCCCTCGAACGCTCGCTCGATCTTCGCCTTCAACGCCCTCGCCGCCGCGATGGGGCTCTCCCTGGCGGCCTGCGCCGTGGCGCCTCCGCCCGCGCCGAACGCGCCGGTTGCGTCGGGCGACGGCCGCCCGGCGCCCCGGCCGCCGGCGCCGCTCCCGGAGGAAGAGGCCTTCGCCGTCCACGGCACGCTCAAGGACGAGTGGCTCCCGATACTGAAGCCGGCCCCGTTCGACCCGAAGGCCGCGCTCGTCCCCCCGGCGCCGGCCGGCGTGCCCGCCGCGCCGCGCGCCTGCGAGGCGTTCGCGCGGCGCGCGGCCGTCGCGCCCGCGCAGCCCTGCGGCGACGCGCAGGGCGCGCTCGCGGCGCTCGACGCCGCGCTCGCGGAGGACGACGCCGCGAAGCGCGACGCGCGGCTCGCGGGCGTCGAGGCGTGCGCGGGCCTGGAGGCGGGCCTCACGCGCGCGCTCCGGGCCGAGCTCGCGCCCATCGCCTGCGGCGACGCCATCGCCGCGCCGCTCCTCGAAGCGCCGCCCGCAGCGCTCCGGGGCGACATCTACCAGGTGCTGCTCGGCCTTACGCTCTCCGCCCGGCTCGCGCGCACCGCGACCGAGCCGCCCGCGCTGCGGCCGCCCTACGATGTCCAGCGCGTCCTCGCGTTCACCAAGGGGCCGCTCTTCGCGTGGGTGACGGAGCAGGCCCGGGCGATCGAGGATCTCGGGCGGCTCGGCGTCGAGCTCCCGTTCTACGCGAAGGGCATCGTCGCCGTGGAGGCGGGGCGGGCCGACATGCGGCTCGTCGAGGCGTTCCGCGCCGCGCCGCTGCCGGACGCCATGCGGAAGGACGCGGAGCTCGCCAACGTCTACTACGGCGAGCTCGATCAGCTGCTCGATCCCTGGAAGGCCCGCGGCCGTGACGCCGCGCTCGTCGGCCTGCGCGAGCTCGCGGCGGTCGGCGTGCTCCACGACGCCCGCGTCGACAGCGCGCGCGACATGCTCTCCCGCCTCTACGGCGGCCGGCGCGTCGACGCGCTGGACGCGCTCGAGCTGCCGCCGCTCCCGGCGGTCACCCCTCCAGCGTCGATCGGCGAGCGGCTCGCGGCCAGGCTGCCGACGTACTACGCGGGCCGGCTGATCGCGCCCGAGGCGGCGGCGCGGCCCGAGCTCCTGCGCGCCCTGCTCGGCCGGGGCGTCCCGCTCCAGCACCGCGCGGCGCTGCGCACCGCGCAGCTCTCGCCCGAGTCGAGGCTCCTCTACGCGAGGGCGCGGCTCGATCTCGGCCGGCTGTACTGGCGGGCCGTGGACTTCGATCAGGCGACCGCGCTGCTCGCGGCGTGGCCCAAGGAGACCCCGCGCCCCGCCGAGGCGACGGCGCTGCTCGCGATCGCGCTCGGCCTGCGCAACGGCCCCGAGGACGCGGCGCTCATGATGCGGCGCGCGCCGCTCACGGCGCTCGGCCTGGGTGATATCGCCGCGCTCGACTGGGTGGCCCGCGCGAAGCCCGCCTCGGCGTACGCGGGCATCGCGGCGTACGACGCGGCCCTCATCAAGCAGCTCGCCGCCCCGCACGGCGCGGAGGCGAGCTACTGGTCCGACGTGGCGGCGCGCTTCCGCGAGGCGCAGGCGCTGCTGACGGGGCCGCTCGCGAAGGCGGCGGAGGAGAGGGCGCGGGCGGCCGACGAGATCGCGCGGGAGGCGCGGTGAGGCGCTGAGCGACGATGAGCCCGTGTGGCGGTCGTGCTGGATTTCCAGCGGCTCATGGTTGCGGAACGTGGGCCCGAGGCCTCCGTCGGCGGTGATGCTGCTCTCCCGCCGGCGGTATGCCTAGCCCCAGTGCGGCTGCGGACGAGCCCGTGCTCATGGTCCTCCTGTCCTGGTTCATGTCACTCGAGAGTTTTGTGTTCAGCGACATATCGCAATGATGTATCCCGATGGATCGTGTGAACGTGACTTTCTCTACCCCCGCTCCCGTTGCGCTAGGATGCCGCCGTGTACCTCCGCGAGATCCACATCCGGAACCTCAAGCTGCTCCGCGATCTGCGGCTGTCGTTCACCACCTCCTCCGGCGAGCCGCGGATGTGGACCGCGATCGTCGGCGAGAACGGCCTCTGCAAGACCTCGATCCTGCAAGCGATCGCCCTCGCGGCCAGCGGCCCCGACCGGGCCAACCAGCTCGCCGATATCCCGTCGATGCCGGACCGGCGGCACCCGGACGAGCCGCTCGACATCGCGGCCGGCTTCGCGTTCGGCCCCTTGCCCGAGGGGCGCTCGCGCTCGTATCCGCGCTGGGGCGGCAAGCCGGCCCAGCCGCCGAGGTCCTTGCAGAGCCGGCTGGGCCTTTCGCCCGGCTGGAAGGTCTTCGTGGGCTCGTCCGACTACGAGGATTCCCCGGCGCACCCTCAGGAACACCTCGATCCGGCGCGTAGCGCCGACCCGGGTCCGCTGCGCGAAGCCCGCGCCGTCGGTGCGCCGTGGTGGTTCGTGGCCGGGTACGGCGTCAACCGGCGCCTGCCCAAGCCACACGGCGCCGCGCGCCCGGACGACCCGACGCTGAGCCGGCTCGATTCCCTCTTCGACGGCGCCCCCATCCTCGGCACCGGGTTCGCCGACATCCTCCAGGACCTCGGCATCGACCCGGCCCGCTACGCCGAGATGCTGTCCGACGCCCTCTTTCGCCGCTCCCGCCTCCTCCCGCGCGTGCGCGGGCTGGAGCTCCGGGGCCGCGGCGGGGTGAAGAGCGCCGCCGATCTCGTGGAAGCGCACCGCTTCGAGCTGCGCTCGGGATCTTCCACGTTCAAGCTGCCCGCGACGTGGCTATCCCATGGCTACCAGGGGCTGATCTCCTGGGTTGCGGACCTCATCGGTCAGATCCTGGCCGACACATCGATGTCCACCGCCCTGGTGGATCCCGCGGAGATGAGCGGTCTCGTGCTCATCGACGAGATCGACCTCCACCTGCACCCGAGCTGGCAAGCCGAGCTTGTGCCGAAGCTGAGGAAGGTGTTCCCACGGATGCAGTTCGTGGTGACCACCCACTCGCCCCTGGTCCTCCCCGGCTTCGCGAAGGACGAGATCGTCCGGCTCGGCCGGAACCGGGACGGCGACGTGATCGCCCGGAAGACCGGCGAGTCGCCTGCGCTCATGACCGGCAGCGAGCTGTACGAGGAGTTCTTCGGGATCGATCGCCTCTTTCCGACCGATCTCGGCGAGGCCGCGCAGCGCTACGGCCTGCTCGCGAACGATCCCGGTCGCTCGGACGCAGAGGAGCAGGAGATGGTCGCGTTGCGGAAGAAGCTCCGCGCCGCCGAGGTCGAGCCCGAGTGGGAGCCCGTGCCCCGCACCAGGACGAGCGAGGAGCGGCCAGCGAAGAAGGCGCGAAGCCGGTGATCCGCGTGGACCGAGGCCCGAAGCCGGAAGGGCTGGAGGGCGTCCGAAAGGTGGAGGTGAAGCGGCTCGCGACCCTTGTACGGGAGGCGCCACCGAAGGCGACGGACTTCGGCACCAAATACAACATCGTCCGCCGCGATCTCTGGAAAGTGCAGGGGCGGACGTGCTGCTACTGCGAGCGCCGCATCGACCGCCTCTACAACGATGTCGAGCACTTCCGGCCCAAGACCCGCGCCTACCGCGGCCGGGGACGTCCCACGCACGGCTACTGGTGGCTGGCGTGGACATGGGAGAATCTCCTCTTCGCCTGTCCCAGCTGCAATCGAAGGCACAAGAAGAACAAATTTCCCCTCGCCCGAGGGAGCCGCCTCCTACCGGTGGGTCACGGTCCACCGGGGCCCGAGCGAGCCGTCCTCATCGATCCTTCAGGCGAGGACGATCCGATCGAACACATCCAGTTCGTGCCATTCCGCCAGGCTGGGAAGAAAGAGAAGTGGATCCCCGTGGCTCGCGGCGGGAGCCGCAGGGGCAAGAGGACGATCCAGGTCCTCAAGCTCGATCGCCCCGCGCTCGTGACGGACTACGGAGACCATGTGTCCGATCTCGTCAGCCACCACGTGAAGGCGATCCGAGCGGCAATCCGTGCGGGAGACGGCCGCGCCGTCGCGACGGCCTGGCGAACCGCCCTGAGGAAGCTCTTCTATCGGCGCCAGGCGTTCAAAGCGCTCTCTTATGACGTTCTGGACCACCACTTTCCGCTGATGATCCGGCAGCAGTGGTACCTCGAGCTCTACCGACCGTGATCGAGGACACGACGCGGCCCTCATCGAGCAGATCGAGGTCCCGGAGCGCGGACCTCATCCGCCTCGTCCTGCGGATGCGCGGCGTCTGCCTCGTAGACGACGCGCGCCGCCGAGGTGCCCCCCCGGGGCCGTCCACAGGGGCGCGCTCCGGGCCGGCGTGAGCTTCACATCGGCGCGGACGGGCGTCGCTCCTTCACAGGGTGCACGTCGCCACCTCCGGCGCGGTGTTGCCAGACGTGCTCACGCCCGAGATGACGTTGTCCTCGGGATAGAACAGCACCTCCGCGCCCGTCAGGCCCGACTTCCAGCACTTCTGCTGAATGGATTTGTATTGCCTCCCGCGCGAGCTGTCGGTGCCGCACCGCGCGAACGCGCCGCCGTCGATCGTGATGTCGCTGGCCTCGATCAAGATACCGGGATAGGAGCCCGACGTGAGGCGCAGCAGGTTGTTGAAGACGACCGGGTTCTCCAGGGTCACGTTGTCGACCCGGAGCGCGGTCGAGGGAAACGAGGTCGTCCGCGACTGCAGGTACACCCCGTAATATCCGTTGCCCCAGGACCAGAGGTCCTGGAAGGTCACGTCGGTGCCGGCCTGGACGTGCACCCCGTAGTTCCCGTTGTACGCGGACTTGACGCCCACGAGCGAGATGTCCGACGGGCGGAGCGACGCGAGGTTGCTCACCAGCATGACGCCAGAGCCGCCGTTGTGGTGAAAGTAGCTGTCCTCGATCACGACGTTCTCGGGCACAGCGCCGGTGTAACCGGGCCCATCGGAGGCCTGGCCGGCGATCCACAGACCGTGCCCGCCATACGCTGTCGAGCCATGGAGGAGGTTATGGTGGACCTCGCAGTTCCGCACGACGACGTTGGCGGTGAGGATCTTGATCCCGGCGGCTCCGACCGGGCCGGTGATGTTCTTGATCTCGCAGTTCTCCACGACGGTGGCGCCGAGCGTGGGATTGAGCTCGGGGACCGTGGCGAGGTAGATACCGCCCTTCGGCGTGCCGTCCACGATCACGTTCCGGATCGTGCCCCAGGCTCCGACGGCGAAGGTGATCCCTTCCAGGTTGGAAGGCTTGCACGCTGGCACCTGGGACGAGGGGGGCGCGTACCGCAGGATGACGTTCTCCACCTCGCAGTTCTCGCAGTGGTTGAGCTGGATGCCACCGTTGGCCGTCGCCCGTGGCCCGTCCGTGAGCTCGATCTGAAAATTGCGGATCCAGAGCCCATCGATCGCGGGGACCACGCTCTCGTCCGGCCTGCTGACCTGGATCACCCCGGGATACTGCTCCGGGTTGCAGGGGAGCGCCACCAGGGTCGCGGTGTCGGGATCACCAGGCTCGGTATCCGGATATACCTCCGGCCCCTCCAGGGTCAGGTCGTCGTAATGAGGTCTGAGCGGCGTGCGCATCACGTAACGCCCGGCGGGGAAGGCCACGGTGCGCCGGGTGGTCGTCAGCGATGCTGCGCACTCGATGGCCTGCGCGATACCAGGGCTGTCGTCGACATTGGTGCTCCCGTCGACGGAGGTGTCGGCGGAGAGCGCCCATCCCGACGGCCTGTTCAGGTAGGGCGAGACATCGACAACGCCGTCGACGACGGACCCCGACAAGCAGCAGGCGCTCCCCGTGCAGCTGTTCAGAGCCTCGTGCAGCGGGTTGATCCCCGCGCAGTGGCCGCTGACGCAAAAAGGTCCCGTGCAGGTCGACGGCGCTATCGACGTGGGGCAAGCGTCCAGGTCGGTGGAGCTCGCCGTATAGGGCGGTTCGGTGTAGGGCGCATCGGGGCCCTCGGAGCCGCAGAGAGCGGTGAAGTCGCTGCTCTCGCTCGTGGGAGGTTCATAACCCCACGAGGCGCTGGCCGTGGCCGGGGCGAATACGAGCGCGAGCACGGCCCCTGTCGAGGTCTTCACGATCCGTTGGGTGGAGAGCATGCGTTCTTTCGTCCTTTGATAAGGTTCATCTGGATACCGCAAGGTGAACGAGCGAGAAGAGGTCTGGAGAAGGGTCGTCGGATCGACGCCGCGCGATCGCTTCGTGGATCCCCCCGACGCGGGCGCAGGCGCTCCACGGCCTGCGCCTGGCGCGATCGAGGCTGCTCGGCGAGCACGGCGCGACGAGCGGCTGGCCCATGGAGACCGGGGAGCGAGCCGTCGTGGCACGAACGAGGAACCGGCGCCGGCGGACGGTGCCTCGCATGGTGGATAGTCTCCATTCAACCCGGCTTGGCTTCAGTGGCTCCAGAAGGCAACAGCCGTGCCGCGGCTGGCGCGGGGCCTCCGGCGGTGTCGGAGCGCAAGCCAGCGAGGAGCCGGCGCATCATCACGGTGGACCGGGCGAGTGTCGCGGTGCACCGGCCGGATGTCACGGGACATCGCGTGAGATGTCACGGGACATCGCGTGAGATGTCACGGGACATCCGGCCGGCGAGCCCTCCGGCAATCGCTGTGGTCGCCGGAGCGGCGCATGTCTCTGGATCGAGGGCCTCGCTGGCCACCGGCGCCGGAAGCGCCGACGCCGCCAGCGGGTCGGTCTACGGATCGATGATCCAGGGACCGCCCGCGCCGCCTGTGCCGCCGGTGTCATCCGCGCCGCCAGCGCCGCTGCCGGTGGTACCAGCGCTGGCGCCGCCCGCGCCGCCGGTCGCACCGGCGCCGCCGCCGCCTGTGTTGCCGCCCGCGCCGCCGCCCCCGTCGGCGCCGGGGGTGGATCCATTGCCCGCGCCGCCCCCGCCGCTGCCGGGGTCCACGTACGGGCCCGGGTCGATGAGGCCGCCGCCGATGGCCGCCAGATCATAGATGAGGTCGGTATCGAAATAGACACCGATCGGTCTGTAGGCGATGCCGGAGCCCACGACGGCGGTCTCTGCCGCGTTGTTGTCCCAGCTCCAGCCGACGGTGCTGACGATATCCCAGGTGTATTGCTGGTACACCGGATAGGCCGAGACCCGAGCGAGCGCGGCCGTGGGGACGAAGAAGACCGTGTTCGCATCGAGCCCGACGGTCGCGCTCACGTCGAACCCGACCGCCTTGGTGATTTGCTCGTTCGAGGGCACGCAGTCGTTCAGCGGGCCCGATGCGGGTTGGGCGCCTGGGGCCGTGTTGTCGCCCCCCATGCCCGAGGAGGGCTGGGAGCCCCAGGGAGAGCCGCTGCCCGGCATGCCCGAGGAGGGCTGGGAGCCCCAGGGAGAGCCGCTGCCCGGCATGCCCGAGGAGGGCTGGGAGCCCCAGGGAGAGCCGCTGCCCGGCATGCCCGAGGAGGGCTGGGAGCCCCAGGGAGAGCCGCTGCCCGGCATGCCCGAGGGGGGCTGGGAACCCCAGGGAGAGCCGCTGCCCGGCATGCCCGAGGGGGGCTGGGAACCCCAGGGAGAGCCGCTGCCCGGCATGCCCGGCGAGGGCCGGAAATCCCCGAACGTGTCGTCAGCCGGTATCGCCGGGAAGGGCCAGAAGTTGTTGAGGGCGCGGCTGCCCGTCGCGCTCGCCGCGGGCTGGATGGGCGTGGCGGTGGTCACCAGGCGCACCGCCGGCGTGACGCTCGTCGATACGGAGACGCTGAGCGTCCGCGGGCCGAACCCCTCCGCGACACGGAGCAGGTGGGCGGCATCCTCCCAGTGGAACGTCTCCGGTAGAACGAGCACATTCGTGATCGTCAGGCCAGAACACAAGGTCTGCCGGGCCTCGCCAACCTCGGCTCGTACGCCGCCGCCCGCCCGCTCGGGCAGCTCGGGCGCCTCGCGTGGTCCCACGCACGTGACGGATGGAACCAGCATCATCGCCGTGCCGAGCATGAGCTTCACGTCAGGAACAAACATGTGCACTCCCCTGGGTTGCCATCAAAGCAGCGAAGAGACAGAGCCGCTCAGGCGCGGAGAGCGCCGAGGGGCCGATCGTCGCCCTCCGTGTCCCGGTCTACCGGGAGGCCTCCTCTTCCGACCCCGAGAGGGCGGCGGCCTGCGTCCCGCAGCCAGCCCCTGAACGTTATGAGCTCGGGAGTCCTCGATGAGACCAACTCGATGAGCATAGAAGTTCTACGGGACGACGCTGCATGCAAGAAGCGTGGAGTGGAGCGCGCTCCTCCGCGCGACGCCGAGGCGTCCAGAGCGCGAAGCCCCCGGCGCGAATACCGGTCTCGGATGGACTGACGCTTGCCGCGCCGACAGGCGCGTGAGCGGCGTGCCCACGGGCGAGGTCGTGCATCCCCCCAGGATCGGCGGCCCGCCGCGCGCGCTGCGCGAGAGAGGCGAGCGTGACGAGTCCTGTGGTCGTGATGAAGTATCTGTGTGCCGTCGCTGCGATCCACTTCGTGATCGGCTGCGCGGACGGCGCCGATCCGCTCGACGAGGGGGGACCCATGGATCCTGCGACACCCAGCCTCGGGGTCGCGGAACAGCGGTCCAGCACCTACGGTTGGAAGATCATCGAGGCGATCGACTTCAATTTCGACGGAAGGCAGGATGTGCTCTGGGTCGACCCCGCTCGCAGCCGCATGGCCGTCTGGTTCATGGACGGAGCCCAGCTGCTCGCGCCGGGCCCGATCCTTCGTGGGCCGGCCGGCGACGGCTGGATCGCCATCGGGCACGACTTCAACTTCGACGGCATGTCGGACGTGATCTGGCGTCACGATGACCGGAACCTGATCAACATCTGGTTCATGGACGGAGGCCGGCCGTTCGCGCAGGAACCGCCGCTCCCCGGGCCGCGCGGCAGAGGCTGGGTGATCCGGCCGAACGACTTCAACCGCAACGTCGCCTCGGATGTGCTCTTTTACAACGAGGATAAGAACCTGATGACCGTGTGGCTGCTGGATGGCGGCCAGCTGCTCGCGCCGGGCCCGTTCATCCCGGGGCCGGGCGGCGACTGGGATATCGGCCCCGTGCCCGACTTCAACTTCGATCGCATCGCGGACGTGATCTGGAACGACGACGTGCACAACCTGATGACGGTGTGGCTGATGAGCAACACCGAGGTCCTCGCGCGGGGGCCGGTGATCCCCGGGCCGGCCGGCGAGGGATGGGACGTCCTCTGGGCGAGCGATTTCAACGCTGACGGCATGGCGGACGTCCTCTGGGCCAACGAGAAGAAGGGCCTCGCAGCCGTGTGGCTGATGAATGGCGTCGAGCTCCTCGACGCGGGGCCGGTGATCCCCGGGCCGATCGGCGGTGGCTGGAGAGCGGCCGCCGCCGGCGACGTCAACGGTGATCTGATGTCGGATCTCATCTGGCAGCGCGTGGGGACGAGCCAGATGGCCGTGTGGTTGATGAACGGCACCCACATCCTCTCGCCAGGGCCGGTGATCCTGGGCCCCCCCGGCGACTGACCCGACCCGGGCGGCCGGCGGCAGCAGGTGAGCGATGGCGGGCCGTCGAGCGCGGCGAGCCTCTGGCGCCGGTGAGGTGGGTGGGAGAGAACGTACCGATGCGCCAGATCCTCCACGTCGACATGGACGCGTTCTTCGCGTCGGTCGAGCAGCTCGACGACGCGTCGCTGCGAGGCCGCCCCGTCCTGGTCGGCGGCGCCTCGCGGCGGGGCGTCGTCGCGGCCGCGTCGTACGAGGCGCGCGCCTCGGGCGCCCGCTCGGCGATGCCGATGGCCGAGGCGATCCGCCGCTGCCCGCAGGCGATCGTCGTGCCGGTGCGGCACGCCCGCTACGCCGAGGTGAGCGCGCAGGTCTTCGCGATCTTCCGCCGCTTCACGCCGCTCGTGGAGGGGCTGTCGCTCGACGAGGCGTTCCTCGACGTGACCGCGAGCCGCGCGCTCTTCGGCGACGGCGAGGCGATCGCGGCGCAGATCAAGCGCGCGATCCGCGACGAGATCGGGCTCACCGCCTCTGCCGGCGTCGCGCCCTGCAAGTTCGCCGCGAAGATCGCGAGCGATCTGCGGAAGCCCGACGGCCTCGTCGTGGTCCCCGACGACGTCGCCGCGTTCCTCGCGCCGCTGCCGCTCGAGCGCATGTGGGGCGTGGGCCCGCGCGCGGCCGAGCGCCTCCGCGGGGCGGGGCTCGCGACCATCGGCGATCTCGCGCGCTGCCCCGCGCCGCGCCTCCACGACTTGCTCGGCCCCGCGTGGGGCGAGCACGTGCGGCTCCTCTCCGCGGGCGTCGACGAGCGCGCGGTCGTCCCGGGCCGCGCGGCGGAGTCGATCGGCGCGGAGGAGACCGTGGAGGAGGACCTCCGGGGCAGGGAGCCGATCGAGCGCTGGCTGCTCGAGCTGTCGGGCCGCGTCGCGCGGCGCCTGCTCAAGGCGGGCCTGTCCTGCCGCGCGGTCTCGGTGAAGCTCAAGTACTCGGACTTCACGCTGCGGACGCGCCAGACGAGGCTGTCCGATCCGGTCTGCGACACCGACTCGATCTATGCCTGCGCGAAGGGGCTGCTCCCGCGCTTCGATCTCTCGCGACCGGTGCGGCTCGTCGGCGTCGCCGCCGGCGACCTCACGAGCCAGAGCGCCGGCCCGACGCTGAGCCTGTTCCCGGTCGCCTCCGAGCGACGCCGTCGCCTCGAGGGCGTCGTGGCGGAGGTGGCCGAGCGCTTCGGCGGCAAGGGGCTCACCCGCGCGGCGCTGCTGGAACCCGCGCCCTCGGGCCGCGCGACGTCGCGCGCCGTCCCGAGCGAGCGCGATAAGAAGAAATAGACGGTCGCGAGCTCGTGTAGAGTGGGACGATGGCACGGATCGTCGATACCAGGTGCCCGCGCTGCGGCGCCCCGCTGCCGATTCAGCCGGGGCTGGATGCAGTCACCTGCCAGTACTGCGGCGCGCGATCGCTCGTCGATCGCGGCAGGAAGCCGACCACCGCGCCGATCCCGCAGGGCATGCACGTCGTCCGGGTCGCCCCGCCGTCCAGCAGCGCGGCGGGGATCATCGTGATGTCGGTCGTCGTGGCCATGGTCGTGGTCGGCGGGGCCGCCGGCGCCTTCGTGATGCGCGCGTCGGGGCCGTCCAGCAGCGGGTCGAAGCCGATCCTCGGCGTCGGGCCGAACATGTACTTCAGCGATCGGCCGATGCTCGCCGACGTGAACGGCGACGGCGCGCCGGACGTGATCGGCAAGAGCAACTTCCCCGGCCGCGAGGAGTGGATCGCGGCCTACGACGGGCGCGACGGGAAGCCGATCTGGAAGACGGCGGCGCTCACCAAGGACGCGGCCAACCACGAGGCGCGGCGCGCGGTCGCCCTCGACCGGGTGATCTCGATCGACGCGCTGGGCAAGGCGCAGGCCTATGATCTGCGCACCGGGACGCCGTCGTGGTCGACGTTGCTCGGCGAGAAGGCGCGCCGGGTGTGCCAGGGCGACGGCGTGATCGTCGTGGAGACGGTCGACGACGCGAAGCACGGGCTCGACCCCGCGACCGGGAAGCGGCGCGAGCTCGCGAAGGGCGCGGCCTGCAAGCCGGTGCCGAGCTCGAACCAGGAGGAGGCGCCCGGCTATCGGCTCGCCCACTGGCACGAGTTCGACGAATTCGGGCTTCCCGGGTCGCATGAAGTGGAGGGCATGTCGGTGGACCGCGCGCTGGTCCCGAGCGGGCCTGGGCCGCGGTTCATGCTCGGCCGCCGCAGCAAGGGCACCCAGGTCGGCATGGTGGCCGCGGTGGACAAGAAGAAGGTCCTCTGGACGACGGTGGTGCCCGGCGTCGACCCGCTCACCACGAGGACAACGGGGGTGGAGGCGGGGGCCTATGAAGGCGGGTTCCTGGTCATCCCTTATGACATGAAGGATCACAAGGACGGCACGCGCCTCGCCTGCTTCGAAGCTGGCACCGGCAAGCGGCTGTGGGACGTGCAGGTCCACAAGAAGTCGCAGGTCTCGTCCGGGATCACGATCTCGTCGAACGACGTCTTCTTCGCCAGCTGGACGGCGCTCTACGTGTTCTCGCTGAAGACGGGGCAGCTCAGGTACATGATCGGGACCGAGTTCTAGGCGTCCGGCGCGCCCGCGCCCGCGTGAGCTCCCGGATCCCCTGCCATGTCCTCCGTCCAGCAGAACCCCTGGCTCATCTGCGCCTACCACGGCGCTCAATCGCTGATGTTCCCTGCGGCCATCTTCCCGCTGTTCTGGACACAGGACATCGGCATGAGCGTGGCCACCATGATGAGCGTGCAGGGCGCGTTCAGCCTGAGCATCGCCCTCTTCGAGTTCCCGTCCGGCTACGTCGCCGATCGCCTGGGCCACCGCCGCGCGCTCGTGATCGCCTCCTTCTGCGTCCTGCTCGGCTGGATCCTCTATGCGCTCGCGCGCGGGCTCTCGTCGGTGCTGCTCGCGGAGCTCGTGCTCGGCGTCGGCTTCTCGCTCGTCTCGGGGGCGGACTCCGCGCTCCTCTTCGACTCGCTGCGCGAGCAGGGCAGAGAGCACGAGTTCGCCCGATGGTACGGCCGCATGCGCTCGATCGCGCAGATCGCCTCGGGGGGCGGCGCGCTCGCCGCCGGCTTCCTGTACGCGCGCTGGTCTCGCCTGCCGTTCGCGATGGAGGCCGCCGCCTGGGTGCTCGCGGCGGGGATCGCCCTCCGGTTCGGCGAGACCCGCCGCGCCGAGCCGAAGGTCGAGGATCACCTTGGCCGCATGCGCGCGATCGTGCGCGACGCGCTGTTCGAGCGCGCCGACTTCCGCGCGGTGCTGCTGCTCGGCGTCGTGCTCGCGCTCGCCTCGTACCTGCCGACGTGGCTCATCGCGCTGTACGCGACCGAGGCCGGCGTCCCGGTCGCGTGGATAGGCCCCATGTGGGCTGTCGCGAGCTTCACCACGGCGCTCGGCTCGATGCTGAGCGAGGGCGCCGGTCGCCGCCTCGGCATGACGGGGACGCTGCTCGCGTGCGTCGCCCTGGTGGCGGCCGGGTACGTCGGCCTCGCGCTCTCGCGCCACGTGCTCGGGGTCGCGTTCTATTTCCTGCTCACGCTCGTGCGCGGGCTGCACATGCCGCTGCTCCACCACGAGGAGCAGCGGCTCGCGCCCGACGGCGATCGCGCGAGCTGCGTCTCGCTCCGCAGCTTCCTCTTCCGCTTCGCCTTCGTGCTGCTCGGGCCCGTCGTGGGGATCGGCGTCGATCGCTACGGGCACCGCCCCGTGCTGTGGGCCTCGGGCGCGCTCCTCGTGGCGCTGACGATCGCGGCGTACGGCCTGTTCCTCGCGCGCACCGCGCGACGCGATGAGGCGCCGGCGCCGGAGTGCTAGGCCGCCTACCATGAAAAAGATCCCGAGAGAGAAAGAAGTGGACCGGCTCATCGACCTCGTCAGCGCCGGGTCCTGGGACGCCGTGCACGGGATCCTGGAGCGGCAGTTCGCCGTCCTCCACAACCGCGCCCAGGTGCTCATCGGCCTGTGCGGCATCGTCATCACCACGACCGGGTTCTCGGGCCGCCTCATCGCCGGCACCAGCCGCTACGCGCAGGAGCTGATCATCGCCGGCGTGGCGACCGTCCTGCTCGCTGCGACCCTGATCGTCTGGGGGGTGCAGCACATCCGCTGGCTCACCCAGCAACCGGGCGACGACCTGCGCGGCTGGCTGCTCGCCTCGCTCGCTTACCGTGATCGCAAGACCACGATCTACCGTGTCGCCATCGCGTTTCTGCTGGCGGGCCTCTCGTTTTATGTGATCGCCATTGCCATGATGCTACTCGCCCCCACCGCAGTGCCGTCGTTGGGCGGGCGTTGAGCCCTGAGGCGCCCGCGCTCGGGACTGACGCAGGTGGGCTGATGTCGCTTCTTTGCTCGCATTGGCGCCAGCATCGATGAGTGCCAAATCCGTTGCACTGTAATGACGGATCCTCACGTCCCGCTTGTTGTGAAGTCGCTCTGTCCAGGATAATCTCGCCCGGTGCGGTGTGGCTCGGAGGAGCTCTGGCGCGGTGGGCGCCGCTGAAGGCGAACGGCGGCATCTGCCGCGGGGCCTCGCGGGGCGGATTCAGGAGGGGCTAGGATGAGAACAGTTCGTTCTACGGCGGGGTGTGGGTTGCTGGTCGGCGCGTTCGCGGTGATGGGTTGCACGGACAACCGGGAGATCAAGGGCGGCACTGGCGGGGACTTCCCCTTTCCCCCGAGCACGTCGACAGGCTGGACGGGCGCGAACGGCAGCACGAACAGCTCAGGATCGACCGGCGATGGCGGCGCAGGTGGTAACGGTGGTGGCGGCGTGGGTGGAAGTGGCGTCGATCCGGGCGACCACTGCCCTGGCTGCGCGCGGCTCTCCGTACCGTTCATGAGGGCGACGCAGGCGACGCAGTTCATGATCTTCTTCAACGAGAAGGTCGACCTGACCGGCGCGACCGTCACGTTCCGCGTGAGGACCCGCGCCGGCACCAGCGGCGGCGTGCAGCCGTTCGTGCAGAACGGGCAAGCTCTTGGCTATGTGAACATCGGCTACTCATGGAATGCGCTTGCCGACCTGAGAGAGTGGACGGAGCTCAAGATCGATGTCGATGCGCTGGCTGCGTCAAATACAATTTTCGACCGCACCCTGGTGGAGATGATCGGGATTCAGCTCACGGCGGGCAACACGGGGCCCTGGGCCAATCCGACCGTCGTCGACGTCGACTACGTCACGGTCACGAGACCCGGCACGGGCGCAGGGGCTCCGAGCAGCCAGCGCTTCTCCTTTGGCCCTAGCGGGGAGCGCGGCGATGGCGGCGCCGGGGGCGATGGCGGCGCCGGGGGTCAGGGAGGCGCAGGAGGCGCGGGCGGCACCAGCGGCGATGGCGGCGCCGGGGGTATGAGCGGTGCAGGAGGCGCGGGCGGTGCAGGAGGCGCGGGCGGCGAAGGCGGCGGCAGCGTGAGCAGCACCAGCGCGAGCAGCACCAGCGCGAGCAGCACCAGCGCGAGCAGCACCAGCGCGAGCAGCACCAGCGCGAGCAGCACCAGCGCGAGCAGCACCAGCGCGAGCAGCACCAGCGCGAGCAGCAGCAGCAGCACGGGCGGCGGAGGCGGCGAAGGTGGCGGAGGCGGCGAAGGCGGCGGCTCCAGCGTCGATGTGATTCATGTGATGGGTCCGTACGAGTTCACGACGAGCGAGGAGCCGATGGTGGTCAACACTTACCAGCCCGTGGAAGGCTCGACGGTGACGCACGTCGCCCAGTGATCCGTGGCCAGCCCGCGGCGCCCGCTGTACCCCGGCAGGGTGGTCCACGAGACGCGCTGAAGCATCAATCCGCACTGATCTGACGACGATTCTGGACGTGACGGCGAGGGGCGCGGCGCGCCCGACGAGCCGAGATCGCTCCCGCGTCCGGAGATGCCTTCGATGAACGAGGTGCGCTGTCGGTGGCGTCGTCGCGGCAGCGATCGCTGGTGGAGCGATCTGTATATCGGAGAGCGCTGATTTGCTCTCTCGGGATGCTGCGGCGCGCTCGGGCTCGACTCCGCAGGTGGTCTCATGTGGCTGCCGCGCCGCGCTCGGCTCGACTCCATAGGTGGTCTCATGTGGCTGCTGCGCATGCAGCGGCGTGTGTGCCGAATCACGTCAAGCGCGTTGACCTGTGGTGACGGATTCGCATGTCCGGACTGTTGAGAAAGTCATCTGTCCAGGATAATGTCGCTGCGTGCGGGGCTGGCTCGGCAGAGATCGAGCGCAAAGGGAGCCGCTCCGGCGAACGGCGGCTTCGGCCGCGCAGCCTCGCGGGGATTTATGCAGGAGGGGTCACGATGAGATCGGTTCTTTCTTTTGCGGTGTACGGGTTGCTGGTTGGCGCGTTCGCCATGACGGGTTGCGGTGACGACGACTCCACCGGCAGCGGCGGGGCGGGCGGTGCGGGGGGTGGGAGCTCATCGAGCTCCGGC
Source organism: Sorangium sp. So ce375 (assembly GCF_051473855.1). NCBI lineage: Bacteria > Pseudomonadati > Myxococcota > Polyangiales > Polyangiaceae > Sorangium > Sorangium sp. So ce375. The sequence continues at coordinate 1,971,728 of NZ_CP150335.1, forward strand.
CCATCGTCGAGCTCGACCAGCGCGAGCTCTGGCGGCGACGGCGGCTCGAGTGATGGAGGTTCGAACGCCGAGGGCGGCGGTTCGAGCGACGGCGGCGCTTCGAGCGACGGCGGCGGTTCGAGCGACGGCGGCGGTTCGAGCGACGGCGGCGGTTCGAGCGACGGCGGTGGTAGCTCCGGAGACGGCGGCGGCAGCTCGGGCGATGGAGGCGGCAGCTCTGGAGACGGTGGCGGCAGCTCGGGCCCGGAGGAGCGTTGCTCCGGTTGTGCGCGGCTGTCGGTGCCGTTCACGACCGCGAATACAGCGACTCAGTTCCTCATCGAGTTCGCCGCGCCCGTCGACCTGACGGGGAGCACGGTCACGTACCGCGTGAGGACCCACGCCGGCACGAGCGGCGGCGTGCAGCCGTTCGTGCAAAACGGGGGGGAGCTGGGCTATGCGAACATCGGTTATTCGTGGACTCCGATCTCCGGCCTGGGAGACTGGAAGGAGATCACGGTGGATGTCGACGCCTTGGCCCCGTCGAAACCCAGCTTCCAACGCACGCGGGTGAAGATGATCGGACTTCAGCTCACGGCGGGCGGCACCGGCCCCTGGGCCAACCCGACCGTGGTCTACGTCGACTCCATCACCGTCACGAAACCCGGCAGTCCGAGCGCCGCGCGAAGCGGAGGCCCGAGCAGCGAGCGCGGCGAAGGCGGCGCCGGCGGTGAGGGCGGCGCCGGCGGCATGAGCGGCGATGGCGGCGCCGGCGGCGAGAGCGGCGTGGGCGGCGCTGGCGGCACGAGCGGTGACGGCGGCGCCGGCGGTGAGGGCGGCGCGGGCGGCACGAGCGGTGACGGCGGCGCTGGCGGCACGAGCGGTGACGGCGGCGCCGGCGGTGAGAGCGGCGTGGGCGGCGCCGGTGGCACGAGCGGCGACGGTGGCGCTGGCGGCGAAGGCGGCTCGGCCGGGGTCGGCGGCGCGGGTGGCGAAGGCGGCGGCTCCAGCGGAGAGGTGATCCACGTGGTCGGTCCGTACGAGTTCACGACCGGCGTGGCGCCGATGGTGGTCAACAACTACCAGCCGGTGGCCGGCTCGGCGGTGACCCACATCGCCGAGTGAGCCCGGACCAGCGGCGGAGCACGCAGCCCCTCACCCAGCGGAGCGCGCGAGGCGCGCCAGAGCATCGAATAGCCTGATCTCGTGACAACCCCAGCCGGAGGGTGTCGAGAGCCTCCCGGGAGAGCTGCAGCTCAAGCCGGAGGGTGCCGAGAGCCTCCCGGGAGAGATTCATCTCAAGCGGGAGGGTGTCGAGAGCTTCCCGGGAGAGCTGCAGCTCAAGCGGGAGGGTGTCGAGAGCCTCCCGGGAGAGATACATCTCAAGCGGGAGGGTGTCGAGAGCTTCCCGGGAGAGCTGCAGCTCAAGCGGGAGGGTGTCGAGAGCCTCCCGGGAGAGATTCATCTCAAGCTGGAGGGTATCGAGAGCCTCCCGGGAGAGCTGCAGCTCAACCCGGAGGCTTGGGGTAGCTTCGTCCGAGAACGCCGTTCGGCCTTCTCTGGTTGCACCGGCGCGAGCTGCTCGATAAGAATGGCCGCGACGCGGCATGGTTGGGCGCTCTCCAGCGACCGACCCGCGGCGAGCTCAGGACAGCGCTTCAGGGAGGGTTCGAATGAGGAAGGTCGTCTATGACGTCGCGGTGACCGTCGACGGCTTCATCTCGCACGAGGACGGCTCGGTGGACGGCTTCTTGATGCAGGGAGAGCACGTCGCCGATTACGCCGAGCGCCTGAAGGGCTACGGGGCCGTCGTGATGGGGCGAAAGACGTACGAGTGGGGCTATCCCTTCGGGCTCGTCCCCGGGAAGCGAGCCTATCCGCACATGGCGCACTATATCTTCTCGAAGACCCTCCGCTTCGGCGAAGGCGCCGAGGTAGAGGTCGTGGGCGGTGACGAAATCGCCGTCCTCCAGCGGCTGAAGGAGGGCGAGGGGCCGGACATCTATCTCTGCGGGGGCGGCGCCTTCGCCGGCTTCCTGCTCGAGCACGATCTCGTCGATCGGCTCGTCCTCAAGGTCAATCCCATCGTCTTCGGACACGGGATCCGGCTCTTCGGCGACAGCACCAGGAAGGTCGAGCTGGCGCTCCTCAGCGCGACGTCGTACGCGAACGGCGTCTCGCTCCTCCGGTACGACGTGAAGCGCGCGGGCGCGGCGTGAGGGGCCGCCCGCGGCGATAACGCGCCGCTCCAGCCCGCCGCGGCGCCGTCGTCGGGCGAGCGCCAAGCGCCGCTCCTCGGCGAGGCTGAGCTGGTTGCCAGGCTTACGGTTTTGGCCTGTTGAGAAAAATTTCTGCCCAGGCTAGCTTGCCGCACGCGGCTGGCTCGGAGGAGCCCGGGTGCGGTGGAAACCGCCACGGCGAGCGGCGGCCACGGCTGCGCAGCCTCGTGGTGCATAGCAGGAGAAGGTCAGGATGAGATCAGTTCTTTCTTTGGCGATGTGCGGGATGCTTGTTGGCGCGTTCGCCATGACGGGTTGCGGTGACGACGACTCCACCGGCAGCGGCGGGGCGGGCGGGGAGGGGACGACCTCCACCACCACGTCGTCGAGCACCACAAGCAACTCGACCAGCGCTGGCACTGGCGGCGCGGGCGGGGGCGAAGACGGCGGCGGCGGCGCGGGAGAAGGCGGCGCGGGCGAAGGCGGCGCGGGCGGCGCGGGCGGCGCGGCCGAAGGTGGCGGAGGCAGCGCCCCCGACATCGGTCCCGGTCCGGAAGAGAGCTGCACGGGTTGCGCCCGCCTGGCTGTGCCGCTCACCGAGGCCGGCACGGGGACGCTGTTCCAGTTCGACTTCTCGCCGCTGGTCGACCTGACCGGCGCCACCGTCACGTTCCGCGTGAAGGCTCAGGCCGCCACCGGCGGTGCTCTGCAGGTCTTCGTGCAGAACGGACAGGACCAGAACTGGTCGGGCGTCCCCTGGGCGCGGACGAGCTTCGGCGACCTGAAAGAGTGGACCGACCTCACCATCGACGTCGATGCCGCTGATGCGGCCGATGCCGCTGCTAACGGGAATTTCGAGGCGACCAAGGTGAGGCGTATCGGCGTCAAGATCGACGCAGGTGCCGAGGGGCCCTGGGCCAACCCGACCATCGTCTATATCGACTCCATCACCGTCACGAGGCCCAGCAGCAGCACGACGAGCGGTGCGGGCGGCGAGGGCGGCGCGGGCGGCATGAGCGGCGGCGAGGGCGGCGCCGGCGGCATGAGCGGCGGCGAGGGCGGCGCCGGCGGTGAGGGCGGCGCCGGCGGCATGAGCGGCGGCGAGGGCGGCGCCGGCGGCACGAGCGGCGGCGAGGGTGGCGCCGGCGGCGAGGGCGGCGCCGGCGGCGCGAGCGGCGGCGAGGGTGGCGCCGGCGGCGAGGGCGGCGCCGGCGGCGCGAGCGGCGAGGTGACCCACGTGGTCGGCCCGTTCGAGTTCACGGACGGGCTGCAGAAGTTCCTGCTCGGCGACTACCAGACCGTGCCAGGCTCGCGGCTGGATCACCTCGGCGAGTGAACAAGGAAGGCCTGCGGCGCTCGCTCCCGCGCGGCTGCGCGGAGCGAGCGCCCGGCCCGCCTCGCCTCGCCTCGCAAAAGGGCGGTTCGGTCGAGCCACCCTCACGGTTCGTGTGACGACCTGCGCTGGCTCCTCCGGTGGTGTGAAGGTGTTCGTGCACCACGGCGCGGAACGGAGCTCGGCGAACGTCGGCCGGTTCGTATGCCTCAAGATCGACAGCGTCCCAGAGTGGACCGAGGTGGCTGCGGCATGATCCGGACCGTCCGCACGACCCGCTACGTCACCCCGCTCCGCGAGGGCGGGTCGCTGCCGGCCCTCGTCGAGGCCGACGACGACGGGCTCTATGTGCTCAAGCTCCGCGGCGCCGGCCAGGGGCCCAAGGCGCTCATCGCGGAGCTCGTCGCTGGGGAGATCGGGCGCGCGCTCGGGCTGCCGGTGCCCGAGATCGTCTTCATGGATCTCGACCCTGCCTTCGGGCGCGCCGAGCCGGACCCGGAGCTCTCCGATCTGCTCTCGGCGAGCGCCGGCCTGAACCTCGCCCTCGACTACCTGCCCGGGTCGCTCGCCTTCCAGCCGCTCGCCGGCCCGGCCATCGACCCCGGGCTTGCGGCGGCCGTCGTCTGGTTCGACGCCTTCGTGAGCAACGTGGACCGGACGCCCAAGAACCCCAACCTGCTCCTGTGGCACCGCCGCCTCTGGCTGATCGACCACGGCGCGGCGCTCTACGTCCACCACGCGTGGACCGACGCGACCGATCCGCGCGCCGACGCCGACGACCGCTTCCCGCTCGTCAAAAGCCATGTCCTGCTCCCGTTCGCGGGCGATCTCGCCGCGGCCGACGCCGCGCTGAGCGCCCGGCTCACCCCCGAGCGCATCGCGGAGATCGTCGCCGCGATCCCGGACGCGTGGTTGGCCGACCAGGATGCCCGGGCCCGGCCGTCGGGCGAGCGGCGGTCTGCGTTCTCGCCCGACGCGGCAGAGGCGCCTCCGCCGGACGCCGCGCCGATCGCGGCGCGGCGCGCGGCGTATGCCGCCTACCTGAGCCATCGCCTCGCGTCCCCGCGGGGCTTCGTCGAGGAGGCGCTCGATGCAGCCCGCGCCCGGCGGTAGCCCTCCGCGCTCGCCCGCGGCGGCCGACCCGTTCGATTACGCCGTGCTGCGCGTGGTCCCGCGCGTGGAGCGCGGCGAGCGCGTCAACGTCGGGGTGGTCCTCTTCTGCCGCGCCCGGGGCTTCCTCGACGCGCGCTTCGAGCCCGACGAGCGGCGCCTGCTCGCCCTCTGGCCCGACCTCGACCTCGAGGCGGTCCGTGACCACCTCGATTTCGTCCGCCGCGTGTGCGCCGGCGATCGGGCGTGCGGGTACGTCGCCGAGCTCCCTCAGGCCGAGCGCTTCGGCTGGGTCGTGTCCCCGGCCAGCACCGTCGTCCAGCCCTCGCGCGTCCACGCGGGCCTCGGCGCCGACCCGGCCGCGGCGCTCGACCGGCTGCTCGCGACGCTGGTGAGGCCAGGGCGGTCCGGACAGGGCTGATCGGCGCGGCGCGAGCCCGCGGCTCCGGGTCAGCCGCCGTCCTTCGCTTGCGCTATCGCCTGCTTCAGCGCGGTCACGACGCCCAGCACCACCGCGCCGGCCGCGACGCCGACGACCATGTTGGCGAGCGACGGCACCACCGCGCCGAGCACGGGGCCGGCGCCCTGGGTGATGTCCTCGATGTGGTGGTGCAGCCACGGCACGCCGTGCGTGAGGATGCCGCCGCCGACCAGGAACATCGCCGCCGTGCCGGCGACCGACAGGCCCTTCATCAGCCAGGGCGCCGCCTTCAGGATGTTGGCGCCCAGCGACCGCTGCAGATCGCTGCTCTGGCGGCTCAGGTAGAGGCCGGCGTCGTCGAGCTTCACGATTCCGGCGACGAGGCCGTAGACGCCCACCGTCATCAGCACGGCGATGCCGCTCAGCACGGCGACCTGCGTGGCGAACGGCGACATCGCCACGGTGCCCAGCGTGATCGCGATGATCTCCGCCGACAGGATGAAGTCGGTGCGCACCGCGCCCTTGATCTTCGCCCTCTCGAACTCGACGAGGTCGATCTTCGGGTCGGAGAGCGCCTGCACGCGCTCGGCGCGGCGGGCCTCGTCGTCGTGCTCGCTGTGCAGCACCTTGTGGGCGACCTTCTCGAAGCCCTCGTAACAGAGGAAGGCGCCGCCGACCATGAGCAGCGGGGTGACGGCCCAGGGCGCGAGGGCGCTGATCGCGAGCGCCGCCGGCACCAGGATGGCCTTGTTGATCAGCGAGCCCTTGGCCACGGCCAGCACGACCGGCAGCTCGCGATCGGCGTTGACGCCCGTCACCTGCTGGGCGTTCAGCGCCAGATCGTCGCCCAGCACGCCGGCGGTCTTCTTCGCGGCCACCTTGGTCAGCACGGCAACGTCGTCCAGCACGGTGGCGATGTCGTCGATCAGGGCGAGCAGGCTGCTTCCGGCCATGGAGTGAGGTCCTCGTCGGGTGAATGGGGGGGCGAGTGGCGAGTGTCGCCTGGTGAACGTCGCGGGCGGCGCCGTGCGGGCAGCCGTCGCTGCGGGCATGGTAGCGGGCGTCGGCGGCGGACGGGTCGAAGATCCTGGATGGCCGCGTCGATCGGCCGGCCGGGTCGTCGACGCCCGTCGACGCTGGCCCGCCGCGGCGCGGGTCAGGCGCTCTCTTCGATCCCCGACGGTGACTCCAGCCCCGGCGGCTCTTCCAGGCTGATGCGCCCGAGCCTCCCGGCGCGGAAGTCGTGGACCAGGATGTCCGACGCCTTGTGCAGGTCCACCGACCCGCCGCTGCGCAGGCAGCCGCGGCGGCGGCCGATCTCCTCGATGAGCGCGGCGGCCGTCTCCGGCAGCTCCTTCAGCTTGTAGCGGGCGACGAGGAGCTCGGGGTAGCGCCGCAGGAAGTACCCCGCCGCGAACAGGGCCACGCTCTGGTAGTCGATGGCCGTGTCGGGGATCGCCCCGCCCACGGCCAGGCGGAACGAGGCCGCCTCATCGTCGATCTTGGGCCACAGGATCCCCGGGTTGTCGGAGATGGCCATGCCGGTCTTCAAGGTGACGAGCTGCTGGCTCTTCGTGACCGCGGGCTCATCGCCGACCTTGGCCACCTTGCGCTCCATGAGCGCGTTGATGAGCGTGGATTTGCCGACGTTGGGGATCCCCACGATCATGGCCCGCACCACCTTGCCGGGGCCGGCCTTGGGGGGCGCGAGGCGCTTGCAGAGCTCCGGGATGCGGCGCCGCGCCTCGGACGACTGGCTCGCGGAGATCGCGATCGCGAGCACCTTGCCCCCCGGCGAGGCGTCGCGCTGCGCCTCGTCAGGAGGGGCAGCGCGCTCCGCCTCGAAGTGGCGGAGCCACGCCGTCGTGACGGCCGGGTCCGCCAGATCGCTCTTGTTCAGCACCTTGATGCACGGCTTCTGACCGCGCAGCTCGGCCAGGACGGGGTTCTCGCTGGCCAGCGGCATGCGGGCGTCGAGCACCTCGATGACGACGTCCTGCGACGGCATCGACTCGGCGATCGTGCGCCGAGCCTTTGTCATGTGGCCTGGGTACCATTGAATCGACATCCGCCGCGAACCCCTATCACGCCCGGCGGCTCATGCGCACCCGTCCGGGCCGCAGGCCGCCCCCTCGGCGAACGCCTGCTCAGGCGCGTCGGCCGCCTCGTCCCATGCCTTCTGGAGCACGCCGAGGAGGGCCTCCGCCGGCTGCGCGCCGGAGACGCCGTACCGCCCGCCGAACGCGAAGAAGGGGACGCCCGTGATGCCGATCGCGCGCGCCTCGGCCTCGTCGGCCCGCACCTCGCGCGCGTAGGCGTCGCCCGCGAGCGCGGCGCGGACCTCCTCCGGGTCGAGCCCCGCCTCGCCGGCGAGGCGCGCGAGCACCTCCGGCTCGCCGATCGCCTCGCCGTCGGTCATGTAGCCGCGGAGCAGCCGCTCCTTCACCGCGTCCTGCACGCCGCGCTCGGCCGCGAGGTGGAGCACGCGGTGCGCGTCGAAGGTGTTGCCGGACCGGACCTTGTCGAAGCGGAGATCGAGGCCGTCCGCCGCGGCCAGCTCGGTCATCTGCCGGATCATCGCCTCGGCCTTGGCGACGGGCATGCCGTACTTCCTCGCGAGGCGCTCGGCCTGCGAGACGTCGGTGTCGAGGACGCGCTTCGCCGAGGGGTCGAGCTCGAACGCGCGCCAGACGACCTCGACGGCGTCCCGGTGCGGGAACCTGGCGAGCGCGGCCTCGAGCCGGCGCTTGCCGACGTAGCACCACGGGCACGCGATGTCGGACCAGACATCGACACGGAGCTTTTTCATGGCGGTCAGGGTAGGGCCGCGCGGCGCCTCCGGCCAGGCGCGTTCGGCGCCGCCTCGCCGTCGCTCGGCTTCCGCGCGCCGTCGTTCGGCTATCCCCGCACCTCGGCGCCCATCAGCGCGGAGAGGCTCTGCCGCTGGCGGCCCGCGCCGTCGAAGTTCGATGGATCGAGCCAGCGCTCGAAGGCCGCCTTCGCCGCCGGCCACTCCTTGTCGATGATCGCGTGCCACGCGGTGTCGCGGTTGCGCCCCTTGACCACGGTGGCCTGCCGGAACACGCCTTCGAAGCGGAACCCGAGCCTCGCCGCCGCCGCCCGCGACGCCGCGTTGAGCGCGTCGCACTTCCACTCGTAGCGCCGGTAGCCGAGCTCGTCGAACGCCCGCCGCATCATCAGGTACATCGCCTCCGTCGCCGCCGGCGTCCTCTGAAGGAGCGGCGAGTACTTGAGGTGCCCGACCTCGATGACGCCGCTCTTGGGGTCGATCCGCAGGTAGGCCGCGACGCCCATCGCCCGCCCGGTCGCCGCGTCGACGATCGCATGGAACAGCGGATCGCCGCCAAGGCACGTGGCGTCCATCCAGGCGCGGTAGTCCGAGAGGGTCGCGAAGGGCCCATAGGGCAGGTAGGTCCAGCCTCGCCCCTCCGCGTCCGCGAGGTTGGCCGCATGGAGATCCGCCGCGTGTCTCTCGGGGTCGAGCGGCTCGAGTCGGCACGTGCGCCCGAGCAGGATCTCGCGCGGCGGCAGCGGCCGCGGCGTCCAGCCGGGGAGGGGGTGGCCGATCGGCTGCATCAGAGGATTCATGTGCTCCATGGGATCGCGAGCTCCGCAAGATCGTTCGCGCGCGGCGCCGGCCGCGGGCGCCGCCCGCCGCGTGTTACTGCGCCCGGATCGACGCCGCCACCTTCTCCTCGATCCCCTCCCAGGTCGCCGGCCGATCCGCCGTCGAGTAGGCCTGGAGCATCACCTCCCGGTTCCCGAGCACGACGACGTAGCTCACCATCTGCACCCCGTTCTTGAGCCCGTTCCTGACGCTCGCCGCCGGCCGCCCGCCCAGCGTGACGCGCGTCGCCGGGCCCTTCGTGACGGTGCTCGCCGGCCGTTGCTCGTCGAGCACCCTGCGTTCCTGCTCGACGAAAGCGTCCAGCTGATCGGGCGGCACCTCGCCCTCGAGCGGGAAGACGGCGACCTGGAACACGACGGGCGTCCGGGGCCGCTGCCCGTACGTGTGGAAGCGGACGCCGGCGATGTCCTCCACGGACGCGGTGCTCGCGAGCGCCTCCGGCAGGTCCAGGGTGAGGCCCGTGTCCGCGACCGCGGTGCGCGTGAGCGCCGGCGGCGCGAGGAGCTCCCACGGGCGGCCGGCGGCGAGCGCCGCCGCCACGGACAGCGCCATCGCCGCGGCCGTGAGGGCGGCCGCCGCGGTGAGGAGGGGGCGCGGCCTCGGCTCGGCGTCCGCCGCGCTCCTGCGCTGCTCCACGGGCGTGAGGCCCCGGGGGAGGACCGTGACGACGAGCGCGAAGCCGACGACGCCGCCGCCCAGGTGCGCGAGCAGATCGACGCCAGGCTGAAAGCTGTAGACGAGGTTGAGCCCGAGCGGCAGCCACGCGCGGCTGCGCATCTGCGCGATCATCGCGGGGGGCAGGAGCCCGTGCGGCCGGAGCGCGACGCCGATGCCGGCCGTCATGAGGCCCCAGATCGCGCCCGACGCGCCGACGCTCCACCGGTCCTCCAGCATCGTGCTCGCGAGCGCCCCGCCCAGCGCCGAGGCCCCGTAGAGCAGGATAAAGCGCCGCGGGCCGAGGAGCGCCTCGAGCATCGGGCCGAACGACCAGAGCGCCAGCATGTTGACGAAGAGGTGGACCGGATCGGCGTGCAGGAACGCCGAGGCGAGGAGCCGGTAGAGCTCCCCGCTGCGCACCGCCTCGCCGCTGTTGGCGCCCATGCGCCACAGCGCCGCCTCGTGGGTGCCCGAGCCGAACGCGTAGCTCACGGCGAGGAGCACGGCGCACGCGATCACGAGCGTCACCGTGACGCGGCGGCTTCCCCTCAGCCGGTCGACGATCGCGCGCTCCTGCCGCGCCAGCGCCTCCCCCTCCGCGAGCGCCTCGGCGATCGCGGCGGGCTCGATCGGGCCCACCTCGGCGAGGCGCTCGAAGGCCCGATCGAGGGCCGGCAGCGCCTGCCCCTTCACGCGCGCGAGCTCGCCCGCCGCGTCGAGGTGGTGGAAGCCCATCGGCACGGGCTGCACGAACGGCGCGACCTTGGCGAGCGCGGCCTCGCCGTCGGCAGCGGCGCCGCCCACCAGCACGAAGTGCGTGGGCGGCCCGCCGGGCTGCACCGCCTTCACGAGCGGCTCGATCCGGGCGCGGATCTCGTCGGCCGAGGGGGCGCCGGGGGCCGTGACGAGCGCGATCTGGAGGGGCGCCGCCTTGCCGACGAGGATCGCCAGGCCCGCGTCGCAGCGGAGCAGCACGAGGCCGTCCGGCCCGCGGAGCAGGGCGGCGAGCAGGCGGTCGCGTCGAGCCGCCGCGTCGTCCTCGGGCGCACGGTCCATCATCGGCAGATCCACCAAGCTCTCTTCTCCTCCTGCGAGACGTCGCGCTCTCGCGAGGCGTCTCACGGCGAGCGTAGCCGAAAGGCGGCGCCTTCAGGGCCGCGGAGCGCGCCCGGCGAGCTGCCGCGCTCGCCCCGGCCGGCGCGCTCGGCTCATCGCGGGGACGTGGGCGCCGTCCGCGCCGCGCGCGCCGCCGCCTCGCGGCGGAGGGCCTCCGCGACCCCTGGCAGCTCCCTCAGCCAGTCCCGCTTCGGGCGGTTGCGCATCAGCCAGGCGACGGCGTCGTTCATGGTGCTGAACACGTCGTAACGAAGCCGCGAGCGGCTCAGCAGGATGAACTCGATGGCCACGTTGCGCACGAGCGACGCCTCGAAGCCGTGGCCCTCGAACACGAGCGCGGCGCACATCCCGTTGGCCGCGAGCTCCCTGGAGAGCTCCGCCAGCGAGCTCCGGACTTCCTTCCTCGCCGGGACGGCGTTCTCCTCGAGGATGACCAGCGTCGCCTGGAGCTCGCTGCCGTGCTCGCGCAGGACGCTCCGGACCCCGCCCACCGCCGCTCCCGTGGTGGTCCGGCTCCAAATCTGGAAGAGGATGCCCTTCCAGGTAGCGACGCAGTGATCTTCATCGATCGTGTGGATGAGGGGCCCTGTCGCCTCGCCTCCCGCCTGGCCGTCCGGCAGCGCGCGGCTCGCGGGCGGCGCGGGATCGTCGTGGTCGCGGAGGGGCGGGGCCGTGATCGTGGCGCTGCAGTAGGCGACGACCGGCGCGGGCGCGCTCATCGTGTCCGTGGCGGCGAGGGGCGGCTCGGGCGGCGGGAGCGAGCTGCGGAGGCGCGCCGCCGCGGCGCCGGGGGGCGGCTCGGCTGGCGGGAGCGAGCTGCGGCGACGCGCCGCCGCGGCGCCGGGGGACGGCTCGGGGGGCGGGAGCGAGCTGCGGCGACGCGCCGCCGCGGCGCCCGGGGACGCCGGGCCGGCCGGCGCCGGAAGCGCGGCGGCGTCGAGGAGGCGCTCCAGGGCTGGCCACATGGTGGACGCGCTGGTGAAGCGGGCGGAGGGGTCGCGCTCGACGCAGCGAGAGAACCAGGCGTCGAACCCGGCAAAGAAGGGCGGCAGCCCGAGCTCGCCCGCGCGCCGGCTCGCGATGGGAATGGGGTCGAACAGGATCTCCCGGAGCAGCACAGGGAGCTCTCGGCCATGCCAGAAGGGCTTGCCCGTGAGGACGAAGAACGCGAGGAGCCCATAGGCCCAGACGTCGCTCTGGGGGAGCGCTCCCTGGCTCTCCTGCGCTTGCTCGGGGGCCATCCAGAGGGGTGTGCCGACGGCGGCCGTCATCGAGGCGCGCGCGTCGGCGATGATCTTGGCGATGCCGAAATCGAGCAGCTTGACCCGCGGCGCGGCGCCGCCGCCGGCTTCCTCCAGGAACACGTTCTCGGGCTTGAGATCGCGGTGGACGATGCCCGCGCCGTGCGCGTCCTCGAGCGCGCGCGCGAGCTGCCCGAGGACGCGGCGCGCCGCCGCGAGCGGGAGCGGGCCTGTCCGCTCGACGCAGGCCGAGAGGGTCTCGCCATGGAGGAGCTCCATCGCGAGGTAGGGCAGGCCCGACGCGCCGTCGATGCCGGCGATCAGCACCTCGACGATGTGCGGCGATCCGATGAGCCCAGGGGCGCGCGCCTCTCGCTCGAAGCGCCGGCGACCGTCGGGGTCGTCGGCGCGCACCGGGTGCATGACCTTCACGGCGCGCTGGCGTGCGGTGCTGTGCTGACGGCAGAGATAGACGCTGCCCATGCCGCCCGAGCCGAGCGGGCGCACGACCTCGAAGTCACCGCCGATGATGCTGCCAGCTTGCAGACCGTAATGTGAATCCATGGCGCGGGCCAAAGCGCTTCGCTGACCGGAGCTCGCCGCGCGCGTCCTGCGCGGTCAACACGATTCAAGCATTTCGGGCGCCGCTGGCGAACCGAAGATACCGAGCGAGCCGCGTCGTTCCAGTGGTGTCGTCATGATTTGACCTGGTCGCATCGGTGCCCGGTTTGCTGATCGGTAATCGAGCGTCGCTGCGCGCGGGGCTGCTCGAACCGTGCTTCGCTGTTGCTGGCGGGGCGGACGTGGGCGCGATGATCCGCGGGCGTCAGGAGAGCTCGGCGACGACGGCGTGGTGGTCGGACGCGGCGCCGACGTCGATGACGTCCGCGAGCGCGAGCCGGGCGGCGAGCCGCGGCGACAGGAGCACGTAGTCGGTCCGCGTCTCCACCTGCGCGCCGTTGCGCCCGCGAAGCGCGGTGAACCAGCGCGAGGAGCGCGGCTTCTGGAGCAGGGCGTCGGCCCAGCCGAACGCCTCGATCGAATCCATCGTGTCGAACCGCGGCGGGCTGCCGTACTTCTCGATGCCGGCCGCGGCGAGGCGCGCGCCGAGGTCGGCGGGGTAGGGGTCGCGGCGCGACAGCGCGTTGAGGTCGCCGGCGAGCGCCCAGAGGCCCGCGGCGAACCGCGCGGGCGGCACGAGGGAGAGCAGCCAGCGGGCCTCGGTGAGCCGGCGGTCCTCGCTGCCGGCGTTGAGGTGGGTGCCGAGCACCACGAGCGGCTCGCCGTCGAGGGAGAGCTCGACCTCGACGAGGCAGTGGGCGAGCGCCTCGGGCGCGTGCACGCGCGCGCCGGCGAGCGGCGCCCTGCTGACGACGGCGACGTGGTTGCGCCGCCCGTTCGGCCGCGGGTTGGCGTTGCCCAGGACGGCGTGCCGCTCGCCGGCGGGCGCGCCGATCGCCTCCGCGACGGCCCGGAGCCGGAGCCCGTCCTCCCAGCCCACGCACTCCTGGAGGACGAGCAGGTCCGGGCGCGCGGCGGCGACGATCGCGAGGATCGCCTCGAACCGATCCTCGCCGCCGAAGAGGATGTTGAAGGTCATGATCTTCACGGTCCGATCAGGCTAGCTCGTCCGAGGCCGGGTGGGCCGCGCGAAGCATCCAATCGGCGCGTCGAATCCGGTGGACGCGACGCCCGAGGCGGCGCTCGAACCGCGCAAACGTCGCCCCGAATCCGGTGGACGCGGCGCCCGAGGCGGAGCACGAAGCGGGAATGGCCGGCGAGGTGCTCCCGATCCGCAGCGATTCGCCGCTCTACGCCGGCGCGCTCCGCCTCCGGCACGAGGTCTTCGTCGTCGAGCAGGCGGTGCCCGAGGACGTCGAGGTCGACGAGCTCGACGCCATCGCGCAGCACTTCGTGGTCCTCGATGGCGGCGAGGTCGTCGCGACGATGCGGATCGTGCCGTACGACGGCGCGCTCAAGGTGGGCCGTGTGGCCGTCAGGAAGGACCTTCGCGGCGCGGGCCTGGGGCGACGGCTGATGGAGGAGGCGATCCGCGTCGCCGGAGCGGAGGGCGCGCGCGCGCTGGTCCTGAACGCCCAGGTCACCGCCGCGGCGTTCTATCGCAAGCTCGGCTTCGTCGAGGAGGGGCCGATCTTCGACGAGGCGGGGATCCCGCACACGAGGATGGTCCGGCGGATGGCCTGAGGCTACCCCTGTGTACAGATCGAAGACCCGAAGATGCCAAAAAACCCGTAGAGCGCGGCGCTGGGAGGCGTGACGAGAGGGCCTCGCGCCTCTATTTGCCCACGTTGCCCACGTTGCCCACGTTGCCCACGTTGCCCACGTTGCCCACGTTGCGCATCCCGGTGTTCGGAGCCACTCTACCCTGAGCGATGACGTCGAAAGCGGGCGGGCGCGGGAGCGCACTGGACGGGCTTGGCTGCCCGCGCGAACAACGTGGTTCACCGCCGCTCGGCTGGATTGGGATCATCCCACGAGTCGCTGGCGCCATCACCGTCGTGACCGCCGCGGCCGTCCTGGTGGGCTGGTGGCTCGATGTTCAGATCCTCAAGAGTGTTCACCCGACATTCGTGACCATGAAGGCGAACACGGCGCTGGCCTTCCTCGCCGCCGGCGCGTCGCTGTGGCTCTCCTGCCGCGCGGGATCGAGCTCGTGGGCGCGCCGCCTCTCGCGGGCGTGCGCCGGCGGAGTCGCTGTCATCGGGTTGCTCACGCTCCTGGAATACGCGCTGAATCGGCCGCTCCCTATCGATCAAATTCTCTTTCGGGAAGGGCCGGGCGCCGTCGGCACCCCTCACCTCGGAAGAATGGCTATCACGACGGCCATCTGCTTGGTCCTCGTCGGCTCGGCCCTGTGGCTCCTCGACGCGAAGACGCGGCGCGTGCGCCGGCTGTTCCTCGCGCTGGTCGTGCTGATCGCGTTGTTCGGGCAGCTGGCGGTGCTCGGATATGTGCTCGGGGTCGGGTATCTTTATGGCATCGGAGCGACGACCGAGATGGCGGTGCATACGGCGCTGCTCTTCCTGGTGATGTCTGCCGGCGTTCTGTGCGCGCGACCCGAGCTGAGCGGCGTGGAGCTGTTGATGAGCGCGGGCGCCGGCGGCGTGATGGCGCGCCGCGTGCTCGTCGCCGCGTTCGGCGCGCCGTTCATCCTCGGCTGGGTGATCGTAGAGGGTCGGAAGCTCGGCCTCTACGATTCGGCGTTCGAGTCGTCGCTCCTCATCGTCGGCGGCATCGTCTTCATGGTGCGCCACATTTGGAAGAGCGCTGCCGTGTTGGAGTGCGTCGACCGCGATCGGGGCAGGGCCGTAGAAGATCGCAGCCGACTGGCGCTCCGTGAGGAGGCCGCCCAGGCTGCCGTCCGAGAGCGAGACGAGTTCCTCTCCATCGCGTCCCATGAGCTCCGGACGCCGATCGCCGCGCTCCAGCTCACGCTGCAGGCGCTGCAGCGCAAGCTCGGCGGCGGCGAGGCGGCGACCCTCGGGCACGACCGCGCCGCCCGAGCGCTGGAGGGGAGCCTTCACCAGGTCGCGCGGCTCACTCGGCTGGTCGATCAGCTGCTCGATCTGTCGCGCATCAAGGCGGGTCGTCTCAAGCTCGACCCTGAGAGGGTCAACCTCGTCGAGGTGGTGCGTCAGGCGGTCGAGCCCCTCCGGGTGGTGCTGGCGCAGGCGGGCTGCTCGCTGTCTCTGCGCGCCGAGCGGGAGATCCTCGGTAACTGGGATGCGCTGCGGATCGAGCAGGTCGTGACGAACCTCGTGTCCAATGCGCTGAAGTATGGCGCGAATGCCCCCGTCGAGATCAGCGTACGGCGGCGCGGAGACACGGCCGTGATCGCGGTGCGCGATCATGGAATCGGCATCGCCCCCGAGAACACGGCGCGGATCTTCGAGCGGTTCGAGCGCGCCGTCTCGTCGCGCGACTACGCCGGGGTGGGCATCGGTCTCTTCGTCGCCAGGCAGATCGTCGAGGCCCACGGCGGCTCGATCCGGGTCGAGAGCGCGCTCGCCATGGGCTCGACCTTCGTCGTCGAGCTGCCCATCGAGCACGTGGAGCCGCCGTCGATGCTGAGGCCACATCACTACAAGCCGTCGATCCCTTGAAGAGGCCTATTCAGACAGCGCGCGGGGCACCACGAGAGGGCTCTCGGGCGCACGAGGCAAGTCGAGCCCTCGAAGGCAGAAATTTGCTCCGACGAGCTGCGCCGTCCGCTGTCGTGAGATGATGGCGTCATGAGCTCCGCGCGCCGATGGATCAAGCTCTCCCGTTCTGTCCCCATCGTCTTCGCCCACCTTGTCATTGCGGCGTGTGGCGGGGAGCCGGGCCCAGGCGTCGAGTCTGCCGAGGAGCTCGGCGTCGTCGAGAAGAGCTCGTGGATCGACGGGCGCGATGGCGGGGACAGCGCTGTCGCGTGGGGCAAGTCGGTCTGGGTCTACGGCGATACCGTCCTCACGCAGGCCGACGAGGCAGGGACCAACTGGCACCACAACTCGTTTGGCATCTCGGACGACCTCGACGCGTCCGACGGGATCGGGGGCTTCTCATCGCCGGCCGACGGCGTCGGGGCGCCTGGGTATCTCATCACGCCCACCGCGGCGGAGCAGGCGTTCAACGACGCTCACGCCGGCGAGGACTGCGCCGAGGCGCCGTGCGGCGCGCGCTGGGCGGTGTGGCCCGGGGCGCCGGTGTTCGATGCGGCGCGCGACCGGGCCTTGATCCCTTATGGCCTCATCTACGCGGAGCCGGGCGATTTCAACTTCCGCGGCGTGGGCCAGTCGTTCGCGATCTGGGAGGGCCTCGACGAGGCGCCGGTGCGGCCGATCGTGGACGCGAGCACGGAGCACCCCGACCTGCTCTTCCGGGAAGGCGAGCCAGGCTGGGGTGCCGCGGTGTTCACCCACGGCGACGACCTCTACACCTTCGCGTGCGACGGCGGCCTGTCCAAGCCGTGCCGCCTCGCGCGCGTGCCGCTCGAGACGCCCCTCGACCGAGGCGCCTTCCGCTACTTCGACGGCGACGGCTGGAGCGGCGACGCCTCGGATGCCGCCGAGCTGTTCGACGGCGCGCCCATCATGTCCGTGTCGTACTGCGAGCACCTCGGGGCGTGGCTCGTGGTCTACGCGCCCCCGTTCGACCACCGGATCGTGGCGCGCACCGCCCCGGCCCCCAGCGGCCCTTGGTCGGACGAGGCCACCCTGTATACGGCCCCCGAGGAGCACGCGCCGTACGACGCGGTCCATCACGCGGAGTACGAGGAGGACGGCGGCCGGGTGCAGTACATCACGTACTCGCGGCCGACGAGCGGCTGGTTCGGATCGGAGTTCGCCCTCATCCGCGTCGTGCTTCGGTGACGAGCGGGCGCTCGTCGCTGCTCGTGGCGCTGTGCGGCAGGCGGCCGAGGGGACGTGACGCGACGCTCTGCATGACGAGGCCGACAACGCCGTCGGCAAGGACTGCTGAGGAGCGATCCCCTTCGGGAGCTCAGCGGGTGAAGCGGCGGATGGCGTGCCGGATCTGCTCGGCCGCCATGGGATCCGTCGATAGCGCGCTGTGCAGCACGAGGCCTTCGATCAGCGCGTCGAGCTCCCGCGCGGTCACCGGGTCGAAGTGGATCTCCAGCGCGCGCCGGCTCCGCAGCATCCACGCCTGGGTGACGGCCCGCAGCGCTGGCCTCCGGGCGGCGGCGACGTAGAGCTCGACGCTGAGCACCAGGTCGCGCTCCGAGCCGAGCAGGGCCGTGGTGAGGTGCTCGACGAGGAGCTCGACCGCGGCCTCGCGGTCGCACGCGGCGCGCATCTGCGCCTCGAAGCGGGCCGCCACGTCGTCGGCGTGCCGGGTGAACGCCGCGGCGAGCAGCGCGTCGATCGAGGCGAAGTGGTACGTGGTCGAGCCGAGCGGCACGTCGGCCGCCCGGGCGATCGAGCGGTGGGACGCGCCGGCGACCCCGTGCTCGGCGATCACGTCGAGCGCGGTCGCCAGGAGCCGCTCCCGGCGCCCTGGGTCGTGGCGGCGGGCCCGCCGCGCGGGGGCGGCGCGCCTCGCCCTGGCAGCGCTCATCGCGCCTCCGTCACCCTCGCGCCTCGCCCGGCGCCGGCGCGGCGGCCCCGGCGTCGAGGGCGCGGAGCACGCGGGCGGGGTTACCGACCGCGACAACGTTGGCCGGCAGGTCGCGCGTCACGACGGAGCCCGCGCCGACCACGGTGTTGTCGCCGATCGTCACCCCAGGAAGCACGATGGCGCCGCCCCCGAGCCACACGTTGTTCCCGATCGTGATGGGCTTCGCGGCCTCCCATTTCTGCCGCCGGGGCTCGGGCTCCACCGGGTGCGTCGGCGTGAGCAGCTGCACGTTCGGGCCGATCTGCACGTCATCGCCGATCGTGATCGGCGCGACGTCGAGCGCGACAAGCCCGAAGTTCGCGAAGCAGCGCGCCCCGATGGTGATGCGCGAGCCGTAGTCCACATGGAACGGCGGGCGGATCTCGGTGCCCTCGCCGATCGCGCCGAGCAGCTGCTCCAGCAAGCGGCGGCGCAGCGGGCGCTGCCGTGGCGACGTCGCGTTGTAGGCCGCCATGAGATCGAGCGCCGCGGCGCTCTGCTCGGCGATCTCGGGATCGTCGGCGATGTAGAGGTCGCCAGCGAGCATCCGCTCGCGCATGGACCGCGGATCGTGAGGGGTCGACATATGGACGAGTGTAGACGCGATAGGAACGGGTGTCCACATCGGCTGCCGGGACGAATGCGTCGGCACTCAGGCGCGCCTCGCGCGCTGCGCCTCGACGCTCATGCGACGGCGGGTCTCCAGGCCTCGCACGGCGATGTACCTTCGGCGTCGGAGCGCTCGTCATCTCCCGCGCCGGGCTCTCCTCATCACGCGGCGCTCGCCCCACGCGCAGCACCCGAGTGTGCCATGGCGCCGTCGTCCCCTGGCACATCGATCCCCTTCGCCGTTTTGATGGGCCGGATCCCAGGAGCCGCGCTCCGGGCCAGCGCCTCGTGGCGTCGGGCTCTAGGGTGGATATCGGTCGGGCGCGCGGGGGAGCGAGAAGGTGCCGCGGATCCGCTCGGTCGGGCGGTTCAGGCGCGCGCTCATGGTGGCCTCGAAGGTGCCCTTCACGGGCGCTCCGACGCTCGTGAACTCGGTGACCCTGAGCTTCGCGGTATCCGAGGTCCACTCCGACCCTGTCTTCGGATCCAGGAAGCGCACCCGGATGACCTCGAGCTCTCCCGGCAGCTTGAGGCCGGTGGCGACGATGTCGAAGTGCGTGCCTCCTGCGCCGCAAGAGTCGACGATGAACCGCGGCGCCTTCGCGTCGGGATCGAGGACCTCCGCGTAGGGGCCTGGCATGGGATCAGCCAACTCGTAGGTGTACTGGCACGGACCCTCGAGTCGGCGCACGCTCCCGCCCTGCTCGATCTCGATGCGGCCGTCGCCGCCAATGCTCGCTCCGCGCCTCTGTGGCGTGGTCCCGGGCTCGGCGCTCGGGGCGGCAGGCGCCTCGATCTTCGGCAGCGCCGAGGCGAGGGGCCCGGACGGCGCGGGGGCGCGGGCGGACGAGGCGAGCGACGCAACCGCTGAAGCGGACGGCGCCGGCTCTGCGGTGACGCGGTCCCGCTCGGGCGAGGACCGACAGGCGAGGAGCTGCGATGCCACGAGAGCGGCCGCGCCGACAAGCCCACCTGCGCGCCAGCGCGCGCCGCTCAGCAATGGTATACGTCGAGCTTGCATGCGGTCGACGGGCTCTGCTCGCGCTCCAGCAGCCGCTCCTCCTGCTCCTTCTCTAGGATGTGCAGGACGAGCTTGCAAGTTCTTCCTGGGTGCGGGCGCCACGATCCGCTGTAAGGACGAGAGTCCCTGTGAACTCAAGTGCGCCGTGGATCGCGTCGCGACGCGCGCCGAGACGGCGGAGCGCACGATGCCGTAATCTGCCGAGCGCTTCGAGCATCGTGCGGTGACGTGGACGCGCAGATCACCGCGTTCCTGCGCGCTGCCTTCGCGACGCCGCGGGCCAGATGCCCTGCTTGCCTGGCGACAGGACACCGTTCGGGTCGAGCGCATCCTTCAGCGTCTCGTTCAGGCGACGGAGCGCGTGCTGGTTGAAGCCGTACTGATCGCCGATCAGGTCCATGAAAGCCAGGTGCGCCCGGCACTCGCCGATCCCTTGCTTCCCCAGCTCCCTGATCAAGGTGTCGAGCAGCGCCGCGGCGTTGCTCGTCTGCTCCGCGTCGCGCTTCTCGTAGAGGATCGGGAAGACGTGGTTCAGGTGGCGCTCGCTGGCCGTGAAGCCGGCCAAGTAGTCGATCCCGTGCTCGCGGGCCCGCGCCTTCACGTGGTCGTAAACCCTCACCGCATCGCGCCCGCTGGACGCTACGATCGGCGAAAAGTCGAGGTGTCCACAGTCGTCGCCGCGGAACTTCAGCGCATTCAACGCGAAGAACCCCGGGACGCCCGCCAGGCGGCCGACCGGCCCCTCGACCTCGCACGCGTAGAGGCCGTCCGAGCCCGAGGCGAGGTGCTCGCGGCCCGTGATCTCGGCGCCGGGGATCGTTGAGAATGCTCGCTGGACGATCCTGAAACGAGCCTCCAGCAATTCCTTGTCGCCATAGAGGCCGAAGCGCAGGATCCACCACCATCCGATGCCCAAATCCTGGCGGATCTTCTCGATCACCTCATCGGGCATGGCGCCGGGGCCGTCGTACCAGCGCGAGCGCGGATATCGGTGCGCCACCTCGCGCACGACATTGCCCAGCTGGGCATTGCTCTGGATGATCTCCCGGCGGCGCAGCGAAGCGAGCACATCGATGGCCGCCTCCAGGTCGGACTCCCTCTGAAAGTGCACCGTGCACGACATCATTCCGTCCGGCTGGGGCATCAACCAGAGCCCCAGCTTGGTCACGATCCCGAAGTTCGACTGCAGGAACAACCCGTCCAGCGACGGGCCATACCCGCCCTTGTACATCTGCCAGGTGTTGGCGCCCGGCAACGCACCCATGCCGGTGCGCACGACGTCGCCGTTCGCCAGGACCACCTCCAGCCCGCAGATCTGAGCGGCGTGATCCCCGTAAGGGGTGTAACCGATGCCCCGCTCCAGGGCATTGCCGAGGACGCTGCCCCAGCCCAGCGATGGCGCGGACATCCACAGCTTCAGCCGATGCTCGCGGAGGTACCCGTAGAGGTCCACGAACCTCACCCCGGGCTCGACCAGCGCGTACCCGTGCTCCTCGTCGACCTCCAGGATCCGGTTCATCCGCTGCATGTCCAGCACGATGGCTCCGTTCACCCGCGGCGCCGCGCCCCCGTACCCAAGGTTCCGCCCGGTGGATACGGTCCAGAGCGGAATGCCGTATTGATTGGCGACCGCCAGGACAGCCTGCACCTCCTCTACCGACCTCGGCAGCACCGCCCCCGAGCACCGGAAATCCGCGGCGCCGTGGAACGCATAAGGGTCCTCGTACGCCGACAGATCCGAGCCCGGGCCGAGGACCGCGCCGTCGCCCAGCGCCGCCGCGAGGTGCCCGAAGGCCGAGCTGATCCGGGCGGAGGACGGAGAGGCTCCGTTCACTGGGTCCTTCGAGCGAGCGGACATGGCTGCAGGGGCGACAGGAAGACATCGCGCAGCCCCCCTCATGCCGCCCTCCGCGGCCCCGCGCCCTCGCCGCGCGCGCTCGACCCGATGCCTTCGTCGATCGTCACGAGGTTCAGCGCGTAGAGCTTCTGCAGCACTCGGCCGCAATCTCGTTCGGCGGCGTCCCGCGCGGCGCGCTCGGTCTGCGGTCCGAGCATCTCCGCGAGGATCTCCCGGGCAGGCTTTCCGCCGTCGGCGCGGGTAAGGAACGACCTTATCATTCGCCCCACGCGCGCCTTCTGGACGCGATCGGTCACCGCGATCCTTCCGAACAAGATCAGCGTCGGTGCGGGCTCCGGATCGAGCGGCGCCTCGCCGTCGACGAGCGCCTGGATGAAGGACAAGACATCCCACGAGAACTCGTGCAGCGCGACGTGCCGGCCGGCGCGCACGGCGCCGTCGAGCAGCTCCTCCTCGGTGACGCTCGGCCTCGACGCGTTCCGCGACTTGAAATCGTCCGCGCTCTCGATGCTCGCGGCGTCGGACCACAACATGAACTCGGTGCGCTCACAGCGCATCACGTCGATGAGGCAGGGGACGTCGAGCGCCCCTTGGTCGACATGCCGCTCGATGAGCTCGGCGAACCAGTGGGCGTCGCGAAACGCGCGGATCAGGCGTTCGGACTTGATGGGGCGGTATGTCGCGATGAAGCTCCGCCCCACCTTCGACAGCGTCTTGTGGCGCCGGAGCAGCGCGAACGTGGCGGGGAAGTACGTCTCGACGAGGTAGAAGCGCTTGACGCTCAGCGAGCCCGAGATCCAGCGCAGCCGGTCCTTGTCGAGGGACCGGAGCGCGGACATCTGTCCGGCGGTCAGCGCGTTCTCCTCGGCGAAGCGCGCCGGGTCGTCGTAAAAGCGCTCGAACGCCTGAGGATCGGTGAGCAGCCGCGCGAACGCCGTCTGAAACGCTGACGTATCCGTACCCATCGTCCGCCCCTCCGCTGCGCTATCCATCGTCCGCCCTTTTGCTATGAGACTCATGACACGTTCCATCCTCCAGCCTGCGGCTGCGCGAAGAACGCCTTACGCCCAGATAGCCCTCGCGTGCTCGACCTCTTTCAGCATCTCGCCGAAGTCGTCCGGCGGATTCTCGTCGCGCTCGATGAGGATGCCGCGCACGGGCGCTCTCTTGCAGAGATGGTCGAGCAGGTCCCAGACCTCGGGATGCCCGTCGATCGGGTGGTCGTGCGTGTCGATCCACATCTCGTTCTCGTAAGCTCCGCCCGCAAGGTGGACCTGTACGACGCGTTCGAGCGGGATGCGGTCGATGAATTCATACGGATCATAGCGGAGATTCTGGGCGTTGACGTACAGGTTCGTGAGATCGAGCAAGATGCCGCAGTCGGCGTCGTTGACGACCTTGCTGATGAAATCCGCTTCTGTCATGGTGCCTCCGGGGATCGCCAGGTAATAGGCGATGTTCTCGAGGAGCAGCGGGATCCCCAGCATGTCCTGGAACTGCCGGGCCTTGGCCGCGCAGCGCGACGCGGTATGCTCGGTGAACGCGATCGGGGTGAGCTGGCCGAGCTCGATCTGGGAGACCTGCGTGAAGCAGAGGTGATCGCTGTACCAGGGGGCGCGGACCGCCTTCGCGAGGCGCGCGATATCACGGCAATAATTCATGTCGAGCGGCGCGTCGGTGCCGATGGACAGCTCGAGACCGTGAGGCGCTACGGGCAGACGCTGGCTCAGCTCGACGGCACGCCCGAGCCGCCCCTCCGTCCGGTAGATGTAATGATCCGCGCAGATCTCGATGCAGTCGATACGATCGCGGTGTTGTTCGATCCCGCGCACGAACCAGGGCCGGTAGGCGAGCCCAACGCCGATGCGCGGCAGATCGAACCTCGGCTTCACACACATGAGCAGCTCCTTGCGCGCGGGTAAGAAGAGGCGCCCAGGCAGCGCAGCGAGCGCTGCCTGGGCGCCTGCGGCAGGGGGCGCGCCCCCCCGCCGACTATGTCACTCGTCGTTCACGCAGCCGCATCCGCAGCAATGACAATGCAGCGCGACCTCCCTCACCTCCAGCTCGGTGGGGTCCTCAGGGGTGATCATCTCGAAATCGAACTCGCTCTTCTCGGTACTCATGCTATTTCTCCTTCATCCGAGGCAGGTGGGTCTGCTCGGTCAGGGACATGTCGGCATGCGCCTCGTGCGGTGAAGCCCGCCGCGGTGCACCCACCAACGTTCCGTCCGCACAGGAGCCATCGCAGGAGTCGTGCCGCTCCCGCGATCGGCCTACCGGGCGTGCATGCAGAGCCGCGGAGGTGCCGCCCTGCTCGGTGGCTCACGCGCGGCGGTGTGGCGGTGAAATGGCCGGGGAACGGCTTGGATCCGCTGGTTTCACCGGTTGACTTCGCATGACGGGCGGCGGGGCCGGTGCGACGGGGCCGCTGCGACCCGCTCGCTCGTTCGAGCCCATTCGAGCCTTGCTGAGGAGCGCAACATCTTGCGGAAGAAGGCAAAGCCCCTCTGGAGGAAGGCAAAGCCTTGCTCAGGAAGGCCTGCTGTGCGTGGCCGCCGTCGTGATCAGGGAGACGCGCGCATGCGTGCGTCAGCCGAACCCGACCGCGCGAGCGTCGAGCGCGGCCGCTGCTGCCAGGAGGGCCATGGCACAA
This sequence comes from Sorangium sp. So ce375, assembly GCF_051473855.1. NCBI lineage: Bacteria > Pseudomonadati > Myxococcota > Polyangiales > Polyangiaceae > Sorangium > Sorangium sp. So ce375. The sequence continues at coordinate 1,995,711 of NZ_CP150335.1, forward strand.
CGGGAGACGGAGGCGTCGTACGCGACGACGTGCCCTCTGCAGGGCGTGCCGCGCGCGGCGAGGGCGGGGGATTCATCAAGGGGCCGTGCGACGGCACCGCGTTATCATCGCATCGCCCGCCCGCTCATCCCTTGTTCCGCCCGCCCCTCGATCGCCGGTACTCGTCGAGCTCCTCGCGGCCCGCCTTCCCGTTCCGCTCGAGCGTCTTCAGCCAGCCGTCGCGGTATTCCCGCATCGTCTCGGCCACGGTCTCGGCGACGACGAGGTTGCGGTACCATTTCGCGTCCGCCGGCACGATGCACCAGGGCGCGTGCTTGGACGCGCAGCGCCGGAAGACCTCGTCGTAGGCCTCGGTGTACTCGTCCCAGAGCTCCCGCTCCCGCCAGTCGTTCACGTTGAGCTTCCACGCGGTCGACGGGTTCTCCTCGCGCTCCAGCAGCCGCTCCTCCTGCTCCTTCTTGCTGATGTGCAGGAAGAACTTGATCACGATGGTCCCGTGCTCGGCGAGCAGCTCTTCGAAGTCGTTGATGTGATCGTAGCGCTCGCCCCACAGCGACTTGGGCGCGAGGTCGTGAACGCGCACGACGAGCACGTCCTCGTAGTGAGAGCGGTTGAAGATGGCGAACTCCCCTGCGCGCGGCGCCTGCCGGTGGATGCGCCACAAGAAGTCGTGCTCCCGCTCCTCCTTGGTGGGCACGCCAAAGGAGCTGACCGCGACGCCGCGCGGGTTCAGCGCGCCGACGACGTTCTTGATCGCCCCGTCCTTGCCGGCCGCGTCGCGGCCCTGGAGGACGATGAGCACGCTGTGTGTCCTCGCGCCCCACATGAGCTCCTGCAGCTCGAGCAGCTCGTCGCCGAGCTCCTTGAGCCGCTCCGCGGCCTGCTGCTTCGCCGCGTCGCGGGGCGGATCGGTCGAGACATCATCGAGGCGAAACTTCGAGTCAGGCTTTGTGAGTCGCGTGATCGGCATGCCCGCGAGCGTACACGATCCCGCCCCGCCGTCGTCGGAGTGACGCGCGACGCCCCGATCCCCGCCGGCGGGGCGCCGATCGCGCCCGGCGAGCGGGCATCCGAGCGTAGGCAAATTCCCGAGCAGCTCGGTCCGGAGATCAGCGTCGATGAGGTCGTCTGCTCTTCCAGCAGAGGTCGTCTGCTCTTCCAGCATCTGTCGTCGCGGTCTTCGAGCCAGACAGCTGGAGCTCCTGGCGAGCCGGGCGGCGCGCGTGGCGAGGAACCGCGAGCGGCGGGCGCGGGCGGTCCGGCAGGGCCGGGAGAGCGCTGGCGGCGGAGAGCCGTAGCGCTGCGGCGCCCAAGGTCGTCCCTTGTCGCGCTAGGGGTCGTCCCCAGTGGCTCGGGCCCACGCTGAGCGCGTAAGCAGGGGCGAGCTGAATGGCGTGCCGCGGCTCAGCACGCGAGCGCGCTGGCTGGGTGAAATTATGAATGCCCACAGCAGCGCGCACCTCGCTCGCCGAGCGGCAGGCTGGTCGATCGAAGTTGACACCGGACATGTGAACGCTCACACTGTCGACCGCTCGTCATGCTTTTGCTTCCTCCGGATGGGCCTTCATGCGCATCCAGGAGACGGTCATGAAGTAGCGATTGGTCATGTTGCTCGCGGCCGGGATCGAGGTCCTGGCCAGCGGCGACCGTGGCTGCAGCAACGATCCCGGCGGCGGTGGGACCCCGGTGCAGCTGGCGGCGGCGGGAACCCTGGAAGCGACCCGACGTATCCCAGCAGCAGGCCTCTCCGGGGGGCTGCACGATGAACATTCTGGTTGTGTTGTACGGCAACGCCAGCCGCTCGATGATGGGGTGGCTACTGCTCATGCGCTTCATTGTCCCAGTCAAAGCCTGCAGGCTGTGGCGTGAAGGGGGCCCGTTCGATGCATAAATCAATTTGATACAGCATCACTTTTCCAGGAGTGAGGTGGATCGAATAAGGTTCTATATGCCGACCAACGTGCAGCATGGCTGTACGATGGGACGGCCGCCACGAGGGGCTTGATTTCCGCGTTTGGATCTCCTGGCCCCCGGCACCTCGTCCATCTCAATCGAGCTTCTCGAGCGCGCTCGCATGCCGAGCGCGGCCCGCTGGTCGCAGGCGGTTTTCGGCGAGATTCGCGCGCCCGGCGCGCCGGGTGATCGCGCCCGTAGAGGGCTCGACCCCATGTCGGCGTCAAGTCACCATCGTGACTCCGCATCTGAGCTTATCCCACCTTCATGAGGATCAGGTCCGCTCGCGATGCGCAATCGGCTTGACGGACCTGCCAGCCCGGAACAATAGATACCCTCATCGCGCTGCCTGACGTGCGCGAATAAACTTATCCACTCTGCGCGCACCTCGACACTCGTCCGAAGCGGCAATGGCCAGCGCGGCGGCGCGCTCGGGAGCCTCGAGCGCGCTGCGAGCGGCCCCGACCTGCGCAAGGGCAGCGTTGAGCAGCGGGAAGACTCCAGTTTTACTTACTTAATATGACGGGGAGAACAAGATGAGATTCGGAACGAAGCAGAGCCTGCTTGCGGCGGCGACGGGCATCCTCGCCGTGTCGTGCGTCATCGGCCCCGAGGACGCGTACGACGCCGAGCTCGAGGAGAAAGGCTCGCTGGAGGGCGCCATCACGATCGATACGAGCGCGGTCTACACGATCGTGGGCGTCCAGAGTGGAAAATGCGTGCAGGTGGCTGGAGGCAGCACCGCTGATGGAGCGGCCATGCAGATCGCCGGCTGCAACGGCTCGACGCGGCAACAGTTCCGCATCGAATCTGCAGGCGGCGGGTACTATCGCATCCGCAACGTCAACAGCAACCGTTGCATGGACGTCGCGGGCGCCTCCACCAGCGACGGCGCCGCCGTCCAGCAATATTCCTGCTGGACCGGGCAAAACCAGCAGTGGTCGTTCACGGACGTCGCCGGCGGTGTCGTGCGCCTCACCGCGCGGCACAGCGGCAAGTCCCTGGACGTCTACGGCCGCGGCACCGCGGACGGCACCGCCGTGATTCAATGGGCGTCGAACGGCGGCACCAACCAGCAATTCCGACTGACGCCCGGGGGCTCGGGAACCGGCGGCACCGGCGGCGGGGGCGGCACTGGCGGCACCGGCGGCACCGGCGGCACCGGCGGCACCGGCGGCACCGGCGGCACCGGCGGCACCGGCGGCACGTGCACCGCGTCACAACCGACTGGTCGAAACGTGTCGGGGAGCGGCCCTCATAGGGTGGTAGTCGAGACGAATTCGGACCCGGGCATCAACCAGGGCACTATCTTTCGTCCGGCGGATCTCGGTGGAGATGCCAAGTATCCGATCTTCGTCTGGGGGCAGGGCGGGTGCTCGCGAGACGGGCTCGCGAATCAGGCGGCCATGGCCGAAATTGCGTCGCACGGCTACTTCGTGGTGGCGGACGGGACGCCGGTAAACAGCGCGCCGAACCGCGACATCGGGGGCGGAGGCGGCGTGCTGCTCGCCTACGTCGACTGGGTGATCGCCCAGAACGAGAAGCCTTGCAGCGCTTACTACCATCGCATCGAAACCACGAAGGTCGCCGCGAACGGCTTCTCCTGCGGCGGCTTGATGGCGGCGGGAACTGCCGCAGATCCCAGAATGACGACCTGGGGACACACGAGCAGCGGCTCTTTCTCAGCGAATCCAGCCTTCTACAACTCGATTCACACACCCGTATTGATCGTCACCGGCACCGCGGATAGCCTGGGTGCGAACGCGAACGGCGCGAGAGACTTCGCGAACATCGTGGCCTTGGGTGATATTCCGGTCATGATGTTCGCCAAGGTCGGCGCGGATCATGGGGGCGATCTGTGGGCCCGGAACGGCGGCGAGTTCACTCAGGTCAACCTGGCGTGGCTCAACTGGTGGCTCAAGGGCGACGAATCGGCCACCGGCAAGGGCATGCTCGTCGGCCCGAGCTGCCGCTTCTGCACCGACAGAACCTGGCAGGTCTCTTCTGCCAATCTGCCCTAGGGTGGCTCGCTCTCAAACCGCCTTGCTCCGAGGAGCAGGGCGGTTTGACCGACCCTGGCGCACGCAGGGCGAACCTATCCACCCTGTGCGCATCTCGACGATCACCCGCCGCGGAGTTGGCCGGCACGGCGGCCCGCTCGGGAGCCTTCAGCGCGCGGCGAGCGACCCCGACCTACGCAAGGGCAGCGTTGAGCAGTGAGAAGATAGCAGTTTCACTTACTTGACAGGACGAGGAGGACAAGATGAGATTCGGAACGAAGCAGAGCTTGCTAGCGGCGGCGACGGGCATCCTCGCCGTGTCGTGCGTCATCGGCCCCGAGGACGCGTACGACGCCGAGCTCGAGGAGAAAGGCTCGCTGGAGGGCGCCATCACGATCGACACGAGCGCGGTCTACACGATCGTCGGCGTCCAGAGTGGAAAATGCGTGCAGGTGGCTGGAGGCAGCACCGCGGATGGAGCGGCCATGCAGATCGCCAGCTGCAACGGCTCGACGCGGCAACAGTTCCGCATCGAATCTGCAGGCGGCGGCTACTATCGCATCCGCAACGTCAACAGCAACCGTTGCATGGACGTCGCGGGCGCCTCCACCAGCGACGGCGCCGCCATCCAGCAATATTCCTGCTGGACCGGGGCAAACCAGCAGTGGTCGTTCACGGACGTCGCCGGCGGCGTCGTGCGCCTCACCGCGCGCCACAGCGGCAAGTCGCTGGACGTCTACGGCCGCGGCACCGCGGACGGCACCGCCGTGATTCAATGGGCGTCGAACGGCGGCACCAATCAGCAATTCCGACTCACGCCCGCGGGCTCGGGAACCGGCGGCACCGGCAGCGGGGGCGGCACCGGCGGCACCGGCGGCACCGGCGGCACCGGCGGCACCGGCGGCTCCGGTGGCGGCACCGGCGGCTCCGGTGGCGGCACCGGCGGCTCCGGTGGCGGCACCGGCGGCTCCGGTGGCGGCACCGGCGGCACGCGCAGCGCCGGCTGCGGCATTCCCACCTCCCTCACCAGCGGTAACCGCACCATCAACGTCAACGGCACCACGCGCCAGTACGTGCTTGACATTCCGGCGAACTACGACCCGAACAGGGCTTATCGGCTGGTGTTCGGCTGGCACTGGCGCGGCGGAACGGCCAACGACGTCGTGAGGAACGGGTACTATGGGCTCAAGGCGCTGGCGAACGACAGCGCCATCTTCGTCTCGCCGAACGGCATCGACAACGGCTGGGCCAACACGGGCGGGCGCGACGTCGCCTTCGCCCGCGCCATGGTCGACTCCCTCAAAGCCAACCTGTGCGTCGACACGAGCCGGGTCTTCTCGACCGGGTGGAGCTACGGAGGGATGATGTCGAACGCGCTCGGCTGTGATGCGCCCGACATCTTCCGAGCCATCGCGCCGATGTCCGGCGCCCTCTACAGCGGCTGCAACAAATCCAACATCCAGCCCGTCGCCGTCTGGATGTCGCACGGCCTGTCCGACAGCGTCGTCTCCATCTCGGACGGCAGGGCGGCGCTCGACGTCTTCGTGCGCAAGAACGGCTGCAGCACCGAGACGAGCCCCGTGGCCCCCAACTCGTGCGTCGCCTATCAAGGGTGCCGGGAGGGATACCCGGTGCACCGCTGCGAGTTCGCCGGTGACCACCAGACGCCGAGCTTCGCGGGTTCGGCCATCTGGAACTTCTTCACGCAATTCTGACCTCGCGCCCCGCCGACGCGGCGGCTCGGGCAGCGGCAGACGCGCCCGCCGAGCCGCCGCGTTGCCCCGCCCCGGCCGCTGGATGAAGTAATTTTCACAGGGAGGCGGGGAGGCGGGGAGGAAGAAAGAAAATGAGTTTTTCCCTCTTGCCGTCTCTCGCTCCCCGCCTCCCCGCCTCCCTGTGAAACTCCTGCTTTTCCTCGTTGTTTCAACCCGTTTGTCGCTGTAACCAGGGACCTGCCAGACGCGTTGCCCGGCGGTTGGCTCTCGCGCGACACGGTGGACGCCTTCGCAGATTACGCTTCGCACGTCGGAGCGCGCTTCGGCGATCGTGTGGCGCTCTGGCTCACGCACAACGAGCCGTGGTGCCAGGCGTTCCTCGGCTACGAGACCGGGCCGTTCGCGCCGGGTCACACCGACTTTGCCGGAGCGCTCCGCGCTGCGCATCACCTGTTGGTCTCGCAGACGACGCCGACGGCGGCACGCTCCGAACGCGGTCGATCCGCGACACCGGCCTTTCCTCCGACGTACGTTATGGCCTGATGCACGCCGACTGCGCCACGCTCGCGCGCACGCCGAAGGACAGCGCCCACTTCTACCGAGCCTTCCTGACCGGCGGGCGCTGAGCGCGCGTCTTCGCCGGTGGCCCACGGCCCCGCCGTCGTCGCCTGGCGCGAGCCGCGCGGCCGACGCGTCGGATTTTGTTGACGCGTCGGAGAATTCCGACATATTGAGGGCATGACCGAAGTCGACGTCTTCTCGGCGCTGGCGAACCCGGTGCGGCGCGAGATCCTGATGCAGCTCCGCAAGGGGCCTCGCGCCGTGAACGACCTCGCGAGCGGCTTCGGCGTGGGCCGCCCCGCGGTGTCCGAGCACCTGCAGGTGCTCCGCAAAGCGCGGCTCGTGCGCGAGGAGCCGCGCGGACGCGAGCGCTACTACCACCTGGATCCGCGCCCGCTGAGCGAGGTCGACGAGTGGCTCAGCACGTTCACTCAGTACTGGAAGCAGCGCCTCGCCGCGCTCGAAGATCTCCTCAACGAAGAAGGGAAAAAATGAACACCGCAGCCATCCACCTCGAACATCGTTACGCAGCGCCTCCGTCCTCCGTCTGGCGGGCGCTCACGGATCCGGAATGGCACGCGCGCTGGTGGGCCCGTGGCGACGTCAAAGCCGTCGTCGGACACAGGTTCGAGCTCGATATGGGGCCCTGGGGCAAGCAGGCTTGCGAGGTGCTCGCCGTCGAAGCGGAGCGGCTCTTCTCGTACCGCTTCGCCATCGGCACGCTCGACACCGTCATCACCTGGCGGCTCACGCCCGAAGGGACGGGCACGCTCCTCACGTTCACGCAGGAGGGCTTCAACCTCGACTCGGCGAGCGGCAAGTCCGCGTTCGAAGGCATGAAGCCCGGGTGGCCCAAGCTGCTGGAGAAGCTCGGGACGACGCTCTGAGCCAGCGCCGGCGCGCGCGGCCGCATCGCCTGAGCTCGTCCCTGGCTCCGGGATCCTCGCAGGCCCTCGGGGAGGGGGCGGGCAGCTCGTCGAAGCCTCTCGTCTCGCCCGCAACCAGCGACAAACTCAGGCGACGCGGTGCTAGAGACGATACCCCGGATCGCTTGGCAGCTTGCCGTCGACGCGAAGAACTTTGACGTCATCTCCAACTGCAGAGGCGCGGACGAAACCGATGGCCCCGTCCACCTTGCCCACGATCCAAACGACCGTGGCCGCATTCGGGACGTCTTTCGGCGGGCCGGACTGTCCACGAATTTTGCGATCGATCCAGTAGAGACCAACTTGCTCGGGTCCCATGCCGAGGACCGCCTCGTCGAACGCGATGCGCTCCGGAGAACCCTTGGGATAGGTAACCGGGATCAGCTGCTTTCCGTTCGTCGTGACTCGGCTGCCCATGTAGGCGCGCTTCAGATCTCCAAAGGAGATCCCGTCCGCGGGGAAGCTCTTCGAGACGACGAGCACCAGAGGTCCCACGCCTCCCGCGCCGTACGACTCATCCGGCGTTACCGCGGTAACAGCCCCGAGTAGAAACACGCACGATGTCAAGAGCGTTCTTCGAGGGATCATCCTAGAAGCTCCACGCGACTTGCGTGACAAATTGATCCATGTCGTAGCTCTTCTCTTTCAGGTACGGCATCCACACGTGCACACCGACGAGCTTGAACACGACGTTCTCCGTGGGGCGTATGTTCAGGCCGCCGACGATATCGCACCCTTCGTACAAGAAGCTGGATTTGCCGAAGCGGTCGTATTCGAAGCCGAACCAGGGCATGATGCCGTACCAGGGCAATCGGTAACCCGTCTGAAAGTAGGCTCCCCAGGCGCGGTTGTCAGGAACCCATGTTCCAGGCGTGAACCCAGCAGGACGATATTTGTCGTCGAAGCCTACGTCGTGCATGACGTACTCGGCCTGGAACAAGAACTCGCCCCAGGTGTACTTGAGATCCGCGGCCAGGCTGAGCTCGTCGTAGCTCGCGGTGACCGGGAAATTGGTGACGAGCGAGCCGTTTTCCAGCGCTGCGACCTGCCCGGCGTCGGTGTAGCGGCCCTTGTAGCCCGATGTGCCGACGGCGAAGTTGCCGAATGGAGTGTCCTGCTGTAGCCAGAGACGCCAGCCGACCGCCTTGTTCTTGTCCAGATCCATGTAGCTATCGACCGGGCCGCGGCCATTGGACAGCGTGAGGTGGTAGCCCACCTGCGTGTCGCCGATGCCATGGCTGCCATGCACCTCGATGCCGGTTTGTCGCTGCGGAAACCACTCGGAGCCGATGATGTAGGGGCGCGTGTTGCTCAGGATGACGGGGGATCCGTGGTCCACGTTCCAGATCCCATACGGGGTGAGCCACTGTCCGAGCCGGATGTTGAAGAGAGGATGCGCAGCGTATTCGAGCCACGCCCGCTCGATGATCACCCCTCCCACCTTCTTCGGCCGAGAGAAGTCGGTGTAGTCTTGATAGGCGGCGCTGACGCGGGTGTTCTGGAACGTCGTCGGATCGGTCGTGATCGCCCCGTCGGGCAGGTAAGTGAATCGGAGCTCGATCAAGGATCTGAAATTCTTGCCCAGGTTCGAGTCGAGATAGACGTTCAGATTCCCGACGTAGAAAGTGGGGTTCGGGCCCACCCCGGTCGAGGCCCCCCCTGTCTTCTTGTCACTGAGCAGCGCGGAGAAGGTAAAATCAGCGAAGCCGTAGACGCTGATCTTCGTCGCCTCGGAGGTGAGCTCCTCCGCGAGCGCCGTGCCGGCCAGCGCGTCGACGTCTACTTCTCCGCCGGCTGCCGGTGTCGCGCTGGCGTCGACGTTGCCGGTAGCCCCTGCGTGTGGTTGAGGTGCCGCGGCGCTCGAGGCCGGGCTGGCCGCCTGCGGAGGTGCGTCTGCTGCACCCGGCTGCGCGCCCGCGCCAGGTTGAGCCGGAGAGGCCGGCTCCGAGGGGACGATCGCGCCCGAGGCGCCCGGCGCCGGAGCCGGAGCCGGCTCGGAGGGGGCCGCTGAACCAGCGGCCTCCGCGGGGGTCGGAGCTGGCTGTGCCGCCGCGAACGACGACCCGAGCAGCAGCGCGGAGGATATGGCTGAGACAACGTGAATGGGCACGCCGGGGAATGCAACGGATCCCGTTCTCAATTGGTGCAGCTCCCTTCCGCGACGCACTGGTACTGTGCGACTCCATAGTCAGTAAAATCGCAGCATACGGTGCCGGTGAAGCAATTGTCCGGCGAGAGCGTGCAGCCTTGAACTTGACACTTCTGCGTGTCGAAGATATTGCAGTACGTGGCCTCGGTTCCTGCACAGTCCGCGTCGCTGGCGCAGGTTTTCCCCGCGCCGACCGGCGGTCGGCGACAGTAGGATGGGGTGACCGTGAGATCGCACATGTATCCATCCGCGCAGTCGGCGGAGCTGCCGCACCCTTGATTGGTGCAGTAGCCGGTCGTCCCCGAGATGGCGTGACAGTGACTGTACGTGGCGTTGGAACAAGGCATCGTCGCGGTGTCGCACGCCGTATTCAGGCCGGCGGGGGTGGCCGTGCACGGCGCCTCGGCGGACGCCCTGCTGAACCCGGCCGCGCACTCGCACGCCCCCGTCGCCCCGGTCACCTCGTTCTCGCCGCAGGCCTCGCACGGTGACGTGGCGTCAGCGCGGCCGTACCCGGCTTTGCAGGCGCAGCCGCTCGCCCCGACCTCTTCGTTCTCGCCGCAGCGCACGCAGCCCGTCTTCGTTGCAGCATAGCCCTCGGCGCAGACGCAGGACTCGAAGTACTCGGAATCGGCCCTCAGCGTTTGGCCAGGTCCACAGGGCTGATCGCCATCGTAGACGCAACCAATGAACGGAGAGATAAAGGCACTTGCCATCAGAAGGACTCGACCCCATCGGCGTGACGCCGAAGGTCGAGATTCATGTGGTCGTCTCGCGCACATCAAGCTCGTTCCTTGCTGTTGGATTCGTTACACAAACTTCGAGCGCAGAAGCGTCCTCGCGGGGGGTGGCTTACGGGCTGGCGCGGATGGCGTGGAGTTCGCGCCTACGGTGCCGCTTCGAGGCGGGAGCGGTCGGCGCGTGACCGCCGACGAAGTGCCCTGGCGAGCCCGCTCGATCGAAGTCTGTTCCCCCGGAAGGGCAGCCTGCTTACCACCACCGTAGCTGATCTGCCTGACGCCCAGCCTGCCTGCGCGCCACGGCCGGACCCCCTGATCTGCCCCCATGGGATAATTCTACAGGGATCTGCGGCTCCTGGAAGGCCAATATTCGTCCCTATCCAATCTCGTGGGGTAGGTGCGGGTGAGGTAGGTGTAGCGGGCCATGTGGATCCGCAGAAGCCGGACGCGAGCTCCGGAGGCCGAGCGACGGAGGGCCGACAGGGGCCCTTGCCCATGACGCCGAGCATCCGTGCCGTGCTCGGGCGCGTCGAGGGGGGCGGCACGGCCGGGCCCTTCTCCCTGCCGCTCCTCCACGTCGCTCGTGGTACCTCACCCACGCGAAACCTGCGCAGCGAGCGATCGATCGCGGCCGACGGCGTTCCCCCTGGGAGCCCCCGTCGCCTCGCCCCCCGCGCCGAGGCAGCTCATTCCGCGCCAAACTCGCCGCACCGGCGGTTTCCGCGGCAGACGCCGCTCGCGCAGTTCTCGTCTCGATGGCACCGCCGGCCGGGCGCCAGCTTGCAGGCGCCCGTGCCGTCGCAGACCTTGTCCTCCTGCGCGCAGTCCGGCGCATCCTCGGCTCCGGGGCCGAGGGGCGAGCACGCGCCGACCGACCGCTCGACGTTGCAGGCCATGCAGGTCTCGTCGCAGGCGGTGTCGCAGCAGACCCCGTCGGCGCAGCTCCCGCTGGCGCAGTCCTCCGGGGCAGCGCACGCCTGACCGTCCGCGGCCCTGCACGCGCCCGTGGCGTCGCAGACGCCGTCCTGCCCGCACGTCGAACCTGCGGTCACGACGTGCGTTGTGACTCCGCCCCGACACGCGTCGCTCGTGCACGGGTCGCCATCGTCGTCGGCGTCGGCGTCGTCCGGCGCAGCCGACAGTCGCCCTGCAGCACAGGTGAGGACCTGGCAGTCGCCCGCGATCTGCACGGACGGGGGGGCCGGTATGCCGTCGAGCGGGACGTTGACGCACGCGCCTGTGGCGCACGCGTCCGCGGTGCATGGATTGTCATCATCGCAGTCGATGGCTTGCGTCTCGGCCGCGCACGCAGGGGTCTCTCCGTCCCAGCCAGCGCCGGGCTCAAACGCCCCGACCCCGTGATCGCCGTCGCTGCCGGCGCCTGCGCCCTGGAAGCTGCGGGCCTTCGGCGAACAGCCCGCCAGCGCGACGACGAGGCACAGAGGCACAGACGTCGCTTGCACCCGGCTCGTGCAGGGGATCGGAAACGCTGAGATGTGAAATGTCCACATGCACCGAACTTTACTGTCGGCCCAGCTCACCCGCTAATCAGCTTTCGCCTTTCGAGTGACCATGGACGAACGGCGCGCTCGATTTACCGGCGGCGGATAGCGCAGGTCGCTCAAGCTCCGTTCCAGGCGAGCCACCGCCGTCCGGCTCACCACCCCATCGCATCTGCCCGCCGCGCACCCGTGTCGCGCGCTTCGTGCACACTGCCCTGCTTTTGCCGATCTTTCTCTCTGATACGCGAAAAAGCTGCCCCGGGCTTCGTGCACACTGCCCTGCTCTCCTGATCTTTCTCCCTGATGCACAAGGCAGGAGAACTTGATTAGAGCGGGGCGCATCTTCGTGCGCTACGGGCTCATCCGCAGGGTGAAGCTCGCTGCGGCGTTCTTTCGTGCGCCTCACTCGCTGGCCTGGCGGCCGAGCGCGTAGCGCACGACGCTGCACCCCGCTACGGGGCCCTCACGCCGGGCGCAGCGCCTCGCCGGTCAGGCGGCCGCGCCGCGCCGCGAGCTCCTCGAGCACCGCGATCCACGCCTCGGGTCCGCCGAGCGTCAGGTCGGGCTCGACCGCGGTGTCCGGCCTCTCGGACGAGGCGATGTAGACGCCCACTCCGCTGCTCGCACGGGCATGGGCGATCGCCGGCTCGTCCGTCGTGTCGTCGCCCGCATAGACAACCAGCGTTCCCGGCGGCAGCCGCGCCAGCAGGAACGCGAGGGCGCGGCCCTTGTCGTGCGCGGCGTCCCGGGCCTCGTGGATGCTGCGTCCCCGCATGACCACGAGTCCCCGCCGCGACGCCGCGTCCGCCCACCCCCCGAGCGCGTCGAACGCCGCCGGCCGATCCCCCGGCGGGACGAGCCGCCAGTGGAGCGCGAGCGAGCAACGCTTGCGCTCGACCCACAGCGCGGGGATCCGCCGCACCACCTCGTCCGCCTCGCGCTCCAGCGCGTCGAGCGCCTCGGCCGGCGCCGCCGCCCGGTACACGAGCTCTCCGCTCGGCGCCGCGATCTCCGCCCCGTGCTCGCCCACCCGCCACACCGCGCCGAGCGCCGCCGTGCGCGCCGCGATGTCGCGGAGCGTCCTGCCCGTGACGATCGCCACGGTCGTGCCGGGCGCCCGCGAGAGCGCCTTCAGCGCCTCGAGGGCGGCCGGCGCCGCCACCGCCCCGCCCGCGACCGAGGTGATCTCCGAGATGGTCCCGTCGAAATCCGTCGCAAGCAGCAACGAGGGCGCGGCCGCCGCGCGCTCGATCAACTGGAGAACGTCCATGCTGCTCTGGATGTTACCGTGGACGGGCCACGAGCACGATGGCGAAGCCGGCGCGACGGAGAGGCATCCTGGGCTCGGCTCGACAGCGCACCAGCGGATGGAGCGCCGCGCCCCGCGCCGCGCGCGCGGCGCCCGCGGGGACGCGCTTCAGAACCGGATGATCACCTCGTGGATGCGGCGCCCCTCGGTCTTGCCCTCGGTGGCCTCCGCCGGCGCGGCGTCGCCCGCGGGCGGCCCCTCCGCGGCGGCCGCCGGATCGTCCTTCTTGCACTCGTACTTCACGCGCCACTCGGTCTTCTGCACCGTCTGCGTGCTCTCCTGCTTCCGCTTCTTCGGCCCGAAGAAGTCCTTCTCGCGGCGCTCGTCGGACTCGGACACGGACTCTTCCCCGACCACGGTCTCGCCCTCTTCGACGATCTCGTAGCTCTGGGGGCCGCCGCAGGTCGTGGCCATCGTCTGGCTCGCCTTCTGCATGGCCACGTCGCGATCGCCGAGGATCGCGAGCTCACCGCCGACCTTCGTCCGCCTCACGACGCGAACCTCGCCATACGGCTGCCACGAGCACGCGGCCGTGGAACAGAGCGCGCACGCGGCGATCAGTGCATGAATTGCAGAGGATTTCATGCCTTGCACCAGTACCACCCTGTAAATGACGAGGGCAACAACAAAGCGCGGGCGCCTCCGCGTAAAACCTGCTACGGGCGGCGCGCGGGCGCAGCGTTGGGGGGCGCGCGGTTGCGTGGGCGCGTGGGCGCGTGGGCGCGTGGGCGCGCGGCCGTACCGCTGCGCGGTCGCGAGGTCGCACGCGCGGTGCGCGCCTGCTCGCGCCGGAGCAGCGGATCATCACCCGCTGCTTCCAGGGCAGCAGCGCGGAAGCGGGCGGCCTCGCGTTCCCGCCCGCCATGGCGCGGCACGAGGGTTGCTGATGGCGGGTGTTCGCCGGCGCGGATCAACAGGCCTGATCCACGCCGCGCCCCGAGGTCCAACTGCGCTCCTTCATCGACAAGAACCGCTTTCTGCTGATGTTCGCGGCGCTGTCCTCGGTGATGGGCCTCAGCGTCGGCGTGGCCAAGGTGAGCACGACGCTTTACGCGCTGGAGCTCGGGGCGAACGAGGCGCTGCTCGGGCTGATCTCCGGATCGCAGAGCGTCGGGGTGCTGCTCATGAGCATCCCCATCGGGCTCCTCGTCGATCACCTCGGGCCCTCGCGGCTGTTCGTGCTGGGGAGCCTCGTGGCAGGGTCCCTCTACATGGCGTTGCCGGCGGTCCCGTCGCCGGTGTTCCTGCTGGCCTTCACGACGGCGATCAGCTTCTTCATGCCGATGCGCTTCGTCTCGCTGAGCACCGTGTTCATGCAGCAGCTCGAGACGGTGGGCGAGGGCAAGGCCGGCTGGTACCGCGGCACGCATATGGTCGGCATGTTCCTGCTCGGCCCCGTGCTCGCGGCCAGCCTCACGAAGGCGCTGGGGTTCTCGGGCACGTACCGGCTCATCGGGCTCTCGTTCCTGATCACCGTGCTCATGTCGCCGATCGTCTTTGGCCGCACTACGGCGCGGTCCGCGCCCCCTCGCGCGCTCCGCCTCTCCGGCGTCCGGTCCGACCTTGCCTTGCTCGCGCAGGACGTCGAGCTGCGGAGCGTGTGCCTGATCGAGTTCGCGGCCCAGTCGATCAACTCGTTCTTCATGTTCTTCATCATTCCGATCGGCGTGACGGTCGCGCACCTGACGGCGGCAGAGGCCTCGGGGCTCCTGGCCTGGCAGGGCGTGACCTTCATCTTCGCGCTGTTCTCGCTGGGAGGACTCGTGGGTCGGGTGGGGCACGAGCGCGTCTACCTCGCGAGCTTCGTCCTCGTCCCGAGCGCGCTCCTCGTGCTCGGCCTCTCGCGCGACCTGCTCCCGCTGCGGGCCGGCGGCCTGCTGCTCGGCCTCGGGCTCGGGGTCTTGCAGATCGCGAACCTCACCCGGCTCGCCCGGATCGGCGCGCGGGCGGGGCGGGGCAAGGTCGCCGGCCTGCAGGCGCTCGTGGGGCCATCAGGTGGCCTGTTCGGCAGCGCCGTGGGCGGGCTCCTGGGTCGGAGCCTCGGGCTCCAGTCGATGTTCCTCGTCCTGTCCGTGCTCTTCGGCCTGCTCCTCGCCGTGGCGCGCAGGACGTCGAGCGCGGTGGCGGCCGCGAGCCCCGCGCCCGCCGAGCCCGCGGCCGCCGAGTAGCGGCCGAGGAGAGACGTTCACCATGCGAGTGCTCGACAAGCCATCTCCGCTCACCACCACCCGCCGGAGGCTCGCGGCGGCCCTCATTGCCGCGCTCGCGCTCGCGGCCTGCTCGAAGGCCGACCCCGGCGGCGGCCCCGGCAACGGCGAGGGCGCCGCCGGCGACTACGAGGTGCTGGAGCTGCGCTATCAGGGGTTCTCGGGCGTGGTCTCCGTGCCCGAGCTGGCGGAGGACCTGGGGTACCTCGCCCCGATCAAGCTGAGCTACGTCGGCAACACGATCAGCGGGCCGCAGGACATCCAGACCGTTGTCACCGGAGACACCGATTTCGGGCAGGCGTTCAACGGCGCGGTGATCAAGCTGATCGCCGCGGGGGCGCCGCTCCGGGCGGTGGTGGGCGGCTACGGGATCGACGAGAAGCGGTGGAGCGGCTTCTACGTGACCGAGGACAGCCCCATCAAGGCGGCGCGGGACCTGCTCGGCAAGAAGGTCGCGATGAACACGCTGGGCGCGCACCACGAGCTCATGCTGAAGGAGTACCTGTCGCGCCAGGGGCTCACGAGCGCCGAGATCGCGCAGGTCACGCTGGTGGTGCTGCCGCCGGTGAGCGCGGAGCAGGCGCTCCGGCAGGGGCAGGTCGACGTCGCGGTCCTCGGCGACATCCTGCGCGACAAGGCGCTGGAGCGCGGCGGCGTCCGGGCGCTGTTCTCGGATCACGAGCTGTTCGGCAAGCTCACCGCCGGCAGCTACGTGCTGAGCAAGCGATTCTTGAAGGAGAGCCCGAACAGCGCCCGCAAGTTCGTCGAGGCCCTGGCGCGCGCCATCGAGTGGGCCCGGGGCGCCCCGCGCGAGGAGGTGGTGGCCCGCCTTCAGCGCATCATCGAGCGGCGGGGGCGCAACGAGGACGCGTCGGTTGTGAAGTACTGGACCAGCATGGGCGTCGCCGGCAAAGGGGGGCTCCTGTCGGCGGGGGAATACCAGATCTGGATCGACTGGCTGGTGAAGGACGGCGAGCTCAAGCCGGGGCAGCTCAAGGCCGAGGACCTGTTCACGAACGAGCTCAACCCGTTCGCGGCGACCCAGGCGCAGTGACGGCGCCCGCCCTCGCGCGGCGCCGCGCGAGGACGTCGGCCTAGGCTATGCGCGCCGGGGCGCGGCTCGGCCTGCGCGTCGCCTCCGCGGGCCGGGTCACCATTGGATGGAGCCGAAGACCTTGTTCATGACCTCGAGGGCCCGGATGTCATTGATCATCCAGTTGAACTCCGGCCAGGACATCTTGCCCGTCATCGTGTCGACGGTGAAGTTGTCGTACTTCGGCAGCCCGTGGTTCGTCAGCAGGATCGCGAACATCTCGCGGTTCGGCTCAGGATCGAGCACCATGAGCGTCCCGGCGCCGCCCGTCTTGCTGTACGCGACGCTCGAGGCAGACTCCCCGCCAGGCCACATGCCTCCGTCCCACATCTCCCAGCCGTACCCCTTGCGCGAGTAGAACAGGTTCTCGTCGTACGACCAGGCCGGCCTGAGGAGATGGAGCGAGCCTGTCTGGATCGTGGTCATGTCGTGCACGGTCTGCTCAGGGAGCAGGGTGTTTACGCAGGTGTTGAAAGGGGGGGAGTTGCAACTGTAGACGCGCTTGCCCCGGTTCAACATCATCTGGGAGAACTTCGCCAGATCGCTCGCGGTCGAGAACAGGCCGTCGCACCCCGTGAGGTGCTCGGCCGGGTCCGGGCCCTCCCCTGCGAGGAAGTGGTCGGTCTCGTCCTGCACCTCGCCCCGGAGATAACGCCCGCGCGTCGCGGACCACGCCGTGCCGACGAAGCGGTCCTGCTTCCCCGGCATGTTGAGCCACGGCTGAAAGCCCGTGTCCGTCATCTGCAGCGGGTCGAAGATGTAGGTCTTCATCAGGTTCTGGAGCGAGTCGCCGCCGACCGTCTCCAGCACGTGGCCCAGGATCCGGAAGCCGAGATCGCTGTAGACGGCCTTCGTCGCCCGCTGGTGGGCCAGCGGCGCGTCGAGCAGGGTGTGCCAGGGGTCGGCGTCGTCGAAGATGCCGTTCGGGTTGCTGTCGTCGAAGTAGTCGAGATCCTCCCCCGATATATAGTTCATCAGCTCCCTGATCGTGACGGAGCTCTTGTTGTTGACCGAGGAGACGGCGAACTCCGAGAAATACGTCGCGACCGTGTTGTAGACGCTGAACCCCGGGTAATTCCCGGACTCTTGCATTTTCATCGCGAGAAAGACGGTGAACGGCTTGGTCATGGACTCGAGATCGAAGATCCCGTCGAGCGGCATCGGCACCGATGCCATGCTCGGATTGTCCTCGTTCAGGCCATCTCTCGTCCCCACGGCGGTGTGGAGCACGATCCGGCCCCGGCGGGCGACAAGGAGGACCGCGCCCTTGATATCCCCGTCGTCGACCGCTTCCTCCAGCTCGTCGACCGCCTGGCCGAGGATGAGGCTGGACAGACTCACCGATGCCGGTGTGTCAGTGCTGAGGGAGTACGATGTCCCCGACACAGGGTACGTGTGCTGGGCGTGAGCCGACGGCGCCATGCCGACGAGGGCGGCGGTCACGGCTCCACAGAAGATCAAGCTACTGGCTCTCATGTTCGCGATTCCTTCCTTGAAAGGTGTTGCAGCCTCCGCGCGCCGCCGAGCGGCGCGAGGGGCGTCGGGGTCATCGGCTGCGGTCTCGGAGCGCGTCCTGGCCCGCGGGCCGTCTGGGGCATATCCACCCTTCGTGCCAGCGGACCGAGCAGGATTCCGGCGAGCAGCGCACCCCGCGCGGTGCGCGCCTCGCCGTCACGGTGGCGGCGGCCGGGCGCCCCTAGTCCACGGTCGCGGCGCCGCCTCGGGGCGCGGAAATGCTTTGTGGTTCAAGGACTTGCGAGCTTGCGACGCCCGCGCCGGTCACGGGGGGGAGGGGAGAGGCTCAGCGCGCTGCAGCGCCGCACGAAGGCACGCCCGCGGAGGCGTAACATCGTGACATCGTGACATCGTGACACCGTGACACCGTGACATCCGACGTGAGCCCGTCGAACGCCGCTCGGCGGCCCGTCACGGAATGACCTCGACCGCCATCCCCTCATTCAGCTCCGCGCTCGCGAGCTTCACGATCCGCTCGCTCCCGTCGAGCCCGGTCGACACATGGATCGTCGCGCCCGTGTCGCGCTCGACGGTGATCGGCGCGAAGCGGAGCTTGCCCCCGGCGTCGACGACGGCCACGCGCAGCCCCTTGGCGTCGTTGTAGAGCGCCGTCGCCGGGATCTCGAGCACGCGGTGCGGCGTGGGCAAGGTCAGCGCGACCTCGGCGTACATGCCCGCGAGCAGGCGCCCGTCGGGGTTCGGCACCCGCACCTCGGTGTTCATCGTCCGCGTCGCCGCGTCGAGCGCGCCGGCCGTGCGCGCGATCGTGCCCTGGAACGGCTGCCCCGCGAACTCGCGCACCGTGACCTTCGCGGGCGCGTCGACGCGCACGCTGGGCGCGACGTCCTGCGGGACGCCCACGAAGACGCGCGCGGGGTCGGTCGCCGAGATGGTGAAGAGCGGCGTCCCGTTGCCGGCCGTGACCAGCGCCCCGCGCTCGATCGCGCGCGCGGTGACCGTCCCCGCGAACGGCGCGGCGACCTTCGCGAACTTCTTCTGGTCCAGGATGCGCTGGACGTTCGCCTGCTGCGCGGCGATCGCCGCCCGCGCCACGGTGACGCTCGCCTCGGCGACGTGCGCCTGCCCCTGCCGCTGCTCGAGCTCCTCCTGCGGCGCCACGCCCGCGGGGACGAGCTGCTCGTAGCGCTTCACGCTCGACCTCGACAGGTCGCGGTTGGCCTCGGCCTGCACCAGGCCGGCGCTCGCCTGCACGAGCTGCGCGCGGGCCTGCGCGAGCTCCTGATCGAGCTCGGGCGTGTCGATCTCGGCGAGGATCTGCCCCTCCGCCACCTTGTCGCCGATGTCCGCCGTCCACTTCCGCACGTAGCCGCTCACGCGCGGGTAGACGACCGTCTCCTCGAGGGGCTGGATGCTCCCCGGCAGGACGAGCGCCCGGTCGCTCGACACCGGCTGCGGCGCGACGACCCCCACGCGCGGGGCCGCGCCCTCGGCGGCCCGCACGCCCTGCTCGAGCGCGGCGCGGGCGTTCCGGCGGGGCAGGTAGGCCGTGGCGAACGCCGCCCCGAGCGCGACGACGAGGCCCACGCCGAGGGCGAGGCCGCGGGTCCTCGTCAGCACGGCGGGCGGCGGCAGATCGAACCCGAGATCGTTGGCCGGGCGGCCCGCACCCGTAGACGGAGGAGGGGAAGAAGGGGCAGGGGAGGCAGGGGAGCGAGGGGCGGTGGAGCTCATAGGTCCTCTGCGAGCGGGTCTCTGGCCGGGGCCTTGTTCCGGAGCAGGCTGTACATCACGGGCACGAAGAAGAGCGTGCTCAGCGTCGCGACGAGCAGGCCGCCGATGACCGCGCGCCCCAGCGGGGCGTTCTGCTCGCCGCCCTCGCCCAGGCCGAGCGACATGGGCAGCATGCCGAAGATCATCGCGAGCGCGGTCATGAGCACCGGCCTGAGGCGCGTCATGCCCGCGGCGAGGGCCGCGGTGCCCGCGTCGCGGCCCAGCTTGCGCTGGTCGTTCGCGAACGTCACGACGAGGATGCTGTTCGCCGTGGCGACGCCGACGCACATGATCGATCCCATGAGCGCGGGCACGCTCAGCGTCGTGTGCGTCACGAAGAGCACCCACGCGATGCCCGCGACCGCGCCCGGGAGCGCCATCAGGATGATGAGCGGGTCGAGCCACGACTGGAAGTTCACGACCATCAGCAGGTAGACGAGCACGACCGCGAAGAGGAGCCCGTAGCCGAGCCCCGTGAACGAGGTGTCCATGCTCTCGGCCTGCCCCTTGATGGTCACCTTCGTCCCGCGCGGCAGCTCGGGCCTGAGCTCGTCGACCACGCGCGAGACGGCGCCCGCGACCGAGCCGAGATCGGCGCCGTCAACGTTCGCCTGGACGTCGAACGTCCTCGCGACGTTGTAATGGGTGATGTTCGCCGGCCCGGTCGTGCGCGACATCGACGCGACGTTGGACAGGAGCTGGGGGCGGCCGTCGCCGGTCGACAGCGGCGTGGCGTTCACGTCGTCGATGGACCCCATCGCGTACTGGGGCGTCTGCACGGCGACGAGGTACTGCACGCCGCGCTTGTCCAGCCAGTAGGTCGGCGACGTCTGCCCGCTCGACGAGAGCGAGACAAGCACGTCGCTCGCCACGTCGCGCTGGCTGAGCCCCATCTGGTCGGCCATGGTGCGGTCGACGTCGATGCGGAGCTGCGGCCTCGCCGGCACCTGCGCGAGGTGGACGTCCACCGCGCCGGGGATCCTCTCCATGCGATCGGCGATCTTCAGCGCGACGGCGTAGGTCTCGTCCTCCTTGCCGATCGGGCCGACGACCTGGACGTTGATGGGCGCCGCGAGGCCGAAGTTCAGCACCTGCGTCGAGATGTCGGGGGCGAGGAAGAAGAACGTCGTGTCGGGGTACGCCGCGTTGAGCTTCGCGCGGAGCAGCCGGACATGGTCGGCGGTCGGGCGGTGGTGCTCGGCGAGCGCGATGAAGATCTGGCCGTCGGCCGACGAGATCTGGGCGCCCTCGCTGAGCGACAGGTTGATGCCGCTCGCCGGGATCCCGATGCTGTCGAGCATCGTGCGGATCTCGCCCGGCGGGATCACCCCGCGGATGGTCTCCTCGATCCGGGCGAAGTGCCGCTCGCTCTCCTCGAGGCGCGTGCCCGGCGGGCCGCGCACGTGGAGCTTGATGAGCCCCGCGTCGACGGTCGGGAAGAAGTCGCGGCCGAGGAGCGGGATCAGCGCGACCGAGGCGGCGACGAGCGCAAGGAAAGCTCCGACGAACAGGGCGCGGTGCGCGAGCGCCCACGCGAGCCACCCGCCGTACGCCGCCCGCAGCCGGTCGAAGGCGCGGTTGAACGACGCGAAGACGCGCCCGAAGAGGCTCGCCGGAGCGGCATGGCCGTGGGCGTGCTCCGCCGCCTCGCGCTCGAGGAGCAGGCGCACGAGGGTCGGGACGAGCGTCCGCGACAGGAAGTACGACGTGAGCATGGCGAAGACGACCGCCATGGCCATCGGCACGAAGAGCGACCGCGCGGCGCCGGTGATGAAGGCGACCGGCACGAAGACGATGCAGATGCAGAGCGTGGAGACGAGCGCCGGGACGGCGATCTCCTGCGCCCCGTCGACGATGGCGCGGACGAACGGCTTCCGCTGCCCGAGGTTCCTGTGGATGTTCTCGATGGCCACGGTCGCGTCGTCGACGAGGATGCCGACCGCGAGCGCCATCCCGCCGAGCGTCATCACGTTGAGCGTGTGGCCGAGGGCGTTCAGGGCGATGATCGAGACGAGGATCGAGAGCGGGATGCTGGTGACGACGATGAGCGTGCTGCGCCAGCTCCCGAGGAACAGCACGATCATGAGCGCCGTGAGGCCCGCGGCGATCAGCGCCTCGTGCACGACGCCGGAGACCGCGGCGCGGACGAACACCGACTGATCGAAGAGCAGCGAGACCTTGAGCTCCTTCGGGAGCTTCTCCAGCGTGGCCGGCAGCATGGCGTGGATGCGCGAGGCGACGTCGAGCGTGCTCGCGCTCCCGTTCTTGAGGATGCTCAGGAGCACGCTGCGCTTGCCCTCGACGTGCACCATGTTCGTCTGCGGCGCGTTGCCGTCGCGCACGCTGGCGACGTCGCGGAGGGTAATGGTCCTGCCGTTGACGGTCTTGAGCGGCAGCTTGCCGAGCTCCTCGAAGGCCGCGGGGCTGCTGTTCAGGATGACGGGGTACTCGTTCTCCCCCATCTTCGCCGTGCCGGAGGGCAGGATGACGTTCTGCAGCCCGAGCGCGGCGTTCACGTCGCGCGGCGACAGCCCCCAGGCGAAGAGGCGCTGCGGGTCGATGTCGACCATGATCTGGCGCTGCTTGCCGCCGTAAGGGTACGGGATCTGCGTGCCCCGGATCGTCGCGATGTCGGCGCGGATGAAGTTGACCGCGTAGTCGAAGAGCTGCTGCTCGCTCAGCGACTCGCTCTCCAGCGCGGCCTGGAGGATCGGCACGTTCGAGGCGCTGTAACGGATGATGAGCGGCGGGCTGATGCCTTGCGGCATCTGGCGGATGGCGGTCTGCGAGATCGCCGTGACCTGCGCGGTGGCGGCCTCGATGCTGGCGCCGGGCTGAAGGAAGATCTTGATGATCGCGATGCCGGTGAGCGACTGGCTCTCGATGTGATCGATGTCGTTGACGGTCGTGGTGAGGAAGCGCTCGTAGTTGTTGACGATGCGCTTCTCCATCTCCTCGGGAGGGAGGCCGCCGTAGTTGAAAATGACGGACAGGACCGGGATGTCGATGTCCGGGAAGATGTCCGTCGGCATCCGGGCGACGGTGAACACGCCCAGGATGACGATCAGCATCGACATCACGATGAACGTGTACGTGCGTTGAAGCGCGATCCGGACGAGCCACATGGGCCAATTCCCGTCCCCCTCTGGAGCACCCCGGCCAGGGGCGGCGCCCGAGGGCAGGCTCCGCATTTAGGGTGCCCTTGACGTTCGTCCAATCTATTCTTTCGTATCACACGATACCTTCAAGGTATGGATCTGCGTCACCTCCGGTACTTCACGGCCGTCGCCGAGGAGCGGCACTTCGGCCGCGCGGCGCAGCGGCTCGGCATCGCCCAGCCGCCGCTGAGCCGGCAGATCCAGGATCTCGAGTCCGAGCTCGGCTTCTCGCTCTTCGATCGCTCGCGGCGGCGCGTGGAGCTGACGCCCGCGGGGGCGGTCCTCCTCGCCCACGTCCGGCGGGTCTTCGACGCGCTCGATCTCGCGGTGCACGAGGCCCGGCGCGCGAGCGTGGGCGAGACGGGGCGCCTCGTGGTCGGGTACCTCTCGTCGCTCGCCTACAGCGGCATCACCGAGCTTGTCCGCACCTTTCGCGGGGAGCTGCCCGCGGTGGAGCTCGCGCTGCGCGAGATGCCGCCGCAGGAGCAGATCGAGGCGCTCAAGGACGGGCGCATCGACGTCGGCTTCGTGAGGGCGCCGCTGCACGACGCCCGGCTCGCGTCCGAGTGCGTCCGGCGCGAGCCGCTCCTCGTCGCCCTGCCGGCCGACCACCCGCTCGCCGCGCGGAAGCGCATCCCGCTCGAGCTCCTGTCGCGCGAGCCGTTCGTCGTGTTCCCGCGCCAGCGCGGGTCGGCCTTCTTCGACCTGGTGATGGGGCTCTGCCGCGAGGCGGGCTTCTCCCCGCGCATCGCGCAGGAGGCGCTGCACCTCGACATCCTGAGCCTCGTGGCGGCGGGCTTCGGCGTCTCTATCCTGCCGGAATCCATCAAGAATGTCGGGCGCAAGGGGCTCGCGCTGCGGCCGATCGTGGGCGCGCCGTCGACGGACCTCCTCGTCGCGTGGCGCGCCGACGACGCCTCGCCGACGCTCGGGCAGTTCCTGTCGTTCGTGCGTCGGGTCGGCGTCAACAAGGGCAAGCCGCGCGCTGCGCGGAGCGCGCCGGGCGAAGGCGAGCGCGGCCGCCGGGCCCGCGGGGCCGCCGCGGCGGGGCGAGACGCAGCGGAATAGCGGAGCCGTCGCGCGGCGCGCGCCGCGGTGCAGCGGGGCGGCCTGGTGCGCGCCGGCCCCGCGGGCCGCGGCTCAGGCGCGGGGGCTCCGCGGCGCGTCGAGCGGCTGCCGCTTGCGGCGCAGCGCCGAGAGCGCGCTGCCGAGGGTCTGGTGGAGCGTCATCCCCTGGAGGTCGACGCCGAGGCGGGTGAACCCGTGCGCGACCTGCGGCCGCATCCCGACGACGATGACCTCGGCGCCGAGCAGGAGGGCGGCGCGCGTCGTCTTCATCAGCGACGCCGCGACCTGCATGTCGGCGGAGGGCACGCCGGTGATATCCATCAGCAGCACCTCGGCTTCCTTCTGGCTGAGCTCCGCGAGCACCACCTCGAGCACGTGGTGCGCGCGCTCCACGTCGATGGCGCCGACGAGCGGCACGAGCAGCACGCCCTGCTCGAGCGGGATGACCGGGCACCCGAGCCGGCGCACGGCGTCGGCGAGGGCGCGCTCGCGCTCGTAGGCGGCGCGCGCCTGCTGCTCCTGCTCGATCAGCGACTCGATCAGCGACGCGCGCTCGAACGCCGCGGTGAGCATCGCCACCCACATCTCCATGTCCCGGTGATCCAGCCCGAGCGGGCTGCTCACAGGGGCGCAGACGGCCAGGACGCCGCGCTCCTCGCCCTCGCTGCGGAGCGGGATGAGCCGGAGGACGTGGTCGTCGCGCCGGGCGCCGGCAGGTAACCAATCGCCGCGCGGGAACGCCTCGGGCGCGACGCGCGCGCCCGCCTCCGGCGAGGCGGCCGCCGCGTCGGGGGAGCAGCTCTCGACGATCCGCAGCAGGGGGCCTGTGTCCCCGGGCGCTTCCCACGCGGCGAGGCAGCCCCAGCTCATCTGCACCGCGGAGAGCCAGCTCAGCTTGCTCCCGCCGCCGCCCGCGTCGGTCAGGAGCGTCTCCCGGATGACGAGGTTGATGTCGAGCAGGCCGTTCAGGTACTCGGCGCGGGCTGCCTCGATCGCCACCCGACCCTCCATCATGGCGCGCCGGGCCGCCCGGATGTACGCCGCGACGCGCCGCTCGGCTGCGGCGTCCCCGGCGCCGCGGAGGATCGTCTGGCCCGCTCGCTCCAGCCGGTCGACCATCTCGAGGAGCCGGTCGATGTCGGGCATCTGCTCCGCGGCCTCTCGCCAGGCCCTCTCCAGCGAGGCGGCGGCGGGGCCGGGCCTGCCATGGGCGGCCGCCTCGAGCCCGAGGACCACATCCATCACCCCGGACCAGGCCACCTCCGGCGGCGGGCTCGGCTCGAGGGCCGCCTGGGAGGTCGCGAGCGCGGCGAGCTCCCGAGCGAGCGCGTGGGCCGGCGCAGCGGCGCTGCGGGCGGAGAGGGGCGCGTCGCGCTGCGCCGGGGCGGCGGGCGAGCAGCCGCAGGAGCGGCGCAGGACGAGGGTCGTCGGCGCGATGTGCCCCGCGCAGGGGAGCTCCCGTCGGGCGAGGAGGTCGAGGAGCAGCTCTGCGGCCTTGCTGCCGAGCCAGTCGAACCGCTGGCGGACCGTCGTCAGCGGCGGCGAGGCGTACCGGGCCGCCTCGATGTCGTCGAACCCGACGAGCGCGAGGTCCTCGGGGACGCGGATGCCCGCCTCGGCGAACGCGTCGAGGGCCCCGAGCGCCACCTGATCGGCCGCCATGAACATCGCGGTGCAGGAGATGTCCCCTTCCAGGAGGCGTTGCACGGCGAGCCGCCCGCTCACCCTCTCGTTGTTCGGGAGATCGAAGACGAGGCTGGGATCGAACGGGATGCCGCGCTCGTCGAGCGCGTCCCGGTAGGCCTGGAAGCGCTGCCGGATGTCCTCGTGCGCCATGTGACCCGCGAAGACGATCTGCTTGTGGCCGTGCTCGATCAGGTGGCGTATGGCCGAGAGGGCGCCACCGTGGTTGTCGGGCAGGACGTAGGGGCAGCGCGCGTCGTCGTTCGCGCGCGCGCTGAGGGTCACGACCGGCCGTCCGTCGTCGAGGAAGGGCTCGAGTTCCGTCGCGTCGATGAGCGCGATCCACCCGTCGACCTGGTCTCGCGCGAGCCGCAGCCTGTACACGTCTCGCGGGGAGGCCCTGATGGCGAGCACCCGATATCCGGCGCGTCGTGCGGCCGACTGGATACCGCCGAGAAGCTCGCAGACATATCTACCCCAGATGTCGGGGCACATGATGCCGATGGCTCTATCGAGCGACATGGTGGCAGCATCCTCGGTGGTCCTCAGCTCCAGCGTTCCGTCGTGCCGCGATCACAAGCGGAGATGGGTAGCACGGGGCCCACGTGCGGCCATGCCGCCACGCGGCGCGCTCGCGGCGGGAGCGCGCCCTCGTCGTCTCCCGCGTTACCGCGCCCTCACGTCCGGTCCCCGGTCGTTTGCTGATAGCGGTGCTGTGCGGCAAGCGGCGCGAGTATCGGACGGATGGCTTCGCTTGTCAGCACCGTTCGTCGGGCGGTGAGGGCACCTCGGCAGGCGCCCTCACAGGGCCGGAGCCCGGCTGGGCGATGTCATGGCCTCTCCTTTACGGTTCCGGTTCCGGTTCCGGTTCCGGTTCCGGTTCCGGTTCCGGTTCCGGTTCCGGTTCCGGCCTCCGGCGCGCACTTCTCGTCCTCGAACGAGCAGACCTCGCCTGTGCGCAGATCCACGAAGTACCAGGCGAGCGTCATCAGCATCGGGGAGGTGTTGCACGGCGGGGCGATGTGCATCCGGACGTGCGCGCTCGCCCTGTCGACGCTCTCGGGCCGGAAGGCGATACAGGAAGCACCGGCGGGCCCTCGTTGCTTCAGCGCCCAGGCCCTGGCCAGGAGGACGGCTCTCTGCGCCTTCTGCTCGAGGTCCTGGAGAAAGCGCTCGATGGGTACGTAGGACTTGCCGTCGTGCCACATCGCCGCGCCGCGCCGCATATCGACGCGGAATCGCTCCGTGGCGCACAGGGTGCTCGCCCGGGAGCATGTCTCGTCGGCTCGCGCGATGAGATCGAAGACGTGGCCGTGGGGGGCCTCCAGCGCGAGCGCGTCGACGCCGCCCCATTTCCACTCGAGCACCTGGCGGAGCGCGGTGACCGCCGGGTGATGGTCCCTGTACCAGCTCGCCTGGAACGCCCCGTACTCGCGGACCTCGCCGTCGTCGTCCCATGAGGGCTCGTGCGTGCGCCCGTCGACGCGGAAGCGCGCGAGCCGTTTACGGCCATCGGACGAGAGCACGGACACGTGGAGGTGCGTGGCCGTCTCGCCGTCGACGCGCAGCTCGACGGCACCTCCCCAGTCGATGGCGTCGTCGATGAAGCGCTCCTCCAGCGCGGAGACGGCTGCTCTCGGCGACTCCTCGCGTGCGGCGAAGAACTCGCGCATCGGCCGGGGAACGGCCCTGTCCCACCAGCGCACCGTGCCAGCGCGCCGGTCGAGGGCGAACGTGGCGAGCGGCGCGCCGCGCTCGCCGAACGGAGCGCAATGGATGGGGCCGCGCTCTCGCCGGTGCAGCGCGACGATCGCCAGCCCGGCTGCGTCTGGCTCGGGCGTCAGCTCCCAGCAGTCTGCCGGCAGCGCCTCCACGCTCACCCGCGGCGTCAGCCACAGGTCCTGATCGCCGATCGCGCCCGATCGCGGTGCGGCGAAGAACGGCGCGAGCGCGTCTCTCACGAGATCCGTGGCGTCGTCTGCGGGAGGGGCTGGGGGCGCGCTCTGCTTCAAGGGCGGCGCCGCCGGCCGCGCCGCCACCGGCGGTCTCGCCGCGGGCGCGGGCGCCGCGCACGCCGTGAGCGCGAGCGGCAGGCAAGCCACGCAAGAGGAGGCCAGGCGGCCGAGGCCCCGCCTCGACGGCCGCGCGGACGCTCCCGCGCGCGCCGCGCCGTCGGCCGAGGCGCTGCCGGGATCGCTCATCGCTGCGCCCTCGACGCCACGCTCTCGACACAGCGGTCCGCGCCCCGCCGTGCCAGGAGGACATGGGTGGTTGCGATTGTCCGGGGGAGTCCAGGGCGTGTCAGCATCAGCTCCAGGTCCTCGCACTGCTTGCGCTCCTTGCCGTCAGGGCCCGTGCACGCGTCGAGCTGCGGGCTCGCCCCGAGCCCTGGCAGCGCTGCGCGCAGCTCCCGGTGCCAGCGCTCGCCTGCGTACGGCGACACCCCTCGACAGAGCCATCGCTCGGCGTCTTCCCACTCGAGCCCGAGCCAGGCGAGCGCGAACGACTCTGCGTCAGGGGCGAGGGGCGGCGCTCGACGCGCGCTGTCGCCTTCGACCGCGTAGTGTGCGGCGAGGGCGTCCCAGCGCGGGTACCAGGGGAGGAAGCTCGGGTCGCCTGTCCAGCGCAGCGTGAAGCCCTTGGCCGACACAGCCAGCGTATAGCCCGCCGGCATGTGGAATCGGAGGCTGCTCGCAAAGGCCGCACGCGGGCGCAGCGGGTCTGTTCCCTCCAGCAGCACCCTCGTGGTCAGCGTCCTCCAGAGCGAGACACAGGACGACTCCGCGCTCGAGACGGCCAGCGCCCAGCGCCCCTTCGGTCGGCCTGGCAGGAAGCCGTAAGACAGCTGGTTTCCCTCCGACGTCCGCTCGGACAGATCGCTCTCGTGGGCGAGCGCGAGGCGAAAGCCCGCCGGGCCCCGCTCGAAGACGTAGAGAGACGCGTCCTCGCCGCACGGGACCGCGAGCGTGACGAGCGCGACCCGGAGCTCGGGGTGCGCCGCGGGCTGCTCGATGCGGAGGTCGATCAGGCTGCCCCACCGCCCTTCCTCGCCGGCGGGGCGGACGCCGAGCCGCTCCAGCTCCGCCATCGCGCTCGAGCGTGCGGCGGCCGGCGCGCCCGGGGCCGCATCGAGCGCGCGCCCGACGACGCCCCGGAGCTCGGCCTTCAAGGCGCGGAGCAGCGCGGGGGCTCCCGCCGGGGGCGCGCTCAGCCCGATGCCTCCAGCGCTTGTGTCGAGCGCGGCGAGCGCCTGCACCACGGCTGCCACATCGGGCGGAGGCGGCGCCTCGCCCGGGGATGGCCCTGGCTGCGGTGAAGGCGTCCCCTGGCGCTCTGCGGGCAATGGGCGCGGCGGTGCTGGGCCTTCCTGCGGTGTCGGCGCGAGCGACCGGCGCGCTCCGCTTCCGGTGATGGGTGGAGCGCCGCTCGTCGGCGGAGCGCCACCCGTGCAGGCGAGTTGCCATAGCAGCGCGGCGCCCAGGGCGCCGCCTCCGGCGCGCAGCCGGGAGGCTCGGGGTGGGCTCGGCGACATCGGCGCAGCGTAACGCCGATCCCGTCGCCCCGATTCCTTCCGCAGCGCCTCGGCCGAGGCTCACGCCCCGTGCGGCGAGCGCTGCTCGGAATCGCTCGAAAAGGGGAGCGCCTGCTGCTCGAGGGCCACCCGCCCCTTGCGCTTCGGCCGGCGCGCTGGCGTCCCCGCATCGGCCGGCTCGACCTCGGCCCGCTCGGCGCAGCGCGGGCAGGCGGCCGGCGTCGGCTCCTCGGGCGCCGGCGCTGCGGCGGGCCGGGGCGGCTCCGGCGCCGCCTCGGGCTGCGATGGCTCGACCGGATCGGCCCGCTCGATCTCGGCGCGACCGCGCGCGTGCTCGGCGGTGACAAGGGAGCGGAGGGCGCGGGCGGCGGCGCGGTGCTCGGCGGCGGCCCGGCGCAGGCGCGCGACCAGCTCGAGCGCCGCCCGCGGGGGCGCATGGAAGCGAGCGCGCTCGCGGTGCGCGCAGCCGTCGTGGGCGGCGCCGCTGCTGCCGCAGTCGATGCAGATCCGCTCGAGCGCGAGCGGCTCCCGGACGGCGGAGCTCGGCTCGTCCGCCGCGGCGTCGTCCGGCGGGATCGCGTCGATGGGTTCCTCGGCGGGCGGCAGCTCTTCGACGACGACGGCGGCGGCCTTGCGGGAGCGCATGCCCGTCGGCTAGCAGATCATTGAACGGATGTACAGTTGTTCCTGGTGCTCGAGGCGGGGTGCGCCGTCCGGGATTGGCGGGCGCCCGGGCATGGCGGACGGGGGAAGCGCCTGTGTCCGCCGTGTCCTCTGTGGTTGAATCCATGGCTCATGGCTCAGGATGCGGTCACGCGGCTCGGCCGGGAGGCGCTCTCACAGTATACCCGCGACGAGCTGATCGATCTGGCTGACCGCGAGCTGGCCCGAACGGCGGACCCGCTCGTGTTCCTCGCGGAGGCGTCGCGCCACGAAGCCGCGCTCGACGACCGGATCGCGTCGCTCTACGAGCGCGCGCTGCGGTCTCCGTGTTCGCTGGTCAGGTTTCATGCGGCCTGGTGTGTGTACGAGACCAGAGCTTGCTGGGCCCGGTTCATTAAGGTCCTGCAGGCGGCCCGAGAGGCCGAGGACGACGAGTCGAACCGAGAGAACATCGACGTCGTGATCGACCTTCTGCAGACCGAGCTCCGGGACGAGGAAGAGGAGCGGATCCGGTGGGCGCACCCGGGGCTCGCTCGCGTCGAGTACGACGTGACCAGGCGGCGAGCGCTGTCCGGCGAGGAGCTCACGTCGCTCGAGCAAGCCGTCGACTTCCTGCGCATGCCGTACGATATCTACCATTGGTACTCCGAGCGGAGCCTGAACATGTCGCTGGAGCGCGCGCTCGCGTCGCTGCAGAAGCTCGAGCGCTGGTGGGACGAGATCGCGCCTTCGTTCCAGTCCGAGGCCCCCTATGAACACTCGGATCCGTTCATGGACGGGGACAGCATCCACCCGCTGGGGGCCTATATCATCAGCAGCCAGTTCCTATGGCATTATCACGGATGGGATCAGGCGGAGCGCCATCTCCTCCGCTCCCTCCACCTGGCGGAGACGCTCGTGACGAGGGGGCGGGGCGGAGCGGCGCCCGTCATGCCGCGCGCGCCCCTGAAGGAGCGGTATCTGGACAACGTCTCGCGGGCCTACCACGATCCGCGCCTCTACACGGTCAATCATTTCTACCTGGGAGAGCTCTACGAGCGCCGGGGCGCTCATGAGCAGGCCGCGCAGCACTACGCGCGCTTCGCCGAGCTCGAGCCCGATTTCTCCCCGAGGAACTCGTACGCCTGCCACCCGGACTACTACGATACAAAGCGGTTCTATCCAGGGACGGTCGAGGCGTACGGCAGGCTCGGGAACCTGTACCGCGATCGGCTGGGCAATCCGGATCGGGCGCGGTTCTACTACGAGAGGGCGCTGCGGCTGAGCCCGTCGCACCACACCCCGTACCGGGAGGTCGCGCGCCTCCTGGAGCAGGCCGATCCGCGCGGGGCGCTCGACCTCCTGCGGCAGGAGATCGAGACGCTGAGCTCCTATCCGGATCCCGATCCAAGCCCGAACTCGCGGTGTCTTCCCTTCGAGCCTCGGGAGGTGGTCGAGCGGTTCCGTGCATGGCGCTCTCACCCGATGGCGCCGCGCCACGGGGTGGACGTAGTGGCGCGGTCGGTTCTCCGGTTCCTGAAGGGCCTCTCCGTCGAGCCGTATCGGTTTGCGTACCCCGACTGGAACGAGCTCGCGCAGCAGGTGGAGAGCGCCTCGTCTCCGAGCGCGTGACCCCGGCGCCGTCGTGGCGCTGCGTCCGTCGGGGGGCCGACGTGGTAGCCTGCAGTCATGATCCTCCCGCTCGCGCCGCTCGCGCAGAGGATACGATCAGCCCGCGGTGTCCGGCTCGCGCGCGCGGCCTGCCTCGCCGGGGCGGCCGCGGCCTGCCTCGCGCTCGGCTGCCAGGGCATCCTCGGCATTCACGACGTCTCGCGCGACGGCGCTGGCGGTGACGGCGGCGACGACGGCGCCGCCGCGTCGGGCGGAGGCGGCGGCGGCGACGCGTCCGCGCAAGGCAGCGGGGGAGGGGCGCCCCAGGCGGGCTTCTCGATCGCGCTCGACCCGGCGGCGGCGCGCGTGGTGCGCGGCGGCTCGGCGGCGCTCACGGTCGCCGTCACCCGCTCGGACGGCTTCGCGGGCGACGTCGAGCTCTCGCTGTCGGGCCTGCCGAGCGGCGTCTCGGCGACCCCGGTCGTGGTCCCGGGCGACGAGGCCACCGGCGTGCTCACGCTGACCGCGGCGCCGCTCGCGGCGGTCGGCGGCGCAGCCCCCTCGCTCGTGGCCAGCGCGCCCGCGCTGGAGGACCGGGTGCTGCCGATCTCGCTGCTCGTCGCCGACCCGCCGGGGACGCTCGATCAGTCGTTCGATGGCGATGGGATCGCGACCAGCGGCACGCCCCACGAGGCGCGCGCCATCGTCGTCCAGGAGGACGGCAGGATCCTCGTCGCCGGCGTCGACGGAGATACCTGGGGGATCGCGCGCTTCCTGCCGAGCGGCGCGCTCGATCCGGAGTTCGGCGCAGGGGGCCTCGTCGTCGGTCAGGCGGGATCGGTCGAGTCGCTGGCCCTCCAGCCGGACGGCCGCATCCTGGCGGTGGGGACGCGGAACGAACAACTCGCGGTCGTCCGGTTCAACCCGAACGGCGGGATCGATCAGGCCTTCGGGGCGAGCGGCGTCGCGAGGCTCGATCCGGCCTCGATCAGCGGCTCGGCGGGCTACGGCGTCGCCATCCAGAGCGGCGGCGGGATCATCGCCGCTGGCACCGGGAAGCCGGGCACCCGCGGCATCGTCGTGCGGTTCTCCTCCGCGGGCGACCTCGATCGCGCCTTCGGCGGCTCGGGCCTCTTCTCGTTGGACGAGCGGCCGCTGCACTCCGTCGCGCTCGGCGAGGACGACCACATCGTCGCCGGAGGGACCGAGCGGGACGCGGGCCCCACCTTCCTCGCGGTGCGGCTCGATCGCGATGGGGTGCCCGATCCCGGCTTCGGAGCGGGCGGCATCGCCTACCTCTCGCAGACGCCCTACAACGACAACGACCTCGCCCTCGGGAGCGACGGCAAGCCGGTCCTCGTGGGATACGCGCTCGACGGCGTGAACCACTATGCGTTTGCGCGCTTCAACGCGGACGGCTCGGCGGACACGACGTTCGGCGGGACCGGCATGGTGAACGCTAGCGGCGAGGAGAAGCCCTATGTGCGGGGCTATGGCGTCGCCCTCCAGGCCGATGGCAAGATCCTCGGCGCGGTCGCGGGGGGCACCGGGGCCTCGGGCATCACGGCCTCGATCCTCCGGCTCCTGCCGGACGGCACCATGGACGCCGGGTTCGGCGCCTCCGGCGCCGTCGTGCTCGACGACCATCCGGACCAGAACTACCTCTATGCCGTCGCCGTCCAGCGCGACGGCCGCATCGTGGCCGTGGGGAAGCGGTCGAACCTGGGGCTCATGGTCGTGCGCGTCTGGGATTAGCCCCATCGCTCGGCGTGGGGCGGAGGGTCGAGGGCGCCCCGCTCACGCTGGCCTGACCCTCACTCCTTCCGCACGAGCCCGTAGCGGGCGAGCTTCCGGTAGAGCGTCATCCTCGGGATCCCGAGGCTCCTCGACACCTCGCACACGTTCCAGCGGGAGAGCTCGAGCGCGGCGCGGATCCGCTCCTCCTCGGCGCCCTGGTACTCGGCGCGCGACCGGCCCCGCGGCGCGGGCGCGGCCGCCGGCAGCTGGATGTCGGCGGGGCCGATCTCCGGGCCCGGCGAGAGCACGCACGCGCGCGCGAGCACGTTCTCGAGCTGCCTCACGTTGCCCGGCCAGCCGTACGACGAGAGCCGCCGGAGCGCGCCCCGGGACAGCCGGAACGCCGGGCGGCCCTGGCGCGCCGCGAGCTTCTCGACGATCGCCTGCGCGATCGCCGGGATGTCGTCCGGCCGGTCGCGCAGCGGCGGCAAGCGGATCTCGATGACGCTGACCCGGTAGTAGAGATCCTCCCGGAAGCGCCCCCGGGCGACCTCCTCCCGCAGATCCCGGTTCGTCGCGCAGACGACCCGCGCGTCGGCCACCGAGACGCTCCGGTCCGACCCCACCGGGCGGATCGAGCGCTCCTGGAGCGCGCGGAGCAGCTTCGCCTGCACGCCGAGCGGCACCTCCCCGAGCTCGTCGAGGAACAGCGTCCCGCCCCGCGCCGAGACGAACAGCCCGCCGTGATCGCGGACCGCGCCGGTGAACGCGCCCTTCACGTGGCCGAAGAGCTCCGACTCGAGCAGCGCCTCGGGCAGCGCCGCGCAGTTGACCGCCACGAACGGCCCGTCCCGCCGCGGCCCGCCCGCGTGGATCGCGCGCGCGACGAGCTCCTTGCCCGTGCCGCTCTCGCCGGTCACCGTCACCGTCACGTCGCTCTCCGCGACGCGCTCGCAGAGCGCGAGCACGGCGCGCATCGGCGCGCTCCTGCCCGCGATCTCCGGGAAGTCGCGGCGCGCGTCCGCCCGGGTCCGCTCGAGCTCGTGCGAGAGCCGCTCGATCTCGTCGGCCTGCGAGCGCATGAGCTCCGCGACCCGCCGCTGCTCCTCCTCCAGGGCCCGCGTGCGGTCCCTGAGCTCGGACATCAGCCTGCCGTTGTGCAGCGCGACCGCGATCTGGTCCGCGAACGCGCCGAGCAGATCCGCGTCGCCCTCCGCGAACTTGCCGCGCTGGAACCGGTTGTCGAGGTAGACGGCCCCGAGCACCGCGCCGTGCGCGCGGATCGGCACGCACACGATCGACCGCAGCCGAAGGCCGTGCACGGACGCGTTCCCGTGGAACCGCGCGTCGGCCAGCGCGTCGACCGTGAGCACCGCCTCCCCGCGCTCGACCACCCGCTTCGCGATCCCGTGGCTGAACTTGAGCTGGCTCTTGCCGACGCGCTCGCGATCGAGGTTCCGCGCGACCGCGACCTCGAGCCTGCCCTTCGCCTGCCCCTCCGGCGACGTCAGGATCACGAACCCCCGCTCGGCGCCCGTCAGCTCGATGGCCGCGTCCATGGCGAGGCGGAGCACCTCCTCCGCGTCGAGCGTCGAGCTCAGGCGCCGGTTCACCTCGAGCAGCTTCAGCACGAGCTCCATGCGGGCCCCCGGCGGCGCGGGCCCGCCGCGGAGCGCGGCCCGCCGGGGGTGCCGCCAGAACACCTCGGCGAGCTCGGCCGGGAGCGTGCTCCCGATGCGCTCCCAGCACTCGAGCGCGGCCGTGCGGTGCCGCTCCGCCAGCGCCGTCGCCGACCGGAGGCGGAGCACCTCGGCCGACACCTCCTCGTGCTTCGCGTGGAGCTCGAGCTGCGCGACCCTCGCCACGAGCTCCGCGCCCCGCTGCACCGAAGCGAGCGCCGCGTCCGCGTCGCCGCGGGCCAGCGCGAGCTCCGCGCCCGCCGTCGCGTGGCGCAGCGCGAGGTCCGCCGCGTCGGTCTCCCGCAGCAGCGCCGCCGCCTCGACCAGCCGCGCGCCCGCCGCGGCCCTGTCCCGCGCCGCCAGCGCGACCTCCGCTGCGTGGATCACCGCCTCGCACGCCTCGCGCTTCGAGCCGCGCGCCGCGTGGCCCGCGCGGGCCTCCTCGAGCAGCCGCGCCGCCTCGCCGAGCGCGCCGCGCGCGGCGGCGATCTCCGCGGCGAGCCCGAGCGCCGCGACGGCGATCTCCTCGGGGGCCCTCGGGCCCTCGGGCGCTCGCATCCGCGCGACGGCGAGCTCGGCGCGCTCGAGGAGGCCGACGTCCGCGTGGATCTTGGCGAGGTTGAAGCGCAGGGTCGCCTCGGTCCGCTCCTTGGCGAAGGCGATCGCCGCCCGGAGCCCGCGCTCGTAGCAGCGCAGCGCCGCGCCCCAGTCGCCGAGCTGGTGCCTCGCCGTCCCCAGGTTGAGCGCGGCCGTCGCGAGCAGGTCGCCGAGGCCCTCGGCCTCGGCCAGGTCGAGCGCCTCCTCGAAGCCGCGCGCCGCGAGGGCCGCATCGCCGGCGCGGTAGGCGTGGAGCGCGTGGTAGCTGAGCGTGCGGGCGCGGGCGCGGGGCGAGCCCGACGCCGGCCGCAGCGCGACGGCGCGCGCGAGGCTCCGGAGCGCCCCGGCCTGGTCGCTCAGGTACCCGAGCGCGAGGCCCAGCGTCTCGGCGAGCTCCGCGGCGGCCTCGCGCGCCTCGCCGCTCGCGAGCGCGCCATCGATCTCGCGCGCCTCGCCGTTCGCGAGCGCGCCATCGGCCTCGCGCCATCCGGACGCCGCGAGCGCCGCGAGCGCGCCCTCCGCCTCGCGCCGGGCCTCGTCGTAGCGGCCGAGGCGCAGCAGGCAGCGCGCGGAGAGGCTCGCGAGCCGCCCGCCCCAGGGCCCGGGCGAGAGGGCCCGCGCGCGCCCGAGCTGGGAGAGCGCCCGCTCGACCTTGCCGAGCTTCTCGTAGCAGCGCGCCGCCCGGTACGAGAGCTCCGCGCCGACGTCGGCGGGCGGCCCCGCGCGCCTCGCCCGCGCGAGCAGCGAGAGCGCGCGCCGCGGATCGCCGGCCGCCTCGAGCGCGGACGCCGCGGCCACGAGCGTCCGCGGCGCCGGCAGGACCTCGCAGGCGGCGTCCGCCGCGCGCACCCAGGCGCGCGGCGCCCACTCGAGCATCGGCTCGGACGCGGCGAGCGCCCGCCGCGCCGCCTCGTGGTCGCCCGCGAGCACGAGCGCCCTCGCCCGGTCCGCCGCGCGCTGGCTGCGGATCGACGGGGCGAGGGCCGCCTCGTCGGCGCCGGCGAGGTGGGCCGCCATCGCGGCCGCGACCTCGCGCACGACGCCCGCGTCGAGCCACGGCAGGAGCGCCCTCGCTTGGCCGGGCTGGCCGAGGCGGAACCCCTCGCCGTCGAGCCGCGCGAGCCCCGCGGCCTCGAGCGCGTCGAGCGCCGCGCGCCCCACGCCGAGCGCGGCGGCGGCCTCGGGCCCGAGCGGGTCCGCGACCGCGAGCGCGGCGAGGGCGCGCGCCTCGCCGCGGGCGAGCGCGGCCACGCGCCGGCGCCACAGCGCCGGGGTGCCCGTCGTGTGGACGAACCTGTCGAGCTCCGCCTCGCTCAGGCTGCGCTGCGCCAGCGCGGCGCAGAGCTCCTTGAGCGCGCGCGGGCGGCCGCCGCTCGCGCGCAAGAGCTCCGACGGGCGCGCCGCCGTGGCCAGGGGCGCCGTCCACACCCGGACCGCGTCCTCCCCCAGCGGGCCCAGCGGGAGCTCGACGACCGCGCCGCCGCCCACGTCGAGCCGCTCCGCGGAGGCGATCAGCCAGAGGAGGGCGTCGGTCGGCTCGGCCGACCGCACGAGCGCCTCGAGCAGCGCCCGGTCGTGCGCGCCCAGCCTGTGGGCATCGTCGATCGCGAGCACGCGCGGCCGGTGCGGAGCGGGCAACCCTTGTGATCCGCGGGATCCGTCTGCTCCGCGCGGCTCGCCCGAGCCGTGCGCCGCGTCGCCCGCGCGCCCGCGCGCCCCCGCGAGCTCGCCGCGCGCCCCGAGCAGCGCGTCCACGCCGGCCGGGAGCGACGCGCCGCCCAGCGCCCGGACCAGCAGCGCCCGCAGCGGATCGTCGCCGCGGGGCGCGCCCTCGACGACCTGCGCGCTGAGCTGCGCGCGCCACTTGAGCTCGCGGAACAGCCGCGATTTGCCGGCGCCTTCCTCGCCCGTGAGGATCAGCACGCGCGGCCCGCGCTCGCCCCGGAGCAGCGCCTCGAGCGCCGCGCCGAACGCCTCGACCTCGCGCTCCCGGCCGACGATCTCGCCCGGCTCGCTCACGACGGCGGGCGCGCGCCGCGGCGCGCCGCCGGCGGAGAGGGCCTCGAGGACCTCCTCGACCCCGGAGGGGCGGCCGGCCGGATCCTCCGCGGTGAGCCGCTCGGCGAGGCGGCGCAGGGCGGCGGGCGGCGCCCCGGCGAGGAGCGTGAACAGGGCCTCGAGCGTCCGCCCCACCGCGAAGAGATCCGAGCGCGCGCTCGGCGGGGCCCCCCGGAGCAGCTCTGGCGCGAAGAACCGCGCCGTGCCCGAGAGGTCCCCCGCCTCCGCGCGCATCCTCCGCGCCGCGCTGAGGTCGATGAGCACACCCGCGCCGTCGTCCCGCACGAGGACGTTCTCGGGCTTGAAGTCGCCGTGGACGATGCCGGCGCCGTGGAGCCACCCGAGCGCGTCGAGCGCGTCGAGCAGGACGGGCAGGGTCGCGCGGAAGGCGCGCCCCCGCGCGTGCTCGGCCAGCGTCCGACCCCGGATGAGCTCCGTCGTGGCGTACGTGAGCGGCTGGCCCCGCGAGCCGCCGGACGTCGTCCGCGCGAAATCGTACGCGCGCGGGAGGCGCGGGTGAGCGCAGGCCGAGAGCAGCGAGAACTCCCGCCGGAACGCCTCGACCGCGCCCGCGGAGCCGAAGCTCAGCGATTTCAGCGCGACGTCGCGATCGAAGAGCCGGTCGCGCGCCTCGTAGACCGAGGCGAGCCCGCCGCGCCCGAGCGCGCGCACGACCTCGTAACGGCCGTCGACCACGGACCCTGGCGCAATGCCGTGGTGTACCATCGGTACAATATGGTACATAATGGTACAACAACAGGCCACGATTTCCGCGGAACGCCGCCCATCGCGCTGGCGCGACTCTTGAAAAGAAGGGAGGCGTGATGCGCTGGCTTGCGGTCCTTCTCGTCGCTTGCGCCGCCGGGTGCGGGGTGAACCCCATCCCCGAGCCGCCCTTCGAGCGGCCGCCGGCGCTCGCCGGCGACGTCGTCGGCGCCGTGTGCGACGAGTGCGACGGCGCCCCGCTGGAGCTCGCCGGCGGGCCCGGGAGCGTGACGGACGCCGACGTTGTCTGGGCGGTGAACCTCGACGGGACCGCGCCGCCGGTGGTCGCGCCGGTCGCGGACGACGGGAGCTTCGCGCTCCAGATCGACGGCGTCCGGGGGAACGAGCTGCGCCTCCAAGCGCGGCGCGGCGCGCGGCGCTCCGCGCCGATGGATCTCCTCGCGGGGGCCGGCGTCCTCGAGCCGTCGCCACGCCCGCTCGCCGGCTGCTTCCGGGTCGAGCAGGAGCTCGCCTTGCCCGAGACGGACGTCGGCGCGATGTCCATCGGCACCCTCGCGCTGGTGCACACCTGCGGCGCGCCGCTCGCGATCGACAGCATCGCGCTGCGCGCCCCGGCGCCCGAGTACAGCCTCGAGGGGACGGCGGCGCCCGTGGTCCTCGACGCCGGCAGCGTCGCGGAGCTCCGCGTTGTGTACCGGCCGGCCGAGGCCGCCACCCGCGAGGAAGTGGCGCTGATCGAGGTGTCGTCTCCGGAGGTCTTCCGGCGGGCGGTGACGCTCTTCGTGACCGGCGCGCCCTGAGCCGATTCCAGCTCTCCGCTCCTCCGGGAGGCTCGAGGCGGGCCTCCGGGGGAGGTGCATCTCCCAACCCACACGAGAAAGATACGAGACCAACATGCGAACCTGTGCCTTATTGCTTCTTGCGGCCTCTTCGATCGTAGGACTGCTCGGCTGCGACCCTCCCACGGGCGGCGGCGGGGCGTGCCCGGATCCGAGCGATCCGGGCGTCCACTACGTCTCTCAAGATCCGGACGAGTGCGCGCTCATCGACTTCGTCTGCGCCGAGGGCCAGAGGCTGATGACCGAGCCCGGGTGCGGCTGCGGCTGCATCGACGAGGAGTCGCCTCCCCCCGCGTGCCCGGATCCGGGCGATCCGGGCGTCCACTACGTCTCTCAAGATCCGGACGAGTGCGCGCTCATCGACTTCGTCTGCGCCGAGGGACAGCGGCTGATGACCGAGCCCGGGTGCGGCTGCGGCTGCATCGACGAGGAGCCCGCGTGCCCGGACCCGGGCGATCCGGGCGTCCGCTACGTCTCTTACGAGCCGGCGGAGTGCGCCCTCATCGACTTCGATTGCTCGCCGCCCGAGAAGCTCTTCTCCAACGAGTGCGGCTGCGGCTGCCTCGGCCCCGCGCCGGAGACCTGCCCTGACGCCGCCGATCCGGACGTGCGCTACGTCTCTCACGATCCGGAGTACTGCCACCTCGTCGACTTCATCTGCGCGCCGGGAGAGGCGCAATTCTCCGACGAGTGCGGCTGCGGCTGCGTCGGCCCGGAGCTCCCCGTCGGGCGCGCTCAAGGCAAGTGACCGCGCCCGCGGTCATCCGCCCTGAGAAAGGTGCTCGCGCGGCCGCCCCGCGCGCGCAGCAGGGCGAGCCCGCCGCGCCCTGAAGCGCCCCCCATCTCCGCCCTCGCCTCCTGCGTATGGCTCCCCACAACATCGATTCACGGCTGGCCCGCTCGGCCCGCGCCGCGCGAAAGCTGCTGTAGAAGCGGTCGCTGCGGCCCGGCCGTGCAGGATTGATTACATGCGCGCACCCGAAGCGCGCTCCGCATCGATGACCAGCCGGTTGCTCGGAAGTTCTCCAGTTGTTTCGTCGAGGACGGTGATAGGCTCGCCTGTGCGACGCGGGGGAGGACGCGACCGGGATGAAGAGTGGGCCTGTCGAACTGCGCACGTCGAAGGTGATCGGCGTCGCGGCGGTCTTCCTGGACAACTCCTTCAACGCCGCGGCCTTTGGCGGCATGCACCGCGCGGCGCGCGCGCGCGGCTACGAGCTCCTCCTGATCCGCGCGACGCCTCGGGACGTCCTCGCTCGCGGGATGGCGCTTCACCACGTGGCCGGCTGGATAACGATGTACACCATCGACGGCCTGGAGGAGCTGCTCTCCGATGGGAAGCCCGGCGTGATCTTCTGCGCGCCCGCGCTCGGCGCGCGCTGCCCGGTCGTTCGCGCGGAGAACCACGGTACGATTCGCCAGCTCGTCGACCACCTCGCCCGCCTCGGTCATCGCCGGATCGCCTACATCGGCAAGGCGACGTCGGACGACTTCATCGAGCGGGCCAGCGCGTTCGATGAGGCGCTGCGCGCGCGCGGCCTCGAGACCGGCCTCAACCTGCTCTCCGAGTTCCAGGAGTGCAACATCCTGTACACCGAGCAGCGCGTGCGGGCGCTCATCGAGCGCGACGGCAAGTTCTGCACCGCGCTCGTGGCAGGCAACGACGAGATGGCCATAGGCGCCATCAACGCGTTCCGGGCGCGCGGATACCGCGTGCCCGAGGACATCGCCGTGGTGGGGTTCGACGACATCAGCGCCGCTCAGCACTGCGAGCCGCCGCTCACCACGATACGGCAGGACCCGGTGCTCCTCGGGAGCACGGCTGTCGAGCGCCTCATCGATCTCCTCGACGGCCGCCCCCCTCCGCCGCTCGTGACCCGCGTCCCCGCCGAGCTCGTGGTGCGGCGCTCGTGCGGCAGCGCTGCGTGGGAAGCGGAGCCGTTCGCGCCGGAGCTCGACGCGCCGCTCTGCGACTGGGAGCGCGAGCTGCCCCGGCAGCTGAGCGGCCTCATCGAGGGGCCGAGGTGCTCGCAGCCCGCCGAGGCGCCCCTCGCCTGGCCCGAGGCCGAGGTCATCGTGCGGGGCCTCGGCGCGGCGCTCAGCGGGGCGGAGCTGCCGGACGTGGAGACGCT
This sequence comes from Sorangium sp. So ce375, assembly GCF_051473855.1. Classification (NCBI taxonomy): domain Bacteria; kingdom Pseudomonadati; phylum Myxococcota; order Polyangiales; family Polyangiaceae; genus Sorangium; species Sorangium sp. So ce375. The sequence goes on from NZ_CP150335.1 coordinate 2,036,574, forward strand.
CGATCGCGCCTTCGGCGCAGCGGTCGCGCGCAACAACAGGATCGACGTCCTCCTCGCGGTGGTGAAGCATATCGAGGAGACCGCCGCGCGGCAGCTCGCCGGCGCCTCGGATCCGGACGCCGGGCGCCGGCTGGAGAAGTTCCTCGACCGCGTGCGCCTCTCGCAGCAGCGGGCCCTCGTGGCGGCGGAGCGATATAGCGTGAGGAGCCTCGAGCGGCTGGTTCGCGCCAACGTGAACATGAGCAGGCTCCTTGTCTCGAAGCAGGTATGGACCGACGAGCGCCTGGCGTGGCTGGCGCACACCACCGTGCGCGTCGCGTGCGTCGCGCGCTGGGCGGACGATCCGGGCGCGGACGGGCCGGAGGCCGTCATCGAGAGCGTGCACACCTGCGATCCGGACGTGGCCGCGCTCGTGGGGCGACGGTATCCGGCCGGCCTCTTTCCGCCGCCCGCCCTGCGCGCGGCCGCGTTGCCGGACGAGCCGAGCGGCTTTCTCGTGATTGTCCCGATCGTGGGCTCGCAGCGCGACTGGGGGACCCTGGTGATGGGAGGGCTGCACACGGAGAGCTTCGCGGACAACCTCCACCCGCTGTCCATGTGGGTGTCGCTCCTGATCGCCGCGTTCGAGCAGCATGAGATGGCGGTCGCGCTGCAGGCGGAGCGCGACATGCTGGCCGCCGCCTACGAGCGCGAGCGCGCGCTGGCGAGCACGGTGCGGGAGCTCGGCTGTCCCGTCATCCCGCTGCTGCCCGGGGTGCTGCTCATCTCGCTGATCGGCGCGATCGACGCCGCGCGGGCGCAGCAGATCACGGCGGCCGCGCTCACGGGCGTCGCGCGGGAGGGGGCCCGGTGGGTGCTGCTCGACGTCACCGGCGTGCCGTTCGTCGACGAGGCGATCGCGGCGGCGCTCGTGCAGACGGCGCAGGCGACCCGGCTGCTCGGCGCGCGTGTGTGCCTCGTCGGCGTCGGCCCCAGGATGGCGCAGGGCATGGTCGGCCTCGGGATCGAGCTGCACGGCATATCCATCTTCCAGTCGCTGGCCGCCGCCATCAGCGAGCTGACCAGGCCAGAGAAGAAGACGAAGTCGAGGCGGGCAGAGTAGCGCGGCCGGGCGCGCCGAGCCCCTGTCGATTATTCGGTCAGGAGCTTGGCCGCCGCGCGCGCGACGGCCTCGGTCAGCCGCCGCATGTAGTCCCAGTTGAGCTGATCGACCCGGTCGCAGCTCTGGTGGTAACAGGGGTTGCCGTCGTCGCCGAAGAAGTTCTGCGATACGGCCACGGCCGGCGTTCCATAGCGCCAGAACGCCGAGTGATCGCTGCGGTTCGTGCAGGCGTCCACCCGGGTCAGCCCGAGCTTGCCGCTCGCCGCGGCCCCCTCGACCAAGGCGGCCAGATCGGACGACGTGTTCTCGTTGCAGTGGATGACGTGATACTGCCCGTCGTCGTTGGAGTCGTAGCCCGTCATCTCGAGATCCAGGACGCCGACCACCTGATCCAGCTGCCCGCTCCGGGAGAGCTGGCTCGCGTAGGCCCGCGAGCCGAGGAGGCCGTCCTCTTCTTGATCGAAGGCGACGACGCGGAGCCCGATGCTCAGCTTCGCGTCCTTCAGCGCGCGGGCGATGGCGAGCGACGACACGATGCCGGAGCCGTCGTCGTCGGCGCCGGCGTTGCTCATCGAGTCGTAGTGCGCCGAGAGGATGAGGACGCGCGACGGATCGGCGCCGGCCTTGTCAGCCGTCAGGTTGACGCCCTGGCTCCAGCCGCTTTGATAGGCGTGCTCCTCGACGGTGAACCCGAGCGCCTCGTATTGCTGGCGCATCCAGGCGCGGGCCAGGGAGCGCCCGTTATCGGAGCCGCGCTCGCGGATGACCGCCCTGCGGCCGTCGATGGTGACGGGCGCGGCGCCGGAGAGCTCCTTGAGCCGCGCCTCGAGGAACTCGGCGTCGATGTGGATAGCGGGGATCTCGGCGGCGTCGCCGTCGAACCGCGCGCGCTCCCCGGCCGGAGCGCGGGTCCCCTGCCGTCCGGGCGCGCGTGACACGAAGAGCTCGCGCTCTCCGATCGGCTCCGCGTGATGGCGGACCGATCCGAGCCAGTCATGGGCGTCGCGGCCCGCCGGGACGGCGACGACCGCGATCCCGCCGACGCGCGCTCGCTCGCCCGGGAGCGCCGCGCTGGGCAGCGGCCCCTCCACGAGGTAGAGCGAGGCCCCGCGCTCTTCTTTCAGGGTGACGCTCTGCCAGGCGTCATCGATGCTGGCGCGGGTCACGACGACCTGGCCAGTCTCTGTCGCGAGGCGGTTCAGGAACGCGCTGACCGTGTCCTTGCCCACGTGCGAGACGTGGATTTCTTCGGCCGCCGGCGCGCCCGGATCTCCGGACGCGCACGACGTCGAGACCAGCGCAAAGGCGGCACACAGCGCGGCGACAGCGCTCGAACGATTGCGGCAGATTGCCATGGCGTCTTCCCCTTTCGGCGACACCGTACGGATCTCAAACGAATTATCCAAGAACTATCTCGCGATGAGCCCAGATCCGGATGAATCGCGTCAAATGCAATGAGGGACACAGTGGCGCTCCGCCGGAGCTATGGAGTCACGGTCCAGCTCGTCAGGTCGTGCAGGCGTCGAGGACGAGGCCGCTTGGCCTGTTCGCGCGGGCGGCACGATCCCGGCCAGCAGGCCAGGTAAACTCCGGGAAGATTCACAGGGAGGCGGGGAGAAGGGGAGTGAAATCTCACCCATCTCCCTGTCTCCTCGCCTCCCTGCTCAATCTCCTCTAAAATGCCAACAAATGAGGGGGCGCGTCGGCTCGCCCAGGAGAGCGGGAGTGAACGACGGTCGCGCGGGGCCGGGGGAGAGACGGAGTCACTGCTCGGGCGGGGTGCCGTCGCGGAGCGAGAGCTGGCCGCGACGGCAGGTGTCGATGGCGGACGCGAGGATGCGCATCGCCTCCTGGGGCGCGTGGAACCCCGACGAGTTCTCGGCCTCGGCGAAGTCGACGAAGAACTGGCACTTCCGCTGCGCCGCGCGCGGGCCCGCGAGCGCCTCGTCGGACATCCCGGCCTCCTTCGCCCGGCGGATGTCGCCGATGAGCGCCGTCACGGCGTCCATCGCGCGGTTGCGCGCCTCGAAATGGCGCTCCTGGATCGTCTCCACGCGCTGCCGGAGCTCGTCCTCGGGCCACTTGTGGCACGTCTGGCACGCGCGGTTCACGTTGAGGAGCGGGCTCTGCACGTGGTGATCGCTGATCTTCGTCGCGCCCACCCGCTGGTACGGCATGTGGCAGTCCGCGCAGGCCACGCCGGAGCGGGCGTGGACGCCCTGATTCCACATCTCGAACTCGGGGTGCTGCGCCTTCAGCACCTTCGCGCCCGACTCCGCGTGCGTCCAGTCCGAGTGGCCGTTCTCCTCGTAGTAGGCGTAGATCTCGTCGACCTTGATGCCCTTCGCCCACGGGTACACGAGCCGCTTCTCCGGGCCCTTGAAGTAATACTCCACGTGGCACTGGCCGCAGACGTACGAGCGCATCTCCTGGCGGGTCGCCTTCGTGTTGACGTCGTAATCGGCCTCGCCCATCGACGCCTTGAGCGCGCGGATCCCCTCGATGAACCCGGGCCGCGTCACCCGGAGCTGCATCGACTCCGGGTCGTGGCAATCGATGCACGAGACCGGGTGCGTCACGAGCTTGCGCGCCTCGGAGAAGGGCATCTGGTTCATCGCCTCCCACCCGCGCATCAGGTCGCCGCCGCCGAGCTTCTTGTACGGTACGTACACGGACGCGTGGCAGTGGAGGCACGTGCCCGGCTGCTTCGTCGCGATCTGCCGCTCGGTGTACACCTGATCCTCGAGCATGTGGGCGTGCCCGCGCTCCTCCCGGAAATCGCGCGCGAAGGCGTATCCAGCCCACATCGTCTTCAGACGCCCGTCCTCCTCGAGCTTCGATTGCGCGACCACGCTGCGCGGATCGGCCGCCGTCGGCGTGCGCGGCACCGCCTCGCTCCCGCCGAAGCGCGTGCGCTTCTGGTCGACCGTGCGCCGGTAGCCGTCGTACTGGAGGGGGAAGTTCTTCCCCCAGACCGCCGGGTCGTCTATCGTGTCGTCAAGCTCGACAACGCGATAGAACGGGCTCTTCGCCTCCTGCTTGTGCTCGAAGATGTTCACGAGCAGCGCGGCGATCCCCGCGGTCGCCGCCGCGGCGGCGAGCGCCGCGAGCGGCAGGTAGCGCCGGCGCGCCGGCGGTCTGCGGGGGCGCGCGCTCGTGGTCGTGGATCGTTCGTCCTTCGGCTCCGTCATCGGTTCCATCCCTCGCGCGGCGGGCGCCCCTCAGTGCAGGTGGCCCACCGATTCATGGCAGCGCACGCACGAGAGCCGGGGCGCGCCGTGGTGCTCGCTGTCGATCGCGTCCACGACGTCGCCGTGACACCCGCGACAGGCCTCCTCCGTGATGCGTAGATTGCTGGGCTTGATCCGGATCGGGTCCGGGAAGCGGCCCGAGGTGAAGGCGAAGGAGTGCCAGAACCCATTCGACGCCTTCGTGGCATATTTCCCCAGGAACGTGTGTGGCGCGTGACAGTCGTTGCACCCGGCCACGGCCCGGTGGCTGGAGCGCTGCCACCCGGCGAACTGCTCGTTCATGATGTGGCAGTTGGCGCACGCCGCCGGATCATTTGTCAGGTACGAGGCGCCCTTTGCATAGACGAAGGTGTACCCGCCGAGCCCGACGGCCACGCCGAGCGCGACGCAGAGCGCGAGGAGCAATCCCCATGTGGCGCCGCGCCCGCCGCGCGCTCGCTCGCGCGCCGGGGGCTCCGGCGGTTCACCTCGCCGTTGCCCTTCCGTCATGGGATCTTGCTCGTCTGTCAGCGCTCGCTGCACCGGTTCCCCAATCGCTACTCGCGTCTACTGCGCGTCCGGCGCGCTGTGCAAGGCAGGTGCCACTTCGCCTCGGCGAGCGCGGTGATCGACGCTTCGGCGGCGGGGCGGCCCGACCCGCGGGGAGGCCCGGACGCGGGGCGCTGCGGCGGGGAGGCGCACGGGGCCGCAAGGCGTGCGCGGCGGTGCAGATTCCGCGCTGGAGGGCGCTCCCCGCGGCGGCTGTTCCCGCCGTGGCCCGTATGCGGTAGAAGCTTGCCAGGAGACGTCACGTGAACGCCCCGCGCGACACGCAGCCAGCCGCCGCCCCGCCCGCGAGCGCCGGGCCGCCTCCGGCGAACCACCGTATCCGGCTGCCGGATTTCGAGCTCGGCGGCGCGCTCACGGCCGAGCAGCGGGACTTCCTCGACGCCCACGGCTTCATCCGCTTCCGCGGGTTTGCCGATCGCGGCGCCGTGCGCGCGCTCGTCGAGGAGGTCGAGGCCGTGGACCGCCGGCTCGTCGGGGAGGGCAGGACGCACATCAACGGCGTCCCGCTCCTCCTCGGCACGCGGAAGGACGGCTCGCGTTACATCCAGCGTATGGTGTTCGCGTCGCTCTTCGGCGAGCGCCTCAGCGCCTTCCTGCGCGACCCTCGCCTCGGCGCCATCCTCGATGTGGCCGGGCCCGGCTACCGGATCGCCGAGCGGGAGCGCGACGGGCTCGTGGTCAACCATTACCGTCACGAGGAGGGGTCGACGTACCAGCGCCTCGGCTGGCACACCGACAGCCTGCGCGACATCTTCTATCTCGAGAAGCCGCGCCGTTACCTCAACGTCGGCTTCTATCTCGACGACTCCCCCCTGTCGAAGGGCGGCGTAAGGCTGATCCCGTCGTCGCACCGACAAGGCCTCTTCGAGATGATGACGCGAAAGGCCTATTTCCTCGACCACCGGCCCGACCCGGACGAGTACGCGCTCGAGGCCTCGGCGGGGGATCTCACGATCCACGACGGCCGCATCTGGCACCGCGTCGCGCAGGCCACGGCCACGGGCGACGCGAGCCAGCGGCGCGTCATGTACCTCCCGCTCATGAGCGGACCGCGCAAAGAGAAGCACGAGGGCAGCCCCACGCCGCTGTATTTCCGGCTGAAGCGGCTCGCAGGATACTGAGCGCCTCGATGTCGATCACCGTCGAGGAGGCGAAGGCCGGCGCGGATCTCACCGAGATCCTCGACCTGCCGCTGCGCCTCCACGCCGCCGATCCTGGCTACGTGGCGCCGCTCCGCCCGCTCGTCCTGCGGCGGCTCGACCCGCGAAACCCCTTCTTCCGTGACGCGCGCCTGCGCCTGTTCCGGGCGCGGCGCGGGCGCGAGACGGTCGGCACGATCTCGCTCCTCCTCGACGGGCGCCACGATCGCCACAGCGGCGAGCGCACGGCGTTCTTCGGCTTCTTCGAGTGCGAGCGCGATCCGGAGGCGGCGCGGGCGCTCTTCGGCGCGGTGAGCGAGCGCGCGCGGGCGCAGGGCGCCACGTCGCTGCGGGGCCCGCGCAACGTGACGCGGGTGGAGGACATCGGGCTTTTGGTCGAGGGGTACGGCTCGCGGCCGCCGATGCTCGCGGGCCATCACCCTCCGTATTACCGCGAGCTCGTCGAGGCCGAGGGGTTCTCGAAGCGGTACGACATGCTCGCCTACGACACGCCGCTCGTCGACGCGGCGGGGCGCCGCCGCGAGCTCCCCGAGGCGCTGCGCCGGAAGGCCGACGCCGTGAGCCTCCCCGGCCTCGAGGTGCGGCGCGTCGCGGTTCACCGCGTCTCGCGCGACATGGAGATCGCCCACGCGGTCTTCACCGAGGCCTACCGCGGCGTGCCCGAGGTCGTCCCGATGTCGCGCGCGGAGTTCGTGAACCTGGGGCGCGCGTTCGTCGCGCTGGCGAGCCCGCGCCTCTTGCAGATCGCGACGGTGCGCGGCGAGCCCGCGGCGTTCGCGGCGTGCTTCCCCGAGCTGAACGAGGCGTTCGCGGCGGCGCGCGGTCGGCTCTTGCCGCTCGGCTGGGCGCGCGTCCTCGGGGCGCTCCGCCGCGTCCGGACGGCGAGCTTCAAGCTGATCGGCGTCGTGCCGGCGTTCCGGTCGACAGGCCTCCACGCGCTCCTCGTGCGGCACGTGATCGACGGCCTCTTCGCGGCGGGGTACGAGCGGCTCGAGGCCTCCTTGATCCACGAGGACAACGCGGCGATGCGCCATATCGTGGAGTCGGCCGGGTGCGTGCCGTACCGGCGTTATCGCGTCTATGAGCGCCCGCTCGGAGGGAACAGGTGATATGACGACAGCCGCCCCGCAAGAGAAGACGCCGTTCACGCCGTACCAGCGGCGGCTGTTCTGGTTCCTGAGCGTGGCCTCGTTCTTCGAGGGCTACGACTTCCTGGCGCTCACGCAGATATTGCCGAACTTCGGCGCGCAGATGGGCCTCTCGGCCCGCCACGAGGGGCTCCTCGTCGGGGTCATCAACTCGGGGACGATGATCGCGTACCTGCTCGTGCGCAAGGCGGACCAGTGGGGCCGGCGCCGGGTGCTATCGGTCACCATCGCGGGGTATACGATCTTCTCCGTGCTGACGGCGTTCTCGCCGAACGTCTACGTGTTTGCCGTCTTGCAGCTCCTCGCGCGCATCTTCCTCCTCGGCGAGTGGGCGGTCAGCATGGTGTACGCGGCCGAGGAGTACCCGAGCGATCGGCGCGGGATGGTGATCGGCGTCATCCAGGCGTTCTCGAGCCTGGGATCCATCGTGTGCGCCGGGGTCGTGCCGCTGCTCCTCGCGACGCCGTACGGGTGGCGCAGCGTGTACCTCGTCGGCGGGATCCCGCTCGTGCTCATCGCCGTGGCGCGGCGCGGCCTGCGCGAGACGGCGCGGTTCGAGCGGGCGGCGGCCGAGCGGGAGGGGGAGGCGGCGCCGCCGCTCACGCGCATCCTGCGCACGCCGTACCGCGGGCGGATGCTGCAGCTCGCCTTGATCTGGGGGCTCACGTACGTTTGCACCCAGAACGCGGTGACGTTCTGGAAGACGTTCGCGCTCCGGGAGCGCGGGCTCAGCGACGGCGAGGTGGGCGGCAGCATCACGTTCGCCGCGCTGGTCTCGATGCCGCTCATCTTCGCCTCGGGCAAGCTGATCGACGTGGTGGGCCGCCGCTTGGGCGCGGTGATCATCTATGTGCTGGCGTCGGCCGGCGTGCTCGGCGCGTACTCCCTGGGCTCCCGGGGCGGGCTCACGGCCGCGCTGGTGTTCGCCATCTTCGGCGCGAGCGGGGTGCTCCCCGTGCTGAACGCCTACATGACCGAGCTCTTCCCGACGCACCTCCGGAGCGACGCGATCGCCTGGTCGAACAACCTGCTCGGCCGGATCGGCTACATGCTCTCTCCGATCGCGGTGGGCTTCGCCGCGGAGGAGATCGGCTGGGGACCGGCGGTGTCCGCGACGGCGCTCTTCCCGCTGGTCGCGCTCGCGCTCATCCTGTGGCTCTTGCCGGAGACGCGGGGCAAGGAGCTCGAGGAGACGGCGCGGATATAGCCCGGTACGGCGTTCCCGGGGTCCGTCCCTGGATCCGCCGCTCGCCGAGCATCGGCCGGGCGAATCACGACCCGAGGGTCACTTCACGCAAGCCCAATGGCCGCCCTTGCCGGTCATGACGGTCATCGTCCACTGGCCATCCAGCGTGGCGGGCATGTCGATGAACACACCATCGTCCCAGTCGTAGTCTGTGAACGTGCCGCCGACGTGGGTGAGCCCGCACGCCTTGATCCCCGTGCCCGAGGTGATCGTCTCGGTGACCGTGTCCCCGAGGGTGCCAACGTAGCCGGTGGTGATCACCGACCCTGAAGGGAAGTCGATGCACGTGGCCCCGAGGTTCGGGGTCGATGAGTCCCAGCTGCTCGCGTAGAGACTGCCTTCCAGATACCATCCAGTCGTCGGGTGCCAGGTGTCCGTCGTCGTGTACTCCTTCACGCGCCCAAACTCCGTGATCTGGTCGAATGCCTCCTGGACGCTGCGGATCTCGCTGAGGAAGCATTGCCGGAGGTGGTTGGGATCCAGATCGGCGATCTTGACGGGGGCTGCCAGGGTCGTGCTGCTGGTCGAGGCCTCCCAGGTCCCGAGCTGCACGTTCGTGGTGTCGGGGAAGCACGTGGCTTGCGCCAGGACAGGGTTGTAGAGATGGTACGGCGCGGAGTTGGAGTGGTAGGCGCCCCCGTAGGCGAAGAGCCAGTTATGCCCTCCGCTTCGCTCCACGGCGGCCCGCGACTCCCTGTCGCTCGTGTACCATTGAAAACCCATGTCGAGCTTCCCTGCGACACCGCTGAGGACGCAGGTGCCAGCCGACGTCAACCCCATGTCGTAACCAGCCGTGTTGGTCGTGGTCCGTCGTATCCATTGGTAGTAGCCGCTCAGCGCGTCTGCGGCGTAGCCCACCGTCTCCTCGTCCCCTGCGTCGCTCCCCGGACCGGCGATGCATCCGGTCGAGAGAGCGCCCAGGAGCAACGCGGAGGTGGCGCAGGCGAGGCGACGGAGGGTCGAAGCGGTCACGATGGAATCGGTCTTCATTCTTCTTTTGTCTTTCATGGTTCGGACATTGGAGATGGACTCGCTCGCCAGGCTCGATAGACGGCGTGCCCCTCCCTCGCTGCGGTCGCGCCTTACGGTGTCATCGAGCGGAGAAACGCTCGGCGTTGCCGGTTCGCTCTCTTGCCCTGATGTGGATCCCGGCGGAGAGACTCGGGCGAGCAGCCAATCACGTTGATCGAACGTGGAAATGGGCCGCCAAGGCGCCAAGCGCGGAGCATCGTCTCGGCGTCTTTGGCGGCTCGAAATCTGCGGTTTGCTGCCTCGGCGGGACGCATCTTCGTGCGCTACGGGCACGGCCGCGTCGTTCGGCTCGCCGCGGCGTAATATCGTACGCCTCACTCGCCTTCTCAAACGACCAGGCCCGGATTACACGAACCTGCGCTCCGCTATGATGCAGCAGGCATACCAGTTCAGTCCCCCCTCACACTCATGCACCTGTAGAAGCACCGAGCCCGGCTCCCGTAGCGCGGAGACATACAGAATGCAACGACGACGTACGCACCGTGGAAGACCCCGGTGCCGTCCGGCTGGAATGGTTGTGTATGTTTACCGTATCTACGCATCGTGACATGTCACGGTGCATGCGTGACATGTCACGGGACATGCGTGACATGTCACGTGACATGTCACAGGCGCGTCGAAGCTCCCGGGCGTGGGCTCATCAAGGCAGCCTGCACACGTAGGGCATCTCGGCGTCGCAGGGCATGTCGTTCCACTGCCCGTTGGCCCAGCTCGCCAGCTCCACGCAATTCTCTCCGTCGCCGGCGTTGTTCGGCTCGCCGCCCGCCCAGCGCTCGGCGTCGTACGGCGTGCCGTCGGTCCACGCGAAGTCCCCCTCGGACGCCGCGTCGGTGAGCCCGATCCACCAATCGCCCGGCTGGACCTCGTCGGCGCTCGAGACCACGAGATCCTGCGTCTCCGTGTCGTGGATGGACACGAGGTGCCCGCCCTGCGCGATGCAGTCGAGCTCCGCGTCCGCCCACGTCGCGGGCGCGAAGCAGAGCGCCAGAGAGCCGCCCTCCGGAAGCGGGTGCGGGGCGCAGTGCGGGCACGATGGATCGTTGTCCACGAGCCCGTCGCAGTCGTTGTCGGTCAGGTCGCACAGCTCGGGCGCGCCCGGGTACACCGAGGCATCGCCGTCGTCGCAGTCTTCGCCGCAGCCGGACGATCCGTCGCCGTCCGCGTCGAGCCCCGAGGGGTCCGCGCAGGCGAGGCCCGCCCGCACGCCCGCAGGACGGTCGTTCAGGAAAGCGATGGTGGCGTCGATCTCCGCGTCGACGACATCGGAGCTCGCTTCCCGGCGCGGGTCCTCGAGCACGTCGTCCCAGATCAGGGAGCGCGCGGCCTCGGCGTCGCTCGCCAGGTCGAGCTCCGACGCGCGCTCGAGGACGCGCTCGAACGCCGCTGCGAGCGCCTGCAGGCAGGGCGGCGAGGCGGTGCACATCTGCTGGAGGCGGGCCTCGCCGCCGAAGGGATAGAGATCGTCCGAGAAGGTCTGGTCGAGGCCCCACGGGAGGAAGGTCCAGCGGCCGTCGTCCGGGCGCCGCGCGATGAAGTAGTTGTTGCGATACCAGGCATAACCGTCCCAGTGGCCGATGAAGGTCTCCGTGGCCGCGAACGCGAGGTAGCGATCCATGTCGATGTACTGCGACGCCTCGGCGAGGAACGTGTCCGGGCTCGTCATGCCGTCGAGCGCGTCCACGAGATCCGCCAGATCGGCGAACGCGACGTCATCGCCGTTGTCCTGGTCGAAGGTCTCGATGCTCGAGCGCTCGAGATCGCTCCCGTAAGCCCCCTCGTACAGGCTGCCCTCGTGGCCGCCGAGCCATCGATCCAGCAAGCGAGGGTTGTCCGCTGCCTCGACGGTGGCATACAGGCCGTAGGGCGAGCCGTTCAGCCATACCGTCGCGTGGGCCGAGCGCGCCGCGGGCACGTCCATCGCGCGGAACAGCGCGTAGGCCAGGGGCTCGTGGATCATGCTCTGGTCCTGGACCATGTTGTTGAGCGCGAGCTTCTCCACCCCGAGCAGGGTCTGGTCGTCGGTGAACTCGTCGAATTTGAGCAAGAACGCGGCCTTGGCGTCCAGGGTACGGAACGAGCCGTGGACGCCCTTGAGCCGCACGCCGACGTCGGCGAGCTCGATCACCTCGCCGTCCAGCGTCACCGTGAGCTCCCCGGGGACGTACTCGTCGGGCGTGGCGTTGAGCTCTTCAATCGACGCCTGCGACAGCGTGATCTCGAACCGCGGGATGCTCGTTCCGGCGAAGAGCGGCGCTGCGGGATCGGGGGGCAGCGGCGCCCCCCCGCCCGCGCCGCCCAGGCCGCCGGAGCCGGCGGCGCTTGCGTCGCCACCGTTGCCACCGTTGCCGCCGGAGCCGCCGTTGCCGCCAGTGCCTGAGCTGCCCACGCTGCTGCCGTCCGGCCGGGGATCCTCCGCGGCGTCGCCGCAGGCGGCGAGCAGCGCAGCGGACATCGCGAGCGGACCGGTCCAGCTCCAGGAATGTGTGAATGACTTTCTCACGCTCCTTCTCTTCTACATGGCTCGCTCGCTCCACGCACTTCCCCTCGAGTCAACGCGCATCGGAAAAATCGCGCCCCGCCTTGAACCACCCGGAGAGGCTCTCGCCGGGAGCCAGGGTGCGAGAGCTTCATCGTTTACGCCGACGCTCCCTACACCGGAACCGATGGGTACAAGGGGAGTTCTCCGGCCTGCCGCGCGCCGGGGCGGTTTGGTCGTGAAGATCTGGACGGGATGAAGGCCGTCGGCGCCGCAGTGAGGCCGGTCACGGTGCCGCGCTCGAAGCCGCGACTCGTCCTCGTACTTCCTCTACGTTGGCCAGAGCCACGCAGGGTGATGGTTGCGACGAGGGATCCGCCGGGACAGCGCCGCCGCGCGAGGGGTGTTCGCCGCAGCGATCCGCTCCCGCGGCGTCGCCGCCGCCGGGGGCGGCGAGCGCCTGGCGGACCTCGTCGTGAAGCTCGCACGCACAGGTGAGAAGAAACGAGGAGGACAAGGATGCCCACCATTGCAATCGTCGGCGCCGGCATGGCCGGCCTGCACCTCGCGCTGCACCTCCAGAAGGAGGGCCTCGACGTGAGCCTCTACGAGGAGCGCACGCCGGACGAGATCCGGGCGGGGCGCCTGCCCAGCACCGTCGGGCTCTCCGCGCCGACCCGCGCGCGCCAGCGGGCGCTCGGCGTCGCGCACTGGGAGGGGCCCGAGGTTGCCACAAGCACCTTCCAGATCCGCGTGGCGACGGAGCCGCCGCTCGGCTTCGTCGGCCACCTCGCGGATCAAGCGCTCTTCATCGACATGCGCGTCTATCTCCCCCGGCTGTTCGAGGACTTCGCCGCGCGGGGCGGCCGCGTGGTGAAGGCCTCGATCGACGCGGCCGGCGTCCGCGGCCTCGCCGCCGAGCACGACCTCGTGGTCGTCGCCACGGGCCGGGCGGGCCTCACGGACCTCTTCCCGAGGGTCGCCGAGCGAAGCCCGCACGCCGCGCCCCAGCGGCGGCTCTTCGCGGGCATCGTCCGCGGGCTCCGCATGCCCCCCGGGCCACCGTTGAAGTTCATGTTCCAGCTCTCCCCGGGGCACGGCGAGATCTTCGAGAACCAGTACCTCACGCTCGGCGGCGTCGTGCCCTCGCTGCTCATCGAGGCGATCCCCGGCGGCGCGCTCGAGCCGATCACGCGGATGCGTTACGAGGACGATCCGGCGCGGTTCGACGCGGCGCTGCTCGACGCGGTGCTCACGCACGCGCCGCTCACGGCCGAGCGCGTCGATCGGGCGAGCTTCGGCCTGGCCGGCCCGCGCGACTACCTGATCGGCGCCGTGACGCCGGTGGTGCGGCGCGCGTACGCGCCCCTCGGCGGCGGCAGGTTCGCGCTCGCGCTGGGCGATCTCCACATCACCCACGATCCGATCACGGGCCAGGGCGCGAACATGGCCACGCTGGCGGCGTGGCTCGCCGCCGAGCGGATCACCGGGCAGGCGTCCGCCGGCGCCGCGTTCGACGAGGCGTTCTGCGCGGACCTCGAGGAGCGCCTCTGGGACGCGCTCCGGCCGGCCACGGAGTGGACGAACGCCTTCCTCCTGCCGCCGCCGGATCACGCGCTGGCGCTCCTCGCGGCGGCCTCGCGCAGCCAGCCGGTGGCCGACGCGTTCGCCAGGAACTTCTCGTACCCGGATCGCCAGTGGGCGATCCTCTCGTCGCCCGAGGCGACGGCCAGCTTCATCGCGAGCCACGCCTGACGCAGCGGGCCTCCCGCGGCCGCTCGATCAGCTGCTGAAGCGTGCCCGGATCGGCGCCGGGCTCTCGCAGATCGGGCACGCGTCCGCGCGCTCGGCGATCTTGCCGCAGTCCTTGCAGTCGACGCGATAGCCGTGAAAGCCGGGGTCGAGCAGCTCGACGCTCGTCTGCGCCCTGTCCGCGCGCTTTCCTTCGTACTTCACGCGGATTGGCACGAACGCGATGAAGCGCACCTCGATGTGCTCGCACCGCGAGCACCGCTCCGGCGCGGCGTACGTGTTGGTGGTCGTGAGCCCGCGCTCGAGGCCGCCCTCGGCGTGGCACCGCGGGCAGCGGTCGTCCGTGAACAGGAGGTGCTGGCACGCGCCGCACGCGATCTCGTACAGCCCGTCGACGAACATCTCGCCCTTGTAAACCCACTTGATCGGCCCGACGGGCTCACCCTCCATGAGCGGCACGAGCCCGTCGACATACGAGCGCAGGTTGAGCCGCCGTCCACCACATGCGGGACACCCCGCCTCGACCATCTCGGCAAACGCGCGTTCGGAGACCCTGCTCATGTGCGTCGCCTTCTAGCACGCCTCGGCGGCGGGAGGGCCGAAATGGCGGGTTGCGGGCGGGCCCGTGATCGCGGGCGGCGCAGTGGGCGCGCCGTTCCGGAGGGGCATGGCCTCCACACAGGGAGGCTGGCCCCTTCAGGGCATGGCCTCCGGTCGCGCCCGTAGCATTCCAGCAGGTGCCTGGGCATCGCCGAGAAGGACGCGCCGGAGGACACGGCGACGGTGAGGGGGACCGATCCCGGGGCGATGACCAGGTTCTGGTGCACGCAGCCGTGGATCGATTTCTCCTGGGGTGCGTACGACAAGGGGGACCGGGACGACGGTTTTGGCTGGGAGGCCGCGCGGCCGGCTGCGACGGATACGTCTCCAAACCGATCGACACGCCCGCGCTGGCCTGCACGAGCGAGCAGCGCCTTTCGCGCGTTGACACCGCTGGTTCAGCCGACCGCTCGTCCTTATGACAATACGATGGTCAAAGGACCTGACAAGCCGAAGCTGTGAACGGACAGGGTTGATATCGGGCCGCCTCCCCACGAGACGACCGCGCCGTGTAACACAGGCGCGACGCGGCGCCGCCGGCTCGCTTCCGCCGCGCCCTCGGAAAGGCACCTGGGGCTAGGTCTGAAGACGAAGATCGATTGTGGCGGGCCGAAGCTCCCGAGCCGATTAGTTGGCCTGGCTCAATCCGATGCCCGATGGTGCCGGAGCCATGACCCAGCTCAAGCGGCCTCCCCATCCGGCCACCGTGGCGCGCCCGCGCGTGCCGCACGAGGCCATGATCGTGCAGCAGAGGCCCGCACACCCGGCGATGCTCCCGCGGGGGCCCGCGCCTCACCCCGCAGCGGTCGCCCCGCAGCGCGTGTCCCGGACGCCATCTCCCCGCGCGGACTCGGAGCGGATCGTGCAGCGATCCGCCGCCGTCGCAGCGCCCTCAAAGCTGGACGTGGCGGGCCAATACTGGACGCAAGTCCTTGAGGAGACGCACGCGTGTGGCGAGGAGCTCGCGCGGTATACCTCCAGCCTGGCGCCCGACTCACCTCAAGCCGAGGGGCTGCGCGCATGGGCCTACAACCACTGGAACAAGTGCCATGCGTCCTTCTTGGAGCTGAAGAAGGCCATCAACCCCGTCCTGTTCGGGATGGGTAAGATCTCCGCCGAACTGGGCCACGACACGAAGCGCCACCCCGACGTGAGCCTCTTCACGCCGCACTCGACCATCGCCATCGAGACGAAGAACATCACCACCGAGAAGCAGGGTGACGTGGACAAGGCCCTGAACGAGGCGATGGCGCAGCTCTCCAAGAGGGTCACCGCGCCCGACAGCAAGACCCCGGTCACGAAGCGGCAGGCGCACATCAACGTGACCAACGTCGAGAACCCGTGGCCCCACACGCCGAGCAGCGCCCCGTCGACGAAGCCCACCCCCATCGAGCTCGGCACGACCGCGAAAGCACGCACGCTGAAGTCGGGCGGCGGCAACGTCGTCGTCATCGTGACCTCGGCGCGGTGGGGGAGGATCGAGTTCTTCCTGTAAATGAAGCCGTCTTCTTCGCTTGCCTCCCCGGCACAGGCCTGCTGCTTGCCGACAGCACTTTGCCGGAGGCCTCCGGGGCGCTTCGGCACGCAAGTCCCGCAAACGCCTATTCGTTGAGCCCGGGTTGGGGCCATGCCTCCCGAAGGGGTGCGATCCGTCGTCGCGCTCTCCGTCGCCGCATGGTCTGGCGCTAGAAAGGACCCCTGCCGTGGATACGGAGACGCGCTATCCGCCTCGCCGCCTGCGCTCATCGGCCTTGCGGCGCGCGCGGGCGTGGTCGCGTGCGCTGGGTAGTCGGCCGGATCCAGGCCCTCCTCCGCGGCGAGCGCGCCCGCGGCCACGCAGAGCGTGAGCGGCAGGTGGCCGCACTGCGCCGCCAGCGCGGCGGCGGCGTCAGAGACGTGCGGAGCGAGCGCGCGCACCAGCGCGCGACCAGGCGCAGGCGGGGCACACGCGTTCGGCGGCGCGAAGCATCCACCCGCAGCCCTTGCACGATCCCATGGTCCTCGAGGAGGGTACACCTGGAACGAGGCCATGGAGAAGCCCGTGCGTCACTCCTGCCGAATCAACGCCTCGATCGCCTCGAAGACGCGCGGCACGACAGGCAGGCTCGGATCGGCGTACGCGGCGTTCTGCGATGCGTTCGACAGCGTCGCCTCCTTCAGCGTGTGGTTCATCCCTTCGATGATGACGAGCGCCGCGTCCGGCCGCGCGCCGGCGAGCCGCTCCGCGTCCTCGACCTTGGTCTGGATGTCTGTCGTCCCCTGCAGGAGGAGGGTGGGCGCCGTGACGGCCGCTATCTCCACCGCGGGATCGTGCTTCATCCAGGAGATGATGTACGGCTGCACGCTCGGCCGAAACATGCTCATGAACAGCTGTGTTTGCGGGACGTCCGCGACGAGCTCCCCGGCCTCGAGCTGGCCGAGGATCGCGTAAGCCCTCTCGCGATCCTCGGCCGGGAGGCTGGCGAGCTGCTCGCGCAGCACGTCGCCGATGGGCCGGCCCGCGCCGGCGATCGAGACATAGCCGTCGATCTCGGTCTCCTGGGCGACCAGCATACCGAGCAGCGAGCCCTCGCTGTGGCCCACCACCGTGACCGTCGCGAAGCGCCCATCGTCGCGGAGCTTCTTCACCCACAGGCCGGCGTCGTCGGCGCCCATCTCGAAGCGCAGCTCCTGCTCCGACCGGGGTGCCGCGGAGACGCTCGCGCCGATGCCGGCCTTGTCGTAGCGAATCGACGCGACGCCCCTGTCACGGAGCCCTTCCGCGAGGAGCTTGTACGTGTCCGCGCGGATGCCCGCGGCGGCCTGATTGCCGTCCCGGTCCGTCGGCCCCGACCCGGGGATGATCACGACTGCAGGGAACGGCCCGCACCCGGCCGGCACCTCGAGCGTGCCAGACAGCGCGCCGCGCGCGTTCTCGACAGTGATCTCGGCGCTGGCCGCCTCCGGACACGCCGGCGCGTCCGGCGGTGGAGGCACCTCCGCGTCAGGCACCTCCGTGTCGCCCGGGGGAGCGCCGTTCCCGCCGGCGGACGACGCGGGCTCTCCGGAGCGGCAACCCGCGCCGAGGGGCGACACCGCGAGCGCGGCGGCACACGAGACGGCGAGCGCGCGGCGGCGCGCCGGGACCACGAGACACGATCGCAATGACATGACGAGCCCTCCGAGGATGAGAGATAAGTGCAGCTCCGCCCGGGGCGCGCAGGCGCGCCCTCGCGGCCGTGCGGGCACCGCAGCGCGCGCCGCGCAAGCCGGCGGCGCGCCGGGAACCGGGAAATCGACGCCTCAGCCGAGGTACGCGAGCGCGACCTTCGAGAGGATCTCCGAGGCGAGCACGAGTCCGATGAGCCCTGCGATCAGAGGAGCGCCGCGCAGACCGGAGGCGTTCTTGATGCCCTGAACGAGGAGCGTCAAGGACCACACGAGACCCAGCGCCGCGAGGACGGCGATGACCGCCAGCTCGGGCGTGAGCGTGGGTATGCCCGGCGGCAGCGGCGGGGCGAGCAGGCCGAGCGCGATGGCCGCGAGCGCGAGCGGCGCGCGCGACAGCCCGATCACGCCGAGAAAATCGATGATCCGGACGCGGCGCCCCAGGAGCCGCGCGTAGGCCCAGAAGAGCAGGGCGGGCAACGGCCACACGACGATCTGCTCGAGGAGCGCCGTCCTGTACGGGATGACGGCAGGCGCCACGTGCAGGTCGAGGAAGCCGTCGAAGCGAACGCCGAGCCTCGTGACGGCGACGCTCAGCGCGGCGACGGCGAGCCCTGCCGCGGCGGCGGTCCCCCCGCCGAAGCGCTCGAATGGATTCAGCGCGAGCCGCCACCCGCGCCGGGGGGGCCGCGGCGACATCGTGGCGAGCAGCCGCTCGCCTTCCGCGGGCTTGATGACGTTGTCGCGCACGAGCGCGCGCACTCTCTCGTCGGGCGTGGTCATCACCATAGTCCCACCTTGCGCAGAGCCTCCTCGGCCTCCTTCGCGGAGAGCCGCCCCTTCTCGAGCGCATCCAGGATCTCGTGCCGCCGCCGCTCTGCCCCCTTCTCGATCGCATCGAGCCGGCCGATGATCTCGTCGAGCCGGTTTCGCACCGTCGGGTAGCTGATCTGAAGGAGCTGAGCCATCGCCTTCAGGCTCCCCGACGAGCGCACGAACGCGGTCACGAAGGCGAGATCGTCCGGCGACAGCTGGAGCAGCGCGGGGATCTCGAACTGACCGTCGAGGTGGGTTCCGCAGCTCTGGCAGCCGAGCCGCGTCGCGCGCAGCTCCCCGTCACAGCTGGGGCATCGAACGACAAATCTTGCCACGGGATGAACGAAATATCGTCGCCGGTGCCAAGTTTGTCAATGTTGGGCTGATAAAAATTGATCTGAAAATCAATTTTGTTGAAGGGCCGCCCTCGTCATGGGTTCAGGGCGGCCTCGCTCGTGCCTGGGCGCTGCGGCTCGCGCCGCGCGCGGCGGCTCAGCGCCGCTCGCGCCGCCGTGCGAACGCGAGCGCTGCGGCGAGGCCCAGGCCAGCGAGGGCCATGGGCGCCGGGGCCGCGGGCGAGCCGGCGGTGCTGCAGCTGCAGCCGCCGTCGTCGCCCTCGCCGACCTCGACCTCGTCCGTGCCGCCGGTCCCCGAGCCGGGGGAGCCGCCGCCGGAAGCGCCGGAGGAGGAGCTCGACGCGCTGGGGCCGGGCGCTGCATCGCCGCCCGCTCCGTCGCTGCCGCCCGCGGCGTCGCTGCCGCCCGCGGCGTCGCTGCCGCCTGCGGCGTCGCCGCCCGCGCCCCCGGCGTTCTCGGCCCCGCCAGTCCCGCCAGCCCCGCCAGCGCCCCCTTCCCCGGAAGAGGGCAGCGCGGGGCGGACGTCCTCGAGCGTGTTCCCCTCCACGGCGTCATCGATGATGATGACGGGGCTGTCCGTGAATTCGGCCGGGTTGCGCAGCAGGCCGAGCTGCGTGAAGAGCGGGTTGTTGTCGGCGAGCGTCTGCGCCATGCCCTTGGTGACGACCTGCTTGCCGTCGAACCACACGTCGACGGAGCCCTGGCTCGGGTTCGTCGACCACCGGATGTGCAGCGCGATGCGGTGCCACACGCCGGGCGTCACCGCGCCGTCCGCCTCCCAGTGCACCTTGTTGTTGGGCTTGCGGGTGGCGAAGCTGATGTGCTGTCCCACGACCTCGAACGACATCATCTGGTTGTAGGTCTGGTCGGACTCCCAGTATCCGATCTGCGTCGGCGGGTCCGCCGCGAGCGCCTCGGGGAGATAGAAGCTCCAGGCGAAGTAGAGCTCGGCGCCCTCGGCCGTGCGCCCGGCGGCCGGCTTGTGGTTCAGCTCGACGCGCTTGATGCCGTTCGACCACCTCGCGTCGTTGGTGAGCTGGATCTTCCCGGCCTTCGTGCCCTGAAGGACAGGCGACGTCACCACGGAGATGTGCTCGCCGTTCAGGGTCGTGTTCCACTGGTTCAGATTTCCGGTCTCGAAGTCTCCCGTCCAGGCCGGCGCCGCGGAGGCGCCCGCGGTGACGGTCGTCGCCAGCGCGGCGGCCGCCAGGGCGAAGAGCGAGAGGCGAGGTCGCCGCCCGAGGAGCGTTCGGCTGCGGGCGAGCAGGGATCGATGTGCGGTAAGGAGATCTGTAGAAGTCATGGCGGGATTCGACGCGTTTTCCCGCCCGCAGTCAACCGAGAAGCCGCGCCTCTCCGGCGGCGCGGTGCGGCATCTCTGTTTCTTCAGCGCGTTCTCCAGCGCGCTCTTCAGCGCTCCGCGCGGGAGCGCGCGGCCGCCATCGCTTCAGGCGGAGATCTCGATCCACAGCGCCCGAGTCTCGCGCGACGGCAGGTGGATGAGGCGCTCTCCGGTGTTGAGGGCGTTCCCCGGGCAGGTCCAGGGCTCGAGGCAGACGAAGTCCTTGCCTTGCAAGGTCCACACGACCCAGTGCGTGAACTCGGGCGAGCCGCGGACGGCGATGCGGGCGCCCTCGATCGAGAGCGAGCTCTCGGTCGAGCCGTGGTCGAGCAGGTGGAGGTCGACCTCGGGCCGGGTCAGGTCGAAGCCGTCGAAGGGTGCTTCCCGCTTCGTGGTGTTGTCGAACGCGCGCGTCGCCCGCGTCTCGATCGAGGCGCGGGCCTTGTCCGCCTGGGAGACGGCGAAATACGGGTGAAAGCCGGCCCCGAAGGGCATCGGCGGGGCGCCTCCGCCGGTCTCGTTTGTCACGCGGAGATCGATCCGGAGCGCCCTGCCGAGGAGCGTGTAGGTGAGCTCGGCGCGGAAATCCCACGGGTACTGCGCGCGCGTCGCCTCGCTCGATCGCAGCGTGAGCCGCGCGTAGGCGCCCCCCGGCGCGGCGGCCCCGTGATCGTCGAGCGACCAGGGCAGGGCGCGGGCGAAGCCGTGCTGCCGCATCTGCCCGGCTGCGCCGGAGGCGGACCAGGCGTCGCCGGCGAGCTTGCCGGGAGAGGGGAAGAGCACGGGGTTGCCGCCGCGCACGTTGGCGCTGCGATCCTCGAAGGTGGCGCGATCGAGGTAGAGCAGCTCGCGCCCGCCGAGGGCGAGCTCCGTCATGATGCCGCCGCGCGCCGGCGCCACCACGGCGCGGCTCGCGGAGCCGCCATCGATGAGCTCCACCGTGGGGATCGCGCCTTCGATTTGCTTCACGCTGAACATGACGCCTCCGGTCTCTCCTTCATCCATGCAACCACTCGAGCAGCCCGACGACCAGCGCGAGCGCCGCGATGGGCAGCGCGATCCACCCGAGGACGGTCGTCCAGCCGCGGCGGAGGGAGCGGCCGCCGCGATCCTCGCACCCGAGGCAGATCGCCCAGACGCGCGCGCCGCCCTCGGTGAGCACGCAGCAGTCGCCGCACACGGGGGCGCGGCAGCGCGCGCACGGCCCCGCCGCCTCGGCGCCGCAGCGCGCGCAGCGAGCGACGGCCCCGCCGCCGCCGTCGTGGAAGATCAGGCCGCCGGACATCGGGCTGCGCCCTCCGGCGGGGGAGACGGGCGCATCGACGACCGCCGACGCGCGCGAACGGGGGGCTCCTCGTGGACGGGCACGGACGTCTCCTCCGCCGCGATTCTGCAAGCTTTGTGGGCTCGACACAACGCTGGAGACCGCAGGGCGCGCCGGGCCCTCGTCACGATCTCCGGCACGGCGGCGCGTCGTCCCACGCAAGCCGAGCGAGCCGCGTAAGCCGAGCGCTCCCCTCTGCTGCGGCCCGCCGCGCGCGAGCGCGCTGTCCGCCTTCACGGCTGCGGCCTCGCGGGAACCTGGTAAGATCGCCTCGAGGAAGCCCATGCCGTACGCCAGCGAGACCTCGCTCGTCCCGATCCCGCCGCCCGGAGAGGACGAACTCCCCCACGACGACGGTGAGCCCATGGAGAGCGATCGCCACCGCAAGCAAATGCTGCTGCTGATCGAGTCGCTGGACCTCTTCTGGAAGGAACGCGACGACGTTTACGTCAGCGGCAACATGGCGATTTATTTCAGCGAGCTCCAGACCATGAAGAACGACTTCCGTGGGCCGGACGTCTTCGTGGTGCTCGACACGGTACGCCGAGACAGGAAGTCCTGGGTCGTATGGCAAGAGAACGGCAGGACGCCGGATGTGGTCATCGAGCTCCTCTCGGAGAGCACGGAGTCGGTCGATCGCGGCGAGAAGATGCGCATCTATGCGAAGGTGCTGCGCGTGCCGGAGTACTTTCTGTTCGATCCGATAAAGAACATCCTGGAAGGGTATCTGCTCGACATCGCCTCTCGCGCCTACGAGCCGATGGCCTCGAACGCGGATGGTGAGCTGACAAGCCAGCAGCTCGGTGTGCGCCTCGGTGTGCGGGATGGCTTGTACCTGGGCAGCAAAGGGAGATGGCTCCGGTGGCTCGACGCCGAGGGACGCGTGCTTCCGACGGCGGAGGAGCAGGCCCGAGCGGCGGAGGAGCAGGCCCGAGCGGCGGAGGAGCGGTCCCAGGCGCTCGCGGAGAAGCTTGCAGCTTACGAGAAGCGCTTCGGACCGCTCACGTGAGGTCCACTCACACGAGGTCGGTTCGATCGGGCGGCTTCGGCGGTCACGCGAGGCCTCCCCCGGGGAAGCAGCGGTAAGCCTCCTCAGCGCAGGCCGGGGAGGGGCAGGCCCGGCAGCGAGTTGCCGATCGCCGTGACGAGCTGCTCGTGCGTGATCGTCCCCGCGAGGCGGAACGGCACATCCACGTTGAGCGTCTCCCCGCCGATCGCGACGGTGCCGCTCACCTGGTACGGGATACCGCGGCTCTGCGTCGCCAGCGCGGCGATGCTCGTGAGGTCCTGCCACTTCACCGAGAGCGGCGCCTCGATCCGGGTCCACTTCTTCGCGGGCAGCTCGAGCGGCGTGAGCGCGGTGACCGTGCCGACGTCGTACTTGCCGTCGAGCACCACGCTCGCCTTCATCGAGCGCGTCGAGAGATCGATGCTGTTCGGGTTGTACGCCTGGATCTGGACCCGCAGATCGATGCCCTGGACGGTGACGGCGGTCACCGTCGCGAGCTCGGGCTTGAGCGTCGGCGGCTCGGGGCGCGAGCACGCGACCAGGGTGACGGCGGCGGCGAGGAGGGGCGATCGCACGGCCGGAGATGTTGCGCGGATCTCCATGGAGCTCAACGGAAATCGGGCGCGCCCACGGCCTCGTCCGCGGCCCGCGTAGCGCGGATCGCACGCCGCGCGCGCTGGCCGCCTGCGCTTCCGCCCCCGCGGGACGCCGCTCCATCTGCTATGCCCGGCGCATGGGCATCCTCCCGCTCGCAGAGCGCCTCGCCAAGGGGGCGCTGAACAGGTCCGGGGTGCAGAGCCGCTGGGTCGACACGTCGGTCTGCCGGCTGCACCTCTACGATGCTCCGGGCACGGGCCCGCTCCCGACGGTGGTCCTGCTCCACGGCATCGGCTCCTCGGCGCTCCCGTACGCGCCGGTGCTGCAACGCCTACGGCGGCGCGCCCGCCGCGTCATCGCCGCGGAGTCGCCGGGGCACGGGTGGAGCGCGGCGCCGGCGTCGGCGTTCACGCCCGAGTGCCTCGCCACCGCCATGCACGAGCTGCTCGACCGCGAGCTCGACGAGCCGGCGATCGTCGTCGGCAACTCCCTCGGCGGCGCGGTCGCGGTGAGCTACGCCCTGAGCTCCCCGGACCGCGTGCGCGCGCTGGTGCTCGCGTCGCCGGCCGGCGCCGGCATGGAGCAGGCCGAGCTCGCCCAGCTGCTCTCGGTGTTCAACCTGCGGTCGCGCGCCGACGCGCACGCGTTCTTCGCGCGCCTCTACCACCGCGTCCCGTGGTTCACCCCCCTCATCGCCGGCGACGTCGTGCGGACGTTCTCGCGCGAGACCATCCTCTCCTTCACGCGCTCGGCCCGGTGCGACCACGCGTTCACGCCCGAGCAGCTGGGCGCCCTCTCGATGCCGATCCTGCTGATCTGGGGCCGCTCGGACCGCCTGATGCCGAGCGCCAACCTCGAGTACTACCGGCGGCACCTGCCTCCGCACGCGGAGATCGAGGAGCCCGAAGGGATCGGGCACTGCCCGCAGGTCGACGACCCGCGCCGCTTCGCCGAGCGGATCGCCGCGTTCGCGTGGGCGGCGCGCGCGACGGCATCCCCGGCGGCGGCACCGCCGTCACCGGGGGCGGCACCTCCCTCATCGAGCGCGACGCCACCCTCATCGAGCGTGGCGCCGGGGTCACCGGGAGCAGCGCCGGCGTAGCTGGGCGAGGTGCGGGCGCCGGCGCTTCGCCGCCCGGCGTCGGGTGAGGCGCCCGCGTCAGGCGTCCTCTTAGGCGTCCTCGGGGAGCGCGCCGTGCCGCTTGAGCAGGGCGCGGGTCAGGCTTTTGCGCAGCGGCATGATGCGCTTGCCGTCGCTGCCGTTGCCGAGGAGCACGGTCGCGAAGAAGTAGGTGTCCGCCCCGCGCTCGACGTAGCCGACCAGCCAGCCGGTGGTCGATCGCTCGTCGATCTCCAGCCCCGTCTTGCCGCGCAGCGTGAAGGCAGGCGTCTGCTCCAGCACGAGGATCCGCTTCACGATGTCCAGGCTCCGCGCAGAGCAGGGCAGCGCGCCGGCGTGGAGCCGCCGCAGGAAATCGATCTGCTCGTGCGGGGAGATGCGCAGCCCCCCGGTCAGCCAGAACCTGTCGATGCCCCCCGAGATGTCGCGGTTGCCGTAGCCGAGCGCGTCGAGGTGCGCCTGCATGCGCTCGGGCCCGATCCGGCGCGCGACCTCCTGGTAGAACCAGACGACCGAGTGCTTCATCGCCGACGCGAGGTCGTGATCACGGTTCCAGTCGGGCACGCTGCGCTTCACCCCGTCCCACCGCAGCGTGAAGCGCTCGTCCGGGATGACCCCCGTCTCCAGGCCGATGATCGTGTTCGGGATCTTGAAGGTCGAGGCGGGCACGTACCGCGCCGCCGCGCGGTCGGGGTTCACGACGTGGGTGACGCCCCGCGCGGCGTCGAACAGGACGAACGCGCCGTCGAGGCCCTCCGCGCGGAGGAGCGCGGCCCCGCCCTCGTCGATCTCGGTCCGCGCCGCGGCCGGCGCGCCCGGCGCCGCGGCCGGCGCGCCCGGCGCCGCGGCCGGCGCGCCTGCGCCCTGCTCCGCGGCCGGCGGGGTCGATCCGCCGCTCGCCGGCGGGGGAGGTGGCGACGGCGCCGGCGGTGGCGGCGGCGCCGTGGCGCAGGCGCTCGCTGCCGTGAAGATCGCGAGGAGCGCGCAGGAGAGCAGGGGACGCGCCGAGGTGAGGGCACGCCGCGGGAGGCACAGCGGGAGCGGAGAAGTCATGGCGCCCTCAACGCCGCCGTGTGCCGCGCTCATTCCCGCGCCTCCGCGGTCGTCGTCGCCGCCGCTGCCGTCGCCGTCCGCTCGCCCTCCGAGAAGTCGACGTCGATCCCGACGATCTTCATGAGCCGCAGCGCGTTCGCGCTCGTCACCACGCCGGGCTTCAGCTTGTAGTCGAAGGTCATCCTGTCATCGACAACGAGCTCCTCGAAGTGCATGTTGCGCACTCGGCCCGAGGTCTCCTGCTCCAGCACGGCGATCCCCATGTCGTGGGACGACACCGCGCCGATGGCCCCCTGCGCGACGAGGTGCCGCACGACCGCCCTCGCCCCGATCTGGCGCTCCCGCGCGTTCGTGCCGTGGAGGATCTCGTCGAGCAGGAACAGGACCCGCTCGCCGCCGTTCGCGCCGTCGACGACGCGCTTCAGGCGGGTGAGCTCCGCGTAGAAGTGCGAGACGCCGTGCTCGAGCGAGTCCTTGATCCGCATGCTCGTCCGCACGCGGACCGGCGACAGCGACAGCGACGACGCGCAGGCCGGCGCGCCCGCGAGGGCGAGGACGGCGTTCACCCCGACGGCGCGCAGCAGCGTGCTCTTGCCCGACATGTTCGAGCCCGTCACGAGCAGCGCGGCGCCCGCGCCCTCCAGCGAGACGTCGTTCGCCACCCGCCGCCCGCGCGGGAGGAGCGGGTGGCCGAGCTCCGCCGCCGTGAAGCGCGGCTCGCCGTCCTTCACCTCGGGGTACGCGTAGTCCGGGTTCTCGTGCGCGAACGTCGCGAGGCTCGCGAGCGCCTCGACCTGCCCGAGCGTCCGCATCCACGCCTTCACGTGCCGGCCCGCGCGCAGCTTCCACCGCTCCAGGGCGAGCGCGCACCACACGTCCCAGAGCAGGAAGAGGTCGGCGACGATATGGACGAGCCCGCTGTGGCGCAGGTCCGAGTAGCCGACCCGGGTCTCCAGCGCCGTCATCTCCCGCGAGGCGAGCACGCCCGAGGGCCCCGCGAGCTCGGCCTTGAGCTCGCGGAGCAGCGCCGACGAGAACGCCTGATCCTCGATGCGGGCGAGGATCGGCCGGTACCGGGCGAACGGCGCCTCGCGCGACGAGGCCGCGGCGAGGATCGGCTCGATCGCGGGCTTCAGCAGGACCAGCACGAGGATCTGGGCGGCCAGCGGCAGGAGGAAGGCGTGCCGGAGGAGCCCGAGCTGCTCCGCGGGGACGAACCGCGGCGCCGCGAGCAGCGCCAGCGTCAGCGGCACGAGCACCTTCGCCGCGGTCAGGAGCGCGCTCACCGGCAGGCCGCTGGCGCGCGCGTCCGCGCCGAGCAGCGACGGGGGCGCCTCGGCCCACGCGATGAGCGGGCCGGCCTCGCGCCCGCGCGCCCCCGCCTGCATGCCCACCACCGCGAGATCCTCCCGGAACGCCCCGAGGTCGGCGAGCTCGCGCACCGCCTCCTGCCGCGCCGCCACGACGGAGGCCGGGGCGGGCTCCGCGAGGAAGGCCGCGAGCGTGGCCTCGCCCTCGCCCGTCTGGGCCACGCTGAGCAGCTGGAACAGCGACGCCTGCCCGAACACGTCGAGATCGCCCGCGTAATCGTGGTCCGGCGCGGCGAAGCGATCGCCCCGCTCAGGGAAATCGGCGAAATCGCCGGCGACGCGCCGCTTGCCGCGCACGTAGAGGCCGATGCGCTGCTCGAGCTCCGTCATCCGGGTGACGAGGCGCGCGTGAGCCACGAGCAGACCGAGGAACACCAAGGTCACCGACACGGCCGCGTACGTGACCCACCGCGGCACGTGGCCGAAGAGCGCGTACCCCCCGGCCACGGCCGCGGCCGCGAACGAGAGCCCGCGCAGCAGCGAGAACGTCCTCGACCGGCGATCGAGCACGCTGGCCTCGGCGCGCAGGACCGACAGGCGGTCATCGTAGGCGGACAGGACGCGCTGCGCGACGGCGTTGGGGGGCGGCTCCACGGGGCCCTCTCCATAGGCCACCGCCGGCCGTGCATCCAGCCTGAGGGGGGGTCCTCACACGAAGACCACGAAAGCTTTGAAGCGTCCTGCCTGGCTGCTCGTACAATGGCGCCATGGACCAGAACCTGCTGGAGCGCCTCAAGGCGTACACCGTCGTCGTCGCGGACACCGGCGACATCAACTCGATCGAGAAATTTCGCCCCCAGGACGCGACGACGAACCCGTCGCTCATCACCGCGGCGGCCCAGATGCCCGAGTACGCCGACATCGTGAGCGGCGCGCTCGCCTGGGGCCAGAAGGAGGCGGGCCGGGGCAAGGGGCCGGGCGACGTCGTGGGCCTCGCGTTCGACAGGCTCGCCGTCGACTTCGGCCTGCGCATCCTGAAGATCATCCCCGGCCGCGTCTCGACCGAGGTCGACGCGCGCCTCTCCTACGACACCGAGAGCACCATCGAGAAGGGCCGGAGCATCGTGCGCCTCTACGAGGAGGCCGGCGTCTCGCGCGAGCGCGTCCTCATCAAGATCGCCTCGACGTGGGAGGGCATCCGCGCGGCGGAGGTCCTCGAGAAGGAGGGCATCCACTGCAACCTCACGCTGCTCTTCGGGCTGCACCAGGCGATCGCGTGCGCCGAGGCGGGCGTGACGCTCATCTCGCCGTTCGTCGGGCGCATCCTCGACTGGTACCTGAAGGACACCGGCCGCACGAGCTACGCGCCGGCCGAGGACCCGGGCGTCGTCTCGGTCACGAGGATCTACAACTACTACAAGAAGCACGGCTACAGGACCGAGGTGATGGGCGCGAGCTTCCGCAACATCGACGAGATCAAGGAGCTCGCCGGCTGCGACCTCCTGACGATCTCGCCGAAGCTGCTCTCGGAGCTGGCCTCCGCGCCCGGCGAGCTGCCGAGGAAGCTCGATCCCGACGCGGCGCGCGCCATGCAGATCGAGAAGATCCCGATGAACGAGGCGGCGTTCCGCGCGATGCACACCGCCGACCGCATGGCGAGCGACAAGCTCAGCGAGGGCATCGACGGCTTCGCGAAGGCGCTCGCCTCGCTCGAGGTCCTGCTCCGCGAGCGCCTCCAGAAGGGGGTCGCCTCCTAGCGCTGGCGGCGCTCGGCGCGTGGCGCGCGCGGCGAAGCCCCCGGGGGCCGGGCCCGGGCGCGTCGCGCGCCGCCGCCGCGCCCCGCAGGCGCGCCTGCGGATGTCTGCGTGCGTCCGTGGTTCCGTGGTGAGGAACGGAGGTGCGGGAAGAAGGCGGAGGGCCGGCTTGCATGGGAGCCTCTCGGTCTTCTAGGATTCGTCAACCTGGACGAATCTCGGGCAGCATTCGAACGCCCGCACCCCGCGTGGTCGAATGCGGTTCTCCGGGGGGCTCCTCGCGGAGCCGCCCTTTTCGCGATGGCATCGAGGAGGAGACGTTGAAGCTCACGTCACAGGAGTACTGGGAGAACCACTGGAAGGGCTACGTCGGCACCGACGATCTGGGTGGCGGCTGCGAGATCTACGACGACGTCGCTCCCTTCCTGCCGCGCGGGAAGGGGCTGTCGTTCTTCGAGATCGGCTGTGCGCCAGGTCGCATCCTCGTCGACTTCTGCGGGCGCTTGGGGTTCACCGCGTACGGCCTCGACTACGCGTGCGACCCGGAGGTCGTCGAGGAGGAGCTCCGGAAGCGCGGCATCAAGGTCGGCAAGATCGAGAAGGGAGACTTCTTCAGCTGGAAGCCGCAGCAGAAGTTCGATGTCGTAGCCTCCTTCGGGTTCATCGAGCACTTCGATGACGCGGCGGCGGTGATGGATCGGCACTTCGAGATGGCGAAGCCGGGCGGCACCGTGGTGGTCGGCATGCCGAACTTCGCCGGCGGACAGAAGGCGCTCCACTGGCTGCTCGATCGCAAGAACCTGAACGGCCACAACACCCGCATCATGAACCTGCCGTTCCTCGAGGCGGCCGCGCGCCGCAACGGCGCCGAGATCGTCCAGGCCCGTTACACGGGCGGCCATTTCGATTTCTGGCTGGACGACGAGGCGCCGCTCCTGGCGCGGCGTGTCGTCCGGAAGGTCGTCGGGCCCCTCAAGGCGGTCGCGCGCCGGGTCGTCCCTGGCGATACGAACCCCTGGTTCTCGCCCTTCCTGTTCGCCATCTACAGGAAGCCCCTGCTGCCGCCCGCGGGGGCACCCGACGCTTGATGCTGTCCCCGATGAACGAGCCGAGCCAGAGCGCCGTCACCCCGCCGGCTGTCCGCGACATGGACGCCGATCGCCGCTTCCGCGAGTGCGCGCGGCGCCACGGCTGGGATCCCGACGACCCGTGGGTCGGGGGCTATGTCGAGTGGGAGTGGCGGCGCGCCCGCCACGCTTACGACGACCTGTTCACGTCGGTCCGAGGCAAGCGGGTGCTCGAGTTCGGCTGCCACTTCGGCGGGACGTCGATCGTGCTCGCGGCCCTGGGCGCCCACGTGACCGCGCTCGATGTCGACCCCATGTACGTCGAGCTGGCGCAGCTGAACGCCGAGCGCCACGGGCTGTCGGACAGGATCCACGTTCATCACGTCCCCGACACCACCGCGATGCCGTTCGCCGACGGGGAGTTCGAGCTCGTCTCCTGCAACAGCGTGCTCGAGTACATCCCGCCGGAGCGCTTGCCGGCCGTCCAGCGCGAGATCGACCGGGTGCTCGCGCCGTGGGGGTTCATCGTCATCCTGGGCACGAGCAACCGCCTCTGGCCGGTCGAGCTCCACAGCGGCCGCGCGCTGATCAACTACGTACCTCAGGCGCTGCGCCCGCTGTTCCCGGGCAGGTCGATCTACAGCGTATTTCCCTGGCAGCTCCGGCGCGGGTTCGGCGACTATGCGGACATCTCGCAGCAGGATCGGGGCCGGCTGATCGTCGACCTGAAGGCCAAGATGGGCCTGTCCGGGCCGCGGCTCATGGCCTTCTCGGCGGCGAATCGGCTGCTCGGCCCGCTCGGGATGCACGTGGGCTTCTTGTCCCCGACGATCACGATGGTTCTGCAGAAGCGTGGTGAGGGAGGAGCAGGCGATGGCTGACGGGAGGACGCGGGTCTACATCACCGTGGACGTAGAGTGCGCCGAGGAGCGCATCATGGGCGATATCAAGTCTCCCGCGATGGGCTACGATCTCCGGATCTGGGGCCGCTTCGTCAACCAGCGCGAGCCCCTCGGCATCGAGCTCATCATGCGCGAGCTCGAGGCGTACGGTCAGCGCGGCACGTTCTTCGTCGAGGCGATCGGCTCGTACAGCTTCGGGATGGACGGACTGACGAGCGTGTGCCAGGCGCTCCACAGCCGCGGCCACGACGTGCAGCTGCACGTCCACCCCGTGCAGCGGCGCGCGGACTGGCACACCCGGGGTGAGCCCCGCGTCTCGGATGACATCGCCGACTACCCGGTCGAGGAGCAGACGCGCCTCCTCCTCGAGGGGCGCGACCTGCTCGTGCGCGCGGGCATCCCGGCGAGCGAGCTGCTCGGCTACCGCGCCGGCAACTTCGGCGCGAACAACGACACCTGGCAGGCGATGAAGCGGGCGGGGCTCGTGCTGAGCAGCAACTACAACCCCTGCTACTTCACCAAGAACTGCAAGATGCAGTATCCGGGCGCGCGGCTCGGTCTCTTCGAGACGCCCGAACCGGGCGTGTACGAGCTCCCGGTCACGAACTTCATCGAGCCCACGAAGCGCTTCAGGCACCTTCAGATCACGGCGGTGACGCTGGACGAGATCAAGCACTGCCTGCTTCGCTACCGGGCCCTCGGGGTCAAGGAGGTCACGCTGGTGACCCACTCGTTCGAGTTCTACTTCCTCGACTCGGCGGAGGCGCGCCGCGGGTACCCGAACCGGCTCAACGTCGAGCGGCTCCGCGGGCTCTGCCGCTTCCTCGACGAGAACTCGAAGGATTTCGAGGTCGACACCGTGGGCGCCCTCGCGCGCCGGCTCTCGGACGCGGCGTCTTCCACGCACGGCGCGCGCGGCGTCGATGAGGGCGCGGCGCCCTCGCTGCAGTTCCCTCACTCCAACCCGATCCACCACGCCCGCCGCGTCGTCGAGCAGGCGTACAAGCGCGTGGCGCAGCGGTTCACCTTCGGCTAGCGCCGTCGGGCAGGGGCGGCCGGGCTCCTGCGCCGCCGCGCGCCCGGTCGTTCACTGTCCGGCGCGCGCCAGCGCCTCCGCCGCCCTCGTCGCTCGCGGGGCCTGCGGCGCCGCAGCGGTGCTAAGTAGCGCGTATGCGGCTCATCGGACAGATCCACGTTTCGCTCAAGGGCAGCATCATCCAGCGCAACCCCACCATGTGGGAGAAGCTGAAGCGCAGCTTCGGCGCCACGGTGGATCTCGACACGGATCGCGTGCGCATCGAGCTCGAGGCCACCGCCGTCGTCGATCAGGTGCGGCGGGCGCTCGTCCAGCTCGGGGTCACGAACGCCCTCTCGCTCGTGATCGACGACACCGTCATCTTCCAGGACACCGACGGGAAGCCGGACGATCTTCCCGATCTCGTGCTCGCGCTGTCCGAGCATTCCGCCGTGTTCGGGCGCGGCTTCAGCGAGCTCAGGTTCGCCGCCGAGCACGAGGAGGCGGGGCTGCACCTCGTCATCGAGACGCGGGCGCGCACAGAGCACGCCGACGACGAGCCGGCGGGGATCGTCTCCATCGGCGGGCGCCTGCGCGATCTGGAGCCGCGAGCCGGCGAGTCCGCGGAGGACTACCGCCGCCGCGTCGAGCCCCTCGCGAAGGACCCGGCGCTGTTCGAGGCGGCGCGGCTGCAGTTCGAGTCGTTCGTCGGGCGGCTCGAGGACGCCCTCAAGGCCTCGATTCCCGAGGCGCGCGTGGTGCAGCAGCACGCCGACGCGCGCGTCGTGCACACGACAGCGGGCGACGGCGCGGGCGCCGAGCAGCCTCCCGTGAACCCCACGCACCCCGCCTATGATCCGTTCGTCGTCTATTACCCACCCAGCCCGCTCGGGATGATGCTGGACGTGATGCTCATCACATCGTTCATGCACATGCTCACGCCTCCACACGTCCTCTTCGTGAACCCGGCGGGCACGATGCTCGGTACGGCGCCGGAGGTCGCGGAGAACCCTGAGCTGTTGAACGACGCCGATCGCGGCGGCGGCGAGCTTTCGTCGGGCGATGAGGGGGACGGGGCCGATGACGGCGATCCGTGGGGCGATGAAGGCGACGGCGCCGATGACGGCGGCGGGCTCGATGACGGCGACGGGTTTGATGACGGCGGCGGGTTCGACGGCGATTTCGGCGATTGAGCCGCTCGCGCTGGCAGAGGCGCGCGCGGCCCGCCGCGTCTGAGCGCCGTTTCGCGGCGAGGCGCCGCGCCGGGGCCTCGCGGGCGAGCGGGCTCGTCCGGCCATGGACGACGACTGGCGATCATGGTACGTCGCGCTACGGCCGTGACCGGCGCCGGCACGGAGCATCTCTCGCGCTGGCGTGCTGAAGGTCGCGCGCGCCGAACCCTGGACTGGAGAGCGCGATGAACAAGAGCGAGGCGGCGCTTCAGAAGCAGCCGCAGGTGGCGGGCGGGGGAGATCCGGAGATCGCCCGTCAGGTCCGCACCATCATTGCAGAGCGATGTGGGATGAGCGTCGATGCCGTGACTCCCGACCTGTCGCTCGAGAGCGGCCTCGGCGTGGACTCACTGGCGCTCATCGAGGTCAACGTCGCACTCGAGGAGCGATTCCAGATCGTGGCGCCCGATTTCGCGGCGCCCGATCAGGCGCAGATCAGCACGGTCGGCGACGTCATCGCCTTCGTCGAGGCGCAGATCGCGGCGCGGGGCGGCCGGGGAGGGGCGCCTTGACCGCCCCGCGCACGCGCGCCGAGCGCGAGGCCGCCGTCCGGACACCCGAGGAGCAGCGGGAGCACGAGCGACGGGAGGTCGCCGCCCATTACCAGAACGACCCGGAGATCTTCTCCATGGTCCTCGACAGCCGCCTGGCCTACGCGACGGGCATCTTCCTCGATCCCGCCGAGAGCCTCGAGACGGCGCAAGAGCGGAAGTACGATTGGGTCCGCCGCGAGCTCGACATCCAGCCCGGAGAGCGCGTCCTCGACGTGGGGTGCGGCTGGGGCTCGAACCTCATCTATCTCGCCCAGCACACCGGCGGGACGTTCCAGGGCGTCACGCTGAGCGACAAGCAGCGGCAGGAGGCGCTCCGCCGCGCCGACCGGGCAGGGGTCGCCTCGCGGGTCCGCATCGATCTGGCTCATATCGAGGACATCGACCTCGCGCCCGAGTCGCTCGACGCCGTGCTCTTCGTGGGCAGCATCGTGCACATGCACAACCGCGAGCGGATCCACCAGAAGATCGCCGCTGCGCTGCGCCCGGGCGGCAGGCTGCTCATCTCCGACTGCTATTTCCCGGCGCGCTCCCGCGGCGACCGCGAGAGCTCCGCCACGCAATACATCTTCGTCGAGGCGCTCGGTTATTGCCGTCTCATCTCGCTGGCCGAGGAGCTCGGGATGATCGAGCAGGCTGGCCTCGATATCCGGCGCGTCGAGGATCTCACGAGCTCGTACGTGCACACGGTCGCCCGGTGGATCGACAACGTGCGCGCGAACCGCGCCCAGATCGACGCCCGCGCGCCCGGCTTTTCGCGGCTGCTCCAGACGTACATGACCGTGGGCCGGCTCTCCTTCGCGCGCCGCACCGCGCTGGAGTACATGATCGTGGCGACGAAGGGCGGCGGCCGCGAGCGCCTCGGCGTGGCGCCCTCGCCCGAGCCGAGGCGCGCGCCGTGAGCCGCGGGCTCTCTGCGCGGACGGTCGCGGGCCTGCTCAGGGCGCGCGCCGAGGCGACGCCGGAGCGGTTCGGGTTCTACCACAAGCAGCAGGGCGAGTTCGTCGGCTGGTCGTGGGCGGAATACTGGCGATGCGCGTGCGCCGCGGCCTCGGGCCTGCTCGCGGCGGGCGTCCGTCCGGGCGACCGCGTGCTGCTGCTCGTGACGGACGTGGAGGTGGCAGTGCCGTGCCTCTTCGGCGTCTGGGTGCTCGGGGCGGTGCCGATCCAGGTCGGGGTGCCGTACCGGCTCACGGACGTGGCGGCGTTCCTCGGCGAGCTCCGGCGGACGGCCGCCCGCGTCGGCGCGCGCGCGCTCGTGGTCTCGTCCGCGCTGCTCGGCTTCGCGCAGGGCGAGGAGGGGGCGGACGACCTCCTCCAGCTCGCCGCCGAGCCGCTGCTCGACGCGCCCGTTGCGGGCGCGCTGCCCGATCCGGAGCGCGCGCCCGGGCCCGCGCTCATCCAGCTCACGAGCGGCAGCACCGGGCACCCGCGCGGCGTGGTGATCCCGCACGAGCGGCTGATGTTGCACCTCGACGCGATGAGCCAGCGGCTCCCGATCCGCGGCGAGGGCGCGGGGGGTGTGTCGTGGCTGCCGCTCCACCACGACATGGGGCTCGTCGGCGGGCTGCTCTTCCCGCTGTTCAACGACTTCCCCGTTCACATGCTCTCGCCGCTCGAGTTCCGGACGCGTCCGTTCTCGTGGCTCGCGGAGATGTCGAGCATCCGGGGCGCCATCTCGCTCGGGCCGCCGAGCGCCTATTCCATCTGCATCGGGCTCGCGCGCCGCGCCGTCGAGGCGGGCCTCGATCTCGGCGCGTGGCGGTGCGCGATGATCGGCGCCGAGCCGATCTCCCCCGGCCTGCTCCGCCGCTTCGCCGACGCGTTCGCGCCCTGCGGCTTCCGCATCGAGGCGTTCTTCCCCGTCTACGGGCTGGCCGAGGCGACGGTGGCCGTGACCTTCCCCGACCTCTACGCCGAGCCGCGCGCCATCACGGTGGATCGCGGCCTGCTCGAGCGCGAAGGCCGCGTCGAGGAGGCCGCGCCAGGTCCGCTCTCGCTGGAGCTCGCCGGCGTCGGCAGGCCGATCCCGCACACGGAGATCCGGATCGTGGACGCCCTGCGCAGCCCTGTCCCGGAGCGCACGGTGGGGGAGATCGAGGTGCGTTCGGAGACGGTGATGGAGGGCTATTTCAACGAGCCCGAAGCGACGGCCGAGGCGCTCGTGGACGGGTGGCTGCGCACGGGGGATCTCGGGTTCATCGATCGCGGGACGCTGTTCGTCACCGGCAGGAAGAAGGAGGTGATCATCAAGGGCGGTCACACGATGATCCCTGCCGTGATCGAGGAGATTGCGTCCCGGGTCGACGGCATCCGGGCCGGGTGTGTGGTCGCGGTCGGGCTGTTCGTCGAGGAGCGTCAGACCGAGTCGGTCTACGTGGTGGCCGAGACGCGCGCCGATGCCTCGGAGCACGCGGGCCTCGCGGAGCGCGTGCGGGAGGCGCTGCGGGCGAACGGCGTCACCGTCGATCAGGTCGTCCTTGTCCCGCCGGGGGAGCTGCCCAAGACGACGAGCGGCAAGCTGCGGCGGCGAGAGGTTGGCGAGCGGCTGCGCGCGGGGGCGCTTCGCTGAGGCCCGGCCCCCGTGGAGGGAGCTCGTCGCGCGGCGCGGGGACGGGCAGAGCTCGCGGGAGACGTCCTGTGCCCGTCGTGCGGAGCACGCCGGACACAGGACGTCAATTGCGCTCAGACAACTGCCCGTCCCCGCGCCGCGCGACGAGCTCCCTCCACGGGGGCCTGCGGTGGGACGCGGTGCAGCGCGGTGAGGGGGGAACTGCTGGGTTGCCGGGGGACCGTCCCCCAGCGGTGTTTTCCGTTCGTCTCAACGATGGACAGATGCGCTGCGGTTCGGCCGATTTCGCGAGCGCTGCAGGGCTGTGCGCGATAGATCCCGGAATCGCTCTCCGGAGCACAACCGAACGGGACCGTCCATGTTGAGCAGTCCGAGAGACCACAAGTCGACCTGTCCCGCCCCGCTTTCGCCCGAGGCGCGCGCGTGGGAGCTGGAGCAGCTCCGGGCGCTCGGCCTCGAGGACGACGACTGGAGCTCGGACGACCAGTGTCCCTTCTGTGCCGGGCGGCCCCTGTCCGTGGAGAGCAAACCCCGGGTGGCTTGATCGGGGCCGGGTCACCGGCGCGAGCGGCCGGCGACCCGCGCGTGGATCACTCCGGCATCTTCGACTTCACCCACTTGCCGGACTCGGTGAGGTTGTCATCCGTCCAGTTGCCCATCGGGTTTGCGTTGGGCCTGAGCGCGGAGCACGCCTCGGCCTTGTCGCCCAGCGACCAGTTGGCCCAGCTGATGTTGTGGGCGTCCAGGAAGTCGAGCCAGGTCTGCGACTCGCCGAGGTTGAGCTGGCCGTTGCCGTCGGCGGAGCAGGTCCCCCACTCGGTCACGAAGAGCGCCAGCTTCTTGTCGATGGCTTTCTGGGCCTTCTCGCGGAGCGACGCCTTGTGCGTGTTGGCGTAGAAGTGGAGGGTGTACGCCACGTTCTTATCGCTGAGGGGATTGTCCGCGGCGATGTCGACGTCCTGAGACCAGTTCGGCGAGCCGACGATGACCAGGTTGTTCGCGCCCTGGCCGCGGATCTCGGAGATCACCGCCTCGGCGTAGCTCTTCACCGCGGGCCAGGTGTTTGTGTTGAGCGGCTCGTTGAAGACCTCGAAGATGACGTTGGGCACGTTCTTGTAGGCCTGCGCCACCTCGCGGAAGTAGCTCCTCGCCTGGTCCAGGTGGTTGTGCGCGTTGTGATCGTGCCAGTCGAGGATGACGTAGATGCCCTTCGCGATCGCGGCGTCGGCGATCGTCTTCGCCTTGGCCTTCTGGGCGCCCGCGTCCTGGAGATACCCGTCTTCGCCCTCGATGCCCATGGCGGCGCGGACGACGGTCGCCTCCCAGTTGTCCGCGATCGAGTTGACGACATTGGCGTTGTAGTAGTTGCTCCACTGGCTCCAGAACAGGCTCATGCCTTTGAGCTGGACCGGGGACCCGTGCTCACCGACGATGTTGCCGTTGTTGACCCGGAGCTGGCCGTGACGCTCGACCGGCGTGCCGTCCGTGGGCACCACCCCCCCGGTGCTCGCGCTCGTCGTGGACGAGGCCCCCGTCGTCGCTGCGGTCGTCGAGGCCGCGGAGGTCGTCGAGGCCGCGGAGGTCGTCGAGGCGCTCGAGGTCGTCGAGGCCGCGGAGCCCTCCGAGGTCGACGAGGTCTCCGAGGTGCCCGTCGTCACCCCGCCGCCGCCCGCGCCGCCCGCGCCGCCCGCGCCGTCGTTCGTCGACGCGTCACCGCAGCCGATCAGCACGCTTGCTTGCAACCCAACCACGACGAGGCCGAATGACCACTTCGACCTGCCAAGCACACCACGAAGCGAAACGCTTTTCATCATGTCCTCCAAGGAAAGTATCCGGATGGCGCGGCATTTAAAGGGCAGCTCAGCGCCATGGCAAGCCCTGTGCGCGCCCGGATATGAAGAGACGAACTCCGCGCTGATTTTGTGTGTCAGAATACAGTGCTAGTGCGTGCAGATCCCAACCAGGGGCGGTGGGCTCCAGCGGGAGCGTGAGGCGAAGCCTTCACGGGCGCCGATAGAATTGAGCTGTGGTGTGCAGGCAACTGAAATTTCCGCAAGAAATATGCCAGTTGGCGGGGGCCGCGAGGCGGACGCTGCTGCGCTGCGTCTGTGGTCGGCGTGTGGGTCTGTGTCGCGTGGGGCGGCGCAGGCTACGGCGCTTCCCTTGGTGGTCGGGTGACCACCCTGGTCAACCGCGTATCCATGTGCAGGACGTCAATATCGCTCAGGAAATTGCGAGCGAGCGCCGGCGGGGCGTCGCGCTGTCAAGCATCGAGCGCCTCGCCGGTTCGTGTCGGCGTGTGCCGTCCTCGTCCGGCCTGCCCGGCGGCCGGTGCCTTTGCGCCGAGGACCACCAAGGCCGCCTCAGGCCACTTCCGCCGTCGCGAGGCCCGTCACCTCGGCACGGGCACCGGCGGCGGCTCGTCGTCCGGCGTGATGCAGGCCGACAGGTCGAACAGCATGAAGAGCAGCGCCTTCTCCTGGGCGGTCAGCTCGTGCAGCGTCCCGTCGCGGCCTTCACAGCCGCTCGGGAACGGCGCCCCGGCGACGTCGCTCGCCGCCACGTGGATGTCCGTGTACACGAACCGGCCGCACTGCTCCTCTTCCGGCGCGCCGATGGGCGTGTTGAACGTGAAGTATTTGACCCCCGCGGGCGCATCGAAATCCGGGGTCGCCTCGTTGAAGAGCCACCGCGTGGCGATCTCTTCGTTCACCGAGTCGACCCAGTGCTGCGGATCGTTGATCTCGATCTGCCCGGGAACGGTGGACGCCCCCACGTTGACGAGCCAGTCCCGGAGCGCAAGGCCCTTCGGGAACGTGGTGTCGACCATCACGGGGAGCCCGTCGTCGGGGTCGCTCTCCTCGTCCCAGGTGGCCGTCTCCGGGAACCGCTCCGGCCCGAGCCGGAGCCAGGTGTTGTGCCAGTGCGAGGCGAACACGCGGCCTCCTGCAGAGGCGTAGTCGAACATCGCCTTCAGCGCGGCCTTCGGCTTGTCTCCCACGAACTCGGATCCTTCACACGACAGGATCACCATGTCGTACCGCTGCAGGTTGTCGAGCGAGCGCCAGAAATCCCGCGCAGGGGAGAACACCGCGCCGCCGTTCAGGCCGTCTCGGTACCTGCTCGTCGCGCCGTCTCCCTCGATCGCGCGCCCGGCGAACAGGTTCACCCGCCCGTCGCCCGCCTCCGGCGTGAACTCCGACGCGTCGATTCCCATCTTGTACAGGAGGCACTCGAGCACGTCCGAGCCGCCGGTCGTCAGCGCGATCTTCGGGATATCGCCCTCCGCCTTGTTGCGCGGCAGACGGACCGTCTTGTCGACGGTCGGGTTGTCGACGCACCCCTCGACCTTCGGCAGCGTGATCTGGCGCCGCCATTTGCCGAGCTGGACGACCAGCGGGATGTCCTCGCCCACCGGCACGTTCTCCAGCACGAAGCGCCCGTTCGTGTCCGTCAGCGCGGTCGCGATCGGATCGCCGGAGAGCCTCACGTCGCACCGGTCGCAGGTCGCCCCGTCGGTGATGGGCTCAAGCTTCCTGTTCGGGACGTACACCGTGACGTTGAACAGCGGCAGTTTGCCCGCGGGCTCGTAGACCGTGCCGCTCACGGTGGTCGTGCCACCGCCTGGACAGGTGACCTGCTGGCACTCGAGCCCCTCGCAAGCGCCGCTCCCGACCCCCGATCCGCCGCTCCCCGCCAGGAAGGGGATTCCCCCGAAGCCGCTCCCCTCGCCTTGGTCGGCGCCGCCGCCGGAGCGGGCGCCGCCGCCGCCGGAGTGGGCGCCGCCGCCGGACGTGGCGCCGAGCGTCCCGCTGGCATCGCCGCAGGAGCATCCGGCGGCGACAGCTGGCGTCATGGCCGCCGCGGCCAGGAGCCATCGGGCGCTGCTGTGCACTCTCCCCATTGGATCCTCCAGGCGCGGAGAGGCGAGGCTGCCCTGATCCGCCCATTCCGAGGGTAATCGATACGACGGGATCCGGGAAGGGACAACCATGCAGCGAAGAGAGCAAGAATACGCTTTGCGCGCGTTGTCGCCAGCCCGCCTCGCCGTCTGCTCGGTAGAGGGCGGCGTGGAGCCGTCCGGCACCTCCCGCGCGGTTCCGCTCCGTCATGCTCGGTTATGCACGGTTGCGCGCGGTCACGCGCGGTCACGCCACGTCGCCGCGCGCCCGGGCGGGCCGTGAGGAGATAGGCGACAGCGGCCCCAGCCACCGTCGCGCGGACCGCCGCGCCGCGCGGCCAGCGTGAAACATCGCGAAACATCGCGAAACATCGCGAAATGCGGCGGAACACGGCGGAACACGGCGGAACACGGCGGAACACGGCGGAACACGGCGACGGAGCTCGCAGGGCCGTGCTCCCTCGTGGCGAGGTGGCCCTCGGCAGAGTAGGATGCGGCGCTTTGCAATCGGTCCTACCTGCTCCGTCTCTCCCTCGCCCGCGTTTGCTGGAGATCACCTGGCCCATCTTCAGCGAAAACCTGCTGCACATGCTCGTCGGCGTGTTCGGCGTATGGCTGGTCAGCCGCCTCTCGGACGAGGCCGCCGCCGCGTACGGGCTGGCCAACCAGATCATGTTGACCTTCATGATCACCTTTCGCTTCGTCAGCGTCGGCGCGAGCGTTGTGGTCACTCAGTATCTCGGCGCGCGGGATCGCGCCGGCGCCGAGCAGGTCGCGCGGGCGTCGCTCGCGGCCAATCTCTGGCTCGGCGTCTTCAGCTTCGCCGTCATCGCGATCGGCGCGAGGCCGCTGCTCGAGCTGATGCGCCTGCCACCCTCCCTGTTCCCGATCGCGGAGCCTTATCTCATCGCGGTCGGCGTGATGCTGGCGTTCGACGCGGTGAACTTCTCGATGGGCTCGGTGCTGCGCGCCCACACCTACACCCGCGACACGCTGCGCCTCATCGTCGTCATGTACGTCGTGCAGCTCGCGCTCAGCCTGCCGCTCATGTTCGGTATCGCCGGGCTCCCGGGGCTCGGCATGAACGGGCTCGCGCTGGCCGCGGTGGTCGGTCGGGTGTTGTCCTTCTGGATGCACCGGCAGCTGTGGATCACGCGCCTCAAGATCCGCTCGACCTTCGAGGATTTCTGGCGCATTCGCCCCGATCGACTCCGCGAGATGCTCCACATCGGCCTGCCGGGGGCGGGCGAGAACGTGGTCTATCGCATCAGCTTCATGATCATCCTCGCGATGGTCGCCAACATGGGGCAGATGGCGCTCACCACCCATACGTACACGATGCAGATCGTTCACTTCCTGCTCCTGTTCGGCATGGCGGTCGGCTTCGGGACCGAGATCGTGGTCGGGCACCGCATCGGAGCGGGCGATCTGCAGGGCGCCGATCGCCAGGTGCGCGGCGGCCTGGCGATCGGGTTCTGCGTGTGCGTGACCCTGGTGCTCGCCACCGCGCTGCTCGGCCCCCGCCTGCTCGGCCTGTTCACGCGCGATCCCGAGGTGATCGCCACCGGCTCGCGGCTGCTCTGGCTGACCCTCCTCGTCGAGCCGGGCCGCACGCTCAACCTCGTCGTCATCAACGGGCTCCGCGCCACCGGCGACGCGCGCTTCCCTGTCGGCTTCGGCGTCTTCTCGATGTTCGCCGTGGCCGTCGGGCTGTCCTGGCTGCTCGGCGTCCGCCTCGGCTGGGGGCTCGCGGGCGTCTGGGTCGCATACGCCGCCGACGAGTGGGTCCGCGGGCTGGTCATGGCCGCGCGCTGGCACTTCCACGGCTGGGTGCCCCACGCGCGGCGCACCTTCCGCCGCGTCAGGCTGAGCAGCCGCCCCGCGTGACCGCTCGCCCATCGACCTTCCCGGGCCGCGCCGCCGCAAGGCGCGGCCCCGCGGAAGGCGGGCAGGGGGGCCGGCGGCCGGCTATCCCGCCGGCGTGCTCACCTTCTCGGTGACGGCCATGCAGAGCGCGGCCACGCCGCGCCTCGGCACGGTCACGAGCTTGTCGCGGAACGAAGCGCGCTGGTCGGTGTACAGCTTCGACACCTTGTGCGAGAGGATCGTCGAGCTCCAGACCGCGACAACGTCGGCCCAGCGGAGATCGGCGTCGGCCTTCGTCGCGTTGCGGTGACCCTCTCCGTCCACGATGCGGATGTCGACCTCGCCCGCGAGCAGCTGGCGCAGGTCCTCGGACGTGCCTGGCCCCCCGCCGACCACGAGCAGCCTCCGCAGGCCGCGCGCGTGGAACGCCCCGATCATCGCGAGCGCTGCGCGTTTGTTCGCCGAGCTGCCGCACAGGTCGCAGACGGCGTCGGTGCCGACCTCGACCACGCGGAGCCCGGCCTTCGCGGGGAGCTTCGCGCACTCGGCGCAGCGGCGCTCGACCCGCTCCTCCGCCCGCGCCGGCGGCGGCGGCCGGCCGAGCGCCTGCTGCGCCTGCCCCGCGATCTCCGCCGGGAGGAAGTCCGCGGGGTGCCGGAGCTCCGTCGCTGGCGCATGCTCCGCGAGCCAGACGAGCAGATCGGTTTCTGAAATATTCAGAGATTTTGCGAGGTTGCGCACACGGACAGGACGCGCCATTGCGATGCGACTGTGACATGTACAGCACGGCGGCGCCCTGTTTCATCGCAGGGGTCGCTGCCTCGGGCGGGCCCGATGCGGCCGGCGCGGCCGATGTGCGCGCTCAGTCCAGCGCGGCGGCGCGGCGCAGCCCGTGGCGCTGGAGGAGCCGGTGGAGGTACATCCGGTCGAGCCCTGCTTTGCGCGCGGCGCGGCTCACGTTGCCGTTCGACCACTCGAGCAGGGCGGCGAGGTAGCGCCGCTCGAACCTGTCGATGATGGCGTCCTTCGCCTCCTTGAAGGGCATCTCGATGTTCGCGGCGGGCTCGTCGAGCGCGGCGCCGGCGGGCGCGGCGCCCGGGGGCGGCGCGGAGCCCCGCTCGGGCGCAGCCGTCGCCCCCATGGCGGCGCCCTCGCCGAGCACGACGCGGCGCTCGACATAGTTCCTCAGCTCTCGCACGTTGCCGGGCCAGTCGTAACGCTTCATGTCCTCGATGACCTCGGGGGAGAAGAGGTGCACCTTGTCGACGGCGCCGAGCTCGTTCAGGAAGCAGTGGACGAGCAGGCCGATGTCCTCCTTGCGCTCCCGGAGCGGCGGGACGCGCACGGTGAGCACCGAGAGGCGGTAATAGAGGTCCTCGCGGAACCTGCCGCTGTTCACCTCGCGCTCGAGGCGCCGGTTCGTGGCGGCGATCACCCGGATATCGACCTTGCGCACCCGGCTCTCGCCGAGCCTGCGCACCTCGCGTGAGGCGAGGGCGCGGAGGAGCTTCGGCTGCATCTCCAGCGGCAGCTCGCCGATCTCGTCGAGGAAGACGGTGCCGCCGTCGGCCTCCTCGAAGGCTCCGGCGCGGTCGCGCGTGGCGCCCGTGAAGGAGCCGCGCACGTGGCCGAACAGCTCGCTCTCGATGAGGCTCGGCGAGATGGCGCCGCAATCGACGATGACGAGCGGCTTGTCGGCGCGGGCGCCGCGCTGGACGAGCTCGGTGGCGATGACCTCCTTGCCCGTGCCGTTCTCGCCCTCGATGAGCACGTCGGGCGCGCTCTTCGCCACGCGCTCGAGGACGGGGAAGAGGCGCCGCATGGGGACCGACACGCCCTGGAGCGCCCCGAAGCTGACCGCGCGCGCGAGCTCGGTCTCGGCGACGGCGTCGGCGTCGCGGATGCGCACGACCGACTCGCCGAGCTCGATGCGGCACTCCGGCAGGATGGCGTCGGCGTCCCGCACGCGGACGCCGGCGATGGTCGTCCCGTTGAGCGAGCCGACGTCCGTCAGCCGGAACGTGGATTTCACGCGCTCGAGGATGCAGTGGAAGCGGGACACGGCGCGGTCGGCGAGCACGAGATCGTTGCTCTGGTGGGAGCCGATGCGGATGAAGTCGCCGTCGAGCACCATGATCCGGCTCGCCGGCCTGCCCGCCTCGCGCTCGACGCAGAGCTCGATCCGGGGCACCGCGAGCACCTCGCCCTTCGCCATGCGGGGCTCCGTGGAGGCCGCGAGGCTCGGCGGGCCGGGGTCGTCGGGCGTGGCGGGGGGGCGCGGCATGCGCGCCATCTTACGCGTGAGCTTGTGGCCGTCCAGAGGTGGCCCTGCCGGCGGCACAGGGCGAGGCGTCATCGCCCGCCGCCTCGAGCCGCACGACGCGGTGCCGGCGGAGCACCCTCGCGGTGTAGCCGGGCCGGCGGCGCCCGCCGACGCGCAAGGAGCGTGATCACAGCGCGTCCCGACGAACGGGCGGTCCACTCGCAGGTAAGCTCAGCCGGAACGTCGCGCCGCTGCCGGGATGGGAGCTCACGGCCAGCATGGCGCCGTGGGCGGCGGCGATCCTGCTCGCCAGGTACAGCCCGAGGCCGATCCCCGACGCATGGCCGTCGGTGACGAAGCGGTCGAAGATGCGGGGAAGGAGCTCCGGCGGCACGCCGGATCCGCGGTCGACCACATCGACGTGAGCGTACTCTGACCCCTCTATCAGCTCGCTGCTGAGCCGGATGAGGACCCACTCCCCCGCGGGCGAGTGCTTGATCGCGTTGCTGACGAGGTTCTCCAGG
The DNA here is from genome assembly GCF_051473855.1 of Sorangium sp. So ce375. Classification (NCBI taxonomy): domain Bacteria; kingdom Pseudomonadati; phylum Myxococcota; order Polyangiales; family Polyangiaceae; genus Sorangium; species Sorangium sp. So ce375. The sequence goes on from NZ_CP150335.1 coordinate 2,080,611, forward strand.
GCCTGGCGGAGGCGATCCCTGTCCGCCGCGACGACGAGCTCCCGCGGGCCCTCGATGCGGATCTCGACCCTGGGCGTCCCGAGCGAATCGGCGATGTCGCGCGCCAGCGAGACAAGGTCCATCGGCGCAGGCATGATGTCGAAGAGCCCCTGCTCGATGCGCCCCACGTCCAGCAGATCCGAGATGAGCTGGCCGAGCCGGGAGACCGAGTCGGTCGCCCGTTCGGCGTCGCGCACATCGTCGACCCGGCCGTCGCGCTCCGCGCGCAGCTGGAGCAGGCCAAGGCGGCTCATGAGCGGGGTCAGGTAGTTTCGCAGATCGTGCGCCAGCACGGTGATCAGCTCCTCGGCGGCCTGGCGCCTGCCTTGCGCGAGCGCAGCGGAGGTGACCTTCTCGACGAGCTCCGCCCGGTGCGTCAGGGCGCCGATCCAGTGCGTGACCGTGCAGAGGAAGCGGAGATCCTCGTCGGAAAAGAAGTCCGGCGTGGCGGAGTGGGCAGAGACGACCCCGCGCCGCTCGCCGTCGACGACGAGCCGGGCCGCGATGTGGGACCGCACGCCGAGGTCGTGGACCAGGCCGGGCAGCTCGTCGGGCACCTGGTCCGAGCGCCCGGTGATGTACGGATCGCCGTTCGTGAAGACGCGGGAGATCGAGCCGCCGTTGGCGACCGGGTGGATGTCGAGGCCGAGCGACCGCTGGAGCCGGCCCATGGGCGTCCTGCTCGTTCCCAGGGCGTGCAGGGTGTTCCTGTCGGGATCGAAGAGGAAGATGTCGATCTTGTCGGCGCCGAGAGCGCTGATGAGGAGATCACTCGCCTGGTTGAGCGAATGCCTCAGGTCGGCCGCGGGCAACTCGAGCAAGCGCCCGAGAGTTGCCATCAGCCTACCTTCCCTGGAGGAGGCTTCCTTTCCGGACATGCTGCTTTCTCTCCCCCGATGGGCACGACGCCGCGCGCTCGGCCACGGCAGCGTGAGCCGGCGATGGACGGTGGATATCGTCGTTCATGACGAATCTGTCGCCCGATCGGTAGACCTGTGCGGCGCTGGATGTCGCTCCCGCGCGGGGCAGCGCACGCCCGTGCAGGTATAGGCCGCTCGCGGCGCATCGTCGAGCTCACTCCGCCCGTGAGCCGGGCACGCCCTCGCCCGTCCGGCGGCGCGCTCCCTGCTCGCCTGCGCGGTCAGGCCGCACGCGCGCGGCCGCGGCTGCGCGGTCGCCCCGTGAGCGTCACGGCTCAGGACAGCAGTAATACAGGAGCGTCCGCGGGTCATCGTCGTCAACGCGCATGGTGAGCTCTGGCTGGACGCAGCCGGACGGCGGATCGACGGCGGCCGTGCACCGGATCATCCGCGGAAGCTGCTCGAGCTCGATGCAGCGCTCATCGTACTGCGGCGTGCGGCCGCAGCCCGACGGGTCGCCCGTCTCGAGGCACACCGAGTGAATCGCGGCCTCCGTCAAGCATGTCTCCTCCCCACCCTCGCCGCACGGGTCGATCTCCGCCTCGCACTCCATGAGCTTCGACGCGGATGGCCCGCAGCTCTCCGGGATCTCATCGAACGACCAGGTGCACGTGGACAGGCAGCTCGCCTCGTCCTTCCCGCAGCGCGCGACGCGCTCGTCGCACCAGAGGCGGCAGGGAGGCGGCGCCTCCGCCCGCAGCTCGGGCAGCCGATCCTGAGCGACGGTGTTGCCTCCACCGCCCGAGCCTCCGCCGCCCGAGCCTGCGTCGTTCGGCTCGTCGTCCGAGCAGCCGTTCAAGGAAAAGCCCGCTGTGAGGAGCGCCAGCCCCAAGGCCGCAGTCGCAACGTGGGATCGCATCTCGCGGTCAGTAGCCCGCCTGCGCGTCGAGGCGCAACCCCGGCGCAGGTTCGCGCGCGCCGGAGACGTGCTCGCACCGCAGCTCGGCGACGACGTCGAAAGGTAGGCGGTCGGCCAGCCCTTCTGGTCGGCGTCGATGTCGTTCGGCACGGCGAACCTGGGCGCGTACGGCCGCGGTTTGTCGCCGAGCGCCCTCCTCCGAGGCTGCCGTGGCGCGGCGTCCCGCTTGCCGCGCGCGCTCATCCACACCACATCCCCACGACCTGCATGGCCTCAGAACGCACGACCCACCGCGCCCTCACCGTCGCCGGGCTGATCCTGGCCCTCGCCATGGCCGCCCTTGAATCGACCGTCGTGGCCACCGCCATGCCCACCGTGATCGGCGATCTCGGCGGGATTCATCAGTACGCCTGGGTCACCACCGCCTACCTGCTCACCTCGTCGGTGCTGGTGCCCATCTGCGGCAAGCTGTCGGACATCTACGGTCGCAAGCCGATCATGCTCTTCGGCATCGCCGTCTTCCTGCTCGGCTCGATCGCGAGCGGCGCGGCGCGATCGATGCCGCAGCTCATCGCCTTTCGCGCCCTCCAGGGGGCCGGCGCCGGGGCGATGCAGCCGATGGCGATGACCATCTCGGGCGACATCTTCGATCTGAAGGAGCGCGCGCGGATCCAGGGCGTCTTCGGGGCCGCCTGGGGGCTTTTCGGCATCATCGGCCCGATGGTGGGCGGGCTGATCGTGCACTACTTCTCCTGGCGCTGGGTCTTCTACATCAACATCCCGTTCGGCGTGGCGTCCGTCGCGCTCGTGGCGACCTCGTTCCACGAGCGCATCGAGAGGCGGCCTCACGAGCTCGACTTCCTCGGCGCGGGGCTCTTGTCCGCCGGCGTGGTCGCGCTGCTGCTCGCCACGGGGAGGCTGGGCGGGGGGACGACGCTGTTCGCGGCGGTCGCGTCGGCGGCCCTGTTCGCCGTGTTCTTCGCGGTCGAGCGGCGGGCCCCCGAGCCGATGATCCCGCTGCCGCTCTTCCGGCGGCCGGTGATGTTCATCTCCAACGTGGCCGGCGCGATCCTCGGCGGCGCGATGATGGGGACGATCACGTTCGTGCCGCTCTTTGTGCAGGGCGTCCTGCGCGGCACCCCCACGGACGCCGGCAGCGCCATCGCGCCGATGCTGATCGGCTGGCCGATCGCGAGCGCGATCGGCGGTCGGCTCATCCCTCGGGTCGGGTTCCGCCCGCTCATCTGGATCGGCCTCGGCGTCACGGCGGCGGCGGGGCTCGCGCTCGCGCTCGGCGGGGCGCACGACACGCCGCTGATGCTCCGAGCGACGACGCTGGTCTTCGGCGTGGGCATGGGGCTGTCCAACGTCGCGCTGCTCATCGCGGTGCAGAGCAGCGTCGCGTGGGAGCAGCGCGGGATCGCCACCGCGAGCACGATGTTCTCCCGGCTGCTCGGCGGGGTCGTGGCGGTGGGCATCATGGGCGGCGTCCTGACGGCCGAGCTCGCAAAGGATCCGTCGATCCCCGCGGACGCAGCGAGCCGGCTCCTGACGGCGGAGGGGGCGCGCGGCCTCGATCCGTCGATCCTCCAGCACCTCGGGGAGGCGCTCACGTCCGGCCTCACCACGGTGTTCTGGATCATCGCTGCCATGGGGATCACCGGCTTCATCGCGGCGCTGTGGTTCCCCCGCCTTCCGCTCCAGCCCGCCGGGGAAGACGCGGCCGTCGCGCCGCCGAGCGAGGCCGGCGTCGGGTGAGGCGCCCCGCCCGCGTCGACGGCGACGGGGCTCGATCCAGCGCACGTTGGCGCGTAGGAACAGGGTGGATGAGGCGGCGGTCCCTGGGGATCACGGCGGCGTGGGCGCTCTGGCTCGCGCTCGGGGGGGCGGGGTGCGAGGACCAGCGCTTCGTCATCGGCCTGCTCGCGCCCGGGCAGGGCGGGGGAGGGGGCGCGCCGGAGCGGCCGAGGTTCGAGGCGCCGACGGCGATGACGGAGCTCAACAGCAGCGAAAGGGAAGAGGACCCGACCCTCACGGACGATCTGCTCGAGATCTATTTCATGTCCGATCGCGAGGGGAACCGGGACATCTGGACGTCGCGGCGGGCAGCGGTGGGCTCGCCCTGGGACCCGCCGCACGCCGTGGAGAACATCAACCTGGCCGAGAGCATCGAGGATACCCCCTGCGTCTCCGGGGATGGGCTCCGGATCTGGTTCTACAGCACGCGCGAGCCGGAGGGCACCTGGCTGGCCGAGCGCGCCAGCCGGGACGACCCGTGGGGAACGCCAGCGCACGTGGACGCCCTCGCCGTCGAGGGCGCCACGGTGATGGGCGCTCACGTCGATCCCCCGGGGCTCCACGTCGTGGCCGGCGTCACGCCCGCGGACGCGGAGACGTACCTCGCGATCGCATCGCGCGAACGCCCGGAGGACGACTGGAGCGCGCTCACCCCCCTCGCCGGGCTGGACGGCCCAGGCGACGAGGGCGGCCCGTTCCTTTTCGACGACGGCAAGCAGATCCTGTTCCGAGCGAGCCGCGCGGGAGGGGGAGACCTGTTCTGGGCATGGCGGGCAAGCGCCGAAGCGGCGTTCGAGGAGGCAGCGCCGCTCGAGGAGCCGGTGAACCTCCCCGGGGAGCGCGACACCGATCCGCACCTCTCACCGGACGGCTCCGTCCTGTATTTCGCGTCGACGCGGACCAGCGTCGCCGACCTCTACGAGGCCCGCCGCGCTGCGCCTTGATCGGACTCCTGATCTCGCGCGGCGCGGAGAGCGACGCAGATCCCGCTCGCGGCGCCGGACGAGGCGGCGACAAGACACCTCCTGCAAGCTCACGACGCGTGGATCTGCGGCATCCTGTGTTGGTGTAAAAGTCTTACTGGGCGCGAAAACTCCTGACTTCACGGGAACTTGGAGCGACCCGTGATTGATCGCGGGCGCTCCGGTCCACCTGGGAAAACGGGACCAAGAGAGCTCCAGGAGATTCGATGCATCCTTTGCTTTGCCGGCCGTGGCGACGATGTGGGTCTACGCGTACATGGGGCCTCCTGATCGGCGTCGTCGCAACGCTCGCGAATTGCAGCACGGAGGGCTCGGCGCCGGGCTCCGGCTCAGGGGGGCAGGACAGCGGCGCCACCGGCGCTGGCGCCACGACCACCGCTTCTGCCACCACGGCGAGCAGCGGCGCGGGAGGCCACCCGGGCACGACGACCGGAGGGGGCGGCGCCGAGGGCGTCGGAGGGAGCGGCGGCGCGGGAGGAAGCGGCGGCGCCGGAGGGGGCGGCGGCGCCGGAGGGGGCGCCGACAGGTGCGCCGATGCCCTCTACGACCCGGCGAGCCCGCCCGAGGCGCTGCGCCTGTCCGGGAACCTCGGGACCCACGACCCGTCCGTCATCCAGGCCGGCGACCGCTATTACCTGTTTCATACGGGGGACAGGATCCCGATGAAGGTCTCCTCGGACCTCCTTGCGTGGCAGGCCGCCGGTCGGGTGTTCGACGCGAAGCCGGCCTGGCTGGCGGAGAAGGTCCCGGGCGTGAGCGATCTGTGGGCGCCCGATATCTCGCGCTTCGGGGACACCTATCATCTTTACTACTCCGCCTCGACGTTCGGCAGCAACCGCTCGTGCATCGGGCATGCGACGAAGGCCTCGCTCGACTCGGCAGGTCCGTGGACCGACCGCGGCGCCGCCATCTGCTCGAACGACGGCGCGGCGCGGGACGACTGGAACGCGATCGATCCCAACGTCGCGATGGATGAGGAGGGCACGCCATGGCTCGTGTTCGGGAGCTTCTGGAGCGGTATCAAGATGGTGAAGCTCACCCCGTCGGGGGAGCGGGCCGACAAGGAGCTCCACGCCCTCGCCGCGCGCCCCGATGCCCGCGGGGCGCTCGAGGCGCCGTTCATCGTGCGGCGCTGCGGCTTCTATTACCTGTTCGTCTCATTCGACGCCTGCTGCCGTGGGGCGGACAGCACCTACAAGATCGCCGTCGGTCGTTCGACGAGCATCACCGGCCCGTACGTCGACGAGGAGGGAACGCCGATGATGTCCGGCGGCGGCACCATCCTCGTGGAAGGTGGCTCCCGGTGGCGAGGACCTGGGCACAACGCCGTGTTGTTCGCAGGCGATCGCGCCTACAACATCTATCACGCCTACGACGCGGACTCGAACGGCGCCCCCACGCTCCGGATCTCCGATCTTGTGTGGGACAACGACGGCTTTCCGCGCTCCGGAGGGCCGTAGTCGCGCGGCCGTGCTCCGGGAGGCGCGCCTTGACCGGGACTTCTGGCCTCGTGCATCGTCGCCACCATGCGAAAGCCCGCGACCGAGCTCCACGCGCCGGAGGCAGCGCCGCCGCGGGCGGACGATCTGCTCGGGCTCGCTCGGGCCGCCGCAGCGCGCGATCCGGCGGCGATCCGCACGCTCGTCACGGAGCTCGGCGGCGCCATGTTGCGGAGCGTGAGGAAGGTGCTCGGCCCTCATCACCCCGACGTCGAGGACGCGACCCAGGAAGCCGTGCTCGCGTTGCTCCAGGCGCTGCCGTCCTTCCGCGCGGAGTGCACAGTGCTCCATTTCGCGAGCCGCATCGCCGTGATGACCGCGCTCGGCACGCGCCGGCGCCTCCGCGTGCGCGAGCGCTTCGACGAGCCGGACGCGCCGATCGACGTGGCCTCGGACGAGAGCGGCGCGTCGCCATTCGCCGAGGCGGTCTCGAACCGGCGGCGTGAGATGGTGCTCGAGGTGCTCGACAGGATGCCCGAGGCGACGGCGGAGGCGCTCGCGCTCCATTTCGTGCTCGGCTACACGGTCGACGAGATCGCGGCGCTCGCGGGCGTCTCTCCGAACACGGTCTGGAGCCGTCTCCGGCTCGGCAAGGAGGCGCTGCGGCGCGCGCTCGCCAACAACGCGAAGCTGGCCGAGCTCTTCCGGGGGAGGGACACATGACGACCGACTGCCGGAGCGAGCTCCTCACGCGGGTGCGCCGCGGCGTGGCGACCGAGCCGGACCGGCTCGCCTTCGACGCCCACCTCGGCTCGTGCGCGTCGTGCCGGATCAGCTGGGTGCTTGCGCAGGACTTCGACGCCGCGGGCGCGGCGGAGCCCGGGGACGCGGCGCTCCTCGCGCGCATCGCGAGCGCCGCGATCGGCGGGACCGTGATCGATCTGCAGCGCGAGGGCGCGTCCGTGCGGGGCCGGGAGGCGCTTGCGCGAGGCCAGGAAGCACCTATGCGGGGCCAGGAGGCGCCGGCGCGAGGCCAGGAAGCATCTGTGCGGGGCCAGGAGGTGCTTGCGCGCGGCCAGGAAGCGCCCGTGCGGGGCGCACCCGTGCGAGGTGATGGCGCCTCCGTGTGGCTCGCGAGCGCGCCCGTGCGGCCCGACAACGACGTCCGGTGCGGAGACGACGATGCGCGACCGGGGACCGTCGTCGCGCGGCGGCGATGGGCTGGATGGACGCGGAGCACCAGGATCTGCGCCGCTGCGGCCGTCCTCGTCGCCGGGGCGGCGGCCGCGGCCACGGCGCTCGTCCAGCCGCACCCGGCGGCGGAGGTAGGGCCGCGCGCCCACTTGCTCGAGCCCTCGCTGCGCGCGGCGGTGTCCCGCTCGGGCGCGCGCGCGCTGCCTGGGGGCGCGCCGTCCGAGGGCGGGGGCGCGCTGCCTGGGGGCGCGCCGTCCGAGGGCGGGGGCGCACCGGCGCCCACCGAAGCGTCAGCGCGGGAGCTCGCGTCGGCTGCGCCGAAGCCGCGCGAGGCCCAGCGCGGGCCGAGCGCGCCGGCGTCCTCTCCCGCCGTCTCGACGGCTGCGCCCTCTCTCGCCGCGTCGACGGCGGAGCAGCTCTTCCGGGAGGCCAACGACGCGCGGCGCGCCGGCAGCTCCCGGCGCGCCATCGAGCTCTATCGCGCCCTTCAGAAGGGCTTCGCGACGTCGCCCGAGGCCACGCTCTCCCTCGTGTCGCTGGGCGGCTTGCTCCTGAACGCCGGCTCGGCAGCCGGGGCGCTCGCTCAGTTCGACCTGTACCTCGGCACGGCCGGCGCGCGCCCGCTCGCGGTCGAGGCGCTCTACGGCCGCGGGCGCGCCTTGCGGGCGCTCGGGCGCACCGGCGACGAGGCGCAGACCTGGCGGCGCCTGCTCCGGGAGCACCCGGGCTCGCCGTACGTCGATCACGCCCGCCGCCGCCTCGCCGAGCTCGGAGGGTGATCACGGAGCGCGCGCCGATCTGGCTCGCGTTCGTCGCGGCGATCGCGCTCTCCGCGGCGCGCGCCCCGGCGATGGAGGAGGGGTCGGTCGAGGTGTCCGAGGCGCCCGGCGCGCCGGTCGTGGAGATCGTGCTGACGGGCCCCGCCTCGAACCTCGGCGCGATCCGGGCGGCGCTCGCATCTCAGGCGCTCTCCGCGTTCACCCTCCGCTTCCGGGTCGCGCCGGCGTTCGACGCCGCGGCGCTCTTCGCGGTGCGGGCCTCCTCCGGCGTGGCCCTCTCCTGCTGGATCGACGTGAGCGACCCGCGCCGCGCCGCGCTCTACTTCACGGATCCCGTGGCCGATCGCTTCCTTGTGCGCTCGATCGAGCTCTCGGGCGGCTTCGACGAGCTCGATCGCGAGTCCGTTGCCCAGGTCGTGGAGCTCTCGCTCCGGTCGCTGCGCGGGGGCGCGCGCGCGTCGCTCGATCGGGAGCAGGCGCGCGCGCTCGTCCTCCGGCAGGCGGCGCGGCCTGCCGGCGTGCCAGGCCAGGCGGCGACGTCTGGCGGTGCGCCGGGCCATGAGGCCCCATCGGCCGGCGCCTCGGGCCACGCGGCGCCATCGGCCGGCGCGCCGGGCCAGGCGGCGCCATCGGCCGGCGCGCCGGCCCCGCGCCGCGCGCTGGAGCTCGGGGCCTTCTACGGCGTCACGGCGCATTCGGCCGAGGTCGGCTGGACGCACGGCCCCGGCGTGCGCGTCGCGCTCGGCGAGAGCTCGGGGCGGCAGCGGCTCGCCCTCGACGCGCGCTTCCAGTACCAGTTCGAGCGCCGCTACGAGGAGCCGCGCATCGGCCTCGATCTCAGCACGATCGCGCTCCGCGCGGGCGCCTCCTGGCTCTACGCCCTGACGCCAGGGGCGGCGCCCCTCGAGCTCGGCGCGCGGCTCGGCGCGGGCCTCGATCATGTGGAGGCGGCGCCGCGGCCAGGCAGCGCTGCCGCGCCGTCGTTCGTCCCGGCCGGGGCGAGCGCCTCGAACGCCCTCGTGCTCGTGGCCGGCGCCGTCGCCAAGCTGCCGCTGAGCCGCGATGTCCGGCTGTTCACGGAGCTCTTCGTCGAGCTCGATCCCGCGCGCGTCCGCTACGATCTCGCGCTCGAGGACGGGGCCGAGACCGTCCTCGCACGGTACCGTCTCCGGCCTGGCGTGCTCCTCGGCGTCGAGCTCTGACGGCGCCGCATCGGGCCGGACTGGCGGCGAGCGCGCCGAATCGCGGTCGCTTATTGAAAATTTACATGTTGGCGCGACGGTCCGGGCACCCGCGAGAAAATCGAACGACGGGTGATTGATCGCGGTCGCCTCGGCGCACGTGGGGGAGAACAGAGCGGTGCCATGTCGTCGCTTCGCGCTCTCTTCACCCACGCTTGCCACGTAGGTCCTTCCGGGCGCGCACCCGACGCGTGCTCACCGTGCAATGTCTTCCCGCAGGAGCTCGTCATGCGAATTCGGCCCATCTTCATGTCCGTCGTGCTTCATTCTTTCGTTGCCGGCATCGGCTTCGCGTCAGGTGGTTGCAGCTCAGGAGACCCTGACGAACAGCCCGCCGCGCAGGCCACAGGCAGCGGCGGCGGCGGCGGCAGCGCCAGCAGCAGCGGCGTGGGCGGCGCGAGCAGCGCTTCCGGCCCGAGCGCCACGGGGGGCGGCGGCGCGGGAGAGGGGGGTGGCGGTAGCGGCGGCGGTGGCGGCGCGGCCGGGGGGGCGACGAGCGCTGCAGGCGGATCGGAAGGCGGTGGCGGGAGCGGGAGCGCCGAGCTGCCGAACGTCACGGTGTACATCGCCGGCGACTCGACCGTTCAGACCTACGTGAACAGCGCCATTCACCAGGCGGGCTGGGGGCAGTTTCTGGGCGATTTCTTCGACGAGCGGGTGCGCGTCGAGAACCGCGCCATCGGCGGCCGGACCGCGCGCCGGTACATCGACGAAGGCCGCCTCGACGACGTCCTCGGGGACATCCAGAGCGGGGATTACTTCCTTGTGCAGTTCGGCACGAACGACAGCAACAAGACCGCGACGTACGAGCACGAGGGCAACACCATCCCCTATTACCTCGACCCCGCGACGGACTTCAAATCGTACCTCGAGCGGTACATCGAGGGCGCGCAGGCGCGCGACGCGACGCCGGTGCTTGTCACCCCGCCCCCGCGGCGATCGTGCTCCGATGACAGCCACAATTTCGGCAACGGCTTGAGCGCCTATGCGAAGGCGATGCGGGAGCTCGGGGACGAGCTCAACGTGGCCGTCATCGATCTCAACGCGAAGACGCTCGCCTACCTGAACTCGATCGGGTGCGTGGCGTCGGGCGAGGACTTCTTCCTCATCCGGGCGGACAAGTCGGTCGACGGCACCCATTTCAACGAGACCGGCGCCCGCGTCATGGCGGGCCTCGTGGCCGAGGGCACCGAGGACGCCGGCCTGCCGCTCGCGCGGTACCGGAAGTGACGGGGCCGACGAAATCCCCTCATTTTTCTTGGCATCTTTAGCGGGAAATCGAACAAGGAGACAGGGAAACGGGGAGTGAGATTCCATCAATCTCCCCCCGTCTCCCCGTCTCCCCGTCTCCCCGTCTCCCCGCCTCCCTGTTTAATTTTTTCTCTCGAAGAATTCGAGGCGCTGCTTCAGGGCGTCGACGTCACTTCACGTAAATGTCCGGCCTGGGGGGCGCCGCCATTCCGGTACCGACCTACGTCAGGACAGCGCGCGGATATCCATCGTGATGTCGCCCATGACGTCCGCGTAGCGGAGCGCGATGTCCTTGGCGTCCTCCAGAGACGGCACATCGACGATGACGTACCCGCCGATCAGCTCCTTGGCTTCGGCGAACGGCCCGTCGGTCACCTTGTGCTTACCGCCGGTCGACACGATACGAGCGCCCTTCGCGCTCGGCTGCATTCCCTCGGTCGCGAGCAGCACGCCGGCCCGGGTCATCTCCTCGATGAGGCGACCCATCGCCGCCATCAGCTCCGGCGCGGGCGGCGCGTCGCCTCCCGCCTCGTCGTGACAGTGGACCGCCATGTACCGCGTCGTCGTGAGCCCCTCGGGCTTCGGCGCCACGCCGAGATCCCACATCTCCGTCACAGGCCGGATGTCGATGTCGACGTCGCCGATCAGGGCCGCGAACCGCGACACCCAGCCGATCGCCTCGTCGAGCGACGTGACGCGGAGGATCGCGAAGCCGCCGGGCACCGCCTTCGCTCCGCCGAAGGGCCCTCGGGTGACGGTGCGCCGGCCGCCGGCGAACTGGAGGCGAACGCCCTCGGAGCTGGGGCGGAGCCCTTCGCCGCCGCGCAGCACCCCCGTCTTCACCAGGTCCCCCATCATCTGCCCCACACGCTCGATGAACTCGGGGCTCGGCATCGCGCCGGCTTCGGTTTGTGCGTCGGTCCTGTGCATGATCATGAAACGCATGTCCACATTCTCCTTCGTATCGGCCGACAGGGAGCTCACGAGCTGCCGTCGTCCGGCGCGACGCTCTTCTCGATGTCTCCCGGAGCGGTGGCCATCACGCGCCGGCGTGCTCGCGCTGCGGCCCTGCTCGTTCGTGCCCTCGCTCCGGTCCTGACGCTGTTCTGCTTGTACGCTCTCCCTGCGGGGTCGTCACCGGGAGGAACCCCGGCGCTCAGCAGGGCGACGAACGAGGGGGCGCAGGATCGACACGGGGGAGCATTTCTTTTTTGCGCCGCCGCGGGGGCGCCGCCCGGGCGCGCCGGCCTCGCCCTCACGGGCCGTGCCTCCGGGGCGGCGCTGGCCTCGGTCAGGCCGCCAGCCGGTGCTCGATCTCGATCGGCGTGAGCGGCGGCGGGTGCTCGTCGATGACGAGCGTGCTGCCCGGGTGCTGGCGGACGAGCTCCTCCGTGGACTCGATCGCTTCCTGGACCGTGCCGTACGGGAGCGAGCGGGTGACGTACCCCTCGGCCGCGACCACCCAGCCCCAGCCGTCGGGGTCCGGCATGACGTGGTATCTGAGCCTCTGTGTCATGGCGTGTCCTCCCTCCGGCAGGGTGAGCTCGGCGCGCGCGCGCCGCAAGGAGCCGGCGCTCGCGAAGGCCTACCGGTAGTGGCGCTGCACCTCCTTGAGGGCGAGCTTCGAGATCGACCTCAGGGTGTCGAACACGCCGCGGCCGCTCGCCGCCGCGGCCTCGAACTCGGGCGCTCCGCCCGGGTTGAGGAGCCCGCGGAGCTCGGCGACGTCGGCGATCCCGTCGAGATCCCGCTTGTTGTACTGGATGACGAGCGGCAGCCGACCGGGCGAGCGGCCCTCCTCGGCGAGGTTGTCCCAGAGATCGGCCATCGACTCGACGTTCGCGTCGAGCCGCGCGCGCTGCGAGTCCGCCACGAACACGACGCCATCCAGCCCCTTCAGGATCAGCTTCCGGCTCGCCCTGTAGAAGATCTGACCCGGCACCGTGTAGAGCTGGAGCCGCGTCCGGAAGCCCGACAGGCCCCCGAGATCGAGCGGCAGGAAGTCGAAGAACAGCGTGCGATCGCTCTCGGTCTTGAGCGAGATGAGCCGCCCCTTGGCGCTCGGGACCGTCCGATCGTACACGTACTGAAGGTTCGTCGTCTTGCCGCAGAGACCGGGGCCGTAATAGACGATCTTGCAGTAGATCTCCCGGCTAGCATAGTTGATGAACGCCATCGGCGTGCTCCTCCAGAGTCGACGTTCGAGGGGAGGCAAGGCCGGTCCCCGCATTGAAAAAGAAGCCGAACGGGGGACATCGCATCGAAAGCGATGGCAACGCCCGTCCGACGCGTTGGAAACGAAGGCGACCCCCTCTCCCGCGCTGGGAGCGGTCGTCGCGATCGACCCCGCGCTGAGAGGGGAGGCGACGGCCGCTCCCCCACGAGTCCCCGCGCCGCGCGCGGTGCTGGCGCGCGCCCGGCTCGCCCCGGCGCGGCGCGCGGCGCGCCTTGCCCCGCGGTCCCCGCGCTACGTCACGCGCGGCCGGCGGCGAGCTGCGTCGCCGCTGCCGCCGCCGCGCCGGCGGCGATCACGAGGACGCGTCGGCGATCGCGTGGAGGGCGGCCACGAAGCCCTCCAGGGAGGCGTCGCGCGCGTCGCTGTGCTTCACCAGCCGCTCGTTCACCGCGATGAGCTCCGCCACGTCCGGGCTCGCGCCCGGGACCCGCCGGAGCTCGTGCACCGCGCGGCTCACGCGCGACGGCGGGTCGAGGCACGCGAGCGCCGACAGCGCCGCCGTCGCGCCTGCCTCCCGGCCCGCCGCGAGCGCCTCCCGCGCCATCGCGAGGAGCACAAGCGCGAAGGCGACCTGGATCGCCTCCAGGAAGCCGCGGGAGACGTCCTTGCCGCCCTGGCTGGCCTCGCTCCACGCGAGCGTCACGAGCTCGCCTATCTCCGAGAAGGCGCGCGTCGACATCAGCGTGGAGAGCGTCTCCAGGCCGTGCTTGTCCCAGGCCGCCCGCGTTGTCAGCTGGCGCGCGAGCCAGGAGAGCAGGGGATACGCGTCGCCGCCCGCCCGGATCGCCCCGAGCGCGATATCCATCAGCGCGGCCCGCGCCACGCCGTGCGCCTCGAGCCAGCCGAGCAGGTTCGCCCGCTCCCCGCCCCGCGGCGTCCGGCGCGCCTTCTCGAGGATCGCGTCCCTCAGCACCTCGGGGAAACGGGGGATGTCGACGCTCCAGTCCTCGTCCGAGAGGCGCGCGCGCTCCATCGCCAGCGCGGCCAGCGCGGCGTCGTCGAGCGAGATCGCCCCGGCCCGCCTCGCCGCGAGGATCTTCGGGACCGGCAGATCGCGCAGCGCGGGGCGCTCCGCGCCGAGGCCGTCGAGCTCGTCCCCGTCGAGCAGCGGCGGCAGCCCCTTGTGGACCTTGGGCGCGAGGACGAACTCCCCGGCCCACTGGACAGGCTCGCGCCGGCAACGCGCGAGCACGCGCTCGTAGATCGCGGCCGGGACCTTCCCGCGCACGAGATCCGAGAGCTCGATCCACTCCTCCTCGTCGAGCACGAGGCGCGGCACGCTCAGCACCTCGTGCTGGAAATGCGCAGGATCGCTTATCGCGAGCCGCGCGAGCTGCCGAATCACCGGCCCGCTGAAGCCCCTCTCGCAGCGCGCTCGCCAGCGCAGGAGATCGGATGTCCCGAGCTCGTCGATGTGCTCGGACAAGAAGGCATGATCGTCCGGCTCCAGCGACGGCTGACGGAGCACGTGAAAGAACGCGACGGGACGGGCACGGCCCCGGTGCGCGCGCACCAGGGCCTCAATCTCCGCCTTTCGCATGGCGCGACCTCATCACCCGAGATCCCATGTGGGGATCAGGGACACTCTCAGGTCCATCGTCGCCTGGCGCAAGCGCGGCCCGTCATGACTCGTCGGTCGGTGGAATGACGGATCCTGTTCCTGACCGGTGTGCCCAGGGTAGCGCCAGCGCCCCGGCTGTCAAGCCATGAGGACGGGCGGCCCGCGCTCGTCGCTGCTCGCTACTCCCTCCGTGCGCCGCCGCGGCGGGCCCCGGCCGCTCACGCTCACCGGCGCACCGTGACGTCGTGGGAGAGCGGCAGCTCGACGGAGAAGGTCGAGCCCTTGCCGATCTCGCTCGACACGCTCACCCGCCCTCCGTGGGCCTCGACGATTGTGCGCGTGATGTAGAGGCCCAGCCCCAGCCCGCCGTAATGACGCGACGAGACGCCCCGGCGATACCGCTCGAATACCTGCTCTTGCACGTCGGCGGGGATGCCGATGCCATGATCGGTGACCGAGAGCCGGGCCGTCTCTCCGTCCGACGCGATGGTGAGATCGAGCGGCTTGCCCCCGCCGAACTTGATGGCATTGCTCAGCAGGTTGGTCACGACCTGCTCGATGCGCTGCGCGTCCCAGCGGCCGACGACCGGCCCGGCGGCGCGCACCTCGAGCGCGCAGCCCGCCCGCGCGAGCTGGTCGTCCAGGTACGTGGTGACCTCTCCCACGATCGCGCGGAGATCGATCTCGATCGGATCGAGCTCGAGGCGCCCCGCCTGGATGCGGGAGACGTCGAGGAGCATGTCGACGAGGGCGACGAGGCGCTTGATCTGCCGCTGCGAGAGGTCGACCGAGGCGCGCGCCCGCTCGAGGCCGTCCGCGCCGCGCGAGAGCTTCTTCTCCATCGAGTGGACGGCGAGCTGCAGGCTTGTGAGCGGCGTCCGGAGCTCGTGCGAGGCGACGGAGAGGAACTCGTCCCGCGCGCGGACGGCCTCCTCCGCGCGGGCGCGCGCCCGTTGCTCGTCGGCCAGCAGGCGGTCCCGCTGCTGCTCGGCCTGCACGCGCGTGGTGACGTCGCGGAAGCTCCAGACCCGCCCGACGATGCGCCCGCTCACGCGCTGAGGCTGCGAGGTTCGCTCGAAGACCCTGCCGTCGTCGAACGTCAGCGTGTCGATGCCGCTCGCCTCGCGAGGATCGTGGGCGCTCCCCGTCGCCGTCGCCGTCGTTATCGTCTCCGTTTCTCGCAGGAGTTGCTCCGAGTCCGCGAGCTGATCGAGGCAGAGCGCCAGGTGGTCGTCCTTCGAGAGGAGCTCGTGCTCGGGGATCCCCCACATCTCCCTGAACCTGCGGTTGTGCCGCACGGGGCGGCCCGCGTCGTCGACGACCAGGATGCCGTCCGCCGTCGAGTCGAGCGTGGCCTCGAGCAGCGCGTGCGAGTGGCGCAGCAGCTCCTCGGCGCGCTTGCGCTCGGTGACGTCCGTCGCGATCCCGCACAGCGCATACGACCTCCCGTCCGGATGGCGCAGCGGGAACTTGAGGGAGATGAACACGTGCATGCCGTCGGGCAGCGGGACGTACTCGTCGCGCTCGATGGGGTGGTCCTCCCGCAGCGCGGCGATGTCGTTGGCGCGGACCGCATCGGCGATGTCGGCCGGGAACAGCTGGTGGTCGGTCTTGCCGAGGATGTCCTTGCAGTCCACGTGGACGACCTCGGCGTAACGGCGGTTGACCAGCAGATAACGCCCGTCCGCGGCCTTGACGAACACGATGGCGGTCGTGTTGTCGAGGATGGCCTGCAGGAGCGCGTTGCTCTCGTGCAGGGACGCCTCCGCGCGCCGCCGCTGCGCGTTCTCCTGCTGGAGCTCTCCGTAGAGCCGCGCGTTCTCGAGCGAGATGGCCGCCTGCGACGCGAGGACATCGAGGACGCCCAGCTCCGCCGTCGAGAAGGCGCCCGGGACCAGGTTGTTCTCCAGGTAGAGCAGGCCCACCGCCTCGTCCTGTCGCACGATGGGCACGCCGAGGACCGAGCGCCGAGGGCACGGCGCGCCGTCGAAATACGGATCCGTGGCGAACCGGTGGGGCGCGGCCGCGTCGGCGATCGCGACGGGCTTGCGGGCGCGGACGACGGCCGCGCAGAGCGACAGGGGCACCTGCGACGGCGCCGCGAGGCGGCCTGTGAGGCCGAAGGCGCGCTCGCCGTCGCCGCTCGCCTCCGCCAGGACGAGGCCCTCCGGCGACGAGAGGAGCAGGCAGCCGCGCTGCGCGCCCACGTGCTCCATGGCCACGACCAGGAGCCGAGCGTGCAGCTGGGGCAGGACGAGCGCGCTCGAGATCTCCTGCGAGGCCTTCAAAATGCCAAGCATATCGAGGTATTGGCCGTCGCCGACCCCGGGCGCGGGCCGCCTCGCGAGCTCCGGGTGCTGCTCGATCAGGGCGCGGACCTTCGCCCGCGCGCCCCAGGACTCGAAGCTGTCGCGGGCGCGCGCGAGGTAGGCGCTCGCCGCCGTATCGAGCTCCCGCCGGGCGTAGAAGCGCGCGCAGAGCTCGCTGGCGAGCCCCTCGACCTCGATGAACCCGCCGGAGCGCGCGGCCTTGAGGGCCTGCTCGTACGCGCGCTCCGCGGCGAGCTCATCGCCCGAGAGGCGCGCGAGTTCGGCCGAGACCAGGGCCACCTGGTGTGCGAAGTTCGCAGGCGACGCCTCCGCCAGCGCCGTCAGGTGGGCGAGGTGCGCGCGCACGGCGTCGAGGCAGGCTGGCGGGGGCGCGCGGGCGTGGCTGGCGGAGCGCGCGACCGCCGCGTAGAAGTGGTACTGCGCGGCCCCGAGGAAGCGGCGCGCGCTGCGCAGCAAGGCGCCAGCGCCCTCCGCCGCTCCGGCGGCCCCGTCCAGATCGCCGAGGAGCAGGCGCGCTCGCAGCTGGAGGAGGTGGCCATAGAAGCCCCTGATCGGCGATCTCAGCGCGATCTCCTCCGCGGAGCCGTCCGCTGGGCGATCGGGCGCGGAGGGGTCGCGCAGCCGCGCGAGCAGCTGCAGCGCGTCGCGGAAGAGCTGCTGGTCCAGCTGGCCGCTGGTTCGCTCGGCGAACGCGAGGCGCCGCGACGCCTCCTCGGCGATGTCGTCGAGGGAGTCGCCGGCGAATAACCGGAATGTGATGAGCTGATGGCCGAAGTAGCACGAGAAGGGGTGGTTGCCGGCGGCGATCGCCGCGTCCAGCTCGCGCTGCATGAGCTCCATGCAGCGCCGGACCGGCATCTTCAGGTAGCCCAGCAAGGCGACGAACGTGAAGCTCGCCCTGGGCCTGTAGGGCGAGTTCGCCTCGCGCTGGGCGAGGCGATAGCCCGCCTCGCCGAAGGCGAACGCGTCCGCGGCGCGCCCGCAGCGCTCGGCAAGGACGAGCCCGAAGGTCGCGTAGGCGGCCGCGGAGCTGCTCGTGTTCCCGTGCGTCAGCGAGAGCTCCACGGCGGCGCTGGCGGCGAGCGCCATGAGGTCCCAGCTCGCGTGGTAGGCAGGCAGGTACAGCGTGGCGGCGAGATCGCAGGCGGCCCGGGCGCGCGGGTCGCTCATGGGCGGCAGATCCGGGAGGGCGGAGATGCCGAGGGCGCGGCCCTCCAGGCGACGCAGGACCGCCGCGACGGCGGCGTCCACCGCGGCGGCCTCCGGGGGCCACGGCAGGGGGAGCCCGCAGTGGCCGAAGCCCGCGACGCAGCTCTGGACGGCGGCGTCCATCGCGCCTTGCGCGACCTGGATCTCGGCGAGCAGGGCGTACACGGCCGCGGCCGCGCACCGCCCGAGGGCGCGCTCGCACAGCGACGCGCAGAGGCCCTCCGCGGCCGCGAGCTCGCCGGTCGCGAACCGGCACTGGGCCAGCGCGAAGTCGAGCTCGAACGCGAGCTCGGCGCGCGAGCCCGCGCGCTCGCCCCCGAGCAGCTCGGCGCCCAGCAGGAAGAACCCGATCGCCGTGGCGTGGTGGGTCGCCGCCTGGGCCTTCCGGCCCGCCCGGAGGTTGAGCTCGGCGGCCCGCGTCCGCTCCTCCGAGCACGTGATCCGCGGCGCGCCGCGGGCGATCTGGCGCACGATCTCGAAGAGCTGCGCCTCGATGCGCTCGGGAGGGAGGCCGTCGAGAAGGGCGCGCGCCGCGGCGAGGTGCGCGTCGGGCCGCTGCTCGGCGGGGGTCAGCTCGTAGGCGACCTGATGGATGCGGTCGTGCAGGAAGCGGATCTCGGCGTCGATCCGGGCGATGAGGCGCAGGGCGAAGGCCGCTCGCAGGCGCTCGATGACGGCGCCCTCGGGGCAGCCGAGGAGGATCGCCAGCGTCGCCAGATCCGCGGCGTCGCCGAACAGGGCGAACCGCCGCAGGGCGTCCTGCGTGTCCGCGTCGAGCCCGCGGAGGTTCGCGGCGATGATCTCCGCGACGTCGTCCGAGCACCGCTTCGCCCGGATTTTCTCGAGGTCCCACCGGAATGCTCGGGCGGCGGTCGAGAAGCGGATCCGCCCTTCCTGGTAGAGCGTGCTCGCGAGCTGCGCGACGAACAGCGGATTTCCCCCTGTCTTTTCGTGGAGGCTCACGGCGAGCGGGGCGACCTCCTCCCGGGGCGCGCGCAGCGAGTCGGCCACCCACGAGGTCACGGCGTCGGCGGACAGCGGGGCGACCGCGATCTCGGTCACCGCGACGTCGTCCTCGCGGAGCCGGCGGATCATCTGGCGCACCGCGTGGGAATCGGAGACCTCGTTGCTCCGGTACGCGCCGAGGAGGAGCGTGTCGCGGACGTTGGCGTCGGTCGCCCAGCGCTCCAGGACCGTCAGCGTCTCGACGTCCGCCCACTGGAGATCGTCGAGGAAGACGATGAGCGGCCGCCCCGGCCGCGCGAGAGCGCCGAGGAGCTGGCTGAGCGCGAGCAGGAACCGGGCCTCGGCTTCGGGGGGCGGGATCTCGGGCGGCGGGCTCTGCGGGCCGAGGATCCTGGCGAGCACCGGGAGCATGCCGGCCAGCAGCGGCGCGTTCGCGCCGAGGGCCTCCGCGAGGCTGCGCTGCATCTCCGCGCGCGACGCCTCGCCCTGCTCGAGCGCCTGGACGAGCGCGCCGTCCAGCGCCTCGAGCAGCGCCTCGCAGGGGGCATGGCGCGGGGCCGCCTCGCACCTGCCGGCCGTGAACCGCGCCGCGGGCGCGCCGACGGACTCGCCCAGGCGATGGACCAGCCGTGTCTTGCCGACGCCAGGCAGGCCGGAGAGCAGGACGAGCTCCGTCCGGCCATCGCTCCCGACCCGCGCCACCGCGCTCTCCAGCCGCGCCATCTCGCCGGCGCGGCCGTAGAGCCCGGGGGTCAGCCGCAGCGGGGGCGGCACGTCGGCGAGGCCCGGCTGGAACGGCGCGATCCGCCCCTCGGCCCGGAGCGCCTCGCGGCACCGCACGAGATCGTGCTGGAGGCCGGAGGCGCTCTGGTACCTGTTCTCCGGGAGCTTCGCGAGGAGCTTCAGGACGAGCTCGGCGACGGGCGAGGGCAGCGCGGGCACGGACGCGAGCGGCGACGGGGGAACGACCGCGGCGTGGCAGTAGATCCAGCCCAGCAGATCGCTCGCCGCGAACGGCAGCCGCCCGGTGAGGAGCTCGAACAGGATCACGCCGAGGGAGTACAGGTCCGACCGGTGATCGATCGCCGCGCCGAGGCGCCCGCCCTGCTCGAGCGACAGATACGGCCACATGCCGGGGGGTGGCCGGCCTGATCGGGGGCAGCACCGGCCCGGGGCGAGGGAGGGGGGCCCGAACCCTGTCAGCTTGATGCCGCCGCCGGGCATGACCATCACGCAATGGGGGGTGAGGCCGAGGTGGACGATCTGCCGCCCGTGAATCGTCGTCAGCGCCTCGGCGATGCGGATGGCGAGCTTCAGGAACCGGCCGAGATCCATGGGGCAGCCCGTGAGGCGAGCGAGCGGCGTCGCTCCGTCGTCCTGGATCACGAGCGCCGGGTGGCCATGGAACGTGCAGACCCGCACCGCCTCCATGGCCACGTCGCCGCCGACCAGCCGGGTCGCCTCCAGCTCGCGCCGCAGCGCCTCGTACTCGACCGTCGAGGGGTGAGCGGCCTTCACGGCTTTGACGAGGACGCTGCGTCCCCCCAGCTCGCGCGCCCGGTAGAGCGCGAAATCCGGCCCTTCGTCCAGCACGGCTTCGGCGAGGTATTCTGTCGCTGTCTGCATGGCTCTGGCGCTGGGCGGCACACATTTCCGGGGCGCGGTGGCGCTCGAGGCGCCTGCGCTGCCGATCGGCAGGCAGGATCGATACCAGCGGTGAGCGATCGGTCCCGCGGCGGATCCAGGCCTTCGATCGACTCGACGCGTCGGCAGCGATGTGACGATCGACCAGGGCGAGCCGCGTTGATCCCGGCGGCGTCGCGTGCCGTCTGCCGAGCTCGGCGCTGAGCGGAAGGCTCCCCGTAACGTCCGCCGGCGTGCGAGGGCGCGAGAGCGCGAGCGACGACCGGAGAGGCGACGAGAGCGGCAGCGGGGAACACGACGGATGGCAGCGAGGGAGACGTCGAGCCACGCAGAGGCCATGGCCGCTCTCGTCGCGCGATAAGGCATCGTCGCTCTGGCGTCGATAGGACACCACAGCCGGCTGCGTCGGTCCCGCGGCGGCCGTGATCGGTGATCTCGCACCCAAACGAGGTCGGAACGGAGCGCAACAGAGCGCAACGGAACGGAACGGCGCGGAACGCGAACAGCGCGTTCATTCGTCCACGGTCGTCCACGGTCGTCCAGGATGGCATCTGCTTGCGTCATCCCGCAATCGATTGCGCTTCGATTCCAGTCGTGCCAACTCCATGGAAGGGGACGCGCCGAACCCCTCGGCTGAAACCAGCGGTCAGTTCGCAGCGTTTGTTGGCGGTGCAGCTCGAGGGGGAGACGGCAGGTCGCGCTGGCGTACAAATTGCGAGCCTTCACGCCAGACGCCCACGCTGAATGCGCCACCGACCCTTCGGGGGCGAGCAGCGTGGAATGGTTCGTTCTTCATGAAAACAAGGTTGGGAAGAGTCATGATCGATCAACGACGAGCGGCCAACCGCAGGCAGTTCTTGCAAGGGATGACTCAGCTCGCCGCGGTGGCCGCCGCGGCGCCTGCGCTCGCTTCGGACCCATGGAGAGGCGCCTGCTCGACCACGCTCACCACGGGGCGGCCCGAGGACGTGAGCATGAGCTCGGAGCGGCTGGAGCACGTCTTTGCGCGGCTCCAGCGCCGCGTGAACGACGCCCTGTTTCCCGGCGCCACGGCGCTCGTGGCGCGGCACGGGGTCATCGTGGGTCATCGGGCCTTCGGCAGCAAGGTCGCCGGCGCCGCCGACGAGCCCGTGACGCTCGACACGATCTTCGACATCCAGTCGATGAGCAAGGTGATCTCGACGGCGGCGGCGGCGCTCGCGCTGGTTCAACAGGGCGTGATCCGGCTGGACGCGCCGGTCGCCAGGTACCTGCCCGAGTTCGCCGCCAACGGAAAGGGGGCGGTCACCGTCTACGACATGCTCCGTTATTCGTCCGGTCTGCCGATAGACAACCAGTGCCTGGACGAGGACGTCGAGACCGCGTGGTGCACCATGGCCGAGACGCCGCTCGAGTATCAGCCGGGCAGCTCGGTGCTCTACAGCGACCTCACGTACCGCCTCCTCGGCCGCATGATCGAGGCCGCCGCGGGGGAGGATCTGCACGCCGTCGCGACAGAGCGCATCTGGCGTCCTCTCGGCATGAACGACACGATGTACAACCCGCCCCCGGAGCTCATCGAGCGCGTCGCGGCCACCGGGTACTCCTCCCGCCGGGGCTGCCTTGTGCGGGGCGAGGTGCAGGACGAGCAGGACTTCGCGCTGGGCGGTGTCACCGGCTGTGACGGCGTGTTCTCCACGGCGCTCGACGTCGCCGTCTTCTGCCAGATGATCTTGAACGGCGGCGCGTACGGCCGCGCCGAGGTCCTGCGGCCCGATCTGGTCCGGCAGATGAAGAAGAACAACACGCCCCAGGTGACGGCGGCGGCGACCGACACCTCGCCCATCTGCAACCTGCTCTTCACCCCGAAGGGCCTCGGGTGGGAGTTGTCGACGCGGTGCTTCTCGAACGGCGGCATGCGCCTGTCGCCGCGCGCCTACGGCAAGGCAGGCGGGGCGGGAACGTTCATGTGGGTTGATCCGGATCTCGAGATCATCGGCGTCCTCCTGACCAACCACGGCCTGCCGCAGCCGTTCGATGAGCGCGGCTGGGCGCGTATGCTCGACAGCATCGGTTGCGCCGAGTTCTTCGACGGCATCATCAACGCGGTGCGCGGCTGAGCGCACGCGCCGCTCCGGTCGACGAACGGCTCGAGGAGCAGCCGCGCGCGCCTCCGAGCGCACCACGCGCACGTGCTCATGACGAACGCGGCCAACTTCGGACGCAAAGCGTGAGCGCGCCGGGGGACCCCTCGCCGGACTTGCGCAAGATCCGCCGCCGCGCGTGGCCCTCGGTCCGAGCCCTGCATCGCCGTCCGGGATGTGCGTCCCCGGTACGCGACGGGGCAGTCGAGCTCAACACGGGTCGTGGGTTCGCCAGAAGCAGCGTCATCCGAGGCGAACCATCGGACTCTGCGCGACGCTGTGATAGGAGAATCTGATGAGGTACCGCTCGGCGGTGGAGCTCTGGCATGGTGCGCCGCGCGGCGTGACCGTGACAGCCGCCTGCGCGGTCGGGGTCGGCTCCGCGGCTCTGCTGGGGTGGTCGATGCACGTGACCCCGCTTGTCTCGGTCGGGGAAGGTCTGCCGAGCATGGTGCCGAATTCCGCGGTCGCCTTCATCCTCTCCGGCGCCGCCCTCTGGATCCTAGGCGGGGAGGGGCGTCCGGCGCTGCTGCGCCGGTTAGGTCAGCTCTGCGCCGCCGCTGTCATCGCGTTCTGCGTCGGCGTCCTCGCGGAGTACGCCTTCGGCTGGGACCTCGGCATCGACACGCTGCTCTTCCCGAACACCGTTGATTTCCCGGTCCCGTTTCCCGGGAGACCCCCGCCGAACACCCTTCTCTGCTTCATCCTGATCAGCGCGGGACTCTTGATGCTCCGCGCCGATACGCGACGTGGCCGGTCGATCCCTGAGCTGTGCGTGCTGCCGGCCGCGGCCCTCGTGCTGAGCGCGCTGACCGCGTACCTGTTCGGCGACGGCTATTATTACGGGCTGCCGCTCCTGTTTCCGTTCACGGGCATGGCGCTCCACGGGGCGATCGCCATGCTCGCGCTGTGCGCCGGGATCCTTGCGGCGCGGCCCGATCGCGGGGCGATGGCCACGCTCAGGTCGAGCGCGCCGGGCAGCATCCTGTTGCGGCGCCTGCTGCCGTGCGTGCTCGTCCTCCCCCTCGTCCTCGGCCGTCTCTTCCTGACGGGCATGGCGACGGGTGCCTACACGCTGGCGGCGGCGTTCTCGCTCGTCTCGGTCGTCACGACGCTGCTCCTCGGGACCGTGGTCTGGATGAGCGCGGTGCGCCTGAACCTGCTCGACGCGGCGCGGTGTCGGGCAGAGGCGGCGCGCGCCTTCCTCGCGACGCTCACCCACTCCTCGGCCGACGCCATCATCGGTGGCGGCCCTGACGGGATGATTCAGAGCTGGAACCCGGCCGCGGAGCGCCTCTATGGATATACTGCCGAGGAGGTGATCGGGCGGCCTGTGGCGATGCTCTCACCCCCCGAGCGAGCCGGCGAGGCGGAGGAGATCGTCACGCGTCTCCGCCGTGGCGAGCGCGGCGAGCATTTCGAGACGGTGGGCCGGGCCAAGGACGGGAGGCGGCTCGAGCTCGAAATGACGATCTCCTCGATTTTCGACGAGGCGGATCGGCTCGTCGGCTTCTCGAGGATTTGCCGTGACATCGCGCGGCGCAAGGCGATGGAGGCCGAGCTCGCGAGCGCTCATGAAGCGGAGCAGCGCCGCCGGAACGCCGAGGCGAGCGAGCGGCGGCGGCTCCAGGCCGTCCTCGAGCAGATGCCCGAGGCGGTGATCCTGGCCGACGCCAAGGCGCAGATCGCCATGCTCAACCGGCTCGCAGTTGACTACAACTGTGAGTCGACCGAGGTGCTCGACCCCCGCGGCTGCCGGGCTCCGCTCGACGTGCGGAGTCCGTCGGGCGAGCCGGTGCCGTGGGACAAGCTGCCGCTCGTCCGGGCCCAGCACCGCGGCGAGATCGTGAGGAGCGTCGAGGCGCTGCTCCGGCGCGCCGATGGCGCGCTCGTCCCGGTGCTCGTCAACGCGGCACCGGTGCGGTCGGACGACGGCGAGATCCAGGGCGCCGTCGCCGTCTTCCAGGACATCACGTCGCTCAAGGAGATGCAGCGGCTGCGTGAGGAGTGGACCGGTGTGATCGCGCACGACCTTCGCCAGCCCATCCAGAGCATCGCGACGGCGAGCGAGCTGCTGCGCGTCCGGATGGGCGGTAAGGTCCCCCCCGAAAGCGAGAAGCAACTCGCGAGGATCGCGATGTCCATCGACCGCATGAACCGGATGGCCGAGGATCTGCTGGACGCGTCGCGCATCGAGGTGCGGGCGCTCAAGCTGGAGCCTCGCGCCGTGGCTCTGCGCGCGCAGCTCGTGGAGATCGTCGAGAAGGCGGCCGGCATGACGGCTGGCCACGCCGTGCGCGTGGAGATCAAGGACGAGCTCCTGCCCGTGTGGGCGGACGCGGGCCGCCTCGAGCAGATCGTCATGAACCTGCTCTCGAACGCCGCGAAATACGGGGAGCGCGGGCGAGAGATCGTCGTCGCCGCCTGGGCCTCCGAGGGGGCGGCGCAGATCGAGGTGAAAAACTGGGGGCCGGGCATCCCGCCGGCGTCGCTGCCGCTTTTGTTCAAGCGCTTCACGCGCACGCCCGAGGGCGAGGCGCGCCGCGTGCGCGGGGTCGGCCTCGGGCTCTACATCACGAAGGGTCTGGTCGAGGCCCACGGAGGCATGATCTCCGTCGAGAGCTCCCCCGGCGCGACGACGGCGTTCCGCTTCACGCTGCCGTTCGCTGCCGAGGCGGCGCACAGCAGGGAGGTCTGAAGCGCCGCCCGGGTTGACTCAGGCCGCGCCCGCGATCACAGCCGGTCTCGGCGCACGCGGCGCGACCTCCCCGGGGCGCGAGCTCTGCCCGGACAATGTACATGTCTTCGTGGGGAAGGAGGCTGTGGCGCGCCGAGGGCGGAGCTACGCCTGCGGTGCCGGGGCGTTCTCGCTGCTCTTGTCGGGCACGAGATAGATGCCCGGCAGGCTGATCAGGGTCAGGGCGAATTTGGTCGCGAGGTTGATGGCGAAGATCTGCCGGATGACCTCGAACGGCAGTACAAAGGCAAAGGCGCCGAGGCAGAACACCAGGTTGTCGATCGGGACGCTGACCGCGTTGCTCGCAAGGACCGCCAGCCACTGGCGCCTGGGTCCGGACTTTCTCAGATAGGCCTCGCGGACCCGGTGGAAGATCTCGGTGTCCAGCAGCTCGCTCACGACCTCCGCGACGATGCTCGCGAACACGATTCGCCACACCGGGCTCAGGATCGCCGAGTATTGTTCGCCGAGGCCCCAGGACGGGTCTGAAGGCACTCGTGCGGCCCAGAGGAGATAGAGGGCCATCAGGAGATTGACCCCGCCGGCGCAGAAGATCAGCGTCTGGGCGCCGCGCTTGCCGATGGTCTTGTGGACCATGTCCCGCAAGGTGAAGGTGAGGGGATAGATGAACGTCCCCATGTCCACGGCCAACGAGAAGACGACGCCGATCTTGAGGCTTGCGATCTGGCTGATGAGCTGGGCCGCGATATAGAGCGATATGACGATGATGGCTGCCGGTCTGACGGCGCCCGTCAACTCCTGGCTCTCGCTCTTGGACGACGATTCGGACATCAGGCGAGCCTAGATGGCCGCGGCTGGCGAGGACAAGGAATCAACGGCGACCTCGGAGACGCTCGCTGGAGGCGCGAGGCGCGCGGCGCGAGGCGCGCGGGATGCGCTTCAGCTCGCGAGGCGCAGCTTCTCCCGGCTCTCGGCGCGGAGCAACCACCCGGCCCTCGCCGTGGGCACGGCGCCTTGCGGCTCTCGCCGGCGTCGACGATGCCGGGCGCGGGGTCGCGCCGGCCCACCCCTCGGCGCGGGTACGGGTAACGGTCTTCGCGGAGAACGAGGGCGGGACGCTGGTCCTGGAGAGAGGCCGAGCGGGGAAGAAGGCGAAGGAGCGAGAGCTGGAGGTAAGCGAAGTTCGGTAGAAACGCTTCTGAACTCCTTGCTCGCGTCGAGCGTGCTATTCGCCCTCGATATCGTCGAAGCGCCTTGCTTGTCCCGCTTCCCTGGGCGGCTCGGGGGCTGCATGAATCCGATCCAGGCGCTCCACGTTGCCCCCCGGCGGTCGCGACGCGCTTGTACCGTTCTGACGATCGCTCGTGAAACTGCGATGAGGCGACGAACGCGGAGGAGGTGACAGTCAATCTCTCGCCATGCGTGTGAGGGCTCGAGTCGTGGAGTTGACGTTCGCCTTTGGTCCACCATTTAATGAACAGAGGGGCCTGGCGCACAAATCTCGGTGGATGTCCGCCGCGGCCTGGCGCGGGCCCTGGAAGGAGCGATAGATATGAGCTCGTTGCGAATCCTCACATCAACGCTGAGCGTCTCGGCCATGACGGCGCTGCTCGGCGTAAGCTGTGTGTCGCAGGACAACCCTGTGGACATGGGAGACGATGCAAAGATCGAGCCTGCCGTCGGCGTGGGTCAAGAGACGCTGGCCGTGAACGAAGATGAGGGGCAGTCGGTCGAGCGCTCCACGGCCGCAGACCAGCTGTATTCCGGCGACTACATGGATGAGCTGGCGAACGGCGACAGCCGGGGCCGGCAGTACTATGCCCCTCCGCCTCCAGGCCCCGGCTTTACGTTCTCCTGCGCCGGATTCTGGAACGGGGTGTGGTGCGGCGGCAACCGGGGATTTCCTGGGAGCCCTTACGCGCTCTACTACTGCTACAACGGTACTGGGCAGCTCATTCAGAACTGCCCGGGCTACTGTCACGCGGAGCCGGCGGGCCACGAGGACCACTGCTAAATAGCCGATTCCGAATTGGCTGCCGGCGAGCTGCGCGCTGCGGGGTGATAGCCGCCCCGATCCGTAGATTTCCCACCCTCATCTCGTGACTCCCAAGACCCCGGGGCTCAGCTCGCGAGGCGCGGCTTCTCCCGCGCTGCGAGCTGGCGCCGTCATCGCGTCTCCTTGCCTTGCGAGGTCCACACCACCCAGCGGTGAGCTCGGGCGAAGGTGGTTGTGTACCTACGCCACCCTGCCGGAATGATGGAACCGCCATGACACCCTAAGACGCCAAGATTGTTGGGGGCGTCCCTGGCGTGCTTGGCGGTTCGAATGACCCCACCGGCGGCCAAAGTACCTCTGACACGGGGGCCCCCTCGCTCGGCGCTCGGCGAGCGCTCGACCGGTCCAGGCGCCTATCGATCGAAGGGCCGCCTCCGCTCGACAGGCCGCGAGAGGGCGCCGTGCCGCGCGGTCCTTCGCGAGCGGCGAGCGGTGACGAGGCTGTCACCGGAAGTCCATCGGACGGACGCAGCGGCGAGCGAAGGGCGCGCCAATCAAGCGTGCTTCTGCCGTCTCGCCTCTCCGGTGCTGTCGACACGCCGGGCAGCTCATCGAGCCCCTTGATCTGGGCGTGCATAGGTGCGAAAACTCGATCGCCACGATTCATTATGGCTGTACGGGCGCGAAGAGGCATCGGCCGAAGCGGCGCTCGGAAAGGTGCTCACGATGATCTGTCGAGTCGGACGGATAGCGTCGGTTTCCTCTGTGATTCTGGCCATGATCGCGCTGACCGCGTGCGGCGATGACCAGGACGGCGCAGGCGCATCGACCTCCAGCTCCTCCGGCTCAGGCGGCGAGGGAGGAGGCGGCAAGGGGGGCGGCAGCGCGGGGGGAGGCGGCGAAGGGGGAATCGGCGAGGGGGGCGGCGGCAAGGGCGGCGGCGGCGCGGGAGATGGCGGCGCGGGAGGAGCGCCCGCGACGCCGAGGGGAGCCACGGCCGAGCTCGCGCTGCTCGAGACCACCGATCTCCATACAAACATCCTCGGCTTCGATTACTTCAAGCTGGTCGCCGAGCCGTCGATTGGCCTCGAGCGCACCGCGACCCTCGTCAAGCAGGCGCGAGCCGAGTTCTCGAACAACCTCCTGATCGACAACGGCGACACCCTCCAGGGCACCGTGCTCGCCGACCATCAGGCGCTCGTCGAGCCGATCCCGTGCGGCGAGACGCTGGCCATGTACAAGGTGATGAACCACCTGGGGTTCGACGTCGGCGGGATCGGCAATCACGAGTTCAACTTCGGCCTCGCCTTCCTCTCGCAGGTGACCCGCACCCCGTTCGACGTCGAGGGGCTCGATCTCGCTGGATCGGCGGGCTGCGAGGGCCCTCGGTTCCCGCTGGTGAACTCCAACGTCTTCAGCCTGAAGACGAACGAGACGCTCTTCCCGAGCTCCGTCGTCGTCGAGAAGACCCTCTCGGCGACGGCGCCGGGCGGCGGCGCCATCGAGAGCACGGTCAAGGTCGGCTTCATCGACGTCACGCCCCCGACGATCCTGAGCTGGGACAAGAAGTGGCTCGACGGCAAGGTCTTCACGAAGGGGGTGAAGGAGGTCGCCGCCCCGCTGGTGGACGATCTCCGCTCCAGGGGGGCCGAGCTTGTCGTCGCCATCGTCCACGGCGGCCTCGACGACTCGCCCTATTCACCCACCCTCGAGAACCAGGCGTGGCACCTCGCCCAGGTGCCCGGAATCGACGCGATGCTCATGGGCCACTCGCACCAGATCTTCCCCAACCCGAGCAGCACCGTGACGCAGTTCAGCCTGCCGAAGGTCGACAAGGACGCGGGCACGGTCGACGGCGTCCCCGCGGTCATGGGGAATTTCTGGGGCCAGCACCTCGGTGTCATCATGCTGGGGCTCACCCACGACGGCGAGGGCTGGACGGTCGACAAGGCGAAGACGATCGTCGAGGCCCGGCCGATCGTCACGACCTGCAAGAATGGGCTCCCCGAGGCGTGCGACGCGACGGAGCGCTGGCGCACGGGGGCGCCCTGCGCGTTCGCGACCCTCTGCGACGCGCAGCCGGACAAGACGAAGGTCCTCGTCGCGGCCGACGCTTCCATCGCACCGCTCATCGACGCCGAGCACCAGGCGACGATCGCCTACGTCAAGACGCCCATCGGCACGACCGATTTCGAGATGTCGTCGCTGTTCGCGGACGTGGGCGACGCCAGCGCGATCCAGATCGTCAACCAGGCCCAGGCGGACTACGTCGCCCGCTACATCCAGGAGAACCTGCCGCAGTACGCGTCGCTCCCCGTGCTCTCGGTGAGCGCGCCGTTCAAGTCCGGCTTTCAGGGCGGCAACGACTACACCGACGTGCCCGCGGGGAGCATCGCGATCAACAACGCGGCCGATCTCTACCTGTACGCGAACACGGTCCAGGCCGTGAAGGTCACCGGCGCGGACATCCTCGACTGGCTGGAGAGGGCCGCGACGCGCTTCAATCGGATCGATCCGAGCGTGACGGAGCCGCAGCCGCTCATCAACGTCGCGATGCCCGGATACAACTTCGACATGTTCACGGACAGCAGGATCTCGTACGAGATCGACGTGACGCAGCCGCTCCCGCCCACGGGGATGAAGGCCAGCGGCCGGATCAGGAACCTCCAGTGGAACGGGGAGCCCATGGATCCAGCCGCGGAGTTCATCGTTGCGACGAACAACTACCGCGCGAGCGGCGGCGGCGGCTTCCCTGGCCTCGACGGCTCGAAGACGATCTACGCCGCGCCGGACACGAACCGCGACGTGCTCATCGCGTACATCAAGGAGCTCGAGAGCCTCACGCGGGCCGAGAACGGCTCTGCCCGCAGCTGGCGCTTCACCCGGGTCACGACGATGGGCCCCGTGACCTTCACCTCCGCGCAGAGCGCGCTCCCGAAGGCGGAGGCCGCCGGGCTGAACAACATCTCGCTCGTCGCGCAGGATGACGGGAGCGGCAAGATGCTCTCTGTTTACTCCATCGACCTGAGCCGGTGAGCGTCCCGCCTCCCGTGCGGCTCGCCGCGCTGATCGGCGGCGCCCTCGTGCTCGGCGGCGTCGGCGCCCTTTGCCTTGGAGGGCTGCGCGAGGGCGATCGTCCCGAGGCGGGTCGCCCCACGGCCGCCGCCGCGCCCTCGCCGCCGTCGCGACCCGGGGCTCCGCCCCCGAGCGGCGCGGACGCGCGGGCGCTCGGCTTTCGCCTGCTCACGCTCGCGGATCCCGGGGAGGTCCTCGCCGGGATGGATTCGCTCGCGCGGGCGGCCGAGCAGGGAGACGTCGAGGCGCAGATCTCGCTCGGAAGGATCTACCTGAAGGGGCTTCCGTCCGTCCCGAGGGACGCGGCGCGCGCCCGCGCCTGGCTGCTGCGAGCCGCCCCCTCGCACCACCCGAGCGCCGCCTATTTCCTCGGTGTGATGAGCCAGAACGGCGAGGGAGTGAGGGCGGACCCCGCGGAGGCCGCGCGCTGGTTCGAGCTCGCGGCGCGCGGAGGGTCGCCGGACGCGATGTTCCTGCTCGCCAACGCGTATCGCACGGGCGCGGGCGTGCCAAGGAACGACAGGAGAGCCGTGGAGCTCTACGAGAGCGCTGGCGAGCGGGAGCACCCCGCGGCGCTCCAGGCGCTGGCGATCGCGTATCTCTATGGGGAGCTGGGGCTCGAACCCGACGAGGCCGAGAGCCGCCGGTACACGATGGAGGCCGAGCACGCCATCCAACACCGGCAGAGCCCACCCTAGCATGCTGACACGTTGAAAGTTTTATGAATTCAATGGGTTGAGAGACCCAGCGGTGCGCCGGGGAGCGAGCTCCGAGGGAATCCGGGAAAGAGAAAAACCGCAAGGACGCAAGGGGCGCAAGGGATGAGAGATGGGAGATGAGAGATGAGAGATGAGAGATAGTTTTCTGTCTTCCCCTTGCGCCCCTTGCGTCCTTGCGGTTTTCTGCTCTTCTATTGATCCTCCGGCAGGGAGCCTGATGGCGACCGCCTCCGATGCGTTCCGGATGAACCGTCGCCGTTCGAATGGCTGAAATGGGAGCTTGACGCGATTCCACGGGCGAGCACCGGCCGTGCTCGGCCGATGGATACGGGAGGAAACATGCCGCTGAAGAGCTATGGAGTATTGAAGGGCTCGGTGATCGATCGACGCTTTGCGTCGGGGGCGAACCCGCACTATCAGATCCACGTCGTGGACGACACGATCGACTATCGCATCGCGGTGAACGTGCAGTCGCAGGACGGCTCCAAGGTCGAATACGTCGTCAAGTCACGGTTCGCGCACCCGCTGCTCCAAGAGCTCCGCGAGCTGACGCGCGGCTTTCACCCGCTGGAGAGGAAGCCGGGCGGGCTCGGGCTCGACTATATCCGGGGGAACGTCGCGGATCGGACCGAGTTCGTCCCGCTGCCGTTCTCCGCCCCGGGCCCTGACAACGACCTCAACGAGAAGCTCGATCACTACGTGCAGCGGGCGATGTCCGACGAGGAGGCGCTCCTGTACGCCTTCGGGGAGCGCTGGGGCCCGGAGGACGGGAAAAAGGACAAGATCTTCGGCTTCTTGCCCGGAAACGGCGTCCACGACATCCACATGAACCAGGGCAACGACGCCCGCTTCAAGGACGACGATGGCGTCTGGCAGGACGGCGGCCTCCTCATCCACTTCCCGCGTGAGGACCAGTGGGCCGCGATCTTCCTGAAGTTTCACACGCAGGCGTGGCACACGGATGACCGGACAGGGCACACGATCGACGTGCCGGTGTCCGGACCGCCGTCCGACGTGGCCGGCGGAGGCGGTGGCCTCCCCACGGTAGAGCAGCCTGACGGGATCGTGCGGATCGTCGCCGCGCTCGTGAACGACACGCGTACACCCGAACGGGAGACGGTTACATTGTTGAATGCGTCGAACCGGAAGATCGATCTCGCTGGCTGGTCGCTGCTCGACAAGGCCAAATCGAGGATGGCGCTCACCGGAGAGCTTCAGCCTGGTGGGGTGACGACGTTCGTCGTCCAGGCTCCGCTGGTCCTCTCCAACCAGGGCGGGCTCATCACGCTGCTCAACGCGGACGGGCTGAAGGTCGACGGCGTGTCCTATACGAAGAAGCAAGCGAGCAATCCTGGCTGGACGATCGTGTTTTGATCGCAGCTCGGGGCGGGGGACAGGCGCCATGATGACCTGCGTGGCTCCGCGGGAGCTCCGCGAGCACGGAGGGGCGCTGCTTCCTCCGTGCCAGCGCGCCTGAGACACCGGCCGCCCGAGCGGCGATAGCAGGGTGCAGGTTCAACGGCTGGGTGCTTACCGCGCTCTTCAACCCGTCGACCAACACCTGGTCGACGGCCGCCCGCGGCCGGGAGGCTGGGCGTCGCGCGGCGATCCGGCTGGCCTTGTCTGTGCGCCGCCCCGGCCTCGGAGGGACGGGGCGCGCAGAGCCGCCGTTCGATCGGGCGCAGCAGCTCCGGCGGCCCTGTCGCGGGGTCGCAGGTTCGAGCGCTATGGGGCCGCCGCGCGAGCGAAGCTCTCGGCCTTGCCGGGCGCGACCTCCGCTTCGTCGCCCGCTGCGCTCGGCGTCTCGACCTGAACCCCCGGGGCCGGCTCCCCGCGCAGGAGCCGCCGCACTTTCTCCCTCAGCGCGAAGCGATCGAGCCCCTTCCGGATGAGCGCAGAGCCGGACCAGCAGGCGGCGTGCGTGACGTACGGGACGACCATGGCGGCGGACTTGCGGACCAGCCGGACGGTCACCTCATCGTAGGAGCGCGTGCCGTACAGCCGCTTGTACTCGTTCTCTCCGTAGCCGAAGTCGAGCGTCCTCGGGACCCCGTCCGCGCACAGGTCCTCGAGGAGCATGAGGAGCAGGACGCTGCCGGGATGATATGAGGCCCACGCGGGATCATAACCCGGGAGCTCGTAATAATACGTGCCCTCGTCCAGCTTCCCGATCACGAAGGCGACAGGAGCGTCGCCGTCCAGCAGGAGGTAGCAGCGCAGCCAGCCGCGCTCAGCGAACGCCTCCAGCTTGCGCCGCGTGGCCTCCCCATTGACCGATTGCCCGAGACACCTGCCCTGCCAGCTGCGCGCCGAGATGAGCTCCGCCTGGTCGAGGAAGCTCTGCACCTCTTCCTTCCGCGTGATGCGCTGGAACTGCATGCCATGGGTCATGGCGCCCTTGAGGCGCTTCGCCTTGTACTTCAACGTCCGGCGCGTGCGGCCGCTGAACTTCGCGAGGTAGGCGTCGAAGCTCCCCGGCAGGTCGACGAGGCGGCGCGGCGTCACCGCGGCCAGCGTGTCGACCCAGAACTCCCGGCGCACCCACGGGGAGCTCCGGACGAGGCGCAGGAGATCCGAGTCGACCGGTACTCCCTCGATGGAGATCATATGGTAGGGGACCTCCGCGGACAGGACCGCCCGGAGGAGCGCCTCCTGCTGCGCCGGGGCGTCCGGCGCGATCCAGTCCGTCCCGCAGAGCAGCGCCCGCCGGACGGCGAACGCGCCCACGGACGCGTAACCGAGGCGACAGCGCCAGGTCCAGTCCTGGATCAGGAATGGCGCCGCGCCGACGAGGGTCCCGTGATCTCGGTCGAAGAGGGCCGCGACCATCATGCCCTCATCCCCCGTCCACGCCGGCGAGCGTGTCCGGGCCATCTCCTCCGCCTCGATGGCGATGTGCTCCAGTCGATGAGACAGGTGGCGCTGCGCCCGTCGGCGACGGCAGCGCTCCCAGTCGTCCGCGAGATCGGCGAGCTCCGCCTTCCTGCACAGGATTCGTGTCTGATACGGCATCTGATACCCCCCCAGAGTCAACAGAGCGCTCGACGCCGAGCGCGGATGTCCTGCGCGCACCTCGGTCGCGACGGCGATCGCGCGTCGTGGGCGCCCCGGCCGCCCGGCATCTCACGGCGGGGTCGAGCCCGCCGGCAACCTGCCGCCGCCGCCCTCGATCCCGTTCTGGACACCGACAACACGAGCGACGAGCGCCGCCCCGACGCTGGTTCCGGCGCGAAGGAGCGCCGGGCCTGGCCGCCTCAACCCAGGATAGAGCGCACGGTATACGAGGCGTGGATGCGAGATGCCCTGTCGTTCGCGTCGCTTATGTTGTCGGCGTGGATGGCGGATGACGACGGCCTGACATTAACTAGAAAGCGAGTATATGTGGGAGCAGACACCGTGCAAGCGAAAGCGCTGCTCGCTGTACGGGCCTGGTCACGTTGGCGCCGTATCCATCTGTGCTCGACGGGTGTCAGCATACCGGCGTGGGATTTCTCGCTCGGCGAGCCAGGCGAACGTCCGTTCGTAGAGCAGGGGCGCGCCTGTGCCAACGTTGATCGAGCGGCCGTTGTCCGGAACGATGGTATCGACGTCCTGCGCGGCCGGTCGGGCGCGATGCCGCTGATGATCGGCGCGCCGCACATCGCCGGACGAGCGCTCGGTGCGATGGCGGGGCGCGCTCGTACCACGCCCCCTTCGTTAGTCTATCTAATGAAGTCGCCGGCGCGCAGCGCGCTTCCTTGGTCTCGACGGAGCGCCCCGCTCCTTCGTCGACTTCCTCTTCGTTCCCCGCAGCGTCGAGGAGCGCACCCATGACGACGACAGTGGGCGAAGCGAGAGCAGCTCGACCCCGATCAGGGGCAAGTGACGAGCGAGGATTGCGCGAGCCTGTGCGAAGATAGGAGGCAAAGAACGAGGCGGCTGAATGCGTGAGCCGGTTCGACGAGTACATGGGCTGCCTCAACGATCAGCGCAGCGTCTGCGACATCAACTCGTGCGACTCCGAGTCCATTCGTTAGAGTACGTGCGTGGTCAGCTATTGCTTGCAGCACCCGGGGGGGAGGACCGTGCCCCCCCTTGAGCGAGGCTCATCTGTGGCTCGCGCCTGGTCGAGCGAAGCAACCTCTCGTCGGTACCCTTGGGTGAGCGCCAGCCGGATTAGCTCAATTTTTGCGTTGTTTTTCTGGATTCAGGGTTATTTGGGCTAGTTTTTTTGAATCGATTCTCTGGATGTAGGCCGTGATGAGCTGGATCGGAGAGATGAATCTCTGGATGTAGCCTGCGTTTACCCAGAAACCTGATCCATTTTTCTAGATTTCGTCGGGGTCTGTCCCGTTGGTTGGCGAGGATGTCTCAATGCTGCCGTTCCCCGCGCCCATGCCCCCCTCGCGCGGCTCCTGCGCGGGGAACAGCGCCGGATCGAGCCGCTCCGTGAGCGCGAGGAGCTGCCCCAGGTTCTTGAAGTGCAGCTTCCTCAGCCGGCCGAGGGCGCCCGCGTGCTGCTGGAGGAGCTCGTTGATCCACGCGCCCGAGATGCCGCCCTCCGGGAGCGGATCGACGACCCGATCGGGCACCACGAAGCGGTGGAGGAGCGTCCCGCGCTTGAGCAGCGCGAGCTTCGGCGGAGAGATCGGCTTCAGCGCGTCGACCGTCTCCACGAGCGCCGACCGCGCCGCGTCGAGGACGCCGGTGAGGCGGCGGAACTCGTGCTCGTTCAGCTCGGCGCCGTGCCCGAGCCGCCTGCACACGCTCTCGAGCGCCTCCTCCAGCGCGTTGTGGCGGACGACGAGCTTCTGGATCGTGACGAGGAACCTGGTGCGCTCGAGGAGCTCCGCCCGCGCCGCCGGGTCGTCCGCCGAGCAGGCGTAGAAGTGGCGGAAGAACGCCTGATCGGTCTCCGCGAGCGCGGTCAGCTCCGCCTTGAGCTCGCGCTGGACCTCCGCGGCGAGCGCGACGATCCCGTCCCGGGAGCGCGCCTCGCCCCGGAAGTCGGCGGTCTTGCCCTTCAGCCGGACGCGATCGTCCGTCAGCGCCTCGATGAGCTCGCGCTCGCCGCGGAGCTTGTCGAGGCGCGCCATGCGCTCCTTCAGCGCCTCGCCGGTGAACGGCAGCACGGCGGCCCGCAGCGCGCCGCGATCGAGCGCGCCGCTCGCCGCGTCGGCGTCGAGCGCGGCCGCCCCGGCGTCGATGTCGCCCGGATCCAGCACGCGGTTCTCGTAGAGGCCGTGGTAGTGCTCCGCCTGGCGCATCTCGCCGCGCTCCTCCTCGACGAGCGCGGCGACCTCCTCGGCCGGGAGCAGCTCGCGGGCCTTCCGCCCGAGCGACTCGTACCCGAGCGCCTCGTAGACGACGCGCGACATCCGCTTGCGCAGCGCCTTGCGCTTCACGAAGAGCTCGAACGCCGGCCGCCCGTCCGTCGGCGCGGCGACGTACACGCGCTTCGCGTTCGCCTCCCGCTCGTGGTTCGGCGGGTGGCTCGCCCAGAGGGAGCTCACCCGCTCCGCCGGGCTCGTGAAGTGCAGCGCGGGTCCCCGCTCGTACCGCGCAAGGATCGGCCCGAAGCGGTCGCGGGCGTCGGGCGCCTTGCCGAGCCGCGTGTCGAGCTGGGTGAGCGATCGCTCCACGTGGACGAAGACGTCCTCGGAGAACTTGCCGTGCTCGGCCACGCTCGCGAGCCCGCCCACCGCGTCGCGGTAGGCGAGCGCCGCGCGCTCGGCCTTCCAGAGCCCGGAGACGATCGCGTCGCTGCCCGCGAGGCGCACGGCGTGGAGATCGGCGTTGAACTCCATCTGCCGCGCGAGCGACAGGTTCGCGAGGTTGATCGCCCGGAAGACGAGCTCGAGCAGCTTGCGCAGGACCCACACGACGCCGCTCAGGATCCAGGCAGGGAAGCTCAGCCGGATGTCCGCGCGCCGCCATTGTTGAATCGCGCGGTCCCACGCGTCGCGGCCGAACACGATGTCCGCGACGACGCCGTTCGCGATATAGACATACTGGCCGAGCTTCATGCTCGCCTGCGAGAAGTGCCCGAACTCGTGGGCGAGCACGGCCTTGAGCTCCGAGAGATCGAGGGCCGACACAAGGCCGAGCCCGACGACGAGGTTCTTGCGGACAGGCCAGAACAGGCTGAGGAGCGACTGAGGGTAGGAGACCGCCGCGTTCACGTCGTGCGACAGGTAGACCTTGCCGGGGAGGCGGCTGCCCGCGTCCTCGCAGAGCCGGCGCAGGAAGGCGAAGAGCCGCGGCTGGTCGTGCTCCGTGACCTCGACGAGGCCCTTCGACGAGAACGGGCGGCTGTGAAAGAGCCCCTTCAGCAGGAAGAGGAACAGCATCCCGCTGCCGGCGATGGCGCCGAGATTGAGGATCACCCCTTTGCCGGGCAGCCACCTCATCTCGACGAGGGTGAGGTAGACGAGGTAGCCCGAGGCGGCGAGCAGCGCCAGGTAGAGCGCCACGAACGAGAGCAGCGAGACGAGCACCAGGACGACGCGCAGCCTGTACTCGTGCGTGGCCTGGACCGACGGCAGCGCCCCGTCCGGGCCAGCGGGATAGATATCGCGCTTCTCCGGAGCCGCCGCGTCCCCCGTGTCCCCGCGCTGCGGCGTCGATGGGAGCTCTGCAGGAGGCTCGGAGCGATTCGCTTCCACCATCCGGCGAGGCTATCACGATAGCCGCAGGGCCCGTCACGGGCCGTGTCGCAGCGCGCAAGTCGATGGAAACTCTATGCTTCGTGGCGCCGCGACCGATGGACCGCCGCGGCGCGCTCGTCCCGGCGTGTCTCGACGGGGCTCATCACGACGGCGCTCCGGACGTGGGGGACGCGGTTATCGGGGGACCAGCACCGACACGCTGAGGGCCGGCATGGCGTAGGTGAAGGCGTTCGTGGCGCCCGGAGCGACAGGAGCCGCAGGCACGAGATCGGCCTTGGCGGACGTGAGTTGCCACGCGTCGATGGCCGTGTAGCTCTCGTAGGCGGCGAGGGTCACCGCGGCCGTGAGCGGGGCCGTTGTCTTGTTGATGGCGACGAGGACCATGCGGCCCGGATCGGCCTCGTCGATGCTCGCGTACACGGTGGCCTTGGCGACGTCGCTCGTCTCGGCCTGGACGGACGTGTCGCCGAAGCGCGCGCCCTGCCCGTCGTAGCTCGTGAAGGCGCGCACGCCGGCCCGGAGCATCGAGACCTCTTCGCCGGGATCCCAGATCGTCGCGAGGAACACGCCCTCGCGGCCGAAGACGCCCAGGGCGTCGGCCTGCGCGATCGCGCCGGAGATGTGGTTGCCGCCCCCGTAGTTGTACTCGGTGATGCCGAGGAGGGTGCCCGGGTAATGGGCGTCGATGAGGCCCTGGAGCCAGGGGATGAGCTTGATCGGGCCTTTTAGGACGTCCTTCGCGATCCAGCTGTCCTCGACGAAGGAGGGATCCCAGAGCGAGCGCGGCGCCTGGACGCGGGCCTCGACCGACGCGGGGGACGCATCGGCGCCGATGATGCGCTCGCCGTTCGCGTAGATCTCGGTGTACCAGTGCAGGTCGAGCACGTCGACGAGGCGGCGCCCCTCGCTCATCTCGGCGGCCTTCATGGCGTCGAGCCAGTGCTCGATGAAGTTGCCGTCCGCGTCGGGCGCGTCCTGGAGGCTTACATAGCCCGAATACCCGTAGGAGACGAAGCCGGTGACGAGCGCGTTGGGCGCGACGTCCTTGATCGCGGACGCGAACTCGATGTTCTTGTCGACGAGCTCGGCGTAGCGCACCGGCTCCGGGTGGATGCGCTCGTGGCTGTGATTCCAGAGGTCGGGCTCGTTGTCGAGCGAGAACAGGACGCTCGCGACGTCGCCCTCGAAGGCGCGGGGGAAGGCCTGCTTCATCCAGGCGACGAACTCGTCCTGGTACACGGCGTTGTCGCCGAGGTTGGGCGACGAGGAGAAGGGCGCGCCCTTGCGCGCGATCGTCGGGCGAAAGCGGGTCTTGAGGTAATTCTGGGTCTGGGCGACGTCGCCGCCGGGGGCCTTGTCCGCCGCGACATACCCGCAGATGGGGACGGTCGCGATGAAGGCGGCGCCGTGCGCCAGCGCGCCCTCTGCGTGCATGCGCACCGCCTCCCCGGGGACATCGCCTTTCTGGCTGTTCCCGACGAGGTACGCGTCGTTCTGGTGCATGTAGTCCGAGCCGGCGTTGGAGGCGTTGTTCTCCCAGTTGTACGCGGTCATGCGGTTGCCGCCCATGCGCACGACGGTGGTGCCGCGCTGCTCGCCGTCCAGGTCTTCGGCCCAGTTGGCGCCATAGATGAGCCGGCTGATGGGGCGCACATCCCGATCGGCGCGTACGGTGAAGGTGACGTCCCCCGGCCCGGGATCGCCGGGCTCGACGAGGTTCGAGGGAGGATGGCCGCCGGACCCGCCCTGACCGCTGCTGGCCGTGCCGGCGCCGCCGCCAGAAGCGCCGGCGCCGCTGCTGGCCGTGCTGGTGCCGCCGGAAGCGCCGGTGCCGCCGCCGGAAGCGCCGGTGCCGCCGCCGGAAGCGCCGGTGCCGCCGCTGCCAGCCGAGGAGCTCTCGGGGTCGTCGCCGCAGGCGAGGAAGGCGGCAGAAGCGAGGAGGATCAGCGTGGCGTGCAGGAAGGGAGCGTGTCGAGAGAGCATGTGGTGCATGATACTCATTCTCGGAGGGATCGCGGCGCGCGCTGGCGCGCTCAGACCTGGACGCCCGCGAGCGGCGAGGTGACCCGCCCCGCGTCGGCGCCGATCTCCGTCACGGGCAAGCCCATGATCTGGGCGGCCGTCAAAAGCGCCTTGCTCAGGTTGTCGCCAGGGAAGTTGTGGTGCTCGTCCCCGCGCAGCCGCCCTCCGGCTTTCCCCGCGAAGAGCACCGGCCATTCCGTCCTCGTGTGCACCTTGCCCCAGGCGGTGTCGGACGTGACGTACACGAGCGAGCTGTCGAGCAGGTTCGAGCTGCCGTGAGGCGTGTTCTTGAGCTTCGTCAGGAACTCGCTTAGGCAGCGCATCGTGTAGATCACGCCCTTGTCGACGCGGGGCTGACTCGATTGATCTCCGGCATCCCCGTGACAGATGGTGTCGTGGAAGTCGTCGTTCATGTCCTGCGCGAGGTGCCGGTAGTAGACGTGCGCGGCGGGCAGCGAGAACATGAACGAGAGCACGCGGGTCCGCTCGCAGGCGAGCGCGAGCGCCGAGAGCTCGACCATGGCGGCGTTCACGTCGGGGGGCGCTTCGCTCCGCGCATCCTTGCCGGCGGTGGGCGCCGCCGGGCTCTTGCACGCCGCCGTCGGATCGCCGCCGGAGGCCGTCGTCTCGAGGCGACGCTCGATGGCGCGGATCGACTCGAGGTGCTGCTCCACGCGCTGCCTGTCGGCCGCACCGAGCCGCTGCTGCAGGCTCGCGCCGTCCTGCTGGATGGAGTCGAGCACGCTCTTCCGGACGTTCGCGAGCTTCGCGGCCTGAGCCGCGCCGTCGTCGCTGGGCTCGGGCAAGCCGCTCATGAACAGTCGATTGAACACGGCCTTCGGATCGAACTCCGGGTTGTTGCGCGAGTTCGGCCCCCTGTGCGAGACGGTGTGCAGCGAGTCCTGAGGGCCGTTCGGCGTCGCCGGCGTCACCCCCAGCTCGAGAGAGCGGTACGGC
Source organism: Sorangium sp. So ce375 (assembly GCF_051473855.1). NCBI lineage: Bacteria > Pseudomonadati > Myxococcota > Polyangiales > Polyangiaceae > Sorangium > Sorangium sp. So ce375. Next base: position 2,121,296 of record NZ_CP150335.1, read on the forward strand.
GCCCCCTCCGAGATGGCGTTCGCGACGACCTGGTCGATGGATGCGGTCCGCACGGCGTTCCCGCTGAGCGGCGCGCCGGTCGTGGCCCCCGCCGACCCCGTGGGGTGCTCGACGCCGGACACAACGAGCTTGTTCTCGAGGCCGCTGATCACCGTGAGGTACGACTTGAGGTCCGCGAGCGGCTGGAGCTGGGGGCTGAGGTCCCAGGCCTGACCGGAGCCCGTGCGCGACGGCTTCCAGCGGCCGGGCAGCGTGCCGTTCCCGAAGAACCACGTGACGAAGAGCGGCGAGACCGGGGACTTCGTCTGAGCGAGCGCCGTGCCGCTCTCGTTCAGCATGATCTCCAGCAAGGGGAGCGGGATGGTGACGGCGGCGCCCGTCGCGAGCATGCCCCGGAGAACAGTTCGTCGATTCAAAGCTTTGTTCGTCATTGGGGGTACCTGCGATCAGGGTTGGGGGGCGACGGACGAGAAGGCGTCGTTCGTCACGACGTCGAGGACCAGCTCGCGCAGCTTGTACCCCGACCCTTCGAACGCAGCGGTCAGCGCGTTCACCACGCGCTCATCCACCTTTCTCTCCTCGTGGCCCGCTGCGTACGTGTAGTACTTGCGGACGAGGCACTCCGCGACCGAGGCGTCCGCGCTGAGGGTCACGCCGAGCGCGCGCGCGTCGGCGACCGGCTGCCCGTCGAACTCGCCGCTCGGGTCGATCGGCAGGCCGTGGTCTGTCGTGCGGAAGCGGCCGATCGCGTCGAAGGTCTCGAGCGGTAGGCCCAGCGGATCCATGTATCCATGGCAGCCGGCGCAGGCGGGCTCGGTCCGGTGGATCTCGAGCCGCTGGCGTTTCGTCAGGGGCTTGTCCGCGGGCGGCTCCGGGAGCTCTAGCGCGACGTCGCCGGGGGGCGGCGGGATGGGCGTGCACATGAGGGCGTCACGCATGAACTTGCCGCGCAAGGTGGGAGAGCCCTCCTTCTGGTTCGCGAACTGCGAGAGGAAGCCCGCTTTGCTGAGGATCCCGATGCGCGGGCCGTCCGCGGGCAACGAGCGGACCTCGAAGGCGCCCGAGCCGAGGCCGGCCGCGTCGAGGCCGTAGAGCTTGGCGAGGTCGCTGTTGACGACGGCCTTCGTTGTCGAGAACAGGTCGAGCGCGCTCGCTCGATCGTCGAACGCGAGCACCTCCCAGGTGCCTCGCATGTCGCGGACCATCGCCGCTTGCAGCGCGGGGCTGTACTCCGGAAAGAGCTTCGAGTCCTTCGCCTGCGTGCTGATCCGATCGAGCCGCATGTACTCCTCGGCGAAGGCGCCGACCGCCTCGCGCCCGGCGGGCGCGTCGAGCAGCCGCGTCGCCGCGGCGCGGATCCCGTCCACCGTCCCGAGCTCCCCGCTTGCGGCCTGATCGAGCAGCTCCTGGTCTGGCAGGCTGTTCCACACAAGGAACGCCAGCCGGGACGCCATCTCGTAGCCCGTCAAGCGAAGCGACCCGTCGGCGCTCGGGGCTCCGAGCTCGGGGCGATACAGGAAGTTCGGAGACGTGAAGAGGGCCACCGTCGCCCAGCGGGCCCCCTCGACGGGGCTCTCGAGCTCGGTCGCGGCCTTCGTGGCGACGGCCGCGAGCCGGTCGAGCTCGGCGGCCTCGAGCGGACGGCGCCACGCTCGAAGCCCCAGCGCCTGGAGGAAGCCGCGCACACAAGCGTCGCCCTCCGCGCCGCTGGGCGTGCAGCCGATGAACCGGTCTCGCCTCGCGGAATCCGCGAACACCGCGTCGACGGCGCTCTCGATGGCCGTGTGGTACTGCTCGACGCCTCGCTCCGAGGTCACGACGGTCGCGGCGCCGATGGTCGCAAAGTTTCCATTCCAGCTGTCGTCGTCGAGCTCATGGAGGTCGACCTCGACGCCGAACACGTCGCGCACGGCGTTGCGGAACTGCGTTTTCGTCAAACGGCGCAGCATCCCGGCCGCGGGCTGGAACGGCGGCGGGTCCGAGCCCGTCGGCGTTTCATCTCCTCCCCCGGCAGAGGATGACCCATCTCCTTCCCCGGCAGAGGATGACCCAGCGCCCTCCGTCGAATCACCCAGCGCGCCAGTACACGCGGCCACGAACGCGAGCGCGCAAACGGCGGCGACTTCTCTTGAGGAACGGAGCTCGTGCCAGGATGGCTTCTTCATTCTGCTCTCCGATGAGGCAACGGGGTGAGCCGACGGACCGTCCCCAGAATTTCTCGACGGCGATGGAACCGGCGAGGTCTGTGGTGTCCTCTGGTGGCTCACCCTCGGTAAGAACGCCAAGCACCATCGCTCAACCATCGCTTCCGCGGGGGGGCGAGCGAATGAAGCCGGCGCAAGAATCGGCGAAAATCGATCGAACGACGAAGGCCGCAGCGCGCGGGGCGACCCGCCCATGCGCGAAGCAGAAGGATGGCCCCTGAGCCAAATGTGAACGATCACATGGCCGAGATCAACCCCAATCGACCGGTCCGCGCAACTCCGCCAGGCCGGGGGAGGACAGGGCTGGCGAGCTCCTCCGGAGCGCCGCGTCAAGAGGGCGGGCGCCGGCCACCGCGATTGCGCGAGGTGCGTCTGCCGCGCGGCGTCGATAGTTCTACTTCTACACGCTGGTGGAGGGCGGCCAGTCCGGTGATGGGATCTCGATCGGTGTCGCGGTCGCGGAGAAGCCGGAAGGGCCGTTCAAGGAGGCACGGGGGATCTCGCTCATCTACATGGCCGATACCGACGGTCCGGCAGACCATTCATGGCGAAACCTCGACCCGACGGTCCTCGTCGACGACGGCCGCGCCTACATGCACTGGGGAAATGGGGGCGTGTACCGGGCCGACGTTGGAGCCGCCAAGGCGCCGAGGGCGCCATAAAAACACAAGGATCTTGGCGCCTCGGCGGTTCCGTCGTTCCGGCAGGGCAGGGGAATTCCCTGCCACCCCCGGGTTGGCGCGCCGTGCCCCCTTCAGTCCGGATCGAGCGCGTACACGGCCGTTGTCGTCTTGCGCCCCGTGAGGTTGCGCTCGCCCAGCGCGCGCAGCGGGAAGGCGTCGCCGGCGAGGTCCCGGGTCGCCTCGGAGACCAGCACCTGGTTCGGCGCCGCGATCGCCTCGAGCCGCGAGGCCACGTTCACCACGTCGCCGATCACCGTGTACTCCATCCGCTTGTCGGAGCCGATGTTGCCGACGATCGCCTCGCCGGAGTTCACGCCCACGCCGAGGCGGATCTCGATGTCGTACCGCTCTCGCCACTCCTCGTTCGCCGTCTCGAGGAAGCGCATCATGTCCTCCGCGGCCGCGAGCGCGCGGCGCGCGTGATCCTCCTGCGCGATCGGGGCGCCCCAGACGGCCATGACGCAGTCGCCGATGAACTTGTCGACCGTGCCCCCGTGCCGGAACACGATCTCGGTGAGCATCGAGAAGAGCTCGTTGAGGAGCGCGACCATCCGCTCGGCGTCGCGCGACTCGGCGAGCGGCGTGAAGCCGACGACGTCGGCGAAGAGCACCGATACGGTCGCCCGCTTGCCGCCGAGGGCGAGCGGGTGCTCGCCCCGCACGATCGCGTCGACGACGGCCTTGTCCATGAACCGGCCGAGATCGCCGCGGAGCTTCGCCTCCCGGGCGATGTCGGCCTCGCCCTGCTCGAGATCCTGGGCCATGCGGCCGAGCGAGGTCGTGAGCTCGCCGATCTCGTCGCGCCGCCCGCGCAGCGCGTCGCCGAGCGCGATCTCGCGCCAGCGCCGGGCGCCGATGAGGCGCGCCTGCGCGACGAGGTGGAGGATCGGGCGCGTCACGTGGCGGGCGGTGACGAGCGCGAGGGCGAGCGCGAGGACGAGCGCGCCCGCGGCGACGGCGAGGCCGCGGCGCCGCATCTCGTCGAGCGCGGCGAAGGCCTCCGGCTCCGGGCGCCAGATCGCGACCGCCCAGCCGAGGTCGGGCACCGTCTCGATGGCGCCGATCATCCGCTGGCCGCCGTCGTCGTGCGGGGCGAGCACGCTGATCCTGTCGTTCAACCCCGCGCCCGGGGGGAGGTTGCGCCAGATGGGCAAGGACGAGACGTCGCCGCCCGGCGCGACGCCCGGCACCCCGAACGCCGCGATCGCCTGGCGGTCGTGGCCCGCGATGAGCAGGCGCACAACGCGGCCGCCGAAGCGGCGCCCGGCGATCTCCTCGAGGTCGCGCCCGAGCATGTCGAGCGCCACCTCGGCGACCACGTAGCCGGCAGGGCCGCCCGGCGGAGGCGGCGGCGCGGCGCCGGCGTCCGCGCCCGGCGCGGCGCCAGCGTCGGCGCCCGGCGCGGCGCCAGCGTCGGCGCCCGGCGCGGCGCCAGCGCCGCCGGCGGGACGCACGCGGGCCACGAGGAGGCCCCGGGCCGGCCCGATCACGCCGAAGCCGACGCCGCGCTCGTCGGCGAGACGGCGCAGCGCGGCCGGCGCGGCGGGGACATCCGCGCTGGTCGACGCCTTGCGGATCACGGTGCTGATCCCCGCGTCGGGCACCTCGAGCCGCACCGCGTCGATGAGCGCGCGCGTCGCGATGAGGGCGCGCACCGACGCGACCGCGTCCTCGTCCCGGATGGCGCCGCCCGCGGCGTGGCCGAAGATGGCCGCCGCCGCGACGGCATCGCTCTCGACATCCCGGACGAGCTGGATCGAGGCCGAGGCCACCTCGGAGAGGATCGCCGCCTGCAACATCTCCTCGGAGGTCCGCACGGCGCGCCGGTTCACGTCGGCGAGGAGCGGCACGGCGACGGCCACGGGGACGAGCGCGATCGCCGCGAAGAGCGCGATCGCCTTCGTCTTGAGCGAGAACGCCCTCACGCGGAGGCCTCTGCGCGCGATGCGTCACTCAAGGGGCCCGTCCCTCCAGCCGGCCGCGCCCTCGTCGGTGCGCCTGCGGATCTGGAACTCCACCCGGCGGTTCCTGGCCCGGCCGTCGCTTGTGCGGTTGTCGGCGAGGGGGCGACGCGCGCCGAAGCCGCGCGCTTCGAGGCGGCGAGCGTCGATGCCGTGCGCGGTCAGCCACGCGACGACGGCGAGCGCGCGGCGCTGCGAGAGGCTCAGGTTCGCCTGGGCGGAGCCCTGGTTGTCCGTGTGGCCGTCGACCGCGACCCGGGCGATCTCGGGGTGCTCCTCGAGGACGGCCGCGACCTCGGTGAGCAGCTCGAAGCTCTCCGGCTCGATCTCGGCCCTGCCCGTCGGGAACTGGACCTGCTGCAGGATGACGATCTGCGAGCCCTCGATGCGCACCGCGAACGGGCAGCCGTGCGTCGCTCGATCCTCGCTCGGCTTGCCGCGCTCGTAGGGGCAGGCGTCCGCGGCGTTGGGGATGCCGTCGCCGTCCGTGTCCGCGGGGCACCCGTGTTTCGACGTGGGTTGGGACGCCGCGTTCGCTGGTGCTGCCGACGAGGGGCGGGACGCCGCGTTCCCAGGTCCCTCGTCGGCGGCCGCGCTGCTGATCCCCGGCACGTCCGGGCAGCGATCGTCGACGTCGTAGATCCCGTCGTCGTCGCGGTCGGGCGGGCAGCCGCGCCGGAACGCCGGCCGGGCGCCCGCTGCCGCGACCGGGCGGCGCGCCTCGCCGATGACCCGGGGGCACAGGTCCTCCGCGTCGGGGACCGAGTCCCCGTCGAAGTCGGCGACGGCCGGGGGCGCAGCCCGCGCGACGCCGCGGCCGCCCTCCGTCTTTGTGGACGCGCCGACGACGGCCGAGGGGGCGGCGGGACGCGCCGACGGAACGACGTCCGCGGCGACGCCGAGCGCCGCGAAGATGCGCGCCTTCGGCGTGCCGGGCAGCCGCCCGAAGCCGGGGCCCGCGCCCGCGTCGAGCGTGAGCGGGCCGAGCGACCAGCGCCCGGTGAGCAGGAGCTCGGCCCCCGCGCGGCCCGGGACCTCAAGCGCCGACGCCTCGCCGGCGGCGGCCCAGACGGACAGCTCCGACCCGAACTGAAGCGGGCCCCTGCGGACGGCCGCGCCCGCGGTGATGAGGACCTCGCTGCCCGTCAGGCTCTCCGCCGAGGCCTCCTGGAACCGGCCTCCCGCCGAGGCCGACCAGAGGAAGCCCGGCTGCTCGGCCCCCACGATCACCCGCGGCGCATAACGCACGCCCCCCGCGCCGGCGAACGCGGCGTCGTCGCCGGTCGGCAGCCAGACGGAGAGCCCGAGCGCCGCCGCCGGCCGGAGCCCCTCCTGGGGCAGGAGCGTCACCCTTCCTCCCGCTTGAAGATCGGCCATCTTGGCGCCGCCGCTCGGCGCCGTGACGCGGATGCCCCCGAGCGAGCCGGACGCGCCGCCTTGATCCAGCACGAACGGCGCGTCGAGATCGAGCTTGATCCGGCGCACGAGCTCGACGCTCGCGAGCGCGTGGAGGATCGCCTGCCGGCCCACCCACGTCACCGATCCGGCAGGCGCTGTCCCGCGCAAGCTGAGCGGTTGATGAGAATAGGAGAGCAGAAGTCCGACCGCCGTCCTGAGCTCCCCCGATACGCCGGCAGAAGGGACAGTGGATAGCCCGTCGCCTGCCGGCGCGGGAGCGAGCCTGTCGAGCGCTGTCGCCTCCTGCGCCGCGGCGGGCATGGAAGCCAGGACCGCGGCGACGAGCAGCGGGGAGGCCAGGAGGGGCGCGATGCCGCGCGCCGACCAATACGCCATCGGTCTGCTCGTATCCCATTGCCTGGTCCCTTGCAACGCCGATCTCGATCCGGTAGCGTGCCGCTGGCGTGGCATCGTCAAATGGCCAGTCCGTCGCTATCGCGGTGCTCCTCGGCTGTGCCAGCCACGTTGCGATCCACGTTGGATACGTCGGCGTGTCGAGCGCCAGAGAGCCGACGCCCGGATATCCGGAGGCGGTCATTCAATGGGGCGTGCAGCGCGGAGAGACCTGCGACGACATCGCGGCGGTCGTCTACGGCTCGCCCAAGCACGCAGCGCTGATCCAGCGGTACAACCGCGTCGCGTGCGGCCCGGGCACGACGCTCGCCGAGGGGCTCACGCTGGTCCTCCCGGCCGAGGTGACGTCGATCCCCGACGCGAAGATCCGGTCGATGCGCCCGGACGTGCGCGCGCGCCCGTCCGGCGGCGCCTGGTCGCCCGCGGCGCCGGGGATGCCCCTCCTCACGAACTCGAGCGTCAACACGCTGGATGAGGGGCGGGCAGATATCGAGTTTGTGGATCGGACTCGGGTGCTCCTCGCGCCGAATACGCTCGTCGTCATCTACGGCACGGCGAGCCGAGCGCGGGTGTCGAAGACGCCGCCCGCGGCCGTCGAGCTCGCGGACGGCGAGGTGAAGGCCGCGCTGGCCGCGCTGCGGGGCCAGTCGGTCGAGGTCGAGACGAGCGGGGGCGGCCGCGTGAGCGCGGCGTCGCGGGACACGGTGGTGCAGCGGCGCGGGGAGCGGACGACGGTCGCTGTGTTCGACGGCAAGGCGGGCGTCACCTCGGGCGGCCTCTCCGTCGTTGTCCCGAAGGACCACGGCACCCGGTTCGTGGGCAAGTCGCCGCCCGCGCGCCCGCGCCCGCTGCCGCCGCCGCCCGAGTGGGCGACCGCGGACGCCGCGCGGATCGCGCTCGCCCCGGAGGGGCTCGGCCTCCTGTCGGCGTCGTGGAAGCCGGCGCCGGGCGCGGCCGGCTACCGGGTCGAGGTCGCGCGAGACGCGGAGTTCAACGACCTCATCGCCCGCGAGGAGGTGAAGCCGGACATCGTGTCGTTCCGCGCGGAGAAGATGCCGGCCGGCGCTTATTTCCTCCGGGTCCGGGTCATCGATCGCGAGGAGTACCTGGGGGTGGGCGCGGTGCGCACGTTTCACCTCGTCGCCGCGCGGGCCGCCGGGGGCGTCGTGCCGGCGGCGCAGGAGATCACCGCGAACCCGTACGGGATCGTGGAGCTCACGCCGTCTGCCGCGCTCGAGCTCTCGCTCGACGACGGCCCGTTCGGCCCCGTCCCCGAGCGCATCGATCTGCTCCAGCGCGCCCCGCGCGCGCTCCGGCTGCGCGAGCGGGGCAGCGCCGCGCCCGAGGCGGTGACGTCGCTCCCGGTCCGGTACACGAAGGTGGGCGCCGCGATCCGGGCCGCGGGTGCGGCGACGCCGAGCGGGCTGGCGATCCAGGCCCGGGTCGAGCTGGAAGGGCTCGCCGGGGTCGACGTGGCGCGGCGTGTGGCGCCGCGGCTCTTCGCCCACCTGCCGGGGGGGGTGCGCGCGGTCGAGCTCGCCGGCGTCGAGGGCGGCGGCGCCCTGACGGCGCGGATCCCGCTGCCCCGGGAGGCGGTGCGCCCCGGCGAGCCGCTGCGCGTCCGGCTCGACGTCGCCGACAGCCGCGGCGGCGTGCTGGGCACGAGCGACGCCGAGCTGCCCGCCGCGCCGGCGGCGCACGCAGCGGCGTCGCGGCCTGCGCCCCCGGCCGCGCCCGTGCTGGGCGCGTACCTCCCGCTCCTCCCGATGTCCGGCGTGGCCGACGTGCTCTGGCTCGCGCCGACGCCGCCCTCGGTCGCCGCCGTGGGCGCGGCCGCGACGCGCTCCGGGGGCGGCTGGGTCGCCGCGGGGCAGGTGCGCGCGAGCGGCGCGGTCGGCCCGCTGGGCCTCGACGTCGCGCTCCGATCGAACCCGGCCGGCGATGGCGTGGGCGTGGGCAGCACCGGTTGGTTCGGCGCGCGCCTGCGCGCCCTGCGGCTCGGGCGCTCGGAGCTCGAGCTCGGCCCCACGCTCCGCCTGGGCGTGCCCATGGCCGACGGGAGCCCGCCCGTCCGCGTCGAGCCCGGGGTCGCGCTCGGCGGCGCCGTGGGCCGGCTCACGTGGGTGGTCGATACCGGGGCCCGCATCCGGCTCTCGGGCGATGGCGCGGGCAGCGGCGACGGGGCCGCGGGGGGCGACGGCGCGGGCAGCGGCGCGGCGGGCGGCGGTGAGCCGGCCACGCCGGCGGTGCAGGGCTTCCTGCTGGCGGGGGCGACGGCGGACCCGGTGCCGTGGCTCCGGCTGCACGGCGCGCTGGATCTGCACCTCGTCCACCGGGAGAGCAGGGCCGACGAGGTGCTCGGCGCGCTGTCGGCGGGCGCGGAGGCGGGCGGCGCGCTCTTCGGGGCGCTGTCGGTGCGGGTGAGCCCGTGGCGCGACGCGGGCGAAGGGCAGGTGACGGCGCAGGTCGCGCTGGGCTTCCGCGAGGCGCCGCCGTGAGCGCGGGCGACGACGAGGGCCGGCCGCCGGGCGGGGACCCCGATCGCACCGTGATGAAGGGCGAGCGGGCGCGCGATCGACACGCACACGCACCCGCGCCCGCTGCTCGCGTGCCCGCCGACCGCTTCGTGGCCGCGGAGACGATGCCCTCGGATGAGCCTGGCGCCGGCTCGTCGCAGCGGACGGGCGTCGGGCGCGTCCTTGGCGGGAAATACAACCTCGTGCGGCTGCTCGGCGCGGGCGGGATGGGGGAGGTCTACGAGGCAGAGCACGTGCTCCTCGGCGTTCCGGTCGCGGTGAAGACGATGCACCCGCACATCGCGATCCTGCCGGAGAGCCGGCGGAGGTTCTTTCGCGAGGCGCGCGCCGCGTCGCGGCTCGTGCACCGGAACGTCGTCAAGGTGCTCGACCTCGGGGGCGACGAGGAAGGCGGCGAGGGGCTGATCTACCTCGTGATGGAGCTGCTCAAGGGCCAGTCGCTCGGCGCGCGGCTCCGGGCGTCGCGCGAGCTCCTGCCGCTCGCGGAGGTGGCGGCCCTCTTCGCGGACATCCTCGACGGCGTGGGCGCCGCGCACGCGTGCGGCGTCGTCCACCGCGACCTCAAGCCGGAGAACGTGCTGCTCACCGAGCAGGACGGGGAGCGCGTCGCCAAGGTCGTCGACTTCGGCCTGGCGCACCTCGACGACCCGCTCGACGCAGGGCCGACGCTCACCTCGAAGGACATGGTCGCGGGCACGCCGGAGTACATGAGCCCCGAGCAGTGCCGCTCGCTCGCGGTGGGCCCGAGCACCGACCTGTACGCGTGCGGCTGCATTCTCACGGCGCTGTTGCAGGGAACGCCGCCGTTCGTCGGTCTCCCCGCGGTGGAGCTCATGGCGATGCACATGTTCTCGATCCCGCCGCCGCTCCTCCGGCCGCCGGGGGCTCCGCCGGTCCCGCCGCTCCTGGAGCGGCTCCGGCTGGATCTCCTGGCGAAGCTGCCGGAGAAGCGCCCGGAGAGCGCCGCGGCGGCGCGATCGCGGCTCGACGAGGCGATGTCGCGGGAGGCCGAGGCTCGGCGGCTGCCCGCGCGCAAGGCGGACGCGCCGCTCGGCGACCGGACGGAGCGCGCGCAGGCCTGGCCGGACGGCGAGACCGCGCAGCTCGCGCCCGTGCCGGAGCGCGCCGTCGCGCTGCTCCGGCTCGCGCCGGCGGGCCAGGGGCTCAGCGAGGCGTGCGAGATCGGGCTCGACGCGCAGGGGATCCACCTCGCCGAGGTGCCGGACGCCGCCGCGCTTGTCGAGGCGGGGCTCGGCGTGGCGGTGATCGACGCCGGCGCCGACGTGGACGCCGCGTGTGCGCTGCTCGAGGAGCTCGGCCGCGCGGCGCCCGTCGTGCGCGCCGTCGTGTGCGCGGCGGGGCTCTCCTCGGACCGGATGAACGCGCTCGTCGCGGCGGGCGCCGCGGACGTGGCGCGTTATCCGGTCGCGCCGGACGCGCTGTCTCGCAAGATCGCGCGGGTCGTGCGCCGGGGGCGCTAGGTTCCGGGGTCAGAAATCCCGCCAGAAAAACCGGTGGATGACGAGCGGTCGCCGGAAATAGTAGCGATTTTGATAGCTTCCGCTTGTTTCGCCGCCGAGGGCGGCTCCGGTGTGGCCCAACGGGGCGCCCTCCGCCGCCGCGTCGTCAAAGGCGTCGCGTTCACTCCACAGTCTGCGGCGGCAGCGCCAGCGGCCCGTCTACGCGGACTGGAGCTAGATCGTGCCACCCATGTCGGGGTCGAGCATGGCGGTGCCCTCTACCGATATGCAGGACCGGCTCCTGAATCCGAAAACCCTCTACTAGGACGATCCGTGGAAGACGCCGCGGGGTGGCGGGGCCGGAGGGCTCGCGACGGGACGGGATTGGTGGGCGCGGAACCGTGACGGTTTCCGCTCGGCCGCCGCGAGCCGAGGTGGGATCACGGCGACCCAGACGGGAGCCGCAAGGTCGCCTTCCCATCCTCGTAGGTGGTCCAGCTGAGCAGCCGTCCTTCGGCGGTCATCTGGTACTGCTCGATCCGTCGCGAGCCGCGCGCGCCGATAAGCCAGACGGTACCATCGTGGTGGTCGTCCTCGTCGCCGTAATCAAAACGGATGGAATCTGGGGCGGCGCTCCACGAGCCCGTAGGAGGGATGCTCGACGCCTCATCGGCGGACACGGGAACCACCCTCGCCCCCACGCGGTGGACGCTCACGCGGGGCGATCCGACCACGTGGGCAGCCGACTCCAGGATCGCCGCGACGTGCTCGAGCGAGGGGGCGAACACGAGATCCGCACGCGCCTCGTACACCTCCGGCTGCAGGTAGTGGCGCAGGAGCACGCCGCCAGAAGCGAAGTAGGCCTGATACGCGTCGGTCGCTTCGGACACGACGGTGAGACCGAGCGACGCCGCGAGGGCGTCGCCCGTTGCGGGGCGGACCTTGACCCGGTATGCGCGATGCGCTTCCGCGGCCGAGAGCAACGCGCGCTGCTCGATGAACTTCTCAATCGAGGCGCTCTTGACGTTAGGCTGGGTGATCACCTCTCCCGCCTCGTTCATGAACAGGCCGCAGACCCCCTCGCTGCCGATCGGCACCATCGTGCCATCGAGGTCAAGCGGATCGTTCTCGTCGCGCATCGGTTCGTCATAGGTGATCCCGAGCGTGTCCTCGCCCCACGACAGCCCGCCGTAGAGGTGCTCGAAGTCGATAGCCGCAGCGAACAGCGGTCGATGGCACTCGGCCAGTCGGCGGGCGACGCTCTCGGGATCGCGCCCGCTGTCGTCGCGCTCCGCGGAGAGGAGGAATTGCTGAGCGCGAGGGGAAAACAGGTGCAGGGGCAGGGAAGGTTGCATAGGTGGCCTGTCAGCGGAACACGGGCACGTTCTGGACTGTGAACATTGGGGCGATTTGGGGCATGGCCTGCGCGGCGGCCTGCGGCGTCGTGACCTGGTTCGACAATCCCATGTTGTTCAGGGTCGGACCGCAGAAGTCGCACGGTGCCTTGTAGCTCCCCGAGGTCGGGCCGCCCTTGTTCATGGGTACAACGGCGACGACCCCCTGTTGGACCCGGCTCAACATCGTCGCATTGCCGGGGTTCGGCTGCTTCGCGAGCCAATTGCGATAATCGGTGAGCGCTGCCGGCTCCGCGCATTTCCCTCGCTGATCAGGGCTCGCCGTCGAGCCCTGGGGCAGCTGGCCCGCGGGGGGAATGTGGTTCGAGATGTCCGGGTGAACGTTCTGCGGGCTGCCGCCAGAGTTGCGCCTCCACGCGTACAGGTTGCTGCCGTTGGCGTCCTGCCCCACGAGCCGCTCGGGGGGCCCGTTCTTGGTTATCATGACACACTGACAGGGAACGAGGCCGTGCGGGTCCGTCATCGTGTTGGGATCTCGCACATAGCGGTACACGTTGTGTCCGCCGCGCAGCGAGATGGGGTCGTGCGACAGGTACCGGCCCGTGTCTGGATCGTAATAGCGAAAATGATTGTAGTGGAGGCCCGTCTCCTCGTCCTCGTACTGACCCGCGAAGCGAACAGCTGTGCGTACCTTGGAACCGGGGGCGGGCACCGTCCTGCCCAGCGCGGATCGCGAGAGCTCACCCACGACGGCGCCGCGAGCGTCCACGAGGTGGGTCGGCGCTCCGTTCGGATCGTTCACGTAGTGCACCCACTCGCCAGCGGCCACGCCGCGGGCGTCCCAGCGCACATCGCGGTGAGCGAGCACGACGGGGCCATCTCCCGCTACCCAGTACCTCCGATCGTCGACGACTGGGTTGCCCAGATCGTCGGCCGAGCGCTTGATTTCCTGTATGACCGCCGCGCCATCCCACAGGAACCTGGTGGTCGAGCGGCACGCGCCCCTCGCTCCCGGCGGCGGTGCCTCGAACACACGCTTCTCGAGGCGACGGCCGAGGGGGTCATAAAGGAACTGCACCACCACTCCATCCGGACAGGTGACGCTGCTCAGACGGCCGGCGGGGTTCCAGGTATATCGATAGGCCCGCTTCGCGCCGTCATCGCCGACGACGGACCTCTCGATCAGCTGACCTACGTCGTCGTACTGGTAGTGTGTCCTGCCGTGCTCGACGAGGCGGTTGCCTCGCTCGAAAACCGAGTTCGAGCTCCCGGCGCGGACGATGTTGCCCGTGGCATCGTACGCGTAACGATCCTCTCGGCCTCCCTCGCGAGCGGCGCAGAGGAGCTGTCCGAGCGCATCCACCTCGTACCGGGTCTGCCCGTGGCGCAGATCCCAGTCCGCCCCCATGTGGCCATCGAGCGCGTAGTGGTGGACTCGGCGCACGGAGAGCCCACCATCCCGCGAGCCGACCCACTCCGGGTGGCCTGGCCCGACGGCGGGGGTCGTGAAGGGGCTACGCGCTCGCCGCTCTGCGAGGCGGCCCATCGTGTCAAACACGCTCTCCAGCCGTCCCCCTCCGGGTAAAACCCGCTCTACCTCGCGCCCGTAAACGTCCGAGCGGCTCTCGACCTCGTGTGCCTCACCCAGGCGGTAGCGGCGCACAAAGGCATTTGGCCCTTCCGTCATCGCGATCGCGTGACCGAGCGATGTCATCGTTACGTGCGCGTGACCTTCTCGCCCGCGCGCGACCGTGAGCGGCTCTCCGCGCACCAGCTGCGTTTCGCGCAGGATCCTCCCCGCGGCGTCCCTCTGAAACTGAACCTCCACGTCCGCGCCGACGGCCCGAACGAGATCTCCGCACTCATCGTACTCGAGCGCTTCTGTCGTACCGTCGGCGTAGCGCCGCTCAACGACCATGCCGGAGGCATCGCGGACGAACTCCATGATCTCCCCCGTCCCGCCGATGACGGCGACGAGCCGCCCCGCGAGATCGCGGCGATACCTCCTCCGCACGCCATCGAAGGTTACCTCCGCGACGAGCCGGCCGCTCGCGTCGTGCTCGTAGTGGTGCGTCTCTCCCTTCGGATTGACGAGCGCCACCGCGAGCCCGTCGAGATCGTAGAGCATGCGCGTGACTCCGCCTGCCTCATCCACGATCTCACAGAGTTTGTTGTACCCTCCCCACCGGCACGAGCGGACGCGCCCGCTGGGCCAAGTGACCTGCGTCATCTTGGCTTCACCATCGTAGGCGTATTGCGTCACACCGCCCAGCTCGTCGTAGGTCGCGACATGATCGCCCCGGCCTGAATAGGCGAAGCGGACGACCGCGCCGAGCGGATCGATCACCGACGTCCTGCGCCCCAGCGCGTCGTAGCCGAACCGGGTGACTGCGCCGCTCGACTCGAAGACCGCAGTCATGTTGCCGTGCGCGTCGTAGTCGAAGCGCGTGGAGTGTCCGTGTGAATTGATGATCTCCTTAATAAGTCCACGCTCGTCGTAACGGTACGACGTCGTCGCGCCCGTGGGGTCCACGACGAACTCAGGGTTGCCCCGCTGATCCCGCTCGATCCGCGTGATGCCGCCCGCAGGATCAACGATCTCGACAGGCAGGCCGTAAGCGCCGCGCACGATGCAGGTGCTGCGCGCCTTCGGATCCGTGAGCCGCGTGAGCCGACCGCGGGCATCCACCTCGTAAACCGTCGTTCCTCCGAGCTCGTCCCTACGGCTGGTCAGGTGACCGGCGGCGTTGTACGTGCAACTGATCACGCCTGGCCCTTCTACGCGTTTGTCGAGTAGGCCGTGCTCATTACCGAAGAACCGTCGAACGCGCGCCGAGTCTGCGACCTCGCTGTACCCGTCGTCGAGGTACTCCATCTTGCAATGACTGATGCCCTTGACCCGTGTCCGGCCGTCCGCCAGCATCCGCGGCAGGCCCTCCGCCAGGCTCAGATCGCGCTGGCCGGGGTACTCGCCCCATGACTCGATACAGCGCCGGTGCCCGTCATACACGAAATAAAACGTCAGGCCGGCGCGATCCGTGTCCTTCGTGAGCAAGTGATCTTCGTCGTATTCGTAATGTGAGGAGAAGCCGTCCGCATCCCTGCATTCCACGAGGTTCCCGTACCCGTCATACCGATATGTCGCGAAGGTGAGCCATGCGCCTCCGGACACGGCGTTCTTCGTCTCGATCGAGGCGATGCGCCCTTCAGGGGTCGTGCGGACATGCAGGCTCCGCCCGGCGCTATCGATGATCGACGCGATCTTGCCCTGTTGATATGTGATCGTGATTCGATTTTTTGTTCCGGTCCTCGATCGCGCTGAGGCGATATCGGAGACCGGGCTCGTCGCGCTCGGAGAAAGTGCGGTACACGTCGTCATTTGCATCGACCACGAACCCCCAGGCCTCTCGGCGGAGCGCCCAGCCAAAGGGGCCTACGACCTCGTCTCCCGGCCGGATCATGGGGAACTCGACGGGCATGCCTTGTTCGTTCCAAACGACGAGGCTCCGCCGGCGCACTTCGACCTCCCAGCCGATGGTGTGACCCCAGCCGAAGCCAAGGCCCGTGTCCCGCGCCGCCATGGTCGTGGAGTACATTCGCCGGAAGAGAAGCGGCAGGGGCCCTGGCAGATGCACGTCCACGGTCGGGTAGGTGAACGCCCGTCCGGTGACAACGTCGACTGGATGCGATGCGTACCCGCATTCGGGGTGCTTTTCGTAGTCCGGGGCGCCCTTTCCGCCGCCGCCGGCGCCCTTGCCCCCATTGCCGCCGCCGGCTCCCTGATCGCCGCCCTTCCCGCCACCGCCCTTCCCCCCGCTTCCTCCGCCGCCCGCGCCGCCGCCCATGACGAACACGCCGGGGTTCATTCCTGGAATGGCAGGGATATTCGGTACAGGAGCCGTGCGCGCCATGGCGGAATGATCTCAGCGAGGGCTCCAGGAGGCAAGGATCTCAGCCCAGCCGGCGAGCCCCGGGGACCCGGAGAGCTGGCGCCGATGGCCCCGTCACTGCGGGCCGCCACGGTTGCCTCGCTCGCCGGCCCCCTCGGCCGCGCCGTCGCCCTTGGGCGCGAGGAGAGCGGCCGATGACGTCTGGGAGCTGTACTACGGCCGGTTCTGCTCGCGCAGGTCGCCCTCAAGAACAAGGAGCTGAAGCTGGCCAGGGCGCGGTGACCTGCACGAACTCACGCCGGATCGTGAGAAGAGGCTCGTGTGTACCGCGACCACGGGGAGCGGTTCGCGGGCGGATCTCGCCACCCGGCCTGCTCGAGAGCGTTCCGCATGGCGCGCGGCATGCCATCGCGCTGGGCAACAGCATCGAGGACGAGGCCGCCTCCGCGAGCACGGGCAACGCGCGGGCGGCGCCGGCCACACCTGCTGGGGCGGCATGATGGTGATGTGCGGCAGGTTGACGTGCCGCAGGAGGCCGACCGTGAAGGCGATGGTGCTCGCCAGGTCGTCCGCCGTGAGCCACGTGATCTGTTGCCTTAGCTTGGCGATCCACGCCTTGGCGGCCTCGTCGGTCATGTGGCTCGGGAGCTCCGCGTCGAGGCTGGGCAGACGTGCCACGAACCTAGGATTCGCAATCCCTGGATAGACGAGCGCGAACAGTGCATCTTTCGATGCGTGCCCGGGGCGCGCGCTCGAGCTGCTTCCTATGCGCTCCGGGCACGTAAAAGCAGCGCACCCACGACTATGAACGCCACGGAGAGACGTCGCTGTTCGCTGCGCGCGACCTCGAGACCGGCAAAGTGATCGGCGCCTGCCACCGCCGCCCTCGGATCAGCCCGTCCGACCGGTGACTGCTTATCGGCTGCGACCACTGCACGCGGGCGATCTCAGCAGAGCCCGTGGGCGATGGCGAGCGGTAAGGCTCCGGTAGCGAGCCGACGCGAGCGGCGACCTCCACGTTCGTCCAAGCTTGCTCACCGCTTCGGTGCCACCGGCAGCCCGAGCAGGCGACCGATCGCCTCGTGAACGACCCGGGCCGCCACCTCATCCCCAAGGGAGACGGCGCGGCTCAGGGTGCTGGCGAGCGAGGCGACCACCGCGGCCCGACGCGACGGTTCGGTCACGGCGAGCTCCCCAGGCCCGAGGCTTGACGCTTGGGCCCGGGTTGGGCCCACGCCTTCCGACGGGCTGCGATCCGTCGTCACGCCCTCCCCCAATCCCCGGGGATGCGACGGATCGCGACGGTTCGCCCCCGCGAAATCGTCCCGCCAGAGAAACCGGTCGATAGCGAGTGGTCGCTGGAAACAGCAGCGATTTTCGTAGTTTCCGCCTGCTTCGCCGCCGAGGGCGGCTCCGGTGTGGCCCAACGCGGCGTCCTCTTCCGCCGCATCGCCCGCCGATAAGGGCCCGCGGCATCACCGATCGGGGTCGGCGTGACAGCGGGCTGACGGCGGCCGAATTCGCCGGCGAGCTCGGCATCAACCCACGCACGCTGATGTACTGGAAGTGGCTGCTGGCGCGCGACGACAAGGCCTCTGCGCCTGCGCTCGAGCGCAGACAGTCGCCGAAGCGGGCGCGCGCGTCGAAGCAGGCCCAGCTGGCTGCCGCGGTGCCGGTGGCTGGGGATCGCGCCGGCTTGATCGAGATCCAGTCCGCGCCAGCGGACGCGCGGTTCGAGCTGGAGCTCGGCCGGGGCCGCTGTCTCCGAGTGCCAGCGTCATTCGATGCCGACGGCCTGCGGCGCCTGCTCGACGTTCTGGAGGCCTCATGATCGCGGCTGGCGTTCGCATCTTCGTGTGCACCGAGCCGCTCGACATGCGCCAGGGCTTCGATCGCCTGGCACACGCCGTCAAGCTCAAGCTCGGAGAGGATCCGCAGAGCGGCTCCTTGGTCATGGAATCGACCTTATCGGATCTGAACGCTAGGGTCTGGATGCGGCCGAAGGCCGCTGGCCGCCTGTTTCCTCGAGTCGCCCGCCGCCCTCGACTGGCGCGAGCACGGCGCCGGCCTGTGCCTCGAGGAGGCGTTCTACCGCTTCTGCGAGTACGTCGGCCTGGGCAACCCGGCGGTGCGGCAGGACGAGCGGCTCACCGCCCGGCTGCGCGCCCTCGCGCTCTGTCCCGAGCCGGCCTTCGTGGTGCCCGCCGAGGTGCGCCGCGCGCCGCGCGGCTGGTTCGCCATTCGCCGGCGACCCGCCGATCCTGTACGCCGCGCTCGCCGGCCGCGCCATCCGCGGCGCGATCACCCCGAACGTCGCCGCGGTGCTGCGCGGCGAGGAGGCTCCCGACGACGCGCTGCCCCGCTCACTCGGCGACGATCGCGACGGAGGCCGGGAGCGCCCCGATCTCCGCCGTGACCACGCCGTCCTCGTACGAGAAGGGCACCACGCGATCTTCCTCGAAGTCGATCGACGCGACAGTGACCTGCGTCGGGCTCGCGTCCATGGGGAAGCTCACCGTCAGCCCCTCTTGCTCCACCACGCCTGCGCTGTACTCGTGGTTGATCACGTGGAGCACCGTGCGGCCGTCCGCGAGCCGCACGAGGTTGTGGCTCATCTTCTTCTCGCCCGCGCACGCCTCGGGCTGCTCGGCGGACGCGCACTCCTCGAAGGAGAGGGTCGCAGGCCCTGGGAGGTCGGTCGCTCCGTGGTACAGCTCCTCGTGGGACTTGTAGAAGTCGCGGAAGCGCGCGAAGAACTCCATCATCTCGAGCGCGGTCGCCGTGTTCTCGTCCGTTGTCGTGTGCAGCGGTAGGGCGAAGTACAGGCCGTTCGCGTAGGCCTCGGCGGCGAAGACGCGGAAGTAGTCCTTCCGCTCCTCCAGCGAGAGCCCGTAGTAGCGGTTCATCATGTCATTGGGCCAGTCCAGGAACAGCATCAGGGGGACCTCCTTGCCGCCGACGAGCTCTTGAACGCGCTTCGAGCGCGCCTTGAGCCCCCGCAGGGCTGTCTGGAACGACACGGTCCCGTCGAGGTGTCCCTCCACGACAGGCACCCAGTTCATGCCGCGCGGGCCATCGCCGTCGATGTTCCAGTCGTACAGGCCCACGCTCTGCAGGTCGACGAACGGCACGATGCCGTTCGACGAGATGAAGATCTCGCGGCCGTGCTGCTCGCGCGCATAGCGGCGAAGCTCGAGCACCACCTCCTGCCAGTAGACGAGCGCCGGATAGACCTCGACGAAGGTCCCGAGCTGCGGGTCTGGACGGTTTCCCACGGTCCGACCCCACTCCTCGACGAGCAGCTTGTTCCCGCTGTCGAAGGGCTTCGCCGTGGCGTTCACGCGCTGGAGGTAGCCGCGAAAATCGAAGCCTCTCCCGGCGGTCTCGGGCGCTCCTGCGCAGTCGAGCCCGTCCTCCGGGAGGAGATCGAACCCCTGCTGCCAGCCGTCCGGACGGCCGCCGTGCTTGCGACAGAGGTAGTTGCCGAAGTCCGCGACATGGTGGTCGTCGAACCCCTCGTTGCCGTCGTACTCCGCGCCCCCGTAACCGCCGTTGATCTCGTCGAAGTTCAGCCCGTCGACGCCGAGGTCGATCTGGAGCTTGCCGATCTCGATGAGCCGCGCCCGGTAGCTCGGGGACGCCATGCTCGACCGGTGGGCGCCTGGCACGATCTGGTCGTGGGCGACGAGCTCGCCCGCGGCGTTGCGCGTGGTCTGCTCCTGGAACTGCTCCTCGCTGTCGACCTCGTCTTCGAAAACGATGGATGCGGTGCTGCCCGCGACAAAGCGGGTGCCGCGCTCGTGGCAGCTCGCCAGGTACTCGGCGTCATAGTCGTCGGCCTGGATCCCGGTATCGCGCCAGCGCTGCCACGCTCTCGGCACCATGTCCGGGGCGAGCTCGATCACCTGGGGATCCGCCTCGTTCACCTCGACCTGGCTGAACGCGAACACCGTCAGCTCCGACGTGTCGAACGTGCCGAACACCTCGGGGTGGATATCGGGCATGACCGGCGTGATCTCGCCTCCACCCCCCGTTCCCCCCGCGCCGGTCGCCGTGGTTGCGCCCTCGCCTCCCGCGCTCCCGCTGGACGAGGCCATGCCGCCGGTTCCTCCGGCCCCCCCGGGGTCCGGATCCGAGCTGCACGCGCTCTCGGCCAGGGCGCCGGCCATGACCATGCACCTCAGCAGCCCGGACCAGCCTGATCTCCCGATGCGGGCCGCGCGGCCCTGGTACCTGTGCGCCGGAGCCCCTCGACGCCCGGCGCCGCCCGCGATCCCGTCTTTGCGATGAGTTGCCATGCGCACAGAAGGAGTTCGCGCCATCCGCCATGTCAAGGCTGCCCCGCCCCGCAGCACGAAGCTGTCACAGTGGGAGCTTCTCATACAATAACGTCAAATTCCAGCGCCACCGCTCGCGCTTCATGGTTGAAATTCGCGTGCAAAGAACGTCGCTCCGCCGACTGGCGGCCTTCATCGCCACCAGCATCCTCGGCACCGCGCTCTCCTCTTCCCACGGCCCCGCACTCACGATTTGCTCTTGATGGGGACGATCATGCCCATTCGACCTTCATTGTCGCGCACCATTGTTCTTGGTCTGCTCGCTGCCGCCTGCAGCTCGAGCGGGCCGGCTCTGGAGGGCCCCGGCGGCGTCCGCCCGGGAGATCTCCTCGTGGTGAACGACGCCGCGACCCTGCCGGCGTCGCTTCACGGCGTGGTCGGCGGGCGCGACGGCGAGCCGATCGAGAACCCCAACGGGCCGCCGAAGGGACTTTCGTCACTGGTGAAGTCCTCGTCGGAGATGCAGGAGGTCGCGCTGCGCAAGCAAGAGCTCTTGCGCCGTCTGCGCAAGGTCAGGGGCTTCGAGAACGTCGTCGACGTGCGCTTCTCCGTGAACGGCTGACGCCGTACCCTGCGCGCATGGATCCCGGGATCGCCGACGTCTCCGACACCGCGCTGTGGATCGCCGCCTACCGCGCGCGCGAGACCGAGCGCGCCGGCGCGCTCTTCCAGGACCCGCTCGCCGGCCGGCTCGCCGGCGACCGCGGGCGCGAGCTCGCGCGGAAGATGACGGGCGCCGAGCAGTTCGAGTGGATGACGGTAGTGCGCACCGTCGTGATCGACCGCTACCTGCAGGAGGCGATCGCGCGCGAGGTGGACACCGTCGTGAACCTCGGCGCGGGCCTCGACACGCGCCCGTACCGGATGACGCTGCCGGCGTCGCTCTCGTGGGTCGAGGTCGACATGCCGAAGATCGTCGCGCTGAAGGAGGACCGCCTCGCGGGCGAGACGCCGCGCTGCCGCCTCGCGCGCATCGCCGCCGACCTGTCCGTCGACGACGCGCGGCGCGCGGCGCTCGCGGAGTGCGTCGCCCGGGCGCGGCGCGCGATCGTCCTCACCGAGGGCGTGTTGACGTACCTGCCGCTCGAGGACGTCGCGAAGCTCGCCGACGACGTCCACGCGCAGGCCGCGATCGAGTCGTGGATCGTCGACTTCAGCGCGCCGTTCCTGAACCGCGCCGTGCGCGCGCGCGGCGTGAAGTTCAAGAACGCGCCGATGCGCGACGGCGCGCGGGACCCCGCCGCGTTCTACGCGGCCCACGGCTGGCGCTGGACCGAGCCCCGCCACCTCGTCGTCGAGGGCGAGAACATCGGGCGCCAGGTCCCGTGGCCGATCTGGTTCCGCCCGATCCAGGCGCTGCTGCCGCGCCGCGCGCAAGAGGCCTTGCGCACGATGCTCGGCTACGCGCTGCTCGTGCGCGCCTGAAACCTCAGCGCCTGCACACGTTCATCGTCGTCGCGCCCAACGTCTGCGGGAGGCAGTGCGGCGCCGCCGCCGTGCAGTCGCCGTCGTTCCGGCACAGCCACGTGCAGTTGCGGGGCAGCGTCGCGTCGCTGCACGAGCCGCCCTGGCAGATCACGTTCGCCGTCTTGCACTCCGCCGCCGAGCCGCCGTCGGACAGGAGCTCGCCGGCCTCCTTCGTGCCGCGGTCGCCGTCGCACAGGAACTCGTACCGGCCGGCGTCGGAGGCGGCCTCGTCGAAGCGGAACGTGCACGAGCGCCCGGTGCCGCACTCCTGCTGGTACGTGCACGAGAGCGCACCCGCGCGCGTCGCTGCGTGCAAGGTGAAGCCATCGAGCCGAGCTCGTTCCACACGAGCTCGGTGCCATCTTCGTGATAAGCCCCGTCGAGCAAGACCACGTGCAGATGCGGAGTGAGCCGCACGTCGCCGGACGTGCGTTGCACGACGGTCACCGCGCCGCTCTTGACCGCGCCGCACGCGCCTCGGCGCGCGGCGCGCTCTTCGTAGAACCGCTCCACGCTCTCGACGAAGATGCGGGTCAGCACGCCGAACACACTTCCTCGCCTTGCGATCCGGCGTCATCGACCAACGCTCCGACGACTACGCTTCGCTCATGGAACGCGAGCGGAGACGAGCATCGACTGCCCGTCACACGACGTTACCCACGCCACGCGCTTGCCATCCGCGGAGCAGGCCGCAAGCTCTGCCGCGCCCGACCAGACGCGTAGCGGGCGCCAGTCGGGCAGCGTGCGCATCTCGATCTGCCGCGTGGTGTCGCGGAGCACCAGCGCGCGGTTCGCTGCCTGACAGGTCAGCACCATCGACGCAGGTCCATTCCCCGCGTCGTCCACCCGACGTGCTGGCCCGGGCCCCACGATCTGGATCTCGCTCTTCCCCAGCTCGGCCGTCCTGCTCCGACCGCCGTCCCGCGCGGTGCCGCGCAGAAGCACCGCGCTCCACGCGGTGACGGGGACACTCGACCTCTCCGGCGCCGTCAGCGCTCCCGAAACCAGGTCTTGGAACAAGGTGCCGGGAGCGTGAACGGGACACCAGCTCGCCTGGCGCTCGGACAGCCCGCAGAAGTTCATGGGGCCGAGGGCCGGCGCAGCGGCGGAGATGCGGCGCCAGCGCCGCGTCTTCACTTCGTAGACGGACAGCTCGAGGTTGTCGTCGGACTCGTGACGGACAGCCAGCCACGCTCCGCTCGGTGACATCTGGATCTGCCCAGCGCTGGTGGCCTCGATCGGATCGGAAAACGTGCCCGAGGCGACATGCCCGATCCAATAGCGACGGTCCTCGCCGACGAGAAACGTCTCGCCATGATCGACGAAGCGAGAACCTGCCGGAAACCTGAGCGAGCGGCGTTCCTCGAGCGACGTCGCGGCGTAGAACACGAGGCGACCGCTCTCCGTCACACGAATCGTCGCGCCGTCAGGCTCGAAGCTTACGCCCATCACAGGCGGGGTTGGCCGCGTCACGCTGCCCTCGGGCAGCTCGACACACCCCGAACGCGCGACCTCGGCTTCCTTGGACGCAGCCGGACCCGAGCTGGTCGCGGCCGCCCGGCTGCTCGCCTGCGCGGGAGCGCCTTCTATTCCCTGGCAACGGCAGGACGACACGCACACCGAGGCCGCGACGCACAGCACGGCTCCAACGCGCGACACGCATGCCCCGCACAGGTTTCGCCTCTCCATCGGTCGATGGCGAAGCGTAGCCCACATCGAACCATCCCCGCCAGCGCGTCCACTCCATGCCGGCAACCTGGAAAGCGATCTGGGGATCGAGCCGAAGTTCCACCAGTTCGTCGGCTCCAAGGCGCCCTGGTACACAATCACGGACGCTCTGCCGCAGTTCGAGGAATGCTGACGTGGCCGATCGGGAGACCGTGAGCTCCCGCGGGCACACGCCCAACATCCAATAGGGCCCGTCGGAGGTCGACCGCAGGACGATCGCCGCGCTCGCCTCGACGCCCGCAGAGCCGTGTCGCTACTTCAGGTTCTGCGTGATCTGGTTCGCCGTGTCCGAGATCTTCTTCAGCAGGTTGCTGAGCGTCGACATCATTTTGGACAGGCGGTCCATCGCCATCTGGAGCCGCAGGGACTCCATCTCCCCCATCTCGCTCATCGCGTCGAGATCGGCCTTCACCTGATCGAGCGACGCGTCGATCTTCTTGACGACCGCATGGGCCGCCTCCGCGTCCTCGGCGAGCTTCGTCATCTCGGCCGCGAACGCCTTCTTCTGCGCCGGGGTCAGCCCCTCGGGCGCCGCCGTCGCGGCCAGGGCGCGCATCGCGTCCCGAGCCTTCTCCAGCTTCTGCTTCGCTGCGAGGACCGACGCCTTCGTCGCCTTCGACTTCGGCTTCGGCTGAACCTCGCCGTCCGCGCAGGCGTCGGTCACGAGCTGCGGCGAGAAGGCGAGGCCCAGGAAGGCTGCGACGACGATGGCGCTTGTCCGCATAGCGCTCATCCTACCCTCGGGGGGCTGGAAAAGCAAACGGACCGGCGGATGGCAGGAAGACTCGAGTTCCTCGAGACTCGGACGATCCATCGTGCGTATCCACGCTCTGGCGGTCACCAGCGGTCACGCACGAGCTCCACATCGCGCCAGGTGTCGGCGGCGACCACTGGCTCTGCCACTCGGACTTTATGGCATTCACCGTGTAGGAGCTGCTCGAGTTGCCGGCGGTGGTGTACGTCCGCGCCGACAGGGCGAACCGATAGTCGGTGGTAGCGCCGACTCCACTGATCCCGAACACGGTCGGCGTCTGGATCAAGTTGTAACACGAGCTGTTCCCCGCGTTCCAGGTGCCCCAGATCGACGATGAGCCGAGGTACGTGGTCGTCCCATTGGAGTTCTTCCTCCAGACGTACGCCATCATGCGCTGCTTCTGACACGCGGCTGCGGTGGTCGGCGTGACCGCGTGGCAGAAGTTGTGCGCTCCGTGGGGGATGGTTCCCTCCTAGTCGAAGGCATCGATCAGATAGGCCCTGGTGCACCCCGCCGGATCGTAGCTGCCGGGCGTCGTGAACGAGCCGGGCTCCCCCGTCGTCGTCCGGTGCGCGGCGATCGTGTTGCATTGCTCCGTGGAGCGCAACGCCTCCGCTTCGGAGTCGAAGATGAGCTCGTCGTCCGACTCCACATCGTTCTCGAGCGGCGCTCCGCAGCCCAGCGCGAACACACAGGCATCAGATGCCGGATCTCAGCGCGAAGAAGTGTAGCGCAGCAAGCCGAAAGGGTGGGACCGCGAGCGTCGTGATGGCTCGGTCCTGGGTCGAAAGAGCGTGGTCCGGGCGGCGCCGAGCGCGCTACGGGGCGCATCGGCGTGCCGTGGGCAGACGTGTCCGTCCGGGCGTTGGTCTGGCCCGGGAGGCGTGTCGCGAGACGCTATACGGCGTCACCGGGCGCCTTGCGGCGCAGAACGGTGCTGCCTCCGGGGCGCTTCGGCACGCAACCGCGCAACCGCAGCGCGCGGGCGATCCCAGTAGAGCCTGCGGGCACTGGCGAGCGGCAAGGCTCCGGCAGCGAGTCGACGCGAGCGGCGAGCTCGACGTTCGGCCCAAGCTTGCTCACCCCTCCGGTGCCACCGGCAGCCCGAGCAGCCGACCGATCGTCTCGTGAACGACCCGGGCCGCCACCTCGTCCCCGAGGGCGACGGCGCGGCTCAGGGTGCTGGCGAGCGAGGCGACCACGGCCGCCCGAGGCGACAGATCGGTCACGGCGAGCTCCCCAGGCCTGAGGCTTGACGCTTGGGCCCGGGTTGGGCCCACGCCTTCCGAGCGGCTGCGATCCGTCGTCACGCACTCCCTAATTGCCCGGGGATGCGACGGATCGCGACGGTTCGCCCCCGCGGAATCGTCCCGCCAGGATTCCGCCGCGGTGGCGAACCGTCGCGGTTCGTTACTTCTTGCGGGATTTCGGGGGGGAGCGACGACCGATCGCAGACCCTCGGACGGCATGGACCCAACCCCGGCCCAACCGAGGGGACTCGGGTCCGGAGAGCTCGCGACGGTCGATCCATCGCCTCGAGCCGCCGTGGTTGCGTCGCTCGCCGGCACCCTAAGCCGTGCCGTCGCCCTCGGCGATGAGGAGGCAGCCCGGGTCGTGCACGAGGCGCTCGGTCAGCTGCTCGGGCTGCCGGTGGCACCGGCGGGGTGTGGACAGCTCCGCTAGCCGACTCTGCTGCACCCGGATGATCTCCTCCTGCAACGCTGCGCGCTCGCGCTCTGCGTTCTCGCGCGCCGACATATCGAGCGTGAGCCGGGGGCTCGGCGAGCGCCTCCGCCGCCGCGGCAGCGAGCGTCGCGGCCGCCGGCCCCCGGCCCGCCGCTCCGCCATGGCGCCGCCACATGCCCTCGGAGCGTCCGACAGGATCTCCGACACGCGCACGCGTGGGTCAAGCGCTCGGAGTCCGCGCGGGCAAGAGTCGACGCTCACCTGAGCACGCCCACCAAGCGCCCAACCAAGTCTGGGTGACGGACGTGACGTACATCCCCACCGGCGAGTGCTGGTGTTTCATCATCTCAAGAAGAGATGATAGGCCGCATTCTTCGTCTCTTCGATGAATGGATAACCGAGGTCGGTGAGAAAACGGTCGAACTCGTCGTATTCCGGCTCCGGGACCTGCAAGGCGGCGAGGACTCGCCCGAACGCGGCGCCGTGGTTGCGGTAGTGGAACAGGCTGATGTTCCAGCGCCCGCCGATGTGCGTGAGGAACTGCATCAGCGCCCCGGGGCGCTCCGGGAACTCGAAACGTAGGAGCCGCTCGTTCGCTGTCGGGGCGCGCCCGCCGACCATGTAGCGCACGTGCAACTTGGCCATCTCGTCCATGCTGAGGTCGATGACCGGCAGCCTGGCGTCGTGGAGGCGCTCCAGAATTTCGTCGCGCTGCTTGCGCCCGTGGGACAGGCCCACGCCGACGAAGATCTGCGCCTCGTCCACACGCCCAAAACGATAATTGAACTCCGTGATGGTCGCGCGCCCGAGAAGCTGGCAGAACTCGCGGAACGCGCCCGGTCGCTCCGGAATGGTGACCGCGAACAGCGCCTCGCGCTGTTCGCCGAGCTCTGCCCGCTCGACCACGTGCCGCAGGCGGTCGAAGTTCATGTTCGCACCGCTGAGGATCGCCACCAGCGTCTTTCCGCCCAGGCCCTCGCGTTCGACGTACGCTTTGAGGCCCGCGACCGCCAGCGCGCCTGACGGCTCGGCGATCGAGCGCGTGTCGTCGAAGATATCCTTGATGGCGGCACAGATGGCGTCGGTGTCCACCACGATCACGTCATCCACGCACCGCTGGGCGATGCGAAACGGCTCCTCGCCCACCTGACGGACCGCCACGCCGTCGGCGAACAGCCCGACCTGACTCAGCCGTACGCGCTCGCCCGCGTCGAGCGCCGCGCGCAGACACGCGGCGTCGTCCGGCTCCACGCCGATGAGCTTGATCTCGGGGTACAGATGCTTGATATACGCGCCGATACCGGCGATCAGCCCGCCGCCGCCCACGGGCACGAAGATGGCGTCCAGCGACCCGCGATGCTGGCGCATGATCTCCAGGGCGATGGTGCCCTGACCCGCGATCACGTCCGGGTCGTCGTACGGGTGCACGAAGGTCAGCCCCTCGCTCGCTTCGAGCGTCTTGGCATGGGCGTAGGCTTCATCGTAAGAATCCCCGATCAGCTCGATCTCCGCGCCGAGCGCGCGCACGGCGTCGACCTTGATCCGGGGAGTCGTGGTCGGCATCACAATGCAGGCGCGGATGCCGAGCCGCTGGGCGGCGAGGGCCACCCCCTGCGCGTGGTTGCCCGCCGAGGCGGCGATCACGCCGCGCGCCTTCTCGGCCGCGC
The DNA here is from genome assembly GCF_051473855.1 of Sorangium sp. So ce375. Classification (NCBI taxonomy): domain Bacteria; kingdom Pseudomonadati; phylum Myxococcota; order Polyangiales; family Polyangiaceae; genus Sorangium; species Sorangium sp. So ce375. The sequence continues at coordinate 2,148,837 of NZ_CP150335.1, forward strand.
TCAGCGAGGAGATCTTGTTGTAAGCGCCGCGCAGCTTGAAGGAGAAGACGGGCTGCGGGTCCTCGCGCTTGATCAGCACGCGGTTGCCCAGGCGCGCGGAGAGCCGCGGCGCATCCTCCAGGGGGCTTTCCTGGGCCACGTCGTAGACGCGGGCGCGCAGGATTCGCTCGAGATAACCGCTTGGTGCCATTTGGGCGGCGAAAGCTACGGTCCTCGGCGCGTATCGTCAACTCGTTCGTGGAACACCCCTCAGGGCATCTCTCCGGCGACCGCGCGCTCTGCTCATTCGGGCGCTACGACCTCGAGGCCGTGGATGTCGGCCCTTGATCCACCTCGCGCGTCCTGCGGCCGAGCCGCGCCCGCGCGCGTCACACGAGGATGCCCCTCCTCCGACCATCCAGCAGCGCTCTATTGATTCCTGGCTCTCGCCTCGATAACAGAGATACGAGCATGAGGAAGCGATCTGCGCGGTGGTCCTGGGTGGCGCTGTGCCTGCCGGGCGTCGGGTGCACGACGGTCGTCGGGCTGGACAAGCCCTACCATCCAGTAGAGGAGCACGGCGGCAGCGGCAGCGGTGGCGGTGGCGGCGGCGCCGACGGCGGCGGCGGCCGTGGTGGTGGTGGCGGCAGCGTGGAAACCGGCAGTCGCTGCGTCGGGCTGCCTGCGACGTGCGGGCCGGCGGAAGACGAGAGCTGCTGCGCGAGCGAGCTGGTGACCGGCGGCACGTTCAACCGGAGCAACGACCCGGCTTTCCCGGCCACCGTGAGCGACTTCCTGCTGGATCGGTTCGAGGTCACGCTGGGGCGGTTCCGCGCGTTCGTGGACGCGTATCCCGGGAGCCGGCCAGCCGTGGACGCGGGCGCTCACCCGAGGATCGCGGGCAGCGGGTGGTACGCGACGTGGGACGAACATCTGCCGGCGGACAGAGCGAAGCTCCTGGAAGGGCTGCTCTGCGATTCGGAGGGCACGGCGTGGGTGTGGACGGATGAGCCCGGCGCGAACGAGCGCCTGGCGATGAACTGCGTGAGCTGGCACCTGGCGTTTGCGTTCTGCGCGTGGGACGGCGGCCGGCTGCCGACAGACGCGGAGCTGGGCTACGCGGCGGCCGGCGGCGCCGAGCAGCGTCCATATCCGTGGTCCGCCTCGCCGGACGATGTGGCCATCGATCCGGACCACGCCGTGTATGCCTGCAATGGTAGCGATGCGGCGGGGTGCGTGATCGAGGACGTCCTTCCGGTCGGATCGAGGTCACCGCAGGGAGACGGGCTGTTCAAGCAAGCGGATCTGGCGGGGGGCGTGTGGGAGTGGGCGCTGGACTGGCACGCGGATTATACGCCCGACTGCGTGGACTGCTCCGTCACGACGGGCGGGACGGAGCGGGTGATGCGCGGCGGCGGCTGGCGCAGCGTCCCGGAGGCGCTGCTCCTCTCCACCCGCGACCATCGGGTTCCGACGAACCGCGCAGCCGGCATCGGGGTCCGGTGCGCGCGGGATCCGTGAGCGACGTCTTCTACCGTCACGGGTACGACACCACCGCGCCCTGGCACCGCCCGGCCGGCAGCTCCGCACGCCTCCGGCGTGGCACGAGTTCCGAAGCACGTGGAGCCGCCTCCTTCGTCACGAGGGGATCGTAGCACGAGGCGCCCGTGGCTCGTGGATCCCGCGACGCGCACCGCCGCGGCCGCCAGGTTTACGCCCGTCCCCGATAGATCGAGTCGATGTGCAGCACGCGCTCGGGGTGCTTCAAGAAGCGCCGTTCGAGCTCCGTATGATGAAGCGCATGGCCGCCAACGCCGTGGAGCGATTGGTGAGCGCCGCAGGCAGCGACGAGCTCGTCGATGGAGGCCTGGGGTAAGCCGCAGATCGAAACGTCGAGCAGCTCGAGCGCCGCGTGCTCGCGAAGCAAGCGAACGAGCGCGCTGACCTCCGGCCGAAGCAGATTGGTCTTTTCGCCCAGGTCGCGCGTGCTCAGGTACGTGCCCAGGTTCAGGCTGCGAAGCTTCGGACAGTGGGCGATGAGTCCGTCCACGAGCCGCGTCAAATCCGGTCGATCGAGGCCGATCGAGCCGAGATCCAGGCGTTCGAGGCGGGCGAGCGCACCGGTCTCGAGCAGGTCGACGAACGCATCGCAGCCCGGGTTGCCCAAGCGATTGAGCGACAATGACAGCGACACGAGCGAGCTCGGTTCTGGCAGCTGTCTGGTGAACAGACGGCGCAGCGCGGCGATGCTGCGCGGTGAGAACGCATTGGCAGCAGCGTACAGGTGGCGGAGATGCAGAACGCCACCTGCGGCTTCGAAGGCGTCCGCCAAGGCTTCGATGCCCTCGTCGAATAGACCCGTGTTGTGCACGTCGAGGAGCGACAGGGTGCTGTTCTTGGCCAACAAACGGCCGAGATGCGCTGCGCCTCCCGCGCCGAGCGGATTGCGCTTCAACCACAACGCGCGCGCATGGCGATTGTCTTCGAGCGCTTGGGCAATGATGCTCATGTCCTCCGCGTCGATGCGATTGCCTGCGAGGTACCAGGTCTCGATCGTCACCTCGGGATTGGACATCAGACGCGCGAACGCACGCGCCCCTTCATCGCCCGCGCCCTGGCACGCGATGTTATTTCCGAGCAGGAAGTGCCGCACCCGGCCCCAGCGCGGCGCGTGCGCCGCGCTGAACGGTCGCTCCACGGCTTCGCACAGCGCGGCGATGTGAGCGGGCCCCACGACCTGCTTGCACAGGTCCATGCGTTCGTCCGCGTAGTAAGCGCCGCGCTGGAAGATGAGCGGTGCCTCGCCGAGATCCGGCGGCGAGGAGCCGAGGCGCTCCGGATCCCGCAGAAAGTCGAAGAAGGGAGCGAGCTCGTGCGCGGGCGCGACCTCTACCGGCATGGCTTCGGGATAGGCCACGGCCATGGACACCGGCTCGCCGTCGACGAAACGCAGCGGACGAAGTGCCGGGTGACCCGGCTTGAGCGAGCAGCTCGGTGTCCTGCTTTTGAGTTGTGCTTCTTTTTGTGCTTGCGCGCGCGAACGCAGCTTGCGCACGAGATCGCGAAAACGCCCATAGCTGGATACCGCGGTCTTGTCGCCCTCGACTGGGAAGAGACGCAGCGCGAGCTGGTTGGCCACGGGGTCCGTTGAGAGCTGGCGATTGGAGTTCGCGGGCAGGTTCAGCGCCAGGTCGGACACGGGCAGCCCGGCTTCGAGGGCACGGCGATCTTCGGCCAGGCGCGTAGCCACCCGTTCGACGTAGGTCCCGGTGTCGGTCACCTCGCCGAGCTCGGCGTCGAGCGAGGGTGTGGCCGCCTCCGGAAAGAAGCGCCGCGTTTCGAAACCATAGTAGCCGCTGATCTCGGCCAGCTGAAGCGCGCTGAGCACCGGCTCGGCGGCGCGCGTCGCGTCGATCACCTCACGCAGATGTTGCGCCTGGGTCGTGTGAAACACGACTTCGGCACCGAGCTGTTGTGCCCAACGCAGCATGACCACCGCGGTCGAAACCCCGAGCGACCGCGCGAGGCGCACGAGCGGCGGAAACTCGAGGAATTGCCCGCGCGCAAGCACCGTGTGTCCTTGCACGCGGATCCCCTCCGCGCGGCACAGCGCCAAGAGTGGCTGCACGGGTCCGACAAAGGGGTGGAGCTCCACTTGATTCACCGCGGGGCGACGGCAAGGCTCGCCTGTCACGCCGTCGCAGAGCATCAGCAGCTCCTTCAAACGCGCAGCGGAATAGTTCGAAACCCCGATTTCATTCACCAATCCGCGCGCGACCGCGGCATCGAGCGCGCGCCACATCGCGGCGGGCAGCGGGCGATGCAGCAGCACCAGATCGAGCGCGCGACCGAGCCGCACGACAGAGCCTTCGACCGCCCGCAACGTTTGATCGAACAGCAGATGCTTGAAGATCTTCGTACAAACACGAATCTGCGGCAGCTCGGGATGCGCGGCTTCGAAGGCGCGCACCGCAGCGAATACGGCCGGCTCGTTCTTGTACAGGTGGGCCGTGTCGACGCTGCGCACCCCCGCTTCGAGCGCGCTCGTCACCAAGCGCGCGGCCGTCTCGCCGCTGACTCGGTAGGTGCCGAACGTGAGCGCGCCGCGCAGGGCCTCGCTCGGCTCTGGCTCGGCCACGGGCGCAGGAGAAGTGTCTAAGAATGACGCGAGAGCTCGATCGTCAGCCATATTGATCCTCCAAACCCGCCGATCGAAGGGACCCCAGAATCGGCACAGGGGCCCGAGGCGATCCCTCGCGTCCCCTGCCACACCACCCGGCGTGCGGGTCTGGCCCGGGCGGTTCGAGGAGCACGTTCCGAAAGAGGGCTGAATACATACCTGTTGAGATTCTTTCGAACCTCGGTCGCGCAGTCAAGCAGCCGCGGCCGGGGCGCCGCGCGCCACACCACGCACGCTCCGCCCCCCGCGGCTACCCTCCGAGGCCGTCGTCGGGGTGGCGCGGCGGAGCGCGCCGCTCGCCTGGACGCGCGCCGGCGATCTCTCGGAATCGACGGAACCGAACGCCGGCCTGTGTGTCGAAATGTCCCCGGCGCCTTGGTCGCCTCCGGCCGGGGACATGCCGACAACCCTCGTTATCATTCACGGAGCAGCTCGATGGGAACTCATGCCCCTCCGAGATCCCAGGGGATCCGCCAGAGAAACCGAGCGATAGCGAGCGGCCGCCGGAAACAGCAGCGATTTTATGTTTCCGCCTGTTTTGACGCTGAGGGTGGCTCCGGTGTGGCCGAGCGGGGCGCCCTCCGCCCCAGCTGCGCCTCGCGCCGGATGACGCGCAGCGTGTCGATCGGCGCGCTCGAGCTCAGAACCGGGTAGAGATCCTTCAGGAAGTGGATCGTGTGCGAGGCGTTGCCGACGATGCTCGGTGAAGCGGGCGTTGACACGTCGACCACGTAGAAGCACGCCTGCCCCGTCAGGCACGGCTTCGCGAGATGGACCCTGCTCGCGGCGACATCGATGAGGACCGTCCCTGAGCTCCCAGGCACCGTCAGCGTCGCGAGCGTGGTGGGCGCCGTGGGGTTCTGGAAATCCACGACGTAGAGCTTGCCGTACGAGGGCACGTAGAGGATCTGGCCCTCGAGCCCGAACACGGAGCTCGAGGACTGACTCCCCGCGACGTTCCCGATGACGTTGCTCTTCGTGACGAGGGTCGGCGCCGCGGGGTTTAGGACTTCGAATACGCAGATATAGCCGATGCTGCAGAGCTCCTCGCCCTCGCGAGCGAGGGCGAGCAGCCGATCCGGATCTTGAGCCACTCCCCGGGAGGGCACGTCGAGTCGGGTGACACGATTCACGATGTGATTCGCTTCATCCGACCCGAGGTCAAGATGATCGGCACCGGATGGGTCGCCAGCGCCGGCGCGTTGATCTTCGCCGCCGCGAGGAGGGAGAACCGGTTCGCGCTCCCGAACACGCGCTTTCTCTCGCACCAGCCGCTCGGCGGCATGCGCGGCCCCGCATCGGACATCGAGATCGAGGCGACCCAGATCATGGCCACGCGCGAGCGGCTCAACCGCCTCTTCGCCGAGGCGACCGGGCAGGAGCCCGCGAAGATCGCGCAGGAGACAGAGCGCAACCTGTGGATGACGGCGCGCGAGGCCCAGGCGTACGGCCTCGTGCATCGCGTGATCGCGAGGGCGCTGGAGGTCTGAGACCGGGCCCGAGCCGCGCCGGCGACGGCTGGGACAACGGAGATCCTTTCAGAGGGCGCCGCACAGCGCGTTGCCCAGGGTCCGCGTATCCGAGTCGCGGATCCCGCAGCCATAGCCGGGGCCGTCCATCGAGCCGCCGCCGTCCAGACGCGCGATGTCCCACGTGCCGAGCTTGCCGCACAGCTCCGCCTGCCGCGCCCGCGCCTCCTTCGGCGAGATGAGGGCCGAGCCCGCCGGGCACGGCTTGTCGCCGACTGGCCTCACGAAATCGAGCTGCACGCAGACCGTGTTCCCGAGAGAGCGGCTGTCGACGTCGCGGATCCCGCAGCCGTAGCCGGGGCCATCCATCGACCCTCCGCCCGCGAGCCGCGCGATGTCCCACGTGCCCAGCGTGCTGCAGATGGACGACTGATTCGCCCGCGCCACCATCGAGTTTGCGACCGTGTAGCCGCTCGGGCAAACGCCGTCGCCGATCCCCCTCGTGGACTGCACGGCCTTCTTGCAGACCGAGTGGCCGAGGCTGCGGGTATCGGTGCTGCGGATCCCGCAGCCGTAGCCGGGGCCATCCATCGACCCTCCGCCCGAGAGCCGCGCGATGTCCCAGGTGCCCAGCTTGCTGCAGACGGCCGCCTGATTCGCGAGCGCCTCGGCCGCCGTGGCCAGGCTATAGCCGGTGGGACAGGCGGTATCGCCGACGACCCTGGTGGCCACGCCGAGCGCGAACGACGCTTCGGCCACCTCGCGCTCGCTGTCCACATCGTCCACGCCCACGCTCTCCTCGAGGGAGCCCGAGCTGTCGGTCGAAGCGGCGCAAGCCACGGCGGAGGCCATCACGGACGCGAGGAAGGCAAAACGAACGATCTTCATGTGAATCTCCAGCGCTCCTGCGTGTTTACCCAACGTTGCAGGGCCCGCTCTCCGGCAGGATCGGCGAGCGATTTCATCGATGCGACGCGGGGCAGCCATCGCAGCGATCGTGCCAGGGGCCTCTCGGGGCGCTGGCGCAGTTCACCCCACCGGGATCGTGTGCACGCGCCCGATAGGTCAGCAACTCCTTGCCGGCGGGCAAGACCTTGCCGGCAAAGAGTGGCCGCGGTGGATCTCCGGGAGCGAGATTGCCAGGACAAGGAGGAGCACGGAAGGGAGCACGCCGCGGACGGAGGGCACCCACCGGTACGGCGCGGATCCGAGCCCGCCCGCCTCCGAGCCGGGCATCGAGCAGGAGGAAGCCCAGGCCATCGGAACGGGCAGCCACGGCGCGGACCCAGCGTCGGGGAGGCCGCCTCCCGGGTGAGCAGCGCCAGGAAGATGGCGGCCCCCGGGCGCCATCCTGAGCGCGTTCTTTGAGGGGCGACAAACGAAGCCCCCTCAGAAAACTTGTCGAAGTCCTCCGAGGGGGCTCGCCTCCGAGTTGCCAGAAACGGAGGAGCCCATGTTCGACCAGTTCACGCTCAAGGGCGAGTTCTTCGCGACGTTGGAGGCCCTGGACCGGGCGATCGCACGGCGGGTGGGGGCGAGCCGGTGCCCGGCGTGCGGGGGCCTGCTGCACGCGGGCAACTACCCCCGCAAGCCGCGAGGCGCGCTCATCGCGCCGGAGGGCGAGGCGTTCCTCGTCCGCTTCAGCTTCTGCTGCGGCCGCGAGGGGTGCCGCCGGCGCGCGACGCCCCCGTCGCTTCGATTCCTCGGCCGGCGCGTGTACCTCGGCGTCGTCGTGATCGTGGCGAGCCTTGTCGCGCAGGCGCTCGGCGCCGCCAGCGCGCAGCCGACCGGCGTTCCGCGGAGGACGACGCGCCGATGGCTCACCTGGTTGCGTGGCCCCTTCCTCGCGAAGGAGGTCCTGCTCGCGATCCGCGTCCGTCTCGTCGGCGTCGATGTCGGCGGGATCCCAAGGTCAATCATCGAGCGGCTCCCCGGCACGGCCGACGAGCAGATGCGCACGATGCTCCACCTGCTCGCGCCGCTCACGACGGGCTCGGTCCTCGATGGATCACGTTTTCTGAGGGACATCGCATGACCACGGCGCCACGCAGAAGATGTCATTCGGCGTGGATTCCGCGGTGAGATAGGGTTTCCCCGCCCGGTAGGTCCGTTCGCCGACCGCGCAGGAGACCTCATGAGCCACGAGCACCGGACGCGCGCGCGCCCGCCAAGGGCCCGTCTGCGCCTTTCGATCCGGAGGAGGAATCGATGAGCCACGACGACCAGGCGCCCATGCGCCTGCGCTGGGCGCGGATGCGCTTCTCCATCATCAGCCACCTGCTCGCCTCTCCGCCGGAGCCCGGCGAGCTCGCGAGTCGGATCGCCGAGCTCGCCGCGAAGTCCTGGCGACACCCGACCAAGGGCTCGGTGATCCGGCTCTCGCCCAAGACCATCGAGCGCATGTACTACGCGGCACGCAGCGCGGATGACCCGGTCAGCGTGCTCGCGCGCAAGGTCCCGAAGCACGCCGGCTCGCAGCCGAGAATCACGACAGCGGTCGCGTCCGCGATCGAGAGTCAGTACCGCGATCACCCGCGCTGGACCTGGCAGCTCCACCACGACAACCTCGTCGCGCTCGCAAAGACAACCCCCGCGCTCGACCCGGTGCCCAGCTACACCACAGTGCGCCGCTTCATGAAGGCCCACGGCATGTATCGCATCCAGAGGAGGCGCCAAGGCAGGGCGGTCGAATCGGAGCTCGTGCCGCGCGAGACGCGCTCGTACGAGCTGGCCTATGTCAACGCGCTCTGGCACTACGACTTCCACGAGGGCAAGCGAAAGGTCGTCACGGCCAGCGGGGAGCTGAAGACACCCTATCTCTTCGGCCTGCTCGACGACTGCTCGCGGGTGTGCTGCCACGCGCAGTGGTACCTCGACTGCGAGAACACCGAGAACCTCGTGCACGGCTTCAGCCAGGGGATCCAGAAGCGGGGGCTGCCGCGCGGCGCCTACAGCGATCGTGGAGGTGCCATGAAGGCCGCCGAGATGCGGGAGGGGCTCGAGCGGCTCGGCATCGCGCAATATCTCACGCTGCCGAACAGCCCGCATCAGAACGGCAAGCAAGAGCACTTCTGGACGCTCGTCGAGGGGCGGCTCATGCCGATGCTCGAGGGCGAACCGAACCTCACGCTCGACTTGCTCAACACCGCGACCCAGGCGTGGGTCGAGCAGGAGTATCACCGCACCGTCCACAGCGAGCTCAAAAAGACTCCGCTCGATCGCTACCTCGAAGGCCCCGACGTGAGCCGCCCGAGCCCCGACTCCGATGCGCTGCGCCGGGCCTTCCGCATGGAGATCTCGCGCCACCAGCGTCGGAGCGACGGGACGGTCACGATCGAGGGCGTGCGCTTCGAGGTCCCCTCGGCCTACCGAGTGCTCGAACGTCCCCGGATTCGTGTCGCGCGCTGGGATCTCTCCAGCGCAGAGCTCGTCGACCCGCGCTCGGGCGAGCACCTTGCAACGCTCTTTCCGCTCGACAAGGAGCGGAACGCGGACCGGGCGCGTCGCGCGCTCACCGAGATCACCGCGCCGCTGGCTCCGTCGAGGAAGCCCCCCGGAATCGCGCCGCTCCTGCGCCAGCTGATGGCCGAGTACGCGGCCACGGGCCTGCCGCCCGCCTACCTGCCCAAGAACACGGAGGACGATTGACCATGATGAGTCGACTCCTGTCTCTCTACAGTTTGAAGTACATTCCCTTCCGCGCCGATGTGCCCGCGGAGGCCCTCTACGTCTCGCCGCCCGTCGACGCCTTCCTTCGTCGCGTCGAGCTCGGTTTGGCCCACGGCGGCTTCGCCATGCTCACCGGCGATCCCGGAACAGGCAAGAGCATCGCGTTACGCCTGCTCGCTGCGCGGCTCGGCGCCCTGACCGACGTGGTGGTCGGCACCATCGAGCATCCTCAGAGCAGGGCCGGCGACTTCTACCGCGAGCTCGGTGATCTCTTCGGGGTCCCGCTCTCGTCCAGCAACCGCTGGGCAGGCTTCAAGGCGCTTCGCTCGCGCTGGGCCGAGCACTTCGCCACGACACTTCGGCGACCCGTGCTGATCCTCGATGAGGCGCAGGAGGCGAGCACGCCCGTGCTCAACGAGCTGCGCATCCTCTCCAGCAAGGACTTCGATTCGAGGCAACTGCTCTGCGTGGTCTTCGCCGGCGACTCCCGCCTCCCCCAGCGTCTCCGCACTGCCGAGCTCTTGCCGCTCGGCTCGCGCATCCGCCGCCGGCTCGTCCTCGACTACGCCTCTCGCGACGAGCTGCTCGCGTGTCTCGACCACGTGCTCGCCGCCGCCGGCAACCCCTCCTTGATGACCGCGGAGCTCAAGGCCACGCTCGCCGACCACTCCGCCGGAAACTACCGCGTGCTCATGAACCTCGCCGACGAGCTTCTCGCCGCCGCCGCCGAGCGCGAGCTGCCGCGGCTCGACGAGAAGCTCTTTCTCGAGATCTTCGGCGCGGCCCCGAAGCCCAAGTCCGCGAACCGCAAACGGTGAACCAGGAGGCGCCCATGCCACGCACCGCCAACGTCACGCTGCCGATCCCCGAGCCCCTCGCGCTGCTCGACGCCACGTTGCTTTTCCTCATCCAGGTCCTGCTCGCGCAGCACCCCGATCTACTCGCGCCCCCCGAGGAGCCCGCGCCCCGCACTCCGGGCCTGCGCGCGGCCCGCCGCATCTTCGAGGCCGTCCGCGAGCTCCACGCCGCGCTCGACGGCTACCGCGCCTTCCTCCCCGCGGATCACTCGCGGGCGCTCGGCGACGAGCGGCCCGGCGACGACATCCCGTTTTGAGACGCCCCCGCCCGCGCTCGGCTCATAACGCCGCGCGTCCCTCGATCTTCGCGCTCAAAGCCCCTCAAACTTCGTGCTCGTGTCCGTCCTGGCGTCGCGGCCCGGCCATGCCCAAGGCCGTGACGGCCATGACGCCGCGCGTCCCTCAAACTTCGTGCTCCGCACCCCCTCAGACTTCGCGAGCACGCTCACGGGTGCTGGTCTCCGGCGCCAGCGTCTCCGGTCTCACCGTCGCCTATTGGCTCGCCCGCCACGGCTTCGCGGTCACGGTGGTCGAGCGTGCGCCGCATCTACGCCCGGGCGGGCACGCGCTCGACGTTCGGGGGCCGGCCCTGGAGGTCGCGGAGCGGATGGGCATCCTCACCACGCTTCGCGATCGAAGCACGAGGCTGACGGGCATCTCTGTGGTCGACTCGGCCGGTCAGGAGATCTTTCGGAGCACGGAGAGCACCTTGACGGGCGGCCGGCTCGACAGCCCCGACGTCGAGATCTTGCGCGACGACCTGTGTCACGTGCTTCACGAAGCCGTGGGCCCCCGGGTCGAGTACCTCTTCGCCGATTCCATCACGTCGCTGACCCAGGACGAGTCGGGCGTCGACGTCACGTTCGTCAAGGCTGCGCCTCGCCGCTTCGAGCTGGTGGTCGGCGCCGACGGATTGGGTTCGGGGGTGCGGCGGATCGCCTTCGGCCCCGATGAGCAGTTCATCCGCGCCTTCGGCGACCTGTACGTCGCGACGTTCGGCATGCCGAACTTCCTCGCTCTCGAGCGCTGGCAGGTCATGTACCGGCAGCCGGACTCCGTCGGCGCGCTGGTCATGGGCCTGCGGAAGGATGTTCACGCGAGGACGTATCTCGGCTTCAACGCGCCGAAGGGGATCGACCACGACTTCCGCGACATCGACGCGCAGAAGCGATTGCTCGCCGACCGCGTCGCAGGCGCAGTCTGGGTCATTCCGCAGATCGTGGAGCACATGCTGCGCGCGACCGACTTCCATTTCTACTCGCTGAGCCAGGTCCGCATGAGCAGCTTGTCACGCGGGCGGATCGTGCTGGTCGGCGATGCTGGCTACGCCGTCTCTCTGGGTACGGGGCAGGCCACCTCGGTCGCGATGGTCAGCGCTTACGTTCTGGCCAATGAGCTCGCCATGCACGAGGATGATCTGGTGGGTGGCATCGCCGCGTACGAGGACGCCCTGCGCGCCTACGTGATCCGCAATCAGGACATCGCGCTGGACCAGAACGCAAAGCCTGACGAACCGACCGACGAGGGGCAGACCGCCCCCGTCGGCAGCATGCCGGACTTCGGAGCGCTGACGCTGCCGTTCGATTTCAAGAGCTACGATGGCGGCGCCGGCGATGCCCATCCGAAGCGGCGGTAGTCAGGGGCTTGCGATCTTCCTAGTACTACAGCCGCACGTCGCGGAATCTTCGCGGATTTCGATGAGCGGGCGGGCGATCGTGACGCTTGGCTCGTCCGCGCACTGGTGGAGTCCAGCTCGTTCGGCGCTCACCGACGTGCGGCTGTAGTACCAGAGCACCGTGACGAAGCCCTCGGTGGTGCACGTCGCGAGCTTGTGTCCGCAAGCGCGCAGGAGCCCGCGCGGCCGCCTCTCTTCACGTCGGCCCGGCGGGGCTCGCCCCGACTCCCTTCCTCGCCTCCTCGCCTCGACTCCCCCTCTCCTCCTCGGGTCAGGTGCGCGTGATGGAGAGACCGCCGTCGACCAGCGCGGCCGTCCCGGTGACGAAGGAGGCGTCGTCCGAGGCGAAGTAGAGCACGGAGCGGGCCACCTCCTCCGGGGTCGCGACGCGCTTGAGGGCGTGGAGGCTCGTGATGAACGCCTGCGACTCCTTCGTGCTGTTCGCCTCGTGGTACATCGCGGTGTCGACGGCGCCCGGTAGGATCGCGTTGACCCGCACGCCTTGCGGCCCGAACTCGGCGGCGAGGGCCTGCGTCAAGCCGATCAGGCCGGACTTGCTCGCGGCGTACGCGGCGGTGCCCGGGAACGCGACGGTGTAGCCGACGAAGGTCGAGGTGAAGATGACCGACCCTCCGCCGTGCTTCAGCATCGCGGGGATCTGGTGCTTGGCGCCGAGGAACGCGCCGGTGAGGTTCACGGCGAGGGTGTCGCGAAAGCCGGCCTCGGAGACCCCGGTGCTGGGGCCACCCTCGCCCAGGGCGCCCGCGTTGTTGAAGGCGATATCGAGCTTGCCGAACTTCTCTATCGCCCGCGCCACGAGGGCCTTGGCGTAGTCTTCCGAGCGCACGTCGCCGGCCAGCGCGGCGGCGCGCCCGCCGCTCTTCTCGATCTCGTTCACCAGGCGTGCGAGCTCGCTCTCGCGCCGCGCCCCGAGGATGACCTTCGCCCCCTCGGCGGCGAAGAGCTTGGCGGTGGCCTCGCCGATACCAGCGCTTGCGCCCGTGATGATAGCCACCTTGTCTTGCAAACGTCCCATGATCCTTCTCTCCTGTCCGGCGCGCGGCGTCCCAGGGGCCGAGTGACAGACGGTCAGCGTTGCTGCTCGAAAGAGGGGAGAGGGCGCCGCCACCAGCCAGCGCGTCAGCCCCTCTGACAGGCGAGAGGGTAGAGCGCGGCGCGCGTTCGCAGTAGGCTCCCGTCGGTGGAACTGGATTTCGGAAACGCCGAACGATGAAGCTCGAGGGCATCGCGACGTTCGTGGCCGTCGCCGAGGCGCGATCGCTCAGCGAGGCGGCGCGGCGCCTGCGCCTGTCGAAGTCCGTCGTCAGCGAGCGCCTGGCCGAGCTCGAGAAGAGCGTGGGCGCGAGCCTCATCCACCGCACCACGCGCAAGCTGTCGCTCACGGAAGATGGGGCGGCGTTCCTGGAGCGGGCGGTCCGAATCGTCCGCGAGGTCGAGGACGCGACCGCCGATCTCGCCGCGCGGCGCGGCACCCTGGCGGGCCCCCTCCGGCTGTCGGCGCCGGTGACCTTCGGGCGCATGCACCTCGGCCCGGCGCTCTACCCCTTCCTTTTGCAGCACCCGAGGATCGAGCTGACGCTCGATCTGGATGACCGCCGCGTGGACGCTGCCGCCGCCGGCCACGACGCGGTGGTGCGGCACGGGCCCATCGTCGACTCGCGCCTCGTGGTCTGGCGCCTTGCGCCGAGCCAGCGCGTCCTCGTCGCTTCGCCGGATTACCTGGCGCGCCACGGCGTGCCGGCGTCCATCGCCGAGCTGGAGAAGCATCGGGGCATCTTCTACACGAACCGCGGTATCGCCGACTGGCGCTTCCCGGGGCCGGACGGCGCCGTGCTCGTGAGGGCGCGCGTCGGCCTCCGCGTCAACAACGGCGACATGATGCGGGACGCCGCCGTCGCCGGCCTCGGCGTCGCTCTTCTGCCGATGTTCATCGTGGGCGCGGCGCTCAGGGCAGGTGAGCTGCGCGTCATCGACGTCGGCGCCCAGCCCGAGCCCGAGTTCATCTTCATCGCGCACACGGAGGGGCGGCGCCCCTCGGCCAAGCTCCGCGCGCTCGCCGACCATCTCGTCACCGCCTTCGGGAAGCCGCCGTACTGGGATGAAGGCGTGGGAGGGAAGATGGGCTCCTCCGCGAAGCCGAAATGAACCCGGAAGGCTGACGGGAGCGCGCCTAGGGGAGGGGGCGGGGCAACTCCCCGGGGGCTCCCGGACAGGGTACTCTGGGCGCCGCCGGGCTTCGGCTTCACGACCTGCGTGCACGCCGACGCGAGCGCGGCCGAGAGGCCGCCGACCGACCGAGACCCAAGGAGACGCCCATGACCATCGCCCTGCACAGCCTGACGACCGGGACCTTCGTACCCTTCCTGCGCAACCTCTCCGCCCTGTTCGACAAGGCAGCGGCGCAGGGCCACGACGGTGCTGCGCTCGCCCAGATCCGGCTCGCCCCCGATATGCTGCCGCTCTCGATGCAGGTGCGCTTCGTCTGCGACCAGGCCCGCTTCGGCGTCGCGCGGCTCGTGGGCGAGGAGCCGCCGGCGGTGGCCGAGGCCGACGCCGACGCCGACCTCGCCGGCTTCAAGGCCCGGATCGAGCGCACCATCGCCTACGTCGAGTCCGTCGCGGCCGACCGCTACCGAGGGGCGGAGACGCGCGCGATCGCCTTTCCGCTGGCGAGCGACCTGTCGGTCGAGTTCACAGGCGAGCAGTTCCTGCGCGACTTTGCGTTCCCCAACTTCTATTTCCACCTGGTCACGGCCTACGACATCCTGCGCAACCAGGGTGTCCAGATCGGCAAAGCCGACTACATGGCCCACATCGGCTACGCGCTGCGCGGCACCCCGCCTGCCGAGGGACGCGGACGGCAGTAACCCTCAACGGTCGCCTCTCCGGCGGACGCACGAGGCGGCGTCCCCCGGCCAACTGCGTGGCGTGTACTCGCACACATCTGATCCCGATGTCCTGTTCCACGTTGACGGCAAGGACCTCATCCGCTACCACGTCGGCGCCGGGACGAAGGACGTCGTGACGACGTTTGACTTCTGCTCGGGCGGCGCCTGGAGCCGTACGGCCACGCGTCGCTGAGCATGGTGAACGGTCACGACACCTGCCCTGCACAGGGAGCGGGGCTGTCCACGATCCCAGTCCCGGCGGCAATGCCGCCATCGGGCTCCTCGTGACATGGGATATTGCGGAGGGCACCTCGAAGGGGCCGAGCCGCACACCGTGCCCAGCCCTAGTGGCACGCGCGCCGTGTTCGGGAGCGACTGGGGCAACGGTGATACCGTCGACACCTAGGGATGGAAGCATGCACAATCCAGGCGATGTGATCGGCACCTACGGCAAGAGTCGTTCGCTTCTTTTTACCGGATGGTTTCTGGCAGCGCTGCTCGCCGGTGCGGGCGCCCTGGTGCTGTCCCTGGTACCAGGGCCGGGCAGCTCGGTGCGGTTCGAGGGGGATGTGTCGGTGCTGTATCGCGCTGGCTACGGGGCGATCGCGCTGGGCGTCGTGATCGCGCTTGGCACGTGGTGGGTCGTGGGCTCGCAGCCCGTGTTCGTGCTGCACCAGAACGCGATTCAGGCTCGGGAGCGCAGAGGCACCCGGACCGACTTCTACGCCGACATCGAGGATCTCTACACGTTTTACTTCGGCGGTATCGGCTACCGAGCGACACCTCAGGCGCCGTGGGTCTTCATTGGAGCACGCACCTCGCGCTATGCCGAGCTGAGCCAGATGTTGCGGATGCGCCATGTAGAGCAGCGCGGGGAGCGGCTCTACCGCGAGCTTCGGGCCGGTCGCTCGGTCGGCTTCCGGGCTCTGCCCGACAGCGTGGCGTTGTCCAAAACCCTGTTCGCCTCCCGCAACATGGACCATCCGATGCAGAGGATCGAGCTCACCCGCGGCCACCTCACGATCGAGGGGAAGACCATCGCGATCGAACGCATTGCCGACGTCGCATCCAACCTCTGGGCAGAGCGGTCGCAGATTCTGGATGTGGATGGCTGGGTGTTCCACACCATGCACTCGAATGCCGTGATGTCGTTCGATGTGCTGGTGACGCTGATCGCCCGCTTGCAGCAGGACGCCGCCTCTGCAGCCCGCGTCTGAGAGCGGGCATGGGCAACGCACGCGCCGGTGGGGCCGGCGCGTGCGCGATCGACCGAGGGAGTCCGGGCCCTGCGGGGCTGGGCCGCTCAAGCCTGCGCAGTACGCCTCTGATCAGCAGTCCGACCGGTGACTGCTTATCGGCATGCAGCCACTGCGCGCGGGCGATCTCAGCAGAGCCCGCGGGCGCTGGCGAGCGGCAAGGCTCCGGCAGCGGCGTCCACGCGAGCGGCGGAACACCGGTCGATAGCGAGTGGTCGCTGGAAACAGCAGCGATTTTCGTGGTTTCCGCCTGCTTCGCCGCCGAGGGCGGCTCCGGTGTGACCCAACGCGGCGCCCTCTTCCGCCGCGTCGCCCGCGGTGAAGGGCTCCTCTGAGTCAGCGCGCGCGCCGGTAGTGCATCGCCACCGCGCCGCAGCGGAGCGGCTTGGCCGAGACCAGCTCGAGCCGCCGCGTGGCGGGCAGCCCGCTCTGGTACAGGGTCGGGCCGTGGCCGGCGAGCATGGGGTGGACGAGGAACTCGTACTCGTCGATGAGATCCAGCCGATCCAGCTCGGTCGCGAGCTTGCCGCTGCCGAGGAGCACGCCGGCCGGGGTCGCGTCCTTGAGCTTCTGCACGCCCATGCGCAGATCGCCGGCGATGTGGTGGCTGTTGGTCCACGGGAAGTCCCTGCGCGTGGACGACACCACGTACTTCGGCTTGGTCTCCAGCTTGACCGCCCACTCGCGTATCGCCGGGGGCGCCTCCTCGTCGCCGCGGGCGACCGCCGGCCAGTAGCTCTCCATCATCTCGTAGGTGACGCGGCCCCACAGCATCGCGCCGCTCTCGTCCATGAGGCGGGTGAAGAAGGCGTGCGTCTCGTCGTCGACGAGCCCCTCCTGGTGGTCGACGCAGCCGTCCAGGGTGACGTTCATGGCGAAGATCAGCAGTCCCACGCGGCGAGTCTCCTTCGGAACGAGGCATCGGTCAATGCTCCGGTAGTGCAATGCGCACCGCGAGGCTCTCGGCTTTGCCATCTCGCAAGACGCTCGAGTCCGTGCAGTCGCAAAGCACAGGCCCAATCTGACGTTCTGGCAAGATGTGCAGCTGCAGGGATTCTCCACCGCGACAGTCCCGTCAGCGAAGGCGCGCTTGAGCGAGCGCCGCACCAGGCCGTCCTGCTGCGGCTCGGCTCCGAGAATCTTGACCTTGTGGAACGCGTTTGCTCGTCCTATCCGCCCCGAGCTCCGTCTGCTTGGCCATCCGCGCCAACCCACGACGTCGATACCCTTCGACATGGGCCGACGGCCTTGGAACGCGCGTTCCACGTCAAGGCCGATCGCGCCGCGCCAAACGTGCGAGCCCCGACGGCCGGCCCGCGGGGGGCCCAGCGCAGAAGAATTCAGCGCCGCAGTTCATCGAGGAAACGGGCGGCCACCGCGGCCGGCGAGCCCTCCTTCTCGTCCACGGCCGCGTTCATCTGGCGCATCTTCTGCGCGTCGATCGTCCCCGACAGCCCGCGCAGCGCCTCCAGCACCTCCGGGCGGGTGCGCGCGAGCCGATCGCTCACCAGCACGAGCGCGTCGTACGGCGGGATGGCCCGGCGATCGTCCTCCAGCAGCACCAGATCGTCGACGCTGATCCGCCCGTCGGTCGAGAAGGCGGTGATCACGTCCACCTGCTCCGCCCGCAGCGCCTCGTAGAGCAGCGACGGATCCATGCTCCGCGCCTCGCGGAACGCGAGGCCGTACACGCGCTCGACGGCGCGCCACTCTGGCCGCTGGAAGATCTCGTAGTCGCCCCCCACCCGCAGCGATCGCGCGCGCGCCCCGAGATCGCTGATGCGCCGGATCCCCAGCCGCTCGGCCTCGGCCCGCCGCATGGCGAGCGCGTAGGTGTTCTCGAACCCGAGCGCGGCGGCCACGTGGACGTTGTACCGATCGAGCAGCTCCCTCTCCACCGTGGCCAGCACCGACGCGCGGTCCGCGCTCTCCGTGCTCCGTCTCAGGACGTTCGCCCAGAGGGTGCCCGAGTAGTCGACGTAGACGTCGATCCCGCCGCTCTTCAGCGCGTCGAACACCACCGTCGATCCGAGCGATCCCAGCGTCCGCGCCGGCACGCCGGCGGCGCGCTCGATCCTCCCGGCGACGATGCCGGCGAGGATGTACTGCTCGGTGAAGGTCTTGGCGCCGACGGTGATGGACACCTGATCGCGCGCGAGGAGGGCGCGCACGACCGGGGTGGCCGCGAAGACCGCGAGCCCGGCGAAGCCGCCGAGACACAGCAGCACGAGGCGCCGGCTGTGGCGCGTGACGCCGGCGAGCAGGCCACGCACCAGGCCGTCCAGCACCAGCGCGAGCCCGGCCGAGGCCACACAGCCGATCAGCACGGCCGTGTAGTTGCGCGTCTGCAGCCCGCTGAAGATGTAGTCGCCGAGGCTCGGCGCCCCGACCGGCGTGGCGAGCGTGGCGGTGCCCACCGTCAGCACCGCCGCCGTGCGCACGCCGGCCACGATCACCGGGAGCGCCAGCGGCAGCTCGACGCGGCGGAGCTGCTCGCGGGGCGTCATCCCCACGCCGCGCGCGGCCTCGATCACCGCCGGATCGAGGCCCGAGAGGCCGGCCGCCGTGTTCCTGAGGACCGGCAAGAGGCTGTAGAGGAAGAGGCCGATCAGCGCCGGCAGGTAACCGATGCTGCGCGCGCCCAGGGCCGCGAGCACGGGCACCATGAAGGCCAGGAGCGCCAGGCTCGGGATGGTCTGGACGACGCTCGCCACGCCCAGCACCGGCCCCTCCAGGCGGCGCGATCGCGTGACAAGCACGCCCAGCGGGACGCTCACGGCCACGCCCAGCGCCAGGGCGACCAGCGTGAGCCCGAGGTGGGCGGCGAGGTAGCGCGGGAGGAGGGCGAGCTGCTCCTTCACGAAGCGTCGCCTCCAGCCGCGGGCGCGCCCGCGATCAGCGACTCGACGGCGCGCGCCTGCTCGAGCGGGCCACGCACCAGATCGGCCACGTAGTCGTCGACCGGCGCGCGCACCAGCTCGCGGCCGGGCGCGAGCTGCAGGAGGCGCCCGCGGCGCATGACGCCCACGCGATCGCCGAGGAGCAGCGCCTCGACGACGTCGTGCGTGACGAAGATCGCCGAGAACCCCAGGCTCCGGCGCACCCGCGCGAACGATCGCTGGAGGCGCTCGCGCGTGATCGGATCGAGCGCGCCGAACGGCTCGTCGAGCAGCAGCACGCCCGGCTCGGCCGCCAGCGCCCGCGCCACGGCCACGCGCTGCGCCTGGCCGCCGGAGAGCGCGTCGGGCCGCCGATCGCGGACCTCGGCTGGATCCAGCTCGACCAGCTCCAGCAGCGTGTTCACCCGACCACGGATGCGCCTCGCGTCCCAGCCGAGGAGCGCCGGCGTGATGCCCACGTTCTCGGCGACCGTCAGGTGCGGGAAGAGCCCGAGCCGCTGGAACACGTAGCCGATGCGGCGCCGGAGCGCGTGCGGCGGCACGGTGGTCACGTCCTCGCCCTCGACGCGGATGCGACCCGAGCTCGGCTCGATGAGCCGGTTCGTCATCTTCAGCGTCGTGGTCTTCCCCGATCCCGACCCGCCCAGCAGGACCACCAGCTCGCCCGGCTCGACCCGCAGGGAGACGCTGTCGACAGCGGCGATTCCATCGTAGCGCTTGGTCACCTGATCGAGCTCGATCATCCCCGCCGAGAGCGTGGCTCCTCGCGTACGACCCGGAAGCTCGAAAAGACATAGGGATAGTCCCGGCGATACCAGTTGCGGAAGCTCGGCCGGAGGAACCCCTCGTCGGTCGCCCACGAGGCGCCGAAGACGATGTCGTGCTCCCCGTCGAAGAAATCCGCCGAGTACCCCGGGTACGTGCGGGCGTACGCGACGAAGCCGGGCAGGGGCGCGAAGGGCGTGGACGTCCACTCCCAGCCATTGCCCACCAGCTCCTCGACGCCGAACGCGCTGGCGCCGTCCGGGTGGCTGCCCGTCGGCACCGGCGACCATCCGCGAAAGCCGAATTGGCCATGACGCGGCTCGCCCGGCGCGTGCCCCCACGGACGCGCGCGCACACCGCCGCTCGGCTCGCCGAACGCGGCGCGGCGCAGCTCGGCCTCGGTCGCCAGGCGCCCGCCGCGCCAGACTGCATAGGCGCGCGCCTGCTCGCCCGAGACCTGCGCCGGCCAGCCCGACGCGACCTCGAAGGAGACCGGCCCGAAGATCGTCTTCACCCCCAGCCCGCCTCCGCGGCGCACGAACGTGCGGGGCGTGAGCGCGGCCCGCGCGCCGTCCTCCATCGCCTCGAGGAAGGCCAGGTAATCGCCGTTCCGCACCGGCAACGAGTCGATGGTGAAGCCCGGGACATCGATCTCCGCGCGCCCGAACTCGTTGTCCCAGCCGAACGGGATCGCCTCGAAGTCCGCGCCGATCACCACGCGGCCCGCCGGGACGTGCCGGGGCTCGGCGGCGCGCCCCCCGCCGCCCACGAACGCGGGCGCGCCGTCGGGGCGCCGCGCGGCGCCGTGCTCCTGGAGCATGTACATCAGGGTCTCGTGGTGCATCCGCTCGTGCTCGATCACGAGCTGGAGGATCCGCCCCCGCGCGCCGAGCACGTCCTCGGCGCGCGCCAGCACGTCGGGGATGCGCGCCCGCACGGCGCGGCGGACCTCGTCGCGGTACGCGATCACCTCGGCGATCGCCGGCCACGCGTCCCTCGACGCGGCGCGGGCGCCGTCCTCGTCGGCCGGATCGATCCCGCGCTCGAACAGCACGTCGAAATCGCTCCGCATGGGCCCGAGCCCGAGGACGCCTCGGCCGATCTGGTTCCACGCGAAGGCCGGCAGGTGCCCCAGGTAGAACGAGAAGGGGTGTCGCAGCGCGATGGGCCGACGCCCCATCGACGCCTCGGGGACGAGCGCGAACAGATCGTCGCTGCGGCGCCACGCGGCGGCGAGGAGCGCCTCGAACGAGGCCTCCGTCACGCGTGGTTCCGCCGGAGCAGGGCCAGCGCGAAGAGCTGGTCGGGATCTGTGTGCCACGAAGACACCACGAGCCCTCCGGCCCGGGCCGAGGCCTGGAGCGAGTCGCGCGTGAACTTGCAGCTCACCTCGGTGCGGATCTCGGCGCCGCGCTCGAGATCGAGCCGCAGATCGAGCGCCGGGATCTGCACGCGCATCCGCCGCGTGGCCACGAGGCGCATCTCGATCCACGCCCGCGCCGCGTCGTAGAAGGCGCGGTGCGCGAACGCGTCGGGCGCGAAATTCGCCCCGAAGCGCCGGTTGATCACGCGGAGCGCGTTGCGGTTGAAGGCCGCCGTCACGCCCTCCGGATCGTCGTACGCGGCCTCCAGCCGGGCCGTGTCCTTGACCAGATCGGCGCCGACGAGGAGCGCGTCCGACGGCTCCATGGCGCGCGCGACCTCGCGGAAGAAGGCGCGCCGCTCGTCGGGGTAGAGGTTGCCGATGGTGCCCGCGAGGAAGACCACGAGGCGCCCCCCGCCCCGGCCGAGCCGCGGCAGGTCGGTGGTGAAATCACCGATCACGCCGCGGAACGTGTACTCCGGGTAGTCGGTGCGGAGGCGGCTGATCGACGTCTCCAGGAAGAGCCCGTTCACGTCCAGCATCGTGCACGTCTCGCCGCCGCCCACCCACCGCCAGGCGTCGAGCAGGATGCGGATCTTGCGGCCCGCGCCGCTGCCCAGCTCGACGAGGCGCCGCGGCCGGACGGCGCGCAGGATGTCTCCGGCGCGCTGCTCGAGGATGCCGATCTCCGTGCGCGTCGGGTAGTAGACCCCGAGGTGGGTGATCTGCTCGAACAGCTCGCTCCCGAGATCGTCGTAGAAGTAGACGGGCGGGATCTCGGGCAGCGATCGTGTGAGGCTCTCGCGCAACCGAGCGCGCTCATCGGGTGAAGGGTATGCGTCCTCCGCGAATGTGGAGCTCAACAGGACCTCCTTGAGGGAGCGCTCGGCAACGCGTCCATTGGGAGGAGAGCGGCGGACGTCAAGCATGGATCCCCGGCGTGCCGCCGTGGACGATGCTCGCTGAAACCCGTGCAGCGCGGGCGTACTCAAGGGGTGTGCAGAAAACGGGGGCAGGGCACGTAGAGCCAGCAGGGTACAGCGATACGGAAGGATGCCTTCCGCTTGGTGCTACGTCGCGATAATCTTAGGCGTTTCAGGCGTGGAAAACCTGCCTGATGGCGTAAGGCCCGTTCTGTCAACGAGCTCGTACAGTCGGACGGCACGAGTCAGGAACGGCTCCGAGAATCATGACTCTGCGGAACGCGTTTGCTTGTCCTATCGACCCGCGCCGGTGCCTGCCCCTCCGGGATTCGTGGACATGTTCCGCGTCCTCCACCCGAACGATGGCGGTTCGACGCGAGCGGCGAGGGAGGTCGCCGTCACTCCCAGCCGGACACGCCGTTCGTGTCGCGCAGGATGGCGTGGACGGCGTGCACCTCACCGCCGGACATCTTGATCATGTGCATGTCCAGATGCCCGTCCGTCATGAAGTCGAACATGGTGAGGCCGATGGCGATGCCGCGCACCTCGTCGGCCAGGATGACGCGCGGGATGAAGGTGCCGCCGGACCCAGGATCGCCGGCGCTGCAGGAGGCTCCGGTGCGGCAAGAGAAGTTGCCGCCCCCGTTCTCCAAGCGCTTGCAGGCTCCCGTGACGTCGCAGACGCCGGAGGGGAACGCGCGAAAGTACTTGTCGATCCAGCTCGTCAGCTCTTCCCGGGTGGCCCGCTCGGCCTCCGGGACCTCGTCGTGCCAGCCGATCTCGTCCGAGATGGCGATGATCGCGGCGGGATTCGAGGCGACCGCGAAGGATGCCGTGTAGTCGCCCGGGCGGACGACGATCGTCTCGATCTCCGTCATCTCCGAGCCTTCCACCTTGATGCGGAGGGCGACGGGAAGATCCCTCCCGCCTTCCGGAATCACCGCCTGAGCGCCGGCGCTGCACGCCTCGGTATCCAGGGCGCGCTGCGAGTACTTCACCTCGCCAGCGTTCCTCCAGAAGTCCGTCGCGCCGATCTCGGCCTGCACGGCGTTTTCGGTGAACTTCACGCCATCTGCCAGGGGCAGGCTGGAAGGATCCCCGACGGCGAGAGCGGCGAAGTAGTCGTCCAGGAGGCCATCCAAGAGCTCGCGCGTGCAGGCGCCACCCGGAGCGCCGCCCGACCCCGGCGCTCCGCCGGTGCCTGCTCCGGGTCCACCGCCGCTGGCTGTGCCGCCGCTCGGCTCCGCCCCGCCGGTCGGCGTCCCGCCGCCGCTGCCGCCGCCCGATGAGGCGCCGCCGGTCTCTTGCGGCGTGCCGCCGGCGCCTCCTGCGGCGCTCTGGCCGCCCGAGCCCACCGCGCCGCCCGAGGCTCCACCACTTCCGGTGCCGCCCGTGGCGTCGCCGTCTTGGCCAGGGCCGCAAGCGCCCAGCGTCAGGGCCAGGGCGACCCCGAGAGAGAGGAACGAGCTGTGCTTCATGGGCTACCTCTGCGCTGGATCAAAGCTCGCCGGTGAGCGTCGGCGGTGTCCAGTCGATGTGGTCCAGGTGGTTGGGCTTGTTGGGCAGGTCCGTAGCGAAAGTGCCCGTCGCCGTAGCGTCGTTGCCCTTCAGGAACTTGTCGACCATGGCGTTGAGGGATGCAGTGTACTGCGAGCGCCACTGGCAGTGGCTCCCACCTGCGCCCGTGTAGGCCATGTGGTCTCCGACGCCGAGCGCCTCGAAGATCATCTTGCCGACGTTGGCGGTGACCCACGCCGAGTTCCGATCGAGCCCGTTGTACATGGTGCTCGGGTTGTCCACGATGTAGAGGCCGCGTGGAGCGATGAGGCCCATCATCTCGTGCATGTCGACGGGCAGCTTGTTCGTGTTGTCGGCCCCGGCGTTGTTGCCCGTGGTGAACTGACCGAGCGCCACCTCCGAAAGCCAGCGGACGTAGCTGATGCCGTGATAGGGCCATTCGGAGCCGCTGTAGCTATCGATCGCCTCGACGAGGCGCAGGCCGACCGTGCCCCCGAGACCCGACTCCACCGGGATGGTCAAGGCGATGCGGTTGTCGAGCACGCCGGCGACGAAGGCACCCTTGCCCCAGCGTGAGCAACCCGTCACACCCACCCGGCGCGGATCGATGACGCCGGGGTTCTGCTCCAAGACGTCGAGGACGCGGCTGATCTGCCAGGCCTGTGCCGTGAGGTAACCCGCGGGATGGTCCGAGCCGTACACGCTGTAGAAGGGCCCGTTCTTCGCGCCGCTGGTGCCCGTCGACTCGATCGCGGTGAAGGTGATCGTCGCGACGCCGCTCGGAACTGGCATGCCGCTCAGGCCGCCGTAGCCGATGATGGCCGGGGCAGGCGCCGTCGCCCCGTTCATGTTCACGGTGAGGTTGAATGAGCCGCTGCCGCCGCCATCCTTGACATCGACCGTGATCCTGCTGGTGCTCACGGTACCGGACACGGATGCCTTTGCCGGGACGGGCTTGTCGCCGTAGATGAACTTGTACGCTTGCTGGAGGATCTCTTCGCGCCGGCAGGCCCACTCGCTCTTGCTCGCGATGCGGCTACCGTCCATCTTCTTGAAGGGGTCCGGCAGCTTCGAGTTCGCGGTGAGCGAAGCGACGCTCGGCATCGGTCCGACGGTGCACCCGGCTCCAGGGTTTTCCACCTCGCCCCACTCGGCGCTCTCGGCGTCGCCGCCGGCGCCACCGCCCCCGGTACCACCGGTTCCCGGCGCTCCGCCCGTTCCGGCCGGGCCCCCACCACCGGTGCTGGCTTCACCCGTCGTCACGTCGCCGCCCGTCCCGGTCGGGGTACCGCCCGAAGAAGAGGACGCTCCACCAGTGCCCGTCGGCGTCCCTCCGGTGCCGCTGCCGCCGACGCCCCCCGTGCTGGCTGCGGGGCTTCCGCCTGAACCGCTGGGATCCTCCGAGCCGCCGTCGCTGCCGCAGGCGGCGAGCATCCAGGGCAGCACTGCGAACAGGGCCAAAGAGATCGTGGGACGTGCAGTGCGCAGACGCATGTTGAGCGCTCCTCGTGAGGGGTCGTGAAACAGGAACCCGCTGGGGTCGGGCGATAGGATGGCGGACGAGGGCCCGACCCGCGAGTGCCACCGAAGTTATTCCCCACTTTGCCGGTCGTCTTCAAGCTGATTTTGTGCTACTTTTCGTAACGCTCGTGCGCTGCGCGTACCGCTCAGGTGGACTGTTCTCGGCTCTTGCAAAATGTCGATTCTTGCGAGATGCGCACCGGTGTGCCGCCGGTGCGCTGCTTCGACGGCTTGCCACCGAGCGGGCTCTTGCGTGCTTTTCGATGGACTCTATCCATCCGGCCGCAGCTGGTAATCGTCTCCTTCGCCCACGCCAGGGGCCAGGAGCAGGCCGAAGTCGATTCCCTGTTTGACCTCGATGGCACGATGAAAGAATAATTGCCTTCTATGCGAAGGTATCAAGATGCACGATCGAGCTCTCGCAGACGCTCGGCGAGTCGCCGATGAAAGATGTCTTTGGCAGGTTGAGCCGCGCCGTCGCCCTCGGGTTGGCGCGATCGGACTGGTCGTGACGGCTCGACCTCGGTAGGTTCTTCGCGATGAACGGTGACGTCGTCCGCCTCTCGTCAGCGGTGCGCGCTCGGCTCGCGCGCCTCGGCGCGAACGTGCCCCACGCGACCGCCGCCGCGCGGGCGCCGTCCAGCGGCGAGCTGAGCACCGCGCAGTTTTTCACCTTCTGGGAAGCGCTCGGCGCGTCGTCGCCGCACGACGTCGGGCTTCGTCTGGCGATGGAGACGCAGGTGCACGAGTACGACATCCCGTCGCTCGCGGCGCTGCACTCTCCCGACCTCGGCACCGCCTTGACCAAGCTCGCCCGCTACAAGCGGCTTTGCGGGCCGAAGGACATGGCCATCGACACGACGGGGAGAGAGGTGGCGATCCACACGACCTACCTGCACGCGCCAGGCCCCATGCCCCCGCGTCTGGTCGACGCATCGCTCGCCTCGCTCCTCGTGCTCTTGCAGCGAGGCAGCGGGCTCGCGCTCGCGCCGAAGCGCGTCGATCTCTCTCGCGCGCGCAGCGACGAGCCGATGCTGCTGCGTTTCTTCGGCTGTCCGCTGCGGTTCCGCGCGAAGCGCGACGCGCTCGTCCTCGAGGAGCGCCTCCTGACGACGCCGTTCATCACGCACAACGCCGACCTGTTGCAGGTGCTCGTCCCCAGCCTCGACCAGAAGCTCGCGCCCCTCGAGCATGGTTCGTTCGTCGAGCAGGTCCGCGCGGTGGTCGCTCGCCGCATGGCGGGCGAGCGGCCGAGCATCGAGAAGGTGGCGCGCGAGCTGTCGCTCAGCACGCGCACGTTACAGCGGCGCCTGGGCGAGCTGGGGGTCAGCTATCAGCGCGTGCTCGACGAGGTCCGGCACCACGCCGCGCTGCGCCTCCTGCGCACCGACGACGTCGACGTCAACGAGATCGCCTTCCTGCTCGGCTTCGACGAGGTCAACTCCTTCACGCGGGCGTTCCGAGCCTGGGAGGGGACGACCCCGAACCGCTGGCGCGATTCGATTCATTTGTGGCGCGATCGGATTTGAACGCTGGCGCCTTGCGCACGATGTTTCGTGCATGACGGAGAACAACTCGCAAGTATGGTTCATCACCGGAAGCTCGCGGGGGCTCGGCCGCGCCCTCGCCCTGGCCGTGCTCGCCGCCGGGCACCGCGTCGTCGCCTCGGCGCGCAAGCCCGCCGATCTCGATGACCTCGTGAAACAGCACGGCGACCGCGTGAAGACAGTGGCGCTCGACGTCACGCAGCCCGAGCAGGCCGTGAGCGCGGTCAAGGAAGCGGTCGACGCCTTCGGTCGCATCGACGTGCTCGTCAACAACGCGGGCTACGCGAACGTCGACTCGGCTGAAGATATCCCGCTCGACGATTTCCGCGCGCAGATCGACGCCAATTTCTACGGCGTCGTACATGTCACGCGCGCGGTGCTGCCCGTGATGCGCGAGCAGCGCAGCGGGCGTATCCTGCAGATCAGCTCCATCGGCGGACGGCGTGGCGGCACGCCGGGTCTGAGCGCGTACCAGGCGGCGAAGTTCGCCGTCGCGGGCTTCAGCGAGGTCGTCCTCAACGAGGTCGCGCCGCTCGGCATCCAGGTCACCATCGTCGAGCCGGGCGGCTTTGGCACCGACTGGGCTGGCAGCTCGATGACGATCTACCCGTCGCAGCTCGACTACGAGGCCACCGTGGGCGCGACCAACAAGCGGCTCCGGGGCAACCCCGGCGCGGCGCGCGGCGTGCCCGAGAAGGCCGCGAAGGCGCTGCTCGAGCTTGCGTCGATGGACAGGCAGCCGCGGCGCCTGCTGCTGGGGAGCGACGCGTACGTGCTCGCCAAGCTGACGCTGCAAGAGCTCGGCGCCAGCGATGATGCCCACCGGGCCCTCAGCGCGAGCACCGACGCCGACGGCATACCCGACTTCGCCGACACCGACGTGGGGCGAGCGATGCTGAAGCTGCATCACAACTGACGAGAGCGCAAAGCGAGGACACCATGGAACTTCATCTGAAAGACAAGCGCGCGCTCGTCACCGGATCGAGCTCGGGCATCGGCGCGGAGACGGCGCGGCTCATGGCGCGCGAGGGCGTCGAGGTCGTCGTGCACGGCCGCAACGCCGAGCGCGCACAGGCGGTCGCGAACGAGATCACCACGGCGGGAGGACGCGCGGCCGTCGCGATCGGTGACCTGTCGACCGTCGATGGTCTGAACAGCGTCATCGACGCCGCCGAGCGCGCCTGTCGCGGCATCGACATCCTGGTCAACAACGCGGGCGGCGCGACGAACGTGGCCCACGCGTCGTGGTTCGACGCGCCGCTCGAGGAGTGGCTCGACGAGTACAAGAGCAACACGATGCCTGCCGTGCGGCTCGTGCAGGCGTTCGTGCCGGGAATGCGGGAGCGTCGGTGGGGCCGCGTCATCCAGATCTCGTCGCGCAACGCGATCTCACCGCACGCGCAGTTCGGTGCCTACGGCGCATCGAAGGCGGCGCTCAACAACTTCACGCTGAGTTTGTCGAAGGCCCTGGCCGGGACCGGCGTGACGTCGAACGGCATCATGCCCGGGCTCATCTACACGCCCAGCCTCGACGGGTGGTTCCGCGAGGTCGCCGCCAAGCAAGGCGTGACCGATCCCGCCGAAGGACGCGCGTGGGTGTTGAAGAACGCGGTTCATCAGACGGTGGATCGCCTCGGCATGCCGGCCGACATCGCTGCAGCGGTGTGCTTCCTCGCGAGTCCGCTGATGGACTTCATGACGGGCACGACCTTTCGCATCGATGGAGGGGCCACGCCCACGTTGTGACGACGAGGAGGGCGGCGCACGGGCGACGCGGGGTCGCCCGCCCGCTCGATCGGTTCAGGCCGCCATCAGCCTCTCGAGGAGCGCCAACCCGCGCAGCTTCGGCGGGTGTCGGGAGGGGCGTCATGCAGGGGGTCTGCTCCGTGCTCACCCCGGATGTCGTGAGGGGCTATATCGAAGACCGCGTTCCCCTCACAGCCTGCGGGGCGAGGCTATCCGGAGGCGCGCCGGGCGCCGCCGGGCGATCTCGAGCGCGCGCGCAGGCCGCTCTTCGCCGCCTGCTTCGGCTTCGGCGCGTCCGCCCGCGGGAGGAGGTTCTCCCCTCCCCACGCCATCACCGCGTCGATGAAGGCGCGGAGCTGCGGCGGCATGAACTCCCGCTCCGCGTAGACCACCGCGATGTGCGAGTCCGCCTGGATCGCGCCTGGCAGCACGTGCAGGAGCGCGCCGCTCTCGAGGTGAGGGCGCACGACCTGCTGCGGCAAGAGCGCTATGCCGAGGCCCTGGAGCGCGGCGTCGCAGAGCAGGTGGACGTCGTTCGTGAAGAGCGCGCCCTCGACCTGGAACTTACCGCCGGAGGACGGCCAGTGCGTCTGCGGCAGCTCCCCCCGGGCGAAGCCCATCATGCAGCGGTGGCTCCGCAGATCACGGCGCGTGCGCGGCGTGCCGCGGGCCTCGAGGTACGCGGGCGAGGCGACCGCGAGGAGCGGCATGCGCGCCAGCGTCCGGGCGACGAGGCCGGGCTCGAGCGCGCTGCTCGCGCGGAGCGCGACGTCGTAGCCGCCGCGCTGGAGGTCGACGTGCTGGGTCGTGCTGTGGACGTGGAGGCGGACCTCGGGGTAGCGCCGCGCAAAATCGCAGATCATCGCGTTGAAGCTCGTGTTCACCATCGGCGGCACCGAGACGCGCAGCTCGCCGCGCACGGCGCCGTCGGCCTTGCGCACGCTCGCCTCGGCGTGGTGGACGGCGTCGAGCACGATGCGGGCGTGGCGGTAGAGCGCCTCGCCCGCGTCGGTAAGGGCGAGGCTGCGCGTCGTCCGGCGGAGCAAGCGCACGCCGAGCCGCTCCTCCAGCCGCGCGAGGCGGCGGCTGATGGTGGCGCGAGGGACGCCGAGCTCGGCGGCGGCGCGGGACAGGGATCGGGCCTCCACGGTCTTCGAGAAGGCGAGGAGCTCGGAGGTCTCGAGGGGTTCGGCCATCTGGATCAAATCCTGGCAGGTGCTTCCAACTGTTGATGCATTGTTACAGGCGTGTCCAGGCCGCAGAATGCCCGCTCATGAACGACAAGGCACGCACCATCGGCTACTGGATCGCGACGAGCCTCCTCGGCTTCGCCTTCGCCGCAGGCGGGTTCGCCGATCTCTCTGGCTCCCCCCAGGTCCTCGAGGGCATGGCGCACCTCGGCTACCCGGCCTACTTCGCCGCCATCCTCGGCGTATGGAAGGTGCTCGGCGCCGTCGCCCTCTTCGCCCCGCGCTTCCCGCGCCTCAAGGAGTGGGCGTACGCCGGCATCTTCTTCGATCTCACCGGCGCCGCCGCCTCCCACGCCGCCATGGGCGACGGCGCCGGCAAGGTGATCACTCCCCTCTTCCTCGTCGCCATCGCCGCCGCCTCCTGGGCGCTGCGCCCCGAGAGCCGCAGGCTCGCGAGCGCCCCGAAGGCCGAGACCGAGGCCCGCGTCGGCGAGCACGCGCTCGCGACCTGAGGCGGGATCTCACGAACGACTCGCCCCACCTCACCCACGTACCACCGAGCAAACATCATGAGCGACCAACTCCTCCAGCAAGTCCTCCTCGAAGCCCGCACCCACAACGGCTGGCTCGCCGAGCCCATCGACGACGCGACCCTGCACCGCCTCTACGAGGCCCTGCGCCTCGGCCCGACCGCCGCCAACAGCGTGCCGGCGCGGATCGTCTTCGTGAAGAGCCTTGAGGCCAAGGAGCGCCTGCGCCCCTGCCTCGCGGACGGCAACGTCGAGAAGACCATGAGCGCGCCCGTCACCGCGATCATCGCCTACGACACGCGCTTTCACGAGAAGATGCCGAAGCTCTTCCCGGCGCGCCCGACGATGGGCGAGGCCCTCGCCGGGATGCCGCCGGAGCAGCGCGACTTCTTTCTCCTCCAGAACGCCTCGCTCCAGGCCGGCTACCTGATCCTCGCGGCCCGCGCGCTCGGGCTCGACTGCGGGCCGATGGGCGGCTTCGACAGGCAGAAGGTCGACGCCGCGTTCTTCGCCGACGTGCCGTGGAAATCGACCCTCCTCATCAACCTGGGCCATGGCGATCCGGGGAAGCTCTACCCGCGCAACCCCCGCCTCGATTTCGAAGAGGCCTGCCGTATCGCGTAGTCGACCGGCCCCCGCCGGAGGTCTACGCGACGCTGCTGTCGGCCGGACTGCCGGGCTGAGGAGGCGACATCTTCCCTGACGTGGAGGCCCGCGCCCCGCAGCCATGCGAGAGAACACAACCATGCGGCCAAGCGGCCGCACGACGCCGACCACGCTCCCCAGCCTGGTGACGTGAACGGCGAGTCGCCGGGTCAGCAGGCTCGTGCTCTGGCGCAGCTCTCGTGTTACGAAGTCGATGTCCATGGGGGATGCTGGAACGCCGGGCGCCACGGTCGCGAAAGAACGGTTCCGCAAGTGGAACGACTTCGTCGGCGAGCTGGATCTCGGCGATCCGCTGCGCCGTCTCGTACTCGACTCGTGGGAGCGCAGTCGGGCGGCGGCGGTCGACCCCGTTCGTCCGCGCTTCCGGCGGATCGACGACGAGGAGCTCGCGAGGAGGCTGGAACGGAGCGCCGACCTGGTTCGGGCCGCCATCCCTCACCTGCACTGGGCCGCCGCGCTGCTACGGGCGTCGGAGCCGGCCGTCTACATCGTCGATGGGGACGGCATCGTCCTTCACTCGGTCGGCACGTCTCGTCCGATGATGGAGACATTCGGCCTCCTGCCCGGATTCGACTGGTCGGAGCGGGCGATGGGGACCAACGGCGCCGGCACCGCCATTGCCGCAAATCGCCCGGTCGCGATCGTCGGGCCGGATCACTTCGCGAGCGCATTCGACGATTGCACGTGCACCGGCGCGCCGATCCACGCGCCCGACGGTACGATCGTCGGCGCGATCGACGTCAGCACGTCCGTCGCGACCGGCAGCCCCGAGCGGCTCGCGCTGGTGGCGCACATCGCCTACACCATTGAGCGCGAGCTGCAGGCGTCATGGGAAAGTCGCCGCCGCGAGGCCGAGGAGGCGAGCCGGATCCAGGCCGAGGAGGCGCACGAGCAGCTCGCCCGTCTGCAGGGCGTCACGGCCGCGCTCGCCCGCACGAGCACCGCCGGAGAGTCCGCCTGCGTCGCGATCCGCGCGATCGGCACGATCCTGCGGGCCCAGGGCGCGCGGGCCTACCTGCGAACGGACGACCCAGGAGGGCTGCGCCTCGTGGCCTCGACCGGCGACAACGGGACGTCGCCCTTCCCGGCGATCCCGTCCGATCCGGAGCAGCTGATCGTCCTGGCCCTGTGCCGCGGCGAGCTGGTCATGCTGCCGGACCCCGACGAGGTCGAGGGGGCCGCCACGCGCTTCGCCCCGAGCCCCACCATGTCGGCGATGGCCTCGCCACGCCTCGTGGCGCTGCCGCTCCGGATCCACGGTCGGGATCTCGGCGGCCTCGTATTCGTCATCGAGGGTCCGTGCCGCCTCGAGCCGGCGATGCGCCGGCTGGTCGCCACGATGGCGGATCAGTGCGCTCAGGCCGTCGAGCGCAATTCCCTCTTCGAGTCGGAGATGCGCGCCCGTGCCGAGGCACAGGATGCGGTCCGGCAGCGCGAGCAGATGCTCGGCATCGTGGCCCACGATCTTCGTAATCCCCTCAGCGCGATCATGCTCCGGGCCGCCCTGCTGAAGCGGGAGCTGGCGTCCCGCGTCGACGAGGAGAAGTTGCGGGACGGCGTACGGACGATCGAGCGCGCAGCGCGCCACAGCAACCGCCTTATCGCCGACCTGCTCGACGTGGCGAGCATCGACGCTCGCCGATTGTCGATCCTGCCCGCTCCCCACGAGGTCTCCGATCTCGTGGCGGATGCGACGGAAACGGCGCGCTTCGGCGCGACCGGCCGCTCGTTGTCGGTGCACGTGAAGGTTCCAGCGGATCTGCCGCGGGTGCTCGCCGATCGCGACCGGATCGTCCAGGTCCTCTCCAACCTGCTCTGGAATGCCCACAAGTTCACGCCCGACGGCGGGGCGATCTGCGTGCGCGCCGAGGCGCTCGACGGCGAGGTGGGGATCCACGTCCGGGATTCCGGTGTCGGAATCGCGGCGGAACACCTCTCACGCATCTTCGACCCGTACTGGACGCGGCCGACCAATGGGCAGCGCGGCACTGGCCTCGGTCTGGCGATCGCGCGGGGGATCGTCCAGGCGCACGGTGGGCGAATCTGGGTGGAGAGCCGGGTTGGCGACGGGAGCACCTTCTCGTTTACCTTGCCGCTCGCCGATCGCTGAAGCGCGCCTCGCGAGCCATCGCTGTGATTGGCTGGCTACAGATCTCAACGCGCTGGGTCCGGTCACTCCTTGAACGGCGCCGCCAGGATAACGTCGTAGAAATTGGGGGCATGGAAGCCCGGGACGAGGCGCTCGGCGATATCGGCCGTGAAGTTGTAGTAGGCGGTCTCCGGCTTGCTGGCGAGCATGTCGGCGATTGCCTGTGGAAATGCGCGCTTGAAATCGAGACGCGGGTACGCCTGGAGCACCTCATCCACCTCGTCCGCAGAGAGCTCCTTCAAGTCCTTGCCAGTGATGTCCATGATGGTTCCGACGTGGAGCAGCGCCACCTCGGGCCGCTTGTAGGGCGGGACCCCCCTCACGGTGTGCAGCGCGATTGCGTCCCACACGACGCCGATCGCCTCCTCGGGCACGCCGTGCTGCTTCAGGAACTCGCTCGCCGCGTTTGCGCCTTCGACCTCGTACCGCTCCGGGCCTCGGAACCTCTCGGCCAGGCCGAGGTCATGGAGCGCCGCCCCGAGGTAGAACAGCTCGAGATCGAGATCGAGCCCGCGCCGCTTCGCGAGCAGCGCGCCGAAGATGTACGTGCGCATGACGTGGTTGAAGAGGAAGGGCGCCGACATCTCCCGCGCGAGCTCGGTCGCTTCCGCGGCCAGGTGGCTGTCAGGGATGCGGATGCCAGCTATCTCGTTCTTCACGGTCCTCTCTCCTTGGTGTGGCGCCGAGCCCGGAGGGAACCTGCGGCCTCGCGCCCGGCCGGGCACGGGCCTGGGCGCTCGGGCGGATGTTCTTCAGGCCGGCGAGGTTCTACCCGTCGGCGAGTCAGGGCCGGCTATCGGCTCCGCGGCATTCGGCCGCCCATCTTGCCGAACAACCTGCGGGCGACCAGGCGTGATCACCATCAGAAGGATCCGCCACGTTCCGTCAACTTCACACCCGATGTGGGCAGGGCGGCTCCGTGGAGGTCTGGATCGATCCGCTGGCCGGCGGCTCGGCCAACGGGCGCGCCGCCTTCTCCCGGTGAGCTCGCGGCGGTAGGATGCGGCTACATGAGGGCGTCCCCGCTGATTGTCTCGCTCCAGCTCCTCGCGGCGTGTGCCCCCGAGTTGCGGCTCGGTGAGCTCCCGGGCTCCGGTCCTGGATCGGGCGGTGGGGGTAGCAGGGCAGAGGGCAGCGGGACCGCCGGCGCCGGCTCGGAGGCCGGTGGCGGGCCGAGCAGCGCAGCGGGCGGCGGGACCGCTGGCGCCGGGGCCGGCGGCGGCGCTGGCGGCGCTGGCGGCGGAGAGGTCGATTGCGCGCGCGACCGGTCCTGCCTCACCGACGACGGCCTCATCGCTCGGTATTTCCTCGACGAGGCCACGACCGGGAGCGCGCCCGCGCAGGTCGAGGACGCCGCCGAGGCGCCGATGCCGCTCCCGCTGACCTACGGGCCGGAGATGAGCTTCGCGGCGGACGGCGCGGCGCACAGCGGGCTCTCCTGGACGGCCGCCGGCGCCGATGGCCGGGCCTCCGCGTTGATCGACGGCACCAAGGTCCAGAGCGCATTCCAGGGCGCCATCGCGGGCACGATCGAGGCCGTGCTCCGCATCGCAGAGGTGGTCAGTGGGGGCTCGCGCATCGTTCATATAGGCACGGGCTCGGAGGCTGGCCGCTTCACGCTCCGCTCGGAGACGGCGGGCCAGATCGTGCTCTGGTGGAACGGCGACTACTGCGGCGGCGCGTGGGACGCCGAGCTCCCGGAGCGCGCCGTGGTGCACGGCGTGTTCGATTCGACCGTCCAGGCGCCCGCGGAGGATCGGGTCCGGCTCTACATCAACGGCCTTCCGGCCCGGCGGAGCAGCTCGGTCAGCGGCTATTGCGCGATGCACGCGAGCGTGCCGCCGCTGGGCACGACGCTCGATTTCCCCGACGGACGGCACCTCGTCCTTGGCAACCGCGAGATCGGCGAGCGGAGCTTCTCGGGTGCGCTGTACTATGCGGCGCTCTACGCGAAGGCGCTCACGCCGGCGGAGATCGAGCGAAACGCCGCCGCGCTGCTCGCCAGCGACGATCGCCCGGCGCAGTGAGCGGCGGTCCGGCGGCCCCGCCTCACGGCCGGCCGCCGACCGCGCTCCGGCTCACTCGGCCTCGTGAACGACCCGGGCCGCCACCTCATCCTCGAGGGCGACGGCGCGGCTCAGGGGGCTGACGAGCGGGACCGTGCGCGATGGCCGGTGCATGGACACCGATTCTACCACGACGTGCTAAGTGCTCGGAGATGGCTTCGAGAACGGGGTTATTGGGCTGCACACCGCTCGCCTTTGTCGTCGCCTGCGCGGCCGAATCCTCGCGCGCGCCCGTCGACGCGGGCGCCGACGCGCCGCCCGCGGGCACCGTCACCGCGCCCCCACCGCTCCCGCGTGAGGCCGCCCTCGACGCACGCTTCGTGAAGATCACGCTGCACCGCCAGTTCTACTGCGAGGGGGCGAGCTTTGCGGACTTCAATCACGACGGGGTGACGGATGTCATCGCGGGCCCGGATTGGTACGAGGGTCCCGGGTATGGCACGAGCCATCCCGTGTGGCCGAGGGAAGCCTTCGATCCGCACGGCTACTCGGATTGCTTTTTCGAGTTCCCCTACGACTTCGACCACGACGGGTTCACCGACGTCCTCGTCGTCGGCTTTCCGGGTGAGCCCGCGGCCTGGTACCAGAACCCGCGCGACGGCGACGCGCTCTGGGCTCGTCACGACACGCTGCCGTGGCCGATCGACAACGAGTCGCCGCTGTTCGCCGACATCACCGGCGACGGCGTGCCCGAGCTCGTGCACATGTCGGGTGGCGCGCTCGGGACGTCGTCGCCCGGCGTGGACCCGACCGAGCCGTGGGTCTTCCGGGCGCTCACAGAGGATCGTGGGTACCGCGCGTTCACGCACGGCCTCGGTGCAGGCGACGTCAACGGGGACGGCGCAATCGACTTGGTCGAGGCGAGCGGCTACTTCACGCGGAGCCCAGGGTCACCCGACGGCTTGCCGTTCACGCGCGTCGAGCAGCCGTTCGGCGCCGGGGGAGGGCAGATGCCGGTGATCGACGTGGACGGCGACGGGGACGCCGACATAGCGACCACGCTGGCCGCTCACGGCTACGGGCTCTCCTGGTTCGAGCAGGTTCCGAGCGCGGCCGGCGCCGCGTTCGTGGAGCACGGCGTCGTTCCGGGGACCCCACCCGATGCCGCGTCGAGCGTGTTCATGCACGAGCCGCACGCGCTCGCTCACGCCGACATCGACGGTGACCGGCTCCAGGACCTCGTGAGCGGCGAGCGCTTCTGGGGTCATGTGCCTGCCGGCACGCCGGACTTCGACGCGCCGGCCCGGCTCTACTGGTTCGAGCAGGCGCGAGCGGCCGAACGCATCGACTTCCAGCCCGTTCTCATCGATGACGATTCGGGGGTAGGCACCCAGCTCACGGTCGCGGACGGCGACGGAGACGGCCGGCCGGACATCGTCATCTCGAACAAGAAGGGCGCTTTCGTCTTCCTACAACGCTAGAGTAGAATCCTCGCGCCGATCCAAGACGGCCTCCCGCCGCCACATGCACAGGATGCATGAGTGCCATGGCTTCTGTGCGTTGGTGTCGCACCGGTGAGCTGATACCCTGTCGACGATGGAGACCAGCGTCGGCTCGGCGATCCCTCGACAACGGTCTTCGGCGGGCCCGATGTTTGCGACACACGGCACGGGCGCGTCGCGACAGTGTATTATCTTGCCCAGGATGTAATCGATTGACAAGGAGCGAAGCTTTGCTTTGCTTTGCTTCATTGCTCTGCTGGCGAGGTGCGGCTTTCTTGATCTCCCCGCGACGGCGCGAGGGCCGAAGCCATGATCACCCGCTGGTCGCGAGGAGCGGCCTCCTTGCTCTTCCTGTGACCGCGAGAGGACTGAAGCCATGGAGCGGACGGAGCCGAACAGCGTGAAACCCCTCGAAGTACTCCGCTTCTTCACCGCGTCGGGGCGACGGGCGACGGCGCTCCTCGGGGCGCTCTCCCTCGCGGCGTCCGGCGCGGCCGCGGGCTGCGTCGGCCACGCCGGCGCCGGCGACGGCGACGGCGACGGGCCGCCGGGCCAGGGCGGCGTCGTGGACGTCGCTCCGGCGGGAATGCGCCGGATGACGCCGGAGCAGTTCAAGAATTCGATGCGCGATCTGTTCGGCGATCCGGCGCTGGATCTCGACCTGGACGCGGACACGGGAGAGGTCACCTCGCTGCTCGCCGTGGACAAACTCAACGCCGCGGCGGAGGCGATCGTCGCCCGGCGCCCGTCGTGGGGGACAGAGGTGTTCCCGTGCGACACGAGCGGTCCTGATGATGAAGTGTGCGTGGACGACTTCGTACGGACGTTCGGTCGTCGCGCCTTCCGGCACACGCTCGACGAGGCCGAGGTCGCGATGCTCAAAGGCCAGTACACCCGGGCGCGAAAGGAGCAGTCGTTCGACGACGCCCTCCTCATCGTGCTCAAGACCATGATCCAGTCGCCCAACGTCTACTACTTCGTCGAGCTCGGCCGGGAAGGGGACGGGGGCGAGGCGCTCGCCTCCGGCGTTCGTTCGCTGACGGGCTGGGAGCGGGCGGCGCGCCTCTCGTATTTTCTCTGGAACACGACGCCGGACGACGCGCTGCTCGACGCCGCGGAGTCCGGCGCGCTCGACACGGCCGAGGGCGTGCGCGCACAGGCGGAGCGGCTCCTCTCGGACGACCGCGCCCGGCCTACAGCGAGGCGCTTCTTCACCGACTGGATCGAGCTCGACGGCACGAACAAGCACGCGTCGCTCGAGAACGCGCCGAAGAGCTCCGAGATCTATCCCGAGGATTCACCCGCGTTGCGCGCCGCCATGCGCACCGAGATCGAGGCCCTCGCGGAGCGCGTGCTCTTCGAGGGGGATGGCCGCTTCGAGACGCTGCTCACGACGACGGACGCGTACGTGAACGGGCCCCTCGCCGCGCTCTACGGGGTCGAGGGCCCCGCGGACGAAGACGCGTTCTCCTGGGTCTCCCTCCCTGCCGACCAGCGCGCGGGGATCTTCACGCGAGCCGCCTTTCTGAGCGTGTTCGGCAGCATCGAGGTCAAATCGCCGATCCGCCGCGGCGCGTACGTCCTGGAGGAGGTGCTCTGTCGCCCTCTCGGCCCGCCGCCTCCCAACGCGAGCGACGTCCCGGTCAAGGGCGGAGTCGTCGAGGAGAACGGCGAGCTCGTGCGCAGGACGATCCGCCAGGATGTCGAGGCCAAGACGTCCAGCGGCAACTGCGTGAGCTGCCACGCGACCATCAACCCCATCGGCTTCGCCTTCGAGCATTACGACGCCCTCGGACGGTGGCAGTCGCAGGAGACGGGCGGAGACGCGGAGGCCCCGTACACGCTCGACATCGACGCGCGCGGGCGCCTCCCTGCGATCGGCCCGGACGGGGAGGGCGTGGAGGTCGACGGCGGCGTCGAGGTGTCGGCGGCCCTCGCGGCGAGCGCTGCAGCGCGCGCTTGCCTCACGAAGCACCTCTTCCGGACGGCGCTCCGCCGCGTCCCTGTCGATCAGGATCTCGCGTCGATCGAGGCGGCCACGCCGGCGCCCGAGAGCGGCGGCAGCATGCGTGACCTCATCCTCGCCCTCGCGACGAGCAACGCCTTCTTGCACCTGCGCCACCCCGAGGAGTGACCTTATGAGCCGCGCCCCTTTCAGCCGAAGGAATTTCCTTCGAACCGCCACTGGCCTGTGCATCGCGCTTCCGTTCCTCGAGGCGACGCACGGCGACGTCTGGGCCGCGGACGGCAGGGCCAGGCGGTTCATCGTGTTCTTCAGCCACGGCGGCACGATCACGTCTCGCCACAACTCAGGGTCCAAGGGGGATCCGTGGAAGCCGGGCGCCTGGAGCATGCTCGACCTCTGGGCTCCCGGCGACGAGGGCCAGTCGCTCGAGGTCCTCGGCGAGGAGATGGCCGCGCTCGAAGCCCTCAAGGGCGACCTCACCCTGCTTCGCGGCGTCGACGACGCCGCCGGGATGGTCCAGGGAGATTACGGCGGGCACCACGGCTGCTCCAACGCGACCGTGCTCACGTGCGCCGACACGACCTCGGGAGGCGACGACGCCAGGGCGCTCGGCCCCTCGATCGATCAGGTGATCGCCCAGCGGCTCGCCGGCGAGCGCCCGACGCCGTTCTCGTCGATCGATCTCATGGTCGACGGGCACAACTACGGAGAGCCGCTGTACAACGCGGCGGGGGAGCAGGTCTCCACCGAGAAGGACCCGACGAGCGCCTTCGACCGGCTCTTCAAGGACGTCGCGGAGTCCTCCTCGGGTCCGACGCCCGAGCAGCTCCGCATCCGCGCCCAGCGCGCGAGCGTGCTCGACGGCGTGAGCGAGCACCTCGCGGCGCTGAAGGGGCGCGTGAGCGCGGCCGACAGGCACCTGCTCGACGCGCACGCGGAGCACATCCGGAGCCTGGAGAAGAAGCTCGACGGCGTCGCCAACCTGGCGGCTTGCACGAAGCCGGATGTCGGCGGCGCGCCCGTGTACCAGGGATACGGCTCCTACACGGGGGCAGGCATCCAGGAGGCCGCTCCCCTCCTCGTCGACATCCTCCTGCACGCGCTGCGCTGCGGCCTCACGAACGTCGCCACCTTCCAGATCGCCGACGTCCTGACGAGCTGGCTGCCTCAACCCTACACCACCGATCTCGGTCACAGCCTCGGCCACGCCGGCCTCGACGTCGGTCCGAGCGGCGCGGAGCCCGACCGGCTCGAGGACTGGCGCGCGACCATCGTCGCGAACCGCACCTGGCGCATGGGGATGCTCGCGCGCCTGCTCGACGGGCTGAAGAGCACCCCGGAGGGCGACGGCACGATGCTCGACAACAGCGTCGTTCTCTTCACGAGCGAGTTCGGGTGCGGCGGGGGACACTCGCCTCGCGACGTCCCCGTCCTGCTCGCCGGCAAGGCAGGCGGCAGGTGGTCGGGCGGCCGGCACGTCAACTACAACAAGCGCGCGAGCGCGGATCCCGCGCAGTCCGAGTACGAGACCGACGTCTCCTTGCACAACGTCTACACGTCGATCCTGCGCGCCTTCGGCCAGGAAGACGCGCACTTCGGCAACGGCACCGCGTACAGGAAGGGCCCCCTGGCGGAGCTGCCGTAGGATACGGCTCCTTTTCCTCTGAAGACCCCTCGATGGAGGCCGGCCTGCCATGACCCGCAGCGAGGACGAGCGCGCGATCGACGCCGTCGTGCACGCGTTCTTTCAGGCCTTTGGAAACAAAGGTGGGGTAAGGCCGGACCTCGAGGCGCTGCGCGCGCTCTTCCTCGAGGAGGGCGTGATCATCAAGACCTGCGGAGATACACCGACGATCTACGACCTGCGCTCGTTCATCGAGCCCCGGGAGAAGCTCTTGACGAGCGGGGAGCTTGTCGATTTCTCCGAGGAGGAGGTCTGGGGGAGGACGGACATCTTCGGGAACATCGCGCAGCGCTTCTGTGGTTATCGCAAGTCCGGGCTGCTCTCGGGGCATCGCTTCGAGGCGAGGGGCGCGAAGTCCATCCAGCTGGTCAAGACGCCCGCCGGCTGGAAGATCAGCGCGGTTGCCTGGGACGACGAGCGGGAATGATAGAGGCCAGGGCGCTCGTCAGCCTGACCCTCTTCCTGTTCTCTTCTCGTCGGCCGCCTCGAAAAGAGCAATCTGGTCGGCTTGGGCTTTCTTGAACGAGGGGCGAGCGGTTACGCGGGTTACATAGGCCTCGGTCGCCGGCCGATCGCCGAAGGAGCGGACCTCCCCGACCCGTAGCACGTCCGCCATCAGCAGGTCTGCGACGGTGAAGCGGTCGGCCGCGAGCCATTCTCGCTCGCTCAGTATCTCTTCGAGCTGGTCGAGGCGCTTGCCCATCCATCCGGTAAGTTTGTTGTTCTTGTCGCCGGATATTCTCAAAAACCACCACGGTACGGTGACCATCTCGATCGAGTTGAGCGCGGCGATCGTCCATTGCAGTGTCTCCGCTTCTCCAGCCGGATCGCGCGGCATCAGCTCATCGCTCTTCCTGGCCAGGTGCAGCAGCCCCGCGCCGCTTTCGAATATCTCCAGATCTCCGTCGCTCAGGAACGGAACTTGGCCAAATGGCTGGCGCGCGAGGTGGTTGGTCTCGCGATCATCGAACGGGATCGTTTGGACCGTGTAGCTGAGACCAGCTTCCTCACACGCCCACCTCAGCCTCAGATCACGCACAAAGCCACGGGGGCCTTCAGGCACCCAGTCGTAGGTCCAGATGGTCAGTTTGCTCATCGCAGCAAGCCTCTCCTGTATTCGTCGGCCGGGAATGATTCAGCGTGGTGTAGCCAGTGTTACACGGCCGGGTGAGCTCGTTGGATCTGTTGGTTTTCGTAGGCGGATCAGTGGATCGTGCTTTTTGTACCTCATGTCGACCGCCGGGTCGGC
This sequence comes from Sorangium sp. So ce375, assembly GCF_051473855.1. Classification (NCBI taxonomy): domain Bacteria; kingdom Pseudomonadati; phylum Myxococcota; order Polyangiales; family Polyangiaceae; genus Sorangium; species Sorangium sp. So ce375. Next base: position 2,190,056 of record NZ_CP150335.1, read on the forward strand.
GGGAAATTCTTGACAGGTCGAAATGGCTTTGCGCGGGCCCTCCTCCACGCGCCGCGCTTTCATGGACCAGTCCACCGGTGCGTCATCGACGTCCAGCGCGACGTGCCGGGTTGCCTTCGCGCGCTCCAAAGCTCTCTACGAGGGGCAGGAAGAGCTCGTCCACGATGGACCGGATGCGCGCGGGCTTCAGCGGCCTGAGATCCATGAGCAGATCGTGTCGCACGAGGTCGTAGGGCAGGGCGAGCACGGCCGGGGGAATGCGCTCGAGGTCGACCTCACCGCGGTCGTGGGCGCGCTGGTAGGGGATGCGGTCACGCGGCTTCTGGGTGTCCATGACCTTGTCGCGCACCTGCGAGGGGGTCAGGCCGGTGCCGGCCAGTAACCCCGAGAAGGCTGCGGCTGCGGCGATGGCGAAGAAGCCGGCGAGGGCGTCGCTCAGGGCCGTCAGGTGGGCGAGCAGGTCGCTGCGCAGGGCGCCGGTGTCGGGGGCCGCGACAGGGTTGGCGTCCCGGTGGTGCTGGATGGCGGCGAACACGAGCTCGTCCTTGTTCGCCCAGCGACGGTACAGGACCGCGATCCCCGTGTGAGCGCGCGCGGCGACCGATTCCATCGTCAGGTTCGCGAAGCCGACCTGGACCAGCTCCTCCCAGGTCGCGTCGAGCAGATCGGCCTCGAGCTGCTGGCCGCGCCGTCTGCGGCGGACTTGCGTTCGCGTTCCTGTCGTCATGGACCTGATCGTTTAGAGAGATTTTCATTTCTTATCAACTCCGTCGATGATAAGAGATGGATCGCTCTCTTCAACCGGAGGCTGACGATGGCGGATCCTGAACGGTGCGCAGTGCTGATCGTCGGGGCCGGCCCGACCGGGCTCACGCTGGCCTGCGAGCTCGCCCGCAGCGGCGTGTCCTTCCGCCTGATCGAGGCCGCCCCGGGCCCGAGGCCCGGCTCGCGCGGCAAGGGCGTCCAGCCGCGCACGCTCGAGGTCTTCGAGGATCTCGGCATCGTCGATCGCGTGCTCGCCCACGGCCGGATGGCGATGCCGATGCTCTCCACGGCCCCCGACGGCCGGGTGACGCTGGGCGGCGCCGTCCCCGAGACGTTGAAGGGTCGCTCCGACATCCCCTATCCGGCGAGCCTGATCACACCCCAGTGGCGCACCGAGGAGGCGCTGCGGCTGCGGCTGGCGGAGCTCGGCGGCGCGGTCGAGTTCGGTGCTGCGCTCGCGAGCTTCGAGCAGTCCGACGAAGGCGTGTCGGCGGTCGTCGTCAAGGGCGGTGAGACGGAGGCGGTCGCCGCGCGTTGGCTCGTCGGCTGCGACGGCGGCCACAGCGTCGTCCGCAAGCAGGCCGGCATCGCGTTCGAGGGCGAGACCCGCGAGGAAGTGCGGATGATCGTCGCCGACGTCGAGGTCGACGGCCTCGACCGCGACGCCTGGCGCATCTGGTGGCATGAGGAGGGCGTCCTCGGCCTCTGCCCGCTGCCCTCGACAGACGTCTTCCAATATCACGCCGTCGTCGCGCCGCGGCAGGACCCCGAGCTCAGCCTCGCGAACATGCGGGCGATCCTCGAGCGGCGGAGCGGCCGCACCGACCTCCGGCTCCACGAGCCCACGTGGTCGTCGCTGTGGCGCGCGAACATCCGCCTCGTCGACAGATATCGCGAGGGTCGGGTGTTCCTCGCCGGCGACGCTGCGCACATCCACTCGCCCGCCGGCGGTCAGGGAATGAACACAGGCATCCAGGACGCGCACAACCTCGGCTGGAAGCTTTCGGCGGTCGCGAAGGGCGCCTCGCCGGCATTGCTCGACAGCTACGAGGCCGAGCGGCGACCGATCGCAGCCGGCGTGCTCGCGCTCTCGAACACGCGCCTCCAGCAGGCGCTCGAGCGGAAGGACGCCGCCACCCGCCGCGATGCCAGCATCACCCAGCTCGACCTCCACTACCGCGGCTCCTCCCTGGCGCGCGACGACCGCGACGAGGCGGCCCTGCTCCGCGCCGGCGACCGCGCCCCCGATGCGACGAAGCTGACCACGGTGGAAGGTGAACGCCGGCTGTTCGAGCTGACGCGCGGCGGGCGCTTCACGTTGCTGAGCTTCGGGCCCGCGCCCGCGCTCGGCGCCGCGGCCTCCGACCTGAGGACGCTCCATGTCGTCGGACAGCCCGCGGGCCCCGACGACGTTGCCGACACCGCTGGCCATCTCGCCCACGCCTACGGCGCGAAGGAGCGCACCCTCGTGCTCATCCGTCCCGACGGCTACGTCGCGCTGATCTCCGACGCAGGCGACGCCTCGGCAGTCTCGGACCACCTCGCCGCGTTCCGCTGAGCGTCGCGACGGCGGGTCTGCGCGACAGAGAAGCGCAAGTCCGATCGGTGCGTGTCGTGCAACGGACCCTCACACGAGCTCCTAGCGATCGGCGCACCTCCGAACGGCACCTCCGAGTTCAGCTTTCGTTGTTGACAGGCGAGCAGATGAGGAGCCGCTCGCGACACCGAACCTCTCTGCCACGCTCGACGTGAATCGACCCGAGGGGCAGGGCCAGGGGCTGGAAGGAGAGCGCGCGCCTTGCGCGAGGAGCGGAGAAGGCGAGAGCAGGGCGCCGCGCCTCGGAAGGCGGCGTCACGGTGGTTCGCCTTGTACTCAGCATCCGGCGTCTCGTGATCCGGTGAAGGGTAAGCTCGACCACTCCATCGCAGCGCGGCATGTGACCGTTCACATGGCGACGTCAATCCAAATCGGCCGAGGATGGGGCGAGCTCTTGGCCGGAGCGCGCTCCTGAGGCGCCGCGCACAAGAGGCGATTCCCAGGGCGCCGGCCGCCTGCGGCATCGAGCGCCAGCCGTCCGTGCGCAGGCCGGCATCGAGCGCATCGGGCCGGCGATCACCGCGATCCAGCGGCCGCCCCACGTGACGCGGCGCTCCGGACGAGCTCGCCAGCGCTGTCCTGCCTTCGGGCTCGAGGATCCGCTCAGGCCGGTCGATTGGGTTTGACACCAGATATGTGATCGTTCACATTTCGAAAGGGGTATACTTGTGCTTTGCCCTGGGTGGGTCGCCCTGCGCGCCTTTGCGCGGGCTGTCCTCTCATCTGATGGCGCCTGTGTCGAGTCAGCACCAGGGGTGCGGGGCGCCGGCAATTTTGCTTGCAAGAGGATTCAACGTGCGCCTGAACACAACGTGGTACCGAGCAAGAAGAATGACCCTGTCGGCGATGGCGCTGGCCATCGCCGCCGCGATTCCCTCCCCCGCTCGGGCGGACAACCCGATCGTGCAGACCTCCTACACGGCCGACCCCGCTCCCATGGTGCACGAAGGCCGGTTGTACCTCTACACGTCACACGATGAAGACGTGACGGTGAAGGACTTCTACACCATGAACGACTGGAGGTTGTACTCCACCACGGACATGGTCAACTGGACGGACCACGGCACGCCCGCGGGCTACAAGACCTTCAGCTGGGGAACCGGCGATGCGTGGGCGCCGCAGGGGATCGCCAGGAACGGCAAGTACTATCTGTACGTCCCGCTGAACAACAACACCGGCGCGAAGATCGGCGTGGGCGTATCGGACAATGTGGCAGGCCCGTTCATGGACCCGCTGGGAAAGGCGCTGGCCCAGAAGGACAGCGGCAACATCGACCCGACGGTGTTCGTCGACGACGATGGACAGGCGTACATGTACTGGGGGAATGGCACCCTCCGGTACGTGAAGCTGAACTCGGACATGATCAGCACCTCGGGGAACATCACCAACGTGTCGTTGAACGGCTTCACCGAGGGGCCGTGGCTCCACAAGCGAGGGTCGCTGTACTACATGGTCTACGCCGCCATCGCCGGGAGCGAGAAGATCAGCTACGCGACCAGCAACAGTCCGACCGGGCCCTGGAACATCCGCGGCGACATCATGGACGCTGGCCGCACCTTCACCAATCACCCCGGCGTCGTCGACTACAAGGGGCACTCGTACTTCTTCTATCACAACAGCGCATTGCCGGGCGGCAATAACTATAAGCGCTCGGTGTGCGTGGAGGAGTTCACGTACGGCGCCGACGGCAGCATTCCGAAGCTCACGATGTCCACGAACGGACCGTCCGCCGTCGCCACGCTGGATCCGTTCAAGCAAGTCGAGGCCGAGACCATCGCCTTCTCGTCCGGGCTCAAGACCGAGGTGTGCACCGACACGGGCGCCGGCATGAACGTCACGTCCATCAGCAACGGCGACTACATCAAGGTGAAGGACGTCGATTTCCTCGACGGCGTGACCTCCTTCGAGGCTCGGGTATCGTCCGCAGCCAGCAATGCGAAGATCGAGCTCCACCTCGACAGTCAGAACGGCACGCTGCTCGGGACGTGTGACGTCTCGGGCGCGACGTCCTGGACCACCAAGACCTGTGCTGTCAGCGGGGGCAGCGGGAAACACGACCTGTTCCTGAAGTTCGTCGGTGGGAACGGCGACCTCTTCAAGTTCAACTGGTGGCGGTTTACCGGACCCACCATGCCGGACGGGGGCGACGGAGGCGGCGGAGGCGGTGTCGGCGGCTCGGACCAGGGAGCGGGCGGCACCGGCGGCAGCGCGGGCACCGGGGACACGACCTCGGGCACCGGCGGCAGCGCGAGCACCGGGGGCACGACCTCGGGCACCGGCGGCTCGGTCACCGGAGGCACCGGCGTAACGACCGGCACCGCTGGCTCGGGCAGCAGCGGCAGCGCCGGATCCTCCGGTGAGAACGACGCGGCCGGCGACGACTCCGGCGGCTCGTGCTCTTGCCGGACGGGCGCGAGCACCGGGAACGGCGGGCTCGCCGCCGCTCTCTCGCTTGTCGCTTCTGCGCTCGTTCTTCGGCGTCGGCGCCAGTAGGCGCTCGCGATCCGGTACCTGAGCGCTGCGAACGGCCGGCAGCGTTTGCCGAGCTGGCGAACACCGTCGCTTCGCCCGGATCGTCCGCCGGCGCTCACCGACCTTCGATGACCAGATCGCGGAGCGTGTCGTCGAGCTCGGCGCGCGCCATGGCCACGTCCTCGACGCGCTGGGTGATCTTCGCGCCGATCTCCTCCGACTGTCGGGCCACCTCGGCGAGCCGGTCGAGCAAGGTCTGGCGGAGCTTGCCGGCCTGGGGCGTGCGCTCGATCGTCCTCAGGCTCTCGCGCAGCTCGGCGGCGCGGTCGATCAGCTCGGCGCGCCTCCGCCGCAGCGGGTCGAGCTCGTCGTTCGCCGCGTCGAGCGCGCGCCGGAGCGCGAGCGCGCGGTCCAGCCTCGCGCGGAGCTCGGCCGGGAGGCTCGAGCCCTTCAGGTAGAGCGAGAGCCGCTCGCTGTCGGCCTGGACGAGCGGGATCTCGCGCTGAGACAGCCGCGTCTCCTCGACCACGACCTTCTGGGGCGCGCCGGGCGCGAGCTTCTTCTCGACGAGGCAGGCGTCCGGCGTCGCGTCCGTGCACCCCGGGAGGCCCTGCGGCTCGAACCCCGTCGCCCTCGCGTGGCGGATGAGCAATGTCTCCGGCACGTCCCGGCCGGGCCTCACGTCGTAGACCGTCACGCGCCGGTACCGATCCTCCACGCGCAGCGCGCCGCGGAACAGCGACACGACCCGCACCGGCACATCCGTGGTCATGCTCGTCGCGCGCACCTCGGTCGAGCTGTCGATGGCGTACGGGATCGTCGCGCTCTCCCCAGGCAAAAGGCGCGTGAGCACGCCCTCGCCCACGAAGGTCCCGCCGGAGAAGATCGACACGGAGCCGGGCTGGAGACCGAGCGCGCTCCGGTTCTCGATCTGCGCTGCGCGGAAGGGGTGGCTCGCGCTCGCGGGCGCCGCGGGATCGGGGCGGAACAGGAGGACGTCCTCGCCCGCGACCGGGCGGTTGATGAGCGTGATCAGCGCCGACGACTTCTTCGGGAGCGTCACCGGGTTCGCGATCGCGTACCGGAAGGCCCCGCCCACGGCGTCCACGCTCGCCGCGCCCTCCGGCGCCTTCTCGAGCGCCTCGGGCGTGACGGCCGGCGCCTCGCGCTCCTTGCTGGGGGGCTGCGCCTGCCTGACGTCGGCGGCGCGCAGGAAGACGCGGCGGTTGCGCTGCCGGGCTTCCTCGGTGTCGCTGGCGACGAGGGGCACCTCGGCGCCGTGCGAGCGCGTCACGAGCTCGGCCGTGACCCCGAGCTGGAGGAGCGCCGCGCGCACGGCCGCGGCGCGCCGGGCCGCGAGATCCGCCGCGCCGGCCTCGTCGGCCGACGCGTGCCCCTCGACGTCGAACGAGCGGATGTGCGGGACGCTCTTGATCGTGCGCGCGATCTCCTCGATGAGCGGCCTCGCGCGCGGCGGGATGACGTCCGAGCCCTTGTCGAAGGGCACGGGGGTCAGGATCTGGATCTCGCTGCTGATGGCGCGGACCGCCAGCGGGCAGCCGTGCCGGCCGGGTTGCGGGCTCGCCGAGCCGGGCTCGCGCGGGCAGGCGTCCTCGTGGTCGAGCACGCCATCGCGGTCGGCGTCGGACCCGGGCGGCGAGCGCTCCGCGAGCACCGGGGCGAGCGCGCCGCCCTCGCCGTCGTAGACGCCCTTCAGCTCCGGCCTGTCGAGCATCGCCGGCGCGCGCAGGTTCGAGGCGTAGGAGAGCGGCGCGCCCGTCGCGAGCGTCACGTTGACCTCGCTCCAGTCCTCGTCGCCGATGTTGCTGATGAGCGCCCAGGCCTGGAGGAGCGCCCGCTTCTCCTTCTGCCCCCTGGCCGGCAGGATCACGCGGTAGGTCGCCTTCCAGGCGGCGGTCGGCACCGCGTATGCGATCGACACGGGCCTCCTCGCGGCCGGCGAGAAGACGAGCTCTATCTCGGTGGGATCCTCGGGCCCGCTGGCCTGCCCGGAGCGCGGCAAGAGCGCGCTCACGGTGGAGGGGGTCTCGTTCGGCCCGAGGTTTTGCTCGACGACCACCATGCTCTTCAGCACGTCGTCGACCTCGCGCTCCCGGAACCGGAGCGTGAGCCGCTCGCCCGGCATGACGCCGGTGCGCTCGAAGTAACCGAGGCCGTTCTGGTACAGGACGACGTGCCGCAGGCGGAGATCGACCGACGGTCCTTTCGCCAGCGGTCCGGCGCACGCGCTGAGGGTCAGCGAGAGCGCCGCGAGGAACGCGTGCTTCATGGGGGCGAGCCTTCTGTGAAGAAGTGGGAAGTGGGTGGAGGCGCTGATGCGCCGGCAGTGTACCCGACGCAGATCGACGGCAAGCGGTCGAGCACGGCGGCGGCGCAGCAGCTCCCCGCTCGCCCGGCCGCAGCGGAGGCGCACTCCGCCCGGCCTAGCCCTCCTGCCGCCGGCCCGCGGGCCCCGCGCTGGCCTCACCGCCCGCGCGGCACCGGATTCGCGACAGATTTGTTGCTCCCAGGGGCGCGGCCCCTGCGTTAAACCTTTCGTTGCCCGCGGACGGCGCGTGAGCACGCGGCGCGCTCTCCGCGGAGCGGCACGAACTCCCTGGGTACGGCACCCGGATTCGCCTGGTGCATGCCGGTTTCTGCACGACGAAGGATGATTATTCGCTCGAGAGCACGAGCGAAGGATGGCCGAAGGTCGTCCGAGGATCGGCGCCATCTCCAAGCAACACAACTCCACAGAGGCAAAGAATTCAAATGGACAAGATCACCGTCACGGGATTGCCCTGGGCCCCGCCGTTCGCGCAGGGGCTTGTTCGCGATTTGCGCGTGCGCTGGGCGCTGGAGGAGGCCGGGCTTCCCTATGAGGTCAGGCTGATCGATGGCGGGGAGCGGAGCTCGCGCGCCTACCGTCAGAAGCACCCCTTCGGAATGGTGCCGGCCTTCGAGGCGGAGGGGCGGGGGCTGTTTGAATCGGGCGCCATCGTGCACCACATCGCTGCGGACTCCGAGGCTCTGATGCCCCCCGATCGGCACGACCGCGCCAACACGGTCGCCTGGATGTTCGCCGCGCTCAACACGGTTGAACCGCCGATCCAGGACCTCTTCGCGATGGACCTGCAGCGCAGCGAAGAACAGTGGGCGAAGCTGCGGCGTCCCGCGGCTGTGGATGCGGTGAAAGCTCGGCTGGGCGCGCTCTCCGCTTGGCTCGACGGGCGCGACCATCTGGTCGGTCGCTTCACCGCGGCGGACGTCCTGATGACGACCGTGCTGAGGTTCCTTCGGCACACAGACCTGGTGACCGGGTTTCCCGTGCTCGACGCCTACGTCAAGCGCTGTGAGGCGCGGCCGGCCTTCCAGAAGGCCTTGCGCGACCAAATGGCGGACTACGCTCGAAACGCTCCAGTCGCAGCCTGAGGCTGTGAATGGCTAAGGCCTTCAAAGCGAAGCTCCTCGAAGCGGCCGTCCCACCGTACAGCCACGCTGCACGCGATGGTTGACATGTGACACCTCCCCAGCGCCCTGCGGTGTCCAAGTGCCATCTTGGAGCGACCCCTCGGCGCCGCCGGGAGCGCGGCCTCATGGCTGGGGGACGACCTCATTCGTGGGGTTGCCGTCGATGTCGCCGACCACGTTGTTGGACCAGTCAGCGTACGTACACGTCGCGCACGAGGTCGTGTAACCCCAGTGGCTCGGACCGAAGACGTTGTTGCGCAGGATCATGTCCTCGCCGTTCTCGGGGTAGAAGTCGTAGGCGCCGAGCGAGACGAAGTTGTCGTGGACATCGTAGTTCTGCAGCGTCGAGCCATCGACGCTCTGGGTGAAGAGCACGGCCGTGATGGCTTGCCAATAATTGGGCACTTCGTTGCCCGTGGCGGCGTCGACGCCCGGCTCGAGCCGGTTATGGCTGATTTCGAGCGGCCCGCTGCCCCCGTACGGGAAGACACCGCCCGTATGCGCGAGAGAGGGGTCCGGCAAGTGCGCAATGTAGTTGTCGTGCAACCAGCTCTGCTCGATGATTGTGTTTTGGCCGCAGAGGCACATGCCACCGGTATTGGCCACGTCCACCCGGGTCAGGCGGATGGTGCACGTCGCACAGGCGTTCACGGCATGCTCGGTGAGGGCGGCGTTCGTACCTCCGAGACCGACCGGCTCGGGGCGAATGATGGTATCGCTGATGTTCAACGTGAGCGGCGCGGACTCGTCGGCGTTGACCAGGATGCTGCGGTTCGTGGAGCCGGGCGGGGGCGCGATGATCGAGTTGGTGATGTTGACCGTGCCGTGGCAGCCGGTGCCGATGTAGATGAACGCGTGGAAATACATGTGGTCCAGATTGACCGTGCCGTCGCAATCGTACAGATCCCACTCTTTGCTCTGGTCGTCGCTGGGCCACACTTCCGTGTACCCGGGCGGCACCGGGAGCTGGGGATCGGATTGGGCGTAGGTGCCCACGCCGGGTGCGCCGACGGTGAAGCGATCGGGGTAGCCCTTGGTGCTCGGCGCGTCGCCGCCTCCTGCTCCACCACCGCTTCCGCCGCTCGTGCCTCCCCCGCCGCTGCCTCCGGTGCCTGAAGACACGGATGAGGCGCTGGGCTTTATCTCGCCCTCACCGCACCCTGCGACGAGGGCGCTCAGCAAGACCACCCCCGGCAAGCTCGGTCCGAGGCCTGCTGCAGGACGACTGGCCGCTCTCTTCATGAGATCTCCTTCGATTTCGGGGACGTCGGGTCGCTCGTGATCGGAGTTGCAGCCCGAGCAGTCCACGGCCTGTTGCTCGCCGGTTCTCACCCTCATGGGCCACTCGTTTTCAGGGTCATGGGGTCCGGAGGACGGACCGAAGCGACCGTCGGTGAACGTGCCGCGCATCCACGGCGGCGTCGAGCGAATTCAGGCAGATCGTCGCCGGCGGCGCTCCGATCGTGAAGGGGCGGAGATTCATTGAGAAGCTCGCCCCCTACCAGGGCATTCCGGAGGTCGCCGCGAGCGAATTTCTCGGCCTGCTGCCCGCCCTGGCCCCCACCAGGGCCCGATGGTGTGAGCCTTCGGGCCATGCGCAACCGCGGCCGTCCGTCGACGTGACCATCGCTCCGCCCTGATCGAGCACCGGTCCGGACATCGACTCCCCGGGTGCGCGCGAGTACGCGCTGTACCGAGCCCCGCCCCGGGGATCTCCCTTGCCATGGCGCCGGAGCGCCGCCCAGACTGCCCAGAAGGTGCCTGAGCCAACGCGCGTTCTCCGCGGAAGAGCGTGGCGGAATGCCGCGGTGAGGCACGGATGCGGTTCGCGCGTGGGAGGGAACGACAGGCGATGAGGCGCGCTCATCGGGCGTAAGCGCGTTCACGCAAGCTCCTTCCGCGCGCTTCTCTCGACGAACGCTCAGCCCGCACGCCTGGACCGCGCTTTGCATTTATGTAAGACATGCTGCAAGACAACCATCCACACGCTGCGTTCGTCGTGGGAGTCCTGGGTATCTCGCTGACGCTCGGCTGCGCCGGCGAGCCTGGAACGGCCGAGGCGCTCGGAGAGAGCGCCCATGCGTTTTCAACGGCGCCGGGTGAGCCGAACCACGAAGAGATCACCAGCACCGCGCTGTCGTTCCTGAAGCCTGCGGTGATCAGCGCCCTGAAGATCGGCAATGTGTCGACGGACGCCGAGCTCCACTTCAGCAATGCTGCCCACTTCGATGACTGCAACTTCAGCGGGGGAGCCGCCTTCATCGCCGAGAAGCAAGCCGAGGCGGTGAGGGCGCTGGGCCCGGGCATCGCGCTGCTGGATGGCGATGCGCTGGCATTGCTGGCGTTTTCCCGATCGCTCCACGCGGCGCAGGACTTCTACGCACACACGAACTGGGTCGAGCTCGGCGGCGACGTCCTCGTGGACCAGTCGCTCACTGCGTTCCCCGCGCTCACGCCGTACTCCGCGGTGCCGTCGACGGGCTTCATCGTCGTGCAGGGCGAAAAGCCGAGGGGGACGGCCGTGACTCGCGACGACGATGCGCCGTACCCGGAGTACGCGATCGTGACCTTCCGCCAGCGGCGGACGACCGCCTATGGCCTTGTCTCGGGCACGGTCGACTACGAGCCAGGCGACTACTGTCCGCCCCCGGTGGCGATGACCCACGACGAGCTCAGCAAGGACAAGACCTCCTTGACCGATCGCGTCGAGCAGCACCTCGCGGCGAAGTCGCTCGCGATCCAGCAGACGCGCCACGAGTGGTGCCGGCTCAATCAGCTCGCGCACGAGGCGTGGGGCGACGCCGGCACCGCGCGCCTCGCGGCGTGGGTGGCCGACCCGAACTCGGCGCCCGACTGCACCACCGAATGAGGCGGCGGCGCTCTGGCGGGCTCTCGCCAGTCACAACCCGTCACAAGGCGAGGGCCATGTAGCGGGTGCCGGCGACCGGGTTGTGTCGGTAGGGAGGGACGTCCTTGAAGCCGAGCGCCTCGTACATCGCCGCCGCACGGGCCATCGACGGGAGCGTGTCGAGGTAGATACGCCGGTACCCTATCGCGCGAGCCTCATCGAGCACCCGAGCCACGAGCCGCCGACCGAGCCCGAGGCCGCGCTGGCCCAGCTGTACGTACAGCCGCATCATCTCGCAGTCCTTGGAGGTGATGGCCTGTAGCGCGACGCAGCCACGCGGGGCCTGCTCGACCGTGCAGAGCAGGAGTCGACCCGACGGCGGCGCGTAGGAGCCGGGCAGGCGAGCGAGCTCTTCGGCGAACCCCTGGAAGCAGAGATCGACGTCGAGCGAGGCCCGGTACTCGAGAAACAGCGCGCGGACATGCTCTATCTGCTCGGCGCAGGTGGCATACCTGATCTCGATCATCGTCTCTCTCTCTGCCCAGGGGTCGTGCCCCAAGGGTCGAACCATTGACGGTGTGCCGCCGCGTGGAGCGCGGCGGGTCGCGGCGCCCGACGTTACCACGGAAGCCATCGCGGGGTCCCTCGCGCCCGTCTACTCGTCCTCCTCGTCGTTGTCCTCGTCTGTGGTGTCCGGGGCGTCGCGCTCGAGCTGCTCGGTGACGGTCTTCACGAGCGCCCCGCTTCAGCTCGGCCACGAGCGCCGCCAACGGTTCGCGGAAATCGCTGCTGTAGGGGACTAGAGTGCCGATCACGTTGAAATCCTGAGGAAATCAACAGAAGGGAAGAGAAACCGCAAGGGCGCATGGGGCGCAAGGGAAGGCAAGAAAATATCTCGTCTCTGGTCCCTTGCGCCCCTTGCGTCCTTGCGGTTTCTCTTCTTCCCGCATTCCTTGCCCTTGGAGTTTGCTTCCTGGCAGATCGGTTGGGTGTCGCAACCCATTGAATTCAGGCGACTTTCAACCAGTTCGGTGCTCTAGCCGACCGTTGCGTCGATGATGCCAAGCGTGGTCACGGGACGACCAACACTGGAGCGCCCTTGCGGACCACGTAAGATATGACGAACTTGAGCGGCTTCGTAGCGCTCGTGTTCTTGAACATCACGTGGGGAACGTTCGGCAAGTCCCGAAAGCTCTGCCCTTCGCGGACCTCGCTGGTCTCGCCGCCCTCGAAGGCGGATTCGAAGCTGCCGCTCACTACGTACCCGACGCCAGCCGCCGGGTGGTGGTGCGGCGGCGCCGCGACGCCGGGCGCATACTCGATGAGGTACATCCGCGTCTCCCACCCGGGAAGATCTCGCAAATCCGACTGATCGAGCAGCGTGCGCGAGATCCCCTGGGCAGTCTTCGGTTCCTGGGCGCGCGCCGCGCTTACCGCGGAGCTTGGCGCGGTTGTCGCCGAAGCTTGCGCGTTCGGGGGCGCTCCGGCCGCAGGCGAGGCGAGTTGGTCGGCGCTGGCCGCCGGCGCTGGAGCCGCGCTGCCCTCGGTTTCCTGCGTTCGAGCGACCGGCGTCGCCTTCGGCGCGTTCAGCGGGAGCTTCGAGTCAGCGGACACAGGCGCCGGGGACGGTTGCGTCGCACAAGCGCTCACCAGAAGAAGCAACAACGCCGCACCCCCGAACAACGTCGAGGGAAACTTGCAATCGAACACGCTCTTCTCCATGGCACTCCTCTTCTAAGTCGAACCGTCCGGGGCGAGCTCAGAGCTGCGTGGCGATCGCGGCAACTGCCGCCGCCGAGCGCCTCTTTCACCGCACACTTCGTGACAGAGCCCTCCCGCATCTCCGCATCAGGAGAGGTCCTTGGAACGCCCCCTCTCAATAACTACATTTGTAGTTCATGCCTTGCCCATTGTCAACGCTCCAAAGCCGCGCCTCCGGGGCGCTTCGGCACGCGACCGCTGCGCGCGGGCGATCTCGGGGCCGGTGGGTCAGGGCGAGAGCCGCTCGGCGAGGTAGGCCAGGGCGAGCGGGTACCTGTGCTCGATGTTCTTGTGCGTCGCGTCGAACGGCTCGAAGCGCACCTCGTTCACGCCGGTGCCGGCGAGCGCTCGGCGGAACGCCTCGGCGCCAAGATCGAGGTAGTGCTCGTCGCGCGTGCCCGCGTCGATGTAGATGGCCCTCAGGCGCCGCAGGGCGTCCGCGTGCCTGGGCGCCATCCGGACCGGATCCCAGGCCAGCCAGCGCTCCCAGACCTCCGGGATCAGCGCGCCCGTACCGGTATCTATCGGCAGGCGCACGGCGCCGTCGGGATCGGCTGAATAGCACGCGGCCATGCAATAGGTGTTGAGGAGCTTCATCGCAGGTTCCCGGGTTTCCGGAGTCCTCGCGGAGGGGTCCATTGCAACAGCACACTGCGCCACGCGACTCGGGAACGGGGCGCGGCTGCGCGCCGGCGCTTTGGCATGCTCACGAATCCAGCGTGCCTCCGAGATCCGTGACATGTCATGTGACATGTCACGTGACATGTCACGACATCGAATGCCAGAGGTAGACCCCGCGCCGGAAATCGTCCGAATTTTCTGGACATGGCCAGTTGGATCGGTTGTTGCCTCCGGCGCATCGCACCCGCCCGCGGCGCGCCAGTCCAGCTATCTCGCAGATCAGCGTCCGCCAAGGATCCCACGGCGGTGTTCCACGTCGCGCCGCTCGGGAGCAACACCCAGCGGGGGTCTTCCTCGCCCCCGACGATTCCGGTGAACGACGCCAGGGGACCCGCGATTCGTCCGAACAAGGGAGCTTATTCGATGAAGACATCCACATTGCTAGCCCGCAGGTCGCTCGTGAAATTGCTTGTCGCCGGCCTCGCCGCCGCTTCCCATGGATGCAGCGAGCACCAGCCAGAGGACGAGGACATCGCCGAGGCGACACAGGAGATCATCGGCGGGAGCGCGGTGAGCGTGGCGACCAGACGCAACCTGGGTCTCGTCGACGTGATCCCCTCAGGCTGCTCCGCCTCGCTCATCTCACGCGACTGGGTGCTCACCGCCACCCATTGTTTGGACTTCTCGGTACCGACGGCCAACTGGTTCGCTATACCGCGAGCGGACGGCACCCTCGAGGTCCGCTCCGCGGTTGCGGCGGACAGGGTGGGGCCCACGGACATCACGGTCGTCGAGCTCTCGCCGGTCAACCCCGGCTCGGAGTGGCCAAACGTGACGCGCGAGATGTATCCTGGGTCCCCGTCGGCCCTGGTCGGGCAGAACGTCACCTGCTACGGACAGGGCTATACCGCCTACGACACGCCGGACGGCCTCACCGCTGGTGGCAACTGGCGATCGCTCACCCGCGCCATCAGCTCGTATTCGGACGGCCTGCTCGTCATGACCGCGACAAACACCGGCACACAGATCACGGCGCCCGGCGACTCCGGCGGCCCCTGCATCTTCGGCGGTGAGACGGTGGGGATCGTTTCGTACGGCGACTGGGTGTGCGCGGATCAGACCGACAAGGACACCTGCAAGTCGACCATCACCAAGATCCTCTCGGCGAGCTTCAGCTCGACCACCCAGTTCAAGGAGTACATCGACGCCGCGCCGCTCCGGCCCAGCGGCGCGAGTACGGCGACGTTCCGACCGCTCGCCCTGGAACCCGGCTGGATCGCTCACCCCATCAGCACCAACGACCCCGGCGCGGCGCCGGTCGGGAACGCCGTGCACCTGCGGGGTGCGATCCGAGCGACCGGCAATAACCCGGTAGCGTTCACGCTGCCCGCCGGCCTCAGGCCCTCGGCGGACGTCTACGTACCCACCAGCCTGTGCAACGCCAAGAAGGGCAGGTTGTGGATCACGGCGGCGGGAGTGGTCACGGTCCAGACCGAAAGCGGTGGTAGCTGGTCCGACGCGCAATGCTTTACGTCGCTGGACGGCGTGTCCTTCGTCCTCGACAACGCTCCGCTCAACTCCATCCAGCTCGTCAACAACTGGACGAACGCGCCACTCAACACCCGTTCCGCGGCGTACCGTGTGGTGAACGGCGTCGTCCGGCTGCGAGGCGCGATAGCGAACGGGACATCGCCGTATCCCTTCACCCTGGACCAAGAGGCCTGGCCGCTGCAGACGACGTACATCCCGGTCGATCTCTGCGGCGGGACCAAGGGGCGGCTCATCATTGCAACGAACGGCGTCGTGTTCATCCAGGCGTTCGGCTCATTCACGGACGCGCAGTGCATCACCTCCCTCGAGGGCGTGTCGTTCCACAATGACGGAAGCTCCCTCGGCATGTGGCCCCAGAACGGGTGGACACCGGCCTTTGGTGGGCCGAGCATTCCTGTCGCGAAGAACATCGGCGGTATCGTCCGGCTCGCCGGAGCCATCGAGACCAGCGGCACCGACCCGTGGGCCTTCACGCTGCCGGTCGAGTACTCGCCCGCCACGGAGGTGTACATTCCCGTCGACATGTGCAGTGCGCAGAAGGGGCGCCTGCACATCTACCCGAACGGCAGGGTTCTCGTCAGCCCGCCGGCGGGCGCCTGGTCGGCGGCGCAGTGCTTCACCTCGCTCGATGGAGCATGGTTCGGCCTGTGATCTGACCGAGCTCGGCAGGGCGGGCGCGCCGCCGAGGGGGGCTCTCTGCCAACTTCTCGATGACGGACGGCTGCCCATTCACGACAGCGAGAGCGAGCAGCCCATTGAACGCGGCGTCCAGCGCGCCGCAGCCGGCGTAGGCGCTCGCGTCGCCGTCCGTCACGCTGGGGCGCGCCCCGCCGCGCGCCGGCCTCGTCTGGATGCCTCTTCGGGGACGGACGTCGCAGAGCGGATACGCAGAAAACGCCCGCCCCACGGGAGTGAGGCGGGCGTTTCTCCTGGCATTGGCGGGGTTGTGTTCGCCGCCCGACCGTTGGAGGGGTCGCAGGTCTCAGGTTTGAGGCCTGCTCTCAGCCGCTAGATGTCGACGATGCACCAGATCTGGCCATCGGTGAGCGAACCGGACACCGCGCTGCGCGTGGGCCGTTCGCTGTTCTGGCCATTGATGGTGGTGAGGACCGTCGACGTGTTCACCTTGCTCTTGAAGCTGTAGCAATACTGCGGATCGTCCAAGCCAGGAACATCGAAGTATCCAGCGTAGTCCACCCACCAGCCCTTGTCGTTGCTGTCGCTGGAGTTGTTGTTGCAGGACTCGTTGTCTGCCTGATCGGTGCTCGCCCCTTCCAGCGCCAAGCACCTGTTGGTGCTGGTAGCGCCATTCACACGGTTGAGAATGTGGGTGAACATGTTGTCGGGAGAGGGCCAAAAGGACCCTGCTGCCCATGTCTGGTTCAGGGTGCCGTCGCAGGTGAAGGTGACTACGTCCGCCCCGTCGGCCGTGCTCGCGCTCGCCACGCCGAGGCACTTTCCCGTGAGTAGGCTGCGGATCGTAAAGTCGGCGCTGGCTGGCGCAGCGGCCGCGAGCGTTCCTACCAGACTCATGAAACCAATGATGTGCTTATTCATGTCGCATTATCCCCTGCGTTCAAGTCGCGCGAAGCGGCCGCGCGCCAGGCAAAAGAACGCATTTGTTTGCCAGCGGAATGGCATGGACCACCTCGCCGCTCCGCGTGGGGCGAACCATTGCACGAGGCGAAGACTGTGTGCAAATACCAATGAGCGAAGTGGGCGAAAATTCATAGGGCCGCTCTGTTGCGGGTACACTGAATGTGAGCGTTCACGCGCGAGCCCACCAATGGAGAGTGGACTGAGTGGCACGCTGCGTCGCGCGAGCTTTTCCTGCGCGAAGCGAGCCGCCGCGGGCTCGCCATGGTCATGTCACGATCCAGCCGTGACATGTCACGCTCGATGTCACGTGACATGTCACGGCGGAACCGTGACATGTCACGTGACATCGAGCGCCGTCGGGGCCAGGATCGTTGTCCGTTCATTGGGGCCCGACCTCATGGCTGCTCTGGCCTCATGAGCGTGCCGGTCGAGGGGCACGGGGCCGATCGGCGCTTAGCTGCGGGTCTTGCCAGTCCAGCGCAGGGGCGTCCTCCATGGCACCAGCACGACCTTCGCGGTGCTCAGCGAGAGCGGCCGGCGGGTGGGGACGCGCGCGGTTGGAGAGCAACGGGCAAGCTCTTGTGGAACGCCGCAAGACGATCGCCGGCGACGAGCAGGTGGCGCTGGAGGAGGGCACCCAGAGCGCCTGGCTCTACGAGCTCCTCTCGCCTCATGCGTAGGATATGGAGGTGGCGGCGATCGGCGAGAGCGGGGCCGAGGTCGCGGCTGTGGTGACCGAGGACGCCCGGGGACGTGCCGAACGGCGCCGGGGTGCGCCGGCCGCGCCGGGTGAGGATCGCGTCGGGCTCGGACGCGGTATGCTCCGCCGGACCGTGCCGCCGCCGAACCAGCGCTCCGACCGCGAGCGCGTCCTCGCACTGCTCAAACGCCACGGATGGAACGCGACCTCGTTCCAGACCCTGGAGTCCGACTTTCGCTACTGGTTCCACGGCGACGACGCCTGCGTGGCCTACGTCGATACAGGCGGCGCGTGGGTCGCCGCCGGCGCGCCGATCGCGGCGGCCGAGCGGCTGGCCGAGGTCGCGCAGGCGTTCGTGGGTGCGGCCGCGGCAGAGGGGCGGCGGGCGTGCCTCTTCGGCGCCGAGGCGCGGTTCTGCGAGCGGGTCTCGTGGAGCGCGATGCTCGTCGGCGAGCAGCCGGTGTGGGAGCCGGCGCGCTGGAGCGGCGTGCTCCGGTCGAGCCGGAGCCTGCGCGAGCAGCTCCGCCGCGCGCGAGCGAAGGGCGTGGTCGCGCGCTCGGTGAGCCGCGGCGAGCTCGAGGACGCCGGGAGCCCGCTGCGGGGCGAGGTGGAGCGCCTCATGGCGCGCTGGGCCTCGTCGCGGCCGATGGCGCCCATGGGCTTTCTCGTGCAGCTGGAGCCGTTCTCGTTCGCGGGGGAGCGGCGTTATGTCGTGGCGGAGGCCGGAGGCGCCGTTGTCGGCTTCCTCGCAGCGGTGCCCGTGTATGCGCGGCGCGGCCTCTTTCTGGAGGACCTGCTGCGCGACCCGTCCGCGCCGAACGGCACCACGGAGCTGCTCGTCGACCAGGCGATGCGCGCCGCCGCGGCCGAGGAACGCCTGTATGTGACGCTCGGCCTCGCGCCGCTCGCCGGGCCTGTGCGGCGCGGGCTGCGCGCGGCGCGGCGGCTCGGGGCTCGCCTGTACGATTTCCAGGGGCTTTACGCGTTCAAGGCGAAGCTGCGGCCCGACGGCTGGGCGCCGATCTACCTCGTGGTTCCGCCGGGCGGCCACGGCCTCGTGGCCATCTACGACACGCTCGCGGCGTTCTCAGGCGGGGGGCTCCTGCGCTTCGGGCTCTCGACGCTGCTGCGCGGGCCAGCCGTGATCTTCGAGGTGCTCGGCTGGCTGCTCATCCCGTGGACCGCGCTGCTCGCGCTCGCGCCCGCGGCGCGGTGGTTCCCGTCGCCCGCCGTGAAGTGGGCGTGGGTGGCGTTCGACGTGTGCCTCGCGCCCGCCATGCTGCGGCTGAGCCGCCGGTACGGGCAGAGGCTCTCGCTGGCGCTGGCCGCGCTGGTGACCTGCGACGCGGCGCTGACGCTGGCGGAGGCGCTGCTGTTCAACGCGTCGCGGGCGCGGGGGGTGTTCGACGTCGCGGTCGTGGGGACGGCGGTGGCGGCGCCGGCGGTCGCGGCGGTGCTGCTGTGGAGCGCGCGGGTGCACAGGCCGGAGCGGCGCTTCGCGTCGCGCGCCACGGCCGCGCCGTCTACCTGAGTTACCTGCGCAGGAGGCGCCCCTGCCGGGTCTTGCTCGTCAGCGCGCCGTCCTGCGCCACCACCTCGCCGGTGATCAGGACGGCGCGGATCCCCGAGGGGGGCGCGTCCGATCGCCGCGGCGTCGTGTTGTCCGCCACCGTGGCCGGATCGAAGACGACGAGATCCGCCCAGCGCCCGGGCAGGATGCGCCCCACGTCGCGGAGCCCGATCCGCTCGGCGGGCAGCGAGGTCATCCGTCGCACGGCCTCCTCGAGCCCGAACAGGCCGAGGTCGCGGCTGTAGTGACCGAGGACGCGCGGGAAGGCGCCGAACGACGCCGGGTTGTGCCGGCCGCGCCGGGTGAGGATCGCGTCGGTCTCGAACGCGCAGAGCGGGTGCGAGAGCACGGTCCGGAGCGGCTCGTCGTGCGCGTCGACGCCGGAGTACGTGTTCAGGAGGACGCGCGCCTTGCCGTCGCTCACGCGGGCGACGTGCGCGTAAGCGTCGAACTCGCTCTTGCCGAGGCGCCCCGCGATCGCCTCGAAATCGAGCCCCTCGAGCTCCGCGAGCTCCGGCGCTCCGCCCCAGAGAAGCCGGATGTCCGCGTACGCGAGCCCAAGGAGCTGCCGGAACATCGCGAACTCCCGCCGGAGCCTGCGGAGGACGGCAGGGTCATCGATGCGGGCGCGGAAGTCGTCGAGCACCCAGGCGGGGAAGAGGGCGTTCACCGTGGTGTTGCCGACCGTGTAGGGGAACGCGTCGAAGGCGGCGTCGACCCCTCTGTCCACGGCCCGATCGATGGCGCGGAGCACCCACGGCACCGTGGGCCACGTGCGCCGGCCGATGAAGATCTGGTGCGAGAGCTGGATCCTCGCGCGGCTCTCCTCGGCCAGGCCGAGCAGCTCGCGGACGGAGCGGAGGTTGTGCGGCGGGCCGAGGAGCAGCGGTTTGTAAAACGGCGATACCCACGTGTAGGCCCGGCCGTGGACCGTGAACACGCCCCCTTCGTCGGCCACCGTCCGGAGCAGCGTCAGGAGCTCGTGCCTGCGCGCGAAGACCCCGGGCGTGTAGGCCAGCCCGGCCGAGAGCCCGAACGCGCCCTCGCGGAGCGACGCGCGCACGAGCGCGCAGAGCGCGTCCATCTGCTCCGGATCCGGGGGAGCGGCGCTGTTGCCCATGACCGCCTGGCGGAGCGTGCCGTGCCCGACAAGCAGCGCCGCATTGACGAGCAGCCCGCCGGCCTCGAGGGCGCTCAGCAGCTCGCCCATCGAGCGCCACCGATAGGCGAGCGCTCCGTCCTTCAGGATCTCCGCGGAGTGCTCCACCAGCGGAATGGATGCCTCGGTGACCGGGGCAGGGGAGTGACCGCAATTGCCCGCCACAACGGTCGTGATGCCCTGGGCGACCATCGGCGCGAGGACGGCCTCGTGGTCGGGCAGCGCGAGGAGCCAGTCGATGTGCGAGTGAACGTCGATGAAGCCGGGCGCGACGGCGAGCCCGCCGGCGTCGAGCGTCCGCCCGCCCGCGAGCGCGCCTGGCCCGGCGATCGCGGCGATCTTGCCCCTCTGGAGCCCCAAATCCGCCAGGTAGCGAGGCTGGCCGCTCCCATCGAGGATCGTTCCCCGCGAGATGACGAGATCGAACTCCATCCGCACGCCTCCTCGGGAGGCTCTGCCGCGGACCCTGCGGAATCGTGGGAGCTCCGCAGGAGCGGGGCATGGCCGCGGCGGAGAGCATAAGCTCCCCGCGGACCGCGCGCTCCCCCGATCCGGGAACCCTGGCTCCCGCGCGCCAGCTGGGGGCGCGCTCCGAGGCGCTGCGCTGCCAGCACGAGGCCGGGCGCCCGGCGGATCACGTCGCGTCGCGCGCCGCTCGCATGAGCCCGCCGGTGTGCAGCCCGAGCCCAGCGACCCGCCCCGGCGCTGTCCACGCCGCGTCGTGGAGTGCAGTTCGCTCCGGAAGACGCCGCGAGAGCGCTTGGCCCCGCGATTGTATTCGCCGCGTTCGCAGTCCTGCGGCGGGTCGGCTCGACCCGCGAACGATCGGGGGGAGTCCATGGATCGAACAGCGAGCGCGCCTCGAGGCCCGCGTCTCTCGCTGCGCCCGCTCGCCGAGCAGCCGCGGTGCAGCATCGTCATTCCCTGTTACAACGAAGAGCGCTACATCGAGGACGTCCTCTGCTGCGCCCTCCAGCAGCGGTATCCTCCAGAGCTCCTCGAGGTCTTCGTCGTCGACGGCGGCTCGACCGACAGGACACGGGAGATCGTGGGCGGCGTCGCCGCGGAGGACTCGCGGGTGACGCTCCTCCACAACCCCGCGCGGATCCAGGCCGCCGCGATGAACATCGGCATTCGCCGATCGCGAGGGGAGGTGATCGTCCGCATGGACGCCCACGCCGACTACGCCGGCGACTACGTGGCCGCGTCGGTCGCGGCGCTCCGGAGGACCGGCGCGCTCAACGCGGGCGGCGCGGCGCGGCCGCGCCACCGGAACGGCTTTCAGCGGGCGATCTGCGCCGCGCTCTCGAGCCCCCTCGGCGTGGGCGGATCGGCGTACCGGGACCCGTCGCGCGAGGGGTTCGTCGAGTCCGTGTTCAACGGGGCGTTCCGGCGCGAGGCGTTCGAGATCGCCGGCCTCTACGACCCGGCCGCCATCACCAACGAGGACGCCGAGCTGAACCAGCGCATCATCGAGGCCGGCGGCGCGGTGTATCTGTCCCGGGAGATCGTCGCTTATTACTACCCTCGATCGTCGTTCGCCGCGCTCATGCGGCAGTATTTCGCCTATGGCAAGGGGCGCGCGCGGACGCTGCTGCGCCGCCGGAGGTTCCTGTCGCTCCGGCCGGCGCTGCCGTTCTTCATGGTGACGGCCTTCGCGCTGCTCGCGCTCGCGTCCGCGCTCGTGCCGGCGGTCCGGCCGGCGCTGGCGCTCGCGTCGCTCGCCTATGCCGCGCTCGTGATCGCGGAGTCGCTCCGGCTCGCGCGGCGCGCCTCACGGGGCGATTTCCCCCTCCTCTGCGCCATCTTTCCCGCGCTGCACGCCGCGCACGGGCTCGGCTTCTGGGCCGGCCTGATCCGCGGCGCGAGGGACGGCGCCGTCCGGCGCGAGGCCGAGCGCCTCCCGGCGCCGTGAGCGCGCTCGGCGCGGTTTTCTCCGGGCTCAGCGGCTCGAACGGCGGCGCGGCGCGTTGATCGCCCGCGTTCGCTTTGGTATGTTTGCGCCGTGAGCGCACGCGGGACGTCGTTTGCATCGTTCTCCTCGGTCGCGGCCGAGCTCATCGAGCTGTCCCGCTTTTGCCACGAGCGCGGCTGGACGCCGGCCACGAGTGGCAATTTCTCAGCCCGGCTCGGCGACGGCACCGTCGCGATCACGGCGTCCGGGCGGCCCAAGGGCGCGCTCGGCGTGTCGGACATCGTGGTCGTCAATGCGGAAGGCCGCCTGACCGGGCCGTCGGCGGCCCGCCCGTCGGCCGAGACGGCGCTGCACTGCCAGCTTTACCGGCACTCCGGCGAGATAGGCGCGGTCGCGCACACCCATTCGCGGGCCGCGACGGTGCTGTCGCGCCGGTGCGCTCAGGAGGGGTACGTGACCCTCTCGGGCTACGAGGTGGCGAAGGCGCTCTCCGGGATGACGACGCACGACGCCACGGTGCTCCTCCCCGTCTTCGTCAACACGCAGGACATCCGGAAGCTGGCCGAGGACGTCGATGCGTTCATGTCGGCGCACCCGCCCGTGTACGGCTATCTCATCGCAGGTCACGGGCTGTACACGTGGGGATCGGACATCGCCGGCACGATCCGGCACATCGAGGCGATCGAGTTCATGCTCGACTGCGCGCTGCTGGAAGGAGGCCTATCATGAGCCTGTTGCGGGTTTACCGGGAGAGCGATCCGACGAAGGCTGACGAATACACGACGCTCGAGGACATCGCCCGCGTCGCCGCCGAGGCGAAGATCCGCTTCGAGCGCTGGCCCGCGGAGCGCCCGCTGCCGCCGGGGACGGGGCCGGAGCAGGTGCTCGATGCGTACGCGGGGCCGGTGAAGCGGCTCTCCGAGGCGTGCGGGTTCGTGACGGCGGACGTGGTGTCGGTGTCGCCGAGCACCCCCAACCACGCCGATCTTCGGCGAAAGTTCCTGGACGAGCACGTCCACACCGAGGACGAGGCGCGCTTGTTCGTCGAGGGGCGAGGGCTGTTCTGCATCCATCACGCCGAGCGCGTGCTCGCGTTCCTCGTCGAGAAGGGCGATCTCATCAGCGTGCCTGCCGGGACGCGGCACTGGTTCGACATGGGGCCTGCGCCCTCGTTCACCTGCATCCGGTGGTTCTCCGACCCGAAGGGGTGGGTCGCCGAGCACACCGGGTCGGACATCGCGTCGCGCTTCCCGCGGCTCGAGGCGTGAGCGTGGGGGTGCTTCCTGTGCGCGCGGTGCTCGTCGACATCGAGGGGACCACGACCGACGTGCGGTTCGTCCACGAGACGCTGTTCTCGGTGGCGCGCCGGGATCTGGCGGCGTACGTCTCGGCGCACGCCGGGCGCCCGGAGGTCGAGGCAGCGCGGCGCGCGGTGGCGCGCGAGCGGGGCGAGAGCGAGCGGGACGTGAGCGACGGCGAGCTCTCGGCGGCGCTGCTCGCGTGGATCGACGAGGATCGCAAGGAGACGACGCTGAAGGCGCTCCAGGGCAAGATCTGGCGCAGCGCCTACGAGTCGGGGGGGCTCCGGAGCCACGTGTATGCCGACGTGGAGCCGGCGCTGCGGAGATGGCGAGACCTCGGGGTGACGCTCGCCGTGTTCAGCTCCGGGTCGGTCGAGGCGCAGGAGCTCCTCTTCCGGCACACGACATCAGGGGATCTGACAGGGCTCTTCGCGGCGTTCTTCGACACGACGACCGGGCCGAAGCGCGAGGCGGGCGCCTACGAGCGGATCGCGGAGGCGCTCCGGGTGCTGCCGGGAGAGGTGCTGTTCCTGTCCGACGTGGTGGCCGAGCTCGACGCGGCGGCGGCGGCAGGGATGGAGACGGTGCAGGTGCTCCGGCCAGGGACGAAGCGGGATCCGGAGAGCCGGCATCGGGTGGCGGAGCGGTTCGACGAGATCTCGGTGGTGCGGTAGGGCGAGCCGGCTGCAGCGGAGCCAGCGGGGGAGGGCGTGCTGCGCGGGGGGGCGGCGGGGCTGTCCCACAAACTCGCGCCTTTTGGTGGCTATTGCCTCCTATGCGGAAGGCGAGATCGGGGGGCGAACCGCTGCGCTGCGGGCCGGCGCTCGGGGTTTGTGGGGGCCTGCCCCGCCGCCCCCCCGCGCAGCACGCCCTCCCCCGCTGGCTCTTTGTCGGGGGGGCGCCAGATCGGTGCTGTACAGTGGCGCGCGTTTGGCCGCGTGAAGAAGGATCGGGTCATGAAGGATTTTGAGAATTTGAAGCCGCCGGCGGTGCTCGAGGAGATCGAGCGGGCCACGGTTGAGATGGGGTTTACCATGGCCAGCGACAGGCAGACGGGCTCGATGCTGCGTACGCTCGCGGCGACCAAGTCCGGCGCTTTGCTCGAGCTCGGGACCGGTACGGGCATCTCGACGTCCTGGATCCTCGATGGCATGAATGCCAGCTCCACGCTCGTCTCCGTGGAGCAGGACGAGAAGGTCCAGGCCGTGGCGCGCCAGCACCTCGGAGGCGACCCGCGCCTCACACTCAAGAACATGGATGGCGAAGCCTTCTTGCGCTCGGTCCGGGGGCAGCGATTCGAGCTCGTATTTGCGGATACATGGCCGGGCAAATACTACGCGCTCGACGAGGCGCTGAGCCTGATCGAACCCGGCGGGCTCTACGTCATCGACGACATGCTCCCTCAGCCCAACTGGCCTGATGGCCATGCCCCCAAGGTGGCGGAGCTGATCGCCACTCTCGAGCAGCGCGAAGATCTCGTGTTGACCAAGCTCTGCTGGTCGTCGGGGCTGATCCTCGCGACAAAGGTCGGTCGCGCCTAGCGGACGGGGACGTCCATTACAGCAATCCAGCGCCTGCCCAGAGCCCGGGTTCGTACGCCACGAGCGCGTCCACGTCGTCCGACCCGAGCACGAGGAAGCTCAGCGGAGAGAAGCCGATGAACAGGTGCGAGGTGATCGGGAGCTGGATCCCCCACCCGAAGCGAGCGCCGAATGCGCCCACGCTCTCGAAATAGGGAGAGTCGAAGAAGATGCGGTAGTAGCCCGGCGTGATCCCGACCGACATCTCGACGTGCGATCCGACCCCCATCACGATCCGGAGCGGCACGCCGGCCGCGAGCTGGTCGACGTCGGTGGTCGAGACGGTCCTGAGCTCGGCGCCGACCTCGAAGCGGCGCGTCTCGCTCATGCGGAGCCGCGCGACGACGCCGAGATCCACGGACATGCCGTCCTTGACCGCGAAGCGCGCTGGAACGAAGTAGCCGGAGACCCCGAGCGAGAGCGCCATCCGCCGCGCGTTGGCCTCCGCCTGGTAACCCGTCGCGGGCTTCTCCGCGGCGGGCTCCGGCGAGGCATCCGGCGCGCGCCTGGACGGCGGTGCGGCAGCCGCGGGTGCGGGAGGTGCGGACGCGGGGTAGCCGCCCGGGGGCGGCGCATAGGGGTAGGGCGCGGGGTAGCCGCCCGCCGGAGGCGGCGCATAGGGGGAGGGCGCGGGATACCCGCCAGCCGGGGGCGGGGGGTAGGGGTAGCCGCCCGCCGGAGGCGGCGCATAGGGGTAGGGCGCGGGGTAGCCGCCCGCCGGAGGCGGCGCATAGGGGTAGGGCGCGGGGTAGCCGCCCGCCGGAGGCGGCGCATAGGGGTAGGGCGCGGGGTAGCCGCCAGGCGGGGGCGGGGGGTAGGGGTAGGGGTAGGGCGCGGGCGGCGCCGGCTGGGCCGTTGCCTCGCCTGCGGCGAGGCTCAGGGATGCGAGCGCCATCAGCGCGGGCGCCACGGTGGCGGCGCGCCGCGCGCCGCGGGCCCGGTGCGCGCGCACGACGGCCGCCGCGAGCCCGAGCAGGAGCGCCAGCGAGACGAGCTGGCCGGTGCTGAGCCCTCCGTACACGCCGCGCCCGACGTCCCCGCGGACGAGCTCGATGGAGAACCGGCCCACCGCATAGAGCGCCAGCCACGTTCCGAACGCTCGCCCGTCCCGGTGCCCACGGACGAGCCAGAAGGCGGCGATCGCGCTCGCCAGCGCCCCGAGCGCCGCCTCGTAGAGTTGCGTGGGGTGCACGGGCAGGCTCGGCGCGCCGAGGGGCACCCAGCCGGCGGCCGCGTGGTCCGCCGCCGCGAGGCCGCCGGCGGGGAACCGGACGCCCAGCGCGCCGCCGGTGACGCGGCCGTAGTCGCACCCCGCAAGGAAACACCCGGTGCGCACGCAGGCGTAGGTGATCCCGAGCCCAGGCACGAGCCGGTCGAGGAACGGGAGCACCGCCGCGCCTCGGCGGCGCAGGACCAGGCCGGCCACGGCGACGCCGGCGATGAGACCCCCGTAGGCGGCGCGGCCGGCGTGGAGCACCGGACCCCACGAGCCCGCCGCGAGCGCCTCGGGCGCGGCGCGCAGCGCCTCGAAGGCGTAGCCGCCAAGGAGCGCCGCGACGTAGCCCGAGAGGAGCGCCCGGCCCTCCACGGCCACGTCGCCCCGATCCCGGCGCACGAGCCAGAAGAACGCCGCCGCCCCGAGGAGCCCCGCGACGGCGACCATCACCGCGTAGGTCGGCGCGAGCCACGGCGGCAGGCCGTGGCGCTCGAGCCAGAGCATCACCGCCCGGTTCACGGCCGCCTCCGGATCTGCAGCAGCATGTAACCCGCGGGCAGGAGCAGCCAGAACGCGGCGCCGAGGGGCACGGGCGCACCGGGACCGCCCCCTCCGGGCTCGCGCCGGCCCGCGCTCAGCCTGCAGCTCGAGGTGCTGCCGGTGGACGGATCGCCGTCCTTGCAGTTCTGGTTGCAGTCGCGGCAGTTCTGGTTGCAGTCGTGGCAGTTCTGGTTGCAATCGCTGCAGTTCTGGTTGCAACCCGCGGCGTCCTCGTTGCAGCTGTCGCAGCCGCCGCAGCTGCCGCAGCCGTCACCGCTCGACGTGCCGCTCGGCGCGCTCGGGGTGACGGCCGGGACCGTCGGGCTGCCGTACTGGAGGCAGCGATCGAGCACGGCCATGCAGGCCTCGTCCCCGGCGAACGCGAGCGCGCCGTCGTGCCCCGCGATCGGCAGCGCGCCGCACGCGCCGCTGCCCGCGGAGAGGACGCACTCCTTGACCCCGTCGATGCTCAGCAGCGCGAGGACGCAGAGCGCCTCGGCGTTCAGCGCCCCGGCGTTGACCCAGGAGCACTCCGCCTGGGCGTCCGCGAACGTCGGGTCGGTGCGGTCGTGCTCGCACGGTCCGGCCACGGCGCAGGTGCACACGTCCCGCACCTCGGCGGCGCACTCCGCGACGGACGCGGGGAGGTGATAGGGGTTGAAGCGCACGGATCTCGGCTCGCCCCGGGGCCACGCGAGGATCGCGGCGCCGCCCGAGGGGGTGGGGAGCGCGGGCGCGTCCTCGGGCGAGAGGGCGCTCAGCGCGACGAGCCACGCGGCGTTGACGTACAGCGTGCGATCCTGGGCGACGACGCCCGCGGGCAAGCCGGTGACGCGGACGAGGGCCTGCGCGTCCGCCCGCCGCGTGAGCTCCGCCAGGATCTCGCCCGCCCGGCCGCCGAGCGCCGCGTCCTCCAGCGGAGCGGTCTCCGGCGACGCAGGCGGCCCCGCGAGGGCCGGCGCGGGTCGATCGCGCGGCCCCTCGGGCTCGCGCCCCGCCGCGACGGGCGTGACCGAGCGGAGCACGAACCCGTCCTCGGACGGCTCGAGCGCGCCGAGGACGATCGCGTCCTTCCCCGTCTCGTCCCGCGTCGCGTCCGCGGTGCGGAGCAGCGCGGGGACGCTCGCGATCTCCGCGCCGTCGATCGCCGTCTCGTCCCCCTGCTCGCCGTGCGCCTCCTCCAGCCGCACCGCCACGTCGCGCAGGATCTCTTCCGGCAAGGCGGCGAGGACCTCCGGCGCGGCGCTCAGCGCGTCGCGCAGCGGGAGGTCGTCGTACGGCGGTGTCTCCGCGCCGCACGCGCCGAGCGCCGGGATCGCCAGCAGCGCGACAGCACGAGATATCGCTCTCTCGATGAAAGCCCTTGTTCGCATGCCCCTCCCTCGACCCCCATCAGGCGTGCGAAGCCCGGCTCGGCGCGCCCTGCTCGACCGAGCGAGCGCGCATCAGGCAGGCGAGGCGCCTGCGACCACGGTACCAAAAGATCACCCTGCGAAGATCGCCGTCGTCCAGGGGGGAGCGATGGATCCCTGTGTGCGAGCGCGCGCTCGGTGTGTGTACCCGCCACGGCGTCCATCCCGCAGGAACGGGGCTCTCAACGCTCGATCCGCCGGCGCGACTGGCCGAGCTCGGCCCGCCGGTTCATTCACCGCGCCGGCGTAATGTCGCCTGGGGCACCGCTCGCGCCGAGGGCTCTAGGAGAGAGCCGTGCGCATCCGGCCTGCCGCCGCCGTGGTCAGAGCTGAAGGTCGAATGAAGGCGACCGATTGCGGCTTCGCCTCGCCATCGTCGAGGAACTGGATCGTCGTCGTGGTCGTCGTCATGCTCATGGCGCGTCCAGTCCTGCGATCGCCGCCCCGCACCCACCTCGTGGAAGAACACGATCACCCTGCCGGAGCGCGGGGACCGCGCCTCGCGGGCAGTGGCCATGCTACACGGCTCTCCGCAGGCCTGGGTCGCATTTCGCGCGCGCCACGCGCGATCGAGGCAGGTCGGCATGGCGCTCGGGGCACCCGACCCTGATCAGGCAATGAAGACGAATCATTTCAACGAACGGAGAGATCGATGATCGGATATGTCACGCTGGGCACGAACGATCTGGAGCGCGCCGCCCGTTTCTACGACGCCTTGCTGGGCGAGCTGGGCGCGACGCGGCTCTGGCAGCTCGAGCGGATGATCATCTGGGCGGTGAAGCCGAACGCGCCTGCGCTCGCCGTCACCCTGCCCTTCGACCGCCAGCCGGCCACGGTCGGCAACGGGGTGATGGTCGCGCTCGTCGTCGATAGCCCGGCCAAGGTGGACGCGCTCCACAGGAAGGCCCTGGAGCTCGGCGGCAAGGACGAGGGCGCGCCGGGGCCGCGCGGACAGAGCTTCTACGGAGGGTATTTCCGCGACCTGGACGGCAACAAGCTCAACTTCTTCACCATGGTGCGCTGAGCTCCGGCGCCCGACCCTCATCCGCAATCGGCCCCGCGCAGCGCCGCGAGGCGGCGCTCGTCTCTCGAAACGACCGCTCGGAGCAGGCCCGAGACGACCTGCTCTTCGAGGTGCGCCCCGTGCCTCAGCGCGACAGGCGCGCCGTCAGGTAGTGACGCATGGACACCGGCGCTCGGCCGAGCAGGCGCTCCAGGGTCGAATCGACGGCGGCGAACTCGCGCTCCCGGCTCGCCGTGAACATGCCCAGGAAGAGGTCCGCCCGTTGTTCGGGGACGCCGTGAGACACCATCTCCGCTCTGAACGCCTGATCGCCGACGGTCACCCGCGCGATCGAGCGCCCGACGAGCTCCGAGGCGATCGCGGCGATCTCCGTGAGATCGAGGGCCGCGGAGGCGGTGAGCGGCGGTGTCACCCCGTCGAGGCGCGCCTCGTCGGCCAGCGCGATCGCCGCCGCGTCGGCCAGGTCGCCGTGCTCTGTCCACGAGACCGGGCCGTCTTCCGGCGCGACGAGCTTGCCCGTCTCGAGCGCCCGCTCGAGGAGCATGAGCGCGGACGCCGCATAGAACCCGTTGCGAAGCGAGGTGAACGAGACTCCCGACCTTTGCAGCGAGGCCTCGGTGGCAGCGTGGTCGCGCATGGGCGCGAAGCGGGACGCCGGGTTCGAGCCCATGTGGCTCGTGTAGAGCACGCGGCGGGCGCCGGCCGCGCGCGCCGCTTCGATCGCGGCTTCGTGCTGGCGCACAGCGGCCTCGCCTGCGCTGTTGACCGAGACGATCAGGACATGCGAGGCGCCCTCGAATGCATGGCGCAGGCTCGCGGCGTCCTCGAAGGTCCCCCGGCGCACGCGGACGCCGCGCTCGGCGAGCGCGCTGGCCTGCTCCGGGTCGCGGACGCTGACGCCGATCCGGGCGGCGGGTACGCGCTGAAGGAGCCGCTCCATGATGGCTCGGCCGAGGTGACCGTTGGCTCCAGTGACGATGATCATGACAACCTCCTGCTGCGCTCGGCGCAGCGACCCTGCGCGATCATCCCAGGGATCGCGCGGACACGGCGCGCCGTGCTCCGCGTGGCCCGCTGACGACGGGCTTCTTCACGTCGTCGAGCCTAGCGCCGGCCACCCGAGCGCATTAGTGTGCCTGGCGGGAAGGAACTGTTGCCGTGGACGCACGAATCGATCTGGACCTGAACGACGCCGCGCTCCTCGTGCGTGTGGTCCGGACGCGCAGCTTCTCGGCCGCCGCCCGCGAGCGCGGCGTGCCGGTCTCCACGGTGAGCCGGCGCATCGCGCGGCTCGAGTCCGCGCTCGGTGTCCGGCTCCTCGAGCGGACCACGCGGCGGCTTCAGCTGACCGAGGCCGGGCGCGCGTACTTCGGCCACGCCGAGCGGGCGATCGACGACCTCTCGAGAGGCACGCATCAGGTTCGCGAGCTCCAGAGTGAGCCGCGCGGGCGCGTGCGGATCGTGGCGCCGATCGCCCTCGGCGCCGCGGTGGCGAGCGTCGTCTGCAGCTATCTCGCGAAGCATCCCCGCGTGTCGGTCGACCTCGAGATTGATTCGCGGCGGGTCGACCTCCTCGCCGGCAGCTTCGACATTGCGATCGTCCCGGGCCACGTGGAAGACACCACCGACTTCGTGGCGCGAGAGCTCTGGCGGGCGACGCGGAAGCTGCTGTACGCGAGCCCGTTCTACCTCGAGGCGCGGGGCGTTCCCCACCGCATCGAGGACCTCGCGCATCACGATTGCATCGCGATCCACGCGACGGACGGAATGGCCACGTGGACGTTCGGGCAGGGGCGCCGGAGGCGACGCGTCACCTTCGAGCCCCGCTTCTATGTGAGCGAGTCCTCCGCCGCCTACCGCGCGACGCTCGCGGGCGTCGGCATCGCGATGCTTCCGGAGGTGTTCTGCGCCGAGGACGTGGCGGCGAAGCGCCTCGTCCGCGTCCTCAAGGGCTACGAGGCCGAGGCCGGAGGTGTCAGCCTGCTCTATCGCTCGCATCGAGCCCTGACGGCCGCCGTCCGGACGTGTGTCGACCACCTCCTCGGGGAGCTGCCGGCGACCGATCCGGCGCGGGCCGGCCGCAGCCGCCGCGAGTAGGTGATCTCTGGCCAGCGCAAATTTGCGAAACCGATGCCGATGTCCTCCGTAACCGGACCTGACGGCTCGATCGCCTGCTTGGGCGAAGGAAGCCGCAAGGGAGGAGTCCATGATCCGTTCCAGAGTCGGCCTGGTGTTCTCGCTCTCGACGCTCGCCCTCGGGTTCTTGCAACAAGGTTGCGGGAGCGTCGACGTCGAGCCGCTCGATGAAGGCTCGTCGACGTCCGTGGCGCCCGCCGCGCGTACCGGCTTCATCGCCATGACCCCGATCTCCGCGGACAGGACCCCGGTCCTCCATCACCTCGCCGGTGAGCTCCAGGCGACGTCGGCGCAGAGCGCTCTGGACTCGCTCCGCGCCGGCGCCGCCGAGCGCAGCGACCTCCTTCGCCGAACGGGCGCGGTGATCGCCGACATGGACGAGCTCGGTGAGGCGGATCTCGCGACCTACCGGTCGCTGGTCGAGGCCGCGAGCGAGGCCGGGGTCCCGTTCGTCTTCGAGAATGCCCGCGACTCGGCGCGCATGGCCGCGGCGTTCGGCTACGGCGTCGCGGGCGACGTGGTGATCGTGGAGCCATCGCGCGGGGGAACGAAGTTCGATATCAAGCTCTACGGGAACATCGAGACGAAGGTGGTGAAGTCCCCCTCCGCCACGATCAAGGTGAGCCACGACGCCGCTACGTTGCCCGCCGAGGAGCTGGCGGCGCGCGCGGCGGACCGTGAGCTCGCCGGACAGGCCGCAGACGGCGCCACGCCCACAGCCGGTCCGTCACGCGAGGACGTCGCGGCGCAGGTGGCGGCGCGCATCCGCGCGCTCGCGACCGCGCCCGTCGTGCAGCCGTTCGCCCTCTCCGTCGCGAGCGCGGCCCCTCCAGGCACCTACCGCCAGTTCATCGTGAACGGCTCCGCGTGGTGGACCGTCCCCGGCACCTCGCAAGTCGCGACCTTGGATCTGAGCTACGAGGTCGAGCTCGTCGCTTCGACCACGCCCAACAACAAATTCATGGTCATCACCGGCGTGGGAGCGGGCGCAAACCCGGGGCCGCTGAACACGAACAGCAATTTCAATCGGGGCTATTACCAGCAGCAGCTGGACGTCAGGGTCGTGCCTGGCAGCACGGCGCTGAGCCCGTACGCCCACGTGCCGAGCTCCCCGAACGGGCAAAGCTCGTTCACGCGCTCCGTCGGCTGCAGCGTCGGCGCGCAGGGGGGCACCGACGCGGCAAGCGCCAGCTTCTCGTGCAGCTTCCAGGACAGCGCCACCGTGTCCTTGTCCGACTTCACCGCGATCGATCAGAGCACGGGGCTGACGTCGGCCTGGAGCTACCGGATGACCTCGGCGCAGGGCTATCCGTACTGGAACCCCGTAGACCTCGTCGACCAGTGGACCGGGACGCTCCACACGCTGCCGTTCCTGGCGGTCTCGACCCTCCAGCCGACGTATCAAACCGTCTATTCCGCGCCGAGCGCGTTCAACGGCAAGGTGCCGCTCTCCGTCGTGCATACCCAGGTGCTCCAAGGGATCTATGTCGACTGGAATTTCTTTTATGTGCAGGCGCACCCTCAAGGCTACTCTGTCTCCCCCAAGCTCGACACGACCGTGGACTTCGGGAGCGTGAGCAGCACCAACCCGGCGGTGACCTTCACCAACCAGAACAGCGGCCTCAACATGGACGTCTACTATTCGGAGACGACGCCGCTCTCGCCGATCATCCAGTGGCCTGCGACCGGCAACCCCAACCAGAGCTTCGAGCTCATCCCGACGGGAGACCCGGACGGGAGCGTGTTCATCAAGCCGAAGCACAGCGGGCTCTGCTTCGATATCTATTACTCTAGCCTCGAGGACGGCGCCGAGCTCATTCAATACACCTGCACGGGCAACCCCAACCAGAAGTTCGTCCTGCGGCCGGTGGGCGCTTATCGGTCGATCATGAACGTGAACAGCGAGAAGTGCCTGAGCGTCGAGGGCGCCAGCACCTCGGGCTATGCCCATATCGTTCAGGAGCCCTGCAACACGGCGCTCCCTGAACAGCTCTTCCTCCCGCGCTGAGGAGCGCGCGCCCCTTGCCACATCGGCCGGCGCTGCTGGTCGTGGCCGCGGTTACCAGCGCGGCCAGCGCTCACGGGCGCTCGGCGCTCCGCCCGCTGGGAGCGGCCCGCGAGCTCCCGGCGGCAGGCGACGGCTGCCCCGCCGCCGCCGCGCCCGTTCGCCAGCTCGATGTGCGCGCCGCCACCGCCGTCGGACCGAAGGTGCCCGGCGGCCCGATGGCGCTCCTCGGTGGCCGGTGCGCCCTCATCACGAGCACCGGCGGCGTGCGGCACGAGACCGCCCTGCCTCGGCCGCTGCGCGGGCTTCGCGCGCGACGCTTGTCCTGTTTCAGCAATCGAATTTCCTCTGCTGACAGCAAAGCTTCCGTGTTGTAAATGCCCGATGAGCCGTTCAGGATGATGGCTTTCACCTCGTCACCCCGAGATTCGATGCGATGTCCCCAGGGCCTTCCCGCAATCACCCTCATGGGCTCGACCCGATGAAGAGCAGTTTCTGTGCAGCTTCCTGCTGGAGCGTGGCCCACCGCAGCTTCACCCGATCCAGCAGGCCCGGACCCGGTGGGTGGGGGCGAGGGGAGGCGACGCGGCGCGGGGCGGTGGTGGTGCCGGCGGCGCGGGGGCCGGTGCCGACGGGCGCCGGCCGGGGTGGCGCGGCACGTGGTCGGTGCGGGGGGAGGGTGGCCGGGTGAGGATCAGCCGCCGCTCGCAGGTGCCGCCTTTCGCGGTCATGGAGGTGCTCGCCGCCGCCAACGCGCGGCGCGCGGCGGGCGAATCGGTCATCAGCCTGTGCGCGGGCCAGCCGGGCTCAGGGGCGCCCGCCGTCGTGCGCGAGCGGGCGGCCGCGCTCCTCGCTGAGGGCGACCTCGGGTACACAGAGGCGCTCGGCATCCCGGCGCTGCGCCGTGCGCTCGCGGAGCACTACGGCCGCTGGTACGGCGTGGACCTCGACCCGTCGAGCGTCGCCCTCACCACCGGGTCGTCGGGCGGGTTCCTGCTGGCGTTCCTCGCGGCGTTCGAGCCGGGGGACCGCGTGGCGCTCGCTCGCCCGGGCTACCCGGCGTACCGGAACATCCTTCGCTCCCTCGGCGTGGAGGTGGTCGAGCTGCCGTGCGGCCCGGCGAGCCGGTTCCAGCCGACGACGTCGCAGCTCATGGCCGCGCACGACGGCGGAAAGCTCGACGGCCTGATCCTGGCGAGCCCGGCGAACCCGACGGGCACGATGGTCGACGCCGCGGAGCTCGACGCGATGGCGCGCTGGTGCGCGGAGCACGGCGTCCGGCTTGTGAGCGACGAGATCTACCACGGCCTCACGTACGGCGCGTGGGCCGGGCGCCAGGCCACGGCGGCGCGCTACGGCGACGCGGGCGCCATCGTCGTCTCGAGCTTCTCGAAGTACTGGGCCATGACGGGCTGGCGCCTGGGGTGGCTCGTGCTCCCGCCGGATCTCGTCCCGACGGTCGACGCGCTGGCGGGGAACCTTGCGCTGTGCCCGCCCGCCCTGGCGCAGCACGCGGCGCTCGCGGCCCTGACCCCGGAGGCGTACGCCGAGGCGGACCGGCTGGTGGAGGGCTACGCGGCCGCGCGCGACCTGCTGTTGCGGAGGCTGCCCGAGCTCGGCTGGAAGGTCGCCCCGCCCGACGGCGCCTTCTATCTGTATGCCGACGTCGGCACGGACGACTCCGTCGCGTGGTGCGAGCGGCTGCTCGCCGACACGGGCGTGGCGCTCACGCCGGGCACCGACTTCGACGGCGCAGGCGGCGCGCGGTACGTCCGGCTGTCCTTCGCGGCCCCGGTCGAGCAGGTCGACGAGGCGGTGACGCGGATCGTCGCCTGGCAGCGCGCGGGTTGACCGATAAAGGATCTCTGGAGGTGCGTGAGGCGGCGACGCGGATCGTCGTCTGGCAGCGCGCGCGTCGACCGACGAGGGGTCTCAAGAGGAGCGCGAGGAGGCTCACGAGGCGGCGAGCGCCTCATTCGCCTTTCGCCGGCCCTCCGGCATGAGCACGGTGAGCGCCGTGTCGATGAACGCTCGCAGCTTCGCCTGCGTCTGCGCGCGGGCGGGAAAGTAGAGGAAGAACCCGGGCCCCGTCGGCGCATGGCGCTCGAGCGCTGTCGCCAGCGCCCCGCTCGCCAGATCCGCCGCGACGGCCAGATCGAACATGTACGCGAGCCCGAGCCCGTCGCGCGCGAGGGACACCGCCAGATTGGCGTCGTTCACCGTGAGCGTGCCGGGAGCGTGCACGGTGATCTCGCGCTGATCGCGCACGAACTCCCAGCGATAGAGCGCGGAGGTCTGGAATCGGTAGCGGATGCACGTGTGCGCGAGCAGATCCTCGGGTTCCTCCGGGCGGCCGTGGGCCGCGAAATACGCCGGCGCGCCGACCACGAGCCAGCGGAGATCCCGCGTGAGGCGCACGGCGGTCATGTCCTGGGCGAGGTCCTCGCCGAGCCGCACGCCGGCGTCGAAGCCGGCCTCGGCGAGATCGACCAAGGCGTCGTCCACCGAGATCTCGACGGCCACGTCGGGGTAAGTGCGGCGGAAGCGCGCGAGCACCGGCTCGATCACGAAGGGCACGGCCGTCCGAGGGACCGTGAGGCGGAGCAGACCCGCGGGCCGGCCGCGGAGCTCGTCGAGCGCCTCGAGCGCGGCGCCGATCTCACCGGCCGCCGGCGCGATGCGCTCATGCAGCCGCTCGCCGGCCTCGGTGAGCCCCACACGGCGGGTCGTGCGCGAGAACAGCGGGAGGCCGACGCGGCGTTCGAGCGCGCGGATCGCCTGGCTCACGGCGCCCGTGGTCACGCCGAGCTCCGCGGCGGCGGCGCGGAAGCTCCGGTGCCTCGCCACGGTGAGGAAGACGGTCAGACCCTCGAAGCGGTCCGTCGCGCGGTTCATGGCGCGATTGTATAGCAGCGCTCATCGGCCCGTTCCGCGCCGTGGGCCTACCGGTCGCGGCCGGGCGGGCGCATCTAGGCTGCACGCGGCGGGGCACGCCGCCCCGCGCGGGGAGAGGACGATCGTGCGCTTACCAGGGCGGCGCTTGCGTGCAGCACCGCTGGTTGACGGGTTGACCGGCGTGGCCGCCACGAGGGGCTCGACGGTCGGGTTGTTTGGGGAACGCGAGCCCACGGGCTCTTACGACAAGGAGACAGCATGGCCATCACCCTGGTGAACCCCAGCGGGTTGCCGAAGATCGAGGCGTACCGACAGGTGTCGATCGCCACCGGGTCGAAGCTCGTGTTCATCGCGGGCCAGGTCGCCTGGGATGCCGACGCGCGCACGGTCGGCGTGGGCGACTTCGCCGCTCAGGTCGAGCAGTGCTACCTCAACGTCGCCACCGCCCTGGCCGGGGTCGGCGGCTCCTTCAACGACGTGGCGAAGCTGACCATCTACGCCGTCGGCTGGACTCCCGACAAGATGCCCCTGCTGCTGGAGGGGATCGCTCGGGCGTCCGCGAAGCTGGGAGTCGTCCCGGTCCCGCCGGGCACGCTGCTGGGCATCAGCGCGCTCTCCGACCCGGAGCACCTGGTCGAGGTCGAGGCCACCGCGGTCCTCGACTGAGCGCAGGACGGCGCGGCGACCAGGGACGGGAGCCCGGAGGATAAGCTGGAGCGCCTCACGGCTGACTTCTGCGCCACCTCGCGCACGCGTCCGCGCCTCGGGGCGCCGCCCCGATTCGGCAGGACGACCGCCACGGCGCCAAGGCCGCCAAGAGGAGAGGGGAACGGGACTGCATGTCATCCGGCGGTTGTCCGCCGCGCTGGATGCCCTGCGGCCGCGAGCGCCGCTGCCGCCGCAAGCTTGTGTTTGGCCTGCCAAGGCGGCCCGATCGATCGACCCATCGCGTGCAGAAAAGCGTCTATGTCCTCGCGGCCGAGCACCGTTGCAGCGTCGCAAAACACGCGCTCGCGGTCGTACCAATGCACGGACCAGCCGCGCGCCTCGGCCGCGGTCGCGAGGGCCTCGCGATACATGACGGAGTCGGCGACGGTCTGCGCGCGGTTGTCGGCGATCCGCTCCTCGATCGTCGGTGGAAGCGTGGGGCACACGCGGATCGCGATGCTCGCGATCGGCACGGGCACCGCGGCGGCCAGCGCCTCGAGGCTCTCGCGCGCGCCGCGCGCAGCGGACGCCCGCACGCGCTCGACGAGCGCCACGGCGTCAGCGAGCGAGAGTTGTCGCGCTCCGGGGGTGTTCAGGTAACGGCCCACCGCCCACGACCCCTCGTGGTGATGTGGGTGCGTCGGCATGCCGCGCTGGGTGAGGTCGATGCGCCGGCGATCGAGGAGCTCGCCGTCCGGCGCGACAGTGACGAGCACCGCCGAGTTTCCGTGCTCGGCGACCCCGACGGCCGCGGTCCGCTGCGTTCGTCCTCTCACCATGTCCTTCTCCTTCGGGGGTACAACCGAGCGAGCAACCCAGCCCTCATGGAAGCGCTCCGCGAAGCCGTTCGTAAAGCTGCTTTGCTAAGCCGATGGCGGGTAGGCCGGCGACCTGCCCATCGCCGAGCTCGATGACCGTCCAGCGACCATCCTCGCGGAGGGCGACATCCATGGTGAAGAAGCGGCTCCGGACGCGGCTCGCCATGTGGTGCATCCAGTCGCTCGGGGGCGGCGCCGGTGGCGTGGCCAGGTCGCCCCAGTAGGGGTGGGTTAGGAGCAGCTCACCATCGAACCAGAACGTGCGCACCTCGGCGGCCAGAGGCATCGCGCTCCGCGGGTGACGACCGACGATCCGGAGCGGTACGTGCTCCCTGAAGACGAGGCCCTCGTTCAGGTCTTCCCCCTGGAGCTCGATGAACCGCCGGACCACCCTCTCGACGGCGGGTCGGTCCTCGGCGTTCGGGATAAAGCAGGCCTCGTTCCAGTAGTGCTTCTGAGACTTTACAAAGTCCTTGACGATGACCGGACCCGAGCCGAAAGGCTGCAGCCGCTCGAACACTTGGCTGAGCTCCACCGGTCCTTGCACCGGAAGCCACGTGGTCCGCGGCGTGTCTCCCTCGAGCGCGGGGTAGCTCTCCGGCAAGTGGTGGCAGAACCGATACGCGTCCGGGTCGTTCACCAGGGATGTTCCCCTTGCGGCGAGCGCCGCATGGAACGCTGCGTACTGCTGGACACGCATCATCCAGCCCCGGTAGACCGCTGTCGACGGCTCTGTCGGCACATGACGTACCGCCCCGGGAGCGTCGCCTTCCGACGCCCTGGTGTGGTCGATGAGGGCCGTGGAGAAGCCCGCGCCGTGGGCCGCGGTGTGCTCCTCGGCGAAATCGGCGTCGACCTCGCGAGGGCTGAACGGCTGACTACAAAAGAGGATCGTCGTCATGGAATGCGCCTAACTATCCATCGATGGGTCGACCGAAGCCGCCGGAGCAGGTCTGTCTAGAGGGTTGCCTTCTGTGACCTCCCCTACGAAAGGTCTCACGGATCGGCGCTGCGCAGCAAGGTCCAAGCGCTGTCCAGCGCCATGGGGTAGATCGTCTAACGTCGCACTGGTGCTGCGGTCGGGGGGGGACACCCACCGACCGCAGCACCAGTACATGCTTCGGCGTGTCTTCCAATCCCGAACCTCACGCGCAGGAACCCCGGGACCCAGCCGGGCTCCACGTCGCCGCTGCGGGCGTACGGTCGAGGCTGCGATGGCTCCGACGGGGCTCCTCCTGGAGCTTCGGCGCACGAGGCGCCTCTCTCGCCACGCCGCCCGCAGCGCCGCTGGGGCGCTGCGGGTGAGTGTCAGGCTCGAAGCCCGGTGCCGCTCACCGCGTGGTCCGCGTCCTAGAAGCCGAACCCCGAACAGCAGGGGAAGCAGGGGAAGCAGGGAAAGCCACAGGGGGGCCTGCGGAAGAAGTCGTCGCGATCGCAAGGGTGCCTGCAGAAGAAGTCGTCGCGATCGCAAGGGTGCCTGTTGAAGAAGTCGTCGCGATCGCACGGACACCTGTGGAAGCGGTCGTCGCGATCGCACGGGAACCTGTTGCGGTCCCATCCGTCGTTCCAGCCAAAGCCGAACTCACGCGGCGTCACCCCCGAGCGGCTCTCAGACGTATCGCTGTCACTCACGTTCGCCGTCGTCTCGTGGTCCAGCGCCTCGTCCACCTCGTCGAGGGCGACCTCTCCCGTCATCCCGTCGTTGTCTCCTCCCGTGTCGACGGCGCAACCCATCGTCTGAGCGATCGCCACGAACATGATCGTTACCATGGTGCTATGAACCGGTCGCATGTGTCCTCCCTGATGCCTTGCAGTCGCCTGTGGCTCAAGGCATCTCGATGACCGGTAGAGCAGGTCGTATGCCGGTCCCCCTCTGTGCGCTGGAGGGCTACCCGCGCGCGCATACAACAGCGCGTTGCTGGCGAGATGGCATTCGTTGGAGCCGCCAGAGTCGGGACTTTTGCGTAATCCATAAACTAACCCTGGCTCGCCGGAGCCGCGGGTGATCGAGATGGTTCCTCCGCCGCATGGATCCTTTTTGCGTTCAGAGAACGGTGGAAAATGCCCGTCCCGCACACATGCAGGGGGATCGGCAGCCTCGGCGCGCGTGATTCGCCGAGGTGACTCGCGCCTCCGTGTCGCTGCGCCGGTGGTCACCACATCGGCTGTCTCGTCCGGCGCGGTCGGGGCACGACCACGTATCAAGTCATGGACGGCGGAGAAGTGCCCCGGTGCGACCGACGGCGCCGTCCGCGGAGTACGTCGATGTCTGGTGCCGATGTGCGCGGCGTCCTCAGCCGCTGCGCATTTCTCGCATCGACGTGCCCAAGACAACCATGTTCATCGAGCCGTGTTGGATTGGTATGCCGGAGGCGCGACGAGCAGCGCTGCGGCGTAATCTCACGGTCCGAACGGGTACGCTCGCGTCGCTCGGCGGGGCCATCTCGGGCGGAGGCCCCCTCTCGAGGCCGTCCAGGATCGGATCGCGCCCGAGCAGGAACGTGGCTCCGTTCGTCGCCGCCGCTTGGTCCTGGACGCTCGCGATCTCCTCGACGAATGTCCTCCCCATCGCCGTCGCGACCTCCGCGCGAGACACAGCCAGAGCGCCGAACAGGTTGAAAGTTGTATGAATTCAATAAGTTGCGATGACCAACCGTTCTGCCGGGAAGCAAGCTCCAAGGGCAAGGAATGCGGGAAGGAGAGCAACCGCAAGGGCGCAAGGGGCGCCAGGGACCAGAGACGAGATATTTTCTTGCCTTCCCCTTGCGCCCCTCGCGCCCTTGCGGTTGCTCTTCCCTTCTGTTGATTTCCTCGCGACTCCAACGCGATTGGTGCTCTAGGCGCCGGATCTCGAATGGTAAAGAGAGCACCCGGTGTCTCACGGATGCCGCCGCCAGCACGCGATCGACGAGGTGGGCGCACGAGGTGCGCCGCCGTGCTCTACCTGTGCGCCGCGCACCAGAGCTCAGGGAGGCCGCGCCCCCTGCGGGAGAGGGCGACCAGGAGGTCCTGATCGCGCTCATCCAGATGGAACCGGAGAGAGCCGCGCGCGAAGACGGCGTAGCGCGGGTATCTGCGAAACGCGTGCTCCACATACCGAGGCAGCGGCCGACCGCGCGTGGGCGATCTCCGCGGCGCCTGTGCTCAGCTCATCTC
Organism: Sorangium sp. So ce375; assembly: GCF_051473855.1. Lineage (NCBI taxonomy): Bacteria > Pseudomonadati > Myxococcota > Polyangiales > Polyangiaceae > Sorangium > Sorangium sp. So ce375. The sequence continues at coordinate 2,230,876 of NZ_CP150335.1, forward strand.
CAGGAACAGCCGATCCGGATCCTCCAGGTACCCGATGATCTCGTAAGCGAACGCCGCCCCCACGTGGCCATCGATGATCCGGTGATCGAACGACAGCGACACCAGCATCACCTCGCCGATCACGATCTGCCCGTCGCGCACCACCGGCTTCTGCTTCATCTGGTGGATCCCGAGGATCGCGACCTCCGGGAAGTTCAATATCGGCGTCGCGAACAGCCCCCCTTGCTGGCCGAGCGACGTGATCGTGAACGTCGAGCCGCCGAGATCCTCCGGCTTCACCCGCCCCGACTTCGTGTCCTCGCTGAGCCGCGCGATCTCCTGCGCGATCTCCAGCACGCTCCGGCGATCCGCGTCGCGCACCACCGGCACGATGAGCCCGGCCTCGGTCGCGGACGCGATGCCGATATGATAGCTCTTCCTGACGACGATCTCCTGCGCGGCCTCGTCGAACGCGCTGTTCAACATCGGGTGCTTCTTGAGCGCCGCGACCACGGCCTTCACGAAGAAGGGCAGGAAGGTCAGCTTGACGCCCGCCTTCTCGGCCAGCGGGCGCAGGCGCGCGCGGCGCTCCTTCAGCGCCGACACGTCGCACTCCTCGACGAAGGTGAAGTGCGCCGCCGTGTGCTTCGACCGCGACATCGCCTCGAAGGTCCGCTTGCGCACGCCGCGCAGCGGGATGCGCTCGTCGCGAGGCGCCGAGGGCAACCCCCGGCCGCGCTCCACCTCGGGCCGGTCCGCCCCGTGCCCCCGCGCCTCGTCCAGCAGGCCGGGCCTCGCCGCCGCGCGCTCCCCTGCGTCCGCCACCCGCCTCGGCGCCGCCTCGGGCAACGCAGGGGCCGCCGCAGGCGCCGCCTCCTCGGGCGCCTCGAGCGCCCGCACGTCGTCCTTCGTCACGCGGCCCGCCGGGCCGGTCGGCGGCACGCGCCGCAGATCGACCCCGAGATCGCGCGCCAGCTTGCGCGTCGCCGGCGTCGCCAGCGGCTTCTCGTTGAAGTAGGCCGCCGCGCCCGCGCCCAGGCTGCCGTTCGCCCACGCAGACCGCGTCGGCGGCGCCAGGTTCATCCCCGGGAGGTCCTCCCGGATGTCGCCGACCGCCGTCGCCGCGGGCTCCGCAGGGCCGGCCTTCGGGGCCGCCGAGGGCCCACCGGGGCCGGCCTTCGCGGCCGCCTGGCGCATCCCCGACCCCGACGCAGGCGGCGGCGCCGCGGGCCGGTCGTCGAGGTCGAACACGACGAGCACCGAGTGGACCGGGACGATCCCGCCCACCTTGCCCCGCGTCTCCACGATCCGGCCCGAGCGCGGCGACGTGATCGTCACCGTCGCCTTGTCGGTCATCACCTCGACCATCGGCTGGTCCTCGGCGACCACGTCGCCCGGCGACACCAGCCAGCTCACGATCTCCCCCTCCGTGACGCCCTCGCCGATGTCCGGAAGCCTGAACTCGTACTTGCCCATGCGTCAGTACCTCGCCGTCTCCAGGATCGCCGGAAGGATACGATGCGACAGCGGGAGGTACTCGTTCTCGAGGGTGTAGGGGAACGGGGTGTCGAAGCCCGTCACCCTGAGCGGCGGCGCCTCTAGGTGGAGGAACGCCTTCTCGTTGACCAGCGCGACGAGCTCCGCCCCGAGGCCGCAGCTCTTCGGCGCCTCGTGCACCACGATGAACCGGCCCGTCCGCTTCACCGACTCGATCACCGTGTCGATGTCGAGCGGCCACAGCGTGCGCAGGTCGATCACCTCGCACTCGATGCCCTGCGCGGCCGCCTGGTTCGCCGCGTCGAGCGCCTCGTAGAGCATCGCGCCCCAGACCACGAGCGTCGCGTGCCAGCCCGGCCGGACCACCTTCGCCTGGCCGAGCGGGACCGTGTACTCGCCGTCGGGGACGTCGCCCTTCGCCGCGCGGTAGATGCGCTTCGGCTCGAAGAACAGCACCGGATCCGGATCCCGGATCGACGAGAGCAAGAGGCCCTTCGCGTCGGCCGGGTTCGACGGGCACACGACCTTCAGGCCCGCCACGTGGACGAACTGCGCCTCGGGCGACTGCGAGTGGTAGTGCCCGCCGCGGATGCCGCCGCCGAACGGCGTCCTGATGACCAGCTTCGACGGGTACTCGCCCCCCGAGCGGTAGCGGTACTTCGCCAGCTCGGACACGATCTGGTCGTACGCGGGGTAGATGAAGTCGGCGAACTGGATCTCCGGGACCGGCACGAGGCCGTACAGCGCCATCCCGATCGCCGTCCCCACGATCCCGCACTCCGAGAGCGGCGTGTCGATCACCCGGTCGTCCCCGAACTCGTCGAACAGGCCCTGGGTCACGCGGAACACGCCGCCGACCTTGCCGACATCCTCGCCGAGCACGACGACCCGCGAGTCCCGCCGCATCTCGTGGCGTAGGGCGTCGTTGATCGCTTGGACCATGTTCATCTGAGGCATGCGCTTTGTCTCCGTCTCTCGGCCTAAAGGTGGGGGTACAACCTCACCGGCGCCCCGGCTCCCCTGGGGTCCCCGCCGATCGCAGGCAGCGGCGCCACCCCCGCCGCGCCGCCGTCCGGCGAGCCGCCACGCAGGCCCCGCCGTCCACGCGTCCCAGCTAGTGGCCGTGGCCCTTGGGCCTGGGGCCCGCCTTGAGCTGCTCCCGCTGCTCCACGAGGTGCCAGGGCGGCTCCGCATAGACGTCCTCGAACATCGAGTCGAGCGGCGGCGGCGGGACCTTCTCCGAGGCCGCGATGCAGGCCTTGACCTCCGCGTCGAGCGCCGCCTCGATCTCGCGATCCTGCGCCTCCGTCCAGCCCTGGGTGCGCTCGAGGTGCTGCCGCAGCCGCGCGATCGGATCGAGCCGCCGCCACGGATCCAGCCAGGCGTCGGGGCGGTACGCCTTGGGGTCGTCGCTCGTCGAGTGGCCCGACAGGCGGTACGTCATCGCCTCGATGAGCGTCGCGCCCTCGCCGGCCGCCGCGCGCGCGATCGCGTCGCGCGTCACCTTCACCACGGCGAACACGTCGTTGCCGTCGACGCGCACCCCGGGGACGCCGTACGCGACGCCCTTGGCCGCGAACGTGTTGCTCGACGTCTGGCGCTCGGTCGGCACGCTGATCGCCCAACCGTTGTTCCGGCAGAAGAAGACGACCGGCACCTTGAACACGCCCGCGAAGTTCAGGCCGCTGTGGAAATCGGACGAGCTCGTCGCGCCGTCGCCGAAGTAGACGAGCGACGCCAGCTCGTCGCGCTTCAGCTTCGCGGCCCACGCGAAGCCGACGGCCTGCGTGATCTGCGTGCCGATGGGCGAGCTGACCGAGCCGAAGTGCCCCTCGCGGTAGGTGTAGTGGTCCGGCATCTGCCGCCCCTTCACCGTATCGTTCGCGTTGCCGAACATGTTGTCGATGTACCGCTGGAGCGGCAGCCCTCGCCAGAGCGCCGCCCCGAACTCGCGGTAGCAGGGGAACACCCAGTCCTGGGGCCGCGTCGCGAAGACGCTGCCGAGGACCGCAGCCTCCTCGCCGAGCGAGCCGATGTGGAACCCGATGCGCCCTTGGCGCTGCAGCGCCACGAGGCGCTCGTCGAGCTGGCGCACGCGCACCATGGTCTTGTAGAGGGCGATCACCTCCGACGGGTCGAGCTTCGGATCGTTGGCGGGATCGAGCGAGCCGTCGTCGCGCAGGACCTTGATCACGTCGTCGGCACACGTGTCGAGCGGGTGCCGGGCGACGGCAGCCTGCGGCTCCAGGCTTGCCCCTGAGACGTTCGGCGGGCGGTCGGTGGAGTACGTCGCGGTGCTCATCGGCTCGCGTGGACACTAACCAAAGGCGCTGCCCGAGACCAGTGCCGAGACGCGGCGTCCGCTCATTCGATTTACGCGTGACGTTGACGTGACGTTGACTCGTCGCAGCGATCGCGCTCGGGGTTTGACTCGCCGCGGCGAGCTCGAACCGGCGCGCGCCCTGATGCGCGTTTCCCGCCGTACGCGGCGGCGCCGACGTCCACGCTAGACGTTCACGGGCTCGGCCGCCTGCGCGAGGGCCTCGTCGACGGCGGCCGCGTCGAGCTTGAACCCGCGCGCGAGCTGCTCGAGCACGGCGTGCTCCTGCGCGCTCACGCCGCCGGAGGCGTGCGCCATGGAGGCCGCCACGCGGAGCACCTCGCGCTGGTGCTCGGTCCGCGCGATCGTGCGGGAGACCATGGTGATGCGCTTCTCCAGCCCGTCCTCGGCCAGCATCTCGCCGAGATCGGCGATGAGCGCCTCGAGCTGCTTCTCGTGGACGAGGTTCTGGCAGGCGCCCGCGACGATCGCCTGGAAGCGCTCGCGCTCCTCGTCGTCGAAGTGGTCGTCGGCGTTCGCGACGAGGAACGCGGCCTCGATGATCGTCTCGAAGAGCGCCACCGCGGCGGGATCGAAGCCGGTGGGCATCGTGATGTCTTCGATCGGAGGGCGTGCGCTGTAGGCCCTCGCCGCCTGGGCGAGGATCGACGCCACGCGCACGCGGGGTCTCTCCGAGCCGAGACGCGGGACGCCGGGAGCGATGCCGCCGGGGCGCCTGTTGATGGGAGCGGACATCGTGGTGTTGGACCCTCCTGCCGCGCACAACGCTCAGCCAAACGCCGTGAAGCGTCAAGAGCGGTGCCCATCCGCTTCGGATACGGGCCCATCTCGGCGTTTTCGGTGCTCAGCGCACCGGAGTGCGCTTCCGCGCCGAAAACGCCGATCTGGGCCCGTCTCCTGTGCGGATGAGCACCGCTCTGGCGGCGGACCGGGGAGGGAGGCCGCGTCGGTGCTCAGCACACGGGAGCGCGCTTGCGGGCCGAAAACGGCGATCTGGGGCCGTCTCCTGTGCGGATGAGCGCCGCGCTAGCGGCGGACGAGGGAGGCCGCCGGGACGAGCCGCGCTGGGCTGGACGACGCCGTCGTCGGGGCGCCGAGCGGACCGGGCTCGTCCGGATCGAGCTCTGCGGTGAGGCGGGCGGCCTCGCGGCGCGCCACGGCGAGGCGCTCCTCGAGGAGCGCCTCGATGGACGCCGCGCCCGCGGGATCCTCGCCGGGGGCGGCGGCGCCGGCGGGCGGCGCCGCGCCGCCTCGGTCCATCAGGCTGCGGACGAAGACCTCGGCCGCCTTGTAGCTCGACCGCACGAGCGGCGCGCTGGCGGCGTAGAGGAAGCCCATCTCGAGCGCAGCGCGCTCGAACGCGGCGAACGTCTCCGGCTCGACGAAGCGGTGCACGGGCGCGTGCTTCGAGGAGGGGCGGAGGTACTGGCCGATCGTCACGATGTCGACCCCGGCCTCGCGCAGGTCGCGGAGCGCCTCCAGGACCTCGTCGTCGGTCTCGCCGATGCCGACCATGATCGAGCTCTTCGTGAGCCGCCGCGGCGGGGGCGCGCCTCCCTCGGCGGCCTCCGCGGCGAGCCGCCGCTGGCGCTCCTTCGCGCGCCGCAGCACCGCGAGCGACTGATCGTAGCTCGACCGGACGTCGCGGATGACGCGCGTGATGCGGCGGACGACCTCCACGTTGTGGGCGAAGACGTCGGGCCCGGCGTCGACGACCGTGTCGACGCCGCTCATGTGGCCCTGGAAGTCGCCGACCAGCGTCTCGATGAGCAGGTCGGGGCGGAGCGCGTGCAGGCGGCTCACCGTGCGGGCGACGTGCTCGGCGCCGCCGTCGAGCAGGTCGTCGCGGTTGACCATCGTCATCACGACGTACTGGAGCGAGAGCCGGGCGATCGCGCGGGCCACGTGCTCCGGCTCGCGCACGTCGACGGCGCCGCGGGGATCGCCGGTCGTGACCGCGCAGAAGCGGCAGCCGCGCGTGCACACGTCGCCGAGGAGCATCACCGTCGCGGTCCCCTCGCGCCAGCACTCGCCGACGTTCGGGCAGCGCGCCTCCTCGCAGACGGTGTGGAGATCGAGCTTGCGGAACGTCTCCTTGAGGTGGTGGTAGGTATCACCCCCGGGAGCGCGGACCTTGAGCCATTCAGGTTTGGGGGAGAACTGCGCCATCAGGGGTGTCCTTAGCCCATGCGGCGGGGGAGCGCGAGGGGGAGGGCGCGCGCCCGCTCCGCGGCGCTCCGTGACGCGCGCCGTGACGCGCTCCGGGACGATCGCGCGCCGGAGCCGCTCGCGCCCCGCGTCAGCCGGCCGGCGGCACGGAGCGGCTGATCTCGCGCGTCGTCAGCTTGCCGCGCTCGGTGAAGATGGCCGTGACGAGCTCCGCGGGGGTGACGTCGAAGGCCGGGTGCCGGACGGGCACGCCGGGCGGGACGACGCGGAGGCCGCCGACGACGGCCAGCTCGTCGCGGCTCCGCTCCTCGATCGGGATCGACGCGCCGCTCTCGGTGGCGAGGTCGATCGTGCTCCACGGGGCGGCCACGTAGAACGGGACGCCATGGTGACGCGCGAGGCAGGCGAGGCCGTAGGTCCCGATCTTGTTCGCGACGTCGCCGTTCCGCGCGATGCGGTCGGCCCCGACGACGACGGCGCCGATCTCGCCCTTCTGCATGAACCACGCGGCCATCGAGTCGGAGATCACCTCGACGGGGATGCCGTCCCGCTGGAGCTCCCAGGCCGTGAGGCGGGCGCCCTGGAGGTACGGGCGGGTCTCGCACGCGAGCACGCGGAGCGCCTTGCCCTCCTCGATGGCGGCGCGGATGACGCCGAGCGCGGTGCCGTAGCCGCCCGTCGCGAGCGCGCCGGCGTTGCAGTGGGTGAGGACCGTGCCCGACTCCGGCAGGCGCGCCGCGCCGGCGCGGCCCATCTGGTGGCACGCGGCGACGTCTTCCCGGTGGATCTCGCGCGCGAGCTCGGCGAGCTCCCGCGCGCGCTCATCGCCGCGGCGCCCGGCGTGCTGCAGGGCCGTGGCGATCATGCGCCGCACCGCCCACCCGAGGTTCACGGCGGTGGGCCGGGCGGCGGCGAGGTGCTCCCCCGCCGCGCGCATGGCGGCGACGTAGCTGGAGGCGCCCTCGTCGCGGCCGGCGCGCGCGGCGAGCGCCATCCCGTACGCTGCGGCGATGCCGATCGCCGGGGCGCCGCGGACCACCATGGTCCGGATGGCCTCGGCGACGCCGGCGGCGTCGGTCACGGTGAGGTAGCGCTCGCGCTCGGGCAGATCGCGCTGCTCGAGGAGGAACACGCGGTCGTCGCCCTGCGCGAGCTCGACGGCCGAGTAGTCGGCGCCGGAGAGGGCCGCGGCCGGTCCCCAGGGGGGCTCCGGCCGCGCGCCATCGCCCGGCTCGGGTGTCTGCTCTGCTCCGAAGCCCGTGCCCATTCAGCGCCTCCCGTTCGAGCGTGACGGCTCCCCCGGCGATCCGTCGTCCGACCCCGGCGCCTCTGCGCTCGCGGCGAGCCGGCCGCGGATCTCCTCCGCGGCGGTCGCGAAGTCCTCCGCCGCGTCGGCCTTGCGGCCCGAAAGGTAGGCCCGGAGCGCGTCGGCGGCGAGCAGGGCGAGGCTCGCGTTGATGCCGCGCGACGTGAGCGCCTCGATCACGTCGCCGTTCTTGAGCAGCGTCTCGAGGTCGTCGAAGACCGCGGCGAGCTCCGGCCCGGGATCGATGCCGCCGAGCGCGGCGGGGCGCGCCTTCTTGTCTTCCTCGCGGGTCACGGGGTGCGCCTCATCGCTTCGTGGTCGTCGCCTTGGGGATCGCGGTGAAGGGGAAGTGCGGCGGCTCCACGCCGGGCACGCACTGGTACTTCGAGAAATCGGTGACGCCCTCCTCGCGGAGCAGGGCCTCGTCGATCCACGCCTTGCCGCGCCGGGCCGACGGCTCGCGCGAGAGCAGGGCGAGCGTCGCGTCGGCGAGGATATCCGCCTTGCGCCAGAGCTCCGGGCCGCCGAGGCCGAAGTTGATGGTGGCGAAGCTCTCGATCGCGGTCGAGGGCCAGAGGGCGTGGGCGGTGACGTTGTGCTCGGCGTACTCGCCGGCGATGGCGTCGGCGATCATCGTCATGCCGAATTTCGAGACCGCATAGGCCCCGTGGTGGGCGCACGCCGCGGGGTCGACGGGGGGCGACATCATGATGATGTGGCCGTATTTTTGCGCGATCATGTGGGGGAGGACGGCCTGCGAGAGGGCGAACGACGCGCGCACGTTGATGCCCATGATGAGGTCGAACTTCTTCATGGGTGTGTCCACGACGTCGGCCCACCAGAGCGCGCCCGCGTTGTTGACGAGCGCGTCGATGCGCCCGAGGCGCTCGACGGCCGTGGCGACGGCGCTCTTGCAGGCCTCGTCGTCGCGGACATCGAGCTTGATGGGCAGCGCGCGGCGGCCGAGCTGCTCGACCTCGCGGGCGACGTCGTGGATCGTGCCCGGGAGGCGCGGGTTCTCGGCGACCTCCGTCTTCGCGGCGACGACGATATCCGCGCCTTCTCGCGCGCAGGCGAGGGCGACGGTCCGGCCGATGCCGCGGGAAGCTCCGGTGATGAAGACAACGCGGTCCTTGAGGCGCATGGAGGGCGGTCATAGCACAGGAGCCGCCGCGGGTGCGGCCTCGCGGTTCGCTGTCGAGCGGCCGTGCTGCGGGGTCGCCGCGCAGCTACCCGGCTTACTCGGCTTACCCGGCTTGCTCGGCTTACTCGGCTTACTCACCTAGCGGCGCCTTACGCGCGCCTCCTCGCGATCGCGACAGCCGCCACGCTGCGCCGGTGAGGCTGCGCGTGCGGCCTGCGGGAGGGCCACGCCCCGCGGCGCGGCTGCGGCGCAAGGACGAGCTCTGCTGTGGACGTGAGCGAGCGAGGGCGCTCAGGCGGGCCATGGGACGTGAGATGGGACGTGGCGGTGTGCGAGGAGCAGGGGAGTCGCGGGGAGCGTGGGGGCGTTCGATTGACATGCTGCGGACATGCCGCCTGCCGCCGCCCGGGAGCCCATCGATGCACGATTCCGGCCGGCGGAGGCTGGAATGGTGTCGTCGCTGTGCCATGCCCGATGAGCGCGTTTTCGCTCGGGGCACGGACACCCACCCTTCGGACCAGGGGAGATGTTGTGCCCTGCTGGCTCCATATCTCACACCGCCTTTGCGTGAACAAATCCCGTGTCGTCGAGGCTCGCGAAGATCGGTTTCATGAATCTTGAAAAGATCCAGTGAGCCGGCGGCAAAACATGCGCGCTGGGGTGTTTCATACCTGGACATGCCAGCGGTCCGGTGACACCGTGTCGTGAGCGAAACGAAGGGAGGCGCTGCGCCGCGTGGGATCGCGCCGTGCGCTACTCCGCCCCCTGAACAACGCTGTACTGGGGTGGCCCGCCCCGGCGCCGTGTGCCCCGGCGTACGTGCTGGCGCGAGCCGCGATGTCGCGGCGGGCCGAGCTCAGACAGGCTTAGAGAACAAGGAGCATGCATATGAGCGCTTTGCACAGGACGCTTGTCCTCGCCTTCCTCGCTGGCTGTTCTGCTGTCGGCTGCCTCGCCTCGACCGAGGTCGACGAGGAGCCGCCGGCGGAGCTGTCGGAGGAGAAGTCCGCGCCGCTCGTGGGGGCGGTGTGCGATACCGCGCCGGAGGGGTCGGACGTCGAGCTCTCCTGTCCTGCCGGCGAGGTCATCACGGCGATCCAGTTCGCGAGCTACGGCAGGCCGCGCGGGGTCTGCGGCGGCTACGCCGCCACGTCGTGCAACGCGCCGACGTCGAAGGCCGTGGTGGAGCGCGCGTGCCTCGGAAAGGCGAGCTGTACCGTGCAGGCGAGCAACGCGACCTTCTCCGGCGATCCGTGCAGGAGGAACGCGAAGCGGCTCTACGTGCAGGCGGCGTGCGGCCCCGCGACGCCGGGCAGCGGCGCGGGCGGAAGCGGCGGCGCGGGCGGCAGCGGCGGCACGGGCGGCAGCGGCGGCGCGGGCGGCAGCGGCGGCACGGGCGGCGCGGGCGGCAGCGGCGGCGCGGGCGGCAGCGGCGGCGCGGGCGGCAGCGGCGGCTCGACGAGCGGCGAGGTTTGCGGGAACGGCGTTTGCGGCACGGGTGAGGACTGCTCGAGCTGCTCGAGCGACTGCGGCGCCTGTCAGATGTGCAGCGGCGCCGGGCCCAGCACGACGCCGCTCGACACCGAGGAGCAGGCGTTCCTCGCCATCATCAACCAGTATCGCGCGGAGAACGGCCTCGGCGCGCTCTCGGCCTGCACCTCGATGAGCCGCGCCGCTCAGGGGCACAGCGAGGACATGCGCGATCAGAATTACTTCTCGCATACGAGCCTCGATGGCCGGACGCCGTGGACCCGCATGTGCAACGCCTGCTACGAGCTCGGCTGCGGGGGCACCGCCATGGCCGAGAACATCGCCGCTGGCAATGCGGCGGCGCAGGCGACGTTCACTCAGTGGAAGAACTCGGACGGCCACAACAAAAACATGCTCGGCTCTGCCTACAAGGTCATCGGCATCGGGCGGGCGACCGGGGGCGGGACCTACGGGTCCTACTGGACCACGGTGTTCGGCGGCAGCTCCGAGGCGAGCTGCAATTAGCGCCGGCACGCGCGGCAGCAGCCGCCTGCTCGCAGCAGCGTGTCACGCGCGAGGCGTTCTGCCACGGCGGCGCGGCGCGGCCCGGGATCCGAGATGGCCTGCGCCGCGCCGCGCGCCGCAGCGGGAGAGCAGCAGCCGAGTGGCGGCCTGGTGATTGCTTCACACGGGGACTGTGGAACAGCAGACCTCCGCGCAAACACATATCATCTATCTCCTCGGTCCCTACCGAATTCCTGGCTTCTACGGGGAGCGCAACGTGCGTGTCTACCTGCCCGACGAGGGGGCGCATCGGGGGCCATCGCCTGTGCTCTTCCTGTTCGATGGGCAGAACATCTTTCACGACGACCCCTCCTACAGCGGAGGGTGGCACCTTCACGAGGCCGTCCGTGATCTCGCCGGACGAGGTCTCGAGGCGCCCGTGCTCGTGGGGATCGATCATGGCGGGGCCGAGCGGCTGACGGAGCTGTCGCCGTTTCCGGGCGACGGCAGCGAAGGAAAGCTCGACGATTTTCTGGGCTGGCTCACCTCCGAGATCGTGCCGGCCGTACAGGAGCGCTTCCCGGTGCGGCGGGACCCGGCCAGCACGGCGATCGGCGGCGCATCCATGGGGGGCCTCGCGGCGCTCTATGCCCATTTCCGCCGCCCCGACGTGTTCGGGGCCGCGCTCTGCATGTCGCCATCGCTCTGGTTCGCCGAGCGGAAGATCTTCGAGGTCCTCGTGTCCCGGGCCGCCCCGGCGAGCTCTCGGCTGTACGTCGACGCCGGCGCTCAGGAGGACGGCGGCTCGGTGCTGCGCGACGCGGCGCGGCTCGTGGAGCACCTTCGCCAGCAGGGCTACGGGGAGGACAACCTGCTGTTCTGCCCGGATGAGGACGGGGCCCACTGCGAGGACGCGTGGCGCCGGCGCGCGCCGGCGGCGCTGCAGTTCCTGTTCACCGAGGCCGAACGGGAGCAGCAGGGCGGCGCCGGAGCGCCGGAGGGGGCGCAGCAGGCCGCCTGATCTCGTGCGATCCGGGGCTCATCGCGACGGCGGCCGGGGCCCGCCGTCGCCTACCGCCGCCCCTTGCTCCGCTTGCGTGTCCCCTGGACGATCCGCGCCGCGTCGCGCGCCGGCGGGGCGGTCGCGCTGAGCGCCGCGGACAGGCGGTCGACCTCCGCGATCGAGAAGGACGCCTTCCGGAGCGCCGCGATCGCCTCTGACACGACGGCGCGCGACTCGGGGCGCTCCGCCCGCGTCTTCTCCTCGAGCCAGCGCACGACCTCGGGGAAGCGGCCGGCGAAGGCCGCGATCTGCGCGGGCATGCCCTGCCGGAGGAGGCGCAGCCCCTGCAGCCGCTCGTCGGCGCGCGCGGAGCGATCCGAGAGCACGAACGCCTCCTCGAGGCGGGCGACGAGCTCCGCGCCCGCCGAGAGCCCGGCGAGCAGCGTGCGCTCGGCGAGCGCCTCGAGCGCGACGTACGCCTGCAGGTAGCCGTCGGTCCAGGACGACAGCTCGCCGACCAGCGCGTCGCCGCGCGCCGCGATGACGGCGCGGAGCGCCGCCACGACCCCGTCGCGCACGACGCGCCGCGGATCTTCGGCCAGCTCCTCGAGCCCCTCGAGCGGATCGAACCCACCCCGCCCGCCGCCCGCGCGTGGCGCGCGCCCCGCTCCGCTCGCCCGCGCCGCACCCTGCACCGCGAGCGAGGCGAGCGCCTGAGCCGCCACGATGAGCGCGTACTCCTCGGTGGTCGAGCAGAGCGCCCGCACGAGCCGCTCGGCCGGCGCGCCGCGGTCCGCGATCGCCGCGCCGACCGCCCGCGCGAGATCCATGTTCACGCGCGGCAACGGGGCGTTCGGGCCCAGGTCGGGGCCGGGCGCGCGCACCCCGCCGCGCCGGGCGGGCAGGCCGGAGCTGCGATCGAGCAGCGCGAGCAGCTCGGCAGGATCGCCGAGCTGCGCGGCGCGCTCGATCGCCGCATCGATCTTCGGGTTGCGCAGCGCGCCCGGGGGAATCGCCCCCCGGCGCAGATCCGAGGTGTCGGCCATTCAGAACCCCAGGGAAAGACCGACCTCCGGGGAGAGGACGGTGGTTACGACGGGAAAGGTGAGGCTCGCGCGGAGCGCGAGGTTCAGCGAGACGGCTTCGATCGGCGCATAAGCAACGCCCGCGCCGACCGACGCGAACCCCTGGCCCGCCTGCCGGGTAGCGGCGAGCGTCTGCTGCCGAGCCTCGACCCTCCCGCTCCGGCCAGGCCTCGTGCACGGGCTCGTGTTGTCGTCAGGGTCGGCTCCGCAAGCGCTCGCGTCCTCGAGGACCTCCACGTCGACCTCGGTGTCGACCTGCGCGACCCCGGCGGCCGCGAGCACGAACGGGCGCGCGCCGGTGCGCTCGAACGGCCGCGCGGCGAGGAAATACTGGGCGCGCGCCTCGAGGTGGAGCGGCAGGAACGAGGCGCCGCCCTCGGTCGTGCCGCCGGTCGCGAAGCCGACGCGGCCGCCGACCGTGAGGTTGTCGAGGACCAGCCGATCGTAGGCGAGCGTCACCCGCAACGTCGCGAGCGCGAAGCCGAGGTTCACGTCGTTCGCGACGTTCTTCGTCGGCGTGCCGTCGTACCGGGTCCCGTCGTCGCGCAGGCACACGAAATTGTCGCCCTGCTGCGACGCGACGGCGCACACATCCCGGCCGGAGAGCAGCGCGACGTCGGGGGAGAAGGTGAGGGCGACCCAGTTCCTCCGGACGTCCGGCGCAGCCTTCGCCGCGGCCCGCGCGACACACGCGCCGCCGACGCAGGCGAGCCCGCCGTTGCACTGCCGGTCGTCGAGGCACTGCCGCGGCCGCTCCTGCTCCGGGGCTGCGCACTCCTCCGGCGGAGCGTGGCCCGGCCAGCGGGGCGGCGCCGAGGTGATGCGCGCCCTGATCTGCGTGACCAGCGGGGCGTCGCGCGTGCCGGCGCTCGCGAGGATCGCGCCGTCCTCGTCGACGGCAGCGACGTGAACCTGGAGCTTCCCCTTCCTTCCCACCGCGGCGCACGGCACGTTGATGCCGAACCCCTGGCCCCGCAGCTTCTTCATGACGAGGGAGCGGTACTCGCGCTCGCCGGGCGCCAGGTACCAGACGATCACCTGCTTCACGCTGGGCAGCAGCTCGGCAGGGACCTCGACGTAGAGCGGGACAGGCGTGCGGACGCGCTGCTCGGGCAGCGGCGCGACCTGGAGCTGCGCTTCAGGTGCCGCGGGCGCTCCGGCCGCCGCGGGCACTCCGGCCGCCGCGGGCGCTCCGGCCGCCGCGGGCGCTCCGGCGCCGGTGGCCGCGCGCGCCTGCTCGAACGCGAGCGAGAGCTCCGGGGTCGTCAGATCCGGGTCCAGCCTCGCCGAGGGATCGACGCGGAGGGCCTCCGCGAACGCGTCGCGCGCGTCCTCCAGCCCCTTCCTGCCCTGAGCGAGCACGGTGCCGAGCGCGACGAGCAGCTTGGCCTTGACCGCGGGCGAGCAGCCCGACGCGCCGCAGGCGTCGATCGCGGCCCTGAGCTTGCGCTCCGCGTGCGCGAACCGCGTCTCGAAGTAGTCGGTCCCCATCGCGTCCTTCAGGACCGCCTCCGCCTGTGCATCCCGCGGCGGAGCCTGCGCGGCCGCGGCGCCCGCGACGAGCCACCCGGCGAGGCTCCCCGCGGCGATCGCGAGGAACGCGCGCGGCGCGCGGGAAAGGGGGCCGTTGCACGCGGACATCGGCCCGCAACGTAGCCCACCGGTGTGGTCGCGAGCGCCAAAAAGCTCCGGTGCGGGAACCCCGCTCAGCGACCCCCGCCACTCGCCGCGCGCAGCAGGGACAAATAATCCACAGGTTGTTCCCAGCTTGTGGAATACCCATAGGACGCCCTGGCACCTTCGCCGAGGTGCCGGGTCCTGCGCTGCTCGCGGGGCGGCAGCCCTTCCAAGCCCCGGCGCCGGCCGAAGCCAGCCCGGGCATGGACGCGCCGCCCACACCGATGTCACCGATTTTTCTGCGATTTCTGGCGCTTCGTGGCCCGACGCGCCTCCCGACTTCCGGGCGCTAAACTCCCTCCTTCGGAACCAATCTGCAACCCAAAAATCACGCTCCTGAGCCCCGTTTGACAGTCCACATGCTTGTCCACAGATTGGCCACCTGATGGCCCCAGGCGACGCGCAGATTTCGTCTCAGATGGCGGGCGCCGCATGAGTATTTGCTCGACTTTCGGGTGGCGATCGACACGCGATTGACAAGCCCGCGACGACCTGAATGGCGAGGCGGCGGATGCCGGAGCTGGACCGGAGCGCGCGGCGAGCGGCGCCTCCGGCGGCTATCCGGACACCGGAGGTCGACCGGAGCGCGCGGCGAGCGGCGCCTCCGGCGGCCGTCCGGGCGAGGCGGTCGCGCCGAGCGTGGGCGCTGCGTCGCTGGGCCGCGCGGCGCCGCGCGCGGCGTGCTAGCGGGTGCGCATGCGCGTTCCGGAGATCCCTGAAGAGACGGCGTCGCCCCTCCGCGCCGGCGACCCGCCGGCGGAGGCCGCAGGACGCTCGCTGATCCGGAGGAGCGCGCGGGGCGGCGCCCGGCTCGCCGACCACGACGCGGCCTCGCTCGCGGAGCTGCTCTGCCGGGCCGGCGGCACGGCGTCGGCGGCGCGCGCGGTCGCCGGCAAGGTGGTGCGCCACGCCTTCGGCGCCGAGCCGGGCGCGCCGACACCTGCGCCGGCGTGGGACGCGAGCGCGCTCGCCGCCCTGGGCGTCGGGGCCTGGGCGCACGAGGCGCTCCTCGCGCTCGATCCGGGGCCGTCGCTCGAGATCGCCGAGCGGGCGCCGGCGCAGGACGACACGCTGAGGCTCGTCCTGCGCGCGCGCGACGGCGCGCTCATCGAGTCGGTGCTCATCCCGGGGCCTGCCCGCACGACGCTCTGCGTCTCGAGCCAGGTCGGCTGCGCCAGGGCCTGCTCGTTCTGCGAGACGGGGCGCCTCGGGCTCGCGCGCCAGCTCGCCGCCGGCGAGATCGTGGATCAGGTCCGGATCGCGCGGGCGCTCGCGGCCGAGCGCGGCGGCGCGCCCCTCAGGAACCTCGTCTTCATGGGGATGGGGGAGCCGTTCGATAACCTCGGTGAGGTGCTGAAGGCCGTCCGGCTGCTCACCGATCCGCGGGCCTTCCGGTTCGCGCCGTCGCACGTCACCGTGAGCACCGTCGGGGTGGCGGACAAGATCGAGCCGTTCTTCCGCGAGGCGAGGGCGGAGCTCGCCGTCAGCCTCAACGCCCCGGACGACGCCCGCAGGCAGGCGATCATGCCGGTGAACGCGCGCTTCTCGATGGCGGCGCTGAAGGAGGCGCTCGCGCGGTCGCTGCCGCAGGGTCGGCGCGTGCTGTTCGAGTACGTGCTCTTCGATCGCTACAACGATGCCCCGGAGGACGCGGACCTCCTCGCGGCGTACGTCGCCGGGATCCGGTGCAGGGTGAACGTCATCCCCTGCAATCCAGGCCCGGATCCGGCGCTGCGCCCGCCGACCGCCGAGCGGCTCGACGCCTTCGTGGCGCGGCTGTCCGGCCACGGCGTGACCACGCTGGTGCGGCGGCCGCGGGGGCGCGACGTCGGCGGCGCCTGCGGTCAGCTCGCGGGGATGGCCCGCATCAAGCAGCCAGCGCCAGCGTGAGCGCGGCGCCGCGGGCGAGCGGGGCCCCGACGCGGAGCGCCCCGTGTCCCGCCGCGAACGTGCGGGCGATCTTCCCCGAACGCTGGTTCATCCGGGCGAGCACCGCGCGCTTGCCCGCCTCGCCGCTGCGCCCGAGCGTCGCGAGCAAGGAGAGCAGGTCGGTCCAGACCCTGTCGCGCCAGGCCCTCAGCAGGAAGAGCACGACGCTCGAGACGGAGCGCTCGACGTCCCCGGTGAAGGTCGCGATCCGGGCGAGCGGGCAACCATAACGAACGCGCAGGATCGCGAAGATCTCCGGCATCGCCGCCGCGAGAATTTCATTCACAAGGTCGTGGTCATGACGGTAGCGGCGGAGAAGCCGGGCGTCCTGCGCCGCGCCGTGCTGGACGATGTTCCGGTAGAGCCCGAGGGCCAGGTCGTAGTTGATGTGCGCGTTGATGCCGAGCAGGCCGTGGACCGCCGCCGCGGGCCCGCCCGCGCTTGTGCACTGGAACGCGATGTCCCACGCCTCGATGCCCGTCGGCCGCCCGTCGAGCGACGCCGCGAGGGCCGTCAGGTAGTACTCGCAGAAGATGCCGGCCAGGCGTGAGATCCACGCCGGCTCGAGGAACCGGTCGTCCGAGCCATCGACGACCGCCTCTTTCACGCGGCGCGTGATCACGGCGTAGACGTCGGGGAACACCGCCCGCGGGTCGTTCCTCTCGCGCAGCCGCGCGGCGACCGTCTCCAGCGCGACGAGCGCCTCGGAGACGTTCGCGGGCGCCATCGTCACGCCCTGCAGGACGGGATGACGCGTGGTGGATGCCGCGGGGGACGCGGCCAATGACCGCGTCTGCTCGCTCCTCATCGCCAGGGGTCGATCCGAAGTAAGGGTCTTCATGGCTGCGCTGAGCAGGCGAATTCAAGGATCGTGCCCGTATGTCCGGTTCGCAGTCGTACACACTCACGAGATGTGCGGACACGCGCAGGGCGGAGCTCGAGCGCGCGCGGCGGACGCCTGCACGCTCGTCCGCCCCGTCTTCTACAAGCACGATTTCTCGTGAATCCGGCGGAGGCTGCCCGCCCGGATGATCAGGCGAGCGCGCGCGGCCATCGGCGGCGCTCGGCCGCTACCCGGGGCCAGGCCGGCGAGCGGCCGCCGCGTCGGCGCCGTGTCCCGACAGGGCGCGAGCGCTGACGGCGCACCAAAGTGCCCCATGGGGCAGATTGTTACGCGCGGACGGATCTCCTCCAGGCAAAATAAGGAGGCTCCCGATACCGCGCGCACCTTGGTGGTTTGGGTGCGGCGGTGTGCGCCGCGTCGAGGGGGGCGTTTTCGGGTTTCGGCTCGCCGGGGGATGCGCCGTATCCTGGCGCGGACCGCTCCGCGCCTGCGCGCAGCCATCGATGTCGACCGGCGGTCGCGAGGGCGATTGCGCTCCTCCGCGGCTGCCTTTGCCGAGCACCATGAGCTTCCTCAAGATCGTCTGTTCCGAGCCCAGAAACGACCTCGCCTCCTTCCTCCAGTCGCTGCCGATCGAGCCCGCGGCGCCGGCCGTCGCGCTCGTGATGAGCACCGCGGATCTCGCCTACCCCCTCGTGGCCGCGAGGACCTTCGTCGCGTCGGCGAAGGAGGTGGGCGCGTCGCACCTCCTCTGGGTGGCGCCGTACTTCCCTCCCTCGAGCCGGGTGGGGCAGCAGATCCGCGACGCTGAGGCGTCCGTGCGCGCCTCCGGCCAGGCGGTGACGACGGTCTGGCACGGACCGCTGCTCAGCGCGCTCCACCTGTGGCGCGAGGACATCCGGCTCCGTCGCGCGCTGCCGCTGCCGCTCGGCGGCGGCGCGTTGCCCTGGGTGGCGCCCGCCGACGTGGCCCGCAGGGCGATCCGAGCGCTCGAGCAGCCCGGCGCGCCGGCGCCCGTCGTCTGCGGCCCCGCCGCGTGCTCCGGCGCCGAGCTCTCGGCCGCGCTCTCCCGCGGCTTCCGGGCCGGCCTGACGAGCGAGCGCTTCGCCTTGCGCCGGTTCGAGGAGATCGATCGCGACAACAACCGCAAGCTCAGCGAGGACGAGCTCCTGCCGTACCTCACCGGCCTCGGGATGCGGGCCGACGAGGCGAGGGCGCTGCTCCTGGCCGCGGACACGACCGGGGACGGGACCCTCGATTTCGAGGAGTTCACCGCCGGGCTGCGGGGGCGGCTCGACAACCTGGTCCAGCAGCTGCTCCGCGAGGACACCTTGGAGCTCCGGTACGTGGACACGCCGGCCGATCAGGCCGTGGCGGCGCTGGTCCAGGCGGGCCTGCGGAGAGCGGCGGCCGAGGCGCTGATCGAGGGCTGGGCGAGCCTGGCCAGGGAAGGGATCCCCGCCGACGTCCGTGGGTCCGACGAGGCCTGGCTCGAGCTGCCGCCCGCGGGCGTCGACGCCTGGGCCGAGCGGAACGCGCTCGATTACGTGAACGTCCACCTCCTGCCCGGGCAGGGGCTGCTCTCCCGGCGCGAGGGGATCATCGAGAGCGGCGCGGCGATGGGCGCGCTGGCCGGCAAGGAGGCCGCGATCTCGAAGATCGTGGACGGCGGCGGCCGCATCCTCTCGCTCTCCCGCGCGCTCGACGGGAGCGGCGTCTCGGCGCGGTGGCTCGACGCGCCCGCGGAGAGCCTCCGGTGGGTCCCGTGCGGGGATCGCGACAAGCGCCGCGCGCTGCTCGTATCGAGCGGGCAGCTCACGGGGCTGCACGTGGAGGGCGAATGGCAGGGCCTCCCCTCGGCGATGCGGCTGCTCATGGCGCGCGCCGCGCTGCCCGGCTGGCAGCTCACGACGTTCCGGGAGCTCGGCGAGCTGAAGCTCGATCAACCCGCGGCGCTGTTCGAGCCGAACGAGATCGTGTGCAACTGCGCCGGGGTCAAGCGCGGGCAGATCACGAGCCTCATCGAGGCCGGGTGCGCGACGCCCGCCGAGCTGTCGGAGCGGACGCGCGCAGGGCAGATCTGCGGCGGCTGCGCCCCGGCGGTCGCCGAGATGTTCGGAGGGCCGAGCCTCCAGCAGGCCGAGGTGAAGGCCGCGCGGGAGCTGTCCCCTGGAATTTTCCAGATCACGCTCTCACCTGTCGGCGGCGCGCCGTCGGCGTCCGTGCCCGGGCAGCACGTGCTCGTGCAGGGCTACCTCGATCGGCGCTGGGTGGCGCGCGCCTACACGCTCTCGGCGCCGGCGCGCGCGGGCGGCGACTACGAGATCACGGTGAAGCGCGAGGAGCTCGGGGTGTTCTCGCGGTGGCTGTGCGAGCGCGCCGCGGCCTCGCTGCTGCGCGCCTCGGCGCCGAAGGGCACCTTCGTCCTCCCGGAGCCGCCCGTGGAGCGGGTGGTGTTCCTCGCGGGCGGGATCGGCGTCACGCCGGCGATGGCGATGCTGCGGGCGCTCGACGGCAGGGCCGGTCGCCCCGACGCGCGGGCCTTCCTCCTCGACTGGTCGGCGTCGCGCGCGGCGGACTTCGGCTATTTCGAGGAGGATCTGCGCGCGATCGCCGGCCGCACGCCGGGCGTCGCGCTCCGCTTGCGCGCGACGAAGGCGGAGGGGCGGCTCTCCAGGGAGCACGTGGCCGAGCTGTATCCCTACCGGCCGGGATCGCGGGCGCTCGTGTGCGGGCCCGAGGGCTTCATGCGCGACGCGCAGGAGCACCTGCGCGCGGTGGGCTGGCCGCCGGACGCCATCCAGCGGGAGCTGTTCAGCTCGAACGTCGACACCGCCGGCGAGATCCGCCCGACGCCGCTCCGGCGGGCCGGCGGCGCGCGCGCGGCCGGCGGGGTGTGTCCGGTCGAGCACGGGTCGTTTCACGTGACGCCCACCGCGCCCGAGGCGGCGCTGACAGAGGCCGAGGCGTTCCTGCGCCAGTGTTACGCGGAGCTCGGGGTGCCCTCGGCGGTGGAAGAGCGCTGGCAGGAGGTGCGGGCGAGCCTGGAGAAGCACGGGACGTACACGCACCTGCCGGACGAGCTCGCCTATGGCGCCCGGCTCGCGTGGCGCAACAGCTCGCGCTGCATCGGGCGCTTCTTCTGGTCGACGCTCCACGTGCGCGATCTGCGCCACTTGAAGACGGAGGAGGAGATCTTCCAGGCGCTCGTCGAGCACCTCGATCTGGCCACCAACGGGGGAGACATCCGCGCGACAATGACGGTGTTCAGGCCGGGTGAGCCGCGGATCCGCATCTGGAACGGTCAGCTCGTGCGGTATGCGGGCTACCGGCTCCCGGAGGGCGGCGTCCTCGGCGATCCGGGCAACGTGGAGCTGACGGACCAGGCCCTCGCGCTGGGCTGGCCGGGCGGGGAGCGGACGCGCTTCGATCTGCTGCCGCTGATCATCCAGATCGGCGACGGCCGGCCGAAGTGGTTCGAGGTGCCGCGGGAGAAGGTGCTCGAGGTTCCGATCGAGCACCCGCGGTATGCGTGGTTCGCCGAGCTCGGGCTGAAGTGGCACGCGCTCCCGGCGGTCTCCAACCTGGCGCTCGACGTCGGAGGGATCCAGTACACGGCGGCGCCGTTCAACGGCTTTTACATGGGCACCGAGATCGGCGCGCGCAACCTGAGCGACGTGACGCGGTACGACCAGCTGCCGCTCATCGCGGATCGCCTCGGGCTGGACCGGACGCGCAGCGACACGCTGTGGCAGGACGCGGCGCTCGTCGAGCTGAACATCGCGGTGCTGCACTCGTACCGGCAGGCGAAGGTGCGGATGATGGACCACCACACGCTCTCGGAGTACTTCAAGAAATTCGAGCAGCAAGAGCGGCAGTGCGAGCGCCCGGTCTACGCGGACTGGACGTGGATCGTCCCGCCGATGTCGGGATCGACCATGGCGGTGTTCCACACCAACATGCAGAACAAGATCCTGAAGCCGAACTATCTGTATCAGGACGATCCATGGAAGCCGTCGAAGGGATAGCGCTGCGTGTCGGCCATCCCGTCACGGATCGCTGACACGCAGGACCAGCACCCCGTCGGCCAGCGATGCGGCAGCCAGAACGCTCACCGCACTCCACGGCAGGGCCCCTCGCGCCCGTCGTACAGGACCGTGACCCCACCGCCGTCATGGATCTGCGTCGTCCTGGGCGAAGAGGGCGCGTGTCGTACGCGGTCATCGAGCTGAGCGCGGGGCCGAGACAGGGCATGAGAGAGCACCCGTGCGTCGGTGGGGTCTCCGTGTAGGTGCGCGAGCGCCGCGCCTCGTCAGGGGATGGGCGTGAATCCTCACTTCAGAAGATGGCCAGGATACGGGGCGGGTTCGCTGCTTGCATCTTGGCCCCGCCATGAAGCAGTTTGCCATCACCACCATCCGTCGCGGTCTTCTCGTGATCACGGCGCTGCTCGCGCCCGGCGCCGGTTGTATCGCTGAGCCGCTGCCCGACGAACCCGACGGAGAAGGGAGCAGCGTTCCCACTCCCGCGCAGGAGGAGGGAGAGCCCGTCGGGGTCGCGCAAGAGCCGCTCACGTGCGAGCTGTTGTCCGCTGTGCCGTTCGGGGACAGTGTATGCGTTGTATACTGTGTTTTGCGCGGACACCGCGGCGGCCATTGCGACGAGAAGGATGTCTGCGTCTGTCGAGGCTGATTGTCTCGGTCGTCGTCCTCCCCGGCGTCCGCGGCTGCGCGTGTCAGCGGCGGCGGGAGCAGCGGAGCCGGCCGTCGTCGTTTTCAATGTCTCCTCTGCACCTCCTGTAGTCTACAAGGCGTGTCCTGTTGAAGTTCCCCCGCCGGTCTTCGCACCTGGCGAACAGCGAGCCTCGCTCCGTCCGGACGTCCCTGCACGTCCTGAGGTAGGAGCCGCGCGGTGGCCGATCCCGATCCTGGGCTTGCGCCACATCGCTGCTGGACAGCACGGCGGACAGCGAGAGCGCGCCGAGGATCAGCGCGCCGAGCAGATTCTTCATGGTTCCCCCTTTGGCGCACCGCCCCGCAGAGCGATGCCATTGAAGATCTCCTGGGGCGGGCTCTACGGAGGCGCAATCCTGCTGGAGCTGGAGCCTTGGGCCCGAGCATGAACGGCCGAGCCGCAGAGACACGGCGGTCGAAGCCGGGAGCGGAGAGCCGGAACGCTGGTTTTTCTGTTCTCTCGAAGCCCTGATTCGCTGTGTCTCCGTCGAGCGAGCTCTCTGCGTCTTCCAGGGCGTGTCGGCAGGTTCTGGGACGACCAGGATCGCGCGGTCTTCGAGCGGCTCGCGTTGCGCCGCGCGCTGGCCTCGACGAGGCTGGGGTCACGGGGGCCGGTGCTGAGAAGCGCCGGCGGCGGCGCTCAGCGCAGGGCCTGCTGGGCGCTGGACGCCGCGAGCGCCTGACCGAGCCACCGCTCCAAGGTCGCGAGGTCGACGCACGCCTCGATGCGCGCCTCGTCCTCCGAGGCGAGCGGGATCTGCCGGTGTGCGAGCACGCGGCGCAGGGCCGCGCGCGCCTCGTCGAGGCGACCCTCGAGGCGGCCTTCGTCGACCAGACGCTGCTTCATCTTGGGATTGGCCGTGAGCAGGACTTCCAGGATGCGGTCCTGGCGCGCGTCGATCTCGGGATCGCCGGTCCTGGCGAACCGCCACAGGAGCTCCTCACGGGCTGTCATCGACATGGGCAGGTACTGTAGCATGGACAGCACCCACTCAAGCGGCCGGCGCGGCGCCACCCAGCGGGCGAACTCGTCGAGCGGCTGCCCCGAACGGGCTACCAGGAACGGCACCAGCTCGTCGCGCAGCGGGAGCTCGTTCGCCGCCACCCACACGAAGCAGCGCCCCAGCGGCTCCACCGCGTAGCAGCCAGGCGCGAAGCGAACGGGATGGCGCGCCTGCCTCAGCCACCCCGGAACGTGCGGCGCCGCCAGCCAGAGCGGCGTTTCGCCCGGCCAGGACGGAGCCCGCTCCTCGACCCGTTGCACCTGCCTGGCCTGCCGGCGAAGCAGGGCCCGCTCCACCGCGCTCATGTCCAGATGGTCCCCCGCGAGCTTCAGCTCCACCACGATTTCCTCGTACGCCTGCGCCGCCGGCCACGGGGGCGGCAGGTGCGCGAGGAGCCCCGGGCGGCGAATCGCGAGCAGACCGTCGGCCTGTACCCTCTCCAGCCGTATCTCGGGCGGATCTTGCCACATCACAGCTCCAGCCGTGACCCGCTCTGTCTCTTCGGCAAACGTCCGCTTCGCGAACAGGTCCGGCTGACCCATCGTGTTGCGGGAGGTAGCAGACTGGGAGCGCCGCAGCCAGTCACGTGCAGGCGGCAATCTCACGGATCGCCGTCTGAGGACAACCCTCGCGATGCCGCTGCGCGAAGAGCGATGAAATGTGCAATTCTCGAACTGGAACAAAGCTGTCCCCGTAATGCCCCTGGCAGGTGCATCGCTGCCGGTATCTCGCCGTCAATGGCCTCGCGGAGCCGCTGAGGGCATGTTATGCACGACGGCGTGCGAGTCTTCTTCACGGTCGCGATGTCCGTCACGTCGGCTGCCGTCGGCTTGAGCAGCGCCGGTTGCGCAGACGAACATGCCCCTGCGTCAGGAAGCCATTCCGGTGGTGGCGGCGGGGGCCTCGGCGGAAGCGGCCTCGGTGGCAACGGCCCCGGTGGCAGCGGCCTCGGCGGCAACGGCCTCGGCGGCGGCGCGGAGGCGTCGTCCGCATCGAGCAGCGCGGAGGCGGTAAGCTCGGCCGGCGCCGGGGGAGGGGACGAGGGGCAGCTCGACAGGTTCGGGATAGCGATGCTGCGCCCCTCGCTGCCTTCGGGCAAAGCGTGGTTCTCGACCTGGGACAACGGCGTCGCGCGCACCTTTTCCGGGATCGATCCGGCCGACGCCTGGTTCGACGCCGACCACGGCGATGCGTCCTATGACACCGACGGCCAGGGCACCCTCAAGATCAGCGGCCGCGTCCCGCGGATGTACGTGCACGACCCCGCGCTCGCCGACGCATGGCGCGACGTCGAGGTGACGATGTATTTCCTGCGGGCCGCCGACGACGGGACACCTTACGGCGGCCTCGTCGCCATGACGCGCACAAACCACGGCACGATCGGCGACGAGGACGTCGACAAGTGCGACACGCGCGGGATCGCCGCCCGCATGCGCTACGACGGCAAGATCGATTTCGAGAAGGAGACGAATCACCCCGCCTCCTCGGCCATCCTCGGCAAGACGTACTGGGAAGGCGGCATGCCGGAGCAGGTGTGGATCGGGTACAAGCAGCTCGTCTATGACCTGCCGAACGGCGATGTGAAGCAGGAGCTCTGGATCGACGAGACCGACGGCGCGAGCGGGGGCACCTGGGTGAAGATCCACGAGCACGTCGACCAGGGGACCGACTTCGGCGTGGGAGGCGAGCCCTGTCGGCCAGGCATCGATCCCGCGATGAGGCTCACGCGGGAGCCGACCCGGGAGGGCTCGGAGACCGGCAAGCCCAACATCAGCGTCTACTTCCGGAGCGACGGGGTGGGCCCCGACGGGCTCCTGTACAAGAAGGGCAGCGTCCGCGAGATCGTGCCGTGACGGCCGCGTGTACGAGCGCACGGCGGAGGGCGTGAACGGCCGGTTCTTGGGGGAGCGCCGCTGTGGGTGGGATATGCTCGGAGGCGGATGCCCAGCCCGTCGTCGAATCCTTCCGGAGCCCCGCTCGGGCAGGGCGCCCGTCTCGGTCCCTTCCGGCTCGTCCGGCAGCTCGGCAGCGGCGGGTTCGCGCCGGTCTGGCTGGCCGAGGAGGTCTACGAAGGCAGGAAGCTCCGCGACGTCGCCATCAAGCTCTTCTTCGTGCCAGAGCAGCTCGCGGGCTCCCCCGACGCGACGGCCGCGTGGCGAGACACGATTCTCGACGAGGCGCAGGCGCTCTGCCGGGTCGAGCACCCGAACGTGGTGCGGTTCTATTCGTTCCAGCGCGACGACGCCCTCGGCGTCGTCGGCCTGGTGATGGAGTATGTGGCCGGCACGAGCCTCGATGATCTCGCGCGCGAGTCCGGCCGGCTCTCCGAGCGCGTCGTCCTCGAAGCGGCGTCCGCCGTCGCCTGGGCGCTCTCCGCAGTGCACGCCGCCGGGCTGGTCCATCGCGACGTCAAGCCCGCCAACGTCGTCCGGGGAGCGGGCGTCTACAAGCTGATCGATTTCGGGATCTCCGGGGGGAACGCGCGGACCTGGGTCGAGCGGGGGCTCGCCGCCCCCACCGGGGCGCCGCCGACAACGCCGGTCGACGGGTATTCCGGCACGGTGCTGGCGGAGGAGGCAGGTGAGGCAGGGGACGCAGGGGAGCGCGCGGGCGCGACCGTGACCTTGTCCGTGCCCGCGGTCGCCGGCGGCGTGCGGGAGCTGGGCTCCGTGCTCGCGGGCACGCCCGGCTACATCGCTCCGGAGTGCGCTATCGCCGGCCAGTCCGCCACGCCCGCCAGCGATCTCTACGCGCTCGGCGTCCTGATCTTCCGCCTGAGGACCGGGCGCCTCCCCGCCGAGTTCGAGCGCATCGCGGAGCCTGCGCACTGGCTGCTCGTGCCGCGGCGACCGGCTCCCCCGCTCGAGGGGCTCGTGTCCGACCCGACGACGGCCACCGGTCCCCTCTCTCTCCTCACGGCGAGGCTGCTCGCTCTGGATCCTCAAAGTCGCCCCCGGCACGCCGATCAGATCGCTCGGGAGCTCGAGCGCATCCTGGTCGCGCTCGATCCCGAGCACGCTCGGCCAGGGAGCACGGAGAGGTCGCAGCCGCTGCATCAGGAGCCCGAGCGGTCCGCGCGGCCGCCGTTCGAGGACCGACCGGCGCGGCCGCCGCCCGAGGACCGGCCGGCGCGGCCGCCGCTGGAGGACCGGCCGGTGCGCCCGCCGCCGGAGGACCGTCCCGCGCGGTCGCCGCCGGAGGATCGGCCGCCGCTCCTCGGGCGGCGAGCCGAGCTCGACGCGATCCTCCGCGCCGCGCAGGAGGCGCACGAGGGCCGCGTGCGCGGGATCGTGGTGGGCGGCCATCAGGGCATCGGGCGCAGCCGGCTCCTCGACGCCGCGGTCGAGCGCACCGGCTGGGACCTGCGCCACGTCGTCCGGCTCCGGTGCCTGCCGGAGCGACGGAGCCCGTTCTACCCGCTGCGCCGTGCCGCCGAGGCGCTTGGCGAGAGCGATCTCCCCGAGCTCCGCGCGCTCCCCGCGGCGCTGGAGCGGGCGCTGTCCCCGGCGCTGCTCCCCTCCGCGGACGAGGTCGCGCACACGGTCGAGGCCATCGAGGACGCGCTGCTGCGGGCGAGCGCCCGCGCGCCGCTGCTGTTCCTCGTGGACGACCTGCAATGGAGCGACGCGGCGACGCTGGAGCTGATCAAGCTGCTCCTGCGGCGCGCCGCCGCCGAGGGGCAGGGCCGGCTGCTCGTGATGGCGGCCGCGCGCAGCGAGCCGAGCCGGCCCGCGCCCCTGCGCGCCCTGCTCGGCGAGGTGCGCGCGCGGGTGTGCCCCGGGGTGACCTACCTCGGCCTCGCGCCGCTCGACCCCGCGGCCGCGGCCCAGCTCGCGCACGCGGTGGGCCGCGGCCTGCACCCGGAGGCCGCGCTGGGCGGGACCGCGGCGCCCGCCGCCCCCCTCGCGCCCGCGCTGGAGCGGGCCGTGGTCGCGACGTCCGGAGGCGTGCCCTTCTACATCGTGCACGCGCTCATGGCGTGGCACGAAGGCGGCGCGCTTTCGCTCCGCGACGGGAGCCTCTGCGCCGCGGACGACCGGGTCCTGCGCGGGGAGGTCCCCGGCGTGGCCGATCTGCTCGAGGCCCGCGTGGCCTCGTTCGCCGCCGACAGCGCCGCCGAGCGCAGCGCCCTGCGGGCCCTCGCCGCGGTGGCGCTCTGCGGCGGCGGGCTCGGCGTCGACGTGCTCCTTCGCGTCGTGGGGGACGAAGAGCGCGCCGAGTCGGCGCTCGAGGCGCTCGTCGGCGCCGGCGTGCTGACGGAGTCCGGCGACGCGCAGGAGTACAGCTTCCCCCAGGAGATGATGCGGCAGGCGGCGCTCAACCTGCTGCAGCGACGGCCGTGGTTCCAGCGGCTGCACCGGGCGCTGCTCGACGCGCTCGCGGAGGGCGCGCAGGGGCGCGTGGACGCGGGGCTCCTCGGCGCGGGCTACGAGCGGCTCGGCGCCGTGGCCGAGGCGCGCCGCTGGCTCGGCCGCGCGATGGCCGAGGCGGCCGCCGCGGGGCTCTTCGAGGAGGCGGCGGCGTTCGCGGATCGGCTGGCCGCGCTCGCGGCAGATCCCGAGGCGCGCGCCGGCCTCGAGATCGACGCGGTCCGCGCCCTCATCCAGGGGCGGAAGCTCGAGGAGGCGAGCCGGCGGCTCGCGCGCCTCTCGGAGCGCTCCGCCGTGGCGCGCGGCGGTCCGATCGACGTGCGCCGGCGCATCCACCGGCTCGAGGTGGCGCGCGGGCTCAGCGACGCGGGGGCCGACGATCCGGGGCTGCTCGCCGACGCGGACGCGCTGGGCGAGGCGACGCTCCGCTGCGAGGCGCGGATCGCGCTCGCCGGGGTGGCCGCCGGCGACCTCGCGATGACGCTCGCCGGCGAGGCGGTGGAGCTCGCGGCGGGCGCGGGCCCCGCGGCCGAGCTCGCGGCCCGCGTGCTCCGGTGCGAGCTGAACTACGCGCAGAACCGCCGCGATCACGCGCTGCTGGAGCGCGATCTGAAGCGCGCGCTCGCCATCGCGGCGCCGTCCTCGGCGTGGCACAGGGTCCACATCGAGGGCGATCTCGCGGTGCTCGAGGCCGAGCTCGGGCGGACCGGCGTGGCGATCGACCGGCTCCGCAGGCTCATCGCCGAGGCCGAGCAGCAGGGGATGCGGGGCCAGCTCCGGCTGCTGCTGCAGAACCTCTCGGCCTTCCTGATGCGCGAGGGGCGCGCCGCCGAGGCGGCGGAGGTCGCGCGGCGGACGGCCGAGCTCGCGGCGCAGGACGGCGACCCCGCGCTCCGCGCAGCGGCGCTCTCGCTCCTGGCGGCGGCGCTCACGCGAGCGGGCCGGCCCGCCGACGCGCTGGAGAGCGCGGATCAGGCCGAGCAGCTCCAGCGGGCGCGGGGGGACCGATACCACGCGCTGACGCTGCTGCGGCGCGCCGAGATTCAATGGGAGCTGGAGCGGGTGGGGGAGGCCCTGGAGGACGCGCGGGAGGCCCGGCGCGTGGCCGAGGAGCACGGCGACGACAGCATCGCGGCCGGCGCGCGGCTCTGGGCGGCGCTGCGCCGCGCGCAGCTCGGCAAGCTCGAGGCGGAGCGCCGGCGGCTCGTCGAGGAGGTGCGCGCGTCGAGCCCGCGCGTCATCGGCCTCTTGCGGGGACTCCTGCCCGAGATGGCGGCGTGGCTCGACGGGGGGTGATCACCTCGTCGGCTCGGGCGCCATGGCCGGCTTGAGAAGGCGTGTGACGACGCAAAGGCGGACGAGAAAGCGCCGGGGCGCGAGCACACCAGGGCCGCCAGAGCAGACGGAGAACGAAGCTCCGGCGCCGCCTGCCACGTCGCTGCTTTCGCCGACGCCCGACGTCGTGATGCCCACAAGCATTCCCATCGCGCACTGGGGGCGCTTGAACGAGGGCGAGCTCTTCGCCGAATCGCGCCGCATCGACTGGCATCTTCTTCTCCGCCGAACCTTCGGCGCCGACTCGCTTCAGTGTCCCAAGTGCCTGGGGCGCTCGAAGATCCTCGCGACCGTGACCGACCGCGGGGCTGTCACCAAAGATTGTGACCACCTCTGGCTTCCTACAGCGCCTCCCCCGCGCGCCGCTGCGCGTGACCCAACCGACGACTCAACCAACGAGCAGACGACGTTCGACTTCGACGCCGCATAGCCGCCGGCCGCGGCGAGACACGACGCGCTCCGCTACGAGGACGTCCTGGTCGCGGTGCGCCCGCGGCTCGGCGTCGTGGTGGCGACCGGGGCTCTGCGCCATCGCCGACGTCCTCTGCACCGCGGAGGACGGGCGCCGGGCACGGCGTGGCCAACAGCAACGCCTTAGCGCTTCCTAGCCTCTGAAGATCGCCGAGGGGAACGGCAAGCGGTCACTCGCCGATCGCTGCCGCTACCTCGACATCGCCCGTGGTTCAGCGCTCGAATCTGCAGCCTGCCTAAACGCCATCATCGCTTCCAAGGCAGTACGAGTGGACCAGATCGCGCCGGGGAAGACGATCCTACTCCGGATAGTGGCGATGCTGTCGAAGATGGTGGTGAGGCTCCTCGGGCCGGCTTCCGGGATGTGATGCCGAATCGAGCACGAGGTACCCATGACAACCTAGAGCATCGAACGGGTTGAAACTTACCTGAATCCAATGGGTTGTAAGCCCCGGCCGATCTTCCAGGAAGCAAAACGAATGCGGGAAAGAGAGCAACCGCAAGGGCGCAAGGGGCGCAAGGGACCAGAGACGAGATGTTTTTGCCTTCCCCTTGCGCCCCTCGCGCCCTTGCGGTTGCTCTTCCCTTCTGTTGATTTCCTCGGAACTCCAACATGATCGGTGCGCTAGTGCCAAGCAAGACGTAATCCAGGGGATGGGCCAGGCCGGATACCCCTTCGATTAGGGAGCGATAGGATGACGCATCGGGGAAGACCCTGATAGTGTACGCCTTGACTCGATGGCGGCGGAAGATCAGTGTTCCATTTCCACGCTTTAGAGATGCCCATTCGTCGATCTCCTCGGATCGAGCGAACGAGATTGACCCAGACAAATCTGGCGCCGCCTGCCGGAAGGATACACGATGCTAACGAGTCGTTCGATCCGCCGTCTCGGACATTGCGTGATATGCTGCTTGCCAGTCACCGCGTACCTGCTCTCCTATGGCTGCGCGGGTCACGATGTCGACCCTGGCGAGCCCGCCTACACGGACGAGGCGGTCCTGTCCCTCGGTCTCGCAAACGCCGGCGTATGGCTCTCCAACTGGTGCTACCTGGGCGACGGCGCGACCTTCGGTACGGCTGACTTCAACGGCGACGGCAAGGCCGATATCTGGTGCCACGACCCGACCAACGGCTCGAGCCAAGGCCGGACATGGGTGGCGTTCTCGAACGGCGCGAACGCATTCACGGACAAGGGAGTCTGGCTCTCGGGCTGGTGCTCGCACAGCGGCGCGACCTTCGGCGCCGCCGACTTCGACGGCGATGGCAAGGCCGACGTCTGGTGCCACGACCCGGCCAACGGCGCGAGCCAGGGCCGGACATGGGTGGCGCGCTCGAACGGCGTGAACGCATTCACGGACAAGGGAGTCTGGCTCTCGAGCTGGTGCTCGCACAGCGGCGCGACCTTCGGCGCCGCCGACTTCGACGGCGATGGCAAGGCCGACGTCTGGTGCCACGACCTGGCCAACGGCGCGAGCCAGGGCCGGACATGGGTGGCGCGCTCGAACGGCGTGAACGCATTCACGGACAAGGGAGTCTGGCTCTCGAACTGGTGCTCGCACAGCGGCGCGACCTTCGGCGCCGCCGACTTCGACGGCGACCACTACGCCGACGTCTGGTGCCATGACCCGGCCAACGGCGCGAGCCAGGGCCGGACATGGGTGGCGCTCTCGGACGGTATGACTGGATTCACGGACAAGGGAGTCTGGCTCTCGAACTGGTGCTCGCACAGCGGCGCGACCTTCGGCGCTGCCGAATTCGACGGTGATGGCTACGCCGACGTCTGGTGCCACGACCCGACCGACGGCTCGAGCCAGGGCCGGACATGGGTAGCGCTCTCGAACGGTATGACTGGATTCACGGACAAGGGAGTCTGGCTCTCGAGCTGGTGCGCGCAGAGCGGCGCGATCTTCGGCGCCGCCGATTTCACCAGCGCCAACAAGGCTGGCGTCTTTTGCCATACGAGCGCTGGGGACACCAGCGTCGCCCGCAACACCCCTGACTGGGGCTCTTTCCAGGCGGACGCGTGTACGGGGGTCGGGGTGAGACAATACTCTGCCATCCTGTGGAACATTTCAGGCTCCTGGGAGGCGGCCTGTGCCGTGGCGCCCGCGACCATCAATGGTTACCATTTCCCCCGGCCGGCTCGCTGCGTGAATACAGGCATCAGCATGTGGGGCCAGTTCGACGTCCCGGACAGCTATTGCATGCCAACCTGGGGGTCGTTTCAGGCAGACAGCTGCACGGGGCTCGGCGTGCGCCAGTACTCTGCGATCCTCTGGGGCATCCAGGACATCTCGTGGGAGGGCGCGTGCTACCACATGCCAGCCGTGGTGAACGGCGTCACGTTCGATCGCCCGACGCGCTGTGTGAATACAGGCATCAACATATGGGGCCAGTTCGACGCCCCGGACAGCGCTTGCGGAGCGGTGGCCCCTCCTGCTCTGCCCAACCCCTACCCCGCAGAGCCTCATTGGGGCTCTTTCCAGGCGGACGCGTGTACGGGGGTCGGGGTGAGGCAATACTCTGCCGTCCTGTGGAACATTTCGGGCTCCTGGGAGGCGGCCTGCGCCGTGGCGCCCGCGACCATCAATGGCTACCAATTTCCCCGGCCGGCTCGCTGCGTGAATACAGGCAGCAGCATGTGGGGCCAGTTCGACGTCCCGGACAGCTATTGCATGCCGAGCTGGGGAGCTCTCTCCAGTGACGGTTGTTCGGGGGTAGGCGTGCGCCAGTACTCTTCGTCCCTCTCTAACATCAAGGACATCTCGAAGTGGGCCGCGTGCTACGGGACGTCTGCTGTGAATAATGACCTATACTTCGATTTCCCGACGCGCTGCGTGAGCGTCGGCCTAGGCATCAAGGGCGAGTTCGACGCCCCCGATCCGGCGTGTATTCTCGACTCAAGGAAGATTAGAGATGAGCTGTGAGGGTGGACGACGATGAAAAAGAATACATGGATCTTTCCGGTTGCCTATCTCCTGGCCTCGGTCCCCGGGAGCGAGGTCGCGCTCGCGGTAATCCCGCCGCTCAATGTAGGCACCTGGAACGTGCACCCGCGCAGCATCGGAGGGCAGGCGCCAAGGGATCGAATAAGGGCCGCCGCGACATTCGGCGCCAATCATGGTCAGGCCATCCTCGCGTTCCAGGAGGTGCCGCTCACGTTGCTCGGAAACGCCGCCCAGCTCGCCCTGACCTACAATGGTACATCGTATGTCGCGCTGACCATGTCCGCGGAGTATCCCAACCCTAGCGTTGCGGCCAACACCAGTCCCAGCGGCTACCTGATCCTGTACAACCCCAACGTCGTCACCGTTGCAGTAGGGCCTCAGTTCTTCGTGCCTGGTGAGTTTCACCAGCTTTCCTTCTACCAGGCGCGCCCCCCGGTGCGGGTCATTTTTAATGTCGTGAATCAGAATGCACAGGTCGCCTTCTTCAGTTGGCACAACGAGGCAGGCTCGATGGCGGCTGATCAGGTTGTCAACCTGCAGCACGCCCTGTCGAATCACCACCCGGGCATGTCCTGGATCTTCACCGGCGACTTCAATGCCCAGGTGAACCCGAACGGGGGGGCGATGGCAGACCTCATTCACAGCATCAACAACAACCAGGGCGGCCCCAGTAACTGGCTGGGTCACAATCAGGGTATCGACTTCATCCTGTCGAGCGGTCAGGTGACGGACAACGCCACCGCCAACGCCGACGCCAACGCCCAGGGGCTCCGGAGCGACGGTCGACACTTGAGCCTGTTCGGGACGATAAGCCTCTGAGTAATGACCTCCTTGTGCTGGACTGCCTCGACCGTCGGCCCTCAATGCCAAATACTCCAGTTGTACTCGACGTGCACCGTGCCGTGCGTATAGCGGCGAACGACGACGAGGACGGGAGCGTCTGCTCCGGTACTGCGCGCGTCCGCCGTTCGCGACCGACCGCATCGAGGTGTTGAAGGACGGGCGCGTGGCCTACCTCATTGAGAGCGCACGGCGCGGCAGCACGCGCCGCGTGATGACGCCCATCGAGTTCATGGCGCGGCTCGCGGCCTTGATACCCCCACCGTTCTACCCGACCATCACCTACCACGGCGTCTTCGCTGGCCGCTCGACGTGGCGTGCCCTCGTGACGCCGAAGGCGCGGGCGGCACGCGGCACGCGAAGAAGAAGGCGTGTGACGACGCAAAGGCGGACGAGAAAGCGCCGGAGCGCGAGCACACCAAGGCGCCAGAGCAGACGGAGAAGGAAGCTCCGGCGCCGCCCGCCACGTCGCTGCTTTCGCCGACGCCCGACGTCGTGATGCCCACGAGCATCCCTGTCGCCGACGTCCTCTGTACCGGCTCCACGCTCTCGACGAAGATACGCGTCAACGCGCCGAACAGCGCACCCTCCTGGGCGAGCCTGCGCCGCCACGGAAACGGAAACGTCAGCGCCCATTGCCTCAGCGCGACCCGGGGCAGCACGTCCTCGGCTGTCCGATGGCGCAGCACGCAGCGCGCGGTGATCGCGCGGGCGGTCACCGCGCGGGAAGGCGCGGAGATCCAGGTCTGGCAGAGCTGTTCCGGGCGGGAGGAAGCTACTTCCCCGCCAGGGCGCGGTCGATGGCGGTGCGCAGCACGCCGATGGGCTGCGCCCCCATGACGCGGCGGCCATTCACGAACAGCGTGGGCGTGCCCCTGATCGCGAGCCGGTCGCCCTCCTCGAAGTCGGCGGCCACCTGGGCCTCCAGCGCGGGGGACTGCATGTCCCGCGCGAACCGCGCCACGTCCAGCCCGAGATCCGCCGCGCGCTCCTCCAGGCCCGCCTGGTCGAGCGCGCCCTGCGCCTTGTCGAAAAGCGCCGCCTCGTACTCCCAGAACTTGCCCTGCGCGTGCGCCGCCAGGGACGCCCGCGCCGCGATGCGCGCCTGCTCGTGGATGGGCAGGGGGCGGTGCTTGAAGGCGAGGCGGAGCTTGCCGGGGTACTCCTGCTCGAGCTGGTCGAGCACGCCCGCGAACTTGCTGGAGAACGGGCACTGGAAATCGGAGAAGACCACCAGCGTCACCGGCGCATTGGCCGGGCCGCGGGTCGGCGCATTGCGGATGGCGAGCTGCTCGACCTCCTCGCCGATCAGGTGCTCCGGCCCGTGATCCCCGGCCCCGTCGCACGAGCCGCAGTCGCCGCCCGGCTCGGGATCGCAGGCCCTCCCGGGCCCGTGGATCGCGGGCACCTCCGCCGCAATTGCGGCCGCGGG
The DNA here is from genome assembly GCF_051473855.1 of Sorangium sp. So ce375. Taxonomy (NCBI): domain Bacteria; kingdom Pseudomonadati; phylum Myxococcota; order Polyangiales; family Polyangiaceae; genus Sorangium; species Sorangium sp. So ce375. The sequence continues at coordinate 2,264,958 of NZ_CP150335.1, forward strand.
CTTCCGTGCCGCCGCCTTCGTGGCCGCGGGCTTCCGGGCCGCGGTGCGGGGCGCGGAGGCCGCCGGCGCGGCCTCCGCGATCGGGGCCGTGTCGTCCGGCGCATTGCTGCACGCGGCGGTGAGCACGAGGGCGAGGGCCGTGGCGGCAGCGCGGAGAGGGAAGGCGAGCGGGGAGCGGGTCGACGTGCGCATTGTCTGTTCCTCCTCGGCCCGCGGCGCGCGGGATTCGCGTCGCCATTGTGGCGTCGCCGTTTCGTCGGGCCTCACTCCCCCTGTTGCCGCTACGGCTCGGGAGTTACACACGACATATCAGCGCACGCCATTTCGTCGTCGCAGGCCTGCCCGGCGCTCGGGCCGTCACCGCCCGGGTGCTCGGACGGATCGACGTCGTGCTCCCCGGGCGTGGAATCGCAGACCTCCCCGCAGGCCGCGCCGTGCTCTTCCTCGAAGACGATCTCCGGCGGGGCAGGCGGCGCGCTCGGGGCGATGCTCGGCGCGGCCGCGCGCGGCTCCGGCGCGAGCGGCGTCGCGGCGTCGCGCGGCAGCCCGAGCCGCGCGGCCCCGAGCGCCAGCGCGACGGCGGCCGCGGCGCGCGGGAGCCACCTCTTCAGGGTGCTCGGCGCGCTCATGGCGTGCGCTCGGCTGCCCCTCCTCCCCGAGGGCCCCGCCGCGCGCCGGCGCGCAGGCGCCGGGGCTGCTGCGTCGTCGACCGCCGGCGCGGCCGCGCGCGCGGGCGCGGCCTCCTCGGCGCGCGCCTCGCGCCCCTCGTCGAGCGCGCGCATCAGGATGGATTCGAAGGGCGGCGGCTCCGGGATCTCCTCCGCGCGGGCCGCGAACAGCGCCTGCTCGCGGCGCGCCCACGCGAGCTCCTCGGCGCACGCGCTGCAGCCGGCGAGGTGCGCCTCCACCTCGGCCGCCTCCGCCGCCGAAAGCTCGCCGAGCGCGTACGCCTCCACCGCCTCGGGACGGCACCCGCTCATCGCCCACCTCCGTCGTACCGCACGAGCTCCGCGCGCAGCTCCTGCCGCGCGCGGTGGATTTCCACCTTCACCTTGGGCAGGCTCCACTCCATGAGCCGCGCGATCTCCTCGTAGCTGAGGCCGTGATCCAGCCGGAGCAAGAGCGCCGCGCGCCGGTCCTCGCCGAGCTGATCCAGCGCCCCGGCCAGCACCGTGAGCGCCTCGCGCCCCATCAGCTCGTCCTCCGGCGTGCGCGGCGCCCCCGGCGCCCGCGCCGCGCACGCGGCCTGGCGCTCCTCCCAGGCGTCGAGCGGCCCGTCGTCGAGCACCTGCCGCCGCCGCCGCCGCGCCCTCCGGTGCTCCAGCGACACGTGCCGGGCGATGCCGAACAGCCACGGCGCGGGCCGCTCTGGCGTCTCCAGCGTGTGCAGCCGGCGCATGGCCCGCACGAACGTCTCCTGCGTAGCGTCGGCCGCCGCCGCCGTGTCCCCGAGCAGATCGCAGAGGAAGCGGTGGATGGCCCGCGCGTGCGCCGCGTACAGCGCCTCCAGCGCGCGCCTCCGCGCGGCGTGCTCCGCCCCCTCCACCGGCGTGCTCGCCGGATCCTCCCCCTCCTGGACCGCGAGCGCCGGGGCCGCCATCCAGACCTCCGAGAGCGATGCCACGAGCCCCATGTGGCCGGACCCGCCCCGGAGTTACAGAAAAAAGTCGGAAGGCCTCCCCGGCTTCCGTCTGGCGCTGCGCGTCCGCCGGAGCTGGAATCTCCTGCTGGCACGCAGCGTCTGCCAGGGCGCGAGCGCTCCGCCCTAGCTGGGGTGTCCAGCGCGCAGATCCGCTGGATCGGGACCGGCCCGGCTTGCCCTTGCGCTGAGGGCGGCCCGCCCGAGCGCGCTGATCGGCTTCATCCGTCGCCACGCCGAGCGGCAAGCGCGCTGTCTCGATCATCGTGTGCGGGAGGAGCTCGCCGAGCGCAGCTCAATCAAGAACAGAAAAGGAAGCTCTGTGACTCGGCTCCCTCCCGCGCGCTCACGCGAGGCGGGTCGCTCGCCAGGGCACCGGTGGGCCGCAGCGGCGGCCGGCGCTCGCCGACCTCAAGGGGCCGGCGCCACGCGCCGGAGGACGGACGGCGGAGCCCTCGACGCCCGCCCAGGCTCGCGTGCGCTGGCGTTGCCGGCCCCTCTGGTGAAGGATACGCCCATGGGCAAGCCCGCGCTCGACCTCTCCAAGCTCACCGCAGACGAGAAGCTGGCTCTGATCGATGACCTTTGGCGAATCCTTTCTTCGGACGACCTGTCTCTGAGCGCCGAGCTCCGCGCTGAGCTTGACCGCCGCCTTGATCGCCTCGATCTCGAAGGCCCCATCGGTGTCCCCTGGGAGGACGTCCGTGCCGAGATGACCACCGACGAGCCGTGAGCCGCGTCGTCTTCCTCGCCGAAGCTCGCGCCGAAGCCCTCGAGACCTTCCGCTGGTACGAGGAGCAGCGGTCTGGGCTTGGCGCCGTCTTCCGGCGAGAGCTGGACGACGCCATCAAACGCATTCGGAGCGCACCGCTCGCGTACCCGCCGCTGTATCGAGACGTCCGGCGCGTACTCGTCGAGCGTTTCCCGTACGCGGTCTTTTACCGGATCCTGCCCGCCGCGATCGTGGTTGTTGGAGTGATTCACGGAGCTGCTTCGCCCGCCCGAGGCGGGCAGAGCTTGAGGCGACGGCGCAGGGATGACATGCTCTCCGTGCCGACGTCGAACGGAGAGCATCATGGAAAGGCGAACCCTCGAACAGCTTGAAGCGGCGCTCGATGCCGTCAGCAGAGATCTCTCCCCACGGGTCGAGGAGCTCGCTCGGAAGAGCACCGAAGGCGCGCTCACCCCGGAGGAGCAAAGGGAGTACGCAGAGATCGTCCGCTTGAACGACAGGCTCAGCCTCCTCAAGCTCGAGGCCGAGGAGTTCTGGACGATGCGCGCGGCTTCGTGAAGCTCTCGAACGATGTGCGGGAGACGGTGCAGCGGCGCGCCCAGGGCGCGTGTGAGTACTGCCGGCTTCCTCAAGAAGCTTCAATCCTTCCCCATCAAGTCGATCACATCATCGGGAGGCAGCATCGTGGCTCCGACGATGTTGCCAATCTGTGCCTCTGCTGCATCCATTGCAATCTGAAGAAGGGGGCCTAACATCGCCTCGATTGATCCAGCGACTGGGATCCTCGTGGCGCTGTATCATCCCAGGTATCACTCTTGGCACGAACACTTCACGATCGCGATTGAGGGTGCAATCCAAGGGCTGACGGCCGAGGGGCGCGCCACAGTCCAGCTCCTGGACATGAATGGTGAAGACCGAGTCCGCCTGCGTGCGTTGCTATTGCGCCGAAACCGGTACCCGTGAGTCGGCGCGGCGGCGCGTGCCGAACACACCGCTGATGCCGACGGCGCCCCGCGCCGCGGCACACCGGCAAGGCGTCAGGCGGGCGACGCGTGAGAGCGTCCCGTGGGTCGACCAGCTGGGCGTCGACCTGGCATGCCCTCTGTTTCAGAGGAGTTCTCGTCTCCTCAGCCTGGCAGTCACCGCTCGCTCACGCCGGCGCGTCGGCGCTCACCACGAGAAGCGCAACGTGAGCTCATCCGCGTCTGGCTCGTCGAACGACCAGCCAGTCTGGGTCGCGTCGACCTGCTTGCCGGTCACCTGCTCCAGCGCACGGCCGGCGAAACCGACGCACAGCGGTCCGAGGTGCTCGAACCCCGCGACCTCGGTCACGAGCAGCGTCACCTCGTTCCGCTCGATCTGCGAGGAGTCCACCCGCAGCGCCCCGCCGACCATATCCTGCGCCCAGAAGTCGGGGAACTTCCGGAGGAAGAGCCGAGCGTTCATCCCCCTGAGGAGCAGCTTCATCAAGGTGTTCGCTTCCTTCTCGAAGACCGTCCGGCCGCACCTTACGACGTCCAGGTAGCTCTGCGATGGCTCGTTGTGGACCTGGACGATGCCGCGCAGCACCTCGACGTAGTACGCGCGAGGGTACCACGCCGCGCTGGACATGGTGGCCAGCGCCCTCCTGAGCTCCTGCGAGAGCCCGTGACGAACCCGGCGGACCCCAGCCTCGTCACACAGCACATCCGAGTAGGCTGCTGCATTGAGAATCAGAGAGCCCCGGGTCATCGGTTCTTGCATACACGCGCTCTCGTGGAAGATCTCGCTGATACAGCAGAAGGAGAAGAGAGCAAAGGGTTGCCTCCGTCAAGGCGGCTTGAGCGCGCGGGCAAAGGAAGCCGGATCGCGACGCGAGGAAGTGTGGTGCGGCACACCGAAGTGGCGGGCCTCGCCGAGCGCGGAGGGGAACCGGACGATGCTGCTTGGCTCGGCTCCTCTGGCTCCGGTGGGCGCGGGCCGATGCGCTCACGCGCCAACTGGGCTCCTCGCCTCAAACGCCCGTCGCAAACGAGCGCACCCGGTCCCGGAGCCAGGTGAGCGCTGGGTGCCTGGCTGTCACTCATCCCGTCTTGTGCGCACGCATGGCCGATCCCGACAAGGATCCGCCTGCCTCGATCCTCCAGGCTCGTGGTGCGATATGAAAACGAGCCCGAGCCCTCATCCGACGCGCCGCACCCAGCGCTGGCCTGCCTCTGACATCACCGTCGCGCATTCGCTTCAGCTGCGCACCGAGCAGGAGTCGCGCGATTGTACGATAGGACACGAATTGGGTTGCGCGGTGGAGCGGCGGGGCAGCAGAGGAGCGACGCGATTGTACGATAGGACACCAGCGTGGGTGCGCCGGAGGGCCGCGAGGGCCGCGCGGGAGGCCGCCGGAGCCGCGTAGGAGGGCCGCCGTGGTCGCGTAGGAGGGCCGCGAGGGCCGCGCGGGAGGCCGCCGGAGCCGCGTAGGAGGGCCGCCGTGGTCACGTAGGAGGGCCGCGAGGGCCGCGCAGGAGGCCGCCGTGGCCGCGTAGGAGGGCCGCGGGAGCCGCGCAGGAGGTTGAACGACCGGGAGCCCTGGTAACACTTTAGACCGGGAGCCTAGGTGACACTTTCTGGGCTCCCGGGATCGCGGTCCGCGAGGCTCGGAGCCGCGGTCCGGGTGGCTGCCGTCACTTACCGGGGGGTGAGTAGACGCAGACCAATACGATTGGTTACGCGAACGGGGTTCTTCGTCGTCACGTACCAGCAGCCTATTAACGCAATCCGAGTCTCAAGACAAAGACAAAAGCCGTCATCGTCTCTCTTTGCGCGCGGTCGCGCCAGTTGACGGTGCCGAGGCGAGTGCCGCCAAAGGCTAGAAGCGAAGCTCATTCGAGGGGGGGCCGGGGGGGGAGACTGGCAACTTGTGAGTTTGCTGTTGGTTCGTTGTGAAGGCGCTCAGCGCTGCTTCTCGAAGCGGAGCTCCTTGTTCTTGAGCGTGACCTTTGCAAGCAGAACCGGCCCGTAGTAGAGGTTCCAGCCATCTTCCTCGACCGGATCGAGCCCCACCGGTTCGTAAGCGAGCAGCCGGGACACTCTCGTCTTCGAGGTCTGCCCGGCGAAGCTCAAGCGGCCCATATCGTCCAGTTTCCGCACCTTCATCGTGTCGGCATACTCGGGCGACTTGGGTCTCTCGGGCAGGCATCGACGAGATGGCGTGTACCGAGACGACGGCGTCTTCATCTCGAGTGCCTCATGCGGACGCTCCGTGTTGTACACCCGTCGGAACTGATCGAACGCGCGCTGCTGTGCGAGCATGGACGCGGCCGGCGGGCTTGCCACTTCGTCCTTTAGCGTGCGATGCATCCGCTCGTGCCGACCGTTCTGCTCCGGATGGCCGGGCTCGATTCGCTCCGGCGTAATGCCGAGCTGAATCCACCAGACGGACAACGCGGAGAGCCCACCGATGCCCGGGCTTGCGAACGGAGGCCCATTGTCCGAGCGGATTCGCGCCGGGAGGCCAAACTCTCGAAACGCTCGCTCGAAGTGAGGCCTTACAGCGATGTCATCTGCCTTGACGAGACCCTCGCACTTGAGTAGAAAACGGGTCGTGTGATCCGTGATGGTCAGCGGGTAGCAGCGCGTCTTGTCGCTGACCACGAAGTGCCCCTTAAAGTCCACGCACCACGTTTCATTCGGATACGCTGTCGGCGCGATCGGCAGCGGGTGCATGGGCGGATGAACCCGACGGCGGCGCGGCGGAATCAACCCGTGCTTCTTGAGTGCGTCGCCGATCGTGCTGGCGGCTGGCAGCTCCTTGACGCCTAGCGACTCCAGTCGCGCACGCAACTTCTTCGGCCCCCACTTCGGGTGCTCCTTGCGAAGCTCGATCAGCTTGTCGAGCACTTCCGCCGGCGTCCGATGCGGGCATGAGTGTGCCACCGGCCGATGCTCTGCGAGCCCGGCAGCGCCACGCGCTTCATAGCGCGCGACCCACTTGTAGCCTGTTTTCCGGCTGATCCCGAAGCGCTCGCAAAGCGCCGTGAACGTCTCGTCGGACTCGTTGACCAAACTGACGAAATGAACGCGCTGATCCATGGGACAGATCGCTTTCCAGGGCACCGACACCTCCGGTCGGTTTCCTACAAAAACCGAGAGCCTGTTACCTAGGCTCCCGGTCTGATCTGTCACCCAGGGTCCCGGTCAACTTTGTAACCCAGGCCCCCGGTCTGTACCGGTCACCGGAGCCGCGTAGGAGGGCCGCCGTGGCCGCGTAGTGTGCGTGAACGACCGGGAGCCCTGGTAACGCTTCTGACCGGGAGCTGCGGTGACACTTCCTTGAGCTACGGGCCCATGCTCCGGGAGGACTGGAAACAGGGACCGGATCCTCGTCGACGCGACACGCTCGCCGCACTTTCTCGGACCGCCAGGACCTATACACGAACCGCGCCCCGCTACGGCTCCGGGCGCAGGCAGCGCGCGCCGATCAGCGCGACAGAGTCCTCGGCAAGGTCGAGGCGGAGCGCCGGCGGCTCGTCGGGGAGGTGCGCGCGTCGAGCCCGCGCGTCATCGGCCTGCTGCGGGGACTCCTGCCGGAGCTCTCGGCGTGGCTCGACGACGGATGATCACTTCGCCGGCGTGGGGGCCACCGCGCCCGGTTTGTAGTGCACGATGATGCCGCGGTCCTTGTTGCACTTCTGGACCTTCTCGTCCCACACGCAGCCCTCCGGACAAGGCTGCGTGCTGGGATCTCCCGTGGGGCAGATCTCGGCCTCGCCCTCCTTCGCGGCGGGCTGCTCGGGCGCCTGCGCGCCTCCGCAGGCAGCGAGAAACCAGGTCAGGACGGGGAGCACCAGAACGATCGCCGATCGACGCATGCAGACCTCCACGAGCCCGCGATGGGTGGGCTCCGGCGTCGACGTCTATCAAGCCTCAGGCATGCGGGGCCAGCGCTTCCGCGCGACAAGGAGGAGCGCCGCCGCGATCGCGGCGAGCCCGGGCGGAGCGCTCGGGCCGCCCTCGCCGGCCGCGCAGGCGCAGCCGCGCGGGCTCGCCGCGCGCGGGAAGGCTGGCGCGACCTGCCTGCCGTCGAGCGCGGCGCCCTCGCCGGAGGTGATGAAGCCGGCCCACGCGTGCGGGTGCGGGCGCTCGCGCCGGATCTGGAGCTGCGCCGAGCGCAGCGCCTCGCTGCGCCCTCCGCCGCGCGCGAGCGCCGCGTAGTACGACGTCATGAGATCCCGCGTCGCCATGTCGCCGACCTTCCACAGGCTCATCACCTGCGTCTCCGCCCCCGCGAGGAGCAGCGCGCGGCGGAGCCCGTAGACCCCCTCGCCGCGCGGCACCTCGCCGAGGCCCGTCTCGCAGGCCGAGAGCACGACGAGCTGGGTTCCGTGGAGGTCCAGCGAGGAGATCTCGAGCGCGGTCAGGATGCCGTCGTCCTCGTCCGAGCTGCTCCGCCGCGCGTTGGCGCCGGCCAGCGCCAGGCCCGAGCGCAGGAGCGGGTTCTCGCTCCACGTCAGGCCCTCGCTCCCCTCGCCGCGGGAGCTCGCGCTCGCCGCGTCGGCCGGGGAGCCCTGGTCCGGGAGGAAGAAGCCGTGCGTCGCGATGTGCAGCACGCGCGGCCGCTGCGCCCGCTTGAGGGCCTCCTCGGTCGCCGCGGGGCCGGTCAGGACCGTCGCGCTGGCCAGCGCGCTCCGCACCGCCTCCGCCTCGCGCTCCGTGCCCGGCAGGGGCGGGAAGCGCGCCCCCGCCATCTCGGCGGAGCGCAGGCCGCGCGCGGGGTCGTCGTCCAGCGCGAGCTCCGAGAGGCTGCCGAACGCGGGATCGGCGATCACCAGCACGTCTCCCCGAGGCGCCACGGCCCGCGGCGCCCCGGCGCCGCCCGCGGCGCGCAGCAGATCGCGCCCGCTGGTCAGGTAAGTGAACGAGGCGCGCTCGATGAGGTAGCGCCCCTCCTCGTCGACGAGGGCCGCGAACGGCACGAGGTTCAGCGCGCCGTCCGGGCTGACGAGGAGCCAGCGCGCGGGGCCGAGGGCGGCCCGGATCGGCTGCATCACGAGCGCGTCGAGGCGGCGCGCGCGCTCCCGGGGATCTCGCCCGGGATCCGAGAGATCTTTCGAGAGCTCCGCGGCGACAGCGTCGATGGCGGCGGCGTCGCCGAGATCCACCCCCGTGACGTCCCCGCGCCGCCCGACGACGTAGGCCGCGTAGCGAGGCTTGCCCCACGTGGGCCTCACCGGCGGCCCGAACGGGTCGTGGGGCCGGTACTGGACGATCTCGACGAGCGCCGCCCCCTCGGGGATCGCCGCCTGCACGCCCTCGACCGTGATCGGCGGCTCTCTCGCGTCCGCTGGGCGCGCGGCGCGCGTCCGCGCGGCGAGCTGGAACTCGAGCCGCTGGCGCTCGGCCTCGAGCTGCTGCACCTCGCGCTGGTGCTCCTCGACGGGGATGTCGATCGGGCCGCGGGAGATCGCGGTGGACAGCTTCGCGTCGAGCTGCGTGAGGGCGTCGAGGAGCGCCCGGCCCTCGGCGCCGGTGTCGCGCCGCAGCGCCGCGTAGCTCTCGGCGATGGCGTCGAGCACGAGCCCCTTGCGCCGGAGGATCGACCGAAGGGCGAGCCGCGCCGCGGCCTGGTCGCGCGGGGCATCCTTGAGGTGCAGCGAGAGGGTCGCGTCGGTGTCGCGCTGGACGAGGGCCATGTACAGGCGCTTTTGCCGCTCGGAGCCCCTGGCCAGGTTGGCCCGGGCGCCCCGGTCCTGGAGGCCGGCGGCCCGCTCGCGCGTCCGCACGGCGACGGCGGCCCGACCCTGCGCGACGTACAGGTTCGCGAGGTGCCCCAGCACCCGGACGATGGCCGGGTGATCCGGCGCGAAGATCCGCTCGCGGATCGCCAGCGCCTGGAGGAGCCGCGCCTCCGCGGCGGCGTCGCCTTTGCGGGTGAGGAGCACGCCGCGCTCCTCCAGCAGATCGGCGCGCCCCCCGCTCAGCGCCGGGAGCGCGGGATCGAGCTGCGGGCGCAGCGCGAGGAGGAGCCGCTCGGCCTCGTGGACCTGCCCGCGCCGCAAGGCGAGCTGCGCCGCGCGCAGATCCGGGACCGCGTAGGACCACGACGAGCCGTCGGTGGCCTCTTTGAGGATCACGCGCATCCTGTCGAGCGCCTCCGCGAAGGAGCGCAGCGCGCGTCGCTCCAGGTACAGCCGCGCGAGCGAATCGACGGCATAGAACTCGCCCCAGCCCTGGAGGAGCGGCTGGGCTCGCTTCAGGAGATCCTCGGCGCTCTGGAGGTCCCCGAGGTCCAGGTAGAGGTTGCCGAGCCGGACATAGAGCATCCCCTCGTCGTTGAAGGAGGGCTGCTGGGCCGTCAGCCCCCGCACCAGCAGCGCTTCGGCGCGCGCGTAGTCGCCGTAGGCGAGGTAGAACTGGGCGAGCTCGTTATCGAGCTCGGAGGTGCCTTCCAGCAGCGCAAAGTACCTGTCGGCGAGGGCGGCGGCCTCGGCCAGCTCGTCCCTCTCGACGGCGGCCCTCCAGCGCTTCTGGGCAGCAGAGATGTCCTCGCTCGCCTGCTCGGCGGGGCCCGGCTGCGCCGCGATCGGCGCGGGCCAGGCTGCCGAGACGAGCGCCGCGACGGCCAGCGAGAGGAGCCGCGCGCGGCGACGGGCGCGGCGCGACGGCGGTGGCCGGGGCGGGGTGCGTCCTGCCGAGAGGCGGGGGCGAGGATCGATGTCGCGGTCGGCGCGCTCGGAGCGGGGGGGCGGCATCGCGGAGCAGGGTAAGGCCTTGTTCCGCATCAGCCACTCGATCACGCCCGCCGCAGGGCGCGGCGAGCCCAGGCCCGCCGCGGGGCGCGGCGAGCCGCTGGAACGGCGTCGCGGCCGCCCTGCGCGGCCGCGGCGCGCCTCACTTCGCCTCGACCTTCACGTTGGCGTTCGCCTTGAAGCTCGCCTTCGCGCCCGCTCCGCCGCCGCTGTCGTCGGCCGCGGGCACGGTCGCCTTCAGCTCGAACGACGGCGGGGTGTTGGGATCGCACTCCGGCGGCGGCCCGAACCCGTCGGCGTTGAACTTCCACGACAGCGACCCCGAGGCCGAGGGATCCTTCCGGATCGCCTTGATCTCCACCTCGTGCTCCCCCGCGCGCGCCGGCGTGCAGTACGAGAGGAGGTAGAAGCGCTTCATGTGCGCCTCGATCTTCGCCGCGATCTTGTCGAACGACTCCTTGACCTTCGCCTGGTCCGCCGCGAGCTCGGTCCCGTCGCGCCCGATCTCGTCGAGCCGCGCCTTCTCGATCTCGGCGCCGACGCCGACGACGAAGATCTGGTAGTTCTCGTAGTCTTCCTTCTTGAGCTCGTTCAGCATGTCCTCGCGGCTCACGCGGTTCGCGCGATCGGTGCCGTCCGAGAAGACGACGAGCGTGCCGAACTTGAGGGGACGCCGGTCCTTGTCGAGCTGCTTCTTGAGCTCCCGGATGCCCTCCACCACGCCGCCGTGGAGGTTCGTCGACGTGTCCTTCGGCTTGTAGCTCCGGAGCCCCTCGAGCCCGCCCTGGACCGAGCCCTGCGCCTCGGTGAACGGCACCACCGAGTGGATCTTTACCTCGCCGTCGAACGCGTAGACGCCGACCTTCTGGCTCTTGCCCACCCGATCGCTGAACGACTGCGCGGCGTCGACGAGGGCGTCGGCCTGACCCGACTCGGTGATGCTGCCGCTCATGTCGACGAGCAGCATCGTGTACATGACCGCCGCGACCTCGGGGTTCTGGATGGTCTGCTTGCTCTCGAACTTCGAGACGAGCTCTTCGTCCTCGTAGATCTCGAAGTCCTCGGCCGTGAGGCCGCCCACCGGCTCGTCCTCGCCGGCATCGACGCTGAAGAACACCCAGACGTTGTTCGGCTTCTTCTGGGCGGAGTTGATCCGGGTCACCCGCAGCCCGCCGCCGCACGCCACGCTCGACAGAGCGAACAGGGCGGCGAGCAGGATGCGGAACGCTGGAGAACAAAGGAGAATTTTCACGCGCGCGATTAGCGCGCATCGGACGCCGCCATGTCAATTCGGAGCCGCAGGCGGCCCCTCCCCGGCGGCCGCCCCGCCGGGCGGGCACGGCCGCACGTCCACGCCGGCAGGGAAGGGCGGCACCCCATACCCCCGAGGCGCCGGCCGCGCCGCGCGCGGCGGCCCCGCCCCCGGCAGCGCCGCGCGCGGCCTGGCCAGACGCGCCGGCCGCGCGGCCTGGCCAGACGCGCCGCCCGCGCGGCCGCCTCGCCGATCGTGCAGGGAGGTGCTCGCGCTGGTTTACTCCGGGAGGGAGACCGCCGTACATAGGCCCGCGCGCCGCGAAGACCGCGCGCGTCGCCCCCGGGCGCTCAGCGAGTTGCTCTTCCCCGGCCGATTTCCGTTACCCTGTCGCCGCATGGCACGCATCCTGATCGTCGAGGACTCGCCGGCAATGCGAGCGTACATCCGCTCGACGCTGGAGGACCGCGTGCTGGGGCTCGCGGGCGACGTCGACATCGTCGAGGCCGTGAACGGCTTCGACGCGCTGCGGCTCCTGCCCCGCGGCGCGTTCGACCTCGTGATCACCGACATCAACATGCCCGACATCAACGGGCTCGAGGTCATCCGCTTCGTCCGGCAGAGCGATCGTTACCGGCACGTCGCCATCCTGATCATCTCCACGCAGGCGACCGAGCGCGACATCCAGCGCGGGCTGCGCCTCGGCGCCGATCGCTTCCTCCCGAAGCCGTTCACGCCCGAGGCCCTGCGCGACGCGGTGGTCGAGAGCCTCGACGCGCGGGCAGCGGCGCCGCAGGCCGGCGCCTCGCCCTCCGCTGACGGCGCCGCCGGCGTCGACGATCGCGCGGCCCCGGCGCCCGCGCGCGCGGAGGAGCCCGCGACCCGCACAAAGCAGCCCGGCTCCGGCGAGGGAGGCGGCGGCTGATGGTCGACAGCGGCGATCGGGCGCGCGAAGAGTTCTTCTCGGAAGCGCAGGAGATCGTCGAGGGGCTCGGGCGCGACCTCCTCGCGCTCGACGAGGCGGTGCGGACCAACAAGGTCGACCCCGACGTCATCAACGACGTCTTCCGCGCCGTGCACACCCTGAAGGGGCTCGCCGGGCTCTTCGGCGCGACCCGGATGGCCACCCTGTCGCACGAGCTCGAGGAGCTGCTCGACAACCTGCGCCTCGGGCGCATCGAGATCAGCGCGTCCGTGCTCGACCTCCTGTTCCGCAGCGTCGAGCTCTACGGGCGCATCCTCCAGAACGAGAAGGACGGGCGCGACGCGCCGATGCCCGAGGTCGACGACCTCCTGCGCCAGCTGCACCAGGACGCAGGCCCGAGCGCGGCCGGGCTCCCCGACGACAACTACGACCTCGATCCGGGGCTGCTCTCCGTGCTCACCGAGTACGAAGAGCACCGGCTGCGCACGAACATCGCGAGCGGGATGACCCTGTTCCGGCTCCGCGTGCAGTTCCACCTCGCCACGATCGATCAGGCCCTCGACGACCTGAAGATCACCGCGAAGCCGTACGGCGAGATCATCACCTACCTGCCGACCGGCGCGGGCGCGGACCAGGACTCGATCGAGCTCGACATCCTGATGGCCTCGCGCGCGCCGCTCGAGGAGCTCCAGCGCGCCCTGCACCAGGCCGGCGCCGCCGTCGAGGAGATCCCGCGGCGCAACAACAACGGCCACGGGCGGGTCGCGCCGCCCGGCATGCCGTCGATGTCCGCGGCGCTCCGCGGCGGCGCGCCGACGGGCGTGTCGCGGGCCGTCGACCTGACCGGCTCGATGGCGGCGAGCCCGCCGTCGAGCGGGCGCGGCAACCGCAAGGGAGAGCTCAGCTCCATCCGCTCCGTCGCGCAGACGGTGCGGGTCGACATCCACAAGCTCGACCGGCTGATGAACATCGTCGGCGAGCTCGCCCTCGTCCGCTCCGCGCTCGGCCGCCTCGTCGAGCGGCTCCGCGCGGCGCCCACCGAGCGCGAGCTCTCGATGGACCTCCACAGGCTCCAGCGCACGTTCGACCGGCACCTCGCCCAGATGCAGGCGGGCATCCTCGAGGTCCGGATGGTCCCGCTGGGGCAGGTCTTCGACAAGCTCGCCCGCGTCGTCCGCCAGATCAGCCGCGACGCCGACAAGCTCGTGAACCTCGTCATCACGGGCGCCGAGACCGAGGTCGACAAGCTCATCGTCGAGGAGCTCAGCGACCCGCTCATGCACATGATGCGCAACGCCATCGACCACGGCATCGAGTCGAAGAGCATGCGCGAGGCGGTGGGCAAGCCGGCGGTCGGCACGATCGCGCTGAACGCCTTCCAGAAGGGCAACCACGTCGTCATCGAGATCGAGGACGACGGCAAGGGCATCGACGTCGACAAGCTGCTCGACGCCGCCCTGCGCCGCGGCGTCATGACCCCGGAGGACGCGCGGACCACGAGCTACCGCGAGGTGCTGAACCTCATCTTCCAGCCGGGCATCTCGACGAAGACCGACGTCAGCGAGATCTCGGGGCGCGGCGTCGGGATGGACGTCGTGAAGACGAACATCAGCAAGCTCGGCGGCGTCATCGACGTGCACAGCGAGCCCGGCATCGGCACCAAGATGACGGTCACGCTGCCGATCACGCTCGCGATCATCAGCGCGCTGATCGTACGGGTCGCCGACAGGCTGTTCGCGATACCGCTCACCAACGTGCAGGAGGCGGTCGCGCTCGACGAGGCCACGGTGCGCCAGATCGACGGCCGCGAGATGATCACGCTGCGCAACAGCACGCTCCAGCTCTGCTACCTGGCGCGGCTCTTCGGCCTGAACGAGGAGGAGGAGCTCAGCGCGCGCATCGCCGGCCTGCTCGGCGGGGCGCGCGGCGGCTCGGCGGCGAGGGCCGCGGTGTCCGGCGGGCGCCGGGGCGACGGCGGCCGCGCGACGCTCGGGTTCCAGGGGGGCAGCAAGCGCAAGTACATCGTCGTGGCGTCGGTCGGCGCGCGCAGGCTGGGCCTCGTCGTGAGCACGCTCATCGGCCAGCAGGACGTCGTGATCAAGGCGCTCGGCCCGTCGCTCTCCTCGGTGCGCGGCTTCTCCGGCGCCACCGAGCTCGGCGATCAGCGCATCGCGCTCGTCCTCGACGCCCCGGCGCTCATCGAGGAGATCCTCCACGGCGGGGACCGGCAGCGCAACGATCCGCGGAGCACCCATGGCTAACCTCACCCGAAGGCCCGCCCGGATACCGGTCTCGAAGCGGAACTCGCGCGCGCAGGCGAGCGGCCCGCGCACCGAGTACCTCGCGTTCACGCTCGCGGGCGACACCTACGCCGCGCCCGTCTCGCTCGTGCGCGAGATCCTGAAGCCGCCGCCGCTCACCCCGGTGCCGCGCGCGCCGGACTCGACGATGGGCATCGTGAGCGTGCGCGGGCAGCTCGTCACCGTCATCGATCTGCGGCGGCGGATGCGGCTGCACGAGAGCGCCGCGCAGCGGCGGGCGCGCATCCTGCTCGTCGACGCGGCGAACGGCGAGACGCTCGGCCTCTTCGTCGACGAGGTCCAGCAGGTCTACCGGCTCGCCGACGCCGAGATCGAGCACGCCGCGACGGCGCTCGGGGGCGACGTGGCGGGCTACATCGCCGGCATCGCCCGGCCCATGCACGGGGCGAGCGCGTCGGATGGCACCCAGGGCGAGGCGCAGCCGCGCGTCATCATCCTGCTCGACCTGCAGGCCATACTCGCGTCCTAGAGGACGATTCGTCCGCGCCCGGGCGGCTCGCAGAGCCCGGTCGCTCGGAGGCTCAGATGCCGTTGACTGGAGAGCGCAGCCGTCCCGACCCGCAGAAGAGCCTCGTCGGCTTTGTGGTCGGCGACGTCCACTACGCGATCGACATCACGCGGGTCCGCGAAATCGTGAATCCGCTCGAGGTGACCACGCTGCCGCACACGCCCCCCGAGGTCTCCGGCGTCGCGAACCACCGCGGCGAGGTGGTGCCGGTCATCGAGCTCCGCGTGCGCTTCGGGCTGCCCCCGGTCGAGCCGAGCCGCAGCACCAAGTGGATCCTCGTCGACGTGGGGACGCACACGGTGGGGCTCGTCGTCGACGCGGTGACGGAGGTCTTCGGGACGAGCGGCGATTACAGGCCGACGCCGCCGGTGGGCGGCAGCAGCGATCTGCGCGGCATCACGGGGGTGACGACCCACGACGAGCGGATGATCTTCGTGCTCGACGTCGGGCGCTTCATCGAGCTAGCGCTCGCGCTCGCCGCGTCGGGCGCCCTCCTGGAGGCCCCGTGAGCCGCGCGTTCGACGATCTCGGCCCGATCGAGGGCCCGCGCGTGAGCGACGCGGGCTCCTTCCCGACCGAGCCGGAGTCCCTCTCGCCGAGCGTGCGGAGCACGCCGATGCCGATCGCGGCCATCGCCACGGCGCTCTCCGCGGACGACGCCGAGGAGCGGCGCCAGGCCGCCGCGCGGCTCGGCAGGGCCGACGCCGCCGAGGCGCTGCCGCTCCTGCTCCGCGCGCTCGGGGATCCCGACTGGCGCGTCCGCAAGGAGGCGACCTACGCCTGCCACCGGCTGATCCAGGCGGCGCCGGCCGTCGCACCGTCGCAGGGCGGCGAGGGGGAGCCGTCGCCCGGGGCCGACGCCGAGCGCGAGCGGCCCTCCGCCCCGCAGCTCCTCGTGACGGCGCTGCTCGACGCCCTGCAGAAGAGCGACGACGTCGGCCTCAGGAACGCGGCCATCGAGGTGCTCGGCTACTGCGGCCGCGACGCCACCCCGGCGCTCGTCGGGGCGCTCGGCACGCTCGCGGGCGACGAGCGCAAGCTCGTCGTCGACGCGCTCGGCCGCACGCGCGACCCGGCGGCGCTCGACGCGCTCTACGGGGCGCTCGCCGAGCAGGACGACAACCTGCGCCAGAGCGCGATCGAGGCCATCGCCGGGATGGGGCTCATCGCGCGCGAGCGGGTGACGGACATCCTGTACGAGCGGCTCGGCGATCGGGATCGCTTCGTGCGGCTGACCGCGCTGAACGGGCTGAACGGGCTCGAGGCGCCGGTGCCGTGGCGGGTGCTGTCGCTGCTCCTCGACGACCCGATCCTCCGCCCGGCGGCGCTCGTCGCCGCGGCGCTCGCGGAGAGCCCGGAGGCGCCGCGGGCGCTCTGCGCGGCGCTCGCGACGGCGCGGGGCGGCGCGTTCGCGCAGCTCATCCGGGCGCTCGCGCGGCTCGCCGAGGGGCCGCTCGCGTCGCACGTCGTGGACGCGCTCCGGGCGGCCCCGCCGGAGGTGGGCCCCCGCCTCGTGCAGGCCGCCGCCGCCGCGCCGGGCGCGGGCGCCGCGGAGCCTCCGTCGTGGCGCGGCCTCGGCGCGGATCCGGTGAGCGGGCGCGCCCAGGCGCTCCTGCTCGCGGCGATGGCGCGCGCCCCGGGCGCGTCCGACGCCGCGGTGCAGGCCATGATCGAGCCCGCGCTCGTCGAGACGGCGCAGCGCGCGCTGGGGCTGCTCGGCGCCGAGGCGCTGCCCTCGGTGCTGGCGTACCTCGAGCGCCACATCGATCCCGACCCGGATCTCTGGGAGGGCCTCGACGACGCCACGGCCGCGCTCCTCGACGGCGCCGTGGCGATCGCGGAGCAGGGCGCGCGCGAGGCTGCGCTGGCGGACGAGCAGCCCGCCGCCCTCGCGACGATCACCGATCTGCTCGGCGCGGTGCGGCGGTCGGTCCGGAGCCCGTCGACGCTCGTGGCGACCAGCGCGCTCTACGGGCTCGCGAAGATCGGGGCCGCGGTCGACTTCCCGCTCGTCGTGTCGCAGACGCGCGCGATCTCGCTGCCGGTCGCGCGCGCGGCGGAGAGCGCGCTCGCGGGGCTCACGGAGCGCTACCCCGAGACGGCGCGCGAGCTCGCGCGCGGGCTCGCGCTCACGGAGGACACCCAGCTCGCGGCGGCGATCGTGATCGAGGCGCTCGGCGACGCGGAGCCGGAGGAGATCGCGTTCCTCACGAGCGTCGCGTCGGCGGGCGACGTGCGCGCGCGCCGCGCGGCCGTGACCGCGATCGCGGCGGCGGCGGGCGTCTCGGCGCTCGACGTGCTGAGCCTCTCCCTGGCCGACGAGGAGCGTGAGGTCCGCCTGGCCGCGGCGCGCGCGCTGGGGCGCCTCTACGCGTCGCTCTCGGACCGCGCGAGCGACGAGCGGGCCCGCGCGCGCGAGCTGCTCGGGCTGGTGCGCGCGTCGGGGGAGCCCGAGCTCGTCGCGGCCGCCGCGCAGGGGGGCGCGCCGTTCCGCTCGGATCCTCCCTGGGGCGACGCGGCGGATCGGCTGAGCGCGCCTGTCGCGATCGACGGCGGCGAAGGCCCGGCGTCCCCCTCGGGGGTGTCCGGCGGGCCTCCGTCGGGGAAGGTGCTGTGAACCGGCGGCGGGACGACGAGATCCGCCTCTTGCCTGACGAGTTCCAGAGGCTGCGGGACCTGTTCAACAAGCACTGCGGGCTCCAGTTCGGGCCCGAGGCGCGCACGTCCATGGAGCGCCGGCTCCGCGAGCGGGTCGTCGAGCTCGGGCTCTCGTCGTTCGCGCAGTACCACGACTACCTGCGCTTCCACAGCCGCGGGCGCGCCGAGCTCGACGAGGCGCTCGAGCTCATCACGGTCAACGAGACGTATTTCTTCCGCGAGGACTACCAGCTGCGCGCCCTCATGACCGAGCTCGTGCCCATGATCGTCAAGGCGGGGGGCGCCAGGGGCCGGCTGTCCATCTGGAGCGCGGGCTGCTCCACGGGCGAGGAGGTCTACTCGATCGCGATCGCCGCGCGGGAGTCGGGCGCCACGGATCGCCGCGAGGTCCGCATCTTCGGCAGCGACATCTCGCGCCGCTGCGTGATCGCGGCGCGCAAGGGGGTGTACGGCGCCTCGGCGTTCCGCGCGACGCCGCCCGACCTCAAGCGGCGCTACTTCGTGGAGCGCCCGGACGGGTTCCACGTGGCGGACGAGCTGCGGGCGCTCTGCCAGTTCGGCCACCTGAACCTGCTCGACTCGTCGCGCGCGGCGGTGATCGGGCGCGTGGACGTCATCTTCTGCCGCAACGTCCTCATCTATCTGGACGAGGAGTCGCGGCGCCGCGTGATCGACATCTTCTACGAGCGCCTCTCGTCCGGCGGGTTCCTCCTGCTGGGCCACTCCGAGTCGCTCCTGAACGTCACGACCGCGTTCGAGCTCGTGCACCTCCGGGAGGATCTCGTGTACCGCAAGCCGGCCGCCACGCTGCGCCTGGGGATCTCGGATTTCTCGGCCGAGCGGGGCGGCCCGGAGCGCGGCGGCGGGGGGGAGGGCGGATGAGGCGCCGACGAAGTCGAGGCTGCGCAGGCGACGGTTGGTCCCACGGCGCGCCGGGTGGAGTAGAATGAACCTCCGGCGGAAGGTTTTGCGCTCATGACATTCGCTCCCCTGCGCGTGCTCGTCGTCGACGACTCCGCGTACAACCGGCGCAACATCGCCGAGATCTTGAGCGGAAGCGACGAGATCGAGGTCGTGGGCAAGGCCGGTGACGGCGACGACGCGCTCCGTCAGGCCGCGCAGCTCCGGCCGGACGCGATCACGCTCGATCTCGAGATGCCGCGCATGGACGGCTTCACCTTCCTCCGCATCCTGATGGCGAGGCAGCCGACGCCTGTCATCATCGTCTCGAGCTACAGCCACAAGGAGAACGTCTTCAAGGCGCTCGAGCTGGGCGCCGTCGACTTCGTGGCGAAGCCGGACCGGCAGTTCACGGCGGACGCGCAGATCCGGCGGGAGATCATCCAGAAGGTCCTGCTGGTGCGCTACCTCCGCCCCCGGTCGCCGATGCCGGCGGCGGCGCCGGCCCCGGCGCGGGCGGCGCAGCCTGCCTCACCGCGCGCGGTGCAGGAGTCGTCGCGGCTCGGCGTCTCGCTGCGCCACCTCGTGGCGGTCGGCTCGTCGACGGGCGGGCCCACGGCGCTCCTGGAGATCTTCAACCGGATCCCGGACCGTTTCCCCGGCGCGATCTTCATCGCGCAGCACATGCCCGACAAGTTCACCCGCACGTTCGCGGAGCGGCTCGATCGCAAGGGCGGGCTCCGCGTGGTCGAGGCGCAGAACGGCGAGCAGGTGGTGGCCCGCAAGGCGTATGTGTGCCCGGGGCGGATGTGTATGGAGATCGCGGTGACGCCGGGCAGCGGGGTCGGGCTGAGCGGGGATATCCGGATCCGGGTGGGGGCGCCTGCGCCCGGGGATCGGTACGTTCCGAGCGCGGACCGGCTGTTCCGGAGCGTGGCGCAGGTGGGCGGCAGCCGCGCGGTGGGCATCATCCTGACGGGGATGGGCGACGACGGGGTGAACGGCGCGCGGGCGATCCGCGCGGCCGGGGGCACGGTGGTGGCCGAGAGCGAGGACTCGGCGGTGGTCTACGGCATGCCCGGGGCCGCGGTGCGGGCCGGGGTCGTCAACGAGAGCCTGCCGTTCACCGCGGTCGGCGACTTTATCGCCCTGCTCTCCTAGGGTGGGCTGCCAAAGTTGACCCCTCGGGCGCATCGTGAGACAGGTCGGTCGCTGACATGCGGATCCGACGCGCCGCACGCAGGCTTGTATGTCTTGGCTGGCTGGCCGCCCTCTCGGGCGTCGCTTTCGACGGCCTTGCGGCGCCTCCTTCGGAGGTAGCGGCGCCGGCCGGTGCGGCGAAGGCCGAGCCGGCCAAGGCCGAGGCGGCGAAGGCCGAGCCGGTTAAGGCCGAGCCGGTTAAGGCCGAGCCAACAAAGGCTGAGCCGGTGAAAACGCAGCCAGCGAAGGCGGAGCCGGCGAAAGCGGAGCCGGCGAAGGCGGAGCCGGCGAAGGCGGAGCCGGCGAAGGTCGACGCGAAGAAGGATGGGCCGGCCGAGGGCAAGGCGGAGAAGCCGGCGCCGACCCGGGTGGCGGCCGTGTCTGGCGGGAAGGGCGGCGCGAAGAGCGCGGCCAAGACGCCCGCGAAGGCCGCGGCGCGATCGAAGGCGCCGAAGAAGGGCGCGGCGAAGATCGCGCGCAAGCCGGGGGAGCCCGGCGCGCCCGACGAGGCGGCGCGGCGGGTCATCGCGGGCACCGCGGCGCCGGCGGGGGCGAGCGTCAGCGAGTCGCCCGAGCTCCGCACGATGCGCGCGATCGACCTGGCGCTGTTTCCCGGCGCGGCACCGAGCGCCGGGCCCGCGTGGCCTGTCGACGGCTCGCTCCTGCTCGGCGCGGGCGAGCCGCGCCTCGAGGTCTCCGGCCTGCCGCCCTCGGGCCTGCCCGCCCCGCCGGCGGAGGCGGAGGAGACCCGCGACATCTCCTGGCTGCGCCAGCTCGATCTGCCCGACATCCCGGTCCGCTGGGACGGCCGGGTGGTCCGCTACCTCGAGTACTACAAGGACGACCCGCGCGGCCGCTCCGCCGTGGTCTCCTGGATCAAGAAGAGCGGCCGCTACGGCGC
Organism: Sorangium sp. So ce375; assembly: GCF_051473855.1. Lineage (NCBI taxonomy): Bacteria > Pseudomonadati > Myxococcota > Polyangiales > Polyangiaceae > Sorangium > Sorangium sp. So ce375. The sequence goes on from NZ_CP150335.1 coordinate 2,285,716, forward strand.
GGCCATCCGCCGCGTCCTCCGCGAGCAGGGGCTCCCGGAGGATCTGCTCTGGCTCTCGCTCGTCGAGAGCGGCTTCGACCCGACCATCCATTCCCCGGCCGGCGCGGCCGGCCTCTGGCAGTTCATGCCGGAGGGCGCGCGCATCTATGGCCTCACCGTCGACCGCTGGGTCGACGAGCGACTGGATCCAGAACGATCCACCCTGGCGGCGGCGCGGTACCTCTCGGATCTGCGGCGGCGCTTCGGCGGCTGGGAGCTCGCGTTCGCGGCGTACAACATGGGGTACGGGGGGCTGCTCGCGTCGATCCGGAAGTACAACACGAACGACTTCTGGGAGCTGTCGCGGCTCGAGGCGGGGATGCCGCTGGAGACGGCGCTCTATGTGCCGAAGATCCTCGCGATCGCGATCGTGGCGCGGAACCCGGCGGTGTTCGGCTGCGACGACGTCGAGCTCGATCCGGCGGTGACGTTCGACAAGATCTCGCTCGGCTCCGGCGTGTCGCTGCAGGCGGTGGCGGCGGCGGCGGGGGCGGGGGCGCCGGAGATCGAGGCGCTCAACCCGCAGCTCGTGGCGAAGCGCACGCCGCCGCTCTCGGTGGACGCGAAGGAGCAGGCGCGCTGGGAGGTCCGGGTGCCTGCGGGCGCGGGGGCGCGCGCGGCGAAGTCGATGCCGAGGCTCCTGGAGCGCGAGCCGAAGCTCGAGCGGTACCTTGTCCGCTGGGGCGAGTCGCTCGACGACATCGCGACGTTCCGGCGGACGACGCGGTGGACGCTGCAGACGTTGAACGGCTTGCGGTCAGGCGAGCCGGTGCGCCCCGGGACGCTCCTGTTCGTCCCGGCGGCGGAGGGCGTGGGCGCGGCGGCGGCGGAGCACCTGCTCGCGAGCGGCGCGCCGCTGTCGTCGGAGGGGAAGCCGGTCGTGGTGGTCCCGGCGCAGCGCTTCTCCTACGAGGGGCGCAAGCGGGTGTTCTATCGCGTGGTCGCGGGCGATGCGCTGCGGGATCTCGCGGCGGTGCTGTCGGTGACGCCCGACGAGATCTGCCGCTGGAACACGCTGGCGCCGGGGGCGTCGCTCCACGAGGGGATGACGCTCCAGCTGTTCGTCCCGAGGTCGCAGCGCAACGACGGCGTGTTCTTGCTCGACGAGGGCAACGCGCGCGTCCTGGAGGTCGGCTCGGAGGAGTTCTTCGCGCACTTCGAGGGGCTGAAGGGGCGGAAGCGCGTCGAGATCGCGGTGCGCGAGGGGGATTCGTTCAGCGAGATCGCGAGCCGGTACGGCCTGAGCGTCGGCAGCCTGGAGCGGATCAACCAGCGCTCGAGGCGGAGCGTGCTGATGCCCGGGGATCGGCTGGTGGTGTATGTGCCGACCTCGCGACCGGACGACCCGGCGCCGGTCGAGCCGCGCGAGGACGATGTCCGCGTGGCGTCGGCCTCGGTCGCGGGCGCGGTGGACGACGGCGACAAGGCGGCGGCCGAGCCGGTGAAGCCGGCGGTGCTGGTGACGCCCGTGGCGCCCGTCGAGGCGAGCGCGGGTGAGGCGAAGCCCGGCGGTGCCGGGACGGCGGACGCGGGCGACCAGGCCGGAGCGGCGCCGGAGGAGAAGAAGGCCGTCGAGGGCGAGAAGAAGGCCGTCGAGGGGGAGAAGAAGCCGGCGGCGGGCGGAGCGGACGACAAGAAGCCCGCGGAGCGTGGCGCGGCGGAGAAGCCGCCGGCAGGGCGCGCCAAGGGGGGGCAGGACAAGGAGAAGCCCGCGTCCGGCGATGGCGTCGCGCTCTGAGGTCCGGGCGAGCACGGCCCTCCAGGGGGCGAGACCCCCCGCGTCGTGATCAGGTCTTGCCAGAGGGCGTCGCTCTGGTCTCGTCTCGCGCGTGGACGCTGGCGGGCGGGCTCGTCGCTTCCACGGCGGTGAACGGTTCGATGATCTTGTAGGCGTGCGATGCCCCCTTGGGCACCGTCCAGGAGTCGCCCGGCTCGAGGCGCACCATTTGCCCCTCGATGAGCAGCTCCGCCCGCCCAGCGATGACGAACCCAACGGTCTCGTAATCGCGCGTGGTCGGCGGTTTGGTATCGCCTGGCGGCTCGCCTTCCCAGAGCCGCATCGAGACCTGGATTCCGGAGGCCAGGTATTTTTGTCCCATCTGACCTCTCGGAGAGCGGCCGGAGGAGACCTTCATGATGGTTGTGTCGCTCATGTGCGCCTCGCTTTCCTCCTCGAGTGATTCGTCGGGTTTGGCGACGAGCGTGGGGCGGCGATCGTGGGTTCGAGCCTGCCTGGAGCGAATCGGGTTTCTCCCTCATTCCTCGTCGGTTTTCGTCGTCGTTCGTGGTCGCAGGGGACGTATCGCGCCAAGGAGAACTGCTGTAAGATGCGGCGCACAGGAGGCTGTCCCGTGGACTTGGGGATCGGAGGCGACGTCGCGCGGGGGCAGGTGCATGGTGGATCGCGGGGCGCTGGGCGGTGGGGGCGTCGTGGGCGCGCCGCTGCTCGCCTCGCGGCGCTTGCCGCGGCCGCCCGTGTGCGCTCCGTGATGGCGGGGCGCGCCGCGCTGCCGGAAAGCCGATGATGTCCTCGTCGAAGAGCTCGACATTGCTCGCGTCCGGTGTGCTGATCGACAGGAAGTACCGGCTCCTGCGCCAGATCGGCGAGGGGGCGATGGGCGTGGTCTGGTCGGCGGTGAATGTGGCGACCGCCCGCGAGGTGGCGCTGAAGCTGATCCAGAGGCCGGAGACCGAGTTCCGGCTGCGGCTGCAGCGCGAGGCGCGCAACTGCGGTGCGCTGCGGCACCGGAACGTGATCGATCTCTACGACATGGGGGAGACCGAGGCCGGGGAGCCGTTCCTGGTGATGCAGCTGCTCACGGGCGAGACGGTGGCCGAGCTGCTCGCGCGGCGGCGTCGGCTCGACCCGCCCGTGGCGGCGGCGATCGGGCGCGACGTGGCGAGGGGGCTCGCGGCGGCGCACGCGCTGCACATCATCCACCGCGATCTGAAGCCGGCGAACATCTTCCTGCACCGCGAGCCGGACATGGACGAGCCGGTGGTGAAGGTGCTCGATTTCGGGGTCGCCAAGAACCTCTCGGTCAACGACGGCCTGCACACGGTGCAGGGCGGCGCGGTCGGGTCGCCGCTCTACATGAGCCCGGAGCAGGTGAGGGCCGAGCCGAACGTCGATCACCGGGCCGACATCTGGGCGCTCGGCGTTGTGCTGTTCGAGATGCTGACGGGCATGCGTCCGTTCCAGGGGGACGCGCAGGCGGTGTTCATGGGGATCTTGACGGGCGAGATCCCCACCGTGTCCAAGTACCTGAGGCGGGTGGACCAGGGGCTCGTCGACCTGATCGCGCGCTGCATGCGGAGGGATCGCGCGGAGCGGATCGGCTCTGCCGCGGAGGTCGCGGCGCTGCTCGATCGGTATGCAGAGCGGGGCGCGGGCTCGGGCAGGGACGCGGCGCTGCGGCAAGCGTCGTCGCCGGAGGGGCGGGGGTCGGTCCCGGACGAGGGCGTGGACGCCGGGTGGCAGGAGGCGCACGCAGGCACGGTGGCGCTTGCGGCGCAACCCGGGTCGGCGGTGCAACCTGGGTCGGCGGCGCAACCTGGGTCGGCGGCGCAACCTGGGTCGGCGGCGCAACCTGGGTCGGCGGTGCAACCTGGGTCGGCGGCGGTGCAACCTGGGTCGGCGGCGGTGCAACCTGGGTCGGCGGCGCAACCTGGGTCGGCGGCGATGCAACCTGGGTCGGCGGCGGTGCAACCTGGGTCGGCGGCGGCGCAACCTGGGTCGGCGGCGGCGCAACCTGGGTCGGCGGCGGTGCAACCTGGGTCGGTGGCGCAACCCGGGTCGGTGGCGCAACCCGGGTCCGTGGTGAACCGCTCAGGGAACGCCGAGGTGAGCGCGGGAGCACTGCCTTTAGCGCTGCTCGGCGGGGGGCCCCGGGCACCTATCCCGGTGCAGGAGTCGCCCGGATCGCGCAGGTCGTCATCTCTGGGTCCTGGGCAGGTGGCTACTGGGCCGGCGTCGGGAGTGAACCGGGTGGCGGCGGTGTTTGCAGCGCCGGAGCCGTTCCCGGCGAGCGCGGCACAGCTCGCCCCGGCACAGCTCGCCCCGGCACAGCTCGCCCCGGCACAGCTCGCCCCGGCACAGCTCGCCCCGGCGCAGCTCGCTCCGGCGCAGCTCGCTCCAGGGACGGCACCGAAGCAGGGCTCCTGGGCGATGACGGTGCGCATGACCTCGCCCGCGATGCCCGATGGAGGGGCGGGACCGGGTGGCCTCGGCCCCGCCGGCGCGCTGCCGTCCGGAGGCGTCGTCGCGTCGTCGAGCCGGAGCTCGGCTTCGGTCGCGAGGCTCGGCCTGGAATCTGCCGCGAGGCTCGGCCCGGAAGCGGGCGCGAGCGCCGCAGACCCGAGGCCCGCCGCGACCACGGCGACCGGGGGGCCACGGCAGGCGGGAAGCTCGTCCACGACCCCGCTCGTCTCGAACCACCCGGCGATCCACCAGGTCGCGGCGCACGCGGTCGAGGGCGCTCGGGAGCCGGCACTGCAAGGCGACGATTCGAAGCGCAAGAGGGCGGGCGCGGCGCTGGCGATCGCGGCCGCCGCCGTGTTGCTGATCCTCGTCGGGATGCTCGTGGCGCTCCGGTCGCGGGAGACGGCGCCTGCTGCTCCAGCGCCATCCGGGAGCGAGATCATGCCCGGGGACACCCCGGGAATGGCCGAGGCCTCGCCGCCGCAGGGCGATGGCGCTCGGCGGCAGGACACGGAGCTGCCGGAGGGCCCCTCGCGGGCGCCGTCGGGCTCCGCGGCGACCGCCGCGCCCGAGCCGCTGGCAGCGCCGAGCGCCGGTCCGACCAGCAGCGCCGGTGCGGCGCCGAGCGGTGGCGGTGGTGCGGAACCGGTGAACAGCGCCGGTGCAGCGGCGTCGGGCGGTGCTCCTGCAGCGCTGGGCGGCAGCGCCGGTGCGGCGTCGGGCGGCACGCCGGGGACCGCGAGCAGCGCGAAGCCGCGCACATCGCCGAGCGCGGCTGTTCCGTCTCTTCCGTCTGTTCCTGCGACGGCTCAGCCTGCCAGACCGCCATCGAATCCATGCGCTGGTCTCAAGTTCATGGAGAAGCAGCGATGCGAGGCGAAGCTCAAGAAATAGGCTCGATAGCCCCGCGCATCCGCTCACACATCATGTGGCGGTGCTCGCGGCGGTCGTCCTCCTGGGGATCGGCATTGCCGAGGGGGATCTCCTGTTGCGCGCCGGGGTGGAGGGGCCGGGGGCCGTCGGGGGAGCGTGCTACTTTGCCATGACTTCGCTTCGTTCTGCGGTACATAGCGAGACCTCGCGCGCCGCGGTGCTGTGCCTCGAACACCCCAGTTGACTCCATGTCCAAGTCGTTCACGCAGATCGCTGCTGGCCTCGTGATTGCCGAGAAGTACAAGCTGGTGCGGCGGCTGGGCGAGGGATCCATGGGTGTGGTGTGGGCGGCGCTCGACCTGTCCACGTCGCGCGAGGTGGCGCTGAAGCTGATTGACCGTCCGGATCCCGAGCTCCGGCTGCGTCTGCAGCGGGAGGGGCGGAACAGCGGGGCGTTGCGGCACGGCAACGTCATCGACATGTACGATATGGGGGAGACCGAGCTCGGCGAGCCTTTCCTCGTGATGCAGCTGCTCACGGGCGAGACGCTCGCGGAGCTGCTGCTGCGCAGGCGGCGGCTCGACGCGGACGTGGCGGCGGCGATCGGGCGCGACGTCGCGAGGGGGCTCGCGGCGGTGCACGCGCTGCACATCGTCCACCGCGACCTGAAGCCGGCGAACATCTTCCTGCACCGCGAGCCGCACATGGACGAGCCGGTGGTGAAGGTGCTCGATTTCGGGGTCGCCAAGAACCTCGCCGTGAACGACGGCATCCGCACGGCGACCGGGGGCGCGGTCGGGTCGCCGCTCTACATGAGCCCGGAGCAGGTGAGGGCCGAGCCGAACGTGGATCACCGCGCCGACATCTGGGCGCTCGGCGTGGTGCTGTTCGAGATGCTGACCGGCACCCGACCGTTCCAGGGCGACGCGAGGGCGGTGTTCACCGGGATCCTGACGGGGGAGATACCGAAGGTTTCCCGGTACTTGCGTCGGGTAGACCCGGGGCTCGTGGAGCTGGTGGCGCGGTGCATGGCGCGCGCCAGGGACGACCGGATCGGGTCGGCGGCGGAGGTGGCGGAGCTCCTCGACGGGTACACGGCCGCGGGGGCGAGGCGGGTCGTGGCGGCGGGCGCCGCTGTCGGGGGCGGGGGCGGCGGTGGGCCTGTGGTGTCGGCGGAGGTGCCGGGGGCGGGCGTGGCGCCGGCGGGGCCATTGCCGGTGCCGGGGGCGGGCGTGGCGCCGGCGGGGCCGCTGCCGGTGCCGGGGGCGGGCGTGGCGCCGGCGGGGCCGCTGCCGGTGCCGGGGGCGGGCGTGGCGCCGGCGGGGCCGTTGCCGGCGCACGGGGCGGGCGTGGTGCCGGCGGGGCCGTTGCCGGTGTCGGGGGCGGGGGCGGGCGTGGCGCCGGCGGGAGTGCTGCCAGCGCCGGGGGCGAGCGCCGGGCCGGAGCCGGTGTGGAACGCGGAGCTGACCCAGAGGCTCGAGCCCGAGGTCATGACGCGCGTGGACGCCGCGGTAGGCGCCTCGTTGGCATGGAATCAGGATGAGCCGGGCGGATCCCGGAGCTCGACGACTCCGCCGCGCGTGCCGGGGCCGGATGCGGCTCGGGGGGCAGCGCAGTCGTCGCCTTGGGCCGCGCGCGCGACACCGGCGCCGCCGGTGCCGGAGCTGCCGCGGCGCCGGCGGATGAATCGATTCCCTGCCGCGGTCCTGATCTTGGCGGCTGCGTTTGCGGTCGGCTTAATCGGAGCGGTGCTCTTTTTTGCTCTTCGCGGGCCCAGGGACGGTGAGGTGTCCGTGGGGGCTGACGCCTCGGTGAAGTCCGGGGAGGAGAGCGAGATCAGCGCCGTCAGATCGGCAGAGACGCCGCCTCTACCGGCGGCCACGGCGCTTCCGGCGGAGCCGGCGGCTGAGCCGAACAGGGGCGATGCGGACGCCGGTGAAGGCGCCGCGACCAGCGCGGCGGGCGCGGAGGCGGGCGCACCGACGTCCTCGATGGCGAACGAGCCGGCGGTGGCTGCGGCGTCGACGGCGACAGCGCTCCCGATGGCGGCCGCAGCAGCGACAGCGATTCCGACGGCGACGGCGCTCCCGACGGCGACGGCGCTCCCGGCGGCGACGGCGCTCCCGACGGCGACGGCGTCGTCACGGCTCGCCGTTGCCGCGCAGCCTGCGGCCAAGGCTCCGGTGAAGACCGCTGTGCCGCCTCCGCCGCCGCCTTCGCAGCAACCTGCGGTCAAGCGGACCAAAGTGGATCCCTGCGCGGGGAAGACGGGGTTCATGCGGACCAACTGCCTGCGGGAGCACGAGAGGAAGAGGGACCCTTACGCCCCTTGATCGGTGTCGGCCGCGTCGGCGTGGGTTCCGTGATTCCTGTCGTGCGGGAGCGATGGTGAGCCCCCGCTGGGCTGGCGGCAGGACCCGGGGTAGGGGGCATTATCTCGGAACGATCGATGCGTACGGGCTGCTTCCTGCCATGTTGCTCGCATCCGCGTCGGCGCAGTCGCGCAGCGTCGGTGGTGCGCGTCGTGACGGCAGGCGTATCGGGGCGGTCTAGTTGAAGGCGAGCGTGTCGGCCGCGATCCCGGTGTCGGCTTTGTGGCCGGTGTCGCCGTCGCCGCCGAGGCCAGCAGCGTCGAACTGGATGGCAACACCGCTCAGGGGCGGCGGGGTGCCGTGGAAGGCGATGCCGAGAGAATGGCCGCCTTGCCCGCCGCCGCCGTTGCCGCCGTTGCCGCCGCGCCCGCCGCGTCCGCCGTCGCAGGCGCCGTAGATTCCTTGGGTCTCGTCCAGATTCACCGTTCCGCCCTGACCGCCCGCGGCGCCCTCACCACCCAGCTGTCCGTCTCCGCCGTTGCCACCACGGCCGCCAGGGCCAGCTTTCAGGACGACCGCTTCGAAGGAAAGCGTGGCGTCGATGCTGATGAGCGCAATGCTGGCGCCGCCCGGGAGACCTCCACGGCCGCCCAGACCGCCGCAGCCGCCAGCGCCGCCGGATCCACCGCTCGCGCCGGCGCGGTCTTCGCTGCGGCCATCGATACAAAGATAACGTGTCGACTCCGACGATTCGCCTCGATCACCGCCGCCGCCGCCGCCGCCCTGTCCAGGAGCGCCACGGCTCCCAGAGGCGCCGGGGACCCCGGCATAGCCGGTCACGGAGATGCTACCAGGGCCCGCCGCGCTCGCACCGGGGGCAGCCGTGGGACGGCTCTTGCCCGGGCTGCCACTGGCGCAGCTGCCCGATGAGCCCCAGCCTCGGCCGCCATTTTTCTCATCGCCGCTCGCCGTGAGGAGGGGTAGGCCGTCGCCCCCGTCTTCTCCCGTCGCGGGCCGGCTCTCTCCGCCGAATCCACCGGTCGAATCGTCGGTCGGATCGTCGGGCGTGCCGCACCGATTTACCTCGGCGGCTCCGCCGGGGCTGGGGTTCCTATCCGTGCGGGTACATCCGTTGGTCCCGGACCGCCCCGAGGTGCCTGACATGGCCGGTACCGTGAACGGCGCTCCATCCGCGCCCGGCGCTCCACCTCCGGCCTCCAGCTCGCAGCGCACGAGCTGCACGGCCGCGCTGTGCGCGACGGCCGCGATCGACGAGGCCCCTGCGCCGTCGTGTTGCTGCGCGGTCGGCCTCGCCACGACGTGAAGGTCCTCGATCCGGACGGTCCCCGATTGCCCGCCCATGGTCAGCGGAATCATGCCTTCGTCCGCGGTCAACACCGTCTTGGCCGCCTCGCCGGCCCAGATCCAGCCGTTGTTGCAGTCGAGCCCGCCGTAGAGGGTGATGCCGCCCGGCACCTCGACGACCTCGCTGAACTCCTCACCGTCGCCGGCGCACGCATAGACGCGCCCGGTTTTGTTCTCCTGGGCCTGGTGGATGGCCTCCTGGAGCGAGAGGAACGGCTCCGCCTTCGTTCCTGTACCCGCGGAGCCGGCGCGGCTCGCCGACACGAACACGCCGCACGTGTCGTCCACCGCGCCGGTGCTGTCGCGAGGGACGCACGTCTCGTCCGGCGGGTCTGCGTCCGGCGGATCGGCGTCCGGCGGGTCTGCGTCCGGCGGATCGGCGTCCGGCGCTCCCGCGTCCGGCATCTCCACCGAGGGCCCGCCTGCAGCGCCGTCCGGGCAACCTTGATGCCGGTCCTCGCAGTTGCCTAATGGCGTATCGTAGACACAGCTCGCCGTCTGCGTCACGGCGACCACCGATGCCATGATCAGCGCCGAAGCCCCGTGCGCGGCGAGCCGCACCGCCCTCTTGGTCTGTCGGTTCATGGATCCCTCGACTCAGAAAACGCCGCCGGCGGCGATGCCCCCGCCGACTGGGCTCACCAACGGAATGACGCGCACATGCTGCGCCTCTGGCGCGCTCGATGGGCTGGCAATCCAGTAGCCGAGCGTCCCGAGCGCGGCGACTCCCCCGCCGACGAAGCTCCACAGCGCCAGGTTCCTGAACAGATCTCTGTCGTCGACCAGCGAGCTCAGCTTCTGGCAAGCCGTCACCGGATCTCCGGTGGTGAGGAACATGCAGTCCACATTGCCGCCTCGGACGGCGTGGATCGATTCCCACTGCCTCCTCACGGCGCTCTCCTTGCCGCTCGCGGCGAGCGTGAACACCACCCCCGCGATCACCCCGGCGCCGGCCGCCGAGCCGCCGGCCAAGAGCACCCCCGTGTTCGAGCGCCTCGCGTCGTCCTGCGGCGGAGGCGCCGGACGCGGCGGCGGCGCGCTCTGCGGCGGCCTCTCGAGCTCGAAGGCGCGCCGGAGCTCGCTCCCCGCCGCGACCTCCACGGCGGTCTCCTGCGGCGCATAGCCGTCATGCCGCACGGCCATCGTGTGCGGTCCCGGCTCCACGAACACCGGATCGAGGAGCGGCGTCTTCCCCACGACGGAGCCGTCCACCACCACCTCCGCTCCCGGGACGTCGGCGTGGACGATCACCGCGCCGACGTGCGCGCGCGCTTCCGCGTACGTCTCGGCGGCGGCGGCGCGCTCTTGCGGGGTCGCGGTCGCGTCCTTCGCGAGCTCGCGCACGTAGACGGCGAGGTGCTCGGCAGCGTCTCGGTAACGCTGTAGCCTCAGCTCGCACGTGCCGATTCCTCCGAGGATCGTGTAGTGCTCTTGCAGCGCCCACGCCGCGACGAACGACGCATAGGCGTCGGCCCACCGCTTCTTCTCCGACGCGGCCACGCCCTCGAGATAGAGCTTCCGCGCCTTGTCGCTCTTGGCCTCGCCGGGCGCTTGCTGGACGCCTGCCCGGGGCCCGGACTTCGGCTGCGCGCTGCTCCCCGTCGGAGCGCTGCCCTGCGGTTGCGCCGCGCTCGGCGAGGTGGACGCGATCAGGCCGAGGAAGCAGAAGAGCGGAGCAACCGGGGGGCGGCGCACGCCACCATCTTACCCGCGGTTCGAGTGCTCGCCGCGCTTTTTGACGGGCCGCGCCTTGCTACGGATCGTGGGGCTCCCGACATGGGGTACAGCGGGACGGGCGACGTCGTAGCCGTCGTTGCTGCCTCGACAGGCCTCACGTGCTGTGGCGGACCGGCGCTCGCGCATCTGGTGGCGGTGGCTTCTTGGGCAGAGGCGTCTCGCGGCGGACCCAGGTGGCCCGGGGACGAGGGGGCGCCGACGGGGGCTCGCACCACGAGAAAGTCAGGGGTTGGTGAACTCGTGCGTGTCGGCCGCGACGCCAGGCTTGCCGTTGTATTTGGTGTCGCTGTCGTCACCCTCGCCGCCGCCGCCAGCAACACCGTGGTCTATCTCGACCCCGACGGTCGGCGGCGGGGTGCCACGGAAGGCAATGCCGATGGAGTGCCCGCCGAGCCCGCCGCCGCCCTTTCCGCCTTGACCGCCCTCGCCGCCCGCACCGCCGGCGCAGCCATCGCTCAGGGGTTTGTTGGAGATGCCCGTGCCGCCGGCTCCCCCGGCAGCGCCGTCTCCGCCGAGCTGGCCCGAGGCTCCGGCGCCGCCATTGCCACCGGCCTTGGCGATCAGGCGAACCTCCTGAAAGGTAAGCGCTGCATCGATGCTGAGAAGCGCGATGCTGGAGCCACCTGCTCCACCCCCGTTGCCGCCGTTGCCGCCACAGCCACCGGTCCCGCCGGAGCCGCCGCTCGCGCCGCCAAAGTTTGCTGATGCACCGGTGCAGGCGCCCTCACCCATCCCACCCGCGCCACCGCCACCGCCCTGGCCGGGTCTCCCGCGTTGGCCACGCTGCCCAGGAGCGCCCTCATAACCGGCGCTGCTGATCGTCCCTGTTCCAGTGGCGCCCAGGCCTGGAACTCCGGGGTCGCCAACCTTGCCCATGCCGCCTTCGCCGCAGTCTCCGTTCCCCTGGCGGGCTCCGGCATTGGCTATGCCGTTGGGAGAACCATTGTATCCAGGGTACGCTTGGTTGCGACCGCCGTTTCCGCCCAATCCACCCCTTGAGATATCATTGGAATCCCCGGTCCCGCAGTCCTTGCTCGGCTCCGCGTTAGGGGCCACGACCGCCGCCGTGCATGCAGCGTTGCCGGCGCTGCCCGGCTCCCCATCCAGCTCGCTGTCCGGCGGATCGGCGAGCGCTCCCGTGGGTCCCGGCGCAGCCTCGTCCGCTTCGAGCGTGCAGCGCACGAGCGTGATGCTGCCGCCCTCGGCGATCGTCGCGATGGACGACGTCCCACGCATCGTGGCATCCTGCGGGCTGATCTTTTCTGCTTTGACATGGAGGTCCTCGATTCGAGTGCTCCCTCCCGCAGCGCTGATCTTGAGAGGGACCATTCCGGCCTCCGCCGTCAGGACCGTCTCTTTGCCTTCTTCATCGACCCGTATCCAGTTGGCGTCGCAGTCGAGCCGGCCGAAAATCGTCACGCCGGCGGGCACCGAGAGGGATTCCGTGAATTCCCCGATGCACACGTAAACTCGTGGATTTTCGCTGTTTTTTACGCGGCCGATGGCTTCGCCAATCGACTTGAGCGGGGCCTGCTTGGTGCCAGCGGCGCCATCGGCGCCCCTCTCGGACACGAACACCCCGCAGTCATCGCCGACGCCTTCTTTTGCTGTTCCCGGGTCGCACCCCGCAGGCGGATGGACGATTCCACCGCTCCCACCGTCCCCGCCAGCGACGGTCGGGCAAATCGGAGACTCCAGCCTCGCGCACTCCTCGGCTGAGCACCCGCTCGCCTGGATCCCCACGGCCATCGCCGCCAGGAGAAACGTCGCCGCGAACCGACAACCAAGACGATGACCCATCCTGCCGACTCCCCGGTTCACGAGTTCTCCACTCAAAATCGACCGCTCAAGGAAAAGCCGGTCACGCCCGATCCCACGAGCGGTGCGACCTGCACGCGACGGTCCGGTACGGAAGGCCTATCCACGAGCGCGTAGATCAACGTCCCCACCCCGGCTGCCCCGACGATAAAGCTGCCAATGGCCATGTTGGCGAATAGGTACTGGATGTCGATTGTGTCGTTCAATTTTGCGCAAATTGACGGCGATTTGGCGTTGGGGCAGTACCTCTCGGGCGCGCCGCCGGAAAGGACATCCTGACGTAGATTCTCCGCGTCGTCCGCCTTCCCGAAGTAGAGGATCGTGAACACCGTCCCCGCGATCACCCCCACCCCGGCCGCCGCCCCTCCCGCGATGAGCAGCGTCTTGTTCGGCCCGGGGACGGGGGGGGCGACGACGGTCCCTTGTCCCGGAGCCTCCGGTCTCGTCCCCACCGGCGACTCGCCCGCTCGCGCGCTCGTCAGCTCGATGCTGCGCTCGACCTCCTGCCCCGCTCTGAGCTCCACCGTGACGTCCGCTGGCTGGTAGCTCGGGTGCCGCACCGTGATCGTGTGCGCCCCCGGCTCGAGGAACACCGGATCCTGGAGCGGCGCCGTCCCGACGGCTTCCTGCCCGACCGCCACCTCCGCGTTCTCCGCGTTGACGTGCAGCTTGACCGCGCCCACCTTCGCCCGCGCCTGCGCGTACGTCTTGAGCGCGGCCGCGCGCTCCTCCGCCGTCGCGGTCGCGTCCTTCTCGATCTCGCGCACGTAGATCGCGAGGTGCTTCGCGGCGTCGACATACCGCTGCAGCATCAGCTCGCAGGTCCCCATGCCGCCGGCGATCGTGTAGTGCTTCTGCAGCGCCCACGCCGCGACGAACGACGCATAGGCGTCCGCCCACCGCCCCTTCTCCGAGGCGGCCACACCCTCCATGTAGAGCTTTCGCGCCTTGTCGCTCATGGCCGCGCTGGGCGCGGTCGGGGCCCTGACCGCCGCGGCGGCATCCCCCTGCGCTGCGCCGCCGCCCCTCGGCTGCGCCTCGCTCGGCGAGGCGGCCGTCAGCAATCCGGCGAAGCACATCCATGGAACAGTCTGCACGAGACGCATGGTCAGAACTTTACCTTCGGTTGAATCGCCCCCAGCGGCCTCTGGTCCTCCGGAGCGCGCTCTGGGGTCTTCCCGCGTTGCTGCTGCTCGGCGGGCACCTTCGCGCCCGACTTCGTGCTGCCCGGCTTCCCCGGCAGGCTCGCCTTGGCCGCGGCGGTAGGAGCACCCGCGGCCGGCCCAGGCGACTTCTCCTGCGGCCCCTCCTCCGCGCCGCCGGCCTTCTCCGGGGTCCCCGCCTTCTCCGCGGCCGCCGCCGTCCCCGCCGGCGCGGCCGCCGTCCCCGCGCTCTCCGTCGCGCTCGCTCCAGGCGCGCCGCGCTCCGGCGCCGGTTGCGCGGGTTGCGCCGGTGGCTCCGTCGCCGGAGGCATCGGCTGCGTCTCCGCGGGCTTCGACACCACCCACGCGACGACCCCCGCCGCGACGGCGCACCCGAGCCCTGCCACCGCCCAGAGCGCCTTGCGCGAGCCCCGGGGTCGCTCGACGACGATCGGAATGTCCCCGAGCTCCTCGTCCGCCGCGCCGGCGCGCGCCGGCACAGGCGGCGGCAGCGCCTCCTGAGGCGCCGGCGCGCCCGCAGCGCGCGCCGCCTCGGCCGGGCTCCTCGCGATCGCTCCCCCGCCGACCGCCGCGCCACCCAGGGCCGCCCCGCCAGGCGCCGCATGGACCGGCGCCGCCTCCCCCGGCAACACGCCACGGAGCAGCTTTTCCGCGTCGATGACGAGCGTCCCCTTCGGCCCTATCCCCATCGCAGGCGCCCCGGCCGACCTCGACGATACGGCCGCGCCCGGCCCCTCGACGGCGTGCCCGTGCGCCTCGCCCCGCTCGTGATGCCAGGGCGCCGGCTGCGCCGACATCGGCAGCCCTCGGTCCGAGCCCGACGCTCCAGGCACCGCGCCCCCCGCGGTCTGCGCCAGGTGCGCCGCGCCCCCCGCCTGCTGCGCGGCATACCGCTCGCGCCACCCCCCGAACTGCGGCTTCTCCTCCTGCTCGCCCTGCGGCCGCGCCCCGAACACCCGCCTCGCGATCTCCGCGCTGTCCTCCGCGACATCCTCGATCCGGATCAGCCCCCCGTGCCGATCCTCCATCGTGACATCGCGCTCCCGCACGAACCGCACCGAGACCCCACCCGGGATATCCGCCTCCCGTCCGCTCGTGATCGACGTCCACTTGATGTTCGAGCGGTACAGCACCGCCGCGATCTTCGCCGCCGCGTGCGCGATCACCCCGAAGGGCTCGTCAGCCTTGTGGACGATCACCACCCGCTTCGGCTGCGACCCCTCGTCGGCCACCCAGTCCCACGTCGCGCCGCTCCGCCGGAGATAAGGTAGATCCCCGAACTCCTCGACATACCGCTCCAGCACGTGCGCCACGCGCTCCGGCGCCTCCCGCACCGCGCCCGTGTACTCGCGGTAGAACATCCCGGCCGACGAGTTCAGCTCCGTCGCGTTCATCACGTGACGGTAAAACGTCGCCGACGCCTCCAGCAGCGCTGCGTAGCCGAGGTCCCGATCCACAGCGACGATGCCGTGCGCGAACGGCGGATTCCCCCTCCCGGCGTGGTCGACCGCCCCGCCGATCCGGAACCCGAAGATGAGCCCCACCGCCCCGTGCCCTGGCTCGTGCTGCGTGTCGTCGCGCGACAGGTTGCCGATCGCGAACGCGTGCGTCGTCCCCGTCGCAGGCTCGATGTACTTCATCAGCCGCGCGAGGTGGCTGAAGTGCGTCGTCGTGAGCGCCCCCTGGGGCACCTCCGGGCAGTACATGAAATCGATCTGATGCCCGGGGATGTTCCCGTGCAGCACGTGGTACCACGACGCATCCGCGGGCGCGCGGTACCGCGGGATCACATACCCCGAGGCGCCCTCGCTACCGTACATTGGGCCTGACCTGCTGCGGCAGCTGCGGCGCGGGGAGCGCCGCGGTCCGCGCCAGCGCAGAGCTCGCGCTGACGTCCTGCTTCATCCGCTGGAGCAGCTGCGGGTCGTACGCGTTCTTCGGGAGGATGCGCTCCACGAAATGCGAGAACAGATGGTGCGTGCTGTGCCCGTAGCTCGCCGACCCGACGAGCACCCGGATATCGATGTTGTTCTTGTACCGCTCGAGGCTGTCGATGAGCGGCTTGTAATACCCGCGCGCTTCCTTCTCCACCTCGGCCGGCGTCCCCGACAGGACGTCGGACTTGTTGATGAACAACACCACCGCCTTGCACGACGCCAGCGTCTTCGGGCTGAAGAAGAACTGCAGCGACTGCTGCTGAAACTCCCGGAGCTGCTCCTGGATCCGTGACGGCTCCAGCTTCTGGCCGTCCTTGCCCGCCAGATCCACGACCATCAGGAGACCATGGATCTCTTCCATGATGAGCTCCTGCTGCGCGTCGACGATGTGCTCACCGCCCCAGTCGCCGATCTCGAACACGTGCTCCGTCAAGACCTCTTTCGTGAGCACGTGGCTCACCGTCCGCTCGTATCGCTCGATCTTCGTCCCCTGCAGCGTGCCGAGATCCACGAGCGGATTCGCCCACTTGAGCGTGAGCGACGTCTTGCCGGTCCACTTGATGCCCAGCGTCAGGATCTTGTACCGCTTCTGCGTGATCTTGGGCCGGCTCTCGAGCTCGCTCTTGTACCAGTCGATCTCCTTCTGCTGGGCGTCGAGCCAGTCGACCTTCTGCCGGTCCTCGCCCCTCGCGAGCTCGAGCGCCTGCTGGAGCTGCCCGTACTGCGCCCGCAGCTGATCCAGCTGGCCCTTGGCCTGCCGGAGGGCCTCGATGTGCTGGTTCGCGTCCTTCAGCTGCCGTTTCAGCGGCGCCACCTGCATCAGGAGGAACACGGCCCCCGCTCCGCACGCCACCGCAATCAACCCCAGCACAATCGGTAGAACAACCTGCATGGCTCACAACCCTCGCGCCCCGCCGGGCGGCTCTTCCAAGCTGTCCTGTCCCGTGCGGCCGGAAAACGGCCGGCTCGGGCCGGCCTGAGTCCAGTGCTCGCATCAGACCACGGCTCGCTGTAGCGGACAAGTGTGAGGTAATCCCCTGCACGAGCCGTCACTTCACCGCCCTCTACCACCCTCCACCGCGCGTCACCACGCGCGATCGTCTCACACGCTGCGACCCCCGCGGCCGCTGCTGCCTCCGGCGTCCGTCCGGGCTACTGCCTCGATCGCTCGCGCTCACCTCGCGCCGCCGCCCTTGCGGGTCACCCGCGGCAGCGCCGTCCTCGTCTCCGGGGCGAGATCCAGCGTGTCCCGCTCACCGGCCGCGAGCCGAAGCGCGCCCGCATACGCGATCATCGCCCCGTTGTCCGTGCAGCTCGCGAGCGGCGGCACGAACAGCGCGAGGCCCCGCCGCTCGCACGCCGCCGCCATCCTCGCCCGGAGCCCCTGGTTCGCCGCGACCCCGCCGGCGAGGACCACGCGCCCGATCCCCTCGGCCCGCGCGGCCCGCACGGTCTTCTGCACGAGCGCGTCGACGACCGCCCCCTGGAACGCCGCGCACAGGTCGCGGAGCGCCTGCCCCTCCGGCCGCCCCCGCTTCGCCACGTGGCGCGCGACCGCGCTCTTGATGCCCGAGAAGCTGAACTCCAGCGACTCCTTGCGCGCCATCACCGCCGGCACCGCCTCCGCCGCGGCCGCCGCGTCGCCTCCGGCCGCGAGCCGATCGACCACCGGCCCGCCCGGATACCCGAGGCCGAGCAGCTTCGCCACCTTGTCGAACGCCTCGCCCGCCGCGTCGTCGCGCGTCGCGCCGAGCTCGCGGATCGCGCCGATCGCCGGGCCATCGACCCGGTAGATCGCCGTGTGCCCGCCCGAGGCGAGCAGCGCCACGTACGGGAACGACGGCCCCTCGCGCTCGTCGAAGGCGGGCGCGCCGCCGCGCCGCAGGAACACCGCGAGCAGGTGACCGACGAGGTGATCGACGCCCACGAGCGGCTTGCCCGCGGCCCACGCGAGCCCCTTCGCGGCCTGCAGGCCGACGAGCAGCGCCCCCGCGAGCCCCGGCCGCGACGTCACCGCGACGCCGTCGAGATCCGCCGCGGAGACGCCCGCGCGCGAGAGCGCCTCGCGCACCACCGGGACCACCGCGCGCGCGTGATCGCGCGCCGCGACCTCGGGCACGACGCCCCCGTACGGCGCGTGCAGCGCCACCTGGCTGCGCACGACGTCGGAGAGGACGTCGCCGCCCTCGGTGACCACCGCCGCCGCCGTCTCATCACACGATGTCTCGATCCCTAGAACCCGCATGTCCCTGTCCGCCGCGTGAGCCTGAAATTGCCGAACACCTGCCGTTGCCCCGGCGCCTCTGCCTCGCCCGACGCGAGCGGCGCCCGGCCCGGCCGGAGCAGCCGCACCTCGACCGACTCGTCCGTGCGCAGCGACAGTACCGCGAGCAGCGGCTCCGTCTCGGGATCCGACGCGTCGATCGCGTAGATCGCGTTGCGCTCCCGGCCCTCCCCGAACTCCAGCCGCGACAGCGGATCGTGGGCGAGCGCGCCGATCGGCCGCAGCGGCGCGCCGTCGAGGAGGCGCCGCTCGGGCGCCGCCCCGTCGGGCGCCTCGTAGGTCCACAGCGCGCCCGGCGGCTCCGGCCCGTCGAGCGCGTCCGCGTCGAGCGTGAGCCGCATCTGCACCCGCGGGCTCAGGCCGGCGCGGAACGCGCCGCCCAGCGTGATCGCGCCGCAGTAGGCCTCCCCGTCGGCCGTCGAGAACCGGCTCAGGTCGTCGCAGCCGGCCGCCCCGCCGGCGCTCATCGCGCCGGCGAGGGCGAGCGGCGCGAGCCGCAGCGCGGGGCGCCGCGGCCCGGGCGGAGCGGCGCGGCTCAAGGCGCGGCGCTCCGCATCAGCTCGGCCGCCGCCTGGCGGACGCGCGGCTCGGGATCGCTCGCCGCGAGGTGCTTGAGCACCGGCGCCGCCGCCGCGCGGTCCGCGGAGGCGAGGGCGCGGGCCGCCGCCTCGCGCACGAGGGCGTACGCGTCGGAGCGGGCCGCCTCGCCGAGCGTCTCCGCGACCTGGCCCGGCTTGCCGGCGGGAGCGCCCCCGCCTGGCGCGCCCGGCCCGCCGAGCCGACCGAGCGCCTCCGCCGCGCGCACGCGCAGCGGCCAGCTCGACGAGGTCCGCAAGAGCTCCGAGACGGCCGCGATCGTCGGCCCGTGCCGGACCGCGCCGAGCGCCGAGAGCGCCGCGCGCCGCACGCTCTCCTCGGGATCGCCGAGCGCGTCGACCACCGCGGCCTGCGCCTCCGGCTCGGGCCGGATCGCGAGCAGCTCCACCGCGCGCGTGCGCACCTCGATCGACGGGTGCCGCACGAGCGCCACGAACCCGCTCACCACCGCCGCCGCGATCCCCTCCACGGCGGCCTCCACCTGCCGCCTCGGCTCCGGGGCGAGCGCCGCGCGCACGTCCGTGAACGGCGCGAGCCCGAGCGCCGCGCCGCCCCCGTCTGCGCCGCGATCGCCGCCTGCCCCGCCCGACACGGCCGCGCCGCGCGACAGGAGCGCGTCCGCGACGACAAGCGCCCGCTCGGGCGACGTCGCGACCGCGGCGACCGCCGCCTTCTGGAGCGCCGGGCCGAGCGCCACGAGCGCCGCCGCGCGATCCTCGGGGCCGGGCGGATCGGGATCGAGCCCCGCGAGCACGTCCTTCACGGTCAGCGCGCCGTCCGGCACCGGCAGCGGCTCGCGCGTGCGCGTGTACGTGCGCCGCGTGAGCGCGACCGCCGCCGACACCGCGGCGCCGCGCAGCCCCTCGTCCGACGAGAACGCGCCGGCCGCGATCGCCTGCGCGGCCCCGCCCGCGGCGAGCGCCTCGGCCTCGCCGGCGCCGCCGCTCGCGGGCCCCGCGCCGCCGTTCGCGGGCCCCGCGCCGCCGAGCCGCGCGAGCGTGAGGAGCGCCGCGCGGCGGAGCTCCGGCTCGCCCAAGGACGCGAGCGACATGAACAGCGCGGGCCCTTCGCCGCCGCCCCCGAGCTCGCCCAGCGCGCGGACCGCGGCCGCGCGCGGCACGGACCCGGCCTCGGGCGCCCTCGCGACCGCGGACAGCGCCGCCGCGTGCTTGCGGTCGTGCGTCAGCCCGAGGCCGAGCGCCGCGAGCGCCCGCACCTCCGGCGCCGGCGAGGACAGGAGCCGCGCGAGCAGCGCCTCCGCCTTCGCCGCCGGCCGGCCGCCGTCCGCCGCGAGCCGCGCCACGCCCCAGGCCGCGGCGACCGCGACCGCGTCGTTCGGCAGCACGCTCGCCGCCGCGTCCCTCGGCGCGAGCATCTGCTCGTAGCGCTCCAGCATGGCCGGGTCGCGCAGCGCGCCGCACGCGATCATCGCGCGGGCGCGCAGGCCCTTGTCCGCCTGCCCGATCGCGAAGTTGTAGAGCGCCGGCCCCGCGCCCTTGTTCTCGACGTAGGCGAGCACCTCGATCGCGATCTTCTGCTGCGACTCCTTCTCGTCGGCGAGCGCGTCGAGCAGCGGCTTCACGGCGCGGGCGCCGATCTTCGCGAGCTCCGCGCGCGCCGCCGCGCCCGCCGCGCGGCCCTCGCCGCGGACCTTCTGCATCAGCGGGAAGGTCATCGCGCCGTAGAGCTCCACGAGCAGCCGCCGGTAGAGCGGCTTCTGCGGGTTGCCGACCGCGACCGGCAGGAGCTCGCGCTCGAGCACCTCGAGCGAGCCCCGGCCGAGGTTCACCTGCATCGACATCCGCGCCGCGCGCGCGACGAGCTCCTCGTCGTTCGACGCCCTCACCACCCGGCGGAAGAGCCGGTCGGCCTCGTCGGCCTGCCCCGCCGTGAGCAGCAGCTCGGCCAGGTCGAAGTACACGGGGAACAGCCGGTCGTTCTTCGCGAGCGCCTGCCGGTACTCGGCGATCGCGCGCGGGAAGTCCTGCCGCCGGCGGTACATGTCGCCGAGCTTCTGGTGGCCGCTCGCGTCCTCGGGCGACAGCTCGACGGCCCGCGCGGCGTACCGGATCGCGTCGTCGTCGCGGTACAGCTCCGCGGCGTACTGCGCCATGCGCTGGTAGAACTCGCGGGCCCGCTTCGGGTTCACCTCGACGAGCTTGCCCAGCACGTCGATGGCGCCGAGGAGGTTCTGCTGGAGCACGAGCACGCGCTCCAGCGCGAGGAGCGAGTCCTCGTCGCCCGGCGCCGCCTGGACGAGCCTCCGGAGCGTGGCCTCGGCGTCGGGCAGCCGGTGCAGCTTGCGCTGCACCTCGGCGAGCAGCCGCCCCGCCTCCAGGTCGGGCGGGGTCGCGTTGAAGCGCGCGGCGAGCGGCGCGACGCGGCTCGGCAGCTCGTGGGTGAGCGACCAGAGGCTGACGATGTGGGTGCGCGCCTCGCGCGCGAGCAGCTTGTCGTTGCCCGCGCCGGCGAGCAGCTGCTCCCAGAGCTCGCGCGCCTCCGCGTAGCGCGGCCCCGCGTTGCCGAGCGCGCTCGCGGTGCGCTCCAGCGCGATCGCGAGCGCCTTCTTGTAGCGGCTGTTCGCGGGCTCGAGCTGCGCGGCCTCCCGGAGCGCGGCGAGCGCCTCCGCCACCATGTCGTGGTCGAGGTACACCTCGCCGAGCGCGGCCGCGGCGCGCGCCCGGCTCGGCACGACCTGCTTGATGCGCGCCCACGTCTCCAGCGCCTTCTTCTTGTCGCCCGCCTGGAAGTACCGGTCGCCCAGGTCGACGAGGTGGCTCGGATCGCCGCCCGCGGCCCCGGCGAGCCGCTGGAGCACCTTGAGGGCCCGGTCCTTCTCCTCCACCCGCTCGTAGAAATCGGCGACGGCCGCGAGCGTCTCGGGCTCGTCCGCGACGCGCCCCTCGAGCTGGGTGAGCAGGGCGAGCGCCTTGGGCCGGTCTCCCCGCTGGATGAGCGTCTCGCACAGCTCGAAGACGAAATCCGCGTTGCCCGGGGCCGCCTTGATCAGGAGCTCGTACTCGCGGATCGCGGCGTCGAGCTCGCCGGCGGTCTGGAGCAGGTGGACGAGCCGGAGCCGCGTGTCGATGTGCTTGCCGTCGAGCGCGAGGGCCCTCCTGTAGATCGCGATCGCCTTGTCGACGTCGCCGGTCTCCTCGTAGAGCGCGCCCAGGGTCGCGAGCCGCTGGAAGTCCTGCGCCTTCTCGGCCTCGAGGATCGCGATGAGCTCCGCGAGCTTGCCCTCGGCGCGGAACGCGTCGGTCATGATGAGCAGGATCTCGGCCCGCACGCCGGCGGCGCTGCCGGCGATGGCGAGCGCCCGCTTCAGCACGGCGAGCGCCTCGTCCATCTTCTTCTGCTTGGCGAGCGACTGCCCCAGATCGCGCAGCGCCGGCGCGAGCGCCCGGTTGTCGCCGGCCGCGGCCTTCACGAGCTCGCGGAACTCGGCCTCGGCGCGCGCGTGGTGCCCGCGCGCGGAGAGCTCGCGCCCGAGCTCGGCCTTCACGAAGAGCGAGCCCTGCGCGTTCTTCACGAGCGCGTCGTGCTGCGCCTTGGCGGCCTCGAAGTCCGAGAGGTCGAGGCAGAGCGCGAGCAGCGTGCGCCGGGTCTGCTCGACGTCCGCGGGGACCTTGAGCAGCGGCAGCGCCTTCTCGTAGTGCGCGCGGGCGCTCGCCTTGTCGCCGCGATCGGCCTCGAGCTGGGCGAGCGCCATCATCGCCGCCGGGTCCCCGGGCCGGTCCGCGATGGCGGCCTCGTACGTCTTGATGGCGTCGTCGTAGCGCCCGTCCTGCTTGTAGACGCCGGCGAGCACGACCTTGGAGGCCCAGGCGTCGGCCCCGGGCTGCGCGGCGCGGCGCTCGAACTCCTCGACGAGCTTCTTCAGGTTCCCGTCGCGCTCGCGGTAGAGCTGGGCGAGGCGCTGGAGCGGGAAGGGCGCGCTCGGCTGGCTCATGACGATCGCCGTGTAGCGCGCGATCAGCGCGTCGCTCGACGGGCCGCCTCGCTTCCCGTCGCCGGTCTCGGCCGGCTCCGGCTTCGCCTGGGGCGGCTTCGCGGGCTGCGGCCGCGCCGCGGGGCCCGGCCTGCCGCCGCCGGGCTTGGGGGCCTTCGGCCTGGGCCGCTTGCCGCGGCCGGAGGGATCGAAATCCGCGGCCTCGGCGTGCGGGATCGCGAGCGTCGCGGCCGCGGGGAGCAGGACCGCGAGGCAGCCGGCCAGAACGTGGGATCGCACCGGGGTAGGGTAGATCGACGGTGCGCGGGGGGCCACGCGGAGCAGCGGCGGCGCCGGGAACGGGCGCGATCTAGGCGGCGCGCCTGGCTGGTGCGCTGAGCAGACCCTCCTTGCGACCACCCCGGCGGCGCGCTTGACGCGAGGGGTATGGCCGGGGACCGTCCCCTGCGCGCGAGTCGTCTCCGCCGCTGAAGGGCGGCGGCCCCATTGAAGCACCGTCTGTCGCCTCTTCGCCGCTGAGAGGCGGCGGCCCCATTGAAGCCATGCCCTTCGTCCGCCTCCTCGGCCAGTCCGATTTTCGTGAGCTCCGCCGCGCGGGCGCGGGCTATGTCGACAAGACTCCTTTCATAGGACAGCTCCTCGCCGATCCTGCGCAGGTCGTCCTGTTCCCGCGGCCACGCCGCTTCGGAAAGACCCTGAACCTCTCCACCCTCGCGTATTTTCTGGGGAAACGCGACGAGGACCTCTCCCCGCTGTTCCAGGATCTCGCCGTCTGGAGCGACCCAGCGGCCCGTGAGCATTTCCAGCAGTACCCCGCCCTCTTCCTGACGTTCAAGGACATCAAGACCCTCTCTTACGAGACCACGCTGGAGGCGATCCGTACGGACGTGCAGCGCCTTTACAGCCAGAATCAGTACTTGCTGCAGAGCGACGCGCTCCGCCCCGATGAGCGGCGACACTTCGAGCACATGCTCCTCGGAGAGATCTCGGAGGAAGACTGCCGTGGCTCACTGAGAGAGCTTTCCGATTACCTCGCGCGCCACCACGGCCAGAAGGTGGCCATCCTGATCGACGAGTACGACACCCCCATCCAGTCCGGTTACCTGAACGGCTTTCTCGACGAGATAACGCTGTTCTTCCGGAACTTCTTCTTTGCCGCCTTCAAAGACAACCCCTCTCTCTTCAAGGGGGCGCTCACCGGGGTGCTGCGGGTCGCGCGGGAGAACCTCTTCTCCGGCCTGAACAACGTCATCGTGTCGTCGATCCTGAGCGACCGCCGCTATGCTACGTCCTTTGGCTTCACCGAGGCCGAGGTCGCCAGCGTCCTGGAGCAAGCGCGGCCCGACAGCGTCGCCGCCGCCCAGCACGCGCCGCTCCCTGATCCCGCGCCGCCGCACCTCGACGAGGTGCGCGCGTGGTACAACGGGTATCGCTTCGGCGGCGAGGTCATCTACAATCCCTGGTCGATCCTCAACTGTGTGGCCAGCGGCGCTCTCCGGCCGTACTGGCTCAACACCGCCTCGCCCGACATCCTCGAGCGCCTCATCGCCCGACGGGGGCTCGGGCTCTCGGGCGAGACCGAGGCGCTCTTGCGCGGCGAGCCCGTCGAGGCACGCATCGACGAGAACATCGTCTTGCGCGATCTCGATCAGCAGCCGGAGGCGCTGTGGAGCTTCCTCCTCTTCTCCGGCTATCTCACGACCACGGCGGTGCGGGAGGAGCTCGGCGAGGTCATCGCCTCGCTCGCCATTCCCAACATCGAGGTCCGCGTCGCGTACCGCGATCTCTTCCGCTCCTGGCTCCGGCGCGGGCTGCCGGAGCGGAGGCACGCCGAGGCGCTGATCCGCGCGCTGCTCGGCGGCGATGCCCCCTCGCTGGAGGCGCTGATCGAGCGGCTTCTCATCACGGTGATGTCCTATCAGGACCCCGCCGGCCGGGAGCCGGAGAAGCTCTATCACGGCTTCATTCTGGGCCTCCTGGTGCAGCTCGAGGGCGATTACGACGTTCGCTCGAACCGCGAGTCGGGCCTCGGTCGCGCGGACCTGCTCGTGCGGCCGCGGGCGCCGGGCCGTCCAGGCGTCGTGCTGGAGCTCAAGGTGCCACAGCGAGGCGAGACCCCGGAGCAGGCGCTCCTGGCCGCGGCGCGGCAGGTCCGCGATCGCCGTTACGCGGCGGAGCTGGTCGCCGCTGGCGCCGCGCCCGTGCACGAGATGGTCGCGGTCTTCGATGGAAAGCGCGCCTGGGTGAGGCCAGTCGACGAAACCCTCTCCGGCGCCAAGGACGGACACGCGCAGGGCTAATCGACTCGGGCAGACGTCCGGTACATCGTTGTTCGTTGTGGTGAGGTGAACAACCTCGGATCCGCCCTCGCCGCGCGCTCATCACGCTGCAGCCCCTGACGTTGCCTTGCTTACAGCACAAATTGCTGACTGGGAGCGCCGCAGTTCTGGATATCCTCGTCGGTGCGATGGGCTCGTCCGAAATAACGCACAGGCGAGCGCTGCGGCTCTCTGAACCGCCTCAGGGGGGCCGCTGATGCGCGCTGGCGACCTCGTCGGCGACCGCTTCGAGATCGACGGACACGCGACGTCCGGCGGAATGGCGCAGATCTTCCGCGCTCGCGATCGGCTCACGGGCGAGCCGATCGCGCTGAAGATCCTCCAGCGCACGGGCCCCCAGGAGGCGCGCCGCTTCCTCCGGGAGGCCCAAGCGCTCGCCGCGCTCCGTCACCCCGGGGTCGTCGGGTACGTCGCCCACGGCACGACCGAGGACGGCGACCTCTACCTCGCCATGCAGTGGCTCTCCGGCGAGACCCTCGCCGAGCGCTTGCTCCGCGAGCCGCTCAACATCCCCGAGAGCCTCGCGCTCGGCGTGCGCGTCGCCTCCACGCTCGGCGCCCTCCACCGGCTCAGCATCGTCCACCGCGACCTCAAGCCGAGCAACCTCCTGCTCGTCGACGGCTCCGTCGACGAGGTCACCCTGCTCGACTTCGGCGTCGCGCGCGTCGCGGAGGCCGGCCAGGAGCTCACCATGCCCGGCGTGATGCTCGGCACCCCCGGCTACATGGCCCCCGAGCAGGCGCGCGGCGAGCTCTCCATCGACGCCCGCGCCGACGTCTTCGCGCTGGGCTGCATCCTCTACCGCTGCCTCACGGGCCGGCCCCCGTTCGTCGGCAACGACGGCCTCTCCGTGCTCGTGAAGGTCCTCCTCGAGGATCCGCCGCGGCTCCGGGAGCTCCGCGGCGAGGTCCCGGCCGCGCTCGACGACCTCGTGATGCGCATGCTCTCCAAGGCCCCGCGCGACCGCCCCCGCGACGGCGCGGCCGTGGCCGCGGAGCTCGCGTCGCTCGGCGATCTCCCGCCCGGCTCGCGGCGCGGCCTCTCCCTGCCCCTCGGCGGCCCCACGCCCGAGCTCACGACCGGCGAGCGCCGGATGATCTGCCTGCTCCTCGCCCGCGACGGCGCGCTCGACAGCGACGCGACCCGGTCCGAGGGCGAGGACGCGCTCCGCGTGCGCGCGCTCAGCGCCCTGGCCGAGCGCCACCAGGGCCGCCTCGAGATCATCGAGGCGCGCTCTCCCGTCGTCGTGCTGTCCGGCCTCGTCGCGCCGACCGATCTCGCCGCCCGGGGGGCGCGGTGCGCGCTCGCGATGCAGGTGCTGCTCGGGGGCGCGCCCGTCGCGCTCGTCTCGGGGCGCGCCGAGATCTCCGCGCGCTCACCCATCGGCAAGCTCATCGATCAGGCCGCCGCGCTGCTCGCCGGCGACGAGGCGCGGCCCGGCGTCGTCCGCATCGACGAGGTCACGGCCGGCCTGCTCGGCGCGCGGTTCGATCTGGGGTCGGACGGCGCCGGGCACCTCCTGCGCGGCGAGCGCGACGACCTCGAGGCGGTGCCGCGCCTCCTGGGCAAGCCCACGCCGTGCGTGGGCCGTGACCGCGAGCTGTCGCTCCTGGAGGCGACCTTCGTCCAGTGCATCGAGGAGCAGACCCCGTCCGCGGTGCTGGTGACGGCCCCCGCCGGCATGGGCAAGTCTCGCCTGCGCGTCGAGCTGCTCCGGCGCCTCCGGGCGCGGGACGAGCCGATGGAGGTCTGGATCGCGCGCGGCGATCCCATGAGCGCCGGCTCCGCCTTCGGCCTCCTCGCGCAGGTGCTCCGCCGCGCGATCGGCGTCGCCGACGGCGCGCCGGCCGCGGCCGTGCAGCGCAAGATCCGCGAGCGCGTCGCTCGTCATGGCGAGCCCGGCGCCCGCGTCGCGCCCTTCCTCGGCGAGCTCGTCGGGACGCCCTTCCCGGACGACGCGAGCGAGGCGCTCAGGGCGGCGCGGCGGAGCTCCGTGCTGATGGGCGATCAGCTGCACCTCGCGTGGGAGGAGTTCCTGCGCGCCGAGTGCGCCGCGCAGCCGGTGCTGCTCGTGCTCGAGGACATGCACTGGGGCGACCTGCCCACGGTCGGCATGATCAACAGCGCCCTCCGCAACCTGCGCGACGCGCCGTTCATGGTGCTGGCGCTCGGCCGGCCCGAGGTGCGCGAGGTGTTCCCGAAGCTGTGGGCCGGCCGCGGCGTGCAGGAGATCGAGCTCACGGGGCTCTCGCGCCGCGCCAGCGAGCGGCTCGTGCGCCAGGCGCTCGGCGGCGCCGTCACCGACGAGATCATCGGCACGCTCGTCGAGCGGGCCGACGGCAATGCCTTCTTCCTCGAAGAGCAGATCCGCGCCGCCGCCGAGGGGCGAGGGGCCGCGCTGCCGGAGACGGTGCTGGCGATGGTGCAGGCGCGGCTCGAGGCGCTCGACCCCGAGGCGCGGCGTGTCCTGCGCGCGGCGAGCGTCTTCGGCCAGAGCTTCCGCCCCGCTGGCGTCGCCGCGCTGCTCGGCGGCGCCGACGCCGAGGTGGCGGTCCGGCTCGCCGAGCTCGTCGAGCGCGAGGTGATCGCCCCGAGGCGGCAGCCTGGCCGGGGACGCGCGCCCGGCGAGAGCGCCTCCTCCACGTCGCCCGAGCGCGGCGGGCCTGGCGACGCGCCCGAGCGCGAGGCCTCGCCGGCACGCCGGCCCGCGGCGCTCGAGCACGGCGCTCCGATCGAGGCTGGAGCGGACGAGCCGGAGTACAGCTTCCGGCACGGCATCGTGCGGGAGGCGGCGTACGGGGCGCTGACGGAGTACGACCGGCGGCTCGGCCACCGGCTGGCGGGCGAGTGGCTCGAAGGGGAGGGGAAGGGCGACGCGGCGGAGCTCGCGGAGCACTTCGAGCGCGGCGCCGAGCCGGGGCGCGCGGCGGCGTGGTACCGGCGCGCGGCGGAGCAGGCGCTGCGCGGCAACGACCTCCTCGCCGCGGTTCGCCACGCCGAGCGCGGCCTCGCGTGCGGCGCGACCGAGGCAGAGGCGGGCGGGCTGCTGCTCGTCGACGCGGAGGCCCGCGTGTGGCGCGGCGATTTCGTCGTGGCCGAGCAGCGCGCGCTCGAGGCCGTCGCGCTCTTCGAGCATGGCTCGCCGTCCTGGTACTCCGCCGTGACCTGGGTGGTCGTGGCGGCCGGCAAGCAGGGGGCCTTCGATCGCGTGGAGTCCTGGGTGGCGATGGCCCGGGGCGCGTCGCCCCGCGAGGGCGCGCTGACCGGGAGGGACGTCTGCCTCGTCGAGGGGGCCAACTGGCTCGCCTTCGGCGGCCGCTACGCGGTGGCGGACGAGATCATCGAGGCGCTCGAGCGCAGCGGGGAGGAGGAGCGGCCGCTCGACGTCGAGGTGCTCGCCCGGCTCTACGAGGCGCGCGCCATCCGCACCATGACCTCCGGCGATCTCGGCGCCTGCCTCGACGGCATCGAGGCGGCGCTCGCGGTGTTCGAGCGGAGCGGCGACCGCCGCAACGCGTGCTCGCTGCGGGTGAACCTGGGCGCCATCACCATGGAGCTCGGCGACTACGAGGGGGCCGAGGCCGCGCTGCGCGTCGCGCTCCGCGCGGCGGAGCAGATGGATCTGACGGAGCTCGTCGCGTTCGCCCGCAGCAACCTGGGCAACGTGATGATCGCCCGCGGCGATCTCGACGGGGCCCGGCGGGTCGAGGAGGAGGCGATCGCGACGTTCCAGCGGCTGGGCGATCCGAGGGCCGAGGGGGTCGCCCGCGCCTACCTGGGGAAGGCGGCGCTGCTCGCCGGCGACCTCGGCGCAGCCGAGGCCGAGGCCCGCGCCGCCGCGGAGCTCCTGCAGAGCGCGCCGCCGCTGCGCGCCGCGGCGTGGGCCCTCGCCGCGCGGGTCCTGCTCCGGAAGGGCTGCTCCGAAGAGGCGCTCGCGCTCTCCGGCGACGCGCTCTCCCTCCTGGAGTCGCTCGGCGCGGTCGAGGAGGGCGAGTCGCTGATCCGGCTCGTCCGGGCCGAGGCGCTCTTTGCGAGCGGCCGGCAGGCCGAGGCGCTCGCCGCGATCGCGCGGGCGCGCCACAGCGTGCTGTCCCGCGCCGGGCAGATCTCGAATCCTCACTACCGGGACCAGTTTCTATCCGCGCTCGACAACGGCGAGACGCTCGCGCTCGCGGCGCAGTGGCTCGGCGCCCGAGACGCGCCATGAGCTCGCGTTCCGTCGCACGTGGGATTCCCTGCTCGCGGCTCTGCAATGAGCCGCGCGCCGCCCACGAGCGCGCCTGAACGACCGTCTCCTCGCCGCTCTCACGACATGACCGCAGGCGTGGATTTGTAGGGTTCCTCCGGAAAACTCGTTGAGGAAATCCCTGATGCGTGTTTCAATTGTGTGGAGGGGGTTATGCAGGATCGTTTCAAACTCGCAATCTCGTTCCTGGGCCTCTGGTGCTTCTGTCTCCCGGCCTGTGTTGGCGAGGCTGATCCCCTGGAGGACGACGGCGGCACGGCCGAGCGGAAGCTGTTGACGCGGAATGCGTTCACGAAGGAAGCGCTCGTTGAAAGCGCGCTCACGACAGACAGGCCCGCGATGGAGGCGCTCACGGGCAACCCGCTGACCAGCGCCGGGATCGCGAGCAGCAGCGATGTCATGAGCGCGCTGCGGGATCCCCTGGCTCGCGAGTTCTTGATGTACGTGGCGGGCTGCGCGCTCCCGGCGGGGCAATCCGTGAAGTTCTCCGTGGACGGTGAGGCCTATACATTCGAAGGGAGCATCGGTCTTGCATCCGAGTGGGGCCGAGACCACGGGAAGTGCAACGCCCACTGTCAGGGTTGGATCTCGGCCTGCATGCTGGCCAGGATCAACCATGTCGGGGAGAGCATGCCTATCTCGATGCGTGGCAAGCACAAGGCCCTTGACTCGGATCAAGCGGAGCGGGAGCGCTTCCCGAACCGGGAGGCGGCCTACTTCGGCGACCTCTTCGCGCCGGAGCAGCTCCGGTTCGCGTGCAAATCGCCCGGATCGACGCTCATCAGCCGGGTGTGCGGCGGGACTGGCGTGGATACGCAGGGCTGTATCGTCGACGTCCTCGGCGAGTGCGATGACTTCTGTGGCGCTCCGGCGTCGGACGGCAGCTTCCCGAACTGCGTCGGCGGCGGCCATACGACCCCGACGACGGTGACCGTCTTTCGGGAGTAGGGGGCATCGAATCTCGGTCGCGGCGGCCCTCGTGACCCAGGCACCGTGGCGTCTCTCCTGAAGGCGCGTTCCTGCGATTTTCCGGCAGTAACAGCCGAGCCGGTGCTCCTGCCCGCGCCGTCACCCGACTCGTCGCCCGCGTCCTGCATGGGCTGACCCGTCGCGGGCGCCTCCCCGCGACGGCCCGCCGCTTTCGTACTATGGTCGCGCCGCCATGAAACGAAGGCTGCCCGCCCCGCTCGCCTGCCTGCTGCTCGCCGCCTGCGCCTCCTCGGAACCCCGACCGAAGGAGCCCCTCGGCCAGATCCCGGAGGCGACGACCACGGCGAAGCCCGAGTGGCTCCCCTTCCGCATCCGCGCCGGCAAGAGCGTCGCCGCCGATCCGCGCGAAAAGCACTTCGCCGAGCTCCGGCAGCTCACCTTCGGCGGCGAGAACGCCGAGGCCTACTGGTCGCCCGACGGCAGGAAGCTCGTGTTCCAGTCGACCCGCGATGGAAGCACGTGCGACCAGCAGTACATCATGGATCTGGAGAGCGGCGAGGTGCGCCGGGTCTCGAACGGCCAGGGCAAGACGACGTGCGGCTACTTCCTCTTTCCCGCGCCCGCGGCCTCTGCCCAGGCGCGCGTCCTCTTCGCCTCGACGCACGCGGCCGGCGAGGCGTGCCCCCCGAAGCCCGACCACTCGCAAGGGTACGTGTGGCCGCTCGACGAGTTCGACATCTACACCGCGAACGCCGACGGCTCGGATCTCCGCCCCCTCGTCCAGGGCAAGGGCTACGACGCCGAGGCGACCGTCGCGTTCGACGGCTCGCGCCTCGTGTTCACGAGCACGCGCGACGGGGACATCGATCTCTACACCGCGAAGCTCGACGGCTCGGACGTCAAGCGCATCACCAGCACGCCGGGCTACGACGGCGGCGCCTTCTTCTCCCCCGACGCGACAAAGCTGGTCTGGAGGGCGAGCCGCCCGACCGGAGCGGCGCTCGACGACTACCGCGCGCTGCTCGCCAAGGGGCTCGTGCGCCCCAGCGCGCTCGAGATCTTCGTCGCGAGCGCCGACGGGCAGAACCCGCGCCCGGTGACGAGGAACGGCCGCGCCAACTTCGCGCCCTACTTCCTCCCGGACTCGCGGAGGATCCTCTTCGCCTCCGATTTCAGCACCCCGCTGGGCGCCCGGGGCATGCCCAACTTCGACCTCTACCTCGTCGACTCCGAGGCGCCCCCGACGGCGGACGGCGTGCCGCCCGTCGAGCGCGTGACCTTCTACGAGGGCTTCGACAGCTTCCCGATGTTCTCGCCGACCGGCGAGCACGTCGTCTTCGCCTCGAACCGCTACGGCGCGAAGCCCGGCGAGACCAACCTGTTCGTCGCCCGCTGGGTCGAATGACCGCGCCGCCGTCGCGGACCCGCGCGCCGATCGCGCTCGCGTCGGCGTGCGCGCTCGCGGGCTGCTCGGGCGCCCCGGCGCAGCCGCCTCGCCCCGCCGAGGCCGCCCTCCCCTCGGTGGACGCCGCGGGCACGGCCTACGCCTCGCCGGCGCGCTGGAGCTACCACCCCGCGGCGCCGGACGCCGCGGTCGCGTGGGCGCCGTTCGCCGGCGCCGGCTGCGTCGTCGTCGCCCCGGGAGGGCAGCGATGGACGGTGACGCCCGATCCCGGGGCGGCCGCGCCGTCGCCGAGCGCCGCCGGGCCCGCTGCGCCGCGCTGCGCCGGTCAGGGCAGGACGAGCGCCTCGCCCGCGCCCGAGGAGCTCACCGCCATCGTGCGGCGCTCGCCCGCTTCCTGGATGTTCGTCGGCGCGAGCGGCGCGATCTACGAGGCCTCCTCGCCGCTCGGCCAGCTCACGCGGGCGCTCTCGCCGCCCGAGCCGCTCCTGGAGGTCGCGGGCGCCGGCGGCTCGCTGCTCGGCGTGACCCGGCGCGGCGGGGTGCTCCGGTGGCGCGAGGAGCTCGGCTGGAAGCCGGTCGTGCTCGACGCCGCCGCGGGGCAGGGCGGGGCCCCGCCGCGCGCCTTCGGCGTCGCCATGGTCGATGGCGGCCGCGCGCTCGTGCTCGCGCTGCCGGAGGCGCTGTTCGCGAGCGAGGACGGCGGGGGCACCTGGGCGCGCGCGCCGCTCCCGACGATGGGCCTCTCGCGGGTCGGCGTCCTCGGGGGCGAGCTGCTCGCCGAGGGGGTCCTCGCGTCGGCGACCTGGGATCCCCGGCGCGCGCCCGCGTTCACCGGCAGCGCGGCGACGCTCCCGCGGGCCGACGTCGAGCTCGACGTCGCGATCCCGCGCGCCCCGTCCGCCTCCGCCGTGGGGCTCGGGCGGGCGGCGATGAGCGGCGATCGCTACGTCGAAGCGGTCCGCCCGGACGACGCCGGCGCGCCGTGGCTCTTCGCGAGCGGCACCATCGACGGGCCGCTCAAGGAATCGGCCCTGCCGGGCACGGGCGACTGCGGGAGCATCAAGCTGGGCGCGAACGGCAGGCGCGTCGTCGCGGTGTGCGCCGAGCCGGACGGCGACCGCGTCGTGGCGCGGGTGCTCCGCAGCGACGACGGCGGCGGCGCGTGGGCGCCGGTCGCCACGCTGGAGACGCCCGACATCGACCTCGTGGGCGTCGCGGTGGCGCCCGAGGGCGCGGCGCTCCTGACCGGCGTCTGCAAGCCGGGCGACGGCGCGGACGGCTGCAAGCCGACCGCGCCGCTCCTCCTGACCCACGACGGCGCCCACGAGGAGGATCGCGCCGCGGTCGTCCTCGCGGCGGCCCCCACGCTCAGCGCCCCCGCCGAGCTGCCCGCGTTCTCGGCGGACGGGCGCTCCGCGTATTTCCTCGGCTACCGCGGCAAGGACGAGCGCCTCGCGCTGTTCGTCTCGCACGACGGCGGCGAGACGTTCGCGCCCCGCTCGCTCGACGCGACCGCCGCGGGGCCGCCGGCGCCGCGGGCTGAAAACGCCGAGGACGAGGACGAGGACGCCGAGGGCGGGCCGGGCGACGGTACGTCGCCCGAGGGGTACAACACCGTCGAGGAGAGCGCGCTGCGCCCTGGGGAAGACGGCGCCGTCGGCCTGCTGCTGGGGAAGCGCGGCTCGCTCACGTACCTGACCGCCGACGAGGACGGCCGGGTGTTCACGGCGACGGCCCCCCCGACGGAGGGCGCGGCGCTCGCCGGCTTCGGGCGGCGCGTGCTCGCGCTCGCGTCGGCCTCGCGCGAGGGCGGCGACGACGCCGCGGCGCTCTGGGAGTCGCTCGACGGCGGCGTGAGCTGGGCGGAGCTCCCGGAGATGCCGGCGCTCTCTCTCGAGCTCTCCCAGGCCCAGCTCGCGATCGCGTGCGGCGCCAGCGGCTGCCTCTTCGGCGACGTGGCGACCCGCGTCGGCTGGGGCGGCCAGGCCGACGGCGCGCCGCCTCGCGCGCCGGATCCGGCGGCGAGCGCGCAGCCTTCCGCGCGTACGCCCATCGTCTGCGAGGTGCTGCCGTCCTCGAAGTGGACGCGCGTCGACAACGTCGACTCGAGGGGCCTCGGCCTGCCCGACGGCGACGAGCTCTTGCGCGGCCGGTCGGTGTGGTCGTTGCTCACGCGCGCCCCGAGCGGCGCCGTCGACGTCGTCTCCGCGATGCTCCCCGAGTCCGGCGCCGGGGAGGCGCGGGTCGTCACGCGATCGCTGTTGCCCGCGGTGCCGGCGGGGCTCGGGCGAGCGCGGGTGGCGACCAACGTCACCTCCCAGATGGAGGGGTATGCCGTGGCGCGCCTGCGGATCCCCGGCGGCGTGGCGACGCCGGGGGCCCCGATGCGCAACGTCGAGGTCGCCTGGGAGAACTGGATGGATGGCACCTCGGGCCGCGGCACCATCCCCGACGCCGGCCCGTTCGAGCTCGGCGACGTGAAGGTCGTCCCCGACGCGGCGCAAAAGCAGCGCGCGGGCGCGCGGCCTCCGCCCGGCGCCGCCTCGCGCCGCGCGCCGGTCCCCGAGGACTTCTTCGATCCCGCGCTCCTGTCGGTCTCGATGCGCGGGCTCTTCCTGAGGCCGCATTCCGACAGCGCTCAGTCGGCGCTCACGTTCTTCTACGAGCCGCCGGGGAAGCTCCAGCGCTTCGACTTCCCGTCCTGGCCTGCGAAGGGCCTCCACGGGAGCAGCCTCGACGTGCGCGCCGACGCCGTCCTGGCGGACGGCCAGCCGGTCGCCGTGGGGATGGTCCGGCAGGCGTCGAACGCTCCGGTCACAGCGATGCTGCTCGCCCACCGCCCGGCGCCTTCCGCCGGCGCACCTACCGCGCCGGGCCCGGGCGCCGGGTGGACGATCGCGCCGGTCACGGTCGCTCCGCCGGCGGGCCGCGATCGGATCGTGCACACCGACTGGACCTATGCCGGACGATCGATCGGCGTGACGACGCTCGTCGCCGATCCTGGGCACGCGGCGGCGTGGGCGATCTTCCAGCCGTTCCGCGGTGACGGCACGCTCGGCCCTGCGCAGCCGCTGCCGACGCCGTTCGATCTCGGAGACGCGCCGCGCCCGTGCTCTGCCGCCGAGCGCGCGGCGACCGCGCGCCAGGAGGCGCCGCTCTTCCTTGGCAACGAGGCCTTGTTTCCGGGCACGCGCCACCCCGTGCTCGTCGTGGACGCCGCCAATCCCTCCGGCCCGCCCGAGGTCACGGTGCTCCTGACCTCCACCATGGTGCTCCACGGTACGCCCTCCGCGCCGTGTGTGGCTGGCTGGGAGGCGCGGGCGATCGGGCGGGGTCCCCGGTCCGCGATCATCCCCGGCGATCTCGCCCAGGCGTGGTTGTTCCGGGCCGCGGCGAGCTCGGCTGTTTCCGGCGGCTCGAGCGGCCCAGCCGTCGAGCTCCGCCCGATGGCGTGTCGCTTCGAGCCCGGCGCGGAGGTTCCGGAGGCGGTATGGAGTGAGCCGGCCATGGCGCGGCCCGCGCGTTGAGCGAAGGCGGAAAAGCGACGGCGGAAAAGCGACGGCGGAAAAACGACGACTGAAACGAAGCTGACGGAGTGATGAAACGATCCCGGATCCTGGCTCGCGGTAACCTTATAGCGACTCGCGTCTGCGCTTCGGCGCTTGCGTTCGCGGTCCCTGCGGCGATAGCCTGGCCTGCCTAAAAGGGAGGCGGCATGATCCGGAAGCGACGGCGGTTCGAGCTCAGGAAGACGCTGTTCCTGCTTCCGAACCTGATCACGCTCTCATCGATCTTCTGTGGCTTCGACTCGATCCGGCGCTCGGCGACCGCGCACTCGGAAGATGATTTCTACCGCGCCGCGCTGCTGATCGTCTTCGCGATGTTCTTCGACACCCTCGATGGGCGTGTCGCGCGGATGACGAAGACCCAGAGCGCCTTCGGCCTGCAGATCGACTCGCTGGCCGATATCGTCTCGTTCGGCGTGGCGCCGTCGATGCTCGTGTATCAGTGGACGCTGCACCGCTTCGATCTCGCCGGGCTGCTCGTGTCGTTCATCTTCACGGCGTGCGGCGCGGTCCGGCTGGCGCGCTTCAACGTCCTCTCCATGGGCGAGGCGGGCAAGCCCGCGAAGCCTTCGAAGTACATCGTCGGCCTCCCGATCCCGGGCGCGGCGGGCATCCTTGTCTCGATCGTTGTCGCGAACCACGCGGCCGCCGGCGAGATCGGCGGCGAGCGTTACGCGTCGGCGATCCTCGCGACCACGATGATCCTCTCGCTGCTGATGGTGTCGACCATCCGGTTCCGCTCTTTCAAGGATCTCCGGCTCAACGTCCGGACGGTGCTCTTCGTCGCGTTCGCGGTCGGGTCGAGCGCGGTGATCTCGACGCAGCTGCAGCCTGCGTTCGTGCTCGTGTGGCTGCTCGGCTTCTACGTGCTGCTCGGGATCTTCGAGTCGCTCTGGCACCTGCCCGCGCGGCTCCGCGGCCTGCGGCGGGACTCGGTGCCCCCGCCCGGGGTGCCCCCCGCGGCCTGAGGCGGGCCCGGCTGGGGGCCCACCCCTGACCGCCGGCATCGCGGCCCAACCGCTCGGGCCCGTTTTTGAGTAGACTGCGCGCGATGAAGAACCGCGTGTTCTTTCCGCAGGCCGCGCTCGACGATTGGATCGCGAGCGACCGCGTCGATCTGAACAACGACGAGCTTCTGATCAAGACCGAGGGGCGCCGCTACAAGATCATCGAGGCGATCCGCGTGCTCCGCGAGGTGACGGGCTCGGCGGACATCCACGAGGTCCTCGGCAGGGTCAAGACGCGCGCGTTCCTGCGGGAGCTCGGGGCGGAGATCCTCGAGGGGTCCATGATCATCGGGGACAACGCGTACGACGTGATCCCGGGGTTCATCGGCGCTCCCGTGGGCACGTTCGCCGAGCACCGCAAGGCCGCGGCAGGGACCGCGGCCAGCGGCAGCCCGACGAGCGATGAAGAACTGCTCGCCGCGTTCCTGACCAGCGGGATGTAGCGGCGCCGCGCCCGGTCGCTCCGGCGCGCCGTGCCCGCGCGGCGCGCCGGCAGGGGCGCCGCGGTCGGGGGCGCTCGTGCCCGCCTGGGCCGGAGCTTCCGTGCTGTCGGGCCTGGGCTGACGACAGTACGCTTCCGCCTCTGCGGTCGGCGGGCCATCCCCGGTGAGGCAGGCTATAACGGGGGCCATGCCCGAGGCCCTCTCCGGGATCAGCTTTGCGCTCGCCCTGCTGTTCTACGGCGCTGCCAGCGCGCTCTTCTTTCTCGACGTCGCCCGCAACCGCACGCGGCTGCCCTCCATGGGCGACGTCGCGGGCCTCCTCGGCGCGGGGGCGCACGTCCACGACCCGAGCGCTCGGCCGAGCGCTACCGTCGCCACCTCCGCCTCGCGGCACGCGCCCCTGCTGCTCGGCCTGGGCGCCCTCGGGCACGCGACGTACGTCACGCTGGCCAGCTTCGTCGCGCGCGTCTGCCCGGTCCACTCGGTTCACTTCATGCTCTCGGTCGCGTCCCTGCTCGCGATCGCCGTCTACCTCGTCGCCCGCCATCGCTTCCGCATCGACGCGCTCGGGCTCCTCATCGGGCCGCTCGGGCTCGCCTTCCTGCTCGGCACGTTCTTCCTCGGAAAGCCGCACCCCGAGCCGAAGCTCAGCCCGCTGTTCATCGCGGCCCACGTCATGGCGAACCTGCTCGGGATCGCCCTCTTTTTGCTCGCCGGCGCCTCTGCCGCGCTCTACCTCATCCAGGAGAAGCGGCTCAAGCAGAAGCGGCACGTCGAGCGCATGGGCAACCTCCCGCCGCTCGACACGCTCGACCGCGCGGTCCATCGCTTCCTGAGCGCCGGCTTCCCCCTGCTGACGCTCGGCATCGTCACGGGGACGTATTGGGCGCACCGGCTCGAGATGGGCAACACCGAGGAGGTCATGCGCGCCATCTTCGGCTACGCGACCTGGCTCCTCATCGCGCTCGTGCTGCTCTTGCGCGCCGCCGCTGGCTGGCGCGGCCGTCGCGCGGCGTACGGCACCATCGCGGGGCTCGCCTGCGCCGGGGCGGTGCTCGTCATCTATCTCATCCGTCCCGCCGGGGGGCTCGGAGGCTAGCGCAGGTGATCTTCGTCGGGCTCTCCCACAAGACCGCGCCCATCGAGGTGCGCGAGCGGCTCGCGATCGGGCGGGATCGTCTGCCCGAGGTGCTCGCGCGCCTCACGGCTCACCCCGCCATCGGCGAGGCGCTCATCCTCTCCACCTGCAACCGCGTCGAGGTCTACGCCGCGCCTCGGCAGCAAGCGCCCGCGCTGTCCCGCCCTGGCAGCGCGCCGCCGCCGTCCGACGGGGAGCTCTCGAGCCACAACGAAGCGCTGCGCGCCGCGGTCTCGACCCTCGTCGGCCTCGGCGGAGATGGCGTCCGGAGCCACCTCGCCGGCCGCGTCGGGAGCGACGCCGTGCTCCACCTCTTCCGCGTCGCCGCGTCGCTCGACTCGATGGTCGTCGGCGAGCCGCAGATCCTCGGGCAGATGAAGGACGCCATCGAGGTGGCCCGCGGGGCGAAGACGCTCGGCGTGAAGCTGGGCCGCGCGGCCCACCGGGCGATCAAGGTCGGCAAGCGCGTGCGCACGGAGACGGCGATCGGCGCAGGGCAGGTCTCGGTCTCCAGCGTCGCCATCGATCTCGCCCGCCAGATCTTCGCCGATCTCGCCGGCCACACGGCGCTGCTCATCGGCGCCGGCGACATGGCCGAGGCCGCCTCGAAGCTCCTCGTCCGCGCGGGCGCCCGCCTCATCGTCGTCAACCGCAGCCCGGACCGCGCCGCCGCGCTCGCCCGCGAGGTCGGCGGCGAGCCTCGCCCCTGGGCCGACCTCGAGCGCTCCGTCATCGACGCCGACATCGTGATCTCGTCGACCTCGAGCCCGAACTACGTGGTCACGCCCGACCTCGTCCGCCGGGCCCGCAAGGCCCGGAAGGGCAGGAGCCTGTTCCTCATCGACATCGCGGTCCCGCGCGACATCGACCCCGCCGTCAACAAGCTCGACAGCGTGTACCTCTACGACGTCGACGACCTCTCGCAGATCGTGGCGCAGTCCGTCGAGGGGCGCGCCGCCGAGGCGGCGCGGGCCGAGGCGATCGTCGCGGACGAGGCGCAGGCGTTCGAGGCGTGGACGCTCGAGCGCGCCCTGACGCCCACGATCGTGGGCTTGCGGGCCCGCACGCGCTCCATCCTCGCGGCCGAGGTCGAGCGCAGCCTCTCTGGCAAGCTCCGGCACCTCGGCGCGGCCGAGCGCCAGGCCCTCGCGATGATGATCGACGCCGCCACGAACAAGCTGCTGCACGTGCCCACCACCCGACTCCGCGCGCTGGCCAGCGATCCCCGCGTCGCCGAGCACGTCGACTCGCTCCGGGAGCTGTTCGACATCGACGGCGCGCCGGCCGACGGCGCCGCCGCCTCGGCGCTCGCCGAGGGGGAGCTGCGGGGCGCCGCGGACGGCCCTCCCACGCCTCGGTCCGCTCGCGGGGCAGCGCCGCCTGTCTCCGGCGCGCGCGGCGGCGCCTCGCCCCGGCACGCCGAGCCGCGCCCGCAGGCTGCAGAGGACAACGGCCTCTACGTGCGGCAGCCCAGCGGGCGCCCCCAGCCTGCCGAGGCGGGCGTCCTGGCCGTCGCGAATCCAGCCGCGGCCGTCCGCGCAGCTGGGTTAAAGGGAGCGTGACCCCATGGAGCTCACCCTCGCCACGCGCCGATCGGCGCTCGCCCTCGCCCAGTCCCGCGCCTTCGCCCGTTCCCTCGAGGCGGCGGTGCCCCATCTCTCCCTCCGCGAGCTCGAGGTGGTGACCTCGGGCGACAGGACGCAGGATCGCTCGCTCCAGGACATCGGCGGCAAGGGCCTGTTCATCAAGGAGCTCGAAGAGGCGCTCCTCGACCGACGCGCCGACTTCGCGGTCCACTCGATCAAGGACGTCCCCGCCGAGCTCGCCCCGGCGCTGTGCCTCGCCTGCATCCCCGCGCGGGAGGATCCTCGCGACGTGCTCGTCACCCGGAGCGGCGCCCCGCTCGCGGAGCTGCCGTCGGGCGCCCGGGTCGGGACCTCGAGCCTCCGCCGGGCGGTCGCCTTGCGAGAGGCGCGCCCCGATCTCGTGATCGAGCCGGTCCGCGGCAACGTCGACACCCGGCTCCGCAAGGTGTTCGACGGGGGGTTCGACGCGGTGGTGCTGGCGCTCGCCGGCCTGAAGCGGCTCGGCCTCGAAGGCCGCGCCACGGAGGTGCTGTCGGTCGACGTGTCGTTGCCGGCGATCGGACAGGGCGCGCTCGGCATCGAGTGCCGCGCGGAGGACGCCAGCGTGCGCGACGTCCTTGCGACGCTCGCGGACGCCGAGACCACGACCTGCGTCTCCGCGGAGAGAGCCGTGATGGCCGCGGTCGAAGGCAGCTGCCGGACGCCGGTGGCCGCCTACGCCGTGCGGGACGGCGACACGCTGTGGCTGCGGGCGCTCCTCGCCGAGCCCGACGGCTCCCGGTTGCGAAGGGCAGAGAGGCGCCTGTCATGGCCCGGAGACGCGCGTGAAGCAGAGCGCCTCGGAGCGGATCTCGGCGCGGAGCTCAAGAAGGGTTGAGCCACGTAACCCGATGGGCATGTCCCTACGTCCAGAACATTTTGAGTGTGGAATTCTGTGACGTTCGTCTTGAGAAACAGAATTTCGAATGAATGCGATTCAAAGATCGCATGGCGAAGGCAATATCGAGCGTGCCGGGCTACGTCGCCCTCGTCCTCCATGCCCACCTGCCGTACGTGCGTCACCCCGAGCACGTCCGCTCTCTGGAGGAGCGCTGGTTCTTCGAGGCGCTCTGGGAGTGTTATCTCCCCCTGCTCGGGGTCCTCGACCGCCTCGCCGCCGATCGCGTCACCGCCCCGCTGACCCTCTCCGTCTCGCCGTCGCTCCTCGCGATGCTGCGCGACGAGCTGCTCCTTCGCCGGTTCGAGGACCACCTCCGCCGGCTCGCCGCGCTGGCGGCCCGGGTCGAGGCCCGCTTCGCCGGGAGCGGCTTCGCCGAGGCCGCCGCGTTCTACAGCGCGCGGCTCGCCGACGCGGCGAGCTCCTGGGAGGCGCTGGGCGGCGATGTCCCGGGCGCCCTGGTGCGCCACGCCCAGGCGGGCCGCGTCGAGCTGCTCACAACGGCCGCGACGCACGCGTACCTGCCCGGATTGCTCGCCACGCCGGCATCCATCCGGGCGCAGGTACGGCTCGGCCGCCGCGCCTTCGCGGCCCTCACCGGCGCGCCCGAGCCTCGCGGCTTCTGGCTGCCCGAGTGCGCGTACGCGCCCTCCCTCGACGCGGATCTCGCGGCGGCAGGCGTTCGTTTCACCGTGCTCGACGCCCACGCCCTCACGCTCGCCGCGCCGCCCGCGTCCGCCGGCGCCTCCGTCCCGGTGCTCTCGCCGGCCGGCCTCGCGTGCTTCGGGCGCGATCGCGACAGCGCGCGCGAGGTCTGGTCGCGCGACGCGGGTTATCCGGGCCACCCGGTCTACCGCGAGTTCTACCGCGACGTCGGGCTCGACCTGCCCGAGCGCGAGCTCGAAGGGGAGATCGGTCCCGGCGGCACCCGGCTCATGACCGGCCTCAAGCTCCATCGCGTGACCGGGCCCGGCCTCGACAAGGCTCCTTACGAACCGGCGCGCGCCTTCGCGCAGGCGCGCGCTCACGCCGCGGAGTTCGTGGCTCGCCGCGAGGCCGCGCTCGCGTCGAGCCGCGGCGCGGACGCTCCGCCCATCCTGGTCGCCCCGTACGACGCCGAGCTCTTCGGCCACTGGTGGCTCGAAGGGCCCGCGTTCCTCGAGCACGCCCTGCGCCGCCTCGCGGCCTCGGATCGCGCCGTCCCGATCGCGCTCGGCGCCTACCTGGAGCGCCACCCGCCCGTCGAGGTCGTGGAGCCTGCCGCCTCGACGTGGGGTGAGGGTGGGTTCGGCGCGTTCTGGACGGGCCCGAGCGCGGCGAGCCTGTGGCGGCACGCCCATCACGCCGAGCGCGCCGTGCTGGGCGCGATCTCGCGTTGCCGCCACGCCGGCGGCCTGCCCGGCCGCGCGCTCGACCAGGCGATCCGCGAGCTCCTCCTCCTCCAATCGAGCGACTGGGCCTTCATGATGTCGGCCGGGGAGATGGCGTCCTATGCCGAGGCGCGCGCCCACGCCCACGCGACCCGCGCCCGCCGGCTCGCGGGCCTGGCCCAGCAGCCCGCGGCCTCGCCCTCCGACGTCGCCTGGCTCGACGCGCTCTGTGCGCTCGACCCTTTCCTCGCCGAGCTCCCGGGCCCCGCGCTGCGAGGCGCCTTCGACCCGTGGTGCTGAGCCGGCGCTGAGCCGGCGTTTCTCCGAGCCGCTCGCCCCCGGACATCTCCCGCGCTCCAGAGGCAGATCTCGTTTCCAGAGGCAAACGGTCCAATCCTGTTGAAATCCTCTGTAACGGTATTTCGGCGGATCGCTGGCCGTCCGCTTCGCGGCGCCGCGGTGGTCGAATCCGCGGGTGGTGGCCGGATCCGAGGGAATCCGAGGGGGAACGCGTGCGCCCGGCGGCCGTGCCCTCGGCCTCTCCTTGAGAGGGTGACCCGCGATTCACTCGCCCGTTTCACCGCCGGCCGTCAGCGGCGCGACCGGGCGCACATCCCGCAGCACGTTTTTCTCGGCCATGTCAGCATGAAGTGCGAGAGGGACGGAGACCTTGTCCGGACGACCCCCTTGATGACCGGCCGGTCAGCACCCTAGTGTGTTGCCCGCCAGCTTTGCTCCTGGACCGCACCGGCAGGCGCTGGCAAAGAACCGGGCGGACTCCCCATGACACATCCTCCTTGCGGACCCGAGCGCCGTATCGCTCGTTGGCCTTTCGGCGCGCGTAGCGCCGTATCGAATCACTCCCGCGCCGCCGTCGTCGCGGCGCTGCTCGGCGCGCTCGCGGTGCCCACGTTGACCGCCTGCCGCCGCCCCGAGGCGGACGCGCAGCCGTCGCCGGCGCGCGACACCGCCGCGCCACGCCAGAAGCCCGCGGTGCACTTCGGTAAGGTGACCGCGCGCCCGCTCGCGCAGACGCTCGACATCAGCGGCACCCTCGTCGCCGACGAGACGAGCGAGGCCGCGACGCAGGTCGGCGGCTTGGTCGTGAGCGTCGCGGTGGACGTGGGCTCCCGGGTCAAGAAGGGCGACCCGCTCGTCGTGCTCGACGCGCGCAACGTCGCGCTCCAGTCGCAGGCGGCGTCCGCGGCCGTCGCGCAGGCGCGGGCCAAGCTCGCGCTGCAGGACGGCGCGTCGCCGAAGGGGATCGATCCCGACCAGGTGCCGGAGGTCCGGGCCGCGAAGCAGAGCATGGAGCTCGCGAAGTCGGAGGCCGAGCGCGTGAAGCAGCTCTTCGACCAGGGCGCCGTCCCCCAGTCGACCTGGGACGCGGCGCGCACGCAGGCCCAGAACGCCACCGCGCAGTACGAGGCCGCGGTCAACGGCATCCGCGCGACGGTCGCCGCGCTCACGTCGGCGCAGGCGCAGGCGGGGCTCGCCTCGAAGGCGGTCGCCGACACGACGGTGCGGGCGCCCTTCGACGGCGCCGTCGCCGAGAAGCGGATCAGCGTCGGCGAGTACGCGGGCCCGGGCCGCGTCGTGGCGGTCGTGGTCCGCGACAACCCGCTGCGGCTCCGCATCGACGTGCCCGAGGCGGACATCGCGAACATCGAGGTGGGCAAGGCGGTCAGCGTCTCGGTCGCTGCCTTCCCCGACCGCCTGTTCCCGGGCGTCGTGAAGCGGATCGGCGCGAGCCTGAAGGCCTCGTCGCGCACGCTGCCCGTGGAGGCCGAGTTCGACAACAGCGAGGGGAAGCTCCGCCCCGGCCTCTTCGCGCAGGGTCAGCTGACGCTGACCGGCGAGTCAAGAACGGCGCTCCTCGTCCCCGAGTCGGCGGTCGGCACCTCCGGGTCGAGCGCGCGCGTGTTCGTGAAGTCGGGCGATCGCGTGACGGAGCGCCTGGTCAAGCCCGGCCGCAAGATCGACGGCCTCGTCGAGGTCGTCGGTCCGATCGCCGAGGGGGACGAGGTCGCGATCGACAAGGTGAGCGAGCTGGCGGACGGCATCGAGGTCGCGGCGGCGCAGTGAGAGCCGAGCGCACCGCGCGTCTCATTACTGAAGAAAGGTAGCGACCATGC
Source organism: Sorangium sp. So ce375 (assembly GCF_051473855.1). NCBI lineage: Bacteria > Pseudomonadati > Myxococcota > Polyangiales > Polyangiaceae > Sorangium > Sorangium sp. So ce375. The sequence continues at coordinate 2,329,096 of NZ_CP150335.1, forward strand.
AATGGCTCGCGGCAATCTGCATCCGTAGGCCGGTGTTCGCCTCGGTGATCGTCCTGCTCCTGACGGTGCTCGGGGCGTTCTCCTACTTCGGCCTCGGCGTGGACCGGTTCCCCAAGGTGGAGTTCCCGTTCATCGTCGTGACGACCGTCCTCCCCGGCGCCGCGCCCGAGGAGGTCGAGACGGAGATCTCCGACAAGCTCGAGTCGGCGGTCAACACGATCAGCGGCATCGACGAGCTGCGCTCGGCGTCGGTCGAGGGGCTCAGCCAGGTCATGATCTCCTTCCAGCTCGAGAAGGACGTCGACGTCGCCGCGCAGGAGGTGCGCGACAAGGTCAGCAGCATCCTCGCGGACCTGCCGGAGGGGATCGATCCGCCGGTGGTGGCCAAGCTGGATCCGGACGCCGCCCCGATCCTCACGCTCGCCGTCTCGTCCCCGAAGGCGGACGTCCGCGCGGTGACCGAGTTCGCCGACAAGACGCTCCGGCGCGAGCTGGAGTCGCTCCCCGGGGTCGGGCAGGTGCTGCTCATCGGCGGCCGGAACCGGCAGATCAACGTCTGGATCGACCCGGAGAAGCTCGAGAAGTTCTCTCTGACCGGCGGCGTGATCGCCCAGGCGCTCGCGAGCCAGAACGTCGAGATCCCGGCCGGCCGGATCGAGCAAGGGGGCAGGGCGCTCACCCTGCGGACGCGCGGCCGCGTGCAGTCGGTCCAGCAGATGGCGGACATCGTGCTCGCGAACCGCGACGGCTACTCCGTCCGGCTCGGCGACGTCGCGGAGGTCCAGGACGGCATGGCGGAGCCGGAGTCCGCCGGCTTCCGCGGCCCCGATCCCGCCGTGCTCCTCAGCATCCGCAAGCAGAGCGGGACGAACACCGTCGAGGTCATCGACGGGCTGAAGGCGCGGATCAGCGACGTCGAGAAGCGCCTCCCCGAGGGGTACCACATCGCCGTCGCCCGCGATCAGTCGGAGTTCATCAAGAACTCGGTCCACGCCGTCAAGGAGCACCTCGTGCTCGGCGCGGTGCTCGCCGCGATCATCGTCGCGCTCTTCCTCGCGAACGCCCGCAGCACGCTCATCTCGGCGATCGCCATCCCGACGAGCATCATCTCGACGTTCGCGCTGATGAAGGTCGCGGGCTTCACGCTCAACGGGATCACGCTCCTCGCCCTGACGCTGGCGGTCGGCATCGTGATCGACGACGCGATCGTCGTCCTCGAGAACTGCTACCGCTGGATCGAGGAGAAGGGCGCGAACCCGTGGGAGGCGGCGCTCCAGGGCACGAAGGAGATCGGGCCCGCGGTGCTCGCGACGACGCTCTCGCTCGTCGCCGTGTTCCTCCCGGTCGCGTTCATGAGCGGCATCGTCGGCCGCTTCCTGAACTCGTTCGGCCTCACCATGGCGTTCTCGATCATCGTGTCGCTGATCGTGAGCTTCACGCTGACGCCCATGCTGTCGGCGCGATGGCTCAAGAAGCCGGAGAAGCACGACGCCGGCAGCTCCAAGGAGTCGCGCTTCTACGGGCCGATCGAGCGCGGCTACATGGCGCTCCTCCGCTGGTCGATGGCGCACCGCTGGGTGATCGTGCTCGCCTCGTTCATGGCGCTGGTCTCGATCCCGGTGCTGGGGCGCATGGCCAAGTTCAACTTCCTCCCGGTCGAGGACGAGTCGCAGTTCCAGGTCGGCATGCGCGCGCCCGAGGGCGTGAGCCTCGACGGGACGCGCGTCATCGCCACGCGGGTCGCGTCGCAGCTCGAGAAGCTCCCCGGCGTCTCCTACACGCTGACGACGATCGGCGACGATCCGCAGAAGACGCCGAACCTCGCCACCATCTACGTGAAGCTGAAGCCGGCGGCGGAGCGCGCGCTGTCGCAGCAGGACCTCATCGATCGCGCCCGGCGCGAGCTCAAGCCGATGTTCGACGCGGAGAAGCTCCGGGCGAACATCGGCGTCGTGCCCGCCTTCTCCGGCGGTCAGAGCGCCCAGATCGCCTACCAGGTGCAGGGCCCCGACCTCCAGAAGATCGGCCAGTACTCCGACGTGCTGCTGCAGAAGCTCAAGGCGATCCCGGGCGTCGTCGATCCGGACACCTCGCTGCTCGTCGGCAAGCCGGAGATGCGCGTGGTCATCGACCGCAAGAAGGCCGCCGATCTCGGCGTGCAGGTCGGCGACGTGGCCAGCACCCTGCGCCTCCTCGTCGGCGGGTACAAGGTGTCGACCTACAACGAGGGCGGCGAGCAGTACGAGGTGCGCGCGCGCGCGCTGCCGAGCTTCCGCTCCGACAAGGAAGGCCTCGCGAAGATCACGGTGCCGTCGACGAAGCTCGGCGCCGTGACGCTCGACAACGTGGTGTCGTTCTCCGAGGGCACGGGCCCGTCGCGCATCGAGCGGTACAACCGGCAGCGGCAGGTCATGCTGACCGCCAACCTCGAGGCGGGCTACTCGCAGCAGACGGTCATCCAGGAGCTCGACAAGGCCACGGCGCAGATGAACCTCGCGTCCGGCTACTCCGCTGGCCCCGTCGGCGCGTCGAAGGAGCTCGTCAAGATGATGAAGAGCTTCCTCGTCGCCCTCCTCCTGTCGCTGGTCTTCATGTACCTCGTGCTCGCGGCGCAGTTCGAGTCGTGGCTGCACCCGATCACGATCCTCCTGTCGCTGCCGCTGACGGTGCCGTTCGCGTTCATCGCGGTCATCATCTTCCGGCAGTCGCTCAACATCTTCTCGCTGCTCGGCATCGTCGTGCTGTTCGGCGTCGTGAAGAAGAACTCGATCCTCCAGATCGATCACACGATCAAGCTGCGCGAGCACGGCTTGCCTCGAGCGCAGGCCATCCTGGAGGCGAACCGAGACAGGCTCCGGCCGATCCTGATGACCACGCTCGCGTTCGTGGCCGGCATGATCCCGCTCGTCGTCTCGAGCGGCGCGGGCTCGGGCACGAACCGCGCGACCGGGTTCGTGATCATCGGCGGGCAGACGCTGGCGCTCCTCCTGACGCTGCTCGCGACCCCTGTCGCCTACTCGCTGTTCGACGACGTCTCGTCGTGGCTCAAGCGGATCCTGCCCTTCATGCGGGGCAACGACGACCAGGGAGAGCCGCGCGGGGCGGGGGAGGGCGGCGTCTCTCCGGCGCCGACGGGTGATGGGATCGCCGCGGCCGGGCATCGCGGCGCCGCGGCGCGCACCGCCGTCGCGCACGAGGCCGTCCGGCCGGCGTCGGCGCAGCTCGACTAGCGTACCGCGCTCCGGGGCCGCGGCGCGCCGCGCCCGGCCCCGTTCGCTACCGCGGTGACGCGCCGCTCACTGCGCGTCGCCGTGGACCTTGCGCAGGATCACCTCCAGCAGCCCATCGAACGCGTCGCGCATCGCCCAGGCCTGGGCGGCCTCGTCGTCGAGCCCAGCCGCCTTGCGCCGGCCCTCGGCCAGCGCGCTCTTCGGTCCCCTGCACGCGGGGCCGAGCCGGCGCTCCATGTCGAGCGAGGCGCCCGCGTAGATGTGATAGCAGGACGCGAAGTCTCCCTGGTTGTAGAGGGGCGAGCCGACCTGGATCGCGCCGTCCATCGTGCGCGCCAGGACGAGGAGATCGCCCTCGGTGCAGCCGCGGAGGATCGCGAGCGCGTGGTGGGGCACCGATCGCTTGACCGCAGGTAGCCCGCGCTCCTCCTCCGCCGTCTCGGCCGCGAACGTCGAGAGGGGGACGGGATCGGGGTGCACGAGCAGCCGCTTGAGGTAGTCGGCGGGCACGCCGAAGTTGAGGTTCTGCCCCTGCGTCGCGACCGCCGCCGCGACGCCGATCACCTCGCCGCGCTCGTTGAACAGCGGGCCGCCCGAGGAGCCCGGCGCGATCGGCGCGGAGATCTGCAGCAGCGTCAGCTCCGGATCGACCACGCGGACCGCGCTCACGAGGCCGTTCGACACGGTGTCCGCGAGGCCGAGCGGATGGCCGATCGCGACGACCGGATCGCCCGGGCGGACCGCGCGGCTGTCGCCGAGGGAGAGCGGCGGGAGCCTCCGCGGCGCGTGGATCCGGACGATCGCGAGATCCCGAGCCTCATCGAACGCGAGCACCTCGAGCACCGGGTGCTCGCTCTCATCCGAGAGGACCACCTTGAGGTCGGGCATCCCGGCGATCACGTGAAAATTCGTCGCGATCCAGCCGTCCTCGCGGACGAGGAAGCCCGCCCCGAGCGAGCCGTCGCCGCGGATCGTGACGACCGCGGGCATGGCGCGCGCCGCGATCTGCGCTGGCGTCATCGCGGCGGGCTGCGACGCCGAGCTCGCCGAGGGGGTCGCCGAGCCGGCGCCGCAGCCGAGCGCCGCGAGCGCCGCCGCGGCGACGAGCCCCGAGACGCGCGGCCAGACAGGCCGCCGCGGGGGCCGGGGGCGCGATGGAGCAGCGGCGCATGCGCGCCGGTCGTCGTCATGGAGCTCGCCTGGCAGGCTGCGGTCGTTCATGTCGCTCCCCGAGGCCGCCGCGTGAGCGACCTCCCTCCAGCAAGCGTAACGAAGACCCGGCGGATCGTCTCGCGCGCCCGGAGAAAATCCCGTCGTGCCCGCCTATGCTGTCGCGGTGAGCCAAGACCACGACGCGCGCGATCCGATCTTCGCCCTCAGCGACGAGTTCGTCGAAGCCTTCGCTGCCCGCTGTCCTGCCCACGCCACCCTGGCGGGCATCCCCTGCGACGAAGGCGCCTGGAACGACTGGAGCCCGAGCGGCGCCGCGTCCTGGGCCTCCACGGTTGCGTCCTTCCAGGAGCGGCTCCGATCGCTGCCGCCTCCTCGCCCCGGGGCGGAGTCGCGGTGGGGTCGCCTCGCACGCCGTGTCATGGCGGATCACCTGGACGAGCGGCTCGACGATTTCCGTCACGGCGAGCACCTGCGCGATCTCAACAACATCGAGTCGGCGTTCCAGCACCTCCGGATGGTCTTCGACCTCATGGATGTCCGCAGCGCCGCCGGCTGGGAGGCCATCGTGTCGCGCCTGGAGGGCCTGCCCCGCGCGTGCGACAGCTACCGCGCGTCGCTCGAGGAGGGGCGGCGGACGGGCCAGGCCGTCGCGCGCCGCCAGGTGCGCGCCGTCATCGAGCAGGCGCGCTACCAGGCGGGCGACGCGTCGTTCTTCCTCACGCTGCTGGCCGCCTACGAGGCGTCCGGCTGCGCCGCAGACGCCGGCCGCGCGCGCCTCGCCGACGGGGTCGAGCGGGCGCGCGCCGCGTTCGGCGCGTTCGCGGGCTACCTGGAGCAGACGTACCTGCCGAGCGCCCGCGCCGCGGACGCCGTCGGCGAGGAGCGCTACCTGCGCCTCTCGCGCCGCTTCCTCGGCGCGAGCATCGACCCGATCGAGACCTACGCCTGGGGGTGGTCCGAGGTGCACGCCATCGAGGCCCAGATGGCGCGCCTCGCCGCCGAGATCCTCCCCGGCGCGTCGCTGCCCGAGGTGATCGAGCTGCTCATGACCGACCCCGCCCGGTGCGCGCAGGGCGCCGACGAGTTCCTCCGCATCATGTCCGAGCGCCAGCGAAAGGCGCTCGCCGAGCTCGACGGCGTCCATTTCGACATCCCCTCGCCCATTCACCATATCGAGGTGAAGCTGGCTCCGCCGGGCGGCGCGCTCGGCGCCTACTACGTGCCCCCGAGCGACGGCTTCAAGCGGCCCGGCACCGTCTGGTATGCGGCGGGCACGAAGCAGGCGTTCCCGCTCTACGAGGAGATCACCACGGCGTACCACGAGGGCTTTCCTGGCCATCACCTGCAGTGCGCGCTCCAGGTGCACCTCGACGACCGGCTGAGCCGGCTCCACCGCTTCCTCGTGACGAACTCCGGCCACGCCGAGGGGTGGGCCCTCTACGCCGAGCAGCTCATGTACGAGCTCGGCTATTTCGAGCGACCCGATTACGTGCTCGGGATGCTCTCAGGCAAGCTGACGCGCGCCTACCGCGTCGTCCTCGACATCGGCATGCACCTCGAGCTGCCGATCCCCGGGGACGCCCCGCTCCACGCCGGGGAGCCTTGGCGCTACGAGATCGCCGTCGAGTACCTCCACCGCAGGGCCTTTCTCCCGCTGGAACACGCGCACAGCGAGGCGACGCGTTACCTCGGCTGGCCGGGGCAAGCGATCTCCTACAAGGTCGGCGAGCGGGTCGTCCTGGAGCTGCGCGACGCGCTCCGGCGCCGGCAGGGCGAGGCCTTCGATCTGAAGGCGTTTCACGCCAGGGTGATCGGCTCCGGGTCCGTCGGGCTCGATCATCTGCGCGAGATCGTCCTCGACGACGCCGCGCACTGAGCGCTCTTCGGAGGCGCGCGCCTCGTCCGGCCGCTTCGCGCCTCGACGCGCGGCCGCGCGCGTGCCAATCGACGCGGGTGAGCTCTCCCCCAGCGAACGAAGCGCCCAAGGCGCAGCCGGACGGCTCGGACCTCTGCACCGCGTGCGGTCTTTGCTGCACCGGGCTGCTCTTCGACGTCGCGCCGCTCGAGGAGCACGAGCTCCCGCTCGCCGAGAAGCTGCGCCTGCCGCTCGCTTGCAATCGGTACCACGACGCCTTCAGCCTGCCGTGCCCCTGCCATCTCGACAGGAAGTGCACCATCTACGAGACGCGCTTCTCGGTGTGCGGCAGCTACGAGTGCGGCCTGCTCCGGCGCTGCAAGGCGGGCGAGGTGCCCCTCGGCGAGGCGCTGTCCCGCGTCGAGCGCGTGCTGCGGCTGACGGACGCCGTGCGCGCGCGGGTGCCGCCGCTCCTGCCTCCGCGTCCGCTCTGGGACGAGGCCCGCGAGCACCTCCGCCGGCGTGACGCCGAGGACCCGTCGCCGGCGTGGCGGCGCGAGCGCGAGTCGCTCGTCGCCGCGCTCGATGAGCTCCGGGTCGCGTCCAGGGAAGGGCTCGATCCGTAGCGGCTTTTGGCCCGCGAGGGCTCGATCCGCAGCGCTGGCGCCCCGCGAGGGCTAGAGGGCCAGAGCGCGCGGGAAACGGTCTTTCCCATGCCAGGGGCTCACTCCGCAGGTCGCTCCACCGTGCTTTGGGGATACCGCGCTCTCTGGCTCGCAAAGAACTCCAAGGCCCCGAGGACACCGAGGATCGCGGAGACTCCCATGCTTCGTCCGGGCCGAGCGTGATCCGCCCTCGGCTGCGCGCGCCCCCCACTTCGTCAACATGCTTGTCTTGGCCTCCCGGCGGTCGGCTCCGCGCCGTATATACGAGCGATGGAACCGACGATCCGCCGGCTGACCAACAAGTATTCTGCCGTCGCTGCAGTGATTAGCTTCATCACGCAGCCCATTCCCGGCGCAGATGAGTTGATCGTGGTTCCCATTCATTACTGCTTCTCCGTGTCGCTGACCCGGCGCCGGCGCGCGCCGCTCCGCAGGGCTCCGTGGCTTCAGGTGAGCAAGATCATCTGGGGGGGAGCGACCGTGCGGCTCTTCGCCAACTTCACGCTCGGCCTCGTCCCGGTCGCCGGTCTCTTCTCCAATGCGATCACCGCCATCGCCTTGACGGAGTTCCTGGGCCGCTACCTCGACGCTGCGCTGAGCAGCGAGGCGCCGCCTCCCCCGGTCTCGCTGAGGACCATCAGCGACGCCCTGCGGAACCCGAGGCGAGCGCGGAGAGCTCAGCGGGTGTGGTCCGGGATCCGCCGCACCGCCCGGAGATCCGTCCCTGGGCCGGCTCCTTCTTGAGGCGCCTTGTCGCGCTGTCCGGCGTGTCGCGCTCTCCGGGCGGCGCGGACCTCACGTGGTCTCGGGGCGCTCGGCGGTCGTGAGGCGACCCGGGCCAAGGAATCCGCGGCGCCGGGTCATCCGCCGCACCCCGGCCCTCCGCGCGCCGCGTCGAAGAGCGCCTCGCCGGCGCGCCCGGCGTGGAGCCGACGCAGAGCCGCTTCGGTCCGCCCGCGCGTGGCGTCTCTCCTGGCGATCGCCGCCCAGATCGAATAGATCCCCGGCCATGCTCTCCGAGACCCGCGAGAAAGTCCTGGACATCAAACGGCGCTTTGAGGCGCTAAGGGGGCATCTTTGACGTCCCCAAGCTCGAACGGATGCTCCAGGACCTGACCCAGACGACGCTGTCGTCGGGGTTCTGGAACGATCAGGAAAAGGCCCAAGCCGTCCTCCGCAAGCGCGCCCAGGTCGAGTCGAAGCTCGAGGTGGCGCAGCGGCTCGGCCGCGAGATCGAGGATCTCGCGGAGTACCTCGAGCTCGGCGCTGCCGAGGGCGACGAGGGCGTCATCGCCGACGCCGACGCCCAGGCCGACGCCATCGCCGGGCGCCTGCGCAAGGTCGAGCTCGATCGCATGCTGTCCGGCCCCGCCGACCGCGGCAACGCCATCGTCAGCATCCACCCGGGCGCCGGCGGCACCGACGCGAAGGACTGGGCGTCCATGCTCCTCCGCATGTACCTGCGCTTCTGTGAGCGCCGCGGGTACAAGACGGAGATCATCGACTACCAGGACGGCGACGAGGCGGGCATCGACGCGGTCACCCTCTCGGTGACCGGCGACGCCGCCTACGGCTATCTGCGCTCCGAGGCGGGGGTCCACCGCCTCGTCCGGATGAGCCCGTTCAACGCCGATCACACGCGCCAGACCGCGTTCGCCGCCGTCGAGGTCACCCCGGACAGCGACGACGAGATCAACATCCAGGTGAACGAGAAGGACATCGAGATCACGACGATGCGCGCCGGCGGCAAGGGCGGGCAGAACGTGAACAAGGTCGAGACCGCCGTTCGCCTGCGGCACATCCCGACCGGCCTCAACATCGTGTGCCGCGCCGAGCGCAGCCAGCACCAGAACCGCGCGATGGCGATGAAGGTCCTCAAGGCGAAGCTGTACGAGATGGAGCTCCAGAAGCGGGATGCCGAGGTCCAGGCCTACAACGCCGCCAAGAGCGCCATCAACTTCGGCAGCCAGATCAGGAACTACGTCCTCGCGCCGTACCGGCTCGTCAAGGACGTGCGCACCTCCACCGAGGCCACCGACGTGGACGCCGTCCTCGACGGCGATCTCGAGGGCTTCATCGAGGCCTACCTGCTCGCCGCGGCCGGCGGCTCGCTCAGGAAGGGCGGCTCGGTCGCGGAGGACGACGCTCCGTGAGCCAGCAAAAAGACAGACCGAACGACAAGAAGACCGAGCGGCTCGTGAAGGAGGCGGCCGAGGCCGCGCGCGCCGAGGAGACGCTGATCGCCACCCGCAAGGCGAAGGCGGCGCGCCTCCGCGCCCGCGGCGAGAACCCGTTCGCCAACGACGTCACCGAGGGCGAGCCGCTCGTCGAGCTCGCGGCCGTCCGCGCCCGCTTCGACGGGGCGCGGGCCGCGGCCGAGCCCGGGCCCGAGGGCGGAGCGCCCGGCAGGCCCGGCGCCTCCGCGGCGGATCGCTACGATCCGGCGCGCGTCGAGCCGATCCCGCTCCGCGTCGCGGGCCGGGTGCTCTTCGTGCGCTCGTTCGGCGGCGTCACGTTCGTCCGGCTGCGCGACCGCACCGGCGAGCTCCAGCTCTACTGCGAGCAGGGGAGCCTCGCCGATTTCGAGCGGCTGGAGGACATCGATCTCGGCGACTTCGTCGAGGCCCGCGGCACCGCGATGGCGACGCAGAAGGGTGAGCTCTCGATCCGCGCCGAGCGCCTGCGGCTGCTCACGAAGGCCTACCGCCCGCTGCCGACCAAGACGAGCTTCAAGGACGTCGAGTCGCGCTACCGCATGCGGTACGTCGATCTCGTGGCCAACCCGCACGTCGCGGGGGTCTTCCGCGCACGCAGCGCGATCGTCGCCGCGCTGCGCGAGTTCCTCGACGCGCGCGGCTTCCTCGAGGTCGAGACGCCGACGATGCACACGCTCGTCGGCGGCGCGACGGCGAAGCCGTTCAAGACCCACCACAACGCGCTCGATCTCGAGCTCTTCCTGCGCATCGCGCCCGAGCTCTTCCTGAAGCGGCTCGTGGTCGGCGGCTTCGAGCGCGTCTACGAGATCGGCCGCTGCTACCGGAACGAGGGGCTGTCGACGCGGCACAACCCCGAGTTCACGATGCTCGAGTACTACCAGGCGTACGCGACGTACGAGACCCTGATGGACGCGACCGAGGCGATGCTCCGCCACGTCGATGCCCGCCTCGCCGAGCGGCTCCCGGCCGAGCACGCGGCGTGGGTCGCGCAGCGCACCTACTCGCTCGAGCGCTTCGAGCGTGTCCCCATGGCCGAGGGGATCACCCGCGCCCTGGCGAAGTCCGGCCTGCCGGCCGACGTCCCGCAGCGCGTCGCCGCGGACGACGCTCCGATCAAGGAGTGGGCGAAGGCCGCGAAGGCGAGCGGGCGCGAGATCGACTGGACGAACTTCCGCGCGGGCGCGAAGAAGTGCGAGTCGCCCGGGGAGCTCGTCTTCTGCGCCTACGAGTACGTGGTCGAGCCGTTCCTCACGAGGGACTACCGCACGGAGGCGGGCGACAAGAGCGTCCCTGTCTTCATCATCGACTATCCCTTCGAGATCTCCCCGCTCGCGCGCAAGAAGGACAGCGATCCTTCGCTGGTCGATCGCTTCGAGCTCTTCATCGACGGCCGCGAGCTCTGCAACGCCTTCAGCGAGCTCAACGATCCCGAGGACCAGGACGCGCGCTTCCGCGCGCAGGTCGAGAAGAAGTCGCGGGGCGAGGAGGAGACGATGGATTACGACGCCGACTACGTCCGCGCCCTGGAGCACGGCCTCCCGCCGACGGCGGGCTTCGGCATGGGGGTCGATCGCCTGACGATGCTCCTCACCGGCGCGACCTCCATCCGCGACGTCGTCCTGTTCCCGCTCCTCCGTCCCGAGACCGACGCGTGATCGAGCTCTCCAGGTCGTTGCAGGCCGCGCTCCTCGCCGCCGTCGCTCTGGGCATCGTCCTGCTCGCCTGGCGGGGCTACACCCGCTTCGACAAGAAGGGCGAGCTGGAGCCGCGGCGCCCCGGCGTCGTGCGCGTCGGGGTCGTGGTCGCGCTCACGGGCGCCAGCCTGCTCGCGCTCACGCTCATCGCCTCCAGCGGGCACTCGAAGGGCCTCGCGCTCGTCGGCGCCTTCTTCTCCAGCAACACAGAGAGGATCGCCCAGCTCGTCGCCGCGCTGATCGTCGGGGGTGCCCTCCGGCTGTTCCGGGCCGGGATGGATACGGACAACGCCCGGTGGCTCTCTGGCAGGACGGGGGCCAGGGCCCGCCTGGGGCTCCGCGTGCTCGGCGCGACGTCCCTGCTCGCCGCGCTCGCGATCGTCATCCTCTGGGGCGCGGTCCTGCCCATCCAGCCGACCTCCAAGTGGATCCTCGGAGGCGTCCTGTTCGGCGCGGGCACGGGTTATCTGGTCGCCGGGAGCCGCCCTGTCCGCAAGGGGCTCTATCGCGCGCTCGGCTGGTGGTGGGGCGGGCTCGTGGGCGTGACGTTCGGCGTCACCGCGACGCTCACGGCCAGGATGCCCGTCGGCAAGGGCGCGTCGTTCAACCCGACGGATCAGATCATCCGCTTCACCGCGCTCGTCTCGAGCGTCGTCTTCCTCTTCTTCGTGCTCTCGGCGCTCCTGCCGCTCGCGCTCGACGCGCTCGAGCGCCGGAGCTTCGTGCCCCACGTGGCCGCGCGCCACGTGCGCGCCTCGAAGAGCGGCTTTCTCACGGTCATCTCGGTCCTGTCGATGGCCGGCGTCGCCGTCAGCTCGTGCGCCCTGTGCTCGGTGACGAGCATCATGGGCGGCTTCGGCGCCGATCTGAAGCGCAAGATCCTCGGCAACAACGCGCACATGGTCGTCGACGCCTCCCGCCCTGGCGGCTTCGGCAACTGGGACGACAAGCTCACCCAGGTGCGCGTCGCGCTCGCGCCCTACGGCGGCGCAGCGACCCCGGTCGCGGCTGGCGAGGCGATGGGCTCCAGCGCCTCGAACACCGCCGGCGCGCTCGTCCGCGGGATCGATCCGGACACGATCGGGCAGGTCATCGACCTCTCCAAGAACATCGAGGTCGGCAGCTTCGACTACCTGCGCGATCCCGAGAAGCTGACGGCCCTGCCTCCCGAGGAGATCATCGGCCGGGGCCCGGGCGGGGAGCCGTACTTCAAGGGGCCGGATTTCCGCCAGCCGTCGGACGTCGACCCGTCGGTGCGCGACTACCTGAAGAAGCAGACGCGCGTGTACCCGGGCGTCGTCATCGGCCGCGAGCTCGCGAAATCGCTCCACGTGCTCGTCGGGGACGAGGTGACCCTCCTGTCGCCCATGGGCGAGCTCGGCCCCACCGGCGTGATGCCGCGCTCCCGCAAGTTCCGCGTGGCGGCGATCTTCTATAGCGGGATGTACGAGTACGACGTCACGCACGCGTATGTCTTGATGGAAGAGGCGCAGAAGTTCTTCAGCCTCGAGGACAAGATCACCCACATCGACATCCGGGTCCCGGATCCCGAGCGCGTGCAGGAGGTCCGCCCGGCCGTGGAGGCGGCCGTCGCCGCGAGCGCCGCGCTCGACGAGGCGCCGGAGGGCGGCAAGCGGCCGCCGGAGCTCCGCGTCCGCGACTGGATGGAGATGAACAAGAACCTCTTCAGCGCGCTCAAGCTGGAGAAGATCGCGACGTTCATCATCCTGTCCATCGCCATCGCGGTCGCGAGCTTCTGCATCGTCTGCACGCTGCTCCTCATGGTGACGGAGAAGGGCAAGGAGATCGCCGTGCTGAAGGCGCTGGGCGCCTCCGACAACGCGGTGATGCGCGTGTTCATGATCGAGGGCGTGATCATCGGCGCCATCGGCACGATCTACGGTGTCGGCACCGCGCTCGCGGTCTGCACGGGCCTGTACTGGTTCGGAGTCCGGCTCGATCCGGACGTCTATTACATCGACCGGCTGCCCGTGAACGTGAACCTCTCCGACTACGCGATGGTCGCGCTCGCGTCGATGCTCATCTGCACCATCGCCACCATCTACCCGGCCCGCGCCGCCTCGAAGCTCTCCCCGGTCGACGGCCTCCGTTACGAGTAATCATCCATGTCCACTCCGCTCGTCGTCGTCGAAGACCTCCGCAAGACGTTCGTTCACATGGGCCGCGAGCTCCACGTGCTCTGCGGCATCGACATCGTCATCAACCAGGGCGAGGTCGTCGCGTTCGTGGGCCCCTCCGGCGCCGGCAAGAGCACGTTCCTCCACTGCATCGGCACGCTGGACCTCCCGACGAGCGGCCGCATCCGCCTCGGCAACGACGAGCTCACCGGCCTCCCGGGCTCGCGGCTCGCGGCGATCCGGAACCGGACGATCGGCTTCGTCTTCCAGTTCCACCACCTGCTCCCCGAGTTCAACGCGGTCGAGAACGTGATGATGCCGGGCCTCATCCAGGGGAAGACCCGCCGCGAGATGGAGCCGCTCGCGCTCTCGCTGCTCGCCGAGGTCGGGCTCGCGGCGCGCGCGACGCACCGGCCGGGGGAGCTGTCGGGCGGCGAGCAGCAGCGCGTCGCCCTGGCGCGGGCGCTCGTCCTGTCGCCGAAGCTCCTCCTCGCCGACGAGCCGACCGGGAACCTCGACACCGCGACGAGCGACTCGATCCACCAGCTGTTCTTCGAGATGAACCGCAAGCACGGCACCACGATCGTGGTGGTGACGCACAACCTCAGCTTCGCCGAGTCGATGCCGCGCGTGGTGACCATGCGCGACGGGACCATCGAGAGCGATCGCATCGGCAGCGAGCGCGCCGCTGCCCTCGGGTACCGCGCCGGCTCAGCCGGATAGCCGCGCGCTCAGGAGCTCGGCCGCGCGCAGCGACATGGCCATGATGGTCATCTGCGGGTTCACGCCGAGCGACGAGGGGATCGCGCTCCCATCACACACGTAGAGCCCGGCGACGTCGTGCGCCTGATGGTCCGGCCCGAGGCACGATGACCGCGGATCCACCCCGATACGGCACGTCCCGAGCGGGTGGAACGCGGCCACGTCGAGGTCGCCCGCCTCGATCTGCCGCGCCTTGAGCCGCTCCAGGTCCGCGGGGCCGTTCACCTCGTCGCAGCCGGCGACGAGCGGCAGGACCCGCCGCGCCCCCGCGGCCAGGAACACCTCGCAGAGCAGCTCGACCCCGCGCTGCATCTTCGCGACGTCCTCCCGGTTCATCGTGTAGAGCACGAGCGGCGTGCCGCCGATCCCGGGCCTCACCTCGCCGCGGCTCGTGTCCTTGATCATGAACCCGAACGTCGCGAGGTTCGGGTACCGCTCCATCAGATCGGTGTAGCGGTGTCCCGTCCAGGGGACGGCCAGCGCGGCGACGTCGAACGGGAGCGAGCCTCCCTCGAACATCAGCCCTTCGTCGGCGAAGTGGTCGATCTGGTAGCCCTGCGGGATGCCTTGCCACTGGTCGATCCGCTCATCGAAGAGCGCCATCACCTTCGAGGCCGGGTGGATGGAGAGGTTCTTTCCCAGCGCGCCGCTCGACAGGCACGCTCCGCTCCGGCGCAGGAGCAGCGGCGTCATCAGCGCGCCGCCGGCCACGACGACGGCCTCCGCCCTGACAACGAGCCGCGGCCGCCGCCCTCTGCCGCTCGCCGCGCCGTCGCCGACGGCCCTCGTGTCGCCGCCGAGCACGGCCGTCGCCCCCCGCGCGCGGCCTGCCACGATGTCGATCGTCCTGACGCGCGCCGCGGTGATGAGCTGCGCGCCCCGCTTCAGCGCCTCGGGCACGTAGCTCACGTCGGTCGAGCGCTTGGCCCCCGTGGGGCAGCCGAAGCAGCAGATCCCCTGCCCATCGCAGTCCGGCGCGTTGCGCTGGAGCGGCCCGTGCCGGAGCCCGAGCCGCTCCGCGCCGCGCCGGACGATCGGCCCGATCGCCCCGAGGTGCAGCGGGTCGGCGGGGGTGACCTGGAGCATGCGCTCGACGCGCTCGTAATAAGGCGCGAGCCCGCCGGACGAGAACTCCGCCGGGAGCCCCATGCCGTCACGCCACGACGCGAAGGTGCTCTCCGGAGCCCGGTAGCAAGTACCGGAGTTGATCACCGTGCTCCCTCCGACGGCGCGCCCCGCGAACACAGGGATGTTCACGTTGCCGAGCGTCATGTCGAGCCCGTGGTCGCGGTACATCTCCCGGTACGCGCGCGCAGGCCGCCCGGTGAAGCTCGAGCGACGGTGGAAGTCGCCCTCCTCGAGCATGAGCACGGCGTGCCCGCGCGACGCGAGCTCGTAGGCGGCGGCCGCTCCGCCGGCGCCTGTGCCGATCACGAGGACCTCGCACTCGAGCTCCAGGTCCTCCTCGACCTCGCGCCCGTTCGTCACCTGAGCGAGCCAGCGCGGCGCCTCGTCGCGCACCGTGGGCAGCTCGTAGCGGCAGCCGACGTGCTTGAACATCTCGGGCCGGTCGTAGTGCACGAACCTGAGCGGCGTGAGCGCGGCGCGGAGCAGCGAGCGGAGCGCCCGCGCCCGGCTCTGCTCGAGGCCGCGGAGCACCTCCATCCGGTCCTCGACCGGCAGCGCCGACAGCGGCCTGAGCCGCAGCGGCAGCGGGGCGAGCTCTATCGCCCACAGCGCCGCGCGCAGCCCCCGCGCGAGGTGCGGCGGGATCGAGCCGAGCCAGGCCGCGAGGCGGCTGGCGGTCGCGGCGCCTGCGCCGTCGAGGAAGCGGCCGGGCGGCATCGCCGCCTCGGCGAGCGCGGCGGCGATGCGCATCTCCCGCGCAGAGAGCGCGGGCTCCGCGCCGTCCCTTGCCTCGGGGGCGCGCCCCGCGCCGCCCTCCGCCCTCGGTGTTCCGGGCGAGCGTTCCCTCCGCTCCAGCGCCGGCAAGCGCCTGAAATCGAGGTCCAATCCCAGGGTCATGGTCCTCCGAACCCCTTTTGAAAACTTCTGTTAATTCTGTAGCAACAGAATCGTCACGATGCAAGGCGGCCTGATCCGCTGGTGCTTGAGCATACCGGGCGTGACGCGCAGGCGGCCTGAGCCGCTGCTCTCGTGCGTGCCGGACGTGGCGCGCAGGCGGCCTGTCACGGCATCGGCAGGATCCAGATCGGCGCGCGGGGTTGGAGCTCGAGGTGCTCCCAGGCGTCCTCGGCGATCGCCATGCCGAGCTCTCGCTCATCGCGGAAGCTCGCGGTGACCGCGCGAAAATAGGGGGCGTCGGGGCGCTCGAGCGCGAGGATGCCCTTCGGGTCCGACGGGCTCGGGGTGAACGGGCGCCCCGCCTTCGCCCGGCGCGTATCGCTCACGAGCGAGATTTCGTCCATGCGGGCGGTGAAGTGCGGCCCTCCGTCGAACGGATCGACCCTGTGGGCGTAGCGGAAGCCGACGCGGCGGAGCAGCTTCTCCACCCCCCGGGTCTGCGACCCGACCTTCCCGATCACGCGCTGCGCGTCCTCGGGCAGGAGCGACGCATAGAGGGTCCCCTCCGGGAAGAGCCCCTTGATGAACTCCTTGTTCTTCTTGGAGAGGAGATCCGCGTCGGCATAGCTCATGTCGGTGAACTTGCGCCCGAGCGCTTCCCAGAGGTGGCTTGTTCCGTCCGGCTCCAGAGGGGGCATGAGCTCCGCGAGGATCTCCTCCTGGAACAGCGCCGATCGCGCGGCCATGTAGAGGAAGCGAACATAGGAGATCATCGTCCCGAGCCGCTCGGGCCCCTGCCGGTACTCCGGCATGAGCACGAGCCCGCCGATCTCCGTGGGGCCGTTGTACGAGTAGCCGATGCGCAGCACCGTGTGATGGAAGTGCTTGTCGATCGTGGCCGAGTACTTCTCCTCGTCGAGCACGTCGAAGAAGATGTAGGGGACGCCGCGCCGGCCGAGCTGCGCGATGATCATCGACGTCCCGACGATCATGCCCTTGTCGCCCTTCGTCAGGTCGACGAGGACGAACACGTATTGGCGGAGGCGGGGGTCCTGGATCGCCCCGCTGAAGCTCTTGTGGCTCTCCGCGATGATCTCGTGGATCGCGTCACGGTTGTTCGGCAGGTTGACCGAGTTCAGGTGGCGCGCGACATAAAGGAGCTGTTCCTCGTCGCCGGTCACGGCTGCGCGTATCTCAAACGACACCATCGCCGGAAGCCTACGCGTGGCGCCCGTCCTTGGCCATTGCTCCGGAGGCGATGCGCACGGCGCACAACGGCGGTCGCCGCGCGTCCCTCGCCGGCCGGACAGCGCCGCACGAGGCGCGCCTTGTGCCGAGGCGGCCGCGCGCGTCAGGCGAGCTGAGCGCAGCGCTTCGTCCGCGGCGTCGAGCGGGGGCTCCGCGCGTCAGCCGAGCTGAGCGCGCAGCGCTTCGTCCATGGCATCGAGCGGCGGTTCCCGCCCGGTGTAGAGCCGGAATTGCTCTGCAGCCTGGTGAAGGAGCATCCTCCCGCCGTGAACGGCGGTCGCGCCGCGCCGCCGCGCCGCCGCCACGAGCTCCGTGATCATCGGTTTGTACACGATGTCCATCACCAGGAGATCTTCCCGCAACGCTCCTTCCGGGACCGGGCTCCGCGGGTCGACCTCGGCCATGCCGAGCGACGTGGCGTTCACGAGGACGCCGTGGTCGGGCGAGAGCGCCTCTGCGTCGAGGGGCACGGCCGTCCCGCCGACCGCCGC
The DNA here is from genome assembly GCF_051473855.1 of Sorangium sp. So ce375. Taxonomy (NCBI): domain Bacteria; kingdom Pseudomonadati; phylum Myxococcota; order Polyangiales; family Polyangiaceae; genus Sorangium; species Sorangium sp. So ce375. The sequence continues at coordinate 2,346,593 of NZ_CP150335.1, forward strand.
CGCGAGCTGCCGCGCCTTCTCGAGATCGCGGTTGGCCACCGTGACGCGGGCGCCGCGCTCGGCGAGCCCGAACGCGACCGCGCGCGCCGCGCCGCCTGCGCCGAGGAGCAGCACCCGCGCGCCCCCGAGCGGCGTCTCCTCCTCGAGCGCCCGCACTGCGCCGATCCAGTCGGTATTGTAGCCCCTGAGGCGCCCCTCGTCGTTGACGATCGTGTTGACCGCGCCGATCCGCGCGGCGACGGGATCGAGCTCGTCGAGCAATGGAATTACCGCCTGCTTGTAGGGCATCGACACACCGAGGCCGCGGATCCCGAGCGCGCGCATGCCGCGCGTCGCGCCTTCAACATCGGTCACCGCAAAAGGGATATAGGTAAAATCGAGCCCCAGCGCGCGGTAGCCGGCGAGGTGCATGGCAGCCCCTGTCGATACCGGATGACGCGACATGGATCCGCAGAGTGTGAGGCGGCCCAGAGCTTGGGAGAGTGGTGCAGTCGATGAAGTGCAGCCGTGCATGCAGCGAAGCTGGCCTGTCTCGAGCTCGGATGCTAGCCCCGCCAGAGATGAGCGAGCCCAGCGTTCCCCAGCCGGCGGTGGAGGCCGCGACAGCGTGCCTCCAGCCCGTGAAGGCCGGCCTCTTCATGCTCCGAGGTGATGGCGCGTTCGCGCGGCGCGCCTACCAGACGGTCGCGCCGTTCGGGCGTACCCTCCTCAAGATCCTCGCGGCGCTCGTGATCCTCACGCTGGGTCGCTCGACGCTCGCGGACCAGTACCACGTGCCCACCGGCTCGATGTGGCCGACGATCGCTCCGGGGGATCGCATCCTTGTCGACAAGGTCGCCTACGGGCTCCGCGTCCCGCTCGTGGATCATTACCTGTTCGAGCGCAGCGGGCCGAGCGCCGGCGACGTGGTGCTCTTCGCGGATCCGCGCGGCGGATCCACCCTCCTCGTCAAGCGCGTCATCGCGCTCCCTGGTCAGACGGTGATGCTCCGGCAAGGGGTGCTGTACGTCGACGGAGCGGCGCAGGCGATCGAGGAGCTCAGGGACGGCACGAGGGTGGAGCACCTCGGCGCGGTCACGCACGCGGCTGGCGAGCCCGATTTCGAGGCGTTCGGTCCGGTCGTCGTCCCGCCGGACCACCTCTTCGTGATGGGCGACAACCGCGCCGCGTCGCTCGACAGCCGGGTGATGGGGGCGGTGCCGAGGGAGCTCCTGCGCGGCCACGTGCTACGCGTCGTCTATCACCACGACGCCGCGGGCTTCGATCTGTCCCGCGCTCTGCGGAGCGTCGACTGAGGGCCTGCTCTCGGCTTCGCCCCCCGCCACCATCTCCCTGAGCTCGTCGCCGCTCAGGGTCTCGACCTCGTAGAGCCGGGCGGCGACGCGCTCGAGCGTCTGCCGGTGCCCCTGGATCAGCGCGCGCGCCCGCGCCTCAGCGTCCGCGAGGATCCGCGCGACCTCTGCGTCGATCTCGCGCGCGGTCGCGTCGCTGCACTCCCGCGGCCCTGCGCCGGGCAGCGTCGCGCCCTGCGCATCGCCGAGGAAGGACAGCGACCGGCGCGGCTCGAGCGCAGACAGCCGTACCCCCTGGCCCATCCCGAGCTCGCGGACCATGCGGCGCGCGAGCTCCGTCGCGTTGAGCAGATCGTCCTGCGCGCCGGTCGAGAGGTCTCCGACGGCCTCCTCCTCGGCGACGCGCCCGCCGAGCAGCACGACCAGGCGATCGAGGATCTCCTGCCGGCTCCACAGGTAACGGTCCTCGCGAGGCTGCTGCATCGTGTACCCGAGCGCGCCCGGCCCCCGCGGCACGATGGACACCTTGCGCACCGGATCCTGCGTCTCCAGCAGCGTGGCCGTCAGCGCGTGCCCCACCTCGTGGTAGGCGACGACGAGCTTCTCGCGCGCCCCGAGCCGCCTGCCCCGGCGCTCGAGCCCGGCGATCCCACGCTCGATCGCCGCCTCCAGATCGCTCTGTCCCACCGCCGCCGCCTCGCGCCGCGCCGCGAGCAGCGCAGCCTCGTTGACGATGTTCGCCAGGTCCGCCCCGACGAGCCCCGCGGTCTGCGCGGCGACGGCGTCGAGATCCGCGCCCGGATCGAGCACCACCTTCCTCGCGTGCACCGCGAGGATCTCCTTCCGCTCGGCGAGGTCGGGCCGGTCGATGTGCACCCGGCGATCGAACCGCCCTGGCCTGAGGAGCGCGGGATCGAGGATCTCGGGGCGGTTCGTCGCGGCGATGACGACGATGGCCGTGTGCGCGTCGAACCCGTCCATCTCGGTCAGGAGCTGGTTGAGCGTCTGCTCGCGCTCGTCGTGGCCGCCGACGGAGCCACCGATGCCGCGGGTCTTGCCGACCGCATCGAGCTCGTCGATGAACACGAGGCAGGGCCCCTTCTCGCGCGCCTGGGAGAAGAGGTCGCGCACGCGCGCGGCGCCGACGCCGACGAACATCTCCACGAACTCCGATCCGCACGCGCCGAAGAACGGGACGCTCGCCTCTCCCGCGATCGCTCGAGCGAGCAGCGTCTTGCCCGTACCGGGCGGCCCCACCAGGAGCACCCCTCTGGGCATCCGCCCGCCGAGCTTCTCGTAGCGCCCGGGCGCCTTGAGGAAGTCGACGATCTCGCCGAGCTCGGTCTTCGCCTCGGCGTTGCCCGCGACGTCGCGGAACGTCGTGGTCGCGCCCCGCTCCTCGTAGAGCCGCGCCTTGTTCTTGCCGAAGGCGGTCGCGGCGCCCGAGATGGTGCTCGCCGTCGTCGTCTGGCGCGACGCGAAATAGCTCATCGCGGCCAGACCGGCGAACGGCAGCACCAGCCAGAGGTACAGCGGCAGCCCCAGCTCGTCCGCGACCCGCGTGTACGGGATCCCTCTCCTGTCGAGATCGGCGAGCAGATCCTTCTCGGTCGGCTCGATGCGCCCCGTGCGGTAGCTCGGCAGCGCGCGGGCGCTCAGGCCGGGCACCGCGCGTCCGATGTACACGTCGTCCCGGATCTCGACCTCGGCGAGCTCTCCGCTCTCCGCGAGCGAGCGGAAGCGCGCGTACGGGATCCGGTCGTCGGACGCCGCCATCACCTGAAGCAGCAACGCCGAGCCGAGCACCAGGACGAGAACAATCCAGAGCGACCGCATGCGCCCGCCTCCGCACGGACAGGCGACATCGTCCGAGGCCGGCCTGTCGTCACGGTGCGCCCTGCACGGAGCCTGCCAAGGCGGCCCGTGCAGCCTCGCCGCAAGCGGAGGAGTCGCTCGGCCTGCGCAGCGCCGAGCGGGCCCCGCCGCGCATCGCCGAGCGCGCCGGCGCGCCATGGACGCCCGGCGCGAGCCGATCAATTCTCGCCGCATGGGGAGAGCTCTTTTCTTGATCATGATCACGGGTCCGCTGTCGACGGTGCTGCTCGGGTGCGGAGGGGCGCCGCCGCCTCCGGTCGAGCAGCCCGAGCCCGCGCAGGAGGCGGGGCCGAGGGCCGAGCCCACGAACGAGGCCGTCCAGGGCGCCGAGGCGCGGGCGGCAGAAGCGGAGCCCGGCGCGGCGCCGCCGGCCGCTTCGCCGGCGCCGCGCCGCGACGACTCGGTGCCCGACGACTATGCGCTCATGCACGGTGACTGCGTGGAGCTCGGCAAGAAGCTCACGGTGCTCACCCGCACGGAGCAGGTCGCGGCGCTCAGCGCCAAGCTCACGGCGGAGCAGCGGGGCGAGACCGAGAAGAAGATCGACGCCGTCGCTGCCACGCTGGGCGAGCAGTACGCGCATGCCTGCGAGCAGAACGTCGGCAAGAGCGTGGATCCGAGGTCGCTCAAGTGCGCGTTCGACGCGCGGACCGTCGGGGCGTTCGACGCTTGCCTCAACGCGTCGCCGCCGGCGCCGCCGGCCAAATGACGCCTCGGCGGTGCGGCGCGCGGCGGATGACGGCGCGCTCTGCGGCGATATAATGGCCGTCTCCTATGGACGCTTCGCTCCTCGATGACCCTTGGATCGCCGCTCAGATCGACGCCGCCGTGGCGCCCTACGTCGGGCGCCTGCCGGCGCACGAGATCGCGTGGATGCGCGAGCAGCTCGCGGAGGTTTTGCAGCACGACGAGGAGGCGGGCCGCCTCCTTCGGCGCGCGCATCCGCGAGAGGTCGACGAGAGCGGCGAGCGGGCGTTCGGGGTGCTCGGCGCCCCGGGGCGCGCCAAGGCGGGATAGCGGTGCGCACTCCGGAAGACCGGCTGCTCGCCGAGGGGCTCGACCTGCTTCAGCTGGTCGCGAAGCGCATCGCGCGCCGTCTGGGTCGCCGCATCCCGGTCGAGGACCTCGTCGCGCTGGGGCACCCGGCGCTGCTCGATGTGGTACGGACGCACGACCCGAGTCGATCCACCTTCGAGGCGTACGCCAAGAGGAAGATCCGGTGGGCCATCTTCGACGGCGTCCGGAGGGAGACGCGCTGGCGCTCCGCGGCCGCGCGGGCCAGCGCGCTCGCTGCGTCGGCGCGCTTCGCGGAGGGGCGCGGGGCGGACGACGACGCCGACGCGCCTGCCACGCAGGAGGCCTACGCCGCGCGGCTCGGCGATCTGCTCGCCGGGCACGCGGCTGCGATGGCGCTCGGCCTGCTCTCGGGCCAAGGCGACGTCGCTGCAGTCCCCGACGCCGCGGACGACCCGGAGGAGCGCGCCTCGCGCGCCGAGCTCGCGCAGGCCGTGCGTCACGCCGTGAGCGAGCTACCGGACCGCGAGCGCGCCCTCGTGGAGCGCCACTACTTCGACGACGAGCGCTTCGATCAGATCGCGCAGGATCTCGGGATCAGCAAGAGCTGGGCGAGCCGGTTGCACAGCCAGGCCATCGAGCGGCTAGGCGAGCTGCTCCGCACGGCGCGTTGAGCGCGTCGTCGCCCGTCGGCGCCCGTCGACGGATGCCGGTCAGCGCTGCCGGCTCTCGACGGAGCGGAGGTACGGGGCCCGCTCCTCGTCGCTGACCGCCTCGTTGCTGATCACGCGGTGGTCGCGCGGCAGGAAGTACACGAGGCGGACCGTCATGAGGTCCTTCGCGACGGTCAGGTTCCCCTTGCGACGAAGCTCCGCGGCCTCCTCGAAGCTCTGCGCCTTCGGATCGTAGGCGATCATGTGCAGATCTCGCCCGAACGGCTTGGGCAAGTCCTCCACCTCGATGATCTTGTAGACGCGGATCCCTCCGCTCTGCTCGGTGGCTGCGACCACGGCGCCGATCACCAGATCGTTGCCCATGGGATCGGAGGTCTCGGGCACGGGGGGAGTACGGTTACATGCAGGCGCGAGCGTCAGGATGCCGGCGCACACGGCGGCGAGCGCGATCGACCTCATGGGCGCTGAATAACATCGATGTTATCCGGCGCAAGCGGCGACCGCGCGGGTCGCGCCGGGTCGCGCCGGGGCCTGCGCGTGGGGCGGGGTCCCTGGCGCGCCGCGACGTCGTCCGCCGCCTCGCGGCTGGGTCGTGGTAGACGGCGCGCTCGACACGGTGATCGGGAGCGATCCCCGGAGGAGTGCGATCATGCGACTCGAGGACACGAAGTTCGTCGTCACAGGTGCTGCCCAGGGTCTGGGTCGCCACTATGCGCTGCGGCTCGCCGAGCTCGGGGGCCAGGTCGCCGCGGGCGACATGAACGAGGAGGGGCTCGCGTCGCTCGTCGAGGCGAGCAAGGGGCTCGCCGGGAAGGTCCACGCGCGGGCGGTCAACGTGGCGGTGGAGGCGGAGGTGGAGGCGTTCGTCCGCTTCGCGCACGAGGCGATGGGTGGCCTGAACGGCCTCGTGAACAACGCGGGCATCCTGCGCGACGGCCTGCTCGTCAAGAAGGACCGCCAGACGGGGGCGGTCGTCAAGCTGAGCGCGGCGCAGTGGCAGGCCGTCATCGACGTCAACCTGACGGGCGCCACGCTCATGGTCCGCGAGGTCGTCGCGAAGATGATCGAGACCGAGCAGAAGGGCGTCATCGTCAACATCAGCTCCATCGCCCGCCACGGCAACCGCGGCCAGTCGAGCTACACCGCCGCGAAGAGCGCGCTCGCGGCGAACACGAAGACGTGGGCGCTCGAGTTCGCGCCGTTCGGCATCCGCGTCGGCGCCGTCGCGCCCGGGATGATCGAGACGCCGATGACGCAGGGCATGCACCAGAAGGCGCGCGACGCCTTGGTCGCCATGATCCCCGTCGGCCGCATCGGCGTGCCCGAGGACATCTGGCAGGCCGTGCGCTTCGTGATCGAGTGCGAGTACTTCAACGGCCGCTGCATCGACGTCGACGGCGGCCTCACGATGTGACGCCTCACGGCCGACCGTCCTGCGGCAGGCGGGCGTTCGCGCTCCGCTTCCCGGCCGCGCTCGCGCGGCGTCATCCTGCGCCGGTCTGACCGGCCGCATCCCTGCACGATCCCTCTTCCCCCGGCGCTGCTGGCGCGCTCGGCCCGGCGCTGCTGGCGTCGACCCAGCGCTGCTGGCGCGCTCGACCGCGCGCTGCTGGCGTCGACCCAGCGCTGCTGGCGCGCTCGACCGCGCGCTGCTGGCGTCGACCCAGCGCTGCTGGCGCGCTCGACCGCGCGCTGCTGGCGCGATCCGACGGTGATCCGAGGGGATCGCGGAGCACGAGCCAGCGCGGGGATCCGCCCAGGCGACATTCCCCTTGACGCTCCGATATTGAAAGCTATGTTCAATATCAATCCCACCCGTTCACGTAGCCGGGGTCTGCATGTACGTCTGCCTCTGCATGGGCGTCTGTGATCGAGAGATTCGTGAAGCGATGAGCGAGGGCGCTTGCTCCGTTTCGCAGGTGATGGAGTGCACGGGGGCCGGCACGCGGTGCGGCTCCTGTCGGTCGACGATCGCCGAGCTCGTCGGCGAACGCGAGGGCGCCTCCACGCCGCGCCGCCTGGTGATGGCGCCTGTCTCCAGCGCAGCGTGATTCTCCGGATTGCTCGTCGACACCCCGGTTTCTGTCGGACTGCCCGGCAACACTCCGGTTTCTGTCGGAAGCGACCGCGGTGCCGCCTATTTTCTTAGAAATTTCTTGCGCACCTCCCTGGACCTTGCGCATTTGTGCTGGGCGCTGGCGTACCAGCCGGCGCCCCTCGCCTAACAAGGGCGGGGCGAGCACGACAGGCACGAGTGTGAGAGGGGTCCGATGAAGGGCGCAAAAGACGTCGTTGATGCGTTGAACGAGGTGCTGGCGGCAGAGCTCGTCGCGATCAACCAATATTTTCTGCACGCGAAGATGTGCTCGCACTGGGGCTTCGTCACGCTCGCGGCGCACGGGCGCGCCGAGTCGATCGATGAGATGAAGCACGCGGATGCGATCATCGAGCGCATCCTCTTCCTGGATGGGCTGCCCAACCTGCAGCGCCTGGACACCCTGCACATCGGGCAGAGCGTGCCAGAGCAGTTCAAGAGCGACCTCGACCTCGAGTACAAGGCCGTCAAGCGGCTCAACTCGTCGATCGCCCTCTGCCGCGACAAGGGAGATCGTACGAGCGAGGAGCTCCTGGCGAGGATCCTCGAGTCCGAGGAGGAGCACATCGACTGGCTCGAGACACAAATCGGGCTGATCGAGAAGCTCGGCGAGACCGCTTACCTCGCCCAGCAGATCCGCGAGTAGGGTAGGGTAGGGGCCGCCCCTCGCGCTGAGAGCGGCCCCGTGCACCTGCTGGCGGCAGAGGTCGTGCTTGACGTACGATGCTCTGGACGCATGTCCAAGGCGCCGCGGACGACCGTGCTCGCGCGGTTACGCGCCAGCGCGGCACGTCGGTCGTGATCGTCGCGCCGCGCTCGTCCCCCGAGGAGGATGAGCTCGGCGAGGGAAATCCATGTCGAAGATTCTTGTCGTCGATGACCAGCGGAACATGCGGACCACGCTCGCGATGATGCTGCGTGGTGCCGGGTACGAGGTCGATGAAGCGGCGGACGGCAGCCAGGGCGCCGACCTGGGCGCGAAGGGGGCGTACGACGTCGTGCTCACCGATCTCCGGATGGGCGGCTTCGACGGGATCGGCGTCCTGCGCGCGGTGAAGGAGTCGAACGCGAACACGGAGGTCATCGTGATGACCGCGTACGGCACCATCGAGAGCGCGGTCGAGGCGATGCGGCTCGGCGCGTTCGACTACATCCAGAAGCCGTTCTCGGAGCAGGAGCTCCTCGTCAAGGTCGAGCGCGCCATCCAGAACCGGAAGCTCACCGGAGAGGTGCAGCTGCTCGCCAGCGAGTTCAAGGAGCGCTACCGGTTCGAGAACATCGTCGGCCGCTCGCAGGCGGTCCGCGAGGTGCTCGGCCGGATCGTCAAGGTCGCGCCGACCGACGCGACGGTGCTCATCACCGGCGAGAGCGGCACCGGCAAGGAGCTCGTCGCCAAGGCCATCCACGCCAACAGCAAGCGCGCCGATCGCCCGTTCGTGCCGGTGAACTGCGCCGCCATCAGCGAGACGCTCCTCGAGAGCGAGCTGTTCGGCCACGCGCGAGGCTCGTTCACGGGCGCGATCTCGGCGAGGAAAGGGCTGTTCGAGGAGGCCGACGGGGGCACGTTCTTCTTCGACGAGATCGCCGAGACCCCGCTCACCTTCCAAGCGAAGCTGCTCCGCGCGATCCAGGAGAACGAGATCCGCAGGGTAGGCGAGAACAAGCCCATCAACGTCGACGTGCGCATCATCGCCGCGACAAACCAGGAGCTCTTGACCGCGGTGTCGGAGAAGCGGTTCCGCCAGGACCTCTACTACCGCCTCAACGTCGCTCGTTTCGTGCTCCCGCCGCTCCGCTCGCGTCGCGAGGACATCCCGATCCTCTGGGAGTTCTTCTTGGAGAAGTACAACCGCAAGATGAGCTGCCGGGCCCGCGCCGCCGACGGCGTCGTCGAGGCGCTGACGCAGTACGACTTCCCCGGCAACATCCGCGAGCTCGAGAACATGGTGGAGCAAGCGGTGGCCCTCTCGGGCGGCGGCGTGATCAGCGTCGACGACGTGCTGCCCGCCGCGGTGCAGCCGAAGCGCGCGCCCGAAGCCGGCGGCAGGCTGCTCGCCGACGTTGTCGACTGCGCCGAGCGGCAGGCGATCGAGGCCGCGCTGCGGGAGTGCGACGGCAGCCGGGAGCGCGCCGCCGAGGTGCTCGGGATCAGCGCGACCACGCTGTGGCGCAAGATGACCCGCCTGACGATCACGTATCCCCCCGGCTGAAACGGCGCCGACCTGCCGAGCGCCGCCCATCGCCCGCCGGCCGGACTCAGCAGCTTGCTTCCGGGGGACACAGCCCCCGAATACGGACTGCGCTCAACAGGCAGCGCTCCCGACACGGCAGCCTGCTGCCCGCCGAGCTCAGCCTGCAATCCTCCGTTCGGGTCGCATCGATGCGACCTGCCGAGCCGAGCAAACCACCTGACTCAGCAGCAAATCGAGGGAGCTAACTCACGTCAGATTGCATCTTTGCAATGATGCAGGGTCGGGATTTGCCTTAGTGCAATGCGGTGCCTGATGTAGACTGTGCTGGTCTGTTTCACTTTAGCGTCGGCAACCGCAACGCGTCGATTCGGGAACTTGGCCCGACGATTGCTAGACAAGTAGGCGTATTAGATGGCGGCGTTCGCCGCAGGAGGACGCTTAATGGCCCGCATGCTGATCGTGGACGGTGAGAATTCCCAGCGTCGCGCTCTTTCGGCAGGGCTAAGCGTCGAGGGCTTCGAGGTGGTGTTCGCCGCCTCGTTCCAGGATGCGCTGCTCACCCTCGGCGGGTCCCCGATCGACGTGGCGATGATCGACCTGATGATGCCGGACCTGAACGGCCTCGAGCTGGCCAGGCACATCCGGCATGCTTTCCCGCGGGTCCGGGTCGTTCTCTCCAGCGCGTATCACCTCTCCGCGCGCCAGGTCGAGCGCGCCGACTGCGGCGCCGTGGCCTTCGTCCCGAAGCCGTACCAGGTGGGCGAGATCTGTCGCTTCCTCCGCGCCAAGACGAACGTGCTCACGCCCGCGTCGTGCTAGTAGCGCGGCGTGCGCTGCGAGCTGCTCGACTACGAACTCCCTGAAGCGCTGATCGCTTCGCGGCCCCCCGAGGAGCGCGACGGAGCAAGGCTCCTCCTGATCGATCGCGGCCGTAGAGCGGGCGAGGTCGAGCACGCGGCGATCCGCGATCTCGACCGGTACATCGAGCGCGGCGCGCTCGTCCTCGTCAACGATACGAAGGTCGTCCCCGCTCGCCTGTTCGGAAAGAAGCGCGGCACAGGCGGGCAGGTCGAGCTCTTCCTGCTGCACCGGCTGGACGGGGCGGCGGCCGCCACGGAGGATCTCGGCGGAGGGCCGCAGGAGAGCGCTCCGCGAGCCGAGCGCTGGCGAGCGATGGGGCGCGCCTCCAAGCCGATCCGCCCGGGCGCGGTGCTCGATCTCGAGCGCGATGGCGCGCTGGTCGCGGAGGTGCTGGAGCGCGCCGAAGACGGCGTGCTCACGGTGCAGCTCTCCTCGCCCGCGGGGCTTTCCGTGGCCGCCGCGATCGACGCGTACGGGCACGTCCCGCTCCCCCCCTACCTCGGCCGCGGCGACGACGCGTCCGATCGCGAGCGGTACCAGACCATCTTCGCCCGGGTCCCCGGAGCGGTCGCCGCGCCCACGGCGGGCCTCCACCTCTCGCCCGGCCTCGTCGAGCGGCTCCGCGCGAACGGGGTCGAGATCGCGAGCGTCACGCTTCACGTCGGGCTCGGGACGTTCCAGCCGGTCACGGTGGACGATCTCGACCTGCACCCGATGCACGCGGAGGTCTACTCGATCCCGGACGCGACCGCGGGCGCGGTCGCGGCGGCGCGCGAGCGCGGCGCGCCGGTGATCGCGATCGGCACCACCGTGGTGCGCGCGCTCGAGTCGGCCGCCGATCCGGCGCGCGCCGGCCTCGTGCGGGCGCAGTCCGGGGAGACGCGCCTCCTCATCCAGCCGGGCTATCGGTTCCGCGTCGTCGACGCCCTGCTGACGAACTTCCACCTGCCGCGCTCGACGCTGCTCGCGCTGGTGTTCGCCTTCGCTGGCCGCGAGCGCACGCTCCTCGCGTACCGCGCGGCGATCGACGCCGGTTACCGATTCTACTCGTATGGTGATGCCATGTTGATCCGCGGGACGGAGGCGCCGTGAGCCGGACGCCTGGCTTCTCCTTCTCCGTGCTCGCGAGGGACGGGCATGCCCGCACGGGCGTGCTCTCCACGCCGCACGGCGACGTGCTGACCCCGACGTTCATGCCGGTCGGCACCCAGGGCAGCGTGAAGACGCTGACCCCCGCCGAGGTGGCCGCGACCGGCGCGAGGATCGTCCTCGGCAACACGTACCACCTGTGGCTCCGCCCTGGCCCCGAGCTCGTCGCGCAGCTCGGCGGTCTGCACGCGTTCACCCGCTGGCCGCACGCGATGCTCACGGACTCCGGGGGCTTCCAGGCCTTCTCGCTCGCCGAGCGGCGCACCCTCGTCGAGGACGGCTTCGTGTTCCGATCGCACCTCGACGGCGCCCGCAAGGCGCTCACGCCCGAGGTCGCGATGGAGGTGCAGGGGCTGCTCGGCGCCGACATCGCGATGCAGCTCGACGTGTGCCCGCCAGGCGGCGCGCCGCGCGCAGAGGTCGAGGAGGCGTGCCGCCTGACGACGCGCTGGGGGATGCGCTGCCTCGCCGCGAAGCGCCCGACACAGGCGCTCTTCGGCATCGTGCAGGGCGGCACCTCGGTCGCGCTGCGCATGGCGCACGCGGATGAGCTCGGCGCGTTGCCGTTCGATGGGCTCGCCTTGGGCGGCTTCTCCGTGGGCGAGCCGATCGCGATGATGCACGAGGTCATCGCGCAGGTCGCGCCGCACGTCGACCCGACGCGCCCCCGCTACCTCATGGGGGTGGGGACACCGCTCGACCTCGTGCACGCCATCGGCGCCGGGGTCGACATGTTCGACTGCGTGCTCCCGACCCGGAACGCCCGCAACGGGCAGGCGCTCACGCAGCACGGCAAGATCGTCATCAAGCAGGCGCGCTACAAGGAAGATCGTTCGCCGCTCGATCCGACCTGCGCCTGCCCGACCTGCGCCGGTGGATACAGCCGCGCGTACCTGAGGCATCTCTACATGGCCGGCGAGATCCTGGTGCTGCGCCTGCTGACGGAGCACAACCTCCACCTCTATGGCCGCCTGATGCGAGAGGCGCGCGCGGCGATCGCCGAGGGGCGGTACGCGGCGTTCGCTCGTGGGTGGCTCGGCGCGAACGACGCCAGCAGCACGAACGACGCGAACGACGCGGCGGGCGCAGCCGAGCCGACCGAGTGACCCTACATCGTCGCCATGGCCACTTCGACGCGCTCGTCGAGCGGGTGCAGCGGGCGCTCTCGCGCCGCGGGCGCATCGCCCGCGCTGTCCGGAAGGTTCCGGAGTAACATGGGCGGATGGTGAGCTCTCGCCTCTCGCGTCGGGACGCGCGGTCGCATCTGCGCGCATCGATCGGCGCTCTGGCCCCGCTCGACCAGGCCGTATGCCCGAGCCGCCGGCGCACGAGCCCAAGCCGGTCGTGTCGCCGGTCGTGTCGCCGGTCGTGTCGATCGAGCGGCCGCCTTCGCGCGCGGGCCGCGTGCTTGCCCGCGCATTCCTCGTCCATTAGCCTTCGAACTCGGCCCGCGGAATGACGCAAGACGCCAACAAGAAGCCGCTCGGACGTATCCTCCTGCAGCAAAGGGCGGTCACCCAGCCCCAGCTCGAACAGGCGCTCCTCGAGGCGCGTGCGAAGGGGGTGCCCCTCGCCACGAACCTCATCGAGAGCGGCACCGTCTCCGAGGTCGCTGCGCTGAAGGCCCTCTCCGAGCAGAGCGGCGTTCCCGGCATCGATCTCAACCAGGTCTGCATCAAGCTGAGCGACCTCTCCATCCTGCCGCGCGAGATCGCCGCCAAGCACAAGCTCCTTCCCGTGCTCGTCCGCGAGGACCGCATCCTCGTGGCGATGGCCGCGCCCGCCGACAAGAAGGTGATCGACGAGCTCGAGTTCGTGACCGGCAAGCGCGTCTTCCCGTACATCGCGCTCGCGGGCCCCCTCGTGCGGACCATCGCGGCGGCCTACGACATGAAGGAGCAGGGCGAGCCGTTCTACGTGGGCGCCAAATGCCCGCCCGAGGTGCTGAAGCGGGCCGGGCTCGGCGCCGCGTCGTCGTCCACGTCCGATGCGCCGCCCGCGCCCCCGCCCGCCCCTGCGCAGCCTGCGCCGCGCCGGCCTGCATCCGCGGTGCCTCCGTCGACGGTGGCGCAGGCACCTGCGGCGCAGGCGCCTGCTCCGCCTGCTCCCAGCGCCGCACCGCCGCCGCCGCCGCGGTCCGCGCCGGAGCGCCCGCGCGACGACGCGGAGATCTCGTTCGCCGATCTCACCGACGAGCCGAGCCCGCCTGCTGCCCCGTCGCCGGCCCGCCTCTCGTCGGCGGGCCCGCCGCTCGTCGTCGACGACGCCATGCGGAGGGCGGCGGCGGCCGACGAGCTGACGGACACGGATTTCGGCACCGCCGATCGCGATCTGTCCATCGTCGAGTCGCTCCCGGGCGCGGGCAAGGCGCCGCAGGGCGATCAGACCACGATCCTGGTCGTCGACGACGAGCCGGAGATCCGGAAGCTGCTCCGTCGCATCTTCGAGGAGCGCGGGTACCGCGTGGAGGAGGCCGACCGCGGGCTCCTCGCGCTGCGCATGGTCAAGGAGAATCCGCCCGACGTGATGATCCTCGACGCCATGCTGCCGGAGGTGCACGGCTTCGACATCGCTCGCCGGATGAAGGGCACCCAGCGCTACGGCCACATCCCGATCATCATGATCTCGGCCGTCTACCGCGGCTGGCGGTTCGCGGAGGACCTGAAGTCGAGCTACGGCGTGGAGGCCTACATCGAGAAGCCCTTCCGCGTCGCCGACGTCGTCGCCGCCGTGGAGAACGCGCTCCAGGCGCGCTCGATCCGCGGCGATCAGGACCGGATCTCGGCGGAGGCGGAGCGCCTCCTCGCCGCGGGGATCGCGGCGTACCGCGCCGGCGATTTCGACAAGGCCGTGCGTCACCTGCGCGAGGGGACGGCGATCGATCCGCTCGCCTACCGGCTGCACTTCCACCTCGGCCTGCTCTACGGCAAGCAGGGGCAGCTGTACGACGCCATCCAGGAGCTGGAGACGGCGCTTCACATCAACGGCAAGCACTTCCCCGCGCTGAAGAACCTGGCGGTGCTCTACCAGAAGGCCGGGTTCCGCAACAAAGCGATCGAGACGTGGGAGCGCGCGCTGGGCGTCGCCCCCGATGACCCGACGCGGCAATCGATCAAGGAGCACTTGCTCGGGCTGCTCTGACCGCCGACCCCATGTCGTCCGGGGCCAAGGTGTCGTAGACTGCGCCATTCCACCGGCAGGCGCGTCCTTGGATGAAATTCATCTGCGATAACTGCAAGGCCAAGTACCAGATCGGTGACGAGAAGGTCGCCGGCAAGATGGTGCGGATGCAGTGCCGGCGCTGCGGGCACCTCATTCAGGTCAGCGCGAGCGTCACCGAGAGCTCCGTGGCGCGAGCTCTCCCCGTCGAGCCGCCGCGCGCGGCGGGCGACGATGCTCACGCCGCCCCTCCGAGCGACGAGGCCCCGGCCGTGGCGGCGGGGGGGGACGCGGGCGCCGCGAGCCCCTTGAAGCCGCCTCCTGCTTCGTCCTTGGGCCGGGGCGCCGCGCCGGCGCCGCCCCGGCCGGCATCCCAGGCGCTGCCGCGTCCGGGGGCCGCTCCTCGCCCGCCGGTCGCACCGCGCGCCGTCCCCGGACCGGCGTCGAGCCCGCGTCCGGCGACCGCGCCGGCGACCGCGCCGCAGGCATCTCCTGCGGCGCGCCCTGTCCAGCCGGCGACCGCGGCGCATGTTCGCTCGCCTGCGCCTGCCAGGACGGCGGAGCCCACGCCGCCCGCGGGGGCCGCCGGCGCGTTCACACGCGCGATGTCCAACGACCGCCCGCTCGGGAAGGCGCCGGCCGTGCACGCCACGTCGAGCGAGGACTGGTACGTCGGGGTCGGCGGCGTCCCGCTCGGCCCGGTGCGGCTCTCCGTCATTCGCGACAAGGCGCTGGCCGGCGCGGTGGACGGCGAGTCGCTCGTCTGGCGCGAGGGCTTCGATGAGTGGCTGCCGCTCAAGAACTTCCCGGAGCTGCTCGAGATCGTCACCCAGGCGCAGTCCACCCGCCTTTCCCCGCCCGCGCGCCGCATCAGCACCACGGGCTATTCTGCCGCCCAGCCACAGGTCACTCCCTCGACGAAGGCGCCCTCCTCGTCGAGGGTCCCTCCGCTCGCGACGGCCGCGCCCGCGCGCTCGGCGATGCACGAGCCGGAGCCTCCCGGCCTGAGCGAGCAGGCCCCGGCGGTCGCCGCCTTCACGGCGGGGGCGCCCGCTGCATCGGCCCCGCTGGCTGCGTCCGTTGCGTCCGTTGTGCGCGTAACGCCGGCTGCGCCTGCTGCGAGCGCGCCGGCAGCGTGGCCAGGCGGCGGGCGGGCTCCTGCCTCGGGCGCTGCGCCGGTCGAGGAGCTCGCCGACCCCTTCGCGGCCGATCGGACGTCTCCCGTCGCGTTCGCGCCAGGACCTGAGCTCGCCGCGTCCACCTCGACCGAGCTCGCTCGTGGTGCCGGCGGCCTGGCCGCGGTCGGGTCGCCCGCCGCGGCGGCGCCCGCGGTCGGCCTGGCCGCTGGGATCGCGCGCTCTGCGACGGCGCCAGCAGGCGGAAGCCTGACCGCAGGGGCCTCGCCCGACGCGCCGGCAAGGGGCCTCTCGGCCGCGGAGCCCGCCCCTCTGGTGGCCACGCCTGGCAGCCTGGTGGAGACGGTCGCGCCAAGGCGGCGATCGGGCATGAGCCCGCTCGCTTACGCCTTCATCGCCATGGCGGCGGCGTTCGGCGGCGTCTCGGCGTTCGTCCTGCTCTCCCCGAAGCCGCAGCCCGTGCAGGTCGTGACCGCCCCGACGCAGAGCCAGCCGGCCGATCTGCCCACGGCGGCCCCGCCGCCGCCGCCGAGCGTCGAGCCGGATGTGCCTGCGCCAGCCGAGACAGCTTCCGCCCGGTCGGAGGTCGCTTCGACGCCCAAGCCGAGCGGCGTCGCGAGCCAGCGCCCTCCGACGGACAAGCCGGTCGCGCCATCGGCATCTGCCCAGCTCGACCGGTCCGGGTTTGGCGCTGGGGTCCCCGGCCCGTCGTCAGGACCGGGCAGCCAGGGGGCCAACTCCGGCTTGAGCCAGCTCTCCCAGGGGGAGATCTCCGGCGTCGTCGAGTCGAACCGCCCCAGCGTCCGGCGGCACTGCTGGCAGCCCGCCATGGAGGCGCGCGCCAGCAACGCGGCCAGCACGGCCCGGGTCTCGGCTTCGGTGGTCATCAGCGCCTCGGGGGCCGTCCAGTCCGTCTCGGCCGGCGGATCGGAGAAGGATTACCCCGGCCTGGCGAGCTGCATCGCCTCCCGGATCAAGTCCTGGCGGTTCCCGCCTTCCTCCGGCTCCACCCCCGTGAACATTCCGTTCGTCTTCGCCGCGCAGTAGGCCCCCCTGCTCAGCAGGGACACGCCCCGCGGAGCGAAGCCGCTCGCTCGGGCCCTTCGCTTTACGCCTGCCCAGGCAGGCGGTAATCGACGCGCTCATGGCAGAGCGCAAAGTCCGAATCCTCGTGGCGAAGCCCGGCCTGGACGGCCACGACCGGGGCGCCAAGGTGGTCGCCAGGGCACTTCGCGATGCGGGCTTCGAGGTGGTCTACACGGGCCTGCACCAGACCCCCGACATGATCGCCTCCGCCGCGGTCCAGGAGGACGTCGACGCCGTGGGGCTGTCGATCATGTCCGGAGCGCACAACACCCTCTTTCCCGCCGTCATCGAAGCGCTTCGCAGCCACGGCGCCGAGGACATCGTGGTGTTCGGTGGGGGCATCATCCCGGACGAGGACATCGCGCGGCTCCAGCACGCCGGCGTGAAAGGCGTCTTCACCCCCGGGACCACCCTGAAGAGCATCGTGGAGTGGGTCCAGACCAACGTGACCCCCCACGGCTGAACGCCGCCCCGGCGCTCCTCCCCACTCTCCCCCACCGCGCTCGTCCCGGCCGGGCTCCCGCCCGGCAAGCGGCTCGCTGAGCCCGCCCGGTAACCCGGCTACGCACCCGTTCGCCCGGCTGCGAATCGACGTGCCCAGGGCAGCGATCCGCCTTGCCTGCTTTCCGTCTTGCCAGCGTCCTCCCGACGCGTTCCAGCCCACCTCCTAGCGGCTCCCCACTTCTCCCCACGGCCCTGCCTCGGGGCCATTTCGCGGTAAATCCCGCTGTTTTGTTGGGTGCGACGTTGAGGGTTTATGTCCTACATAGGTGGCGGATGAGGTCCAGAAATCTCCCAAACTGTTGACACTCGGCACCTCACTCCGTAGCGTGGCGGAGCTTCGTGGGAAGAAGTGGCAGAGAATGTCACGACGCGGCGTGCGCCCGGTGGAGCAACGCGTCGCCAACCCCTCGGCGGGACAGGCCAGCCGGAGCTGGGGTCGATGAGCACGATGTTTCGCGGTCACTTCGAGCACGCGATCGACGCGAAGGGGCGCACGAGCCTCCCTTCGCGCTTTCGAGACGTGCTCGCGGCCGCGAACGACCTGCGGATGGTCATCACCCCGGCCCTCTTCGACCCCTGCCTGCACGCGTATCCGATGAAGGCCTGGGAAGAGTTGGAGGCGAAAATTGCAGCACTTCCGCAATTCGATTCCAACGTGGTCGCCTTCCGGCGCCGTTACCTGTCCGCGGCCGTCGAGTGTGACCTTGACAAGCAGGGCCGGATCCTCATCCCGCCGTCCCTCCGCGAGCACGCAGACCTCACGAAGGACGTGCTGTGGGCGGGGATGGGCCAGACGATCGAGCTCTGGTCGCAGGAACGGTGGAAGGCCGCTCAGCAGATGAGCGAGGTCGAGCTTCAGAGCTTCAAGAACGCAATCGCGGAGCAGTTCCGCCTATGAACGTCGTCAATGTAGTCCCCATGCACCTGCCTCCTCCGCCGCCGCGCCCGCGCGGTGAGCAGCACGTCTCCGTCCTCGGCCGCGAGGTCCTCGCCGCGCTCTCACCGGTCAGCGAGGGCGTCTATGTCGACGCCACGCTCGGCGCCGGCGGCCACACCGCGACGATCCTCGAGACGCCCGGCGCCCGGGTCATCGGGATCGATCGCGACGAGCGCGCCCTCGCGATCGCGCGCGCCCGGCTCGCCCGGGCGGGGGATCGGGTGACCTACGTTCACGGCGAGTTCTCCGAGATCGAGCGGCACCTCACGGCCCTCGGCGTCCCGCAGGTGGACGGGCTCCTGGCCGACATCGGCGTCAGCTCCATGCAGCTCGACGACCCGGCCCGCGGCATGAGCTTCCGCGCCGAGGGGCCGCTCGACATGCGGATGGACCCGAGCCGCGGTGAGACGGCGCTCGAGCTCATCGACCGGATCAGCGACGAGGAGCTCGCGGACCTCATCTACCGTTACGGCGAGGAGCGCCGCAGCCGGAGGGTCGCGCGTTGCATCAAGCAGGCGGCCGAGAGCGGCGATCTCGAGACGACGCTCGACCTGCGGCGCGCCGTGGTGCGCGCCGTCGGGCCGGCGCGCATCGGCGGGGTCGATCCGGCGACGCGCACGTTCCAGGCGCTGCGCATCGCGGTGAACGGAGAGCTCGACCAGCTGGAGGCGCTGCTCGAGGCGGCGCCCAGGATCATCGCGCCGGGCGGCGTGCTCGCCATCATCTCGTTCCACTCGCTCGAGGACCGCATCGTCAAGCGCGCGCTGCGCGAGCCGGACGTGTGGGAGCCGCTCACGAAGAAGCCGGTGACCGCGGGCGACGACGAGGTCGAAGGCAACCCGAGGGCGCGCAGCGCGAAGCTCCGCGCCGCGCGGCGCGTGGGCGGGGCGGGGGCGCTCGCGTGACGCAGCAGCGCCCGTTCCTCATCCTGTGGACGCTCGCGGTGGCCGCGACGGTGGCGGCGTTCGTCGTGCACCTCGCGCTGCGAGGGCGCACGGTCGACCTGGGGTACAAGCTCGGGCGAGCGCGCGCCGAGCAGGCGCGGCTGCGCGAGGTCAAGCGGGTGCTCTCGCTCGAGGCGGCCAGCTACGAGACGCCGCAGCGCGTGGAGATGGTCGCCCGCTCGCTGCTCGGCATGACGCCGCCCCCGCCCGAGCGCGTGATCCCGGTGCGGGGCTACTCGGCGCCGCCCGGCGAGCGCGACCCCGGCGACGAGGAGTCCGGCAGCGCGCCGCCGAGCGGAGGGCAGCCGTGAAGAACCTCGATCCCCGGCGCGCGCGGTGGATCCGCATCCGCATGGGGCTGCTCTGCGGCCTCATGGCGCTCGGCCTGGGCGGCGTCGTGTCCGGCGCCTACCGCATCGAGGTCGAGGACGGGGACGCGTGGTACGACCTCGCCGAGCGGCAGCGCCAGCGGCGGCTCCACATCACGCCGAAGCGCGGCACCATCTACGACCGGAACGGCGCGCCGCTCGCGGAGAGCGTGGAGGTGCCCAGCGTCTCCGTGGACGCGGTCGAGATGCTCCGCGGCATCGAGGAGAAGTACGTCCCGATGCGGATCCAGCAGTACGCCGAGCGCATCGCGCAGGCGCTCTCGCTGCCGATCGAGGACGTCGTGGAGAAGCTCGGCCGGCGGCGCCGCTTCGCCTGGCTCAAGCGCCGCATCTCCGAGCAGGAGGTCGAGAACGTCCGCGCGCTCGGGGACAGGACGCAGCGCTACCCGGTGCGCGGGCTCGTGATCGAGGGCGAGGGGCGCCGCTTCTACCCGAACCGCGAGCTCGCCGGCCCGCTGCTCGGCTTCGTCGCCACCGACGGCGAGGGCAAGGAGGGGATCGAGCTCAGCCTGGAGCACGAGCTCCGCGGCAACGCGTCGGAGGTGCGCGGGCTCCGCGATCGCTCGGGCCGGCTCATCTTCTCGGAGGGGATCGAGGACGAGCAGGCGCTCGCCGGGCACAACGTCCACCTGACGATCGACAAGGGCATCCAGTTCACCGCCGAGCGCGAGCTCGAGGCGGCGATGAAGACCTACGAGGCGCTCGGCGGCTCGATCGTGGTCGTCGATCCGGAGAGCGGCGAGATCCTCGCCATGGCGAGCGCCCCGGGCTTCAACCCGAACGACTACTCGCAAAGCGATCCGGGATCCCGGCGCAACCGCTGCGTCGTCGATCGCTTCGAGCCCGGCTCCACGATGAAGGTGTTCGCCATCGCGAGCGCGATCGCGGCGAAGAGCGTCTCCCCCAGCGCGACGATCTACTGCGAGGAGGGGAACATGGCGATCGACAACGTCGTGATCCACGACACGCACATCCACAAGTGGCTGACGCTGCCGCAGATCCTCGCTCAGTCGTCCAACATCGGCACGGCGAAGATCGCGCTAGGGCTCGGCGAGCAGCGGCTCTACGAGGGCTTCCGGCGGTTCGGCTTCGGAGACCTGACGGGCGTGCCGCTGCCGGGCGAGTCCGTGGGCGTGCTGCGGCCGCGCGGCCGCCCCTGGGTCCAGGTCGAGACCGCGGCGGCCGCGTTCGGGCAAGGGATCAGCGTGACCACGCTCCAGCTCGCGATGGCCATGGCGTCGGTCGCCAACCAAGGGCGGCTGCTCGAGCCGATCCTGATCAAGCGGGTCACCGACGGCACGGGCGTCACGCTGTCGGAGTCGTCGTCGCGCGTGCGCCGCGACGCGGTGCCGGCGCCGATCGCGCGGATGATGTCGGAGATGCTCGTCGCGGTGACCGAAGGGGACGGGACCGGCGTCGAGGCCGCCATCCCGGGCTTCCGTGTCGCGGGGAAGACGGCGACCGCGCAGAAGATCGACCCGGCGACGGGCAAGTACACGGACACCCACTACGTGGCGTCGTTCGTGGGGTTCGTCCCGGCCGAGCGGCCTCGGCTCGCCATCGCGGTGGTGCTCGATGAGCCGATGGGCGGCACCTACGCCGGCGGCTCGGTCGCGGCGCCCGTCTTCCGGCGGGTCGGCGAGATGGCGCTGCGCTACCTGGGCGTTACACCGCGCGGGAGCGTGCCGATGAAGCTGTCGGAGATCGCCGAGCAGTCGGGGGAGGACCTCGCGGCGAGCACCTACCAGGTGCTGAGCGAGGCGCGCGCCGCGGCCGCGCCGATATCGACGGGGGTGGTCACGCCGTCCGCGCCGCTCAAGGCGGGGGAGCTGCGCGTCCCCGATCTGACCGGGCTGCCGCAGCGCGAGGCCGTGAAGAGCGCCGCGGCGCTCGGGCTCGACCCGAGCGTCGAGGGCACCGGCCGGCTCGCGCGCCAGGAGCCCCCGCCCGGGACCGTGCTGCCCAAGGGATCGCCGCTGAAGCTCATCTTCGAGCCCCCCACATGACAGAGCACGAGCACAAGGAGGCCAGCCTGGCCGAGGTCGAGTTCGCGCTCCGCCTCGGGGACCTGCTGCGCGAGATGCCGGGCGCGGAGCTCTCTCCGGCGGGCGCCGCGGACATGGTCGTGACGGGCGTGCACCTCGACTCGCGCAAGGTGGGGCCGGGGGACATCTTCGTCGCGCGCGCGGGCGCGCGGGCGCACGGCGAGCAGTTCATCCCCGAGGCGGTGGCGCGCGGCGCGCGGGCGGTGATCCTCGCCCGCGGGAGCGCGGCCGACACGCTCGGCGCCGCCCGTATCGAGGTCGCCGACGTGCCGCTCGCGCTCGCCCAGGCTGCCGCGGTCGTCTACGGACACCCGACCTTCACGCTCGAGGTCGTCGGCATCACCGGTACGAACGGCAAGACGACGACGGCCCACCTCGTCCAGGCCTGCATCGATCACTGCGGCGGCCAGGCCGGGATCATCGGGACGCTCGGCTACCGCTTCGGCGATCTCGATCTCCCCGCGTCACACACGAGCCCCGAGGCGGACGAGCTGGCCCGGGTCGCCGCCGCGATGGTCGCTCGCCGCGCCACGCACCTCGTGATGGAGGTGTCGTCGATCGCGCTCGCGGCGAAGCGCGTCGACGCGGTCCGGTTCCGGGTCACCGCCTTCACGAACCTCACCCAGGATCACCTCGACTACCACGGCACGATGGAGGCGTACGCGGCGGCGAAGGCGCGCCTCTTCGTGGATCTCGGCCCCGGCGCCGCGGTCATCAACGTCGACGATCCCTTCGGGCGGCAGCTCGTCGAGATGCTCGCCCCCGGCGGGCCCTCGCACCCGGCCGCGGCGACGCTCGCGCGCTACTCGACGGAGGTGGGCGCGGGCCCGGAAGCAGCGGAGATCGCCCCCGTCGAGCTCACGCACGGCGCGAGCGGCACGTTCATCCGCGCCCGCACGCCCGCCGGCGAGGTCACCATCCGGTCCCACCTGCTCGGCGCGCACAACGCGTCGAACCTGCTCGCCGCCCTCGCCGTGGCCTACCTGCTCGGGTTCAACGTCGGTGACGCCGCCGCGGCGCTCTCGTCTCCGATCCAGGTCGCGGGGCGCCTGGAGCGCTGCGATAGCCCGGGCGCCGACGATGTGATCGTGCTCGTCGACTACGCGCACACGCCGGACGCGCTCGCGCGCGTGCTCGCGAGCGTCCGCGCCCTCGGCGCCGGGCGCATCCTCTGCGTCTTCGGGTGCGGCGGCGATCGCGATCCGCTGAAGCGGCCGCAGATGGGCGAGGCGGTCGGCCGCGCCGCCGACGTCGCCATCGTCACCAACGACAACCCGCGGAGCGAGGACCCGCGCGCGATCGCCGACGCCATCCTGCCGGGGCTCGCCGCCGGGCGCGCGCGCGTCGTCGTCGAGCTCGATCGAGCGCGCGCGATCGAGCGCGCGGTGCTCGACGCCGAGCCGGGGGACGTGGTCCTCATCGCCGGCAAGGGCCACGAGCCGTACCAGATCATCGGCGGTGCCACGCTGCCGTTCGACGATCGCGACGAGGCGCGGCGCGCGCTCGCCGCGCGCCGCGCGCGGGCCCCCGGTGAGCAGCCGTCGCACGGAGGTGCGGGGTGATCTACGAGCTCTTCTACCCGCTCAAGTTCCACTACGGCTGGCTGAGCTGGCTCAACGTCCTCCGCTACATCCCGTTCCGCACGATCATGGCGACGATCACCGCCATGGTGCTGACGTTCGTGCTGGCGCCGTGGTTCATCCGCGAGCTCCGGCGCAAGCAGATCGGGCAGGTGGTCCGCGCCGAGGGGCCGGAGACGCACAAGATCAAGGCGGGCACGCCGACGATGGGCGGCGCGCTCATCCTGCTCTCCCTGCTGCTCCCCACCGTGCTGTGGGCCGACCTCAGGAACCCCTTCGTCCTCGCGACGACGGCCGTCACCGCGGGCTACGGCGTCATCGGCTACCTGGACGATTTCCTCAAGATCAAGCGCCGGAACAGCGGCGGCCTGCCGGGGCGCTACAAGCTCATCGGCCAGGTGCTCATCGGCGGCGCGGCCGTGGCCTACACGTTCCTGCTCGCGTCCAAGCTCCCGCCGGACTGGGCGGAGATCAGGACGCGGCTCGCGATCCCGTTCGTCGCGTTCTCGAAGTACCCGATCGAGCTGCCGATCTACGTCTACATCCCGTTCGCCGTCTTCGTCGTCGTCGCGACGTCGAACGCCGTGAACCTCACCGACGGCCTCGACGGCCTCGCGATCGGCCCGGTGATCATCAACGCGGGGACCTACCTCATCCTCGCGTACATCGTGGGCGCCTCCATCGCGAGCTTCTCGCTCGCGACGTACCTCGACATCCCGGCGATCGCGTCGGCCGGCGAGCTCTCGGTGTACTGCGGCTCGGTCATCGGCGCGGGGATCGGCTTCCTTTGGTACAACACGTACCCCGCGCAGGTCTTCATGGGGGACGTCGGGTCGCTCGCCCTCGGGGGCGGGCTCGGGATGCTCGCCGTCTTCACAAAGAACGAGCTCCTGTCGATCATCCTCGGCGGCATCTTCTTCATCGAGACGGTCAGCGTCATCACGCAGGTCCTCTCGTTCAAGCTCACCGGCAAGCGCGTCTTCTTGATGGCGCCGATCCACCACCACTACGAGAAAAAGGGGTGGGCGGAGCCCAAGATCATCGTCCGCTTCTGGATCATCTCCATCCTCCTGGCGCTGGTCTCCCTGGCGTCGATGAAGCTGCGGTGAAGGCATGATGGACGTCCGCGGGCGAACAGTGATCGTCGTGGGGCTCGGCCGGAGCGGTGTCGCGGCCGCGCGCCTCCTGAACGCGCGCGGCGCGCGCGTGATCGCGAACGACGGCGCGCCGCGCGAGCGGCTCTCCGCCGCGGCCGCGTCCCTCGAGGCCGAGGGCGTCGTCCTAGCGCTGGGCGGGCACGACGCGGCGCTGTTCGACGGCGCCGACCTCGTGGTCGTCTCGCCGGGCGTGCCGTCGTTCCCCGCGCTCGACGCCGTCGCTCGCTCCGGGCGCGAGGTGATCGGCGAGCTCGAGCTCGCGTCGCGCTTCGTGTCGGCGCCCATCGTCCTCGTCGGCGGGACCAACGGCAAGAGCACGACGACGGCGCTCACGGGGGCGATGCTCGAGCGGGCCGGCCTCCGCACCTTCGTCGGCGGCAATTTCGGGACCCCCCTCGCCGAGGTCGTCGACCAGGCGTGGGACGTCCTCGTCCTCGAGATCTCGAGCTTCCAGGCGGAGCGCGTCCCGACGCTGCACGCCCGCGCGCACGCGCTGCTGAACATCACCGACGATCACCTCGACCGCTACCCGAGCTTCGCGGCGTACGCCGACGCGAAGGGCAACCCGTTCGAGCGCATGACGCCGGAGGACGTCGCCGTCGTGCCGTTCGGCGACGAGCTCGTCGCGCGCCAGGCGGCGCGCGGGCGCGCACGCGTCGTGACGTTCAGCGCGCGCGACGCCCGCGCGGACGTGAGCGCCGCGGGCGGCGCGATCGTCGACCGCGTCGCCGGCGCGAGCTACCCGCTGGATCGCGTCCGGCTCGCGGGCGCGCACAACCTCGCGAACGCGTGCGCCTCCGTCGCGCTCGCCGCCGCGCTCGGCGCCCCAGCGGCGGCGATCGCGGACGCGCTCTCGAGCTTCGAGGGGCTCGCGCACCGGACCGTGCTCGTCGCGGACGTCGGGGGGGTCCGCTACTACGACGACTCCAAGGGGACGAACGTCGGCGCCTCCGTCGCCGCGCTCTCTGGCCTGCGCGAGGCGAAGGCCGTCCTGATCGCGGGCGGGCGCGACAAGCTCGGCGACTACGCCCCGCTCGTGGCCACGCTGCGCGAGCGGGGGCGCGCCCTCGTCGTCCTCGGCGAGGCCGCGGACCGCATCGCCGCCGCCGCTGCCGGCGTCCTGCCGATCGCGCGGGCGGGCTCGATGGAGGAGGCGGTCCTCGCGGCGCGCTCCCTGGCCCGGCCGGGCGACGCGGTGCTGCTCAGCCCCGCGTGCTCCAGCTTCGATATGTTCCGCGACTACAAGGACCGCGGCGACACCTTCGTCCGCGCGGTTCGCGAGCTCCAGGGAGCCGCCGGCGGGGCCGCCGGGGAGGTGGCGTCGTGATGTCGTGGAGCGGCGCGTTCGGCGCGCGCGGCGATGCACCCAAGAACCGGCACGTCGGTCCCCCGGACCAGGAGAAGGCGGCGCCGGGCGGGATCGCGGCGGCCGCCGAGGCCTTCTGGAAGGTGCGATCGAGCCCGTCGGGGCCGGTCGACGCCTTCCTCGCGGCGGTCGTCACGGCCCTCATCGGCTTCGGCGTGGTGATGGTCTACAGCGCGAGCGCCGTCGAGGCGACGGTCCGCTACAAGGACGCGCAGTTCTTCCTCAAGCGTCAGGCGGTCTACGCGGTCCTCGCGGTCGTCACCATGTGGCTCACGAGCCGCGTCGACCACCGCCGGCTCAAGGTCCTCACGTACCCGGTGCTCATCGCCGTCACCGGGATGCTCGTCGCCTGCGTGGCAGGGCTCGGCCACAAGGCCGGCAACGCCTACCGCTGGATCTCGCTCGGCCCGGTCCACGTGCAGCCGGCCGAGGTGGCGAAGCTCGGGATCGTGCTGTGGCTCGCCTACTCGCTGTCGAAGAAGGCCGACCGCATCAAGTCGTTCTCCGTCGGCTTCCTCCCGCACCTCATCGTGGTCGGGCTCTTGATGCTCCTCTGCCTCAAGCAGCCCGACTTCGGCAGCGCGGTCGTGCTGCTCTTCCTGACCTTCACGCTGCTGTTCGTGGCGGGCGCGCGCGTCCCGTACATCGCCGCGTTCTCCATGCTGCTGGCGTTCGCCGGCGCCGCGCTCGTTCGCTTCAGCGGCTACCGCTACGCGCGCTACCTCGCGTGGATCGACATGGACAACAACCGCGCGGACCTCGCGTACCAGCCGTTCCAGTCGGTCATGAGCTTCGGCTCGGGCGGGCTCTTCGGCCTCGGCCTCGGGCGAGGGCTGCAGGTGCTCTACCTGCCCGAGGCGCACACCGATTTCGTGTCCGCGATCGTCGGCGAGGAGCTCGGCTTCGTCGGCATCGTCGGCCTGTGCGCGGCGTACCTCGTCATCGTCTCGCGGGGCGTGAAGATCGCCCTCGAGGCCGCCGACGACTACGGCAGCTTCATGGCGTTCGGCATCGCGACGCTCTTCGGCGTGCAGGCGATGACGAACCTCGCCGTCGCGATGGCGATCCTCCCCACGAAGGGGCTCACGCTGCCGTTCCTCAGCTACGGCGGCTCATCGCTGCTCGTGAACGCCGCGGCCGCGGGCATCCTGCTCAGCATCAGCCGGTCGCGGACCGTCGTGGCCCCCGAGAAGGGCGGCCAGGCCGGCGCCTCGACGGTGCCGCATGCGCCGAGCGCGTCGGCCGTGGTCGCCGCGTCGGCGGAGGAGGGCGGCGCATGGTGACGGTGCTGATCGCCGGAGGCGGGACCGGCGGCCACGTCTTCCCGATGATCGCCGTCGGCGACGCCGTCCGCGCCGCGGCGCCCGACGCGCGCGTCGTCTACGTCGGCACGGCGCGCGGCATCGAGGTGCGCGTGATGCGCGAGCGCGGCGACGACCTCGAGCTGCTCCACGTCCTGCCGCTCCGCGGGGGCGGCCTCTCCGGCTTCGTGCGCGGCGCCGCCCGCGCGAGCGGCGTCCTCCCGGAGGCGAGGAGGCTCGTCGAGCGGCTCGACGCCCGCGTGGCGCTCTCGCTCGGCGGGTACGCCGGCGGGCCGGTCTCCCTCGCGGCCCGCTCGCTCGGCGTGCCGGTCGCGATCCTCGAGCCGAACAGCGTCCTCGGGCTCTCGAACCGGCTGCTCTCGCCCATCGTCGATCGCGCGTACGTCGCCTTCCCGGAGACGGCGCGCGCGCTGCGCCCGAGCGCCGTGCGCCTCTTCGGCGTCCCCCTCCGGCGCGCCTTCGCCCGCGCGCCGTACGCGCCGAGCGAAGGCAAGCTCCGCCTGCTCGTGCTCGGCGGCAGCCAGGGCGCGCTTGCGCTGAACGACGTCGTCCCTCGCGCGATCGCGCGAGGCCGGGATCACGGCGTCGACCTCGACGTGGTGCACCAGACGGGCAGGGATCGCGAGGGTGCCGTCCGATCGCTCTACGCCGAGCTCGGCCTCGCGGGGCGCGCGCGCGTCGTCCCCTTCATCGACGACGTGGCGGAGGCGCTCGCCGCGGCCGACGTCGTGATCGCCCGCGCTGGCGCGTCGACGCTCGCCGAGCTCTGCGCCGTGGGACGCCCCTCGATCCTGGTTCCGTACCCGTTCGCGGCCGACAACCATCAGCTGAGGAACGCGCAATCCCTCGAGCGGGCCTCCGCCGCGGTGGCGATCGCGCAGGCCGACGCCACCGAGGCGCGCCTCGCCGGCGAGATCGCCCGGCTCGCGGCCGCCCCGGCGCTCCGGGCCCGCATGGCGGACGCCGCGGCGGCCTTCGGCACGCCGGACGCCGCGGCGCGCGTCGCCGCCGATCTGCTCGAGCTCGCTCGGGCTCCGCGCCACCGCGCGTTGCGCTTCCCCACCCTCGGCGGTCGCGCGGGGCGCGCTCACGAGGCGCAGCGCAGCGCCGCGACGAACCAGGCCGCGCCGCCCGGCGCCGGCCTCGGCTTTGAGGAGGCAGGCTGATGTTCCGCGGTCGCGTTCGCCACGTCCATTTCGTCGGCATCGGGGGCGTCGGGATGAGCGGCCTCGCCGAGATCCTGCGCTCGCTCGAGTTCGAGGTCTCCGGCTCGGATCTCAAGGAGAGCTCGACGACGCGGCGGCTCACGTCGCTCGGCGTCCGGATCGACGTCGGCCACCGCGCCGAGAACGTCCGCGGCGTCGATGTCGTCGTGTACTCGAGCGCCATCCGCCCCGACAACCCCGAGCTCACCGAGGCGCGCGCGCTCGGCACCCCGGTGATCGGGCGCGCGGAGATGCTCGCCGAGCTGATGCGCGTGAAGTACGGCGTCGCGATCGCGGGCTCGCACGGCAAGACCACCACGACCTCCCTCGTCGCCACGGTCCTGCGCGCCGCCGGCCTCGATCCCACCGTCGTCGTCGGCGGCAAGATGGCGGCGCTCGGCACGAACGCGCGGCTCGGCGCCGGCGATCTGCTCGTCGCCGAGGCCGACGAGAGCGACGGATCGTTCCTGCGGCTCACCCCGACGATCGCGGTGGTCACCAACATCGACCCCGAGCACCTCGATCACTACGGCACGCACGAGCGCATCAAGGACGCCTTCGTCGAGTTCGCCGCGCGGGTCCCGTTCTACGGGCTCGCCGTGCTCTGCCTCGACCACCCCCACGTCCAGGATCTGCTCCCGCGCATCCCGCGCCGCCACGTCACGTACGGCGTCTCGCCGCAGTCGGACTACTCGGCGCGCGGCATCCAGTTCCGCGGCCTCGAGACGAGCTTCAACGCGTACCGCCGCGGGGAGCCGCTCGGCGGCTTCACGGTGAAGATGCCGGGCGCGCACAACGTCCTGAACTGCCTCGCCACCATCGCGGTCGCGGACGAGCTCGAGGTGCCGCTCGACGTCACGAAGCAGGCGCTGGCCACGTTCGGCGGCGTCGCTCGCCGCTTCACCGTCGTCGGGTCGGTCGGCGGCGTCACGATGATCGATGACTACGGCCACCACCCGGCCGAGATCCGCGCCACCATCGACGCGGCCCGCCGGGCGTTCCCCGGCGAGGATCACCGCGTCGTCGTGGCCTTCCAGCCGCACCGGCACACCCGCACGCGCGATCTCTTCGACGAGTTCACGCGCGCCTTCAACCAGGCCGACGTCCTGCTCGTGACGGACATCTACGCCGCGGGCGAGCCGCCGATCCCCGGCGTCACCGCGGAGCGCCTCGTCCAGTCGATCCGGGAGCATGGCCACCACGACGCGCGCTTCGTCGCCGACAAGGCCGACCTCCCGGAGGCCCTCGAGAAGATCGTCCGCCCGGGCGACGTGGTCATCGCGCTCGGCGCGGGCGACGTGAACGCGTGCGTGCGGGGGCTCAAGGCGCGGCTCGAGGCGAAGGCGCCGCCGCAGGAGGGCAGCTCATGACCGAGCGTCCCAGCGCGCCCCCGCCGAACCGCCGCCGCTCGCTGCCTTCGGTGCCCGCGTCGCCGCCGGTCCGGGCCGCGGCCGCGCGCGGCTCGAAGCCCGAGCCCGTGCCGGCGGCGGCGCCGAAGAACGAGCGCGTCCGCGCGGCGACGCCGTCGTCGCACGAGTCGCCGCCCCCGCCCGCGACGAGCGTCTCCGTGCGCCCGCCGCGCCCGCCGGCGAAGGACGGCGCGCCCGCGGAGGCGCGCCCTCGGCGGCCGATCTCGCGCCACCTCCGCGCGCTGCAGCTGCTCGCGGGCGCCGCCGTCGTGCTCGTCGCCTCGACCGCCGTCGCGTGGGGCGCGCGCCGCTACATCGTGTCGAGCCCTCGCTTCGCCGTGCGCACGGTGCTCGTCGACGGCGTCCAGCGCCGCACCGCTGAGCAGGTGGCCAGCTCCGGCGGCATCGAGGTCGGCAAGAACATCTTCACGCTCGATCTCGAGCTCGCCGGCGCCTCGATCGCCTCCGACCCCTGGATCGAGAAGGCGACGGTCACGCGCAAGCTCCCCTCGACGATCCACGTCGACGTCGTCGAGCGGGAGGCGCAGGCCATGGTGGCGATCGGCGGCGAGCTCTACCTCGCGACGCGCGACGGCGAGCTCTTCAAGGAGCTCGCCGGGGACGACCCGGTCGACCTCCCGATCGTCACGGGGATCACCGGCGAGCAGGTGGCGCGGGATCGCCCCGGCGTCGTCATCGCGGTCCGGCGCCTGCTCGACGTGGTCGACGACATGGAGCGCGCGGGCGTCGCGCGCCGCCATCCGATCCAGGAGCTCCACGTCGAGCGGGACGGCTCGACCGTCGTCACCGTCGGCAAGGAGGCGATCGCGATCCACCTCGGGCAGCCGCCCTACCGGGACAAGGTCGCCCAGGCCTCTCGGGTGCTCACCGAGCTCGCCCAGCGAAAGGCGAACGCGTCGGTCATCTTCGTCGACAACGACGCGCACCCCGAGCGCGTCGTGGTGAGGATGAGATGAGCGCCATCGGGCCCATTCCCCGCGCCGGCGATCGCCGAGCAAAACTTGGCCGGTGCTGCTGGCTCATGGCAGCGTCGTGCCCGCCTTACACGCGCATGGGGCTCGTCCCCGCATGAGGTGGTGCACGCAATGAAGAGCCGGATGGAGACTACTGAGATCGTCGTCGGCCTCGACATCGGGACGACCAAGGTCTCGGCGGTCGTGGGCGAGATCGACGCTGATGGGATCACCATCCTCGGGGTGGGCAACGTCCCGTGCCGCGGCCTGCGGAAGGGCGTGGTGAGCAACATCGACTGGACGGTGCGCTCGATCGCCGAGGCGATCGAGGCCGCCCAGACGATGGCGGGCGTCGAGATCCGCACCGTGTATGCCGGCGTCGCGGGCAGCCACATCCGCTGCCAGCAATCCGACGGCGTCGCCGCGGTCTCGGGCGGCGAGGTCACGCGGCAGGACGTCGAGCGGGTCCTCGAGGGCGCGCGGGCCATCCCGGTCGACGCCGACCGTCAGATCCTGCACGTCTTGCCGCGCGAGTTCACGGTCGACAACCAGGACGGCATCCGCGATCCGGTCGGGATGAGCGGCGTCCGGCTCGGGGTGAAGGTCAACCTGATCACCGCCGCGACCTCGTGCGTGCAGAACGTCGTCCGCTGCGCGGAGCGCTGCGGCCTCACCGTGGCCGACGTGGTGCTCGAGCCGCTCGCCAGCGCCGAGGCGGTGCTCTCGGAGGACGAGAAGGAGATCGGCGTCGCCATCATCGACATCGGCGGCGGTACGACCGACCTGCTCCTCTACGTGGACGGCGGAATCGCGCACGCCAGCGTGATCCCGGCGGGCGGCAACAACGTGACGGCCGACATCGCCGCCGGGCTGCGCACGCCGATGGGCGAGGCCGAGCGCCTGAAGCGCAACGCCGGCTGCGCCCTGGGCCGAATGGTGGGCGACGAGGAGGAGATCGAGGTCCCCGGCGTCGGCGGGCACCTGCCGCGCAAGTCGGCGCGCCGCGTCCTGTCGGACATCATCGAGCCGCGCGTCGAGGAGATCTTCGCGGTCATCCGCAAGCGGATCGAGGACACGGGGATGCTCGAGCAGCTCTCGGCCGGCGCGGTGCTCACCGGCGGCGGCGTCCTGATGGAAGGGATGACGGAGTTCGCCGAGGAGATCCTGGGGATGCCCGTGCGCCTCGGCGTGCCGGTCGGCGTGCGAGGCATCACGCAGCTCGTGGCCGGCCCGCAGTACGCGACCGGCGTGGGCCTCGTTCAGTACGGCGCCAACGCACTCGCGCAGGCGCGCGCGCTCACGCCGGTGACGCTCGACGCCGGCCACGCCGGACGCGCGGAGATCCGTCGCGAGAAGCTCCGCGAGCGCGAGTCGCGTCGAGATGTCGTCGAAGAAATGATGATTGAAAAGAGGTCGGGCGGGAGGTTCTGGAACTGGCTTCGAGCAGCATTCTAGGCATGACGTGGCAAGAGAAAGTTGTTAGACAATTGGGTTTGAGAGGGTCGGAGAGCGCACTGGCGATCCCTCTTGAACTCGAAGTCAAGAGGGTTTGAAACGCGGCGTTCAAAGGGGAAGAGGCGCCCCTCTGAACGCCGTCCGGAGCGAGGACGTCCTCGCGCATTTAGGGTTCCGAGCAGCTCGACCTTCGCGGGGGTCGGCGCCGGGCCGAGCGGCTAGCTGTACATCCCCGGGAGGAGTTCATGAGTTTCTCCATCGAGTTTGCCGACGAGCACACCGGGTACGACGCCCGGATCAAGGTCATCGGTTGTGGCGGTTCTGGCGGCAATGCAGTCAACACGATGATCAACTTCGGCCTCGAGGGCGTGGAGTTCATCGTCGTCAACACCGACGCCCAGGCGCTCGGATCGAGCCTCGCGCCGACCAAGCTCCACATCGGGGCGAGCGTCACGCGCGGACTCGGCGCGGGCGCCGATCCCGAGAAGGGCCGCAAGGCGGCGCTCGAGGACGTGACGCGGGTGAAGGAGTGCCTCCAGGGCGCGGACATGGTGTTCGTCACCGCGGGGATGGGCGGCGGCACGGGCACGGGCGCCGCGCCGGTCATCGCGCAGCTCGCGCGCGAGGAGGGCTGCCTGACCGTCGGCGTCGTGACGAAGCCGTTCTTCTTCGAGGGCAAGCAGCGCTCACGCCGCGCCGAACTCGGCCTCGCGATGCTCGCGGAGCACGTCGACACGCTCATCACGATCCCGAACCAGAAGCTCCTCTCGCTAGGCGACGAGGACCTCTCGTTCGTCGAGGCGTTCCGCAAGGCGGACGAGGTCCTCTATCAGGCGATCAAGGGCATCAGCGATCTCATCACGCAGAACGGGATCGTGAACGTCGACTTCGCGGACGTGAAGACGGTGATGTCGAACATGGGCCGCGCGCTCATGGGCACCGGCTGCGCGAAGGGGCAGGGCCGCGCTCGCCTCGCCGCCGAGATGGCCGTCAGCTCGCCGCTGCTCGACGACATCTCGGTCGAGGGCGCGACGGGCGTGCTCATCAACATCGTCGGCGGCCCCGACATGCGGATGCGCGAGATCGAGGAGGCCGCGACGCTCGTGCAGGAGCAGGCGCACGAGGACGCGAACATCATCTTCGGCGCGACGATCGACGAGAACATGGGCGAGATGATCAAGGTCACGGTCATCGCGACCGGCTTCGATCACCTCGTCGCCGAGGTCCCGCAGCAGCTCGCGAGCGCCGCGCAGCCGCGCGCCACCGCGCACTCCATCGGGGCGTCGCTCGCCGCGGCGGCGGGCGGGCCGATGTCGGGCCGCTCTGCCCCGAGCGCTCCTCCCATGCCCATGACGCAGCGCCAGCCGCACCGGCACGAAGAGGTCGCGTATCCGGCCACGCGCCGGCCCGCGCCGCAGGTGCAGACGGCGGGCGGCGGACCGCGCGACCGCGCGAGCTTCGTCCCGCCGCTCGACTCCGACTGGGACACCCCCGCGTTCCAGCGCCGGGGCCAGTAGCAGCGTCGCAGCCAGCGCGGAAGACCTCTCGGTGCACGGCCACCGCGAGCGTTCACGCTGTATTACGCGTTGACAGGCGCGCGCGACGACTTATGGTCTGCCGGCGCCTGTGCCCGCTGTCGGGCAGGATCGACGCGGCGGTCCACGATTCATGAGTGAAAAGCGCGACTTCTACGAAGTTCTTGGCCTCGCGCGAGACGCGACGCCTGACGACATTCGCAAGGCCTATCGTCAGGCTGCGTTGAAGAACCATCCGGACCGGAACCCCGGCGACGCGTCGGCGGAGGCCCGCTTCAAAGAGGCCACCGAGGCGTACCAGGTCCTCTCCGATGAGGAGAAGCGCAGGCGGTACGACCAGTTCGGGCACGCCGGTCTCGAGGGGATCGGCGGCGCGGCCGACAGCGACATCTTCTCCCACTTCCAGGACATCTTCTCGGAGTTCTTCGGCGGCTTCGGCGGCGGGCAGCGCCGGCGGCGCGGGCCGGCGCGCGGCCAGGACATCCGGGTTCAGCAGCGGCTCTCGCTGCGGGACGCCTTGCTCGGCTGCAAGCGGGAGGTCGTCCTTCGCACGCCGGTGGCGTGCGAGGAGTGCTCCGGCTCGGGCGCGAAGCCGGGTACCAAGCGCAAGCCGTGCGGTACATGCGGCGGCGCCGGACAGGTCTCGACCTCGCGCGGCTTCGTGATGTTCACCCAGACTTGCCCTGAGTGCTCGGGCGAGGGGTCGGTCATCAAGACGCCGTGCGGCGTCTGCAAGGGGTTCGGGGCGGTCGAGAAGACGCGGAAGGTCCTCGTCAGCTTCCCGGCCGGCATCGACGGCGGCCAGCGGCTCCGGGTGCCGAGCCAGGGCATGCCGGGCGCGCAGGGCGCGCCGCCCGGAGATCTGTACGTCGACGTCGATCTCGCCGCGGACGAGCGCTTTGAGCGCGACGGGCTCGATCTCATCACGCGGGCGCCCATCTCCTTCGCGGACGCGGCGCTCGGCAGCACGGTCAAGATCGACCTGCCGGACGACACGGTGGTCGACGTCGAGGTCCCGGCGGGCGTGCAGCCCGGCGAGGTGATCTCGGTCAAGGGCAAGGGCGCGCCCCGCATCGACGGTCGCGGGCGCGGAGCGCTCCAGGTCGTCATCCAGGTCGAGGTGCCGCGGAACCTGTCGCCTGCAGCGCAGGAGCTGCTCCGCAGGTTCCAGGACGAGGTGGCCAAGCACCAGCCAGCAGCGAAGGCGGCGACCGCGTAGCGCTTGTCGCGTGCGCTCTGGCCAGCCGCCAGGGCGATCGAGGCGGAGCTGCACGAGGACGACGGCTCTGGGCCGGCCGCTCTCGCACGCGGCGCGCGCGCTCAGCAAACCAGCGGGATCTGGCGCCGGGCGCGAGCCTGCGCCGCGTTCACCGCGTCGTGCCGATCCAGGCGCCCGCGCACGCGAGGCTGAAGGCGATCGGGGCGAGCGCGGCCGCGAACACGACGGCGACGGGCGCCGCGAGGCCGAGCAGCACAAGAGAGCCCAGGATCGCGAGCGCCGCCGACGCGGCCGGCTCAAGGACGCTGCCCGTCGACGAGGCCCGGGCGACGAGGTAGCCAGCGAAAGGAAAGGCCGCGATCGCCCCCGCGACCAGCAGCAGGAGCGGCGCCGCCGCGGCGGTCGAGGCGTCGCCGCGGTCCACCGCCGCGAAGTCGACGCCGAAGCGGTGGCCGAGCGCGACCGCGAGCGCGAGCGTGGTCGTCATCACCCCGACCGTGACGAGCGCGCCGAAGGCGATCCAGGTGAGCGTCACCGGCCGTTCGGTTCGCCTCAGCGCCTCGCGCAGCGTGCCGAGCGACGGCGGCGCGATGCGGGGAAGGAAGCGGCGCTCCCTGCGCTGGGAGCTGTGCGGCGACGCGCCTCGGCGGAGCAGATCGCGCGCGGCAAGAAACGCCGCGAGGCCTGTGCCGAGGAGCACCGGCGCCGCGATGAAGAGCGCGACCGGCTGGCACGCGAAGACGATGTAGTCGTACGCGCCGTTGAGCAGCATCGCGCCGAGCCACGCGGCGTTGAAGCGGCGGCCGCCCAGCGGCCGCGTGCGCTCGCGGCCCAGCGCGTAGCCCCAGAGCGAGGCGAAGAAGAGGTGCGCCGGCACGGCGAGGAGGGCCCGCAGGATGTCGATCGACGGCAGCGGCCGGCCCCACAGGTACACGGCGTTGTGGGCCGACACGAACCCGAGCGCCGCGGCGGCGGCGTACACGAGCCCATCGAACGGCTCGTCCACGGCGCGCAGCCGGGCCATCGGCGCCACCGCGGCCACCTTGAGCCCCTGCTCCAGCGGCGCCGCCACCACGAAGATGTAGATGAGCGTGACGGCGTCGAGCGCGCTGGCGGTCTTGTCGACGCCTTGCCAGCGCTGGAGGAAGCCCTCGATGAGCAGCGCCGGCACGAACGCGAGCGCGCCGAGCAGCGCCGTCCCCACCGCGAACCGGCGCCTGCCATAGAGGCGCTGCGACCCGACGAGGAGCGCGGCCAGCCCCCCGAGCGGCGCGGCGACGGTGACGAGCCAGAGGAGCGCGGCGGCGGCGTTCATGGGCGCGAGGGGAGGGGCCGTGGAGCGGGCTTCGCTGCGGCTAGAAGTGGAGCCCGGCGACCGCGGTCAGGGCCAGCGCCGAGCCCACGCTGGAGCCCTCGGCCGCGAGCAGATCGGCCTTGGCCTGCTGAGGTGCCGCGGCTCCGCTCCTGATCTCCTCGATCGCGGCCGAGGAGAGCCCCGGTCGGGTGAGCGCCAGGAGCTCCCAGCTCGCGTTCGCGCCGAGCGAAAAGACCGGCGACAGGTAGAGGTCGAGCCCTCCGGAGATCCTTCCGTAGAAGCCGCGGATCGCGATGGCGTCGGCTGCGCCGCTCACCGCGCTCTTGACGCTGCCGAGGCCGGCGTAGCCGAAGCCCAGATCGACGTGCGGGTCGAGCTTGCCGAGCGGCAGGTGCATGCCGACCTCGCCGCCGAGGCGGAAGAGCTGCCAGTCGCTGAAGAGCCCGACCCGTCCGCGGGCGCCCAGCGTGAAGTACAGGAGCCGGACCCCGACGCCGGCGCCGATGACACCCCCGTTCGCCGCGCTCGAGACGAACCCGGCCGTGAAGTTGTCCTCGTCGATGTTGAACGTCTGGAGACCGACGTTCTCGTAACCTCCCTCGACGTTCAGCCAGACGATTTCGAGCCCGCGCCCCGAATCCCGCTCCTTGGCCTCGTCGAGGCGCTGCTCCGTGCCGCCGTCCGGCGAGGCGGGCTCCGGTTCGGGCGCGGTCATCGGAGGGGGCGGCGCCAACCCTCCGGCCTGCATCGACGGATCGTACGGGCTCGGCTGCGCGGCCGCGGCGCCGGCGGGCGATGTGGCGCCGGCGCCGCCGCTCGGCGAGGTCCCCGGGAGCGGCGGCGGCCCCTGCTGCGCCGCGGCGGCGGACGACACGGAGACCGACGTGAGCACGGTGAGCAAGCAAAGCGCGCGACGAGCGATCATTCGTCCTCTTCCTGGATGTTGCCGTCGAGCCCGTCTGTCCGCACCTTCGACTCCAGGATCTCGTCGTCCCCTGTCGATGAAACGGGTGGGCCAGGCATCCGGTAGCCCCCCTCGAGCCAGCGGCCGAGGTCCACCAGCTTGCACTGAGGCGAGCAGAACGGAAAGGCCGGGTTCTCGGGCCTGGGCCCCGCCGACTTGCGGCAAATCGGGCACGTCGCGCCTGCCGAAGCTCCCATGCGGCGTAACGTAGCAGCGTCCCCCGCGGGCATGTAGCCCGCGCTCGGCGGGCATGTCGACGTGAGGCAGGGGGATGCCGCCCGCGCTCCGCGCGCCGACCCGAGCTCGCAGCAGCGACGCCCGCTCAGCGCGCCGGGACCGCGAGGTAGCGGGGCGATCCGTGGCGTCGCACCCGCAACAGGAGATCCTTGTGTCCCGCCGCGCCCAGGCGCGCGGTCAGGTCGGCGCCGCCACGCACCGGCGCGCCGTTCAGGTCGAGCACCACGTCGCCCACCTCGAGGTTGCCGGCCACAGGGCTCCGAGGCGCGATCGACTCGATGCGCGCCCCTCCCATCGCGTCGCTCGCCAGCACGCCGAACGGCGGCTGTTCGGCGTCCCTCGGCGCGCGCTCGTCCGGCGCGAGCCGGCTCGGCGGCGGCTCGTGGAGGGCCGACCGATCGAGGGTCACCGTCGCGCGCCGGTCCGCGCCGTCGCGCTTGTAGGTGAGCTCCACCTCGTCTCCCGGCTTTGTCCTCCGGAGCATGCGCGCGAGCTCGCGCGCGTGCTCGACGCGGCGCCCCTCGACCGACGTGATCACGTCGCCCGGCTTGAACCCCATCCGCGACCCGGGGCCCTCCGGCTCGACCTCCGTGATCAGCGCGCCCATCCGGCCTGGCAGCCGGAGCACCCGCGCGAGCTGGTGGGTCACCTCCTGGAAGCTGATGCCGAGGCGCCCTCGGTCCACGCGCCCCGTCTCCCGCAGCTCGGGGAGGATCTCCAGGACCTCGTCGATCGGCAGGGCGAAGCTGATGCCGCGGCCATCGGCGTGGATCGCCGTCGCGATGCCGATCACCCGCCCCGCCGCGTCGAAGAGCGGCCCGCCGCTGTTTCCAGGGTTGATGGCGGCGTCGGTCTGGAGGAAGCCGTCGAGGCTCCCCGTGCCCATGGGCCTCGACGTTGCGCTGATGATGCCCCGGGTCACCGTCGGTCCGAGCCCGAACGGGCTCCCGAACACGATGACGCCGTCGCCTGGCCGGACCGGAGCGCTCGAGCCCAGGGCGGCGACCTTCAGCGACCCCGCGCCGATCAGCTTCAGCAGCGCCACGTCGAGCGTCGCATCTCGCCCGACCACGGTCGCCTTGAAGGAGCGCTCGTCCGAGAGCTGCACCTCGATGCCGAACGCGTCGCCAATCACGTGATCGCTCGTCATCACGAGCCCTTCCTCGGCGATCACGAACCCTGATCCGATCGCCCGCTCCACCCGCTGCGCACCGCCCTCGAACAGGGGCGTCGGGCTCGCGCGCCCGTCCGGGAACGACGGCGCGCGCAGGGTGGTGATGGTCACCACCACCGGCCGCACCTGCTCGACAAGCGCAGGCAGCGGCACCGCGCCGCGGGCCGCTGGCGGCTCGGGAGGCGCGTCGACGCGCAGCATCGAGCACGGCGCGCTCGCCTCGCCGCGCGGCGCCGCAGGGGGTGAGAGCGCGGCTGCCCGGTCGCCGCAGGCAGCGAGCGGCGCGGCTCCGAGGATCCCGACACACGCCCATGCGCCAGCGCGGAGCCGTCCCACGCGCCGGACGTAGAGCCTCGAGGCGAGACCGCAAGAGCGCGACGACCGCTCGCTGGAGAGCGCGCCGGCCGCAGCGGCGCGGTGGTCCGGACGAGGCGGCGCACGCGCCTGCGCGCTGGCCGCTCAGCCCGGCGGCGGCGCGCCGCGCGCGACCTCCGTGCGCACCACCTGGACGACGACCTCCACCAGGCGACCGCCGGGCTGCGCGAACGACGCCTTTCCGCGGCCTCCTTCGAAGCGCCACGCCAGATCGGCAGGAGCGCCTGTCTCTCCAGCGTCGACGCCTACGCGGACGACGGCGCTCACCTCCAGCGTCTGCTTGCCAGCCGTCACGGCGCCCCTCGCGACGGCGAACGTCCCGCCGCCGAGCAGCGCGATCGTCCGTTTTGCGAGGTTGCTCAGGTGTCGCGCGGGCGGCTCATTCGCCTCATTCGCCTCATTCGCCTCCGGTTCCGGACGCCACGCCGTGATGTGCCCGACGTCGTCGATGTCGATCACGAAGCGCGCCTTCCCCGCGCTTCCCGGCGGGAGCGTTGCCCAGATCGGATCCGCCTGGCAGGCGGGCGGAATGGCCCTCGTGAAGGCGCGCCCGAGGTTGCGCGCCGCGCTCACGCCGGCCGCTCCGAAGTCGCCCTCTCCGTCCTCGCCGGCGCCGGCGCTCGTCCGCGCGGCGGCGGAGCGCGCCGGTGGGCCGGCTTCCCCGTCCGCCGCGG
Organism: Sorangium sp. So ce375; assembly: GCF_051473855.1. Taxonomy (NCBI): domain Bacteria; kingdom Pseudomonadati; phylum Myxococcota; order Polyangiales; family Polyangiaceae; genus Sorangium; species Sorangium sp. So ce375. The sequence goes on from NZ_CP150335.1 coordinate 2,385,906, forward strand.
GCCCTGGGCGTCTCTCCGCGGGTCGGGGCGTCGCCTTGGGGCGAGGCGTCGCCTTCGGCTGAGGCGCTGCCTGGCTGCGCGGCGCGGCCGTCATGGGCGGCGCCGGCTCGCCGCCGACCTCTGCGCTGCGCTCTGCAGGCGCCGCAGGCCGGGCGGCATCGGTCGGAGCGCGCGCCGGCGGCGCGCTCGTCGGCCCGCCGGTCTCGTCGCGCCCGTCGCGCTCGCTGCGAGCGTCGCTCGGGCGCGCGGCGCCGCCGCTGCTGCCCGGCAGCGCGGCCGTGAGCCCGGTCCAGAGATCGATCGGCTCGCGCTCCGCCGGCGGCGAGGCGGGAACGCTGGCGGACACCTCGGGCGATAGCCGCGCCGATCCCCAGGCGCCCAGGTGGACGAGCGCCGATACGAGGAGCGCCGGCAGCATCGCTCGTTGATCGCGCATCGGCTCGCACCCGCCCTTCGACCCAGTCGGACGGGCAGCGGCCCAGCGCCTCGCCGAAGCTCGTTGCCCTCCTCCCGAGGTTCTGCCAGACAGCACCGCGGCTGCAACGTTCCCGAGCGCGCCTTGAAGCTCCTCGCCCTCTCGACCTCGACCCCGCGCGGCAGCGCCGCCCTCTTCGACGCAGCGGACGTGGATCTCCACGCCGCGACGGCGTCGCGCGGCGCCCTCTCGACCGCCGGCCCCGCCGCGGCGCCGGCCGCCGGCGCGCGGCTGCTCGCGGCGACGACCTACGCCGATCTGCACGGGCACGCAGAGCGCATCTTCGGGGCCGTCGACGAGGTGCTCGCCGCGGCGGGCCTCCCGGCCGCGGCGATCCAGGCGCTCGGCTGCGACGTGGGGCCCGGCTCGTTCACCGGGGTCCGGGTGGCGGTCGCGGCGGCCAAGGGCGTCGCGCTCGCGCTCGACGTCCCGATCGCCGGCGTCACCTCGCTGGAGGCGATGGCCGCCGCCGCCTTCGCCGGAGGCGCGGCGAGCCCCGGCGATCTGCTGGTCCCGCTGATCGACGCCAAGAAGGGCGAGGTCTTCCTCGCCGCGTTCGACGGGCCCGCGCTGGCGCCTTCGATCCCGCCGCGACACCTGCCGCGCGACGCGGCGTTCGATGTCATCGCCGAGCTCGCCGCGGGGCGCCGGATCGTCGTGGTCGGCGCCGTCGCCGAGGAGATCGAGGCGCTCCGGCCGCTCGCCGCGCGGGGCGACGCGCTGGATTTCCCCGACGCAGCATGGATCGGACGCCTCGCGATCGACCGGCTCCGGGCCGCCGCCGCGGGCGGCGAGCGCGGGCGAGCGGAGGCTCCGTTCGACCCGGAGCTCCTCGAGCCGCTCTATGTGCGCGCGCCGGACGCGAAGCCGGCCGAGCTGGGATACACTCCGCCCCGATGATCAGCCCGCCTGAAGGGGACGGCGCCGCGCCCGACGCGGAGCGCGAGGCCTCGAGCCCCAGCGACGCAGAGCGCGCCCCGCCGCCCGTCGTGGCAGCGGAGCCTGCGCGCTCCCGCTCCGTCCCAGCCGCGCCGCCCGCCGACCCGGAGGCGCTCGCCGCCCGCGTGGAGCCGGCCGAGTCGGGGCCCGATCCCGAGCGGCTCCGCGCCCGGTTTGGCCGTCCGTTCGAGGCGGGCGACGTCATCTTCCGCGAGGGGGAGCCCGGGACCGAGGCGTACCTCCTGGAGGAGGGGCGGGTCCGGCTCATCAAGAAGGTCCGCGGCGCCGAGCGCAGCCTGATGGTCCTGAAGCCCGGCGATCTGTTCGGCGAATCCGCGCTCCTCGGCGGCGCGGCGCGCTCGTCGACGGCGATCGCGCTGTCCCGCGGGGTCGCGCTCGCGCTCGATCAGGGCACGCTGCAGAACCTCGTCGAGCGCAACCCGGGCGTCGCGATGCGCATCATCAAGCAGCTCGTCGGTCGGCTCCGCGACGCGGAGGACCAGATCGAGATCATGATGCTCACCGACACGCAGTCGAAGGTGGTGAACGCGCTCCTCAAGCTTGCGCAGCAGTCGCGCGCCGCGAGCGGCGCCCCCTCGAACGGCGCCTCGTTCGCGATCTCGCCCATGGAGCTGTCCACCCGCGTCGGCCTCGACGTCGACACGGTGAAGCGCGCCGTGCAGCAGCTCCGTGAGGGCCAGTACCTGCGCGTCGCGGACGAGCGCCTCGAGATCCCCGATATCGAGGCGCTCCGGCGGTTGTTCGGCCTGCTGGGTCTCAAGGACGAGATCCGCGGTGAACAGTGACGACCAGGAATCGCCTGCGCACTCATCCTACGCCGCCCTGACACCTGCTGGAAGACGAATCGGGATCCCGAGGACGCGCCGCGTCTTCTCGCGAGATTCGCTGGTTGACGTGACAGGCGGCCTGGTTTACTCAGGGGTCCCCGCAGGGCAGACGACGTTTCGCCCCGACGATGTGCCGCGCTGCGGCATCGTTCAGCAGCGGATTCAAGATCGCACATGACCTCGCAGCGACACAGGACAGCAGCGACCCGCGCGGGGTGCATCCGCAGCGCGGTCGCTGTCGTGTCGGTGGGGTCGCTGTTGTCGCTATCGCCGCTCGCGCTCGCGGCGTGCGGCGGCGCGCAGCCCGCTGCGCAGTCGAGCGATGCGCGGTCGATCGCGGAGTACGATCTCGCGCGCGACGCGTTCCAGCGCAGCCGCCTGCGCGAGGCGCTGGCGCACGTCGAGGAGGCGCTCTCGCTCGACGAGGACAACGCCGAGGCGGCCTATCTGGGCGCGTTGATCCTGCTCGGCTTCTGCGCGGGCGACGCTCACTCCAGCGATTGCCGCTTCGACAGCGCCGAGAAGATGGCGCGGCGGGCCCTCGAGGCCAACCCGGAGATGCGGGACGCGAAGAACGTGCTGGGCGTCATCCTCGTGCATCAGCGGCGCTACGACGAGGCGATCGCGGTGCTCAAGCCGCTCACCGAGGACATCCTCTACGCCTCGCCGGAGAAATCGTGGGGTAACCTCGGCTGGGCGTACCTGCTCAAGGGCAGGAACGACGAGGCGATCGACGCGCTACGCCGCGCGGTCGCCGCGCAGCCGCTCTTCTGCGTGGGGCAGTACCGGCTCGGCCTGGCCTACGAGAAGCGGGGCGAGCTCGATCTGGCGCGCGAGGCGCTGACCAGGGCGGTCGAGACCGACCAGCCGGAGTGTACGCGGCTGCAGGACGCGTTCGATGCGCGCGCCCGCATCGCCGAGAGGAGAGGGCTCGTGGACGACGCGCGCGCCGATCTCGAGCGGTGCCGGGAGATCGACGCGACGACGCCGGTAGGGCAGCGCTGTGCTGCACAGTTACAGACGTTGCAATAGCGCCTCGGCGCGCCTCTCCAAGAAGTACCTCGGGGCGCGCTAGGGGGTTGAGCAACGGTTCTCAGGGTGAGTAGAGTGACGACCGAATGACGATGGGTGGAATGGGATGGAGTCGATCGGACGCTACCTGAGACGCACGCGTGAGGCCCGAGCCATGAGCGTGGAGGAAGTCTCCCGCGCCACGCGCATCCCTGTGATCTCCATCGAGCGAATCGAGGCAGATCATTTCGACGACCTGCCTGGCGAGGTGTTCGTTCGCGGGTTCTTGAAGGCGTACGCTCGCGCGGTCTCGCTCCCGATGGAGGAGGTGCTGGCCCGATACACGGCGAGCCGCCGGATCGCGCTCGTGACACCCCTGCCCATCGCGGCGCCCGCGCGCCGCACGCAGAGCAGGCGCTTCGGGGTCGCGATAGCGTTCGTGCTCCTGCTCATCCTGTTCACGCTCGCGCTCAGCATTGTGCTCCGGCCCCGCGGCCACGACATGCCGCCGGAGCTCTCGGAGGGTACCCTCGCGAGGGCGAGTACCTTCCTCTCGGCCTGAGGGCCAAATTTTCGCCGCGCGCTCGCCGCGGTTCGCGCTGTCACCCTCCGCACCCTGCCATGCCTCGCTCGGTTCGCCCGCGGACGGAGCGCCTTCGGACCGGGGCGCTCCTGGTCCGGCGTGTCCCTTTCGGAGAAGCCGACCTCCTGGTCGGGCTCTTCACCGAGCAGGGCGGGCTCATCTCCGCCACGGCGCGTGGCGCGCGCCGCTCGTCCAAGCGCTTCCCGGCGCTCGAGCCGATGCACCTGCTCCGCGTGACCCTGGAGATCCGTCCGGGGGCCGATCTCGCTCAGCTCACCGAGGCTGCGATCGAGCGCCCGCGTCTGCGTCTGGCGGGGGATCTCGAGCGCCTCGAGGTGGCCGGGCGCGCGCTGCGCTGGGTGCGGGAGATCGCTCCGGCGCACACCGCCGAGCAGGCGGCGTGGCGTGAGCTGAACCAGCTGCTCGACCGCCTCGACGAGGTGTCCTCGGCCCCTCCCCAGGCGTTGCTGGCGGAGACCGGCTTGCGCCTGCTCGTCGCTTTCGGCTGGGGCCTCGAGCTCGCGCAGTGCGTCCGTTGCGGGCGCGCCTGCGACACGACGCAGTCGGCCTGTGTCGACCCGGCGCGGGGTGGTCTCGTGTGCCGGGCCTGTGGCGGCGGCCCTGTCGTGTTGCGCCCGGAGCCGAGGGAGCGGCTGCTGGCAGCGATGTTAGGCGGCGCGCCGATCCCGGAAGAGGACGTCCCGCTCGCGCTCGATCTGGTGGAGGGCGCGCTCACCGCACACGCCAGCGGCAGCTGAGCGAGCGACGGCGCTTCTCGCGGTTCAGGCCACGGCTTTCCAGAAGCGGCTCACGGCGCGCGGGGCGTCCGGCGAACCCTCGATCTCCACGTAGGGCCTGCCGGGGGCGGTGCGAGGGAACGAGAAGCTCCCGGTGTTGGCGTAGCCGTCGCCGAGCGCTTCCCGGTGCGTGTGGCCGAAGACGACAAGCTTCGCGCCGGTCGTCCTCGCCACGCGGCTGGCGCTCTCGGCCAGCCGCTCCGCGACCGTGCCGGCGTAGCGGTTGTGCCCGCTCGCCCAGCTCACGCCCATCAGCAATGCGCCGAGCCCGACCGCTGCGGCGCCGGTTCCCCGCGCGCCGAGCCCGAGCGCCGCGATCCCGGCGCCCATCGACAAGGTCGCGATCACGCGATCGAAGTAGAGCCGCGTGAACGTGCGCGCCGCGCTCTCGAGCGTCGGCGTGGCCGCGAGCCCGAGGAGATCGTCGGCCATCGCGCGCGGCACGCTGAGCTCGTGCGCGAACCGCTCCACCGCCGCGGCCCCCACCGTCGCCTCGCCTCCCGCGCGGTAGAGCGGACCGCTCTTCAACATCGCGCCGATCGCCGCATGGAAGTAGCGGTAGATGACGTAGGGCGCGCGAGGGCCGTACCAGGTGAACGCCGACAGGAACAAGCTGAGCGGCGTCTGGTCGTTCGCCTGCAGATACCGGTGCGCGCCGGTCGGCGCGATGAACTCCTCGACGAAGTGAACGCCGAGGCTGCGTTCGCCGACCACGAGCGGGTGAGCCGGGGCGTTGTCCGGATCGTACAGGTGGCCGTGCTCGAGGTGGATGGCCCCCTCGCGAAAGAACCACGGCGTCGTCCGGATCCGCGACCGGGCCTCGCCGACCACCCCGAGCGCCTCCGCCAGCGCCACGGGGAAGTCGGGCGCTCCGACCTCGGCGTCGTGATTGCCACCCGCCAGCCAGAGCTCACCATCTCGGTCGAGGTGCTCGGCGAGCGCGGCCCTCGCGATCGGATGCGCGGACAGCGCCTCGCGCAGCGCGCGCGGACGGGGCATCCAGGGCGACTCGGAGGAGAGATCGAACAGATCGCCCGCGACAACGATGCGCGCTCCCCTGTGGGCCTCCACGAACCGGGCAAGGTCGGCGGTCACGTCGCGCGGCGTCTGGCGCACGAGGTGGAGATCGGCGAGCACGACCGTGCGGCGCTGCGTCATAACCCTCCCTATTCATCACGTCCGTCCAAGCGCTGCAACTCGCCGCCTGCCGCGCGATCTCGGCGGGCGAGCATGGAGAGAGCCTTCCAGCGAGCTCAGCGCTGCCCTGTCACCGCTGGCACCGTCTCATCGCGGCCCGCTGACGCCGTCGCGGAGCGGCCCCGTGCCGCCGTCGCGGCACCGCCCTGTCCCGGGCTCGACGCCCGCACCGCCGCGTCCCATGCAAGCGTGCATGGAAGGCTCGGCGCGGACGCGACCCTTGGCCCAGCGGGTGAACGGCGGACTGCTTGCAGAGATCACCCGCGCCCTGAGGGGCAAGGACATCGAGGCCCTCTCCCGGGTCTATGCGGAGGACGCTGTGATCGAGGAGGTGAGCGGCCGCGATCCGCCGGCCCACCCCAGCGTCACCAGCGGGAGGCAAGCGATCATGGAGCGGCTCAAGAGCGAGCTCTTCCGCGATCCGGTCTCGGGCTGGGAGCGTCAGCTGGACTCGACCGAGATCCTGGACGGAATCGAGACCGACGATGGGCTGGCCTTCATGGAGGTGCGCATCTACGAAGCCGGCGATCGGGTCGTCGCGCAGCACCTGGCCCGCAAGAAGAACGGCCTCATCGACCATGACCGCGTCGTCGTCGCCTGGGACGCGAAGTGAGCCGCCGCCAGCGAGCGGCGGCGCCGCCCTGGTGAGCCACCGAAAGCGAGGCCCGTCCCCTCGAACGCCGGCGAGGGCAGCGCTGCTCCGCGCGCGGGCCATAGGACCGCGCTGCTCCGCGCGTGGGCGATGTAAAGTGGCGCCGTGACCAACGCCGTCCTCCTCAGCTGCCACGGCACCGTCGAGCGGATCGAAGATCTGCCCGGGTTCCTCGCCAACATCCGCCGCGGCCGGCCGGCCCCGCCGGAGCTTGTCGACGAGGTGCGCCGCCGCTTCCAGGCGATCGGCGGCTCGCCGCTGATGCGCATCACGCAGGCCCAGGCGGACGCGCTCGCCGCTCGGCTCGGTCTCCCGGTCGCGATCGCCGGGCGCCTCTGGCACCCGTATCCGGCGGAGGTGCTCGGAGCGCTGCACAGGAGCGGCGTGAGGCGCGTCGTCTCGCTGCCGCTCGCGCCGCAGTCCGTCGACGTCTACCACGCCGTCGTCCGCGACGCGGCCGCCGAGCTCGACGGCATGGAGGTCCGGTGCGTGCCACCGTGGGGGCTCGAGCCGGCGCTGATCGACGCCTTCGTCGAGGTGATCGACGAGGCGCTCGCGCGCTTCCCCGAGGAGAGCCGGGCGAAGGCGGCGGTGATCCTCTCGGCCCACAGCCTCCCGCAGCGGATCATCGCCGCCGGAGATCCGTACGAGCGCCAGTTCCGCGCGATGGCCGCCGAGGTGGAGCGCCGCATCGCCTCCCGCGGGAACCCGGTGCTCGTCGCCTTCCAGAGCCAGGGCATGACCGGCGACGCCTGGCTCGGTCCGGATCTGCGATCGACGTTCGACGGCCTCGCCGCGCGCGGCGTGCGAGAGGCGCTGATCGCGCCGATCGGCTTCGTCGCGGATCACGTCGAGACGCTCTACGATCTCGACGTGGAGGCGCACGTGCTCGCCCGGGAGGCAGGCCTCGCCCGGCTGGAGCGGGCGCCGGCCGTGAACGCGCGGCCGCGCTTCATCGACGCCCTGGAAGCGCTCGTCCGGCGCGAGCTCGCGCAGGCCGCCCCGTAAGCGGCGCCGCGCCGGCTCAGCGCTCGCTGACGCGGCGCTTGCGCGGGAGCCTCGACGCGGTCGCGCGGAGGAGCCCCGGGGCGTGCCTCGAGAGCGACACCGCGAGCTTCCCGTGGGCGGTGACGATCACCTCGGCGCGCCGCGCGACGATGCCGTCCATGATCTGCCGCGCCGCCGTGTGCGCCGGCATGACGAGCCAGCGCGGCACGGGATCCGTGGCGCCCTCGTGCAGGTTGCCTGCGTTGTCGATCTGGCGGATCTCGCTCGCCACGTACCCTGGCGCGACGTGCGTCACCGCGACGCCGTCGGCGTGGAGCTCCGCGCGCAGCGTCTCGGCGAGGGCGCGCACCGCGAACTTGCTCATCGTGTAGGCGCCCACCCCGGGGACCGCGAGGTAGCCGCTCACGCTGCCGACGAGCGCGACGCCGCCGCGCGATCGCTTGAGCTCCGGCAGCGCGGCCTTCACGGTGCGCAGCGCGCCGAAGACGTTGGTCTCGAGCTGCCGGCGGAAATCGTCCAGCGTGAGGTCCTCGACGCGCCCCGCCACGCTGAACCCGGCGTTCGCGATGGCGATGTCGAGCCGCCCGAACACCTCGCTCGCCTGCGCGACGGCGCGCTCCACGTCGCCGTCGCGCGTGACGTCGCACGGGGCCGCGAGCGCCTCGCCGCCGGACCGCCGGATCTCCGTCGCGAGCGCGTCGATCCGCTCGGACCGTCGCGCCGCGAGGACGACCCGGCCGCCGCGCTGGGCGACCTCCCGGGCCAGGGCCTCGCCGATGCCCGAGGACGCGCCCGTGATGAGAACGACCTGCCCGGCGAGATTGCTTGCCATGGACGCCCGCATACCACGATCGCGGGAGCGCGCGACCTGGCACGCCCTCGCGCCGTCGCGCATGCTCGGCCTCTCGCCGCTCGGTTGCGCCGGTGGCGTCAGCTACGATGGCCTTGCCCGGCTCGACCGGGCGCCACTTCTCAGCGTAGGTTTGCGTTCGTTTGCGTTCGTTTGCGTTCGTCTGCGTTCGTTTACGTACGGTTGTGCACGAACACGAATGGGTGCGCACGGTTGCGCACGGGGTGACATGCGAAGCCACTCGATCCGCCGCTCTCTTGCCGCTCTCCTCGTTGCCGCCGCCTGCGCGGCCCCCGCGCTCGCCTCCGGCGAGCCGCCTCCCTCGCTCTCGCGCGCGGAGGCGCTCGTCGCGCAGGGCGACTACGCGGGCGCCGAGAAGATCGTCGTCGCGCTCCAGGGCGGGCAGGAGCGCGCCGCGGCGCTGCTCGCGAAGGCGCGGATCGAGCTGCTCACCGGCCGCTACGACGACGCGGCGAAGACGGCGAAGGCGGCCGCCGCGCTCGGCAAAGAAGCGCGGATCGCCGCCGCGCCGCTCCGGGCCGAGGCGCTCGCGCGCCGCGGGAAGATGGCGGAGGCTATCGCGGCGGCGCGCGAGGTGGAGCGGGAGGACGAGGCCCGCCGCGCGCGGCTCGTGCTCGGCGAGCTCCTGATCCAGTCGGGCAAGCGGGGCGAGGCCCGCGCGCCGCTGATGACGATCATCGACGACTACAACGACGACAAGATCACCGCGGGCGACGCGGAGGGGCTGTCGCTGGTCGGGCGCGCGGCGCACCTGCTCCGGAGCGCGCGCGACGCGAACGACGCGTTCAACGCGGCCGAGAAGGTCGGCGGCAAGCAGCGGGTCGAGACGTTGCTCTGGCGGGCCGAGCTGTTCCTCGACAAATACGATCCCGGCCACGCCGGGCAGGTCGTGAAGGAGGCGCTCAAGCTCGCCCCGAAGGACCCGCTCTCCCGCGTCGCCATGGCGCGCATCAAGCTCGAGAACGCGATGGACTTCGGCGGCGCCGACAGCGAGGTCGCGCAGGCGCTCTCCGTGAACCCGAACCTCGCCGAGGCCTATTTCGTTCGCGCCGGGCTCGCGCTCCGCGACATGGACATCGACGCCGCGGACGCAGCGGCAGACCGCGGGCTCAAGGTGAACCCGAACGACCTCGCGCTGCTCTCGATCAAGGCGGCGGGCCGCTTCCTCGCCGACGACGCGGCCGGCTTCGAGGCCATCAAGGCGAAGGTGCTCGGCCTGAACCCGCAGTTCTCGCGGTTCTTCCAGATCGTCGGCGAGTTCGCGGAGTGGGAGCACCGCTACGACGACATCGTCAAGATGATGGGGGAGGCGACGCAGGTCGATCCGGACGACGCGAAGGCGCACGCCACGCTCGGGCTGAACCTGATCCGCGCCGGCGACGAGAAGAGCGGCGTGCTCTCGCTCCAGCAGGCGTGGGACAAGGACCGCTTCAACGTGCGGGTCTTCAACACGCTGAACCTCTACGAGAAGGACATCGCGACGCAGTACGTGACCGTCGACGGCCAGACGTTCCGCGTCCGCTACTCCAAGCAGGAGCGGGCGATCCTCGAGCGGTACGTGCCGCGCATGCTCGAGGAGGCCTGGGGCTCGATGGTGAAGCGCTACGGCTTCACGCCGAAGGTCCCCGTCTCGATCGAGCTCTACGCGTCGACGGAGAACTTCAGCGTCAGGACGAGCGGCCTGCCCAACGTGGGCATCCAGGGCGTCTGCTTCGGCCAGACGCTCGCGGCGCTGAGCCCGGCGGCGGCGGAGTTCAACTGGGGGAACGTGCTGTGGCACGAGCTCGGGCACGTCTTCGCGATCCAGCTCTCGAAGAACCACGTCCCGCGCTGGTTCACCGAGGGGCTCAGCGAGTACGAGACGATCGTGCGGCGGCCGGAGTGGCACCGCGAGGAAGATCCGGCGCTGTTCGCCGCCCTGAAGGGGGGGAGGATCCCGGCGGTCGACGGGTTCAACCGGGCCTTCACGCACGTCGACAGCATCGAGGACGTGACGATGGCCTACTTCGCGGCGAGCCAGATCGTGGTCTTCATGGTGGACGAGTTCGGCTTTCCGAAGGTCGTCTCGATGCTGCCCCGGTGGGCCGCGGGCAAGCGGACGCCGGAGGTGGTGAAGGAGTCCCTGGGGATCAGCGCGGAGGAGCTCGATCGGCGCTTCCGCGCGTGGCTGAAGCCGCGCCTCGAGCGCTACGAGAAGCAGTACGTCCCGGATCTTCACGCGCCGCCGCTCGACGAGGCGCGCAAGGCGGCGGCGAGCGCCCCGAAGGACGCGAGGCGGTTCGTCGAGCTCGCGCTCGCGCTGTTCGAGGACGGTCAGCGCCAGGAGGGCGAGGCGGTGCTCGCGGAGGCGCTCCGCATCGACCCGAAGCAGCCCGACGCGATCTACATCAAGGTGCGGGCGGCCTTCGCCGAGAAGAAGCACGACGAGGCGGCGAGGCTCTTGAGCAAGATGATCGCGGACGGTCACGACGGCTACGTCGTGCGGATGAAGCTCGCCGATCTCGCCGAGCTGAAGAAGGACGCGGCGAAGATGAAGGCGAACCTCGAGGCGGCGTCGCGCCAGGATCCCACGCAGGCCGAGCCGCTCCAGGGGCTCTACGACCTCGCGCACCGGCAGAAGGACGCCGCGGGCGAGCTCTCGGCGCTGCGCCGGCTCGCGCTCCTCGATCAGCACGATCGCCGCGTCTGGCGGCGGCTTCTCCGGCTGCTCGTGGAGCGCGGCGCGTGGGAGGAGGCGCGCAAGGTCGGCGAGAGCGCGATCTTCGTCGACGTGGCGAACCCGGAGATCCACCGGCTCTATGCGCGGGCGCTGGCGCGCACGGGGCGGCACGTGTCGGCGATCTACGAGCTGAACAGCGCGCTCCTGTCCGGGTCGAAGCCCGGGGACGCGGCGGAGATCTACGGGGAGCTCGCCAAGGCGTACGCGAAGATGAAGCGGGACGACTATGCGAAGCAGGCGCTCGAGTACCAGAAGTCGATGCGGGGCGCGTCGCCGCCTGCGCCGCGGGCGATGCCGGACTGAGGCTCGGGGGCTCGCGGGCTCGGGGCGCGAGGCGAGGGGAGGGCGGAGATCCTGGGGGCACGCGCCGGAGGGGATCTCCGCGCGGCAGGGCGCGGGTGGGCGCTCGGCCATCCGCCGAGGCTGGGGCGGGGGAGCTTGCGCATGCACCACCGCCCGGCATGTCTCCCTTCGGGCCATGCCACCTGGGACGTTTCGTCGCGCGCCACACAAGGCGCGCCTGAGACGTGGAGCCAGCAGGGACCTTATGGCACCTCGGTCGGTGCTGGATCGCGCCCACCCGCACCCTGCCGCGCGGAGACCCCCTCCGGCGCTCACGTGGTGCCGGCTCGGACCGCCGTGCGCGGGATGAGCGTCGCGCCTCAGAGCGCGCGCGGTCGTGCGCAATCAGCGCTTGCCGCTGGGCAAGAGCAGGTGCTCGCCGCAATGGCCCACGTAGACGACGTGCCGGCCTTCCACGACCTCCGTCCAGACGTGGATGCGCGTGCTGGCGCCGGGCTTCGCGTGCATGTCGAAGTACTGTTCACCCCGGCCGGGGACGACGAACGTACGCTGCCGCTTGCAGGTGGGGCTGCGGGAGACCTCACCGCTCTCCCGGGACATCGGGACGCCGCTCGCCTTGTGGTAACGCTCGGCGGCCAGCTCGCGGGAGAGCCCTTCGTCGAGCGCCGCGGCGTAGATGGCGAGGTCGACCAAGGCGCGGAACAGGGCGCCCTCCGGGCAGTCGAGGTTCCACTTCCGCGCGGCGTCACGGGCTCGCGGGAGGACGATGAGCCGGCTCTCGTGCCGCGCAGCGGCCTCGAGCGTCGCGAGGGCGCCGGCGAGCCCGCGGGTCGCCAGCTCGCCCAGCCGGCTGAGCGCCTCGGCGCTGCTCCTGAAGTTGTCGACCTCGGCGATCGCGTCGCCCTGCGTGAAGCGGTACCTGGGCTGCGAGAGGTCGGAGCGAGGATCGAAGGACAGGACCCACGGAACCGCGGAGGCGGCCGAGAGCGCATGCGCGGCGAGGTGCCGCACCGCCTCGCGCCGCCACGGAGGCTCGGGAGGGAGCGCGGGATCGTCCGAGAGCAGGGAGACATCTCGCTCCAGCGGGAGATCGGTCACGAACGGGCCGCTCAACAGCCGGAGCAGCAGCGCGCTGAGCGTACGGCGATCCGCTTCGGCGTCGTTGCGGTGCTGGTTGGCCCACTCGACGAACGGACCGCCGCCGGTGGCCTGCAGCGTGAGCTCCGGGTGCACGTGCATCGGATCTCCCCCGAGGCGTCGCTGCACGTCCTGCAGCGCGACGGCCACCGGGCCGAGGTCGGTGCGGTGGGCCATCCCGTCGACGAAATCGTGGTTCAACAACACGACCGGCATCAGCGGAGGAGCTCCGCGAGATCGATGGCCGCCTGATCGAAGAAGCCGGGCGGCCAGCGCAGCGCGCGTCCTTGCGCGTTCAGCTCGATCTCCTGCACCACCGTCCGGCCAGCCTCCTGGCTGAAGAAGCTGAGGGCGACGTCTTCCGGCGGCAGCCCCTCCTTGACGGCGAGCTGCATGGCCGTGACGAGGTGCTCGCTGTGGGTCTCGATCACGACCTGCCTCCCCTTGCGGGCGAGCTCGATGAACAAGCTCGCCAGGCGGTGCTGCGCGCCGGGGTGGAGGTGCGCCTCGGGCGTCTCGATGAGGAGCAGATCGCCGGGTCGGGAGACGAGGCACGCCGTGACGATCGGCAGCGCCTGCGAGAGCCCGAGCCCGACCTGCCCGAGCCCGAGCCGCTCGGCGGAGGGCGTGTCGATGGCCAGCGTGAAGCCGAGGCGCGCGGGCGCGTCGATCTGGAGGGCGAAGCTGCCGTCGAAGAGGTGGGACCACCACGCGTTGACCGCCGAGAGGATCGGCGCTCCCGCATCGTCGCGCGGCTGCCCCGGGACGGTGATGTCAGTCCGCTGCGTGCGATGCCGGAACAGGAGCTCGGCCGTGTGCTCCCCGTACCGGCCGAGCGGCGGGCCGGCCAGCGACGTGCGCGGGGTGTAGAGCGGCTGCGGCGGAGAGCGGAAGGGACCGACGTATTGCGTGCGCGAGGCATCGAGCGGCGAGGGATGGATGCCGATCAGAGGCCGATTCCCTTGGCTTGCACGCCCGACATCGAGCTGCTCCGGTTCTGCGAGGGTCAAGGCGACGAACGCACCAGGATCGGCGAACACGGCCTTGCCGGCGGCTTGGCCCTGGGACCTTTCGGTGGGATCGTCACCCTCCCACTGGAAGCCTGTCACACGGCGCTCGACGCGCCCCGCACTTCGCTCGAACGCGTAGGTGAGCGAGAAGAGGGGGACCGATGTGAGCGCGGAGTCCTCACCCTCCCGCGGCTCGAACTCCCAAACCGCATCGACAGCGCGATCCTCCGGCGTGGTTCCGGTGAGGCCGATGCGGAACCGGCGCTGGTCAGTCGGCGAGCCCGCGCTCACCACTTCGTCGAACCGTCCGAGATCGCACCAAGCGCCGCTCAGCAGCAGCGAGTCGGCGCTCGACGCCTGCGCGGACTGAACGAGCGCGAGCAGCGCCTGGATGACGGAGCTCTTCCCTGCGTTGTTGGGCCCCGCGAGGATCGTCAGCGGGGCGAAGCGCACGGCCGTCGGCTGCTCGAACGAGCGGAAGCCCTCGAGCAGCACGCTACGCAACATGAGCGAGCTCCTTCATCCAGAGGTCGAGCCGCGTTCGAACGGAGCTCGTCGACTGCGTGGCGAAGGTGATCGAGTCGCGGAACGCCTCCTCGCCGGAGATCGCCCGAAAGCGATCCCGAACGGCCTTGAGCTTTCTGGGAGGCAAGGGGTTCCCTGCAGGGAAGAAGCGATCGAAGCCGGCCACAGTGACCTCGACGAGCGGGCCGTTGAGCTGCCGCGCCCACGAGCCGTCCGAGGGCTTGTAACGGCAGAAAGCGTGATCCTCGAAGACGGCCTTCGTGTGAGCGAGGGCGTTCTTCAGCCTGCGCTCCAGCGCGTCGCGTTCTTCTTCCGTCGAGGCGTTCAGCCGCTTGAGCTCGTCGTTAAGGAAGCTCTTCAGCTCCCCGGGGTAGTGGTCGACCCCGAGATCGAGCAGGGCGATGGCGCGGAGCACGAGCTCATCCGCCCGCATGCGTCTGTAAGCCCGGCTCGGGCCGGCGACATCGCGGAACGAACCGGGCGATGCGTCGTTCGCTAGGCGCTTGATGAAGTCGAGGCCGGGCCCTCGGTAGAGGCAGTTGCGGATCTCCTGGGCATTGAGCGCAACGGCCCCTTCGTTCACGCGCTCGAAGATCTGGAACTTCACCTGCTCATCCGTGCCCGGCTGGATGATGAAACAGGTGAGCGGCGTGTTCTCGAACCGGCGCTGCACCTTGCCGTCGAGATCCTTGAAGTGCTTCTTGTTGAGCTCCGGGAGCAGCTTGAGCCCGCTCAGGCGGAACTCTCCGTCGAGGAAGCTGAAGAGCGTGGTGAGGCGCTGCTGGCCGTCGATGACGAGCGTCTCCTCCTCGTTCTCCTCGGAGAGGTAGAACACCGGCAACGGGAGGCGCATGAGCACGGACTCGACGAGCTTGACCTTGCGCCAGTAATCCCAAACGAACTCCCGCTGGAAGTCCGGATCGAGGCGGAGCACCCCGTTCTTCCAGCTCCGGTGCAGCTCGAAGATCGAGCGCTCGACCTTGGAAATCTGAAGCGGCCAGCTGGCGGGTTGCCGAGGCTGCGTCTCGTCTGGCGACGGTTCCTCTTCCTTCTCGAGGAGATCGTCCTCCTGACCCGCGAAGGGGTCACCGAGCTCCCGGTCCAGCACGTGCGCCGTCGTCATGGCGCATCTTGTCGTCGCGTGAGGCACGATGACAAGCCGCCGGTCGAGGCCCTCGCGCGTGGTGTCGTGCGCAGGCTTCGGCCAGCCTGGGAGACGCCTGATGGGCGGGGGGTACTACCGCCGGTCATCGGGCGCGCCATTCGCGTCTCCTAGTTCTGTCCGCTGCATGATCCTCGCCCACCGGCGGATCGGATGCGGTTCTGAGGAAGCAGCCGGGAGCCGCCGGCGGATCGGAAGCGGTTCCGAGGAAGCAGCCGGGAGCTGTCGGTGGACCGGAGACGGTTCCGAGGAAGCAGCCGGGAGCCGCCGGCGGATCGGAAGCGGTTCCGAGGAAGCAGCCGGGAGCCGCCGGCGGACCGGAAGCGGTTCGGAGGAAGCAGCCGGGAGCTGTCGGTGGACCGGAGACGGTTCCGGGGAAGCAGCCGGGAGCCGCCGGCGGACCGGAGACGGTTCCGAGGAAGCAGCCGGGAGCCGCCGGCGGACCGGAAGCGGTTCTGAGGAAGCAGCCGGGAGCTGTCGGTGGACCGGAGACGGTTCTGAGGAAGCAGCCGGGAGCCGCCGGCGGACCGGACATGGGGCGCCAGTGCCTCCTTACTCAATCGCACAGCCAATACCCCTTGCGGCCCAGGCGATGCGCCGCGCCACGGTCCCGGCCCGCGTCCACTCCCGTAGCGCCGAGGGGAGGTCTGCGCGGCGGCCGCGGGTGGGCGCGGCGAGCACCGACGATGAGGCAGCCCTGAGGTCCCAGCAGGCTCCACGTCTCAGGCGCGCCTTGTGTGGCGCGCGACGAAACGTCCCAGGTGGCATGGCCCGAAGGGAGACATGCGGGGTGGTGGTGCATGCGCAAGCTCCGCGCTCCCGCCTCGGCGGATGGCCGAGCGCCCACCCGCGGCCGCCGCGCAGACCCTCCCCTCGGCGCGGCCTCCCGGAAGGCCCCCTCTCCGGCTACTCGTCCTCCGCCTCCCCCTTGTCCCCCCGCAGCCCGAGCGCCTTGAACTTCTTGTACAGGTGGCTCCGCTCGAGCCCGAGCCCCCGCGCCGTCGCCGCCATCTGCCCGCCATGGTGGCCGAGCGCCTCCTCCAGGATGGCCCGCTCCGCCTCCTCCGCGAGCACCCGGAACGGCACCCCCGGGCGGAAGAGCCCGCCCTTCATCGCAGCTTGCTGCCCTCCGAGGCAGACCTTCACGTCACCCTCGTCGATCGTCTCGTCCGGCGTCAGGATCACCAGCCGCTCGATGATGTTGCGCAGCTCCCGCACGTTCCCAGGGAAGCTGTAGGCGACCAGCATGCTCATCCCGCCGTCCGTGAACGCCATCCCGGGCCGATCGTTCGCCTGCGTCGCGAGCGCGAGGAAGTGCCGCGCCAAGAGCGGCACGTCCTCGCGCCGCGCGCGGAGTGGCGGCAGCGACAGCGGCAGCACGTTGAGCCGGTCGTAGAGGTCCGGCCGGAACTGCCCCTCCCGGCACGCCGCCTCGATGTCGCGGTTCGTCGCCGCCACCACGCGCACGTCGACCTTGATCGTGTCGTGCCCGCCCACGCGCTCGATCTCCCGCTCCTGCAGCACCCTGAGCAGCTTCGCCTGCATCGCGAGCGGCATGTCCCCGACCTCGTCGAGGAACAGCGTCCCGCCGCTCGCGCGCTCGAACTTCCCTCGCCGCTGCTTCGTCGCGCCCGTGAACGCGCCCGCCTCGTGGCCGAACATCTCGCTCTCGATGAGCTCGCTCGGGACCGCGGCGCAGTTCATCTTCTCGAGCGGCCCGCGCGCCCGCTTCGACGCGCCGTGGATCGCGCGCGCGACCAGCTCCTTGCCGGTGCCGCGCTCGCCCGTCACGAACACCGTCGCGGTCGCCTTCGCCGCGCGCGCGATCTGCTCGCGCAGATCGTGCATCGCCCGGCTCTCTCCGATGAGCTCGCCTACCTGACCGGTCTGCGTCCGCAGCGCCTTCGCCTCGGCCTCGGCGCGGACCAGGCGCAGCGTGTTCTCGAGCACGAGCAGCAGCCGATCGGTCGAGAGCGGCTTCTCCAGGAAGTCGATCGCCCCGAGCCGCGTGGCGCGGACAGCGGCGTCGACCGTCGCGTGGCCGCTCATCATCACGACGGGCAGCTCCGAGCCCGCGGCGCGTATCCGCTGGAGCAGCTCCACGCCGTCACCGTCGGGCAGCGAGACGTCGAAGAGCGCGATGTCGTAGCTCCGCTTCGCGAGCTTCTCCTCCGCCACCCCGACGCCGCCGGCGACGTCGACCGTGTAGCCCTCGAGCGACAGGGCCTTCTGAAGGGTCGTCAAGATCGCTCGCTCGTCGTCGAGCACCAGCACATGTCCGCGCGGCATACACGCCACCGTAGCGCGGAACCGCCGCGGCCGATGCCCGCGGGCAGCGCGCCGACGCCAGCCACACTGCCTCGCTGCCGCGCCGGCGCGCGTGGAGAAAGGGGGCTCCAGCTTGCGCGCGCTATGGTAGCTTGGCCCAGGATGTCTCCCGACGGTCTCGCGACGGCGGAAGGAGATCTGGAGCGGACGCCGTTCGCTCATCTCTTCGTCTATGCCGTCGAGCATCGGCTGACCGGCGCGCTCATCCTGGTGGAGCCCACGGGCGCCGAGCACACGGTGCGGATCGTCCGGGGGACCCCCGTCAAGATCCGCCCGAGCGACGGATATGCCCGGTTCGGGGAAATCTTGCTCGAGGAGGGGGTGATCTCCGCCGAGCTCCTCGCGGAAGCGCTCGCGACGAGGGGCCTCCTCGGGGACGTGCTGCTGCTGTCGGGGTGCCTCGACACCGCGACCATCGACTGGCTCGCCCAGGTCCAGTTCGTGCGGCGGATGGTGCGCCTCTTCGACCTGCCTCCGGAGACGAAGTACCGCTACTTCGACGGCCTCGACGTGCTGGCCGAATGGGGCGGCGATCCCGCGAAGGTCGATCCGCTCGCGCTCCTCTGGGCAGGGCTGCGCGATCACGGCGAGCGCTCGACTCGCCTCCACCGGACCCTGGAGCGGATCGAGGCCGTGCCCCTCCGCCTCCACCCCGCCCTCGAGCCCGGTCGTTTCGGCTTCCGCGAGGGCGAGCTCGCCGTGATCGACGCGCTCCAGAGCTCCACACCCACGCTCGCCGTGCTCGTCAGGTCCGGGGTCGCGCCGGAGATGACCGTGCGCAAGCTCATCTACGCCCTGGCGATCACGCGTTATCTCGATTTCGGGACAGGCGGGCCGGTGGCCGCGGAGCTCTCGTCGAGCATGCCTCCGGCCAGCGCGGCGAGCCTGTCGCTCGGGCGCCTGCAGCTCCGCCCGACCGTGCACCGCGTGGGCGCCGCCGCGCCCGATCCTGCCGGCGACGGCGAGCGCGCGCCGGTGCTCAGCCGAGGTCGCCGCAGAGATCGCCCTTCCTCGGAGCCGTCGCCCGTGTCGTCCGTCGCCGGCGCGTCCCCGCTCAGCGGAGGCTCGCTCTCCGCGGCGGTGGCCGCCGAGCTCGCCAGCGCCGCCGGGCTCGACGGCGGCCGCGCGGCGGGCGAGCCGTCCGGGACCGACAGGGATCGCGAACCGTGGGGGCCGCTCGCTCCGACCGACGACGGCGCCGCCAGGGGCTCACCGCCGCCCGAGGACCCCTGAGGCGAGCGCCCCACGGCGAAGCGCGAGGCTGGACGGAGCCGCGTCGGGCTGGAAGGCGCGCCAGCACTTCTTTATAGGCCGCCGCGATGCCTGCGCCCGCGAGACGCCTGCTCCCCCCTCAGGTCCACCTCCCGTCCGGCGGCGTCGTGCGCCTGTCGGACGCCGCCGCGCGCGCTCGTGCTCCGGATGTCTTCGGCGCTCCCGCCGGCCGCGGCGGCGGCAAGCGCGCATCCACCGGCAGGTGCGCGCTCGACGTGCAGGTCCTCGCGGGCCCGTCGGTCGTGGCCGACGCGCGCGGCGCGCCGCTGGATCCTCTCGGCCTCCCGCTCGCCGACGTCCATGTCCTGCGCGCGCTCCTCGCGTCCGCCGGCGTCGTGCCCGAGGAGCCGGGCTCGTACACCTGCGAGAACTGCGGGGCCCCGTTCGAGGTCGCTCCGTCGAGCCTGCTGGAGATCGGCCCGTTCACCGATGGCGAGCTCGACGATCCCGAGCTCGATCGCCCGTTCGACTTCGACGCGTCCCACCCGATCCCGGCGCTGCGCGTGGGCCGCGCCGTCTGCCGCGGCGTGCGGCTCGTGGAGCGCACGGTCGAGGAAGCGATGCCGCTCCTCCGCCTGCCCGGCGACGGCGTCCTCCGCGTCACGCCGTCCCTGGTCGTTGCCATGGGGATCGCGGCGCTCGGTCGCGAGCGTCGCGCGCCGGTGATCGCCGACGCGCTCGCCAGCGCTCCGGACGAGGCGTGGGCGGCTGTCGTCGACCTCTACCACGAGGCGCGCTACCCCGCGCGGCTCGTCGCCGTCCACCGCTGCCAGGGCTGCGGTGCCCGCAACGACCTCGATGTGCCGCTCGAGCGGGAGATCGCGCGCGCTCCGCTGCGCGCTGCTGGAGTGGACGGAACGGACGCGGACGAGCTCGGGGAGCCCCGCGCCCCGAGGGCAAGGGCGAGCACCTCGAGCGCCTTTCCAGATCTCGACGGCTTCGAGGCGCGCGTCCGCGCCGCGGCCGAGCGCATCTACGAGGCCCGCGGCGTGCGGAACATCGATCTCTTCATCGACGCAGGGGTGCCGGCCTGCGACGACGGAGGCGAGCCGCTGCTGGGCTGCTACACGCCCGGGACACCCGCGGATGCGCTCGGGATCGCCCGCCCTCCGGAGATCCGGATCTTCTATCGGACGTTTCGGGCGGAAGCGCGCGAGGATCCGGGGTTCGACGTCGACGCGGAGATCGAGGAGACGATCGATCACGAGGTGATCCATCACCTGCACCACCTGGCTGGCAGCGATCCGCTCGACGACGAGGAGCAGGAGCAGATCGAGCGCGAGCAGATGCGCCGGGTGGGGCACGCCGAGGCCGCACGGCGGGCGCGGCGCGGCGCGCTGTCCGACGTCGCCGGCTTCGTGCGCGCGACGTGGCCGGCCTGGCTCATCGCGGCCGTCGGAACGGCCCTCGCGTGGTGCGCAGGCGGGCGCTGACGTCCAGCGCCTGCAGGGCGAGCGTCGCCGTGCTTCCGCCGCTTTCTTCGAAGCAGGAGGATGAGCTGTCTATACTGCCGGGACAGCAAGAAGATGTGCCGGGGAGTACCGGCTCCTCGAGCGCCGCTGTGCTCTTGCCGAGGATCGTGAAAACGAAGAGCTCGCCGGCCGCCACGGCCGGGTCCACCAAAGCGCCACGTCCCGCCAAGCGGGGTGGCGATGCGCAGAACCGCCGGGGAAGTCCGGATGCGGTCGAGAAGCGCCGCGCTGCGCGCCGGTTCAACGAGCTGCTCCTGGGCGGCGGTGGCCGCGCCGGCGATGGCCGTACCGAGCGTCGGCGCCGGCGCTTGCTCGCCGAGCTGGCCGAGGGGGTCGCGCGGCGAGGCAAGCGTGCGCTCAAGCCGATCGATGTGCTGTCGCGCGTCGAAGAGCTCCTCGAGCTGGGCGAGCCGCTCGCCTCGATCCGCAAGGCATACCCGCCCCCGCCCCCGGTCGAGGTGACCGCCGAGCTCGTCGAGGGCCTCCGGCACCTCCATCGCGCCTACGGCTTCTCCGCGGACGTCTACCGGTTCGTCGGGCTCGACGCGCAGGCGCTGCGGAAGGCGGGGGTGCTGCGGGGCGGCGAACGCGGAGACGAGCGCGGCGCGTCCGCCGAGGCAGCGCGCCGCGGGGCAGCTTGACCCTGCCTGGCGGCGCGGGGATAACCCGCTCCGATGCGCGCGAGAACGGTGAAGCTCCCCCTCGGCGCGGCCGCCATGGCGGTCGTCTGCGCGGCGTCGACCGGCCTGTCGCTCCGCGCTGAGGCCCAGCCAGCGGCCGCGTCCGCTGCGGACGCCCCGGTGGCGCGCGTCGGCGACGTGGCGATCACGGCCTCGGAGGTCGAGCGCAGGCTGGCGCAGGTCCCGCCGTTTCAGCTCCAGACCTTCGGGCGTACCCCGGCGGAGATCCGGAAGAACTTCGTGAGCCAGGTCCTCGTCCGCGAGCTGCTCCTCGCCCAGGGGGCCGCCGCGCAGAAGCTCACGGAGCGCGCCGACGTGCAGGATCGCATCCGCGGCGTCCTGCGCTCCGCGCTGCTGCAGCGGATCCAGGCGGAGGCGGCGGCGAGCTCCCCGGTGACGGACGAGGAGGTCCGCGCCTATTACGAGGCCCACCGCGACAGGTTCAGCTCCCCGGCGATGGTGGCGCTCTGGCGCATCCTCGTCGCGACGCGCGAGGAGGCCGAGGCGATCCTGACCGAGCTGAAGAAGGACCCGGCGCCCCAGCGTTTCAAGGAGATCGCGCGCGAGAAGTCGCTCGACAAGGCGACGAGCATGCGCGGCGGCGATCTCGGCCTCGTGGCGTCCGACGGCGCCACGGCCGAGCCGGGGCTGAAGGTCGCGCCGGGGCTCCTCTCGGCCGCCGCCGGGGTGAAGGACGGGGAGCTCGTGCCCGAGCCGGTGCCGGAGGGCGATGGCTTCGCCGTGCTGTGGCGACGCCAGAGCAGGAAGCCCGTGAGCCGCTCGATCGAGCAAGAGGGGCCGTCGATCCGTCAGATCCTCGCGCACGGCAAGGCGGAGGCGCAGGTGAAGCAGCTCCTCGATCGCCTGCGAGCGCAGGACGTATCGGGTCACGCCCCCGAGCTCGTCGACCTCATCGACATCACCTCGACGGGCGATCTGCAGCCGAAGAAGCGCCCGGGCACCCTCGCGAGCAGCCGGCATCCGGGCGCGCCTCCGCCCTCGCCCGCGCCGCGTCACGACATGCGCTGAGGCCGCGACGCGTACGGACGGGGATCGACGCCCTTGGCAGGGCGCAGGTTCGCACACGGATCTGCGCCCCGCTCCGGGGGGCGCCGCCGTCGACGCTGGACGGCGTGTCAGCCGAAGGCGATGGCGAGCGCGATGGCGACGAAGCCGGAGGCGATGGTGAGCGCGAGCGCGGCGATGCTCCCGGCCCGCCGAGCGCGCTCTGCCGCGTCGGGCTGGAGCGCGTAGACGCCCAGGAGCAGCGCCATGGAGGCCTTGCCCGGTACCCGGAGCGAGGCCGAGAGGATCTGCTCGGCTCCCTTGAGGCCGCCCGTGATGAGCATGGCCAGCGCGCCGAGCGGGCCAGCCATGAGGTCCCAGCCGCACGCGTAGAGCCCGAAGCGGAGCGCGCGCCGGCGCTCTGGCCGCGCGCCTTGACGTCGCGCGCCGAGGTCGAGCGCGGCTCCGTGCAAGGTGTGCGCGAGCACCATCCACACGGTGACGCCCGGGACGCCGATCGCGAGCCACTGGAGGGCGCTCGCGCGCGCCGCCGGGTTGCGGGCGAGCTCCAACGTCAGGCTCGGCAGCGCCAGCGCGACGACGGGCAGGAGCGCGGCGATCATCGACAGGATCGCGAGCGTCTCCGCCAGCAGGGCGAAGCGCATGGCCGCAGGGAGGGCGCCGTCGGGCATCGTCGCGAAGAACGTCTCGGCCCCCAGCGTGGTCGCCTTCGAGGTGGCCCAGAGCCGCGACCAGACGCCGCCGATCGGGCGCTCCCACGGGATGATCGCGACGACCCCCGAGCCCTCGTCGCTCGCCGCGGAGCAGCCGGCGCAGTCGGGCTGTCCGCAGCACGCGCAGAGCACCGCTGCGGGGACATCGAACGCCTCGTCGTCCCGCGCCAGCTCACGGCGTACGCTGGCAGAACTCTTGGCCATTGCGCACCTTCGAGCAGCGGACAAAGGCCACTCTCATCAAGGTTACGCCGCACGAGCGGGCCTGTCGACCCGAGATGCCGCTCGGTCACGCGCTTCTTCTGCGCTCCGTTTCTGGCTGCTTCTGGCTGCTTCTGGCTGCTTCTGGCTGCTCAGTGCAGCACCTCGTCGCCCCGCCGCCGCTGGCCCGTGGGGAGGTCGTCGATCCTTCCTCCGAAGAACGCTGCGGTGAGCAGCGCGAGCAGCGCGAGCGCCCCGGTCGCGTAGAGCCCGTAGCCCCACGTGAAGCGGACGGGACGGAGCAGCGTGCTGGCCGGCGAGAACAGCAGGCGCATCGCGACGGTGACGAGGGCGACCGCGGCGAGGAAAGCGACGGCCACGCGGGCGCCGCGCATCTTGTGGATCGACCTCCGGGTCAGCGCGAGCGGGATCATCACGAAGAACGCGACCGCGGGGGCCCACATCCACCCGAGCCTCCGCGCGAGCCCGAAGCCGCTGAGATCGCGGAGCTCGGGGGCCGTCTCGTGGATCCACGGCGCGAAGAACGCCGCGAGCCCGAGGAGCGCGAGCGCGAGCAGGGCGCCCCGGCCGCGCCCGGCGTAGGTCCACGGGAGCGGCTCCATGTGCGGCGGGAGCGGCTCATCGGGATCCTCTTGGAGCGCGTCGTACGAGGGGGGGAGCTTCGCGAGCGCCTCCAGCCGGAGGCCACAGGCGGGGCACGTGGACGCCTCTTTCGCCTCGAACATCTCCCGGCAGAAGGGGCAAGCGTGAAGCCCGGTCATCGAGGCGGGAGGATAGCGCACGGGCAGCGGCGCGCGCGGCGGACGCCGCGCGGGCGGGGGCCCCGCATTCCGGGGTTCCACCGGGGCGGGGCTTAGCCCATAGTTGCGCCCCATGGGCAAGCGTGATCGGCTCTCCGACGATGAGATCGCCGGGTTCGTCGCTGCTCACCCGGGCTGGGTGCAAGCGGGCGAGCGGATCGAGCGGAGCTACTCGTTTCCGGATTACGGCGCCGGCGTGGGCTTCGTGATGCGGATCGCCCTCCTCGCCGAGCGGCGCGATCATCACCCGGACATCGCTCTGTCGTGGGGCAAGGTGCGGGTCGCGTGGTCCACGCATGACGCCGGCGGTCTGACGGCGCTCGACCTGGAGCTGGCCGAGCTGACCGACCGCCTGAACACGGGCTGACGCTGCGCGTGGGCAAGGTGCTGGGGATGCTCCCGAGCGAGCTGTTGCAACGTCTGGATCTGGGGCTGGAGGGAGACCTGCCGCACCTCGAGGAGGCGCTGACGCACCCGAGCTTCTCGAACGAGCAGCGAGGCGGTCGGCGCGTGGACAACCAGCGCCTCGAGTTCCTCGGGGACGCCGTGCTCGGCCTCTGCGTGACGGAGCTCCTCATGGAGCGCTTTCCCGGGGCGCGGGAAGGGGAGCTCTCGATGATGCGCTCGGCCCTCGTCAACACGGACGCCCTCGCGGCGTGGGCGCGAGGGGTCGAGCTCGGCGCGGCGCTCAGGGTCGGACGGGGCGCGGAGGTCGCCGGGGAGCGCGACCAGACGAACGTGCTCGCCGACGCCACCGAGGCGCTCGTCGCGGCCTTGTACCTCGATCGCGGGTTCGAGAGCGCGCGGGCGCTGAGCCGGAAGATCGCCGCGAGCCCGCTCGCGCAGCTCGCGAGCGGCAGCATGCTCGGGCGCGACGCGAAGAGCGAGCTGCAGGAGCGCGTGCAGGCGCGCGGCGCGGCGTCGCCGCGTTACCGCCTGATGGGCACGGAGGGGCCCGACCACGACCGCGCGTTCCTCGTCGCCGTCGAGGTCGATGGCCAGGTCATCGGCACCGGCCGGGGCCGGTCGAAGAAGCTCGCGGAGCAGGCGGCCGCGCGCGCTGCGCTCCTGTCGTGCGCCGCGCCGGAGCCCGCGGCCGCCGCATCGGATGAACGGGCGACCGCCGAGGCCCTGCAAGGCGCGCCCGAGGGCAGCGGGGCCCCGCCCTCCGGCGGGTCGTCCTCCGCGCAAACCATGAACGACCGAGGACCCAGTCGATGATCCGTCACCTGATGCTTGCTTTCACCTTCGCGCTCTGCACCCTCTTCGTCGCGTTGCCGGCCTGGGCCGGGAGCTACCTGGACAGGGCGAGCCTGCTCCTCGACGAGGCGCGCAGGGAGGGCGACATGCTCCTGCCGCGGACCCACGACAAGGAGCTCATCATGGTGGTGCACGCGCTCGCGGAAGCGCGCGCCCGGGTGGCGAGCAAGATGGAGTGCCCTGGGTCCGTCTCCAAGGCGCACCCGCACCTCCTGCTCGTGCTCGAGAACAGCGAGCGCGCCGCCGACGCGGCGGCTCAGGGCAACTTCAAGAAGTTCATGGAGCACCTCACCGTGGCGCGGAACGAGGACCGCGCGTTCCGGGCGCTCCTCGCCGAGCTCGGCTACGCGCTGCCCGATCTGAGCTCGAAGCGCTGAGGCGGCGCAGACCGCACGCCGCCCCTCGGGCCGCGCTCCTCGACGAGGCTCTGCGCCGGGAGCGCGTCACGAGCGCCCCCGGCGTCGCGCGCCTCAGAACACGGCGCCGAGATCGATCCCGAGGGTCCACTGCGACCCGAGCCCGGCGAACTTGTTCTCGCCGTTGATCTCGTTCGCCTCACCCTGGTTCGCGTCCTCGGGGCTCACGACGTCGGTGATGAAGTGCGCGCCGAGCTTGACCATCTGGAACCGCAGCTGGGCGCCGAAAAGCAGCCGGTGGCGGTTCATGCGCACGGGGTCGAACACGACGGTGTTGTTGAAGTCGGCCTGGGAGCCGCCCGCGCACACCGGCTGGCCGTCGTGGGGGAGCTCGCCGTTCTGCCCCTGCACGGGGTTGGCGGGCGAGTTCACCCCTCGGAAGTTGCAGAAGTTCACCGCGTCGGTGTTCGGGGTGAGATCGATGAGCCCGGAGTCGCCGAAGATCCGGAGCCACTGGTAGCCGGCGTAGGGGGTGAGCACGACCGTGCCTCCGATCGGCAGGGGCTTGGAGATCTCGGCGTCGACGCCGGCGACCGTCAGCTGGAACTCCTCGGTCCCGGTGACGGTCCGGACGCTGCCGCCGACGGCGAGCTCCGGGAGGATCGCGGGGAGCCCTCGGCGGAACCCCTCGAACAGCGCCCAGCGCACGTCGGCGCCCGCGCTGACGAGGCCTGTGTTCGCGAGGAACCCGACGGCGCCGGTGAGCTCGAAGCCGAACGGAAACCCCTTGCGGACCTTGAGGGAGTAGTGCTGCAGGAGCGAGTCCGGGCTCCGGTTCTCGATGGAGAAGTTCTTGCTCGTCGGATCCTGCGGTCCCTGCGTCCCCTGCTTCCAGTAGTCGGCTTCGCTGTCAATCTTCGTGTAGTTGGCCTCGATGCCGATCTCGAACCCGCCGTAGCCCGTGGTCCGCGCCGCGTGCATCGCCGACGGCGCCACGGCGAAGCCGTACTGCGCGATGAGCTTGGCGAACGCAGCGTCGTCGGTCAGGCAGCGCTGATAACGCGATGCGGGGTTGTAGTAGAGGCCACCCTCCGGCCCTGCGATGCGGCAGGGTACGGCGCCGTCCGGTTCGCGCACGAGGCGCGCGAGCGCCGGATCCATGCTGTCGGCGGCCGCGAGCGAGGACGACGCCACTCCTGTGAGGGCAATAGCCGAGGCGATCCAGCAAGATGCGCGCATTCCGTGTCTCCGAGGCGGGAGGCTACGTGTCCGTTCGTACAGCCGTCAAGCGGACAGAGGGGCCTCCGTCCGTTCCGATCGCGTTTTCCGCGCGACCGCGTGAGCCGGCTACCCGTGGAGGCGGCGCTGGCGAGCCAGACCGCGCGCGCGATCCCCGCTCGGGGGTTGCGGCGCGCGGTCGCGTCGCGGAAAGAGAGGGCGTGCTCAAAGATGGTCGCCCCCGGCTCCGTGCGGCGCCGCTCGATCCGCCGTTCCGGATCGTGCTGGTGGAGCCGGAGATCCCGCAGAACACAGGCAACATCGCGCGGCTCGCCGCTGCGACGCAGAGCCCCTTGCACTTGCTCGGGAGGCTCGGGTTCCGCATCGACGAGCGGAGCGTCCGCCGCGCGGGGCTTGACTACTGGCACCTGGTCACGCTCGAGCAGCAGCTCGACATCGCCCACTTTCGCCACCATCACCCGAACGCGCGGCTGCGCCTCTTCAGCGCGGTGGCCCCGCGGAGCTACCTCGACGCGGACTTCCGGCCAGGCGACGCCCTGGTCTTCGGCAAGGAGAGCGTGGGCCTCGACCCCGAGCTCCTCGCCCGGATGCCGGACGACGTCTTCGGCATTCCCACCCTGGGTCCCGTGCGCTCCCTCAACCTGGCCAACGCTGTGTCTATCGTCCTTTACGAAGCGCTCCGGCAGGTGGGCGCGCTCGCCGGCGCCGCGCCGGCGTAACGACGAGTAGCGGCGCGTAACAGCGCGTGGCAACGCGTGACGGCGCGTGACAACGCGATCCATCGCGACGTCGCCCCGGAGGTGGCGGCCGCGCGCCGTGGACGTCGGCGACGTGTCGTTCTAAGGAGAGGGCGGCATGGTCATGCACCGGCACCCCGCGCGACATGACGCCCGCTGGCCGGCCTCGCGCCTCGTTCGGGCCGGCGTGGCGGTCGCGCTCTCGATCGCGGCGCTCGCCTCCGTCGGATGCAGCAGGCGGCCTCCGAGCGGCACGCCCGACGGTGCCGTCCGGGAGCTCGTCGCGCGCCTGCGTCAGCTGCACGGCGATCCGGCGGAGGCCAAGGCCGCGTTCGAGCTCTTGTCCCGGCGCGCTCGGGACAACCTCGCGTCGCGCGCGCAGCGCTACAGCGCCGCGACCGGGAAGGCGATCGCGCCCGAAGCGATGATCACGCCGTCCCGCTTCCTCTTGCGCTTCGAGCCGCAGCGGTACACCGCCCAGATCTCCGGCGCCCACGCCCTCGTGGACGTCGCCGGCCTGCTCCCGGGAGAGCGTGTCCAGGTGCCCTGCGTCTACGAGGACGCGGGGTGGCGCGTCGACGTGGCGCTGCCCCCACTTCCTCCCGTGCAGAAGCGACCAGGCAGCGATCTCTGAACGCGCCCGGGCCGCCGGGGGCGCCGCGGCGGATCGCGCTCCGAGCTCCCCAGGCGCGGAATTTCGGGCCCACAAAAGCCCGGAGGCCGGCAGTGCCGGCCTCCATCGGCAGCGGCCGCAGGGCCGCTAACCATCAGGTAACGCCTTAGTTGGCGAGAAAGATCGCCTCGATCTCGGTCTTCACCTGCTCTTCCGTCTGACCTCGGGCGATCGCGATCTCCTTCACGATCAGCGTCCGGGCGGTGTCGAGCATGCGGCGCTCACCGAACGAGAGCTGCTTGTCCGTCTTCAAGCGATAGAGGTCGCGTAGCACCTCCGCGACGTCGTAAATAGAACCCGTCTTGATCTTGTCCATGAAGCCGCGGTACCGACGGTTCCAGGTCTGGTTGTCGAACGCGATGGTACGCTCGCGGAGGATGTCGAAAATTTCCCGAATTTCCTGTTCAGAGATGACCTGGCGAAGGCCGACCGCGCTCGCGTTGCTGACTGGAACCATGATCTTTCGATCCGTGTCCAAGATGCGGAGAACATAGAATCGCTGACGGTTGCCAGCGATGTCCTTCTCCTCGATGTTGACCACCTCGGCCACGCCTTGGGCCGGGTAGACGGCTTTGTCGCCCACCTTGAACTGGATCTCCGAACGAGCCTGCATATCGTCTCCTTTGCCTTCCACCCCGCCGTCCTTTTTAGTTTTTCGTCTGCCTCCCGAAATCCCATCGAGGGGCGTACGCTGCACATGCGGTTGAACCTGGACCCGCAGAACCGACACACACCGTCACGCATTCCGAGAAAAGAGCCATGCGCCGCCGCTCGAGACCGCTGTGCGAGAAGCAGGAACGCGAGCACCCGCCATGACCCGCGAGAGGTTGGTGCTCTGGCGTGCACAGCGGAATCTTGAGAAGCAGCGGTTGATGCGGACGGTTCCGGGCGGAAGGGATTGAGGTCGGGGGAACGGCCCTCATGAAAAAGGGCCGGTTTGCGCCAGGCGCGCGCACTCTAGTGAGCTGGCCGAGATACGTCAACGAAAATCCCCGTGGTTGAGCCATCGTGGCGTGATCACTCTGGTTTTTTCTCGGGGTCGGGCGGGGTGACAGTGTGTACCGATGGAGGCATCGGCGTGGATGGGCGCCGGCTCACCCGCCTAGTTTAGGGCAGAGCGGGCCTCTCCGGGAGAGGTGGCGGACCTGACCTGGGTGGGATGACTCGAAAATGTGACGGACGCGACGGACCGCGAGCGCCCCGTCCGTCCGGCCTTCAAACGAGCCGGGGTGCTCAGGCGGCGCTGAGCCGTTCGGCGAGCCCCCAGCGGACGCCGCGATCCGAAGCGACGAGATCGACAGGAGCCCCGGCGAGCCTCGAGGCCCAGGCGAGGATCTCCTCGATGAGCACGCTGCCGGCCACGATGACGTCCGCGCGCGCTGGATCCAGGGCGGGCAGCTGCCTGCGCGCGGCGAGCGGCAGGGAAGCGAGGCGGGCCGTGGCGTCCACGATCTCTGCCCCGGAGACCCGCGCGCCATGCACGCGGGCGCCGTCGTAGGGCGCCACGTGGCGCACGAGCGCCGCGAGGGTCGTCACCGTCCCCGCGACGCCGACCAGGGTAGGCGCGGCGAGCAGGGACACGGCTGGAACCGTCGCCAGCGCCGCCCGAGCATCGGCTCGGACGGCCTCGATTTCCCCGCTGGTCGGCGGATCCGTGCGGATGTGACGCTCCGTCAGGCGGACGCTCCCGACGTCGAGGCTCACCGCCTGCTCCACCGCGCCGCCGGCGTTGCCGACGATGATCTCCGTGCTGCCCCCGCCCACGTCGAACACGATCGTGGGACCTCGGGCCGGCAGGTCGAGCCCCGTCAGCGCTCCGGCGTACGTGAGCTCTGCTTCCTCTGGCCCGGAGATCACGCGCGGCGCGACGCCGATGAGCTCGCGGGCGCGGGCGATGAACGCCTCCCCGCCGGCGGCGTCGCGCATCGCGCTGGTCCCAACGGCGTCGACGCGCTCGACCCCCCGGGACCGGAGCTCTTCTCCGTATCGGGCGAGGCAGGCGAGCGTGCGCTCCACGGCCTCGGGCGCGAGCGCGCGCGCCGCGTCGACCCCCTGGCCGAGCCGGGTGATGGTCGCGCGCTCGACGAGCGCGACGAGCTCGCCCCCGCGGCGCTCGGCGATGAGCAGGAGGACCGAGTTCGTGCCGATGTCGATGGCCGCGACGCTCATGCTTTGGGCCTTACTGGGTGAGCGTCTTCAGGTCGAGCATCTCCTCGACGTTCGGCAGCACCACGAGCTCGCAGCGCCGGTTGGCCTGCTTGTTCTCCGGGGTGTCGTTGGCCTTCACCGGGTCGGTGTCGCCGTAGCCGGAGGCGCTCCACCGTTCGGGCTTGAGGCCGCCGCCGCCCTTGTCCTCGGGCTGGAGCAGGAACGCGAGCACCTCGCGGGCGCGCATCACGCTGAGCCCCCAGTTGTCCTTGAAACGGCCGCCGGCGAGCGGCGCGTTGTCCGTGTGCCCCGCGACCTGGAACGAGCGCGCCGACAGCCCGGCGTCGTTGCGGATGACCTCGGCCACCTTGAGCAGGATCTCCTGGCCCTCCTTCTTCAGCGTCTCCCGTCCCGAGTCGAAGAGGACGTCGCCGGGCAGCTGGATGACCATCCGGTTGTTGCGGACGGTCACGCTGAGCCCCAGCTTCGTGAGGGCCTGGAGCTTGTCCCGCAGGACCTCGAAGCGCTTCTTGATGTCCTCGAGCTGCTGGGCACGGCGGCGGAAGTCCTCGAGGGCGCGCGCCTGCTGCTCGAGGTTCGCGTTCAGGTTGGAGATGTCCACGCCCGCCGTCTTGAGCTGGGACTTGAGCTGCTCGATGCGGGCGGCCGCCTCGTCGAGCTCGCTCTTGGCCTTCTTGTTCTGCGCCTGCTCGGCGCTGAGCTGGGTCTTCAGGCCCTCGATCTCGCGGACCTTCGCCTGCATCTCCTCCTCCGAGTAGCCGCACCCGAGCGCCCCCGAGCCCGCAAGGAGCGTTGCGCCAAGCAACAACCACGACGTCGAGCGACGAACCAACATACCTTTCCTCCTAGAGCAGCCTAGAGCAGCGCGGCGCTCGGCCATGAGGGTCGCCGCGCAGGCGCCGCGACCGTAGCGAGGCGAATGGCGCCGCACAAGGCTCTCTAGAGCCTGCGCAACGCTGGTGCTCCGTGCGACCATGAGCGTACCGGCGCCGTTTGCCGCGCCGTGCAGGCGCGCCATCGCCAGGGAGGAGCGAAGAGGGCCAAGACAGACATCGTTTCGATTGTCAACGAAATTCTGTCAAAATCTGTTACCGGTGCGGTCGGGTTGTTTTCGCCACGGCCTGCTCCGACGTTTACCCTCGCAACGCTTGCGGACCAGTTTGCCTGGAACACACGGGATACATCAGTTTAGGGCCTGCAAGATTTTCCTTGACCATCACCATGCGTGGCAATATACGTCGTGCAACATCTGTTGCCTCGGTAAGGAAACTGTAGCGGAGAGGACGTTGGGCGATGTCCGCCGTGCCGTGCCGGGGCGAATGCAGGAGGATTTCCAATGGCTGCTAAGAAGACCGCGAAGAAGCCTGCGAAGAAGGTGACGAAGTCGGCCAAGAAGCCGGCCGCCGCGAAGGCCGGGAAGGTCGCGAAGAAGCCGGCGCGGAAGGCAGCGAAGAAGGCCGCCCCGAAGCGCGCCGCCGCCAAGAAGACCCCGAAGCGCGCCGCCGCCAAGAAGCCGGCCGCGAAGAAGGCCGCTCCGAAGCGCAAGGCGAAGGCCGCCGGCAAGCGGGCGGCTGCGCCGAAGAAGGCGGCCGCTCCTCGGGGACGCGCCGCCGCCAAGCGGGCGCCGGCCAAGGGCGCGAGCACCCGCGGCGCGCGCAAGAGCACGCCGGCCCCGGCTCCTGCGAGCACCGGGCCGTCCGACGAGTCGGAATAAGGCGACACGGGAGCGCCTCGCGTCTTCCACGAGGTCGAGGCGCAACGAGCCGATCGGCCGGTCGCGACGAGATAACCCGCCTTACAAAATGCTCGGGGGGTGAGGACGCCGCTGCTCTGGGCGCACGGGTCCAGCGTGGAGGCGCCCGCGGGTGGACGACATCCCCGCGGCGGCGCCACCGCCTGCGACCGCGGTGTCCGGCGTCGGCGCGCGGTGTGCTGCCCCTGTCGGCCGGCGTCTCGGATCGGCGGGGGGTGCTCGTGGTTCCCGCTCGGTGCTGACGGACTGCCGGGGGCTCCCAGGAGCCGCGAGCGGCGCTCGTGTCCTCGCTGCGGCGCTGGAGCGACGGCGCGGCCCGCGAGGGGCGCTCAGGTGCGCTCGCCGAGGTAGAGCCGGAGAGCGCGCGCGGCGCCCTTGCGATCGAACGGGACGCCAGCCAGGTCCTCGCGCTTCGAGATCTGCTCGAACAGCTTCATCAGGAACTCGAAGAACGCCTCGCACTCGCGGATGGCGGCGTCGAGCCGCTGGGGATCGAGCAGGTCGCTCTCCTCGAGCGCGGTCATCGCGGAGACGAACGCGTCGACGTGGGGATAGTCGCCCACCCGGAGCAGCGGGTAGCCCATCGCCCGGAAGTACGACAGGAACTCGCGCACGAACGCGAAGCTCGCGATGCCGGTCCATCGATCGGGCGCCGGGCCCGTGTGGCGCGCCTTGCTCGCGAACGCGCGCGCGATCTGGGCGAACATCCACACGTCGCGCCGGAGGCGATCGCTCGTCGCGCGCCGCGCGGCCTGATCGTCGAAGACGCGGCCCTCCTCGAGCTTCGCGCCGAGCGATCTGCCGAGGAACAGGATCGCGTTCTGGAGGGCGGGGCGGAGGCCGTGCGAGACGGCGCGGAGGCGGACCCGGTACTCGGACTCGCTCACCAGCGCGTCCGCGGGCGGGAGGTCGTGCTCGAACGCGCGGCGCATCTCGAGCCGCAGGTTCGCGGCGAGCCCGGTCAGCGCGACCTTCGTGGAGAGGAGGCGGTGCCCCTCGGCGGCGAGCTCGTCATGGCGCGCGACGATGTCGCTCGCGGGCACGCGCAGGAGATCGCGCTCGAAGCTGTCCGCGAGCAGCGCGCCCGCCCGGCGCCGGAGGTAGTTCGAGAGCGCGCGGGCGTCGCTGCGCAGGACCGCGAGCACGAGGTACCCGCGCCCGGCCACGCGGTGATCCGAGTGATCGAGCGCGATGGCGTCGAGCAGGCGGAGGTACCGGAGCATCCTGAACAGCGCGAGGAACGTGAGCGCCACGAGCCGGTGGGCCTGCTCGCCGGGCACACGGTGGATCAGCTCGAGCACCTGCGTCGACGGGATGCGATCGAACTCCGGGCGAAACTCGAGCGCGTGGAGCGGGTTGAAGAACGTGCTCTGGGCGATCTCGCGCATCGCCGTCGCGAGGTGAGCGTAGAAGAGCCTGAAGTTGATCCTCGGCAGCCGGAGCAGCCCGCCTGCGACCTCGATGAGGTTCGTGAAGCCGTGCCGCAGCACGAAGAGGCTCGACTCCGGCGACTCCTGCGCCATCGTCGCGTGGAGGAGGCGCGTGCGCGCCGTGTCCTCCGGGAGCACCGTCTCCAGGTAGCGCTGGAAGACGAAGGCGCGATCGCGATCGCCGAGCATGGTGCGCGTCAGCTGGACCACGCGCGCCATGCCGTCGCGGGCGTGCTGGAGGTGCTCGCGGAAGTCGTGGCTGACGATCGTCTGGCGCCGCCCGGCGCCAGGGTGGTTCCGCGGGTTCGCGAAGCAGGCGACGCCCTTCAGGAGGATCTCGAGCTCGAAGAGCGTCTCGTCCTTCTTGTCGGCCGCGAGGCGCGCGAACCACGCCTCGCGCGCTTGCTGCTGCTCTCGCCTGAGGCCGCGCGTGTCGCGGAGCAGCTCGGCGTAGGCGTTGCGGCCGGGGTGGCCCGAGCCGCGCAGGATCCCCGAAGCGTCGCTCGACACTGACGTGCTCCTCGCCGCGGCGCGCTGCTAGTAGTTGCGTCGCTTGAAATCGAAGGGGTAGGTCAGCACGGTCTCCTTGCCGCTCGGCGAGCGCGCCCAGGTGACCGACTTCGCGAGCTCCTCCATGCAGGACTCGATCTGCGGCGCGGTCACGTCGCTCTTGTCGCGCACGATGCTCGCCTCCTCGAATGTCCCGTCAGGCTTCAGCTTGAGCTGCCACGTGATCCTGCCCTGCGCGCCCGGGTGCTTGCGGGCGTACAGATCGAAGCAGCAGCGGAAGCCGTCGCGCCTCGCCTTGATCGCGTCGACGAGCGGCTGCAGGCGATCGCTCGATCCTGCGTCGGCGCCGGTCATCGCGTTGTTCATCACGACCCCGCCGTCCGGCGGCTCGTTCGTGATCTCGGAGGCGATCACCTTGCAGTCCTCGACGGTCTCGGGGGCCTTCTTGCGGCTCGCAGGCCGGTCCGGCTGCGCGGGCGCAGCGGCGCCCGGGGCCGTGGCGCCCGGGTCCGCTGCGCCTGGGGCCGTGGCGCCCGGGTCCGCTGCGCCCGGGGCCGTGGCCGGCGTCGGCTGCGAGGCAGGCGGCGGCGAAGGCGGCGAAGTACCAAGCGGCGCGCTGTCCGGCTGTGAAGGCGGCGCGGTGCCGCTCGAGCAGGCCGCGAACAGGGCAGCGGCGAGGAGGACTCCGGTGAACACGGCGCTGGCGGTGGCGCAGGGACGCATGGCGCGCATACTAAACGGTTCGGCTGAGCGGAGGCGAGGCGCCTTGCATTTTTCTGCCCCTCGCGTCGGCAACTGCGCTCTCCTGAGGCCCGTCTTGAAGATCCCGCTGTTCTTCGTCGCGGCCGCCGCGGTCGCGCCGGCAGGCTGCGATCCCATCGAGGAGCCGCAGCTGTGCAGGGAGATCCCCCAGGGAGGGTGCCCGGTCGGCCGGGGGGGAACGTGCGACGATGCCGCGTGCGGTGCCCTCTACGACTGCTTCGAGGGGGCCTGGACGGAGGTCGCGCGCTGCGATGCACCCGGCGAGCCCGTCGAGGAGGCGGGCGTGGGAGGCGGTCCAGGCGGCGCGTGCGAGATGATAACGCTGGATCGCAGCGGCGAGGCCGCTGGCTGCACGCCGGCCTTGCAGCAGCCGGACTGCCCGGCGGAGGCCGCGGAGACCTGCGTGGATACCGCGTGCTCGACCGGCTGCGTCGACTTCTTCCTCTGCACCGCGGAGGGGTGGAGAGCGGTCGCCTACTGCGACGGGCAGGGGCGCGTGACCGTCGCACCGTGAGCGATCGGCCCGTCGGCCCCTGCCTCCGGCGCCCGGGGCTGCGCCGAGGTGAACGGTCGGTGCATCGGCGCCTGCCGACGAGGGATGCGCCAAGGGGGACCCGCCGGGGAGCGGTCAGCCGGCCCTGAGGAAGGGGCTCCACTCCTCGAACGAATGCGGCAAGCCGATCAGGATCTGCATCGTCGCCGACCACCGCGGCGGCAGCGGCTGGCGGATGAGCCGCATGCTGGCCTCGTCCGGCGTGCGCCAGCCCTTGCGGAGGTTGCACGTGCGGCACGCGGTCACGAGGTTCTCCCAGGTGTCCTCGCCGCCGCGCGACCGGGGGAGCACGTGGTCGATGTTGAGGTCGCGGACGGGCGGGCGGCGCGCGCAGTACTGGCACTGGTGCGTGTCGCGGAGCATCACGTTCTTCCGCGTCAGCCGGATCGTGGGGCGCCGCATGCGGTCGTACCGGCGGAGGTGCAGGACACGCGGCACGCGGAGCGAGCCGCCGACGACGGGGAGGCCATCGTCCCTGTCGCGCACCGGCAAGCTCCGCCAGGCCGAGAAATCGTGGAGATCACCGATCTCGTCGACGGCGAGCGCGGCCCCGCCGAAGAGCAGCAGGAAAGCGCGGCGAGCCGTCGTGATCTGCACAGGTTGGAAGAAGCGGTTCACCACGAGGACCGGGAGATCGAGCGGCTCGGTCCTACGCTCACGGTGGAACCCCGAAAACCCGTCGCCGAGATCGAGCTCCTCGTGAGGAGAGCCCCCCGGGACTGTAGCTACCCCGTCCGGCACGCTGGGGAGTGTAGCAACGAAAGCTCCGGTGAACATCCGGCGCTGCACGACAGCGTTTCTGCTGGATCTCCGCCGCCGCCGCGCCGCGGATCGGGCCCGATGCGGCGTCCTGCGCGCTCGGGGCCTCGCATCGAAGCCCCGCGCCCGCTCGAAGCTCGGCCGCGCGGGGCCGCGACGCCGGAGCCCGGACGTCACGGGCCGGGCGTGCCGCGCTCGGCGCTCCGCGCGGATCGCTTTCGATCGGGCGCGGTATTCGCTAAGACGCGTCCATGTCGAGGGACGGTCGTCTCCAGGGTCGAGCCGCCGTGGTGGGGAAGCAGGTCGGATGACGGAGCAGCGCGAAGGGGTGGGGCCCGAGCGGGCGACCGGCGCGGAGCCCCCCGCCGGTTCGCCCTGGGATGATCCGATCGAGCGCGCGCCGCTCGTGTTCCTCGATCTCGAGATGACGGGCCTCCGTCCCGAGAGCGATCGCGTGATCGAGGTGTGCGCCGAGCGGACGCGGGGGGACGCGTGCGAGGACGCGATCACGTCGCTCGTGCGGCCCGAGCCAGGCGTGTTCGGCAACGCGCACGTGCACGGCATCGATCCCCGCGAGCTCGCGGGCGCGCCCACGTTCTCCGAGCTCTGCGATCGCATCGACAAGGTCACGGAGGGCGCGGTGCTCGTCGCGCACGCGGCCGCATGGGACGTGGCGTTCCTCGAGGCCGAGTTCGCGCGGGCGGGTAGGGCGAGGCGCGTCCCGTACTACCTCGACACGCTCGTCCTCTCCCGCCGGGCCTTCGCCCTGCCGAGCCACAGCCTCGCCTCCCTCTGCCGGGAGCTCGGCGTGCACCGCGAGCGCGCGCACCGCGCCGAAGACGACGTCCACGCCATGCGCTCCGTGTTCCGCAAGGTCGTGGAGGTCCTCGCCCCGCGGACGCCGCGCGACCTGTGGCACGTCCGGATCGGCGAGCGCCACGCCCGTCCGGCGCTGGTGGCCGCGGCGGTGCGCGCGGCCGAGCATGCAGCCACCGTGCGCGTCCGGTACCGTCCGGCGCGCCGGGGGCCGGAGGAGCTCGTCGTACGGATAACGGGGGTGCGAACGGACCTCGACCCACCCCGGGTTCTCGGCTATCTGCTCCCGTCGCGCAGCCGCCGCGAGCTACGGGCCGATCGCATCCTGGCGATCGAGCCGATTTCGCCGGGAGAGCTCGGGCCGGACGGCGTGCCGCAAAGGGCCTGAGATCCACGTGCGAATCCATTCGAACCGAACGTCGCCGACGAGAAGCTCCCTCGCTGTCCGCCTCGGCGGCCTCCTGACCGCGACCGTCCTCGCCTCGTGCTCGACCATGATCGGCCCCGAGTCCGCCCGCCCGCCGGCGGCCGAGAAATGGCTCGCCCGCGCCCGACAGGAGTTCCAGTCCGCCGACGTCGAGAACGCGCGCGATGCGGTCGCGAGGGCGCTGACGATCGCCCCGACCGACACCGAGGCCCGGCTGCTCGCGGGGCGCATCGCGCTGGCCCGGCTCGACTACGCCGAGGCGCTGCGCCTCCTCAAGGGCGTCGCCGGCTCCGAGGCCGCGGGGCTCCGCGGGCGCGCGCTCTGGTACAAGGGCGACCTCGACGCCGCTGCTGACGAGCTCGAGGCGATGCTCGACGATCCCGATGTCGTCGACGAGTGGGCGAAGTCGATCGCCAAGCTCGCGAGGCGCGGGGCGGGACGCGCGCCGTTCACGGTCTCGGGCGCGCTCCTCGCGGCGATCGAGATGCAGCACGTCAGCGCCGCGGCCCCGTTCTTCGTCGTCCCGCTCGAGATCGACGGCGAGTCGGCGCTCGCGATGGTGTCGACCGGCACGGGCGAGGTGGTCCTCGACAGCAGCACCCGCAAGGAGCCGAGCTGGGTCTCCCTCCGTTTCGGCAAGAAGCTCGAGATCAACGACGTGCCCGCCCTCACGCAGGATCTCTCGGGCGTGTCGAAGCAGATCGGCGCGCCGGTCAAGGCGCTGCTCGGGGTGAACCTGCTCCGGCGCCTCAACGCGACCATCGACTACAGCGGTTGGCAGTTCGTCGTGCGCAGCTTCTCCCCGCCAGCGCCGCCCGACGCGACGCGCGTCGACGTCGCCTTCATCAAGGGCGGCGGCATGGTGCTGCGGAGCAGCCTCGGCCCCGACAAGTCGGTGCAGGGGCCGCTGCTCATCGACACGTCGATGACGTTCCCGATCGCGCTCGACAAGGAAGGCTGGAAGAAGGCCGGCTTCGAGGCCGATGGGCTGAAGCGGGTCGAGCTGGATCCGGAGCAGAAGCTGAAGCAGGGCGTCGTGCCGATGCTGCGGCTCGGCGCGCTGGAGATCCCCAAGGTCCCGGGCGTGTACGGTGCGCCGCTCCAAACGCTCGAGAAGCAGCTCCAGCTCGATCTGGACGGCGTGATCGGCGCGGGGCTGCTCGCCTACTTCCGTGTCACCTTCGGCGACGGCGGCCGGCTCATGTGGATC
The DNA here is from genome assembly GCF_051473855.1 of Sorangium sp. So ce375. Lineage (NCBI taxonomy): Bacteria > Pseudomonadati > Myxococcota > Polyangiales > Polyangiaceae > Sorangium > Sorangium sp. So ce375. The sequence continues at coordinate 2,424,310 of NZ_CP150335.1, forward strand.
GAGGACGACGTCGCCGTGAACAAGGTGCTCCGGGGCAGCGAGCCCGCGCCCGCCAACGAAGGGCAGGCCCCCGCCGCCCTGCCAGCAGAGGGCGCCGGTCCAGCAGGCGAGCCCGGCACACCTGCGCTCCAGGGGCCCGCGCTCCAGGCACCGCCGGCCCCTCCCGCGGCCGCTCCCAAGGCGGCGCCGCCCGCGGCCGCTCCCAAGGCGGCGCCGCCTGCGGCCGCTCCCAAGGCGACTCTGTCTGCGGCCGCGCCGAAGTCGGCGCTGCCCGCGGGCACTCCCAAGCGGACGCCGGACCAGTGAGCGCCATGTCCAAGGATCTGTTGGCAGTTTACGCGGGGAGCTTCGATCCGATCACGTTCGGTCACCTCGACCTGATCCAGCGCGCGTCGAAGCTGTTCGGCGAGGTGATCATCGCGGTCGGCCGGCATCCGACGAAGCACCCGCTCTTCACCTACTCGGAGCGCCTGGAGCTGCTGCGCCAGACAACGAGCGAGGTGACGAACGCGCGGATCGATTCCTTCGAAGGGCTCCTCATCCAGTACTGCCAGCGGGTCGGCGCGCGGGTGATCGTCCGCGGCCTGCGCGCGGCGACCGACTTCGAGTACGAGCTGCAGATCGCCCACGCGAACGCGGACATGCTGCCCGGCGTCGATACGGTCTTCCTGCCGACGCGCACCAACTACGGCTTCGTCTCCGCGTCGCTCGTGCGCGAGATCGCGAGCCACGGCGGCGACGTCAGCCACTACGCGCCCGCGGCCGTCTGCGACGCGCTCCGGGCGAAGTTCGGCGCCGCGAAGACCTGAGGCTCGCGCGCTCAGTAGGTGCCGAACGGGGTCGGCATCAACAGGAGCACGAACAAGAGCAGCGTCACCACCGCGATCGCCTTGCGCGCCGGCGACAGCTCGCCGGCCTCCGTGGGGGGGTGCTCCCGCCCACCCATGCGCAGCATCAGGTAGACGAGGCCGAACCACGTGAGCCACGGCAGCCCGTTCGCGATCGCCGAGGGGAGCGCCTCGGACAGCCCCTCCGCGATGAAGTGCCGCGTGAAATAGGCGACGTTGCCCAAGAAGAGCGCGAGCATCAGGAAGTGCGCGGCGCGGCTGTAGCGGTCCTGCTGCTTGCCGAACAACGCGTAGGCGACGTGCCCTCCGTCGAGCTGGCCGACGGGAAAGAGGTTGAGCGCCGTGATGAGCAGCCCGGCCCACCCCGCCATCGCCGTGGGGCCGAGGAAGACGTCGTGGTTCTCCGGGATCGGGCCGACCGCGAGCCGCCTCAGCAGGAGATAGAGGAGGCTGCGCCCCTCCTGGAGCGCAGGTCCGGACGAGGCGTGCACCTCCGAGCGCATGAGGCCGACGAAGAGGACCGGGAGCGCCACCACGAGGCCGGCCAGCGGGCCGGAGGCGCCGATGTCGAGCAGCGCGTTGCGCGACTTGATCCTGCCCTTCATCGAGATCACCGCGCCCATCGTGCCGAGCGGGCTCACCACGGGGAGCGGGATGAAGTAGGGGAGGGACGCCTCGACCCCGTGCGCGCGCGCTGCGAAGTAGTGCCCGAACTCGTGCGCCAGCAGGATCGACAGGAACGGCACCGCGAAGGGCCACGCCTGCGGCAGCGCCTTCACGAAGGAGAGCGCGCTGCCGTCGTCCGGCGTGATCGGGGCCCAGAGCGTGCCGGCGACGAACACCGAGACGACCGTCAGGCAGAAGAGCGCGAGGTTCTTCTTCCATCGCAGCGGAGGCGGGCGCGAAGCGGCTGGAGCGCTCAGCCCTGCGGAGCTCGTCGCCGCGGGCGCCCGCTCGGCGTCGAGGTCGAGCGTGCTCGGGGTGGAGGATCGACGATCGTCGGTCATGCGCCGCTAAGCGTGGCCGCCTCCTCGTCGCCGCTCAAGCGATCCACGCGCTCCTGCGTTCGGGGCGGGCAGCTCGCCGCCGGCGCGGCCAGGGCTCCGCGTCCCACCGATGACTTTGCGCGTCATCCCCTGCGCGCTGTCCTGCTGTGGCGTCGGCCCGGTCGGTCGAAGCGGTCGTAGCCCGAGCTCTGCTCCGCAAGTGCTGATCGCGCGCCGTGGCCGGCTGCTGGTACGGGAGCGAACCTTCTGGCTGCGCGGGGGCTGGCCAGCGCTCTTCTTCTGCGCCGCGGTGGCGTCCCTGTGCCCTTCGACAGGCGCGACTGCGCTACGATCGATCCCATGCCTCCCGCTCGCGTCGCCGCTGAAGCGCTCGTGGGCAAGCTCCTCTGCGACAGGTACCGCGTCGTGCAGCTGCTCGGCAGCGGCGGGGTCGGGCACGTCTACCTCGCGGACCGCGTCGGTAGGCCTCACGAGCCCGCGGCGTCGCGCGTCGCGGTCAAGGTCCTCCGGGCAGAGCTCCGCGACGATCCGCTGCTCGTCGCGCGGTTCGAGCGAGAGGCCGGCGCTGCGTCGCGCGTCCGTCACCCCAACGTCCTCTGCGTCGAGGCGCTCGAGCGCGCCGGCGACGCGCCGTGCTTCGCGATGGAGCTGCTCGTCGGGCTCGATCTCGCGGACACGCTGACGTTCACCCGAACGCTCGTCCCCTCTCGCGCGGTCCGGATCGCCGCCGACCTCGCCTCGGGCGTCGACGCCGCGCACCGCGCCGGCGTGATTCACCGCGACGTGAAGCCGGAGAACGTGTTCCTCGTGCACGCCGCCGATGGGCGCGAGATCGTCAAGCTGCTCGACTTCGGCTTCTCGTTCATCCAGGGCCAAGGCGCCGAAGGCGCGCTGCTGCCCCGGGTCGTCGGGACGCCGGAGTACATGGCTCCCGAGCAGGCGCAGGGCGCGCCTGCAGCGCCCGCCGCCGACGTCTACTCCCTGGGCATCGTGCTCTACGAGATGCTCGCGGGGCGTGTCCCATTTCAGGGCCCGTACCCGGCCATCGCAGAGAAGCACGGGCGCGAGCCGCTGCCGCCGCTGCACCGGGTCCACCCGGGGCTGCTCATCTCGCGCGAGCTCGACGCCGTCGTGCGCAAGGCGCTCGTGAAGGACCCCCGCGGCCGGTTCTCCTCGATGGCGGAGCTGCGGCAGGCGCTGCTCGCGACGCCCGAGGCCGGCGCCGGGACGGCGTCCCCCGTCCAGCCCGACGCCGGCGCGCCGCCGCCCCCCGGCGTCGGGCACTGGGGCACCAAACCGTGAAGCCCGCTCGCTCCGGAGCCTTCCGTCTGCCTCCCTGCGCCTCGGCTTTGCTCTCACGGCGAAGCCCTGCTAGACGGCCGTTACCATCTCTTGTTCCGGGCGACAGCCGGATCCGCTCGTCAGGCCGACACTGGCCGCGGCGAGCGAGCCGGCGCGGTTCGGGGGTCCGCGGGCGCGGGCCTCATCAGCGCGGGTCGGTTCTCCAGGGAGTACTGGAATCCCAGAATCGCGCGCCAGTCGCCCTCCACTCCCTCCAGGCTCTGCCTGGCGCTTTCTCGGTTGCTGATTATGGGTCGCGCGACCCCATCACCTGACAATGGCACAGCGGCGTTTCAAGACGCCGAACTCCCGATGTACGAGAGCCGCAGCGCCTTCGGGCCACGCGCTGGGCCCGAGGGCGAGCTCATGCCGACGGACACAGGCGCCCTCGACGAAGATCCGTTCCGCGTCGAGCTCGTCGACGAAAACATCCCCACCCCGCGCCGCTACCAGGTCGTCTTCGACGAGGCGCGGATCGATCCGGACGTCCAGAAAGTCGTGCGACGCCTCGTTCGCCATGGCTTTCAGGCCTACCTGGTAGGTGGTTGTGTGCGGGATCTGCTGCTCGACCGGCGCCCGAAGGACTTCGACGTCGCCACCAGCGCTCGGCCTGAGGAGGTCCGCGAGCTGTTCCGCAACTCGCGCATCATCGGCCGGCGGTTTCGCCTGGTGCACGTCCTCTTCCAGGGCGGGAAGGTCATCGAGGTGGCCACCTTCCGCCGCAACCCGAAAGAGGACTCCGACGACGGGAGCGAGCTGCTCATCCGCAGCGACAACGCGTTCGGCGTCGCGCACGAGGACGCGCTCCGCCGCGACTTCCGGATCAACGCGCTCTTCTACGACGTGGAGGCGCGGCAGATCCTCGACTGGGTCGGCGGCATGGAAGACGTGCGCCGCCATGTGGTCCACACGATCGGCGATCCGGAGACGCGCTTCCGCGAGGATCCGATCCGCATCCTGCGCGCGCTCAAGTTCGCTGGGCGGCTGGGCCTCGGGATCACCCCCGACGTCTACGATGCGGTCGTCTACTGCCGGGATGCGCTCGCGCTCGCGGCGCGCCCGCGCCTCTCGGAGGAGATCCTGCGCCTGCTGCGCGGCGGCCAGGCGCGCCGCACCATCTACCTCGCCTGGGAGACCGGGGTGCTCGACGTCCTCTTGCCGGAGGTCTCCGCGCTGCTCTACGACGATCGCGGCGATGACGGCCCCGGCCAGCGCCTCTGGCGCGTGCTCGACTACGTCGACCGGCGCACCGCGGCGGACAGGCCGCTCGACGACACGGTCCTCTGGACGCTCTTGCTCCTCGAGCCGATGAAGGAGGCCTGCGACGGCGTCCGCGACCGCGCCGCGGCGGTCGCCGATTTCCTCGAGCCCCTCATCGATCGGCTGGCCATCTCCCGTCGCTACGCCGACGGCATGCGGCGCATCGTCTCCGTCCTGCCGAGGCTCGCGGGCGGTCGCGCCGGCCGCTTCGCGAGGACGGACATCTTCCAGCCCGCCCTCGACGTGCTGGCCGCCGAGCTCACCGCCCGCGGAGAGTCGACGGAAGCGATCGACCGGCTGCGCTCCGTGCCGCACCCGCGGCGCCAGCACGCCGACGCCGCACAGTTCCGGCGCTGACCGGTGATCGACGTCGATGACGTCGGCGACGTCGACGACGTCGCTCGCGCCGGTCACGCCGGCGGTGCGAGCGGCGCGGTCGACGATGGCCACCGCGCGCGTCGGTGACGGCGATCGACCCGCCGGCGTGGAACATCGCCGGGGTTTCTGGTTTCATAAGAGCCCCCGATGTCCTCTCCGGTCGCGCGCCTGCGCCCTGCTGCTCCGCCGCCTCTGCCCCCGTCCAGGCGCCGGTTCGGCGGCTCGGCGCGCAGCTTGCTCGTGTTCGCGCTCGCCTGCGCCGTATCGCGGCTCGCCGACGCGCAGGCGTCGCTCCTGCACGAGTTCATCGCGCCGGATCCCGCGGAGGACGTCTCGCTCGCCACGACGACGCTCGACGGCGGGCTCCCCGCGGCGATCCAGACGCCGAGCGGCCTGGCCACGGCGCCCGACCCGCAGCGTCCGCCGTCGAACCAGCAGCAGGTCTACAGCAACGTCGGATCCGACGCCGGCCCCGACGCGTCGTACGAGCCGGATCGAGACACCCGCCGGCCGAATGTCGAGCGCTACGACGATCCGTTCTCCCCCGCGACCGCGCCGTTCAAGCGGCTGCAAGCGTATGACGCCGTGAGGGCGGACTACTCGCTCGTCGTCCGCGATCGGAGCCTGAAGACCGTCAAGGCGGACAGCGCCGTCTCGGAGGGCGACGAGGCGTTCTACGGGGACATCGCGGTCGATCTCGTGCCCAACGAGCCGGTCCGGATCCCGACGGTCGGACCGGACACGCGGCTCGTGCGGATGCACGTGAACCCCGATTCCCCGGTCGTCGTCCTGCGTGACGGCGCCGACAACTGGTTCGTGCGCGGCACGAAGAGCGCGCGCGTCCGGCTCATCGTGCAGCTCGCCATCGCCCGCGCGATCTTCGGCAGCGAGTTCGCCGACGTCGGCTGGAGCAAGCTCGAGCCTTTCCGCGCGCCGCAGGAGGCCTCCCACGAGGCGGCGTTCAGGCAGGTCGCCCAGGCGATCGGCATCTCGTCGGCGATGCGGCCGCGCGACGTCGTGCAGAAGATGGTCGAGTACTTCCGGTCGTTCGCTCCATCGGACGATCCGCCCAAGGGAAGCGGCGACATCTACCTGGATCTCGCGCTCTCCAGAAAAGGCGTCTGCCGCCACCGCGCCTTCGCGTTCCTTGTCACGGCCCTGCACATCGGGATCCCCGCGCGGATGGTCGTCAACGAGGCGCACGCCTGGGTCGAGGTCTTCGATGGCTCGCTCTGGCACCGCATCGATCTCGGGGGGGCCGCCCTCAACATGGACCAGGAGGTCGATCCGAGCCGCCCGCCCCACAGGCCGCCGCCGGATCCGTACAGCTGGCCGGAGCAGCGCGACTCGGGCCAGGATCTCGCCGACCGCACGCGCGCCGAGCAGACGCAGCAGGGGCCCGCTGGCCCAGGGGCCGGGAGCAGCGGCGCCGCCGCGCCGCCGCCTCCTCCTGCGCCCACGCCCACGAGCGACGCGGCCGAACGCGCGGCGGAGCGGACCGACGTCGTCGTGACCGCGCTGGACAAGGACATCCGCCGCGGCTTTCCCCTCCACCTCCAGGGACAGGTCAGCAGCGCGGGGGCGCCGTGCGGGCACGTGCGCGTCGACGTGATCCTGACAGGGGCCGCGGCGCCGCAAGGCACGACGGTCGGCTCGCTGTCGACCGACGACCGCGGCCGATACGACGGGGCCGTCGTCATCCCCGGCGATGTCGCGCTCGGCGAGTACGACCTCGCGGTCGTGACGCCGGGCGACGCCCGCTGCAAGGCCGGCCGCACGGAAGCCGCCGCCCCGTGAGCGACGCGCCCGCGAGCGACCTCTCCCCCCCGCGCGTCGCGGTCGGCGCCGTCGTCATCGATCGCCGGCTGGAGACGCCGCGCGTGCTCGTCGTCAAGCGCGCTCGTCCTCCCCTCGAGGGCTCCTGGTCGCTCCCGGGTGGGCGCGTGGAGCCCGGAGAGCGGCTCGCCGACGCCGTCGCCCGCGAGATCCGTGAAGAGACCGGCCTCGAGGTCCGCGTAGGCCCCCTCGTGGAGGTCGTGGAGATCGTGGCGACTCCCTATCATTATGTGATCCTCGATTATCTGTGCGAGTCGATCGGAGGCGCCCTCTCTCCAGGAGACGACGCTTCCGAGGTGGCCCTCGCGCCTGTCCCCGAGCTGCCGGCTTACGGTCTCACCGACGTCGCGCTCCGCGTGATCCACAGGGCCCTGGCAATGGCGGCCGCCGGCTGAAGCAGCGCGATCCAGGGAGCGCCCGACTTGGCGCGGCCAGGGCAGAGGTGGGATGTCGCAGGGAGAGCGACTCTCCAAATCGCACTTGTTACGTCGGACAGTGATGGTGTGATTTTTCTGTCCTGCCACTCACGACACTCGCCGGCGGCAGCGCTAGGTTAGATGTGGGTGTCGGGGTGAGCGCTGGTTCGGCGATCGTGAGGGGGTTGGTGGTCGTCGCTGTGGCGACCCTTGTCTCTTCGCCTCTGTGCTTCGCGCTGCCTTGCAACGACGGCGCTGGCCTGTTCGCGCTGCCCGCGCCGCGCGCCTCACGCGTGTTGCGCGCCGCCGCGCCTCCCACCGTGCCTGAGCGCTCGGGCTGGCTCCCGGCGCGGGTCGCGCGCGCTCTCTCCAGGACCGTCGCGAGGGTGGCAGGTTCGGGCATCGCTCCGATGTTCCTGGGCATGCACGGTATCGGTGTGACCGTGTCCGGCGAAATGTGATGAACGCGGCTACTGTGGCTGCCATACGCGTTGCGCTGGTCCGCTGAGCGATTGCGCGTCGCACGCTGAACGAACGCTGGTCGCGCCCGTCGGCTCGAATTCGCGCACTGTGGTGGGCGCGTGGTGACCGCGCGATGACCGCAGAGTCTGGATTGCGGCGCTTCTGGAGACATCGTAGACCGGGGAGTCTATGAGCTCGACGCGGAGAGCGAGGAAGGAGGAGCAGAAGGAGGAGCGGCGGCGGTTCATCATCGACGCAGCCTGGCAGCTGTTCCAGGAGACCCCCTATTCCGAGGTCACCATGGCTCAGGTCGCGGAGCGCACCCGGCTCGCAAAGGGCACGCTCTACCTCTATTTCACCACGAAAGAGGAGCTCTTTCTCGCGGTCGTCGATCAAGAGCTCGCGAAGTGGTTCCACGATGTGGATATCCATCTGACGCATTTCTGCGCCTCCCGCGGCGAGGCGAGCGCGGCGCGCCCTCGGCCCCGCCGCGGCGCGCCCGCGGCGCCTGCCGAGGACGCCGCGGCGAGCGTCGCCTCGATCCTGTCGACGACCCTCGCCGCGCGCGACGCGATGACGCGCTTGCTCGGCATCCTCCACAGCGTCCTCGAGCAGAACGTCAGCTACGAGGCCGCCCTCCGCTTCAAGCTCTCCCTCCTCGGTCACATCGAGCGCACCGGGGTGCTGCTCGAGCGGTGTCTGCCCTCGCTCGCTCCCGGTGAGGGCGGCCCGACCCTCATCCGGATGTACGCCTTGCTCATCGGGATGCGCCAGGTGTGCGATCCCAGCGACGTGATCCGCGATATCCGCAGCCGGCCCGATATGGGCCTCTTCCGGATCAACTTCGGCGAGGAGATCCGGGCGTCGTTCGCGCTCCTCCTGAGCGGCGGGAGCGCGCCGGCGCTCGCGTCCGAGCGGCTCGGCGCCCCTGTCCTTCGCGGCATCGGCTCAGCGGAGCGGCGCCGCCCGGAGGGGTGAGGGGCGCGCGTTCACCATGGATCCCGCGCCGACATCGGCGGCAGGTGATCGGCGAACGGCTGGTTGAGGATGCGGGCGATGACGGACTTCCACGTCGTCGCGTCGTTCTCGAAGTCCTCGTGCCGTCGCGCCTCGGAGCCGTGGGGAGGGGGCCTCGTGTTGGGCCCCTTGATCCACTCGGCCCTGGGGAACACGATAGGCCGCTCGTCCTTGGCCTCCGTGAGGAGCGAAAGGACGTCGACGTTCTCCGGATCGAGGAGCCCCGCCTCCATGCCGAGCAGCGACACGCCGCTCGTGCCGGGTACCCGGGGACGCCGCTCGAGGGCGTTCGACGCCAGGTAGAGGAGCGACCTGCCGTACACCTCGCAGTGGTCCTGGAGCTCCGCTTCGTCCGTGAGCGTGAACAGGGCGAACCGGCGCACCATGCCGCTCTTGATCGGCGGCATGTACGTGTCGCGGAACGCGTCGATGGCGCTCGCCGGCGCGAGCAGGGAGAGCGACTCGATGGGGAGCCCGAGCCCGAGCTGACCTCGCATCGGACCGCCCTCGATCCTCCTGCCCTTCTCCGAGGTGATCAGCTGGACGAGCGGCGCGAGCACGAACGTGCCGCTCGAGTGGGCGACCAGGTGGAGCTCGATCCTCGGATCGCTGTCCATCAGCGACGCGAGGCGGCCGATCATCTCGCGGACGCCGCCGTGGTCGGTGTCCATCGTCGCGTCGCCCGCGGCGAGCTTCATGCGGTCCCACTCGGCCTTGCCGCCCATGCGGCGGACGAGCGGCTCGAGGGCGTCGTCGCGCCGATCGATCATGAACCCGAACGCCCTGGGATCGTAGCCGTCGTGGCGCCGGCCCTCCGTGGCGCGATGGAGGATCTCGAGGAGGCGCGGGTAGTGGTCGGTCTCCCAGAGGATCTCGATGGGGTAGATCTCGTGCCCGAGCAGCTTCGGCCGGAGGCGCGACATCCGGTTGATCGCGTCGATCTGCCGGCGCAGCCCGCCGCCCACGACCAAGACGAGCCGCCGGCGCTTCCAGGTCTCGGTCGCGCTGAGGAAATCCTCTTCCATGATGATGCGGACGTCCTCCGACGACGTGCCGTAGGCTCCGCGCTGCTGGAGCTGGCCGTGCATGTCGACGCTGATGAGGTGGGGTCGCAGGCTGGCGAACGTCCGGCTGGTGGACGTGAGGGGGCGGAGCGAGCGCGGCTGGTTCAGGCGGATCGGGACGCCGAGCCGCCCGACCCACGCGTCGAAGCCGTATTGGAGCCAGTCGTCGTAACAGAGTCGACCGAAGCCGCTCTTGCCCCAGCCGACACCCCACGAGTTCTGGATCCAGAAGCCCTCCGCGTCATATCCGACGATCGCGAACGCATGACCGCCCCAGGGCGCGATGAAGGGGTTCGTTTTGTCGACCGGCGGGATGATGCCGTTCTTCTGGATCCCGTAATACCAGCCGTTGAACGGGATCAGCGCCGAGGCCGCGATGACCCCGACCTCCGCGAGGGCGGTGTGCATCGCCGGGAGGTCTCTGTGGTTCACCCGTTGATACAGGCCGAGCGGCCGGAGCATCGCGTCCGCCGCGCGCTCCGGCGTGAGCGTGCCGTGGAGATCGTTCGCGTCCCACGGCCAGCGCTCGTAGGAGCAAATACCGTGTTTGTGCCAGCCCTTCATCGCGCCCCTCAGGCTGGATCCTCTCGCGTCGTCCTCGCCGGGGTACTCGTCGTAACGGCGCGCCATCGTGTACACCATGTTCTGGCTCACGAGCCCGCGGTCCGGGGAGACCCTGCGCTTGCGCAGCAGGTAGTGCGCCACGGTGGCGACCGTGAAGCCGGTGCAGCCGTTGTTCCTGCCCTGGTCGAGCACGGGCACGCCGCACTCCATGAAGTGCTCCGGGGGCATGATCGGAGGCACTTCCACCATCGTGGGGCGATAGAGGGTATCCCTGAAATCGAGGACGTCAGCGCGCGCGTCGGTCGTGATATCCCCGTGACGCCCAGCGAAACGCTCGGAATCGATCATGGTCTCTGATCTCGTGGAGTCGCCGAGTGTCGCACGGGCGGGGCGCGGGGCAAAGTCGGCCGGACCCGCCGCCTCGGACGAGGCTGCCCGTGCTAGCGTCGCCCGAGGCGGCGCCGCCTGCGCCGGCCGGAGGTGGGATGAGCGAGGATAGCCGCGCAGGGGGAGGCGAGGGCGCGCAGGGCGCCATCATCAAGGCGTCGCTCGAGGCCGAGGTGTTGCGGCGGTTCGCGTCGTTCCGGGCCCGGCTCGGGAGCGAGCTCGGGGCGTTGTTCGATGAGCTCGCCGCGCGCCTCCGGCTGTTCGAGGGCGAGCCAGGCGAGGGGTACTTCTCGCACCCGATGGCGCTCCCCGTGCTCGATCTGCCGCTCTGGGTCGCGACGCGTGCCGCCGGGCCGGAGCCCGCGCACGACGCAGGATCGCCGGCGCTGCCGCCGCTCGCCGTCGACCTCGCCGAGGCGGCCGCCTTCGGGTACCTGCACGTCCGGATCGAAGACGACTTGCTGGACGAAGGGGTGGGGGAACCCGGAGCGGCCGTGCTCCTGTCCGGGGCGCTGTTCGCTCGCCATCAGGCGCTTCTCGCCCGTTCGCTGCCTCCTGGGAGCGCGTTCTGGGGCCTCTTCGAAGAGGTCTGGCTCGGGTACGGCGAGGCGATGCTCCTCGAACGGCGGCTCCACCGGGGCGCAGGCCCGCGCGACGTCGCCGCGTTCCGGCGGGTGCTCGCTCGCTCGCGCCCGCTCGTGCTCCCGGCTGCCGCGGCCCTGTTCGCGCTCTCCCAGGCGGAGCACCTCGCCGCCCTCGAGGAGTTCGTTTCCGCTCTCGTTGCAGCGCACCAGCTGTTCGCGGACCTGCTGCACGCAGAGAAGGATCGTGGTTTCGGCAACACGACCTATGTACTTTCCCGTCTCTGGGCGCTGGATGAAACGAAGGACGCAGCGCCGGCGGGCGGTGCTGTCGTCTCCGACAGCGGCCCCTGTCGCGATCCGGAGGTTCGCGGCGCGCTCGCCCTGCGCGCGCGGCTGTTCGTGCGCGGCGGATTCGACGCCATCCTGGAGGAGGCGCGTTGTGAGCTCGCTCGCGCCCAGGTCGCCGCCGGGGCCCTCGGGCTACCGGAGGCCGCGCGTTTCTGCAGGGAGCGCGAGCAGTACATGGTCGCGATCCAGCGGCGGGTATTCCTCGCGTTCTTCAGCGCGCTCGCAGGCGATCCCGTCGTCGCGCCGCGATGAGACGAACCGATTGCCGTGCGCGGGCGCGACATCCGGCGCGGACGCGCGGGACGCTCCTGCTTGTACTTGCTAGCCGTTTGGAGGTCTCCTAGCCTCCGGAGCGAGAAAGCGAGGGGTCATGACGCCGAAGAAATCAGAGGCAGAGCTCATCGGTCGTGCCGTCGTTGATTCGAGCTTCCGCAAGCAGCTCCTTGCCGACCCCGAGCGCACCATCCACGCGGAGGGATACGACGTCGGATCGGAGACGCTCCAGCGCATCCGGGATGCCGCGACCTCGACACCCGAAGCGGTCGACGCGGCCATCGCGGCCGCGGCGCGTGATGGCGGAGTCGGTATGTGACGTTGTCCCCTGCTGGAGGGGTGGCCGCCGCCTGGCCATGGCTCGACCCGGGGGACAGGGCTGTGTGCGAGCGCGCCTTGTCGGCGCTCTCGTCAGGGAGGGCGCTCCAGCGCGGTGACGCGGCGTGGGGAGCGCTCGCGATCGAGCGCGGCGTGGGCACGCCGCCGGGGTACAGCATCCCGTGGGCCAGCTGGGCGCTGCGGCTCTGCGGGCGGGCGTCTGCGCCCGACGCGGCCGCAGACGCCGCCGTGGCGGTCGCCGCGGTGGCCGCCGGGGGCATCGAAGGCGCTCCGGACGCGCTCGCGCGGGGCGCGCTCGCCGCGCGTCTCCTCGCGCAGCACGCGGACGACGCGCGCGTGCACGGGTGGCTCCTGGGCCTGGCCGAGCTGGCGGAGGCTTCATGGCGCGAGAACCCGGTGATCGAGCTCGACGGCTCCGGCGCCATGGCGGCGCCCACCGCCGCCGGTGCGCGCGAGGCGGTCGCCCTCTGGACGGCGCCCGCGCTCGTCGCAGGCGACGATCTCGCGCCCGCCCGGCGCTTCGGAGAGGCCGTGGCCGAGCCGATCTGGCTGCTGGACGGGCTCGTGCGCCTCTGGATCGAGCCGAGCGCGCCTGATCTCGCCGCGCCGACGCTCACGCCGCTCTTCGCGCTCTGGCTGCGCGACGCGGGGCTCGCTCCTGCGCTGCTCCGCGCCCTCTCGGGCGAGCGCGCGTCCCCCGTGCGCCGCGGCGAGATCCACGGCTTGCTCGCGGCCCGCCCGTACCGCGCCGCGCTCGCCGCGCGCATGCGGGAGACGCTCGCGTCGGCCCGTGAGATCGTGGCCGCCTCCCCTCGAACGAGCCCGAGCGCGCGCGGGCTCGCCGAAGCGCAGCGCGAGTTCCTCGACGCGCTCGGCGAGCGCCTCCGCTTCTTCGAGGGGCTGATGTCCTTCCGCGATCTCCTCGGCGCCGGCGCGGCGCTCGGGCCGCCGCGCGCGCAGGGCGAGCCGGCGCCGCCCGATGACGCGCGCGCGGATCGGCAGGCGGCGGTCGCGTTCCTCCTGGACGCCGCGCCGTGGCGCGAGTCCTGGGAAGTGCAGCGCTTCGGCGTGCTCGGATCGAGCGAGCAGCCGATCGGGCATTGGTTCGTCCGGGCGACGATCCTGAGAGCGCTGCTCGAGATCGGCGAGGTCGCCCGCGACGTCCGCGCCGACGCCGCGGCGTTGCTCGATGAGATCCCGGCCGGAGAGCTCCGCTACTTCGGCGCGTTTCGCGACCTTCCGCCGGACGGCGACCTCCTCGGCATCATGCTCGAGCTTGTCGCCGAGACGGGCGCCGCAAAGGAGCGGGCGGAGTCGTGGATCGAGGTCATGCTAGCCAACGTGGGTGAGGACGGCGGCGTCCCGACCTGGTTCTACCGCGGGCCCGCGGGGCCGACCACGCCGGGCGCGGCGTGGGCCGGCGACGACTGCGCGGCCGTCCGGCTGAATTTGCTCGTGGGCCTGCTCTCGTTCGATGCCGAGCGGTTCGCGCGGCTCGTCGACGCGAACGCGCGGCGCGTGCTCGACGCCGCCTCGGAGCGCGGCATCGAGGGCGCTTGCTTCTACGATGCCTCGTACACGGACCTCGCGTTCCTCCGCTTCGCGCGGCTCTACCGGGAGAGGGCGCGGGGCGCGCGCTGGGCCGACGAGGTCGCGGCGGTCGAGGCCGCGACGCTGTCGCGGATGCTCCGATCACAGCGGCTCGACGGCGGCTTCGGGACGCCGCTCTGCACGGCCGCGTGCATCGAGGGGGCGGCGATGAGGCAGCGGCCCGATCCGCTGCTCCTCACGCGAGGGCTGCGCTTCCTCGGCGAGCGCCAGCTCGTGGACGGCTCTTGGCCTGCGGAGCCGCTCTACCGGGTGCCCATGAAGCGCGGTCGCGAGGGGCACCACCAGGGTAGAGCGCTGACGACCGCGCTCTGCGCGCGTGGGTTCGCCGCGGCGTGGTCTCGGCTGCGGCGCGGAGGGGAGCGGCGCACATGAGCATCGAGAAGTCGCCCGAGATCGTGCGGATCCTGGAGGCGCAGGAGATGCGCGGGGAGCAGATCGTGAACCACATCCGGTTCGCGTTTGCGCTGCTCAGCGCCGCCACGTTCATGCACGTGTGGACGATCAACACGCCGGGCGCCAACCGGATCTTCGCGATCCTGAACGGCGGGTACCTCGCCTACTCGCTCGTGCTCTACGCGTTCTTCCGGCTGCGCCCCGGCATCTACGTGGGCTGGCTCAAGTACGTGAGCATCTTCGTCGACCTCGCGCTCCTCACGCTCACGTCCCTGGGGACGGCGAGGAATCACTCGGGGATCATCGAGTACTTCACGAGCTACCTGGCGACCGTCTACGTGCTCTGGAACCTGATGTCGGGCTTCCGCTACAGCCTCGCGGCGTGCCTGTACTCGGCGGGGCTGTCGGCCCTCTTCAACTCCGTCGTGCTCGCCGTCACGGTCGGCTCCGGCGCGGTCCCGATCAGCCCGGTGTCCGTCTACGGGAAGAACGCCATCAACATCGCGGACCAGTGCCAGCAGATCCTCTTCATCGCGCTGCCCGGCGTCGTCGCCGGCATCATCGCGCGGATGTCGCGCAACCTGCTCCTCCGGGCCGCGGTCGAGTCCATGGCCCGCGTCCGGCTCGAGCGCGAGAAGCAGGAGCTCGGCCGGTATCTATCGAAGGACCTCGTCGACTTCGTCCTGTCCGATCCGAGGCGGCTCAAGCTGGGCGGCACGCGCCGGCACGTCTCGGTGATGTTCACCGACATCCGCAACTTCACCCCGCTCACCGAGTCCGTCGAGCCCGAGGCCGTGGTCTCGTTCCTGAACGAGTACTTCACGGAGATGGTCGACATCGTGTTCCGCTACGGGGGCACCCTCGACAAGTACATCGGCGACGGCCTGATGGCGGTCTTCGGCGCGCCGCTCTCTGTCGAGGACGCGCCGAAGCGCGCCGTGATCGCGGCGATCGAGATGGTGCAGGCGCTCGAGCGGATGAACGAGCGGAAGCTCCTCGGCGGCGAGATCAAGATGGGCGTCGGGATCGCGACCGGCACCGTCATCTCCGGCAACATCGGATCGCTCCAGCGCATGGAATACACCTGCATCGGGGATACGGTAAACACGGCCTCGCGCCTCGAGCAGTTCAACAAGGAGCTCGGCTCCAAGATCATCATCTGCCAGACGACGTACGCGACCCTCGACGACTGCGTCCCGGCGCAGCCGACCGGCGCGCTGAGCATCCGAGGCAAGAGCCGCCAGGTCCACCCCTACATCGTGGATCACATGGATCTCTCTCCGGCGCGCCTGGGTGAGCTGCGGAGAGAGCTCCTCTCGCGGGCCCGCCCCCTGGAATCGATGCCGCCGCGGGCGCCGGCCGCCCTGCACGGCAAGGAGCGCGACGGAGCGCGTTAGCCCGGCGGGCGTCCTGGCCCCCGGCGCCGCTCGATCGAGATCGCCGGCCGGCGGAGCGTCGCGCGTCGACGGCTCGTCGGGGGGCGCGCGCGGCTTGCGCGGTGAAGTGGCCGAGATCAGCCGTGCGCGCGGAGCGCGGCGCTGGAGCCTGGCGGAGCGCTGCGCGATCGGGGCGAGGGCGTCACGAGGGCGTGGCGCGGAAGCGCCGGACCCGCGCCGAGCCGGGGCCGCCGTCCTGCGTCGACAGGCCGAGCGCCGTGCGCGCCGGCGCGTGGAGGCGCTGGAGGACGCGATCGAGCAGGCGGAGCGCGCCGTCGCTCATCTTCACGCCGCGCGGCGAGCGGTAGCCGAACGCGACGCCGTCCACGACCTTGTAGGCGTTCTCCGTGGGCGAGGCGGGGCGCATCTCGACGACCAGCGCGCCGTCGCGCGTCTTCATGATGACGACGATCTCGCCCGGGCGCGCCGAGGCCTCCACGAACGTCCACCCGCCGGAGGTCGCCTCCTTGATCCCGAGCTCGAGCACGCGCTGCAGGTCCTGCCCCGCCGGCGCGAGCGTCGTCGCGCCTTCGACGCGGATCTCGCCGCCCGGCGGGACCACGCCGCTGCCGAGCGGCATCGCGGGCCGCCGCATCTCGCGAGGCCCGGGGAACGACCACATGTCCGGCGTGATCTCGCCGCCTTCGCGGTACGCCATCTCGATGAGGCGGCTGCGCTCGCGAGAGAGCGCGTCCTCGGACCAGCCGAGGCAGGATCGCATCATCAGCGTGAAGGGGTCGAAGCGGAGCTCGAACGAGGCGGGCGCGCGGACCATGAGGTCGTCCGGAAGGACGAGGCTGTGGAAGATGCGGACCTTGCACGGGAGCTCCCGCGCGCGCTCGAGCGTGCGCCGGAACGTGACGGGACCGTCGCCCGGTAGGCCGAGGAGGATGTCCACCTCGATGTCCGTGAACGTCGAGAGCTCCTCGATCACCTTCGCGAACTTCGACTCCCTGAACGGGCGCTGGGTGCCGTCGCCCGTCTCCTTGTTGAGCGGCGGCAGCCGCGCGTCGAGCGACACGCGCGCGACGCCGCGGAGGAACTCGAGGTGCTCGTCGTGCACGTGCTCAGGATCGATCGACGCCATCAGCGCCGCTTGCTTGAAGAAGCCGACCTGCTTCTCCGCGGCCACGAGGTTCCGGAACGCCTCCGCGCTCAGGTTGAGCGGGGCGTCGACGATCTGCGCGCCCGGCGCGCCGGCGGCGCGGAGCGCGCTCAGCTCCTCGACGAGGTAGGCCTCGGAGAAGACGCCGGCGCCAGCGTCGCCCGTGGAGACGCCGCACGTCGCGCAGCTCATGGCGCCGCCGCGGCAGATCTCGAGCGGGACAATGCGATCGGTCGGGAGCAGCTTCATCCGGATGGGCGAGGGGAGCTCGTCGGGCGCCACGTAGGGCGGCTCGCCCGTCGAGGCCCAGACGCCGGCCGTGGCGACGTGCAGCCCTGGCACGGCGCGCAGCGCCTCGGGGGAGCGCTCGCTCAGCCGGACGATGTTCCGGAACGTGAGCTCGTTGCCGTGCACGAGGGCGTCGATGCAGGCGGCGGCGTCGCGCCAGGGCGCGAGCGCGAACATCGCGGGGCGCGCGAGGGGCCCGCTGAGGACGATCGTGCGCCCCGCCCGGTTGCGCTGCAGGTGGCGCGCGACCTCGATGAACGTGGGAAAGGACCAGACGTGCGCGGCGAGGGCGACCACGTCCGCGTCCACGGTCTCGACCTCCGCGACCCACGCGTCGAGGTCCCTCGTCTGCGCGTCGATCACGTGGATCGGCACGCCGGCGAGCTCCGGATCGGCGAGCAAGGAGGCCTCGACACGACGGACTCCATGGCTGGACGGCGCTCCCCCACCGTCCGGCATGGTTGGCTCCATCGCGAGCAGCGCGACGCGGCGTTCGCCAGGCATCCATGAGAGTCTACCAGGGGGACTCCCCTGTGGGGGAGTCCGTTCTCGCTCTCTGTCTGCTCGCACTCCCTGTCGTCCCCCCGGTCGGTTCCTTGCGGTCGGTTGCCGCCGTTGCGTCGGTTGCGCCGGTTGCCTCGGTTGCGTCGGTTGCGCCCGAGGTTGCTCCTTCTGCCCGGAGTTGCATCCGGCGCGCAGTCGGGCTTTCATACTGCCCTGGGCGGGAGAGGGGGACGGAACGTACCGGACCGGCGGACAGCGGCGGACTGTCGGGCTGCGCACTTCGTGTCGCGGTCGTGGGTGTGGCGCACCGCGGCGAGCGCTCCGGTGTGTTCGAGCCATCGGTCATACCGGGTGCGTCAACGGAGGTTGCCTGCGCGCCGCTGGCTTCTGGCCAGTGGAGGCTCGGGCGGCCTCGCGCGCCGATGCTTTTCTCCCCCCAGCGTGGGGAGGAGAGGGAACGCTGCCCTGGCGAGCGACGCCCGCTGCCAAAGAAAGCCGAGGGGAGCCATGTGTGGCAAGCACGTGATCCTGGTTGCGGAGGACGACGTCGACACCGCGACAATGCTGGAGGAGCTCCTGACCCTGGAGGGGTACGAGGTCGAGCTGACCGCGACCGCGCGCGCGGTGCTCGACGCGCTCGCGGAGCGGCGCTTCCACGCGGTCCTCCTCGACCTGACGATGCCGGGCATGACGACGGATCGCTTCGTCTCCGAGATTGAGGGCCTCGGCACCCCTTCGCCCCTCATGATCTTCTCAGCCCGGCTGCCCCACGAGATGCAGGCGATCGCCGAGCGTTTGCATGCGGCCGCGCTCATCCCGAAGCCGGTGGACATCGACGTGCTCCTGGGCACCCTCTCGAAGGTGGTGCTCGGCTCCCCCGATATCGACGGTTGACGCTGCCCGTTCGGCCCATGGCGCGAGTCCCTCGGGCCGTCGTTCCGGCGGACGCTGCGCTGCTGCGTCCCTCGGCGCCGGTGGTAGGATCGCTGCTCATGACGTGGTGGATCGCGACCGAGCCGCGCTGCGCTCACCCTGGCTGGCCGCAGATCGGACACAGAGCGGCTTCGCGGGAGCGTCACCGTGCTGTAACATCGGGCTCGACCGCCGACGGTGGACCGCCACGATGCGTACGCCCGAACCCTCCAACATCGACCTCGCGCGGCTGCATGGCCGCACGGGCGACGCGGGAGCGGGCTCCGCTCTAAGGCGCCTTCGCGGCGCTGATTGCGCTGATTGCCCCAGAGAGACCTTCATGCGCCCCCTTCCTCGCAGAAAGAGCCCGATCAAGCGGAACCCGAGCAGGGATTCAGGTCTTTCCCTGTTTCGCCGTGACGTCAGGCTTTCGCATAGTGGTTGATGCACCGTGCCTGCCACTCCCTTGAAGAGGATCCTCGTTGTCGATGACGATCCGGATATTCGAGAGACCCTCGCCGAGCTCCTGCAAGAGGAGGGGTACGCCGTCACCTCGGCGGCGCACGGCGGCGAGGCGCTCAGCGCGCTTAGAACGGATCCGAGACCCGGGCTCATCCTGCTCGATCTCATGATGCCCATCATGGATGGCTGGCAGTTCAGGGCAGAGCAGAAGAAGGACCCGGAGCTCGCCGCGATCCCGGTGGTGATCATCTCGGCGACAGGCCGCGACGAGTTCGTGTCCTCGCTCGGCGCGGCGCAGTTCCTCAAGAAGCCGATCAACCTCGAGCAGCTGCTCGCCGCTGTCGAACAGCACTGCCGGTGACGGTGCCTCTGTTCGTCTACGGCACGCTGATGCGCGGCGAGCGCGCGCACGTGTTGCTCGGGCGCGCGCAGTACCTCGGGCTCGCCCGCACCGCCCCCTCGTTCGAGCTCGCCGATTTCGGCGCCTACCCGGCGCTCGTGCGCGGGGGCTCGGTCGCGGTCCACGGGGAGCTGTACGAGCCGGATCCGGAGACGCTGGCCTCGCTCGACCTCTACGAGGGCTGCCCCGACCTCTTTCGGCGCGAGCCGATCGCGCTCGACGGCGGCGCGCCCTGCGAGGCCTACCTGATGCTCGCCGGACAGGCGCTGGGGTGTCCTCGGATCGACTCGGGGGACTGGCGGACACGGCGGGGATGAGCGTGTCAGCCGTGATCGGCGCGGCGCGCTGGCCGCGCCCCGGGTGGAGCGCCTTGATCCACCTCGGCCGCCGTCCTGTCCTCGACGACGAGCAGCAGGGCTGGGAGCTCGCCCTCGTCGGCCTGGAGCCGGAAGGCTGAGAACGACAGCGTCCTGCGGCCAGCGTGCGCGAGCACGGCCTCGAGGCGGAAGTCGACGAGCGCGGCGTGGCGGTGGAGCACGTCGCGGAGCTGTTGCTCCAGCTGCGGGGTGTTCCATCCGGCGTCGATCGCCGAGAGCGATCGCCCCTCGATGTCGCCGAGCGGGACCCTGAACTGCTCGCAGTAGCGCCGGGTGACCGCCCGGATCCGGAGCTCCCCGTCGAGCAGGAGGAACGGGTGGCGCAGCACCTCGAAGACGGCGGAAAGGTCGTCGCGCGCGCCCGCGAGCTCGCGCGTGGGGCGCCTCGGCGCGTCGCTCTCCAGCCAGCAGATCACCGCGCCGTCGACCTCGTTGTCGGTGGTCCGGGAAGGGCGCGCCCGCATGAGATAGCGGCGCCCCTCGCGATCCTCGACGTGCCGCTCGACGGTGCTCATCGTGCCGAGCACCTCGGCGACGACGGGCGCGATGTCGGCCACGCTCCTCGACTTCACCTCGAGGATGGACCTGCCCACGTCGCTCGCGGCGAGGCCGAGCAGCTTGTCGGCAGCGCCAGCGGCGCGGCGGATCCGGAGGTCCGCGTCGACCACGAGCATCGGGATGTTCATGCCGCCGAGGAGCTTGCGCAGCTCGTCGTTGGCGAGGCCGAGCGCGACGTTGCTGCTGCTGAGCTCCTCGTTGATGGTCGTCAGCTCCTGGTTCGCCGACTGGAGCTCCTCGTGGGCGCCCTCGAGCGCGTCGTTCATCCGGTGCAGCTCGTCGTTGCTCGCGAGGAGCTCGTCGTTCGTGCACAGGAGCTCTTCATTCGTCGCCTCGAGCTCATCGATGAGCGACTGGAGGTACTCCCTCGTGGTCACGAGCTCCCTGCGGAGCTGGACGATCTCCAGATCCTTCTGGGTGTCGCTCGGGGCCGGGTCGCTGCCCGGCCGGTCCGGCCTCGGCGCGCCCGACTCGGAGAAGATGACGAGGAAGCAGCGCCCTTGCGGGAGCCGCATCTTGAGCGGCCACACCTCGACGTCGACGTACCGGATCTTCTCGTCCTGCCTGACCTTGATCTGCTCCTTGCGCGCCATCGCCCCCGAGTTCAGCGACGCGTCGATGGCGGTCCGGAGGCCGAGCACGAGCCCCTCTCGGGCCATCTTGAAGAGGTGGAGGCTGGCGTCGCCCGGTGACGGCTCGAGGTACGGCCCTGTCTTGCCCCGGAACTGGACGATCTGCATCTCCTCGTCGATGACCACGCCGGCGGGCGCATAACGCGCCATGACGATGGCGTCGGCCTCCTTGCGTACCGCGTCCATGCCGAGCCCCTCCGGCTCCCTCTGCTTCTTCTCCGCCGCCAGCGCGACCACCGGCGCGCTGGGGAGAGCGAGCGCGGCGAGGCCGAGCGAGTGGGCCGCCGCGGACGCGGCGCGCTTACAGAAGATCCTGTGGGTCCTGTCCACGACCCCGAACAGGTCGGGCATCGTGGTGAGGCTCTCGGACGAGCCGAGGAGCAGGAAGCCCGTGGGCTTGAGGGCCTGATGGAACGTCTGCAGCAGCCGGCGCTGCAGGCTCGGCTCCAGGTAGATCATCAGGTTGCGGCAGCTCGTGAGATCGAGCTTCGATAGCGGCGGGTCGGCCGTGGCGTTGTGGCGCGAGAAGATGCACAGATCGCGGACCGATTTGTTGACCTGAAAGCCGCCTTGTACCCTGACGAAGAAGCGGCGCAGCCGGCTGGGCGAGACGTCCATCGCGATGCTCTCGATATAGACGCCGGATCGCGCCTGCTGGATGGCGGCCTCGCTCAGGTCGGTGCCGAAGATCTGGATGGCGTGATCGGTCGCGTCGGCCTCGAGGAACTCGAGCAACGAGATCGCGAGAGAGTAGACCTCCTCGCCCGTCGAGCAGCCCGGCACCCAGATGCGAACAGGGGAGTCCTGCGGCCTGTTGTGCATGAGCACCGGGAACACGTGGGTCTTCAGCGCGGCGAACGCCCCGGGGTCGCGGAAGAACGTGGTGACCTTGATGAGGAGGTCTTGGTAGAGATCCTCGATCTCGCCGGGGTGCGCTTTCACGTGATCCAGGTAATCCTGGAGTGTGGCGAGCCTGTGGAGCGTCATTCGCCGCTGGATGCGGCGCTTCAGCGTGCTCTTTTTGTACTGGCTGAAGTCGACGCCCACCGCGGCGTGAAGCAGCCTAAGGAGCTTGCTGAGATCGGAGTCCACTCCGGAGGGCGTGCCCTGCCTGAGCCACGGAGCGAGCACGTGCCCGGGGCGACCCATCCTCACGAGCTCCGCCGCGATCTCCTCGACGCTGAGGGTGAAGTCGACGCCTCCGGCCGCGATGGCGCTCCGCGGGAGCGCCGGCCGCTCGGCGCCGCGCGGGTTCTCCGCGAAGGTGACCCCCCCCTCGGCCTTCACGTCCTTCAGTCCGAGGGCGCCGTCGCTCCCGGCGCCGGACAGCACGACGGCCACCGCGCTCGACCCCAGCTCGCCCGCGAGCGAGCGCAGGAAGAGATCGGCAGGGCCCGGGCCGCCCTCGCCCAGCGGCGCGAGCTCGACGCTCATCCCGGCCAGGGTCGCCTGCATCTCCGGGGGAAGGACCAGGACGCGGCCAGGCACGAGCTGCATCCCCGGTCGGAGCTCGGCCACAGGGAGCGGGCTGCTCTGCACCACGAGCTCGAGGAGAGGGATCTCCCCTGGATCCGCGCTGTAGATGAGCACGAGCGCGAGGCTCGTATCCCTGCTGGGCAACCGCCGGAGGAGCTCCGCGATCGCGCCGCGTCCGCCGGCCGACGCGACGACACAGACGACGGGAAAGCGCAGCTCGCGCCCCGTGAGCGGCTCGCCCGCTGCGGCGCTCTCGCCGGCGTCCTGGAGCGGAGCCGGCGCGCGACCCGGCGCGGCTGCCCTGACGGCCAGGGGCGCGGCATCGTCCTGGGCCGGTGCCCCGAGTTGCGTCCGGCGTGACTTCTTCTGTTCAGGCATTGTTGGCTTGAACGGTTGGGCGCCCTCTCACGCGTCTCGCACCAGCGAGATCCTCATAGGCACGAAGCCAGGGTCGCGGTGAGCGGTCGGTCAACGATGGCTGTCGTCGTCCACGCAGCGCACGGGACACGGCGCCTCACGATCCTCTCACCCTATCAGCGCGCGCCTTCCAGGCGCTTCAGGAGGTGCTCGAGCCGCTCGATGATGTATGCGGAACGCTCGGATACCCTGCGGGCAGAATCGTTGAGCCTCATCTGTGTCATCTCATCCATCCTCCCGCCGGGCTGGAGCCTGGTCAGGGCGTCCAGCGCGGCGTCGTGGCGCGCTCGTGCGACCTGGGCCGCGGCCATGGCGCGGCGCAGGCGTGCGCGCGGCGGTTCCAAGCTCTCGACCCCGAACCACACCCTCTCCGGCGGCTCGCGCCGCGCCTCGCCCTCGGCCCGCGCCATGTGATCCGCGGGCGTCGCGAGCGGAGCATGGGCCTCGAGCAGCGCGGGGGCCTTGGCCTCCCGCAGCGATCGAGCCGCCTCTTTCCCCGCGTCGTGCGCGCGCTCCGTGCGCACGCCGTCGGGCTGAAGGCGGATGTTGACGCTGATCTGCCGCTCCTCCCCGGGCGCTCGGGCCTCCTCCCACCCCCGTTCGTCGACGATCTGCTTCGTCGCGTCGTTGACGAGGAACACCTGATCGGCGTCGTGGAACCGCTCTGCCCGCAAGGCTTGAAGCGCGGAGCGCGCCGTCTCGAGCGAGCGGATGTGCTTTGTGAGCGCGAGCCGCCTGCCCCGGAAGCGAACGTAAATGCTGTAGCTGGTCTGGGGCGCCATCTCTATCGCCTCGTGGGCCCTGTCGCATCATGCCGTGTCTGCGCTCTTGTTGACAGCAGCTTCCAGGGTGCAGCTCGCCATGCGCCGGGCCGAGCAGGCGAGCCCCCGATCCATTATGTTCTCACGGATCTCCCGCCGTGAGCCTCGGGCGCGAGCTCTCGGCGTGCGTCTTGCTCGTCGTCTCACGCCTCCGGTACCGCCGTCAGCAGCACCAGCCTCCCGGCTGCCTGTTCGGCCGTTCTGCAGGCGGTGCGCACGAGCTGCCACTCTGCCTTCACGAGCTCTGCCATCAGCGACCTGTCCTGGCACAGGGCTTTGCTCAGCGACTCCTCGGCCTCGTCGCCGAAGGAGAGCACGCGTATCGCGATGGCGAGCGCAAAGTCTTTGGTCAACCGGACGCGGAGGTCGACGTCCGGCGTGGAGACGTGGAGCGCGTGCTCGGCGAGGGCGACCTCGATCCTGTCCGCAATCGACCTTGCGGTGTCCGCGCGCCACTGGATCGAGCGGCAAGTCTGCCGGAGCAGCTCCTGGATCAACCGTCTATCACGACCTGTTTGTGTGCCCATCCAGCCCCCACTCGACAGTTCCGAATCCTCTGCGGAGAGCCGTCCAGAGAGTGGCCGCGGCCGACCAGAGCGCGCGACGGTCAGCCTGACGCGATTGAACGAGCAGGACCGCTCCCCCAAGGCCGCGCACCTTCCGAGTTGCCCGAGCGGTTTCCCTCCGGCTCCCCGAGCCACCCCCTCACTGTCCCGCCGAAATTCCCGTTGACTGTTAGCTCTAGCTCAGCTGCTGCCCGATCGACCGCTAGGGCGATGTGGAATCGCTTGTCGGGGATTCCCTGTACAAATGCCCTGGTCGCCGGCGAGCAGCGGGTTGTTTTGTTCGGGCAGAACCCTACGGCGGGCATCGAGCTCGCTCTGGTTCGCGGTTCGCTGGTTCGTCGTCCGCTGGTTCGCCGGTTCGCCGTCCGCTGGTTCGCCGGTTCGCCGTCCGCTGGTTCGCCGGTTCGCCGGTTCGCAGGGTTCCCCGAGCTTCCCCAGGTTGCCGAGGTTTCCGACGAGGCCTGCATCCGCCGGCCGACCGCGGTCGGTCGGCGGGGCCCTAGGTCGTCTTGGTCTTGGCGCGCCGGCGCTCGCTGCCCGACGCCGCGGCGGGCGCCGGGTCGGCCGTCTGCCGCGCGCTGCGCGGGGGTGCTTCCATGACCGGCAGGTCAGCGACGGCGCGCACCTCCGGGGCGAGCAGGCCGTGCGTGAAGAGCTGGAGCACCTGCGTACACCAGGCGGCGATGTCTGGCCTGGATGGCACGTCGATGAGCTTGCGCACCAGGCGGTCGAAGGCGCCGGAGATGAGCGCGGCGATGACGCTGGGATCCAGATCGCGCCGGTAGAGGCCGATGTCGATCGCGTACCGGACGCGGCCCTCCACCTGCCGCGCTACGCGCTGGGCGAACTCGTCGATCAGGTAGGCGTAGGGCGCCCCGCCGCCGCCCGCCAGCATCATCTTGAGGAGCGCCCGGTTTTGCCAGCAGAACTCGAGCACCTCGATGTCGTGGGCGTGGACCCGCTTGAAGTACTCGTTCACCGACGCTCGCTCGGCCTCGAAGACGATGGGCGGCGGCTCCACGCACCCCGCGAGGCGCGCGATGAAGGTCTCGACGATCTGCTTGAAGCAGTCGTCTTTGCTCTGGAAGTGCAGGTAGAAAGCGCCCTTCGAGACGCCCGCACGCTCGGTGATGTCCTCGACCCTCGCGGCGGCGAGGCCGCGCTCGGTGAAGGCAGCCTCGGCGGCGCGGAGCAGCTCGATCCTGGCGCGGCGATCGGCGAGGCGGGGCATTCTGACTGGTCGGTCAAAGTCGAGGGACCGTGGCACTATGGGAAGGCTGCCGGAGGCCGTCAAGACGGCTCGACCGTGCTCCTCGCGACGCGGCGCGTTCGAACGCGCCGCGTCGCCCATGGCACGAGCGATGCTGTGGAGACGGTCATGTCGACCGTGGCGAGACGAAATGCAGCAGCGCGCGGCGCTGGCGAGGCGACAGCGGCGGCCCTCGTCCCCAGCGCTCCTTCGTTGCCGAGCCTGCGCGAGGCCGCCGCGCGGTGCCGGGCGTGTCCGCTCTGGGAGCGGGGGACGCAGACGGTGTTCGGCGAGGGCGCGGCGCGATCGGACGTGCTCCTCGTCGGCGAACAGCCGGGCGACAAGGAGGACCTGGCCGGCAAGCCGTTCGTCGGCCCCGCGGGGCAGCTGCTCGATCGCGCGCTCGAGGCGGCGGGGATCGAGCGGCGCCGGGCGTACGTGACCAACGTGGTGAAGCACTTCAAGTGGGAGCCGCGCGGCAAGCGCCGCATCCACATGAAGCCGGACGCGCGCGAGATACGCGCGTGCCTGCCGTGGCTCGCCGCGGAGATCGCGGTGGTGCAGCCGGCGATCGTGGTATGCCTCGGCGCGACGGCCGCGCAGGCGCTGCTCGGCAGCTCGTTCCGGGTCACGCGAGAGCGCGGCAGGATCGTCGCTGCGCCGCTCGCGCCGCGCGCGCTGGCGACGGTGCACCCCGCGTCGATCCTCCGTATGCCGGACGAAGCGTCGAGGCAAGCCGAGCTGTCCCGCTTCATCGAGGATCTCTCCGTGGCGGCGCGCGCGCTCGGCTGAGCCGGCGCGCTCCGCGTCCTCGCTGGTCGCGCTCTCGATGGAGTAGGATTCGCCCCCGATGACGATGAGCCCACGACCGGTCCCTGCCGCAGAGCGCCCCGCGCCCTCTCCATTGGCCGAGCGCGCCCACCTATCGAGCTCGAAGAAGATGTGGCCGCTGATGCTGGCGGCGCTCGGGGTCGTCTACGGCGACATCGGGACGAGCCCGCTCTACGCGATGAAGGAGTGCTTCAGCCACAGCAGCCCGCACCACGTCGCTCCGACGCCCGAGAACGTGCTCGGGGTGCTCTCGCTGATGTTCTGGTCGCTGATGATGGTCGTGACCGTCAAGTACGTGACGTTCATCACGCGGGCCGACAACGAGGGCGCGGGCGGCATCCTCGCGCTGCTCGCGCTCGTCCCGAGCGGCGATCGCAAGGGCGAGGGCCGCGGCCTCCTCGTGCTCCTCGTCCTCTTCGGCGCGTCACTCCTTTACGGCGACGGCGTGATCACGCCTGCGATCTCGGTGCTCTCGGCCGTGGAGGGCCTCGAGGTCGCGATCCCGAAGCTGGATCCTACCGTCGTGCCGATCATCACCTGCGGTGTGCTGCTCGCCGTGTTCCTCGTGCAGAAGCGCGGCACGGCCGGGGTCGGGTCGATCTTCGGGCCGGTGACGCTCGTGTGGTTTCTCACGCTCGTGCTGCTCGGGGCCAAGGAGATCATCGGCAGCCCCGGCGTGCTCCGGGCCGTCTCACCGACCTACGCGGTGAGCTTCTTTGCCGAGAACAACCTGCATGGCTTCCTGATCCTCGGCGCGGTCGTCCTTTGCATCACGGGCGGCGAGGCGCTGTACGCCGACATGGGCCATTTCGGCCGAGTGCCGATCAAGTACACCTGGTACACGATCGTCTGGCCCGGGCTGCTCATCAATTATTTCGGTCAGGGCGCCAAGCTCCTCGCTGACCCTACCGCGGCGGCGAACCCGTTCTACGCGCTGGTCCCGTCATGGGCGCTCTACCCCACGGTGGCGATCGCGACGGCGGCGACGGTCGTCGCTTCCCAGGCGCTCATCTCCGGGGCCTTCTCGCTGACGCAGCAGGCGGTGCAGCTCGGGTACTTCCCGCGCGTCACGGTGGTCCACACCTCGAAGGACGAGGCGGGGCAGATCTACATCCCCGAGGTGAACAGCGGGCTCCTGATCTCGTGCATCGTGCTGGTCCTCACCTTCAAGAACTCGAGCGCGCTCGCGGCTGCCTACGGCATTGCCGTCACGGGGACGATGGGGATCACCACGGTGGTCTATTACGTGGTCACCCGGAAGACGTGGGGCTGGCCGGTCTGGAAGTCGCTGCCGCTGGCCGGGCTCTTCCTGGTGATCGACCTCGCGTTCTTCGCGGCGAACAGCGCCAAGTTCTTTCACGGGGGCTGGGTGCCCATCGTGATGGGCGCGGCGACCTTCACGGTGATGACGACCTGGAAGACGGGGCGCAAGCACCTCGCTGCGGCGATCAAGTCGGCCATCTTGCCGCTCGATATGTTCCTCGAGGACGTGAAGCGCATGAAGCCGCACCGGGTGCGCGGGACGGCGGTCTTCATGGCGTCGAGCCCCGAGGGCACGCCGCCGATCCTGCTGCACCACGTGAAGCACAACCAGGTGCTGCACGAGCAGGTGGTGCTCCTCTCGATCCAGGTGACGAACGTGCCCGAGGTGCCGGCGGAGCGGCGTACGACGGTGATCCCGCGGGGCGAGGGGATCTACCAGGTCACGGCGTGCTACGGCTTCATGCAGACGCCGAACGCGCCGTCGGTGCTCGAGGGGTGCAAGCGGCACGGGCTCGACATCGATCTGGGGAGGACGAGCTACTACCTCGGCAGGGAGACGCTGCTGACGACCGGGCGCTCGAAGATGTCCCGGTGGCGCAAGGGGCTGTTCGCGTTCATCTCGCGGAACGCGCGGCCGGCGACGGCGTATTTCGGTCTGCCGCCGAACCGGGTGGTCGAGCTCGGAATGCAGGTGGATTTCTAGGGGCGGGCGCGGCGATCAGGGCCCCGTGTACCGGGCGCGGGGCCGCAGCATGTACCCCGCCTCCCGCTGCTCGAACGCGTGGGCGATCCACCCCGCGGCGCGCCCGATCGCGAAGAGCGCCGCCGCCGAGCCGGCCGGCAGGCCGAGCGCGGCCGCGATCGCGACGAGGCCCAGGTCGAGCGACGGCGGATCGAGGCCGGCGTCGCGCAGCGCGTCGACGAGCGCGAGCACCGTGCGCAAGGCCGCGCTCTGCGGCGCGAGCGCGCGGGCCGTGTCGATCAGCAGCTGGGCGCGGGGGTCGCCCTCGGGGTAGAGCCTGTGCCCGACGCCGGCGATGGGCTCGCCGCGGCGCAGCCGCTCGTGGACCGCGGCGGCGGCGCGCTCGGGCCGGCCTGCCTCGGCGACAAGGGCCTCCACCCGGTCGGTCATGCCGCCGTGCCTCGGGCCGGAGAGCGCCGCGAGCCCCGCGCTGACGCAGGCGTAGAGGTCGGCCCCGGTCGAGGCGGCCACCCGGACCGCGAACGTCGAGGCGTTCAGCTCGTGATCGGCCGAGACAAGGAGCGCCCGGTTCACGGCGCGCTCGGCCTTCTTCGAGGGGTTCGCGCCGAGGGCGATGAGCAGGCGCCGCGCCGCCCCCTCGGCCTCGAGGGCCTCGGCCGCCCTGCGCGCGTCCCGCCCGAGGCCCACGAGCGCCGCGAGCGATCGCACGAGGGCGCGCGCCCGCGCGCGCTCCGCGTCGCTCGTGGGGATGCGCCCGTCGCCCGACGGCGCGCCCACGTGGCGGGCCGGGTCGTGCGCGCCGAGCGCGGGCACCACGAGCGCGAGCGCGACGAACGGCGGCGCGCCCTCCGGCAGGAGCGCCGCGAGCTTGGGTGGGCGGACGCTCAGCCGGCCTGGCCGCGCCGCCGGTGCGCCCTCCGCCGGCAGCTCGCCGGTCCAGAGCAGCTCGGCGACCGCCTCGAAGGGCACGTCCCCGAGCGCCAGCGCGACCGCCTCCTTGCCCCGGTAGACGGGCCCGCGCGGGCCGATCGCGGTGAGCGCCGACTCGAGCACCGGCTCGCCCCACCGGAGCGCCTCGGCGGCGACCGGGCCGTGGCCGGCGCGCGCGTCGTGCCGCGCCTTGAGCCGCTCGATGTCCGCCCTGAGGTAGAGCCGCGCGCGCCCTCGCCCGCCAGGCACCCCCCGGAGCACACCCCGGCTCGCGTACGCGTAGAGCGTCTCCCGCTTCACGCCGAGCAGCTCCGCGGCCTCGGCGCCGGTCACGTAGGCCGAGGGCCGCTGCTCCGAGTCAGGTAGATCCACCATGAGCGCCCCTCAACGTTGCATCCATCCTGTCCGATGCACGAGGCGCCGATCGCGGCGCGCCGAAGACACCCGTCCTTCCTAGCACCGCCTCTCTCGGCCTCCTCCGGGATTCTTCCCCGGTGCGCTTCGAGGCCGTACATGGTTGATTGTACAATCAAGGTTGATCAACCTCGTGCGGTGCCCAAGATGTCGTCAGCGGAGGTGATCGGGATGAGGGACGTGACGGCGCCGCTCGCGAGCGGCCTAGAGGGTGTGGTGGTGGCGGAGACGCGGCTCTCGGAGGTGGACGGAGAGCGGGGGAGGCTCACCTTGGCGGGCCACGACGTCGAGGAGCTCGCCGGCGGCGGCGGGGTGACCTTCGAGGACGTGTGCGGGCTGCTCTGGGGCGGCGCGTTGCCCGGGGCGGCGGGGCGGGAGTCGCTCCGGAGAGCGATCGCCGAGGGGCGGACGCGGGCCTTCGCGCTGCTCGGGCGGCTCGGGGACGCGCTCGAGGCGGGCGACGGGATGGATGCGCTCCGCGCCGCGGTCGCGCACCTCTCGGGCGACACCCCGCCCGCGGCGGTCGCCGGGGCGGTCGCGACGTTCGCGGCGGCGTGGGCGCGGCGCCGCGCGGGAGAGGCGCCGGTCGCGCCCGATCCGGCGCTCCGGCTCTCGGCCGACTACCTGCGCATGGCGCGAGGGGTTGCCGCGAGCGAGGCCGAGGCGCGCGAGCTCGACACGTACCTCGTGACGGTCTCGGATCACGGCATGAACGCGTCCACCTTCGCCGCGCGCGTGGTCACCTCGACGGGGTCGGACGCGATCTCGGCCGTGGTCGCGGCGATCGGCGCGCTGAAGGGGCCGCTCCACGGCGGCGCGCCCGGGCCGGTCCTCGACATGCTGGACGCGATCGCGGCGACGGCGGGCGGGGACGGCGCGCCGCCCTCCGGCTGCGCCGAGCGCTGGATCCAGGCGGAGCTCGCGGCGGGCCGGCGGATCATGGGCATGGGGCACCGGATCTACCGGGTGAGGGATCCGCGGGCGGCGGTGCTCGAGCGGGCGATCGAGCGGCTCGCGCGGACGGCGGGCGGCGCGCGGGGCGCTCGGCTCGCGCTGGCGCGCGAGGTCGAGCGGGCGGCGGAGGCGGCGCTCCGCGCGCGGCACCCGGATCGCCCGCTGCGCGCGAACGTCGAGTTCTACACGGCGGTGCTGCTCGACGCGCTCGGGCTGCCGCGCACGCTCTTCGCGCCGACCTTCGCGGTGAGCAGGGTCGCCGGCTGGTGCGCGCACATCGACGAGCAGAGGCGCGCGGGGCGGCTCATCCGCCCGAGCTCCCGCTACGTGGGAGGCGCCCCCGGAGCGGCAGCTCCGCCGCATTGAGGCGTCAGGCGCCCCGCGCGCCCGCCGGCGGGGCCGGAATCGCGCGCCCGCGGGGGCGGCAGGAGCGCTGGTCGTCGCTGGCCGCGAGGTCGACCTGCCCAGGTCGGACTTATTGAAGAGTCGACGACGGCATTCGCTTCACCCCCGTCGTCCTGCCATCCTTTCCGCACACAAATTGCCGGACCGGCCATTCCGCCGCCCTGGGAGGGCAAAAGGAGAACGCGACGGGCGCAGGTAGGACGTTGTTCGTCCTGCAAAGTTGGCAGCCTGGCGAGGGTACTGTTATCGTGTTCAGTATGTCGTCCGCCGCTCTTGCCGCTCCGCTTGCCCGGGACCTCCTGCGCCACACCCTCCCCGAGTTCGAAGCGCGCGCCAAGACACTCCCGCTCGGCCTGCGGGAAATCAACGACGCGCTCCCGGAAGGGGGGCTGCCGCGCGGGGGGGTGGTGGAGCTCGCCGCGCCGCGGGGGCTCGGGCGCTCCACCTCGCTCGCCCTCTCCGCGTGTGCATCGGCGCAAGCGGAGGCGCGGCGGCGCGGGACGAGCGCGACGGCAGGGGCGTGGTGCGCGTGGATCGACCCGAGCGGATCGCTCTATGCCCCGGCGGTCGCGCGCGCGGGCGTCGATCTGAGCCGGCTGCTCGTGGTGCGACCCCCGCCGGAGACGCTCGCGAAGGTCGCGGTCCGGATGGCGATGAGCCGGGCGTTCGCGGTGCTCGTGATCGACGTGGCCGGGGTCCCGGGGGCCTTCGGCCAGGGCGCGGGGAAGGGGGAGCGGAGCGCGCCCGGGGCAGGGCGCCGCGAGGACGACCTCGCGCGCTGGGTCAACGTGGTGCGCAAGCTCGCCCTGGCGATCGAGGGGAGCGACGGGACGATCCTGCTCCTCACCGATCGCCAGGCGGCGCGGCCGATGCCCTTGCCGGTCGCGATGCGGCTGGAGCTCGAGCAGGTCGCCGAGAACCGGCTGATGGTCCGCGTCGCCAAGGACCGCCGCGGGCGCGTGACCTCGCCGACGCCGGTGGTGCTCGGGGAGCGGTCCGGGGACAGGGCAGAGCGGACGGCGGGCAGCGAGCCGCGGCCCGCGCTGTCGCGGGCGTGAGGGAGGAGAGGCGATGGCGGTGAGGCGTATTGTGGCGATCGTGCTCCCGCAGCTCGCGTGCGAGCTGGTGAAGCAGCGTGGGCCGGTCTCGCCGAGCGGGAAGGCGCCGCTCGCGGTGATCCTCGGGGGCGAGGAGGAGCGCGGCGCGGCGCTCGACCCGCGGCCCGAGCGCGAGCCGCAGGCGCCGGCGGCGGTGATCGACGTGGTCGACGACGAGGCGAGGCGGTACGGGGTGAGGCCGGGGCAGAAGGTCGTCGAGGCGGCGGCGCTGGTCGCGCACCTCGCGATCCACCGGGTGACGTTCGCCGAGATCGACGCGGCGCTCGGCCGGGTCGCCGAGGTGGCGCTCGGGCTCGGGGCGACGGCGTCGATCCAGCTCGGCGAGCAGGGCGCCCCGCGCGCCGGCGCGGCGCGCTCGGGCGCACCGCGGGCGGGCCGCGCTCCCGAGCGCGCCGCGAGCGAGGCGCGGAGCCCCTGGGGCGACGGCCCGTACGACACGGTGTGGCTCGATATCACCGGGGCGTCGCACCTCGTGGGCGGCGAGGAGGCGCTGCTCGGCGAGCTCGGCGAGCGCGTGGCGGCGCTCGGCCACCGGGCGCGGCTCGCGATCGCCGACGGGCCGCGGCTCGCGCAGGCGCTCGCGCGCTTCGGCGCGCACGCGGACGGCGGGGGAGGGGCGGAGGCCCCGATCGCGCCGCCGGGCAAGGGGGCGCAGGCGATCGGGCCCTTGCCGGTGCAGGCGCTCCCGGTCGAGCGCGAGGTGGCGAGCTTCCTCGTCCGGCTCGGCGTGCTCCGCGTCGAGGATCTCGCGCGCCTGCCGCGGGCGCAGGTGGCGGCGCGGCTGGGCCCGCGGACGGCCGAGGTGATGGAGCTCCTCGCCGGCCGCGATCCCGTGCCGCTCCTGCCGTTCGAGGTGCCCCGGCTGATCGAGGAGGAGGTGCTCTTCGACGAGCCGGTCGAGAGCGCCGAGTCGCTGCTGTTCGTGCTGCGCGGCATGACGTCGCGGATCGCGTCGCGGCTCGCCGCGCGCGGGGAGGCGTGCGGGCGGCTCAACGTGGCGATCGCCTACGACCGATCGATCGCGCGGCTCCGCCTCGGCGAGCGCGAGGACGACGGCGCCGCCGCGGCGCTCCTGGAAGACGAGGGGCGCGGCCCCTCGCTGCGCTTCCACGTCGACATGCCGGTGCCGCTCTCGGACGCGGGGGATCTGCTCCGCCCGCTGAAGGCGAGGCTCGAGCGGATCGAGCTCGCGGCGCCCTCGGTGGGGGTCCACGTCATCGCCTCGCGCATCGCGCGCGCCCGTCGGGTGCAGCTCGATCTGTCGCGCGATCGATCGGTCGATCCCGACAGCTTGCCGGCGCTCCTGGCCGAGCTCTCGGCGGAGATCGGCGCGGAGCGGGTGGGCGTCCTGGAGATCGCCGACGCGCACCGCCCCGAGGCGCGCTCGCGGCTCGTGCCGGCCTCCGGCGAGGCGGCCACGGCGCGCGCGTCCGCCGCGGCCCGCGCGCGGGCCGCGGCGGATCGGGGAGCAGCGGAGCAGGCGGGGGGCGCCGGGGGGGCCGACGCGCCGGAGCCCGCGCGGCTCCTCGCGCAGCCGATCCCGCTCGGCCGGGTGGGGCGCGGGGCGATCGTCGCCGTCGATCGGCACCTCTACGCGATCGAGCGGCTCTCCTTCGTGATGCGGATCGACGCGGTGGAATGGTGGACGCCCACGCCGGCCTCGCGCGACTACGCGCGCGCCTGGCTCGTCTCGGGCTCTCCGTCCAGCAAGGCCGCCCCCGCGCGCCTCGGCGAGCTGCGCGCTCCGCGAGACGGCGCGAGCGCGAGCTCCTGCGGCGAGGCGTGGATCTACGTCGACCGCGCGACGGGCGAGGCCTACCTGCAGGGGTGGTGCGAGTGAGCGCCGGCGCGTCGGTGCCGTTCGTGGAGCTCTGCGGCCGCTCCTGCTTCTCTTTCCTGGAGGGGGCCTCGCACCCCGAGGAGCTCGTGCACCGCGCCAAGGAGCTCGGCCTCGAGGGGCTCGCGCTCTGCGATCGCGACGGGATCTACGGCAGCGTCCGGGCGCACACGGCGGCGAAGAAGGTCGAGCAGCGGGTGATCGTCGGGGCCGAGCTGACGCTCGGCGCGCCGCGTGCCGAGCGCGCGCCGGAGGTCCGGCCGTCGGTGATCCTCCTGGTCGAGGACAGCGAGGGTTACGCGAACCTCTGCCGCTTGCTCACGATCGCGCACGCCGATTGCGAGAAGGGGATGGCGAGCATCTCGGCGGAGGCGATCGCGGCGGCGCCGCGGGGCCTCTCCGCGATCGTGCCGCTCGATCCTCTCGTGCCCGCGAGCGTCTCTGGCCCGCTCATCGGCGCGCTGCGCGACGCGTTCGGCGAGCGCGCGCTCGTCGCGACCTGGAAGCACCTCGACCGCCGCGACGGTGAGCGCGTCGCGGCGGCCCTCGCGGCGGAGCGGCGCTACGGCCCCTGCGTGGTGGCGACGGCGCGCCCGCTCTATCATCACCCGTCGCGCAAGCCGCTCGCGGACGTGCTCGCGTGCATCCGGACAAAGACCACGCTCGATCAAGCGGGGACGCGGATCGCCCCGAACGCGGAGGCCTACGTGCGGTCCGGCGCGCAGATGGCGGCGCTGTTCCGCGACCATCCGGCCTGGCTCGCGCGCACGGTGGAGATCGCGTCCCGCTGCCGCTTCTCGCTGTCGGAGCTCCGCTACAGCTTCCCGAGCGACGCCCTCTGCATGCCGGGGGAGACGTCGGATCAGGCGCTGCGCCGCCTCACCGAGGAGGGCTGCCGTGACCGCTACCCGGAGGGGACGCCGCCTCCGGTGCGCGCGCAGATCGAGAAGGAGCTCGCCTTGATCGCGAAGCTCGGCGTGGCTCCCTATTTCCTCAGCGTGCAGCAGGTCGTGAAGATCGCGCGCGCGCGGCAGATCCTCTGCCAGGGCCGCGGGAGCGCGGCGAACAGCGCGGTGTGCTTCGTGCTCGGCGTGACGGCGGTGGATCCGGCCCGGTCGAGCCTGCTCTTCGAGCGCTTCCTGTCGGAGGAGCGCCACGAGCCGCCGGACATCGACGTCGATTTCGAGCATGAGCGGCGGGAGGAGGTGATCCAGGCGATCTACGAGATGTACGGGCGCGACCGGGCGGCGATGGTCTCGGAGGTGATCGCCTACCGCGGGAAGAGCGCGCTCCGCGAGGTGGGCAAGGCGTTCGGCTTCTCGGCGGATCAGGTCGACAGGCTGAGCGGCCTCGTGCTCCACCACGAGGCGGACATCACCGAGCAGCGGGTGAGCGAGGCGGGGCTCGATCCGGACGACGTGCGCGTCCGGCAGGCCGTCCTGATGGCGAGCGCGCTCGAGGGCTTCCCGCGCCACCTCTCGATCCACGTGGGCGGCTTCGTGCTGTCGTCGGAGCCGCTGCACAAGGTGGCCCCGGTCGAGCCTGCGCGGATGGAGGGTCGCACGGTGATCCCGTGGGACAAGGACGATCTCGACGATCTCGGCTTCTTCAAGATCGACGTCCTGGCGCTCGGCATGCTGACGGCGATCCGCAAGGCGCTCGGCTTGATCCACGCGGACCGATACGCCGAGCTCGCGGGTCCTTCGGTCCACGCGGCAGGGGACCCCGCGTCCGCGGGTCCTTCGGTCCACGCAGGCCGAGGCGCCGCGTTCGATCCGATCGCGGCGCTCGCGCAGATCCCGCCGGAGGACCCGGCTGTCTACGAGGCGATCGGCCGGGCCGACACGGTGGGGGTGTTCCAGATCGAGAGCCGCGCGCAGATGGCGATGCTCCCGCGGCTGAAGCCGAGCAGGTTCTACGATCTGGTGATCGAGGTGGCGATCGTGCGCCCCGGGCCGATCCAGGGCGGGATGGTGCACCCCTACCTGCGCCGGCGGACGGGGCAGGAGCCGCCGGTGTCCCCGCACCCGTGCCTGGATCCCATCCTGGAGCGCACGCTCGGCGTGCCGCTCTTCCAGGAGCAGGTGATGCAGATCGCGATGGTCGGCGCGGGCTACACGCCGGGCGAGGCCGACCAGCTGCGCCGGGACATGGCGGCGTGGAAGAAGCACGGGCGCCTGGAGCGGCACCGCGGGCGGCTCATCCAGGGCTTCGCCGAGCGGGGGATCTCGGCGAAGTTCGGGGAGATGCTCTACCAGCAGATCCAGGGCTTCGGGGAGTACGGCTTCCCGGAGTCGCACGCGGCGAGCTTCGCGCTCCTCGTGTACGCGTCGGCCTGGCTCAAGGTCCACCATCCCGCGGCGTTCACCTGCTCGCTGCTCAACGCGCAGCCGATGGGGTTCTATAGCCCGTCGGCGCTGGTGCAGGACGCGCAGCGGCACGGCGTGGAGGTGCGCCCGGTGTGCGTGGTGCACAGCGCGTGGGACGCGACCCTGGAGCCTGGCGCAGAGCCCTCGGCGGGCCCGGCGCTGCGGCTCGGCATGCGGCTCGTGAAGGGGCTCGGCGAGGCGGCTGCGGCGGCGATCGTGGCGGCGCGCGAGGAGGCGCCGTTCACGACCCTCCCCGATCTCGTGAGGCGCACGGAGCTGAAGAAGAACGAGGTGGAAGCGCTCGCAGAAGCGGGCGCCCTCGCCGCGCTCGTGCCTGCCCGGAGAGAGGCGCTCTGGCGCGCGCGCGCCCCCCGCGTGGAGGGGTTGTTCGAGGGCGTGCCGCTCGAGCAGGATCGGGACGTCGGGCTCCCCCCGCTCAGGCCGCTGGAGCAGCTCGCGCTCGATTACGGGCGCGTGGGCCTGTCGCTGCACGACCACCCGATGCGGCACGTCCGGCAGGCGTTCAAGCGGCGGCGCGGGGCCGGGCGCGTGCGGACCGCCGAGGAGATCAAGGCGGCGCGTGATGGAGAGAGCGTGCGGGTCGCCGGGATGGTGGTCGGGCGCCAGCGGCCGGCGACCGCCAGCGGCGTGACGTTCATGACGCTCGAGGATGAGACGGGCGTGGTCAACGTCATCGTCCAGAGGCAGGTCTTCGCGGAGTACGAGCAGGTGGCGCGGCACGCGGCGCTCTTGCTCGTCACCGGGCGGGTCGAGCGGCAGGGCGAGGTGATCCACGTGCTAGCGCGCGCGCTCGAACAGCTGGAGCTGCCCAGCGGTCAGGAGATCGCGCTCAAATCGCGCGATTACCGCTGAGAGCGCTCTCGTCGCGCTGCCGGGAGCGCAGGGCGATCGGCGGCGCGTGAGGAGACGACGCGCGCTCGTCCGGGGGGCGGCGACCGCGTCGAGCAGCGCGCTCGTCAGCGAGCGGCGACGACCTCGTCGACCAGCGAGAGCAGCGTCGCCGCGTCGAACGGCTTCAGGAGCAGCCGGGCGTTGACCTGCTGCAGGAACGCCTTGCTGCGCTCCGTGAAGGCGCCGCCGGTCAAGAACACGACCCGGCGCTGCTGCTCGGGCGCGTGCTCGGCGAGCGACGTGTAGAAATCCATCCCCGTCATATCGGGCATCATGAGGTCGCACAGGATGGCGTCGTAGCGCTCTCCGGCGCGGATCCGGAGCAGCGCGTCGCGCGCGCTCGCGGTCGCGGTCGTCTCGTGCCGTGGCTCGAGCGTCCCCGCGATGGCCCGCGTGAGCAGCGGTTCGTCGTCGATGATGAGGACCCGCTGTC
This sequence comes from Sorangium sp. So ce375, assembly GCF_051473855.1. NCBI lineage: Bacteria > Pseudomonadati > Myxococcota > Polyangiales > Polyangiaceae > Sorangium > Sorangium sp. So ce375. The sequence goes on from NZ_CP150335.1 coordinate 2,461,810, forward strand.
GCGGCGCCGCCTCCGGCGCGAGCGCGGCGACGCTGCAGCTCTCGCGCGGCCACCCTGACGCGCCGGGGCCAGGCGTCGCGGAGCCGTGCGCGTCGCTGGCCGTGGCGGCGGGGAGGATGAGGCGGAACGTGCTCCCCTTGCCCGGGCGGCTGTCCACCTCGATCCTGCCCCCCAGCGCTGTGACGATGGCGTGGCAGATCGCGAGCCCCAACCCGAGCCCTTCGCCTGCTCCCTTGCTCGTGTAGAACGGCTCGAAGATCCGCTCGAGCGACTCGGGCGCGATCCCGACGCCCGTGTCGCGCACCTCGACGACGACCGCCCCCTCGGCATTGCAGCACGTCGAGAGCTCGATCTCGTTCTGCTCGGCGAGCCCCTCGGGGATGGCCTGCGCGGCGTTCACGATGAGATTCAGGAAGACCTGCGCGAGCCGGGGCTCGTTCGCCTCGACGGGCGGCACCTCCTCGAAGCTCCGGACGACGCGGGCGCGGTGCCGGATCTCGTTCATCGCCATGTGGACGCAGGCGTCGAGCACCCGCCGGGGGTCGACCGGCCCGCGGCGGTCCTCCTCGGCGCGCGAGAAGCTGTGGAGATCGCGCACGATGATCCGCACCCGCTCGGCGCCCTCGCGCGCGTCCTCCAGGAGGCTCAGCACGTCGGAGAGCTCGCTCGGCGGCGCGCGGCCGTCGCCGTGAGCGCGGGCCCAGGGGCCGCCGCGCGCGGCGCTGTTCCGCCGATCGAGCGAGCCGATGCGCCGGATGGCCGCGTCGACGTTCGTGATGACGAAGGCGAGGGGGTTGTTGATCTCATGGGCGACGCCGGCGGCCAGCGTCCCGACGCTCGCCATGCGACCGGCGACGACGAGGCGGGCCTGCGTCTGCGCGAGCGTCTGGCGCGAGACGGCGTCGCGCGCGGCGCGCTCGCGGGCGACGGCGAGCCGCGCCCGGGGGCCCGCGCCATCGCCGTCCGCGATCAGGAAATCGCTCGCGCCGGCCGCGAGGATCCCGTCGATGTCCTCGTCGCGCTCGGTGATCGCGAGGACGAACACCGCCTCCCCGCCGTGCTGCTCCCGCACGCGGCCGCAGAACGCGGCGGCGCTGGCGGGCTCGCTCCAGTCGACGACGAGCACCGGCGGCGCCTCGCCGACGCACCGCTCCAGCGCGCGCTCGGGATCGGAGGTGACGCCGACGTCCGGCACATGGCGTCGGATCAGCGCTTCGAATCGCTCGCTCGCCGCGGCGCGCCCGCGGAGGAGCAGGATGGCGGCCGGCTCCGCGCAGCCCATCGACGTCCTCTCAAATCCTTCGAAGACCCCTTTTCAGGCGTCCTCCGAAGATCCTTTACCGCATCTCCATCCCGGCGTGCAGGCATGGTGATCCGTTCCGCTGCACCTGCCAGGCACCCCGCCGCGTCGCCGGCCGCGCTCGCGCCGCTCGCCAGCCGATCGGCTCGCCCGCTTCGCGCGGCTATCGGGGGCTGGACGTCGCGTCGTCGTCCGGATCGCCGTCGTCGGCGACCCTCGTCGCGGCGTCCGTGAGCGGCGGGTACAGGCTCTCGACGAACTTCCCGGAGAGCCGACCCGCGAGGTGTGCATCCATCCGCGCCATCGCCTCGCGCAGCCGATCGATCTCGGCCGAGAGCGCTGCCTTGAGCGGCTGGCGCTGCGCCTGCTCCATCCAGGTGAGCTCCACGAGCGCCTCCTCAAGGTGCGCGCGCGCCGCACCGCCCGCCTCGCCCGCGTCGGGTTCTCGGACCAGGTACTCCGCGACGCGCACGCGCCCGCGGTAGCGGACCCGCGTCCGCTCGAGGAAATCCCGGTACGGCTTCACGGCCCCGCTGAGGGCCTGCACCGCCGCCGAGAGCGCGCTCGCCTCGCCCCGCAGCGCCTCGCGATCGGCGCCGGAGAGCGCGGGGTTGTGCTCGACGTGGGCCTCGAGCGTCGCCAGCACCTCGCGGGCCCAGCGGAGGTGCCGGAGCCCCGAGGCGCCGCGCGACAGGCGCCGCCCGGCCGCCCCCTCCGCGCTCACGCCACCGCCGCGGCCGGCGCCGTCTCGCGCTCGGGGCGCTTCGCCGTCTCGTTGATCTTCACGCTGACGAGCTTCGAGACGCCGGGCTCCTGCATCGTCACGCCGTAGAGCACGTCGACCGACTGCATCGTGCGCTTGATGTGCGTGATGAGGATGAACTGCGAGTGGCTCGTCATGCTCCGGATCCCCTCGTTGTAGCGGGCCACGTTCGCCTCATCGAGCGGCGCGTCGACCTCGTCGAGGATGCAGAACGGCGACGGCTTGAACTGGAAGATCGCGAAGATGAGCGACACCGCGGTGAGCGCCTTCTCGCCGCCGCTCATGAGCTCGATGTTCCCGAGCTTCTTGCCCGGCGGCTGCGCCAGGATCTCGATCCCCGTCTCCAGCATGTCGTCGGGGTTCGTCAGCCTGAGCTCCGCCTGGCCGCCGCGGAACATCTTGGGGAACAGCGCCTTGAAGCGCGCGTTGATGCCGTCGTACGTCGTCTTGAAGAGCCGCTTCGACTCGCGGTTCATCTGGGCGATCGCCTTCTCGAGGTCGTCGAGCGCCTTCTCGAGATCGGCCTTCTGGCTCGAGTAGTACGTGTACCGCTCCTCGGCCTCGGCGTGCTCACGCACGGCGTCGAGGTTGACGGGGCCCATGCGGTCGAGCAGCTCCGTCAGCTCCTGGATGCGCGCGCGGTGCGAGGCGTCGGCGGGCGGCCGCTTGTGGTAGTCGCCGACCACGCGGGCGAGCTCCAGCCCGCGGAAGCGCTCGCGCACCCCCTCGATGAGGTGGTCGTGCTCGACCCGCAGCCGCTCCAGCGCGAGCTCGTGCTTGCGGAGCCGCTCCGACACCTCGGCGAGCTCCTGGCGCAGCCCGCGCAGGTCGGCCTCGCGCACCCCGTGCGCCTGCCGCGCCTCGTCCAGCGAGCGCCGCGCCTCGGTCAGCGCCGCCTGCGCCGCGTGCGCCTCCGCGACGGCGCGGACGAGCGCCTCGCGCGCGATCACGATCGTGGCCGCGGCCTTCCCCGCGCCCACCGCGCTCTCCGTCCGCTCCTGGTCGAGCCGGGCGATCCGGCCCCGGAGCTCGTTGCACGACCGCGTGAGCCGCTCGACTGTGCCCCGCGCCGCCGCGGCGCGCTCGCGCACGCGCGCGAGCTTCACCTTGCGCTCGGTCACGATCGACTGCTGCCCGAGCACCCGCTCGCGCCACTCGGCCGCGACCTGCTCGGCGTGATCGAGGCCGGCCGCCGCCGCCTCGCGCGCCGCTCGCCCCGCCTCGAGCTTGTCGCGCGCCGCTTGCTGCTCGCTCCCGCCGGCGTCGAGGTTGTCCGCGAGGTCCTCGAGCTCGGAGCGCACGACGCCCTCGCGCTTCTGCGCCGCGGCGAGCTGCTCCTCCGCGCGGCGGAGGTCCTTCTCGGCCGTCACGAGCGCGAGCTCCCCCTCGTGCGCCTCGCTCCGCGCCCGCTCCAGCGCCGTTCCCACCTCGGTGATGCGCAGGCGGAGCTTCTGCTGCGCGTCGAGCAGCGCCGTCACCTCCTCCGATTTGGTCGCCACGAACTCGTGCAGCGCGCGCATCTCCCGCTTCTGCTCGATCATGCCGGCCGCGACCGCGTCGCCCGAGCCGCCGCTCACCACGCCGTCCTCGCGGAGGACGGTGCCGTCGAGCGTCACGAGCGTGCACCCCGCGCCCTCCGCCGCGAGCCGCGCGGCGACCTCGGCGGAGGTGACGACCACCGCGTCCCCCACGAGCGCGCGCGCCAGCGCCTCGTCCTCGGGCGCGAAGACGAGCCGGTCCGCGAGCGGCCCGAGCACGCCCTCCCCGCGCGGCGGCCGCCGCGCCGCGCCGGCCACGTACGCCGGCCGCGCCGCGATCACGCTCGCCCGCCCGCGGTTGTTCTTCGACAGGTCCGCGAGCAGCGCGATCCCGCGCTCGACGTCGCTCACGACCGCGCACTGCAGCCGGTCCCCGAGCAGCCCCGCGAAGGCCGCGGTCAGCTCCGCCGGCGCCTCGATCCTGTCGGCCACGAGCCCGAGCAGCGCCGGGTCCTTGGTCTTGAGGAGGTTCTTCACCCCGGCGCCGACGCCCTCGAGCCGCGCGTGCAGCTCCTCGAGCGCGCGGAGCCGGTTGCGCCGCTGCCCGAGCTCGTTCTTGGCGTGCTCCACGGCGCGATCGCTCGAGACCGCCTGCTCCCGCAGCGCCTTCATCTCGGCGTCCAGCCGCGTCCTCTCCTCCGCGGAGATCCGCTTCCCATCGGCGAGCTCCGCCACGTTGCGCGTCAGCGACGAGCGGCGCCGCTCGAGCTCCTCCGACTCATACATCAGCCGCCCGAGCTCGTCCTCGAGCTTCGCCCGCCGCTGGCTCATCTCGGTCATGCGCCGATCGAACCCGGCGAGCGACGCCTCGGCGGCCGCGACCGCCGCGGTGGCCTCGGCGGCCCGCCGGCGCAGGGCGGCGACCTCGTGCTCGGCGGTCCGCTCGCCGTGGCGCAGCTCCTCGAGCCGCTCGTGCTGCTCGAGCGCGAGCTCGCTCTCCCGCGCCTCCTCTTCGTCGACGCTGGCGAGCTGCGCCTCGAGCTGCGCCTTCTCCGTGGTGAGCTCCTCGACCGTCTTCTCGAGCTCTCCCTGCTCCTTGGCCGCGGTGACGAGCCGCTCCTCGAGGTGCCGCAGGCGGTCGCGCGCCCGCGCGATCTCGGCCTCGTGGGTGCGTACCTGGTTGTCGGCCGCGAACGCCTCGTTCTGCGCCCGCTCGGCCCGCTCCTCGCAGGCGAGGGCCTCGAGCCGGGTGACCTCGATCTCGGCCTCGCGCGCGGAGAGCGCGGTCCGCGACGCCTGCTCGCGCTCCGCGTGCTCGGTCCTGCCGAGCGACTCGCGCTGCGTGAGCACCGTGATCTCCAGGAGCTTGTGCGACGCCTCGTGGAGCACGAGGTCCTCCAGCTCCTTGCGGTAGTTGACGTAGCGCTCGGCCTTGGCCGCCTGGCGCTTCAAGGACGCGAGGTTCCGCTGGATCTCGGAGACGATGTCCCCCACGCGGAGCAGGTTCTGCCGCGTCTGGTCCATCTTCTGCTCGGCCTGCTTCTTCCTGGCCTTGTACTTCGTGATGCCGGCGGCCTCCTCGATGAGCATCCGCCGGTCCTCGGGGCGCGCCGAGACGATGAGCCCGATCTTTCCCTGCTCGATGATGGAGTAGGCCTTCGTGCCGACGCCGGTGCCGAGGAAGAGGTCGGTCACGTCCTTGAGCCGGACCTGGGTCTTGTTGATGAGGTACTCGCTCGTCCCGTCGCGGAAGAGCCGGCGCGTCACCGCGATCTCCGCGTAGTCCCGGTACTCGAGCGGCAGCTGCGACGCCGCCGTCGGCTCGCTGTTGTCGAAGGTGAGCGTCACCTCGGCCATCCCGTGCTGGGCGCGGGTCTCGGAGCCGTTGAAGATGACGTCCGACATCGACTTGCCGCGCAGGTGCTTCGCGCTCTGCTCGCCGATCGCCCACCGGATCGCGTCGACGATGTTCGACTTGCCGCAGCCGTTCGGACCGACGATGCCCACCACGTCCGTATCGAAATGGACCACCGTCCGGTCGACGAACGATTTGAACCCGCTGATCTCGAGCTTACGAATGCGCATGACGTCCCCGGGACCGGCCGGGCGGGCTTAAACGTATCGTCACAGCACGCCACGTACCGTCACAACTGGCGTCTCGGGGTCTACGTGCGCTGGCGCCGCGCGGCAAGATCGGAATCCTTGCTCCTCACGCCCACCGAGGACCATGTCTTGCGCGTCCCGCTGCCAGCGATGTCCCTGCCGCAAGGTGTGCTTTTGGCAGCCGCCTTGACAGGTGGCTAACGTGACCATAATCCTCGGGTTGTTCCGAGGAGTAGAAACGTCATGCCCACTTACGAGTACGCCTGCACATCTTGCGCGCATGAATGGGAGGCCGAGCAGTCCATCAAGGAGGCGCCGCTCTCGGAGTGCCCGTCGTGCCACAACGCGACAGCCCGGCGGCAGATCTCGCGCGGCACCGGCTTCATCCTCAAGGGCAGCGGCTGGTACTCCGACCTCTATGCCTCGGGCTCGAACAAGCCGCCGGCGAAGTCGGATGGCGGGTCGGGCAGCTCCTCAGGGTCGGAAGGGACGAGCTCGGACTCCGGATCGAGCAGCGCCTCGTCGGCGAGCAGCAGCACCAAGAGCGACTCCGGCGCGTCGTCCGCCTCCGCGGCGGCCTGACGCCACCTCGGCGAACAGCGACGGGGGTGTGGTCAGCGCGGCGCAGCGCGCAGCGGCGCCGTCGCGCTGCGGCGGGAGTGCTGCGTGCCCACCGGCGCCGGGCGGGGTGCTAGGGTGGCCTGGATGGATGAGAGAAAGCGACTTGAGGAGCTCCGCCGGCAGCTCACGGAGCTGGATCAAGAAATCCTTCGCAGTATCGAGCGGCGGGCTCGCATCGCGCACGAGCTCGCCAAGCTGAGGACGGGCACGGCCCGGTTCGCCCCCACGGCGGACGCCGCCCACATGCAGGCGCTCGAGCGCGCCGCGACGCCGCCGTTCCCGCAGCGGGCGGTGCGGCCGATCTTCGTCGCCATCGACGCGGCCTCGCGCGCCTTCGATGTCGCGCCCCGGGTCGCGTACCTGGGGGCCGAGGGCGACTATGGCTGGACCGCGGCGCACGATCACTTCGGGGTCGGCGGCGAGTTCGTCCGCGCCGACAGCCCGCTCGCCGCCATCGAGGAGGTCGCGCGTTCGCGCGCGGACTTCGCGGTGGTCCCGTACGAGTCGCTCAAGGAAGGGCCGATCTTCCCGACGATCCAGGCGATCGGCGGCGCCGATCTCAAGGTGGTCGGCGAGCGTCAGCTTGTGCAGGCGCTCGACCTCGTGAACCGGACGGGCAGCCTCACCGACGTCGAGCGGGTGTACTCCTCGCCTCAGGACCACGTGGCCTGCGTGAACTACCTCGAGCTCCAGCACCCGCGCGCGCTGGTGCTCGACGTGCGAGGTCCGCAGGCCGCCTGGGATCTCGCGGCCGAGAACGAGGGCAGCGCCGCCATCGTCCCCCGCGGCTTCGCGGGCGAGCAGGAGCTCAGGGTCGCCCGCGAGAACGTCGGCGACGAGGGGGAGCTCCGGATCCGCTACGCGGTGCTGTCCCGGCTCCCCTCGCCGCGCTCGGGCCACGACGCCACGGCGATCCTCTTCAGCGTCCACGATCGACCCGGCGCGCTCCACGACATCCTCCAGCACTTCAAGGAGCGCAGCTGCAACCTGCGGCGGGTCCACTCCCGCCCCGTCCCCGGTGAGGGCTGGGACTATGTGTTCTACGTCGAGGTCAGCGGCCACACGACCGATCGCGCGCTCGTCGCGGCGCTCGAGGGCGTGAAGCGCGAGACGAAGATGCTGAAGATCATCGGGTCCTTCCCCCTTGAGCGCCCCGACCCGCCGCACGAGCGAGCCTGATGGTGCAAACGCTGGTGAATTCCCGGGGCGCCGCCGCCCTGCGCCGCGTGGCGGGTGCGATCGCGATCGCGGCACTCGCCCTCCCGGCGCTCGGCGGCTGCGGCGGCGCCGACGACAGCCTCGCGCTGGTCGGCGGAGAGAAGATCGACTCGACGGCGATCGATCGCGACCCCCTGGCCGTCCTGCCGAGCGGCGCCGTGATGCTCGGCTACCTCGACGCGGCGGCGATGTTCACCTCCGGCCTGGGAGGCGAGGTCAACCAGATCGTCACGAGCCTGCTCCCGCTGGGCCCCGAGTCGAACTTCGTCCCGGCGCGCGACATCGTGAAGGTCTACGGCGGCCTCTACGCGATGCAGGGCGCGGACTTCTGCGCCGTCATGCAGGGCAACTTCGACGTCGACGCGATCCGCCGCGCCGCCGATGCGAGGACGGTCACCGTCATCGGCGCGCCGCTCGTGAAGACGCGCTACGCCGACAACGATCTCTTCACGGCCGGCAACGTCGGCTTCGTCGTGCTCACGCCGCACACGATCCTCACCGGCAACGAGACCGGGATGCGGCGGGCCCTCGATCGGCTCCGCTCCGGCAAGCTGAAGCGGTCGGTGCCATCGTGGATGGTCGAGCTGCTCGGGACGAAGGGCGCGTCGTTCGCCGTGGCGGGCGACTTCTCGAGCCAGCCGGCGGTCGCGTCGGCGGCAGGGCAGCTCCCCTTCCTCGCGGGGCTCCAGTACGTGCGCGTCATCGGCAACTTCCAGCCGCCCGGGGTCAACTTCGCCGGCGCCCTCACGTACACGGACCCGCAGAGCGCGGCGAACGGCGCCGTCGCGCTCCGGAACCTCGAGCAGATCGCCAGGATCGCGAGCTTGCTCTCCTCGTGGGGCTTCGGCTACGGCGCGGTCCCGCCGATGCAGGTCGCGCAGCGCGAGAGCGACGTCGCGTTCACGCTGCCCCTCGGCGAGGGGATCGTGCGCATGCTCCTGCGCACGGTCGCCGAGACGGCGCGGAGCGTGGCGCTCGTGCGCTGACTCAATCCTTGCGGAGCGGCGCGCGCGAAGGCGGCGCGGCGCGGGCGGGGTCCTCCGGCCACGCGTGCTTCGGGTAGCGGCGGCGGAGCTCCTTCGCGATGGCGGGATAGTGGCGCGCCCAGAACCCTGAGAGATCGGTCGTGACCTGCACCGGGCGCTGGTTCGGCGCGCACAGGTGCAGCACCACGGGCACCCGGCCGCCGGCGACGCGCGGCCCCTCCGCCATGCCGAAGAAGTCCTGCAGCCGCGACGCGAGCGACGGCGGCGCGCCCGCCGCGTACTCGAGGCGCGCCCGCCGGCCGCCGGGCAGGACGATCGACTCGGGGGCGAGCTCGGCGAGCGCCCGCGCCTTCGCGGGGCTCAGCGAGGCATGCACGGCGCCCGAGAGGTCCGCGTCGCGGAGCTCGGCGAAGCTCCTGCGCCCGTCGCAGAGCGCCCCGAGCGTGGCGAGCACCGCGCCCTCGTCCACGTCGGGCAGCTCGGCGTCGGGGCAGTGCGCGCGCACGAACGCGACCCGCAGGAGCCAGCCCTCGAGGGCGTCGCCCTTCACGAACGCCCGCCACCCCTTGGCCCTCGCCTGCGCCGCGAGCTCCCGCGCCGCCGCCTCCGACAGCGGACCGCCCGCACCCGCGGCGGGCCGCGCCTCGTCGAGCACGAGGCCGTCGTACGACAGCCGGCGCACGACCTCGACGCGCTCCGCGGCGGCGTTCCACGTCGCCTCGGTCGTGTCGCGGATCGCGTCCGTGAAGAGGTCGAGCAGCCAGTCGGCCTCGATCGCGCTCGCCGCCCGGACGACCGTGCGCGCAGCGCGCCCCTCGCTGCGCTCCTCGATGTCGACCGCGACCACGAGATCGACCTCGTCGATGACGCTCGCCTCGGAGAGCGCGGCCGTGCCGCCCGCCGCGAGCACGACCTCCCGCCCGCTCCGCCCCGTCGCGCTGGTCGGGCGGCGGAGGCGCCCGACCCGGTCGGGGTATCCGGAGAGGATCGCGACGCGCTGAGCGACCTCGCGCGCCTCGACGCTCTCCGGCGTCGCCGCGCTCCGGTGATCGGCGAGCCGAGAGAGCTGCTTGCGCGTCCGCTCCACGGTGAGCGCGCGCGCCGGGTCCACGCCCAGCCAGCGCAGGCGGTCCGCCGAGAACCGCGCGCGCTCCGCCTCCTCGAAGGCTTGGAGCGCCGCGAGCAGGTCGGAGCTGTGCCGCGCGTCGCTCCTCCGTCCGTGGGGCTCCCGCGCGCCCGAGGGCGCGCCGAGGTCGCGCTCGGCGACGAGAGCCGCGAGGGTGCACCCGTCGGCGGCGACGCCGCGCCGCTCGGCCTCGACGATCATGCGCGCCTGCCGCGGGTGCGCCGGGAAGCGCAGCATCCGCCGTCCGGTCGGCGTCACGCGCCGCCCCTCGTCGAGCGCGCCGAGCCGCACGAGCAGCGCCTCGGCCGCGGTGAGCCCGGCAGCGGGCGGCGCCTCCAGCCACCCGAACCCCTCGAGATCCGTGACCCCCGCGGCGCAGAGCTCGAGCACCGTCTCCGCGAGGTCGAGGCGGCGGATCTCGGGCGCCTCGTGCTCCGGCCGCGAGGCGAGATCCCCGCGCGTGTAGAGCCGGAGGCAGCGGCCGGGCCGCGTCCGCCCGGCGCGCCCCGCGCGCTGCGCCGCGGAGGCGCGGGCGATGGGCGCGACGCGGAGCGTGGGCAGCCCCGACCACGGCGCGTGCGCTGCCACGCGCGCGAGGCCGCTGTCGACGACCGCGACGACGCCGTCGATGGTCACGGAGGTCTCGGCCACGTTGGTCGAGAGGATGATCTTGCGCCGATCCGCGGGGCGCACCGCGCGGTCCTGCTCCGCCGCGGACAGCGAGCCGTGGAGCGGCAGGAGCAGCAGATCCTCGCTCTTCGCGAGGGGCGCGCACGCCTCCATCGACCGCCTGATCTCCGCAGCGCCTGGCAGGAAGACCAGCACGTCGCCGTCGAGCCCCTCCTCGATGAGCTGCCGCACCGACGACGCGACGAGGCTCTCGAGCGTCCTGTCGCCCCAGTGCGCCGGGGCGCGGCGGTCGCCCGCGCCGTGGGTCGACGCGCTCACACGGGCGCTCGGCAGGTACTCGATCGCGACGTCGAACATCCGCCCCTCGGCGCGCAAGGTCGGGGCCACCGGGGTCTCGGACGACGTCGCGTCGCGGCCGCGCCCGGCCTCGTCCGCCGGGGAGGGCTGCGCCTCCGGCCCCCCGAGGAACGCCGCGATCGGCCCGGCGTCGAGCGTCGCCGACATCACCACGAGGCGGAGATCGGGCCGCGCGCCGCGCTGCAGGCGCCGGAGCAGCGCGAGCGCGACGTCGCCGGCGAGGTGCCGCTCGTGGAACTCGTCGAGCACCACGGCGCTCACGCCCCGGAGCTCGCGATCGACGAGGAGCCGCCGCGTCAGCACGCCCTCGGTCACGAAGCGGACCCGCGTGGCCGGCCCGGCCGCCTCTTCGAAGCGCATCGTGTAACCCACGGTCTCGCCCACGCGCTCGCCGAGCTCCTCGGCCACGCGCCGCGCGGACAGGCGCGCCGCGAGCCGCCGCGGCTCCAGCACCAGGATCTCGCCGCGCTCCGCGAAGCCCGCGTCGAGCAGCGCGCGCGGTACGCGCGTCGTCTTGCCCGCCCCGGGCGGGGCCTCGAGCACCACGCTCGGACACGCGCGCAGGACGGCGCAGAGATCGGGGAGGATCGGATCGATCGGCAGCGGCTGCATGGCTTCGGCGCTCTCCGCGCGATGGGCGCGCGGCACCGGAGCCTAGCAATCCTTCGCGCGCGCGGACCTGTGATACTCGTCGATTTGCCGTGAGCACATCGACCGATCCGACCCATCTTTCAGCGACCGCCCTCGCCGCGCTCCTGGCGGCGCGCGCGATCAGCTCCGAGGAGCTCACGCGGGCGCACCTCTCGCGGATCGACGCGCTCGAGCCGCGGCTCCGCGCCTTCACCCAGGTGCTCCGCGACGAGGCGCTCGCGGCCGCCCGCGGCCTCGACGAGGAGCGCCGTCGCGGGGACGTCCGCGGTCCGCTCCACGGGCTCCCGATCACAGTCAAGGAGTCGCTCGACATGGCGGGCATGGCCTCCACGCTCGGCGTCGCCTCCCGCAAGGGGCACCGGGCGACCAGCGACGCGGCGGTCACCGCGCTGCTCCGCCGCGCGGGGGCCGTGATCCTCGGGCGCACGAACGTCTCGCAGCTGCTCCTGTACAACGAGGCGCGCAACCCGCTCTTCGGGCAGACGGCGAACCCGTGGAGCCTCGATCACAGCCCAGGCGGCTCGTCCGGCGGCGAGGCGGCCGCCATCGCGGCGGGGATGTCGCCGCTCGGCATCGGCACGGACATCGGCGGCAGCATCCGCGTCCCCGCGCACTGCTGCGGCATCGTCGGCCTCAAGCCGACGCTCGATCGCTGGACCAACAAGGGCAGCAACACGGCGTTGCTAGGGCAGGAGGCGATCCGCGCGCAGGTTGGGCCGATGGCGAGGAGCGCCCGCGACATCGCGCTCGTCATGTCCGAGCTCGAGCCCGCGTCGATGGCGGAGCTCGACGTCCGCGTGCCGCCGCTCCCGTTCGTCGAGCCGGCGAGCGTCGAGGTGGCGCGGCTGCGCGTCGGGTTCTACTGCGACGACGGGCTGGTCCCTCCCTCGACCGCCGTCGCCCGCGCGGTCGCGAAGGCGGCGTCGGCCCTGCGCGCGCGCGGCGCGACGGTCGTGCCGTTCACGCCGCCCGGGATCCCCGACGCGGTCTACGCGTACTTCGGCGCGCTGTCGGCGGACGGCGGCGCGACGGCGCTGTCGCTCCTCGAGCGCGGCGAGCAGGGCGGCGAGGCGACGGACATCGACGTCTCGCTCCGCTCGCTCCGCACGATGGCCTCGCTGCCGCCGTTCGCGCGCCGCGCGGCCGCGCGCGTCGCCGGCCTCGCGGGCGAGCGGCGGCTCCAGCGGCTGCTCGAGGTCACCGGGCCGAAATCGGTCTCGGAGTTCTGGCGCACCACGCACGCCCTGCGCGAGGCGCGCGCCGCGATCGCGTCCGCGATGCGCGCGGAGGCGCTCGATCTGCTGCTCTGCCCGCCGTACGCCACGCCGGCCTTGCCGCACACCGCGTCGCGCGACTTCGTCCTCGCGGGCAGCGCCGCGATGCTCTGGAACCTCACGCAGTTTCCGGCCGGAGTCGTCCCCGTGACCCGCGTGCGGGCCGAGGAGGCGCGCCGCGAGCCGCCGCGCGACCGGCTGGAGAAGCGGGCCGCCGAGGTCGATGCCAAGAGCGTGGGGCTGCCCGTCGGGGTGCAGGTGGTCGGCTTCCCCTTCAGCGAGCACCTGGTGCTGGCCGCCATGATCGCCATCGAGGACGAGCTCGGCGGCGAGACGGATCGGCCCATCACGCCCGTCTCACCGCCCTCGCTCGCCGGATGACGCGGCGAACGTCGGGAGCCGGGGGACCCGGATGACACCGGATCTCTACGACGCCGCTGCGGGGACGCTGTCAGACGCGTCCACAGTCGACAGGCACTGAAGCCCTACAAAGCCGAAAGGTCCGCCGGAGAACCTCTCCGCCGGACCAGTCGGGGCGAGTGGATTCGAACCACCGACCCCTTGACCCCCAGTCAAGTGCGCTAACCAGGCTGCGCTACGCCCCGAGCCACTCCGCTGCTTCGTTTCGCTGCGGAGCGAGGGCGCACCGTAGTCGAAGCCTTGGGAATTGCAAGGGCATCGCGACGCGGATCGTACACCCGCTCCGGACGGGGCCTTCGGCGCTGGCTGCAGCCGGGCGCTGAGTACGGAGGGCTCGGCGAGGATGCCTTGTCCCTCAGCGCGCGTCAGCGCGCGTCAGCGAAAGATTGCGGGCGCGCGATCCGAGCGGCGCGATCGGACGCTGCGGAGCGCGGCTGCGAGGCTCCGCGCGGTGCCGTCCGCGACGAGGATGCCATCGTCGCTCCTGGACCACGCGACCACATCGCCCGCGTCGCATGCGATGACGGGCACGCCGAGCGCGCGCGCCTCGCGGATCACCGTGGGGGCGGCCTCGTGTGATGACGGGTGCAGCAGCACGTCGGCTGCGCCGATCCATGCGAGCGCCTCCCTTCGCGGGAGCGCGCCCGTGAAGCGCACCGCCGCGCGGCCCTCGCTCGTCGCGGCGATGCCCGCGCCGCCCGCGGCGGGCGAGCTCTCTGCAGCGAGGCCGGTGCGGCGCGCGAGGCGCTCGAGCGCGGCGCGCTCCGGACCGTCTCCGACGACGACCAGGCGCAACCCGGGGCCCGCCGCGCGCGCAGCCTCGATCGCGAGCTCGACCCGCTTCGTCGCGATCAGCCGGCACACCACGACGGCGAGGCGCTCGCCGGGGCTCTGAACGATCTCGCCCCGGAGCGCGGCCGCGCGCCCAGCGACCGGCGGCAGATCGATCGCGGAGGGCTCGACGCGAGAGGCGAGCTCCAGCGCGCGAGCCTGCTCCGGAGCGAGCGAGCCCGCGAGCGCGTCGCGCAGCGCGCGCGCGACGAAGACAAAGCGCGCGTCGCGCCGGAGGAGCGCGCTCACCACCGCCGCGCGCGCCGCGCGAGGCGCGCGGAGCAGGAGCCGGACGTCGGCGCCGTGCGCGTGCACCTCGAGCGGCGTCCGCGGCAGCGCGGACAGCAGCGGCCACGCGCACGGGATGATCCAGTGCGCCACCGCGCGATCGACCGGCCCGACCTCACGGAGCCGCTCGAACACGGCGGCCGCGAACGGCGCCGCGGAGAGCAGCCGGAGCGGCGACTCGCGCGCGCGCGCCACCGCGCCTGGCCACGCGAACAGCGCGCCGCCGCCTGCTCGATGGACGACGAGCCGGCCGTCCCGAGAAGGTGGATCGAGGACCGATCCCCCGGCCGCGATCACGTGGACCTCGACGCCGCGCTGCGCGAGCGCCTCCGCCGACGAACGCACGAAATGGCCGGAAGGATCCTCGTCGCTGGCCGGATAGGACGTCGTGACCACCACGGCGCGCATCGGGACCTCACAACCCAGGACGCTGCGCGAGCGCCGCCTTCACGTCGCTCGGACGCGCGGGCGTGATCGCGCCACCCCGGGGCGACAGGTGGAGAAGACAAAATGACAAGACGCAGAGCACGCCGCGGACGCTCGCATCAAGCGTCCGTGTGCGTCTTCTGCGTCTTGGCCCGCTGCTCTTGCGCGAGGGGCGGTCGTTCTATGCGACCATGTCCATCTTGGACCGCTTCCGGCGGCGGCGAGCGGCCTCCGAGGCCTTCTTCCGTCGCTTCACGGACGGCTTCATGTAGTGCCGACGCCGCTTCAGCTCGCGGAGGATCCCCTCGGCGGCCATCTTCCTCTTCAGATGTTTGATGGCGCGCTCGATACCCTTGTCGCCCACGGCGACCTCGAGCGGTTTGCACTGAATGGCGTCTGTCGGCATGTCTCGAAGCGTCCTCTGCTGGGAAAAAAAACTGGCCCAGTTGGCGGGCTGCATGCAATCCGGCGGGCGCCGGCATCGCGGGGCGCGCACTATGGCAGAGGCCCTCTAGCCTAGCAAGAGCCATCCCGGCAGCCGTGGAGCATAGCGTCGTGGCGCGTCAGCCGGGCTCATCGACCATCCACATGATGTTCCGCACGTCCGCGCGGCACATCCGCAGGGTGCGTCCGGCTGATTTGGATTCCTCAGAATTGCCCGAGTTGCCCCGGATTTCTCGGGCTGCCGCCGGTGATTATTAGGACTTGCAATTGAGAAACTTTCTAAGTACATCTCTCGCCGTGGGGACCTCGCGGATACCTGCGGCAAAGGGGGCTGCGCCCCGCGATGCCCGGGGGCGCGCGGTAGGCTTCGATCGCGAGGGGGGCGCGGAGGATGCTCGGGTCGCCTCCATGCTGGCGTGCGTGCGCGCCTCGGGGCTCAAGCTGACGCCGCAGCGCCTGGCGATCGTGCGCGAGCTCGCGGCCGATCCGACGCATCCCACGGCGCAGGAGCTGTTCGAGCGGCTCCGGCCGGCGCTGCCGACGATGAGCTTCGCCACGGTCTACAACACGCTCGATGCGCTGGCGTCCGCGGGGCTGTGCGTGGCGCTGTCGCTGTCGCCGGGCGCCTCGCGCTTCGACCCGAACATGGCGGCGCACCACCACGCGGTCTGCGATCGCTGCGGGCTCGTCCGCGACGTCCCGTGCGAGCCGCCCGGCCCGTCTGCCGAGCGCTCGGGCGCGATGGTCCCCGCGCCCCTCGCGGCCGCGCCCGGCTTCGAGGTCCGCGCCGTCGAGCGGATCTACCGCGGGCTCTGCGCCGCCTGCGCGAAGGGCAGCCACGGGGACGAAGGCGCGCGAGCCAGGGCGCACGGCGCCGGGCGCGGCGCGGCGAGCAGTCGACTCCGCCCTGCAGAGGCTCGAGGAGCGCGGCGCTCCGGAGGTGTCTAGCGGATTCGCCGAGCCGCCGAGCCGACCTGCACGGGCACCAGGGACTCATCATCCCAGCCGTTCAACCGAAGGAGAGCGAACCCATGACAACCAAGCAGCTGACGGGCACGAAGACGCACCAGAACCTGAAGGATGCGTTCGCCGGCGAGTCGCAGGCGAACCGCCGCTACCTGTACTTCGCAAAGGTCGCGGACGTCGAAGGTCGCCCCGATGTCGCCGGTCTCTTCAAGGACACGGCGGACGGCGAGACCGGCCACGCGCACGGCCACCTCGACTACCTCAAGCAGGCGGGCGACCCGGCGACCGGCCTGCCGATCGGCAACACGGAGAAGAACCTGAAGGCCGCCGTCGCCGGCGAGACCCACGAGTACGAGACGATGTACCCGGGCTTCGCGAAGGAGGCCCGTGAAGAGGGCTTCGAGGACATCGCCGAGTGGTTCGAGACGCTCGCCAAGGCCGAGAAGTCTCACGCGGGCCGCTTCACGAAGGCCCTGCAGTCGCTCGACTTCTGAGAGCGACCGACGCGAGAGCGCGAGCGCTCCGGGGCGCGCCGAGCCGTCGGCGGCTCGACCCGGGGCGCACGCGCCATCGCGGCCAGGACCGCGGTCCGGCGCCGCGCCGCGCGGCGAGCCGGCCCTTCGCGCCGTACCCCCTGTTGACGACGTTGAGAGGAACCGACAAGTGAGCGTCATCCGGCGTGCACCACACCGTCCACCGGCGACATCGCCGAACGACGAGCGATATCTCGAACCCCGCGATCTCGAGGCAGAGCTGCGGCGGACGTTCCAGATCTGTCACGAGTGCCGCATGTGCGTCGGGTATTGCGGCTCGTTCCCCGAGCTCTTCGCGCGCGTCGACAGGGACATCGAGGCCGGCGTCGCCGAGGGCGCAGAGGCCCTCACCTACGAAGACTTCAAGGCCATCGGCGACGAGTGCTGGCAGTGCAAGCTCTGCTACATCAAGTGCCCGTACACGGCCGACGAGCACGCCTACGAGCTCGTGGATTTCCCGCGCGTGCTCGCGCGCGAGCGCGCGGTGCGCGCCCAGCGGGAGGGCATCCCGCTGGTGGACAGGATCCTCGGCGAGCCGCAGCTGATCGGCGAGCTGGGCTCCGGCGCCGTCGCGCCGCTCGCGAACCTCGTGCAGGCGAGCCGCCTGCTGCGCAAGGTGCAGGAGAAGGTGACCGGGATCTCGTCGGAGTTCCCGCTCCCGGAGATGGCGCGCAAGCCGTTCTCGTCCTGGTTCGCGGAGCACGGCGCCGCGGCCGACGCCGGCAAGCAAGGCGACGTGGTGCTCTTCGCGACCTGCTACGGCGAGTACAACACGCCCGCGGTCCCCGAGGCGGCCGTCCGCGTCCTCGAGCACAACGGCTACGCGGTGCACGTGCCAGGCTGCTCCTCGGCGGACGAGCCGCGAGGCATCCCGGCGGAAGCGCTGACGTGCTGCGGGATGCCGAACCTCGACGGCGGCGATCTCGCGGCGTTCACCGCGAAGGTGAAGCACAACGTCGCGGTCCTGCTCCCCCACGTCCGCAGGGGGAGGAAGATCGTCGTGGTCGGCCCGACGTGCGGCTACACGATGAAGAAGGAGTGGCCGGAGTACCTGCAGACGGACGAGGCGCGCGAGGTCGCGGCCGCGACGGTCGACATGATGGAGTTCCTCGTCCAGCTCGGCCGCGAGAAGAAGCTCAACCGCGAGTTCAAGAAGGGGCTCGGCACGATCGCGTACCACGCCGCGTGTCACCTGCGCGCGCAGAAGATCGGCTTCCCCGGCGCCAGGGTGCTCGGCATCGTCCCCGACACCGACGTGCGCGTCATCGAGCAGTGCTCGGCGGTCGACGGCACGTGGGGGATGAAGGCGGCCCACTACGAGACCGGCCGCAAGTACGCGTCGAAGCTCGTGCGCGGCGTCGCGGGCGCGGACGTCATCGTCAGCGACTGCACCCTCGCGGGCCTCAGGATGGTCAAGGAGAGCGGCGCGAAGGTGCTGCACCCGGTCGAGGCGCTCGCCCAGGCGTACGGGCTCGGCCCGACGTCGTAAGCCTCGGTCCGAAGTCGTCAAGGAGAGGAGCGTCATGCGTCCCATCGATCGCAACGAGGTGCTCGGGATCGGCGAATACGAGGCGATCCGCGAGCGGTTCCGCAGCCGCATCATCGAGGAGAAGCGCCCCCGCCGCGTGCGGATCGGGGACCACCTGACCGCGGTGTTCGAGAACCGCGACTCGGTGCTCTTCCAGATCCAGGAGATGCTCCGCACCGAGCGCATCACGAGCGAGAGCGGCATCCTCCACGAGATCGAGACGTACAACGATCTCATCCCCGGCGCGGGGCAGCTCAGCCTGACGCTGTTCGTCGAGATCCCCGACCGAGCGCTGCGCGACCGGATGCTCGTCGATCTCGTGGGCCTCGAGGACACCGTGTCGATCGAGATCGACGGCGTCGCCACGCGCGCGCTCGGCAAGCGGGACGGGTCGATGGAGGACCGGACGACGGCCGTTCACTACCTCAAGGCGGATCTCCCCGCCGCGGCGCAGGCCGCG
Organism: Sorangium sp. So ce375; assembly: GCF_051473855.1. NCBI lineage: Bacteria > Pseudomonadati > Myxococcota > Polyangiales > Polyangiaceae > Sorangium > Sorangium sp. So ce375. The sequence goes on from NZ_CP150335.1 coordinate 2,480,213, forward strand.
ATCAAGGCGAAGAAGGCGGCGGTGTCGCTCGTCGTCGGGCACCCGCGCTACGCCGTGAAGGCGCCGCTCGGGAGGGCGACCCTGGACAAGCTCGCCGAGGATCTCTCGTAGCCGCGATGGTCTGCCTCGATCGCCCGATCAAGTTCGAAGACGTCGACGCCGCGAACATCGTCTTCTTCGCGCGCTTCCTCAACTACGCGCACGAGGCGATGGAGCAATTCTTCGCGCCGCTCGAGGGAGGCTACGCCCGGCTCATCCTCGAGCGGCGGATCGGGCTGCCGGCGGTGCGGGTCGAGGCCGACTACGCGGCGCCGGTGCGTTACGGCCAGGCGCTCAGGATCGAGACGTCGGTCGTCCGTATCGGCAGGCGGAGCGCGACCCTGCGGTATCGCATGCACCGCGCCCACGACGGCGTGCTCTCGGCCGAGCTACGGCACACGGTGGTGACCACCGACCTCGTGCAGCTGGTGTCGGTCCCGATGCCGGAGGACGTCCGGGCCTTGCTCGGCGCGCACCTCGAGCCCGATCAGGCGCCTTCCAGCGCCGGTCGACGGGCGTGAGCGCGCGGCCGGCGCGCCCTCGCGCGCGGGGACGCACGCGGGCCGATCAGGAGCCGACGGGGCGATCGCTGCTGAAGCGGCGCGTCGATCTGACGCTCCTCCGCGACAGGGCGCACTACGACGCGCTCGTGATGGGCGCCGTCGCGAACGCCCGCGTCTCCGTGTGGATCGCGACGGCCAACGTGAAGGAGCTGCGCGTGGAGGCGCCCATCGGATCGAGGGCGCGGGCGCGCGGCCGGTACATGTCGTTCCTCGACCTGCTCGACGCGCTCGCCGCCCGGGGGGTCGAGCTGCGCCTGCTGCACGCCGGCGTCCCGTCGCGCGCCTTCCGCGCCGAGCTCCGCCGCCGGCCACGGCCGCCGATCGAGATGCGGCGCTGCCCGCGGGTCCACCTGAAGATGATCGCCGTCGACGGCGCGCTCCTTTACCTCGGCTCCGCGAACCTGACGGGCGCCGGGCTCGGGGCCAAGGGCGACGGGCGGCGGAATTTCGAGGCGGGCGTGCTCACCGACGACGACCTCCTGCTCGACGAGATGCAGGCGACGTTCGAGGCGATCTGGACCGGCGCCGAGTGCAAGGGCTGCAGGCTCCGGCCGCTCTGCCCGGGGCCGCTCGACCAGCTCGACAAAATCCCGTTGCGCGGACCGTCCCGATGACCGATGAGCAGCGCATGAGCACCGCGGGACCGGACCCTTCCGACCTCGATCGAATCGCCAACGCCGCGCTCGCGCGCGTGGACAGCGGGATGCTGCTCGGCCTCGGCACCGGGCGCGCATCCGAGGCCTTCCTCCGCCGCCTCGGGGAGCGCGTCCGCGGCGGGCTCCAGGTCAAGGGCGTCGCCACGTCGGAGCGCTCGGCGGCGCTCGCCCGGCGCGAGAACATCCCGATGGTGTCGCTCGAGGAGGTCGATCGCCTCGACGTCGCCGTCGACGGCGCCGACGAGGTGGCGCCCGACCTCGGCCTCATCAAGGGCCTTGGCGGCGCGCTCCTCCGCGAGCGCGTGGTGGCCTACGAGGCCGCGCAGTTCATCATCCTCGTGACCCCAGAGAAGCTCGTCGAGAAGCTCGGCTCGCGCGTGCCCATCCCGGTCGAGGTGGTCCCGTTCGCGAGCACCACGGCCGCGCGGCACCTGACCGCGCTCGGGGGCAAGCCGGCGATCCGCAAGAACGCGGAGGGGTACCCCTTCCAGACCGACAACCACAACTGGATCCTCGACACCGCGTTCGGCCCGATGGACGCGCCCGCGGAGGTCGACGCGCGCATCCGGAAGATCCCCGGCGTCGTCGACACGGGGCTGTTCCTCGGCATGGCGACCCTCGTGCTGGTGGCGGAGGCGGGGGCCGTCCGCGAGCTGAAGCGGCAGCGCTAGCGCGGCGCGCGCCCCTTCCGGGATCTCCGCCGCGCGGGGCTAGCGCGCGTGGCGATCGAGCCTGCGGGCCAGGTCGTCCAGCGCGAGGTTGCCCGGAGCGCCGAGCGACACGCGCGCGCGGAGGCTCGCCGCGGCGTCGCCGGCGGGCAGCGCCGCGATCTCGGCCGCGACCTTGCGGTAGGCCTCGCGGAACGGGACGCCCTCCACGGCGAGCTCGACGGCGCGATCCGTCGCGAAGCACTCCGGCGTGATCGCGCGGGCCATGCGCTCGCGGTCGAACGCGAGCCCCTCGACGAGCCGCGGCAGGAGGCGCGACGTCGCGAGCGCCTCGTCGAGCCCGCGCATCGTGGGGCCCTTCGTGAGCTGGAGATCGCGGTGGTAGCCCGACGGGAGCGCCACGAGGGTCTGCACCTCGGCGAGCGCCCCCTGGACGACCGAGCACGCCGCGCGCATGAGCTCGACGACGTCGGGGTTGCGCTTCTGCGGCATGATCGACGAGCCGGTCGTGAACGCCTCCGGGAGCCGGATGAACGCGAGCTCGCTCATCACGAACAGGCTGAGATCCCACGCGAGCCGGCGGCTCACGGCCATCACCTGCCACGCGGCCGCGAGGATCTGCGCCTCGATGATGCCGCGCGACGTCTGGGAAGCGAGCGGGTTCAGCGCCACGCCGGCGAAGCCGAGCTCGCGCGCGACGCCGGCGCGATCGAGCGGGAGGTTCACGCCGAAGCCCGCCGCGCCGCCGAGCGGGCAGCGATCGACGAGCGCCCGCGTCGCGCGGACGACGTCCACCGCGTCCGTGAGCCCCTCGACGAAGGAGGCGGCCCAGTAGCCGACGGACGACGGCACCGCCCGCTGCAGGTGCGTGTAGCCGGGCATCGGCGTCTCCGCCTCGCGCCTGGCGAGCTCGAGCAGCGCGCGGGCGCCGGCCGTCGCGTTCTCGGCGAGCTCGTCCAGCGCGTCGCGCTCGTACAGGCGCATCGCGACGAGCACCTGATCGTTGCGGCTGCGGCCGGTGTGCACCTTCTTGCCCGCGTCGCCGATGCGGGCGACCAGCGCGGCCTCGATCGCGCTGTGGCCGTCCTCGTCGTCCTCGGTGAGCCGCAGCTCGCCGGCCTCGTTCTGCGCTGTGAGCACCTCGAGCTCGCGGACGAGCGCGTCCCGCTCCGCCTCGCTGAGCACGCCGATCCGCGCGAGCCCGCGGACGTGCGCGATCGTCGCGCGCAGATCGTAAGCGAGCAGGCGCTGATCGAGCTGCCAGTCGTCGCGCGAGGTGTAACGCAGCATTTGGGCGTCGGTCGCGCCCCCTTTGTCCCAGAGTCGTACGCTCATTCAGCTCCCCAGGCTCTCGTCCACGAGAGCACGGATTTCGGCAAGCTTCTTGGCCTTGCCCTCGTCCAGCGATCGCGGCTTCGCCGCGCCGGCCGCGGGCGCGAGCTCTCGCTCGAGCTCGCGCAGCTCGTCGTCCGCCGTCCGCGCCGGCCGGCGCTTGCCGAGGCCGAGCGCGCGGGCCAGCCAGCTCCTCGACTCGCCGATCGCAAAGTCGTCCGCGGCGATCCGGTCCGGCGCGGCGCGCAGCATGCGGACGAGCGCGATGTTGGAGCTGGCCCAGACGGCGGACTCGTCGAAGTGGGCGCGCGGCGTCACGTCGAGGTGCCGCGCGGCGGTCCGGTCAGGCACGTCGTGCAGCCGGCAGAAGACGGCGAGCGCGAGCGCGAGCTCATCGACCGGCATCTTTGTCGCCGAGTGCACCTGCACGCCGCCGCAGCCCTTCGCGTACAGGTAGGAGCCGTTCGTCGCGAGGACGCCGAAGCCGAGCAGCACGGCGGCGAGATCCACGGCGGGCTCGCGGTCCGACGGCGCGAGCGCGTCGAAGGCGCCGGCCTCGCTCAGGAACATGAACGACACGGCGCGCACGAACGCCGTCGTGAGCACGGTGGGGTTGCGGAGCTCGCCCGCGGAGAGCGCGACCCGGTACCCGCCGTCGCCGCGCGGCGCGACGCGCTCCAGCTTCGTATCCAGCGCCATCCCGCCGCACGCGCCGCTCGAGCAGCTCACGGTGCTGGCCTGCCCCTCCGGGGTGACCACCGCGAGCTCCACCGAGAGATCCTGGAGCCCGGCGTGCTCTTGCACCCGCAGCATCAGGGCGGCCACCGTCTTCGGCGAACCGTCGAACGCGTCCGGGAAGAACTCGGCCGTCGGCTGCACCAGCCCGCGCACCGGCTCCGCGCCGTGCTGGAGGAGCGTCGCGGTCGTACGAAGGATCCAGCGGATCTGGGGTTCGTCCGGGAGGTCCATACAGCTACTGTATGCCACCGCCGCGCGCCGGTCGCGCGGTAGTTCCCGCGCAGCTACAGCAGAAGGCGGGCCGGGCGGCAACGCCTGGGTCGGGGGCGCGATTTTTGGCGTTTTTTTGTCCATGCCACTTCCTTTTCGACGGCGGTCAGCGGCCGCGTAAAGTTGTGCCCCCATGACGGAAGAGGCGAAGGACATCTCCGCGAGGAAAGCTGACCACATCGATCTGTGCGCGACCGGCGATGTCGGGTTCCACGCCAAGACCACGCTGCTGGAGCAGGTCGAGCTCATCCACGACGCGTTGCCAGAGCTCTCCCTCGACGCGATCGACACCTCGGCGCTGCTGCTCGGGAAGCGGCTCCGCGCTCCGCTCCTGATCGCGGCGATGACGGGCGGGACGGAGCGGGCGCACGCGATCAACCGGGAGCTCTCGCTGATCGCCGAGGAGCGCGGGTACGGCTTCGGGCTCGGGAGCCAGCGGGCGATGCTGAACGGCGACGCCTCCGCTACGTACGAGGTCCGACAGCACGCGCCGACGACGCTCCTCCTCGGGAACATCGGCGCCGTGCAGGCGCGATCGCTGTCGACCGAGGCGGTCGCAGAGCTCGTCGCCCAGGTCGGCGCCGACGCGCTCTGCGTCCACATGAACCCCGCGATGGAGCTGGTCCAGCCGGGCGGCGACCGAGACTTCGCCGGCGCGCTGGAGGCGATCGGCCGGCTGGCGAGCGGCCTCAGCGTGCCGGTGATCGCGAAAGAGACCGGCTGCGGGATCGGCCCGGGGACGGCGTACCGGCTGGTGCGGGCGGGCGTCCGCGACGTGGATGTCTCCGGCGCCGGAGGCACCTCCTGGGTCGCCGTCGAGGCGGCGCGCGCCGAGGGCGCGGCCCGCTCCCTCGGGGAGGCGCTGCGCGAGTGGGGCGTACCGACGGCCGCATCGGTGCTCATCGCCCGCACCATCCGTCCGCGCTTCAAGACCATCATCGCGACCGGAGGCATCACGAGCGGCCTCGACGTCGCTCGAGCGCTTGCGCTCGGCGCCCACGCGGCCGGGATCGCGCGTCCGGTCCTCCAGGCGTTCGTCTCGGGGGGACGGGACGCAGCGGTGCGGTACCTCGAGGGCGTCGAGGCGGAGCTCCGGGCGGTCATGCTGCTCGTCGGGGCGCGCGACGTCGCGTCGCTCAGGAAGACACCTGTGCTCCTTGGACGGGAGCTGCGACGGTGGACCAAGCTGCTGAAGCAGATGGAGAGGGCGTAGTCGTGGCGGTGGGGGTAACGGGGGTAGGGGGGCCGAGAAGGCGGGATCCGGTCCCCGGGGTAGGGCCAGCGGGCCCGATCCGACGTTGTTGGCGGGGGCTGCGAGGCGCCAAGCGGTCGCTGTCCTTGGCGGGGGCGGCGGTGGTGGCCCGGGCGCCTCTGGCCCGCGCTCGGCGCTTCCGTCCGGTCAGCCCCGCATGATACGGTCCGAAGCTCTGGAGAACCCCGGGATAAAATGACGGAGAAAAAAGGGCGTCCGAGCGATCGTCCCCCCGAGGACCTGAAGAAGGAGCGCGATGCCTTCATTCAGCAGTTCTTCCGCAAGGGGGCGCAGCTGACCGAGGAGCTCCTCCGCGAGAACGAGCGCCTTCGTGACAAGATCACCGAGCTCGAGTCGGAGAACGGCAAGCTCCGCGCGCACCTCGCGAGCGACTCGGCCATCCGCGATCTGCTCCGCAAGATCGAGGAGCTCGAGCAGGAGAAACGCGACCTCGTGACGCAGTCGGTGCGGATGGTGGCGGCCTCGGACCGCTTCAACAGCCGCTACTCGGAGGCGGAGGGGGAGCTCGCGAACCTCGCGAACCTGTACGTCGCGCTGTCGCAGCTGCACGCGGCGCGCAACGTGCGCCATGTCCTCCGCAACCTGAAGGAGCTCCTGGCGCAGTTCCTCGGGGCGGGCGCCTTCTCCGTGTACCTGGCGTCTCCCGATGGTAAGGAGCTCGTCTCGATCGCGAGCGAAGGCGTCGCGGTCGAGGAGATCGCTCGCATGCCGGTGACCGAAGGCGTCGTCGGCCAGGCATTCTCGAAGGGGGAAATCTTCTTCGACGAGACCAAGGACGTCTCCAAGGGGAGCATCGAGGATCCCGCTGCAGTGATCCCGCTCGATTTCAACGGGCGCACCGTGGGTGTCATCGCGATCTTCAGCACGCTCCCGCAAAAGACGGAGTTCGTGAACGTGGACACCGAGCTCTTCAAGCTCCTCGGGGCCCAGGCCGCCCCCGCCCTCATCAACGCGCGGCTCTTCACCGACGCCGGCCGGAAGGTGCCTGGCGTCCAGGCATTCCTGGACCTGGAGGACTGATCATGGCCGAGTACTCGTGTCTGATCGTTGAAGACTCGCCCATGATGCGGCAGCTCTTGGTCTTCGCGCTGGCGCGCGTGAAGAACCTCCGCGTCACCGAGGCAGACGATGGCGTCGACGGTCTCCGCAAGCTCGCCTCGACCAAGTACGACGTGATCATCACGGACATCAACATGCCGATCATGGACGGGCTCAAGCTCGTCAAGCGCGTGCGCACGGATCCGGTCCACAAGGACACCCCGATCATCATCATCACCACCGAGGGGTCTCAGGAGGATCGTCAGCGCGCGTTGCAGCTCGGCGCGAACGCGTACATCACGAAGCCCATCCAGGCGCCGCAGGTCATCGCCAAGGTCAAGGAGCTCCTCAAGATCGACTGAGGCGCGGGCCGGCGGCCGCGCCCGGTCGCCCGCGCCCAGCCGTCGCTCGGCGCCGGCGGGCGGCTCGATCGGCGCGGCGCCCAGCGCCCTGCCGCGCGGGTCGGTCCTGCGGTGATCCCGGGCTCCAGGCTCAGGTCTTCTGGCCGAACTTCAGGAGCACGCGGTTGCGGCCGGTGCGCTTCGCCTCGTAGAGCGCCTCATCGGCCGCCGCGATGAGCTGCATCCCGGTCTGCACCGAGAGCTCGGGGTGCGCCGCGACGCCGACGCTGATCGTCGTCGGCATCCGAACGCCCTCGTGCTCGAAGACCGACCCCTCGATGAGCAGGCGCAGCCGCTCGCCGAGGATGCCCGCGTTCTCGAGCCCCACGCCGCGGCACAGGATGCCGAACTCTTCACCGCCGTAGCGCGCGAACACGTCCTCGGTCCGCACCGTGTGGCTCGCGATCTTGGCGATCCTCGCAAGGACGTAGTCCCCGGCGAGGTGCCCGAAGGTGTCGTTGATCCTCTTGAAATGATCGACGTCGAACATGAGCAGCGACAGGTTCGCGCCGTGCCGCCGCGCATACGAGACCTCGGTCTCGAGCCGATCCAGGAAGTACTTCTTGTTGAAGGCCTTCGTGAGGGCGTCGCGCAGCGCGGCGTCGTACATCTGCTGCTGAAACGACTCATCCAGGTGGTCGTGGTAGGTGAACTTGAGGATGGTCGTCGAGCCCAGGCGGATCTTGTCGCCGTCGTGCAGGGCGACGCGCGTCACGTGCTCGCCGTTCACCATCGTCCCGTTCGAGCTGTTGAGATCCTCGATCAGCACCTGGCTGTCCATCTGGAGGAGGCGCGCGTGGCGCCTCGAGATGCCGTCGTCGTTCAGCCGGATGGTCGCCCCGGATGCCCGGCCGATCACGATCTCGGCGCCCTCGACCCGGTACATCTCGCCCACGTTCGAGCCAGCGAGCACGATGAGGTAGGCGCGGTCCTTCGGCGAGCGCGCCGGGATCTCCTTGTGGAGCTCCCCAACGTTGGCCACCCGCGTGGCCTCGAAGTCATCGTCGGGGAGGTAGCTGCCCATGCTCCCTGAGGATGATCCTAAATCCTTGAAATAGGTTCAAGCGGGAGGGCATGGCACAGGCGATGTTCCTTGTCGGGTAGGGTGCGTGACGGATCCACGCGCGCGCCTTCCATGTGGTTTACGTGGTCCACGTGGTCCACGTCTCCCGCCTCTCCCACGGCCTGCGCGTCGCTCCCGACGGAGCGCTCCCGCGCACCTGCTCACCTGCGCGCTTACGCGGCCCTGCCGAGCGGCACCACGAGCTGCTCGACCCAGAGCTCGCCCGCTCGGAGCTCGATGAACGTCGCGTCGGCGTGCCCCGCGCCATACGCGGAGACGGCCTCGCTCCGCACAAGCTCGCCGGGAGGGCGCGCACCGACGCGCACGCGATCCACGTCGCCCCGTATCGAGCACGGCGCTTCACCCACCGAGCCGACGTTGATGACGCGCACGCCGCCCACCATCCGATCGAACGGGACGTGGGAGCCGCCACAGATCACGACGTCCGCCGGATCGTCGCCGAGCAGGGAGAGCACCTCCTCGTCCGTCATGTCGTGAGTGATCGGCTCGAGCGGATCCGCAGGGGAGCCATGGACGAGCACGAGCTCGCCCCCGTCCTCGAGCGGCAGGCGGAACGTCTGGGCGAGCCGCGCCAGACGCGCAAGGATCAGCTCGCCGAGCTCGGTGCGCGTCTGGGACAGGCGATCGAGCCGCGCTCGCTCGTGCTCGCTCCGCGGCCTGTACTTGTCGATGTCCAGCGTCGCCAGGGCACGATCCGATCCGCCCTGTACGCAAACTGCCTTGGCCTGCGTGAGCCGGCGCCACGTCTCCAGCGGCTTCGGGCCGGGAAAGCAGAGATCTCCGGCGACCAGCAGGTGAGTGTACCCTCGGCGCTCGGCGGTGGCCAGGACCGCGGCGAGCGCGTCGGCGTGGCCGTGAATATCCGAGACGCAGAGCAATCGCACCCGGCGAGCATAGGATCTGAGAGCGACGCCGCCAAGGCGCGAGGTGGGGCCCGGTCGCGATAAACCGGCGGTCGGGCCCTGCGGAACCGCCGTTCACGCCCCTACGGTCTTGCTAGCCTCGCGCCATGCAACAGGTCTCGAAGCTGCTGGAGATCGCGAGCGCGATCGATGAGCAACGCGTGAAGGACCGCACGGCGCGGCTGTCGCCTCGCCTGCGTCCCGGGACGATGCCCTTCGCCATCGCGGCGCTCCTCACCGCCGCCTACCCCGCGATCGGGGCGATCATCGAGGCAAATCCGGACATCGCGGAGCGGCTCGCGGCGGAAGGCCACCAGACGGCCCGCGATCGTGCCACGTACCTTTCGCGGATCCGGAGCCGCGTCGGCGACGTCTCGGACACGGACCGCGTCCGGCGGGAGCTCCGGCGCGTGGCGCGCGAGGAGCGGATCCGCATCGCGCTGCGCGAGCTGCTCCCGCCGTCGGCTGGCGGCGCGGACATCGACGTCACCGCCCGCGAGCTCACCGCGCTCGCCGAGGCCACGATCGAGGTCGCGCTCGCCGAGGCCGTCTCCGCCGTGACCGCGCGGTTCGGAGAGCCGCGCACCGCGACGGGCGCGCGCTCGAAGTTCGTCGTGCTCGGGATGGGGAAGCTCGGCGGCGACGAGCTCAACGCGGGCTCCGACGTGGATCTGATCTACCTGTACGATACGGACGATGGCCAGGTGGGCCTGCCCGGCGACCGCGCCGTCTCGGTCACCCTGCACGACTTCTGGGCCCGCGTCGCGCGTCGCCTGACGTCGACGCTCGAGGAGGTCACGGAGGACGGCTTCGTCTGGCGCGTGGATCTCCGGCTCCGCCCCGAGGGCCGGAGCGGCCCGATCGTCAACTCCCTGGCCGCCGCCGAGCGCTACTACGAGTCGTTCGGCCGCCTCTGGGAGCGCGCCGCGCTGCTCCGCGCCCGCGAGATCGCCGGCGATCTCGACTTCGGCGCCGAGGCGCTCGGGGTGCTCGGCCCCTTCGTGTGGCGGCGCCAGGTCGATCCGCAGCTCGCCGTCGACATGATCGAGCTCGTCGAGCGCGCTCGCGCGGAGCTCCCGCACGACGCGTCGCGCGACCTGAAGCTCGGCCCGGGCGGGATCCGCGAGGCGGAGTTCTTCGTGCAATCCCTGCAGCTCATCTGGGGCGGGCGTGAGCCCCGCGCGCGAGCGCAAGGCATGCTCGACGGCCTGCGGCGCCTGCGCACCCTCGGGTACGTGACCGACCGGGAGGGCCGAGAGCTCGTGGAGGGCTACCTCGCGCTCCGGCGCGCGGAGCACGCCGTGCAGTCCGCGACCGGCGTGCAGACGCACCTGCTCCCCGACGGCGAGGCCGAGATCGAGCGCCTCGCCCGGACGCTGCGCTTCGAGGACGCCGCGGCGTTCCTGGCCGATACCGCGCAGCGCCGGGGCCGTATCAAGGCCCGGCTCCTGTCGCTCCTGCCGAAGGGGAGCGCCAGGCCGTCGCGGTGGATCGACGCGATGGCCGCGCTCGACAGCGGCGATCGCGGCGCGTTCGCCGAGGCGCTGGCGAAGCACGCGGTGCTCGTCCTCAGCGGCCCCGGGGGCGACCCCGCGGCCGCCGCCTCCGGCGCCGCGCCCGAGCAGGCCGCGCCGCCGGAGCCGCACGCCTCGCTGACGGCGCGCTTCCGCGACGTCGCCGAGGATCTCTTCGAGCTCTCGCGCCACCCGGACGGCCTGCTCGGCGCGCGGAGCCGGGAGGCGTCGTCGTCGCTCGCCGAGACGCTGCTCGCCGCGGTCGTCGACGCCGCCGATCCGGAGCAGGCCGCGCGCTTCCTCCGGCTGTGCTTCTCCCGCATCAGGCACTCCTCCGTGTACGCGCGCATGCTCGGCGACGATCCGCGCGCGCTCCGCAGGCTCGTCGAGGCGCTCGGGTCGAGCGCGTTCATCGGCGACGCCATGGTGAGGTACCCGGAGCTGGTCGACGCCGTGCTGTTCGCGCGCGGCGCGCCGAGCGCCGAGCTGATCAGGCACACGATCGAGGCGAGCCTCAGCGAGGCGTCGCCCGACGAGGACCCGGAGGAGGCGCTCATCGCGGCGCTCCGGCGCGCCAAGGCGCGCGTCACCATCGAGGTCGGCCTCGCCGACCTGAGCGGCGAGGTCGGCACCCGCGAGGCGACGCTCGCGCTCTCGGATCTGGCCGACGCGTCGCTCGAGGCCGCGACGCGCTTCGCGCTGGGGACGCCGGCGGGCGAGCCCGTGCGAGGGCTCGCCGTGATCGCGATGGGCAAGCTCGGCGGCCGCGAGATCGGCTACGGCTCGGATCTGGACGTCTTCTTCCTGTTCGACCCGGCGTGCGCGCCGCCCGGCGCGCACGGGGCGGATCCCGGCACCTACTATGCGCGGCGCGCACGGCAGATCATCCGGCTCATCTCCATGTCGCACGCCGCCGGCCCGGGCTACGAGCTCGACACGCGCCTGCGCCCGTCGGGCAGCCAGGGGCTGCTCGTCACGTCGGTCGACTCGTTCGCCCGATACCACGGCATCCGCCACGGGGATGCGGCGTCCCCGGCGCCCGCAGAGCCGGAGTCGTCGCCCGGAGCGCGGCACATGCGCGCGGCGATCTGGGAGCGGCTCGCGCTGATCCGGGCGCGCGCGTCGGCCGGAGATCCGGAGCTCGGCGCGGAGGCGATCGCGATCGCGCACGAGGCCGCGTACCTCCAGGCAGACGACTTCGATCGGATCGCCGAGGAGATCCACCGGCTCCGGCTGCGCATGGAGAGCGAGCTCTCGCACGAGCGCCGCGGCCGCCGCGACTTCAAGCTCGGGCGGGGCGGGCTCGCGGACATCGAGTTCTCGGTGCAGCTCCTGCAAATCCGCCATGGCGCCGATCCGCGCGTCCGGACCACGGAGACGCTCGCGGCGATCGACGCGCTCGCCGCGGCCGGGTACCTCTCGGCCGAGCACGCCGAGACGTTCCGGGACGGCCATGCGTTCCTGCGCAAGCTGGAGCAGCGGATCCGCATCGTGCACGCGGACGCCTCGCAGCTCCTCGAGGAGGACGCGCCCGGGGTCCCGCTCCTCGCGCGGCGGACGGGCATCCGGGGCCGCACCGCGGCCGAGGCCGCGCGCGAGCTGCTCGCGCGTTACGGCGCGATCACCGAGCGCGTCCGCCGGGCGTACGAGGCCATCGTCGCGGGGAGCGCGGCGCCGGGCGCTGCGCCTCCGAGGGAGGCGAGCGAGGCGCGAGAGGCGAGCACGGTGAGCGCGGGGGGCAACGCGCGCTGACGGTTGCCGTTGACCCTTGTCGGACGCGGTGGAATGCCTGGCGTTCCGATGACCACCCAGAGCGAGCAGAGCGCACGCCCGTCCGCCGGGCACAGTCATGTCACCGAGACGACCTCCCTCGATAGCCTCGTCGGCGCGCACCCGCGTGCGCTGAGGCAGTTCTACGAGGCAGGGAGGCCGGCGGATCCGGCGGAGCTCGGCGATGTGCCGCGGGGGCGCGTGCTCGCCCTGGAGCCGACGGCCGGCGTCCACCTGGCGACGCGCCCGCTGATCACGGCGCTCGCGTCGCGCTGGCTGCCCTGGAAAGGCAGCGAGTTCGACCATGGCGGCAACTCCGGCACGAACGTGGTCTTCGGGAGCCGCGTGTGCCGCTTCAAGGCGCAGCTGATTGCCTCGGAGCTCGACGGCAAGCCGACACTCGCGCTGACGTATGGCGAGAAGGCATTCGGAAATCCCTGGCCCGTGAGCGCGATCAAGGACGAGCTGCGGACCGTGGAGCCCGGGCTCGCGATCGGCCCGGTGCTGCTGAAGTGGCACGAGCGGTGGCACGCCGTGCTCTGGTTCGGGCTGACCCGCGTCGATCCGCGGTAATCCGCCCGGGCTCCGGGGAGCCGGAGGTGCGCGACGCGATCGTCGCGCGACCGCGCTGGCCGCGCGATTGCGCCGAGCCGATGCGCGACGCGCCCGTCACGAATCATCGATCCGCCAATCTGTCTGTCATTGCATCACGCACCATGTCGCAGGCGCGGAGATCCACTGTTCGGTCCGTCTGGCCGTGCCACGCGCTTGTCCTCCGCGGAGGCGGTAGTCAGAGGTATCAGGCCTTGCCCTAGTATACCATCGCTCCATTCCTGCTCTTTGTCGGACATACTTCCCGATTTCTACGGCATGGCCTACGATGGAGACTGGGCGGCAGCAGAGCACCTTTGCTCGCGTCGCCGGGAGGCTCGAAATGTTGACTTGGTCGGGCAAGGCGGGAGTCTTGATGGCTGCGATCGCTGTAGCACCGGGCGTCATGGCTGGCTGCTCCTGCGGAGACACGGGGGGCACTGCGCCTATAGGGTCCGGCGGCGCGGGGCCTGGCGGTGGGATTGGGAATGGAAATGGAAGTGGCACCGGCTTCGGCGGCTTCCAGACGATCGGCAGCGGGGGCGGTGCCGGAGGCGAGGGCGCCTGCGAGGGCCTCGAATGCCAGCAGGTCGAATGCGAGAACGGGGCGACGACCACGGTGAGCGGCACCGTATACGACCCCTCGGGCAAACTGCCCCTCTACAACGTGATCGTCTACGTCCCCAATGCTCCGCTCGATCCCATCCCCGACGGCGCGACCTGCGATCAGTGCAGCGCGACGCTCTCTGGCTCACCCCTCGTGACAGCGCTGACCGACACGAAAGGAAACTTCGTGCTGGAGAACGTGCCTGTCGGCGAGAACATCCCGCTCGTCGTGCAGGTGGGCAAGTGGCGCCGCGAGATGACGCTCCCCGTCGTCGAGCGATGCCAGGACACCACGACGGAAGCCGGGATCATCCGGTTGCCGCGCAACCAGGCGGAGGGCCACATCCCGAAGATCGCGCTCACGACGGGCGGCGCCGATCCGCTCGAGTGCTTGCTGCACAAGCTCGGGATCGACGAGAGCGAGTTCACGCCGGAGACCGGGACCGGACGGGTCAACCTGTTCGCCGGCCGCGGGGGCGGCGATTTCCCCGTGACGACGCAGTATACGCAGCGCCTGAATCAAGGCGCGGTGCTCACGTCGGCCACGAGCCTCTGGGGGACCGTCGACGCCCTGCGCCAGTACGATATGGTGATCCTCTCCTGCGAGGGCGACCCGTACGTGGAAGACAAACCCGAGTCCGCGCGCCAGGCCATGTTCGACTATACCGCGCTCGGCGGGCGCGTGTTCGCGTCCCACTGGCACAACGTCTGGCTGAAGCGGGGGCCGGCGCCGTTCCCGGACACGGCGGTCTGGGACGACTTCAACGAGGACCCCGAGAGCCCCCTCACGGCGCTCGTGGACACCACGCTCCCGAAGGGGCAGGCGCTGGCGGATTGGCTCGTCAATGTCGGGGCGTCGGAAGTGCCCGGCGAGATCGTGATCAACGGGGCGCAGCACACGGTGAACGACGTGACCGAGGGCGTCTCGACGCGGTGGATCTATTACAATGAGCCCGCGCCGGCCGGGGTCCAGTACTTCACCTTCAACACGCCCATCGACGCCGAAGCAGATCAGCAGTGCGGGCGCCTCGTGTTCACGGACATCCATATCTCTGCAGGCGACCTCACGGGCCCGCCCTTCCCGGAGGGCTGCTCCACGGCGGAGCTGACGGCTCAGGAGAAAGCGCTGCTCTTCATGCTGTTCGATCTGTCGTCCTGCATCGTGCCCGACGACGAGCCGCCGCCGATCCCCATCCCGCAGTGACCCGCGTCGCTCGCGTGCGCCGGGCCACCGGCGTCCGCGCGCCGGCCCCGGAGCGCCCCGCCGGGGCTGAAGAATGCATGTCGGCATTCTCCTGAACTACGTCGTCTCCATCCCGAGTCGCCCCACACGCGATCCTTGCCGCCGTGCGCGCCTCGGAGATATCGATTGAGCCGAGGAAGGAGACGGAAGCCGACGGAAGCCGACGGAGCCGACAAGCATGACGACAGCCGAGACAAGAGGCTGTCGCGGTGGGAGGCACCACGCACATACGGAATGTCATCCATGCATGGCCCGGCGATCCTGCTAGGATGAATCTCGCCCGCAGTGCGGGGTCGCATGCCGGGCCTGAGTCGCTGGCTTTCCGCTCGGCAGAAGGAACATTCCTATGATGGTCCAGCATCGCCCTACGCCAGCGGCTGCATGTCGGACCATCGAGCGCTGGCTCCGCGAGGGCGGTCGCGCGCCGCGGTCGCGCGGGGCATCGCAGGAGACCTGGCGCACGGAGGCGCCTTCGCGGCAGGGCGAGATGGGGGGTATGTGCGGAGTGATGGAGGGCGATGAAGTTCAGGCCCATCCTGCGTCGCCGCCGCCGTCATCGCGCCGGTACCTGGTCGGCCGGCGCGGCGACGCGGGCTGCCCGCTCTGCGCGCGGCGCGCGGGCGTGCGGTCGACGATGCCGGGTCTCGGCGGGGCGCCGTACCACTTCCTGAGCGCCACATGGGTGGTCCTCATGGTCGGCGAACCCTTGCCGCCGTCTCCGTGATCGCGCCTGGGCGCGGCCGCGATCGAGCCGGCCGCGCCTTCGAACAGGACACCGCGCTCCGGGGGCGTCCGTCGCCATCGCCCCGGAGCGGGCGCGCGCCGGCGTCTTCCCTCGCCGCCGGAGGGAGCTGGGGGCCGTCGCATCGGGGCGCGGCGGCCTCGCGAGGAGGCTCGACACCCGAGCGACTTCCGGGCACTGCCTGTGATGGGAATGCGATGAGATAAGGTGCGGGTGGGCGCTCCGCAGCGAGCGGCGCGCCCGACGCAGCGGCTCAGCTGACCGCCGACCGCTTTCCGGCGGTCGCGCGCTTCTGCCCCGCCTTCGGCGTGCCCGGCTTCGCCGCCCTCGTCCGCCGTGCCGCTCCGCGCCCGGCGCGTCCGCCGGCCGACGGCGACCTCATCGCGGCTGCGCGCTGCGGCGCCGCTCGCTTCGCGCCCGCCTTGCGCGTCGTCTTTCGCCCGCTGGCCGTCGTCGTCCCGGCCGTGCTCCGCGCGCGCCCCGCCGCCCCGCCGGCGGCGGTCCGCTTCCTCGTCGTGGTCACCCTCTTGGCCGTGGCGCTTCGCTTCCGGCTCGTCTGTCCAGAGGTCGCCTTCCTCGGCGCGCTCGTGGCCTTCTTCTTCTCCGCGGTGGTGCTCCGCGCCGTGCCCGGCCGCGCCGCGGCGCTGGCTCCTGCCTTGCCCGCTCCCTTCTTCGCCCGGGTCGCTCGCCGGGTCGACCCCGCCGCCATTCGTGCGCCGGCAGGGGACTTCGTCCGCCTCCGCGGAGCCGTCCGACCCGCCTCGCCCTGGGACGTCGCAGGCGCAGCTTGCTCGCGCTCGCCGCTCCCGACCCGCTTTCTCTGCTTGGACGTATCCTTCGATGTCTCGCCTCTCGGCATTGAGCCCTCCCCCCGAGCTCTCTCGACATGAGCTCGCTCGTGGACTCATGGTGCCACAGCCTTCCCTCTTTCCCGGTCGGAAAGTCGGCGGGGAGCACCGGAATCGAAATCAGGATCTGCTGTAGTCCACCCCGGCGGAAGCGCCTATTGCGCGTCAGGTGCTCAGCAGATCCGCGCTCCGGACGCGCTCGGGAGGAGCCCCGGGCGCAGCGAGCCCGCGCCAGCGCGAGGCCCGCTCGCGTCGAGCCGACATCACGCCTGGCGCCGCAGGTCAGAAGCAGGTCCCGCCGCCGCAGCTCCTGCCCACGCAGCGCATCAGCTCCACCGTCTCCGGGCCGTGGATGCACTGGGACCCGCAGACGGCGGGGCCGCTGCCCTCGTCACGCCTCGCCGGACGCGCAGCGGCTGCCGCTTGCGGCGCACGCGCCGCAGGTCAGCCCGCAGAGCCCGGGGACCTCGCCGACGCAGATCTCGTCCCAGCGCGTGGTGCAGCAGAACGGGTCGAACCGGCAGAGCTCCGCCGCGCACCCGCCGCGGCGCTCGGCGAGCGGCGCGCCGATCTCGCAGGGAGCGTGCGAGCAGTCCGCGCCCCCGCACACGCCCCGCTCGCAGACGCCGGAGCAGCACGCGTCGGCCGATCCGCACGCGTCCCCGTCCGAGCTGCGGCCGCCGCAGATGCCCGCGTTGCAGCGCCCGGTGCAGCAGTCCGCGCCCTCGCCGCACGTCGAGCCGCCGGGCGCGCACGCCTCGGCGCAGACGCCCTCGACGCAGGCGCCGCTGCAGCACAGGCCGGCGCAGCAGTCGCCCGGGGCGGCGCACGGCGCGCCGTCCTGCGCGCAGCTGTCGCCGCCGCAGATCCCCTGCGCGCACACGGCGCTGCAGCAGTCCGCCGCGCCCTGGCAGGGGCCCCCGTCCTCCTGGCACGCCGGCGGGTCCGGGGGCGCGTCGGGGGCGCCCCCTGCGCCCACGAGATCGAGCGGCCCGACGAGCTGCTCTCGGGAGCCGCAGCCGACGGCCGGCGCCGCGAGGACCACGAGCACGAGAACGAGGACGGGCGCCCGCAAGCGCGCGGCGCCGAGGGGTTCACGGGCGCAGTTCACGACGGGCGGGCGTGACGGTGGGGCAACGGCGGGGACGTGGGGAAGGGGAAGTGGAGATGGAGCCGGCGACGGCGAACGGAAGCGGGGGAGCGGCGAAGCGGCGGCGCCGGGGCGGGAGACCTCGGCGGCCCGCCGAACGTGCGGACCCGAGGCGGCTTCCGATGCTACACTCACCAGCGTGTCGTTGAAGATCGACCAGGATCACGGGCGCTTCCGTCAGATCGTTCGCGGCCGCATCCGCGAGAACCTGCGCAAGTACATTTCGCAGGGCGAGCTCATCGGACGAAAGGGGAAGGACCTCGTCTCGATTCCCATCCCTCAGATCGACATCCCGCGCTTCCGCTTCGGCGACAAGCAGCGCGGCGGCGTGGGGCAGGGCGACGGCAACCCCGGCGATCCCGTGGGCGGCTCGGACGACAAGCAGCCCGGCCAAGGGCAGGCGGGCAGCGGCGAGGGGGACCACCTCCTCGAGGTCGACGTCACGCTCGAGGAGCTCGCCGGCATCCTCGGCGAGGAGCTCGAGCTGCCCGACATCCAGGACAAGGGCAAGAGCAAGATCTCGAACGCCCACGATCGCTACTCCGGTATCCGCAGGGTGGGCCCCGAGTCGCTGCGCCACTTCAAGCGGACGTACCGCGAGGCGCTGAAGCGGATGATCGCGAGCGGGACGTTCCGCCCGGCGGCGCCCGTCGTCGTCCCCGTCCCGGACGACAAGCGGTACCGCTCGTGGAAGACGATCACCGAGCCCGTCGCGAACGCGGTCATCATCTACATGATGGACGTCTCCGGGTCGATGGGCGACGAGCAGAAGGAGATCGTGCGCATCGAGTCGTTCTGGCTCGATGCGTGGCTGACCCGCCAGTACAAGGGCCTCGAGTCGCGCTTCATCATCCACGACGCGATCGCCCGCGAGGTCGACCGGGACACGTTCTTCCACACGCGCGAGTCCGGCGGCACGATGA
The DNA here is from genome assembly GCF_051473855.1 of Sorangium sp. So ce375. NCBI lineage: Bacteria > Pseudomonadati > Myxococcota > Polyangiales > Polyangiaceae > Sorangium > Sorangium sp. So ce375. The sequence continues at coordinate 2,498,564 of NZ_CP150335.1, forward strand.
TCTCGAGCGCCTACAAGCTCTGCTCGCAGATCATCGACAACGACTACCCGCCGGACGAGTGGAACATCTATCCATTCCACTTCTCCGACGGCGACAACTGGTCCATGGACGACACGCTCTCCTGCGTGGACGTGCTCAAGACCCAGATCCTGCCGCGGGTCAACATGTTCGCCTACGGGCAGGTCGAGAGCCCCTACGGCTCGGGCCAGTTCATCAAGGATCTGAAAGAGCACTTCTCGCAGGACGATCGGGTCGTGGTGAGCGAGATCAGGGACAAGGACGCCATCGTGGGCAGCATCAAGGATTTCCTGGGGAAGGGGAAGTAGAGCGGTATGAGCAAGTTCGCCCTGAACACCGCGCTCCCCCGCTACCTGCGGACCGAGAAGGAGCGCATCGAGAAGATCGCCCAGGACTACGGGCTCGACTTCTTCCCGGTCATCTTCGAGATGCTGACGTACGACCAGATGAACGAGATCGCGGCGTACGGCGGCTTCCCGAGCCGCTATCCGCACTGGCGGTTCGGCATGGAGTACGAGCAGCTCTCGAAGAGCTACGAGTATGGCCTCTCGAAGATCTACGAGATGGTCATCAACAACAACCCTTCGTACGCCTACCTGCTCGAGGGCAACTCGCTCACCGACCAGAAGCTCGTCATGGCGCACGTGTATGCGCACGTCGACTTCTTCAAGAACAACTTCTGCTTCCGGTCCACCGATCTCGACCAGCGCGGCCCGATCGTCGATCCCGTGCGGAGGAGCGACGCCTACGATCCCGACCGCAAGTGGATCGACAAGATGGCGAACCACGGCGCGCGCGTGTCGCGCCACATCGAGCGCTACGGCATCAACAAGGTAGAGGCGTTCGTCGACCACTGCCTCTCGCTCGAGAACCTGATCGACCCGTGGGCCCCCTTCTCCGGCCGCCCCGTGCCCAAGGAGGACGAGGAGCCCGCGGAGGAGCCGATGGACACCTACAAGCTCCGGGCCAAGGAGTACATGGACTCCTTCATCAACCCGGAGGAGATCCTCGCGGCGCAGCGGAAGAAGCGGCAGGAGCAGAAGAAGCCGGAGCGGAGAGTACCGGAGCGCCCGGAGCGCGACGTGCTCAAGTTCCTGCTCGACCACGCGCCGCTCGATCGGTGGGAGCGCGACGTGCTCGAGATCATCCGCGAGGAGGCCTACTACTTCGTCCCGCAGCGCCAGACGAAGATCATGAACGAGGGGTGGGCCTCGTACTGGCACTCGAAGATGATGACCGAGAAGGTCCTCGATGCGTCGGAGATCATCGACTACGCCGAGAACAACGCCGGTGTCATGGCGACGGCGCCGGGGCGCTTCAACCCCTACAAGGTCGGCGTAGAGCTCTATCGCTACATCGAGGAGCGATGGAACAAGGGCCGCTTCGGCCGCGAGTGGGAGGAGTGCGCCGATCTCGACGCGAAGCGCACCTGGGACATGCGGCTCGGGCTCGGCCGCGAGAAGATCTTCCAGGTGCGCGCGCTCTACAACGACGTGACCTTCATCGACGAGTTCCTGACACCGGAGTTCGTGATCGAGCAGAAGATGTACACGTTCGGCTTCTCGGGGCGGAACGACAGGTTCGAGATCGAGAGCCGCGAGTTCAAGGAGGTGAAGGAGAAGCTCCTCTTCCAGCTGACGAACTTCGGCGACCCCTACATCCGCGTCGTCGACGCCAACTACGGCAACCGGGGAGAGCTCCTGCTCGAGCACGTGCACGGCGGCTTCGACCTGCGCGCCGACTACGCGCGCGAGACGCTCGTGGCGCTCGTCCGGTGCTGGAAGCGGCCGGTCGGCGTGGCGACGAAGATGGATAACAAGCCTGTGCTGCTCCGGTACGACGGCAAGGAGCACGCGATGACCCCGTACAAGCTGTGAGCGCCTGCGGAGCGATCCGCCGGCTCGGCGTCCTGCTCGCGCTCGCCGGCTGCGCCTCGGCGGCGCCGACGTCGCGAACGCCGGCGCCGGCGTCGCGACCGCCGGAGGCCCCCGCGGCGCCCGCCCCGCGCGATCTGCCGGTGAAACCGGCGCCCGCGCCGCCGGCGGAGAGCGGGGCGGCCTCGGGCTCGGCGAGCGCGCCGGCCGGCTCGGGTGTCCCGCTCGACGCGCCGTCCACCAGCGAGGTGGCGGCGGCGAGCCCGCCTCCCCGCGTCGCCCGCGGCACCGGCACGCCGGCGGACAGGAAGCTCGAAGAGGGCGACGCCGCCTACGCGAGGGGCGATTTCGCCGCGGCCGAGAAGGCCTATCGCGCGGCCGCGCTGCTCGACAGGAAGGACGCGGCGGCGATCGTGGGCGCTCAGCGCGCGGCGATCGCCAGGGCAGGCGTGTCCACCGACTACAACGGAGCTCCGGGCGACAGGACGCTGCTCGCGGCGCTCCCGGAGCTGAAGCGCGCGGTGACGCTCGATCCCGCCCATCCGCTCGCGCACCTCGAGCTCGGCCGCGCTCTCCTCGTCCTCGGCCGCGCCGACGCCGCGCTCGGTGAGCTGACGCGGGCCGCAGAGCTCGCCCCGAGCGATGCGGAGGCGCGCTCCGCGCTCGGCGTCGCTCACCTCGCGCTCGGCAATCTGCAGGACGCCGTCCGCGAGCTGACGCGGGCCGCGGAGCTCGCCCCCGGGGACGCGGAGCGACAGGCGAACCTCGGGACAGCGCTCCTGGCCGCGGGGCGGGCGGCCGACGCGATCCGTGCTTACGAGCGCGCCGCGAGGCTCTCGCCGGCGGACGCGCGCCTGCAGAACGACCTCGGGACAGCGCTCCTCGCCGCGAACGATCCCGCGCGCGCCGTCCCGCACCTCGAGGCGGCCGTGGCGCGCGATCCGGGCCGCGCCACGTACCGATCGAACCTCGGCTATGCGTACCACCTCCGCGGCGATCTGCCGAAGGCGACCGCGCTCTACCGCGAGGCGCTCCGGCTCGATGACAAGCTCGGCAGCGCCTGGATCAACCTGGGGAACGCTCTGGCGCAGTCGGGCCAGCTGAAGGACGCGCGCGCAGCGTACGAGAAGGCGCGCGCCATCGATCCCACGGATCCGCGCGTGAAGGCGGTGATGGACGAGCTCGACGCCATCGAGCGGCGCGGCGCCGCGCCGCGGTGACAGGCGCTTATCCGTCCTCGCTGCCGCCGTGGCGCATGTCAAGCGCAATCGTCGTCGAGCATGCGCCCGGCCTGGTGCGCTTCGCGCAGGGCGAAGAGGGCGAGTTGGCGGGCCAAGCAAGCTCACGAACACGCGGGGCATGGTAGCGTGCTCGATTGAAGAGGGGGCTCGACCCGGGGCGCGGGCCGCGGTCCTTACGTCGTGGTGAAACCCTCGCCGGAGAGGGGCACTCGCCGCCGCGCCCTTCGCCCGCGCTGGGTAGGTGACCCCACCGAGCTCCGCACACTTCCGTAGCGACTCTCGACCACATGCCATGAGCCATCTCGCCAGTGCGAGGCGATGGCATGAAAGTGTTGACAGGACCGACGCGCTTTCGATTACCTCCTTGAAGGTGTTCTCGAGGGCTTCGACGGCGGGTTGCGCCGCCTTCCAGGGTCCGTGGTCGGTGCGGGCGGCGACGAACGCTGTGCCGTCGCTGCACGACGAGCGTGCAGCCACTTGTGGACAAGTCGCCCGGCGAGCGCCCCTGCAGCGGGCCTCCCTCATGGCGCTGAGCTCGGGCAACCGCGCGCAAGACGCGGCGAAGCCGCGTGGCCACGGGCCTGTAGCACCTTTCTTCACATGATCGGATCATCAGTAGTGGAGAAATGTGATTCGGATTACAGTATCGTTTCGATCTTGTGGCAATCCGGGCGCCTTCAGGGCAGTCCTCGTCAGCGCTGTGCTCGTCCGAGTTCACCATGGCGATCTCGAGCGGGAGCGCGACGCACTCGACGCGGCACCCAGACTCCAGGTACTCTGCGTCCTGCCTCCTCTCGCAAACCAACCCCGAGGCCTTGATGTCCGTTTCGAAGCCGACCGATGTAGCCCCGACGCTGCGACCACCGCCGGTCATGGCGCCGAGCGGCATGATCATCTCAGCGAACTTCTCGGTCACCGGCTTCAGCAAACGCTGGAGCCACTGCCATCAGATGGCCAACTTCCTCGCGCGGTACGCGAGCGCAAACGAAGACGATCCCGAGCGCTATGCCACGCTGCTCTCGACGTTCTTCAACGAGCTGCTTGAAGCCATCTATCGCAACCACGAGCCTTCAGGCAACATCAATATCAAATTCAAACGGAATCACGGCCGTATCAGCGTGAGCGCTGAAGTGCCCGCGAATGAAGAGAACATCCAGTTCTACACAAACGCGGTCAACTTGATGAACCAGCCGGATCCGATGGCATGGTATCGAGAGCAGCTCGAGCACGACGTGCCCGACAACGATATCACCACTCTTGGTCTCCTAGAGCTCGCCGTCGTTTACGGCTCCACCTTAAGTGTCACTGAACCCAAGAACGGGACCTCGCTGACTTTGAACATCGAGCTGCCGTTTACTGAGGTAGATGAAAATGAGTGCTTCAATCTACCCTGAGCACGTCGTCCCCCCCTCGTCTTCGTCGGGGAGCCTCCCCTCGTGGCGTTCATCGGTGACCTTCAACATGCGGGTCGACCAGGATGACCAGGAGGTGGCCCTGGCCGGCATGCTCCGCCCATTCGTGGGCGACCAGATGCGGGCGATCCGGGGAACGCTCGAGACGGCAGCGAAGAACGCCACAGGCGAGCTTTGCCTGGATTTCAAGCGTCTCAAGTACATGAACAACGTGGCCTTCCTCGAGATCAACCGATTCGTTCGGTGGGCCGTGGAAGCGCGGCCCAACCTCAAGATTCGCCTGATCATTTCGAGCGTCATCCCTTGGGCGATCCGCAAGTTCCAGGTCATCGCGGAGCTCTATCCGAACGTCTCTGTCGTCATCTACGACAAGGCGTTCTACCCCCTCCAGCAGGTCATCGAGGACGATGACTTCATCGTCGTCCTGCTCACCCAGGCCAAGATCATCTGGGAGCACGAGCGGCTCATCCTGGAGCGCCACGGGCTACAGCCCGGGATGCGGATAGCGGACATCGGCTGCGGCCTGGGCGAGTTCTCGCTGAAGCTGCAGAACTACTTCAAGCCCGAGTACATCGTGGGCGTCGACCACTCCAGGCCGATGCTCAGGTACGCCCAGAAGGTGGTGAAGAACCTCGGCATCGAGAACGTCGAGTACCAGTACGGCGACGCCGCGGCGCTCCTCCTGCCGGACAACTCCTATGACTTCGTGTCCTGCCGGCTGTCGCTCCAGGTCTTCGATCAGCCGAAGCGCATCCTCAACGAGCTGTTCCGCATCTGCAAGCCGGGCGGGCGGATCTACGTGACCAACGAGATGATGTCCTGCATCGCCGGGTATCCGCAGCAAGAGGCCATTCGTTGGACGTACGACGAGATCATCAAGATGGGCCGCAAGCTCGGGATGGACATGGATATCGGCTTCAAGACGCGGGAGATGCTCGTCGAGAGCGAGCTCGAAGACGTCAAGGTCGATCTGGTCAACATCACCAACATGAACACCGATCGCCACGACTTCGCCAAGGTGGTCGAGAGCTGGTCCTACGTCATCAACCAGATGGCCCAGAGGACGGAGGCCGACGCAGAGACGCAGGAGAGGTTGAAGGTCGGCCATGCGGCGCACGTCGAGGCGATCCTCAGCGAGCGCGGCTTCGCCTCCTGGCCTATTTACGCGGGCTCCGGGCGCAAGCCACTTCGGTGCACGTGAGCGGTCGTATATGGTGAGGGAAGCCAGGCGGGCGGGCGGCGTCAGCAATACCGGGTGAAGGAGATGCGTGACGTGGCATCCTCTGATAGACAACGATCACCGGTGGGACCGAGTGGAATTTTCGCGAGGTTGACCAAGTTCAACACGAAGTTCCTCCTGGTGACCGGCGTGAGCGTGCTCATCGGCGCGATCCTGAACATGATCGTCGCCCGCCAGGGCATCCATCGCCTGAGCGAGAAGTCGACGCGTGAGATCGAGTCCGGCCTGAACGTGGCCACTCGCGAGTACCTCACCAACCACATCGAGGACAAGGCTCAGCACACAAACTTCCAGCTGCACCACGCCTATTCAGACCTCGAGATCTTCGCCAGCATCGTCCAGCAGTCGATCGACATCGGGCAGGACATCCAGCCGATGCTCGACGTCGCGGGCAGCCTGCCCGCGCTGCGGGACAAGCTCGTCTACAACCCGCAGGGCAACTGGTATCAGAACGGCCCCGACGAGCCGGCCGCGGTGACGGTCTGGGGTTACATGGGCGACCACGGGACGATCCTCCCCGACGTCCAGCGCGCGGTCGATCGGTCGGCGTGGCTCGACCTGCTCATGCCGTCGTTCGCGGCGCACGGCGCGGCGAAGCTCCAGCTCTATTATGTCGGGCCTCGCGAGCAGCCCTTCGCGCGGATGGTGCCCTACACGGATACGGCCGGCGCGTGCGACAAGAAGTACCCGGGGCACAACGAGAAGATCTGGTACGACTTCTTCTTCCCGGGCCTCGTGGACAGCTGGCTCGAGTGGATCAAGACGCCGGACGGGCTGAAGCAGCTCAAGACCCAGATCACCGTCCTCCCTCCGTACGAGGACGCTGCAGGCGGCGGCGCCGTCATGACGGTCTTCCATCCGCTCTGGAACAAGCAGCGGAGCGCCTTCGCCGGCTCGGTCGGCATCGACCTGACCCTCGGGCAGCTCATCGAGTCGATCAAGGACGTGAAGCTGGCGCAGACCGGCTTCGCCTTCCTCACCCAGTCGGACGGCAACGTCCTGGCGGTCAACGACGCTGGCGCGGTGACCCTCGGCCTCCGGACGAGCTCCGACAAGGCCGAGGCGGGCGTCGGGCTCCTGACCCGGCGGCTCAAGGACAGCAAGGAGTCAGGGATCGCGACCCTCACGCCGCCCCTGGCCGACCAGATCGACTATCACGAGGTCACGATCGGCGGCCAGCAGCACATCATCGTGCTGGAGCGGCTCTCCGCGCTGAACAGCTGGGCCGGGTCCACGATCGCGACCGAGCACTGGACGCTCGGCTTCGTCGTCCCGAAGAGCGAGATGTACGCGTCGCTCATCGCGGCGCAGGACGCCATCGAGCAGAGCCGGACGAGCATCGTCACGACGCAGATCCTGATCACGATGGCCTCGTTCCTCGTGCTCATGCTCGGCGTCTACCTCGTCTCCCGCAAGATGACGGGCGCGCTCGTCGCGCTCTCGACCGGCGCGACGCGGATGCGGGAGGGCGATTACGGCGTTCGCATCGACGTGAACTCCGCGGACGAGATCGGGCAGCTCGGCGTCGCCTTCAACAACATGGCGAGCGAGATCGAGGCCTACACGAACAACCTCGAGGAGCTGGTCGGTGAGCGGACGCGGGCCCTCGAGAAGGCGAACGAGGAGATCAGCGAGCTGAACGCGAAGCTCGCCCAGGAGAACATCCGGCTCGGCGCCGAGCTGAACGTCGCGCGGCAGCTGCAGCTCATGGTGCTCCCCGCGCCGAGCGAGCTCCAGGAGATCCCGGGCCTCGACATCGCGGGCTACATGGCCCCGGCCGACGAGGTCGGCGGGGACTACTACGACGTGCTCCGGAGCGACGGGCTCGTCAAGATCGGCATCGGCGACGTCACCGGCCACGGGCTGGAGAGCGGCGTGCTCATGCTCATGGTCCAGACGGCCGTCCGGACGCTGCTCGCGAGCAACGAGCGGGATCCGAAGAAGTTCCTGAGCATCGTCAACAAGGTCATCTACCAGGACATCCAGCGCATCCGGTCGGACAAGAACCTGTCGCTGACCCTGCTCGACTACAGCGACGGTCAGCTCCAGCTCACCGGCCAGCACGAGGACCTGATCATCGTCCGGAAGAACGGGACCCTCGATCGTGTCGAGACCATGGGGCTCGGGTTGCCGATCGGCATCGACCTGGATATCAGCGACTTCATCGGTAGCATCGAGGTGAAGCTGGAGGCCGGGGACGTCGTGACGCTGTTCAGCGACGGCATCACCGAGGCGGAGGACTCTGCAGAGGAGCAGTACGGCATCGACCGGCTGTGTCAGGTGATCTCGCGAAACCACCAAAGAACATCGCGGGAGATCAAGGACGCTATCATCGAGGACGTCTTGGCGCACGTAGGCTACAACAAGATCCATGATGACATCACTGTACTTGTCATTAAGAGGGTATGAGCAAGGGGGAGACTGGGCATTACCATGAGCGAAATCATCGGCGTCTACTCTTTAGACGATTCGTTCAGCGAACACATGTCGCTGACGTTGTACCCCGACTCGTTCGCGGTGAGATGGAGCCTTTGTAACCTGACGGCCAATTTCATGGCCGAGTACTTCGGCGAGCTCTTTCCGGAGATAGACGGCGAGGACAGGCTCATCAGCCGAGACGAGGTCTCAGGCGCCATCGGGTACGTTCTGAACGAGCTGGTTGAGAACGCCGTCAAGTTCAATCAGCACGGTGACATCACCGTGACCGTGGGTATCGGGCGTGAGGATCTGGTGTGCCTCGTCAGCAACCAGATCACGAACGCCGCCGTCCCCTCGCTGCGTGAGAAGCTGCTCGAGCTCACTCAGGAGGACCCTGGTGAGCTCCTGCGTCGGCAGGCGGAGGCGAACGCCGAAGACGCGGAGAACGCCGGGTCAGGGCTCGGGTATCTCATCATCATGAATGATTACGGTGTCAGTCTTGGGTGGAAGCTGGACCCGATCTCGGTCAACAGCTTCAGCATCAAGACGATGGCCAGGATTCCTATTTTGAACGAAAGGTCGAGAATGGAAATCAAAGGTGGTAACTATCGGGTTTGGTACGATCCCTCTGAGGTGGTCGTGTACCTGGAAGGCATCCTTCGTCTTGGCGGCACCACCGAGTACGCCCCCATCGAGGAGCTGCTCGACAAGGTCCTGGCCACGAACCCTCCCACCATCACGCTCGACGTCAGGGCGCTGAACTTCCTGAACAGCTCGGGGATCAACGTCCTGTACAAGTTCGCGATCGCCACCCGGAAGAAGGGCGAGCTCCAGCTCATCGTCCGCGGGTCGAAGTCCATCCCTTGGCAGGGGAAGTCGCTGCCCAACCTCAAGAAGTTCAATCAGAACTTCGAGATGATACTCTGTGATTGAGATCGGATGGGTTCGTCCGTCCAACCCGATTCGCGTCCAGGTCGAGCCATGACTGCACCCAAGGACATCAGCTCGATGCACTCCAGAGGCTTCCTGCAGAAGCAGAGCAATCTGGATGCCATCAGGGCCGTCGTGAAGGAGCGGCAAGCGTGGAACACCCTGCTCCGCGAGGAGGGGAATTTCACAGACTTCATGGAGCGCTGCAGTGCGCTCCTGGAGTACGTCGACAAGCTGAAGCTCGACTTCGACGACCTCTCGCTGGTGCACGAGGCGATCCTGGAGCACGCGACCAGCATCGAGAACGAGCTGGAAGGATACAACCGGGCCATCGACGACGACCTCGCCGTGGCGCGGCAAGTCCAGCGCGCCTTGCTCCCGGAGGCGAGCGGGGCCATCGCCTCGTCGTTCGACATGGCGATCTTCCACAAGCAGCTCGCCCAGGTGGGAGGGGATTACTACGACTTCTTCTACCTCCCCGGCGAGCGCCACGCGATAGGTGTTTACGATATCTCGGGTCACGGAGTATCGTCTGCGCTCATCATGGCGTTCTTGAAGGCTCAGTTCGCCCACGCCACCAAGCGGCTAGATAGCCCGGGGGCGATCGTGGACTGGGTGAACCGGAGCGCTTACTCGTTCCTCCGAGAAGTTCGCCGGTACGCGACGGTGAACTTCGTCATGTTTACGGACCGATTCCTCCGCTACGTCTCGGGCGGAGGGTACGGGCTCCTGGTCCGTCGCGGTACGCCTCGCTCGTTCAACCGGGTGAGCAACTTCATCGGTCTGCGCATCAAGCCGTTTCACGAGTTCGAGCTGCCGTTCGAGGAGGATGACGTCCTCGCCTTGTACACAGACGGGATGTTCGAGGCGCAGGACGCGAGCGGGGAGATATATTCCGTGCAACGTCTCAACGAAATCGTCGTCAAGCACAGCGAGGAGCCTGTCCAGGTCATCCTCGACCGGTGCATCGAGGACTACACGCGGTTCCGGGTGGCGGACGCCGACGACATCACACTGATCATCCTGCGAAGGTGCGCCTGATGAAGCCCGAGAAGAATCATTCGCAGACGTCGGTCGGTGCATCGATATATATATCTCCGATCGATCACATCACGGGCGACGTGGCCGGCCTGCTCGCGAACTTTTTGGACGCGCTTCTGGTCAGGTTCTATCCCAGACGGATCTGCCAGAAGGTCAACGTGGTCGTCACGGAGCTCGTCACCAACGTGCTCCAGCACGGGACCGAGCGTGAGAGCGAGGTGCGGCTCGATCTGAGCATCGATCCGGATCGGCTGCTCATCAAGGTATCCAACCGCGTTACGCCGGAAGAGTACCGTACCGTCAAGGCGGTATTCGACGAGATCTTCGCCGCGGAGGACCCGAGAGAGCTCTTTGCCAGGACGGTGCGCGAGCGGCGCAACGATCGACGCAGGGGCGGTCTTGGGCTCATTCGACTGACCGCTGAGAACAAATTCCATCTCTCGACGCAGTACGTCGATGGAATTCTCGTCGTCCAGGCTACTTTCCCTTGAAAAGGCTCCGTATGTTTTCCACGAAAGGTCGCGTATGAAGGCTCTCAGCTATGGAGAAATCACGGATGGCGGGCTGAGCGTCTTTCAGTCGGTCGCCCGGCTCGATGACGACAACCGCCTCGTCTTGACCTTCGAGGGCGCTATCCGGATCGACAACCCGTACCGGTACCTGTCGAGCTACCTCGACGAGCTGGCCCGAGTCCTGCCGCAGCACCCGATCACGTCCACGGTGATGGATTTCGTGAAGATGCGGTTCTGCAACTCGAACGGCTTCTACGTCATCATGGACATCGTGGACGCCGTGTACAACCTGGTGCCCGGGCGGGTGACCGTGCGGCGGATCCTCGACGACGACTGGCAGCACGAGACGTTGCCGATCCTGCTCAACCTGAACGAGGAGCACGTGGCCGCGCGGACGACGTTCGAGGACGTCAAGGAGCCGTAAGCGTGGGGGTGTGGGCTGGGTAAGGCTACCGGCGATGTACACACCTGCGAACGAAGCGGACGTAGAGAGGTTCTTCGCTGTCTGTCCCGATCCGCTGTGCGTTCTGCGGATCGATGGGTCGTTCTTGCGCGTGAGCGGTGCCTGGGAGAGGACGCTCGGCCTGGGAGCCGAGGAGCTCGTCGGGCGGAGCCTCTTCGATCTCGTGCATCAGGACGACGTCGCCGCGACCAGGGAGCAGATGGATCGGCTCCGGCAGGGGCCTGTCACGCTCGGGCTGGAGAACCGGTGCAGGAGCAGGAGCGGCCTCTACGTGTGGCTGTCGTGGTCGATGCTCTCGGTGCCGAGCGAGGGGCTCGTGTACGGCTGGGCGCGCAACGTGGGCAAGCAGAAGCGCCTGGAGCGGGCGCTGATGCAGCGGATCGAGACGAAGATGCTTGTCGCGTCGATCTCGGCCCATTTCATCAATGTGAAGCTCGCGGACATCGACCGCGGCTTTCACTCGGCGCTCGCGGAGCTCGGGAAGGCGCTGCGCGCCGACAGGACGAGCCTGTTCCTCCTCGCGGACGACGGGCGGCGGTTCCTGGCCACGCACGAGTGGTGCGCCGAAGGGGTGCCGTCGATGCTCGCGCAGCGGGGCGTCGTGTCCAGGGACGTGTATCCGTGGCTCGTCGAGAGGCTGTTCCGGCTCGAGGTGGTCGACGTGCCGCGCGTGGCCGACCTGCCCGAGGAGGCCGCGAGCGAGCGGCGAGCGTTCACGGAGCTCGGGATCGCCTCGCTCGTCCGGATGCCGGCGGCGTACGCGGGGCGGCTCGTGGGCGTCGTGGGGCTCGACGCGGTGCGATCCATCCGCGCGTGGGACAAGAGCGTCCGGGCGCTGCTCCAGGTCATCGGCGAGTTGTTCGCGATCACGCTGGAGCGCATGCGCGCCGAGGAGTCGCTGCGGGAGGTGGTCGAGCAGCAGGAGTCGCTCCGCGCGGTGATCGAGCGGCAGGAGTCGGCGATCGAGACGCTGTCGACCCCGATCATCCAGGTCTGGTCCAGCGTGCTCGTGCTGCCGCTCGTGGGCAGCATCGATCGGCACCGGGCGACGGAGATCACGGAGAAGCTGCTGCACACGATCGTGGAGACGAAGTCGCGCTACGCGATCGTCGAGGTGACGGGGGTCGAAGAGGTCGACTCCACGACGGCGCAACACCTGATAAGCATGCTCCAGACGATCGAGCTGCTCGGGGCTCAGGGGGTGGTGGCCGGGGTCCAGCCGCAGGTGGCGCAGACGGCGTCGTCGCTCGGCATCGATCTCTCGTCCGTCCAGGTGCACCGGGACCTCGAGGAGGCGCTGCGGTGGTGCATCCGGGAGATCCGGGCGGACCGGCGCGGGAAGCGGCGACGGCTGGGGCGGCGGTAGATCCGGGCTGAACGGCCCCCGTGGAGGAGGCTCATCGCGCGTCGCGCGGAGGACCGAACTCGCCTGAGACGTTGTGTCTCCGGCGTGCGAGGCACGCCGGAGACACAACGTCATTTGCGCTCAGACAGCGGCCCTCCGCGCGCCGCGCGATGAGCCCCCTCCACGGGGGCCTGCGGTGGGAGAGAGTGCCGCGCGATGAGCCCGCTCCGCGGAGCCTGCGGTGGGAGAGCGTCCGCTCGGTCGGTTGGGGTCGCGGGAGCTTGACGCGCACCCGGGGAGCGAATATTTCGTACACGAAGCATCGTGACAGCGCCCCTGCCGCCGCCCGAGAGGCCGGAGATCGACGCGATCGTGGAGATGATCATCTATCTCTACACGGAGTCGCGCAGGCTCACGAAGGGGATGGCGAGCGGGTTCGGCCTCACCGGACCACAGCTCACCATCCTCAAGCTGCTCGAGTCGTTCCAAGATCTCTCGCTGTCCACGCTGTCGGAGCGGATCCGGGCGCAGAACAGCACGGTGACCGGGATCGTCGATCGCATGGAGCGAGAGGGGCTCGTCCGGCGCGAGCGCTCGAAGGCCGACCGGCGCGTCGTCCACATCCGGCTCAGCGAGAAGGGGGCGCGGCTCGCACGCGAGATCCAGGTGGAACCCATGGAGATCTTCCGGAGCGCCCTGCTCAGCCTAAGCCCGACCGACCTGCGCGATCTGCTGCGGATCCTGACGAAGCTGCAAAAGCAGGTGGTCTCGCGGGTCGGACAGAATAGGGCAGAAGACGAGCGACGGCGCTGAGGTCGCGAAAGGGAGGCAGGGGGCATGAGAGAGAAGCCGACGTTCACCGGGGAACCGAGAGATCCGAACGGGCGAGATCCCGACGTCTGCGTGGTGACCTGCGCGCTGAGCGGGGTGCTCGCCAGCCGCAAGCAGTGCGCCGCCATCCCCTATACGCCGGTCGAGATCGCCGAGGAGGCCAAGCGGGCCTACGACGCGGGGGCGGCGGCGGTGCACATCCACGCGCGCAACGACGACGGCTCACCGACGTTCTCTCCGGCCGTGTTCGCGAGGATCAAGGACGAGGTGCGCCGGCGCTGCCCGGTGATCCTGAACTTCTCGACGGGCACCCTCCTCGACGACGTGAGCGAGCAGTGCGCGACCATCCGCGAGAGCCGCCCGGAGATCGCGGCGCTCAACATGGGCACCATGAACTACTCGAAGTACTCGCGCGCGCGGAAGAGCTTCGATTTCGATATGGTGTTTCCCAACACGTACGCGAAGATAAGCAAGCTCCTTGGCGCCATGAACGAGGCCGGGACCAAGCCCGAGCTCGAGTGCTTCGATACGGGGCACACCCAGGGCACGTGGCCGCTCGTCGACATGGGGCTCCTCAAACCCCCGCTCCAGTTCTCGTTCATCGTCAACGTGCTGGGCGGCATCCCGGCGCACGTCGAGTCGCTCCAGCTCCAGACAAAGATCATGCCGCCCGGCTCGGAGTGGGAGGTGATCGGGATCAGCCACGGGCAGTGGAGGATGCTGGCGGCGGCGCTCGTGCTCGGCGGCAACGTGCGGTGCGGGCTCGAGGACCACTTCTACCTGCCGAGCGGCGAGATGGCGCGCAGCAACGGAGAGCTCTGCGAGGTGGCCGTGCGCATGGTGCGCGACGTCGGCCGCAGGCCCGCGACGGTCGATGAAGCCCGGCAGATCCTGGGGCTGCACGACGGCGGCGCGCCCGGCCCGGCGGGGGAGGCCGCCTCGTGACGGCGCGCGCGTACACGGTCATCCAGGCCTCCTCCGCGGGGGGCGTCCTCCGGCTCACGCTGAACAACCCGTGGCGCAAGAACGCGATCGGGCCGGCGATGGTGAGCGAGCTGCTCGACGCCCTGGCGGCGGGCATCGCCGACGAGGCGGTGCGCTGCGTCGTCCTGACCGGCGCGGGAGACGCGTTCTGCGCGGGCGGCGACTTCGCGCAGATCGCGGGCGCCGACGGCGCGCCGCCGGCCGAGGTGAAGGGCGACTACGCGGACCTCTTGCTCGCCTTCGCGAACTCGAGCAAGCCGATCGTGGCGCGGGTGAACGGGCACGCGCTGGGCGGCGGGCTCGGGCTCGTCGCGGCGTCGCACTTCGCGATCGGCGCCCGCGGCGCCAAGCTCGGGACGCCGGAGATCAACGTCGGCCTGTTCCCGATGATGATCATGGCGGTGCTCCAGCGGCACGTGAGCCGGCGCAAGCTGCTGGAGATGATGCTGCTCGGGCAGCGCCTCGACGCGGACGAGGCCGCGCAGTGCGGCCTGCTCAACAAGGTGGTCGAGCCGGAAGCGCTCGACGCCGCGGTCGACGAGGTGACCTCCGCCATCACCTCGAAGAGCCCCATCGCGGTGCGGCTCGGCCTGGAGGCGTTCGCCGCGCAGGACGATCTCGACCTCGAGTCGGCGCTGCCGCTCCTGCGAGAGCGGCTCGCCGGCTGCCTCGCGACGGACGACGCGCGCGAAGGGCTCATGGCCTTTCTGGAGAAGCGAAAGCCCCGCTGGTCGGGCAAGTAGGCGCGCCAGGGCGCGCAGGATGAGGTGGCCCGTGAACATGCGAGAGCTCGTGAAGGACCTCGAGGCCCGCCGGGAGCAGGCGCGGCGGATGGGCGGGGAAGAGCGGGTGGCGAAGCAGCGCGCCCGCGGGAAGATGACGGCGCGGGAGCGGCTCGCGGCGTTCTTCGACGACGGCGTGCACTTCGAGGTGGGGATGCACGGCACGCAGATGGGGCTCGCGGCCGGGCCGGACGGGGGCGACCGGCCACCGGCCGACGCGGTGGTCTGCGGGTTCGGCAAGGTCGACGGGCGGATGGTGTGCGCGGCGGCGTACGACTTCACCGTGAAGGGCGGCAGCATCGGGCAGACGGGCGAGGAGAAGGTGACCCGGCTGCGGCAGATGGCGCTCCGCGGTCGCTGGCCGATGGTGTGGTTCATCGACTCGGGCGGGGCGCGGATCGATCCCGGCTCGATGCACCCGGACAGCATCTCGCTGTTCGCCGGCACGGGGCACCTGTTCCGCGAGCAGGTGCACATGAGCGGCGTCGTTCCGCAGGTCGCCGCGATGGTGGGGCCGGGCGCCGCGGGCACCGCGTACATCCCGGGGCTCGCGGACTTCGTGCCGATGGTCAAGGACATCGGCTCGCTGGCGCTCGGAGGCCCCGCGCTCGTGCGCGCGATGACGGGCGAGGACATCTCCGAGCAGGAGCTCGGCGGCAGCAAGGTGCACGCGACGAAGAGCGGCGTCGGGGACGCGGAGTACCCGAGCGACGCCGACTGCGTCGCCGCGGTGAAGCGGTACCTCTCGTTCTTCCCCTCGAGCTGCGACGAGGAGCCGCCGCGCTTGCCGGTCACGGATCCGATCGATCGGCGGGAGGAGTCGCTGCTCGACCTCCTGCCGGAGAGCCCGCGGCGCGCCTACGACATGCTGAAGCTGATCGACGCCATCGTCGATCACGGCGAGCGGTTCGACCTGAAGCCGCGGTGGGCGCGCTCGATCATCACCTGCCTCGCGCGCATCGGCGGCCAGCCGGTCGGCATCGTCGCGAACCAGCCGACCCAGATGGGCGGCATCCTCGACGTGGACGCCTCGGACAAGGCCGCGCGCTTCATGCAGATCTGCGACGCGTTCAACATCCCGCTCGTGTTCCTGCAGGACGTGCCGGGGTTCATGATCGGCTCGAAGGTCGAGCACGAGGGGATCATCCGCCACGGGGCGAAGATGCTGCACGTGATGGCCGCGGCCACCGTGCCCAAGATCACGGTGGTCGTGCGCAAGGCGTATGGCGCGGGCTATTACGTGATGTGCGGGCGCGCGTACGAGCCGGACCTCATCGTCGGCTGGCCGACCGCGGAGATCAGCGTGATGGGTCCGGAGGGGATGCTCGGGATCGCGGCGAGGAAGCTGTTCGGCGACGCGCCGCCGCCGCCCGAGGTGAAGCAGGGGATGGTCGACGCGATCCAGAAGAACATCGACGTGATGAAGGTCGCCGGGTGGGGGCTCATCGACGACGTGATCGATCCGCGGGACACGCGCAGGGCGATCGCGTGGGGGCTGGAGCTCGCGCGGAAGAAGCGGGTGGAGCGGCCGGAGAAGAAGCGGGGGATCCTGCCGGTGTAGGGCGCGCCCGGGACGGCGTGCTCCGTCTCAGGGTGTCCCTGGCGCGTTCTGGTGTGTCCCTGGCGCGTCTGGTGTGTCCCTGTCGGGTCTCGAACTGTCCCTGGCGCGTTCTGGCGTGTCCCTGGCGCGTCTTGGCGTGTCCCTGGCGCGTTGAAGGAGTGTCCCTGGCGCGTCTTGGCGTGTCCCTGGCGCGTTGAAGGAGTGTCCCTGGCGCGTCTTGGCGTGTCCCTGGCGCGTCTTGGCGCGTTCCCACCGCACCGACGCGTGGTCCGGTTCCTTCGCTCTACTGGTCGTGATCCTCGTGCTCCGTCGCCTTGCTGGCCTCGGGCTTCGGCGTCGGCACGGCTCGCGGCGGGGCTGCGTAGAACGGCTCCGGCGCGCTCTTCACGCGGAGGAGCGTCGTGTTCTTGGCGGGGACGACGGCGGTGTACGCGTCCAGGTCGAGCTCGGTGCCAGGCTCGTTCGCGTGCAGCGTGGCCGTGACCTCGTAGAGGCCCTCGCGGGTGAACGTGTCGTCGGGGCAGACCTCGCGGAGGAGGAGCGCGACGTCGCTCGATGCGCCGGGCTTCAGCGTCTTGAACAGGTCGCGCGGGATCGCCCCCGTCGGCGGGGCCGCCGCGCACACGGCCTCGCCGTTCGGGCCGGCGACGTGGAACTCGAGCATGCGAGGCCGGATGGCCACGGTCATGGGGCGCTTGCCCGCGTTCCTCGCGCTCACCCGGACGACGATCGAGCGAGGGCTCGCCGCGTCGGACCAGGGCTCGCTCGTGAGCTCCAGCCGAGGCGCGTTGGCGTCCACGATCGGCTCGCTCCGCGGACCGGCGCCGCGGTCCTTGTCCGACGGAGCGCGCTTTTCAGCGTCCTCGCCAGCTGGCGTGTTCGCGGGCGTCTGAGCCGCCTTGTCGCTGGGCGGTTGAGCCGTCTTGTCACCCTGGGGCTCAGCCACCTTGTCGCCCTGGGGCTGAGCCGCCTTGTCGCTGGGCCTTTGAGCCGCCTCACCCTGGGGCTGAGCCGCCTTGTCGCTGGACGGTTGAGCCGCCTTGTCGCTGGACGGTTGAGCCGCCTTGTCGCTGGACGGTTGAGCCGCCTTGTCGCTGGGCGGTTGAGCTGTCTTGTCCGCCGGAGAGGGCGGCTCGGCGCCGCCCGCGTCGCTTGCGGCGGCCTCCTTCGGAGGCAGGCCGTAGCTCAGCACGACGGTGGGCGCCGCGAGGCCGACCGCAGGGGCGAACGCCGGCGGAGCGTCGGTCGACTGCGCGGCGAACGGCGCCGCCGGCGGCTTCTTCGACCACTTGGGCGGCGGACCCCAGCCGTACCAGGTCCGCACCACCGAGCCGCCGGCGAGCGCCGCCTCGTCCTTGCCGAAGCAGAGCAGGCGCGGGTCGAAATACTCCATGTACGACTGACCGGGCGCGAGCAGCAGCGCGCGCCGCTCCGGGAAGCCGCTCGGCTTGAGCCCCGCGGGCGCGGCGCAGCGGACCGTCTTCTTCGTGCGCTTGTTCAGCGTGTCGATCTCGAAGCGCAGAAGCCGCACGTCGGCCGGGATGCGCATCGGCCGCTCCCCCTCGTTGTCGATCCGCAGCATCCACGGCCCGTGAGGCGACGGCGCGATGAGCCACAGGCGCGCCGGAGAAGGCGGCAGCGGCGGCTGCTCGGGCGCCTTCTTCTTCGCGCCCGCCTTGGGTCCGCCGACGTTCGCCTTGGGCGCGGCGACCTTGCTCCCCGCGGGCGTCGGGGCGGCGCCAGCCTTCGGCCCCTCCGCGGGAACGGCGGAGCCCGTCCCCTCGGTCTGCTGCGCGGGGCTCGACTTCTCCTCGGCGAGCGCGGGGCTCGGCGCGAGCCCCAGCACGGCCGCCGCGGCCGGAGCGATCGAGGTGAACAAGCAGGCGATCCGGACGAGACGTGTGCGCATGGAGGATCCGTTCGGGAGCGAACGCTTCCGCTTTCTTTCCGGGGGCGTCAACCTTAGCGTAGCCAGCGAGCCCGGCCTCCTCCGGAGCGCCCGGGCGCTCTCCCATCGCTCGAAGCGTGGTCATGCGCGGCCTGTACGCCATCGTCGACACCGACTCGCTCGCGCGCCGCGGGCTCGATCCGGCGGCGTTCGCCGAGGCCGTCCTCGACGCGCGCCCCGCCGCCATCCAGCTGCGCGACAAGCGGGGCGGTGCGGCGCACACGCTCTCGCTCCTCCGCGCGATCCAGCCGCTCGCGGCGCGCGCGGGCGTGCCGCTGTTCGCGAACGACAGGGCGGACCTCGCGATCCTCGCCCGCTGCGACGGCGTCCACGTCGGCCAGGACGACCTCCCCGTGCCCGCGGTCCGCAGGCTGGCGCAGCGCGCTTCCGTCCCGCTGCGCGTCGGGCTCTCGACCCACACGCCAGCGCAGATCGAGGCCGCGCTCCGGGCGCCGATCGAGCGCCGTGATCCCTGCGATTCCCGCGATTCCGACGGTCCTCTCGATCACCTCGATTACGTCGCGATCGGACCTATCTTCGCGACCTCGAGCAAGGAGCGGCCGGACGCCGTGGTCGGCCTCGAGGGGCTCGCGTCGCTGCGCGCCCTTGTCGAGCGGACGCGCCCCGGGCTACCGGTCGTGGCGATCGGCGGCATCACGCTGGAGCGGGCGGGCGAGGTGGGCGCGCACTGCTCCGCCGCCGCGATCATCGCCGCGCTGCTGCCGGAGCAGGGCACGCCCCTGCCGCGCGCCCTCGACGAGGTGAGCGCGCGGGCGCGGGCGCTCCAGCAGGCGCTCGCGCGGGCGGGCGCACGCGAGGCGCCGGCGGACGGGGGCGCGCGATGAGCCTCACGCTGCTCGCGGCGGCCGCCGCGGCGGTCGTCGCGACCGTGGGCTACATGGCCGCGCGCCGCGAGCGGGAGGCGCTGGGAGGGGACGGCGGCGAGCGAGCGCGAGACGCGCCCGCGGCGCCCCCGGAGGACGCGTTATGGCGCGAGCTGCCGCTCGCGCTCGGCGACGTGGTCCTCGCCGGGAGCGAGGAGCGCTGGCTCGCGGGCGCGATCGTCGCGCGCGAGCGCGGCGAGATCGTCGCCGCGGTGTTCCTCGCGCCCGAGGGCGCGACGCAGGGGGCGGTCGTGGCCTTCCCCGCGCCTCGGCGCGAGATCCTGTGGCTCGCGCCCGCGGCGGCCGACTCGCCGAACGAGCCGCCGGCGACGCTCGAGATCGCGGGCACGACGATGCGGCGGCGGGCGCGGCTGCCGGCGGCGCTCGAGCGCCTCGGGCAGGGCGCGCCGTCCGTGGGCGGCGCAGGGATCATCGCCCTGTACGAGGGCGCCGGGCACGACGCCGCCGTGGTGCTCGCCAGCGAGGGGCAGATCCACGCGTGGGCCGGGCGGCGCATCGAGGACGGCGGATACGAGCGGCTCGGCGCAGGCGGCGAGGGCTGACGCCGGCCCGCGCCGCCTCGCGGGGGCGCGCCGCGCCTGCCGTGGGCGGCGCCCGTCAGCCGACGACGCTGCGCAGCTCCGCGATCAGCGAGGCCATGGCGAGGCTCGGCGAGGCGTTGCGCTCGAGCTGCGTCACGGCGCGGGCGACCGCCGCGTAACGCCGGGCCGACAGGCCGGCGCGGCGCGGATCGGACGCGACCGCGCCTCGGGCCTCGCGGGCGAGCGCGGCGCTCAGCGCGCGGAGGTCGTCCTTGAGGGCGCCCTTGTCGCGATCCACGGACTCCGCGAAGGCGACCGCGGGCCCGAGATCCCGGGCGGCCGCGGCGTCGAGGACGCCCTTCACGAAGGCGTCGCGCGAGGCGGTCTGCTCCTCGTCCGCGAGCTCGAGCGCCGTGGACGCGCTGCCGGCGGCGAGCTCGACGGCGAGGTCGTGCCGCGCCTCGGGCACGCCGCGATCGCGGAGGATGCGGCGGACGAGGGTCTCGGGGAGCGGGGCGAAGCGCACGGGCAGGGTGCGGGAGCGGATCGTGTTGAGCAGGCGGTCGCCGCGCGAGGTCAGGAGGATGAAGTGGGTGCCGGCCCGCGGCTCCTCGAGCGTCTTGAGGAGGGCGTTCGCGGCGCCGACGCTGAGGTCCTCGGCGTCGCGGACGATGAACACCCGGGCGCGCCCCTCGTGGGGCGGATAGGCCGCGTGGGCGAGCACGATGGCGCGGATCTGGTCGACCGAGATCTCGGTCAGCTCGTCGCGGCTCCGGCCGATGACGGCGGCCGGGTAGAAGTTCTTCGCGACGAACTGCACGTCGGGGTGGAGCGGCGCCGCGGGGCGCCCCTCGGAGCGCGCGGCCGCGCGCCGGCACGCGTCGCAGCGGCCGCAGCCGAGCGGATCGCCCCCGGTGCAGACGAGCGCCTGCGCGAGGGCGACGGCCGCGAGCTCCTTGCCGACGCCCGGCGGGCCCTCGAAGCGGTAGGCGTGGTGCACGCGGCCCGTCTCGAGCGCGCGCACGAGCGTGCCGACCGCGGTGTCCTGGCCGAGGATGTGGGAGAACGGCACGGCCCGCTATCTAGCACGACCGGGGCTCGACCTGGTCCCGGCTCGAGCGCGAGAGGCCGCCCGGCGCCGGCCCACGCCGCGATCCGGCGTCCTCGTAATCGTCATTGCGCGCGGCGGTGATAGGTTGCCGCGTATGCGCGTCCTCGTGCTCGGTGGCACTCGATTCATGGGTCATTTCCTGGTCTATCGCCTGCTCGCGGCGGGCCATCAGGTCACGCTCCTGAACCGCGGCGTGACGCCCGACGCGTTCGGCGATCGCGTCGCGCGGATCCGTTGCGATCGCGCCGCCGGCGATCTCGCGCAGGCGCTCGGAGGCCGCGAGTTCGACGCCGCGGTGGACTTCACCGCGTACACGGCCGCGGACGGCCGCGCGGTGATCCAGGCGCTCGGCGGCGGGCGCGTCGGCCATCACGTGATGATCAGCACCGGCTCGGTGTACCTCGTCCGCGAAGGCTGCCCGCGGCCTTCGCGCGAGCGCGACTTCGATGGCCCGCTGCTCCCGGAGCCCGCGGACGAAAAGGACCGCGAGGCGTGGTCTTACGGCGTGAACAAGCGCGGCTGCGAGGAGGCGCTCGCGGCCGCCTGGCAGAGGGATCGCTTCCCCGCGACCTTGCTGCGCATCCCGATGGTGAACGGCGAGCGCGATCCCCACCGCCGGCTCGAGCGGTACATCGTGCGCACGCTCGACGGCGGCCCGCTGCTCGTCCCGGACGGCGGCGCGCACCCGGTGCGGCACGTCTACAGCGGCGACGTCGTGAGGGCGATCGTGAAGCTGCTCCTCGTTCCGTCGACCTTCGGCCAGGCGTACAACCTCTGCATG
Source organism: Sorangium sp. So ce375 (assembly GCF_051473855.1). NCBI lineage: Bacteria > Pseudomonadati > Myxococcota > Polyangiales > Polyangiaceae > Sorangium > Sorangium sp. So ce375. The sequence goes on from NZ_CP150335.1 coordinate 2,520,482, forward strand.
GACGAGACGCCGACGCTCGCGGAGCTGCTCGAGCTCATCGCCTCGCTGCTCGGCGCGCCGGCGCGGCTCGCGCCCGTCTCGTCGGCGGCGCTCCTTGCCCGCGGCATCGATCCGGTGGCGATCTCGCCGTTCAGCGATCGCTGGATGTCGGTGCTGGATCCTGCGAAGGCCAAGGCGGAGCTCGGCTTCCAGCACACGCCGCTCCGGCGCTGGCTGGAGTCGGTGATCACGTCGCTGCTGGCGAACCCGCCCGCCGAGCCGCCGGACGGCTACGAGAAGCGCGCCGAGGAGATCGCGCTCGCGGCGCAGCTCGCCGGCGGGGCGGCGGGTGGAGGTAGAGAACGCTGACCGTCCGCGGGCGCGTTGGCCCGCGGGGGACGGGAGGGCGGGCGGGCGCTTTCGTCGAACCGGCGCCTGCCTTCCTGCGGACAATCGAGTCGGACGGAGGGAGATCTCGCGATGCAGGATGTGCAACCCAAGCGGGTCCTGGCGGCCATCGACGCCTTCCTGAGCACGCCGCTCGACGCGGCGCTGTCGCGGCACCGTGAGGCCGATCCGGCCGAGCGCGCGCTCGCGCTGTTCCACGAGGTCGCCGCCGCTGTCCCTGCGTACCGTAGCTTCCTCGCGGAGCACGGCGTCGATCCGGCGGCCGTCCGGACCCCCGCGGATTTCGCGGCGCTGCCGGTGATCACGAAGCAAAACTACGTGCTCCGGCACCCGATCGCGGACCTGTGCCGCGGCGGGCGCGTCGAGCCGTGCGACATGATCGCGGTCTCCTCGGGCTCGACCGGGAAGCCGACGTTCTGGCCGCGCTCGGTCACGGACGAGCTCCCGGTCGCCCGGCGCTTCGAGCAGGTGTTCCACGACAGCTTCCGGGCCGACGCGCGCCGCACGCTCGCGGTCGTGTGCTTCGCGCTCGGATCGTGGGTCGGCGGGATGTACACCGCGGCGTGTTGCCGTCACCTCGCGGCGAAGGGGTATCCGATCACGGTCGTCACGCCCGGCAACAACAAGGACGAGATCTTCCGCGTCGTGCAGGATCTGGGGCCTGCGTTCGAGCAGGTCGTGCTGCTCGGTTATCCGCCGTTCCTGAAGGACGTCATCGACACGGGGCGGGCCCGGGGCGTCGACTGGGCGCCTCTCCGGATCAAGCTCGTGATGGCCGGGGAGGTGTTCAGCGAGGAGTGGCGGAGCCTCGTCGGCGAGCGCTCCGGGTCGACGTCGCCCTGCTACGACTCGGCCTCGCTCTACGGGACGGCGGACGCCGGCGTGCTGGGCAACGAGACGCCGCTCAGCATCGCGGTCCGCCGCTTCCTCGCGGGCAGGCCGGACGCCGCGCGCGCCCTGTTCGGGCAGGACCGGCTCCCCACGCTCGTGCAGTACGACCCGGCGGAGCGGTTCTTCGAGCAGCGCGAGGGGATGCTCTTCTTCTCGGGCGACAACGGCGTCCCGCTCGTCCGTTATGCGATCCTCGACAGCGGGGGCGTCACTTCACACGCGGACATGATGGCGGCGCTCGCCGGCTTCGGCTTCGACCCGCGTCGGGAGCTCGACGGGGAGCGCGGGGCGCGGGAGCTGCCGTTCGTCTATGTGTTCGGGCGCTCGGATTTCACGGTGTCGTACTTCGGGGCGAACATCTATCCGGAGAACGTGGTCGTGGGCATCGAGCAACCCGGCGTGAAGGAGTGGGTGACCGGGAAGTTCGTGCTGGAGGTGCGCGAGGGCGCGGACAGGGACGTATTCCTCTCGGTGGTGGTCGAGCTCGCGCCGGGGGAAGGGGAGAGCGAGGCGCGGCGCGAGGCGGCGGCGCGGTCGATCGAGGAGCACCTCGTCCGGCTGAACAGCGAGTTCAGGAGCTACGTGCCAGCGGGGAAGCGGGCGCCGCGGGTGACGCTGAGGGCGGCGGGAGATCCGGAGTACTTCCCGCTCGGGGTGAAGCACCGGTATACGAGGAAGCCGGGGGGGTGAGGGCGGCGGAGACGGAGATCAGCCTTTTCGGCGGGCGGGGCCCGCGCAGCGGAAGCCGAGATTCTCGTTCTGGTACGTTGGCCTGTAGCCGATCCGACTGGCTGCGCGCAGCCACTTGGGCCCATCGATGAACGAGCCGCCGCGCGCTGTCCGCGCTCCTTTCCCCGCATGTTGATCCGCTCCATCCCGCGGCGCGTCCGGGGACGTTGTCGTATCAAGCCATCGACATTCGTCCCAGGTCCACTCCCAAACGTTTCCGTGCATATCGTACAGATTCCACGGGTTGGGCCTTTTCTGGCCGACCAAGGCCACTCGGCCCGCGCTGTTCTCTGCGTACCAAGCAAAAGCCGGTAAATTCCAGTCTTCGTCGCCGGAGAAATAATGAGTTGTTGTCCCGGCGCGGCACGCATATTCCCACTCTGTTTCCTGTGGTAGCCGAAATCCATCTGCGTCCTGCGCCCAAACAGTGCTGTCGGGAGTTGTCGTGTAGCACGGCTTTCTCCCCGCCAGCCTGGATAGCGCATTGCAGAACTCTATCGCGTCTACCCACGTGACGTTGGTGACCGGGCTGCTCGCACTCATCCCTCGGGCAGCGCTGCCTAGCACCACCGCATACTGCCACTCGGTCACGGGCGTGGCTGCGAGCGAAAACGACGCGACCTTGGCGTGATGCCGAGGTCGCTCCTTCTCGTAAGCTTCCGGATCTTCGTTCGGGCTGCCCATCAAGAAGTCGCCTCCGGGGATGTTCACCCATGGCAAGAGCGCCTCGAAGAAGTCGCTTTGGTACGATATTTGTTGAGGATGAAACCGGTCGAGAATTTTGACAGCTACGCAGCGGAATGTTCCACGCTCTTCGAAGCGCTCATGGAACGCTCCGGAAACCGGGTGCTTTGGCCATATCAACATCCAGCTTCCGACGACGACCGTCTGCTCGGGCTGCTGTGCGACATGGGTGACCTCCGTCACGGTCCATTCAGTGATTATCAACGGACCTTGGACGCGCATCGCTCGTGGTTCCAGGATGGCCTGCTCTATGGCGCGTTTAATCAGGCCGCCATTCTCCAGATCGCGCCGAACCGCGTGGAGGATTTCGCTCTGTGCCCGAGCGCCTTCTAGGAACTTCTGCAGCACACTCCCTTCGCTCACCGTCGCACTCCGGAGCGCGTCGCAGAAGGCCTGAACGTCGGGGAACCGCTCCGAAGCCTCGAACTCGATCGCTCGCTCCAGCACCTCCCGCACCGCTTCGCCGCACGGAAGCTGCTCGAGCACGCGCCCCGGATACCTCATCATGATCGGTGGCAGCTCCGCCCCGTGCAGGCAGAACACCGCCGTCATGCCGAGCCCGTACACGTCCGCGCGCGCATCTGCGTCCTGCGGGCGGTGCATGAGCTCCGGCGCCGCATAGAGGAAGGTCCCCAGCGCGCCGCTCCTCGTGCCCCCCGTCGTGTCGCGCCGCCACACCAGGTCGAAATCCGTGATCCGCGGCAGCCCCTCCCCGTCGAGCAGGATGTTCGCCGGCTTCACGTCCCGGTGCACCAGCCCGCGCGCGTGCGCGAACGAGATCGCCTCTCCAGCGCCGAGGAGCATCGGAATCACCCGCTCTAGCGGCAGCCGCTTTCCGACGACCGCGCTGTGCACGTCCTCGCCGTGGACGAGCTCCATCACGAAGTAGTGCCAGCCGCTGTCTTCGCCCTTCGGTTCCAGGATGCGCACCACGCCGGGGTGATCGAGCTCCGCCATCGCGCGCGCCCCCCGGAAGAACCGTTCCCGTCGGCTCTCGTCGCCAGCGAGGTTCGGGTGCAGCACCTTGATCGCCACCGGTCGATAACCTCGCCCCGCGTCGAGCGCGCGCCACACGGTTGCGAACCCCCCGCGGCCGATCCGCTCCAGCAGCAGGTACCGGCCGTCGTTGAGCTCCTCGCCTACGTGGAGCTGGCCGCCTTCCCGGCGCTTGCGCCGGAGGTCGACGATTTCTTGGTCCACCTCCGCGGTGCTCGCGCCGGCGGCCGTCAGCCTCTCCCGCCGCTTCCGCGCCGCGGCGATCTGCCTGTCGATCGCGCGGCGACCCTCCTCGGCCTCACGGCGAGTCGCGGCGAAGGCGCTCGCCGGCGCTGCCCCGGGGGGCGCCGCCTCCGGCCGCGCGCTCGCGGCTGCTTCGTCGAGGGCCGCGCGGATGCCCTCGACGACATCCCTCCACGCTTCATCCGGGTTGGCCCAGCTCGTCACCGCCACACCGTCCCGCGGCAGGGCCTGGAGCTCCGCGAGGACGGTGCCCTCCAGGTCGCAGGCGCGCACCAGAACTGGCACGACGCGCACTTCCCCGCGGCGGTGCCGCTCCAGCGCGCTGCCAAGCTCCCGCTCGTAGCAGCTGTCCGAGGCGAGGAACGCGTTGCTCACCAGCAGCAGCACCACGTCGGCAGCAGCGAGCTCCGCCGCGATCGACGCGTCGAGCACCGCGCCAGCGCCGAGCCGGCCGCGGTGCCACGTGCTCACCAGGCCCTGCCGCTTGAGCGTGGCGAGGTGCGCCTCGAGCGCTTCGAGGTGCGGCCGATCCGCAGGAGCATAGGAAATGAAGACGTTGACGGCCATGCGCAGAGGGCGTCGCTGGAGCGGCGAGCTCGCTCGCATCTCGGCCGCCCGCTCCGCGCCGATCAGGCTAACAGAACCAGAGGCGGCGCCGGCCCTCGACAGCGCGGCGGCAGCTCCCTCGCGCAGCGGTGAGGCGCCCGCTCTCTCTCGCTGGTAAAGGGCTGCCCGGACCCATGCTCAACACCTCTCCCCCGCTCGTCATCCTCGGCTGCGGCTTCACCGGCGCGGTGGTCGCCACCCTGCGGAGGGCGTCCGGCGGCCGCGTCATCGCGACGACGCGCTCGCCCGAGCGCGCCGCGGAGCTCGCGCACGCTGGCATCGAGGTGAGCGTCCTCCCGGCGCTCACCGCCGAGGCCGTCGATCGGCTCGTGAAGGACGGCGCGGACGTGATCGTCGCCTTCCCGCCCGACGGCGCGACCGACGCCGCGATCGCACCTTCCCTCGGCCGCGCGCGCGCGATCGCGTACGTCTCGTCGACCGCCGTGTACGGCGGCGCGACGGGGCGCATCGACGAGTCGACGCCCACGTCGGCCGACGGCCCCCGCGCGGCGGCGCGCCTCGCGGCCGAGGACGTGTACCGCGCGCGCGGCGCCGTGGTGCTGCGCGCCGCGGGCATCTACGGCCCGGGCCGCGGCCTGCACCAGCGGCTCTTGCGCGGCGACTTCCGCATGACCGGCGAGGGCGATCAGCAGGGCAGGAACGTCGTCTCGCGCATCCACGTCGAGGACCTCGCGCGCCTCGCGCTCGCGGCCCTCGAGCGCGCCGCCCCCGGTGAGGCCTTCCTGGTGGCGGACGACGCGCCCGTGCCGCAGATCGAGGTCGTCCGCTGGCTCTGCGCGCGCCTCGGCCTCGCGCTGCCGGCCGGCGCGCCGCGGGAGGAGCTGCACGAGACGCTCCGCCACGATCGCGCCGTGGACAACGCGAAGATCAAGCGCACCCTCGGCATGGCGCTGCTCTACCCGAGCTACCGAGAGGGGTTCGAGGCGTGCCTGGCCGACGAGTCCGCGGCGCCGGCCCCCGCCGCGAGCGAGCGCGCCCCGCGGCACCGCGGGTGATCGGCGCGCGCCCGCCGCGGCAGGGGCCGAAGGAGATGGTGCTTCCGGCGTTGAAGTAGCTGTAGCGGTCTCGCAGCGCGGCAGTGCCGCGGCGCAGCAGCGATCGAGGCGTGAATGCGGGTCTCGCTGGGAATGTGCTCCGGACTCGAACCGCGAGCTCCGGATACCATCGCGTGTGCGAAAGTCGGGCGTCGACCGGATCGAGGGACACGACGACCCCCGGGGCCGGTGAAGGAGTATTGGATGAAGCTTGGGTATTGGATGGTGCTTGTGCTTGCGGCCGCCGCGGTGGGCGCGGGCTGCGGTGATGACGAAGGCGCAAGCAGCTCTGCCGGGCCGGGAGGCTCGGGCGGGGCTGGCGCCGGAGGCGGAGGCGCAGGAGGCGGAGGCGCAGGAGGAGAGGGCGGCTCCGGCGACGGCGGGAGCGGCGGACAGCCCCCGACGCCGCGGTGCGAGCCGTCGGACCCCGCGCTGGCCGACCGCGACGCGGACGAGCTGTACGCCGCGGAGGAGGTCCCGCGCTTCGACTTCTACCTTCCGGAAGAGCGCTGGGCAGAGCTCAAGAAGAACGCCCGCGACGAGCAGTACGTCGAGGCCGAGGCCTGTTTCAAGGGCAAGAGCCTGGGCGTGGTGGGCCTGCGCTTCAAGGGCGGTTACGGCACCCTGGACATGTGCTTCGACGGGGAGGGAAACCTCACCTGCCCGAAGCTGAGCATGAAGGTGAAGTTCGACGAGGTCGTCGACGGTCAGCGCTTCTACGCACAGAAGCGCCTGAACTTCCACTCCATGATCTGGGACCCGACGAGGCTCCACGAGCGGATCGCCTACGGTCTGTTCCGGGAGATGGGCGTTGCCGCCCCGCGGAGCGCGTGGGCCACGCTGAACGTCAACGGCGAGTCTCAGGGGCTCTTCTCGATGGTCGAGGACGTGGACGGCCGCTTCCTGGAACACCACTTTCCCGAGGGGCCGGACGGCGATCTCTACAAGGAAGCGTGGCCGCTCGCGGACGACGCCGGCTACTACGCGGAGCGGATCGAGACGAATGAAGACGTGGCGACGCACGAGCGCTTCATCGCGTTCTCGACCGCCCTCGCGTCCGCCGAGGGCGCGGGGCGCCTCACCGCGCTGTCGGAGTGGACGGACGTCGAGCAGCTGCAGCGCTACATGGCCGTCGACGAGGCGATCGTGAACTGGGACGGCGTCACGACCTATTACGCCAACGAGGCGGGCGTCGCCGCCAACCACAACTTCTACTTCTACGACGAGCCCTCCTCGGGCAAGTTCCGCCTCATCCCGTGGGACATGGATCAGACCCTCGGCCCCAGCACCTATTTCGGCCACGTGCCGCGCTGGACCGGGACGCCGGAGGACTGCAGCGCCTTGGTCCCGGTGTTCATGGGCTCCGAGCACGTGCGCCCGCCGGGCTGCGACGTCGTGTTCTCCGCGCTGAACCAGGACGCAGCGGGCTACAAGGCAGCGCTGCAGGCGCTCTATGAGGGCCCGTTCAGCGAGGGGCGGCTCGAGGAGCAGGTCGACAAGTACGCGGCGCTGATCCGCGCCGCCGTCGAGGAGGATCCGCTCGGGCCCGGGCTCGCCGGGTGGGAGCCGGCGGTCGAGCGCCTCAGGAACGAGCTGCCGATCCTGCGAGAGCGCCTGGGGCGCTTCGCCAGCGATACGCCCCTCGCGCCCTTCTCGTTCACCGCGACGGGGATCAACGATTTCGAGGCTGCGGACACGCTCGGGCTGTACGTCGGGACGGTGCTCTCCACAAACAACGCGTCGAGCGCCGTGCAGGGCCTGACGCAGGAAGATCCGCTGAACGGCGCGCAGAGCATGCTCCTCCGCTTCGACTTCCGCGATGAGGCGTCTCCCTGGGGGCAATACGTGTACTTCGGGGTGCCGCTCGCCGAGGGCACGGTCGACGTGACGGCGCTCGAGGGGGTCCGCTTCTGGGCGCGGGCGGAGGGGGCGCGCGGGATGCGCTTCGACGTCGAGAGCCCGGCGCAGAGCGAAGGCCTCTCGGGCGTCCGCCACGGCTGGGACGTGCGGCTCACCGCGGAGCCGACGCTCATCGAGCTCAGGTTCGCCGACATGGCGCTCCCCGGCTGGGCCATCGATCAGGGGCGCGACCCGGGCGACGACGTGAACGACGTGCTCCGGTCGATCGTCGGCCTCTCGTTCAGCGCGGAGATGAACGGCGTCCGCGCGAGCGGCTTCCTCGGCAAGGACAAGGTCGACTCGGGCACCATCGAGATCGACGACGTCGAGTTCTTCGGCCCGACGTCCGAGTCACCTTGAACGGCTGATAACGACGGATACGGAGGCCCGGAGCCGAGCGCGCCGGGCCTCCACCTCTCACGGCACGAGCCGGCGGGCTCCTCTCCGGCGGCGGAGCCCGAGGCTCACGGCGAGGAGCAAGGCGGCGACGCCGCCGGCAGAGGGCGCGTCGCCGCCGAGGCTGCAGCTGCAGCCCGACGACTCCCCGCTGCCGCTCGCGTCTCCGCCCGCGCCGGTCGAGGGAGCCCCACCCGAGCCCGACGCGGCGTCGCCCGAGCCGGCCGAGGCGGCCACGTCGAGCGTCGGACCCGCCGCCGTGGTGGTGGCAGGAGGCGGCGGCTCCTCGGCGCACATGCCGGCCACGCACCGCTCGCCCGCGGGGCAAACGACGCCGTCACAGAGGTCGACGCACGTCCCGCCGCGGCACGTGGTGCCGGCGCCGCACGCGACGTCGGCGCACGCGGCCTCGACGCACCGCCCGGTCTCCGCGACGCAGCGCTCGTCCGACGGACAGCCACGGCAGCCGCACTGGACCACGCAGACGCCGCTCTCGCACACCTCGCCGGCGCCGCACGTCACGCCGTCGCACGGATCCAGGCAGCGATCGCCGCGGCAGGTCTGGCCGTGCGGGCACACAACGCCGTGACACGGGGCGCGGCACACGCCGTCATGGCACACCTCGCCGACGTCGCACATCACGTCGACGCAGCTCTGCTCGACGCACAGGCCCTCCACGCACACGAGCCCGGACTCGCACGGGAACTCGGCCGAGCCGCAGCGGTCCACGCAGCGGCCGCGGCTGCACACCTGGTTCTCCGGACAGGGCGCGTCCTCATCGACGATGTCGTCGCAGTCGTTGTCGACGCCGTCGCACTGCTCGGCCTGGCTGCCAGGCTCGATGATCGGCGTGCAGATCGCCTGTCCCTGCGCGTCGCAGTCGGAGACGCCCAGGCGGCACGCGCCCACGTTCTCTTTGACCTCGCACGGCTGGCCGGCCGAAGGGCACGTGATGCCGGAGAAGCGGAACAGGAAGTCTTCGTAATCGAGGTCGTTGCCGTTGACGCCCGCGGCGCCGTCGGCGTTCTGGAAGTCGAGATCCTCGAACCCCAGGTAGAACGTGTTGGCGAGCTGGTTCGACCTGTAGATGAGATCCGAGTACCAGGGCCCCGGATCCTTGCACTCCGTACACTCCACGTTGAACCGGTGCTCGGTGTAATGGTACTGCGTGGCGTTCCCGTTGCCGGTGCCGTTCGGGTTGGGGATCAGCACGAAGCCGATGAGGCCGCCCGCGTAGGCGGGGTTCTCCCGGATCGAGACGGCCGTCAGCTCGCGCTTCTCGATGGGCGGAAGAGAGCCCGAGAACGGAAAGAGGATCTGGATATCGCTCTCCGGCGCCGGTGTGCTGAGGTTGGTGGTGGTGTCGACAGGGACGTACCGCGGCGGGTCGCCGCTGTCGCGGCCATCGTCGACGTTGTACCAGCCGACCGCGAAGTTGGCGCCGCCTCCCTTGTCGATGTACTTGCCGCTGAACTCGCAGAGCGGCGAGAACACCTGGGGCTCCACCGCGGCGTCGGCCACGACGTCGATCATCTCGTCGAGGCTGTCGTTCTTCGCCGAGCCGTTCAGCAGGCCGCTCAGTCGGTCCGTGACCACGGGGATGACGGTGCCGTTCGGCTGTGCCACCTCGGCCCGCGCCGCCCCGCTCGCGCCGAGCGTTGCGAGGAGGGCCACATGCCACGAGAGAGCAGACGGTTTGCTGAAGGTCGACCAGCGCATAGGGCTTCTCCTTCCGAGAGGACAAGTGAGTCCGGATCGCAAAGTGGACGCGAACTTCGCTCGTCTGTCCAGGTCGCGCGCGCGCCCGCTCGAACCAAACAACACCGATGTGGATGACCGGCCCACGTGAGAACACCCTGTGTCTGTGCGCGCGAAGACGGGTGATCCCGCTTTTCCGTGCGCTGGGAGATGGATGATGACGGGGGATGACGCGTGACGACGAGCGCTCGCGCGGCGCCGGCTCTTCGCCTTCCGCGTTCCGTGGGCCAGGCGTCTGTCAACGCAGCGAGCCGGCAGGCTCTGCCGTGTCACGTTGCGCCGACGGCGGCGGCGCTCACGCCGCGCCGTCGGCGCGCGCCGTCCGGGCCGAGGCGCTCAGCCTTCGGGTTCTTCGCGCTTGCGCGCGTGCGCCGCCAGCTCGCGGACGAGCTCCGGCACGCCCTCGCCCGTCGCGGCGCTGACGAGGTGGAGCTTCACCTTCGCCTTCGCGAAGCGCGCCTTGAGCTTCGGGTAGGCCTCGCGCACCTCGGTCAGATCGGCCTTCGTCAGGGCGACGATCTCGGGGCGCTCCGCGATCTCCGGGCTGAACTTCTTGAGCTCCTTGCGGAGCGCCCGGTAGTCGGCGAGCGGCTCGCGGCCCTCCCCGGGGTCGAGCGTCACGAGGTGGAGGAGCGCCCGCGTCCGCTCCACGTGCCTCAGGAACTGGATGCCGAGCCCGACCCCCTCGCTCGCGCCCGGGATCAGCCCCGGGATGTCCGCGATGACGAAGCTCGAGCCGCCCGACCGAACGCCGCCGCCGATCTCGACCATCCCCAGGATCGGGGTGAGCGTCGTGAACGGGTAGTCGCCGATCTTGGGCCGGGCCGCCGAGACGGCCGCGACAAAGGTGCTCTTGCCGGCGTTGGGGAAGCCGAGCAAGCCGATGTCGGCGAGCACCTTCAGCTCGAGGCGGAGCTCGCGGGCCTCGCCCGGCTCGCCCGGCTCGGCGCGCCGCGGCGCCCTGTCGTGCGGCGACTTGAAGTGCAGGTTGCCGCGGCCCCCCTTGCCGCCGTGGGCGACGATGACCCGCTGGCCGTGCTCGGTCACGTCGGCGACCAGCTCACCGCTCTCCGCGTCGAAGATCTGCGTCCCCACGGGGAGCTTCTCGACCCGATCGGCGCCGGCGCGCCCGTGGCAGTCGCTCCCCATCCCGTGCTCGCCCCGGTCGGCCTCGAGCGTGCGCGCGTAGGTGAAGTCGAGTAGCGTGGACAGCCCTTCGTCGCCGACGAAGACGACGTCCCCGCCGCGGCCGCCGTCGCCGCCCGCGGGGCCGCCGAACGGGATGTACTTCTCGCGACGAAATGCGATCGCTCCATTGCCGCCATCCCCGGCGATCACCTTGAGACGGCATCGATCGACGAACCGCATGACGGCGGCTCATAGCATACAATTTAGGAAAGACCCCAAAGCGGAAGGACGCCCCGCGCCTCGGGCCGCCCGCCGGACCGCTCGCCCAGGAGATCCCAGGTGCCCGCTCGAATCCTGATCGTGGACGACAACACGAGCCTCGCCGGAAACCTCCGCGAGGTCCTCGAGGGGGCGCGCGAGCTCGACGTGGAGGTCGCCCTCGCGCCCAACGGCAAGCAGGGGCTCGCGGCCGCCCGCCGCGACGGGTTCGACGTCGCGGTCGTCGACGTCAAGCTCCCGGACGCGAGCGGCCTCGAGCTCATCGCCCCGCTCCGCGCCGCCGCTCCCCACGGCGAGATCGTCCTCGTGACCGGCTTCGCGACCGTCGACGCCGCGATGGCCGCGCTCCGCGCCGGCGCCTTCGCCTTCATCCTCAAGTCGTTCCGCCCGGAGGAGCTCATCTCCACGGTGGCCCAGGCGATCGAGAAGATCTCGCTGAAGCGGGAGCGGGAGGAGCTCGAGCGGCGGTACCGGGCGATCGTCGACGCGGCCGACGTGCTCATCCTCGGCCTGAACGCGGGCGGCAGCGTCGCCCTCTTCAACCCGCGCCTCTCCGCGCTGACCGGCGTGACGGGCGACGCCGCGCTCGGCATGGCGTTCTGCGAGGCGCTCGTCGACGAGCCCGATCAGCGCCGGTTCAACCAGTCGTTCCTGAGCGTGGTCGAGGGCGACGCCGCCGCCGAGGTCGAGGTCGGCCTCCGGGACGCGGTGGGCGCGATCCGCCGCGTGCGATGGCACCTCTCCGGCGTGCGCGGCGGCGGGCGCGGGGGCCGGACCGATCTCGTCTACGGCATCGGCATCGACGTGACCGAGCGGCGCGCCCTCGAGCGGCGGGCCGCCGACGCCGAGGCCCTGAACGCGATGGCCCCGCTCGCCCTCGGGCTCGCCCACGAGATCAGGAACCCGCTGAACGCCGCCGTCCTGGAGCTCCACTTGCTCAGCCGCGGCATCGACCGCCTCTCGGACGAGGCGATCCGGGAGCCCATGAAGCGGCGCGTCGGCATCGTCGAGGCGGAGATCGCCCGCCTGGGCCGGCTCCTCGGCGAGTTCCTCGAGCTCGCGCGTCCGCGCGCGCCCCACCGGGAGCCTGTCGACCTGGCCCGCGTGGTGCGCGACGTGCTCGACCTCGAGGAGGAGGCGTTCGCGAGCCACCGCGTCGAGGTCGTCCGCGACCTCGCGGACGACTGCTTCGCGCTGGGCGACGTGGAGAAGCTGAAGCAGGTGGTCCTGAACCTCGTCGTCAACGCGCTGGACGTGATGCCCGACGGCGGGGTCTTGCGGGCGTGCGCGTCGGGCGACGCGCACGAGGTGTGGCTGTCGATCGGGGACACCGGGCCGGGGATTGCGCCGACGATCCTCGCCGAGATCTTCGATCCGTTCTTCACCACGAAGGCGGCGGGCACGGGCCTCGGGCTCGCGATCGTCCGGAAGATCGTCGACCAGCACGCGGGCCGTGTGGATGTCGACGCGCACGCCGCCGACGGCACGACGGTCCGTGTGAGGTTCCCCCGCTTCGTCCCCGAGCCCGTAGAGCGCCCGGCCGCTTCGTCCCCGCCTCGCGGGGCGGGAAGCTGACGGGGCGACGCGCGTCGCCGAGCGCTCTCGTCGCCCGGAACGCGCGTCGCCGAGCGGCGTTCACCCGCACAGGAGACGGGCCCAGATCGGCGTTTTCGGCGCGCAGGCGTACTCACGTACGCCGAGCACCGAAAACGTCGAGGTGGGCCCGTATCCGCAGCGGGTGACCGCCGCTCTAGCCGACGATACGCATCGGGGGCTTCAACGGGAGAGGGGGCTTCGAGCCCGGGGCGGAGGGGATCGCGGAGGGGGCCGGCTTGGGCACCTCGCCCTCGAGGGCGGCGAGCGCGACGAACAGCCGGTCCATGCCGTAGTCGAGGGCCACCTCGCGCTGGAAGACGTGGGCGACCTTGATGAGGCGCAGCGACGTCTGCTTGCCGAGGTCGATCTCGCGCTCGAGGAACGCCTCGAACGAGCCGTACCCCTTCGCCTGATACAGCTCCTGCTGCTGGATCTCGGCGAGCACCACCCCGATATCGAAGAAGCCCTTGTCGAGCCGCTTGCGGAGCGTGCGGATCTTCTGGGTCTGGTTGTGGAGCTCGGCGATCTTCGCCTTGATCTCCTCGGCGCCGCTCGGAACGCGAATGGTCGCCCGCGCGCTGCCAGGAGGCGCCGGCTCGGCGGCCCGGGCCCGCGCCTCGGCGGCGTGCTTCGCGGCGTGCCGCGCGGCCCAGGGCGCAGCGCCACGGAGCCCGAGCTTACGCTTCGACGCGCTCGACGCCGATTTCGAGTCTTCCTTGATTACCGGATTCACGGGTTTCGCAAGCTGCGCTTCTGCGCCCCCCTTGGCGCTCGAAGAGGCCTTCTTCTTCATACCCGTCGCCTTCTCGGAGCTGCCCTGCTTTGTGATCTTCGGCATGTCGCTGCGTCCCCCGCTGGGTACGAGATCGTCGCGGCCCTTCGCCACAAGCGCGCGCCGCCCGCGCGCGGGCAGTAAAGACCCGCACGGCTGTCAAGCCCAATTGGCTCGACAAGTCGTCGCCTTACCAAAAAATCGACCACCCCGTCCACTAAGTTTCGGGGAGGCTCCTCGCTTTCCCGAAGGGCAGCATGACCCAAGATCGGCCCTGGAGCCAAAAGCAGCGAACATCGCACGCTATCGGACCTCCCGAAAGCGGGTCGCCGGGCGAGCAGCGGCCGCGTCATGTCGGCCAGCGTCATGTCGGCCACATCGACCCACAGCCGCTGCCGGCGGGCTCGGCGCCGCAGCCCCGCGGACGTCGCGCCCACGGCGCCTCTCGCGCGCCGGCCGTCGGCCGGTCGGTCATCTCGCGTCATCCCGCGCTCCAAGCGCAGGGGTGGGTCGTGGTAGATCGCGGTGTATGAGCTCTCCGCCTGCCGGTCGCGGCCCCACCGATGACGTCCCCCCGGCCGCGGTCGCTGATGCGCCGCGTCGTGTGAGCGACATGCCGCGAGGCGCCGCGAGCAGCCGGATTGCCGTGGTGGTGAACGGTAACGCCAAGAGCGTGACGGCGGAGGTGATCGAGACGCTCGATCAAATCCTTGACACGGGGGATCTGTTCGTCTCGCGGCGGGTGGAGGAGAGCGAGGGCATCGCGCGGATCCTCGTCGACCGGGGTTACGGCACGATCCTCACGGGCGGCGGCGACGGGACGTTCACGGTGGTGGTGACGGCGGTGGTGAACGAGGCGAAGCGGCGCGGGCTGCCGCTGCCGCGGTTCGGGCTGCTGCGCCTGGGGACGGGCAACTCGCTGGCGTGGGTGCTCGGCGCGTCCGGGGGCGCGGGCGCGAAGCCTGGGCTCGCGGTCGACCTCCAGCGGCTGCGCGCCGAGGCCGGGAGCCGGAACCTCCGGCTGGTGGAGGCCGAGGACATCCTGTCGCCGTTCTGCGGCTTCGGGATCGATGCGGTGATGCTCCGCGACTACAACGCGGTGAAGTCGGCGCTCGCGCGCGGCCCGCTGAAGCGGCTCGCGCCGGGGCCGGTGGCGTACGCCGTCGCCGCGACGACGCGGACGATCCCGAGCTACCTCGTGCGGCGCACGCCGCACTGCCGCATCATCAACGAGGGCAACGACGCGATACGCGTCGGCGAGAAGGGGGCGATGCTCGGGGCGCCCATCAAGAAGGGCGGCGTCATCTACGAGGGGCCGGCGAAGATCGCGGCGCTGTCGACGATCCCCTATTACGGCTTCGGCTTCCGGATGTTCCCCTATGCGGATGATCGCCAGGACCGGATGCAGCTGCGCGTGTCGGTGGTCTCGCCGTTCACGTTCGTGCGGAACTTCTCGAGCATCTGGAGCGGCGAGTTCGACGACCTCGAGACGGTGTTCGATTACTTCGTGGATGAGGTCACGATCGAGATGGACCCGGTGACGAGCTTCCAGATCGGCGGCGATGTCCGCGGGGAGCGATCGCGGGTGCGCGTGCGCCTGACCGAGCCGATCCGGATCGTGGATTTCTACGCGCCGCCGCGCGGGTAAGGCTCACCGGTCCAGCTGGGCGCGAGGCGACACGGGTTGGGCCAGATTGGTTCGACTCGCGTCTTGTCTCTGGCGCATGATGGCACAATAGGGCGCTTCGGATACCTCCCGCTGCCCTGACCGCCGGGATTTCGTGGGATGTGCAGGCGGCGAAGAGCTGGCGCATCACTTGCTCTGGCTCTGTGCCATGAACATCAATCCGACCATTCTTCGTTCCGGGTCTGTGGGAATTGCCTCGCTCGCGCTCCTCCTCGGCGCGGTGTCGATCGGCACTGGATGTGTCACGGAGGTGACGACCGAGGGGGAACGCGGTGAGGGGACCGACGAGGGCGCGCTCGAAGGCGAGGAGGCCGAGGCGGCGTGTGAGATCGGCGAGTCCCGGAGCTGCACCCTCAACGGGATCGGCGGCTTCGAGCTCTGCGAGGACGTCGAGGGGGAGGCGACCTGGACCGGGTGCCAGGAGGGCGGCAGCGCGGCCAGCACGCCGCTCGTGCTCTCGTTCGAGCAGCGGCCGATCGAGTACGTGACCTCGATGAACGGCGCGTTCGATCTGAGCGGGCTCGGGGCCACGATCGCCACCGACTGGCCGACCGCGGCGACGCCGTGGCTCGCGCTCGACCGGGACGGCAACGGGGCGATCGACGGCGGCGAGGAGCTGTTCGGCTCGGCGACGGTGCTCTCGAGCGGCGCCCGCGCGGACAACGGGTTCACCGCGCTCCGCGAGCTCGACACAGACGGAGACGGCCGGATCACGGCGCGGGACGAGGCGTGGTCGCGGCTCGTGCTCTGGAGCGACCGCGACGCGAACCGCGCGTCGAGCGCGGGCGAGCTCGAGCCGCTCGCGTCGCGCGGGCTCGTCGCGATCGAGCTCTCGTACGGGCGCGATCGGCGCTGCGACGGGCGCGGCAACTGCGAGATCGAGCGCGCCTCGTTCACGTTCTCGGAGGGCGCCTCGACGCGGACGGGCGCGGTCGTCGACGTTCACCTGCGCTGGCAGTGACGCCGCCGCGAGGGCGGGGCGCCCGGCAGCTCGAGCGCTTCATTCCGGGGGCCAGGTCCCACGGCGGCGAGGCCGTGAGCGTCGCCGCCGGCGCGGAGCTGCCGGGCGATCAGTCGTAGTACTCGTCGCCCAGGTGGGTGATGAGGTCCTCGCCCATGAGCCAGCGCATCGTGTTCTTGAGCTTCATCGACTGGATGAAGAGGTCGTGCTCCGGGTACAGGGCCGGCGCGGTCATCGGGCTCTTGAAGTAGAAGCTCAGCCACTCCTGCGTGCCGCGCAGCCCGGCGCGCTGCGCGAGATCGAGGAGGAGCGCCAGGTCGAGCACGAGGGGCGCGGCGAGGATCGAGTCGCGGCAGAGGAAGTTGATCTTCACCTGCATCGGGTAGCCGAGCCAGCCGACGAGATCGATGTTGTCCCACCCCTCCTTGGCGTCGCCTCGAGGGGGGTAATACTCGATCCGCACCTTGTGGAAGAGCTTGCCGTAGAGCTCGCCATAGACGTGCGGCTGGAGGATGTGCTCGAGGACTCCCAGCTTCGAGACCTCCTTCGATCGGAAGGAGTCCGGGTCGTCGAGCACCTCGCCGTCGCGGTTGCCGAGGATGTTCGTCGAGAACCACCCTGCGACCCCGAGCATTCTCGCCTTGAGCCCCGGGGCGATCACCGTCTTCATCAGGGTCTGGCCTGTCTTGAAGTCCTTGCCGGCGATGGGGACCTCCTGCTTCTTCGCGAGCTCCCACGCGGCCGGGAAATCGACCGTCAGGTTCGGGGCGCCGTTCGCGAACGGGACGCGCTCCTTCAGGCAGGCCCACGCGTAGATCTGGGAGCTCGAGATCGCCGGGTGGTCCTCGGCGAGGCCCGCCTCGAAGCGCGCGATAGAGGAGTGGACGTCCGCGGGCGCGATATAGACCTCGGTCGATCCGCACCAGACGGCGACGGCGCGCGCAGCGCCCGTCTCACGGAGGAAGTCGCGGATATCCTCCCGGACCTGCTCGACCATCGCGGCCTTGCTCGCGCCCTTCTTCACGTGGTTGCCCTGGAGCCGCCGCACGTACTGCGGGTAGAACACCGCGGGCATCGGGCGGATCCGCTCGAGCTCCTCGCGGACGATGTCGAGGTGGCGGCGCTCGAGCACGTCCGCGTGCCGCGCCGACTCGTAGGCGTTGTCGGGGAAGATGTCCCACGCGCCGAACACGAGCTGATCGAGCGCCGCGAGCGGCAGGAAATCCTTGATCCTGGGCGCGCGGCCGTCGGTGCGCTTTCCGAGCCTGATCGTGCCCATCTGCGTGAGCGACCCGATCGGCGCAGCGAGCCCGCGCCGCGCGAGCAGCGCGCCCGCGATGGTCGTCGTGGAGACGGCGCCCAGCCCAGGCAGCAGGACCCCGAGCTTGCCCTCCGCGGTCTTGATCTCTTTCGGCTGCTTCACGTGACGTGTTCCCCCCCGGTCGTGGTCGTGGGCGCTCGTCGGGCGAGGCGGGGATCTGCCGGCGCCGTGGGCCCGGCGAGCGCGACGTCGGTCGAGGCCGCGCGGCGCTGCGACCCGCCGGGAGCATGAAGCTCGATGGCCCCGATCACCACGGGCCGGCGCGCGCGCGATGGCGTTTCCCGCGCGGTCCCTTCACGGGTTTCCGGCGTGTCCTTCCGCCCAGCGCCTCGGACGGCGGCGGTAGGTGCCGCCACGAGATGGCGTGTTCCCGGCGCGCCGGGCAGCCCAGGCGGGCGATCACGGTGCGGGCGGTGGGTAGCCGGCGGCGGGCGTCATCGCCTCGATCCAGGCGCGGACCGCGGCGACGGCCTCCTCGTCGACGCGTCGGGTCGCGAGCGGCGGCATCTGCTCGGGCGGCGCGCCGGGCGCGTCGCGCCTGGACATGGCGTGGAGCACGGCGCTGTGATCCGGATCGGTGGGCCTCAGCCGGAAGTAGTGAGCGCCCGGCGGCGCGCCGGGCGGGCGGAGCTTCGCGGGCTGATTGATCGCCGTCTGGTAGGCGCGCGTGCCGCGCACGTCGCCCACCCGGCCGGCAGCGTCGATGTCGAGCCGCATCTCGAAGTGCGTCGCGACGCCGCGCGGGTGGTGGCACGAGACGCCGCAGTTGACGTGCAGCAGGCCGAGGGCGCGCCGCTCCGTCTCGTTCCCGGGCACCTCGAGCGCCGCCGCGTCGGGGAGCGGGCCGCCGGAGGTCGTCGAGAGCAGGCCGCGCTCGACGAGCTCGGCGTATGTCAGGCCGCTGGCGCCCCGCGCTGCGAGCTGGATGGCCTCGAAGCCGAGCGGGTTGTCGATCTTGCCCGCGTGGCAACGGATGCAGTCGACCTGAGCCGGGATGGCATACGCGGGCGCGCCGGGGACGTGGGGTACGCCGGCCTTCACCTGCGTGGCGCTCGCTCCGTCCTCCGACCAGGCGTAGGTGGCGCGCGTCCAGCGATCCTCCGCGGTCTTCCACAGGAACCTCGTCTCGATACGGCGGCTCTCACCGGCGACGGGCAACCGGAACTCTTTCCACAGCTTCGTGCCGACGGGGAAGCTCCAGTCGTTCATCCGGGAGACATCGATGGTCGAGCCCAGAGGGAGGTAGATCCAACGCGTCTTCTCGGCGCCGTCGCTCCAGAGCTCGAAGGCCGGCTTGAACTCGCGGACACCCGCCGCGATGGTGCGCGCGCCGGGGTCGCTGTATAGCCCGGTGCAGCGCAGATCGTGAGGATCGGTGTCGACGTCCTTGCAAAGCGGCAGGCCTCCGGGCGCTCGGGCCGCTCCTTGGCCGGGGAGATCGCCTGTGCCGGCTGCGCGCGTGGTGGCCGCGGCCGCCGGGCCGCTCCCGTCCGGTCGGGTGGAGAGCGGCTCGGGCCGGGGCGTCTCCTGCGCGCCGCAGCCCCCGCAGCCGGCCAGCAGCAGCGACGCGGCCACGCCTTGCCACGCGCGGCCTCTCGTGATGAAGGTGGAGACGGAGGTGCCCGCTTGCCCGAGAGACCGAGCCACCGGCGCGTCATGGGGCGCGCTGCTGATGTGACGAGAGCGTGCCATCGGACCGCCTGGTGCCTCCTGCTGGCAGGCAGTGTAGCCGCCTGCGACAGGCGCGTGCAGGTCGCGGGGCCGCCCGAAGAGCCTCGCGAGGGCGGGCCTCCCGGCCAGGCCGCGGCGGGGAACCCCGTCCAGGCGGCTCACGGGGGCACGGGGGCGCCCGGCGCGGCGCTCGCCGCGCAAGACACGGCGGCCGCGCAGGGGGCGCCCGCGACGCAAGGCGTCCCCGTGGCGCAGGGGGCGCTCGCGACGCAAGGCGTCCCCGCGGCGCAGGGGGCGCCCGCGAACGCCGCGGAGCTCGCTCGTCCGGCGAAGTGCGGGGGCGTCCCGCCGCTGAAGCTCACGCTGGTCGCGAGCGGGCTCGACCAGCCCACGTACGTCGCCGGGCCGCCCGGCGATCCATCGCGCCTCCTCGTGCTCGAAAAGACGGGGGTCGTCCGGCTCATCAAGGACGGCGCCCTCCAGCAGGCGCCGTTCCTCGACGTGCGATCGCGCGTGTTCTTCCCGTCGCCGAACGCGGAAGGCGGCTTGCTCGGGCTCGCTTTCCACCCGGACTACGCGAAAAACGGGCGCTTCTGGCTCCACTATTCGTCGGCCCCGCGTGGCAACGTGGTGATCGAGGAGTGGAAGCGCGGTGCGCAGGGGGGCGACTCCGCCCATGCCGAGCCGGTCAGGTCCCTCGTCGACGTGAAGCACGGCGCCTGGAACCACGTCGGCGGGATGCTCGCTTTCGGCAAGGATGGCTATCTCTACGCCGCGATCGGCGACTCCGCGCGATCGCCGAGCCCCGCGGCCGATCTCACCTCGAAGCTCGGCAAGATCCTCCGCATCGACGTCGATCGGCCGGGCAAGGCGCCGGCGGGCAACCTGACGAGCGGTGATCCGATGATCTGGGACTACGGGCTCCGGAACCCGTGGCGGTTCAGCTTCGACCGGCTCACCGGGGACCTCTACATCGGCGACGTCGGCCAGAAGAGCTGGGAGGAGATCCTTGTGGAGCGCCCTGGCCAGGGCGGGAACGATTACGGCTGGGAAGCGATGGAGGGCGCCCATTGCTACCCCCCGGGCGCGACGTGCAAGCCGCGCGGCCTCCCGCCCACGGTCGAGCACCCGCGGAGCGAGGCGGGCTCCATCGTCGGCGGCTATGTCTATCGTGGGCCGAAGATCCCGTGCCTGCGCGGCCGCTATCTCTACGGCGATTACGTGACGGGCCGCTTCTTCTCCTTCGTGTGGGACGGCAAGGCCGCGGCCGATCGCGTCGAGCTGACCTCGGCGTTGAACCCGAATGGGCTCCCGTCGTCGTTCGGTGAGGACGCGGCCGGAGAGATCTATGTGGTGATGTTCAACACCGGGCGCGTGTACCGGATCGATCCGGGGTGAGGTCGATCCACGGCCGTCGGCGTACGGCCTGGTTCCTTCTCAGAGACGGGCTGTCGATGAGGGGCTCTGCCGCAGCGCCGCGTCGAGAAACTCGCGCACGTCGCGCTGGAGCTGACAGTGGAACGCCTCGCGATCGAACCCGGCGGGATCGATCGCGGGCAAGAAGTCCGGGCGCCGCATCTCGGGAGGAAACGGGCTCAGGAACGAGAAGTGGTTCGCGTTCTCGACGACCTTGAACGTGACCCGGCCCGGATCGGGGACGAGGTCGAGGACGAGCTGCCCCTGCCATCTCGGCGCGATGCGGTCGTGCTCCGCCACGAGCAGGAGGATGGGCGCACTGACGTCCTTCAAGGCGTCGTTGGGGACGAACCAGCACGCCGCGGGGGCCATCAAGACCAGCGCCTTGACGCGCGGGTCCCTCGTGACCTCGACCCGCTGCCCCGGCCCCGTCCAGGGCTGCCCGCCACCCAGGGCGAGCGCGGTGTAGCCCCCCATCGAGTGCCCGATGACGGCGATGCCGTCGCGCTGCAGGCGAGGCCCGAGCTCCGCATCGGCGCAGACGGCATCCACGGCCAGCCGGGCGTGCCGGGGTCGACGTTCGAGGTTCTCGACCGCCTCGGTCAGGGATCGATCGTTTCGGTTGTCCCCGGGGTGCTCGGGCATCGCGACGACGTATCCGCTCTGCACGAGGTGGGTCGCGAGCGTTCGATACGCGAGGGGCGTCCCACCGCCGCCGTGAGAGAGGAGCACGAACGGGAAAGGGCCGCCGTGCACGGGCGCGTTCCAGGCGACCTCGAGCGAATAAGGTCCCATCGAGACGACCTCGGCAGGCATGTGCGTCGGGTACATCACGAGGACCGGGAACGAGAGGTCCTTCATCGCGTCTCGCGCGCTCAGGCTGCGGCAGCCCACGAATCGATTCATGCTCGCCTCTCCGGACGGGGTAGGGGGGAAGGGAACGCCACGGGTGATGCCTGTCTGTTCATCAGAAGCTCACTGGAGCGGGAGAAGGACATCCGTGACGGCCTCGTGATCGGACACCTCCGGGAAGAAGCGCACCCGTCGCAGGAAGAGCGGGAAATCCCGCAGCTCCTCGCCGCTCGTGGGGAGCCAGGTCGCGTAGAGGTACCTCACCGCCTCGTACAGCGTGTCGTCGCACCCGACGTGCCGCAGGACGGCGCAGCGGCCGCCGGGGATCGCCTTCTCGACGACGCCGTGCTGGTTCTCGGCAACGGGGCGATGGATGCCC
This sequence comes from Sorangium sp. So ce375, assembly GCF_051473855.1. Taxonomy (NCBI): domain Bacteria; kingdom Pseudomonadati; phylum Myxococcota; order Polyangiales; family Polyangiaceae; genus Sorangium; species Sorangium sp. So ce375. Next base: position 2,542,248 of record NZ_CP150335.1, read on the forward strand.
GCGCAGATGTCCGCGCGGTAGGCCTCCGGCGGTGACTCGGCCGGGTCGTCATACAGGATGTTGAAGGTCGCGCTGATCCTCGGCGGGAGCTTGTTCTCCTTGCGCCACGTGATGAAAAGGCGCACCGATTCCAGGATCCGCTTCGGGTCGCCCCGGTGCTCGAAGGCGGCGACGCGCGTCTCCTCGAACCGCACGAACGCCACGTCCTCGGCGCGGTGCGCGGCCTTCACGGGGAGGGCCCTTGTCTCTCTCAGGCGCTCATGGGTCGCGTGCCAAGGGTCCCACAGGGGCTGCTCCCGGAACTCGGACGGGGACTGCCCGAAGGCGCGCTTGAAGGCGCGCGAGAAGGCCTCGGCGCTCTCGTAGCCGCTCGCCATCGCGATATCGATGATCCGGGCGTGCTCCCGCTCCTGGAGCGCGAGCCGGTAGGACGCGCGCCGGAGGCGGACGAGCTTGACGTACTCGTGGACTCCCATCCCGAACAGCTCGGAGAACTGCCGGTGAAAGTGGTACTTCGAGCACGCGGCGACGCCGCTCAGCCGATCGAGCGTCAAGTCCTCGTCCAGGTGCGCGTCGATATGCTCGAGCACCCTGCGGAACCTGACGATATAGGCGTTCGCGGCGGCTTCGGTCAAAGCGGTGTCCTCCTCGGCGAGAGGCAAGGTAACGAGGCGCCGCCCGCCGTGCCTGACCGAAGTTGCTGAACTTCACGGCGATCGGGACCCGAGGGGCCGCGGGTGGCCCAGGCGCGCGACGGAGCCTGGCCGGTGGTGGCGCACGTTCCCGAGCTGGGTGAAAAATTCTCCTGTATTGGAATTTGTGCCTGGCCCCGGCACAGGCCTGGGCCACCGGCGAGGCGCCTCACCCGCCGTGGGCGAGCTCGTCGCGCGCCGCCGCCGTGAGCTCGAGCGAGCGCACGCGCGCGGCGTGATCGAAGATCGGCGCGGTCACGATGAGCTCATCGGCGCGGGTGCGGGCGATGAACGCGCCCAGCTCGCGCCGCACAGTCTCGGGCGAGCCGACGACCGAGCAGGAAAGCGCCTGCTGGAGGCCGGCGCGCTCCAGCGGGCTCAGGTTGCGCTCGAAGTCGTCGGACGGCGGAGGAAAGGGCCCCGGGCGGCCGCGGCGCAGGTTGACGAAGGCCTGCTGGAGCGAGGTCCACAGCCGGCGAGCCTCCTCGTCGGTGGAGGCCGCGACCACGTTGACCCCCAGCATCACGCGGGGCTCCGCGAGCTGCGTCGAGGGGCGGAACTCCCTGCGGTACAGCGCGATCGCCTGCGTCATCTGGCCCGGCGCGAAGTGGGACGCGAAGCCGTAGGGGAGGCCCAGCGCCGCGGCCAGCTGCGCGCCGAAGAGGCTGGAGCCGAGGATCCAGATCGGCACGCCGAGCCCGGCGCCCGGCACGGCCTGCACGAGCTGCCCAGGCTCCGCCGGGCGGAAGTAGCCCATGAGCTCCAGGACGTCCTGAGGGAAGCTGTCGGCGTCGCCGGCCAGGTTGCGCCTGAGCGCGCGGGCGGTGACCGGGTCGGTGCCAGGAGCGCGCCCGAGGCCCAGATCGATGCGCCCCGGAAAGAGCGACGCCAGCGTGCCGAACTGCTCGGCGATCACGAGGGGCGCGTGGTTGGGCAGCATGATCCCGCCCGCGCCCACGCGGATCGTCGAGGTGCCGCCGGCCACGTGCGCGATCACGATCGACGTCGCGGCGCTGGCCACGCCGCCCATGTTGTGGTGCTCGGCCAGCCAGTAACGGTGATAACCGAGCCGCTCGGCGTGGCGCGCGAGATCGAGCGTGTCGCGGAGCGCCTGCGCGGCGTCTCCGCCCTGGACAATCGGGGCAAGGTCGAGAACGGAGAAAGGAATCATGTCGGGCACCTCGCCAGACTGTTGCACGGCCTGGACGGTTCCGGGAGCGCTCCGGGATCGGCGCAGCTCATGGCGGTCTCCGCGCGCGGGCACGGCAAGGAGAACCCCGCTGCCAGCGCCCGGCCCGGCGGCGCGCCGCCCCGCGGCGCTCGAGCCGTCTGGAACGCCATGACGCGGCCGCGCCCGCTGTATTACGCTCGGCTCGTGCGCCGTTCGTCCTCGCCGCTGCGCCGCTTCCCGCAGGTCCTGCTCGTCGTCGCCGCCGCGGCCGCCGCGCTCGGACAGCCCGGCGGCGCGGCCGCGTCCCTCTGGCCCAACGTGCCGGAGAAGATCGCGCGCGCGCTGACGTCGGGCGACGTCTCGGAGCGGCGCCTCGCCGCGGCCCGCGTCGGCGAGCTGGCCCCGGAGACGGCGATCGGGCTGATCCAGCGAGGGATGAGCGACCCGGACGTCGAGGTGCGGCTGCACCTCGCCGGGGCCGCCGTGCGCTTCCGGATGCCGCGCGCGGGGGACCTCGTGATCGAGTGGCTCGGCGAGGGCGACGCGCGCCTCCGGCTCGCGGCCTGCGACGTGATCCGCGCGGCGCCCACGGACCGGTCCGTCGTCGCGCTCGGGCGGGTGCTCGGCGATCCCGATCCGCACGTGCGCCTCGCCGCCGCGACCGCGATGGGCGCGGCGGGGCTCCCGGAGGCGGTCTCGCCGCTGCTCGGCCACCTCGACGACACCGCGCCGGAGGTGCGCGCGGAGGTCGCGCGCGCGCTCGGCCGGATCGGCGACGCGCGCGCCGTCGTGCCGCTCATCGGCAAGGTGCAGGACTCGGTCCCGGAGGTCCGCAGGGCCACGGCGCGGGCGCTCGGAGAGCTCGGAGACGCGCGCGCGGTCAGCGCGCTCCTGCTCGCGCTGCAGGACGCTTCCCAGGACGTGCGCGTCGAGGCGGTGACCGCCCTCGGCCGGCTGCGCTCGGACGACGCGACGTCCGCGATCGCCGATCTCGTCACGGCGTCGCCGGCGGCCGCCGGCGTTTTCCCCGGGGCGCGGCCGTCCGACAGCGCGACCTCGAGCAACGACGTGCGGGAGGCGGCGCTCCGGGCGCTCGGCCGCATCGGCTCCGAGGCGGCCGTCAAGGCGCTGCTGGCGGCGCTCGCGAAGGACAACCCCGCGGCGCCGCGCTCCGCGGTCCGCGACGCCCTCGTCAGCGCCGGCGCCGCGGCCGTCCCGGCGCTCATCGCCGCGCTCGCGGCCGCGCCGTCGGCCAACACCGCGGCGGGCGCCGCCCTCGTGCTCGGCGAGCTCAAGGCCAGGGAAGCGCTGCCCGCGCTCGTTCGGGGCATGCAGCGGGGCGTCGTCCCGCTCCGGCACGGGCTCCGCGCCCTCGGCGCGCTCGGCGACCCCGCGGCGCTGCCCAGCGTGCTGGAGCTGCTCGGCGACGCCGATCCCGCGGTCCGCGCGGAGGCGATCCGCGCCGCGACCGCGCTGCTCGATCCGGCGCGGCCCGACGGGCGCGCGGTCGACCCGGCGCGCGCGCTGCTCGTCGACCCGGCGACCGCGCCCGACGAGAAGCTCGCCCTCGTCCAGCTGCTCGGGCGCACCGGCTCGCCGCGCGCCCAGGCGGTGCTGCTGCCGCTCGCCAAGGCGCGCTCCACGCCGCTCCGCCTCGCCGTGATCGAGGCGCTCGGGGCGGCGCGCGCCGCGGGCGAGCTCGGCGCGTCCGTGGACGCCGCGCTGATCGAGGCGCTCGACGACGAGTCGGCCGACGTGCGCCTCCGGGCGGCGATCGCGCTCTCCCGCGTCGCTGGCCCAGGGAGCGCCCGACCGCTGCTCCAGCGCCTCACGGTCGCCGCGGAGCAGGACCGCGGTGCGCTCGGCATCGCGCTCTCCGGCGCCCTCTCGCGCGCGGACGACGCCGGCGGCGCCGGGGGCGCAGCGAGCGCAAAGGCCGCGAGCGACGCGCGCGACGCGAGCGGCAAGGGCCTCGTCCACGAGGTGGCGTCCGCGATCGCGAGCGCGCCGGACGCCGCGCGCGACGCGCTGATCGAGGGGCTCGGCCGCATGCCGGCCCAGGCCGCGGGCGCCGCGCTCGCGCGGATGATCTCGGCGGCGCCCATCGACGATCGCCGCAAGATCGCCGAGGCGCTCGCGGGGCACCCGGAGGCCGCGCCCGCGCTCCGCAAGCTCGCCGGCGATCCGGATCCAGGCGTCCGCGCCAACGCGGTCTGGTCGCTGGGCGCGGCCGGAGACAAGGACGCGCTGCCGCTGCTCCTGCCGCTCCTCAAGGACCCCGACGCCGCCGTGGCGGGCAACGCGGCGGGCGCGATCGGGCGCATCGCGGGTCGCGCCGGGCAGCCCGCGCGCGCGGCCGCGGGGCTCTGCGCGGCGCTCCCCGACGCGCGCCCCTACGTGCGGGCCAACGCGCTCGCGGGCCTCACCGTCGCCGGCGCCCGCTGCGACGGCGACGCGGCCCGCGACCTGCTCGCGCGCGACCCGGCCGAGGCGGTCCGCCTCGCCGCCGCCGATCACCTCGGGCGGAGCGCCGACGACGACGATCGCCGCGCGCTCACCCGCTGCGCCGCCGAGGACAGGAACGCCACGGTCGCCGGGCGCTGCGCCCGCGCCGCGCCGCCCGGCGCGCCGCCCGCCACGCCGCCCCGCGCGCCCGCCGCCGGCGCCGAGGACGTCGTGGTCTTCGTCATCCCGTTCGACGCGGGCCGGGGCGGCTCGGCCCGCGACACGCCGGCGCCGCGCGCCCCCTTCGCGCTCGTGCGCGCGGACGGGCTCATGCGCCTCGGCGTCGCGGATCGGCGGGGGGAGCTCTTCGAGCGCGGCGCTCCCCGAGGGCCGATCCGCCTGACCGTCCCGGCGCCGCTCGTGAAGTGAGCCCGCGCCCGCCGCGTTGAGCCGGACACCATGCGAACCCGACCCGACGTCGAGCTCCGGATGTCCAGGACCGTCCACCCGGGCGACGTCATCCTCGTCGAGCTCGTGCTCCGCTGCCGCGGGAGGACGCCGGTCGACGCGATCGAGCTCCACCTGGAGGGCATGCAGGTCGCGCGCGTCGAGGAGCGCGTCCTCGTGCCGCCCCACTTCCTCTCGCTCGTCGCCCGCGTCTCGGGGCCGACGACGCTCCCGGAGGGCGAGCAGCGCTACCGCGCGAGCTTCCCGCTCCCGGCCGACGCGCCCTGCTCGTACCTCGGCACGCGCGCCGAGATCCGCTACGGCATCACGCTCTCCATCGCGATCCCGTGGTGGCTCGACGTCCAGGAGTCCTACGAGGTGCTCGTCACGCCTCGCCCCGTCACGCGCCCGGCCCGGTCGCCGGCCGCGGGGACCACGGCGCGCGGCGACAGCCCCTTCGTCGAGGTCTCGCTGGACGATCGCGTCTTCGCGCCGGGCGACGAGATCTCGGGGGCGGTGGCGCTCGGCAACGTGCAGGGCCGCGGCGCGCGCGGGATCGAGATCTCGCTGGTCGGCGTCGAGCGCCTCCTCAGCGCGGACCGCTCCGCGCCGAACCGCGCGACCGAGGCGCACCGCTTCACCGCCTTCCGCCGCGCGGACAGCCGCGACGAGGGGCGGGAGCTGCCCTTCCGGTTCCGGATCCCCCGCTCGGTCGCGCCGTCGTTCGACGCCGGGTGGGTCGCCCTCGTCTGGGGGCTCGAGGTGCGCGTCGAGCTCGCGCGCGCGGACGGCGTCGTCCACACGACGCCGCTCGTGCTCGGCGTCTTCGACAGCCCGCCCGGGGCCGGCGCGATGCGGCGGCAGATCGGCTCGGGGAGGTGGCGCGCCGTCTGGGAGGCGGTCGGCGCGCGCCACGGCATGTCGCTCGACGCGCTGGAGCTGCGCCTCTCGGGCGCGCTCGCCGGCTGCGCGGCGTCGGTGTGGATCGACGCGGGCTCCTCGTCGAGCGGCGCGCTCGCGGGCGAGCTGCGCTGGCCCTCGTGGGGGCTCGACCTGGACGTCGGCGTGAAGCGCTTCCTGCTCGCGCTGTCGTCCGAGGACGACGAGGGCTTCGGCCGCCGTTACCGCGTGCGGGGGCGCGATCCCGGCCAGGTCCGCGCCGTCGTCGCGGGGCCGCTGCGCCGCGCGCTGCTCGCCTTCGACGACGTCCGGCTCGACGACGAGCACGTGTCGGTCCGCTCCCGGACGCCGGGCCACGATCAGCCCTGGCTCGGCGCGTTCCTGGAGCACCTCGCCGCGCTTGCGGCCGAGATCAGCGCCGCGGGGGCGCGCATCCCGCCGCCCACGCCGATGGCGGGGATGCGCGTGGCCTGGGAGCGGTTCGCGTCCGAGGTCCATGGCCGCCTCGAGGTGGGCCGGATGCGCATCCGGGACGCGCAGGTCGACGGCGCCACGTTCCACGTCGACACCTGCTTCGAGCGAGGTCCGCACCCCGAGCGCTCCGAGATCACGCTGGTTGTCGATCCGCCCCTCGACGCGGCGCTCGATCCAGACGACCCGGAGCAGCTGCGCGCGGCCTCGCCCGGCGCGCGCGAGGCGGTCAAGCGCCTGCAGGCCCGCACGCGCGCGCTCCGGATCGCCCCGCACGCCATCGTGGCCACGCTGCCGGCTCCGCTCGAGGACCCAGCGATCCTGCGCGATCTGCTCGGCGCGCAGCTGCACGTGGCGGCGCTCCTGCGCGGCCCGCGCGTCGCTCGCCCGTACCGCTGAGCCGCCGCGAGCAGGCGCCCGGGCGGGCGCTGCGGCGACCCGCGCCGGAGCGCGCGGGCCCGTCATCAAGACCCGCGGGCGGGAACGCGGGAACGCGAGCGCGGGAATACGGGAGCGCGCGAAAGCGAGCGCGGGAGCGCGGCAGCGCGAGCGCGGGAAGGCAACCGCGGGAAGGCAACCGCGGGAAGGCAACCGCGGAACCGGGAATCCCCTTACGGCGATTGCTCGCTGATTTCCACACAAAACCCTGGCGGATCCGGGCTAGAGTCCCCTCCCATGCTCCACAAGCTCTCTCGCGAAGAACGCCTCCAGCTGATGCGGTTCATCTGTTCGTTCGCGTGGGCCGACCTCCAGGTGCGCGACCAGGAGCGCGAGTTCGTGCGCAAGATGATGCTGCGGCTCCACCTGGACGCGGAGGAGGCCAAGCAGGTGCGCGGCTGGCTCGAGGTGCCGCCCGCGGCCGACGACGTGGATCCGATGAAGATCCCGCGCGCGCACCGGCAGCTCTTCCTGGACGCCGCGCGCGAGATGATCTCGTCCGACGGCGAGATCGGCGATGAGGAGCGCGAGAACCTGAGCCTCTTGGATCAGCTCACGCGCTGACCCGGGCGCGACGCGTCGACGGATGGACGCGTCGACGGATGACAGATGACCGATGACGGATGGACGATGAGCCGGCGAGCGGTGGAACGATGAGCACGATGGCGCAGGGTGGGGCCGGCGAGGGCCGGACCCCCGCCGAAATGGGAGCGAGCGCGGCCGAGAAGCCCTGGGTCGGCGTGATCATGGGCGGCAAGAGCGACTACGAGCACCTCGCCGTCACGAGCGAGCTGCTCACGCAGCTCGGCATCCCGCACGAGGTGCGCGTCGTCTCGGCGCACCGCACGCCGGACCGGATGTTCGAGTACGCGAGCACGGCCGCGGAGCGCGGGATCGAGGTGATCATCGCCGCCGCCGGCGGCGCCGCCCACCTGCCCGGGATGGTCGCCGCGAAGACGGTGCTGCCGGTCATCGGCGTGCCCATCCCCGCCACGGCGCTGAACGGCATGGACGCGCTGCTCTCGATCGTCCAGATGCCGAAGGGCGTCCCCGTCGCGACGATGGCGATCGGCAAGCCCGGGGCGGCCAACGCGGCCCTGTTCGCGGCGGCGGTCCTGTCGGGCAAGCACCCGGAGCTTCGCGAGCGCCTCGCCGCCTTCCGCGGCGCGCAGGAGGCGGCGGTGCTACGCGACTCGATCATCGTCTAGCGCGTCCGCCTCTGGCGCGTTCGCCTCATCTGATCTCGTCTCTCCTCTTCGTAACAGGTCCTCCCGAAATGCCCATCGCTCCCGGCTCCACGCTCGGTATCCTCGGTGGCGGCCAGCTCGGCCGCATGACGGCGCTGGCCGCCCGAACGCTCGGGTACAAGGTCCACGCGCTCGACCCCGATCCGGACTGCCCGGCCCGATCGGTGCTCGATCGCTGCATCGTCGCGTCGTTCGACGACGTGGCGCAGGCGGCCGAGCTCGCGTCGCAGTGCGACGTGGTGACCCTCGAGATCGAGAAGGTCGCCACGGACGGCCTCGCGGCCGCCGCGAAGTTCGCGCCGGTGCGCCCGTCGGCCGACCTGCTGGCGATGGTGCAGGACCGCGGCGTCCAGAAGGGCTGGCTCTCGCGCAACGGCTTCCCGGTCGGGCCCTTCCGCGAGGTCGCGACGAGCGAGCAGCTCCTCGAGGCGACGCGCGCCATGGGCGGCGCGTGCTTCGTGAAGTCGTGCGTCGGCGGGTACGACGGCCGGGGGCAGCTGCGGCTCTCCGGGGACGCGCGCTTGGACGAGGGCGGCGCCGGCGACCGCGGGCGGGAGGCCGCGGCGCTCTTCGCGTCGCTCGGCGGCCAGCGCTGCGTGGTCGAGCAGGCGCTCGACCTCGAGGCCGAGCTGTCGGTGCTCGTCGCGCGGAGCCCGAGCGGCAAGCTCGCGGTCTACCCCCCGGCGCTCAACCACCACGTCGATCAGATCCTCGACTGGTCGCTGCTGCCGGGCCCGCTCTCGGCCGCTGTGACGGGGCAGGCGGTGCAGATCGCGCTCGACCTCGCGGTCGGCCTTCGCGTCGAGGGGCTGCTCGTCGTCGAGCTGTTCCTGCTCAGGGACGGCCGCCTGCTCATCAACGAGCTCGCCCCGAGGCCCCACAACAGCTACCACGCGTCCGAGGTCGCCTGCGCGACGAGCCAGTTCGAGCAGGCGGTCCGCGCCGTGTGCGACCTGCCGCTGGGCTCGGTCGAGATCGTCCGCCCCGCCGCGATCCTCAACCTGCTCGGCGACGTGTGGCTCGGCGACGCGCCGCCGCCCTTCGAGGCCGCGCTGGAGATCCCGGGCGTCCGGCTCCACCTCTACGGCAAGCGGGTCGCGCGCCCCGGCCGCAAGATGGGCCACCTCTCGGCCACGGGCCGCACGCCGGAGGAGGCGCTCGTCGCCGCGAAGCTCGCGATGGCCCGCCTCTCGGCGCAGGCCGGACTGCCGCTCTCCGGGCGCTGACCGGCCGCCAGCGGGCTCCTTTCGGCGCGCCGGCGCTCGCGAGGGTCCGGCGCGCGATGCGCCATCTCCCCATCTCCCAGCAGCGCGCAGGGGCGGGTCCCCGGTAGGCGCGTTGTCGAGCGCACGCGCGGCGCGGTCGTTCCATCGTGCCGATTCATGAGCCGCCGGCGAGCCGAGGCGCGACTGCATGCCTGGGACGTCCAGGGCGGGTAGGGGAGTGTGTTCTCACGTGCTCAGGCTCGGCGCCTCCATCGGCGTGGCTGGCGCTGAGACTCCGATCGTGCCCCTGCTTGCAACCCTGTCAATGATGGGCGGTGGCGACCGCCCGCGGAGAAGCAAGACGATGAAAAGAGCCTCATTCATGGTGTTGGCCTGCGCGGCGGCCGGGCTGGGCAGCGCGGCGTGCGGGGGGTCGGATGCGGGCGACGACGCCACGCCGGGGACCGAGCCCCAGTTCTCCGTCGACGCGCAGGGCGGGGTCTTCACCGGGGATGATGGATTCAGGATCGAAGTGCCGCCGGGGGCGGTCGGCGCGGCGACGGAGCTCACCATCGAGCATGTCGATGCCGCCGGCGAGGGCGCGGTGGGGCCGATGTACCGCCTCGGTCCGGAGGGGCAGACGTTCGCCAAGCCGATCAAGCTCACGCTGCCTATCACCGTCGAGCTCGACGCGGAGCTCGGGGAAAACACCGTCCTCGATGCCTATGGCTTCTCCGCGCCGACGGGCTCCGACGACTTCACGCCGCTCGCGCTTCACCAAGTCTCCGCCGCTGATCTCACCACGGAGACTACCTCCGTTGGCACCTTCTACGCCGCGATGATCCCGGCGGCGGTGATGGCGAACCAGCACGCTTACCCGATGGCGATCGCCGCCGACGACACCTACCTCTACTTTGCGAGCGGCGGCACCGAGGACACCGCGCCCGCGGACTCGAACGACGGCTTCATCTATCGCGTCAAGCCGGGCACCACCGACGCGGAGGCGATGACGCCGGCGGATCCCGACCCCAAGGCGCTGTGGGTCAACGCCTCCCACGTGTACTGGGCGAGCGGCGGAGACAACGATCCGGTCATCCCTTCGGCGCTCAAGCGCGTCGACAAATCGAGCCTCGAGGTGGAGACGCTGGCCGAGGTCGGCTACGTGCTGAGCGTCATCGGCGACGAGTCGTCCGTCTATTTCGGCGACGGCGACGGACACAACATCTACAAGATGCCCCTCGACGGCGGCGAGCCCGTCGTGCTCGCGTCGGACGCCGGCAAGCCGGAGCACCTGGCGCAGGACGCAGAGAACATCTACTGGACCGGCGCCGACACGACGAACAAGGTCTACAAGGTGGCGAAGTCGGGCGGGGACGTGACCGTCATCGCCGAGAACGAGGGCGAGCCGGCCGGGATCGCGGTGGACGCGGAGTTCGTCTACTGGGCCAACGCCGGCGACGGGGGCGTGTTCAAGGCGCCGATCGCCGGAGGGGCGAAGACCCTGATCTATCAAGGGGGCTCGATGGCGGGGCTGGCCATCCGGGGCTCGACGCTCTTCTCGACGGACATGAGCCGGAACCGGAGCGTCCAGGCGCATGATCTCGTGAGCAACACGACCACCGTGCTCGCGCTCGGCCAGCACTTCGCCTGGCGTATCATCGCACCGGAAGGTCAGGACGTGTTCTGGACCAACGGCGGAGACTACCGCTTCGAAGGCCAGATCGTGTCCTACAGCGCTCCTTGAGCGTGCGCGTCCGGCGGCGATTGCGGGAAGCATGACAGCAGGGGCGAACGCGACGAATCGTGCCCGTTCGCCCTCACCGCATTGCAACGAAGGCGGCCTCGAGAGCGCATGGCGAGCGCTCCCGAGCCCGGTCGTTGGGCGCGCTGCGCCGCCCTTCTGTGCCAACGTCGGATGTCTTACGCATTGACCGCATCCGGCGTCCTGGCGTAGTTCTCTTGATTGGATGCAGATCACCCTCCCGAGAGCCCGGCTGCGGGTCGTGCTGCTCGCCGTGATGGCGGTCATTGCGGGCGCCGGGCTCGCCGTCGAGGTGCTCAAGCCGGTTCTCCACCTGAGGAGCCGGAGCGGTATCGTCCCGTTGCTCTCGCTGAGCTACGAACAGAATGTGCCCACGTGGTACACCTCGTCCCTGCTGCTCGTGTGCTCCCTCACGCTCGCTGTCATTGCCGTCGGCGCGCGTCGCACGGGCGAGTTCGTGAAGCACTGGTGGGGGCTCTCCGCGGCGTTCCTCTACATCTCGCTCGACGAGGTGGTCGAGATCCATGAAGCGGCGAGCTCCTGGCTCGATCTGGGCGGGGTCCTGTACTTCAGCTGGGTGATCCCGGCGGCCGTCGTGGTGGCGGTGTTCGCGGTCGCATACCTCAAGTTCCTCTCGCACCTCCCGCGAGCTACGAGGAATCGATTCCTCCTCTCGGGTGGGATTTATGTCACCGGCGCCCTCGTCCTGGAGCTGCCGCTCGGGTACTGGACCGAGCGGGCCGGGAGCGACAACCTGGTTTACGCGCTGATAGACTTCGCGGAGGAGTCGCTGGAGATGCTCGGCGTGAATCTCTTCCTGCTCTCGCTCGTCGACCATCTCGCCGTGCAGGGGTGGACGATCGGCTTCTCGCAAGCAGCTCCGGAGCCGCGGCCGGCGGCGGACGAGCGTCCCGCATGAGCGCACGGGCCGAGCCTGCCTCTCCTGCGCTGCTCGCCGCTGGCAGGGCGTCCTACATTGTCGGCCCCTGGTACGACTGGGCCTTCTTCCTGCTCCCGCCGCTCGTCGCGCTGGCCGTGGGCGCTCTGATTGCGGGGACGCCGTTCGCGGATGCGAGGTTCAGGCTTCGCGGGGAGAAGGTCACGTGGGAGGGGCTCTTCATTGGCACGCTCATCCACGGCCACCTCGCCGCGGTGCTCCTCCGGAGCCACGGCAACGCGGACATCTTCCGGCAGCACCGGCTCCGCTTCCTCGCGGCGCCGGTCGCCCTGTTCGCCGCGATGATGCTGTCCACGTGGGCCGTCGCCTGCGTCTCGGTCCTCGTGGTGTTCTGGGACGTCTACCACTCGGCGCTCCAGACGTTCGGCCTCGGGCGCATGTACGACGCGCGCGCGGGGAACGCGCCGGCGCTCGGCCGCCGGCTGGATCTGTGGCTCAACCTCGTCCTCTATGCCGGACCCATCCTGGGCGGCGCGACGATGCTCCTCCACTTCCAGAGCTTCGACGCCTTCGAGGACGTGGGGGCCGCCTTCTTCACCGCCGTCCCGACGCTGATGACGTCGAGCCACCGCGCCATCTGCTGGGCCGTCATCGCCGCGGGCACCTTGTTCCTGCTCTATTATGTGCTCGCCTACCGCGCGATGCACCGGCGGGGGTACCGGGTGTCGTTCCCCAAGGTGTGGCTGCTCGTCAGCACGGGCCTCTGCTCGATCTACACGTGGGGTTTCAACCCGTGGGGACAGGCCTTCTTCATCATGAACCTGTTCCACGTCGTGCAGTATCTGGCGCTCGTCTGGTGGTCGGAGGGCGGCCGCCTGCGCCGCCGGCTTCGCCTCGACGCGCTCCGGGCCGGGGCGCCGATCGCGGCGGCGGTCTTCCTCGCGGGCGTCCTTGCGTACGGCGTCTGGGCCGAGCTCGCGCCGGCGGACGACCGCGCGCTGTGGTCGATCACGCAGACCGTCGCGCTGATGCACTTCTGGTACGACGGATTCATCTGGTCCGTCACACGCAAGCAGGTATGAGGCGATCGCGCCTTCAAGGGTCGCCAAAGAGGGGTGTATGCGAATCCAACGTTGTCTCCGGTCCATGGCCTTTGCGCTCGGGGTCGCCTCCGCGGCGCTCGTCTCCTCCGCTTGCAGCAAGTCGCCGCAGATCACGGCGGAGAGCATCGAGGACAACTGGGCCCTGACAGAGCAGCACGAGCCCGGCTCCGTCGTCATGACGGTGGCCCAGGACGGGCAGGTGACGGCGCTCGTGAAGGATCGCGACGGCAAGCCCATCGAGGCGGACGTGTCGGGCAACGTCTCGGTCAAGGCGCCTGGCAAGGGCGGAGCCCCCATGACCGCGGCGCTCGTGCCGGAGCCCAAGTCGGGGGGCGTGCTGCTCGCCAAGCTCGCGCCGCTCGAGGACGACCTCACGGAGGTCAGCTACGAGCTCAAGGTGAAGGGCGAGCCGTTCAAGGGGGTGCTGCACGTGCCTCGCGGCGGGACCCGAGAGCTCCAGGAGAGCGCCAGGGAACACCAGACGACCCAGCTCGACGGGACGAAGGGCCCGAACGGGGGTGTGCTCCAGCCGGTCGGAGACGACATCGTGGAGATCGTCGCCGACAAGGAGAGCGGCGATCTGCGCGTGTACGTGCTCGATCTCAACCTCAAGCCGGTGCCGATCGGCGATCGCGAGATCAAGCTCGCGGTCCAGACGGCGAAGGGCCCGGACGTCATCGTGCTCGCGCCCGGGCCCGACCGGCTCTACTTCACGGGCAAGCTGAGCGTGAAGGTCAATCCGACAAAGATCACGGTGGTGCTCAAGGAAGGCGGGCACACGCACGTGGTCCTCTGCGGCTACCGGCCAGGCGCGGTGATCGTGGTCGGCCCGAGCGCGCCGGTGATCGGCATCCTGGTGGCCACCACGTGGGCCGTGAAGGTCGACGTCAAGCCGACCGTGGTGGTGCACGACGATGACGACGACGGCCGGCGGGTGATCGTCGTCCACAAGGGCAAGGGAAAGGGCAGGGGCAAGTGGCGCTGGAAATGACGAGGGACGACGGCGCCGCGCTCGGATGGCGCGCCCCGACGCGGTAAGGTGGCGGCGCGGCGCGGCCGCGCCTCACCCGACGGAAAGCCCTCTCCCATGATCGAAGCGCCCGAGCTCCCCGACCTGTCCCCCGACGACTGCCACCCCCGGGCCGCCGCGGCCCTGACCGACCCGTTCTTCTGGTCGCTCACCGACGAGACCGCGCCGTTCGGCAACGAGACCGCGCACGAGACGCTCACCGCGTTCCGCGACTTCCGCGACGAGCACCCGAAGGGGAGCCCCATCGAGCTCCTCGGCGAGCTCCTCGAGCGCTGGGAGGTCGGCAATAGCGGCTGGGACGCCGTGGACGCGGCCGAGGTCGAGGCGCTCGGCGAGGAGGACGAGTATGGCTTGCTGACCCGCGACGAGGCGCTCCTCGCCCTCGCCTTCAGCCAGATCGTCACCGAGGGCAGGCTCGATCCCGAGGTCCGCCGCCGCGCGCTGCTGGCGCTGGCCCGGCAGGCGCTCCCAGCGCTGCTCAGCGCCTACGAGGGGCGCGCCCTGGAGCGGGCGCTGCGGATCGACCGGATGAGGGCCGTCCTCTCCGGTCGGTGGGACTAGCGAGGCGCCTCCGCTTCGGCGCCGACGGCTACGGGAGCGCCCAGTCCTGCGTGTCCTGTCGGCACGCAGGCCCGCAGCCTTCGCCGTTCGGGTACCATGTCCGGTAGGCGGGGGTGAAGCTCCGCTCTCCGAGGAGGGCGCCGTCCCGCCGCACGACGACGTCGACGCGCGTCGGCGTGCCACCAACCGCGAGCAGCTGCGTGAACTGCCCGGGGGCCGGGGTGCAGCTCTGGGAGACCGCGTCGCCGCGCCTCGTCTCCGTGCAGATCGTCACCGGATTTATCGAAACACTGACGGTCGGGCTGCACTGGACGAACACGCCGCCGTCGCCGACCTTCGGCGTGTTCGTCCAGCTGTAGGCGCACGACACCGCGTTGCCGTCCACCGCGAGCTCCAGCGTGTACTCTCCCGCTGGCCAGCTTTTGTCCGCCGTCGCGGCGGTGACGGAGAAGCCGTCGGAACAGGCCATCTCGGTGCATGCCTTCGGGTTCATGATGCAGCCGGACACGGCGGCGGCCATGGCGAACCCGGCGGCGAGCGCGGCGGCCTTGCGCGCACGAGAGCCGAGTGGGGCGAGGGAAAAAAGAGATAGGGTCATGGAGCATCCTCTCTTCGGCGGAACCGCCGTGAATGGATGCGCTGGCGTAGCAACGGGCAGGCCACCTGTCCGGGCGCAAGAAGTCGGCCCTCCCGATCCGTTGTGCCAAATGCCCCGCGAGCGGCGCACGACAGGTGTGTCAGGGCAACGAGCTTGCGGCTCGGCCGACGGGCGCCCCGGCGCTGCCGGCGCGGCGCCTCCCCGGACCGCGCGGCGGCGCCCCGGAGTGGGCTCCCGCCGGCGCGGCTTCGGGTACGATACCGTCAGGCTTTCGGGCCGCCGAGCGTTCGAACGTGGACGCCCATCCTGCTGGGAGGTTTGCTCATGAAGAAGACATATACAGGGAGCTGCCACTGCGGCGCGGTCCGCTTCGAGGCCGAGCTCGACCTGAGCGCTGGGACCAACAAGTGCAACTGTTCTATCTGCACCAAGACGAGAAACTGGAACGTGATCATCAAGCCGGACGCGTTCCGGTTGCTCGCGGGCGAGGACGCGCTGAGCGACTACCAGTTCGGCATGAAGGTCGGGCACCACCTGTTCTGTCGACACTGCGGCGTGCGCTCGTTCGGGCGCGGGCATGTAGAGGAGATCGGCGGCGACTATGTGGCGGTCCAGCTCGCTTCGCTGGACGACGTGGACCTCGAGGAGCTCGTCTCGGCGCCGATCAGGTACGCCGACGGGCGCAACAACAACTGGGGCGCGCCACCGAGAGAGACCCGGCACCTGTGAACGCCGCCGCCGCTGGCTGAGGTGGACGGAGGCCCATCGACGGAGGCGCCGCCGCACGCCGGCGCCTCCGCCGCCCCAGCACCGTAAGATCCCGCGAGCTCCCGTGTTTCCATGCCCATGAAAGCGCTTGCTCTGCTCCTGTGCTCCCTGCTGCTCCTCGCCACGGGCTGCGCCGCCAGGGAGCCCGACCCGGCGGGGCCCGCTCATGCTCACCCGGGCGCTGACAACCCCTGCGCGCCGGGGGGAACGCTGCGGCCTCCCCGCCAGCACGTCGTGGCCACCACGGTCACGCCGGACGGCCAGATCGTCGACTGGATCCCGATCGAGTCCCAGACGCCCGACGGCAAGATCGCCACCCCTCCCGCGGGGCCGACGGGCCCAGACGGGGCGAATCCACCGCCTGCGAGCCCGGACGGCGCCGCGCCGGCGCGGTCGCCGACGGAGGCCTCCGTGCAGCTCGGGCCGAAGGGTCCGGCCGGCACGGTGCCAGTGCTGCGCCCCCGGTGGCCGCAGTGCGACTGCTTGCCCGGGTATTTCCAGCAAGCCGACGGCTCGTGCGCAGCGCTCGCGTCGCGCTGCTCGGGCGAGGGGGCGATGGCATCGGGAAAGTCATTCACGACCTGCTGCCCGGGTCTCACGCCCATCGCGAGCATGGAGCGCATCGACGGCGCGTGCGTGACCACGGCGCCCGACGCGCACCTCTGCGCGAAGTGCGGCGACGGCGCCTGCGGAGCGGGTGAGAACGACTGCAATTGCCCCGCCGACTGCGGTGGATCCCGGCCCTGAGCGACCCGACCCAGGTTGACCAGGGGCAGGATCTCCACCCGTGGCCGAGATGCCACCGCTCGCCGAGGTGCACCTCGGATGGGAGAGTTGTTCGAGGGAGGTCATACCCGTCAGAAAAAAACAGGGCCGCGGCGGAGCCGTCCTCGCGGCCTCGCGCGGAGGGCGCGGGGCGGCATGGGCTCCGCACAGGGCGCCGCGCGGCGATCCCCGAGCGAGCCGCGCTTTCGGGGGCGGCCTGCTCCCGCCCCGCCTCGTTACTCGCGCGCGAGCGGCAGCGCCCAGGGCCCTCCCGCGCCGGCGCGAGAGATCACCTGGGCCAAGGCGTCGCTCGCCCGCTCGGGCGCGTAGTCGTAGGGGGGCGTGAAGACGGCATCGGCTGGCTCCCCGTCGCCGCCCAGGTGAATGTCGCTCTCGTCGCGGTAGATGTTCGAGCCAGGGACGGCCAAGAGGAGCCCGCGGCCCGTCGCGTCGCTGCAGTCCGAGCGCCGCGTCGCTGCCTCGGCGTTCTCGAACACGCTCGCCTCGAGCAGCACCTGCCCCTCGCAGGAAGCGCCGACCGCCCAGTCCGAGATGTTCGAGAACACATTGTTGAAAAGGTGGACGTGCGCTCGGGATCCGACGGCGACGGGAGCGCGCGTGCTCACTTCATCGAAGCGACAGTGGTGCATCGTCACCTCGGAGTCGGTGATCGTGCAGGCCCAGCGCTCGCGGCCGCCGCACTCGGCCTCGGTGCTGCCGTCGAAGTGGACGTAAGAGAAGGTGACCCCGCGCGTGCCGGCCAGGATGTCGGCGAAGGCGTCGCTGATCCATTTGACGGTGGCGTGATCGACCCAGACCCTGGAGGGTTGGGTCAGCGTGAACGCATCGCCCGCTTCGAGCAGGTTCGTGTTGAGATCGTAGAGGGCGAGGTTGCGGACGATCACGTTCTGGCTCGCGTCGAGGTTCATGCTCACCCCCGGCAGCGCCGCGCCGCGTCCGAGCCCGACGAGGGTCTTGTTGGAGCCGAAGCGGAGGATGCGAGCGTCCCGCGTGGCGCCGACGAGCGGGCGCTCGCACGTCGCATCCCCGGTGAGGACCTGATAAACCGTCTTCTCGGGATCCTCGGAGCAGACGCTCGGACAGACCTCGATGTCCGCGACCTCCGATCCCTTGCGGCGGAAGTCGTGGATGCCTTCGGCGAGCAAGAGCACGGCCGGCTCGTCCGACCGGGCGAGCGCCTCGAGATCGGTCCACGTCGAGACGAGCACGGGCGTGGCCCCCGCGCCTCCCGTTGTGCCCTCGCCAAAGCCGATCGGCTCGACCCGTATCACCTTTCGGAGGGCGATGGGCCCCCTCGTCCCGAGCGCAGGTCCGATCCAGCGAGCCGCCGTGTTCGAGGGGAAGGAAGCGTCGGGATCGCAGCCGGGGAGATCTCCAGCGCTCCCCAGCTCGCGCGCCTCCGGCCAGCCGCTGTCGTCGTAGCCGAGCGCCGTCCAGTCTCCTTCCGGCGCGGTGCTCAGCTTCCAGTCGCTGCCGCTCCCATGGCCGCGCTCGAGCTCGTCGAGGTGGAGGAGAGCCGCGGGCGTCCCGGCTGCGGCATGAACGCTCACGGCGATCACGTTTTCTCCCGGGAGCAAGGAGAGGGGTACGAAGAGCGGAGTGCGCGCCGACGCGCTCACGGCGATGAGATCGCCGTTGATATAGACGCGGAAGCTATCGCGCGCCGTGATCGAGAGACCGGGGCCCTCGAGCGCGCCATAGCTCGTGTTGACGAGCGGCGAGCTCGCGAGCTCCTCTCCCTCTCCGAAGGCGGCCCCCGGAGGGAGCTCCGCTTTGGGCGCCTCACCTTCGCAGGCGAGCTCCGAGAGGGAAGGAGAGCCGCCGCCAAGGCCCGTGTCCCCGGGGAGTCGGGTGGCCGTCTGGATGAGCTGGTCCTCACAGGAGAGCCCCCAGGCCGAGGCCGAGAGAGCGGCGACTCCGAGGAGCGAGGTGCTGCGGGAGAGGCGCATGGGGAACACGGCAAAGCTGTGGGGCGACGCCGCTGATCGCAAGCAAAATGCTTCGAGTTGCCTGCTCCGATCCAGCGCCCCGGCGGGGGGCAATTTTTCTGGTGGGTCGGGATGCCCCCAAGTAACTAGGAGGGAGTGGCTCAACCCACGCGCTCCGTCCCGCCGCCCGGACCCACCTTGGCCCGCTTCCCCGACGACAAGCGGTCGGACGCGAGCTTGGTCGCTGGCGCCGCCGCCGGAGAGCGCGAGGCGCTCGCCGTCATCTGGGATAGGTATTCGGGTCTCGTGCGAGGTGTGCTCTACGGCGCCCTCGGCCCCGATACGAGCCTCGAAGATCTGGTCCAGGAGGTCTTCCTGGGCCTGATCCAGGGAGCCGCGCGCATCCAGGACGGGGGGGCCCTCCGTGGCTATCTCGCGTCGATGGCGGCGCGGCAGGCAGCGCTCGAGATCCGGAAGCGCAAGATACGCCGCTGGGTGGGCCTCTCCCCGAGCGGCGAGCTCCCCGAGCGCGCGCTCGATCGGGTCGACTTCGAGCATCGCGAGGTGCTCCGCGCGCTCCACAGGGTGCTCGACAAGCTGAGCACGCGCCGGCGCATGGCCTTCGTGCTGCGCCACGTGCAAGGCCTCGAAATGCTGGAGACGGCCGCGGCCCTCGGCATCTCCGAGTCGACGGTGCGCCGAGAGCTCGAGAGCGCGCGCGAGTTCTTGAGCAAGGCGCGCGAGCCAGCGCTCCAGGAGTTCTTGTCCAGGCGTGAAGGACTTTGGCCATGAGCGAACCCGAACGACAGCTCGATCAAGTCGCGGCCCTCCTGCAGCGAGCCGCTCAGCTGAGCGAGCCGGAGCGCCGCGAGGCGCGCGCCGCCTTCCTGCGCCGCGTCGACGAGGAGCAGGCCCGCGCGGGCAAGACGCGGGTGGTTGTTCGCTGGGTAGCTCCGCTCGCCCTGGCGGCGAGCGTGATGATGCTCGTCTTCTTCTTCTGGCGAACGGAGCGAGCTCTCCATTACGTCGTCGAGGGCGCGGCGGACGAGAGCGGCTATGTGCGCGTACCCGTCGATCACCCGGCCGCCATCACGTTCTCCGATCAGACGCGGATCCGGGCGGCGGCGGGGACGCGGCTCCGCATCGACGAGACCAAGGGCGAGAGCGGCGCCCGCATCTCGGTCGAACGCGGCCGCGTCGAGGCCGAGGTCACGCACACCGGGCACAGCGATTGGCGCTTCGTCGCGGGTCCCTTCGTGGTCCGCGTGGTGGGGACGCGCTTCGAGCTCCTCTGGGACGCCGACCGCGAGCGGATCGAGGTGATCCTGCGCGAGGGGGCGGTCGAGGTGGAGGGGTACTCCGGTTCCGGCGCCGTGAGCGTGCGCGCGGGGCAGCGCTTCGTGGGGGACGCGCTGGCGAGGACCCTGCTCGTCAGCGACACAGCGGCGCCAGACCCCAGCACAGCGGCGCCAGGCCCCGACACGGCGGTGCCAGGCCCCGAGCCCGCGCCTCCCGCGGCGCAGGGACAGGACGCCGAGGTCGCACCGGCCCCGCCGGAGCCCGCTGCTCCCCCGGCGCCGAGCTCTGCCGCGCCCCCGGCGCCCCTCGTCGCCCCGCCGAGCAGCAAGCCGCCCTGGACCAAGCTCGTCTCTCAGGGCGAGTTCCAGCGCGTCGTCCAGGAGGCCGCGGCGCGGGGCACGCAGAGCTGTCTCACGTCGTGTGATGCCGCCGATCTCAACGCCCTGGCCGACGCCGCGCGCTACGTGGGGCAGAGCGATCTCGCCGAGCAGGCCCTGCTCGCCCTGCGCGCGCGCTATGCGACGACCGCGGGGAGCCGCGCAGCCTTCTTGCTCGGGCGCCTCCACGAGAGCCGCGGCGCCGCCGCGCGCGCCAAGTCGTGGTACGAGACGGCGCTCCGCGAGGCGCCGAGCGGCGCATTTGCCGCCGAAGCGCTCGCGGGAAAGATGCGCACCGTCCAGACCCTCGAAGGACCCGCCGCCGCGCGCGTGGTGGCACAAGAGTACCTGCGCCTCTATCCGAGCGGGGTCCACGCCAAGACGGCTCGACAGCTCGCAGCTCAGCCCTGATCGATGGTCCAGCGGGCGCGAACGCTCCTCGTCCTGCTCCTGCTGCTCGTCTGCCCTCGAGTGGCCTGGGCGCAGCGCGTGCTCGTCGTGCGGCCGCCCCCGAGCGATTCCACGCTCTTCGAGGCCTTCGGGCGGCTCTGCGCCGAGCTCGAGCTGCAGTCGTTCGAGGTGACGGTGCTCGGGAGCGCTGCGCGCTCGCCCAGCGCCGAGGAGCTCGAGCAAAAGGCGCAGGAGAGCGAGGCCTTCGCGGCGGTTGCGCTGCGGCGCGACGGCAGCGGCACGGCCGCCGAGGTGTGCATCGTCGATCGCGTGACCGGCAAGACGACCACGCGCAAACTCCTCATCGATCCTTCGAGCGATGGCCCGATGCTCCTCGCCGTGCGCGCAGTCGATCTCCTGCGCGCGAGCCTCCTCGAGCTTGGCTCGGGCCAAGCTCCCCCTCGGGACGTGCTCGGCGTCGAGGCCCAGCCGCCCGCCCCCGAGGTGCTCCTCTTCTCCCAGGAGCCGCCCCGTTTTCACGTGAGCACGGGAGGGCTCGCCCTCTTCACGCCTTCGGTGGGGGGTGGCGTCGGCGTGCAGATCGGGGCGCAGGTTCGCCTCGACGAGAGCCTCCGTCTCGGCCTGCTCGTGGGCGGTCCCGTCTTTGGCGCCGAGTTCCGCGCAGAAGGCGGCGCCGCCCAGGTGCGCCAGGAGCTCGCGCTCCTCCGGGCCAGCTGGAACCTCGGGGGAGCGGCTGCGGGTCTCCACTGGGAATGGGGGCCGCTCCTTGGCATCGGCGCCTACCACCTGGAGGCCACCGGCGACGTCGAGCTGCCGCTCGTCGGGCGCAGCGAAGAATTCTTCAGCTTTGCCGCGGACGCGGGGCTGAGCGTCCAGTACTTCGTTCATCCGAGCGTGAGCGTCGGCCTCGAGCTCACGTGTCTCACGCTCCTGCCGCGCCCCGTCATCGCCGTCGATGAGGAGCGCTCCGCTCCCCTCATCGCTCAAGCCCTGGGAACGCTCAGCCTGGGCGTCTCGTTCTGAAGGAGCATGGCGAGAGCGCGCGCCCGTCCGTCACGAGGGCGCTGCGTCGCGTCTCGTCCGTGCCGCACGCGCCCTCGAGGCTTCACGGAGCAAGGGAGTTGATGTACTCCTCGAGGTTCGTCCAGCCGTCGCCGTTGCGGTCGCCATTGCGATCCTCGGGGTCGTCAGGGTCGAGCGCGGCGGAGATCTCCCACGCATCGGGCATCCCGTCCTGATCCGTGTCTTTGGGCGCAGCGCCCCCCGGGATGTCTCCGACGGCGTTGGGGAGGCCGAGGCTCTTCTCGTCGCTGATCGTGGCGCCCTCGGCCCCGAGGGACGCGAGCTCTGCCATCAGGAAGTCGTCGACCGGATCACGCCAGAGGGACGCCCCGGCGTGCTTCATCACATGGTCGAAGGCGTCCTTTGCGCTCATCGCGGGCACCTCGGGGACCTCCACGCTCGGGGCCGTCTCCCAGGTCACCGCGCCGAAATCCCCTTTGCCGAGCAGGCGGCCGTTCAGGACACCATCCTTGTTGCTATCGTACCAGTTGTCGACGGCGTAGATGTGGTACTCGGGCGTGGGGCTATCCAGGGTGCCGCCGTTCGTGTCCGGGCCGGGGATCAGGGTGTTGCCGACCATCACCCCGTCCGAGCGCCCGCTGGTGTCGCCCAGGATGTAGCCGGAGGTGACCCAGTTGTAGACGACGTTGTTGACGAACTGCAGCGTCCCGCGGGCCTTTGGGTTCCGGGAATTGTTGTCGATGTACAAGGACCGAATGATGGATGTGCCGCTCGTGTTGACGATGCCGCCGGTGCTGTGGGTCTGGAGCCCTTGCGCGACGATCGAGTCTTGAAGCGTGATGTTGTAGAGCTCCGCCCCGCTCTCCCGGTTCAGATCGAAGGTGCCGTCGCGCCCCCAGCTCAGCGAGCAATGGTCCCAGATCACATCATGGCCGTTGGCCATGGTGACGGTGTCCTTGCCGGAGTCGCCGATCTTGCCCATGCGAAACCGCACGTAGCGGACGATCGTGTTCGAGGCGCCGGAGAAGGACGTGCCGTTCCCGTAGATGGTGATGCCGCCGCCCGGCGCGGTCTGCCCCGCGATCGTCTGGTTGTTCTTGAACACCAGGCGGGCCTCGATCTTGATGACGCCGCCGACGTCGAAGACCACGGTGCGGTTCGGCTGGCTGATGGCGTCTCGCAGGGAGCCGGGCCCCGAATCGTTCAGGTTTGTGACATGGTAGACATCGCCGCCCCGTGCGCCGGTGGCCGACCGCCCGAATCCCTCGGCGCCGGGGAAGGCCCCGAACTCGGCGGCGCTCGACCCGCCCGTCGCAGCGCCGCCGCCCACACCCGGGCTCGGTGCGCCGCCGGACCCTCCGACTCCCGCCGTGGCCCCGGAGGCGGAGTCGCCGCCCGAGGCTTCTCCGCCCGACGTTTGGCCGCCTGAGGTTTCGCCGCCCGGGGCCGGTCCGCCCGTGCCCGCAGGATCCATCGAGGGAGCTCCGCCGCTCCCGGAGCCGTCGTGCGGCGCCCCGGAACACGCCCACGCGGCGGCGCCCAGAGCAACATATGACAGCCAGGAGATGCTCGCCCGGCCTGGCAGGCGTCGCGCCCAGGTCTTCATTCCCCCGGAGTTGATCGAGCCTCCGGTCACCTTCCAGAAATCGTCACACACACCGTCCGCGTGAGCGACGTTGGACGGGAGGCGACCCGCCGGCGCACGCGAGCCGTCGCCAGAGCGGGCGGTGATGGCAGGGGCGTGCCCGGCGAAAGGCGCGAGGGCGAGCGCGCGGGGCGCGTCGCCCCGGGGTGTGGGGTGGGCCGCGGTCAGACCGCCGGCGGCTCGGTCTGGCGTTGCCACGCGCGGTGCATGGCGATCGCCTTGATGAACGCCGGGGCGGCCCCGGCCACCGCGTCGTCGGCCAGGGCGAGCAGGCCCGGGTCGGCGCCCGCGGCGGCCACGGCGGTCCTCACGCCCGCGGCCTTGGCGAGCGGCGCGGCCGACGCTGGCACGAGCAGCGGCTTGCAGTGGCGGTACTGGAGCTGGACGAACTCGAGCGCGAGCCCGTCGCGCGCCAGCGCCTCCGCGCCCCCGCCGGGCGGCAGCACCGCCGCGTCGAAGAGGACGCTCGGGGCGGCCTCGATCGTGACCTCGACCGGCAGCTCGTCGCCCTCGGCGGTGCGCACCACGCCGAGGCGCGCGCCGACGTAGCGGGGCACCGCGCCCGCCATCAGCAGCGCGTCGTAGAGGGCGCCCGACGCCGCGCCGCTCACGCCGTCGGCGACGAGGAGCGCGACGCGGCGGCCGAGGATGCGGCCGTCGCCGGGCCGCGCGAACAGCGACAGGGGCGGCGACACAGCGACCTCGGGGTCCTTGACGGGCGGCGCCGCGAGCGAGAGCGGCTCGGGGAGCGTCATGCCGAGGTCGTCCGCGACGCGGGCGGCGAGCCCCTCGTCGACGTTCCGCAGCATCCGGACCATGCGCTCGCGGATGGCCTGCGTCTGCACGCGCGTCAGCTCGAAGCGGAAGGCGCGCGCGATGTGCTCGCGCTCGACGGGCGCCTGGCTCGCCCAGAAGAGGCGCGCCTGCGTGTAATGGTCGGCGAACTTCTCGGGCTTCGCGCGCAGCTTTGTCGGCTCGGTCGCGGCCTGCTGCGCCAGGAGACGCTCGGCGACCGAGGCGAAGCCGCGCGCGCCGGCCTGGAAGGGGCAGCCGCCGGCGAGCGAGTTGGGCTCGTAGTTCACGCGGCCGCGGTTGATGGCCTGGCGGTGGAACCCGTCGCGCTGGTTGTTGTGCACCTCGGCGATCGGCGCGTTGATCGGGATCTCGTGGAAGTTCGGCCCGCCGAGGCGCGTGAGCTGCGTGTCGAGGTACGAGAAGTTGCGGCCCTGCAGCAGCGGGTCGTTCGTGAAGTCGATGCCGGGCACGATGTGCTGCGTGCAGAACGCGACCTGCTCGGTCTCGGCGAAGAAGTTGTCGGGGTTGCGGTTCAAGACGAGCCGGCCGACGGTGCGCAGGGGCACGAGCTCCTCCGGCACGATCTTCGTCGCGTCGAGCACGTCGAAGCTCCAGCGCTCGGCCTCGGCCTCGGTGAACGTCTGGATCTGCAAGAGGTACTCGGGGAACGCGCCGCCCTCGATGGACTCCCAGAGGTCGCGGCGGTGGAAGTCGGGGTCGGCGCCCGCGATCTTCACCGCTTCGTCCCAGTCGAGCGAGTGTGTTCCGAGCACGGGTGTCCAGTGGAACTTCACGAGCGTCGCCTCGCCAGCCGCGTTGACGAGCCGGAAGGTGTGCACGCCGAAGCCCTGCATCGTGCGGAAGCTGCGCGGGATCGCCCTGTCGCTCATCTGCCACATGACCATGTGCATCGACTCGGGCATGAGCGAGATGAAGTCCCAGAAGGTGTCGTGTGCGCTCGAGGCCTGCGGCATCTGGTGGTGCGGCTCGGGCTTGACGGCGTGGACCACGTCCGGGAACTTCATCGCGTCCTGGATGAAGAAGACGGGGATGTTGTTGCCGACAAGGTCCCAGTTGCCGTCTTCGGTGTAAAATTTCACGGCGAAGCCGCGCACGTCGCGCACCGTATCGGCGCTGCCGCGCTCGCCGGCCACGGTCGAGAAGCGCACGAAGACCGGAGTCCGCTTGCCGACCTTCGCGAAGGGAGCGGCCTTTGTGAGCGCGGTGATGTCCTCGGTGCACTCGAAGTAGCCGTGGGCGCCCGAGCCGCGGGCGTGCACGACGCGCTCGGGGATGCGCTCGTGGTCGAAGTGCGTGATCTTCTCGCGCAAAATGAAGTCTTCGAGCAGCGTCGGGCCCCGCAGCCCCGCGCGCAGCGAGTTCTGGTTGTCGCCGACGGGCACGCCCTGGTTCGTCGTCAGCGCCCGGCCGAGCGAGTCGACACGATGCTTCTGCAGAGGCCCCTGGTTCGGGTTCGCGCCCGGCGCCGCCTTGGCGCCGTTCTTTTCCGACTCATTGCTCTCGGTGATCGTGCTCGCGGTCGCGTCGAGGTTCTCGGGCTTCGCCGTGGCACCTTGCGGCGGCTGTGGCATTTTGCCGCGTAGCGCGTACTCGGCAGGTTTGTTCACGTTCTCTGGGATCGCGGCCACGAGCGCCTCGGTGGCATCGATCTTCGCGTCGAGGCGATCGGCGGCAGCGAAGGTGCGGACCCTGGCGTCGTCGCTGCTCGTCCCGCTGCCGAGCGCGGTCGCCGCGCGCTCGAGCAGGCTGCGCTTCGGCCGCGCCGCCCGCGGCTTCGCCGAGGGGCCGCCCATCGATTGCTTGGCGCTGCCCGCGCCCTTTTCGCGCGGCGCCGGCTCTTTGGACGATGGCTTCGTGGCGTCTTTCCGATCGGTCATGCGATGTCCTCCGGGGACCCGGGCTTTCAGCAAAGAGCGCACCAACGATCGAGCCACAGGCAGGCGCGGGCGACCGGCGCGCGGCCGGGTCTGTTGCGGCGCCTCGGTCGGCTCGCCGCGGCCTCATGAGAGCGATTCGTGCGCTACGCGCTCATCCGCGTCGTTCGGCTCGCTGCGGCGCGCTCTCGTACGCCTCACTCGCGTGCCCGACGTCTGTTGACGCGGGGGGCGCAAGGGGGTGATGCTCCGGCGCCATGGTGGGCTCGAAGCGGGTGGACGTGTCTTTGGCGATGGCGCTGATCGGGCTCGCGGCTGCGGGGATCGGCGGGTGTACCGCGCTGGCGGGGCTGGACGAGAGCTACCATCTGGTGGGCGGGAGCGGAGGCGGCAGCGGGACAGGCGGCAATCCCGGCACCAGCGCGGGCGGCAGCGGGACAGGGGGCGATCCCGGCGGCAGCGCGGGTAGCAGCGGGACGGGAAGCGAGGGAGGCGGCGGCGCGGACGGCAGCTGGACTGGAGGCGACGCGGGCGGCAGCGCCGAGTGCGCGACGTGCTCGTTGCCCCCTGACGACACCGCCGATCCAGCGGACATGTGCGAGGCATCGGCCGAGATCTACGACGCGCTCATGGAGTGCCTTTGCGTTGCATGCGGCATCGTGGAGGGCCTCCCCTGCTATGGCGCGTGCGGCGCCGGCGAGGGGCGGAGCGCCGAGTGCGACGACTGCCTCGCCGGCGCGGCCGCCGAGGCGGAGGGCGAGTGCGCGTCGGAGGTCGCCGCGTGCGAGTTCGACACGGGCGAGTGATCTCGGCACGCCGAGGGCTCGCGGGGTGAACGCCCGCCACGGTCGCGCTGAATCGTGGGGTGTTGCGACCCTCTCGGGTCCCGGTAGAGCGCCGAACTGGTTGAAAGTCGCCTGAATTCAATGGGTTGCGAGACCCCGCCGATCTGCCAGGAAGCAAACTCCAAGGGCAAGGAATGCGGGAAGAAGAGAAACCGCAAGGGCGCAAGGGGCGCAAGGGACCAGAGACGAGATATTTTCTTGCCTTCCCTTGCGACCCTTGCGCCCTTGCGGTTCCCCTTCCCTTCTGTTGATTTCCTCGGGACTTCAACGTGATCGGCACTCCAGGGCGGTTGGACGCGGCTGCACGGCCGAATTCCGTCGTCGCCGGGCTTCGCCGCGGCGCTCCCTACCCACGGGCGCGCGGGATGATTCGATAGCTCATCGCGCCTGGGCGCCGTCGCGCTCCGCCTTGCGGGCATCCCGGCTCGTGGCGTTATGATCGCTGCCCATGGACACCGCTTCCTTCCTCGCCGAGCTCGAGCCGCTAGCGCACCACGACCGCGTCCGCCGCGTCGTGGATCTCGGCCGCGCCGCCGCGCGCGGCGACGCCGGCGCGAGGGCCCTCCTTGGCGCGCTCTCGGGCAGCGCTCAGCCCTACGAGCGCCTCCTCGCGCTCATGAGCGTCTACGGCTCGGGCGACGGCGCGCGCGTCGTTGCGGCCGTCTCCGACCCGTCCCGCACCGTGCGGCGGCGCGCGGCCCGCATGGTCGCCCGCTTCTGCGACGACGCGCAGGCGCTCTCGGCGCTCGGCGCCCTCATCGAGCGCCGCGCCGTCCGGCGCACCGTCGCCCAGCTCGCGCGGCGGAAGCGCCAGGCCGTCGTGGACGCCTTCCTCGGCGCGCGCATGCAGGCGGGGCGCGATCCCACGATCGTGGATCTGCTCCCGTTCGGCTCCGAGGCGTTCGTCTCGGCGCACCGGCACGCCATCGACGAGGCGGGCGGCGCGAGCTGCCTCGATCGGCTCGCCGTGAGGCACCCCGCGGCCGCGGCGCGCTGGTTCGGGGAGGCGATCGCGCGCTCCCGGTCGCTCGATGTCCGCCTGCGCTACCGCATCACGCCGCTGCTCGTCCCGCTCGCCCGGCGCGCGCCCGACGCGGCGCTCCCGTTGATCCAGGCCCTGTTCGAGCGCGGCGAGGAGCCCTCGTTCCTCGCCGGCCCGCTGGGCCTGCTGGCCCGATCGCGCCCGGCCGCCACGTTCGACCTCCTCAAGGCGCGCCACGAGAGCGGACGACCCGCGCGGCCGCCGGGCGCCTTCGAGGTCGTGCGCTTCGACAAGGGCGCGCCCGCCCTCGGCGCCGAGCGCCTCGACTACCTCATCCGCCACGCCTGGGGCACGCTGAGCGACGGCAAGCGGGGGGCGCGGTGGTTCCTGCGGCTCTGCCCCGACGACCAGAAGGCGGTCCTGCGGGCCTTCCTGCTCGGAGGGCGAGGGCGCTTCGGCGCCTTCCTGTTCCGCTACGTGAAGGCCGAGTCGGCCGAGGAGCAGGCGCTCCGGGAGCGGGCCTTCGAGCGCTGGTCCTGCGCGGCGCAGGCCGCCGACGGGACGATCGCGCCCGAGGTGCTCGACGCGCTGCCCCGCGACCTGCGCGAGCGCGAGGCGAGGCGGCACCTCGGGAGCTGCCCCTCGCTCGTCGCGAAGCCGGAGCGGCGGATGAGCTACGCGCGCCTCCTGTCCTTCGCCGAGGCCAAGGAGGCGCTCGCGCCGTTCCTCGGGCACCCGGAGGGCGACGAGCGGGCGAAGGCGCAGGAGCTGCTCGTCGCGAGCGTCCTGCACGACCGGGGCGCGCTCGCGGACGCCCTCGCGAATGTGCGCGCCCGCAAGTTCGAGCAGGATCCGGTGCGGCGGGCGATGATCGGCGCCCTCGCCGCGCTGCCCCTCGGCCGGTTCGGGAAGGCGCACCTGGAGGCGGTTGGCGCCGTGGCGCAGGACGCGCTCGACGCCGCGGATCTGTCCCATGCCACCGCCTCGGCCGTGGAGCGGCTCGTGGTCCGCCTGTTCCGCATCGACGGGGCGTGGGGGGCGCGCTGGCTCGCGAAGATCCTCGCGGTGCGCGGCTCGGTCTCGACGGTGGGCCTCGGGGAGGGGCTGACCCGGGCGGAGGCCGAGCGCCTCACCCCGGCGCTCGCGCAGCTCGCGGGCGCGTGGTGCACCGGCGAGCGGGCAGGGGCCGTGCTCTCGCTCGCGCACAGCCTCGGCATCCGCCTCGAGGTGGTCACGCCGCTGCTCGACGCGCTCGAGCGGCTGTCCCGCGAGCTCCCGTTCGTCGGCGTCGCGGCGGGCGCGCTCGACCTCCTCCGCGACCACGATCGGCCGCGGTTCGCCCGGCTCGTGCCCGCGCTCCTGCGCGAGGACACGAGCTTCGTCCTCATCGGCGCCGTCGCCCGGCACGTGAGCCAGAAGCGCCAGGACCTGCTCGATCCGCTGCTGGAGAGCCGGCCGATGACGGGCAGGTTCGCGACGGGGAAGACGCGCTGGGTGATCGATTTCCGCGCGGGCCACGGCCGCTGGACGGCGAGGCAGCAGGAGCGGTACGCCGCCGGCCTCCGCGTGCTGCTCGGCGACGAGACCTGCGACGTCCCCACGCTGCGGTTCGCGATCTCCACGCTCGTCCGGCTCGCGTACGTCGACGCCTCGGTGGTGACCCCGTTCGCCTCGGATCCGAGGCCGCCCCTGCGCGAGATGGCCATCCGCGGCCTGCCGTGGCTCGACGCCGGCCAGGGCGTGCCCGTCCTGATCGAGTGCCTGGGCGACGATCGCGCGCGCTGGGCCATCTACGCGCTCCGGAAGGCCTTCGCCGAGATGTCGCGGGGCCGGGTGCTCGCCGAGCTCCGGGCGGTGCCGACGACGAAGGTGACCGTGGCCAAGGAGGTCGTGCGCCTGCTCGGCGAGATGGGCGGCGACGACGCCTACCGGGACCTGCTCCGGCTGGACGCGCCGAAGACCCACCGCGACGTGCGGATCGCGCTGCTCCGGGCGCTCTGGGACCACCTGGACAAGCCCGAGACCTGGGACGTGTTCGGCCGCGCCGTCCGGGATCCCGACTGGATCGTGGCCTCGAAGCTCGCGGACATCCCGCTCGACAGGCTGCCGGCCGAGGCCGAGCGGCGGGTGGTGGGCCTGCTCGCCGAGATCCTCGGGCGGGCGGAGCCGGAGGCGCGGCTCGACCTGCTGCGGCGCACGGCGCACCTGCCGCTCCGGGACGAGGCGCGGTCGCTCTTCAAGCGGCTGATCGAGCACATGGCCGCGCCCGCGCCCGAGGAGGCGGCGGAGGCGCTGTCCGCCGTGCTCGCGAGGATGCAGCCGGCCGAGGTCGCGATCGTCGTCCAGCGGCTCGCGGAGCTCTCGCCGAGGCGCCGGCACCTCGTGGTGTTCCTGCCCGCGCTCTCGGCGCGGCTCGGCCCGTACGCCGCGAAGCACTACGTCGCCGTCGCGGAGGGGCTGCTCGCGGCGCTCAAGGCGGACGCGCTGGCCGTGCCCCAGTACCTGGGGCTCGCGGCGCGCCTGCTCCCCGGGAAGGCGCTCGCGCAGGCGCTCGTCGAGCTCGGCCGGCGGGACCTCTTGCACCACGACGCGATGGTCGCGGCGATGTCCGCGGTGCACACCTGCGTCCACCCGTCGCAGCTCGAGCAGGAGCTCCGGGGGAGCCCCGATCCTCGGCTGCGCCGGGTCGCGCTGGAGGCGCTCGTGCAGATGGCGTCGCCGAAGAACGGCTGGACGGCGGAGCGGCGCGAGCTGCTGGAGCGCTACCGGAAGGACCCGTCCCCCGCCGTGGCGGGGCCGGCGTCGTTCGTCACGCCGCCGTGAAGGGCGCTCGCTGCGCGGCCGTGAGGCGGCGCGGCAGGCGAGCGCCTGGCAGGGCTCATCGCACGACGACAGCGCGGCCATCGGCGGTGACAATCACCGCCTCCGCCATGGCGAGGTCGGCCGTCCGCGGCGTCTGTTCGATCGGGCGGCGGCGATCCGCCCTCTCGTCCTTCGTCGAGCGCACGAACGGCCAGAAGAGCTGCTCGGCCCACGGCTCGACCGGCGCGCCCTCGGGCAGCCCGAAGCCCTCCTGGCGCGCGTGCGGGATCATCAGCGTGCCATGGAGCCAATCGAAGCAGATGAGGGCGGCGCCATAGTTCTTCATGGCATTGCCGTAGCGGCCGACTCCGTGGTGGACCTGGTGCGTGTCGGGAAGCGAGACGATGCGCTCGAGCACCCGCATGACAGGGCGCGTGAAGCGGTTCTGCTGGAGAGGTATATCCCAGCGGAGATCGCTGTGCTCTATCATCCCGATCAGAGTCCTGAAGGCCGATCCAGCCGCAAAGGCAGCAGGATGGCCGAGCCAGACGACGACCGGGGCCAGCCACGCGGCTGGCAACAGCAGAAACAATAACCAGTTTTCCCGGTACGTGACGGAGATATTCAGGTTGCGCGGCACGTGATGCGGCTTGTGGAGACGCCAGAGCCACGGCCATTCATGGCTCTTGCGGTGCAGCCAGTAGGACCCGTATTCGTCGAGGAGCACGTAGAGCGGTAAGGCGATCCAGAAGCTCACGCCCGCCAGCGCACCCTCGGAGCGCGGCCAAAGAGCTCCGAGCGCCCAGATCACGGCGCCGAAGGACACGCCACGTATCAAGAGGGAGGAGGCGAGGGAGACGAGGTTCGCGCCGACCTCCCGCATGGTGAGCACGCCGGGGCGCCGGTACAGGCCGAACGCGCTCTCCATGGCCGCAAAAAGGGCCATGAAACCGAGTACAATCAATGGGTTCTCGAGCATGGTAACTCCCCTCTCGTGCGTCGTGGCCGGGCTCAGGCGGCCGACGAGGGGCCGAGAGCCGCCGAGCCACGGTCCAGGAACCTGTCGTAATGCAAGTGCTTCGGCGGGATCACGCCGCGCAGCACGTCGAGCACGGCGTCGATCATCCCGGGCGGGCCGCACACGTAGGCCGCGCGATCGGCGTGGCCCGCAGCGACCTCGCAAAGGTAGTCGGTGACGTGCCCCTTGCGCCCCGTCCAGCGCGAGCCTTCAGGCTCCTGGGAGAGCACGGGCACGAACGCAAAGCGCCCTCGCCATCGCTCCTTGAGCGAGGTGATGGCGTCGAGCGCATAGAGATCCTGCTGGGTGCGCGCGCCGACGACCAGCGTCACGTCGCACGCGAGCCCGTCCGCGATCCCTTGCTCCAGGATCGCTTTGATCGGAGAGAGGCCGGTGCCTCCTGCGACACACAGGAGCGGCCGATCGGCCGCGTGATAGCGGAAGCCGCCGTGTGGCCCGGAAAAGCACAGGCGCGCGCCCGTGCGATCGGCGGCGAAGAGCCAGTCGGTGAAGGCGCCGCCCGGCACGTGGCGGACATGAAAGAGCGCCCTTCGCGGCGAGGCCCGAGCCGGCGCCTCGGCGAACGAGTAGCAGCGCGGCTCGCCGAGCCCCGGGGCGCCGGGCACCGTGAGCTGCGCAACCTGCCCGGCCACGTAGCGGACCTCCGCGGCGAGGTCGACCTCGAGCGCGAGGACGCCGGGCGCGAGCGGCGTCACGCGCGCGACGCTCGCGTCGATCTGCACCGGCGCGGGATCCGTCGAGCGCCCGCGGCCCATTCCCGGGACCTCGACCGCCACGTCCTCCGACATGGCCAGGCTCTGGCAGGCGAGGACGAAGCCGGCGGAGAGCTCCTCGGGCGTGACGTGGCGCGAGATATCCCTCTTGAGGCGGATATGCCCCGTGACGAGGCGGCACTTGCAGGTGCCGCACTCGCCCACATTGCACATGTGCGGAAATGGGATGTTCCCGCGCACGGCTGCGCTGAGCAACGTTTCCCCGGCCTCGATACGGGCCGCGAGATCGCTGCCCAGGACATGGAGCGTCCCGCCCCGACCGCTCTTCCGGCCGCCCAGTGAGATGGCTTTCACGATGTGATGTTTCCCTCTGCGTGCAGCTTCTAGGCGGCGGCCCCCGAAAAGCCCAATCGAGAAACCGTATGGGGTAGATTACGAGGGTGAATATTCCGCCGAATACACGATAGCCCGTTTCTTTCCGGTCGAGCCCGCCCGCCAGGGGCGCGTCAGATGCGGCTGCAGAGCTCGATAAGGGATCGCCGGAGCCACTCATGGGCCGGGTCGCCGTCCTGACAGGCATGCCACATCATGAACAGCGGGATCGGCTCGATGGGGAGCGGACAGCTCACCACCCGCACGGGGAAGTGCTGCTCGAACAGCCGCGCCAGGGGGAGCGGCAACGTGCAGACGAGGTTCGACTGCGAGACGATGTACGGCATCGAGAGATAGCGGGGGACCTGCACCCGCACGCACCGCGAACGCCCAACGACGGCCTGAATTTGCTCTGCCAGGTTGGTCTGGCCCTCGCGCGGCTCGATGATCACATGCTCGAGCGCCATGTACTCGTCGAGGGTCAGCGATGATCCCACGGTCGGATGATCTTGGCGCACCAGCGAGACGTGCTCGAGGTCGAGCACGCGCGTTCGGCGGAACTCGTCGCCAGGGATGACGATGTGATCCAAGACGAGCTCGACCTTGCCGAGCCGCATTTCGTTTTGCAGCGAGGCTCCGGGCTCGCGACAGAAATCGAGCCGGACGCGGGCGCCGAGCTGCTCGAGCCACTGCAGAAAACGAGGCACGAGGATGGCCTCTCCGAGGTCGGTGATCCCCAGCCTGAAGGTGTGGCTCGCCGTGCAATCGAAGGCGTCGCTCTGGGCGAGCGAGGCCTGGATCAGGTCGAGCGCTTTGCGGATCGGGCGAACGAGCGCTAGGGCGCGCGGCGTCGGGGCCATCTCCTTGCCGCGGCGCACGATGAGATCGTCGTTGAACAGGAGGCGCAGCCGGTTCAGCGCGCTGCTCACGGCCGGCTGGGTCATGCCGAGGCGCTCGGCCGCCCGCGTCACGTTGCGCTCGGTGAGCACGACGTCCAGCACCGTGAGCAGGTTCAGGTCCACGGCCCGCAGGCGAGGGGGCGGCGGTGCGTTCATGCGGGTAGGGTAGCGCCGCCCCGAGACCCTACGGGGGCCCGGGCGCGGCTTCGATGCCGCCCGGCCCGACCCCGGGGGGTGGCGGCATCGCCGCGGCCACGAGGGCCACGCTCGCCCCGCGCGAGAGCCCGAGGGTCACTCGGGTCCCCGCCGGCACGCCGATCAGGGTCCCGACCAGATACCCCAGCTTGCCCGTGACGTCGTGGCCGTCCACCGAGACGATCACGTCCCCCACCTGCAGGCCCGCCGCCGCGGCCGGGCCGCCGCGGCGCACCTCGATCACCTTGTGCGGCCGCATGGCGGACTCCATCGGCGACTGGGCCGGCTCGACCGCGAACCCGAGATCGCCGGGGAGCTCGCCGTGCTTCACCCGGCGCTTCGCCATGAGCAGCCGCCCGACGTCGGTCTCCGCGCCCGGCTGCACGTCGACCGGGATCATCGCCGGGTCGAACGCCGAGCTCATCGGATCCGCGGGCATGAGCATGATCACGAGGGGACCTCGGGGCACACGGTCGAGGTGAAATCGACCCTCCCCGTCGGTGACCGCGTGCTGCTGCACCGGAGAGGGGGCCATTCCGCCGGCGCGCGGGTACGCGTTCACGGTCACCCCGGCCATCGGCGCGCCGTCCTCCAGCGACACCACCTGACCCCGGAGGGCGACGCGCCCGGCGAGCGTGAGCACCACCCCGCTCCGCTGCTCCCCCTGCGTGAGCGTCACCTCCCCCGTGGCCGTCCCCTCCGGGGCGTCTGCGGCGATATCGTACTTGCCCGCCGGCAGATCGCTCATCGTCCAGGCACCCTCCGTGAACGAGAAGGACTCGTTCCGAAAGAACGGCGCGTCGCGGGCCGTGACGCGGATCGTGAACCGATCGGGCGGCGCGCCGCCGGGGCTGGAGACGGTGCCGGAGACGGTGCCTGTCTCCTGGATTGTGAGCGTCACGGTATCGCCGATCGTGACGTGCTCGACGGCGGCGCGGCCCCCTCCGCGACGGTGCGCCTGGACGGTGTACGTGCCCCGGCCCAGGTTCCCGATCACGAACTCCCCGTCGGGATCGGTGAGCACCGGCGCATAGGGCCCCATGCTCTCCAGCGGTGGGGGCGGAGCGGCCGGCGCGCCCGCGCCCTCGGGCTCCCACTGAACATTGACGAACGCGTCCGCCGCCGGCCTGCCGCTCCCGTC
Organism: Sorangium sp. So ce375; assembly: GCF_051473855.1. Lineage (NCBI taxonomy): Bacteria > Pseudomonadati > Myxococcota > Polyangiales > Polyangiaceae > Sorangium > Sorangium sp. So ce375. The sequence goes on from NZ_CP150335.1 coordinate 2,577,131, forward strand.
GACGACGCGCCCGTGGATCTCGCCGTTCTGGCGCTCCACGACAAGGCTCACGCGCGCGGCCGCCCCTGCCTTCACGGTCACCGCGACCCCGGGGTCGCCGCCAGCGGCCTGACCTGGCGCCCTCATGGGCATACCGCCCTGCATGGCCCAGATCCGATACGCGCCCGGCGCGACACCCTTGATCACGAACGTCCCGTCCGCGAGGGACTTTCTCGGAGGGCCGCCCCACCCGGGCTGCTGCGCGCTCAGCATGACGTCCACGCCTGCAACGGGGCGGCGGTCCTCGTCGGTCACGGTGCCCTCGACGCTGCCGCCGCCATCCATCACCAGGGTGATCTCGGGAGCGCGCTCATCGACGATCTCGACCTCCACCGGTTCGGGCGGAATGTGATCGTTCGAGCGCGCCATGACCCTGTACTTGCCAGGGAGGAGCCCCCGGAGCACGAAGCGGCCGTCGTCATCGCTCTGCCCGACGGGGCCGGGCAGCATCGCCCTCATGTCGGCCGGGCTCGCGTGGACCATGGCGCGCACAGGCTTGTCCTCGCGGTCCACCACCCGGCCGCGGAGCGGCAGCCCGGCGCGGACGGTCCACACGAGGCCCTCGACGTCCGCCTCGCCGACCTCCACGGCGGGGTAGGTCGGCTCCGGCGCGTGATCCAGGCAGAGCACCATCACCTGGTACGAGCCGGGCAGCACCCCCTCGAAGCGCGCCGAACCGTCGGCCCCGAGGGCAGCGGGGAGCCAGCCGCTCCCTTCGTGAAGCAGGGTGACGGAGCCGCTCGTGCAGGGCCCGCCCCCGGGCGCGACCTCCACGCGGCCGGCCACGCTGCTGGCGGGGTGCATCTCGATCACCACCTCGCTCGAGGTCTGACCGAGCCCGAGCACCACGCTCGCGCGCGCCTGGCCATAGCCGCCCGCGGCGCGCGCCGTGGGCTTGTACCGCCCGGGCGAGAGGCCCGTGATGCGGAAGCGCCCCTCCGCGTCGCTCGACACGGGTTTCACCTCCCCGGGGCCCCACCGCTGCTCCATCCCGGGACCGACCTTCGCGCCGGCGATCGGCTCGCCCGACCCCGCCTCGACGACCCGCCCCTCGAGCACCGAGCCGGGCGTCAGCGAGATCTCGAGCGGCGGCCCCGGCGCCATGCCGTGCTGCGACCCCTCGGCGTACCCGTCGGCGGTGGCGCGCGCCAGGTAGTATCCCTCCTCGGTCCACGCGGAGAAGGAGCCCTCCGCGTCGGAGCGGGTCACCGCGGCGCCCTGGTTCGACCCCAGGAAGCCGTGAATCATGACGAGCGCCCCGGCGATGGGCCCGCCGCTGACGTCCTTGACCTGACCCCGGACCTCGACGCCGCCGCGGACGAGCGTCAGATCGACGCCGGTGCGCGCCTCTCCCTGGCGGAGATCGATCCAGCGCGCGCGGTCCGGGGCAGGGAAGGCGTAGCTCGCCGGGCGGTGGCCCGGCGCCGAGGCGAAGATCGTCCAGCGCGCGGGGGAGAGATCCGCGAGCTGGTAGCGGCCGTCCTCGCCTGCGGGCGCGCACGTCGGCTCGCCAAGATCGAACGGCATCGGGCCGATCGCTCCGCCGCTCGCGCTGGCGCACACGAGCGCTCCGGCGACGGGCGCGCCGGCCGCATCCGCGACCCGCCCCGCGACGCTCCCGAGCTTCGGGGGCGGCGCGTCCCTCGCGCGGAGGCGCCGCGCTCCCCGCGTCGAAGCGGCGCTCGCCGGCGGTGCGGGGCCGTCCGCCGGCGCCCCTCCGGCGCGGAGCCACAACAAGAGGCCCATGAGCCCCGCCGCCGCCAGCCCGAGCACGACAAGGGCAAGCCACCGCCTCGCTTCCGCTCTCTTCATGGCCCGACAGCCCCTCCTCCGTCCATCGCCCCCTGCCGCCGGGATCACTAATCCATCGCGCGCACGCGCGGCGACGCCTCGTCCTGGGTAGCAAGATGGCGGCACGTTCCTGAGGCGGGTCGCGGGTGCTCGCGGGGGCGCGGGCGCCGCGGGGATGGCGGCACATTCCTGCGGCGGGTCGCGGGTGGTCGCGGGGGCGCGGGCGCCGCGGGTCTAGGGGCTCCGGGACGCGGCGAGGCCGCCGCGCCCCATCAAGGGCAGGCGGTCCCCTCGGCCAGCGCGAGGCACTCGTCCGGGTTCTCGAACGCGCGGCTCACGTGGAGCAGCCAGCAAGAGACAGTGTCTCCGCCCTCGGCGCTCGCGACGGAGTAGCCGGAATCGGTGGCGGCGCCCGCCATCGTGCTGCACTCGCCCTGGCACGCCGCGCCCCAGCCATCGTACGCCTCGCCGAGCGTCTCCTTGCAGGCCGCCTCGAACAGCGTGCAGTACGACACGCAGTTGCCCGTCACGTCCGAGCCCGGCTCAGCGACCCCGCAATGGCCGTCGCCGCCCGGCCCCGTGTGCGGGCAGTGGTTCGTCGGCGCCAGCATGGCGCTGTAAGCGTGGTACTTGCGGCAGCCGACGGTGTTCTCGGTCCGATCCTCCGCCCCGCCGGGAGGGAGCGCAGCGCAGACCGAGAGGCACTGATCTCTGGACTCGTAGACGGCCAGATCACCCGTGCACGAGGTCATGACCACCTGGCAGAAGTCCTCGCAGCTCGGCGCGGTCCCGTCCGGATCGGCGCAGGGCGTCACCGGGGTCAGGCTCGCGTGCGGGCAGTGCTCGTCGGGGTCCACCGTCGCGGAGCTCACGTGAACGAGGCGGCACTGCAGGGTGTCGCCGTCGTGGTTCTCGATGACGTCGAACGTCTTCACGTCCTTGAGCCCCGCGCACTTCGCGACGCACTCCTCCTCCGTCGCGACCTCGAGCGTGCACGCCGCGGCCCGCAGCGCGCAGTAGCTCTCGCAGTTGGTCCCGCACTCGCCGCCGCCGCCCGGGCCCGCCGCCGGGCAGTGCACTGCGACCTCGCCTGTGGCCCCCGCCAGCTCCGCCTGGCGGGCGCGGCAAGCGACCGTGTTGTCCACCGGCTCCAGGGAATCGCCCGCCGGCAGCAGCGCGCACACGCCATAGCAGGTCTCCAGCGTGGAGTAGACCTGGTGCTCTTCCGTGCAGTTCGCCATCACGTCGGCGCAGTACGACTTGCACTGATCGCTCACGGGGGGAGGCTCGGAGTGCCCGCCCCCCGTCTCCGCGCCGCCCGGGTCGAAGGTGCGGTCCTCGATGCCGGCGATGGTCTGGCAGCCGAGCCACGCGAGGCTCGAGAGCGGGGCGAGCAGGGCGAGCGACAGGAGGCCTGTCATGCGTCTCATTCGAACGTACCTCCCACGCGCAACCCGACGTTGCGCGCGTCCACGAACGCCCCCACCTGGACGGGCGGGGCCTGCCTCGGCGCGACGACGAACACCAGGACGGCGCCGCCGATCGCCGCCGCCGCCCCGAGCCCGAACGCGATGTTCGAGGCCGTGGCGGCGCTCTTGGCCTCCTCGGTCAGCGTGACGCCGCGCTCGTCCTCGCACGTGCTGCCGCCCTTGCAGTAGCCCTCCGCGTCGCTGTTCTTCGAGATGGCCTTCACGCCGAAGAACGTCCCGACGCCGAGCCCCACGACGCCCGCGCCGCCCACGACGAGGCCGATCAAGCGCGTCGTGTCGCCCCCGGACCCGGACGGCGCCGGCGCCGGCGCAGGGGCGCCGCGCGCGGGCGCGGGGCCGGTCGCCCCGGCGGGCGGCGGCTCGCGGGGCGCGGGCAGCGGCCCCTCGATCCGCTTGAGCGGCGGGACATCGACGCTCGCTGCGCCCTTGTCGCTCCCGAGCTTCACCGTCGTCGTCCAGGTCTCGTGACCCGGAGCGCTCGCCTCGATCGCGATCTCGCCCGGATCCACGGGGAGCGCGATGCCGAAGACCGCGGGATCGACCGCCTTTCCCGCGCTGCGCACCTTGAACCCCTCTATCGCGAGGTTCTCCGCCGCGACGCCGATGCTCAGCTTCGACAGGCCCGGCTCCAGCCGGGCCGCCCTCGCCTGCGCCTTGCGGGCGCGGTCGCCTTGCCCCGCGGCCTGCGACTCCGACATGGCCTGCCGGAACGTGGCCCAGGCGCTCGCCGTGCGGCCGGTGTTCTCGTAGCACTCGGCCAGGTAGAGGAGCGTGCCGATGCCCGGATCGATGCGCTGGCTCTGCTCCAGCCTCGGGCACGCCTCGGCGCTGCGCCCCTGCTTCATCAGGTCGAGCGCCGCGTCGAAGAGCGCCTCGGCCGCCGCCTTGTCGGCGGCGCTCGGCTCGGCCCGCGCGGGGAGCCCCGCGGAGATCAACGCCGCGCACAGGCCCAGGCCGACGCAATGGGTGATGCTTCGCTGACGACGTTTCGTACGCCTCATACGTCCCGTGTTCTCCTCCAAGCTGGCCACGACGAGCCTCGGGGCCGTCGCCGGATCGACGTGAGCGCCACGCTCAGCGCCGCCCGCCGAAGTCGCTGATCGAATTGCTCCGCGTGGGCTCTGGGCGCGCCCCGGCGTCGGGGTGCGGGCGCTCGTTGGGTCGGGCCGCGGCGGTCGCCCGCGGCGCGCCCGGCTGCGTGGCCAGAGGCGTCGGGGCGCTGGAGGACGCCGCCGGATGCGGCGTGGAGGTGCTGGCGGACGCCGCCGCCGCGGGCGAGCCGTCCGCCCCCCCGGGCGCGGCCCCGACGGCGCCGGGAGCCTCGCGCGCGGCGCCCTGCGCCGTCGTCTCGGCTGCGGGCGCCGCCGTCGTCTCGGCTGCGGGCGCTGCCGTGGCCTCGGCGGTGGGCGTCGCCGCGGTTGCGGGGGGCTGTCCCTGGTCGGGGGCGAACCCGGAGCGCAGGGCGAACAACGCGCCGAGCGAGGCCCCTACCAGGACGGCGCCGGCGGCGATGGCCAGGAAGACGCGCGCCCCGTTGCGGACCGTTCGCACCGGATGGCCCGAGTTGCTCCACGAGTTGACCGTGGGCCCTGTCTCCGCGTTGGGCGCGGTCGGCGTCCCTGGCACGAAGGACGGCGTGCCCGGCGCGAAGGACGGCGTCCCCGGCGCGAAGGACGGCGACGACGGCGAGGCCGGCGCGAAGGGCGGGCCCCCGTAGGGCATGGACGGGCGAGATCCGGTGTCGTGAGCGCCCCCGCTCGGCACGCCGGCCTGGACGAGCGACGGTCGTGCGATGTCCGACGAGCTGCCGAGCACGCGGCGCGCCCGGTCGACGTGCATGTGGCCTGTGGCGGGGCCGAACGGGAGCAGCGCGGCGGCCAGATCGCCGACGTTCCTCCACCGCTGCTCGCGGTCCTTGGCGAGGCAGTGCATCACGACGGCGTCCAGCTCGCGCGGGACGTCGGGGCGCAGCTGGGAGACCGGGGCAGCGTTCTCGTAGAGCAGCGCGTGGAAGAGCTGAGCGACGGAGTCGCCGTCGTACGGAGTCCGCCCGGTCAGCATCTCGTACAGGATGACGCCGAGAGACCAGATATCCGCGCGCGTATCCACGTCTCGCGCGGAGCGCACCTGCTCGGGAGACATGTAGAGCGGCGACCCGAGGAGCGACGCTGTCTGGGTCAGCGCCACCTGGTCTCGCGATATACCGAGCAGCGACTTCGAGATACCGAAATCGAGGACCTTGATGACCCGCTCGCCGTCGGGCCGGCGCGAGAGGAACAGGTTGGCCGGCTTGAGATCGCGGTGCACGATCCCCGCGGCGTGCGCCTCGGCCATCGCGTCGAGGGCCTGGAGCATGTACCCGACGGCCTCCATCATGGGCAGCGGACCTCGCGCCCGTATCTCGTGGGAGAGGTCATTCCCCTCCAGGAACTCCATCACCATGTAGGGCAGGCCGCCCTCGAGCGAGCCGACATCCAGGACGCGGGCCACGTGCTCGCTCTTGATCCTGGCCAGCGCGCGCGCCTCGCGCCGGAACCGCTCCGCCGGGTCGCCGCCGTCGGACCGGAGCGAGTGCAGGAACTTCATCGCGACCCGCTGCTCCAGCTCCAGGTGCCACGCGGAGACGATCGTGCCCATCGCACCCGCGCCAACGATCTGCTCCACGCGGTATTTGCCCGCCAGAACGTCGCCCACAGCAACGGGAGCCATCGTCATGGGCCCTAGGCTAGCCGAGATCCACGAGATCACATACTTCGGCGAGCCGCGCGCTGCGCGCGGGGCGTAAAAATCCTGTGGACAATTCCGCTGTGACGGAACCGTGTGTCTTGGCGTGTGGTGGGCGGGCATGACACCCGCCCGGCGAGATCTCACGGGCGTTTCAGCGCGACGCCCTCGACGCAGCGCCAGCGTTCGGTCGGCCCCTCCACGGACCACAGCTCCAGCCGGTCGGCCCACCACACCGCGTGGCCGAGCGCCAGCACCCGGGGATCCGCGGCGAGCGCCATGCGGTGCGCGGCCGGCAGCTCGCCGTACACGAGGCTCAGGTGCGGCCGAAAGGGGGCCTGGTTCGCGCCGAGCGCGGCCTCGGCCGCGCGGCGCAGCGCCGCGAGCGGCTCGGACGGCGCCACGTCGAGGAACACGCACCGGTGGCGGGTGCTTCCGGTGGCGGGGCCCCGCGCCTCCAGCGCGACGGGGCGGAGCGCGTCGCCGTCGCCGCGCAGCTCGCCGAGCTTCGCCGCCAGCGCGACGGCGTCGCCGCGCAGCCCGCCGAGCAGGGTGAGGTGAGGCGCGAACGCCGGCCCTCCGGTCTCCCGGGCGAGCGCCTCGATGAGCTCCTCGAGCCGCGCGGCAGGCGCTCCGCCGGGGACGAGCCACAGGGCGAACGCTGTCTCTTGCGTCATCGCCGACATCCCTTGCGCCGCCGCGCCCCGCGGGCAAGCGCCGGGATCTTTCATCTGGAGATCCGAGTGCCAGCGGCCGAACAGCCAACCGCTTCACGTCGCGGCGCAGCCGCAGCAGTTCCTCACGCTCCGGCGTCGTCAGCGTCCCCGGCGCACAGTGGCCCGCCTCGGTGTCCGCGCGCTTGATGCAGGCGCGCAGCGCGTGTCGGTCAGGTCGAGGTCGTTTACCATATCGCCGATCCTCCGGTCGCCCGCCTTCGCTAGCCGTACCGCCTCCGCCTTGAGCTCGGGCGTGAACGCCCTCCTCTTTCTCCGTCCCATCCCTGCCTTCTGGCGCCTCCGGGGGTGTCTACGGAAGCGGGGGAGGACCAAGTTGCCTTGAACGGCCCGGCGGGGAGCCCGGGCGTTTGCGGCGCCTGGCCTGATGCCATAGGCTCCCCCTCGTGATGGCAGCCGCGGCGACGCTCCCGACCCTAGCTGGTAATCTTCCTGCGGCGTGGACCGTGCGGGGCATGGACGCCTGGCTGACCAAGCTCCCGGCGGAAGTGCGAGCACAGCTCCGATGGGCGGTTCCAGGACTTGAAGCTGCGCTCGACGGTCTCCTGGCCGGAGCGCTCGACGAGGGCACCGTCGACGCCGCCGCGCATCGGTTCACGGTGGTCGTCCTCCGCTGTCGGGCGTTGCTTCAGCGTATCCTCGGCGGGCAGATCTCGCCTGCGCAGCATCAAGCACGACTGCTCCCGCGGATTCCCGAGGTGGCCGCCTTCCTCGGGGAGCCGCTATCGGCGTCCCATGCCGAGAAGGCGATCCGGGCGGCAGTCGCAATCAGCAGGGGCATCGAAGACGACGTTCTGAAGCGCTCGGAAGGCCCTGAGGTCGAGTCGCTCGCCGCTGCGCTCGAGGACGGCGACATGGACGCGCTGGCAGCGAGGCTACTCCAGCCCCCGGTGGGAGCAGTAATGCGCGGTTACGTGCTGCTGGCTGCCCTGCTCGAGTCGCTGGAGCGGCGTGGTTCGGCCGAGCAAGGCCGGCGCTTGGCGCGCCTCGCGCTGGTTCATATGCTCTGGGCGATCCGCGAACTGCGCGGCGAAGGCGTGCGCATCGATCTCTACCCGGGTGATTCGGCCGAGCTCGTGGACGATCGCCGCCTCGACGCGGTCGCGACCCTCGTGTCGGAGGAGTGCTCAACGCTTGAGCTTCAGCTCCTCGGCGGGTTTCCGCGGAGGAACGCTGCTCCTGCCCATGTACCTAGCCCACCGCCTCCGCAGATCCAGCGGAGCATGACGTATGTCACCGGGGTCCAGTTCCGCCCCTATCCCGCCTTGATGCTGGAAGGGCAGGCCTGGTGGCTAGGGTGCTCGCCGGAGTTGCTCGGGCGCGCGCTCTTGCTTCGGGAACAGCCGGTGCAGGTGCTCTTGCTGGTGAGCGCAGCGGGATCGAGCGTGCTCCGAATCGATGCGGCGTCGGATCGTGATGCGCCGGACGCTGCCACACGCACAGCGGATATGCTGCGCGATTGGGACGAGCTCCTTCACCGCCTGGCCCGATGAGCGATATCGTCGACGACTGGCCGCCGCGTCCCACGATCACGCGTGTGCTCGAGCTCCATGCGGCGGCGTTGAAGCACAGCGGCGGTATGCCTGGCCTCCGCGAGCCGGGGCTGCTCGACGGGGCCGTTGCAGGAGCGATCACAGCCACGCTCTACACATCGCCGAACGACACGATGGACCCGCTCTGGATGGCAGCGCACTTGCTCTGTTACATAGCTCGCGATCACCCGTTCGTGGACGGGAACAAACGCGTAGCGTGGCTTTCGTGCGAGGAGCAGCTCCGGCTGGTGCGCCTGCGCGTCACCGCGGCAGTCGACGATGCAGAGAGGCTGGTCCTCGATGTGGTGGCGCGACGCTTGGAAGCGCGCGATATCGTGGCCTGGCTCGCAACGCGGCTCTCGCCCTACGATCCTTGAAGGGACGAACGGCTATAGACGAGCGATCCGAGGCGGCTGTTCCGCCCAGGAGGACGCGATGGGTGGCATCGACGGCGGTCGCCACGAGGGGAATCTATCCGCCGACGCGGCGGTCGTCACGAGGGGCATGAACTGTCAGGCCGCGGCGAGCGCGCTGACCATGACGTAATACCCATCAGGATCGCGGAGCGCGAATTCGCTGGTGCCGGTATTGGGGTTCAAACGGGGCTCCTCTTCCAGTCCAGCGACAAGGGCGCGTGCCCGGAGCAGCGTCTCATCGAAGTCGTCCACGCGAAAGAACAAGAGTAGCCCATTGCCAGGCTGAGCATTGTCGGGGCTGGTGAGTGGTGGGTGCTCGTGGGCTCCCCACTGGTGAAGGCAAAGCAAGACCGTTCCATCGGTGTCCAGTATTTGCCCGAAATCATCATGGGCGGGATCCGTTGCCGGTTGACCAAACAGCGACTGATACCACTTGAAGCTGCGAGCAACGTCAGCAACACCGATGATTGTCCACGTGCGTTTCATCGCTTCCTCCTGCGGCCTGACGTCGGCCGATGAGCCGCGGGCGCCGCGCCAGTCGGATCCACCGGCGGGTCGGGCGGCGTCAGCGTGCGCCTGGGAGCGCGCCCGCGAGTCGTCGCGTGAGCTCGGCCGCTGGCACTTCCCTGCACCCGCTGGCGTTTTGCCCCGCCCATAGCGGCGAGAAGTCGCCGCTGCCCTGGCTCTCGGCCTTGGCGCGCAGGGGCGCGATCGCCGACGTCGCCAGGGGAAAGGCTGGCGCGGCGGCGCTCATCGGCCCAAGCTCCCTCATCAGGCGGTTCACGATGCCCCGAGCGGGTCGCCCGCTGAACAGGTTGGTGAGCGCCGTGAACCTGGCTGCGTCGCTCCCGAGGGCCGCGCGATGCACCCTGCTCGTGGTGGCCTCGGGGCACAGCAGGTAGGCCGTCCCGATCTGTACGCCGGCCGCACCGAGCGCCATGGCGGCCGCAACACCCCTCGCGTCCGCGATGCCGCCCGCAGCGATGACGGGGATCTTCACGGCGTCGACGATCTGTGGCACCAGCGCGAAGGTCCCGAGCTGGACGCTGAGATCGTCGGACAGGAAGCTGCCGCGATGGCCGCCCGCCTCGATGCCCTGGGCGATCACCGCGTCGACCCCGCGCGCCTCCAGCCAGCGCGCCTCGTCGACCGTCGTCGCAGAGGACAGGATCTTTGCGCTCCAGCGGCGCACCCGCGAGAGCAAGGCCTCCGAGGGCAGGCCGAAGTGAAAGCTCACCACAGCAGGCCTGAGCTCGTCGAGCACATCGGCGGCCTCATCGCTGAAGGGCAATCGGCCGGGGCCGGTCGGGATAGCGCTCGCATCGACGCCGAGCTCAGCGAAGTACGGCGAGAGCCGGGCGCGCCAGCTCGCTTCTCGCTCGGCATCGGGCTCGGGCCGTGTGTGACAGAAGAAGTTCACGTTGAACGGCCTCGCGGTCTGCGCCCGGATGGCCGCCAGCTCCTTGCGCAGGGCGTCCGGGCCCAGCACGGCGCCGGGCAGCGAGCCGAGCCCACCAGCGTTGGAGACCGCGACCGCGAGCGCGCTGCCCTGCACGCCCGCCATGGGGGCCTGGATGATTGGAAGATCGATTCCAAGGAGCTCCTGCAGCGTCGTCATGGGAATCTCCAGAACCACTGCCGAGGCAGAGTCCAGTTTTTGTTCTTTTCCCGCCCAAGAGAGGGCGTTCGGCCGTGGGGCCTGAGCGTAAGCGAAGGGCCCATCGGTGGCAACGCCGAATTGGACAGCACATGCTCACCTGCGCGACGCGCTTGAGCACCGAACAGGTTGAAAATTGCCTGAATTTAATGGGTTGCTAGGCCCGATCGATCTGCCGGGAAGCAAGCACCAAGGGCAAGGAATGCGGGAAAGAGAGCAACCGCAAGGGCGCAAGGGGCGCGAGGGACCAGAGACGAGAACTTTTCTTGCCTCCCCCTTGCGCCCCTTGCGCCCTTGCGGTTGCTCTTCCATTCTGTTGATTTCCTCGGGACTCCAACGTGATCGGCGCTCTAGTCGTTCCTCTCCCAATACGAAGGTCGACATGAGGTGTCGGGGATGAGCGTGGCTCGGGGATTCGGCCCTGGATCTCCGAAGGCACGCTGAACACCGTCTGTTCGCTCGCAGCGGACCGGGGCATCGCTCTTGCGGTAGGATTGAGAGCTGGTTTCATAGTCGAGGTGCCACGTGACGGACCACGTTGAACCATGAGCCCTCGCAAGCCAATCCGGCGCGCCGGTCGTTAGATGCTCAGCCTCCAGAAAGTAGAGCCTCTTCCATCCATTTTTCGATTCGGGCAAAGACACTACATGGCCAATGCCGTCGAACACGGTGCGCACGCACGCCGGAGGCTCCCGGGACACCACCACGCGCGTCCCCATTTGTGTCGGCGACGCGCTGAATGTCACCGTGTAGTCCTCGCGGCCGTCCGCGTTGATGTCGCCGATCGACTCTATGCCAGGCGCTTCGCTGTCGAATGGCAGAACCCCAAAGAGTGCATCCTTCGCGGAGCACGACGTCTCTGCGAGGTACCTCGCCTGGAAGAAGACGGCACAGTTGTTGCTGTCTTTGGGAGCACCCGCGTCTGACCAGCTGAACCCGAGCTGGTAAACGCCCGCCGGCAGCTCGATCGTGCGTTCTTCCTCGATCCTCGTCAATTCCGTGTCGCCTTGCCGAAGCGACGGCGTGATGCCGGCTGCAGGGCACCCTGGCGCCTTGAGCCATACCAGCGCTCGTTCGCGAAGTCGGAGCGAGCGGGAGCCGGCGCTGCTGGCGACAGCAGTGATTTGCAGGTTGGCAACGTCTTGCGCAGCGGCGCTCGGTGGGCGTGGCTGTTCCGATGCGCTCGAGCCACCATTGGATGTTTCTTGGATGGGGGTCGGTGGTCGAGTCGCAGAGTCGTGAGGCAGCGGCGACGGACCATTTCTGGCACAGCCGGCGTGCAACAGCAGTATCAGGGGTAGCGGTGAGTGTGTCGCTTTCATACGCAGGCTGCTTTGTCTGTTCGACCGTCAGTCGATGGGTCCACCGACGATGCCGGACCAGGTCTGTCTAGTTCGTCGCCTTCGGTGACCTCCCCCACGGAAAATCTCACGGATCGGTCCTGCGCTGCAACGCCCAGATGCTGTCCAGCGCCATAGGGTGGATCGGCCTGAGACCGGTGGCGGTCGCCGAGCGCTCGACCGGCGGCGAGCCGACCAACGCCGGCGACGGAGGCGCTGCGTGGAGCTGGCGAGCCGGGCCGACCACCGCTTCGGATGGCACAATCCTCCTTTCGGCACGATATCTACCGGCGCGCCCACCCCGATCTCGCGGCGCCGCGGCAAAAAGTGTGATACTCGTGCGGCGCATGGGAGCTGGAGCGAGCAGAGGTCGAATCCGGGGGAGGCGTATTCATTGGTTTCTTGTCGCGGCCGCCGTGGGGCTGGGTTGCTCCAGCGACCACGGTGTCACGCCGGGAGGTTGCCCCGCTGGCGAAGAAGGCTGCAGCGGCCGCTGTGTCGACGTGCTCGACGACGAGGCCAACTGCGGCGCTTGCGGGGTTGTCTGCGGGGCCGGCATGCGGTGCAGCGGGGGGAAGTGCGCCCTCAGCTGCCAGCAGGGGCTGACAGACTGCGGCGGCGTCTGCACCGACACCCGCAAGGACAACGCGCATTGCGGCGCTTGCGGCGCGCCGTGCGGCGAGGGAGAGGTGTGCGACGGCAGCGGAAAATGCACGCTCACATGCCAGCCGGAGCTGGCGAACTGCGGCGGGGTCTGCACCGATCTCCGCGCGACAAAGGCCCACTGCGGCGCGTGCGACTCACCGTGCGGGCAGGGCGAGCAGTGCAACGGCGAGGGGAAGTGCACGGCGCACTGCCAGCAGGGGTTCATCGACTGCGGCGGCACCTGCGTCGACCCGAACACCAGCGACACCTTCTGCGGCGCGACCGGCGATTGCAAGGGCGACAACGCCGGCGTCGCGTGCGCCGCCGGCCACAAGTGCGACGGCGCCGGCAAGTGCGTGCTGAGCTGCCAGGCGGGCCTCATCGACTGCGATGGCACGTGCATCGACCCGAACACCAGCGACGCCTTCTGCGGCGCGTCCGGCGATTGCCAGGGAGCGAACGCCGGCGCCACCTGCGCTCCCGGGTACGAGTGCGACGGCGCCGGCAAGTGCGCGCTGTGCTGTCCATCGGACTTCGTCGAATGCGATGGCAAGTGCGTCGACCCGAGCACGAGCCCCACGTACTGCGGCGCCGACGCCGCGTGTACCAGCTTTGCGACGTGCACGGCCACCCAGGCGTGCGTGAACGGCGCTTGCAAGGATCTCGAGCCGGTCCCGTCGGCCGGCTGCAGCAAGAACACAAAGCGCTGGCTCACCCGCCCCACGACCTCGACGAGCATCACCACGTATGTGCGCAGCTGGGGCGTCGCCGTGGGGCCGAGCGAAGAGATCTCCGTCGTCGGTGATCTGGCAGGCAGGGCCACGTTTCACGGGGGCGCTCCTCAGGAGTTCACGCTCACGGGAGGTCAGCTCGGCAACGCGATGATCGTCCGGCTCGCGGGCGACGGCACCGTGCTGTGGGGATCCACCGCCCAAGGCGAGAGCAAGGCGATCGACGTCGTCGCGCTCGCCGACGGATCCATCGTTGTGGCGGGTTATTTTCAAGGCTCCATCACCTTTCACGCCGGCGCGCCGGACGCGGTGACGCTCACGGCGGTGGGCGGGTCTCTGGATTATGACATCTTCCTCGTGAAGCTCGATCCTGCGGGCGCCGTGGTGTGGGCGAAGTCCGCCGGCGGCCCCTCCTCTGATTTCCCCGCGCGGATCGACGCGCGGGACGACGGCTCGTGCGCGCTCGTGGGCTACTTCGGATCGAGGTTGTCCAGCACCATGACGCTGGGAGCGGGCGAACCGGGGCAGATCCAGCTCACCAGCGACAGCCAGTGGGAACAAGGGTTCGTCGCGCGTTATCGAGCCAACGGCGAGCTCGACTGGGCCGTGGCCGTCGGTGGGCCGTCGCGCGATGATCGGGTCCACGGCGTCCGCTGGCTCTCGGACGGCAGCCTCGCAGCCACGGGGCAGTACACGCAGCAGGTCAGCGTCGGCGGCATGAACGGCTCGGGGACGACCCTCACGGGCGACGCGACGAATACGAGGATGTTCGTCCTGCGGTATCTCGCGAGCGGCGAGCTCGCCTGGGCCCGCCAGCCCGAGGGGTTCTCCCTGGGCCGGGACGTGTTCGAGGCCCCGGACGGCACGATCGGCGTGTATACGGGCGCCGACCTGGGCGTCGTGTTCGGCGCTGGCGAGCCGGCGCAGGCCGCGACCGCGGTTTCGGGGTGGCAGCTCGCCAGGTACGAGCCTCTCGGCTCCTTTGTTTCGCTGCTTCGTGTGGCGCAGGCGAACGAGCCCCAGGACATGGTCATCACGCCTGACGGATCCATGGTGCACGTGGGGTTCTTTTCCAACAACGCCACGTTCCCTGGTCCGGGCGGGATGGACGTCCGGCTCTCGAGCGCCGGCGCGGCCGATGTCTTCGTTGCGTGCGCGGATCTCGCGGGTCAAACCTACTGGACGCGCCAGGGAGCGGGCAATCAGGACAACCGTGCACAGGCCATCGCGCTCGCGCCGAACGGCGACGTGGTGGTCGCGGGCACCTTCGACGACATGATGACGTTCGAGCCGGGGTCGGCGGACCAGCAGGTCCTCACCGATGCCGGTTACAAGAACATGTTCGTTGCGCGCTTCGCCCCCTGAAGATCAGCGCTGTCCCGGCGCCGCCGTGTTAGGCGGTGCCACAGCTGGCCCGGCGCCAGGCGGTGCCGGCGCCGCCGCGCCGGGCGGCGCGGCGTCCTCCGGCGCTGCGGCGGCGTCGCTGGACGACGCCGCGCGGCCACGGCCCTTGTAGAGCGACGGCGCGATCGTGTCGGCATCCTCCTCGTCCCACCGCAAGTAGGCGACGGCGCGCCGGGTCTGGTCGTAGGCGTGCACGAGCAGCGCGAACGCGCGCGCCCGCCTGTCCGCGGCCTCGGTCGGCCCGGGCCCTGCGCCATGCTCTTTCACGCCGAGGGCGGCGAGCAGCTGCGGCCCGATCTCCCCGGCTCGCTTCACCTCCTCCTCGGTCGCCGCCGTCCTGTCTGCGATCTCGCACCAGCTCTCGCCGAACAGCGCGGAGAGCGCGACGAGGTCGTTGGCTGTATCGATGTGCCCTTGTCCTGCGCGGATCTCCGCCACGGTCTCCGCGTCGAGCAGGCCGCGGCGGGCGAGCGCCTCGGCGTCGCTCAGCAGGTCCTCGCGCAGCGGGACCGCCTCTGCGACGAGCGGCTTCAGCGCGCTCTCGGGGTCTCTGCTGGACAGGTACACGAGGTGCGCGTGCCACGCGGCGAGCGCATAGGTCTCGAGCCGGTCGAGCAGCGCGATGTCGTGCTTCTGGAACTCCTCGGCGATGGCGGGACGCAGCGCGACGAGGCCAGGCAGCACGCCCAGCACCTGGGAAACGGCGCGGGGGATATCGAGGTTGATGGTGATGAGCCGGTCCGGGCTCAGCGCCTCGATTTCGGGGAGCGCCCTGTCGAACGCGGCCGCCGCCTGGGGCGGGGCTGCGGGCTTCTTGGGCGCCGGCTTTTTCTTGATTGAAGTCGAAGGCTTGGCCATGAGGGGAGCACCTCTCGTCGGGGTCCTTCGCCGGGCGCCGAGAGGACATGGACTGCCATGCTTCCCGCCCCCCCGCGCTGGACGTGATGTGAGCGTCCGGCGCGCGCCGGACGTTCCGGCCAGGGGTAACTACGCATCGCAGTGTGTCAACGGAGCCGGCTGACTTCATGAACGAGGTGCCACCAGAGTCGTAATCTTGCGTCATGGCTTTTGCGCCTGCGCCTACCTGGAGCGAAGGCTGTGCCATTTTCGACAAAGGGCATCGACGGCGACCGTGTCCGGTGCGCCGAAGGCAGCGGAGCTGGCCCGGGACGACCGCGGCCGGTGCGCCGAAGGCAGCGGAGCTAGCCAGGGACGACCGCGGCCGGTGCGCCGGGGCCAGCGGAGCTAGCCAGGGACGACCGTGTCCGGTGCGCTGAAGGCAGCGGAGCTGGCCCGGGACGACCGCGGCCGGTGCGCCGAAGGCAGCGGAGCTAGCCAGGGACGACCGCGGCCGGTGCGCCGGGGCCAGCGGAGCTAGCCAGGGACGACCGTGTCCGGTGCGCCGAAGGCAGCGGAGCTGGCCTGGGACGACCGTGTCCGGTGCGCCGAAGGCAGCGGGGCTGGCCAGGGATGACCGTGTCCGGTGCGCCGAAGGCAGCGGAGCTGGCCTGGGACGACCGCGGCCGGTGCGCCGAAGGCAGCGGAGCTGGCCTGGGACGACCGCGGCCGGTGCGCCGAGGCGCGGAGCGGGTCGCCTGCCACCGCGGGCGGCGTGCAGGCCGGGCGCGCTTCCAACCTCGCGCACCGGGAGGCGCATTTTACAAACAGGCCGGGAAAGCTCCGCGCAATTTCAGAATATGAGCGCACTCCTTTCCCCTGCTGAAGGCTCCTCCCGCGACGGCACCTGGAATTCCGTTCACGCTGCCGCGGTGGAAAGTCTCCCCCGCGCGCTTCGGCTCTTGGGGGTCGCCGAGCCCGACATCGACGACGTTTTGCAAGAGATCCTGCTCGCGGCGTACCAGGGCCTGGATCGGTTCGACCCCGCCTGGTCCCCGCCGGAGCGCGAGGCCGGGGCCGCCGGCGATCCACCGCGCCGGGACGGCCGGCGCCAGCACAGCAGCCCCGAGACCCGCTGGGTGTTCGGGATCGCGCGGCGGAAGGTCAGCCACCACCTGGACCGCGCCTACCGCCGCCGCGAGGTGCCGGACGGCCTGCGTCCGGCATCGCGCTACCAGGCCGTCGACCCCGCGCCGATCAGCGATCAGCGCATCGCGGAGCAAGAGCGGCTGGAGGTCGCGATCGAGGTGCTCGGCACCCTCGCCCCCGAGCGGCGGCTCCTCCTGGTCCTTTGCGAGGTCTATGAGGTGCCGATCGTCGAGATCGCCCGCGAGCTCGGCATCAACTACAACACCGCCAGCAACCGGCTGCGCCTTGCCCGGGAGGACTACCGTGCTGCCGTCAAGCGGCTGCGCCCGGAGCAGCGACAGGCGCTGCGCGCCTGCTGGCTGGTGTTTCCCCTGGCGTCGGACTTCCTGGTGCGCGACGACGGCGCGAGCGCCGCCGCACCGCCGGCCGCGGTGCCGCACGCGCCTGCTGGATCGAGCCTGCGATCGTGGCTCGCCCGCCTCGGCCGCACCCTCGGCTCCGCTGCGGCGGGCGGCGCCGGGACCGCGGCGGTGCTGCTCGCCCTCACCCCGTCGCGGCCCCTCTGGGGGCGCCGCTTCGGGGCGGCGCTGGCCGACGAGCTACCCGCGACCAGCGCCGGCCATGCAGCACCCCCCTCGCAGCCATCGCAGCAAACCCTGGAACCGCGGCCGGGGGCGGAACCGCGGCCGGGGGCGCCGGCGGTCGAGGCGCCCACGCGCCCGTGCCCAGCCGCGCCGCGGGCGGCACCGCCGGCCGGCGAACGGGAGGACGCCTTCGCGGAGGAACGCCGGCTGCTCGCCGCGGCGCAAGAGCGCCTCTCCACGGGCGATCCCGCCGGGGCGCTCCGGCAGCTCGCCGCGCACGAGGCGAGGTTCCCCGCAGGCCGGCTGAAGTCCGTGCGAGAGCAGCTTCGCACGGTAGCCCGGGCGCGCCTCGCCCATCCGGAGCCGGGCGCGCCAGGACAAGCGCCGGCGCGATGAGCCGCTCCACGGCGAGACCGGGGCTCGGTGCGCGACCGGCCCGCGGCGTCCTCGGCCCGCTCCGGGGCGCGGAGCGCTCGGCGCGCACGGAGCGCTCCGCGCGCACGGGGCGCACGGGGCGCACGGAGCGCTCCGCGCGCACGGGGCGCACGGCGCGTTTTGCCGTCGCGGCGGCCACCGTCCTGCTCGGCATTGCGGACGCGCACGCCGCGCCGGACACGCCGCGGGCGGCGATGCGGATCGAGGTCGTGCGAGGCCCGGGAACCGAAGGCTGCCCTGGCGACGCGTTCCTGCGCGCGGAGGTGGCGCGCCGGATCGGCGCCGACCCGTTCCAGGACGACGCGCCGCAGGTGCTCACGGTCCGCATCGCGCGGGAGGGGCCGGAGCTCACCGCCTCGCTGGCGCTGCGCGACCGCGAGGGCGATACCCGGTGGGCTGACGGGTTCGGCACCCGGAGCCGCTGCGAGGAGCTGCTCTCCGGCGTGGCCCTGGCGATCGTGGCGCGCGTCCTGAGCGCGCCGGAGCCCGCATCCCCACCGCCCGAACCCTCCTTGCCGCCCGAGCCCTCCTCGCCGTTCTCCTCGCCGCCCGCCGCGCCGCCCTCGCAAGCGCAGCATGCCGCGCCGGCGCCACCTGGGCCGGCAGAGCTGCGCCAGGCGTCCTCCCGGCCGGAGACGGCGCCGGCACCACCGGAGCGGCTGCGGCTCGAAGCGGGGCTCGGGGCGACCCTGGGCCTGGGGATCACGCCGGGGCCCGCCGCCGGCATGACGCTCTCCTTCGGCGTGCGCCGGCCCGACTGGTCCATCGCGGTGGAGGGGCGCGGGCTCGTGTCCCTGGCGCAGGAGGTGGAAGCGGTGCCCGTCGGCACCAGGGCATTCACGGCGGCTGCACTGGCCTGTCATCGGGGCCAAACCCTGTTCGGTTGCGGGGTTGCGTCTATCGGCGTGGTCCGGTTCGTCCCTCGGGCGCCGTGGACCATCAGCTCACCCGGCCAGCCGATGCTCGGCGTCGGCCCGCGGTTCGGCGGCGCGTGGCCCTTCTCGGACAGGTGGTCCGCTCACGCTTACGCCGAAGCCGTCTGGATCGTCGCCGATGTGGTTCTTCGACGCCAGAAAGATGGAAGTGAACCGCCTTCACCCCTCACCTGGTCGTCACCCCCGGTCGGCGCTGCGCTCGGATTCGGTATCACGGCAATGTATTGAACGAGCTCGAATGACGATGGGGACCTTTCGCATCCAACATGACAATTTTTAGAATGGATCCGCAATGGGCATGCAATCGCCTGCGTCGTCATGAATCTCCGTTGTCAGCGTGGAGCACCGTCAGGTAGCTTGTCCGGCATGCGCGTCTTCTCCTGGTTGTCCGTGGGACTTTTCTCCTTGGTGGGCTGCTCCGGCGATGCGATCATCCACGGTCCCTGTCAGCCTCAGGAATACGGTCACCCAGGCTGCCCGTGGCCCGAGGAAGGCGGCGGCGGGGCCGGCGGCGAGGGCGGGGCCGGCGGCGAGGGCGGCGCGGGTGGCAGCGGCGGCGCCGGTGGTAGCGATGAAACCGCCTGCGCCGGCAACTGTGTCCCACCGGCGCCGCTCGGCTGGTTCGGCCCGGCGCTCCTCTGGTTCGGCCCTCGGGACCAGGGGCCGGACTGCCCCGCCGCCGCGCCGAACGTCGGCTACGAGGGGTTCGCCGACCTGGCGCCCGCGCCGCTCGCCTGCGCGGCCTGCCTGTGCGACCCGCCCGACGCGGCCACCGCCACGTGCCAGCTCCCGCTCGGCTGGTCAGCACACGCTGCGATGTGTCCCGGCGATGCCCCCGGCACCGTCGAGACCGCCTTCGCCGCACCTGACGGCTGGGACGGCGCCTGCACCGCCGCGAACGCGATCCCCGCGGGCCAGGACTGCGGCGGGCAGCCCTGTGTGCAGTCGATCTCGATCGACGCGCCGGCCGTGACGGTGACGGGCACATGCACACCCAGGGTCGACGAGCCCCCGCCGCCGGCGCTCCTCGATCCGTGGCAGACCCGGGCGCTCGCCTGCGTGCCTGGCGCTTACACGGAGTGCCTGGGCGACCGGAGCACCTGCATGCCGTCGCCGGACCAGCCCGGGGTCCCGCCGCCCGACGGCTTCCTGACGTGCATCTTCCACGAGGGCGACGTGACGTGCGAGGAGCCCTACGTGGCCAGGCACGTCTTCTACGGCGGCGCCGAGGACACGCGCGGCTGCTCCGAGTGCAGCTGCGGGGATCCCGAGGGCGCCTCGTGCACCATCATGGCCTCGGTCTACAGCGACGGGGCGTGCGGGGAGCTGCTCGCGTCGAGCATTGTGAGCTCGACGACGCCGTTCTGCGGCGTCACACCGCCCGGCGTCGCCCTCGGCAGCAAGTCCGCGGAGGTCGTCGCCGTGGATCCCGGCGGCTGCGCCCCGAGCGGCGGCGAGCCGATCGGCGAGATGCTGCCGGCCCAACCGTCGACGTTCTGCTGCCAGGCATAGGCTCACCGGCGGCTGCCCGGGTGGACCATCCGCGCTCTCGGTGCCATCAGCGCGGCGCACGAGAGACGGCGAGGAGAGGAGACAGGTCGGCCATGGCGCGGGGGAGGCTTCACCCGCGATGGTACTGCGCGCCGTTCAGGGGTGGTCACCAGCGGGTCGCGATTGGGCGGCCAATCCTTGGCGTTGTTCGGAACCGTGAGCCACGGCCGCGGTCCGAGCCGGGTCTCGAGCTGCTTGCTCCGGGGTTCGCGCCCGGGTTGCTCGCGTCAAAACCACTGAATTTCGATCTGAGAACGATCGACCACGCGGATCTCGAGCTCCTCGCGGTGGCCCGCCGCTGTGGTGGCGACGATCTTGGTGATCCCTACCGCCGCACCGACGAGCCTCGCCCCGAAGGACTGACCCAGACGTTCGGTCTCGCGAATCGCGATGACGTTCGGATCGAGCGAAGCCCAGGTCACGTCGAGCGGCTCGTGCGTCCTGCGCCCACCCGCAAGGAAGTAGACGAACACGGTGTGCTCCTCGCCGAGCCAGATCAGGGGGTAGTCGTTGAAGATGATCGGGCTCATGACGAGCTCGGCATCGGGAGGATCGATGAGGCGTGACGGCTTGACCTGGCGCGAGCGCTCGAACTCCTCGCCGGCGCGCTCGAACTCCGCGCGTTCCAACGCATCAGCCTCGTCGCGTCGCTTCGACTCGTCTTCGGGCACGGTCTCCGTCACACAGGCTGCACCGTCGTAGGGCGTCCCGCAAGCGGCTGCTGGTTGCTCATCTGCTCGCCGGTCTCTGTGTCCACCGTGGCGAGGAGGAACGAGAGCAGGTTGCCGCCCCGCCCCGGCCGCGCGCGGCGCTGCGCGATGAAGCGAAACAGGTGCTACGGCGGGAAGTCGGACGGCGAAGCGAACCGCCATGGCGGTTCTTCTGCTGAACCGGGGCGACTTCCCGCAGATGTGCTATCGACCTGCGGCGCCCTCCAGCGCCACGACGATGTCGCCGAGCGGCGCAGCGAGGTGGAGCCACGCCTCGTCGCCCACGCGCAGCACGGCGAGCACGTCATCCGCCCGCCCGTGGAACGCGCCCAGCGAGCGGGCCGGGCCGCCCTCGTCGACCGCGAGCACGGCGACCTCGCTGTCATCGCGCGCCACGACGACGAGCACACCCGTGCTGGTCGCGCCCAGCCAGACAGGGCGGCCGCCGAGCGCGACGTTTCGGGGAGCGCCGCGTTTCGGTGCCTCGTGCAGAAGCCCGCGGGGAACGTCGCAGCCCCAGAACGAGCGCAGCCGCAGCGCGGCCGGCAGCGCGCCGCCGAAGGCCTCGTAGGCGTCGCAGGCGTCGTAGCCGGGGTCGAGCGGGAGGAGATCGGCATCGTTCGGGACGAGGCGGGCGAGCGCCGCGTCGCGCGCCGCCATGAAGCGTGGCAGCGCATGGCGAAGGCGTAGCGCAGGCAGGCCACAGAGCGGTCGCAGGTCTGGGCGAGACTCACCGTCTTCCGTCACAATGCAGCGCCTGCCGCTCGGGTCGAGCAAGAGCACCGCGCGATTGTGGATCACGATAGGTGTGTCTCGCCTGAAAACCGGGCACACCTCAAGGACCCCGTGGTCCTTCCTCAGCCGCACGAGCCTCCAGCCGTCGATCGCGAAAACCCGGCTGCCATCCGCGCAAAGGCGGCGATAGGACGATGACGTTGCGGCAACGAGGGTTGTTCCCGTAGGGACGAGCGCACCTCCTGAGGCCAGGCCTGCGGGCGCTTGGCTGCGTCCTGGCTCAGGGGGAAGTACGTGCGCGGTGAGCCAGGCGCGGAGTGCGGCGGGCGCCTCCACTTGCGCGGGGGTATCCCACGCAAGCTGGATCGATAGGTCAGCACCCACGCGCAGGGCGGCGATTGGCCGCCCATGGCGCTCGAGCTGCATCGTGACGGGCCCCAGCGTGTCCTCTTCTTGAACTGCGCCCTCGCCGTGCGGAGACGTAT
The DNA here is from genome assembly GCF_051473855.1 of Sorangium sp. So ce375. Taxonomy (NCBI): domain Bacteria; kingdom Pseudomonadati; phylum Myxococcota; order Polyangiales; family Polyangiaceae; genus Sorangium; species Sorangium sp. So ce375. Next base: position 2,599,055 of record NZ_CP150335.1, read on the forward strand.
CCCCTCGGAGGCGAAGCAGCGGGCGAAGCACGTCGAGCTCCGACCGAGGGACGCGAACGCGGCGGCGATCGTGCGCGACGAGCCACGCCGCCGTCGCGCTGCCGAGCGCGCGGTCCACATCCGCTTGCTGCGGAGGCGGCGAAGGCAGGATGGGCCATACAGGCATGTGGCTATCGCTTCGGCGTTGTGGGCACGTACTTCCCGCCGTGCACCGTCGGGTTGTTCCGGTCACCGCCCCGGGCGCGGCTCCAGGCGGAGCCACACGCCGCCGGACGTGCGCAGCGTGGTCGCGACGTGCAGCCGCGTCGTGCGCCCCGGCACCGCGCTGACCCGGAAGCGCTGGAGGAGCCGGGCGAGGATGAGCTGCCCTTCCATGAGCGCGAACTCCTTGCCCACGCACTGCCGCTGCCCGCTGCCGAACGGGATGAACGCGAGCGGGTGCCGCCCGCGCGCGCGCTCCGGCGTGAACCGGCCAGGATCGAAGCGCGCCGGGGTTTCCCAGTGGTCCGGGTGCCGGTGCAGCACGTAGCTCATGACGCCCACCATGGCACCGGCGGGGATGCGGAAGCCGTCGATCTCATCGTCCTCGATCGCGGTGCGAGGTATCCAGTACGCCGGCGGGTAGAGCCGCAGCGCCTCCTGGAAGACCGCGAGTGCGAGCGGGAGTTTTGAGACGTCCGCGAAGCCGGGCCGCCTGTCGCCGAGCGCCGCGTCGACCTCTGCCACGAGCGCCTGCTGGAGCTCGGGGTTCGCGACCAGGAAGTGGAGCGCCCACGCGAGGGAGACGGAGGTCGTCTCGTACCCGGCGAGGAACATCGACACCGCCTCGTCCCGCAGCTGCTGGTTGGTCATCTGCTCGCCCGTCTCCGCGTCCACCGTGGCGAGCAGGATCGCGAGCAGATCGCCGCTCCGCCCCGGGTGCGCGCGGCGCTGGGCGATGAAGCGGAACACGTGCTCGTCGATCATCTTCACCGACCGCTCGAAGCGGCGCCGCCCGGGGGCCGGTATCCAGCGCGGCAGCCCCTGGAGCGCGGCCCCGAGGAGCATGTAGTCGATCGCGTACTGGAGCGAGCCGCCGACGGCGTCCGCCTCCTCTTTGGTGATCCCCGAGCCGAACATGGTGTTGAGGATGACCTTCATCGTGATGTGCGGGAGCTCCCGCTCGGCGTTGACCGGGCGCCCCGCGGCGGCGGCCGCGCCGAAGCCGGCCATGCCGTCGTCGATCGCCTGCACCATGAGATCGCACATCGCGGCGAGCCGGTCCCGGTGGAACTCCGGCTGGATCATCCGCCGCTGCCGCAGCCAGAGGTCACCCTCGCTCGCGGGCAGCCCGTTGCCGATGAGCGAGCGTATGCTCTCCCATATCGCGCCTCCCTTGCGGTAGTTGCGCGCGTTGTCGCGCAGGACGTGCTGCGCGTGCCTCGGGTGGTTCAGCGCGACGAGCCGCGTGAGCCCGAGATCGATCGTGTACAGATCGCCGAGCTCGTCTCTCGCCGAGAGGAGGTAATCGAGCCGATCCTTGAGCAGGTGCGGGAGCACCCCGACGAGCGGAAAGCCGCGCGTCGTCGGCGGCGAGACCGCGGAGGCGGCGGCGCGGACGGGTCTGCTGGAGAGAAGGTCTGGCTGCATCATGGCCTCGTCAAGGCGAGGGGCGGTATCCGAGCCGCTCGGCAGCTGGTGCGCCCGCTGGGTTTGAACGGAGGATGATACATGAGCCTCGACCCGGCGGAGAGGGCTCTGAGAGTAGGACTCGTATCGACCGCCGCCAGGGTGGTGGTGTCGTACGTCCTCAGGGTGAGATGTGATGACGAGACGCAGCTCGGAACGTGCTCCGTGAGCGCCTCACCGAGGCGAGGTGTACGCGGGCTGTGCCGGTTCGTCCCCGATGCAGTGTGTCAGAGCGGCATCTTGCGCATGTTGCCGCCACGCCGAGCGGGAGATGGTCATTTATGGGCTGCTGTCCGGTGGCAGCTGCACGAGGATGTGGTGGACGCGGAGGAGTCCACCCGACGGCTGCGGGTGCTGGGTGATGAACGCAGGGTAGAGCACCTGCGAACGTGCTCCCTCGCGGTCCGGCCATACGATCTCACCGAGCGTGCTGGTGCGCAGACACTCCTCGCGGTAACGCTCGTGCAGCGGCCTCGATTGCCGATCCACCATGACGACGCACGCGAACTCATCGCCCGGAACTGCATACCCGATCACCTGTTCAACGACATCCTTGTAGCCAGTGCCGCCCCAGACCTTTACCTCGATACACGCTCGCCGAGCTGGATCCGGGGACCAGCGCACCTTCACGTCTGCGCGTCCGCGCCCAGAGGAGAGCGCCTCTGGCTCGGCGAGCAGATCGCGTTGCAGGAGCGCCGTGAGCAGGCAGAGCTGGAAGTGTTGCTCTGGGAGCAGCCGAGCGTTCCCCGCGCTCTGCGACGGGCGCAGGTGCCAGGTCGGAAACTCGACCGTTGCGCGGGCCCACCGCGCGACGCCGCTTACGACCAGCCGCTCGAAAGGATGAGCGCCGAGCAGGTGGAACAGGGCATCGTCGGCGACCGGGTGGACAGTGCGCGAAGAGGCCTCTGCAAATGGGTGATTCTGCTCGAGCCACAGTCGAAACAGCGCGCAGCGCGGCAAGAGCTGCCCGCCGTCGGCCCGCGCCACGCCCGTCGTCTTGAGGATCTCGACCACTGCGTCCGGCCCGTTGCCGAATGTAACGGCCCACTCACGCCGCTCCAGCGGTCGACGCAGGCCGATCAATGTGCGGTATGCCGATTGACCACGAGGGGTCAGGTTGTCCCACCAAATCGGGAAGAGCGTCGCGTTAAGCTGCTCCTCGGCGAGCTCACGCAGCGCTTGGTGGAGCTGCGTGGCATCCGGTGCGAGGGCGACGGCGCGCTCCATGAGCAGTTGGAGCAGCAGAGGGTGCCCGCCCGTCTGCTCCCAGACGGCCTCGACGAGCGGGTCGGGGATGGCAAGGTCGAGCGGCTCGCGGAGGAACACGGCCGTCTCCGCGAGGGAGAGCCCAAGTAGAGGCATCCACTGGGCCGTGCGGAGAAAGGGGGACACCTCGCTCGACAGGAGATCTCGGAGCCGGCTGCCGCCGAAGATCACGACCCCGAGCCTGCCGCCAAGCTGCTCATAAGCCGCCCGCAGGTTCTCGAGCAGATCGCGCCCAGTGTCCGAGGAGATCAGGCCGTCGATCTCATCAAGCAGCAGCACAACGCGCGCGCAGTCGAGCGCCTCGACAGCCTCGACGATGGACTCCACTGGCAGGATGGGGTCGAGCGGAAGGCCGAGGATCGACGAGAGCTGCGCGAAGAACGCGGCGGCGTCCTTCGACGGCCGACGGACGAAATGCACCACCTTCGTTCCATCGGCTGCCAGCCTCTTCTGAAGCTCGATGGCGAGCGCTGTCTTTCCCATTCCGCGACCACCCATGACCGCGGCAACGGCGCGGCGCCCGGTATGGAGGGCGCTCGTGAGCTGAGCGAGCTCGCCAGCGCGGCCCACGAAGGGCCCCTTGCCAGGGATGTCTGAACGGTATGGGTTTCTGTGCTCAGCCATTGGCTGCAGTGGATACGCCGAACGGCTGGTTCTGGAGCAGCCATGCGCCGAAGCTGCCAATTCGGATCGGTTCGCGCGCTCCGGTTTCGTTCAAAATACCATAGCGGCGGAGGGTATGGACCGACTCCGGCTTCAAGACGCTCAGCCAATCATCCGTCTCTTCCGGGGAATGGAGGACGTAGGTGAGAACTTCCGGGGCCTGTGGGTCGATCGTACGCATCGCATCGTGGATCTCCTGCATCGTGGGGGCCACATCGCGCCTGAATTCTTCGAGGTGCTCGAGCGCGATGGCGCCATCGATCACCATCGGACCACGCTTTTGCGACGGTATCTGCCGATCGATCACGCGGCCGAACTCTCTGGCGAGATATGGATGTCCGCCGGTCTCTCGCCAGATAACATCCAGCGCGTCTGCCTGAAAGCGGAGCGACAACCTGCGCCCGATCTTGCGAATGAGCTCGTTCATCTCCTCGCGCTCCAGTCCGGCGAGAGGATGATCGACGATGAAGTTGAATAGCGGGTTCTGACGCTGGCCGTACCTTGACACCGACGCCTTCTGTCGATCCAGCCCGGCGATCAGAATGTTAAACGTCCTCGGGTAGCGCTGCACGAGGCCGCGGAGGTAGTCGAGGATGTCAAGTCCGTCGTTCACCGGGAACCTGCTCGCGCCGAGGATGCGCTCGTATTCGTCGATGAGAAGGAATATAGCCGGGGCGGACGGTGCAGAGCGTGCCCAGTCGATCAGGCACTCTAAGGCCTCCGGAACCAGCCGCTCGAGATCTTCGCCGTCGAGCTCGCCCAGCCGCCGCCGGTTTGTGAAGCTCTCCGGAAGGTCGAGGTTCGTGGGTGAGATGCTGAGGCGTTCGAGGGCCTCGTGCATCGAACGCAGCAGGTAACGCATGAAGCCGGAGCGCTTCATCTCCGCGAAGCTCAACGAGAGCAGATCGAGGTGAATCGGAACCGCCACAATCGACCCGCTCTCGGCGGTCGCATCGGCGATGAGCTGGTCCTTCAAGGCGATCAACACGGAGGTCTTCCCTGCCTTACGCAGGCCGTAGAGCCCTACGGGCCGCCCGTCCAGGAGGCGGCCGCGGATCGAGCGGAGCTCCTGCTGTCTGCCGACGAAGTCCCAGCCGAACACCGGGCGCCCGGCGGCGAAGAGATTGCCGGAGCCGACGCGTTCCTGGAACAGATCCCGGAGCCATCGCTTCGGATCCTGAGCCGTTATCACCTCGTCTGGGGACACGAAGATGTAAAGCCGCCCGGTGTGTTGCACGGGTTGCGCTAGGCGGCGTTCCGCTGCCGCATCGCGTGCCACAATGAGTACGACGCCACGATCCAGACGGTGGTCCCGTCTCAGGGTGTCTTCTGCCAGAGACACATCTCGCGCTTGCGCCTCCTTCCATGGAGTAAGGACGAGGAGGAGCTCTGGGGCGAGATCGAAGCTCTCGCGCAGATAGCTCGGCGGCTCCCAGAAGAGCAGCCACGATCTCGTGCTGCCTGAGCCCTCGGCAGGCTCGACGCGACGAAGCTCGAGCCCAGCTCGCTGGAGCTTGTCGAGAATGCTCTCGGCGTCGGGCACCTCGCGGAGCATCCAGCTCTTGAAATCCTCCAGCGCTTCCAGCTTTCCGGTTTCCATGGTGCTCTCGCGCCTCGAACGTATCACTGGCCGCCTCCGGGTTCAGCCACTTCGATGCGGATCCCAGCCGGTGCGCTCTCATGTCGGGCCGCCTCCCACCTTCGTTGGGCGGCGAGGGCCATCAGCTGCTTAAGCCGAGCTCTGCTCCGCCAGGGGCATGTGGGCGGGACCGTTCAGCGCTGAAACGCCGCGAGGTGCCGCTCGATGTGGCCTATCGCCGTGGCCACGCCGTCCTCGCCGCGGATCTTGCGGCCGAGCTCCTCGGCCCGCTGCTGCATGCCGGCGTCGGTCGCGGCGGTCCGGATCGCGGCAGCGAGCGCCTCGGCGGTGAGGCGTGGCCTCGGGATGGCGCGCGGGCCGACGCCGAGCTCCTCGACGCGGCGCCCCCAGAAGAGCTGGTCCCCGAGGTGCGGGACGACCACCGCGGGCCGCCCGGCGCGCAGGCACGCGGCCACGGTGCCTGCGCCCCCGTGGATCACCGCCGCGGCGACCCGCGGATACAGCCAGTCGTGCGGCGCGGCGTCGATCCGGAGGATGGTCTCGGGCAGCGCCACGTCGCCGAGCCCGGCCCAGCCGGAGAGCAGGATGGCGCGCTGGCCGCTCCGCGCGATCGCGTCAACGAGGAGCCTCGTCGTGGCGCCGGGATCGTGGGACGTCATGCTGCCGAAGCCGACGGCGACCGGCGGCTCGCCTGCCGCGAGGAACCGCTCGAGGGCCTCGGGCGGCCGGTAGTCGCCGCCCTCGTCGAGGAACCAGTAGCCCGTCGTGTGGTAGCCGGGCGGCCAGTCCGGCGGGTGCGGGACGACATGGGCGCTGTAGGCGTGGACGACCAGCATGCGGCGCAGCGCGGCCATGTACGCGCGCCGATCCTGCGGCGGCAGGCCGAGCCGCTGCCGCACGCGGGCCGTCACGCCGCCGTACCAGCGCCACACCGTCGGCTCGATCAGGAGCTTGCCGAACAGGAGGTTGAGCAGGCTGTCGCGGCGCGGGAAGGGCGCGGCGACCGCGGTGGGCCCGTGGCGCGTCGCCAGGATCGAGGGCTGGAACGGGATGCTGACCTGCACCGCGCCGGAGGCCTCGGCGATGGAGGCCGCGTACGTGTCCGAGGTGAAGCTGCTCAGGATGAGCTCGGCGCCCTCGCACGCGCGCAGGGCGTCGTCGGTCATCTCCGCGCCGAAGCGGTCGATGAGCCGCTGCAGGATCCGCGACTGGGCCATCGGGTCCGTGCCGCGCGACACCCACTCCTTGCCGAGGTCGCTCTCCATGATGTCGACCATGTCGAGGCTCCCGGGGATCGCGGTGAGCCCGTGCGCCTCGATCCAGCGCTGGAAGCTCTTGCCGGCGAGGACGCGGACCGCGTGGCCGCGGGCCGCGAGCGCCTTGCCGAGCGCGATCGCGGGCTGGACGTCGCCCCGGGTGCCCAGCGCGAGGACGGTGGTCTTCATGGGGCCGCCTCGCCTCAGAGCGCCTTCCAGGACGCGTCGCTCGACGGCAGCCGCGGCGGCTCGATCGACAGGATGTAGTCGACCCGGCGGTTCTTCGGCTCGTCCACCTGGTCCGCGGTCTTCACGAGCGGCGCCGACTCGCCGAGCCCCTCGAAGGCGATGGGGAGCTTCACGCCGCGGCCCTTGAACCAGGCCGCGATCGCGCGGGCGCGCCGCCGCGACAGGGTGAGGTTGTGCTCCGCGCTGCCGACCGTGTCCGTGTGGCCGACGATGAACAGGGTGATCTTGCCGAGCTCGCTCGTCTTCGCCACGACCTCCGCGATCTTCTGGAGGCTCGCCTCCAGCTTGGGCACCTCGGGAGCGCGGATGACGTCGGAGCCCGTCTCGAACTGCACCTCTTCGTGGGGGATGCTCACGTTCCAGGGGATGATCGCGATCCCCGCCCAGTAACCCGCGGTGTCGTAGCCGTACACCTCGATGCGCGCGACCGGCTCGTCGCTCGAGGGCGACCAGGTGACGGCGAGCGGCGAGCCGGCGGCCGCCCCGCTGAACGGCTTCTCCTCCTCGGCCAAGACGGCGCCCGACTGTCCGAGGACCTTGATGCGCACCTTGCTGGCGGCGCGCGACAGCCTCACCTCGATCTGGCGGCCCTTGAGGTCGACCTTGGACCTGTCGATCGTCACCTCGAGCGCGGGCGGCCTGGCCTGAGCGCTCTGCGATGGCGAGGGCGAGGGGCCGTCGCCGCGCGCGGCGGCGGGGGCGAGGAGGGACGCGGCGAGGAGCAGGGCCGGGGCGTGGCGCATGGGGATCCCCATCTCGGAGGGTGAGGGAAATGCGGGAAGGCGTCCCCGAGCATACCAAAACGTGCGGGCGCCGCAGCGGCTGGGTGAGGCGTTGTGCGCTCCCGGCGCGAGGCGCCCTGCGCATCGGCCTGCACCGGTGTAGGGTGTACCGTTGAGCGTCGAGCGTTCTACGGCAAAGGCGCCGAGGTCCTCGCTCAACGGCGTTCCAGGGCACATGGCAGTCACCATTTTCGACCTCTTCAAGATCGGTATCGGGCCCAGCAGCTCGCACACGGTCGGGCCGATGCGCGCGGCGCGCATGTTCGCGGTGGATCTCGACCAGGAGGGGCTGCTCGCCCGCACCGCGGCGGTCACGGTGGAGCTGTTCGGGTCGCTCGGCGCCACCGGTCGCGGTCACGGAAGCGACAAGGCCGTGATCCTGGGGCTCATGGGCGAGACGCCGGACGGGGTGGACGTCGAGCGTGCAGGCGAGATCGTCGAGGGCGTGCGGCGGAGCGGCCGGCTGTCGCTGCTCTCGCGTCACGAGATCGGCTTCGAGGTGAGAGGACACCTCGCCTTCCTGCACCGGAGCCTGCCGTTTCACCCGAACGGCATGCGCTTCACGGCGCTGGACCACGGCGGCGCTCCGCTGCGCGTGCGCGTGTATTACTCGGTGGGCGGCGGCTTCGTGGTGAACGAGGCGGCGGCGAAGGGGGAGAGCCCGATCGAAGCGGACACGACGCCGCTCCCGTACCCGTTTCACAGCGCCGCGGATCTGCTCGCGGCGTGCGCGGCGAGCGGCCTGTCGATCAGCCAGGTCATGCTGGAGAACGAGAAGGCCTTCCGCCCGGAGGCGGAGATCAAGGCGGGGCTCCTGCGGATATGGCAGGTGATGCAGGAGTGCGTGCGGCGCGGCTTCCGGGCAGAGGGCGTGTTGCCCGGAGGCCTCAAGGTGACGCGCCGCGCGCCGGCCCTCCACCGCAAGCTCATCGAGAGCCCGGAGGCGGGGCTCAGGGATCCGCTGACGGCGATAGACTGGGTGAGCCTCTACGCGCTCGCGGTGAGCGAGGAGAACGCCGCGGGGGGCCGCGTCGTGACGGCGCCGACCAACGGCGCGGCGGGGATCATCCCGGCGGTCCTTCACTATTACCGGCGCTTCGTGCCGACGTCGACGGACGAGGGCGTCATCCGCTTCCTCCTGACGGCCGGCGCGATAGGCATTCTTTACAAGGAGAACGCGTCGATCAGCGGCGCGGAGGTGGGGTGTCAAGGCGAGGTGGGCTCCGCGTGCTCGATGGCCGCGGGCGCGCTGGCCGAGGCGCTGGGCGGCACGCCGGAGCAGGCGGAGAACGCGGCCGAGATCGCGATGGAGCACAACCTCGGGCTCACGTGCGATCCGGTGGGCGGGCTCGTCCAGGTGCCGTGCATCGAGCGCAACGCGATGGCCGCCATCAAGGCCATCAGCGCCGCGCGCATGGCGCTGCACGGCGACGGGGCGCACTTCGTGAGCCTCGACAAGGTGATCAAGACGATGCGCGACACGGGGGCGGACATGGAGTCGAAGTACAAGGAGACGGCGCGCGGAGGCCTCGCGGTGAACGTGCTCGAGGTGCCGGTGGAGGTCGGGGTCCATCTGCCGGAGTGCTAGGCGACCAGCCCGCGATGACCTCGAGCGCCGGCGCGGCGAGGCGCCGGGTGAGGAATGGACCGCAAGGAAGCTCCGCACCGAGACGCGGCGAGCGGGGACGCACCACCCACGTCGTTCATTTCTGTAATATTACGATGTTGCGGTTACCGCTGGCAGGCGCGGGGACCAGCAGGACCGACGGCGCGGACGCATTTTCCCCTGACCCAGCTCCAGATTTCGCCCAGGCGGTACCAGGGAACCGCGGCGTCGCAATTTCCTACTTGATTCGCCGTCATGGACGGACGAGTGAGCCGGCGCTCGCTCCGGCCGGGGGCGAGCGAGAGGACCATCACCCGTGGATGCTTTGTCGTATCAATCGCTCGTAACGGGCGCCGTCGCGCTCCTGGTCGCACGCACCTTCTACGTGCGCGTCAAGAAGGCCCCCGAGGGCAACGAGACGATGGCGCGCATCGCGCGCTACGTCCGCGAGGGGGCGATGGCCTTCCTCGCGCGCGAGTACAAGGTGCTCGCCGTCTACGCCGCCGTCGTCTTCGCGCTCCTGGCCGCGACGCTCGGGCTCCTGTCCGCGGGCGCCTTCGCTTCCGGGGCGTTCCTGTCGCTCATCGCCGGCTTCTTCGGCATGAAGGCCGCGACGTACGCCAACGTTCGCACGGCGGAGGCCGCTCGCGCGCACGGCAAGCCCACCGCGCTCGTCACGGCGCTCGACGGCGGCGCCGTCATGGGCCTCTGCGTCGCGGGGCTCGGCCTCATCGGCCTGGGCGGCATCTACGCGCTGTTCCGCAGCCACGAGCACCTCGCGACCATCGTCCACTCGTTCGCCGTCGGGGCGAGCTCGATCGCGCTCTTCGCCCGCATCGGCGGCGGCATCTACACGAAGGCCGCCGACGTCGGCGCCGACATCGTCGGCAAGGTCGAGGCGAACATCCCCGAGGACGACCCCCGCAACCCGGGCGTCATCGCCGACAACGTCGGCGACAACGTCGGCGACATCGCGGGCATGGGCGCCGACATCTACGAGAGCTACGTGGCCGCGGTCGTCGCCGCGATCGCGCTCGGCCTCACGATGCCGATCGCCAAGCTGCAGCAGCTCGCTCCGTCGGTGGGCGAGGTGGAGCTCCGCGCGATGGCCGTGTCGCTGCCGCTGCTCCTCGCGACGATCGGCCTCGCGGTCTCGGTCGTCGGCATCTTCATCACCCGCGCCCTCAAGAACCTGCCGCCGGCCCGGGTGCTGCGCCTCGCGCTCATCGTCCCGCCGTTCCTCGTCGTGTTCGCGGCGGCCGGCATCCTCCCGGGGCTCGGCTTCAGCTCCGGCGCCGTCGTCACCCTCGCGGCCGGCGCGGCGGGCGGCGCCATCGTCGGCCTCGTGACCGACTACTACACGTCGATGGGCCCCATCCACAAGGTGGCCCAGAGCTCGCTCACCGGCCCCGGCACCAACGTCATCCGCGGCATCGCGGTCGGCCTCGAGAGCGTCGCGATCCCGATCGTGACCCTCGTCGCGGTGGGCTGGATCTCGAACCACTACCTCGGCCTCTACGGCATCGCGCTCGCCGCGGTCGGCATGCTCGCGGGGACCGCGATCGTGATGACCGTCGACGCGTACGGCCCGATCGCCGACAACGGCGGCGGCATCTCCGAGATGGCCGGCCTCGGCAAGGAGGTCCGCGACATCACCGACGAGCTCGACGCGGTCGGCAACACCACCGCCGCCGTCGGCAAGGGCTTCGCGATCGGCTCGGCGGTGCTCACCGTCGTCGCGCTGTTCGCCGCCTTCAACATGGAGGTCGACGCGGTCCGTCGCGCGAAGGGCCTCCCGGAGCTCGTGCTCTACCTGACGGACGCGAAGGTCCTCATGGGGCTCCTCTTCGGCGCGCTCCTGCCCTGCCTCGTCGGCGCGCTCACGATGACCGCCGTCGGCCGCGCGGCCGGCTCGATCGTCGAGGAGATCCGCCGTCAGTTCCGCGAGATCCCCGGCCTGCTCGAGGGCAAGCCGGGCGTCGAGCCGCAGCCGAAGGTCATCGTCGACATCGCGACGTCGGCCGCCATCCGCGAGATGATCGCGCCCGGCGCCATCGCGGTGCTCGCGCCGGTCGTCGTCGGCTTCGTGGCCGGCCCCGAGGTCCTCGCGGGCACGCTGGCCGGCGCGCTCGTCGTCGGCGCGGTGCTCTCGCTGATGATGGCGAACGGCGGCGGCGCCTGGGACAACGCGAAGAAGCACATCGAGAAGGGCGGCCTCGACGGCCACGCGAAGGGCTCCGACGCCCACAAGGCGGCGGTCGTCGGCGACACCGTCGGCGATCCCTTCAAGGACACGTCGGGCCCCGGCATCTCGATCCTCATCAAGGTGATGGGCGTCGTGTCGCTCCTTATCGCTCCGCTCATCGCCTGAGCGAGCGCGTTATAGCAGCGAGCGAGAGCGCGGCCCCCACCGGCCGCGCTCTCGCTTTTTGTGCTTCGCGTGCGCGGGCGCTCCCGACAACTGAGTCAGCGGTTCGCCGGCGCAAACTCCTCCTTCGGCGACGAGGTGTCAGCGCGAACGGCGGTGCCCTGTGGGAGGGCGACGGGCTCCCGCGGCGCCACGCCTACGACCTCACGTTCCGGCACGCCCTCGACATCGGCGACAGCGGCGATCGCCTCGCCTTCGGGTCCACCACAGGCTCGCTCTGGATCACCGAGGATCAAGGCGATTCATGGCAGTCGATCTCAAGCCACCTGCCGCCGATCTACCGCGTCCGGTTTATGGCCTGATATCGCGCGACATCGCCGCGCGCCTCCTGGGCAGACCGCTGCTGCTCTTGCCCGGGTGGTCGCAGTCGGTGACGATGTGCAGGGCGCAGATCATCTCCTTCGCGCCGGACTAGCTGAACGGCTGTCGCGCGGCCTCGCGCGACAGGGCGCTCTCCTCCTGGCGAGGTTGCAAAGCTCGGGGTTCTGCACAGGCGTCAGCGAGGCGACGCCGCCCCGTTGCCGGAGAGGCGTCGTCCGTCCTCTGGCATCGCCACCTCCGGCAACGTCGCGGCCTCCACCAACGCGTCGCAGCATTGCGTCCGATCGAGTCATCTGATGGCCTCGCACCGAGGGCTTGACATGTCGGGTTGGCCGTCGGCTACGCTACCTTCCCACGATGCGCAGGAGGGGCGCCAGGGGTCGGATGGCCATGCAGTGGAGTGACGCGACCGACCGCGGCGTCGCGAGCGCAGCGCGCAAGCACATGGTGTGGAACGGCCGCGTGGGAAGCCGTCGCTGGCCGACATACAGGCGCGCTGTCCGGGTCGCAATTCCCCTACTCGTCCATGCCTCCCGACAACGCTGATGGCACGATATATCCCCTTCCAAAATAGGGGCGGACATTCCGATCTTTTACGGATGGAGTACATTGGATGCAGCCCTTCGAAGACCTGGCTATCCCGCACTCGATTGAGACTGTAGAAGGTCAACGCGCTGTCTGGATCGCTGGTCCGAGGTGCCTGCGCCATGAGGTCGTCGGCGCGGCACATAACCCGGACCAGATGCGGCGGGTGGTCTCGGCCGTGCACGGTCGAACGGGCGCATTCATGCAGGCATGGCTGCTATCTGATCCGCAAAACCCCTACGACCCGAATGCCATCGTCGTATGGGTGCTCGGTGGGAAGGTCGGCTATCTGCCGCGCGAGCTGGCCTTCCAGTGGAAGCCCATCTTCGCCAACCTATATGGCCGGTACGGAGCTCACGTGGCCTGTCAGGCACAACTCGATCCGCCGTCCCACTCGAATCATGGGTCCTTCGGCGTGGTGGTCTGGCTCCCTGCCTTGCCATCGCCTCAACCAACGCCATCGCAGCGTGTACCCTCGTCAATGATCGCGCCGGCGCCGCAGCCCGCGGCTGTGGCCCGGCCAGCACTCGTCTCGGTGCCGACGGCGCAATCCCCGCCGTTCACGGCGGCCGTTGCCGGGCAGTCGCTGCCGTTGGCCGCACAGGAGCTGGAACAGCTCCGCACGGAGTTGAGGGCCGCCCAGGGCGATATCGCCCGCGCACAGGCCGAGGCGAAATCGGCGCAGGACTCGACCGCCGCAGCGCATCGAGAGCTCCGGGCTACCCAGGAGGCACTCAAGATGGCGACGCGTGATCCCGACGAGCTCGAGCGGATCCGAGGCGACATCTTGCGCGCCAAGGCGGAGTTCGAGGCCGCGGATCGTGCGCTTCGGTCCATCGAGGAGGCTCTCGAGATCCAGTCGTTCGGCTTCTACGCGCCCAAGTATGGGTTCGAGTCGTCCGCGCAATACACCGCTCGCCTCAAGGGAACGCGCGACGAGCAGCAGATGCTCATCAAGGAGGACAAGGCGGCGCCGTGCGACACCAAGTGGTCCGTCGGCGGTAGCGCCGCTGAGGGCAAGAAAATGATCCGCCAGCAGTCGAAGCTGATGCTGCGAGCCTTCAATGGTGAATGCGACGCTGCGATCGCGAAGGTTCGGTATGACAACGTCACGACGCTGGAGCAGCGGATCACGAAGGCCTACGACGACATAAACAAGCTCGGTGAGGTCCAGCGCGTCTTCATCTCGCGTCGGTACTTCGACCTGAAGCTCGCCGAGCTGCACCTCGTGCACGAGCACCGCGAGAAAGTCCAGCAGGAGAAGGAAGAGCAAAAGCGCATCAAGGAGCAGATGCGCGAGGAGCAGAGGGCCCAGGAGGAAATCGATCGCGCCAAGGCCGATGCCGAGAAGGAGGAGGCCAAATCGGCAGCCGCGCTCGCTCGGGCGCGCGCGGAGCTGGCCGCCGCGGACGCAGCTGCGGCCGCCGAGGCAGCCAGGATCGAGGCTGCGGGAGTCGAAGCGGCCGCCGCAGAAGTCGCGCGCGCCGCGACGGCGAAGCAGCACGAGAAGCTCGAGGCCCTCGTGAACCGCCTCGAAACTGACCTCAAGGACGCGCTTGATCGGAAAGCGAAGGCGATCGCGCGCGCGCAGCTGACGAAGTCCGGCCACGTCTACGTGCTGTCGAACATCGGTTCGTTCGGTGAGGGCATCTACAAGATCGGCATGACACGCAGGCTGGAGCCGCTCGAGCGTGTCGACGAGCTCGGCGACGCGTCAGTGCCGTTCCCGTTCGATGTGCATGCGATCATTTACTCCGAGGACGCGCCTGCGCTGGAGGGCAAGCTCCATCGTGCCTTCGCGGCTCGCCGGGTCAATATGGTGAACCATCGCAAAGAATATTTCCGCGTCACGCTGGAGGAAATTCGCGACACCGTCCAGAGCCTCCACGGCCTCGTGACGTTCTTGCTCGTTCCACCGGCCGAGGAGTACAGGAAGACACAGGCGGCTGCGGACGCGTCTGGCACTGGGCTCGCTGCTGCTCCACCACCAGAGCTCGCTCCCGCGGTGAGCTCCTTCGCGAGCGAGCCGTGAAAGGCACGGCGTGCGGCGAACCAGGCCATACGCGTCACTCTCCAGGCGCAGTACCAACTACCGGTTCTTGGTGCGACCGCCATTGCCGCCGCGTCGCTTCTGCATCAACTCGCGTTTCCCGGCACGTTCCTCTGGCTCCTCACCCTGGGAGCGGTGTTCACGTTGGTTCTTGTTTTCATATAAAGCTGATGGCGCCGCCTGGCTTCCCCGTCGATAGGATGAGTCGTCTCCTACTTCTTCTTTCTGCTCGACCAGCTCTCGACCGGCAGGTCCTGAAATCGCTGAAAATCTCGAACATTCGCCGTTACCAAGATCAAGTCGTTGCTCTTTGCGATGGCGGCGATTTGCCCGTCCACGAACGGTGCCGGCGTTCCCTTCCCATCGAGCCGAGCGCGCTCATTGGCATGCCATGCCGAGGCCGCGGCGTCGTACGGCAGGATGGGAAAGGACACGTAGACGACCTCGCGCAGGTACGCCTCCAGAGCCGTGCGCCGCTTGCCTGAGGGCAGGAGCCGACAGCCGTACCACAGCTCGTGCCACACGGGGGCGGCGAGCGCGCTCTCGTGCGCGTGGGCCTCGATCTTCGCGAGCATCGCCTCGTCGGGTGCCTTCTTCATCGGCTCCGAGATCGTGGAGGTGTCGAGCAAGAAGCGCGGGCTCACAGCTTTACCTTTCGACCCGGCGAACGGTCGCGAACGGACGCGGCGAAGTCGCGTTCCAGGCCCACCTCCTCGAGGACGAACCTCTTCCGGAACGCACGGTAAGCGCCGCCGAAGCTCGGTCGATCCGAGCGCAGCCGCTCGAACTCCTCCCGGGACAGGACGACCGCAACGGGGCGGCCTCGCCGGGTGAGTTCGACGGCTTCACCCGCTTCCGCTTGCTCGATGATGGCGGGAAGTTGGGCCCTAGCTTCTGCGACGGAGTAGCGACGCGCCATGCTCAAAATGTACATCAACATGTACATTAGTGCAACGGGGCGGGATGGCGCGGGCAGCTTCACCTAGGCAGTCGACTCGTCCTCGGCACCTCGAGCCAGTTTCTTGGTCGCGGGCACATGCGCCGGTCGCGGCCGACCTCGGGACGCCGAAGGGCGAGGATCTCGTGGGCGCTGAGGCCGTGGTGCACTGCGGCGCGTATGTCGAGGAGTGAGGGACGCGCGCGCAGTTCTGGGAGGCGAACGTGGAGGGGCGGCGCGGGCGCTCGAGTCGGCGCGCGCCGCCGGCGTGCGCCGGTTCGTCCACGTGGGCACCGAGGCGGCGCTCTTCGATGGCCACGATCTCATCGATATCGACGAGGCGCGCCCCTATCCCGAGAGGCAACTCTTCCTGTACTCGGAGACGGAGGCGGAGCGGCGCGTGCTCGCCGCGAACGATCCCGGCGGCATGACCACCGTCTCCATCCGCCCGCGCCTCGTCTGGGGTTCAAGGGACACGACCGTGCTTCGCATGGCCCGGGAGGGAGCTTCGTCTGGCTCGACGGAGGCGGGGCGCGCACGTCGACCACGCACGTCGCGAACCTCGAGCACGCGGTGCAGCTCGCCCTGGAGCGAGGCCAGGGCGGGCGCGCCTGCTTCGTCGCCGAGGACGGCACGCGCACGCTGCGCAATTTCCTGACGGCGCTCGCGTGGACGGAAGGGGGGGGTGCTGCCTCGGCGCAGCGTGCCGAGCGCCGTCGCCCTCCCGCTCGCGGCCGCGATCGAGGGCCTATGGCTCCTCCTCGGCGTCCGCTGGGCACCGCCGATGACCCGCTTCGCCGTGGCCATGATGTCGCGCTCGGTGACCATGAAGACCAACCGCGCCCGCGCCGAGCTCGGGTATGCGCCCGTTATCGGCGTGGCAGAGGGGTTGGAGCAGCTCTCGGCGGCGCGCTGACGCGGGACGAGGCGCGGTTTCAGCCGCCGCCGTGGGGGCTGGGCGTGACGGCTTGATGCCCGCGGTGCGTTCATTTCGCACGGGCGTCGCGGCGCTGCGCAAACAGCCAGCGCCAGGTCGCATCCTCGGCGTAGACATCGACGAACACGATGTGCCCGCCGCGCGCGAACTCCGTGAGCGTGAGCGCATCGTCCGCGGATGCGCCGGTACCGGGACGCCAGACGACCCGGCCTCCGTCGAGCACCGCGGTCGAATCGGACCCCGGCGGATAACTCAGCATCAGATTGCCGCTCGAGGTACCCCGCAGCGCGGCGATGGCGGACACCCAGGTCGCAGACATGTAGTTGGGCACGACCTCGTCGTCGAAGGCGTGGAACGCGCGCACCGGGAGCGTGCGCAGACCCGCCGCGAGCTCACCCGTCTGCGGGCAAGCACCGCAGATCGGCAGCGCAGCCGCCAGCCGCTCCGGATGGGCAGCGGCGTAGCGCCAGGTTCCGCACCCTCCCATGCTCGGACCGGTGAGATAGATGCGGTCGCGATCGATCTCGCGCGTTGCGAGCAGGTAGTCGAGGAAGGCGTCGATCTTCGCCGCGTCCCATTCGCCGGGCGACTGCGGCGCGGCGATCAGCACGCCGGCGTCGAGGAGCGAGGATGACGTGCCGAACAGGCGCGCGTACGCCAGATAACGCAGCGGAGGCAGGCGGTGGACGATGGCGCGCGGGTACGTGCCGTCACCGCGGCTGCCCCCGCCGTGCAGCACGAGCAGGAGCGGGCGCGGCCCCGGCTCCGGCGGCACGTACTCGACATATCCATAGGGCGACGCCGTCGATCCAATGGGATGTACCTGGACCATCAGGGCAGGGATCACGTAGCGCAGGGCGAGCAGCACGAACCCCGTCGCCGCGACGACAGCCTGCGTCGCCCTCCTCGCGCCGCGAGCCCAATGCGCCCCTGACACGCCCCCGAGCCTACCGTGCGCCGAGCATGGGGGCCATCAGGGTAGTGCGCTCGGCAGCTTCCGGCGCGAGCGCAGCTCGCCCTTGATGCGCAGCAGCTCGCCTCCGGGCGGTCGTCGGGCACGCCGCGGAGAGCCGCCGTGTCCGCCGGAGCACGGCCGCCCGCCAGGCACGCCGCGCGCGGCGCGGGAGCGTGCCAGTGCCTCGGCTCACTCACGCCCCCGAGGTTTGCTGGTAGAGTGGCGAGCTCGTGCCGCGACCACCGGCACGATGAAAACCCCCTCCGCCCGGCGCTGCACGAGCGCGCGGGCGACGCCGACAGACGCTGAGCCGAGGAGACCCATGTGAGCGCTCGAATCCCTCTGCAGCCTTTCCCGCAAGGCTGGTTCCAGGTCGCCACCTCGGACGAGCTGTCCACGGGCGGGCCCGTTCCGCTCCGCTGCTTCGGTCAGGATCTGGTGCTGTTCCGGACGCAGGACGGCGAGGCCCGGGTCCTCGACGCCCACTGCCCTCATATGGGCGCGCACCTCGGTGTGGGCGGGCGCGTCGAGCAGGGCGGCATCCGGTGCCCGTTCCACGGATGGGTGATCTCCGGCGAAGGGAAGTGCGTGCACATCCCCTACGCGGACACGATCCCTCCGAAGGCGAGGACCCGCGCCTGGGAGGTGCGGGAGCTCGACGGCCTGATCCTGGTCCACCACGCGCTCGGCGGCGAGCCCGCCGCCTTCGAGATCCCGCCGCTCGCCGAGGCGCGCTCGACGGAGTGGTCCCTGAGCCACGGCAAGCGCTGGAGGGTCCGGACGCACGTCCAGGAGGCCCTCGAGAACATCGTGGATCCGGCCCACTTCGTCACGGTGCACGGCATGCTGGTGCCGCCCCGGACCGAGATCGAGGTCGAGGGCCACATCATCCGATCCCGATCGGTGGTGAAGCAGAAGGGCCCGGGAGGGCAGGTGGTCGACGGCACGATCACGTGGGAAGGCCACGGCATGGGCTACGGGACGATCCGCTTCACCGGCATCGTCGAGCTCCTCTTCGTGAACACGGTCACCCCGATCGACGATGAGCTCATCGACATCCGCACCGCCTTCTGGCTGCGCAACGACGGCGCGCAGCGCCTCGGCCAGGCCCTGGCCGCGGAGATCTGCCGGCAGATCGAGGAGGATATCCCGATCTGGGAGAACAAGATCTACCGCGCTCAGCCCGTCCTGTGCGCCGGGGAGAAGGGCATCATGACGTTCCGCAAATGGAGCAGCCAGTTCCTCTGAGCCGCGGAGCGCGGCGGCGGAGCCTAGCCGAGCGGCGCCGGATCGACAGGGAGCTGGTTCAAGGGCCGAAGCACCTTGCCATCGAGGAAGGCGCGGATGTTCTCGACCGCCTGGCCATAGAGCAGGCGATAGCCCTCCTCGGTGACATAACCGAGGTGCGGCGTGATCACGGTGTTGTCGAGCGCGAGCAGCGGGTGATCCGCGGGCAGCGGCTCGGGCTCGAAGACGTCGAGCGCCGCGCCGGCGATGCGCCGCGCGCGCAGGGCGGCGAGCAGCGCCGCCTCGTCGACGATGGGGCCGCGCGAGGTGTTGACGAGGAACGCAGTCGGCTTCATCCGCTCGAGCTCGGCCGCGCCCACCAGCCCGCGGGAGCGAGGGCTCAACACGAGGTGGACGCTGACGACATCGGCGCTGGCGAAGAGGTCGTCCTTCGTGACGAGCCGGGCGCCCACCTCGGCGGCGCGCTCGGCCGTGAGGTTCTGGCTCCAGGCGATCACCTTCATGCCGAAGGCGCGGCCCACGTGCGCGACCTGGCCGCCGAGCTTGCCGAGCCCGACGAGCCCGAGCGTCTTGCCGTTGAGGCCGAGCCCGAGCGTCGTCTGCCAGCGACCCTCGCGCGCGGCGCGGTCCTCGGCCGGGATGTGCCGGAAGAGCGCAAGGATGAGCCCCCAGGTGAGCTCCGCCGTCGGGTAGGGCAGCATGTCGGTGCCGGAGACCTGGACGCGGCGCTCGGTCGCGGCAGCGAGATCGATCGAGGCGTTGCGCATGCCCGCCGTGATCAGCAGCCGGAGGCCGTCCAGCTTCTCGAGCAGCGCGCGCGGGAACGGCGTGCGCTCGCGCATCAGCACCACGGCCTGGAAGGCGCGCAGCCGCGCGGCCAAGGCGTCGGGATCGTCGACGTGGTCGGTGAAGGCCTGCACCTCTGCCGCCGGGTGGAGGCTTCGCCAGTCGGCCATCCGGAGCGCCACGCCCTGGTAGTCGTCGAGGATCGCCACGCGCATGGTTGCTGCCTCTCGCATCTCGGGTGATCTCGACTTCTAGCCGATCCCGCTGTCCTCTGTTCCGAATCCCTCCGCGAGGGCAGACTGAGGCAGGTCCTCGCGTGCTCGTGCCCGCCCCCAGCTCGCCCCTCTCCAGCGTCGTCGGCGCCGTCGGTGTCGTCGGCGTTGGATTCCGCCCCGAGCTCGCCGCCGATCTGCTGGCCGCGCCCGATGCGGTGGATTTCGTCGAGGTCGTCGCCGAGGCCTGCTTCGCGAGCCCGGCCGCGCGGCGCGAGGCCTCCGCCATCGCGCGCATCTGGCCGGTGGTGCCTCACGGCGTGAAGCTCTCGCTCGGCAGCGCCTCGGGTATCGACATGGATCGCGCGCGCCGCCTGGGGGCGCTCT
Organism: Sorangium sp. So ce375; assembly: GCF_051473855.1. Lineage (NCBI taxonomy): Bacteria > Pseudomonadati > Myxococcota > Polyangiales > Polyangiaceae > Sorangium > Sorangium sp. So ce375. Next base: position 2,618,991 of record NZ_CP150335.1, read on the forward strand.
GCCGTGAGCTCTCGGCCCCGGTCGTGAGCGAGCACGTCGCGTTCGTGCGCGGCGGCGGCCGGGAGATCGGCCACCTCACGGCCCTGCCGTACACGATCGAGGCGGCGCGCGCCGTCGCGAGGAACGTCGCCGCCGCCCGGCGGGCGCTCCCGGACATCCCCCTGCTGCTCGAGAATGCGGCGTGTACGCTGCGGTTCCCGGGCGACGGCCCCGGGGAGGGGGACTTCTATGCCGAGGTCGTCGCCCGCACCGGGTGCGATCTGCTCCTCGACGTGGGCAACGTCTATGCGAACGCCGTCAATGCCGGCGTCGATCCCGGGGAGCTGGTCCGAGCCTATCCGCTCGAGCGCGTGGCGATGATCCACATCGCCGGCGGCGTGATGGAGCACGGCTTCTACTTCGACACGCACGCCCATCCGGTCCCTGCGCCGGTGTTTGCCCTGCTCGCCGAGGTCCTCGCTCGCACCGGGCCGCTCCCGATCCTGATCGAGCGCGACGGCGATTTCCCGCCCTTCGCCGCGCTCGCGGCCGAGATCACGACCGCGAGGGCGATCGCTCGGTCCGCGCCGTCGCGACCGACGTCGACCCGACCCACGTCGGCCGGTCCCACGTTGGCGTCGACCCGACCGGGGTTGCCCGCCGGCGCCTCGTCCGCAGAGGCGTCGGCGCTCGCCGAGGTCCAGGCCCGCGTGGCCGAGCTGCTCACCTCGCCCCTCGATCCACCGCCGGAGTCCGTGGGTCCGTTCGACGCCGAGGACGTCGCCCGATCGCGCGCGATCCTCCAGCGCAAGCGCGTCGACGACGCGCTCCCGCTCCTGCCGCGGCTCTCGTCTCACCGCGAGGCGGCCGCGCGCCTCGCGGCCCGGTGCGTCGAGGCGTCGCCGCGGGCCCCGAGCCTGACCGCGGTGGCCGACGCGCTCCGCGTCGCCGCGGCGGCGGCGGCTGACCCCGGGCTCGCGCCCGAGGCGATCGTCGATCGCTTGCTGCTCCACGCCCGCTTCGTCGGGCCCGCGGGCGACGGGAGCGTGCGACCCAGGATCCTGCCGTTCATTCGGCGAGAGCGGCTGCCGGGAGGTCGGGTAGTCTGGGCCATCAAGGGGATTGGCTCGAGCGCCGAGGTCCGGCTCGTCGAGCCGCGAAGATAGACCATGAACGAGGGATCCATCGCCAAGGGGAGCGCCGTCTCCAAGCTGCCGGCGCAGGTGCAGGCGCGGCTCGTCGAGCTGAAGGAGAGCCTGGAGCGGACGCTCGGCGACGAGCTTTCGTGCCTGCTCGTGTACGGGAGCGCGGCGCGCGGCAGCTACCGCGACGGACAGAGCGACGTCGATCTGATGGTGGTGCTCGAGGAGGCCTCCCGCGAGAGCCTCGACGCGATCGCCAACGCGCTCCAGATCGCGCGTTACGCGGCCCGCATCGAGGCGATGATCCTCACCGCCGCCGAGATCCCGCGGGCCGCGGACGTGTTCCCGCTGCTCTACGACGACATCCGCCGGTGCCACGTGCTCCTCTCCGGCCGCGACCCGTTCTCGGCGCTCGTGATCGACGGCAAGAACCGCCGCCTGCGCGTCGAGCAGGAGCTGCGCGAGGCGCAGATCCGCCTCCGGCGCGCCGTGGTGGACGGGATGGGCGCGGACGACGCCCTGAGGGGCGCGATCTCCCGCAAGGTGAAGCAGATCCGCGGCCCGCTCCACGCCCTGCTCGGCCTGCACGGGATCGAGGGCGACGACGATCTGGGCGCGGTGCTCGCCGGAGCGGGCAAGCTCCTCGGCGTCGACGTGGCCCCGCTGAAGAAGGTCCACGAGGCGCCGGGCGCGGCCTACGCGGCGCTGGTGGAGCTGCTCGCGCGCGCGGTCGACGACGTCGACCGGCTTGAGCACCCAGAGGCGGCGCCATGATCCACGAGATCTTCGACTTCTTCCCGTTCAACATGGCGTCGGGGCCGGCGTTCCTGCTCTTCTATCTGGCGCTCTCGGTCTGCGGCCTCATCGTCGCGATCCTGGTGCGCAGCGCCGTCGGCGCCTCCCTCGATCGATCGGCGCAGCCGAGCGGCGCCGCGGCGGTCGCGGAGACGCCGGGGGGCGCGCCTTACCGCTCCCCGGCCTACGCGCGTGCGCCGCAGCGGGAGCGGCTCTCGGCGGGCTGGATCCCCCAGTCGGACGAGTACTGGGCCATCGCGTACCTCCGTGACGAGAAGAAGGGCGTCGCCGCCACGCTGATCGCGGTCGCGATGGCCGCGGGCTGGCTCGTCCCCGCGGGGGACGCGAAGGACGCGCCTCAGGCGCTCCACCTCATGGTCGGCTCGGCCCCGCCGGACCGGGTGCTCGCGGCGTTCTTCAGCTCGCTCTCGTCGAGGGGCGCGCACGGCGATCGGATGGTGGCGCTCTCGCTCGATCAGGTGCGCGCCTCCGCCGACCAGATCGCGGCCCGCTTCGAGCAGGAGCTCCGCGGCGAGCTCGCCGCTGCAGGGATGCTCCGCCCGCAGGGGACGATGACGGCCCTCTCGGCCGTTGTGTGGGCGGTCGGTATCGGCCTGCTCGGCGTGGGGCTGATCCGCGCCATCCGCGCGGAGGAGCTCGATCGGCCCTACACGTTCCTGGTGGTGGAGATGATCGCGCTGCTCGTCGCCACGTGGATCGTGGCGCGGACCGCGAGCGCCTACAGCACCATGAAGTCGGACTACCTCAGGTGGCTCGACGACTCGACCGTCTCGCTCCGCTCGGACGTCGCGAGCGGCCGCCGCCGAGAGGCGGTGGACATCGGCTTGACGGTCGCCGCGAGCGGCACGGCGGCGCTCGCGATGTCGCCGCTCTTCGGGCCGATGGTCTATGCGATGACCCCGCCCCCCCCGGTCTCCACGGGCGGCGGCTCGTCCGGCGGATCGAGCTGCAGCTCGTCGAGCTGCGGCGGCGGCGGCGGCTGCGGAGGCGGCGGTGGCTGCGGCGGTGGCGGTGGCTGCGGCGGGTGACGCCCGCTTCGAGGTGCTCGACGCCCTCGGCCTGTGCCGGCTCACGCGGCGCACCGGCGATCTCGACGGCGCGGTGCCGCTCCGCGTGGCGAAGGCGTGCGTGCCGCTGCTCGAGGGCAACGCGTTCGGGCTGCAGATCACGCTGGCGCGGCCGATCGAGGTGCGGCGGCGCCTCGGGTCGCTCCGCGCCGAGCCTGCGGGCGAGCACCGCGAGGCGCTCGTCCGGGCCCACAGCGCCGCGCTGCCCCGGCTGGTCTCGCAGGGCTTCCTGGCGCCGGAAGGGCCGTGGCACAGGGCGCTGCGCGGCGGCCTCGCCTGGACGTGCCGGAAGGGGCTGGGGCCGCCCCGCCTGCGCCTGTGGACCGGGCTCCTCGTGCGCCCGGACCCGGGCCTGTGGCTGCGCGTGGCGGGCGCGGCCAACCGCCGGAACGTGCTGATCGAGGTGAGCGAGGCGTACCTCGCCGACGACGGCGCCTTCGTCCCGCTGGTGGTCGAGCTGCGCGTCCGCGACGAGGCCCCGCAGCGCCTGCGGCTCGAGGGCGAGATCGCCTGCATCGCGCCGGTGCTCCCCGACGTGCAGATCGAGGCGTGCGCGCTCGCGGACGCGCCCGAGGTGGGGCGGGCGCACGCGGAGTTCTATGACGCGAAGTACTTCGCGGTGAAGAAGGGCCAGGTGACCCGCAAGTACCGGCGCCTCGTGGGGGGCGCGGCGGGGCGGCGGAGCGCCAGCGCGGATCGGGGGAGCGCTGGAGCTGAGGGCAAGGGGAGCGCGGACGAGGGGAGCGCTGGAGAAGAGGGTGAAGGCGAGGGGAGCGCAGGCGATGGGGGCGAGGGGAGCGCAGGCGATGGGGGCGAGGGGAGCGCGCGAGAGGGCCACGCTGGGTCGGCGCGCGTGCGGCTTGTCGTCGCCGGGCCGGCGGCGCCGGAGATCACCGAGGTGACCGAGGTCACGACCGCGGCCGGGCCCGATCCGGTCCCATGGCGCGGGAGGGCGCGGCGGCTCGCGTCGATCGTGGTGAGGAACGCCGTCCCGTTCCGCGCGACGTTCGACGGACACACGCTCGCCGTCGCGCCGGAGGCGCCGCGCCTGGCCGACGGAGCGGCCGCGGTGGAGCGCACGTTCGCGCAGGCCTTCGGCGACGATTTCATCGCCGCGAACCGCGGGGCGCTCTGGTACCTGACGAAGTACTTCACGCCGCACCCGCCGGGTGAGCCGCACTTCTTCGTGAAGCCGTGGGCCTTCATCCGGACGCCGCCGGGCTGGTCGAGCCTGCTCGATGGGTTCCACGGCGACGGCTACGACGTGATGCGCGGCGTGGTCGCGACCGACGTCTTCTTCGCGACCCCGGCGGTGTTCCACGTGCGCCGGCTCGGGGCGCCGATCGAGGTGCCCGAGGGCGCGCCGCTGCTCCGGATCGTGCCCATCCCGCGCGCGCTGCTCCGCGCCGGCTTCCGGGAGGCCCGCTTCCTCGATGCGTGAGCGGCGTGGACGGCGCGGCTGCCGAGCTTCTATGTGCTGGATAACCAAGATGATTTCGCTCTTCGAGCGCCCTCGCGGAGCGCGCCCGTGAGCGAGCGATGGATCTGGCCCGGGGCGGAGCGCGGTCCGGTGAGGCTCTTCGACGAGCTCGCCGCGCGCGGCTTCTCGGTCCTCCGCGGCGACGCGGCGCTGGCGCCCGAGGAGGCCGCGCGGGCGCCGTGGGGCTTCGCCGAGCGGCTCCTCGGTGCGAGGCCGCTCCTCGTGGAGCGGCAGCCGATCAAGGCCGTGCCGGGCGGCAGGTCGTTCGCCTCGAGCTCCGCGGCGGCGCCGCTCCACACCGACAGCCAGTGCTTCGCGGGCGCGCCGCCGGCGACGCAGATCATGGCGTGCGTCAGGCCCGCGGAGCGCGGCGGCGGCTGCCTCTTGCTCGACGGCTGGGCGCTGCTCTCGACGATCGAGCGCGCCGATCCCGAGCTCTTCCGCGCGCTGTTCACGGTGCACAGGCGCATCCCCTTCGTGTTCGGCGATTTCTTCGGGCCCACGGTGTCGCTCCGCGGCGGCGCCCTCGCGCTCACGCACGCGCCGGTCGTGCCGCCGGGGGACGCGATCGCCGCGCGCCTCGCGCGGTTCGTCGAGGCGTCGCGCCCCATCGAGCTGTCGCTCGGCCCGGCGGACATCCTCGTTGTCGACAACCGGCGCATGCTCCACGGGCGGCGGGCGTTCGAGGGGGCGCGCGAGTTCGTGCGGCTGCTCGTCTGGATGGAGGCGAGGCTCCCGTCGCCGCCCGTGTTCCACGCGCTGGCCGCCCAGGTCGCCGAGGCCTCCTCGCGCCGCCTCGCCGCCGCGCCGGAGGCAACGCGGCGGCGGCTCGGCCTCGGCGCGCCGCCGGCGCCCGAGGCACGCCGCCGCCTCGGGCTGATCCTGGAGATGTTGCGCGGCGTCCCGCCGGGGGTCCTCGCCGCGCGCGAGCGCATCCCCGAGCCCGAGCTCTACCGCCTCCGGGACGCGGCGCTCGCCGCCGCCGAGGAGGCGCTCGCCGGCGACGTGGAGGGCGCGGACGACGGCGCGCTGGCCGAGGCGATCGCGCGGATGAGCCGGGGGTGAGCGGCGGTGTCGAGGGGCAGGAGCCTGGCGCTGTGCGAAGAAGAGCCCGCCCATCCGAGGGAAGTTGCGTGGTCGGCGCTGTGCGCGTCTGCCCGGCCCACGCGGTCGCCGTTGCGCTGGCCCGGATCGAGGGCCGTGTGTAGCATCGCGCCGTCATGAGGATCGCGTCGCTCTGGGCCAAGGGCTACCGCAGCCTCCGGGATGTCCGCGTCGACGATCTCGGCCAATTCAACGTCTTCTACGGCCCGAACGGGAGCGGCAAGTAGAACATTCTCGAGAGCCTCAGGACGCTCTTCCGGCTGGCTGCCGTGATCGCGGAGACAGGGGACTTATTGCCCGATGGCGGCGCTGCGAGAGCGATCGAGAGCGGCGTCATCAGCCGGCGGGATGTCTGCGCTCGCGGCACATCCAGGTCCATCGTGCTGGGAGCTCGGCTTGCTGCGCCGCCAGAGACGCTGGTGCCCGTTGGGTTGCTTCCTGCGGCGGAGCTGGCCGTGGAGGTGACCTTTGACTGGACTCTCGAGCACCAGCCGAGCCTCTCGTTCACGTCGCTCTACTCCGGGGAGAGCGACCTGATGGTGCTCCTGGAGCCAAAGTCGCAACCGTACGAAACGAATGAAGACTATAGTCTTCGTATGCGCCAGCGCGACCAACTGCGGGCGCTTTTGATCGAGCTCTCGGCCCGCGCGTACGCGCTTGTGAGCGCGGACCGCCTGCCTCGGCCGGAAGGGACCTCCGCTCCGCCCAAGGGGGAAGACATCGTGGCGTGGCACCTCCGCGCCGGCCGTCTGAAGAGCGCCCTGCTAGCCGCCCAGCTCAGCCCGAATCACGAGGTCCGCCGCAAGCTCGCCGCATTCCGCGCCCTGCTCGCGGGCGAGCCACTTCATCGTCCACACTTCGCTCCGGTCCAGGATCCGCGCACTGGCGAGATCGATCTGCGCGAGCTCCTTCCGGAGCCGAATCCCGAGGGCCGCGATGTATCCATCGACCTCGCCGGTCTTGGCATCGCACAGGTCTACGCGATCCTGGCGCAAGCCATGCTTCTCGGCGCACGCGCTGTCGGCATCGAGGAGCCGGAGGCCCACCTCCATGCCCCGACGAGCGGTCGCGCCCTGCGCCAGCTGCTCGTCCGCCTCGTCGAGGAGCAGCACATCGACCAGCTCTTCATTGCGACTCACTCCAACCTGTTCGACCTCGATCCGACAGGATATTACGACGTCTCGCTCGACGACGGCAGCACGGTGGTCGAGCGCGCGGACCTCTCGCGCATCGATCGCGAGCACCTGTATGAGCCAGGCCCGGCGAAGCACGCGCTGGAGAACCTCCTCCAGTATGCGCCGGAAGACGAGGTCGTCTTCCGGCACCCCGACGGCGCGGGCGTCACGGCCAAGGAGATGCTGAGGCTCCTCCAGGAAGACGACGCCGTAGCCTTGCGCTTCCTGCAGGATATCCACGGCGCCGCCGTGCGCATGGTCAAGGTCCAGTCGAAGAAGCGTCAGGCGGGCTGATGGCGCGATTTCTGGTCTTCGCGGCGTGGACCCGAGCGCGCGCGACCAGCGCGCTCCGCCGCGCTCTTCGGCGTTGGTGCGCCGCGGCCACCAGGATAGATTCTCGAGGCATGGCGTCACGTCCTCTCGGAGCGGCCGCGCTGTACGGGCTCGTCCTCGCGTGCGCGGCGTGCAAGCCGGCGGCGCCGCCGCTGCCGGCGCATGTGCGCATCTCCATCGACGGCGCCGTCATCAGCCCGGCCAAGGCGGACGGCCGTCAGTGGGACGGGATGGGCGCGGTCCCGGCGGAGGCGCTCTCCGCCATCGGCGGTCTCCTCCGCACGAAGCACCCTGTCGCGGCGGCCGCCAGCGTGGCCGGCTTCGCGGTGGAGGCGGCAGGCGCCGGGACCGAGCCGCCGGAGCCCTTCGGCTCGGCGGAGCTGTTCGTGGGCGGCCGGTCGCTCGGGAGGCGCGCGCTGGATCGCCCGGGGCAACGCGACACCTGCACGCCTGGATGGAACGGTCCGCCGACCTGGTACCGCGTGCCGCTCACGCCGGATGTCCACCTGCGCGGTGAGCTCATCGACAGGGACCTCGTGAACGACGATTTCATCGGGCGGTTCGCGATCCACCACGGTCACCTCGTCGAGGCGCTCCGCGCGCGCACGGTCTATCCGGTGGCCGTCGACAACCAGGCCGCCGGACAGGTGCTGTTCGTCTGGATCGAGGTCTGGCCCGAATAGCGGAGCAGACGTGGACCGCCGACGTGGCGGCACGACGTCACTTCCGGAGCGCGGCGGCGACGAGCTCCGGGTTCAGCCGCGCTTCGGCCGGAGCTGGAGCGTTCTTGAGGAGCTTCGCCTTCGTCATCGCCTGAGCCGTCGCGTCGTAGGCCGCCCAGAGCGACCGCTCCTTCGCGGATCGGTCGAACATCTGCTGATTTCGCGCGAGGTCGAGCAGGCTCAGGCCCGCCATGCTCTTCTCGAGCTCGTCGACCTTCATCCCCTGTGCCTGCGCCATCATGCCCGGGGCCTCGGCCGGCCGCGTCTTGCAGAGATCGAGCGCCCTGTCCCAGCCGCGCAGGAACGCCACGATGTCCTCGCGACGCTGGGCGGCCGTCTCTCTCGACACGAGGAGCACATCGACGATCTCATCCGGGATCTCCGTGCTCGAGAAGATCTGCCGCGCGCCTTCGGCCACCGCCTGGGACAGGAACGGCTCCCAGCTGACGGCGGCGTCCACCTCTCCTGCCTTCAGCGCGCGGGTGGTCTCCTCGAGCGTGGTCTGGACGATCTCCACGTCGGACGTCGACATGCCCGACAGATCCAGCGCCCTGATCAGGAGAAGATGGTTGATGCTGGCCAGATCGGCGGCCACGCGCTTGCCCTTCAGGTCGCGCATGGTCGCGATCCCCTCCCGGGCGACGATCCCGTCCGCGCCGTGCGAGGTGTCGAGCGCCATGATGACCTGGGGATCGAGCCCTTGATCCGCGAGCCGCATGGCGTCGAACAACGTCGACGCCGTGATGTCGAGCTTCTTCTCGACGAACGCCCGATGCACGTCCGTCCCGTTGCTGAACGTGATGAGCTCCACGTCGACGGGCGCGTTCAGCTTGCGCTCCGCCGCGACGTAGAGCGGGGCGTATCCCACCCAGACCACGAGCCCCACGCGGAGCGGCGTCGGAGCCCGGTTGTTGCACGCCGCGGAGAGGAGCGCGAGCAGGGCGACGAAGGCGAGGAGACATCGAGCGCGACGATCATGCATACGGGTCTCCGAGGCGCGTCGGGACGTTGTTTCCTGGAAGGCGCTGCGGCGGCACCGCCGCGGGATCACGACGGCCCGGGGGCGGCGCGGCCGCGCGGAGGCCGAGGAGCGCGGCCATGAAGAAGGCGAGCGCGACACAGCCGGAGCTCGCGAGCATCCGGAGCGCCGCGGCGAAGGCGAGCGAGTCGACCTCTCGCCGCTCCATGAGGAGCTCTGTGGCGCCGACCATGGGCTGGGCCGTGATGCCCCACGCCTGACCATGGTAGATCGGTCGGATGATCGTGAGCTCGCTCCGCTCGTCGAGCAGCTGGACGATCGGTTGGTCGCTGCCGCTGTCAAGGAAGCTGCGCAGCAGCGGAGACGTGCTCGACGTCCCGACCTCGGGCCGATAGCTGCTGGCGATGATCTTGCCGGCGAGGTCGGTCATCCGCACCCGCCGGACGTTGCTGATGAGCGCGCCGTTCGCCAGGATGCGCTGCATCGTGGGCGACGACCCCTCATCGTGCAGCGCCTGCAAGCTGTAGTTGAAGAGGCTGGCGATCGCGGCGCCGTGTCGCTCCAGCGCTGCAGTCTCCGCTTGCCGTGTCTGATGATATGTCAGCGCCGAGACGATGACCGGGAAGGCCAGGAAAAGGAGGCCGAGGCGCAGGGCGACCTTCGCTGAAAACCCCCGCAGCACCCTGGATAATCCACGCGGTCGCTCCTCTCCTGCGCGCGTCAGCCCCTCCATGTAAAGTACGATACACCGTCCGCCGTTTGACCCGCGACACTTATTTCGGCCCCTGACGACGACTGGCGAGGTTCCGTCTCAGGCCGACGAGACGTGGGACCGCCTTCGTCCACGAGCTGACTCGACGGCAACGACCCTGGCACCCTCAAGGACCCTGGCGGGGAGCGTACCTCTCCTCGTCCGGGGCGGGCTCGAATCGACGCGGAGGGAGCGAGGTGCGCCGAAGCTCACCGAGCGCGGTGGCCGGACGGGTCGAGGGCGTCCGAGAGCTCGCGGCCAATGACCCTCGCGCGCAGCGGCGCGTCGTCCGGGAAGGTGATGACGGTGCCCTCCCTCGCCGCCGTGACGTGGGCGCCGCGCCGTACGAGGAGCTCTCTCAGCGCCTTGTCGTCGAGCCAGGCGTCTCTGACCCTGGCGCGCAAGGCGCGGAGCCGTCCTGCGGTGTCCAGCGACGACAGCGCGATGAACGTCGGGTGAGGCGGCTCGGCGAACGTCTCCATTTGATAGAGCAGCGCGGCGGTCGCGCCGCCGGGGTCGTCGCCGCGGAACCAGGCGCCCACGTCGCGCACCTCGAGGCGCGCGCAGCGGGCGTAGAGCGCGCCGGCGTCCGCGCCGGCCGCCTGGTAGAGGCGCTCGGCTACCGCGATGAAGCGGGGCCGGACCTGGGGATTGAAGAAGACGCGGCCATAACCGTCGCCGAACGTCACCGTGATGTCGGTGAGAGCACGGGAGTCCCCGGGACTGGCCTCCTTGACAGTGACGGTCCCGTCGACCACCTGGCTCAGCACCGCGTCGAGCGCGGGCGTGAGCCGCCCGCCTGTCGCGATGTCGCCCAGGGATGCGGCGGTGAGCGGCGGGGCGGGCGCGCCGACCACCGGGCCGGAGCCGCCGGGAGGCTCGTGCGCAGGGGCCTGGGCACCGGCATCCGGCGCGGGGGGCCCGAGGGCGCCCGCCTCGCCGACGCGCGCGAGCCAGAGATCGACCTCCCACCCGATGGTGTCGAAGGGGCCGAGCTTGATGCCGTTCTGGAGACGCACGCGGCTCTGCTGGCACGCGTGGTCGAGGCGCTGATGCTGCTCCTGCGCCGGTTCGCTCCTCGGGCCCGGCTCGCCCTCGCCACGTCTCTGGAGCGCGAAGAGCGCGAGCCCTGCGAGCGCGGCGACCGCCGCTCCCAGCAGGACGTTGCGCCCCCGCCGCGGGGCATTCGTGCGGACCGTCATCGACTTCGCGGTCTCGTCGACGGCGTGGAGCCCCGCGATGCGCGATACCATGGGCTCCGAAGCGGGTCTCGGCGACGGGGCCGTCCTGGTCTTCGCCTCCTGCCGCTCGACCAGCTTCGACGTATCGCCGTCGACGTCGATGCGCGCGTCGACCGCGGCGTCGGGCGCCCGGACGGTCGGGACGCCCGGGCCGCTGCGGAGGATTCGCTCCAGCGACGCGCGGGATCGCTCCGGCGCGAGCGGCGCGAGCGCCTCCGCGAGCTCGGCGACGGTCTGAGGGCGCTGATCCGCGCGCTTCTCCAGGCAGCTCAGGATGATGCGCTCCAGAGCGGCAGGGATGTCCGGTCGATGGGTGCGCGGCGGCGTCGGCGGATCGACCGCGATGCTCACGAAGAGCGCTGACGGCGACTCGCCGTGGAACGGCAGGCGGCCGGTGAGCATCTCGTACAGAATCACGCCGAGCGCCCAGATATCGGTCCGGGTGTCGACCGCTTGCGCGCTGCGGACGTGCTCCGGCGACATGTACGATGGAGAGCCGAGGACCACTTCCTTCGCTGTCAGCCTTCCTTCGTTGTCGAGCGTGCCCGCGTTGAGCGCCTTCGAGATCCCGAAGTCGATCACCTTGATCTGGCTCGATCCGTCTTCCTTCTCCGCGAGGAACAGGTTGCTCGGCTTGAGATCGCGGTGGACGATCCCGAGCGCGTGCGCTTCGGCGATCGCCTCGCAGACCTCGAGGACGTAGGCCACGGCGTCCTCGGCCGAGAACGGGCCGAGCCGATCGATCCGCTCCGCGACGTTGAGCCCGCGAAGGAATTCCATGACGATGTACGGTAGGCCCGCCTCGGTCGTGCCGACGTCGATGACCTCGGCGACGTGCTCGCTCGTGATCGCCGCCGCGGCCTGCGCCTCGCGGAGGAAGCGGGCCACGTCCTGCGGCTTGCTGTGCGCCGCGGGGAGCAAGAACTTCAGCGCGACGCGCCGTTTCAGGGTGGTGTGGCGCGCCGCGACGACGACCCCCATCCCTCCCTGGCCGATGACATGCTCGATGCGATACTTGCCCCCGATGAGCTCGCCGGGCTCCGGCATCCCCGGCGGCGTCTCCGGTCGTTCGGGCTTCCCTCCCACGCCGCTCATCGAAGGTCAGCCTACACGACGCGCGCGACGGGCGGACGTGGAATCTCGGCGGCTCCGTACCGGAGAGGATGGCGCGGATGCGCCGACCTCAGCGCGCGGAGGCAGAGAGGACTGCTCATGATGTCCCTGCCTTCCCGCCCTCGTGCTCGCGTTATGGCAGCGCGGCAGGCACCGCTTCGACCCGCGTGCTGAAGACCCTCCGGCGCTGCGCGCCGAGGTTCACGAGATCCGAGATGAAGTTCACCCTGCGCATCTTCTCGCCAGGCGACGGCATGAGATGAGGCGCGCTGAAGCGATCGTCCAGCGAGTCTTCACGGATGAGCGGCGTGCCGTCTCCGCGTCTTACCGCCGGCCTCCGGAGCCCGTGCCGCGTCCCATCCGGCATGACGACCCGGCTGGTCACGTGGACGGTCACCCTGCTCCCGGCGGCAAAATCGCCGTTCAGCGCCAGCGCTTGCCCGGAGAAGCGCTTCAAGACGGCCTGGGCGACGCGCCGAAAGTCGTCACCGTTCCCCGTGTTCGCCTGGAGGAAGCGCACCGAGACGAGCTGGCCCTTCGCGTCCAGCGTGAGCTCGAACGAGCTCTCCGAGTCCGGCGGCACGACGGAGGACGACACCTCCTCCGCGACCGCCGAGGCGAGCAAGCCCGCCGCGGGGAAGACCAGGACCGGCTTTCGCCCGTCCTTGTCCGCATCGCTCCGCGCGGAGTGCACCGGGACGGGGCGCACCGGGACGGGGCGGCGCTCGGGAGCGCGCGGATCCACCGGCAAGACACCTGGCAATGCCCAGATCGGCGCGCCGCCCAGCCCTGGAGGTGCCGCGGCCGGGGGAAGCTCGTCGGCAGCGCCCGGGGGCGCGTCGGCAGCGTCCGGCGACGCGTGACCGTGGGTCGCCGGGCCAGAGCGCGATGCGTGCGCAGGAGGCGCCTCGGGCGCCGCTTGGCCGCGTCCTCTCGGCGCGGCACGCGAGATGCCAGGATCGATGCCCATTGCCCAGGCGAGGCCCCGGTGGGGCTCCGTCGCTCGGGCTTCCGGCGTCCTCGGGCCATCCAGCAAGACATCGGGGCCCAGCAGCAGGAGCGGATCGAGCTGGTCGCCCGCGCCGGCCCGCGCCGGCACCTCGAGGCGCTCCGGCGCGAGCGCACGCACCGCGGCGACTCCGCATGCGTGGAGGAGGAAGGTCGCGAGCAGAAAGTGTGAGCCACGATTGTGCACTGGCTAACGCGAACGTATCATGTGCGCGTGCATCCGAGGGGCTCGCCCCGACGGCGGAAAGTGGCTCGGCGCCCCCCACCACGTGGGCGCACCAGCCAGTTCTGCGAGGCGCCCCCTCCAGCCGGTTCTGCGAGGCGCCCCCTCCAGCCAGTTCTGCGAGCCGCCCCTCCTGAGCTAATCTGCCCCTGCCGCCCGTGGGACTCCGGGGCGATTTCCGATCCCAGTCTGGAAACTGTCGTAGGTTGATCGCCCCACCATTCCCCGGGCGGCTCTTCGCTATGCCCCCCGCCCATCCCGCGCCCCCCGCACGCTTTCACACCGAGCGCGTCGAGCGTGAGGACCTCGTCATGTTCATCAACGCCTGCTTCGCGTGCACCGGGCAGGCCGAGTTCTACGGCACCTCCGGAGGCCAGGCCGTCTCCATCGAGTTCCTCCACGAGTACATCCTCGGCAATTACCGCCGCCTCTACGCGCGCACGCTCGCCGCCGGCATCAACCACTTCAACCAGGCCCGCATCGCGGTGAACCTCCTCGCGACCGGCGCCGAGACGCCCGCCGCCGACCGGCGCGAGGAGGGCTCGCTCATCGCGGCCGCGCTCCGGGAGCTCCCGCCCCAGCGCGCGCTCCGGGCGCTGCGCGAGCTCCGGGAGCGGCGCGTGAACAACCGCCGCGCGCGCGCCGTCATCCGCGGCTACCTCGCGGGCAGGCCCGACCCGGCGTTCGACGCCGTCAAGTACCGCGCCCACGTCCGCGCGCTCGCCGTGCACGCCCACCTCCGGCTCCCCGGCGAGATCGGGCCCTTCCTGTTCGAGCCCGGGCGGCGCGCGCCGTTCGAGACGCCGCTCCTCGAGAGCGCGCGGCAGGCTCGTTATGCGAAGGCGGCGATCTTCGACCTGCCGCTGACCGTCGCCGAGGGGCTCGCCGCCGCCCGCGGCGTCTCTCGCGAGGAGCTCCTCCGCCGCGCCGCGCCGCGCATGACCGAGGGCGAGCGCCTCCGGCTCCAGCGCGCCGCCGGGCGAGAGGACGTGGACCTCGCCGTCGACCTCGGCCGCGCCCCGCTCACGCGCGTCGCCCTCTATGCGCTCTCGCTGCCCGAGAAGGCGCGGCAGGGCCGCCGCGACGAGCTCCACGCCGCGCTCGAGCGCGCCGCCGCGCGGGCGCTCAGGAAGAGCCCGGCCGCGCTCGGGCGCGTCGCGGCCGTGCTCGACCGGAGCTACTCGGCGTCCGGATCGAGCGAGAAGCGCCGCCGCCCGCTCGCCGTCGCGCTCGGCGCGAGCTACCTGCTGCGCGCCGCCGCCCGCGAGTACCGCGCCTTCTGGACCGCGCCCACGCCCGACGAGATCCTCGTCGACGCGCGCGGCCAGACCGACCTCGCCACGCCGCTGCTCGATGCGCTCGCGTGGCGTCCCGACGTCGTGGTGCTCCTCTCGGACGGCTTCGAGAACGACCCGGCCGGCGCTGCTGCCGAGGTCGCCCGCTGCTTCCGTGCGCGGCTCGACCCGGGGCAGCGCACGTCGATCGTCCACATCAACCCCGTGTTCGACAGCGAGCGCTACGCGCCCCGCGCGCTCGGCCCGTCGATCCCGACGGTCGGCCTGCGCGACGCCGAGGACCTGCCGACGGTCCTCGGCTTCGCCCGCTTTGCCGAGGGCACGGCGCCGCTCGCGGAGCTCGAGCGTTACCTCGCGCAGCGCGCGGCCGCGCTGCTCTCGCGGCACGCCGGGACGCCGGGCGCCGCGAGACCGGCGGCCGCGGGGCCGGTAGAAGCAGTGGAGCCGGCAGACGCAGCGGAGCCGGCAGACGCAGTTGAGCCCGCAGCAGGCGCGCCCGCCGCGGCGGTCGAGGCGCCCTGATGGCGAAGGCGCCGGCCCTGCTCCAGTCGCTCGCGCTCCGGGGGCTCTCGGCCACGCACGCCCAGGTCTTCGCGGGCGTGCGCCTCGTCCCACTCCTCCGGGACGCGCCGCGGGACGACCTGCGCATCGCCCGCCGCGGTTACGAGGCCGAGCTGGCCATCGTCAAGGTGGGCGACGGCTCCCTTTACTGCTCGACCTACGTGCCGCACGCGCTCATCGTCGGGTGGACCGAGGACGGCTCGCCGGTCGCGTCCTACGGCGCGGCGCTCGCGGGCCCGACCGAGGGCCGCGTCGTGGGCGGGCAACACCGCTGTGTCAACGTCCTCGCGCGCATGGTCCGGCGCGAGGCGCGCGGCGAGGATCCGGCCGAGCGGAACCGCCTGCGCCTGTTGCCGCAGCACCTCGCGATGGAGGGCTTTCTCGCCCTGCACTTCAACGCCCCCGAGATCGCCTGGTCCGAGTACTCGCGGCGGGCGGTCTCCCACGGCCTCGACCCGCGCACGGAGGTGTCGCTCTCCGGCCGGGCGATCCCCGGCCTGGAGGACGCGCTGCGCGTCTTCGAGATCCACGAGGGCCAGTGCGGCCTCCTGCTCTTCGTCGGCGAGCTGCTCGCGTCGGTGTTCGTCGTGTCGCACCCCGACGACTACCGCGCGCTGCACCGCACGCTGATCGAGGACTTCTACGAGCAGACGCTGCTCTACGCGGCCCGCCACAACGGCGACAGCCAGGCCTTCGAGCACACCTTCGACGAGGCGCGGATAAGCTCGCTCGACGATCTGCGGGCCGCGCTCGGCCGGGCGCGGGCGGAGGCCGGCGCGCTGCACGTGGACACGGCCGCTGGGCTCATCGGCCGGCCGATCGCTGCGGAGCGCGTGTACCGGGCGGGGCCGTTCTCGCTGCAGCGGTTCATGACCGAGCTCGATCCCGCGCTGGACAACCACCTCGGCGAGGCGATCGTGCGCGACGACGGCACGCTGGAGTACGCGAAGACGTTCCGGCTCTCGGCGGGGCAGGTGAGGCGCGCCCGGCTCCTCCAGCAGCTCGCGGCGCACGGGTGGAACCTGAGCTCCGCGGCGGCGGCGCTCCGGATCACGCGCGATCAGCTGATCCGGAGGATCGACGGCGAGGGGTTCGGCTACCTCATCGCGGAGCACGTGCTCAAGGCGGCGCTGAAGCGGACGAAGTGAGCGCGGTGTCTCTTCGACCGGCGCTCGGTGAGGGCTGATCGCGCCCGCGGTCTCCCGACGGCGGGTCGCCGCTCGAACAGGCATGCAGCGGCTAGGCGCGCGCGCTCACGAGCCAGCAGGCCGCGGTGAAGCGGGCCGCGCCGTCGCGGATATACACGTCGAAGGCAGGGCGAACCACTTCGGCCATCCGCGCGCACGTCGGCTCGTCCGCGTCCCTCAGCGCCTGGCCCAGCAGTCCCATCCTGGTGGCGTAGGCGAGCACGTCCTTCTCCGCGATGCAGCACGGCACGTCGATCGGGCGAATGTCGACGTCGGTCCAGCCGCTCGCGTCCAGGATCCGCTGCACGTGCTCTCTGTCCGCGAAGGCGAATGGGCCGGGGGCGTCGGGCTCCGAAACGCGAAAGTTGGGCAGGTGCGGCGCGGCAGCTCGTGAGGCCTCGGTCAGGAACGGATTCTCGTCGGAGCTGCGCCAGGCCACGAACGCGAGCTTCGCCTTGCGCCGCGCGGCGCGCCGGATGTTGGCGAACGCCGCCGCGGGATCCTGGAAGAACATCACGCCGAAACGCGAGATCACCGCGTCGAACGGGCCTCGCTCGAAGCCGTGCGTCTGCGCGTCCGCCTGGACGAAGGCGGCCGACGCGAGGCCTTCGGCGGCGGCGCGTGCCCTGGCGGCCGCCACGAGCGGCCCGGAGATATCCACGCCGAGACAGAGGCCCGTTGGCCCAAGGCGCCGCGCCATCGAGAGGGTCGTGGCGCCCGCGCCGCAGCCGATGTCGAGGACGCGCCTGCCCTCGCCGGGGAAGCCCTCTTCGATGAGCGGCGCCTCGAGCGGCGCCAGCATGCCGTCGAGCACTTCCTGCATTTCCACCCAGGTGCGCCCGCTGCTCTCGTTCCAGATCGCGGCCTGGTCTCGGTTCGGCGGATGGGCTTCTGACATCGGAGTCTCCTTCGGTTTGCATTCGGCGATCATGCGCCGTAGTCTGCAAGTTCAAGTCGACTTGAGGTCAAGCGTGAAGTCTCTGGACATCGCGGAGGTGGCCCGGCGCTCCGGCGTGCCCGCCTCGACCCTGCGGTTTTACGAGGAGAAGGGGCTGATCGCGTCCACCGGGCGGCGGGGCTTGCGGCGCCTGTTCGACGCCGGGGTGCTCGAGCGCCTGGCGCTGATCGCGCTCGGCCAGGTGGCGGGGTTTTCGCTGGACGAGATCGCCCGGATGTTCTCGCCGGACGGCCGGCCGCGCATCGAGCGCGAGCGGCTGACGGCCAAGGCCGAGGAGCTGGACCGGACCATCCAGCGGCTCATCGCCCTGCGCGACGGCCTTCGCCACGCCGCGGCGTGCTCCGCGCCGAGCCACATGGAGTGCCCGCGCTTCCGCCGCATCGTCCGGCTCGCCGGGGCCGGCCGGCTCGATCCGCCTGCGCCGACGGCTCCCGGGCGGCGGCGATCGACCTGAGCCCACGCGGGCCGCTCAGAAGCTCGCGTAATCCAGCGCGACCTGGTCGGCGTAATCGAGCGCGATCCATCGCACGTCGGCGCGGAAGCCCGCGTGATCCCACCGGCGCGCGACCAGGGCGAGGCTCGTGGCGAGCCGCCAGACGTCGAGCTGGCAGTCGCCGATTACCGCCTCGTCGAAATCGTTGATCGCATAATCGATGTCGCCCTGGTCATCATCGAACCAGCCCGGTGTGCAGCGCTGCGGCGGTGCGCTCACGGCGATGGGCTCGACGTGACGGCGCACCGGAGCGGGCGTGATCTCCGCCGAGGGCGAGCCTCTATGCCGCGCGCGGCAGCGGGCGAGGCCGGGCGCCGTCGCAGGAACGTCCATGAGCGTGCCGCGAGCCGGGGCGTCCAGCTCACGGTCGGGCAGTCGAGCAAATCAATGGCAAACGCGCCGGGAAGAAGCTCGCCGCAATTTGTAAGGCACTATAGTAACGTCTCTTGCGTTTGGGAGCTGGCTTGTCGTGCGCTTTCGCAGGCCCCTGTTGCCTCGCAGCGCGCGTGCGAGGCGCTCGCGCCATGGGCTCGCGGCCGCGAGCACCCCTTCGGTGCACGGGGCATGTTTCTTGACGCTACGAGGGTGGACCACGCCTCTCTACGGTGTTCAACACGCTACGGCCATCCGTAGCAGATCTGCAATGTGTAGCACCGTGGTGATTGCGGCGTGATCGTGCTGCCCCCTGAGCTTCGCCCGAATTCGCTGCGCGGCGTGTGTTCGGACTCACCCTGTCGCTGTTCGCTGAATTACGAGGACGAGCACGCTCTCCTCATCTCCGACGCGGCGCGGCGCGGCAAACACCCCTCACTACATCCACCCACGTGCGCGAAATCTTCAAGAAGTTCCGTCCCTTGTGCCGCAGCGCTGTGGTATCCTCGAGGTTGCTTCCACGAATCCTTCGTCAAGGGCGGGAATGGGTTTCGTTCGGCATTCAGACCACAATGCTCTCCAGAGGGTATGCTGACGACGTCGGCCGGTCCCGATAGCCGCGAGCGTGTCCGACGAAAAACATCGTGTTTTAATGCCACGGGTATTCACGCCTGCCAGCACGCAGGCGCAATGGGAAGCGCCCCAGACTGCCCTTGACGCATTCTATATTCCCTCACGGTCGGTGCCGACATCAATGAAGGGACGGGCGTATGAGCGACGAGCGCAACCACCACTCCATCCATGAGGTTTTTGAGATCCAGGTGGAGCGCACACCCGACGCCGTAGCCGTGGTCTTCGGGAATGAATGCGTCACATACCGTCACCTCGATCGCAGGGCCAATCAGCTCGCGCGGTACTTGCGGCGCCTGGGTGTCGGCGCCGACGTCCCGGTCGCTGTCTGCTTCGAGCGGTCCATCGAGATGATCGTGGCGCTGCTCGGTGTGCTCAAGGCCGGGGGCGCCTATGTCCCGCTGGACCCGAGCCACCCGAAGCACCACCTCTCCTTCCTGCTGGAGGACACGGGGGCGTCGATCGTCCTGACCCAAGAGCGCCTCCTCCAGGGGAAGGTCGGCCGCCTGCCAGGCCGCCTCGTCCGTCTGGACACGGACTGGGAGGCGATCGCAGAGGAGAGCCCCGAGAGACCACAAGTCGATGTCTTGCCGGACGACCTCGCCTATGTGATGTACACGTCGGGGTCGACGGGGAAGCCGAAGGGCGTCATGGCGCTACATCGAGGGGTCGTCCGACTCTGCCGAGGCGCCGACTACGTGACGCTCACCGCGGAGGACGTGTTCCTCGCGCTCGCTCCCCTCTCGTTCGACGCTTCGACCTTTGAAATCTGGGGCTGCCTCTTGAACGGCGGGCGGCTCGTCGTCATGCCTCCTCACCAGCCGTCCCTCGAGGAGCTGGGGCAGGCGCTCCGGCGCCATGGCGTGACGACGCTATGGCTGACCGCCGGCCTGTTCCACTTGATGGTCGACGAGCGGCTCGAGGATCTCCGCGGCCTGCGCCAGCTGCTCGCCGGCGGCGATGTGCTCTCCGTGCCCCACGTCCGACGCGCCGCCGAGGCGCTCGACGGGTGCCGGATCATCAACGGCTATGGCCCGACGGAGAACACGACGTTCACGTGCTGCTACACGATCGGCGACCTCGCCGCCGTGGGGGACTCCGTCCCTATCGGCTATCCAATCGCCGGCACGCAGGTCTATCTGCTGGACGAGCGCCTCGCTCCGGTCCCGGAAGGATTGCCCGGAGAGCTCTATGCGGGCGGGGCGGGCGTCGCGCGAGGATACCTGAACAGGCCGGACCTGACCGAGGCGCGCTTCATCCCGAGCCCCTTCATCGATGATCCGCGCGACATCCTCTACAGGACGGGCGATCTGGCGCGCCGCCGGGAGGACGGCGCCATCGAGTTCCTCGGCCGGATCGATCAGCAGGTGAAGATCCGCGGCTACCGGATCGAGCCCGGCGAGATCGAGGCGGTCCTCCGGCGGCACCCCGCCGTCAAGGAAGCCGTCGTCGTTGCCCGCGAGGACGAGCCCGGCCAGAAGCGCCTCGTCGCGTACGTCGTCGAGGACCTGCGCTCCGCGACATCGGAGGACGAGGAGCCCCGCGGCCTGGACGGCGAGGTCGTGTCGCAATGGCACGCGCTCTACGAGGACACCTATACGGGCGACGACGAGCCGCGGGATCCTGCGTTCGATACCGTCGGCTGGAACAGCAGCTATACGGGGCTGCCGATAGCCGAGGAACAGATGAGGGAGTTCGTCGAGGGTACGGTGTCCCGGATCCTCGCCACGAAGCCCTCGCGCGTGCTCGAGATCGGCTGCGGGACGGGGCTGCTCCTCTTGCGGCTCGCTCCCGCGTGCACCAGCTATACAGGCACCGATTTCTCCCGGAGCGTGCTCTCCCGCCTGAGCGAGCGGCTCAACGCGGGAGACGGGGCGCCCTCGCTGGCCCACGTGACCCTCGATCACAGAGGCGCCGATGATTTCGCCGGCATCGAGCCGGCGTCGATGGACACCGTCATCCTCAACTCGGTCTCTCAGTATTTCCCGAGCATCGAATATCTCTTGCGCGTCATCGAGGGGGCCGTCGGGGCCGTGGCGCCGGGCGGCCGTGTCTTCATCGGCGACGTGCGGAGCCTCCCGCTGCTCTCCGCCTATCACGCGTCCGTGCAGCTCTACCAGGCGCCCGACGCGCTCTCCCGCAAAGATCTCGCCGAGCGCGTGCGGTCGCGCGCGGAGCGGGAAGAGGAGCTGCTCGTCAGCCCCGAGCTCTTCGACGCGATCCAGGCGAGGCTGCCCCAGGTGAGCGACGTGCGCATCCTGAACAAGCGCGGGCACCACCACAACGAAATAACGATGTTCCGCTACGACGTCATCATCGACGTGGGGGGCGCGCCAAACCCCCTCTCGGACGTGATGTGGATGGACGCACCGGAGCCGGGGCCGTCGCTCCCGGAGGTGCGCCAGGCGCTGGGCAGCGGCGCGCCGGATACGGTGGGCTTTCGCCGGTTGCGGGACCAGCGCGTCGCGGCGGCGGTGAACACGGTGGAATGGCTCGCCAGCGCCGGCGATGGCGGCGTCGAGACGGCCGGAGAGCATCGCCTCGCGCTGAAGGGCCTGGAGGCCCGCGGCGTGGATCCTGAAGGGCTATGGGAGCTCGCGGCAGAGCTCGGCTACGACGTCCATACCCTCCGAACGACGCCCGGCGCGCCCGGCCTCATCGACGTCGTGTTCCGGCGCATAGGCGCCGCGGCGACGGGCTCGGCGAGCGCGCAGGCCAGGAGCGAGCCCCCGCGTCCTCGGAGGGATTGGCGAGCTTACGGCAACAGTCCGCTCCGGGGGATCATCGTCGACAAGCTCGTCGCGCGGCTCCGCGACTTCCTGCAGCAGAAGCTGCCCGACTTCATGATACCCTCCGATTTCGTCCTCATGGACGCGCTCCCGCTCACGGCGAACGGAAAGGTCGATCGCCGCGCGCTGCCCGCCCCGAGCCGGAGCACGTCCGCGCTCGCGCAGCGCTTCATCGCGCCTCGCACGCCCGTCGAAGAGGTGTTGAGCGGCATCTTCGCCGAGGCGTTCGGGCTCGCCCGCGTGGGCATTCACGACGATTTTTTCGAGCTCGGCGGCCACTCGCTCCTGGCGGTCCAGATCATCTCCCGCGTCCGCGCCGCGCTCCGGGTGGACCTGCCGCTCCGCTCCTTGCTCGACGAGCCGACCGTCGCTCGGTTCGCGAAGCGCGTGGAGGCGCGCACCTCCGACGAGGGCAGGTCAAAGCCTCCCGCGGTCACGATCGCGTCCCGGAAGGAGGACCTCCCGCTCTCCTTCCCCCAGCAGCAGATGTGGCTCCTCGCCGAGCTCGAGCCGAACGCGCCCGTCTACAATGACCCGTTCACCCTTCGAATGCCGGGCCATGTCGACGCGTCCGCTCTTTCCTCGAGCCTCCGCGAGATAGTCCGGCGGCACGAGGCGTGGCGTACAACGTATGCGCTCAAGGAAGGACGGCCGGTTCAGGTCATTCACGACGATGTGGCGTTCACGCTCTCCCAGATCGACCTCCGGGGCTTCCCCGAGGGCGAGCGGGAGGCCAAGGCGCGAACGCTCGCGACCGAGGAGCTCAGGCGTCCGTTCGATCTCGCGAACGGGCCGCTGATCCGCGCGACCCTGATGCGCCTGGGAGAGGCCGACCACAGGCTCTACCTGGCGCTGCACCATATCCTCTATGACGGCGTCTCGCTCTACAACGCCTTCCTGGCGGAGCTCCGGGTGCTCTATGCGGCGTTCGCCGCGGGCGGGGCCTCCCCGCTCCCTCCTCTCCAGCTGCAATACGCCGACTTCGCTGCCTGGCAGCGGCGATGGTTGCGCGGGGAGGGGCTCCTTCGCCAGGCGGAATACTGGAGGAAGAAGCTGGCCGGCGTCGCCAAGCTCAGCCTCCCTACCGATCGGCAGCGCCCCGCGATCGGCACATTCCGAGGCGCGCGCCATTACCTCTCCCTTTCAAAGGAGCTGACCGAGGCGCTGAAGGCCCTCTCGCGCCGCGCCGGCGCGACGCTCTTCATGACGCTCCTCGCGGCGTACAAGGCGCTCCTCTTCCGCTATACGGGGCAGGAAGACATCCCCGTCGCCACGGTCGTCTCGGATCATGGCCGGCCGGATCTCTGCTCGCTGATCGGGTGCTTCGTCAACACGCTCGTCTTGCGTACCAGCGTCTCCGGTGGCCTGACGTTCCGAGGGCTCCTCGATCGGGTGCGCGGGGTGACGCTCGAGGCGTACGCCAACCAGGACATGCCGTTCGAGGAGCTCGTGAGAGAGCTCTCGCCGGAGCGGAGCCTCGGGCAGAACCCCCTCTTCCAGGTCATGTTCCTCCTTGATCCTCCCATGCCCGTCATGGACTCGGGGTGGACGATGACACGCATGGAGATCGACAACGGGACATCGCGCTGCGATCTGTCCCTCGAGCTCGACGAGAGGCCGGAGGGCCTCGTCGGGCTCCTCGAATACAGCACCGATCTCTTCGACGCCGATACGATCGCGAGGATGGCGGACCATTATCGGATCCTCCTGGAGGGGATCACCGCCGCCCCCGAACGGAAGGTAGAGCAGCTGCCGATGTTGACGGAGGTCGAGCGGAAGGACCTCCTCGCGGCGCCCGTCGCTCAGCCGGATCTCTCGCCGGGGCCGTGCATCCATCGCCTCTTCGAGGCGCACGCGGAGGGCTCGCCCGACGCGGTCGCGCTCCGCTGCAATGGCGCGGAGATGACCTATGACGAGCTGAATCGGCGCGCGAACAGGCTCGCGCGCCGCCTCCGGGCGCTCGGCGTGGGGCCAGGGGTGTTCGCCGCGCTGTGCCTGGAGCGCTCGCTCGACATGGTCGTCGCCATCCTCGGCGTCCTCAAGGCGGGCGGCGCGTATGTGCCGCTCGATCCGGCCTATCCGCCGGATCGCCTCGCGTTCATGCTCGACGACGCGAAGGTGCCCGTCCTGATAACGCAGGAAGCGCTCCTCGGCTCGCTCCCGCCGCACGGCGCTCGCGCGTTGTGCATCGACGCGGGATGGGACGCCGCCCCGGAGGCGGACGAAGACAACCTCGAAGGCGGGGCGTCCGCCTTCGATGCGGCCTACGTCATCTACACGTCCGGCTCGACCGGGAAGCCCAAGGGCGTCGTCGTCAGCCACGCGAACGTGACGCGGCTGTTCAGCTCGACGCGGTCGTGGTTCCGCTTCGGCGAGCGCGATGTATGGACGCTCTTCCACTCCTATGCCTTCGACTTTTCTGTATGGGAGATGTGGGGTGCGCTCCTCCACGGCGGGCGCCTCGTGGTCGTCCCCTTCTGCGTGAGCCGCTCGCCCGAGGCGTTCTACGAGCTCCTCGCTGCAGAGGGCGTGACCGTGCTCAACCAGACGCCATCCGCGTTCCGCCAGCTCATCCTGGCGGAGGAGGCGTCCTGCGGCGCCCGAGAGCTCGCGCTCCGCCTTGTCATCTTCGGCGGAGAGGCCCTCGAGCTTCAGAGCCTCCGGCCCTGGTTCGAGCGGCACGGCGACGCGCGGCCGGCGCTCGTCAACATGTACGGGATCACGGAGACGACGGTGCACGTCACCTACCGCCCGCTGTCCTTGGCCGATCTCGAGACCCCTGGGAGCGTGATCGGCGCTCCGATCCCGGACCTGTCGATCTATATCCTCGACGGGGCGATGCAGCCTGTGCCCGTCGGCGTCCCGGGTGAGATGTACGTCGGAGGCGCCGGCGTCTCGCGCGGGTATCTCAACCGACCGGAGCTCACCCGTGAGCGGTTCATCGTCGATCCGTTCCGTAGAGGTATCTCGGCTCGCCTCTACAAAACGGGCGACCTCGCGCGCCGGAGGCCCGACGGCGATATCGAATACCTCGGCCGCATCGACCATCAGGTGAAGATCAGGGGCTTCCGCATCGAGCTCGGCGAGATCGAGGCCGCCCTCGCGCAGCACCCCTCCGTGCGCGAGGTCGCCGTCATCGCGCTGGGCGATACCCACGGTGATAAGCGCCTCGTCGCTTATGTCGTGGACCATCGCAGCGCCGGCCCTCACGCCTCGCGCTCCGAGGTGACGCCTCGGCGCGGGCTCCCCGCGGAGCTGCGCGGCTTCCTGAAGAGCCGGCTCCCCGATTACATGGTGCCGTCGACCTTCGTCTTGCTCGACGTGATGCCGCTCACGTCGAACGGCAAGGTCGATCGTCGCGCGCTCCCCGCGCCTGAAAGGACCAGGTCCGACCTCGATCCGGGCTTCGTCGCGCCCCGCACGCCCATGGAAGCGGCGCTCGCGGCCCTGTGGGCCGAGGCGCTCGGGCTCTTTGCGGTCGGCGCTTCGGATAACTTCTTCGAGCTCGGCGGGCACTCCATCCTGGCCACCCGGATCCTCTCGCGGGTGCGGGATCGGTTCCAGGTGAACCTCCCGCTCCGGGCCCTGTTCGAGGCGCCGACGATCGCCGAAATGGCCAAGATCATCGAGGCGCGCCGCGGCGAGGAGGCGGGCCGAGAGACCGCGCCCGTGGTGCCGGTCCCGCGTGGTCGGAGCTTCCCGCTGTCGTCCGCGCAGCGAAGGCTCTGGTTCCTCGCGAGGCTCGATCCGAGCTCGCCCGTTTATAATGAGCCTGCCACCCTCCACATCGAGGGTGCGCTCGACGTGGAGGCGCTCGAACGCAGCTTGAACGAGATCATCCGACGCCACGAGGCGTGGAGGACGACGTTCGGCGTCGAGGGCGGCGAGCCGGTGCAGATCATCCACCCGGAGGCGGCGATCGAGCTTCCGCTGATGGATCTTGCCGGCCTCGCTCCGGACGAACGCGAGGCCGAGGCGCGGAGGATCGCCCTTCGAGACGCCCTGCGCCCATTCGACTTCATGACCGGCCCCATGCTGCGCGGCGTGCTCGTCAAGATGAGCGACGACGAGCACCGGCTCTACCTCACGCTGCACCATATCGTCGCGGACGCGGTCTCGGTGTACAGCGTATTCCTCCCCGAGCTCTCGGCGCTCTACTCGGCGTTCTCGACCGGGAGGCCTCCCGCGCTCCCCGCCCTGCCCGTGCAGGTCGCCGACTACGCTGTGTGGGAGCGGCAATGGCTGCGCGGAAGCGGGCTCGAAGCGCAGCTCGCGTGGTGGAAGCGCGAGCTCGGCGGCGAGCTCCCCGTGCTCGAGCTGCCCACGGATCGGCCGCGGCAGAAGGTCCAGTCGTCGCGCGGGTCGAGGCACCTCATCGCCATTTCGAGCGATCGCACCCGCGCGCTCAAGGCGCTGGGGCAGCGCGAGGGCGCCACGCTCTTCATGACGCTGCTCGCGGCGTTCAACGTCCTCCTTTGCCGCACCTCCGGGCAAGAGGACATCATCGTGGGCACCGTGACGGCGAGCCGCAGCCGGCCGGAGATCGAGAACCTGATAGGCTTCTTTCTCAATACGATCGTGTTGCGTACGAACCTGGGCGGCGACCCGACCTTCCGCGAGCTCCTCGCGCGCGTGGCGGACGCGAGCCTCAGCGCGTTTTCGAACCAGGACGTGCCGTTCGAGCGCCTTGTCGAGGAGCTCCAGCCGTCGCGGGCGCCCGGGCAGAACCCCCTCTTTCAGGTCGCCTTCGTCCTGGAGCCGCTCATGCCGACGCTCGCCCAGGGATGGAGCGTCAGCCAGCTCGAGGTGGACACGCTCACGGCCAAGTTCGAGCTGACGCTGGAGCTCGACGAGCGACCCGAGGGCCTCATCGGTCGCCTTGAATACCGCACCGACCTGTTCGACGCCTCGACGATCGCTCGCATGGCCGACCATTTCGACGTCCTGCTCGAGGGCATCGTCGCCGACCCGGATCGGCGCCTGTCCGAGCTGCCGTTCATGACCGAGGCGGAGATCCGCCAGCAGGCATCGTGGAACGAGACGCGCGCGGACTACTCGCGCGAGGTCTGCATCCATCGTATGTTCGAGATCCAGGCGGCGCGCTCTCCGGACGCCGTCGCGGTCGTGTCGTACAGCTCGCGATCGCCGAAGGCGACGCTCACCTACGGCGAGCTGAACCGCCGCGCCAACCAGCTCGCCCACCATCTGCGAAGCCTGGGCGTCGGCCCCGAGGTGACGGTGGCCCTATGCGCCGAGCGATCCCCCGAGCTCGTCGTCGGGCTCCTCGGGATCCTGAAGGCGGGCGGCGCGTGCGTGCCGCTGGATCCGTCGTTCCCCAAGGAGCGGACGGCCTTCACGCTCGAGGACGTGAGCGCCAGGGTGGTGCTCACGCAGAGACACCTGGCCGGGGGCCTCCGCGAGCACGCGGCGAACATCGTCTGCCTGGACGGAGACTGGGAGGGTATCGCGTCTCATAGCGTGGAGGACCCGCCGGGCGATACCGCGCCCGACGCGCTCGCTTACGTCATCTACACCTCCGGCTCGACGGGTCGGCCGAAGGGCGTCGAGCTCGCTCACCGGGGCCTTATCAGCTTCGTCTCCTGGTATCGACGGACGTTCGCGCTCTCGAGCTCCGACCGAGGCACGCAGATCGCGGGGCCCGCGTTCGACGTCTCGATAGGGGACATCTGGCCCATCCTCGCCGCGGGCGCGAGCCTGCATATCCCCGACGATCACACGCGCATCGCGCCGTCCGCGCTCCGCGACTGGATCGTGGCGAGCTCGATCACCGTCGCCTTCCTGCCCACACCGCTGGCCGAGAGCGTCCTCCCGCTCGAATGGCCGGCGCCCGGCGCGCTCCGCGCGATGGTCACCGCCGGCGACAGGCTCCACGACTATCCATCGCCGTCGCTGCCCTTCGCGTTCATCAACGCGTACGGACCGACGGAGAGCACCGTATACACAACGACGGCGCTCGTCCCCGCGAAGCAGCGCGCCGACGAGCTGCCGGCGCCCCCGATCGGGCGGCCCATCGACAACACGCGTGTCTTCCTGCTCGACAGCCGGAAGCGCCCGGTCCCGGTCGGCGTCACCGGCGAGCTCTATATCGGCGGAGACGGCCTCGCCCGCGGGTATCATAACCGCCCCGACCTCACCGCCGAGCGCTTCATCGCGAGCCCTCCATGGATTGAGCCGAGCGGCCGCCTCTACAAGACGGGCGACCTCGCGCGGTACCTGCCCGACGGGAGCATCGAGTTCCTCGGCCGCGCCGACTTCCAGGTCAAGATCCGGGGCTTCCGCGTCGAGCTCGGGGAGATCGAGGCCATCCTCCGGCAGCACCGCGCGGTGAAGGAGGCGGTCGTCACGGTCCACGAGGACACGCCGCGCGAAAGGCGCCTCGTCGCGTACCTCGTCCTCGCGGACGGCGAGGGCGCCGACGCCCCGGGGAGTCTCAAAGACCACCTCAAAGAGTACCTGCCCGCGCACATGATCCCGGCGACCTTCGTCCGGATGAGCAGGCTGCCCATCAACCCGAGCGGCAAGATCGATCGCCGCGCGCTGCCTCCTCCGGAGCCCGCGGAGCCGCGCGCGGCGGCGGACGGCGCTGGGCCGGCGACCGAGCTGGAGCGGCTCGTCGCGTCGATATGGCGCGACGTCCTGCGCGTCGACGAGGTCGGCCTCCACGCCAATTTCTTCGATCTCGGAGGCCACTCTCTGCGGGTAGCGCAGGTCCACGACAGGCTCGTGGCCTCGCTCGAGCGAGAGTTCCCCATGGTCGATCTCTTCACCTATCCCACCGTGAGCGCTCTATCGAGGCACCTGGCCCAAACATCGTGCGATACACATTGCTTCACGAAGCTCCGCGAGCGTGTCACGCAGCAAAAGGCTGCGGCGAGGCGGCTCCGGCGGCCCCTGCGCAAGGAGGCAAAGGATCATGAGTAAAGACGTTGAACAAAGCCCGATCGATGACGGCATCGCCATCATCGGAATGTCCGGTCGATTCCCGGGCGCGAAAGACGTGGACGAGCTCTGGAGGAACGTGCGGGACGGGGTGGAGTCCATCTCGTTCTTTTCGGACGAGGAGCTCCTCGCGGCGGGGGTCGACGCCGCCTTGCTGCGCGATCCAGGCTACGTGAGGGCGAAGGGCGTCCTCGCGGATATCGAGCTCTTCGACGCGGCTCTCTTCGGGGTGAGCCCGACGGAGGCGCAGATGATGGACCCGCAACACCGCCTGTTCCTGGAGCACGCCTTCGAGGCGATGGAGAGCGCGGGCTACTCCGGGGAGCGGTACGGCGGCGCGACCGCCGTCTACGCCGGCTGCGGAGCGAGCAGCACATATTTCCTCAAGAACATCCATGAGAACGAGGAAATTCGCGGGCGCATGTCGGAATACCAGCTGTTCCTCGCGAACGGCGGAGATTTCCTCGCGACCCGGGTCTCGTACAAACTGGGCCTCCGCGGGCCGAGCGTCGCGGTCCAGACCGCGTGCTCGACGTCCCTTGTCGCCGTCTGCATGGCCTGCCACGGCCTCTTGACCTACCAGTGCGATATGGCGCTCGCCGGAGGCGCCGCGGTGAGCGTCCCGCAGCGGTCTGGGTATCTCTATCAGGAGGGGATGATCCTCTCCCCCGACGGGCACTGCCGCGCGTTCGACGCCAAGGCGCGCGGCACGGTGGGCGGGAGCGGCGTGGGGGTCGTCGTCTTGAAGCGGCTGTCGGACGCGATCGAGGCCGGCGACACCATCCACGCCGTGATCAAGGGTTCGGCCATCAACAACGATGGAGCCTCGAAGGTGGGGTACACGGCGCCGAGCGTGGAGGGCCAGGCCGAGGCCATCGCGCAGGCGATCGAGGCCGCGGAGGTCTCCCCGGAGACCATCGGCTACGTGGAGGCGCACGGCACGGGCACGGCCCTCGGGGATCCGATTGAAATCGCGGCGCTCACGAGGGCGTTCCGCGCGGGCACCCGGAGGAAGGGGTTCTGCGCCGTCGGCTCGTTGAAGCCGAACATCGGCCACCTGGACGCGGCGGCGGGGGTGGCGGGCCTCATCAAGGCGGTACAGGCGCTCAAGCACAAGGAGCTCCCGCCGATGCTCCATTTCGAGTCGCCGAACCCGGCGATCGACTTCGCGGCCAGCCCCTTCTATATCAACGCGCAGCGCTCGAGCTGGAGGGCCGGGGACGCGCCGCGCAGGGCGGGCGTGAGCTCGTTCGGCATGGGCGGCACCAACGCGCACGTCGTTCTCGAGGAGGCCCCGCCCGCGGAACCGTCCGGCGCGTCCAGGCCCTGGAAGCTGCTCGCGCTGTCCGCGATGACGTCCGACGCGCTCGAGAAGATGACGGCGAACCTCGGCGAGCGCCTGAAGCAGGGATCAGATCTCAATCTGGCCGACGCCGCCTATACGCTCTCGGTCGGCCGGAGGGCGTTCGCGCACAGGAGGGTCGTTCTGTGCGAGGTGGCGGGCGACGCGGCGCGCTCTCTATCCACGCTGGATCCGACCCGTGTCTTCTCGGGCCGGGAGGCGGCTTCGGCGCGGCCGGTCGTCTTCATGTTCCCTGGGCAGGGCGCGCAGCACGTGAGCATGGCGGCGGAGCTCTACCGCGAGGAGGGCGCGTTCCGCGAGCAGATCGATCGATGCGCGGAGATCCTCGCCCCCGCGCTCGGCCTCGATCTGCGGAGCGTGCTCTATCCCGGCGAAGCGCAGGCGGAGAGCGCGGCGAGCAGGCTCGATCAGACGGCCATCACGCAGCCGGCGCTCGTGGCGATCGAGATCGCCCTGGCCCGGCTCTGGATGAGCTGGGGAGTGCGCCCGCAGGCGATGATCGGCCATAGCATCGGGGAATACGCGGCGGCGTGCATCGCCGGCGTGCTCACCCTGGAGGACGCGCTGTCGCTCGCCGCCGCGCGAGGGCGCATCATGCAGGAGCTGCCCCCCGGCGCCATGATCGCGGTCGCGCTCCCGGAGGCCGAGGCGCAGGCGCTCGCGACGGGCGGTCTGTCCCTCGCGGCGGTGAACGGCCCCTCTCTCTCCGTCCTCTCGGGGCCCCTGGAGGCCGTGGCGGAGCTCGAGCGGAGGCTCTCCGAGCGAGGCGTGGGCGCGCGGCGCCTGCGCACCTCCCACGCGTTTCACTCGTCGATGATGGATCCCGTCCTCGCGCCCTTTCTCGAACAGGTGAAGCGGCGGAGGCTCTCGGCGCCCGAGATCCCTTATCTCTCCAGCGTCACGGGCGCGTGGATCACCGCGGAGGAGGCGACGGATCCGGGTTACTGGGTAAGGCACCTCCGCCAACCCGTGCGCTTCGCCGACGGGCTCTCGCGGCTCTTCAGCGACCCCACGCGGGCGCTGCTCGAGGTTGGCCCGGGCGCCACGTTGAGCAACCTCGCGCGGCGCCATCCAGGCGCGCCCGCGGGGCAGATCATCCAGAGCTCGCTCAGCTCGTCGAGCGCCTCCACGCGGGGCTCGGCGTGCACCATGGAGGCGCTCGGAGCGCTGTGGGTCCAGGGAGTCCTTGTGGATTGGGAGGGTTTCTACCGCGGCGAGCGGCGTCGTCGAGTGCCATTGCCGACCTATGCTTTCGAGCGGCAGCGCTGCTGGATCGACCCTCCGCGGGGGCGCGGCGCCGGCGCGGCGGCGGCGCCGCTCGTGCGGCCGACCATGGATATGGACGAGGAGGCCCCAGCTCTCGATCGGCTGGAGGCCTTTCTTGAGCAGGACGCGAAGCCGGAGGCGCTCCCGGCGGGGTTACGAGACCTGGCGCACAGGATCTGCGCCAGCCAACTCTGCGCGTTCCTCCGCGCAGGCGGCGTCGATACGAGCCGCGGCAGCAAGCACGACAAGCGCGATCTGTTGACCTGGCTCAGGATCACGCCACAGTATGAGAAATTCTTCGCGTTCTTCGTGAAGACGCTGGCGGACGACGGTATCGTGGGCGTGAACGGCGACACGATCACGTTCTTTGTCGGCGAGGACGACGTCCCGGCCCCGGCCGCGCTGACGGAGGAGCTCTGCCGGTCGTACCCCGATTTCCGGGGTGACTTCGAGCTCCTTGATTACTGCGTCAGCAACTACGGGCGCGCCCTGTCGGGTGACATGAACCCCATGGAGGTGCTCCACCCCGACGGGGGCGCCGATCTCCTCGCGCCGATGATCAAGAATGGGCTCCGCTTCTCGCGCGCGCCCATGTACCACGCCCTGACGAGGGAGGTGCTCTCCCGCGTCCTGGAGAGGGCGGGGGGCCGCCGGCTGAAGATCCTCGAGCTGGGAGGCGGCGCCGGGCACCTGACCTGGCCGCTCATCCCCTGCCTGCGCGGGCGCGACATCGAATACACCTTCACGGACATCGGGAACTACTTCGTGGTCAACGCGAGGCGCCGTGCGGCCGAGCTGGGGATCGACTTCATGCGCTTCGGCGTCCTCGACGTCTCGGCCGACGTGGCGAAGCAGGGGTACGAGCTGAGCAGCTACGATATCGTGCTGGCGTTCAACGTCGTCCACGCGACGAGGCGGCTCGACGAGTCGGTCGGGCACATCAAGGAGCTGCTCGCGCCCGGAGGTACGGCGCTCCTCCTCGAAGCCTCGCGGCTCGAGCGGTGGCATACGATGATATGGGGGCTCGAGGAGGGGCTCTGGTATTTCGCCGATGAGGACTTGAGGCCACACTCCCCGATGCTGCACGGGGCGGGGTGGGAAGACGTCTTTCGGCGGCAGGGGTTCCGGGGCGTCCACGCCTTTCCCAGGAGCGGCGAGGGGAGGAGCGCCTCGGACTATTCCTTGATCGTCGCGCAGAAGCCCGCGGACGCGGCGCTCGCGGGCGCGCCGGCGGAGGCGCGAGGGGAGACCCCGAGCGGCCAGGGCGGCGGGGGGGCCCTCTTCGCTCGGCGCTCGCTGCAGACGGCGTATGTCGCGCCCCGAACCGAGATGGAGCGCGCGATCGCCGAGGTCTGGCAGCATACGCTGGGCATCGATCGTGCAGGGGTTCACGACAACTTCTTCGAGCTCGGCGGGGATTCGCTCATCGCGATCCAGGTCATCTCGAGGCTGCGCCAATCTCTCCAGAAGCCGCTCGACCAACACAGCTTGCTGAAGGCGCCCACCATCGCGTCGCTCTCCGCGTCGCTCGAGGACGCGAGCACGCCGGCCGGGTCGACCTTCCTCGCGACGCGCGAGCTCCCCAAAAACATCATCGAGCTCAGGCGCGGCGGCGCGAAGCCCCCGCTCTTCCTCGTGCACCCCGCCGGCGGGCACGTCTATATCTACCGTGAGCTGGCTCTGCACCTCCCGCCGGATCAGCCTGTCTACGCCGTTCAGGCGTCGGGCCTCGACGGGGCGTCGGCCGCCCTCTTCAGCGTGGAGGAGATGGCGGCGCGCTATGTCGACGCGGTCCGCGCGCTCGAGCCCGACGGGCCGTATTACCTGGGTGGCTCGTCGTTCGGCGGCGTGGTGGCGTTCGAAATGGCCCAGGTGCTCCGCGGCCTGGGCCGCGATGTGGCGCTCCTTGCTCTCCTCGACGCGGGCGGGCCAGGCCAGTGGCCATCCCCAGACATGGAAGAGGATGAAGTGGCCATTCTATCCTACTTCCTTGGCGCAGGTGCGAAGCTCACGATCTCGCCGGACGACCTCAGGCGGCTCCAGCCGGACGAGCGCATGCGTTACTTCCTCGAGCACGGCCGTCAGGCTGTGCGATTGCCGGCGGATTTCGGCGTCGACGAGCTTCGACCGTTCTTGGAGCTCTTCAAGATGAACGTGAAGGCGATGAGGGCCTACGCTCCGAGGCCGTATTCTGGTCGCATCACATTTTTCCGCGCTCGCGAGCGCGACTCGGTGACCCCCGACACCCCGGAGCTCGCGTGGAGCGGCCTCGCCTCCGGGGGGGTGGACCTCCACGATGCGGAAGGAAACCACATCACCATGCACTTTGCGCCGCACGTCGCGTCCCTCGCGAAGCGGCTGATGGCCTGCCTCGATGAGGCGCGCCGGACGTGAGATGCCGAGGGGGGGCCACTGTGGAGGCCTATTGGCTCCCCGGTCGGGCAGCTGACATCGCTGAGAAACCACCTTGGGCGCACAAAAACGTCACAGCTGCGAACCTCTGTTGACAGTGGCTTCGTGGTTCGCCTAACATTCTATATCGAGCCATAGATGTGATTTGCGGGTGCACAGGTCGACCATCGCTCTGTGCCGGTGAGGACAAGTGGACTCCAAGCAATTCATCAATGCCGGTATTCAGCTTGCGTCAGCGCTCGCAGAGCTCCACAAGAGAAACATCATTCACCAGAACGTCCGCCCTCAGAACATCGTCCGAGGCAGCGACGGCGGAGCGGTGAAGCTGCGCGAGCCGACGTCTGGCGCGCGCCCCAAGGGCCTTCGAGGCCGAAGCGACGATCTCAGCGTCTCTGCCGAGATGTTCCCGTATATGGCGCCCGAGCAGACGGGGCGCATGAACCGGCCTATCGACCACCGCGCGGACCTCTACTCCATCGGCGTCACCTTCTACGAGATGCTGTCCGGCGAGCTTCCGTTCGTCGCCATGGACGCCCTCGAGTGGGTTCATTGCCACGTCGCCAGGGCTCCGCGCCCCCTCACCGAGGTGGCGCCGGGCGTGCCGCCGGCGATCGCCGCCATCGTGATGAAGCTCCTCGCCAAGGAGGCGGATGATCGCTACCAGAGCGCGCTGGGGCTCGCGCTCGATCTCGAGCACTGCCTCGCCGAGCTCGACGCCAAGGCGACCGTCGAGCCCTTTCCCCTCGGGGCGAAGGATGTGTGGGACGAGCTGCGCTTCCCGGCGAAGCTGTATGGCCGAGAGGCGGATTGTGCGCGGCTCTTGGCGGCCTTCGAGCGCGTGGTCGCGGACGGCGTGGCCGAGCTCGCGCTCGTCTCCGGGTACTCGGGGATCGGGAAATCGTCGCTGGTCCACGAGGTTCATCGGCCTATCGTCCGCGAGCGGGGCTTCTTCCTCGAGGGCAAATTCGACCAGTACAAGCGGGACGTCCCCTATTTCACGATCAGCCAGGCGTTCCGGGAGCTGATGCGCCAGATCCTGAGCGCGAACGAGGCGCAGCTCGACGCGTGGAAGCGGCAGCTCCTCGATGCGCTCGGCGCGAACGCGAAGCTTGTCATCGATATCATCCCGCAGGTGGAGCTGCTCCTCGGCCAGCAGCCCGACGTCGCGCCGCTCCCGAGCACGGAGGCGCAGAACCGCTTTCACGCGGTGTTCCGCAGCTTCATCGGCGTCTTCGCCCAGCGCGAGCACCCGCTGGCGCTCTTCCTCGATGATCTTCAATGGGCGGACTTCGCGAGCCTCAAGCTCCTCGAGCACGTCATCACCCACCCGGAGACGCGGCACCTCCTTGTCATCGGGGCATACCGCGATAACGAGGTCAGCCCGTCCCATGCCCTCACGACGACGGTGGACGCGATCCGGAGCGCGAAGGCGCGCGTCACGGAGCTCTCGCTCGGGCCCCTGTCGCTCGCGAGCTTGACCGAGCTCGTCGCCGACACCTTCCGCTGCTCTCCCGCGCGCGCCGCGGAGCTCGCGGAGCTCCTGAACCGGAAGACCGCCGGCAATCCCTTCTTCGCGACCCAGTTCCTGGGCGAGCTCTACCGGGAGGGGCTCATCGGCTTCCGGGGCGCGAAGGTCGGGTGGAGCTGGGATCTCGACGCGATCAGCGCGAAGAACTACACGGACAACGTCGTCGAGCTCCTCGTGAGCAAGCTCCTGCGCCTGCCCGAGCAGACGCAGGCCTCGATGAAGCTCGCGGCGTGCATCGGCAACGAGCTCAGCGACGACGTCCTCGCGATGGTCTGCGGCAAGGCGCTGGAGGAGACGCGCGCCGACCTCGAGCCCGCCGTCAGCGAAGGGTTCCTGCTGAGCAGGCGGGACGGCTACAAGTTCCTGCACGACCGCGTTCAACAGGCCGCTTATACGCTCATCCCCGAGGAGACGCGCGGCGAGGTGCACCTCAAGATCGGGCGGCTGCTCGTCGAGAGGACAAAGAAGGAGGAGGAGCTCGCGGAGAAGATCTTCGACATCGCCAACCAGATAAACCTCGGCGCCTCGCTCATCGGCGACGTCGAGGAGAAGACCCGCTTCGCCGAGCTCAATTTGGCGGCGGGAAAGCGGGCCAAGGCGTCCTCGGCGTACCGCTCGGCGGTGAGCTACCTGTCCGCCGCGGCCGAGCTCCTCTCGGAGGAGAGCTGGGACACCCACTACGCGCTCACGCGCGAGGTCCACACGGAGCTCGCGGAGTGCTTGTTCCTGAGCGGCAGCCTGGACGACGCGGAGCGGGAGTGCGCAAACGTCGATCGTGCCCGGACCAAGCTCGACAAGGCGGCCTTCTATCGGCTTCGAATGCAGCTCTGCCTCGCGCGGGGCGAGAACGACAAGGGCATCGCCCTCTGCATCGAGTGCGTGGGGCTCTTCGGCATCGAGCTCCGCACGAAGCCTGAGAAGGAGGTGGTGCTCGCAGAGCTCCAGAAGGTGCGCGACCTCGTCAAGGGCCGCCGTATCGAGGAGCTGCTCGATCTGCCCGTGATGACGGATCCAGAGATGGCCTCCACGATGAGCACGCTGGCGTGGATCTACCCGTCGGCGTTCTACGTCGATCCGAGCTTCACGGATCTCGTGGTGGGCACGATGGTGAGGCTCAGCGTTCTCCACGGCAACGCTCCGGCGTCGACCATGGGGTACGCGTCGTTCGGGGCGGCGCTCTGCGCAAAGTTCGCCGCGTACCAGGAGGGCTACGAGTTCGGCAAGCTCGCGTGCGACCTCACGGAGAGGCACGGGTTCATCGCGTTCAAGCCGGAGGTCTTCCAGACGCACGCGTGTCTTATCTGCATCTGGACCCAGCACGTGCGTATGCAGGTCGAATACGCGCATATCGGCTTCGTGACGGGCCGCGAGCTCGGGAACTCGACGTACGCCTGCTTCAACCTCCTGCAATACGTCCTTGGAATGCTCGTCCGCGGAGACTCGCTGGAGTCCGTGCACGCCGCGGCCTTGAGCAGCGCCGATTTCATCATCAACGCGAAGATGACCTTCGCGGCCGACGTCATGACGAACATCCAGCGGTTGACGCTGGCCATGCGCGGGCTGACGGACCGCCTCGGGACGTTCAGCGGCGGCGATTTCGTCGAGGAAGATTACGAGAAGCACCTCGCCACCGAGAACATCCCGCTCATCCATTTCTTCTACCAGGTAAACAAGCTCCAGGCGCGGTTCATCGCGGGCGAGTACGAGGAGGCGGAGGCCGCGGGCGAGGCGGCGAAGGGGCTCCTCTGGACGGCCACCGCGGAGACCATCCTGGTCCACGAGTATTATTACTATGCGGCCCTCTGCGCGGCGGCCCTCTACAAACACGCCACGGCCGAGAAGCAGAAGGAGCTCCGCGACCGCCTCGCCGTGAGCGAGGCGAGGCTGCGTGTGTGGGCGGAGAGCTGCCCCGCGAACTTCCTCGGCACGCACGCCCTGGTCTCCGCAGAGATCGCGCGTATCGAGGGCAGAGACGGGGACGCCGCGAAGCTCTATGACAAGTCCATCCGCGCCTTCCGCGAGGGCGGCTTCGTGCAGAACGAAGGCGTGAGCTCCGAGCTCGCGGCGCGGTACTATATCGATCGAGAGTTCGATGTGCTCCCGTCCATGTACCTCGCGGGGGCCGAGGCCTGCTTCACGCGCTGGGGCGCCCAGGGCAAGGTGCTCCAGCTCGGCCGGCTGTACGCCCAGCATGTCGCGCCGAAGGCCACGCCGAGCACCCCACCGGCCCATAGCAGCGCGGACACGAGCTCGGAGCAGCTCGACACGCTCGCGGCGGTGAAGGTGTCCCAGGCGCTCTCGAGCGAGCTGGGGCCCGACAAGCTCCTTGAGACGCTCATGCGCATCGTCATCGAGCACGCGGCCGCGCAGAAGGCGTGCCTGTTCACACCCGAGGGAGAGGGCCTCGCGCTCGTGGCAGAGGCCCGCGTGGATCATCGAGAGACCACCGTCCGGGTGGTCGGGCGCGACGAGAGCGCGAGCGTCAGCGTGTCCGATTTCCCGGCGTCGGTGCTCAACTACGTGAAGCGCAGCCGGGAGAAGGTCACCCTGGACGACGCGGCGAAGGACGGCGCCTTCTCGTCCGATGAGTACATCGTCCGCGCGCGGCCGCGCTCGCTGCTCTGCATGCCGATCTTCCGGCGGGGCGCGCTGGCGGGCCTCCTCTACCTGGAGAACAGGCTCGCCGCGGGGGTGTTCACGCCTCGACGGCTCGTGTTGCTCGAGTTCATGGCGTCGGTGTCGATCGAGAACGCGACGCTCTACGCGGAGTTCGCCCAGGAGAACGCAGATCGAAAGCTGGCCCAGGCGACGCTGCGGCAAAGCGAGGATCGCCTCCGGAGGCTTGTCGAGACGGCGAGCGTCGTCCCCTGGGAGGCCGATCGCACGACCGCGCGGCTCACCTACGTCGGTCCGCAGGTCGTGAAGATGTTCGGGTACCCACAGGAGGCGTGGTATGACGCCGGCTTCCTGGGCAAGCACGTACATCCGGAGGATCGCGAGCGGGTCCTTCCTCGTTTCCTCCAGCGGGACGCGGTCCGCGCTGATGACGATTTCGAGTTCCGCTTGCGAGCGGCGGACGGGCGGGTCGTGTGGTTGCACAACGTCGTGAGCTCGACGGCGGGCGAGGACGGCAAGATTGCGCTCGGCGGATTCCTCTTCGACGTCACGGACCGCAAAGAGACCGAGGCGACGCTGGCGGAGAAGCTGGCCATCATCCAGGACCAGCAGGCCGCCATTCAGCAGCTTTCGACGCCCATCATCGAGGTGTGGGAGGGCGTGCTGACGATGCCTGTCTTCGGCTCGATCGACACGCACCGCGCCGAGCAGATGATGGATATCCTCCTCAATGCCGTCGTCCGCACGTCCTGCCGCTATGTCATCATCGATCTGACAGGCGTCGATAAGGTCGACACGAGCACGGCCGACCACATCATCAAGCTCATCCGCGCGGTCCAGCTCGTCGGATCGAAGGGCATCGTGGTGGGGATCCGGCCCGAGGTGGCGCGCACCGTCGTGTCCATCGGCGTCGACCTGTCGTCGTTCATGACGCTCGGGAACCTGCGCGAAGGGCTGCTCTTCTGCATGAGAGATCACGGGCACGCGGTCGGGCGGACCCCGCCCGCGTCCTCCGCTGGGCAGCGCCCGAATCGCGTGTGACCGCCAACGACGATGCGCTCGACGTGAGACCGTTGTAGTCGGTAAGCGCAACTCCGACGCGCACGCTTTCCCGCTGGATCGCGCAGGTGAGAGTGCGCTGACGCTCACGACGTACTTTCCCGACTGCCGATAGCGACGCCGCGGACGGACGGAGCGGTGCGCCTTGAAGGTGGGTCGCCCCCGCCTCGACACAGGATAAGTCCGTCCAGCGCTGCTCGCCTGTCCGTCACTCGCGGAACATCCGATGGGAGAGACGGTGGCTTTCGTCGCGGGCACCGGCGCGCGCCGTGGACAAGGCGCAGGAGCAAAGGCATCTTCGTCGATAACGGCTTGGTGCGTCTGCTGCGCCGCATGGGCCGCTGGGGAGGTATGGATGCACTCAGACCTGGACGCATTTCCTGAACCGCTCGCGGTGCTCGACGCGAGCCTCCGGTTGCGGGAGGCCAACCGCGCCTGGCGCAACGCGTTCGGAGAGGCGGCGCTGCTCGCGCCCGAGGCCGAGGAGGCAGCGCGCGTGGTGCTCGGCGGGGCGCGAAGCCGGATGGAGATGGAGATCGACGCCTCCGCGGGCAACGGCGCGAGGCCGCAGCGCTGGACGCTCCTGCGCGCCGCGAGATCCGAGGGGGAGCCGCTCGTCTTCATCCACGCTCGCGCGGCCGACGATGTCGCGCGGCGCCGCCGCGAGGAGGAGCTCGCCGAGGAGGTGGCGCTCCTGCGCGACTTCATCGACCTTGCGCCCAACCTCCTGTTCATCAAGGACCGGCGCAGCCGCTACGTCCTGGCGAACAACGCCCTGGCGAGCTGCTACGGGATGACCCCGGAGCAGGTCGTCCACGCGTCCCAGCACGAGCTCACCACGAGCGCGGACGAGGCCGCAGGCTTCGCCAGCGTCGACCGGCAGGTCATCGACACGAGGCAGCCTGTGGTCATCGAGGAGAAGGAGACGCGGCCGAACGGCGAAGTCCACTGGTACGAGACGGTCAAGAAGCCGATCGTCCGCAGGAGCGGTGAGGTGCAGGTCGCCTGCTTCTGCGTGGATGTCACCGAGCGTCAGCGGGCACAGGACGCGCTCCAGCGCTCGGCGCGCGAGCTCGAGTCCATGGCCGCCGCGGCCCGGCGCGAGGCGGACGAGAAATCGGCGCTCGCCGCGGAGCTCGACCGGAGGCTCGCCGTCATCCAGGCGCAGCACCGGCAGATCCTGGAGCTCTCCGCGCCCATCCTGGAGGTCGCCGACGGCATCGTCGGCGTGCCGCTCATCGGCGCCATGGATGAGGAGCGGACGGCCATGCTCACCGAGCGCCTGCTCAACGTCATCTCGATGCGGCAGGTGCGCAGCGTCGTGCTCGATCTCTCGGCGCTCGAGACGATCGACACGCGCACCGCCGACCGGCTGGTGGGCATCGTCCGCGCGATAGGCCTGCTCGGCGCGCGCGCCGCGATCACGGGGATCCAGCCAGCGGTCGCGCACACGATGACCTCGCTCGGCATCGATCTCTCGAGCATGGTCACGATGCGGACGCCGAAGGACGCGATCCGTCTCTTCGCGACGAACGTCTGAGCCCGAAGGCCCGGCGGGCGCGTCACATCGGCTCTTGAAGGTCCTTGTAGCTCGGCAGCGCGCCGAAGTTGAACCCGATGCCGAAGTTGTAGATCATCCCCGGCCCCTCGAGGCTCTTCATCATCGTGAGCTCCGGGTGGATCGCGAAGCTGTCGGAGGTCCGGAACTGGAACCCGAGGCTGCCGCGGAGGAGGAGGCCGTCTCCGGTCGCCGCGGCGTCATCGTCGTTCGCGATATCGCCCGAGGCGAGGGCGTAAGTGACTCCGGGGGTCACCACGATCGAGAACCAGTCCGCGGGGTTCACGCCGAGCATCAGCGGCGCGTTCAGATAGACGATGTGCACCGAGGCATCGTCGGACGACAGGAAGAAGTACTGCACCCCGGGGTCGACGGCGAGATCGAAGACGCCGCGGAGCGGGTTCACCTTGAGGTCGACGCCGAACGAGCTGAGGTTATGGACGTGGGCGCCGATGTCGAGGTTGTCCGTCAAGCCGGCCCGGAGCTGATACGAGGGCAGCGTCGGCAGGAACCCGCTGGTCGTCCTCGTCTTCGGCTCCATCTGGCCGGTGTCCGGGTTCTCCTGGAGCTCGGTGGTCTCGCCGATGTACCCGTAGCTTTCGAGCGACACCGAGTGCGCGATCTTGCCGGGCGCCACGGTCCGCGGGGTCCCGTAGGAGTTCGGGTTGGGGCAGCCCGAGAGCAGGGCGCCGAAGAGCAGGACGGCCGGAAGCGCAAGTAGACGAGCGGATGGTTTTCGCATAGCCGATCATCCTATCCATTCTGCAGCTCGGATGTCCAGGCGTGTCGCGGAGAGAGCAGCTTTACAACAGCAGGGCTTCACGTGAGTCTGGCGCGGGCGCGCGTCAGAGCTCGGCCGCTCGTTGCTTCTCGATGTCTCTCGATGCTTCTCGATACTTCTCGATGCTTCTCGATGCTGTCGGGGAGTGGCATCGTGCAGCGTGGGAGCAATGTTGTCTCACCGTGCGACGGCCGCGATAGGTCGATGCGCCACTCCCTCGTTGGGATCGGGCCATGGAGCGTATACGTCGACGGCCTCCGAATCCTTCCTTCGCTCGGCGTCGAGGCAGGGCTCGAGCTCGACTCGAGCGATCCGGAGCGGGAGCGGGCGTGGGGGCGCGCTCACCGCAGCGGAGGCATCCGCTGCAGGTGGGGCACGCCGGCGACGGAGCCGGCGAGCACGCGGGCGTGCCGCCGCACCTCGTCGGCGCCGAGCGGCCCGCCGTGGCCCAGGTGGAAGGTCTGTATCCCCTCGTCGGCCAGCCGCCCGAGCTCGACGCCGACGGCGCGCGGGTCGAGCTCGAAGGGGGGCCGGATCGCGTGGCCGAGCCGCGCGAGCCCGCCCAGCATCAGGCCGGAGGC
The DNA here is from genome assembly GCF_051473855.1 of Sorangium sp. So ce375. Classification (NCBI taxonomy): domain Bacteria; kingdom Pseudomonadati; phylum Myxococcota; order Polyangiales; family Polyangiaceae; genus Sorangium; species Sorangium sp. So ce375. Next base: position 2,660,533 of record NZ_CP150335.1, read on the forward strand.
GACCAGATCTCCAACCAGCGCTTCGCGCGACTCCTCGAGGACGACCGAGAGCGAGCCCTGGGTGTGGCCGGGCGTGGGGCGCACGCGACCCGCGACCCCGTAGGGAGCCAGGTCGAGCGTCTCGTCGCCGGACAGCACGATGTCAGGGGCGACGGGGGTGTAACGCTCGTGCGGGAGAGGGGTCCGGACGAACAATCGACCGAACCAACCGGTCGGGCAGAGTGTCATGGGGGCACGTCCATTGAGGTGCTCGATCTCGGCCTCATGGGCGATCACGCGCGCTCCGGAGCGCTCGCGCAGCTCGGCGGCGCTCCCGGCGTGGTCGACGTGGGCATGGGTGACCACGATCGCCTTCAGGTCGGACCAGCCACGGCCCGCGCGCGCCAGCGCCTCGCCCACCGAGGGCGCCGCGCCCGCCACGCCGGTATCGACGAGCACGCAACCCGCGGCGCCGACGAGCAGGTGGGCGTTGAGCATCCGAAAAGGTAGAATGGGCACGCGAATGATCTGGGCGGCAGACATGATGTTCCTCCGGGGCCGAACGTCTGGGCCCAACGTGGCGCGCCGGGGCGGCGTCCGCCTGGCCCGATTCGACGCGGCGGTTGGTCCACGATGGAACTGATCCACGTGGCGACACCTCCGGAGTCGGTGCTCGAGCGCGCGGTGCGGACCGGTCCGGGCGAGCTGCTCTGGCTCGGCAGAGAGCCCTTCGAGATCCGCTGCGAGCCCCGACGGGCGATGGGGCTGCTCAAGATCGTCGCCGTGGCCGAGGGCGAGGGGGTGATCGCGCAGGGGGGCCGCCGGGCGATCCTGCGCGAAGGGACGTTCGCCTGGTTTCAGTCGGACGCCCCCTTCGAGATGACGATGAGCCGGGGTCGGCGGCTGCTGCTGCGGTTGCCGCTGTCGGCGGTGCAGCAGCGGCACCCCGGGGTCGACCTCCGGACGGCCGTCACGCGCGGCGAAGAGCACGCGGGCGAGCGGGTGGTGGCGGGGCTCCTGCGCCAGATCCTGTGCGAGAGCTCGTCGCTGTCAGAGCGCGACTGCACAGCGGCTGTCGGCGTGGTGATCGAGGCGCTCGGAATGTGCGGCCGCGCGCCCGAGCTGCCGCAGGCAAGGGTCGAGCGGGCGCTGGCCGATATCGAGCTGCGCCTCGGCGACCCGGCGCTCCAGCCGACGGATATCGCGCAGGCGCAGGGGGTGAGCCGCCGTTACCTCGACGGCGTGATGGCAGAGCAGCTGGGCTGCTCGCTGGCCGCGCACATCCGGCGGCGCCGCCTCGAGCGGGCGGCGAGCGAGCTCGCGATCCGCCCGCTCGCGGCGGTGTCCGAGGTCGCCGCGCGCTGGGGCTTCCGCGACGCGAGCCACTTCACGCGCCTGTTCCGGGGCCACTTCGCCACGACGCCTGCGGCCTACCGGCGCGCGGCGATCGACGGCGCGCGCGCGCGAAGCGGGCGGATGGGCGACGCGGCGTCGCGGGCCCGGTGCTCGCCAGCCACGGAGTAGCCCGCCCTACGTGAGCTCGGGGCGCGCAGCGTGGGGGCCCGCCTCGTCGGCGGGCGCCGGCTGATTGCGCTCCAGCGCCTCGATGCGCCCGAGGAACGCGCGCCCCTTGACCGGATCCGTCATGTACACGAAGGCCGCGAGCCCCTTGAGCTGCGCGAGCGTCTCGCCCTTTCCAGGCCTCCCGAGCTCCCGGTTGCGGATCGCCGCGCGCAGCGCGCGCACCCGCTCGCGCGGGACGCGCGCCGCCGGGGCCGCATCACCCGCCTGGTTGACGACGAGGCCCGTCACCTTCTGCCGGCTGCCCTTGCGCATCACCACGGTCTTGCTCGGATGCAGCCGGAAGCCCTCCGAGCTCAGGATCTCCCGGAGCCCGCGGAGCAGGGCGCCCACCGGCGCGCGCGGCCCCGCGGCGCCGGCGGGCGCCGCGGGCACGCGGAAGGAGAACGTGAGATCGTCGGCATACCGCGTGTAGCGAAGCCCCAGCTTGCGCGCGAGGCCGGAGGCGCGCCGATCGAGCCGCAGGCAGATCGCGTTCGTGATCGCCGGGGAGGTGGGCGCGCCCTGCGGGAGCACGCGCGGGCCGGTGGCCACGTAGAGCGTCTGCCCGCGGAACTGCACGACGTCGCGCGGCGCCTCCGTCGAGAGGAGCGCCAGGAGCGTCGCCGGCCCCTCGGCGACGCCCGCCTTGCGGAGCAGGCCGCGCACCCGACGCCACGTGATCGTCGGGAAGAAGTCCTTGATATCCACCTTGACGATCGTGTCGGCGCCGGCGTGCGCGGCGGCGTTCGTGACGATGGATCGGCTCGAAAGGAAGCCGTGCGCGGCGGCGTGGACCGGCAGCTTCTCGAACAGGTTGCGGAGCGCCCAGCGCTGCGCGCGCTTCAGATCCCGCTTCGGCGACGAGATGGTGCGCGCGCTGCCGTCGCGCTTCGGGATGTGCCACCGCCGGTAATGGGTGCCCGTGTCGACCTCGCGGTGGTACGCGAGCCAGCGGAGCCGCGGGATCGACAGCCCGAGCGCGCTCGCGAGCTCGGCCGCGCCCGGCAGCTCGGGGAGGCCGTGCGCCCGAGCGCGCTCGCTCAGGCCAGGCGCATCGAGCCTGTCCGGCCCGACGCGGTCGCTCCAGTACACGCCCGCGCCAAGGTGGTTGACGTGCGTGGCGACGTAGGCTTCCCAGGCCAGGCGGCGCAGCGAGCGGCGCTCCCTGGCCTCGACCTTCTTGCGCTCCTTCCACTGCGCGCGCTCGCGGTCGGACATCGCCTTGGGATCGCCGGTCGCGAGGGCGCCCTTGGCCGTGAGCTCCGCGCTCACCCACGCGTCGATCCCGCCCGCCTCGTCGATCGCCTTCCAGCGGGCGACGCGCTCGTCGTGGGCGAGCCGGCGCGCTTCCACGCCGCCGCGCGCCGCCGCGCCGCCGGCTGCGGGCGGCGTCGTGATGGGGAGAACGACGGGGGCTCGGGCTTGAACGGTCGCGTCGATCTTCGCGGTCATGTCTCGGTGGGAGCGAGGTAGTGAATCACGATTAGGAGCGACGTGTCCTGAGGACGCCGGACCGTCGATCGCTGTCTCATGTCGCCAAGAGAGGCTCCAAGCGCATCACCTTCGTCGCTTGGTGCACGGTAGCCTCACCGGTTCTCCGGCTAGACGAGCCCTACGGCGTCGGGAGAAACGGCGGTCGCGAGGTTGTCTCAGTTCTCCCGACGCCGTAGGGCTCGTCTAGCCGAAGAGAACCAAGAACAGGCTACCTTGCGGAGAGTGACTGGCGGTTCCTCCAGAGCGGCGCGGCGCCGCTCCTACGCTCGAGGCGCGGAGGCTGGTGCGTTCAGAACCTCTCCTGGCAACACGATGAGTGTCTTTTTCTTGCCCTCCTTTCGCTTCTCATGCTGACGACGCGTCGGCGTCCACGAACCCGGAGGACGTCAACGTATCGAGTCTCTTGAAATACGCGTCGCGCGCTTCGCCGTCCGTGTCAAACCAAATGCGCTGGTGACGAGGCGCTTCGGTGCGCGCGCCCCACGACAGGTGTACTACGCGGTCGTCCAGGGAGACACGGTAGACGACCTCCGCGCCCGAGGCCTCGCGGCGCACGTACGTGCGCGTCTCGGCGCGGATGAGCGATCGCCCCTCGGCCGTCTGGCGCAAGGCGTCCCGCTCGGCGCGCTCGCGGGCGTAGGCGACGCGGAGCGCGATCATGTGCTCACACGGCCCTTCGCGGAGGCCGCTCCGGCGGAACGTGGGGCAGCTGCACCACGCGTCGGACACGCGGCCCTCGAGATCCATCGTGAACCGCGGAGAGAAGTCGCGGTGCGCCTCCCGGTCGGCGACCTCTCCGTGGATCTCGGTGCCCTCGCCGGCGATCTCGTGCACCTTGGTCGGCCTCACCGCGCCGGGCGCGCCGAGCAGGCGGTGCGCCGCGGCCTCGCGGGGCGAGCTGTAGCGGATGTCGCGCTCGTCCACCGGATCGGCGAACAGCTCGCGCGGGCGGTAGACGCGGCGCGCGACGTCGTAGAGCACCCGGCCGCGCAGGCACTCGAGCTGGAGCGCCGCGCGGGCGTCCTCGGCGCCGCCGCCGGCCGCGAGCGCCGCGAGCGGGAGCGGCCCCCGCTCGCGGAGCAGGGCGAGCTGCCTCCCCGCGAGCGCGTCGAGCGCCGCGCGCGCCTTGTCGCCGCCTTTCCCGTCGGGGGGCATCAGCGCGTCGAACGAGGCGGCGCTGGCCCAGCTGCTGTCGCTCCAGCCGGTGAGCGCGATCGTCAGCGTCGCGCGGCCGAGATCGAGCACCCAGAAGACCGGCAGCCCGGGGCCCCGGAGCTCGGCGCGCGCGCTCCGCACGTGCGGCAGGAGGCGAGACAGCGCGAGCAGGCGCTGCCGGCCGAAGGTCCGGACCACGCGCGGCGGGCCCTCGTACGGCGCGCCGTGGCACTCGATCTGGATCTCCCAGGGCTCCAGGATGAGGCGCGGCGGCTTGCCGGGGACGAGCTCGAAGCGCAGGCCGCGGGGCGGCTTCTTCGCCTTGCGGGTGCGGAGCACGAACAGCGCGTTGTAGAGATCGATCGGCGCGAGCTCGCAGGAGACCGCGGGGAGCGTCGCCGCCGACTGCACCTGGAGGAAGCCGCGGAGCCAGGTCGTGGGGACCTGGAGCGAGCGCTCGATCGGCGCGTCGCCCGCCGCCGCGCCGTCGCCGCGCGCCGCGCCGGCGTCGAGCTCCACCTTCGCGTAGACGCGCAGGCGATCGATCTGCTCGACGATGCGCGGCGAGAGATCGACGAAGGCGGTGCCGTGGGCCGCCTCGCGGCCCTCGAAGAGATCGCTGGAGAAGGCGAGCCGGGCGTACGCGCTCTCGTCGCGCGAGAAGACCTCGATCGAGACCTCGTCCGGGTGCACCGTGAGCACCGGATCGAGCCCGCCGGAGACCCTCGTCTTCGCGGCGGAGCCGTCGCCCTGGCCCGCGACGTCGTCGGGGAAGGCGCCCTCCAGGAACGCCTTCTGCGCCTCCCAGATGGCCGCCGTCGCCTTCTTGCCCTGCTTCATCAGGTAGGCGAGGTACGCGGTCCGATCCCTGCCCTTGTACCGGAGATCGCTCTCCAGGATGGTCGCCAGCGCGGCCATCGCGTCGCGGAAGAGCGCCGCGTCGCGGACGGTGCCGCGCACGCCGACCGGGCCGCGGGCGCCGTCGAGGGAGAGGCGCACGCTCGAGTGGAGCGGGGCGGCGGCGAGCTCGCTCGGCGCGGCGTACCGGAGGAGGATCGGGCGGGCGAGTGCGGCCGTCATGCGTTGACTCCTTCGGGGGTCTCGGGCTCTCTGGGGGAGCGCGCGGCCGCGAGCCGCGCCGCGCGAGGATCCGCCGCCTTGCGCTTCGCGCGGCGGTACGCCCGGTACGCGGCCTTGCGGACGGCGACGTCGGGCGTCTCCTTCTTGCCGAACGCGAGCGCGGACAGCGCCTCGAGCGCGCGCTCGCCGCCGGCGCGGCCGAGCGCCGCGATCGCGTCGAGGCGCGCGGCGGCGTCGCCGCCGTTGCCCTTCGCGAGCGCGATCAGCGGGGCGAGCGTGGCGACGTCGTGGCGCGCGAGCATCGCCGGCAGCGCGAGGCGCCGGCCCGGCTCGGTCGCGGCGAGCCCCGAGAGCGCCTCTGTCGCGGCGGCGCGCGCGGTCACCCCGAACGCGACCGGGTCGAACGGCCTGACCGCCGCCGCGATCGCGGCCGAGCCGTCCGGCGCGAGCGCGGCGAGCGCGGCCGCCGCCGCGGACCGGACGCCGGCGTCCATGTCCTTGAGGGCAGCCGTGAGCGCCTCCACGGCGCCCGCGGGCTGCGTGGCGCCCGTGGACCTCGCGGCCGACTCGAGCGCGCCGAGGGTGCGCGCGGCCTCGCGGCGGACCTCGCCCGGAGCGCCGCCGTCCGCGAGGAGCGCGCGCAGCGCGGGCGCCATCGCGATGGCGCCCGCGCGCGCCGCGGCCCACAGGAGCTCGCGCCACGCGGCGGCCTCGGCGTCGCGCTCGTCGCCGTGCGCGGCCGACCAGCGCTCCGCGGTGCGCTGCGCCGCGGCGGCGAGCGCGCCGGCGAGGGCCCCGCGATCGCCGGCCACGGTGCCGGCGGCGATGAGCCGCGCGGCCTGCTGCCGCGCCGGGGCGCGCTCGTCCTCGAGCATGCGCAGGAGCGCGGCCACCGGCAGCGCGCCGCGGCGGAGCAGGCCCATGGCGAGGCGCTGCCGCAGGTCCTCGTCCTTGAGCGCCGCGAGCCGGGGCAAGAGCTCGGCCGGATCGGCCTCCGCGGCGAGGTAGCTCGCCGCCGGGCCCGCGATGTCGTCGTGCTCGCTCCCGACCGCGAGGAGCTCGATGCGCGTCCGCTCGCTCGGGAAGAGCTTCTCCAGCGCCTTGCGCGCGCCCTTGCGGACCTCGCCGCTCCGCGCGTCGAGCGCGCGGGCGAGCGCGGGCTCGGCCGCGCGATCGCCGAGCAGGCCGAGCTCGCTCACCGCGACGACGCGGAGCCTGTCGGGCGTGTCGCCGGCGCGCACGAGCTCCTCGAGCAGCACGCGGGCGCGCTCGCCGCCGATCCAGCGCACGCCCCTCGCCGCCGACTCGCGGAGGTCGACGGAGTCCCCGTGGAGCGCCTGCTCGACGCGCTCCGAGGCGCGCTTGCGGAGCTCGGCGCTCCCGAGCTTCGGCGCGATGCGGCCGAGCGCCTCCGTGGCGGCGGCCTGCATGGTCGGCTCGATGGGCGCTTCCTTGGTGCCGCCGGCGGCCACCGCCTCGAGCTCTTCCAGCGCGCGGGCGTCGCCGAGCGTGCCGAGCGCGAGCAGCGCGCGCTCCCGCTCCCCGGGCTCGCCCGCGCGCACGACGAGAAGGAGCGGCCGGAGCGCCGCCGCGAGGCCCCGCTCGGCCACCCCCTCCGCGGCGGGCAGCACGAGCTCGCGCGTGCCCGCGCGCAGCACGGCCTCGAGCGGCCCCGTGGGCGCGCGCTCCTGTCGATCGCCCTTGACGCGCTTCGCGTACGACGTCACGGCCGCGACGCGGGTGGGGAGATCGCGATCCGCGAAGAGCGCGACCAGGAGGTCGTTCTGCGCGGGATCGTCGCCTAGATCGAGCTCGCGCGCCGCGGCGAGGCGGAGCGCCGGGTCCTTCGCGCGCGAGGCGGCGGCGAGGAACGCGAGCGCGAGCGCCGCGTCGCGCTTCTCGCGCTCGCGCCCCTTGTCGACGATCTCGAGGCACGCCTTGAGCGCGGCGCTCCGCACCTCGGCCGCCTCGTCGTCGAAGCGCGCCGCGAGCGGCCCGGTGGCCGCGTGGTTCCGCGTGTTCCCGAGCGCGCCGGCCAGCGCGGCCCGGTCCGCCGGCGCGGCGGCCTCGTCCATGCGCGCCGCGAGCGCCCGCACCGCCGCGTCGCTCGCGAGCGCGACGAGCGCCTTGCGCGCGCGCGTCGCCGAGGCGGCCGCGCCCTCGCGCAGGAACGCCGCGAGCACGTCGACCGCGCGATCGTCGCGCGTGCGGGCGAGGAGCTCCGCGGCGCGAAGGCGCAGGTCGTCGTGATCGCTCTCCATCGCGCGGCACAGGGCCGGCACGATGCGCGGATCGCTCGACGACGCGAGGCGCTCGAGCACGCCGAGGCGCAGATCGGCGTGCTCGCTGCCGAGCGCCGCGAGGAGCGGATCGAGGCTGCCCTTCGGAGAGAGCCGCTCCAGGAGCTCGAAGGCGTAGCGGCGCACGTCGGGCAGCGCGGAGCTCAGCGCGCGCACGATCTCGGGGCGGGCGTCGCTGCCCCGCGCGGCGATCTCGTCGAGCGCGGTCCGCGCCACGTCGGCCGAGGCGGACGCGAGCCCGAGCGCGAGCGGCTCGCCCGCCCCCGCCGGGAAGAGCGCCTTGAGCCCGGCGAACGCCGCCTTGCGCACGAGGTGGTGCGGGTCGTCGAGCGCCCGGACGAGCGGCGGGACCGCCGCCGTGCTGCTGACGTGCCCCTTGGCGCAGACGTCGACGATGCGATCGATGGCGTCGCGGCGCGTGCGGTGAGCCTCGTCGTCGCCAGGCGAGACCTGCCGGAGCAGGCCCATGTACGCGCCGAACGCGAGCCAGCGCAGCCGCCGCTGCTCGCCCTCCGGGACCGCGGCGCCGGCCGGCTCGTCGCTCGGCTTCTGCTCGCTCAGCACCGGCTGCGCGAAGAGCCGGCGGAGCCACCCCTTCGCGGGCTTCGTGTCGCTCTCCTCCGCGGCGCGCGGGGTCGTGTCGGCCACGACGTGGGCGCCCGCGGGGCGCAGCGCGGCCACGCGCTTCGCCTCGCGGAAGTAATCGACCGGCTTGCGCCGGATGCGGAGCACCTGCGCGGCCGCGTAGCGCTGCTGCGGGTCGTCGCTGGCGATCGCCTCGGCGAGGCCGACGAGGATGCGCCCGCGCGCGACCTCGGGCGGCCAGTCCTTCATGCCGCCGGGCTTCTCGCCGTCGGTCGCGCGACCCTCCTCCGCCTGCGCCGCGGCGTCGGGGCGCGCCGGCATCAGCGCCTCGATGAGGTGGGCGAGGTACGTCTCCGGATCGGTCCTTAGCTCCAGCGCGCGGGCCGCGGCGAAGCGCACGTCGGAGCGCTGCGACGAGAGCGCGCTCGTCAGGAGGTCCGGCGGGTCGCCGCGGCGGAAGGCCCGGAGGTCGCGCGCGAGCACGATCGCGAAGACGATCTCCTGGACCTCGCGCGAGCTGTCCTCGAGGCCCTGCAGCATGCCGCCGTAGCCCTCGGGCCCGAGCGCCGCGAACGACATGATCGTCGCGACGCGGATGGGCGGGTGATCGTGGCGCAGCGTGCCTGTGAGCACCGGCAGCGCGCGCACGTCGCCGAGCCGCGCGAGGCCGTCGGCGGCCCACGACCGCACCGCGACGTCGGCGTGGCCCATGGCGTCGAGCAGGTAGCCCTCCTCGCCGCGGCGGGCGGCCATCGCGAGCCCGCGCGCGGCCTGCTCGCGCACGTCGGGGTACTCGTCCTTGAGCAGCTCGGTGGCGAAATACTTCACGAGGCGCGGAGAGCCGAGCGTCGCCAGCGCGGTCGCGGCCCGGGCGCGCAGCGGTCCGAGGACCTGGATCGGCAGCTGCTTGAAGAGGGACTGATCGGCGAGGAGCGCCCGCATCGGGTTGATCAGCTGCTCGTCGCGCCGGACGGCGCAGAGCTCGGCCGCGCGCACCCGGAGGTCGAGGTGGCTCGACTGGAGGCCGATGTGGAGCGGCCCCGCCTCGCCTGGCAGGAGCTTGTCGAGCGCCTCGATCGCGGCGATGCGCGGCCCCGCGTGCTCGTCCTCGAGCAGCTTGATCAGGGCACTGCGCGCGTCGTCGCCCACCGGCAGCCGTGTGGCGAGCAGCCGGAGCAGGGCGTTGCGGGTGTCGTCGCCCGCCGGCGCGCGCGCGGCCCCGCGCGCGCCGCTCTCCCGGACCGAGGGGTGGATCGACGCCATGGCGGCGAGGTGCGGCTCCGCGGCCTCCTTGCCGCGCAGCTTGACGACAGCGTCGTACGCGGCCTGGGCCACGCTCGCGTCGCGGTCGCCGATGGCCGCGTGCAGCCGCTCCGCGGCCCACGGCTGCTCGCCGTGCGCCTTGAGCTCCTCGACGGCGCGCAGGCGCAGGTCGGGGAAGCGCGCGAGCTGCGCGCGGTCGAGCGCCGTCTGCGGATCCGAGGCGTGCCACGACCAGAGCGTCCGGAACGCCTCGCGGCGGACCTTGGGCGACTCGTCCTCGATCGCGTCGGCGAGCAGCGCCTCGGCCTCGGGGGGCTTCGGCCCTTTGCCCTCGCCGGCGAGCGCCACGAGCCGGTCGAGGCCGCGGACGCGGATGTCCTCCTGCGACGAGCGGAGCGACGCCTCGGCCACGGCGAGCGGGGCCGACGACTCCAGCCGCGCGTAGGCGTCGAGCGCCGCGGCGCGCACCGCCCCGTCCGCGTCGTCGAGCATCCAGATGAGGCGCTTCTCGGCGCGGGTGTCCCGGAGCTCGGCGAGCGCGGCCGCCGCCTGCCTCCGCAGCGACGGATCCTGCTCGCGCGTGAGCTGCAGCAGCGCGCCGAGGGCGCGCGTGTCGCCGAGCTGCGCGAGGCCGCGCGCGCCCCGCACCGCCGTGTCCGGCGTGCGGCACGCCATCGCGGTGAGCAGCGGCTCGAGGTCGGCCTCTGCGGGCTCGGCCCCCGGGCTGCCCACGCCGGGGATCTGGGCGCGCGCCGCCTGGATGGCGGCCTCGTCGGCCGCCTTCGCCGCGTCCTTCTCCGCGCTCTTCGCGTCCGGCGCGGGCTTCTCCGCGCCGCCAGCGCGGGAGCGCCGCAGCACCTCGGCCGCGCGCCGCGCGATGTCGATCGCAGCGCGGCGGAGATCCTCGTCGCGCGCCTCGAGCACATGGGCGAGCGCGCGCCGCTCGATCACCTTCGCCGCGAACGCGATGCGGCGCACCTCGGCGTCCTCGTCGTCGAGCGCGCGCGCCGCGATCGGCGCGAACTCCGGCGCCGAGAGCCAGCCGGCGAGCGCGGCCCGGATGAGCGCCTCGACCCGGAGGTCGGCCGGGCCGCGCTCGAAGGCGGCGCGGAGCGGCTGCGGGCCGTCCGGGTAGATCTGCTGGAGCTGGTCGAGCGCCGTCAGCCGCACCGACGCGTCGCGGCCGGCGAGCTTCTCGGCGATGAGCCCCGGGATGAGCGGCGAGCTGCCGTAGAGCTTTCCGAGCTCGAGGAGCGCCCGGCGCTGGACGTCCGCGGCGCGGGCGCCGAGCGCTGCCCGGAGCGGGGCGAGCGGCGCGTCGCGCTCGATCGCGCGGAGCGCCTCGAGCGCGGCCATGCGGACGTTCGGGCTCTCGTCGTCGAGCGCCTCGCGCAGCTTCGCGCGCGCGTCGCGGCGCCCGTTCTCGCCGAGCTCGCGGGCGGCGAGCGCGCGCACCTCGGCGTCGCGGTCCGATCGGAGCACGGGCAGGGCGGCCTCGAGCGCCTCGGGCTCGTCGAGCGAGGCGAGCGTCTTGACGGCGGTCTCGCGGGCCGGTCGCGCGCCGGAGAGCGCCTGGGCGAGGACGTCGAAGCCGTGCGCGAGCTCGGCGGCCCCGTCCGCGGGCGCGCCGGCCGCGTCGATCGGGAAGCGCCACACCGTGCGCCGGTCCCCTGCGGCAAAGACGGCGCCGAGCCCGTCCTTCGCGTCCGCCCCGCCGCGGGCCGCCTGCCCGCGCGCGCCCTTGCGCGCGGAGGCGGCCGGCGCGAGCGCGAGCGCGTGGAGCGGCGCCGCGCTCGTCTCGAGCGTGCGCGGCTTCCGCCTGTCCTCGAGCCGGTGGATGCGGATCGCGCCGTCTGCGCCTGCGGAGAGCAGGCGGTCGCCGCTCTCCTTGCCGTCGTCCTGCGGCGGCGGGGTGGGCAGGCACAGGAGCGCGCGGACGCCGCCCGCGTGCCCGCTCCCGTCCGCGCCGCGCACCTCGCACTCGACGTCGCCGACGAGGTACCAGAGGCGCACGGTGCCGTCGTCGCCGCCCGACGCGAGCCGCCCGTCGCGCGGCGTGAACGCGAGCGCCGTGACCGGCCCGTCGTGGCCGGGCATGGCGCGGACGGCGCCCGTCGACAGCGTCACCACGCGGACGACGCCGTCGTCGCCCGAGGCGGCGACCAGCTCTCCGGCAGGATCGAACGCGACGGCGCGGAGCGGCGCCGCCGAGAGCGCGAACGACGAGATCTCGACAGCGGAGCCGGGCTGCGCGGCAGGAGATCCAGCGGCCTCGCCGACGCGCCACACCCGCAGCGCGCCGTCGGCCCCCACTGTCGCGAGGCGCCCGCCGGCGCTCTGCGACACGCTCGCGGCGATCGCCGTGGCGCCGCCCGGGTGCGCGTCGATCGCCCGCCCGTCGGCCCCGCCGCCCGCGACGAGGCGCAGCGCGCCGTCGGAGCACGCCGCCGCGAGCAGGTCGCCCGCGAACGCGAGGCCCAGCACGTGCGCGGGCACGTCGATCGAGCGCACCGGCTTGTTCGCCACGTGATCGAACAGCGTCACCTGGCTCGCGCCGGCGGGGGATCGCGTGGCCTGCGCCTCGCGCGTCCCGCGCGCCTCGCTCGGCGCCGGCGCGCGCACGCCGCCGACCGCGAGGAGCCGCGGGCCGATCGCCAGCGCTCGGACCTTCTCGTAATGCCCGATCGCGTGGCTCATGCGCTCTCCTGTCCGATGCGGGGAAGGGCCCGGCCTTCGGCGGCCGCTCCGAGGCCTTCGATCTCGAGCCCCGGGTGCGCGTGCTTGAGCCGCAGGAGCGCCGCCAGGCACGCCTGCCACTCGCCCTTCGCGATCGACCCGGTGAACTCGGCGATGACGGGGGCGACCAGCGCCGCGAACGCCGCGTCCTCCACCGCGAGATCGCGCACGACCTCGATCACGTGCCGCTTGGCCTCGCTGGCCGAGAGGCGCCTGCGCGAGCCCGCGTCGTCGCCGGGCTCCGGCGATCTCCCAGCGGGGATCCCGGACAGCACGTACCGCAGGAAGCGCCGCAGCGCCTCGACGTCCGCGAACCGCCCGGCGTCCTCCGGCGGCTCCGCCGCGGGGCGCGCGTCGTCGCCGCGCGCCCTGCGCGGCTGCCAGCCCGGCGGCAGATCGCGCGGCCGGTGCTTCTCCCAGAGCATGCGCACGGCGAAGAGGCGCACCTCGCGGTCGGCGCTCTGCATCAGCCAGCCGAGGCGCTCCGGGCCGCCGAGCCGCGCGTAGTGCTTCAGGATGAGCGACAGGCCGAGCTCGCGCGCGCTCTTCTTCAGGCTCTCCGTGAGCGCGAAGACCTGCGCCGGATCGAGCTCCTCCGGCGTCAGCGTTATCGCCGGATCGGCCGATGGATCGCCGACCTTGCGGAGCGCGTCGAAGGCGATGTTGCGCACCTCCTTCGCGTCGCTGTGCGCGAGCTCGTAGACGCGGGTCTGGTAGCCCCACGACCGGAGCTCGGCGCGCGTGACGAGCGCGGCGAAGCGGCGGACGTCGTCCCGCTTGTCGGAGAGCGCGGGCCAGATCCGCTCGGCGGTGAACGCGCCTCGCTTGAGCGCCGGCTTCAGCTCGAGCTCCTTGGCCTCGCTCTGCTCGGGCCCGAGGACGGGGTGGTGGCAGCGCAGGTACGTCTGCGCGAACGCGCGCATCGGCTCGGGCTCCTTCTCGCCGAGCGCGAGCGCGAACAGCCTCGCCGTGCCCGCCTCGCGGTCGCCGCGGCCGCTCGCGTCCTGCCCCGCGTCGAAGTCCTGCGGCTTCATGTGCGAGAGCAGGTAGCGCCGCGCGAAGCCGTTCAGCGTCGGATCGGCGCGCCGCGCGAGCGCGAGCAGCCAGGGCAGCGTGAGCTGCCGCGGCGAGACGATCTTCGGGTTGCCGAGCACCTCCAGCGCGACCGCGCGCGTCTCGGCGCTGAAGACGAGCCCCTTCAGGCGCTCGACGCCCTCGGCGGTCAGATCGGGCAGCGCGTCGGCCTTCTGGAGCCAGCTCGCGACCGTGGCCCCGATGCGCTTGCGCGTCAGCGCGCCGAGCAGCCACGGCGTCCCGATCGCGGCGATCGGGTACTTGCCGAGCGCGTCGAGCGCGGACCTCGTCGCCTGATAGTCGTCCTCGTGGCGCGGGTCGTCGAGCACGCGCACCCAGAAGCCCGCCCCGGGCTCGCCGGGCCGGTACTTGGCCTTGAAGTACGCGGCGGCCCACTTCTTCTGCTCGGACTCGCCGTAGAGCATGTCGACCAGGAAGCCCTCGGGCAGCTCGGCGCGGTCGAAGCTCTCGCTCAGCGCCTTGCCGGCCCACGCCTCGGTCTCGCCGTGCGTGAGCAGCCGCCCCAGGAACGCGTGGCCGAGCGCGCGCGGGCTCTTGCCCTGGAGGGCCGACGCCGCGAAGGCGCGCGTGTCCTTGTGCTCGGAGTCGAGCAGCGCGGCGAGGCGCTCCGGGTCGAGGTCCGTCGCGTGCGCGCGGGCGTACTCGATCGCGAACGTGCGCGCCTTCGCGCTCGGCGAGCTGAGCAGCGCGAGCGCCGCGTCGTGCAGCCCGAGGCCGCGCAGCTTGCTCTGGTGGAGCTCCGGCGAGCCGAGCAGCGTCTCGATCAGGAAGTCGTGCGCGCTCCCGAGCGGCCGGTAGGCGAGCCGCGCGAGCCACGCGGGCGTGACGCTCCGCAGGGCCTCGGCGAAGTCCTTCTTGAGCCCCTGGATCGCGAACTTGGCCGGCGGATCGGCCTGGCAGGTCGAGAGGAGGAGCATCAGCGCGTCGGGCGATCGCTTCCACGCCTCATCGAAGGCGCGGTGCTTCACCATGTCGTTCGGCGGGATGTTCCCGTGGAACGAGCGCCCGTCGTACTTGCCCGTGCTGTGGGCCCAGATGTGGTTCGCGACCCAGAGGTCGCCGAAGCTCGTGCCCGGCGTGTAGTGGCGGAGGACCTCGACCGCGAACTGCGGGTAGAGCTCCGGCGTGCTCCGGCCGAGCTCGCGCAGGAAGCGCCACGCGCGGCGGCGCATGTAAATCAACGTCCCCTTGGAGACCTCGCGCTTCCGGCCACGCGAGAGCTCGACGTCGAAGCGGAAGGCGAGGGCGCCGAACAGCTCGGCGTCGAGGCGCGCCTCGGCCAGCTTGTAGATGCGCTTGAGCCCGCCCCACGCGCCGAAGACCAGCGGCGCGCTCTTGGCGATGTCGCACAGCGCGCTGCGCCCTGCGTCCGTGCCCTCCTCGTAGATGCGCACGAGCAGGTCGGCGAGCTCGAGCCGCGGCGGCGGCGCGGCGTCGACCTGCGCGAGGAAGCGCTTCCACGCGTCGGTCGACTGCTCCCGCCGCTGCTCGGGGGTGCGCATGCCCTGCGCGCGCGAGAGCAGCTGCAGGAACGCCGCGAAGGTGAGCGCGCCCTCGCGAGGCGGCGCGTCCGGCTTGGGATCCGGCTGCTCTAGGTACGCCTCGAGCGTCTCGGCCAGGGTGGGCGAGCCGCTCACGGCGAGCTGCTTGACGTTCGCGATGTCGATCGGATTCGGTGAGCTCGTCAAGGCGCCCTCCCGCGGCGGGATGGCCTGGGAGAATCGCGAGCCCCGCGGAGCAGGTCAAGCAGAGTCGCTCCGACGGCGACGGAAGCATCGTCGCTTCCCCTCGGTGTGCGCCTGTGGGCACGTTCGCCCCGCCGGGGGGCCCTGCGGAGGCCGCAGCCGCTCGGCGCGTCGCCCCGATGCGCGCGCCGAGCCCCGTGCGGGGCCCAGAGCCGTCGGCGCATCGTCCTCGAGGTGGGGGCCGGGCGCGCAGCTCACGCCGCGAGCATCCGCGCGACGCGCTCGGCGACGTGCGGGTCGCCGCCCGTGTCGATGCTCGCGAGGAGGTCCTTCAGCGAGCGACCGCGGTAGGCGAGCTGCGCCTCGAGCTGCGGCGACAGCGCCTTCCAGCGCCGCGCCCACCCGGCCTCGGCGCTCATCGAGCCGTGGTGCGGCCGATCGACGAGCAGAGCGCCGAGCCGGAGGCCGAGCTCCGGGTCGTCGAGCTCCTCGAGCTGCCGCTTCAGGAGGGCGAGCGCTCCGGCGGCCGGGGAGGCCGCGGGCGGGGCCTTCCAGGTGTCGCGCACCGCGCGCGCGAACGCCGCGGCGTCGAGCTCCGAGAGCAGCTCTATGGCGCGCACGAGCGGCAGGCGATCGCGCGCGCTCGGCGCGACGACGCGGGCCATGAGCGCGTCCACCGCGGCGGACAGCGCCGCGTCGGACGCGGGATCGAGCCCGCCGAGCGACTCGAGCGCGCGGCGGGCGCGGCGGACGGCGCGCCCCAGGACCCAGCTCCGCCGGCCGCGCGCGGCCGAGACCGCGGCGAGCGCGTGGACGGCGGCCTTGCGCCGCGCCTCGGTGGCCTCGCCGGGTCGCACGCGCGGCGGCAGATCGAGCTTCGGCGGCGCGGCCGCTGCGTCGCTGGTCGGGGGGGCGCCGCCAGCGGGGGCGCCGCCAGCGGGCGCGCTGCCCCCGGCGGAGGCGGCGACCTCCTGGTAGCCCTCTCTGACCTTCTCCGCGATCTTCTTATCGCACTCGCGCTGCGCGGCCTCCGCGGTGGGGAACGCCTTCTCCTTGCGTTGTCCCGAGGTCCCCAGCCGCCCGTAGACGACGATGAAGACCTTGTCGTCCACGTCGGCCATCCAGAACTTGGCGCTCGTCCCCTGCACGAACTCGAACCGGCGCATGCGGGCGACGATATCACGACGCGCTGGCCGCGCGCCTCAGGACGGCGGCGGCGAGGCCGGCTGGCGCACCAGCACGAACGGCGCGACCACGAGCGACAGGAAGCGCAGATCGTGCTGCTGCGGCCAGCGCACGAGATCGGCGGCCGTGGGCTTTGTCAGCTTGCCGGCCGCGATCCAGGCCTCCACCGCGGCCGCGTCGTTCGCGGCCATGGCCTCGCCGACGTCCAGGAGATCGAGATCGGCGGCGACGAGGATGACCGCATCGCGCGCTGTATGGGCGCGGAGATCGGTCCAGAAGACCTCCCCGAGCGTCTTGGCGAGCTGTTCGCGCATGGGGGCAGCATAGACCCGGGGCAGCGGCCGCCAAGCCTGCGAGCGCAGCCCTGGTGGGGCGGAGGGCGGCGGCCGCCCGCCGCGGCGGTCCGGGCGGGCGGCGCTCCCCTGGGCTCCGATCGAGCCCTACCAGCCCATGTTGTGGTGGACCCAGCAGTCGATCTGCTCCCAGCCGGCCCGCGCGTTGAAATGGCCGTTCAGGATATGGCCCGTGTCGGGGACGATCGCGGTCGTGACGCTCTCGGCGCTTGTATAGAGCGCCGCGTCGGAGTCCGCGTACGACGCCGGCTGCAGCGCGTCCGTCTCTCCGAACTGGATCAGCACCGGGCTCGTCACGTCCCCGATCCCGGAGAGCGAAGGGTCCTCGGAGACGGCGAGGAGGCTCAGGAACTGCCCGCGCGTGTACGTGTCGGCGACGGTGGTGTTGTCGAAATCGATCAGCGCCGGATTCGCGTTGGATGTGTCGTAGAAGATGGCGGTGCGCATCTCCGGCGGGATCGCGATATAGGGCGTCTGCAGCAGCGCGGAGATCGCCTCGGGGGGGACCGGGATCGGGTGCGGCGTGAAGGCCAGGCCGGTGTTGACGAGGACGTCCGCGTCATTGTAAGCGCTCTGAACGAAGGTGCTGATGATGGCGCCGTTCGAGTGACCGACGAGCGCGACGCGCGTGAACGGCGTCTTGTAGACGCCGCCCGGCGTGCGCATCTCGTTGATGACCTGGTGCACGCTGTCGGCGGTCTCGGCCAGGTCGAGGAAATCGCCGTCGGGCCGGCTGCTCTCCCCGGCTCCGAGCATGTCGAGCGCCAGGACGGCGTATCCCTCTTTCGCCATGTGCCGGGCATAGGAGTAATCGCGCCGGCCGAACGACGGGAGGTCCCAGTACTCGTGCGTGTAGGTCAGGCCGTGGACGAGCACCTGAAGGGGACGGTACTTTGTGTGACCCTGATAGTAGAGGTAACCGACGACGTCGTACGTGTTGCCGTCGGAGAGGGTCACCGGGAACACCAGACGCTCGACCTTGGTGGGCTGCCTCGACGACGAGGCCTCGGCGTTGCCTGAAGAGAGCGCGCTGGCCGCGAGCGCCGCGGAGAAGAGGACTGTGCTGAGTGCGCGACGATAAGAATTCATTAGTTGACCCTCATGGTTGCGGTAGGTAATTGGAGGTGAGGCAACGTCTATCGCGGTGCGATACTCCGTGGTCTCTCAGCTCCAGCGCCATCACGCAAAGTTCGCAAACATTGGACCAGAACGCATCTGGGTCAGCAAGATAGCTCACGATCGCCGCTCGCGCCGCTGTCTGCCGGGATTTTGATGCGCTTCGGGCCTCCATCGCGTCGTCCGTGGGAATCCTGCGGACCCTCGCGGCGCGTCGTGAGGAGTGACGCTGCACGAGTCTTTGCGTGATGCCGCAATGAATTGCATGCGTGGATGACGCAGGGGCAGGTCCCCGCGTGTGTGATGGGGCAAACCGCCTCACGATGGCTGCTGTGCTGGTGATAAATTATCGCCGTGCTTCACGGTCCCTTGCCGGGCGTCATGGCCAGGAGTCGCCGTCGCCACACAGACATCCTTCGATGTAGTGTATGTGATTTTTTGCGATTTTGCTGCACTGTGCTCGGGGGTCCACGGCGGAACGCACCCCGGCGGGCGACGCCGGGCGAGGCTCGGCGCTTCGTGGGTGCGTCGCGCGCGCTGCTCGCGGCGAGTCGACGTCAACGCCGCTCAGAACGTCGCCTCGGCGCCGATGCTCGGTAGGACGATGGGTCCGAGGGTCTCCGGCTCGCAGCCGCGCAGGAGCGAGCACTCGTATTGCAGCGTCTCTTTTCCGGCGGTCGCGTTGAGCACCTCGACCGTGAGCGAGATGCCCCGTCCCTCCCTGAGGACCCACCGCTTCTCGAGCCGCAGGTCCAGCCGGAAGAACGCCGGCAGCCGCTCTGGCAGGCTCAGCTGGCGTACATAGTGGTCGATCCGCTCGCGCTGCTGCTCGCGGCGCCGGATGTCGCTCTCCGTGTCGGGGCGGTCGTCGTCCGGGCGCTGCCCGTCCGCGCCGTCGTTGTCCCAGAGGTCGTAATCGAGCGTCATGGGAACGCCGCTGTAGAACACCGCCCGGCCGCCGAGCTTCCAGCCGCGGCCCACGTCGACCGCGGCGGCCATGTTGAGCGCGTGGCGGCGGTCGAAGGCCGAGTCGAAGCTCTCCCGGCCGACATGGCGCGTGGAGCGGGAGAGGGTGTAGGACACGAACCCTCCGATGCGCTTCGACAGGCTGCGGCGCGCGTGGATTTCCAGCCCATGGGAGCTGCCGGTGCCCCGCAGCTCCGCCCGCTGCGCGAGGCCGACGTCGGTGCCGGGAGGCCGGTTGCCGAGGGCGTCGCTCAGATCGAAGAACCCGCTCCGGAACCCGGTGATCGTGGCCTCGATCTCCCAGGGGAGGCGGAGCTCGACGCCGGCGCTCGCCAGCAGCCCCGTCTGCACGCCGCCGCGCAGGCCGCCCACCTGGAGGCCGGGCACCGCGCCGAGGAAGCTCGGCGGCTGGTGGGTCACGCCGAAGGCGCTCAGCAGGGCGATGCGCGGGGTGGCCTGCAGCCGCGTCGCGAGCCGCGGATCCACCGTCACCCTGGCCGCGCCGCCGGACGCGAAGAGATCGCCGCGCAGCCCCGGGACGACCTCGAGCCGAGGGGCGGCGCGGATGACGATGTCGGCCCAGAGCCCCGCGGCCAGGTCCTCCCGGCTCGTGAACAGGCGCGCGAACGCCCTGTCGCTCCGGCTCGGGAAGTCGCCGTCGTTCTCGCGGACGTCGATGTCGAACCGCTCCAGCTGCGCGTCGGCGCCGGCGCGCGCCGTCAGCCGGTCCGAGACCGGCGCGGACAGCTCCACGCGCGCGCCGAGGAGGCGCGCGCGCCCGGCCCGCTCCCCGTCCTGGTTCTCGCTCTCCTCGTGGCCGAGCGTGATCGCGTGCCGCAGGCGGCCGCCGCGCGCGAAGAACCTGTCGTAACGGAGGTCGATCCGGTGGAAGTCGCCGGCGAGCACCACGTCCGTCTCGCCGTCGTCCTCGATCTGGGCGAGGTAGTCGTGCGACCCGAAGGCGAAGACCCCGACCCGGTCGTACGGCGAGGCGTCGTAGGTGACGCGCGCCTGGTAGTCCCAGTAGCCGAGCTCGACGCCGGGCGAGAAGAGCGCGAGGAGCGCGCCCGGGTACGCGTAGCGCCCGCCGACGAGCGCGGCGCCGCGGCCATCGGCCCAGGGCGCCTCGACGAGCGCGCCCGCGTCGAAGAGCCGAAGGTTGGCCTCGCCGTGGAACAGGCGCGCCGGCTCCCTCGTCTCGCCGGCGACAATGCCGCCGGTGTAGCGCCCGAAGCGCGCCGGGAAGCCGCCGGGGTAGAGATCGACCCGCTCGACGAGCGCCGGATGGATCACGCTGGGGCCGAGCGCCACGTGATAGAGCAGCGGGACGCGCACGCCGTCGACGAAGTAGCCGACGTTGCCCGGCGGCGCGCCGCGCACGAAGAAGTACGGCACGCCGGACGCGATGGGCGTCACGCCGGGCAGCGCCTCGATCGCGCGGAAAGGATCGCCGAACGCCCCGGGCACCTGGCGAACCTCCTCGCGGGTCATCGAGGTCGTCATCGGCGCCGCGCGCTCTCCAACCACCACCACGTCGATGGCCTGCGCGGCAGCGGGCGGCGAGGGCGGCGCCGGCGCGACGCTCCCGCGGGGCGGAGCCGGTCCTGCGTGCGCTTCAGGAGGCGCGGCCGTCGCGGTCGGCGCCGTCGGTGCGGCCGCTGAGGCCGGAGCGGCCGGTGCGGCGGCGCGAGGATCGCGGAACGTCACGCGGAACAGGATGCGCGCGCCGACGGGCCGCCCGTCGCGTCGGGCGGGCTCGAACCTCCAGGACGGCGCCGCACGCGCGGCCGCGCTCGCGAACGGCTCCTCGCCGTCCACCTCGACTGCGCCCACCGTGCCGTCGGCGTTCACCGTGATGCGGGCCACCACGGTCGCATCACCGACGGCGCCGGGCGGGTAGGGCGGGTCCGTGGGACCGAGCGGCGAAGGCATCGTGACCTGGGAGCCCTGCGTGGCGGCCGCGCGTGCTTGCGTGGCCGCGCCGGGCGCTTGCGAGGCCGCGCCGGGCGCTTGCGAGGCCGCCGCAGGGGCCTGCTCATGTGCAGGATCCGCCGCTGCTTCGCCGTCGGAGAAGGCCACGAGCGCGCCGGTCGCCGCGGCCGCCGCGACCGCCCGGCGCCCGTCGAGCGAGGCGCGGCGCCGCACTGCGGGGCGGGGGCGGGGCGCCTCGACGGCCGCGGATCCGCGCGCCCTCCGGCGTTGCTGACCCCTGTGCTCCGGCTTCTCCATCGGCTCTCCGGAAACCATGGAGAGTCGAGGCAGTACGCTCAAGCGAAACGTTCGGACGCGCCGCGCTCCTCGTGGGCTCCGCTCCGCGCCCGCACGGGCCGCGTACCGCGCGCCTCGCCGGCTGCGCGCCCCCGTTCCTCGGGGGGCTGCGCGCCGCGCGCCTCGCAGAGGTCGAGCTGGACGACTGTGCCGTCCCTGCCGTAGATAGCTGGCGGCGCTGACGTGGGCTCGAACAAGAAGCGACAGCAGAAGTCCTGGGTCTCGCGGGCGTTCATCGCGCTCCTCGTGACCGGGCTCAGCGCGGCCGGGGCCAAGTGCGGCCTCGAGCGCGGGCTCAAGGAGCTCGGTCTGGACCTCGGCGGCGACCGCCCCAGGCCATCGCCGTCGTCCGGCCAATCCGGCAGCGCCTCGCCGCCGAAGGCCGCTCCGCCGAAGAGCGCTCCGCCGAAGGGCACGGCCTCGTCGCGCCCGCCCGCGCCGAGCCCCCATCTCGAGCTCGGCGTCCCGGTCCGCACGGCAGCGCGCTCCGCGCGGGCCGAGGCGGCGGCGTCCGACGATCACCTGATGATCAAGCCCCAGTACGCGCTCTCCTACAACCGCTCGAGGAACGTGGCGAACTGGGTCAGCTGGAGGCTCGACGCCGCGTCGTTCGGCGACGCGCCCCGCCATCGGGGCAAGTTCCTGGCCGACGGCGCGCTGCCGGAGGGCTGGTACCGCGTGCAGCACGACGACTACACGGGCTCCGGCTTCGATCGCGGCCACATGGTCCGCTCCGAGGAGCGGACGCGCACGCCCGACGACAACAAGGCGACGTTCCTGCTCACGAACATCCTGCCGCAGCGGCACGAGCTCAACGCCGGTCCATGGCTGAGGCTCGAGGAGGCGTGCCAGGAGCTCGCGCAGAAGGAGCGGCGGGTGCTGTTCCTGGTCGCCGGCGGCCTCTTCGACGAGCGCGAGCGCCCGGCCACCATCGGCAAGGGCGTCTGGGTGCCGGACGCGTTCTTCAAGATCGCCGTGGTCCTCGAGCCGGGGCAGGGGCCGGAGGACATCGGCCCGGCGACGCGGGTCATCGCGGTGGTGATGCCGAACGAGACGGGCATCCTCGATCAGGGCTGGGGGCAGTACCGGACGACGGTGGACGAGATCGAGCGGCGCGCCGGCTACGACTTCCTGACCGCCCTGCCCGAGGCCGCGCAGCGGACGCTGGAAGCGCGCGTCGACGACGGGCCCGCCTCTGGCCGCTGAGCGGCGCCCTCAGGTCTCGACGACCTTCGTCACGAGACCGAGCCACGCGCCCGACGGATGGCGGCCGACGACGTAGACGTCGATCGCGACGCGCCCGACGCGGTAGACGCGAATGTCGGTCAGGTGGCGCTCCAGCAGGTCCACGAGCCGCCGGTAGCGCGCCGCCTCGGCCAGCGCCGCCTCGTCGGCGTTCTCCTCCAGGTCGAGCATGGGCGCGAAGAGCTCGCCCACCGTCGTGACCTCGACCGGCAGCTCCGCGCTGAGGCCCTCGGCCGTGAGCAGCGCGGTCGGCGAGGACGCGTCCCCGCGCGACCGGAACGGGCGCAGCGGGTGATCGGACTCGCTGGGAAACAGCAGCCCCTGCGCGGCCTCCGCGAGGGACGCGAGCAGCTCTTCGGGCGATACGGATGAGGTCTGCATGCGGATCTCCGGGCGGGTTGCGCGGCGAGGGCGAGCTTACCGTGGGATGATCATCACAGGAAGGTTTCGGGACGGCTTCTCCCGGGGCCGTGATCGACGCTGACGCGACGCTTCCCGTTCGCCGCTGCCACACGGGAGAATCCGCTTGCTCCCGGAGCTTTGGCGATGGTACCCGGACCGCGCCCGCCCAGGGGGTCCGATCCACCCTTTCGCTTTCCGTCGCCGCGTTGCATGCTCGGGCGAAACCCGAGCAAGGAACAAGGATTCAAGGTGCCATGTCCAAGATGAAGCTCAAGCCCGGCGTGATCACTGGTTCCGCTCTTCAGGAGCTGTTCGAGTACATGAAGAGCGTCGAGTGCGCGCTGCCGGCGGTCAACGTGATCGGCTCGCACAGCACGACCGCCGCGCTCCAGGCGGCACGCGAAGCCAAGTGCCCGATCATCATCCAGTTCTCGAACGGCGGCGCCCACTTCTTCGCCGGCAAGTTCCTGGACAACAAGGGTGAGAAGGCCGCCATCGCCGGCGCCATCGCGGGCGCGCACTACGTGCGGAACCTGGCCGAGGCCTACGGCGTGCCGGTCGTCCTGCACACCGACCACGCGGCGAAGAAGCTGCTGCCGTGGATCGATGGCTTGCTGGAGTACGGCAAGAAGTTCTTCGAGAAGAACGGAGAGCCCCTGTTCTCCTCTCACATGCTCGATCTGTCCGAGGAGCCGCTCCACGAGAACCTCGAGATCTGCCAGAAGTACCTGCGGCAGATGGCGGCCCTCAAGATGACGCTCGAGATCGAGCTCGGCGTCACCGGCGGTGAGGAGGACGGCGTCGACAACAGCGGCATCGATAACTCCAAGCTGTACACCCAGCCGTCGGAGGTGCTCGCCGCTTACGACGCGCTGAAGCCGATCGGCAACTTCACGGTCGCCGCGTCCTTCGGCAACACGCACGGCGTCTACAAGCCGGGCAACGTGCAGCTCCGGCCGCCCATCCTGAAGAACTCCCAGGATGCGATCCAGAAGGAGCGCAAGACGGGCGCGAAGCCGGTCGACTTCGTGTTCCACGGCGGCTCCGGCTCGTCGCGCGAGGAGATCCGCGAGGCGGTGTCCTACGGCGTCATCAAGATGAACATCGACACGGACACGCAGTGGGCCTTCACGCAGCCCATCAAGAAGTACATGGACGACAAGGGCGCGTACCTGAAGTCGCAGCTCGGCAACCCCGAGGGCGAGGACAAGCCCAACAAGAAGTACATCGACCCGCGCGGCTGGCTCCACCTCGGCGAGAAGAGCGTGGCGGCGCGCCTCGTCGACGCCTGCAAGGACCTGAACTCGTTCGACAAGTTCGAGTTCTGATCCGAGCGACCCGAACGGCCCTGCCCGCACGGGCGGGGCCGGAGCCACGCCTGTCCAGAGGCGTCGCACGGCGCTCTGGCAGCGTCGCGGCCCTGCTCACCCCACCATCGTGACACCGCGCCGCGTCGATCGACGCGCGGCGGGCTGCCCTCGAGTCACGAGGGCGACGGGTGCGCAGCGCTCAGCGCGTGGGTCGGCGCCGTCGCCGCAGGGCGGCGGCGAGGCAGCCGGGAGAGCGGCAAGCCCAGGAGGCCGAGGGCGGTGAGCTCGATCCCGAGCACGGGCAAAGCGAACCCCGAAAGCCCGGCGACAAGGAACTGCACGAGGGCGAGCGGGACCGCGACCGACAGGAGCGCTGTCGGGTAGGTGATGCCGTGCAGCAACGCGAGCAGCACGCCGACGATCCCCACGGTCAGGCAGCCGTCGACCCAAGGGAGCATGTCCAGCGCGCCCGGCCCGCGCAGCGCGGCGCGGAGGCATAGCAGGGAGCCCGTCCCAAGGAGGACGAGCGCGATCGGCAGATTGGCCGAGGTGCGGGTCGTCCTCTTCTCTGTTTGGTGCTCTGTCAGGAAAGCCATGCTTCCGGCGAGGACAGCACGCGATGTGCCATCACGGCTCCCGGGGACGATTGGCCGCCCGGCGTGCGGCGCGATGCATGGATTGCGGGGCGGCGCACGCCTTGCGCCACGAACCCCTGTCGCGTCAGGGGGAGGGCGGGCCGGGCTCGTCGCCGGCGCGGGATTCGCCTGCGTCGGGGCGCTCGAGTGTTCGTGGTGGACGGGCTTGCTCGGCGGGCGCGAGCCGGATGCCCAGGTTCAGGAGCTTCACACAGTCCTGCTCGCACGTCGGCCTCCCGCCGGGGACCCGCGAGCAGCGTGCGACTTCGACGGGCTCGTCGGAGCGCCCGTCGACAAGGAGCCTACACCGCACCGGGGTCCCTGTCCGCGGACAGATCAGGGTGACCTCCGAGGTGAGGTAATGCCGACGGGCGAGCAGGCGTCTCGTCCCGACGAACAACGCCCCGACCCCGCCCGCAGCCGCCAGCAGCACGATGAGCCAGTCTGCCATCGCGACCCCTCCGAAGACAGCTGCGGTGCCCACCGCAGCACGTACGACGCAGCAAGGGGTGCGCCACGCGCTTGCCGAGGCGTGGACCCAGCCCTCGCGGCGGGCCCTGTTCATCGTTTCATCGTACGTGCATTCCGCGCGCCCGGCGGCGCAGGGCGTGCGCTCCGGAACCCGGGGCGAGGAGCCGCAGCCCGCTCCGCCGCTTTCGCGCCGATGAAGTGAGGAGCCGTGAAGAGGAGGAATCGGCCACCCTAGGTGCGATCGGGATACAGTCCGGGCGGCTCGCCGGGGCGGCGCCGCGGTTCGACGGCTCGCGGCTCGATGATTGCAAAAGGCCCTTCATCGGCAGATGGCCGCGGGAGGAGGTCACGATGACCTGTCATCTACATCTCGAGGAATCGGACAGGCTGGCATGGCTCGAGATCGAAGGGGACGGCGGCGAGCCACGGCGGGTGCGCTGCCCGCGGCGGTTGGCGATGGTGGACGCCCGGGAGTGCTTCGCCTGCAGTCGTTACGCGACGCTCGCGCTCCATCCGAGCGGGAAGAAGGTCTATGTCGTGTGCGAGCCGTTCGACGAGGCGCCGGCCGAGCGTCCATAGCGGCGCGCGCCAATCCGCGCGCTTGGCCAAGCGACTCAGCCCGACCGATCGCCGGAAGAGCGCTCGGTTCGTTCGGTTCGGCGACGTCGCGCGACGATCGGTACTACCCGGCGTCCGGGAGAGCCGCTCAAGCCCTCCTGTCCTCGATGATCGCGCCCGCGCGGCGCGGGCGCCTCAGATCGCGCACCTTCTCCAGCTCGAAGAAGCCCGCGAACGCCACGCCGAGGAGCGGGTACGGGAACAGGATCGCCATCGTGAGCAGCACGCCGAGGTGGAAGAGCCAGGCGGCGCCGCAGAAGACGACGGCGATGCGCCGGCTGAACAGGGCGAGCGGCGCGCCGAGCTCCATGGCCAGGCTCCCGAGCGCGAGCGGCGGGAACAGGAACCGGTAGCGGACGAGCGCGCCGCCGAGCGGAGAGTGCGTGTCGCCGAGCGCGACCTTCCGGACGTTGTCGTAAGCGATGTAGTTGCGGAGGATGTCGCTCGTGGCCCAGTCGAGGCCGCTGTTCCGGAGCTTGGTGACCCCCGCGATGAAGTAGGAGGTCACCGTGATCGCGCAGAACAGCCGGATCGGCCAGCCATAGCGGCCGTCCGGCGCCGGCGCGGCGCCGCGCTCCCACGACACGCGCGCGGCCCGCGCGTCGAGCGAGTACACGTCGGCCGCGGCCCCGAGGCTCAGCGCGATGACGTGGAGCACGAGGAGGTTCTCGGTGTGGAACACCATGCCCCACGAGTTCCTGTAGCTCAGCACCCAGAGAAGGAGCGCGCTGAAGAGCGGACCGGCGACGCGGAACCGGTAGCCGGCGACGAAGGCAGCCCCGGCCGCGATCGCCGCGCCGGTGAGGCCGCGCACCGCCCAGAGAGGCAGCGGCGCGGACAGCACCGAGACCACCCCGATCGGCTTGAAGCTCCCCGGAGGCAGGTGGCCCACCCGCTGGAGGTGCACCGCGCGGGCGCAGAGGTACACGAGGGCGAAGGCGCCGACGAGCAGCCGCAGCAGCGCGAGCCGCTCGGGGGGCGCCTCCGCGAAGAAGGCGCGGTCGAATCGAGCAAGGAGCCGCCTCATCGCGCGCCCACCTTGCAGGTCGCGTGGAGCTTCGAGTCGATCGGAGCCTCCTGCCCCTCGAAGAACGCGACGGCATCGAAGGTGTCGGTCCGGATCTCGACCGCGACGATATCCGCGTGGCCGTCCTGCGCCGCGACGCGCGTTGCGATGCCGCGGCAGAGCGCGCGGACCGCGCGGGCGCCCTGCCGGATGCTCTGCGCCAGCGTGGCCTTGGCCTGCAGCACCTCCTCGCTGCCCACGAGGTGCGGCGGGATCGGCCGCCGCCCGCCCCGGGAGTCCACGCCGACGGCGCGCTCCACGGCGGTTTGCGCGTCGTGGCGGCCCCACGAGAACATCGGGTAGGTCGATAGCGGAAAGCTGTCCACCGGAGGGCGGCGGAACAGCGGCGCGAGCATGAGGAGCAGGAACACGGCGGTCACGCCGTACGCATACGCCCGGCGCTCGCCGAGGCGAGCGGTCCGGCGCGGGCTCGGTCCACCGCCGGCGCCCGCGGTCACGTCGCCGCGCTGCGGGCCCGGTCCACCGCCGGCGCCCGCGGCCACGGCCGCCCCGTCGTCGCGCCCCGCGCTCACAGCGGCCCCGCCGCCGGCGCGCTCTGCCCCGGCACGAGCCCCAGCGCCCGGCCTCCATGGCCGAGCGCGGCCCAGGCGTGCTGCACGTAGTCGATGCGGATCCTTGGAGACGCCATGCTCTCGCTGAAGCCCCCCTCGATGATCACGTCGCGGCTGCACGCGAAGCAGGTCGCGGGCGACCACTGCTGCCGCACGAGGAACTCGAGCACCCGCCGCATCAGCCCCCGGTCCCGTTCGAGATCCTCGCCGCGCGCCGCCTTGACCGCCATCGCCGCGGCCAGCGCCTCGCCGAACCCCGCGGTCGCCGTGTTGTGCGGCGGCAGCACGTTGCCGAACCCGTACCCGCCCACCATATCGGGCGTGACCCCGCTGTCCTCGTCGAGCACGAGCCGCGACTTGAACGCCACGTAGTCGAGGCAGAACCGCTCGTAGTCGTCGCGGCGGTGGTGGCCGAGCGCCGCGCGCGCCGCCAGGCAGTGCCAGTTCTCCTCCATGTACACGAAATCGCTGGCGAAATGGTCCCAGTAGCGGTTCGCGTAGTAGTCCATGGCGCGATCGACGGCCGCGCGCACGGCGGCCGCGGGCGGGAGCTCGGGGCTCGGCTCGCGGGCGGCGAGCGCCTCGAGCAGCGTCAGGGCGAGCACCGACTGGCCTCCCTCGTAGAGCTGCGTCGGGCCGAGGACGGGCGCGACGCGCGCGAGATCGAGCTGCGGCGCGAAGCCGCCGTCGTCCCGCTGCGTCGCGAGCACCGTGCGGGCGAGCCGCCCGATGAGCGCGTCGTGCGCGCGCGCATCGCGGACGAGGTCGCGGCACGAGAGGAGCGCGACAAGGCTCAGCGCCGTGGGGTTGAGGTTCGCGATCGTCCCGGGGCTGTCCGCGGGGTAGAAGAGCGCGCCGACGGCGCCGCCCTCGCCGCCCTTGCGCTCCAGCTTCGCGAGCAGCCCGAACGAGCGCTGCACCGCCTTCCCGAGCTCCGGCGGCGCCGGCGCGCCCTCGGCGCCGCCCCCGAGCTCGCACAGGGCGAGCGTCGTGCCGGCCTGCCGCGCGATCGAGAACCCGTCGAACGAGGCGCGCCCGGTGAACGGGTCGACGATGTAGCGGAACATGCCGTCCCTCCGCTGCGCGCCGAGGATGTAGCGCTGGGCAGCGGCCGCCGCCTGCTGCGCGGTCGCCTCGGTGAGCGGGACCGTCGGCTCTCCCAGGCGCGACAGGAGGTGGAGCGCGCCCTCGCCGTCGACGGCGTAGCTGAGCGTCTCGATCCGCACGAGGCCGTCCCGCGGCGCAATGCCTCCGTTGCCGCCGGGCGGCTCGGGCTCGCCAAGGGCGCGGCGCAGGACCGCAAGGTCCACGCCGAAGCGGAAGTCGGGGACGCCGGCCAGCGGCGCGTTCGTGTTGAACGCGTCGAGCGCGATGAGCTGCCACGGCATGAGGCACCGCTCCGCGAGGCAGAGGCCGTCGAGCCCGGGGCGCAGCGACAGCCCGTCGAGGCCCGGCCCGGGAGAGGCGAGCGGCTGCGTGGCCGAGACAACGTCGATCTTGAGCGGGCCGCGCAGGGCGTCGGCGAGCGCGCCGCGCAGCGCCGCCGCGGCGTCCTCGCCCGGCGCAGGCTGGAGGCAGCGCGTGGCGACGGCGGCGCGCTCGGGGCCGCGGGCGAGGTGGGTGACGACGAGGGTGGGGCGGCCGGGCTCCGGGGGCGCGGCGCACGCGGCCGGCGCCGTGGTCATGAGCGAGGGCGCCTTGCCCGGCGGCGCGGGGAGCGCGTCGAAGGACGGGAGCGCCTCGCGCAGCGCAGCCCCGGTGCGCGACGGCGCGCCGCCCGGCACGGGCACGACGTCGGCCTTGGCGACGCGGTGGCGGAAGAGCAGCGAGAGCGCCGCCAGGACCGCGAGCGCGGCGAGCGCGGCGAGCGCGGGCGAGGGCCGGCGCGCCCGGCGGAGCAGGCGGAGGCCGCCGGTCGAGGCGACGCCCCAGCACGCGAACGGCAGCGTGAGGAGCGCGACGACCGCCCAGACCGCGAGCAGCGCCGCCGCGATGCCGGTGCCGAGGCCGCGGTTCAGCGAGGCGACGTAGACGGCGGAGGAGAGGAGCTCGAAGCTCAGGAAGGCCAGGTAGCCGAGCGAGACGACGGACGTCGCGCGGAAGGCGCGCGGCGCGAGCGGGTGGGGGAGGAGCGTGAGGACGGCGGTCGCGGCGTGGAGCAGCGCGAGCGCGGCGGTGACCACGGCGAAGAG
Source organism: Sorangium sp. So ce375 (assembly GCF_051473855.1). NCBI lineage: Bacteria > Pseudomonadati > Myxococcota > Polyangiales > Polyangiaceae > Sorangium > Sorangium sp. So ce375. The sequence continues at coordinate 2,689,867 of NZ_CP150335.1, forward strand.
CGTCCACGGCCGGAAGGGCAGGGAGAGGGCGGCCCAGGCGAAGACGGGGGCGTGCACGGCGCTGAGCAGCGCGACGGCCCAGCGGCGCGCGGGCGGGGGCGTGGAGGCAGCGCCGCGGCTGGCGAGCGTGGGGGATTCGGGGGCCGGGGCGGCGCTGTCCTGGAGCGGCTCCGAGGGGGCGGAGGGGTCGGTGTCGGGCGCCTGCATGGTGCGGCGACGCTTATCACGACGCCTGGCGCGCACGATCGCCGCCGTCGCTCGACCGCGGCGCGAGGGGCGGGCGGCCTCAAGGCGGTCGACACCGGCGCCCCTGGCCTGGAACGGCGGGGACGCCAGATGATCGCGTCAGACTCAAGGGGGGCCGCTGACGCAGTTTAGGAACGCCCCGGCGTCCGCGCAGATCGCGGACATCTCTGTTCCCCCGTTCCTGCAGGTGAACCAACTGACGTTGGCGAGGTGGTGGAGGCCGACCACCAGGCCCGTGACGGCATCGATGATCGGCGACCCGCTCGAGCCCCCTTCGCTGTCGCACGAGTAACCGATCTGCGATCCCGAGACCGTTCCGGAGTAGGTCTGATCGATCGCGTCGATCTGGCAGCGGAGGGAATGCGCCGCATCCCTCCAGTAGCCGATCTCCTTCGGCCTCCCGCCCGGGTGCTGAATGAAGTTGATGTGGTTGTTGACGACGGGCGCAAGCGTCGTCGGGATGAGCTTGCCCCAGGTCGCTGCGAGGTCGCGCCCCGGCAGCGCGATCAGCGTGTAATCGAGGCCGCCTCTGGAGCCGGAGCGGGTTCGGCTGTTCGTCTTGAGGAGGGAGCCGGTCCTGACACGCTCGTAGGAGGCCATCCCCGTGCCGTCGCAGTTCGTATGCTGGTAACCAAAGAGGGTCTCGAGGGAGTCCGCTTCGGTCTGGGTGCTTATGCAATGGTTGTTGGTGATGAGCGTGTTGGGGTGCTCACTCCCGCCGTCGATCAGCCAGCCCGTGCACAGGTACATGCCACCACCGCTCGAGAAGAGCAGCCGGGCCACAGACTTCTGCTGGTCGTAGAGCTCGCTGTGACACGCGATGTTCTCGCGCCCCTCCGAGGCACACACCACGTCCGGCGTGCCTCCGCCGGGTCTCCTCGCGAGGGGGACGCTGCTCGGTGTCGCCTCGACGGAGCTCACGGCGCCCTGGGCGAGCGCGATCGTCCCGTGGCCGATGTCTGCGATCGAGAACCCGTGGCCCCCGCCGGCGCTGCTGTGCAGCTCGACGACGGCCGTCTCGCCGTCGATGGAGAACGCCCAGACGTCGCCGTCCTCGTTCGGGCCGCGCCCTTCATACCGAGATGACTGCGTGCCATCGGGGCTCGAGACGGTGACATAGTCGCCCTTCGCGAGAGAGAAGCCTTTGAAGTGCACGCGCACGAAGGTGGCGCCCGGCGACGTGATCTCTTGCTTCCAGCCCTCCACGTACGGGTGGGGCGTCTCGGCCGTATACGCGATGACGTCACCCGCGCGGAGCCGACCTGGCGATTCCTCGAAGTCGTCCGGGCCGTCGGTTCCGCCTGCGCCGGGATCGTCCACGTTCCCAGCGCACCCCGTGAGAGCGAGGATCGACCCGGCGACCAGAATCTTTCTGTTCATTACGAACCCCCCTTCGTCCCGGCTCGCCGCATGGAAGCGGCGCAAGCGGACGAACCGCATAGGATAGGAGAGGATGACGAGCCCGGCAAACGCGCCTGCCCGCCGGGCGCCGGAGCGTCCCCGGCGGGTCGGGGTTGTCGAGCGGCGGCGCCTCCGAGGTGCGCTGCGGTGCTAGGCCTCGAAGATTTCGCGCACGAGGCCGAGCTCCGACGGCTCCACGAGCACGTCGAGCCTGTCGCCAACCTCGAGGATCGTCTGGCCCCGGGGCACGACGGTCCCGCCCTCCCGGTGAATGGCGCGAATGAGCACGCCGGCAGGCAGGCCGAGCTCGGCGATACGCTTGCCGACGACGGCGGCCCCGGGCGCGAGCTCGAACGTGCGGGTCCTCGGCGCTGTGCCGGCGAGGGTGTGGGTCGTCGGATCGTAATGCGCCGCGAGCTCGTTCACCACGGTCTCGGGCGAGAGGGGCGTGCTCGTCGTGTAACCGGCGCGAGCGAGCAGGTGCGTCGCCACGGGCATCGTCAGCGCCACGAATGCGATGATGACGATGGCCCGGGTGGTGACGGCCGGGTCGCCGAAATGAAGGGCGGAGGCCGAGATGATGCACGTCATCCCGAGCACCGAGGCCTTCGATGTCACCTGGAGGCGCGTGAACAGGTCCGGCATGCGCAGGATGCCCACGGCCGCGAGCAGCATGAAGATGCTCCCGACGACGAGGAGCGCGCCCTCGACGAGTTCGAGGATCACGACGCCTCCCCCTGTCGCTCGAGGTAGTACGCGAACGCGATGGTGCCGAGGAAAAAGATGAGCGACAGCACCATCACCGCATCGAGGAGGACGCCATGGTCGGTCACCATCGCGTAGAGGGCGATTCCACCGCTGCCGACCGTCGCCATGAGGTCCATCGCGACCACGCGGTCGGGGAGGCTCGGCCCGAGCAGGAGGCGGATGAACGCGACGACGAAGGCCGCCGTGACGACGGCGATCGCGACGAGCAAGAGCGGGGTCATCGGAAGAGCTCCTTCACGCGGCGCTCGAGGTCGCTCTTGATGGTCGCGCGCAGCGCGTCGGCGCTGTCCACGAACATCGCATGGACGAAGAGCACCGTGCGGTCGCCCGAGACGTCGAGGCCAAAGGTGCCGGGCGTCAGGGCGAGGAGCATCGTCAGCACGGTGATCTCGAGATCGGTCGTCAGATCCAGGGGGACCGCGACGATGCCGGGGCGGCTCTTTCGCCTGAACGAAATGACGTCGCGGGCGACCCTGAGGTTCGCTCGCACCATCTCTCCCGCATAGAACAGCATGAACGACAGCACCCCTGGCAGCTTCTCGAAATAGGTCGTGGGGCCGAGCAGGCGCCGGAGCCAGAGGAGCAAGAAGTACCCGAGGAGGAAGCCGAAGACGAGGCCCCCTGCGGTGGCGCGGCCGGTCAGGCCCACCCAGACGATCGCCAGGAACAGATTGAGAACGAGGGCTCTCATGGGTGATGTTCCCCCAGCACGGCGCGCACGTATTCTGTCGGATCGGCGAGCTGCGCGGCGGCCCGCCGGACGACGGCGAGGAGCGGCTCGGGCGCCATCCCGAGCGTGACGCCCAGCGCGGTCATAAGGACGACGGGCACGTACAGGGGCGCGCGACGCCGCGCCCCGCGCTCGCATGGGGCGAGGTCGGCCTCGGCGGGAGCGGGCTTCCAGAAGGCCTCGTTCCATATCTTCGTCATCGAAATGAGGGTGACGAGGCCGACGGCGAGGCTCGTGGCGACGACGGCCGCGGCCCCTCGCGAGCCGATCTCGAGCCCCGATCGCACCAAGATGAGCTTGGCCCAGAACCCCGACAAGGGCGGCATGCCGGCGAGGGAGAGGGCCGTGACGAGGAAGCAGGCGGAGAGCCCGGGGCTCCGCGCGAGGAGCCCGCCCTGGAGGTCGAGGGGGACGTCTTTCCCGTCGGATCGCAGGATCCCGCTGATGAGGAAGAGGTTCGACTTGATGATGGCGTGGTGCAAGACGAAGAAGATCGCCCCCGAGAGGGACGACAGCGTGAACAGGCCGAGGCCCATGACCATGTAGCCGACCTGGCTCACGCTGTGGAACGCGAGGATCCGCCGTACCTCCCGGTGGGACACCGCGCCGAGCACGCCGACGGCCATGGTGAAGGCCGCGATCCCGAGGAGGAGCGCGTGGGTGGCTTCCCCGTCGCCCACGAAGACGAGGGTGAAGATACGCACGAGGGCGTAGACTCCCACCTTCGTCAGGAGCCCAGCGAACAGCGCGGTGACCGTCACGGGAGGCGTGTGATACGAGTCCGGCAGCCAGAAGAAGAGGGGGAAGACGGCGGCCTTGATGCCGAACGCGACGAGGAAGATCATCGCGAGGGTGAACCGGATCGGCGGCGCCAGGCTCGGCAGCTTGAGCGAGAGGTCGGCCATGTTGAGGGCGTGCACGGATCCGTAAAGGATGCCGAGGCCGGTGAGGAAGAGGGCGCTCGAGATCAGGTTCATCGCGACGTACTTGATCGCGCCCTGCATCTGCGGCCGCTCGTTGCCGAGCACCAGGAGGACGAAGGACGCGATCAGCGTCACCTCGAACCAGACGTACAGATTGAAGAGGTCGCCGGTGACGAACACCCCGTTCGTCCCCATGAGGAGCACGTGCATGAGCGGGTAGAACCCGTGCGCGCGCCGCTCGCCGTCGATGTCCGAGAGGGAGTAGATCGACGTGACGACCGCGATGATGCCCGAGAGAAGGACCATCAGCGCGGAGAAGAGGTCGACAACGAAGGTGATGCCGTACGGCGCGGGCCAGCCTCCGAGCTGGGTCGATTGAATGCCTCCCCGGTGCACGGCGCGGAGCAAGGCGATACCGACGGCGAGCTGAAGGACGCTCCCGGCGAGCCCGAGCGCGCGCTGCCTCCCCGCGCGCTGGAAGGAGAGGAGCGAGAGGGCCGCCGTGGTCAGGGGGACGAGGACGGGTAGGACGAGGAGCACCTTCATGGGGGGGTCGATTCGAGAGAGTCGATATCGTCGCTGCCCATCGTCCGATGAACGCGGTGAAGGAGGACGACGGCGAACGCGACGACCGCGAAGCTGATGACGATCGCCGTCAGGATCAGCGCCTGGGCCACGGGGTCGGCCGGCGGCGCGTGGAACGCCCCTTCCCCCTTGGGGATCAGCGGGGGGCGGCCGCGGACGACGCCGCCTGCCGTGAGAATGAGGAGGTTCGTCCCGTGCCCGAGCAGCACGAGGCCGAAGGCGAGCTTCACGATGCTGCGCCGGAGCATGAGGAACAGCCCCGACGCATAGAGCCCGCCGGCGACGATCGCGAGGAGGACCGTCATGAGCTCATCTCCGCGGCCATGAGGAGGATCATGAGCACCATGCCCATCACGGCGGCATACACGCCGACGTCGAACAGCACAGGCGTCCCCACCGCGACGTCGCCGAGCCCCGGCACGGGGACGGTCGCCCACACGCCTTGCAGGAAGGAGCCGCCGGCCACGAGCCCGGCGACGCCCGAGAGCAGGATCGTCGAGAGCCCGAGCCCCATGAGCGTCTGGGGCGTGACGCGGAGCAGCTGCCGCGTCGAGGGGACGTCGTACGCGAGGACATGGAGCGAGAACGCAGATGCAATGATGAGCCCGCCGAGGAACCCGCCCCCGGGCTCGTGGTGACCGCGGAGGAGCGCGTAGATCGAGACGATGATCAGGAGCACCATCAGGACCGGTGTGGCGGCGCGCAGGATGAAGGAGGGCACGGCTCAGGCTCCCTTCCGCGTACGGGTCGCGAGCAGCGCGTAGACCCCGATCCCGGCCGCGCAGAGGACCGTGGACTCCCCGAGCGTGTCCATCGCCCGGAAATCCACGAGGATCACGTTGACGATGTCCCGCCCGTGGGCCTCCGGGTATCCCTTCGCCACGAAGAACTCTCGCAGGATCGGCTCCGGGGAGAGCGTCGACGACATGAGGATCAACAGGGTGACCGTGCCCCCGAAGATCACGGAGACGATCGCGTCCGGGATCCACACGCGCGCGGGGGATCGGGGCACGAAGCGCGGCAGGTGGTGCAGGACGAGGACGAAGATGACGACCGTCAGCACCTCGACCATGATCTGCGTCAGCGCGAGATCGAGCGCGCTGAAGATCACGTAGACGAGCATGACGCAGAGGCCGATCGCGCCGAGCGCGGCGACGACGGCGAGGCGCGATGGCGTGCGCGTCGCCATCGCCGCGGACGCGAGGATCACGGCCGCGAGGACGAGCTCCGGGAGCTCCACCGTGAGCGAAGGGATCGTAAAAGGGAGGCTCCGGAGCAGAGGCGTCCCGACGAGCACGACCGTCGTCAGGACCGTGACGAGCAGATAGCGGCGCAAGTGCCCCGTCTGGAGCCGCCTGGTCAGCCACTCCGCGAACCGGAGGAGCCCCGCGAAGGCAGCGTCGTACACGCGCGCAGGGCCCCAGGCTCCGAGGCGCGTGGCGGCGTCGAGGAGGCGCCCTTCGCGGCCGGAGAGGACGCGGAAGAGCCCGAGGCCGGCGAGGAGGGTCGCGACGCTGAGCCCGAGCGCGGCGGTCAGGCCGTGCCACAGGTGCAATTCGAGCGGCGCGGGCCGGCCGAGGATCGCGGTCGCCGCCGCGCTCGGGAGGTCGCCGAGGAGCCGCGGCGCCAGCCCGAGGACGAGGCTCGCCGCCGCGAGCGTGGCAGGCCCGAGCCACAAGGACAGCGGCGCTTCGTGCGGGAGCGTGGGCGCCGCCGGGGAACCCCCGAAGAAGGGGCGATGGGCGACGATTAGGCTCACCACGACCAGGAGGGCGCTCGATAGGACCGCGGCCCCGGCGAGGACCGCCGTAATCGACGGCAGCGCGAGGACGGCCTCGTAGAAGAGCTCTTTCGAGAGGAAGCCGAGGAGGGGCGGCGCCCCCGCGCTCGATATCGCTGCCAGCACGGCCGCCGTCGCGGTGATCGGCATCCGCCGCGCGAGGCCCCGCAAACGGGTGACGTCGCGGGTTCCGGTCTCGTGGTCCAGGGTCCCCGCGGTCATGAAGAGCGCGCCCTTGTACAGCGAATGCGCGACCAGATAGACCACCGCCGCGGAGACGGCCGCCCGGGTCCCGATGCCGAGGAGCATCGTGAGGAGGCCGAGCACGCTCACGGTCGAATAGGCGAGGATCCGCTTGAGATCCTCCTGCGTGATCGCGAGCGCCGCGCCCGCCACCATCGTGGCGGCCCCGAAGCCCGTCACGACGAGGTACCATTCGCGCGTCCCGCCCAGCGTGGGGTGCAGGCGCGCGAGCAGATAGACGCCGGCCTTCACCATCGTGGCCGAATGCAGGTAGGCGCTGACCGGCGTGGGCGCCTCCATCGCCCGAGGGAGCCAGAAATGAAAGGGCACCTGCGCTGATTTCGTGAAAGCTCCCGCGAGGACGAGGAGCAGGATCGGCACGTAGAGGGGGCCTTCGCGGACGACGTCCCCCGAGAATCGCGAGATCTGCGTCTCTCCCGTGGCCACGACGAGGAGGACGAGGCCCGCGAGCATGGCGAGCCCGCCGCCGCCCGTCACGAGGAGCGCAGTCAAGGCGGCTTTGCGCGCCTCCGGCCGCTCGTGGTCCCACCCGATGAGGAGATACGAGCTCACGCTCGTGAGCTCCCAGCAGACGAAGAGGAAGATGACGTCGTCGGCGAGCACGAGGCCGGCCATGGATCCGGTGAACAGGAGCAGGTAGGCGTAAAACCGCCCGAGCCGCGGGTGCGAGCGCAGGTATTCGCTCGCGTACACGAAGATCAGCGCCCCGATGCCGCAGATGAGCCCGAGGAACACGAGCGAGAGCCCATCCAGCCTCACCGCGAGCTCCACGCCGAGCGACGGGATCCACGGCAGCGACGCGTGATGGGCCTCCCCCTCGGCGAAGGGCCTCGGGACGAGCTGCACCGCGAGCACGAGCACCCCGAGCGGGAGCGCCGCGAAGAGCCAGCCGGCCGGGCGTCCGAGCCTGCGATAGATGGCCGGCGCCAGCAGCGCTCCGACGAACACGCTCAGGACAGCCCACAGCATCGCAGCAGGTTCCCGTTCGATGCCGGCGAGGGCGCGAGGCTTTCGAGAATACGGCCTGCCGAGCGGGCTCGGCGCGCTGTTTACCCTCGTTCCCGCGGCGACGGCCAGTGCGACCCGGCGAGCGTGCCGTGACGAACAGCCCGCCTCGTTGCGGCCGCGCGCTCGATGGCTCTGCCGCGATGTGCGGCGGGCGCAGAGCATCGGATGCGGCATGGATGCGCAGCGCGCAAAGTCGAGGCCCACCGCCCGTCGCCAGCTCGCGGCGCTGCTCGTCGCAGCGCCGCTCCTCTGGACGAGCTGCGGCCGTCCGTCCGCTCGGGCGCCCGCCGTCGGCCGGGTGGAGCCGCGGGTCCGCGCCGTCCTGCAGGCCCACATCGTCGCCGCGCGTCCGGCGCCCCCGCGCAAGATCCCGTTGCTGCTCGTGGCCGACGTCGCGGGGATCGCGCCCGCGCCCGAGAAGGGCCTGCCGGGAGCGGCGGCGCCGCCGGCCGAGGTCGCCGTGTCGGCGGCCGTTCCGTTCGCGCCGGCCGCGCTGCGCGACGTCCGGCTCCTCCGCTTGCGCGACGACCGCGGCGCTGCGGTCCCCATCCGCGTGAAGCCGCTCGCGGTCTGGCCCCAGGACCGCTCGATCCGCAGCGCGCTCGTCGCCTTCCGCGCCGCGCCCCCGACAGGAGGGCCGGCGAGCTACATCCTCGATTACGGCGCCCCTCCGCCGGGAGGCTTGCCGCAGCGCGCCGACGCGCCGGCCACCCAGGCCGCGGAGACGGCACAGGGCGCCGTGCTCGACGAGGCGCTCCTGCCAAACCCGGACGGGCCGATCGCGGCGGTACTGCCGTCGTCATGGTACGCGGCGAGCCTCGTGTCCGGGCCGCAGGTGCCCGCCCTCGACGATCGCCGCTTTCCCGGGTTCGAGGCCGGCATCGAGGGCGCGCTCCTCCGCATGACGCCCACCTACGACGCGTACGGCGTCAGCTGCTCGGGCGCGTCCCGCACGTACTACGACGGCCCGCACGCGCTCTACCAGCGCTTCCTCCGCAACGGCGACGCCGCCCGCTACCGGCGCGCGCGCGCCGAGGCCGTCTGGTACCGGCAGCATGAGCTCAGGTTCTCGCCCGATCGCCGCCTCGCTGTCCACGTCTGCGAGCGGGAGGACTGGACGCCGGCGGCGCCCCTCTCCTGGCAAGTCCTCCGGCGCATGCTCGCCCAGGGCATGCTCGACGACTACCTGCTCACCGGCGATCCGGCGGCCAAGGAGGCGGTCCTCGCCATGGGCGAGGCCCTCCGGCAGAACCTGGCCGCGCTCACGGGCGGAAAAGAAGACGTGCTGCGCGTGACCGAGCGCAACATGGGCTGGGCCATGATGACCCTGTCGAGCTACTACGCGCTCGACCCGCGGCCGGAGCTCCTGTCGATGCTGCGCGGGCTCGCGGATCGCACGGTCGCGTGGCAGCAGCAGGGCGCGTCGGGCGCGTTCGAGCACGACCTGAGCCGCGCCGACCCGGAGGAGTGCGAGCGCGGCCCGCGCGGCGGCTCTCCGTTCATGACCGCGCTGCTCGTCGACGCGCTCATGGACTACCACGCGCTCACCGGCGACCCGCGGGTCCGCGACGTTGTCGCGCGCACGGCAGGCTGGCTCGCCGAGCGCGCGATCACCTCGGACCGGCGCGCGTTCCGGTACCTGTGGGGCTGCGAGACCGACGCGTACGACGACAGCGGGAGCGCCGACCTCAACCTGCTTATCGTGCCCGTGTTCGGCGCTGCCTACGCGCTGACGCGCGAGCCGCGGTGGATCGAGGTGGGCGACGCGCTGGCCGACGTCGGCGTCCAGGAGATGCTGGTGAGGGACCCCAAGCACTGGAACCAGGCGATGCGCGCGTTCGGGCGCTACCTTGGATACCGGGCGGCGCTCCCTTCCGCGGGGAGGGAAGGGCAGCTGTCCGCCGGGCGCTGAGGGAGGCCAGGCGCGGCCCGCACCGCCGCCGGCCCGCCGGGCGCTGCGGGAGAGCACGCGCGGCCAGGCGCGCGGCCCGCCCGCCGCCCTTCAATGCCCGTTCCTGCGCCCGGGAGCGACGACGCCGTTGCGGGCGCGCTCGCCGTTGCGGGCGTGCTCGCCGTTGACGCGCAAGCCCACCGCGCCATCGCCGGCCTGCTGCAGCGCATAGCCGATGCCGCTCTGGAGCGTCCCCTTGGTCACGACGGCGCCGAGATCGACGCCGAGATCGATGAGCGTCTGCGCCAGCTCGGCGCGGATGCCGGTGATCACCGTCCTCGACCCGAGCAGCCGCAGCGCCGCCGCCGTGCTCATGAGCGTGCTCGCGACCGCCGAGTCGAGCACCGTCACGCCGGTGACGTCGATGATGACGACCTTGGCCCGGTTCGCCTGGACGCCGCTCAGCGCCGCCTCGAGCGCCTGCTGCGCTCGCGCGGAGTCGATCGTCCCGATGAGCGGCATCACCATGATGTGATCGGTGATCGGGATGAGCGGCGTCGAGAGCTCGGCGAGCCGGGCGTTCTGCGCCTCGATGACCTCGGCCTGCAGCGTGGCGCGCGCCTCCTCGGCCCGGGCGCGCTCCGCGAGCTCCAGCTGGAGCCGCTCGTTCGCCCGGCGGAGCTCCTCCGTCTGGCGCGCGACCTCGGTCTCCAGGCGCTCGTTCGAGCGGCGGAGCTCGGACGTCATCTCCGCCAGGTGCGCGTAGAGCAGGGCGTTCTTCACCGCCACCGCCGCCTGGGAGGCCAGGAGCCCGAGCGTCTCCAGCTGCGCCGCGAGCAGCGGCTCCGGCGCCGCGTCGCCCTCGATGTAGAGCACGCCGATCAGCTCTCCCTGGCACATCATCGCCAGGCAGAGGATCGACCTCGGCCCCTTCCCCGCGAGGTACCGCGCGTCCGCGGGGCGAGCCTCGCGGCTCGTGTCCCAGACGAAGACCGATTGCCGGGCCCTCGCGACCTCCTCCACGAGCGACGCCGCGAGATCGGCGCCCGGGCCCACCGGCGTCGAGAGCCCGAGCACCACCGTGTCCGGATCGCTCGTGATCGACGCCTCGATCTCCAGCCCGGACTCGCGCGAGAGGACGAGGACGCACTTGCGCGCGCCGGCGTGCTCCAGCGTGAGCCGCATCAGCCGGTCGAGCACGTCGTCGAGGACGATCTCGCCGGTGACCGCCTGCGCAGCGCGGATGACCGTCGCCATCTGCGCCTGCGCCTGCGTGAGCCCCGCCAGCGCGCTCTCCAGCGCGACCGTGCGCTCTGCCACGCGCCTCTCCAGCTCCTGCGTGAGCCGCTGCAAGGCCGACTCCGCCGCGATCCGCTCGTCCACCTGCGCGGCGAGGCGCATCGTCAGCTTCCTCATCGTCGTGTGCACCCGGACGCGCGCGAGCAGCTCCTCGTCCAGGAACGGCTTGGCGAGGTAGTCCACGGCCCCGAGGTGCAGGCCCTTCACCCGATCCGAAGACAGGTCCGTGCTCGCCGTCATGAAGATGACGGGGATCGCGGCCGTGGCCGGGTCGCCCTTCAGCTGGCGGCACGTCTCGAATCCATCCATCCCATCCATCTTCACGTCGAGCAGGATGAGATCCGGCATCCCCTCCTTCGCGAGCCGGAGGGCGCGCGCGCCGTCCACCGCCACCGCGACCTCGAAGCCTGAGTCCGTCAGGGTATCGGACAAGAGACCGAGGTTCCTCGGGTTGTCGTCCACGATGAGTATCGTCCCGGCTTCACTGGCATCCATCGTTCTACCCTCCAGGAAGCGCGCGCTCCCGTCGCCACAATCAAGGCGCGCGCCGTCCAAGCAATGTCAATCGCGTAGGTGTGTCTTGATGAAATCTTCCACGGCTTGCATCTTGAAATCCTGCATCAGGCGGCGCAGGTACCTGCAAAACGGCGCGAGCTTCGGATCGGCGCGATCGAGCTTGTCGAGGTGCTTCTGGAGCTGGTTGACGCGCCCCCTGCGCGCGAGATCGAAGAGGAGCCGCAGATCTTCGGCGGCGGGGGCGGTCACCTGCGGCGCTGCGCCGCCGGCGGACTCGGGTGAGCTCGGGTCGCGGTGGGCGCCGGAGGGCGCCTCCTCGCCCGTCGCGCCCGGATCGCCGTGCTGCTCGTAGATCCACGAGAGCCCGAGGTGCCGCTGGATCTTGTCGAAGAGCGCCTCCATCTCCAGCGGCTTCGGGAGGAAATCGTCGGCGCCCGCGGCCAGGCTCTTGTCCTGATCGGACAGGAACACGCTCGCGGACGACGCGAAGATCTTCAACCCTGCTCGGTCTGGCACCTTGCGGAGCAGCCGCATCATCTCCCAGCCGTCGAGCTCCGGCATCGCCAGGTCCGTGATCACCAGGTCGAGCTCGCGCTCCGACGCAGCCGCGAGGCCTTCGGTGCCGTTCGTGGCCTCGGACGTCTCGAACCCGACGGACTCCAGCATCTTCACGAGCACGGCGCGGTTCTCGGGCTGGTCGTCGACCACGAGGACCCGCCGCCGCCTGCCCTCGTAGTCGACGATCGCGGCCGCGGGCCGGAGCGCCGTGGGCTGGGTTCGCCGGGAGGACTCCGCGATCGTCACGTCCATCCAGAAGGTGCTCCCCTTGCCGGGCTCGCTCCTCACCTCGATGGAGCTGCCGAGGAGCTTCATGATGCGCTGGCTGATCGCGAGCCCGAGCCCCGTCCCGTCGACGCGGCGCTTGCCGTCGCTGGCCTGCTTGAACGGCAGGAAGATCTGGTCGAGCTGATCCGGGCTGATGCCCGTCCCGGTGTCCTCGATCTCGAAGCGCACGCGGTGCGTCCTGCCCGGCGCGCTCTGGAGCGCCGCGGGGTCGGGCGCGGAGCCGAGCGGCTGGCGCGGCCCGTCGCCGAGCCGCTTGACCGTGAAGGAGACGCGGCCCTTCTCGGTGAACTTCACGGCGTTGCCGAGCAGGTTGATCAGCACCTGCCGCAGCCGCCGCTCGTCGGCGACCACGTCCGTGGGGAGCTCGGGATCGGGCGTATACACGAGCGCGATGCCCTTCTCCTCGGCGCGGATGCGGCAGATCTCGGCCGTCGATCGCAGGAACGAGGGGAGGTGGAAATCGTTCGCGTGGGCCTCCATCGCCTGCGCCTCGATCTTCGCCAGATCGAGGACGTCGTTGATCAACGTGAGCAGGTGGGCGCCGGAGCGCTGGATGACGTCGACCCCGCGCAGGTCCTGCTCGCCTAGCCCCCGCGAGCGCCGGAGGATCTGCGCGTAGCCGAGGATGCCGTTGAGCGGCGTCCTGAGCTCGTGGCTCATGTTGGCGAGGAAGTCGCTCTTCGCCTTGTTGGCGGCGTCCGCGGCGACCTTCGCCTCCTTGAGCTCGGCCGTGCGCTGCTCGACGCGCTGCTCGAGCTCCTCGAACGACCCCTGGATCTGGCGCGCCATCCGGTTGAACGCCTCCGCCAGCGTGCCCATCTCGTCGTGCGACCGCACCTCGACGGCGGTGTCGAGCTTGCCGCTCGCCAGCTGGGACGCCGCGTGGGCGAGGCGGGTGATGGGCCTCGTCAGGACCTGCGCCATCAGGACGGCGGCGGCCGTGACGATCGCGGCGATGAGCGAGGCGAGGAGCAGCGCGTCGCGCGTCGTCTTCGCCTCGATGGGCTCGAGGAACGCCGCCTCGGGCCGCACGAACGCCACGGTCCAGGGCGGCTTCTTCATGCCGTCGAAGGCGCTGACGCGCGCGAGGGCCACCGCGCTCATGGGCGTGTCCCTCGCGGCCATGTGGGCCCGGAGGAAGCGGCTCGCCGCCGAGGCCGGGTCCTTCTCGAGCTCGAACCGGCGCAGCCCCTCGTCGAACGCCTGAACCTCGGTCGACAGCTCCGCGGCCGGCTTGTCCGGAAGCCGCCGCTCCGCCTTGAGCCGGTCGATGAGGTCCGGGGCGAGCGGCACCAGCGACTTGAACACGAGCTCCGGGGAGCGGCCGTGCGCCAGGCGCACGTGGTGCTCGTCGAGGAGGATCGCGAACGCGTCCGACGCCTCCAGGAGGCGCGTCTGCGAGAGGATGATCCGCTGGACGGCGGAGAGGTTGTAAGTGCACCGGAGCACGCCGATCGTCTTCTTCTTGTTCAGCGCGTCGCGGACGGGGCTGCTGAAGACGAGCTGCGGCACCTCGCCGGCGAACACGACCGACGACGCGTAGGGCAGGCCCGTCTCCATTGCGCGGCCGAAGTAGTCCCTCTTGGATTCGTCCCTCTCCACGGGCGTCTGCACCGTGTCGAGCACGTTGTGCCCGCCCCGGTCCAGCAGCGCATAGGAGAGGATGTTGATCGTGTCCTTCCGGATGAGCCCGTGCAGCGTCCTCGACGCGAACGCGTGCGCCTCGCTGTCGCTCTTGCGAGCCTCGTCGTCGAGGCTCAGGTAGGCGGTCAGCCCGGGCAGGCGGGCCTCGACGCGCACCGCGTCCAGGTTGCTCTCGATGAAGTCCTCGACGCTGTTCGCGGCCTGCGACGCGGCCGCGGAGAGCGCCTGGTTGGCGCTCTCGGTCAGGACCATCTCGTTCGTCCGCTTGTTGAGGAGCGTGAGGATCGAGAGCGGCGCGAGCGCGACCGTCAAGAGCGCCACGATCAGCTTCATGCGGAGCGTGACGAGCGGGACCTGCTGCTGCGTTGCGCGACTCATGGCGTTCGTCGAACCTCCGTGGTGGTGCTCTCCAGGTGCTCCGCGCGCCGCTGCGATCACTCGCGCTTCGTGACAGGGGGCAGGAAGGACGAATCGAAGATGTTGTCGATGTCCGGGCGGCGCCCCAGCTGCCCGTCCTGGACGAGAAAATCTATGTGTTTGCGGACGAGCGGGGCCAGCGACGTGGGGTCGTTGTTCGGGGCGAACCTCTGTCGGACCTCCTCCAGCGAGAAGAGCTCGTAGCCGTCCGTGCTGATATCCGAGGCCGGGATCTTCAGCGCCTTCGCGATGATCTCGGTGCCTTCCTGCGGATAAGCCTTCCAGAACTCGACGGCCTGGAACCAGGCCCGGATGAAGGCGCGGACGTCGTCCGGCCGGTCGCGCAGCACCGCGCCATGGAAGATCGTGAAGTCGGCGAACAGCCCGGGCGTCTCCTTGCTCGAGAAAATCGCCTTGGCGCCGGACTTTGCCGCTTGCGTCACATAGGGCTCCCAGGTGTGTCCGGCCTGGATGGTGTTGTTCGCCAGGAACGGGGCGACGTCCGTCTCGCTCGTGTTGACGAGCGTCACGTCGTCGATGGCGAGGCCGTTCCTCTCCAGCATCTCGCTGACAAGCATCTCGCCCATGGCGCCGGTCTTGGCTGCGATCTTCTTCCCCTTGAGATCGGAGATCTTCTGGATCTCCGGCCGCGCCATGATGACGTCGGCGCCCGCCGTCTGGCCGGAGTAAAGGATGACCCGCGCGTCGGGCTCCCTCGCGAGGATGCGCACGACGACCTCCATGGTCCACGGCAAGCCGTCGACCTTGCCCGCGGTGAAATCGGAGATCATGCCGTAGAGATCCGGGTTGAAGACGAGCTCCACGTCGACGCCCTGCTGGTCGAAGAAGCCCTTCTCCTCGGCGATCGACAGCGGGAAGTACCCGAGCCAGTAGCCGTGGCTGAAGCGGAGCGGCGGGCGCGCCTGCTTGCCTCGATCGTCGCCTGCGGCCTCGGGCTGGCACGCCGAGGTGAGGAGGGACAGCGCCGTGACGGCGAGCCAGCCGAGGGTGCGTCGCACCGCCGTTGTCTTCATGATCTCTCGGGGCTCCTTCGCGAAGTCGTGGAGAAAGCGTGTCGAACGGACGGCGCCCGGCCGGCGAGCGAGGCGGAGGCTGGAGGGGGCGCGCGGCGGCGATCCGCCGGCAGTCCGCTCTCGCCTGCGCGCGGGTCGTGCGGGCAGCGCTCGCCCCGCGCGGCGACGCGATAGCGCGCGAGCACGGCCGATCGCCGCTCGCCGTGCTCGCGGCGCCGAGACGACGGCCCGACTGCGAGGCCCCCCTGCATGTTGCGCAGCCTACCATGAACCGCCTCGGCCCCGCGACGCTCTGCGACCGGAGCCCCACGATCCCGGGGCCATCTCGCGGGTCGCTGGCGCCGCCCGGCCGGGAGGACCGCCGCGCACCGCCGTGACTCCGCGGTAGGTAGCTCGGCGCAGGTGTACCGAAGGCATCGATTGCTGAAGCAATCGCATTGCGATATTGCAATGCGAGCCGGCGGCGACTACCTTTTCACCTTCACGCCTTATCGTCCGCCCATCATTCGAAATCATTGCAGGAGACCCCCACTTACCGGAGGTGACTCATGGCCCCGTACTTTGTCGTACGTGATGTGCTCTCCCGTCTTGTCGCGGCGTCGGCGCTGCTCGCGAGCCTCGCGGCCGGCCGATCCGCCGAGGCGGCGTCGTCTTTCACCCTCTTCGAGAGCGGCCATGTGCGTCCGCTCGCGCTCTCGCCTGACGGAAAGCTGCTATTCGCCGTGAACACGCCCGACAACCACCTCGAGGTGTATCGGGTCAAGGACCATGGTATCGAGCACCGCGCCTCCATCCCCGTCGGGCTCGAGCCGGTGGCCGTCGCGGCGCGGAGCGACACCGAGGTCTGGGTCGTCAACCACCTGTCCGACAGCGTGAGCGTCGTGGAGCTCTCCCAGGGCGCGCACTCGGGCCGGGTCGTGCGGACGCTGCTCGTCGGCGACGAGCCGCGCGATATCGTCTTTGCAGGTCACGGAAAGGGCCGCGCGTTCATCACGACGGCCCACCGCGGCCAGAACATCCCCTTCGACCCCCAGCTCACCACCCCTTCCGTGGGCCGGGCGGACGTCTGGGTCTTCGACGCCGATCACCTCGGCGCCACGCTCGCCGGCACGCCGCTCACCATCGTCACGCTGTTCAGCGATACCCCCCGGGCGCTGGCGGTGACGCCGGACGGCAGCAAGGTGTATGCGGCGGCCTTCCACTCCGGCAACCGCACCACCTCGCTCCACGAGGGCCTGATACCGAACGGCGGACAGGCGGAGGGGGGCGTGCCCGGGCCGGCCACAAACGCCGAGGGGATCCCGCACCCGGAGACGGGGCTCATCGTCAAGTTCAACGGCGCCCACTGGGTCGACGAGCTGAACCGCGTCTGGGACAGCTCCATCCGGCTCTCCCTGCCGGACAAGGACGTATTCGTCATCGACGCGAACGCGAGCCCGCCGGCGCAGCTGCCCGGCGCCGCGGGGTTCTACGCCGGCGTCGGCACCATCCTCTACAACATGGTCGTCAACCCGGTCAGCGGGAAGGTGTACGTGTCGAACACCGAGGCAGGGAACGAGAAGCGGTTCGAGGGGCCCGGGACGTTCGCCGGTCACACGATACGAGGCCACCTGCACGAGAGCAGGATCACCGTCCTCGGCCCGGCGGGCAGCGTCACGCCGAGGCACCTCAACAAGCACATCGATTACGACGCGTGCTGCGCCCCGGTCCCGAACGCCGAGAACCAGAAGAGCCTTGCCCTCCCGCAGCAGATGGCGATCACGAGCGACGGCAAGACGCTGTACGTGGCGACGATCGGGTCGTCCAAGATCGGGGTGTTCAGCACCGCCGCGCTGGAGAACAACACCTTCACGCCGAGCACCTCCAAGCAGATCCCGGTGCCCGGCGGCGGCCCGACGGGGCTGCTGCTCGACGAGGCGAGGCGCCGCCTCTACACGATCACGCGGTTCGACAACGCGATCTCGATCCTCAGCACGACGACCAAGGCCGAGATCGCGCACGTGCCGATGCACAACCCTGAGCCGCCGAGCGTCGTCGCCGGCCGCCGGTTCCTCTATGATGCGTCGTTCGCGTCGAGCCACGGGGACTCGTCGTGTGCGAGCTGCCATGTCTATGGCGATTTCGATAGCCTGGCCTGGGATCTCGGGAACCCGGACGGGGTGGTCACGGACATCCCGGGGCCGTTCGAGTCCCACCCGCTGGATTTCGGGATACCCGACACGCACCACCCGATGAAGGGGCCGATGACGACGCAGAGCCTCCGTGGGATGGCGAACCACGGGCCCATGCACTGGCGAGGCGATCGCTCCGGGGGCTACGATGAGGCGAGCGCGCACCCGGACAGCGGGACGTTCGACGAGGTGGCGGCGTTCATGGAGTTCCAGGCCGGGTTCACGGATCTCGTGGGGAGGGGCGAGTTCATCCCCGAGGCCGACATGCGGGCGTTCGCGGACTTCATCCTGCAGGTCACCTATCCGCCCAACCCGAACCGGGCGCTGGACAACTCGCTCACCCCGGCGCAGCAGGCCGGGCGCAGCTTCTTCTTCAACAACGTGTCCGACTTCAGCGAGGAGGGCACCTGCGTCTCGTGCCATGTGCTCGACCGCCATGCGAACGAGGAGTTCGGCGTCGCCGCGCCGGGCTTCTTCGGCGGGGATGGGCGGTACACGTTCGACCTGGAGACCGAGGCCTTCAAGTCGCCGCACTTCCGCAATCTGTACCAGAAGGTCGGCATGTTCGGGATGGCGAACAACGATCTCTTCCCGGGCAGCGACGCGTTCATGGGCGACCAGGTCCGCGGCTTCGGCTTCAACAACGAAGGGGGCGTCCCGACGCTCTTCCGCTTCGTGAGCTCGGCGACCCCGGACATGGGGTTCAACCAGTCGCCGCTCACGCCGGGCGGGTTCCCGCCGGGGCCGGAGGGCGACGTGATGCGGCGCGAGGTGGAGCAGTTCCTGCTCGCGTTCGACAGCAACCTTGCGCCGATCGTGGGGCAGCAGGTGACGCTCACGCGCAATAACGCGGCCGTGGCGGGGCCGCGGATCGATCTCATGCGCGCGCGGGCTGAAGCCGGGGAGTGCGATCTCGTTGTCAAGGGATCGAGCGACGATGGGGCGGCGGGGTTCCTCTACGTTGGCGCGGGCCTGTTCGTCCGCAACCGGCTCTGCGACGGGACGATAGGCGACGCGGCGCTGCGGCACCGGGCCTCGCGCAAGTGGGGCGAGCTGACGTATACGTGCGCGCCGCCCGGCTCGGGGGAGCGGATCGGGCTGGATCGCGACGGCGATGGCTTCCGCGACGGCGATGAAGAAGACGAGGGAAGCGACCCGGCAGATCCGTCGAGCACGCCCTGAGCGGCGCGCGCGCCCCTCGCTCGCGCGACGACCCCCATGACGGAGCGCAGCTCGCCGCTCGGCGCGACCCGGCGACGAGCCGCGCTACCCCGCCGGCCGGAGCCGGAACGCGCCGCAGTCGGGGTAGTCGATGCGCCCGGCGAAGAGCGAGCCGTCAAACGCGAGGTCGCCCTTCATGCCCACCGTGACGTAGTTGGGAGGTCGCTCGAGCCAGGCGCCGGGCGTGAACGACGCGGTGCGCGTCTCGGCGTCGTAGCGGCCGCTCATAAGGTATTTTCCAGAGGCGCCGGACTCGGCATGATGAAAGTCGAACACGGCCTTGATCCTGTCGCCCTCGACCTGGAGGATCCGGAACGTCATCTCGGTCGTGCCCTGCGGGCAGTCGTAATCGCCGATCCAGGTCCGCGTCCGCTCGAACGGGTTGTCGCCGGCGACCTCGTCCGGCACCCAGCCGTCGGTCGCCGTCGCCGCCGCTGCCGGGGGCGGATCTTGGAGGACGATGTAGACCGTCTCGGCGGAGGGCGGCGGCTCTGGCGCGCGCGGCTCCGTCAGCATCGGCGCGGGGCCGCACGCGGCCAGCAGGAGGGCCGCGCATGCGGCGCAGCGCAGGGTCGAGCGCCGTCGGGAGGCAGGGGCGTTCGCGGTACCCATGCGCGGCAGCGTACCATGGAGTGGGCAGGGTGCGGCCGGTCCTGGGCCGGCGCGTCGCCGGAGGCGCGGGCTCCGTCCGCCTTGTGACGAGCGACGCGCCGCTCTGCGCCTGTCAGGGAGATCTGTGACTCCGCCGTGAGCCTGCGCGCGGGAGCGCATGCGCGCCTCAGCGGCGGCAGCCGATGCGCTCTTTCGCGACGATCACATCGTCGTAGAGGATCGTGTGCGCGTCCGAGACGGTCATGCCGCGCTCCTCCATCTCCGCCCGTCGTCGAGCGTCGGAGTCGCGCTCGTAGTAGGCGTCGAGCATGAAGCTCTTGAAGCGAACGTCATCGCTCGAGCGGAAGTCGAAGCCGCCGAACGGCTCGGGCGGCGTGCACGCGCTGAAATCGCACCCTCCCGTGTGGAACTGGTCGCGGAGCCAGGTGCCGTCGGGGTAGCCGGGGCGGTAGTCGCCGATCGCCACGCCGTCGATCCAGAACGCGAGCGCGCCGTCGCTCTGGCCGACCGTGTTCGCGCGCGCGTGCATCTCGACGCAGAACCAGCGGTCGCGCGCGAACGGCGCTTGCCCCGGCGGCTGGAAGCCGTTTCCATAGTGGTACGTCGTGCCTTGATCACCCGCGCAGCCAGGCGTGGCGGTTCCATCGTTACAGCGGCCGGAGCGCATCTTGTACCAGTAGACATAGAAGTTGAACACGTCGTCGGTGTTCGTGTCGAAATCGAACCAGAACCCCTCGTCTCCGGGCGGCACCGTGTTCGCGAGGCCGCTGCTGTCCCAGCTCTCGGTGCCCGCCGCCATGCGCACCCAGTGGTGCGGGTTCGGGGCGAGCTCGGGGAAGCGCACGTGGAAGCGCCAGTAGATCTCGTCGACGCGCGCGTGGGTTACCCACGTGGACGACGAGATGTACGTCTCCTCCGCCAGATCGGCGGTCGTCACCGTCGAGCGGAGATAGCCCTGTCCGCCATGGGCCGTGGTCGCGTCGGCCTCGATATGAAGATAACGTGTGTCGGCGGTGGGCCCGTCCCAGCGCCCCCAGCCTTGCTCGAAGTCGTCGTGGAAGAGCACGGCCGGGTCACCGGCGATCCCCACGTCGTCCGGGTAGCGCTCGCTCAGCGTGCCGGTCGGCGGCGCCGGCGTGTCGTCGCCGCCACCGCCGTCATGGCTCGATCCGCCGCCGCCGGCCGGCTGCGGCGAGGGCGTGTCCGCCCCTGAGCCGCCGTCGCCGCCGGCGCTTTGCGTGGAGTCGCAGGCGGCGAGGATCAGCGCGATCACGAGAGGGAATTGCAGATGGTTTTTCATCCTTCCACGCTATCCGCTGCTCCGCTGTCTGCGCGAGCGCCCGATTCAGAAAAGCGGATGACCTCGTGGCGGGCGGTGTAGGTTCGCCCGAGGGCGAAGCGGGGGGCTGCTCGAGGCGCTCGCGGAGCTCCGCCACGATCAGGAGCCCTGATCCGTCGGGTCGCAGCCGAAGGTCGGGCCGCCCCTACCACCATCGGAGAAACTCCGGATCTTGCAGGACCGGTTTCGCGCTGAAAGCGCTTGACAGATCGAGGATGGCTTGGTTGACCTTCCGCCTGGAGTCGCGACCATGAAGCCAGCGCCAGCCGGGCTGCCGGACTGAACGCGACCGTCCACGCCGGCGCCGCGACAACATGCTCCGTCTTGGTGATGGGGAAGAGCAGTGATTGAAGCGAGGTGCGCCGATGCCCGTGGCCGGAACGTTCGATCGAATTCCGCTCTGGTTGCTGCTGGGGATCACGATCGTGGTCTTGGTGCTCGCCGTCGAGGGCGGCTACCGGCTGGGAGCGTACCGGCGGCGCCGCTCCGAGCAGGAGTTCGGGGCCCACGTGCTCGCCCTGGTCACGACCACGATGGGCTTGCTGGCGCTCGTCCTGGCGTTCACGTTCGGCTTCGCGGCGACCCGCTTCGAGGCCAGGAAACACGTCGTCGTCGACGAGGCCAACGCCGTGGAGACGACCTACCTGCGCGCCGGCCTGCTGCCCGGCGACCGCGGCGCGAAGGTCCGCGAGCTGCTGCGTCAATACGTGGATCTGCGCCTGGACGCGGTGAGGCTCGGCAACGTAGATCAGGCGTTGCGGCGCTCGGACGAGCTGCACCGGGAGCTGTGGAAAGAGGCCGAGGCCGCCGGACGAGACCAACCCGGCTCGCCCGTCATTGCGCTCTTCATCGAGTCGCTGAACCGCACGATCGAGCTCCACTCGACGCGCGTCAGGGTGTCCGTGCGGAGCGGTATTCCAGGGGTCCTGTGGGCGGCGCTCTTCGTTGTCGCGATCCTGAACCTCGCGGCCGTCGGTTATCACGCCGGTTTGATCGCGACGCGCCGGTCCCCCACGGTCGCGACGCTTGTCATGAGCCTCGCCGTCGTGCTGATGTTGACCGCCGACCTCGACCGGCCGCAGGAGGGGGCTCTTCAGGTGAGCCAGCAGGCGCTGATCGATCTGCGGCACAGGATGGGCGACTGACCATCGCTCGTCCGTCCGGCGGACTGGCGAGGATCCGAACGGCGCGTCCTGTCCGGCCGTGGGACGATGAGCGCCGAGGGAGGGGCGGAGGGCAGAGATGGCCACGGTAGACAGAGCATCAACGTTCGCGGGGGAGTGGGAGATGCCCCACCTCTCCGCGGAGGAGCGCTCGGCTCGCGGCAAGGCGGAGCGCGCGGAGATCCCGCGCGCCGCGCACGGGACCTGGGAGGCGCTGCCCCAGCGGCCCGATCCGATAGCGCTGCTGGAGGCGCAAGCGAAGACCCGCCTGCCCGACCTCGTGCCGATCCGCTACGGCAGGATGCTGGTCTCCCCGTTCACCTTCTATCGCGGCGCCGCCTGCGTGATGGCCGCCGATCTGGCCGCCACCACGCGATCGGGCCTGAGGGTGCAGCTCTGCGGCGACGCACACCTGTCGAACTTCGGCGTGTTCGGATCCCCCGAGCGGCGCATGGTGTTCGACATCAACGACTTCGACGAGACGCTCCCGGGGCCGTGGGACTGGGACATCAAGCGGCTGGCCGCCAGCATGGAGCTGGCCGGGCGCGACAACGGCTTCTCGAAGTCGGCGCGCTCCGACATCGTCCAGGCGACCGTCCGCGAGTACCGCGAGGCGATGCGGAGCTTCGCGACCCGCAGCAACCTCGATGTCTGGTATGCCAGCCTCGACGTGCAGCAGATCGTTGACCGGTTCCGCTCGCAGGTGGGCCGCAATCGTCTGAACGTCACCGAGCGCAACGTCGCGAAGGCCCGGACGAAGGACAGCATTCACGCCTACGGGAAGCTGACCCGCGAGGTCGGGGGACGGCCGCGGATCATCAGCGATCCTCCCCTGATCGTCCCGATGGATGAGTTCGTGAAGGGCGTGGCCCGCGAGCAGCTCGAGCAGCAGGTGCGCGAGATGCTGCGCGGCTACCGCCGCACCCTCCAGGCCGATCGGCGGCACGCGCTGGAGGGGTACAACTTCGCGGACATGGCCCACAAGGTCGTCGGGGTCGGGAGCGTCGGTCTGCGCGCCTGGATCCTCCTGCTCCTCGGCCGCGACGACAAGGACCCGCTCTTCCTGCAAGCGAAGGAGGCGCAGGCGTCGGTCCTCGAGCCGTTCCTCG
This sequence comes from Sorangium sp. So ce375, assembly GCF_051473855.1. Classification (NCBI taxonomy): domain Bacteria; kingdom Pseudomonadati; phylum Myxococcota; order Polyangiales; family Polyangiaceae; genus Sorangium; species Sorangium sp. So ce375. The sequence continues at coordinate 2,712,834 of NZ_CP150335.1, forward strand.
GCAAGAGCGAGCACCACAACGGCGGCGAGCGCGTGGTCGCGGGCCAGCGGCTGATGCAGGCCGCGAGCGACATCTTCCTCGGCTGGACGCGCGTGAAGGGCGTCGACGGGATCGATCGCGACTTCTACGTGCGCCAGCTGCGCGACTGGAAGTTCTCGGTGGACATCGCCGCGCTGGATCAGGTCGTGTTGACGATGTACGGCAGCCTCTGCGGTTGGACCCTCGCGCGCGCGCACGCGCGCTCGGGCGATCGGATCGCGATCGCGTCCTACCTCGGGAAGGCGGACACCTTCGACAAGGCGATCGCGGCGTTCGCGATCGCCTACGCCGATCAGACGGAGCGCGACCACCAGGCGCTGGCGGCCGCGGTGAAGAGCGGGCGCATCCAGGCCGGGGGCGAATGAGCCGAGAGGTCGTGCATCCAGCGAGAAGCGCGACGTAGAACCGTGGACCCATGGAACCGCGTCATGTCATGAATTGCCGCCGGGCACGTTGAGCCGCGCCGAGATATGCTCTCTGCGCGCTCGTCAGCGGCCTTCGCTTGGTCAGCGCGTGGGGGATCAGCGTGTAGGTGTTCCCTCCTCCCCAGAAGCTTTCGCGCGAGCCCGCCGTATATCAGCCCAGCGGGACGGGGGAATCCAGAATGCTCATAGCGCTCCTTTGCCTCCATCTCGAGTCGTCACACCGCGCCGCCCGACCCCCGATCACGTCCCTTGATTGCCCGCCGCCGCCCTCCGGATCCGGAGCTCGCGCGGAGGGCAGCCGAACCAGCGCCGGAACGCGTGGCTGAACGCGGTCGTGTCCGAGAAGCCGAGCCGGAGCGCCGTCTCGGTCACGCTGCTCCTCGCCAAGAGGTCGGCGGCGTGGTCGCGGCGCACCTCCTCGACGAGCTTCCGGAAGCTCGTCCGCTCGACCTGCAGGCGCCGGCGCAGCGTCCGCTCCGTCGTGCCGAGGGAGCGAGCCACATCGCCCAGCGCCGGGATCTCGCCGTCCGCGCTCGAGAGCGCGCGGGCGAGCTGGTGCCGCACGCCGTCCACGATCGACGGCGGCGCGAGCTGCTCGCAGAGGGCGCTCGCGCTCCGGCAGAGGTACTCCCATAACCTCTGGTTCGCGCCCGCAGGCGCCATGTCGAGGAGCTCGCGGCGGAAGACCAGGCCGTCCCAGGGCGCGTCGAACCGCACGGGGCAACGGAAGAACTCCAGGTGCGCAGTCCGGCGCGGCGGCGCCGCATGGCGGAAGCTCACCTCCAGCGGCGTGAGGTCGTCGCCCGCCATCTGCCGCAAGCAGCCGAGGCTCTGCGCCAGCGCGGTCTCGTTGGAGAGGCGGTGTCCGAGCGTGAGCGGCCGCAAGCGATGCCACCGCAGCTGGACGCGCTTCGCGGTCTCGATCGTCTCCCATCGGCCCGAGTCGGTCAGGAGCGCGCTGTAGCGCGCCGCGGTGTCGAGCGCGTGGCCGACGGAGGGCGCGGTCATCATCGCGAAGCCGAGGACGTGCAGGTCCTCCAGCGTCGCCCGCTGCGCGACGCGGATCGGCAGCGACGGGTCGTCCAGCGTTTGGCCCAGATAGGTCCAGAGATCGAGCAGCCGGTCGATCTCGATGCGCCGCTCGGGATCGGAGGCGAGCGACGGCAGGCGCGCGGCGCGCTCCATCGCGCCCAGCCGCACGCCGTCGCGGAGCCCGAGGTCGACGACCAGCCTGGCCACGGACGTCATGACGGTGGGCAGCGGGCGGTGCATGCGCGCTTGATCATATCATGCACGATCCGCACCGGCTGTCGCACGCCGGTGTTCGCCGCGCCGCGAGATCGTGGGGGCGAGCGCGATCTGACACCCCGATCAGGGCGCCGCGACGGCGGGCGTCAGGGGCTTGTGAACCCGAGCTGCCCGTGGCCGACGAGGAGGGTCGCGCTGTTCGGAGGCAGCGAGGCAGCGTTCGTGGTGCGCGCCCATCCTTCGCGCATCAGCGCCGTCCGGATGCGCGAGATCGGAGAGACCAGGTGTGCCTCGTGGAGCAGCTTCATCGCCTCTGCCGGTACGGTCAGCGTGCCATCGCCACCCACCGCGACGCACTGGATCTCGACCTGCTTGCGCGCGGGCGGGGGCATCGCGAACGGCGACGCGCCCTCGACGTCGCCATCGGTGCTGGTGAGGCGCACGATCGTGGCCTGCGCTGACCCGCAGTTGCCGCCTGGGCCGCCGCAGCCGAGCGTCAATGAGCTGCCGTCGAGCGGCAGCGCGACGAGGGCGGCCGCCGACGCGGTGTCGGGGGTGAACGCTTCGCCGGCCACGATCGGCGCGCTGTCGGGGAAGTCGAAGGCCATCTCGCCGCCGGGCGAGACGCCCACGACGACCTCGTCGCCGCGCTCGATCGGGTCGATGGGGTTGTTCGGAACGGGCCCTGCCCCGGCGAGGACGGTGTACTCCGCGGCGAAGGCTTCCTCCGTCGCGCCCTGGTTGACAACGACCGCCGTCGTGCTCGACTCCACGGCGACGATGGGGAACGCGCCCTGGTTCTTCGCGTTCGCCGCGCCGGTGACGCGCAGGTAACGGCCGATGTCGGCCGCGGAGAACGTCGCGCCTTCGATCGTATAGACAGCGGTCCCCGGCTGCCCCGGAGCGACGCTCGCCTGTCCGGCCCCTGTCGACGTCGGGCACACATAACCCGCGCCAGCGAAGCGGCACGCGATGGGCCCGCCGTCGAGGCCGTCAATCGTGATCACGCCTTGATCCGTGAGGACCGGCGGCGGGCTGTCCTCCGTGTCGTAGACCCACGCCTTGCACCCTTCGACTTGCCCGGGCATCTCCTCGTAGGCAGGCGGCCTGGACGAGGTGAACAGGATCTGCACCGTGAGGCCGTGACCCGCCTGGGGCGCGCCTTGAATCGATACATCCTGGATTGAGATGATCCCGTTGTGCGTCGCGACAGGGCCGCAACGGTCCGAGCCGCCCTCGCCGGAGCTCGAGGAGCCGCCCTCGCCAGAGCCTGTCGAGCCGCCATTGCCGGAGCTCGACGAGCCGCCATTGCCGGAGCTCGACGAGCCGCCGTCGCCGGAGGCCGACGAGCCGCCGTGCCCTGCGCTCGTCGAGCCGCCGCCGGCACCATCACCATCCGACATAGGGCAGCACCCGGCGATCGCGAGGGTGGTTGCGAGCGCGAGGGCCATTGAGCCCTTCCTTGAATTTGGCGAGAGTTCCATTCGACCGATCATGGCTTGGGCCTCCACGCGTCCGGCGAGGCGCGACGCGCGCCTCTGCGGCTGGACATGACGCAGAGGTAGCGATCGGGCTCAGGGGCCGCTTGGTCGCGCCGGCCAGGGAGTTGGTCGAATCGGCCAGCCGATCGCCTCGCGGTTCGCTCCGCGGCGACACGTCGACCCACACACATCGTTGCGACACAGCGACGAGCGTGGAACGCAAGGAATGTGTGATTTGCCCCACATGTCGTTCCTGAGATCGCGCCCCCTGCGTGTCCCGCTTCCAGGCCGAGCCAGCGCGAGCCGCTTGACGATCGGCGTTCTGCGGCTATCTTGAGCCCCGCTGCTGCGGTGTGCGCCTCCCTCGTGCGCACACCGGGTCCACATCGGGGGAGAGTGAGCCGCGGCCCCTTCGCGTGATCGCGTCGGCCGCGTGCGTCTTCGTGGATTGGACAGCAGCATGGTTGGCAAATTGCACCTTGATGCGGTGGTGCGTCGCCTGGATGGCGCGACGGCCCGCATCGACAATCGTTTCGGGATCCCGATCACCCTCGTGGCGCGGGAGGATGTCGTCGTCGAGGCCGACGGCATCGAGGAGCTCCTCCAGTTCGCCTCGCTTGAAGGCACGCTCCGCGATCTTCACGCGTGGGAGAAGGCCGGCAGGATTGCCCCGTTCTGGGGCGGTACGGCCGGCGAGATTCGGTCCATCGTGCTCACGCCCGACTTTCACAAGGGCGCGGGCATCCCCGTGGGCACCGTCGTGGATGCGCGCGGGTTCGTGGTGCCGCAGGCCGTCGGCAACGATGTCTGTTGCGGCATGCGCCTGCTCGCGACGGACGTGGACCGGGACGAGCTGGCGCCGCACATCGGCGCCTTGAAGCAGCGGCTCCGCGCGATCTTCTTCCAGGGGCAGCGCGATATCCCCATGTCGCCGCGCCAACGCGCGGCCATGCTCCGTGACGGCCTGTCGGGACTGCAGGAGACGGCCGCGGACAACGCCCGCACCGGCCTGTGGGCCCACTACGATCCTCGCGCGGAGCGCGATGATCTCGAGCGCGTACACTTCCACGGCGGGCTGCACGCGCGTGGGACGTTCGCGTTCGACGCGTACATCCAGGCCTCGGGTCGAATGGACGGGCGCGACATCCAGATCGGCACGGTCGGCGGCGGCAACCATTTCGTGGAGATCCAGGCCGTCGACGAGCTCGTCGACGGCGCGACGGCGCGCTCGTTCGGGCTGACGAAGAACGCTGTCACCATCATGGCGCATGCGGGCTCCGTCGGGCTCGGACACGCGGTCGGTGGCTATTTCAACGAGCGCGCCCGCGCGCTGTACCCCGCGGGGGTGCCCCATCCGGCGCACGGCTTCTATGTGCTGCCGGCGGTGGGCCCCCACGCCCACGAGGCCTCCGTGTACCTCGATGCGATGCGGAACGCGGCGAATTTCGCGTTCGCGAACCGCCTCTTCCTGGGCCTCATGGTGGTGCGCGCGATGCGGGAGGTCCTTGGCCGCGAGGTCGCGAGCACGCTCGTGTACGATGCGCCGCACAACCTCATCTGGGAGCCCGACGGGGCCGAGCCGCGCTACCTGCACCGCAAGGGCGCGACGCCGGCCGGGGGACCGGATGGCGAGGGCGGAGCGTTCTCGTACACCGGTGACCCGGTGATCATCCCCGGCTCGATGGGCGACTCGAGCTGGGTGCTCGCGGGCGCAGGGCACGCGGCGCTGCTCGCGAGCGCGTGCCACGGCGCGGGCCGCAGCCTCACGCGCGGCCGCTCCGCGCACGCGGACGAGGACCTCTACCGGCGCGCGGTCGAGAAGCTGCATGTCGTGACGCCGCTCGACCCCGACGCGCCCCACGTGCGGCGGCGGCGCGACATCCTCGCGAAGTACCACCAGCGGATGAAGGAGGAGGCGCCCTATGCCTACAAACCCATCACGCCGGTCGTACGCTCGGTCGAGGAGGCAGGGATCGCGCGGCGCGTGGCGCGACTGTGGCCGCTCGTCACGGTCAAGGGATAGGAGCACGACCCGGACGAGCGCTCCTCCCGCGAGCGGGTGCCTGAGCTGCACGGGCTCCTGGTTCCACCCACCAGGCGGATCGCGCGGACGATTCTGCTCGTGAGCAAGGCGGGGGCGCGCGACGGCAAGCGGCGTGATCGCCTCCGAGCCGAGGTGCCCCAAGTCGAGGAGCTCATGCGCCTCTGGCTTGCCGACGGGCGCAACGTCGGGTCGCTGGTGGCGCGTACGACCAAGCTGCTCGACCTCTACGGCGCCCGCGTGCTCGCGGCCGCGGTCGAACAACTGCTCAAGAAGGGCAGCCACGACTACGGCGCGCTGGCCATCTTGTGCGAACAGAGCCTCGCGCGCCCGCGCCCTGTGCTGCCGATCGAGCTCGGGCCCCACGTCATCCACCGTGACGTCATCCCCCACGATCTCGGAGGCTACGATGACGACGGAGAATGACCCCGCCGAGGCGCTCCGCGCCCTCGGATTTCGCGCCTCCGCGGAAGCCATCCGCGCGCTCATCACGCGCGCGACGACCGCAAGCCTGTCTCGCGGCAACCCGGGTGTCCACGGCGTGGGCAGCCACGATGGCGCCCGGGCCCTGGCAGCAGCGTGTCGGCCCAGGTCCGGAAGGCGCCGCGGTCCGCGACGGGGACGCCGAGCAGCTCGGCGATGACGATCACCGGCAGCGGATGGGCCACGCTCCGACCAGGTCGAAGCGCTCGGCGTCGGCAGTCGGGATGGAGGCCGGCATGCGCGAGACGTTCGATCGCCTCGCCGAGATCCTCCCCGCGCTGGCTTCCGGTTGATGCGCTACGCCGAGCGCCTCATGAGGCCCCGCACGCTGGTGTGCGGAGGCGCGGCAATGCTTCCAGCTACCACTCTGCGAGCACGCCGGCGCTGACGACGTTGGCGTCCTGCGTCTCACCGCGATGCCAGGAGTGCTTCAGATTCATGCCGTCGATCGAGAACACCACAGGGGTCATATGGTAGGCGATCTTGCCGCCGATGCCGCGCACCTCCTTGATCACGCTGATCTTGACCGGGTTCGATGCGGCCTTGTCCCAATCCGTCTCCGTCACGTTGGTGGAGCCATAGGAGACTGCGACCTCGAAATCACCCGCGCGGTAGTTCGCGGCTGCCAGGTAGCCGTAGTGCGTGCGCAGCTCGCCGATGCTGTCGATGGCCGTGTTGCCGAGCGCCCACGCGGTGCCGAGGCCCTGGCCGAGCCAACCCGTGGCGCCGATGCCGAAGCCGACGTAGCGACCCCAAGCGCCGACGCCGACGCCCCACACGTTGCGCACCGCGTCCGCCGGAATGCCGGGATCCTGCGTGGCGGGGTCGGACGGTGACGCCGTGGTGCGGCCGACCATCTGCGTCAAGCCGTTGACCCACGCGTTGACCTCGTCCTTTACGACGGGCTTGTCGTCCAACACCTTGCGAAAGGTGAGCTCGCCCTCGAAGCGCGGCGCGACGGTGCGATTCCAGGAGCTGTCGATCATGGCCGGGTCGAGCGCCGCCAACGAGAGCTGCACGCCGGCGAGCTCCGGCGTGGCGTAGCCGAGCTGCGCGTGACGCGACGGAAACATCGAGCCCACGCCGGTGTAGCCGCAGGTGGCCGCCCCTGACGAGTCCACGTTGCACGGATGACCCACGCCGTGCTGGTGGATCAGAGCCCAGTTCATCCTCATGCCGCCGCGATTGAACAAGCCGAGGCGGCGGCCGCCCCACGCTGCGCCCCAGCTGCCGGACAGGTCCACATACTGCTCGCGGAAGTCCACCGAGGCCGCATCGTTGAACTGGCGCACGTTGTTGGTCTGGGCGTTCTGAATGCCGGCCCACAACGCCAGCTTGATGGTGAGCTTCACGTCCGGCAAAACTTGCTTGTAGACGTTGAACGCCAGGATCGTGCTGGCGAAGCCGCCACGGATGCGGAACGTATTCAGATCCGTGTCGGTGACGGTGTTGCCGACGGCGCCAGCGGGCGTCGGGTTGCCGCGGATGGCGATCTGCGGTCCTACCAAGATGTACCGATCGGTCGAGGCAGGGTCATCGGGGTCGACCTTGTTGCCCAGGTTGTCCGCGTTGATCGTCTCACCACCGATCCAGTTGAGGTAGGCGTCGACGCGGCCGTTGGTCGAGACCTCCCAGTCGTCCACCTTCTCCTTCTTGAGCAGGAAGATCTCGGCTCGCGCCGGCGACGAGGACAGCAGCGCGGCCAGGGCGCCCGCGCAGACCACGAGGGCTCGCACGACTCTCTTTGAACGAAGCACGTTTGCCGACCTCCTCTGCCTGGATCTCGAAGGCCGGCCTGGACAGCAAGCCGGCGACACACGCAGCGATCGGAACGAATAGTCCAAGAAAAAAATATTTGAAATAAAAATTCTAACAATTCTACCGCACGGTGCTCGGAGCGACGGCGATGCGCTCGGCCAGCTCCCGGAGGCTCCCCTCGCCGTCGGCGTGAGCCTCGACGATTCGCTGGTGCAGGTCGCGGCCATAGGCGGGGCGAGCGCATCAAGGCGTGCAAACATGCAGCATCACTGCAGTCTGACCCGCGTGATCTGCAACAAAGATCAGTAGTATTGTCGGATAGTTAGAGGTCCTGATGCGCTCGTCCTGAGGCTGTAGGGCCCTGCGCGCCACCCAAAGCACATCCTGTGTCACGAGCTCTGTGGGCGAGCTCGGGCGTTCCAGGCTCGCCTGCGAGCCGCTCTGGAACCGCATTCTATCATTTGACAAAATGGAACAAATATTCTACGAAGGGGTTTCCTGAGCCAGAGCTGCTGGCGAGAGCAAATCAGAGCGCGTGGAGGCGAAGATCCTGCGATCGGCGCCCTGGTAGGAGTCCATCATGGCAAGGAAGATCGGGTTCATCGGCGTGGGTTTGATGGGGCACGGCATGGCCAAGAACCTCCTGGCCAAAGGCTTCCCCGTCACCGTGATGGCCCACAGGAATCGCAAGCCGATCGAAGACCTGCTCGCGCAAGGCGCGAGCGAAGCCAAGACGCCGCGCGCCATCGCCGAAGCCTCCGACGTCGTCATCCTGTGCGTGACCGGCGCCCCGCAAATCGAGCAGGTCGTGTACGGAGACAACGGAATCCTGGGCGCCGTCAAGAAAGGCATGACCTTGCTCGACTGCTCCACGAGCGAGCCGGCCATGAGCGAGCGCGTCGCGAAGGACCTGGCGGCGCTCGGCGCGTCCTACGCCGACGCACCGCTGGCGCGCAGCCCCAAGGACGCCGAGGCGGGGAAGCTGAACACCATGGTCGGCGCCGACGAGCAGACGTTCGGTGAGGTGCGGCCGGTGCTGGAAGCGTTCTGTGAGAACGTCTTCTACATGGGCGGCGTCGGCGCCGGTGCCCGCACCAAGCTCATCTACAACCTCATCACGATGGGGCACGCGGCGCTGATCGCGGAGGCGCTGTGCGCGTGCGCGGCCACCGGCGTCGACCTCGGCAAGTTCGCCAAGGTGGTGGGCGGCGGCGGCGCCAACAGCGGCATCTTCCAGCTGATCGTGCCGAAGATCCTGGAGAGCGGAGACTTCAGCGGGCTCAACTTCACGCTCGCCAACGCCGCCAAAGATCTCCGCTACTACAACCGCATGGTGGCGGACGTGCCGCTCACGGCGCCGATGGGGCCGGCGGTGCTCAACTCGCTCGTGTCCGCGCTCAACTCCGGCTTCTCGGACGGGCTGGTCGGACACATGGTCGCCTCCCACTGCAAGCAAAACGGCATCGAGCTCAGGAAATGACCTCTCGCATCCTGAACCTGGTGGGGGTGGGCGTGCTGTGCGCGCTCGCCGCAGCGTGCGGCAAGAAGGCCGGCGCCGCGGGAGCTTCGTCCTCGCAAGCGGAGTCAGGTAAGGCGCCGATCCTGATCGGCATTACGGCGGACGCCAGCGGCCAGTACGCGAACAGCGGCGACTCCGACAAGCGCGGCATCATCATGGCCATCGAAGAGGCCAACGCCAGGGGCGGCGTGCTCGGTCGGCCCGTGAAGTGGGTCCACATGGATACCGAAACGACGCCCGCCACGGGGTCGCGCGTCGCCGAGCGCATGATCAAGCAGGACAAGGTCGCCTTTCTCGTCGGCGGCGTCAGCTCCGGTGTGGCCAACGCCATCTCCCAGGTGGCGCAGAAATACGGTGTCATCTACCTCAACACCAACAGCAGCTCCGCCACGGAAGCCGGCGAGAACTGCCACCGCGTGAAGTTCGTGTGGGACGCGAACGGCAGCAACTTCACCCAGGCTTCCACCAAGGGCGCGATCGAGAAGTTCGGCAAGAAGTGGCTCTTGCTCACCAACGACTACGTGTGGGGTCACGACACCGCCAAGGCTACCAAGAAGGTGGTCATGGACAACGGCGGCGAGATCATCGACGAGATCCTGGTGCCGCAAGGCACGCGTGACTTCGGCGCCATCCTGCTCAAAGTGCAGCAGAAGGCACCGAACGTCATCGCCGCCGCCGTCGGCGGCGACGACTTGAAGGCCCTGCGCGCGCAGGTCGCGCAGATGAAGCTGGGCGGCAAGTACGCCTGGATCAACAACCAGCAAGACTGGCCGGACATCTACGGCTTGCCGCGCACGGACCTGTTCGGCGTGTTCGGCACGACCTGGTACCAGGGGCTCGACTTGCCCGGGGTCAAGGAGTTCAACGCCAGGTACGCGAAGGCCAACCCGGACTCCAAGATCAAGACGCCGGGCAACGTGTTCTACAACGGCTACTGGGCGACCCGCTCGCTGCTGGAGGCGGTCGAGCGCGCCAAGACCACCAAGAACCACGCGGTGATCAAGGAGCTGGAAGGCCTGAAAATTCCGGCCAAAGACCGCATGCAGCACCACGACGCCTACATGAACCAGGCGACGCACCAGCTGCAGCAGACCATCTACCTGGCCACCGCCGACCTCGAGTCGCAGAACCCCGACGAGCTGTTCAAGATTCTCAGCCACGCCGACCCCAACCAGGTCGTCGACAGGGACGCGGACGCCAAATGCAAGCTGGAGCCGCTCGAGTCGACGCCCGTCTACGAGCCGTGAGTCGTGCTGCCCCACCTGATCAACGGCATCTCGCTCGGCATTCTGTTCGGGCTGCTGGCGCTCGGCTTCATGCTCATCGTCGGCGTTATGGAGGTGATCAACCTGGCGCACGGCTCGCTGTTCGCGCTCGGCGCCTACCTGGCGGTGGAGATCATCAATCCCGGGTTCATGGGTGAGGCGGCCAGCACGTACCTGGAGCTGCCGCTGGCGCTCAGGTACGCGCTGGCGCTGATCGTGGCGCCCCTGGTGCTCGGGGTCGTGGGCATGGGCCTGGAGCGCTGCATCCGCCGCACCTACGGCAAGAAGGCCGAGTACGGCCTCCTGCTCACCTTCGGCGCCTCCCTGGTGCTCGAAGAAGGCATTCGCATCGCGTGGGGCCCGGGCGAGAAGAACCTGCCGGTGCCGGAGGCCGTGAACGGCGCGTTCATGGCCGGTGACCTCATGTATTCCAAGTACCGGTTCTTCGCCGCATTTCTGGGCATCGTGCTGATGGCGCTAGTGTGGCTCTTCCTGGAGAAGACGCCCTACGGAGCCCGCGTGAAGGCCGGCGCGCACGACGCCGAGATGGTGCGCGCGCTCGGGATCAACATCGGTCGGCTGCGGCTGTTCGTGTTCGCCATCGGCGCCGGCCTGGCGGCGCTGGCCGGCATCATCCTGACGCCGATCTGGGGCCTGCGCCCGCACGTGGGCGTCGATGCGGTGATTCCTTCGTTTCTCATCATCGTGCTGGGCGGGGTCGGCAGCTTCTGGGGCGCCGTGCTCGCCGGGATGCTCGTCGGCATCACGGTCGGCATCACCGGTGGATACGCCGCCGAGTGGTCGGTCATGTCCATGTACCTCTTGCTCATCCTGGTGCTCAGCGTCCGCGCGCGCGGGCTGATGGGTAAGAAGAGCGCGCTCGAGGCCTGATCGATGTCGCTTTACACACCCATCACCGCCAGAGACAGTCAGGCTCGCGGCCAAGCCTGGGTCACGAGGCCCATGCTGATCACGCTGGCCTTGATGGCGAGCTTCCCGCTCTGGGCCGAGCACGTCGGGCTCTATCAGTACCTCGGCATCGAGGTCGCGATCTGGACGCTGTACGCGCTCGGCTACAACTTGCTCATGGGCTACACGGGCCTGCCCGCGTTCGGCCAGGGCGCGTTCCTGGGCGTCGGCGCTTACGTCTACGGCCTGTGTTACCTGAACTGGTCGCAAAATCCGCTGATTTGCCTGGCGCTCGGCGCGGTCGCGGGCGGCGTCGGCGCCGCGCTGGTCGGGGCGCTCGTGGCGCACCGGCGCGGCATCTACTTTGCCCTCCTCACGATCGCCTGCGGGCAGGTGTTCTGGTTCGTGGCCATGAAGGCGCACTCGATCACGGGCGGGGAAGACGGCTTGCTCAACATTCGCCGGCCGGCGCTGGCTGGGCTCGATCTGCAGGACAACGTCACGCTCTACTACGTGGTGCTCGCCATCCTGGCGCTCGCGATCGTGGCGCTGTGGCGCCTGGTGCACTCGCCGTTCGGCAAGGCGCTGCAAGCCATCCGCATGAACGAGTCTCGCGCGCGCTTCGTCGGTTACAACGTGTGGCTCACGAAGTGGGCTGTGATAGCGCTGTCCGGCGTGTTCGCTGGGCTGGCCGGCGGGCTCCTGGCCGTGTCGCAAGAGAGCGCCTATCCGGACGTGATGAGCGTGCACAGCTCCGGCTTCATCGTCATGGCGGTGCTGATCGGCGGCGGCACCGTGAGCTTCTGGGGGCCGGTGCTGGGCGCGCTGGTGTTCATCGTCGCGCGCGACCTGCTCGGCGCCGCGACCGAGACCTGGCTGCTCTGGTACGGCCTGCTCTTCATGGCCGTGGTGCTGTTCCAGCCCGAAGGCATCGCCGGCGCGTTTCAACATCACCGCGCCAAGCTCCTGGGCCGATCTCGCGCGGCCGGACCCGAGCCGCTGCCCACGGAGGCTGAAAATGGCTCTGTTTGAGGCCATCCACCTGAGCAAGCGCTTCGGCGATCGGGTGGTCCTGGAGGACATCACGCTGTCGTTCGAAGAGGGCCAGCTGTCGGGCATCATGGGCCCGAACGGCGCCGGCAAGTCGACCTGCTTCAACGTGCTCACCGGTCACTTTCCGCCGGATCGCGGGCAGGTGCTGCTGGATGGACAGGACATCACCGGCCTGTCGCCGCGGCAGATCGCGCAGAGGGGGGTGGCGCGCTCGTTCCAGATCATGAGCTTGTTCGACGGGTTCACGGTGCTGGAGAACGTGCTGTTCGCCGTGCCGGAGATGCGCCGCTCCGGCATGAACCCGTTCAAGAGCGTCGCCGCCGACTCCGCCTCCATGGACAAGGCGATCCGCATCGTCGAGCAGGTGGGGCTCGGCCAGCACCTGGACAGCAGATCGATCAACCTGTCCTACGGCCAGCGCCGCGCGCTCGAGATCGCCGTGGCGCTCGCGGCGGAGCCGCGCGTGCTCTTCTTGGACGAGCCCACGCAAGGCATGGGCGCCGAAGGGCGCGACCGGCTGCTGGAGCTGATCCTCACGCTCAAGCGCCGCTTCACCATCGTCATGATCGAGCACGACATGGACTTCTTGTTCCGTCTGGCCGATCGCGTGTCGGTGATCCACTGGGGCCAGGTGATCGCGCAGGGCCCGCCGGACGAGCTGCGCTCGGATCCGTGGGTGCGCCGAGCGAAGCTGGGAGCGCCGGCCGATGCTTGAGATCCGGGGGATCGAGACCTTCTACGGCGAGACGCAGGCGCTGTTCGGCGTCGATCTGAGCGTCGGCAAGGGCGAGGCCGTGGCACTCCTGGGGCCGAACGGAGCCGGCAAGACGACCGTCTTGCGCTCCATCCTCGGTCTCACGCCGGCTCGCCGCGGGGCCATCCGCTTCCGCGGCAGCGAGATCACGCGCGCGGCCACGAGCGACATCGCCTGCGCCGGCATCGGCTGGGTGCCGGATGACCGCCGCATCTTCCCCGCGCTCAAGGTGAGGACAAACCTTCAGCTGGGCAAGAAGAAAACGGCGTTCCGCAGCTGGAGCGAGAAGGACGTGTTCGGCCTGTTCCCCGCGCTGGAGTACCTTCTCGAACGCGACAGCGAGAACCTCTCCGGCGGCGAGATGCAGATGGTCGCCATCGGCCGCGCGCTGCTGGGCGGTCCCGGCCTGGTGCTGCTGGACGAGCCGTCGCAAGGCCTCGCGCCCAAGCTGGTGCAGGATGTCATGAAGACCATCGCACGCCTGCGTGATGAGGGCATCAGCGTGCTGGTGGTGGAACAGAACGTGCGCAGCGTGCTGGCGGTGTGCGATCGCGCGTACGTCATCCGCAGCGGCCGGGTCGTGCACCACGGGCCGGCCAGGGCGTTGCTGCAGGACGAACACCTGCTGGGAGAGCTGTCATGACGGCGCCGATCCTCGAGGTGCGGAACCTGAAGAAGACGTACTCGCGCGGCCTGTTCACCAGGAAGCAGACGTTCAGCCTCAGCGCTTCGTTCACCATCGAAGGGCCGGAGATCATAGGCGTGATGGGGCCGAACGGCGCCGGCAAGACGACCTTGTTCGAGATGCTGTCGGGCAGCAACGTGCCGACCAGCGGGCAGATCCTGTGCGGCGGGCGCGACATTCAATCAGTGAAGTACCGCGAGCGTGACCGCATGGTGATTCACTATCACCAGTCGTATCAGGTGCGCTCGATCAAGAAGACCAAGCCCAATTTCATGCTGCAGCCGGCGGGGTCCGACTACCCGCTGGTGCACATCTTCGACGAGCCGCAGTTCAGCACGCAAGACGGTTACATCGGCTTCATGCTGAGCTTCTTCAAGCAGCTCCGCGCGAGCGGCCGCGTGGTCATGCTGTGCGTTCACCCCTACGAGCCGTTCCACATCGACATCATGCGTGACCACTGCGAGCGCTTCCTGTTTGTGGCCGGTGGTCAGGTCGCGGAGCTGCCGACGTACGGCGGGCTGCTGGAACATACGGGCGTGCGCGACTACCTGGGCGCGCTCGCAGATTGCTGAGCAACGAAAATGACTCCGCCTAGAATCGAAACGAAGAACAAGACCAACAACCCGAGCCGCGTCGCGATGGTGACGGGCGCCGGCGGCGCCATGGGCGCGGCGATCGCGCGCTTCTTGCTCGCCGAAGGCCACCGGGTGGTGCTGGCGGACGCAGATCGCTCGGCGCTCGACGCGGTGACGGCCTCCCTTGGCGAAGGCTCCTACCCGCTCCTGTTCGATCTGAGCGACCCGTCGCAGATCCAGGCCGCATGCGCCGACGTGCGCGAGCGCGTCGGGGCGGTGGAGATCCTGGTCAACAACGCGGGCGTGCTCTCCAACCACAAGCTGGCGGAGACCACTCCGGAGGAGTGGCGCAAGATCATGGCCGTCAACCTGGACGGACCGTACCACCTGAGCCGCGAGTGGGTGCCTTCTATGCGCGAGCGCAAGTGGGGCCGCATCATCAACATGTGCTCGGTGGCCATGAAGACCGGCGGGCTCACGGCCGGCACCGCCTACACGGCGTCCAAAGGCGCGCTCGGCGGGCTCACGTTCTCGCTGGCGCGAGAGCTGGCGCCGCACGGCGTGACCGTGAACGCCATCGCGCCGGCCTACGTGAAGACCAGGATGATCACCGAGCAGCTCACGGAGGAGCAGCGGCAGCAGACGCTGAAGCAGATCCCCGTCGGCCGCTTCTGCGAGCCGGAGGAGATCGCGCACGCCGTGGTGTTCCTGTCCTCGCCCCTGGCCGGCTTCATCACCGGTGAGCTGCTCGACATCAACGGCGGTTTGCACCTGGATTGAGGCCATCATGACGACCACCGCGCCCAGCATCTCAAGAACCCTGCCCGACAAGGTCGCGTACGTACCGGGCGGCACCGGAGTGCTCGGCGCGGCGATCGCGCGCGGCCTGGGCCAAGCCGGCGCCAGGGTGGTGGTGGGCGGCACCGACGAGCTCAAGCTGCGCGCGGTGACGGACTCGGTGCTCGCTATCGGGGCGGAAGCGAAGGCCGTCGCCTTCGACGCCCGCTCGGTGAAGGACATCGGGCGCTCGGTCGACGCGGTCTGCGACTACTTCGGGCGCTGCGACATCCTCGTCAACGCCGTCGGCATTCATCGCGAGCAGAGCGTGCTCGAGGCGACCGAGGAGAGCTTCGACAGCGTGCTCGACCTCAACCTGAAGGCGGCCATGTTCCTGGGGCAGGCCGTCGCGCGGCGTCAGGTGCAGCAAGGGCAAGGCGGACGCCAGGTGCAGATCCTGTCCGTGCGCGCCTCGCTGGCCCTGCGGGGTAAAGGCTATTCGGCCTACACGTCGAGCAAGGGCGGCCTGGCCATGATCGTCAGACAGCACGCGGTGGAGCTCGCGCCGCATCGCATCAACGTGAACGGCGTGGCGCCGACCTTCGTGCAGAGCGAAATGGCGCAACACGTCCTCAAGAACCCCGAGCAACGAGCCGAGCTGCTCGAGCGCATCCCGCTCGGTCGCGCCGCGGAGCCGGAGGACGTCGTCGGACCGACGCTGTTCTTCTGCGGCCCAGGCAGCGACTTCGTGACCGGGCAAATCCTGTACGTCGACGGAGGCCTGACGGCCTGCCAGTAGCGCGGCCCGAGCCTCGATAGGGAACGAAGACATGATCAAGAAACTGCAGAACTACGTGGGCGGCAAGATGACGGACAGCTCCACTCAGCGCTGGGGTGACGTCTTCAACCCGGCGCTCGGCGCCGTCACGAGCAAGGTGCCGATGTCGACGGCCGCCGAGGTGTCGAGCGCCGTGGCCGTCGCCAAGCAGGCGTTCGAGAGCTGGTCGGCGACGCCACCGGTGCGGCGCGCGCGCGTCATGTTCGAGCTCAAGGGCCTGATGGACCAGCACATGGACGAGCTGGCGGGGCTCGTCACCGCCGAGCACGGCAAGGTGCTGGAGGACGCGCGCGGCTCCGTGACGCGCGGCATGGAGGTCGTGGAATTCGCCGCCGGTATTCCGCAGCTGCTCAAGGGTGAGTACTCGGAGGGCGTGGCGCGCGGCGTCGACAGCTGGTCCTTTCGCCAGCCGCTCGGCGTTTGCGCCGGCATCGGGCCGTTCAACTTCCCGGCCATGATCCCGCTGTGGATGGCGCCGATCGCCATCGCCTGCGGCAACACCTTCGTCATGAAGCCGTCGGAGAAGGTGCCGTCGCTGTCGCTGCGCCTCGCGGAGCTGTGGGCGCAGGCAGGGCTGCCGCCGGGCGTGTTCAACGTCGTGAGCGGCGACAAGGAAGTCGTCGACGCCTTCATCGAGCATCCAGACGTCGCGGCGATCAGCCTGGTCGGCTCCACGCCCGTGGCCGAGAACGTCTACCAGCGCGCGACGCGAGCCGGTAAGCGGGTGCAGGCTCTGGGCGGCGCCAAGAACCACATGATCGTCATGCCCGACGCCGACCTGAGCCACACGGTCGACGCGCTGATGGGCGCCGCCTACGGCTCGGCCGGTGAGCGCTGCATGGCCATCTCGGTGGCCGTCGCGGTCGGCCCGGAAACGGGCGACCGCCTGGTCGAGGCGCTCATCCCCAAGGTCAAGGCGCTCAAGATCGGGCCCGGCAACCAGCCGGGGTTGGACATGGGGCCGCTGGTCACCAAGCAACACCTCGAGAAGGTTTCCGGCTACGTGGACCTCGGCGTCAAGGAAGGCGCCAAGCTGCTGGTCGACGGGCGCGGCCTCAAGATTCCGGGATCTGAAAACGGCTTTTTCCTGGGTGGCTGCCTGTTCGACCACGTCACCTCGGCCATGACGATCTACCAGGAAGAGATCTTCGGCCCGGTGCTCGCCGTCGTCCGCGTGCCGACGCTCGACGCCGCCATCCAGCTGGTGAACGCCCACCGCTATGGCAACGGCGGCGCCATCTTCACGAGCAGCGGCGACGCTGCGGACCAGTTCACCAAGCGCATCCAGATCGGCATGGTGGGCGTGAACGTGCCCATCCCCGTGCCGATGGCGTTCCACAGCTTCGGCGGCTGGAAGGCCTCGCTGTTCGGCGATCACTACATGCACGGTCCGGAAGGCGTCCGCTTCTTCACGCGCATGAAGACCGTCACGTCGCGCTGGCCCCGAGGCGCCAGCGTCGGTGCGAGCTTCGCCATGCCGACGGTGAAATGAATGAGACCGCGCGAACCTCGGCATCCGGAGACGTACGATCAGCTGGAAAAAGCGATCATCAAGCAATTTCCCAGCCTGAGCAACCGTCTCCAGCAGATCGCCAGCCACGCTCTCGACAACCCCAGTGAGCTCGCGCTCGATACCATCGCGCAGGTCTCGCAGCGCGCCGGTGTGCAACCCAGCAGCCTCATCCGCTTCGCCAAGGAGTTCGGCTTCTCCGGTTACAGCGACATGCAGCGCGTGTTCCGCACGCGGGTGACCGACGCCATGCCGGACTATAAAGAGCGCCTGCGCTCCCTCAACGGCACCGATGGCGCCTCGAGCGAAGAAGCCAAGGACGACGCCAGCGCGCTGCTCGACCAGTTCATCGAAGCGGACATCGTCGGCCTGCGCCGGCTGCAGCAGCAAAAGCGGATGGGGCCGCTGCTGGAGCGAGCCTACCAGCTGATCACGGACTCGGAGATCGTGTACCTGGTGGCGCACCGCCGCTCCTTCCCGATCGCCTGCTACCTGGCCTACGCCTTCAGCCAGATGAACGTGCGAAACGTGCTGGTGGACGGCGTGGGCGGTATGTTCATGCAGCAGGTCGGGCACGCCACGAATCGCGACGTCATCCTCGCCATCAGCTCCAAGGCGTATTCGCCGGACGTGGCGCAGGTCGTGCGTGAAGCCAAGCAGCGTGGCGTCAAGATCATCGCCATGACCGACAGCCCGCTCAGCCCGCTCGCCGAGCACGCCGACGTCAGCCTGGAAGTACAGCAAGCCTCGGTCGGCATGTTCCGCTCGCTCGCAGTCACCGTTACGCTGGCCGTCACGCTCATCGTCGGCGTCGGCCGCGCCGTGGAGGCCAAGCGCAGCCACAGTAACGGTAAAAAGTCGAAATGATCGTCCTGAAGGCTTCAGGCGTGGTCAGGCGTCAGGCAAGCGGTCGCGGAGAGGTGCGACAACGCGGGGGCGGGCTGCGACGCGGCAGCCCCCCGGGCCACAGCCGCCGGCCGGCGCTGGTCAGCTCACTTGTCTGGATTCGGAATACGCAGGTCGCGGATGAAGCTGAGCAGCCCGTAATACGCATCGAGGAAGGTGCGCAGCGCGCGGCGGGTGGCGGCGAAGCCGTCGAACTCGGCCACCTTCATGCCCTTGGGATCGTAGGCGCGCCGGAAGTCCTCGAACTGCTCGGAAAGTTCGGTCATGGCTTGCGGCGGAACCGGGTTGTCGATGCGCGGGATGACCGGGACGGTGGAGGCGTTGAACTTGCGCTGCCACTCCGGAGGAATCGTAAGGATGACGTCCCCGCCCACCAGCTCCGACCAGTGCAGGTGATGGCGGTAGGCGGCGGCGAGCAGGCGCGTGCGGTAACCGGACTGCTTGAAGATCTTGAGCGCGTTCTTGAACACCGCGACGCCGGCCCAATCCAACGTGCCGGGGGTCGGCACCTTGCCTTGTTGTTCGCACACGATCTTGAGCCAGTCGTCGAGGCGGCCGACCATGATGGTGCAGACCGGGACCATGTTGGCCGTGGAATGACCCGCTGCCTCACGGCGCTTGAGCCCTCGTTCGACGGCTTCGGCGACGGCGACGGCCTGCGGCGCCGTGAACGAGACGGTGGCGTTGACGTTGACGCCCTGCGCCGTCACTTCCTCGATAGCCTGGATGCCGGCCGCGGTCGCCGGAATCTTCACCTGCAGGTTGGGGGCGAGCGACGCGAAATGGAGCGCCTGGCTCACGAGCGCATCCGGGCTCTTGTGAAATTCTGCATTGGTCTGGATCGACAACCAGCCCTTCTTGCCTCCCGTCCGCTCGAACACGGGCATGAGCAGGCCGGCAGCCTTCACGGACATCTGTTCCATCAGCTTCCAGGCGATCTGCGCCTCCGTCCACGTGGGCTGCGCTTGAAACAGCTCCTCGACGCACGCCTTCCAGTCGCCGAACTCGGTCTTGAGCACGCTGGCGACGATGGTGGGATTGCTGGTGGCGCCGACCGCGCCGTGCTCGATGGCATACTTGAGGTCGCCTACCGCGCACGAGTCGCTCCAGAATTCCGTGGGGGTGGTGGAGGCCATTTCGTGCAGGGGGCTGCGAAATGCGGTGAACATTCTGTTATTGGAACATATTTTCTACGAATTGGCAAGGCTTGGAATAAAAATTTCGCAGCTCGGTCACCGTGACCGCGGCGCCCGCCCCGGGCTATAACTTCCTCGGATGGAGCGGGACCAGCGCCTGGCTGGACAACCCGATCGCCGTCGACGTGAGCGCGAGCAAGACGCTGACGGCCACGTTCGGCAAGGCGTTCAACCCGACGACCTATCTGAACCCGGTCCTGCCCGGCGATCACCCGGACATGAACATCTACCGGGAGGGGGACGACTTCTACCTCGTGGGGTCGAACTTCCATAGGATGCCCTCATTCGAGATCCTGCGCTCGACGGATCTCGTGCGCTGGGAGCGCGTGACCCGGGTGGTCCACTCCACTGCGGCCGCGCTGGAGGAGCAGACGGGCCCCGGTCAGGGCACCTGGTGCGGCGTCATCGTCAAGGCCGATGACGTACCGGGTCTACTACTCCATCGGCGCCACCCAGCATTTCTCCTCGGCGCCGAGCCTCGACGGCCCGTGGTCAGAGCCCAAGAAGGTCGATGTTTTCCGCTACACGCCGCCCGGCAGCGACATGTCGTACGAGCGAGGAACCGGCTCCGACAACTAGGTCTTCGTCGATCCCGACAGCTGCAAGACCTACATGCTCATCAAAAATGGCCTGTGCAATGGGACCTCGACCATCCCAATGATTTCGGCATCAACCTGATCACGGAGATCGATCCGACAAGGGCCGGTCACGTGGTTCCGTCCCCCCGACGATCCAGGCAATCCGTCGCGCGTGCGCGGCCTCTCGTCGCTCGGCAGCGCACACGCCGGCTGCATTGCGTTGCTAGCGGCGCTGGCCAGCCTGAAGGCACGCATTGCGAACGCGATGAGGGGTACGTCATCCCCCTCGGGGCGAGGGCATGCTGTCCCGCGTTGTTGTGCACGGTCACGCCGCCTTCACACGGCATAAATTCTCGAGAACTCGAGCGGTGATTGAGCTTGACGAACAAGACGTGAACGTTCACAATCGCTCCTCAACATGTCGCCTCGCGAGTCGGCGAGTCGGCGAGTCGGCGCGTTCGAGCGTTCGAGCGTTCGAGCGTTCGAGCGTTCATGCGTTCGAGCGTTCGAGCGTTCGAGCGTTCGAGCGTTCGAGCGTTCGAGCGTTCGAGCGTTCATGCGTTCGAGCGTTCATGCGTTCATGCGTTCGAGCGTTCGAGCGTTCGAGCGTTCGAGCGTTCGAGCGTTCGAGCGTTCATGCGTTCATGCGTTCATGCGTTCATGCGTTCATGCGTTCATGCGTTCATGCGTTCGAGCGTTCGAGCGTTCATGCGTTCGAGCGTTCATGCGTTCGAGCGTCAGCGCGGCAGCGGGCGGACACTGTCGGCTCCAAGCTACCGCGGGGTGACCATCCGTCATGATTTCCGCCTACAGAAGAGGATAGGGATGCGTTCGAAGACGATAAGGATGCGTTGGGTTGGCTTTCCTTCGTTCGCCGCCCTGCTCGCGGCGTGTTCCGGCGGCGCCGAGCTCGGCCCGACGCCGGAAGATAACGACGGCGGCAGCTCCGGCGTTACCACATCCGTGGTGACGGGCTCTGGCGGCGGGGCGCCGATGCCTGTGACAGGAGCCACGAGCAGCAGCTCCACGAGCAGCAGCTCCACGAGCAGCAGCTCCAGCTCTACGAGCGGCTCGGGCGGAGGCGCCACGACCGGCAGCGGCGGCTCCGAGCCCATCGACTCGGAAATGATCACCGCCCCGGAAGGCAAGATCCCGAACACGCCGATGCCGGCGAACAAGATCAACTTGCCGCGCAACAACTGGCGAGACGGCCTGGTGTCGCCGACCCTCGAGGCGGGCCATCACCAGAACCAGCCCATCGTCATCAACGGCTACGTTCAGGGCGCGGGCAACGCCGAGATCGTCTTCTACGACATCGCCGATCCGACAAATCCGAAGATGCTCTCGCGCATCCAGAGCCCTGGCTTCGATCCCAAGGGAGGGCCCAAGGGCGTCGGCGAGGCGGAGTCGCACCAGACCTCGGTCGCCCGCTACGGCGACAAGTTCTACCAGGTCACCACCTCGGGCACCGGCGTTGACATCTGGGACGTCACCGACGCCCGCGCGCCTCGTCACGTGAGGCTCGTCCGGCTCCAGGGCATCAACTATGGGGACTTCACCGACTCCGTCTGGGGCATGTACTGGCAGGGGAGCGTCATTTACGTCGGCGGCACCAACACGGGCCTGCACATCCTGGACGCCGCGGATCCCGAGGACGTGAAATTCGTCAAGAAGATCCCCACCTCGCAGTTTGGCGGCGTGAGCGCCGGACCGCTGTGGGCGGTCGGCAATACGCTCGTCATCACCACGCCCAAGGACAACGGCGGCATCGCGACGATGGACATCAGCGATCCGATGAACCCGGTCGCGCTCGACTTCATCGCCCCGAGCAAGAGCTACATCTGTGGTCTGTACGGCAAGCACGTCTACGTGCAGTCGCCGCTGCGCGTGTGGGACGTGCTGACCGACCCCACGGACATCGGCTCGGCCAATTCACCCATCGCGACGCTGCCCGACTCGGCGTTCAGGGCCAAGGGGTACCCCGCTGGGTCCGAGTACATGAGCTTCTCCGACGGCTATATGTTCCTGGGCCACCTGCGGCCCGACGCCGGCGTCTCCAAGATCAACGTGCGCGACATCAACCGGATGTCGATCGAGAGCCGCGTCTGGGGCCGGCTCGAGTTCACGAACGGCGACGATCAGTTCTCGATCCCGGTCGGCAGCCTGGTGGTGCTGGCCGACGACGAGCTGCCGTACCGCGGCATGGTCATCGCCGCGCACTCCACGGATCCGGACACCACGCCGCCGGCGGTCGACACGGTGTTGCCGAAGAGCGGGGCGACGGGTCTGCCCAGGAAGTCGCGCATCGGCCTCAGCCTCACCGACAACGTCGAGATCACCACGGTTCACCACGGCAGCTTCATCGTGAGGCCGATGGGCGGACAGCAGGTGAAGGGCACGTTCGGCTTGTACATGGGCATCGTCAACTTCGACCCGGACGAGGACCTGATGCCGAACACCACCTACGAGATCGTCCTGCCGAAGGGCGGCGTGAAAGATCTCGTCGGCAACGGCATCGCGGCCGAGTTCAAGTCAACGTTCACGACCGGTCCCTGAGCCATGCGCTCGCTCCCGAAGGTCCTCGGCCTGCTCGGAGGCATCTGCTCGGTCGCGGCCTGGCCGGCCGAGGCGCTGGCCATCACGGCCAGCATCGCCGAGCGCGCGCCCTCGCTCGCCGGCGAGGCCGTCACGTTCGACCTGACGATCGGCGGCGCGGTCGGCCCCGTCCAGGTGCGCTGGGACATGGGAGACGAGACACGCACCGAGTTCACCGTCGACGACCTGCAGCATGTGCACACCTACGCCGCCCCCGGCCACTACCCGGTGCTGGCGACGGTCAAAGACGATGTCGGATTCACCAGCGTCTCGTTCGTGCACACGGCGCACCTGCCGCTCGTCCCGGGCAGCGCGGCGGGCTCGACAGATCTCGTCTACGACCAGCCGAACGCGAAGGTCTACACGGCGAACTACGAGAACGACAGCGTGACCGTGCTCGACGCGAACGCCTTGATCAAGCTCGCGGAGGTGCCGGTGGCGCGCGGCCCGGTCGGGCTCGCGCTCACGGCGCAAGGCAAGCTGTGGGTGCTGCACCGCGACGCGCACTCGCTCTCCATCATGGACGCCGCGTCGCTCGCGGTGGAGCGCGAGGTCGTGCTGCCGTACGCGTCGCAGCCGATGGGCCTCGCGATCAGCCCGACCGGGGACGCCGCGTACGTGACGCTGATGGCCGTCGGCAAGGTGCTGAAGCTGGACGCGGCGAGCGGCGCCGTCGTGGCGGAGCTGGTGCTCGGCGGCACGCCGCGGGGCGTCTCGGTGTCGCACGACGGCGCGCAGATCTACGTCACGCGCTTCATCTCCGAGGACAGCCACGGGGAGGTGGCGCGCATCGACGCGGCGACCTTCCAGGTGAGCACGCGCTTCCAGCTCGCGGCGGACACCACGACGGAGGACACGGACCAACAAGGGCGTGGCTTGCCGAACTACCTGTTCTCGGCGGCGCTCTCGCCCGACGGCTCGTTCGCGTGGGTGCCGGGCAAGAAGGACAACATCTATCGTGGTCCTTTTCGCGATGGGCTCGATCTCACCGACGACAACACGGTGCGGCCGCTCCTGGCGCTGCTGAACCTCGCGGAGGGCGTCGAGGACGTCGCGCGGCGCATCGATCTGGATGATCGCAATCTGCCCAACCAGGTCGTGTTCACGCCGCTCGGCGACTATGCGTTCGTCAGCGTGGCCGGCTCGGCCCTGGTGGAGGTCCGCGAAGCTTACACGGGCGACTTCGTGACCGCGCTGAAAGAGACGGGCTTTTCTCCGCGCGGCCTGGCGCTGACCGAGACCGACAAGCTGTTCGTGCACGCGTCGCTCAGCCGTACGGTGGCGGTCTACGACGTCGCCGACATCGTCAGCTCGCACGACCTCATCACCAAGAAGCTGGCCGACATTCCGACCGTCGCCGCGGAGAAGCTCGACGCGCAGGTCTTGCGCGGAAAGCAGCTGTTCTTCAACTCAGCCGATATACGCATGAGCGACCAGGGCTACATCAGCTGCGCGTCGTGTCACTTCGACGGCGCGGACGACGGGCGAGTCTGGGACTTCGGCAGCGTGGGGGAGGGGCTTCGCAACACCGTCTCGCTGCTCGGACGGCGCGGCACGGGCCACGGCAACGTCAACTGGAGCGGCAGCTTCGACGAGATCCAGGACTCTGACGACAACATCCGCAACCTGTTCGGCGGGAAGGGCTTCCTGACCGCCGAGCAGCTCGCCGTGGGAACCGTCGGCACGCCGCGCGGCGACAAGAAGGCCGGCCTGAGCCCCGAGCTCGACGCGCTGGCGGCGTTCCTCGGCTCGCTCGACACGTACCGCCCGAGCCCCTTCCGCAACCCCGACGGCTCGCTCACCGCAGACGGCGTCGCGGGTCGCGCCATCTTCAGGCGCCTGGGTTGCGACTTCTGCCACACGGGTCCCGACGGAACCGACAGCGCGGGCGGCAAGCTGCACGATGTCGGCACCGTGAAGGCGTCCTCTGGCATGCGCGCCGGTGAGCCGCTGTTCGGCATCGACACGCCGACCTTGAACGGCGTTTGGGAGACGGCGCCGTACTTGCACGATGGCTCCGCGCCGACGCTGCGCGACGTCCTCGTCACGGCCAACCCCGAAGATCGCCACGCCTTCATCAGCGGGCTCAGCGAAGCCGAGCTCGGGCAGCTCATCGCCTACGTGCAGCAGCTGGACGGCACCGTCGACGCGGAGCCGCCGAGCGAGGACGATGCGGAGGCGCCGAGCGAGGACGGAGGCTTCTTAGGCTTAGGCTGCAGCGTGACGGGCGGGCCTTCGGACCGTCGCGCGCCGCTCCTGGCCTTCGCGCTCGTGGCGAGTTTGATGACGTTCGGCGCTCGCCGCAGGAGGCCGTCATGAAGCACCTTCCGAGCCTGTGCCTGGTTTCGCTGCTGCTACCGGCATGCGTCGTCGGCGACATCGGTGAGGTGATTGCCACGGACGAGGCGACGAACAATTGGGACACGCTGCCGCCCGTGAGCGCTCCCGACCCGGAGCTGTTG
This sequence comes from Sorangium sp. So ce375, assembly GCF_051473855.1. NCBI lineage: Bacteria > Pseudomonadati > Myxococcota > Polyangiales > Polyangiaceae > Sorangium > Sorangium sp. So ce375. Next base: position 2,737,931 of record NZ_CP150335.1, read on the forward strand.
GCCCTACCCACGCGCGAGGCGCAGTACAGCGCGTTCTGCGCCACGCCGCGCGGCGACAGCTTCTTCCAGGCGGTGTGCGCCACGCCGCGACCGAGCATCACCGACGTCGCCAGCTTGCTCAAAGTCGCGAAGCTCGACGAAAATTGCGCCTTCGCGCTCACCGGCAACTCCACCTCGCTCGTGAAGAGGGCCGTCTCCTCCATCAATCCGCGCCTCATCGTCTTTCCGCGCGTGAGCGAGATGCGCGAAAAGCCGGCCGAGATGACCGCGCTCGGCTTCGTTCGTGGTGAGCCCTTCGTCGAGATCGTGAGCCGCGACCTCTCGACCGGTGACTACAACTTCTACCTGTTGACCTTCGAGCGACAGTGTGACTACGACGGCGGCTGCGATCTCGCGAGCCTGCTCACCGAAGAGATAGAGCACGACTGGACCGCGTTCAGCATTTACGGCGAGGAAGACGTCGAAAATACCTCGTTCGACTGTCGCTCGTGCCACCAGCCCGACGGCTACGGCACGAAGAAGATCTTGCGCATGCAGGAGCTGGAGTTCCCCTGGACGCACTGGTTCCCGCAGCGCTTCGTGCAGCGCACGGACTCCGATCGGGTGCTCACGGCGCAGTTCCTGGAAGCCCACGCGCACGACGCGCAGTACGGCGGCATCCCCATCGCGACCATCCAGAATGCGATCGACGAGGGCAGCGGGGCGCAGCTCGAGGCGTTGCTCGTGGCCGAAGGCCAGGCGGCGCAGCCGAACGCGTTCGACCCGCGCATCGAGGCCGAGGCCAAGGCCGGCCCGTCGAGCCCGATCTGGGAGAAGCAGTTCACCGTGTCGCTGGCGGGTGATTCGATTTCGGTGCCTTACCCGCTCGTGGACGTGACGGATCCCGCGCTCCGTGCGGAGCGGACGAGGTCCTACCTCGACGTGGTGACGGGCGCGGCCCCGCGACAGTCCCTGCTCGATTTGCGCGACCTCTTCTCCGCAGACGCGAAGGTGAAGCTCGGCCTGGTGCCGCCGCCGGGAGCGAGCGGGCGCGCCGTGCTCACACAACTCTGCTCGCGCTGCCACGACGGCCGCTCGAACCCGGCGCTGAGGCGCTCCGCGTTCAACGTGAAGAACCTGGACGGCATGTCGCGAGAAACGAAGGACAAGGCCATCTTTCGCTTGCAGGAGCCCGCGACCTCGCCGCTGCGCATGCCGCCCTGGCGCGCCGCCGACAGTCTGCCCCCCGCGGAGCTCGCCGCGGCCATCGAAGAGCTGCGCAAGTAGCGCTGTCTCCTTGCGATTGACAGGCGCCGTCTGCGCTTCTGGTCGGCGTGGCTCGAGTGCCAGAGCGCCAATTGTGTTGAGTCGACGACCCGCGCGACCTCGCTCAGGGAAGTCAGGGCGATGCTTGAGGGGCTTGAAGTGGGCCTCGGAGAACGGGTTGTCGTTGGAGACATGTGGACGTGAGTGCGTCTTGGAGACGCCGAGATCGGCCAAGAGGAGCGCGACGGACTTCGACGTCATCGACGTGCCTCAGTCGGTGTGAAGCGTGAGCTCGCCACGCGTGATGCCCTGGCGGGTGCACGTCTCGCTGATGAGCCGCTCGGCGAGCGTCGCGGACTCGCGCGGGGCAACCATCCAGCCGACGACGTAGCGGCTGAAGACGTCGAGGATGACGTACAGGTGGAAATAGGTCCTCTTCGCCGGCCCGAGCAGCGACGCGATGCCGACTCAGGAAGGCTTGGCCGCGTCTTTGGGGAACGGCTCCGGCGCCGGCAAACGAGCGAGAGGCTCCCCGAAGGGCGGCGGAGCGACGTGCCAGCTCAGGACCCCCAATACCGCCACGGCGAGGTAAATGACCAGGAAGACGCCAAGCCCGAAGACCACGCCCTTTTCGGAGGCATAACCGAGCACCGGAAAAACAAGCGAAAAAAAGCGCTCGCGCACGCCGATGCCAGAGACAGAGATCGGCAGCAAGCCGAGCAGGCTGGCGACGGCGAGCAGGCAACAGATATCGAAAAAACCAATGGGAGCCCCGAGCGCGCCAGCCAGCCAGTAACCTTGGAGGAAATTCAAGAGCAGCGCGGAGAGCGAGAGCAAGAGCGCGAGCCCGACGTGATGCGCCCGCTGCGCCCGAAGCGCGGTGAGGAAACGCTCGAACCCTTCGTTCGAGAAATCACCGGGCAGGCGCCGATACACAGCGCCGACCGCGCGACGAGCGAGCGGACGATAGAAAAGGACAAATGGCCCGAGCGCGACGAGGCCCACGCCGAGCCAGGTGATCTTCGCGAGATCCCCGGCGATGATGCTGGAGAAACGAGCAATGCCGACCGCGACGAACGCGAGGAGGACATAGAGATCAAAGAGCCTGTCGAGCACGACGAGCGCCATTCCCTCGGCATACGGCATCTCGACGTCGTGCCGGAGGTACTGGACCCGTAAGACATCGCCCACGCGCCCCGGGGTCATCAGGCCGACGTAGACAGTGGCGAGAAACGACGTCCAAGCCCGCGCCCGAGGGAGGCGAAGCCCACGCGCCGCGAGCAACACATCCCAGCGGAGCACCTTGAACCATAAAACGCCGAGGTTCACGGCGAGGGCGAGGAGCAGAGGCGTGACGTCGGCCGCGAGCAAGGCGTCGAGCGCGACGCGCGAGTCGCGCATACGAAGGAAAACGAGCACGAGGAGCAGCGGCCCCACGAGCTGAATACCGAGCCTGAGGAGCCTTCTCCGCGAATCCTTCGAATTCTTCGACGCCACGGGCCAAAGCCCAACTCAGGGTCCTTGCGACCGAGGATGCAAAGGTTGATCATGAGCCGGGAGACGCCCTGCAAATGCGCGTCGAAATAACGAGAGAGCTCGTGGAGGCCAAACTGGAACGGGAAGAGGTGCACCTCTTGCGCCGGATGATCTTGACCCCCCCGTCCCCGAGAGGACGCGCGAGCGACCCCCACGTGCTGAAATTCTCGTGACCGTCAAAAGCCCGAAGCTTGAGGCGAGACGCGAGGCGGACGACAGGCTGCCACAAAAGGTTCGGCGTGCTGAGCGAGAGATACCCGCCGGGCTTGAGCACCCCCGCCATTTGCCGGAGGCAAGCCTGCGGATCCGGGGTATGCTCGATGCACTCGGACGAGAGCACGAGATCGAATCGATCGCGGCCGAATTGATCGACGAGGCGGAGGGCGTCGGCGACGACGGCCTCGCAGCCGACCCTCTTGCGCGTGGCCTCGACGAGGTTCGGGCCGAGATCACAAGCCGTGACGATAGCCCCGCGCTTCGCGAGCGCCTCGCTGAAGTACCCGAGGCCGCAGCCGACGTCGAGCGCGTGTTTGCCGCGGACCATCTCGTCCGTGAGAAACTCGTCGACGAGCGCCTCGACGCGGCGCCGCGTATCGTAGTGGGAGAGCGCTCTCTCGAAGCGATCACCGAGCCGGTCGTGGGAGTATTCTCGTTGATCGGGCACGCGGCTTGACATCGTCATCCCTGCTCATTCGCGAGCTCGAGGGGCGCCTCCGTCCGTGCGTTTTTCTTGGCCGCAGCGGGCGTCGCGCGCCTCGGGCGCTCTTCGGGGGGTTGTTTGAAAACGTAAATGGGCCTGCCCTTCACCTGTTCGAATACACGCGCGAGATATTCACCAATGAGCCCCGTGAACGCGAGCTGAAGCCCGCCCAGGATGAGCAGCGAGCTGAGCAGCGAGCTCCAGCCGGGCTCCGTGTCGTGCAGCCATAACGCACGCCCAATGGTGTACACGAGGTAGAGCGCCCCGAGCGCGGCGATCCCCACCCCGACCCGGGTCGCGAGCCGGATCGGCGCGACGGAGAACGCGAAGACGGCATCGAGCGCGAGCCGCAGCATCTTCCGCAACGAATACTTCGAATGCCCCGCAGCGCGAGGCGGCGCGACGTACGGGATGTACGCGCGGCGAAAGCCCATCCACGCGACGAGGCCCCGGACAAACCGGTGCTGCTCGGGCATACGGGCGAGCACCTTGCGCGCCTTGCGCGACATCAAGCAGAAATCAGCCGCGCCAGGCTCGATCCGGGTGTCGCTGAGCCAGTTGATGACCGTGTAAAACCCATCCGAGCTCAGCCGATGAGCTTGCCGTGTCGACGACCAATCACAGACCCCGAGGCTCCACCCGAGCCCGCCCGGGCACGCCTCGCCGCCTCCGCGTGCCCGCTCTTTTGCCCGCTCTTTTGCAGGTCCGAGGGGTTGTCCGCCGTCCGACCGAGCCCGTCCTCCCAGCGCACGCCGGGCTCGTACCCGAGGAGCTCGAAAGCCCGAGAAATATCGGCGAGCGAGTGATGCACATCCCCAGCCCTCGGGCCCTCGTGCTCGATCGACAGAGGCCGGCCAAGCTGCCGCTCGAGCTCTCGGCAGAGCGGAATGTGTCAGCGCTCGGGATGCCTGCCGGCAGGTCCAGAGACGTCTTCAGCCAGCCATGCTTGCGCTCACTCTCACAACGCGACTACGGTATTGCGAAGATGACCGAGATATCATCGACGTAGAAGGCGCCTGTGAAGTTCGCGCCCATCCAGGCTCTGACCGCGCCGAAGTTCCGCGCCTGGCTGAGAAAGTAGCTCGGGATCGCGACGTCGAGGCTACCCGACGCTGCCCCGAGGAGGGAAATGGTCGCCGTCGCCGCGGTCGCGCTGATGTTGAACGTCACCTGCACGCTGAACACCTGCCCGCGCTGGTACGCTCCAAAGACCAAGTTGCTGTCGTCGTTGACGCGCACCGTTCCGTTCGGGAGAAAGTCGAGGTGCAAGAAGCTCTTCAAGTCGCTCAGCGGCTGGTTGAAGCCCTCGAACTGCAGCGTCGGGACTCCGCCGGTATCGCTTGGAATGTAGAGCCTGGCGGTCGCCATGTATTGACCATCCCCGCGGAAGGCGCTGAAGCGACCCTGGATCGACGTCACATCGTTGAAGTTCGGGTGCTCAAGGAGCACCCAGTGATCGTCGGCCTCGCCAGCCGGAGAGGCGGTCACCATCACGTTGCCGTTGCCGAGCGACGCCGCGACGGTGCCGACCGCTTGCTGTGAGCCCGGCAGCTGAGATACGGCGTCTTGGTTGAACCCTGCGCTGAGGAGCGTCTCGGCGCTGCAGCCTGTGAGCAGCGCCGGCGCGGCCAATAGCGGCAAACCCAAGATCGTGCGCCGAGAAACGTGGAGCGATTTGCCGGTCGCATGATCCTTTGCGCGAGCAGATTCGATCGTTCGACTGATCTTCATTGCCATCTCCGTTGTGTGAAGGGACGATCGTCTCGGCGCCGACGAGCGACCCCTGCGCGTCGACCACGCACAACGTGCATGGCTCGGTGGCCGAAGGGGCGTCGAAGGGGCGTTGTCACCGAGAAACGACGCGTACGGCGATGGGCTTCGCAATCGTCATGCCACGGCGAGCGAGCCGCGTGTCCCCCGGCGAGCCCACGCGTTCGCGCTGAAAACGAGGCTCATCGCTCCCCCGATCTCCGGAGATGAGCATGGGGCTGCCGGGCCCCCTGTCTCTCTGAAGGAGACACCTGTTCCCCCCGGAGATACAGCGCCAGCAGGGATGGCCTGCGGAGGAGGGCTCCGCGCCGAGCGAGGCGCTCTTGTGACGTCCCTGCAAGAACGTCGATGGCCCGTGCTGCTCGAACGGCGTCCTATCGACGCCTCCTCCTCCTCGCGCGAGCTCCTCGGGGCGCGCGGGCCACCGTCCTTCACCTCTTCTTGAGTTTGTCGATCGTCTTCGACCACTTGTCGTGGTCTTTCGCGTCCACGTAATCTCTCCAGAAGATATCGTGCATCTTGCGCCCTGCATCGACCGCCGCCATGTAGTTGTGGCTCACCTGCGCGAACCACTGGCGCACCGAGGCTGGCATCGTAAGCTCCTTGTCCGGCGCGTCGGCTGTCTTCGCGTCGAAGTCGGGCAGAGCGCCGAGGATCTCGAAGATCTCACCCCGGGTGAGCTCTCGGGTGACGGGGAGCCCCTGCCTCGTGGCCCCGCCGGGCGAGAGGCTGCCGGCCTCACGGATCATGATGATCTGGATGTGGGGCGTGCGCTCGCCCGCGTGCGTCGCGCCCGTGAAATCGATGTGATACACGAGGTGTACTGCGCGGCCGCCGTAGTCGAGGAAGGCGTTGGCCACGATCGTCGGGCTCACATACCCCTTCGTCTTCAACGTCTGTACGATGCCTTGGCGGTCGCCGACAGGGAGGTCTTGGTTCGAGATGGCGCGAGGATCCAGGCCTTTGATTTTCGCGTCGTGTTTCAACTCCGCGGATCGCTGAGCGACCGACATGGAGCGCCCGAAACGCGTCGCCAGCGTGGCCGGATGGGGCGGCTTCGTGGCGTTGCCCCCGATCGCAGGCTTCTTCTGCACCGCCGTGGCCGGATGGGGCGGCTTCGTGGCGTTGCCCCCGATCGCAGGCTTCTTCTGCACCGTCGTGGCCGGATGCGGCGGCCTCGCCGCCGGCGCTCCGATCGCCGGCTTGGGCTGCACGATCGTGGCCGGATGCGGCGGGCGTGACCTCGAGCTTGGCGACATGCGCTTCAGCCTATCAGCGCGGCATCTCGGCGAGCAAGCGAGCGAGTCCCGCGGAAGCTTGACCCCGAGCGCGAGAGGTGCGCTCCTCTCCGCGGAGATCCCTGCCCGCGAATGATGAAAGCGCACCTCGCGCGTGCAAAGATACGCTCGTCGTGGTGGTCAATTTCGGGTTCGACGGGATACGGCAGGACGCGTTCTCGTTCGAGGGCGGGCAGCTCCACGAGCGCCTGGTCTCGATCACCGCGCCGAGGCCGGTGGCCGACGCCACGGGGGAGGTGGAGGCGGCGCTCGGGTGCTTCGAGGGGGCGGCGAGGATTGAGCCGGGGTTCGTTCCGGCAGGGGCGATGTAGGTGAGGGGTAGAACACGTCGAGCACCTTGGCCTCTCCGCCGCCCCGACGGCGCTGCGAGCTCGAAGCCCAGACCAGGGCTGCCCTCCTACCCACTCTCCGCGACAGCGTTCGGCGCACGCTCGAGGGTCGACCGGCGCTAACGTCGCGCTCATGACGTCCACCGTGACCCGCAATACGGGCTCCACCATCAAGTACGCCGTCATCACGGCGGTGCTCGCCGGCCTCTCGTTCCTCTGTTTCTACGCGATGATCGGCCGCTCCGGTCTGCTGTGGCTGCTCTGTCTCGTCGGCGGCATCGGGCTCGCGGTGTTCGCGCTCGGATCGCTCCTCGCCGCCAAGGACCTGGCCGGCACCGCGACGTGCCCGCGCTGCCAGGCGACGCTCGAGGAGATCGAGCTCAACCACACCGACGATCCGGAGTTCTGCAACAAGTGTCAGGCAGCGTACCTCGTCGACAAGCGCGTCCTCACCGTGCTCGCCGACGACTACGTCCACCCGAAGCCGGGCTTTCCGGCGCCGGTGACGGGCGAGACGATCCGCTGGCCGGAAGGCTGCTGCGTGTGCGCGAAGCCGGCGACCCGCGGCATCGAGGCGAAGGCGCACGACGGCCAGACCGGGACCAACGCGGCCGTCGCCGCGGCCGGGCTCGCGCTCGGGAGCATCGCGGTGCGCACCGGCGGCGGCACGACCTACACGATGCGCATCCCGCACTGCGCCGAGCACGACGACGGCGCGAAGCTCGAGATCGAGAGCGCCAACAAGCCGCCGCTGCAGATCCGCTTTCGTTCGTACGCTTACCAGCGCCGCTTCCTCGAGCTGAACCCGAAGCCGGCGAAGGCCGCGTAAATCTGCTTCAGCGCTTCACTTTCGGGCACGTCTCCTCTGCGCACGCGCTCCCCGCTGCACGAGGCGCCGAGGGGGACCGCGGCCGAGTGGCGTGACGCCCGGGCGGCCCTCGAGCGGCTGGAGAGGGACGGGCTGCTGGCGTGGCCGCGTGGCCGCGTCCACCGGGTCCGGCGAGCGTCGGATCCGCGGCTTGGGCTTGACGACTATCCCCCCGGCGGAAGAACAATCATCGAAGATGATGGTGGCCACTCCTCGTACGGTTCCGGTGACCACCGAGGTGCTCGAGTGCACCGACGCGTACGTGGTGGCGGTGTGGCGGCGGATCATGCTGCTTGTCTGGCGGGGCAAGGCCACCGCGGCCGGGATCGAACGGTCGCGGGAGCTCTTCGGTCGCTGGGCGGCGGGCCACCCGGGCGGCGCGGTCTTCGTCGTCGTCCTCCCCCGTCAGGACACCGGACCGCCGGACGAGGCGAGCCGGGCCGCGATGCAGCGGGCGGCGAGCTCCGCTTCTCGGCACCTCAGGGGCACGGCCACGCTCGTCGAGTCGGAGGGGTTCATCGCCGCCTCGGTCCGCTCCATCATGACGCGGCTGTACACGAAGCGGGCGCCGAACGTCTTCCGGACGGCAGCCGAGGTCGCGGCCTGGGCGGCGGCGCTCCTGGGGGAACCCGAGCTCACCCCCGCCGGCGTCGCCGAGGCGATCCGCGTGGCGCGCGAGGGGTAACCGGGGCGGGCCTCGGCGGCGATTCAGGCGGAAGCCGGGAAAATCGCTGCTGTTTCCGGCGGCGACCGGTGAACGACCGGCTTTGGTTGTCAACCGGCTTTTCTGACAGGAGCTCTGACCTGCGGTGCCAGGCCATCACGCCGCCCCGCGCGACCCCTCGCCGAAGAGCAGCGCCCGGAGCGCCTCGTCCTCTCGCTTCGCGCGCGCGGCGATCGGCAGGAGCCCGACGAGGCAGTCGACTGGCACCTCCCGCACCAGGATCACGCCGTTCTGGCTGCGGAACACGCGCACGCCGCGCGCCCGGAGCCGCGCGGGGCTGATCTCGAGCATCACGTCGACCTTCGAGCGCTTGCCGACCGCGCTGCCCAGCGCGTCGGTGCAGTGGACGTGCGTCCGCGCCACCGGCCGGATCCCCTCGCGCGCGATGCCCCTCACGGCGTCCACGCTTGTGCCGTGCCAGATCGACGCGTCGCCGTGGATCTCCTCCCACGACGCCTCCAGGCCTGCGAGCGTCACCGGCATCCCCTCGCGGGAGTGCCCTTGCGAGGCGCGTATCCGGTCCCCGCGGAGCTCGAGGCGGTTCTTCGTGTTGTTCTCCACCACCTCGTCGAGCAGCGAACGCGGGATCCCGAGCGCCTTGAGGACGTCGTCCACGGCCACCCAGCCGGCGTCGTCCATGGCGACGCCCTGCGAGGGCGCCGCGTGGCGGAGCAGCCAGGAGAGCTTCTTGCTGTTGTCGGTCAGTCGATCGCGGCCCATCGTCGAGCTCCATTCTTGCGAGCCGGAGCCGAGGTCCGCGATCCGCGCGGGCTGCGAGCTCCGGGAGCGTCCCTGGACGGTGCAGGGAACGGTGCAGGGATTGGGAAGAACTGGAAGAGAGCATAGACGCCAGGCTATTCTCCGGAAGAAGTATTTCTGGAGTCGCTATCGCGTTTCGCGATAGCTTCACGCCATGCTCAACCTCGACTGGCTCGGCGCCTTCGTGGTCTTCACCGAGCACCTCAACTTCACGCGCGCGGCGCGGGCGCTCCACGTCTCGCAGCCGGCGCTCCACGCCCAGATCGGCAAGCTCGGCGAGGCGCTCGGCGTCACGCTCTACCAGCGGCGAGGGCAGCGGCTGGAGCTCACGGCCGACGGCAAGCGCGTCGCCGCGTTCGGGCGCGAGGTCGGCGAGCGGACGCGCTCGTTCCTCGACGTGCTCCGCCACGGCGAGAGCCGGGAGCCGGTGGTGCTCTGCGCCGGGGAGGGCTCGTACCTCTACTTGCTCGGCGAGGGGATCCGCGCCTTCACCGCGCGCGCCGCGGCCCCGCTCCGGCTGCTCACGCGCGACCGCGAGGGCACGCTCGAGGCCGTCGCGGCGGGCGAGGCGCACCTCGGCGTCGCGCCGCTCGAGGGGGCGCCGGACGGGCTCGCCGCCGACCGCCTCACCGAGGTGGCGCAGGTCCTCGTCGTCCCCGAGGGCCACCCGCTGGTTCGGAAGCGCCACATCCGGCTGCGCGATCTCGAGGGGGCGCGGCTCGTCGTCCCCGGCCCCTCGCGGCCCCACCGGGCCCTGCTCGCGCAGGCGCTGCTCTCGGCGGGCGTCCGCTGGGAGCCTGCGGTCGAGGCGAACGGCTGGGAGCTGATGCTCCACTTCGTCCAGCTCGGCGTGGGCATCGCTGTGGTCAACGCCTGCTGCCGTCTCCCCCGCGGCCTCGTCGCGCGCCCGCTGCCCGAGCTGCCGCGCAAGGTCTTCTATGCCGTCCGCCGGCGCGGCGAGCTCCAGGGCGCGACCGCAGAGCTCCGGGATGCGCTGCTCGCGCACGCCTCGGCGTGGCAGAGGACGCGCGCGTCCGGCGAGGCGGGCGCGTCCGTCGCGTCGAGCGCGCCCGGCGCCGCCCCGACCACGCCGGCGCGCCGGCGCTGAGGCGCTGCGTCGAGCGCTCTCTGCCCCCTGCCGACCCGCCGCCTTCCGGGGTCCTGCCTTCCGGGTTCAGGCCGCCTTTCTCGACTTCTGCTTGCTCTGCTTCGCCTTCTTGCCGCCGATGTCTTCCGGGCGGCTCACCAGCTTCGAGAAATAGCTCGGCTCGCCGCTCGCCTTGGCCTCCTGGTACACGAAGGCCAGGTTTGACGCCTCGAACTTGTCGAAGAAATCGTCCCACGAGATCTCCTTGAGGGACTCCTCTCCGCTGTAGCCGGGGAAATCGATCCGGAGGACGCCGGGCTCCCCCTCCTTCTCGGTCCGCTCCACCGTCGCCGGGTGGCCGCCGCGCGCCTCGACCCAGGTGCGGATCTCGTCATGGTCGATGGTCACGTGGGACGCGTGTTCGCCCTCGGCGCCCTTCGAGCGTGCGTGCTTCCCGCGAGCGTGCTTCTCGGCGCCGCCGGGCTCCTCGTCGAGATCGAGCTGAACCTCCACCTCGACGTCGAGCTCGGCCTTCCCGTTCTCCTCTCTCGTGCCCCTGGCGCTGCTCGCCTTGGCCGCGCTGCCCTTTGACACGCGCGCGGTCGACTTGCCCTTCTGGACCATGTCGTCCGGGCGGCTCACCAGCTTGGAGAAGCGGCTCGGCTGCCCGTCCGCTGTCTTCTCCTGGTACACGAAGGCGAGGTTTGTTTCCTCGAACTTGCCGAAGAAGTCCTCCCACGAGATCTCCTCCAGGGTGTCTTCCCCGCTGTACCCCGGGAAATCGATGCGGAGGATGCCAGGCTCTCCGCCCTCCTCGGTGCTCTTCACCGTCGCCGGGCGGCCTCCGCGCGATTCGACCCACTGGCGGATCTCGTCATGATCGATGGTCGTCTTCGATGAGCTGGCCGACATGGTCTTTCCTCCTGTGTTCGTGCTTCGATTGCGCGGGGAACGGCAACCTGCGTGCCAGAGGACGATGAGAAGATCCGGGCAGAGGAGGGCCGATCTCAGCCATTCGGGGTCTCCCCGGGCCGAGCGCGGCGCGCCGCCGATCCCTCCTGCCGGCGAACCGTGCCGTCGGGCATGCGACGCCTGGCGGTCGACAGCCTGAGACCGTGGCGAGGGGAAGGGGAGCTCTGCTGTGGTCGAGGATGGGCTCGACGAGGCAATCTGCCTCGTCTGCGGCGAAAAGCGGCCGGTTCGCGCGGCCCTCGTCGAGGACGAGCGCGCCCTCCTGGATCGGAGTGGAGCAGGCAGGCAGACAGCGTGCCTGAAGACAGGCTGCTCGATTGCTGACAGACAGGCTGCCTGGCTGACTGCAACAGACTGACGCGCGATGCGCGCGCCCTCACGGAGGCACACGCGCTCGTCGCAGGGGCATCGCGTGACGCTCGCCACGGAACCACGCGTCCCCATTGTAGCTCGCGCTCGATGCCAGCCATCTCGACTGGGCCTACCCGGGGTGGCCGGCCGAGAGATCGAGAGAGCGCCTGTCGACGCGGGTGAGCCGGTCGTGCTACCTAGAATCGAGCGCCGCGACGTGCGCTGCCGAGGCCGAGGAAGTGATCGCCGCGCACCATCTGCTCCTCCGGGTCGCCGTGCTCGCCGTCGCCACGGCGACCGCCGCGACCGCGGGCGCGCGGCCGCCGCGCCCTGCGCCAGCCGCCTCGCCGGCACACCCGGCGCGCCCTGCGCCAGCCGGCTCCTCCGCGCGGCCGCCGCGCCCCGTGCCGGCACACCCGGCGCGCCCTGCGCCAGCCGGCTCCTCCGCGCGGCCGCCGCGCTCCGTGCCGGCACACCCGGCGCGCCCTGCGCCGGCCGCCCCGCAGGCGCTCTCGCCCGCGCCGGCCGCCCCGCAGGCGCCACCGGCTTCGCTCGCCCCGCCGGCCCCGGACGCCGCGCCTTTGCCGAAGCCCGCGGCCTGGCGCGCGCTCGTCGTGGGCGGCGGCCCGAGGCCGCCCATGAACCAGGTGGCCATCGAAGGCCACGTCCGGTACTTCCAGTCGCTGCTCCCGGCCACGGTGGAGCGGCGCGTCCTCTTCGCCGACGGGCGCCGGGGCACGCGGAGCGTGCAGTTCCTCGACGGCCTCCACATGCGCTACCGCGCGCCCAGGCTGCCGCGCATCGACGGGGCGACCACACGCCTCGGGTTCGACGCGATCTGGCGCAGGTTCGTCCACGCGCGCCCCGCGGACCCGTTGCTGCTGTATTTCGCCGGTCACGGGAGCCCGGATCCGGGACAAGACCTCGACAACAACGTGTTCGACCTCTGGGGCGGAGGGGGGCTGTCCGTGCGCGACCTCGCCGCCCGCATGAAGGAGCTGCCGGACGGCACCCCCGTCGTCCTCGTCATGGCCCAGTGCTATTCCGGCTCGTTCGCGAACCTCCTCTTCGAGGGCGGCAGACCGGACGGCGAGCTCGTCGAGCGCGACATCGTCGGGTTCTTCGCGGCGACCCGGGATCGCCCCGCGTCGGGCTGCACGCCCGAGATCGACGAGGCGGACTACACCGATTTCAGCAGCTTCTTCTTCGCCGCCCTCTCGGGCGTCGATCGCCTCGGGAAGCGCGTCGACGGCGCCGATTACGACCAGAACCAGCTCGTGGGGATGAACGAGGCGTTCGCGTACGCGCTCCTCCACCAGGCGACGGGTGATGTGCCGGTCGCGACGTCCGATGTGTTCCTGCGCCGCTTCGTCAACAAGCCCGATCACGAGACCATGGCGACCCCCTATTCCAGGGTCCTCTCGTGGTCGACCCCGGCGGAGCGGGCCGCCCTCGAGGGGCTCTCGGACGCGCTGGGCCTCCGCGGCGAGCACCGGCTCCGGGCCGCCTACGATCGCGAGTTCGGGCCCGGGGCGGGCAGGAGGGACGTCGAGGACGCGGCTTCGGCGCACCGGCTGCGGTTCATCCGGCTCGCCAAGAGCGTGGTGCTCGCGCGGACGCTGCGGCAGAGCGGCCACCGCGCGCGGATCGAGCGCTTCGAGCGGCTGCGCGCGGCAGAGGCACGCAATCCGCTCGTCGAGGCCAGGGCGGCGAGCCAGGCGCGACAGGGCAGCCGGCGGCGCGCCGCCCGGTGACCCGCGGGCTCGCCTGGCCCGCCTCGCTCCTCAGCCTCTCCCTATTGTCTTCCAGCGCTCTCCGGGCGCCTCGACACACCGCCGCCATCGCGCGAAACGGCCGCGAACGCGCTTGCTCGCTCTGCTATGACGGACTATTGTCCTCCATAACAGACATGTGGTGCTCGGGGGCGATCCCACCTCGGAGCCGCCTTCGCCGAGCGCCACCTCCTCTCACAAGGAGCCATGATGGTCAGCCTCGCGCTCGATTCGGCTGCTCTGGCCGAGACGTATGATCGTGTCAGTGATCGGCAGTTCAACCATGGGAAGCTGCTCATCGAAGATCTCCGGATTTCTCCGGGAGAGAGCGTCCTCGACGTCGGGTGTGGCACCGGCCGGCTCGGGGCCCATGTCGCCGAGCTTGTCGGCCCCTCTGGCGAGGTGGTCGGCGTCGATCCGCTGCCGCTCCGCGTCGAGCTGGCGAACAAGAAGCGCACGCCGAGCTTCCGTGCCAGCGTCGGCCAGGCCGAGGATCTCTCGCAGTTCGCCGACGGCAGCTTCGATGTCGTCTTCCTGAACAGCGTGCTCCACTGGCTGCCAGAGAAGCTCGGTCCGCTGCGCGAGGCGCGCCGCGTGCTCAAAGGGGGGACGCGCGGGGGGCGCATCGGCATCACCTCGGCCGCGAGGGAGCGGCCGCACGAGTTCGAGGCCACGCTCGACGGCGTGCTGTCCTCTCTCGGCCTGACCGGCACCGCGGAGACGTTCGGAAACACAACGTACAAAGTGACCTCCGACGATCTGAGCAGGACGCTCGCGCTCGCCGGTTTTCAGGATCCGGAGCTCCAGATCCGCTCCTTCACGGACTACTTCCCGGCCACCGACGACGTGGTCGCGTTCTATCTCGCCAGCTCGTTTGGCAACTTCCTGTCCAATCTGGCTCCGGAGGACGCCGAGCGGGTCAAGGCGGCGCTCGCGGCCGAGCTCGAGCGCCGCCGCGCGCCTGAGGGGATCCGGCTGGAACGTCACCTGATCTTCGCCGTGGCCCGCGCGGACGGCTGACCCGTTGCGCCGTGGGGCGGATCCAGCAGCCCGGGGTGACCGCGCCGATCGTCGGGGCGACCAAGCTGTCGCACGTCAACGACGCGGCCAAGGCCGTGGAGCTCAAGCTCGACGCCGAGGAGCTGCGCGCGCTCGCCGAGCCGTACCGGCCGCACCCGGTGCTCGGCCACAGCTGAGCGCGCTCTGGCCTTGGTCTATCTTCCGGGAGCGACCAGCGGCAATCGCCGGACCCTGACGCGGCTGAGATCCGCTGTCGCTGCCGCGCCTGCGAGGAGCTCTGAGCCACACACAGCGAGCACATCCAGAATCAGCTTGGCACACGCCTCTCCGTTCAGTCGCTCTACGCGTAGCCTCAACACGGAGGGCGCGTTTGCATCGGCAAGCGCGAGCAGCGTGTGAAAGTCTGCATCGAGCGTCACGACCACCTGGTTGGATTGCCTGGCTCGCTCGAGGATCTCGTCATCGAGCACGGCCCACATCCCGATCTCGGCCACATGGATCGCGTCGACACCGGCCGCACGCAATCGCTCTGCCGCCGAGCGCGGAAGCCCTTGATCCAGGAGCAATCGAATCGTCGGCGTCATGCGCTCCGAGGCAGGTCGATGACCTCATCCCCGATCATGGCGGCAGCGAAAGCCAGGGCTTGCCGGATGTCCTCGTCGTCCAGCTCCGGGTAATCGCGTCGCAGCTCTTCGCGGTCGGGATAGGTCGCAAGCACTTCGAGCACCCGCTTCACCGTAAGGCGAAGGTCCCTGATGCACGGCTGCCCGTTCATGCGGCCCGGGTGTGCGGTGATCCGGTCAAAATTTCGCATGGTCTGAGGATCTCCTGCGGAAGGATACACCGACCGGGACGCGCCGTCCTCACCCTCGCCTGACCGGTCGTACCCGTCGTACGTCGCCGGCGGGCACCGCATCCACCTGAGCAGTCCGAGGGGGACGGCGCGGGTCAGGGGGCTGACAAGCTCGGCGCAACCGGCGGTCCCAGGCGAGGGGTCGGCTGGCGCGGACTCGCCAGAGCCAGATGAGTCACGCCGGTTGCGCGGCCGCGCGCCTCTGGGAGAGTACGCCGCCGGGGAGCCCGGCGAGCGCACGAGCGCGCTCGTCGAGGACCGAGGAGCCGAGGAGAGCAGGGCCCGCCGCTCGGAGGGCAGGTGAGCGAACGACTCGACGTAGAGGTGCTGAGCCGCCGCGAGGAGCTCGAGGCGCTGCGGGAGCCGTGGAGCGCGCTGTGGGAGCGCTGCCCGGCGGCGACGGCGTTCCAGCGGCCAGAGTGGCTGATCCCGTGGTGCCGCGCGCTCGGGCCCGAGGAGGTGCTCGCCCTTGTGTTCCGGTCCGCCGAGGGGCTCGTCGGCCTGGCGCCCCTCGCGGTCCACCGCATCGGCGACGAGCGCGTCGTCGCCCTGCTCGGCGCCGGGATCACCGATTACAACGATGTCCTTGCCGTGTCCGGGTACGAGCGCGCGGTCGCCGACGCGACGCTCGCCTGCCTCGAGGCGCGCGCGGACGCCTGGGATGCCGCGGATCTCCACGACCTGCGCGGGTCGTCGCCGCTGCTCCTGGCCGAGGCGCCCGCCGGCTGGTCGGACGAGGTCGAGAAGCACGAGGCGTGTCCGGCGGTGGCAATCCCGGAGGGCGCCGGGCCGGACGCGCTGTTTTCGCGGGCGATGCGCGCGCGCATCGCCCGCGCGCGGAAGCGGCTCGCGCGGGCCGGGGATCTGCGCGTCGACGTGGCCGGCCCGGCGAGCGTGGACGAGCTGCTCGACGCGCTGTTCGCGAACCACCGGGCGCGCTGGTGCTCGCGCGGCGAGGGCGGCGTGCTCGACGAGGCGCTCCGGCCGTTCCATCGCGAGGCCGCGCGCGGGCTGTGCGCGCGCGGCGCGCTGCGGCTGTTCGGCCTGCGGCTCGACGGGCGGATCATCGCGTCGCTCTACGGGTTCGCCGAGCGAGGCGGGCTCGCGTCGTACATCACCGGCTTCGATCCGGAGCTCGCCTGGTACAGCCCGGGGCTCGTGATGCTCGCCAGCGCGATCGAGCACGCGGCGCGCGAGGGCGCGCGGACCGTGGACTTCCTCCGCGGCCGCGAGCCGTACAAGTACGACTGGGGCGCCGTCGACCGCTGGACGTACCGCCGGCGGCTGAGGCACCAGGGCGCGCGCGCGGCCGGGCGGGAGGTCGGGCAAGGCGACCGCGAGGGCGCGGTGCAGGCCGTGATGTCCGGCGAGGCGTCGCCCGAGGTCGGCCTCGTGCGGCTGCTCGGCGCCGCGGGGGACCTCGCGGCCGCCGGCCGCGCGATCGACGCCGCGCGGCCGGCGGCGGGGGAGGGGGAGCCCGCCGCGCGCCTCGATGCGATGCGCCGCTGCCTGGACGAGCGGCGCGCCGCGTGCGCGACCGTGGCGGCGATGCTGGGCGCGCACCGGGACGCGCGCGTCGACGGGGCGGACGCGCGTGGAGCGTGCCAGACCGCCGCGCGGCTGTTCGACGAGCTCTGCGCGCGCTCGGAGGAGGCGAGCGTCGCGGCGTACTCGCTCGGCGATCCGGAGATCCTCGAGCGGGCGACGCGGGAGGTTGTCGAGCTCCTCGAGCGGTGGGGCGCGATCGGCGAGGACCGCGCGATCCTGCAGATCGGCTGCGGGATAGGCCGCTTCGAGGCGGCGCTCGCGCCGAGGGTGCGCGAGGCGTGGGGGCTCGACGTCGCGCCGCGCATGATCGAGGCCGCGCGGCGCCGCTGCGCGGGGCGCTCGAACGTCGTGCTCGCGGTCTCTTCGGGCGTCGATCTCGGCGACGCGCCGCCCTCCCGCTTCGATCTCGTGTACGCGGTCGACTCGTTCCCGTACCTCGTCGCCGCGGGCGCAGAGGTCGTCGATCGGCTCGTCGCGGAGGCGCGCCGGGCGCTGCGGCCCGGCGGGGAGCTCGCCGTCCTGGGCTACTCGTACCGCGGCGACCCCGCGCGCGACGCGGCCGACGTCGCGCGGCTCGCGGCCCGCCACGGGTTCGACGTCCTCGTGAGCGGCGAGCGGGCGTTCTCGCTGTGGGACGGGCGAGCGTACCGGCTGCGGAGGATCGAGCACCGGTGAACGGGAGAGGAGCGCCCGCGCCGCGACGTCACGATGCAGTTCGACCCACCGCCGCGCGAGGACGGGGCGTGTCGGAACCTTGCCGTCCCGGCGGTCCAGCGAGGAAGAAACGCCCTCTCGCGCACGTAGCAATCGGCGAAAGGTGCTTGTCATGAAGACCTCGATCCACCGTGCATTCGCTGTCCTCCTGTGCTGCCTGACGCTGCCTGCCTGCGCCGCCGTCGAGCTCAACCCGGGCGCGGAGAGGGTCATCGTCACCAAGCAGCCGGCCCCACAGGGGTGCCGGTTCCTCGGGACGTTGATCGGTGAGCAGGGCGGCTCGCTCTCCGGGGCGTTCACCAGCAATGCGAACCTGCAGGAGGGCGCGGTCAACGACATGAAGAACAAGGCCCATGGCATGGGCGGCAACTATGTGGTCCTGGAGAACACGAATGCAGGGACCACCATCTCCGGCGATCGAGACAACATCTCTGGCCAGCAGACCGACGTCACCCACATGGGCAACGCGTACAGCTGCCCGCCCCAGCTCGTCGGTCTGTAAGGCGAGCCGATCTCGCGGTGCCGCTGCGGCGACGGTCCGCAGAGCGAGGCGCCCTCCGGCGCCGCCGGCAGGAGCTCGTGTCGTGTGGGGCCGCGCGCCCGTCCGGGCGCCGCCGGGGAGGCGAGCACGACCAGGCAAACCGATCTCCAACGGCTCGGCCGCAACGCGGCGGGCCGGGGCTCATCCAACGTCGACGAAGGGCCTGCGGCGCGTCGTCTCGGCGGGCTGCAGCCGGTCGACCGTGCGGCCTGCGTCAGCCCTCGGGATGGCTCAGCGGCCGGGCGCGGCCGCTGCCGCGCCACGAGCCGCGCCGAGGGGGCTGCTGCAGAGGAGATGAAGAGATGGAGATGTCGATGTCCAGGCGTACGGCCGCAGAGTTTCTCGGAACGTTCTGGCTCGTGCTCGGCGGCTGCGGGAGCGCCGTGCTCTCGGCCACGTATCCCAGGCTGGGTATCGGGTTCGTGGGCGTGGCGCTCGCGTTCGGGCTCGCCATGATGACCATGGCCTACGCGGTGGGCCACATCTCGGGCGCGCACTTCAACCCCGCCGTCACGCTCGGCCTGGTCGCCGGCGGGCGCTTCCCCTCGCGAGACCTCTTGCCGTACGTCCTCGCCCAGATCGCCGGCGCCATCGTCGCCGCCGGGATCCTCTATGCGATCGCCAGCGGATCCGCCGCGTTCGCCGTGCAGGCAGGCTTCGCCTCGAACGGCTACGGCGGCCGCTCGCCCGGCGGTTATTCGCTCTTCGCGTGCCTCCTCGCCGAGATCGTGCTCACGTTCGGCTTCGTGACGGTGGTCCTCGGCGCGACCGATCACGGCGCGCCGCGCGGGTTCGCGCCGATCGCCATCGGGTTCGCGCTCACGCTGGTTCACCTCATCGGGATCCCGGTCACGAACGTCTCGGTGAACCCGGCGCGCTCCACGGGTCCCGCCCTGTTCGTCGGCGGAGGGGCGCTGTCGCAGCTCTGGCTGTTCTGGCTCGCCCCGCTCGCCGGCGGCGTGCTCGCGGGGGTCCTCTATCCGGTGCTCGTGGGCCCGAGGCCGGGTCGGGCCGTCGTCACGTCGCCGCCGGTAATCTGACGCAGGAGACGCAGGAGACGCAGGAGGCGGAGCAGGCTGGAGGAGCCGAGGGAGCCGACGAGGCTCACAAGGCGCCGGCCGACACGCGCGATCGATCGAGCTGCCCCTTGGCTGTACGCTCGGTCGCGCGCTAGTCTCGCGCGCCATGTCTCGGCTGGAAAGCATCAGGGATCGCGCTGAGGTCGCGCTGGCGGCGGTTGTATCGCTGCTGTTCGGCGCCTCGTTCGGGTGGAATTGCGGCATCGACAATCAGGTCGTGTACATGCTCGGGTCGCTGCGGCTCGTGCACCCCGACATCCTCGCGCGAGACTGGTTCGCGACCAGCACGACCCATTACCACCCCACGTTCAAGTACCTGGCTGCCGGGCTCCTCGCGCTCAACGAGAAGGGGTGGGCCGTCGGCATCGCCCAGACCCTGGTCATCGGCGCCGGCACGGCCGCGCTCTACTTCCTGCTGCGGGCCATCGTCGAGCGCCGCCACGCGCTGCCCGGCTTTCTCCTGCTCGTCGCGTTCGCCACGCTCACGCGCACCCGGGGCGCCTGCGCGATCTTCGCCTTCGATTACATCCTCCAGCCCTCCTCGCTGGGCACCGCGGCGTTCTTCATCTCGGTGCCGTTCTTCGTGCGGGGCCGGTGGCTCGCCTCCGGCATTGCGCTCGCCGCGAGCGGCCTCTTCCACGCGAACTACCTGATCCTCTTCTTCGGCGCGTACGCGCTCGCGCACCTCGCGCTCGGCGCGCGCGATCCGAAGGAGCTCTGGCACCGCGCCTCGCGGCAGCTCCTGCCGCCGCTCGCGGTGCTGGCGCTCTTCGCGCCGATGATCCTGGCCACCGCCGGCGCGAAGGACGCGAGGCTCGCGCAGGAGATCTACACGACCATCCGGTCCCCTCACCATTTCATCATCGACGGCCGCGAGCGCGATTTCCTCGGCTTCATCGCCTGGCACCTGCTCGGGCTGGGCGCGGCCGTGCCGCTCACCAGGAACCGCAAGGGCTCCGCGGCGAGGCTCGTCACCCTGATCTTCGCGCTCCTCCTCGTGATCTGGACTGGCGTCGGCCTCTCGGCCCTCGCAGGGCTGCGCCCGGTCACGCAGCTCTTCCCGTGGCGCATCACGCCGCACGTGGAGCTGCTCCTCACGGCGCTGGCGTGCGCGGCGGCGGCGCGCGTCATCCTCGAGCCCTCGACCGGGCGCCGCTATGACACCACCGCGATGGCCCTGATCGTCGGCGGCCTCGGGGCGCTCGCCCTGCACGGCAGCGTCCAGGAGTCCGCGCGCGTCCCGGCCCTGGCCACCGCGGTCGTGGCCGCTGCCGCGCTGTCCCGGCTCATTTACGAGTCCGCCCAGCGCTTCGCGCCGGAGCCCGGCCTGGCGCGCGCCCGCGCGCTCTGGCAGCGCGGCGGCGCCCTCGTGGGGCTCGCCGGCGCGCTCGCCGTCCTGCTCGCGTTCCTCGTGCCGAGGCTAGGGGACGTGGGTCGGAGCTCCAATGTGCTCTCGGGCCTGCGCGCCGACGAGCAGTCCCTGTTCACCTGGATGCAGGCCAGCACCCCTGTCGACGCGATCTTCCTGACGCCGCCGGACAACGAGAGGATGCGTTACCACGGGCGGCGGCCGATCGTCGTCGACTGGAAGTCGAACCCCATCGTTCCCGGCGAGGTGCTCGAGTGGGTCCGCCGGCTGGAGGACGTCATCGGGCGCAAGCTCCGCAGCCACAGGGATCTGGAGGGCTACAGCAGCCTCGACGAGGCCCGCGTCCAGGCCCTGCGGCAGCGTTATGGCGTGGATTACGTCGTCGTGCGCCGCGGCCAGGAGAAGGAGCTGCGCAAATACAAGACCGCTTATTCCAACGGCGCGTTCACCGTGCTGGACGTGCGCGAATAGCGGTGCTCGTCCCTGGGCGCCGCGCCCGCCTCGCGCGGCGGCGCCCGGTCCACGCTCTGGTCGATGATCGTGAGCGGTCGCCTGCGCACCTGCTGGTAAATGCGGCCCACGTACTCGCCGATGATCCCCAGGAACAGGGCGTTGATGCTCAGCGAGAGCAGGATGAGCAGCGTGGTCGTCGCGAAGCCAGCAGGCCAGTCCGCCCCGTAGACGATCTTGCCGACGGCGTAGCCCGCGATGGCGAGGAGCGTCAGCGCCGAGACCACGAGCCCCGTGTAGGTCGCGACCCGGAGCGGTACGGTCGAGTGGCTGAGGATGCCGTCGAGCGCCAGCCCGACGAGATCCTTCATCCGGAACTTGCTCTCGCCCCGCTCCCGCGCGGCCCGATCGTAGGCGATGCCCGTCTGTTTGAACCCGAGCGTGGCCAGCATCCCCCGCAGGTAGGGCTTCGTGTCGTCGACCTGCCGCAGCACGTCGAGCACCCGGCGATCCACGAGCCGGAAGTCGCCCGCGTCGTGGGGGAGGTGATCCTCGCTCAGGAAATCGATCAGGCGGTAGAACACCCGGCGGAGCAGCGTGATGCGGTAGCCCTCCTTGCGGCTGCGGCGGATCCCGTAAACCACCTTGGCGCCCGCCTCCCATTCCTTCACGAAATCGAGGATGAGCTCCGGCGGATCCTGCAGATCGCAGTCGATCTGCACGGCCGCGTCCCCGCGCGCCTTCATGTATCCCGTGTAGATGGAGCGCTGGAAGCCGAAGTTGCGAGAGAAGCGGAAGACCCGCACCCGCTCGTCCCGCGCCGCCAGCTTCACGAGCTCGTCGAAGGTCGCGTCGGTGCTGCGGTTGTCGGTGAAGACGAGCTCGTGGTCGTACCGATCCGCGACACGGCGCATCACCGCGGTGACCGCCTCGTAGAGCGGGGCCACGTTGCGCTCCTCGTTGTAGACCGGCACGACGATCGAGATCAGCTTGCGCCCGCTCACCGCGTCGCTCACGGCGCTCCCTCCGCATCGGCGGCCCCGAGCATGCGCCGCACACCTTCGTCGAGCGGCACGCGGGGCCGCCACCCGGTCGCCTCCGCGAAGCGCGATGGATCACCGACGATCCACATCGGCTCGTCGTCCCGGTAGGGGCGACGCCCGAGGCCGAGGTCGTCTCCGGGCCAGCCCGCCGCGCGCGCGACGCGCTCGGCCACCTCCCGGACGCGCACCGGCACGCCCGAGCACACGTTGTACGCCTGTCCAGGCTCGAGGCGTGGCGACGTCGCGGCGGCGATCAGCGCCTCGATCACGTCGTCGACGTAGGTGAGGTCGCGCGCCTGCGCGCCGGGCGTCAGGGCCGGCGCCTCGCCCGCGCGGAAGCGCGCGATGAGGTGCGGGATGAGGCGCGCGGGGCCCTCACCCGGGCCGTAGACGCCGAAGAGCCTCAGCGCGACGAAGGGGATCCGGAGCCGCGCCGCGACGGCCTTGCCGCAGAGGTAGGCGGCCGCCTTGGCCGCGCCGTAGACGCAGGTCGACTCGAGCGGGTGGTCCTCGCGGAGGCGCGCGGGCTCCTCGGCCGGGGCGTACTCGGAGCACGAGCCCGCGTGGAGGAAGCGCGCCGGCCGGTGCGCCTCGGTCGCCGCGAGCGCCGCGAGCAGGCGCGTGGTCAAGCCCACGTTCCCGTCCACAACGAGCTCCGGATCCCGCTCGCTCGGGTTCACCCCGGACGCGGCCAGGTGAAAGACCACCTCGGGCCGGATCGCCGCGACGGCCCGCGCGAGCTCCGGCGTCGAGAACGACGAGACGGGCGTGACCTCCACCCCCGCGACGCCCGCGAGCCGCCCCCGGCGAGGGCTGTCCGCGCGGACGATGCACGCCGTCCGCGCCCCCGCGGCAGCGAGCC
Source organism: Sorangium sp. So ce375 (assembly GCF_051473855.1). Taxonomy (NCBI): domain Bacteria; kingdom Pseudomonadati; phylum Myxococcota; order Polyangiales; family Polyangiaceae; genus Sorangium; species Sorangium sp. So ce375. The sequence continues at coordinate 2,760,821 of NZ_CP150335.1, forward strand.
GCGCCGCGAGCGCCGCGCCGATGAACCCCGTGGCGCCGGTGACGAGGACCGTGCCGAGCCCGGCGCTCATGCGACGTCGACCCCGTAGGCGCGGATCTGCGCGTCGAGCTCGCCGCGGCTCGAGGCGGGGTCGTCGAGGTATGCGCGGTACCAGCGCGCCGTCAGCGCGAGGGCCTCGTCGAGCGTCAGCCGCGGCGCCCAGCCGAGCCGCGCGCGCGCCTTGCTGATGTCGAGGTGCAGCAGCTGCGCCTCGTGCGGCCCGGAGCGCTGCTCGGGCGGCACGAGCCGGAGCTCGCCGCGCCCGAGCTCCCGGACGAGCCGCTCGGCGACGCCGCCGACCGGGCGCGTGTCGCCGTCGCGCGGCCCGAAGTTCCAGCCGCCTTCGTGCGCCGCGGGCGCCTCGCACAGCCGCCGCGCGAGCAGGAGGTAGCCCCCGAGCGGATCGAGCACGTGCTGCCAGGGTCGGGTCGCCAGCGGGTTGCGGATGACGATCGTCTCCCCCGCGGCGACGCCGCGCACGATGTCGGGCACCAGCCGATCCTCGGAGAAGTCGCCCCCGCCGATCACGTTCCCGGCCCGCGCGGACGCCACGGCCGCGCCGCTGCCGGAGAAGAACGAGCGCCGGTAGGCCGCCGTGACGAGCTCGGCGCAGCCCTTGCTGCTGCTGTACGGGTCGTGCCCGCCCATGGGCTCGTCCTCGCGGTAGCCCCAGACCCACTCGCGGTTCTCGTAACACTTGTCCGAGGTCACGACGACGATCGCGCGCGCGGAGCCCACGCGGCGGCACGCCTCGAGCACGTTCACCGTGCCCATCACGTTGGTCGCGAACGTCTCGGCGGGCTCGCGGTACGAGCGCCGCACGAGCGGCTGGGCCGCGAGGTGCAGCACGATCTCCGGCCGGTGCTCCTCGACCACGGAGAGCAGCGCCGGGAGATCGCGCACGTCGCCGGTCACGGACGCCATGTCGCGCGCGATGCCCGCGAGCTCGAACAGGCTCGGCTTCTGCTCCGGCGGCAGCGCGAAGCCCACGACGCGCGCGCCCATGAGCGTCAGCCAGCGCGAGAGCCAGCTGCCCTTGAAGCCCGTGTGCCCTGTGACGAGCACCGAGCGCCCGGCGAAGAACGAGGCGCCGCCGCCGGTCATGCCCAGGTCTTCCAGGGCGCCTTGCCGGACTCCCACAGCGACTCGAGCAGCCGCTTCTCCCGCAGCGTGTCCATCGGCTGCCAGAAGCCGTCGTGCCGGTACGCCGCGAGCTGGCCCTCCGCGGCGAGCCGCTCGAGCGGCTCGCGCTCGAGCACGGTGGCGTCGTCGGTCATGTAATCGAGCACGCGCCGCTCGAACACGAAGAACCCGCCGTTGATCCAGCCCTCGCCGGACTGGGGCTTCTCCGAGAACTCGCGGACGAGGTTGCCCTCGAGCGACAGCCCGCCGAAGCGCGCCGGCGGGCGGACGGCCGTGACCGTCGCGAGCTTCCCGTGGGCCTTGTGGAACTCGACGACGCGGCGGATATCCACGTCGCCCACGCCGTCGCCGTAGGTGCACATGAAGCGCGGGCCGTCGAGCCAGCCGTCGAGGCGCCGGAGCCGGCCGCCGGTCATCGTGTTCAGCCCCGTGTCCACGAGGGACACGGTCCAGTCGGGCGCGGCGCTGCGGACGAAGCGCTGTGCGCCGTCGCGCAGGTTCACAACGTAGTCCGTGCTGCGAACATAGAAGTTGTGGAAGTAATCCTTGATGACCTCGCCCTTGTAACCACAGGCGACGACGAAATCGTTGAACCCGTGGCCCGCGTAGATCTGCATGATGTGCCAGAGGATCGGATACGGGCCGATCTCGATCATCGGCTTCGGGCGAGCCTCTGTGTGCTCTGAGAGCCGGCTTCCAAAGCCTCCGGCGAGCAGGACGACCTTCATGGGTTCCATCGGGCGCGGGAGGATAGATCAGATCGACGGAACTTACACGGCGCGAGGTGTGGGCACGTCGGGCTTCGCTACCTCGGGCAGCAGGGCCGTGGTAGACGCGGCCGCATGAGCATGGCGAAGCCGGCGCCGCCGCGAGGCGTCTTCCGGTTCCGGAGCTTGCAGAGGCACCGCCTCGCGATCGCGGCGTCGCTCGTCGTCGCGCTCGGCTGCGCGTGGGTGCTGCGCGCCGGCGGGCTGCCGGTCGTGCCGGACGGGGCCGCGTTCGCGGGCGTGCGGTGGTGGGCCGTCGCGCTGCACGGCGTGCTCTACGTCGGCGCGCTCTACCTGCGATCCCACCGCTGGACGTGGTTGCTCGAGCCCATCGAGCCCGTGCCGCTCCGGCGCGTCGTGACCGTGTCCTTCATCGGCTACGGCGCGCTCGTGCTGATGCCGTTCCGCACCGGGGAAGCGGTGCGCCCGTTGCTCATCCGCCGCCGCGGGCTGTCCGCGTGGGCGGCGGCGGGCACGGTGGCCGCCGAGCGGATCATCGACGGCCTGTTCCTCAGCGCGCTGCTCCTCGCCGGGCTCTCGCTCGCGCACCCCCGCGAGCCGCTCCCCGATCGCATCGGCGATCTCGCGGTCCCCGCCGCCGCCGTCCCGCGCGCCGCCTACCTGGCGCTCGCCGTCTTCGGCGCGGCGTTCGTCGCGATCGGCGTCTTCTATTTCCGCAGGGCCTGGGCGCGGCGAGCGACCGAGCGCGTGGTCGGGCTCGTCTCAACAAAGCTCGCGGGCCGCCTGGCCGACGCCGTGGAGCGGGTCGCCTCGGGCCTCGGCTTCCTGCCCCGGCTCCGGTACACCGTCCCGTTCCTCCTGGCGACGGCGGGGTACTTCCTCCTCAACGTGTGGGCGATGCAGATCCTCGCCTTCGGGTGCGGCCTGCTGCCCATCGACTTTGCGCGCGCGGCCGTCGTCGTCGGCGTGCTCCACCTCGGCGTCCTCCTCCCCAACGCCCCGGGGTATTTCGGCACGTTCCAGATGGCGGTCTACGCGGCGCTCTCGCTCTACTTCGCGCCGGAGGCCGTGATGGGCCCCGGCTCGGCGCTCGTCTTCTCGACCTACTCGCTGCAGATCGGCCTCGCGGTGCTGCTCGGCGCCGTCGCGCTCGCGGTCGAGGGGGCGCCGCTCCGCCAGGCCTTCGCTGAAAATCCGGCCGAGGACGTGAGGCCGGAGGGGCTACCCTCGCCGCCGGGCGCGAGCTAGGCTCGCCGCCCTTTCATGGCGCTCTCCTCCCACCTGCTCGATCGCGGCCACGCGGCCCTGTACGTCCTCTCCCAGCGCCTCGTCGGGGCCGACCTGGCCCGGCGCGAGTGCCTCGAGGCGCTCGATCTTCGCCCCGGCGATCGCGTGCTCGATATCGGCTGCGGCCCGGCGTACTACTTCGATCGCCTGCCGGCGGTCGACTACCACGGGTTCGACACGGATCGCCGCCACATCGCGGCGGCGCGCGCGCGCCACGGGGATCGGGCCAGGTTCTACGACGAGCCGTTCGGCGAGCTGCACGCGCGCGCGCTGGCCCCCTTCGACAGGGTCCTGATGCTGGGCCTCCTGCACCACGTGGACGACGAGGTGGCGAGCTCGCTGCTCTCGCTCGTCGCGCGCTCGCTCCGCCCCTCGGGCCGCGTGATCACGCTCGACACCGCCCTCTGGGAGGGCCAGTCCTCGCTGGCGCGGCTCATCGCGAAGAACGATCGCGGCGACTACATCCGCCCCCCGCAGGCGTTCCGGCGCCTCGCCAGCCAGTCCTTCGGCCGGATCGAGGAGCGCTTCGTGGGCGACACCCTCAGGATGCCCGCCTCCCATTTCATGATGATCCTCGAGTCGCCGCGGGTCGCGTAGCCTCTGGCCTACGCGCCTACGCGCCGAACCGGTCCCACGCGAGCTTGGCCGTGAGCACGAGGCCGAGCGCGACAACGAACCACCGCACCTTCCTCGGCTCGAGGCGCCGGGCGACAACGGCGCCGGCGAGCGAGCCGATCACCGCCGCCGCCATCATGATCGGCGTGGCGACGGCGTCGACCGCGCCCGCGAACAGGAACGCGAGCGCCGCCACGCCGTTGATCAGGCTCGCGAGCACCGTCTTGATCCCGTTCAGCCTGTGGATGTCCACGTTGCCCGCGAACGAGGAGAGGAGCGCCAGCATCATGATGCCGATGCCCGCGCCGAAGTAGCCGCCGTAGACGCTCACGAGGAACTGGAGCAGGAACACGAGCCACGGCCGAGAGGGCAGCGCGAAGCGCTCCGCCGCGCCGTCGTCCGCCGCGCCGTCCTTCGCGGCGGGCCTCGCCGGGCGCAGGTTCTGCCAGAGCAGGAGCAGCGTCGCGAGGAGCACGAGCCCGGGCACGGCGGCGTCGAACACGCGCTGCGGCGTCACGAGCAGGAGCGCCGAGCCCGCGATCCCGCCGAGCAGCGACGGCAGGAACAGGACGCCGAGGACGCGGTAGTCCCGGGAGAGCTCGCGGCGGTACGCCCACGCCGACGCGAGCGACGCGGGCGTGAGCGCCACGGCGTTCGTCGCGTTCGCGGCGAGCGGGGGCAGCCCCGCCGCGATGGCCGCGGGGAACGACACCAGCGTGCCGCCCCCGGCCACCGCGTTGATGGCGCCGGCCACGGCGGCGCCGCCGGCCAGGAGTGCCGCTCTCGTCAGATCCACGGCGCGAGATCGCCCGAGCTCCGCCGGCCTGTCAACCGCCGCGCCGCCGCCTGCGGCCCGCGTACCGCCGGCCACGCCGCGCTTGAGGGGGCAGGCGCGGCGCTCCTAGGATGATGCGGCGGCCGACCCCGGCGGTCGCTCCTCCCCGGAAAGCCCAGCGCCATGCCGCGATCCTTCCCGCTCCTCCCCGCCGCGCTGCTCTCGGCCATGGCGTGCGGCGCGCTCGCTCAGGCGGCCGCCGCCGGCGAGGGAGCGCCGGAGGGCGCGCGCGTCTGGGTGGCCGACGACGGCACGCGGGTCCGCCGGGAGGACGTCGGCCTGCCGCTCTCGCGCGGCGAAGGAAACGCGCTCTTCCGGCCCGGCGAGCCGATCCGGCTCGGCGCGCTCCGCGCGGAGGTCGTCGCGTTCCAGGTCGTCGTCGAGGCGGGCGCGGATCCCGTGCGCGGCGTCACGGTCGAGCTCTCCCCGCTCGGCCCCGCGGCCGGCCCCAAGGCGCCGCCGGCGCCGCAGCAGCCCACCCAGGCCGCGGGAGCGCCGCCCGCGCAGGCGATCTCGATCGGCCGCTTCGTCGAGCACTACGTCGAGATCACGCGGCGCTCGCGCAACGAACAGCGACCCCTGGAGTCGCTCGGGTGGAGCCCTGCGGCGCGTCCGCCCGACGACGCGCACCTCGGGTTCCTCCCCGACGCGCTCATCCCGGTCGAGCTCGCGCCGCCCTGGGCGCCGTACCCGCTCGAGGTCGGCGCTCGCGAGACCCGGGCCGTCTGGATCGATCTCCACGTCCCGGAGGGCGCCGTCCCCGGCGCTCACGAGGGCAGGGTGGTGGTCCGCTCGGCCTCGCACGGCGAGCTCGCGTCGCTCGATCTGAGGCTCGACGTCGCCCCGGCGACGCTGCCGTACCGCGCCGTCGACTTCCTCGGGTTCTACGATGTCGATGAGGTCGCCGCGCGGATCGGCGACGGGCCCGCCGTCGAGCAGCAGCTCTGGCAGCTGCTCCACGAGCACCACGTCGACGGCTTCGCGTCGGTCCGGAGCCCCGCCGAGGTGGAGCGGCTGCGCGCGGCGATCGACGGCTCGCTCTTCACGGAGGCGCGCGGCTACCGGGGGCCCGGCGCGGGCGTGCCGCCCTCGGCGGTGGCGCTCGGCGCCTACGGCGGCTTCGGCGATCCCGGGGAGACGGCCCTCCGCCGCGTCGAGGCGGTCGCGGATCTCCTCCCGCCGGCGGTGGACGACGTGATGCTGTACGCGGTCGACGAGCAGTGCGAGAGCCCCCGCGGGCCCGGGTGGCGCCGGCTGATCCGCGGCTCGCGCCTGTCGTCGCGCGTGCTCGTGGGGCACTCGTGCGGCGAGGTCCGCCCCGTGGAGCAGGACGTCGATCTCGTGCTCACGCCCGCGAACCGCTTCGACTCCACGTGGGCGCAGGCCGCGCGCGAGGCCGGCCAGCGGCTCTGGGTGTACAACGGCGCGCTGCCGCGGACCGGCACGTTCATGATCGACGCGCCGCTCACCGGGCTCATGGCCGACGGCTGGATCGCGGCCTCGCACCAGGTAGATCGCTGGTTCCTGTGGGAGACGGCGTTCTGGCACGACGGCAACCGCGGCGGCAGGGGGCCCGTCGACCCGTTCACGGTCGCCGAGAACTTCCACAACCGCGACGGCGACGCGTGCCTCGGCGACGGCATGCTGCTCTATCCCGGGACGCAGCGGGGCGCGTTCTCGTCGCGATCCGCCGGCTTTCCCGGCGTCTTCCCCTCGATGCGCCTGAAGAGCCTGCGCCGAGGGATCCAGGACGCGGGCTACATCGCGCTGGCGAGGTCGGCGTCGCCCGGCGCGGTGGACGCGATCGTCAAGGAGGTGATCCCGGCCGCCCTCGACGAGGCGCTCGACAGCGCGGCCGCCGCGTGGAGCAGCGACGGCGCCCCGTTCTTCAGGGCGCGCTCCGCGCTGCGCGCCCTGATCCCGCCGGACGCCTCGCTCGACGCCGCCGGCGTCCGCCGCGCGCTCGCCGAGGCGGCGGCGGCGCGCCGCGCGCTCGTCCCGCTCCCGGGTGCGCGAGGCGAGGCGGACGGCGCGGGACAGGCCAATCCATGGGCGCTCGACCGGTGGAGCGCGACGGCGCGGCTCCTCGCCGTCGCCGGGCTGGGCGCCGCCGTGCTCGCGCTGGCCATCGGGCTCTACCGCTGGAGGAAGCCAGGGCGAGGGGCCGGGGAGCGCTGACCGGCGGGACGTACGGGCGTGTGTCGATGGCCCTCGCCCGCCGGCAAGCGTCGGTGACCGGCGAGGCCGTGTGCGCGTGATTCAATGGGGGTGCGAGCGGGAAGAGCGGGGCGCACGCGGCGCTCCTCGCCTGGAACACCGTCACATTAGAGTGTCGGGGAAATCAACAGAAGAGAAGAAAAACCGCAAGGGCGCGAGGGGCGCAAGGGGAAAACAGAAAATTATCTTATCTCTCATCTTTTGTCTCTCATCTATCTCTCATCTGTCTCTCATCTGTCATCTGTTGCGCCCCTTGCGTCCTTGCGGTTTTTCTCTTTCCCGCATTCCATTCCCCTGGTTTCTTGGCGCCATGGCGGTTCGCTTCGCCGCCCGACTTCCTTATCACCGGCGGGGCGAGCGGTGTTTTGCGCTCGTCGCGCTCACGATGATTGCATGACGAGCTGCTGTGTCGCCTTGCGCTCGCCGACGATGGCGACGGCCGTCTCGGAGGCGAGCCCCGCCGCGCCCTGCGATGTGCGGCGGATCGTGCCGAGCAGCGCGAACCAGCCATTCTGGCTGCTCGTGAGGGCGCGCTCGCTGATTCCGTCCACGCGGGCCAGCGCCTTGCGCGCGACCCGGAACACGCTGCGATCGACCCCCTCGATCAGGTCGAGTGTGGCGCCGAGCCGCTCTTGCGTCTCGACACGCACGTCCTCGAGGAAGCCGAACCCCGCGCGCACGATCTCTTCGACGACGCCGAGGCCGCCGTCAACCCAGGTGTAGATCAGGCCCTCTTGCGGAATGCTGAGCTTCGCGCGATCGGAACCATTGCTGCCGGCCGCGGCCTGTCCGGAGACGCTCTCGTTCATCTCGAACCCCCTTCCTCAACGGTGGCTGGCAGGCCACTCGCCTGCTGCGAACCCACTATCGACAACCGAGTTCTCGGATGCGTTATCACGGGGCAACAAAGGCGTGAACTCTTTCTTTTGTCGCTTCGTCATCTCGGCGTCCTGCTGAATCCGCTCTCTGTCGAGTGGTCGACGTTGGCGACGCGGTCGACGCGGCCGACGTAAATTCGCTGGAAACCCGCGATATCCGGCCAGCGCGTCGGAGACGTAAGCTGGCGGCCACCAGAAGACCCTTGGTCCTTGGCATGTGGGCCCCGGCTGGGTACGGTCCCGCCGTGCCTCCGAGGCCCACGAAGACCGCGCGATTTTTGAGGGGAATCACCTTGTCCACGCTTCTTGCCGTCTCCTGCGTCTCCGGGGAGCCGCGCGGCGAGGCGCCCCCGGCGCCGCCGCCTGAGCTCTTGGCCTTCAATCTGCAAGACGGCCAGATAGACAACCATTTCTTCCGTCGTGGTCATATCGCCGCCCATGTCTTGACGACGTCGGGAGAGTCGCCGCGGCTCATCGTCGCTTTCCCAGCAGGTAACATGGGAATCGCGGTGTGGTTCGACGCGTTGCCCGCGCCGGTCGAGCTCTCGGTGGAGGGGGACGTCTCCGGCGTAGAGCGCGTGGAGCGCGTGGAGCGGCCCGGCGCCATGCGCGGCGTCTCGGCGCTGCTCGCGAGCACCGCCCCGGCGCTGCGTGTCCATCGGGTCCTCCTCGGGAGCATCCGTACGCTCCGCGACGTGGGGCGCGACGCCGAGGTTCCGGCCTGGCTCGGCAATGACGTGGAGGCCGTGGCCTCGCCGCAGGGGGCGTCGATCGCGGTGCGGCGCGCCACGCTGGACGGCCATCACCTCGAGCTGCTCGTCGAGCCGCAGGACGGCACCACGGCCGCGCTCGGGGGCGACGGTCGGATCGAGCTCTCGGCGGGGCCGAGCGGCCTCCGTGTCCGGGTGACGGCGCTCTCGGACGAGGCGCCGCTCACCCCGGTGCCCCTCGATGAGCTCGTGACGGATCGCGCCGTCGACGACCCGCGCGACCGGCAGGCGCTCGGCTTCCTCGCGTACCGCGAGAAGCTGCTGGCCGGGTCCTGGCGTTTCCTTACGTACTTCGGCCGGGACACCTTGCTCGCGGTAAGGATGCTCCTGCCCGTCCTCAAGCCGGCGGTGGTCGAGGCGGGCATCGGCTCGGTCCTCGATCGGCTGAGCCTGGACGGAGAGGTCGCGCACGAGGAGGAGATCGGCGAGTACGCGGCGCTCTCGCACCTCGCGGCGGGCCAGGCCGAGAGGCTGCGCGAGCCCATCTACGATTACAAGATGATCGACGGCGACTTCCTCCTCGCGCCGGTGGCCGCCGCGTATCTCCTCGACAGCGCGCCCGGCCGGGAGCGCGCGGCGGAGTTCCTGGCGCGCCGGACGCCGGGCGGCGACACGTATGCGGAGGCGCTCGCGCGGAACGTGTCGCTCGTGCTCCACCTCGCCGCCCCGTTCGCCGAGGCGGGGGATCCGAGGGCGCTCGTCGCGCTCAAGGCCGGAGCGTCGGTGGGCGAGTGGCGCGACAGCCACGAGGGGCTCGCGGGCGGCCGGATCCCCTACGACGTGAACGCCGCGCTGGTGCCGGCCGCGCTCCGCGCTTCGGCGCGGCTGCTCGCGAGCCCGCTGCTCGGCGCGGACGAGGAGCGCGCCGGCCGCGCGGAGCGGCTAGCGCGGGCGTGGAAGGACGCCGGCGTGTTCTTCCGGGTGGAGCTGCCGGAGGACGAGGCCAGGCGGCGCGTGGCGTCCTATGCGGAGTCGCTGGGCATCGACGCGGCGCCGGCGCTCGAGTCGCTCTCGGGGATGCTCTCGTTTCCCGCCGTCGCGCTCGACGGGGCGGGGAAGCCGATCCCCATCATGCATTCCGACGACAGCTTCGTCCTCCTGTTCACCGAGCCGTCGCCCGCGGCGCTGGAGGAGATCGCGGGCCGCCTGATCCGCCCGTTCCCGGCCGGCCTGCGGACGCCGGTCGGGATCCTTGTCGCGAACCCCGCGTTCGCGCCGGACCCGGCGATGCGGAGGGACTTCACGTCGGCCCATTACCACGGGACGGTCACGTGGTCGTGGCAGCAGGCGATGCTCGCCGCGGGCGTCGACCGGCAGCTCGGCCGCGGCGATCTCCCGCCCCGCGCGCGGGGCGCGCTGGAGCGGGCGCGGCGCGCGCTCTGGGAGGTGATCGAGGCGACGCGAGAGGCGAGCACGCGGGAGCTCTGGAGCTGGGCCTTCGAGGGCGGCTGTTACAAGCTGGTCCCCTTCGGCGCGGAGCGAGCGCACCACGACGAGTCGAACGCCGTGCAGCTCTGGAGCACGGTGTACCTCGCGGTACGCCCCTGACGAATCGCCTCACTTCATTGCATTGTCAGCAGGGAATTGAACAGGGAACGGTGAGACAGGGAGATTGATGAAATCTCACTCTCCGTCTCCCCGCCTCCCTGTGAATTTTTCCGAATGATTCGAGGTGATGCTTCAGGGTATGCCCTGTGCCGTGCGGCGGATTTCGCTCAGGTCTTCGCGCCGGCGATCAAGTCCATCAGCGCTCGCCGCTCCCCGCCTGGATCAGTCCCTTCGTTCCCCCCCAGCTCGACATCCGGCCGGATCCCCGTCGCGTGGATCGGCTCTCCGCCCGGCAGGACCATCATCGCCGCCGGCGCGAGCACCGGAGCGTGGTCCTCTGGATCCGCCACGACCTTCAGCGCCGTCCCCTTCCCGTACGTGCGTTCCCCCGCCACGACCGCCCTCCCGTGCCACTGGAGGCAGCCGGCGAAGAGCTCCGCCGCGGACGCCGTCCCGCGATCCACAAGGATCCAGAGCGGCACGCGGCACGGGTTCCGGTGGCTCGACCGGTACACGATCTCGTCGCCGTCCGCGTCGATCGCCCGCCCGACGACGCTCCCCGGCTCCAGGAAGTCGCCCGCGAGCTCGAAGGACGCCGTGAGCTCTCCTCCGGGGTTGTCGCGCAGATCGAGCATGAGCGTCGCCAGCCCTTCCGCCGCGAGCGCGCCGATCGCCGTGTGGACCCGGGCCGGCACGTCCAGCGAGAAGCGGCGGATCCGCAGGTAGCCGACCCCCTGCCCGAGCCAGGCGCTCTCGACGGGCGACGCGCCCCCGCACGGATGGAGCGACGCGCCCAGCGCGCCCAGGTCCGCCAGGGGCGAGGCGCCGGCGGCCCCGGCCGATCGCGCGCCGCCCGCGCTCCTCACGTCGCGCGTGGCGCCGCCGTCGCTTCCCCCGTTGTACCCGTAGAGAGTGTTGTCCAAGCTCGGCACCACCTGCGCGCCGAGGGGGCAATTGCAGTTGTTGCCCATCCTCGGGCTCAGGAGCGACGTGCCGGGGAGGCCGTTGATGCGCGTCGTGGGGCTCCCGATCGTGTGCCGCCCTTGCCCCATGAACGTCGGGTGGAGCGTGCCGAGCTGATCGCCCTGCGTGATGGGCGAGACGGACGCCATGTTCAGCGCCGGCAACATCGAGAGCCACACGTTGAACGAGAACGGGAACATCGTCGCGTTCGGGTGAAAATCGGGGAAGGGGTACGGCCCGAGCATGGGCGACAGGCACACGTCCGGAAGGCCGAAGCTCAGGCCGGCCCCCTTGTTGTTCGCAATGAACATCGCGGCGGCCTCCTATCCCAAGAGGATCTGCTTGCCGTTCACCGTGACCGTCTCCTCGGTCAGGATCGTGGCGTTCTTCGCCTTGGTGAACGACGTCTTCTCCACCACCGTGTGCGACTCGCTCGCCTGGACGCTCAGCAGGGCGCTCACCCGCTGGACCACCGAGGTGAACCTCTGGACCACGGCGTCGGCCACCATCCGGATCTTGCCGGCCTGCACCTCGAGCTCCGGCCCCCGGATCTCGACCCCCTTGTCGCCGCACAGCGAGAGCGCGCCCTCCCTGGCGTGCAGCGCCACGTCCCCCTGGAGCGACAGGACCGTCTGCCCCCGCCCGTGGAGCACGCCGATGGCGTAGTAGCGCTCCTCCCGCCCGATGACGAGCAGCGTGTCCTCCAGGGCAGGCGTGTAAGGCAGCGCGAGCGCCATCTCGACCGCGACAGGCTGGCCGCCCGGCAGCTCCACCGTGATCGCGCCCCCCTCCGCCGCGGTGACACGGCCCGGCCCCAGGTACTCCCCCGGCAGCGCCGCGGCCTTGCCCTGGCTCCCTCCGTCGGCCCTCGCCAGGCCGATCCGGGGCAGGTCCGCGGCGCCGCTCGCGCGCGCGGCGGGCCCCTGGCTCACCGGCGCAGCCGCCAGCAAAGCCGCCGCGCGATCGCTCTCCTTCATGGCTCCCATCGACATGGCTCCTCCTCTACGAGCGCCGCTCCGGCGGCATCCAGGCCTCGGCCTCCAGCCGATCCACGTCCGTGCGCCTCGCCGTGGCGAGGTTCGCGTCGAGATAGCGCGTCTTCTCGTCGCGGACATGGTGCAGGTTCGCCCAGAACAGGTCCGCGCCCGAGAAGTCGGCGCCGGAGATGTCCGCGTGCGAGAGGTCCGCGTGGTGCAACTTGACGCCCACGAACAGCGCCTCGGCCGCGCGGGCCTCGGTGAACAGCGTCTCCCGCAGATCGGCCCCCGCGAGGTTCGCCCCCGACAGATCGGCCTTCACGAAGATCGCGTTGCGGAGCATCGCCTGCTTCAGCACGGCGCCGGCGAGGACGCTCTCGCCGAAGAACGCGGCCTTCGCGTTGGCGCCCGACAGGGTGGCGTGCCGCAGGTTCGCCTCCTTGAAGTTCGCGTTGGTCAGGATGGCGCCCTCGAGCCGCACGCGCTCCAGGTTGCATTTCGTGAAATCGCTGTTCGAGAAGTTGCACCCCGAGAGGTCCATCCCCGAGAGGTCGCCGAGCGCGAAGAAGCACCGGGAGATGCTCAGCCCGGAGAGCGACGCGCGGGTCAGATCCACGCCCGAGAAATCGACGCAATCGAAGATCGCCTTCTCGAAGGTGATGCCCTCCACGCGCGCGCTCCTCAGCGAGGTCTGCGACACGAGCGCGCGGGTCAGGTCCGCGCCGCTCAGATCGGCCCCCTCCAGGATGCACCGCACGAGCCTCGACCCGGACAGCCTGGCGCCCGAGAGATCGGCCCCGGTGAAGACCACCATCTCGAGGTCCTTGCCCGACAGGTCCGCGCCCGGCAGCCGCGCCTTGTGAAGCATGCACGACCTCAGCACCGCGCCCCGGAAGTCCGCGCCGGTGAGATCGCAGCCCGCGAGCGACGTCTGGTCGAGCGTCGCGCCCCGGAAGCTCGCGCCCCGGAGGTCCGTGCCCTGGAGCGACGACAGCGTGAGGTTCGCGTTCTCGAAGCTCACCCCGGCGAAGTCCATCCCCTCCAGCGCCGCGCCCGCGAGATCCGCCCCGGAGAGGTCCGGCTGGCCGAGGCGCGCGCCGTCGAACACCACCTTCGTCAGCTTCTTCGGGAGCACCACCTCCCGGAGATCGGCCTTCAGGAACACCACCGTGTCGATCTCGGCGCCCGACAGATCGGCCCGCCGGAGGTTCGCCTCCGCGAACGACGACCCCTCGATCCGCGCCTGCGCGAGCGAGGCGCCCGACAGGTCCGCCCTCGTGAACGAGCAGCGCGAGATCGTCGCGCCGTCGAGCGAGGCGCCCGACAGATCGGCGAGGTCCAGCCGCGCGTTCGCCAGCGTCGCCCCGGGCAGCTGCGCCCCCGCGAGCCTCGACTCGGCCAGGTTGGCCCCCTCGATCCGCGCGCCGCTCAGAACGGCGCCGCCCAGCTGGCCCCGGACCATGCGGACCCCGGTGAGGTTCGCGCCCGAGAGGTTCGCGCCGGAGAGATCGCTCTGGGCGACGGCGGCCCCTTCCAGATCGGCGCCCGACAGGTCCGCCCCGCGGAGCCCGCACCACGCGATCTGGGCCCCGCGGAGGTCGGCCCCCGAGAGATCCGCGCCCTCGAGCGCCAGCCGGCCGAGCTTCGCGCCGCGGAGCCGCGCCTTGCGGAGGTCGGCCCCCCGCAGATCCATGTCACCGAGCGCCCTGCCTTCGAGCGGCTCGCCCGCCTGCACAAGCGCCCTCAGCTCGTCCGGGGTCATCGATCCCGCTCCAGCGTCGACCGCTTCAGGTTCGCCCCCCTGAAATCGCAGCCGGAGCCCGCGGTCTGGTAGAATTTTGCATCGTAGAGGTTCGCGTCGACGAACTTCGCCTCCGGGACGAGCGCCTTGTGCAGGTCCGCGTCGAAGAGGTTGGCCCGCGTGAAATCGGCCCGCGTGAGGTTCGTCCGGTAGAACCGGGCGCCGCGCGCGTTGGCTCCGAAGAAGCTCGCCCCCTCGGCCGTGGCCTCCGTGAAGTGGGCGCTCGTCAGCAAGGCGTGGCCCAGGTCTGCGCCGGAGAGGTTCGCTCCCAGCCAGATGCTCCCGTCGCCGCGCACGCCCGTGAAGACCGCCTTCTGCAGGTCCGAGGCGGAGAAGCTCGTGCCGGTGAGGGTGGCGCCGGCGAACGTGGCCGAGGCCGCGCTGGCCTTGGACACGAACGACCGCGTGAGCGAGGCGTTCGACAGGTCCGCGCGCTCGAGCACGGCGCCCTCCAGGTACGCCGTCGCCCACCTGGCACCCCTCGCGGCGGCGCCGGTCATGTCCGCCCGCGAGAGGACGAGCTGCGTCCCCTGGGAGTCCGAGAGATCGGCCCCCTGGAGCCGCGCGCCGTCGAACGAGGTGCCGTCCAGCGTCGCGCCGCGGAAGACGGCGCGCTCCGCCCATGCGCTCTGCAGCGTCGCGAGGCTCAGGTCCGCCCCGGTGAGGTCCGCGTCCCTCAGATCGGCGCCGAACAGCACGGCCTTCTTCAGCGTCGCGCGCGCGAGCTTCGCCCCGCGGAGGTTCGCTCCCGTGAGCAGGGCGCCGTTCAGGTTCGCGCCGGTCAGGTCGCGGCCGCTCAGGTCCTGCTCGGAGAGATCCTGGTCGGAGAGGTCGCTGCCCGGCCCGAGCTGCCCCGGCGCGCGGGGCGGGGCCGTGGAGAGGCCCATCGACGAGAGCGCCGGATCGGCGGCGAGCTTGTCCCACGCCGCGAGCGCCGGGACCTGGGCCCCGCGGGCGGTCGCGAGCGCCTTCGCCTCCTCGACCGCCCGCGCGACCCGCCGGAACGCCGTCCGGAGCGTCGCATCCGTCACCGAGGGCGACGCGCCGACGATCGGCGGCGGCAGGGCCTGCGATGCCTTCGGCAGGTTGCGCAGCGCCTCCGCGATGACGCTGCCGAGGACCTTCCCCCCCGGCAACGCGACGCCCGCGAGCCCCGCCATCGCCCGGCGGATCTTGTCCTGCTGCGGCGTGGCGGCGCCTCCGAGCCGCGCCTTGAGCAGCGCCGACAGCGGGTCGAGCCCCGACGCGTCGGGCGGCGCCGCGTCGTCGCCCTTCCGCTGCAAGGCCTGCAGCGCCTTCCACTCCTCCTTGAGCTCGGGCGAGAGCCGCTCCTCGATCTCGAGCGGATCGGCCTCGAACCGCGCGAGGATCTCCCGGTAGTGCGCCTCCGGCAGCGACGGCCCGTCGAGCGGCTCGGAGGCGATGAGCGTGGTGACGATCGAGACGTCGTCGTCCGTCACCTCCGTGAGGCCTCGCCAGGTGAGGAACAGGGCCTCCTTGTCCAGGTCCGCGAGCAGCGTGTCGAGGTGCATCGGCACCTCCCGGAACCCGCGGTCCGCGTCGTTCACGAAGGCGCGGATCCGGAGCCCCGGCAGCCGCGACCGGAAGACCTCCGCGTCCGGGTGGAGGTTCTGGAACAGGAGCTCCTCGTCGCCGCGCAGGTAGGGGAGCCACTGGTCGGGCGGCGCCGCGTTGAAGTAGGTCCAGTCGAAATCTTCGGCGTAATACGGCGCCCGCTGCTCGCGGTACGACTTGCCGTACTTCTTCCCGAGCCGGGCGCGCCGGTCGGGCCGGTTGGGCGACAGGGGCCCGAAGCCCGCGGGGGCAGGCCGATCCGAGCGCGACAGCAGGAGGTCGTCCGCGTTCTCGACGTTGGGCAGCTCGCGCGTCCCGTGGCCCCTGCCCACCGGGTTCAGCGGGTGCTCTGGCCCTCCGAAGCTGCGCCGATCGCCGAGGGGCATCCGGTCGAACGGGACCGGATCGCTCATGGCGGGCCCGAGCAGGCCATCCATCCACACGCGATCGCCGACCACGCGGAGGATCTTGGACCAGGACCCGACGCCGAACCGCACAGGGCACTCGGTCATGCGCGCCTTGCCCGGCGTGTGGCACGTGCCGAGCAAAAAGACGTCCGCGTGGGGCTTGTAGTCCGCGAGATCGCTCGGATACAGGCACTCGCCCGTCTGGTCGTGGTCGTCGTCGTGGAACAGGTCGCCCCGGAGCGTCTCCTGCGCGAGCACCGGGTGGCCTTCGGGCAGGGAGAGCGGCGCTCCGGGCCTGAGCGTGAACTTCGCTCGGACGATCAGGGTCGCCTCCGGCTGCGGGGGCCTCCGCGAGGTGAGCTTGCTGCCGAAGAGGAAAGGGGTGAGGTTCTTGTTCGCCATCCGTCGGGTTCGCTGCGCTTGCGCGTCACACCATGAGGTGGACCGCCGCGATGTTCGTGCGGACGGGCGCGGTCTTTGTCAGGTTCAGGAACAACTGCTGCACGGCCGGCGCCATCTCGAGCGAGGGGCCCACGCTGCCCTCGAGCGTCGCCGTGACGCTGACGGACGCCTCCAGGCCGATCGTCACGGTCGCCGTGCCCCCGACCGAGAGGGTCGCCTCCGCGCCGACCGTCGCCTCGACCATCGCCCCCAGGACGACCTCGTTCACCATGCCGAGGTTGATCGTGGTCTCGAGCCCGTCGACCACGGTCTTGCTGTTGCCCTTCGTGTAGGAGTCGGCGTCCCCGTACATCTCGTCTTTTGTGTCGGCGCGGGTCTCGGAGATGATCTTGCTCGCCTTCGTGGTGTTCTTGATGATGTCGGCCTCGGTCGCGTCCTCCATGGTGCCCTCGACCGTGGTGGACGACGAGATCGACCCGGCCTTCATCGAGGAGCGCGACGCTCCCTCGACGGTCGTCTCGTCCGTCGTCGTCTTGACGCGCGTCTTCGATACCATCTCTTTCGCCCAGGTCTCCCTGGAGATCGAGGGCACTGGCAGCTTCGCCGAGCCGGTGTAGGACGCGATGCTCTTCGCCCATGTCCTGTCGACGACCGTGGGGTTCTCCGTCATCACCTCCGGGTAGTCCTTGATCGGGGACGGCGCGTTCTCGTCCCCGGTGACGCTCTCGAGCCGGCTGCCATAATGGAACTCGGTAGCATCGCCGTGGAAGGTGGTGTGGACCTCGCCCTTCACGGTCGCCTCGCGGATCCTCCTCTGGCCGCGGGGCCCCTGCACGAAGTCGATATCGCTCTTTCCGTAGAAGGTGATGCCGCCTTCCTTGACCCGCCCGTCCTCCACCTCGGTGCTGGCCTCGAACTGCCGGCGGCCGAGGACCTTCATGCTGTAGGTCCCCCCGATGACCTCGACCTTGTCGCCTCGGGTCGTCGTGATCCGGTTGCCGTCGGTGTGATCTCGCCAGGTGTGGTCGTCGTCCGCGGTCGCGCCGATGCGCAAGAAGGACGACATGCCGCCGTCGAACTCGGGCACGTGCAGGATACCGTATTTGCCTTCTCCGGCCATGGGGGCTCCGTATCCGGTGGGGAGCGGGGCGTGGCGCTCCCCGCTCGGGCCTCAGAAGAAGAGGTGCATCGGCGAGACGTTCGTGTCGGTGAGCGCGAGCTCCGTCTTGCTCGTGTGGATCTCGGTGCTCGACGTCCCGAGCTCCACCTTGGGGCCGACGGAGAGCGAGACGCTCGCGGTCATGCTGAGCTCCACCTTGGGGCCGACGGTCAGCTCGACCGTGCCCCCGACCGTGCAGGTCGCCTCCCCGCCGAGCGTCGCCTCGACCATCGCCCCCAGGACGACCTCGGTCACCAGGTCGTAGTTGATCGTGGTCTCGATCCCATCGACAACGGTCTTGCTGTCGCCCTTCGTGTAGGAGTCGGCGTCGCCGTACATCTCGTCCTTTGTGTCGGCGCGGGTCTCGGAGATGATCTTGCTCGCCTTCGTCTTGCTCTTGATGATGTCGGCCTCGGTCGCGTCCTCCATGGTGCCCTTGACCGTGGTGGACGACGAGATCGACCCGGCCTTCATGGTGGAGGTCGACGCCTCCTTCACGATCGTGTCGTCGGTCATCGACGTGGCGTTTGTCTTCGACACCATCGTCTCTGCCCAGGTCTCGTCCGTGATGATGGGGATCGGCAGCTTCTCCGAGCCGGTATAGGACGCGATGCTCTTCGCCCACGTCCTGTCGACGATCGTCGGGTTCTCCGTCGGGATCGACTGGGGCGAGGGCGGGTTCGAGTCGTCGATGCAGTCGTCGGTGACCACCAGCGTGGGGAACGTGTCGGTCCCGGTCTGGCTCTCCTTGCGCTTGCCGTAGTAGAAGTCGTAGACATCGCCGTGGTAGGTGGTGTGCACCTCGCCCTTGACGGTCGTCTCGACGACCTTCCACGTCCCGCCGTAGTTCTGCACCCACTCGATGGTGGTGCTGCCGCCGAAGGTCTCGCTGACCTCGGTGATGTGTCCTCCCGAGATGTCCCAGCCCGCCTGGTGCTCGCCGTTGCCGAGGATGAGCAGGCGGTAATTGCCCCCGATCACCTCGACCTTGTCGCCCTTGGTCGTCGAGATCCGGTTGCCGTCCGAGTGATCGCGCCAGCCGCCCTTCGTGTGCAGCTTCGCGGTCTCGGCCTTTCGCTCGCCCACAGGCACGAAATCGGGCGAGCCGTCCCGCTTGCGGTCGTCGTCGGTGAACGTCTGAATCCGCTCGGCGAGATCGTCACCCGCGCTCTCGCCGAGCGGCGCGGCGGTCCCGAGGCGCAGATAGGAAGGCTGTCCGCCGTTCAGATCCGGTACTTCGAGTAGAGCGAACTTGCCTTCGGGCACTGGAGCCTCCGAGCGTGATGGACGACGCATGGCGTCGCCGTGCGGCGGACGTCACAATCCTATGTCAGGGGGAGCCGCCCGTCCACGCCGAACCGCTCGCCGCGGTCGTCCCGCTGGAGCGCGCGGCTCACGGGGCCGCGTGGCTCAAGAGGCCTCGGCGGGGCGCTGCTCCGCCGACTCGGGGGCTTGACGCGCGATGGCCCAGACGAACTCCGGGAGGAGCGCGAGGGAGTGCGGGTCCTGCGAGACGCCGATGAGGCCGCTGATGAAATCCATGGAGTGCTCCTGCCTGCTCCCGTCGATGAAGCGCAGCTGGGCGCTGGTCAGGCCCGGCGGCAGCTCGGCGAGCCCGGGACCCTGCGGGTTCCCGAGGCCCCCGAGCGCGTCGCTCCGGGCCTCCGCCGCTAGCCATCGCTCGTGCCAGGTATCGAGATAGGGATTCGGGGCGAAGTAGTCGTTGGGCCAGGCGCGCAGGTAGGGAAACAGCACGTGGATCCACCCGGTCAGCTCGTCGGCCGCGTTCTCGTACCTGAAGAACGCGCGCCAGAACATCGTGTCGGCGCGCCCCTCGGCCGAGGCGGCGATCTGGTCGAGCACGGGCAGGAGCGCGCGGGTCCAGCGATCTTGCCCGACGGAGCCGAGCATCGCCACGCGCTGGCGCACCCAGCGCCAGTCGTCGGACGTGCCGAGCAGGTACACGCGCGGGATCCCGCGCTGCGGGAACACCATATCGCCCGGGAACGGCGGCTCCCACTCGTAGTGCGGCGCGAGCGGGGTCGCGACCGTGAGCTCCGACGACACCCGCTCGACCGGCCCCGTGGTGGAGAAATTGGAAGTCACGAGGTCCCGCAGCGAGCCGACCCGCGCCGAAACCTGGCTGGAAAAGTCCGGAAACAAGGCTGGCCACGGGTTCACCTCGCCGAGGGTGAAGTCCGGGCGATCGACGACGATCTCGAACTCGTGATCGTCGGGGAGGAAGCGGCGCCGGTGCTCGTCGTTCGCGGCGAGGTGGAACGTGAAGCCGCGCGCCAGGCAGAGCCAGACCACGTCGGGCGAGAGCACGAGGGGATAGCGCTGGGTGAAGGCGGTATAGGCGGCCTGGACGAGCGGGTGGAGGTCCGTGCGCCCCACGAGCGGCAAGCGGTGGCGGTAGGAGGCCTCGATCGGCGAGACCAGCAGGCTCTGCACCGCGGCCTCGCTATCGAATCCGGGCAACGGCGCCGTCGCGGGCTCGACATCGGCAACGGCGATCGTCGTGACGTTCATGAGACCTCGTCCTCCTGGTCCTGCGGGGCGCCGTGGTGATCGGACGCTGTCCTTTCGTACACGAGGGCGCCGCGCGAGACAACCTGCGGCGTCGCGCCGCGCACCTCGGTAGCGCGGCGTGGCGCGGCGTCGAACGGCTGGGCCCGGGGGCGCCGCGTCGCTCCGGTTTCTGACCGGGTTCTGCCCGGCGGGAGCGCCGGCGCTTGGCAACGCTTGGCAACGCACGTTTTTCGAGGCAACCATTGGCGATGCGGCGTGTTCGGTCGTTCTCGCGGACCTCTGACAAGAGCTCTGGTAATTTTTCACATCCCACCGAGAGCACGGGGCGCCCGGTCGGCGGCGCTGCTTCGTCCAGCGCCGCGGGCCCGGCTCCTGCTCAGACCGCGAGCGCGGAGCCCGCGTGGGATCCGGTCAGCAGGACATCGATCAACACGAGGGCTTCGAGCGGCGCGTCCGGGCAGGCGCCGGCGCCGCCGCCCGTCACGTCGGGGGGCGGTTCACGGCAGCCGTCGCCGCCGCCGCGCCAGGTGGGCGGCGCATTCGGGAGCACGTCATCCGGCAATGGGGGAGGATCGGCGAGCCCGGCGCCGTCGCCGCGGCCGAGTGTGTCGTCGCCGCGGCCAGTAACGCCGTCGCCGCAGCCGAGCGCGTCGTCGCCGCAGCCGAGCGCGTCGCCGCCGCGGCCGGTTGCGTCGCCGCCGCGGCCGAGCGTGTCGTCGCCGCAGCCGGTAACGGCGTCGCCGCAGCCGGTCGCGTCGTCGCCGCAGCCGGTCGCGTCGCCGCTGCGGCCGGTAACGCCGTTGCCGCAGCCGGTCGCGTCGCCGCCGCGGCCGGTCACGTCGCCGCCGCGGCCGGTCACGTCGCCGCTGGAGCCGGTGGTGTCGCAGCCGAAGCCGGTCGCGTCGCCGCCGCGGCCGGTAACGCCGCCGCAGCAGCCGGTCGCGTCGCCGCAGCAGCCGATCGCGTCGCCGCTGGAGCCGGTGGTGTCGCAGCCGAAGCCGGTGGTGCCGCAGCCGCAGCCGGGCGAGGTGTCGCCGAAGCCGGTCACGTCGCCGCTGGAGCCGGTGGTGTCGCAGCCGAAGCCGGTCGCGCCGTCGCCGCAGCCGGGCGAAGTGTCGCCGAAGCCGGTCGCGTCGTCGCCGCAGCCGGGCGAGGTGTCGCCGAAGCCGGTCGCGTCGTCGCCGCAGCCGGGCGAGGTGTCGCCGAAGCCGGTCGCGTCGTCGCCGAAGCCGGTCGCGTCATCACCGCGGCCTACTACGGCGCCTTCGCCGGTCTCCCCGGGGCTCGCGCCCAACAACCAAAGCGGTACCGCGATCGAGGACATCGCGAAGGCAACACCCGATCTCGCCAAGAAAGCCATCGAGTCAGCGTCTTCGGAGAAAACCGGCTCACCGCCCACCGCGCCCGTCACGGAGGCCGCCAAGACGGCGCCCTCGAAGAGAGGTGACATCAAGTCTCCCGAGCTCCTCAGCAAGACACCGGAGGAGCTGCACCGCGGCGCCGAGCCGACAAAGGACGGCGGCCTGCCGCGGCCCGCCAAGAGCGGCGACCGCAGCAATGCGCCGCGTTCCCGGGGAGAGCTGGCGGAGGACGACGGCACGGAATCGACCGAGCCCGCCACGGAGGACGGCGCTCAGCTCCTCGACGAGGCCGACAGCAACAAGACCGAGGCAGCGTCCGGCCAGGATGCCAAGGCAGAGTCCGGCCAGAAAATCGGGCAGCTGGAGGATAGGATCATCCTCGAGCGGGCCGAGAGCGAGACGACGACCACGGGGGGCATCATCATCCCCGACAACGCCGCGGAGAAGCCGGACGAGGGGCACGTCGTCGCCGTGAGCAGCGGCACGGTGCTGAAGGAAGGCGAGGGTCGCCCGCTCGAGGTGAAGATCGGCGACACTGTGCTGTTCGGCGAGCACAGCGGCACCGAGGTGACGTCTCCGGCAGCGATCGCGGCCATCGCCGCGGTGGTCGCGCCCGCCACCGCTGCTGTCACCGCAGCCGCCGAGTCCGCGGGGAAGCGGAGGCCCGTCGATCTGGCGAGCCTCACCGCAGGATTCGGCAACGGCGGCGGCGCGACGGCGCAGCCGTCGAGCACCTCCACCTCGTCGGGAGCGCCGGCCAATGAGGCGTCCGGCAGCGGGCTGCCGCGCTCCGGGAACGTGGTGAAGGCCCCCTCCGAGGCGTCGGACGATAGCTCCGAGCCGGATGATCCGAACAGCGACGACGACGACGCCACGACCGGCCCTCGCACGCTCGTCCAGGCCGCGTACATGACCGGCGACATGTACATCATCGCGGCGGCGCTGCGGCTCGACCCGAACCTCTCGGTCCGCATCCTCTGGGACGATTCCCACTACGTCGGCACGTCCAAGGAGCGCGCGGAGCTCGAGGGCCGCTCGCTGTCGGAGATCTACGAGAGCGCCAAGACGACCGAGGCGATCGAGCGGGCGCGCATGAAGAAGAACGCCGATCGCATCCAGCAATTCTACCTCGAAGCCGGGATCGAGCCCCATCGCATCGAGCAGGTGGATGCGACAGAGAAGGGCGCGCGCGCCGCGTACGCTGACGTGCGCAAAGCCGCGTTTCCGGACGATGGGACGGCGCCCGACCCCGTGCTGCGGGTCCCCGGTTACGCCACGAGCGTGGTCCAGAAGGCGTTCCGCGAGGATCGCTACAAGGCGAAGAAGCAGCTCACCGGCATGTTCGACGCCATCTCGCCCGAGCGCAAAGCGCAGATCGATTCGTATCGGCGGGGCCTCTTCGGCGACGACACCATCATGCTGCTGTGGAACCGCAAGACGGGCTTTATCCACGGGCCCAAGAACATCGGCCTCGATATGAACCCCAACCTGCTCGACCAGATGGTCGTGATGGTCGAGGAGGATTTCGGAGGGCGCCAGCCGGTCATCATCGGTGACCCGCCCGACTCGCCGGGGCCGTCTGTCGAGCGCAGGACCCAGAGCGGCCGTCAGCTGATCGAGTACTGGAAAGAGCTCAACCTCTCGTTCGTGGAGCAGGCCTATTTCCTCGACCAGCTCCGCGAGCAGAACCGGGCGATGGCCGCGGGCATGATCAGCGGAGCGCTCGAGCTGCCGGCGCTGCTCGGGATGCCGACCGTGTACTTCGAGCTCAGCTCGATGCGGCAGAAGGGCCAGCGGTGGATGAAGATGAGCGGCCGCGGCCGGCCGGCGGGCGGCGCGGTGCCGAACCTCAACCAGATCGAGATCAAGGCCGACACGGAGCACGGCGCGCTGCTCAGGCTGCTCTACCAGGAGCTGACCGACTGGCTGGACGGCTGGCTGGACGACGACAGCGGAGATCAGCCGCCCATGTCGCTCCAAGACACCCAGGCCGTGATCGACGCGATACGCGACGCGGTCGGCCCGATCGAGATCGACGCTGGGAGCGACGACGGCCGCGCGACCGAGCTGGCCATCGAGCGCCGTAACAAGCCCGTCGTCCCGTTCCATCACGACCCGGATGGGCCGGGCTCGAAGCTGCGCGACGACAACCTCGAGGAGCTCAAGAAGGGGCTCGATCTGCTGGCGTCGGTGCGCGGCGCTCACCGGGCCTGGCCTGTCTCCGACGAGGTCCGAGCCGACCTCGATCGTCACGTCGGCGAGCTGCTGGGGGCTTACGGCTTCCTCCCGCGAGAGCTGGACGATCTACGCACGCTCCTGCATACCTGGGACTCCATCGGCGAGGCCGAGCAAGAGCGGGCGAAGCTCATCGACGGGTGGTCGGATGAGCAGGTGATAGACCACCTCCGGCGGCGCCAGCCGCGCGCCTCGATCGAGCGCTCCGGCCCAGACGGCGACGTGACCCTGGCGGGCCGTTCGATGCCGATCGCCGAGCTGAGGGAGCGGCTGAAGGCCGACCCCAAGTGGGTCTATCGCCTCGTCAAGCAAGAGTCGGAGCGCACCCTCCTGGCCGACGAGCCGCTCCAGCCCCCGCGCGAGCCGTCGAGAGCGGAGATCACGCGGCTCGTCGAGGAGACCGGCGACCCGACCGGCCTCAGGAGCCTTTACGATCTGCTCGGCGGTCCGGTGTTCTCCGGTCTGGCCGAGGATCTGGGCCCCTTCGACGGGGCGCTCGGCAACGTCATCGACGCGGTCGCTACGATCGGGCTCGAGCGGGCGGAGCAAGCCGTCGAGCTCGTCGGCCCCGCCGCCTTCGCCGGCGTCCTCTTCGAGAACCGGACGAGCCCCGGCCGGCTCGAGCTCTTCGTGGAGCGGCTCGTCGAGAACCGGGAGCAGATCGAGGAGCAGCAGCGGAACACCCGATCGCTCGACGGGGCGCTCATCGTCGACGCCCGCCTGGCGCGGACGGTGAACCGCGCCGCGCTGGCCGGCCGTGAGCCGGGCGCCAAGGAGCTCCAGCGCTTCCCGCGCCGGCCTGGCGAGCAATCGCAGGCGGGCCAGCTGAAGACGCTGCGCGCGCGCGGCGGCGGGCCCGCGCGGGAGGTGCTGGCGAGCACGCTCGGTTATGGCCGCGTCAACGGTCCTGACAAGAGACACCTGTTGTTCGGGCTCGACGCGGAGAGCGAGCTCTCCGGCGCGTCGGGCGAGCTCGCGGGCGGCAAGCCCGGGGCGCAGGAGCAGAAGACGAGCGACGGCCCTTCCAAGACGGGGAAGAGCGTGCCTGTCCCCGTCCTGCCGGTGACCGCGGAGGACCGCGCGAGCCCCGCGTACGCCGAGGTCCTGAAGGCCGTGTACGACCTCCGGATCAGGAACGCGCGCCGCGGCGACCTGGCCGAGCTCGCCGACGTCTTCTTCGCCGCGCAGAAGACCGGGTCGACGCCGGTCTTCGCGACGGGATCGCCGGCGCTGCTGGACGCCCTCGGCATGCACGCTGGGCGGGACATGGCGGCTCGCGGGCGCGGGCAGGGCTACACGAGCTTCTTCGGGCCGGACGGCCTCACCGTCACGCTGGGGCAGGGGACGGTCAACGTCAGGCCGGTCGAGGCGGTGAAGCTGCCGCGGGAGCTGCCGGAGACGGAGATGATGCGCCTCGCCGAGACGCGGCAGACGGCCCCGGGCGAGCAGAAGCTCTACGCCGGCATGACGCTGACGTACCGGCCCCGCAACTCCAGCGGCGAGCCCAAGCCGGCCTCGGTGCTGGGCTACAACAACACCGGGGGGCTCAGGGTGCGGACCGGCCCTGCCACGAGCCCTGTGGAGCAGGTGCTCTCGTCCGACGAGTTCGACATCGTCCTCGACGAGGAACAGCCCCCGCCGCCGCGGGTCGAGGGCGTTCCGATGGAAGAAGTGCAGGCGATGTTCGGCGACCCGGAGATCGGCGCCCGCCTGGAGAAGCTGCTCGACTTCGAGCTTGCGCCCGAGATCCCCGGGATCGAGCACATCCCTGTCCGCCGTTACGTCGACATGATCGATCGGTCGGGCTTCGTCTCCACCATCGTGGGCGGCGCGGTGCGCGACGTGGTGGGCAAGCTCAAGGACCCGACCGACATCGATCTGTCGACGACCATGCCGGCCATGGACGTCTTCACGGCGATGCACCACCAGAAGCTGGGCGACAGCGCGCGCAAGGACGGCCTGCCCCAGGCGAGCGTGCTGCCGTACTGGGGCCTCGCGCAGATCGAGCGGCAAGTGGACTCCGGGCTGGACGTCGCGAGCCTGCACGGGCCGGGGCCCGGCCAGCAATCTTTTGACCTCGCGGAGGACCTGAGCTCTCGCGACTTCACGATCAACAGCCTCTATTACGATCCCAAGACGAAGCAGGTCCTCGATCCCACGGGCAAGGGCCTCGACGATCTGAAGGACTTCAAGCTCCGCTGGACGAGCGGCAGCGGCGAGGCGCTGGAGAAGAAGCTCAGGCACGATCCACCGCAGATCCGGCGGTGGATCAAGTTCCGGATGAAGAAGTACAAGGACGCGGAGGGGCGCGAGCGTTACCTCGAGCCGGCCAATCGTGACGATCTCAAGACCATCAACGATGTGCTCCGGGACCTCCTCGACAGCGACCAGCTGACGCCCGAGGACGTCGCCTACATGATCGACGGGATGGGGGCCAGCCCGTCCCAGGTGCTCGACAAGGCCGACCACATCGGTATCGAGAAGGGGCTGCTCGAGCGATTGTTCGCCATCCCGCGGGGCGGCGCGCCTTCCGACGCGTCCCGATCGCCCGAGGCCTCCAGCGGGGCGCCCGCGCCCAACGCCGGTGTGAAGGACGCCACCATGGCGTTCAACCCTCCGGCCTTCGAATCAAGCGCTCCGGGCGCGCTCGATGCGTCCGGCGTGCTCGATGCGTCCGGCGCGCCCTCGGATGCTGCCGAAATCGATGCCGGCCAGCTGGCCGATGAGGGCGCGCTCTCCGACCTGATCGACAAGCTGAAGGAGCGCAGCAGCGCGTGGGGTCACCCGGCGACGGAGGAGAACAGGAGTGAGGCCAAATCGCTCCTGGAGGATCTGCTGCGGTCGCAGGGGGTCAACCCGAGCATCGTGAAGCGGCTCGGGGAGATGATCATGAACCCCGCGTCGGTGTCGCAATCCGTCTTTAGCACGTGCGTGCCGCAGGGAATCCTGTACTCGCTGCTGAAGAGCGATCTCGAGACGTTCTCGCACCTGGTCGCGGCGGTGTTCACGGGGAGGCAGCTTGGGCGCTTCGCGAGCGCGCCGGTGGACCTGACGCGCGACGCGTCGAAGAGCGCGGCAGATGGGGCGAGGGCCGAGGTGCAGGACATGGCCCGGCGCGTGATGACAGGAGGGCTTCCGCAGGCGGGAGACCCCGGTCACAACAAGCTGCTGTTCAACGGCCTGAAGACGGCCGGAGCCAAGCGCACGCAGCTGGCCGGCGACAAGGACGCCACGGCGTCGCTCGACCGACACATCCTGGACCACCTGCTGGGGCGGAGCCTGGGCAAGCTCTTGAGGCTGCACGACCTCGAGCAGTACAAGAAGGACGAGGCGACGACCGAGCAGGCAAAGCCCGGGTATCGCGCGAAGGGCGACGGCAAGTCGGCCAGCGAGTCGTCCGGGCAAGGCGGCCCGTCCAAGAAGCAGGGCGACCTGCTGCTCTCGGCGAACTCGGTGGCGACGATCGTCACCAAGCCCCTGGGCGCGGACGCGACGGTGCTTGTCGCCGGGGAGGACGGCGACCACGTGGCGCGGGTCAACGAGGTGCTGAGGCAGACGGATCGCGCGCCGTTCGCGTTTGCCACGGTCCTCGACGGCGATGCGCTGTGGAAGGAGGCGCAGAAATACGAGCCCGGTACGACGAGCCCTCACGATCCTGCGCGAGCCGGCGTGATCGACAAGGTCGGCGAGGTGAGCCCGCACCAGGTCACGATCGACGGGGAGATCACCGAGGACGGCGACTCGTACATCGTGCCGATCCAGTCGTGGGGGCGGTCCTTCTCCATCCAGGTGAAGAAGGACGTGATGCCGGAGCTGTTTGTGGCCTTCACGGTGGGGACCTACGTGCCGGCGCAAGCGCCCGCGGCGGAGGCCCTCGCCGACCAGAGTGACGCGCCGCTCGAGCCCGACGCGGGCGTGGCCGATCTCCCCGCCGGCATGCCGGCGCCTGCCACCGCAGTCGCCGCATCCGACACGTCAGACACCAGCTCCGAGCCGGACGATCCGATGAGCGACGAGGACGACGCCGCGACCGGCCCTCGCACGATCGTCCAGGCCGCGTACATGACCGGCGACATGTACATCATCTCGGCGGCGCTGCGCCTCGACCCGGACCTCTCGATCCGCATCCTCTGGGATAACTCACACTACCTCCGCACGATCGAGGAGCGCGCGGAGACCGAGGGCCGCTCGGTGGACGAGATCTACGAGCGCGCCAAGACGACACCCGATGCCGAGCGGGCGCGCATGAAGAAGAACGCCGATCGCATCAGGGCGTTCTACATCGAAGCCGGGATCGATCCCAATCGCATCGAGCTGGTGGATGTGACCGAGAAAGGCGCGCGCGCCGCGTACGCTGAGGTGCGCGACGCCGCGTTCCCGAAAGGTGGGACGGCGCCCGACCCCGTGCTGCGGGTCCCCGGTTACGCCACGAGCGTGGTCCAGAGGGAGTTCCGCAAAGATCGCTACGGTGCCAGGCAGAAGCTCGCCGGCATGTTCGAGGGGATCTCGGAAGAGCGCCGGGGGAAGATCGACGGGTACCGGAAGGATTTCTTCGGCGACAGCAACATCATGCTGGTGTGGAACCGCGCGACAGGCTGGACCCACGGTCGCAAGAACATCGGCCTCGATACGAATCCCAACCTGCTCGATCAGATGATCGAGATGATCGAGGAAGATTTCAATGGTCGCTTGCCGGTCATCATCGGCGATCAACCCCAAGATCCGGGGCCGTCGGCCAAGCGCATCATCGAGGCGCCTCAGCTGATCGAGTACTGGAACAAGCTCGGCCTCTCGCTCGTGGAGCAGGCCTATTTCCTCGACCAGCTCCGCGAGCAGAACCGGGCGATGGCCGCGGGCATGATCAGCGGAGCGCTCGAGCTGCCGGCGTTGCTCGGGATGCCGACGGTGTACTTCGAGCTCAGCTCGATGCGGCAGAAGGGCCAGCGGTGGACGAAGATGAGCGGCCTCGGCCGGCCCACGGGCGGCGCGATACCGAACCTCAACCAGATCGAGATCAAGGCCGACACGGAGCATGGCGCGCTGCTGAGGTTGGCCTACAAGGAGCTGGAAGAGTGGCTGGACGACACTGGCGAAGACGTAGCTCGGAAGTCGATGTCGCCCGAGGAAACCGAGAAGGAGATCGACGCGATACGCGGCGTGGCTCAGCCGACCGTGTTCAACGTCGACAGCGAAGCGTACGACACGATCCCCCTGAGCGATCCGATCGTCAAGGCGCGGAAGACGGCCGTCGCTCCGTTCTATCACGACCCGGATGATCCGTCGTCGAGCGATGCAGCGGTGGAGCGCGAAGAGCTCGCCCAGGCGCTCGAGAGGCTGGCGAGGGTGCGCCGTGTTTACCGGGCCGGGAGCGTCTCCAAGGAGGTGCGGGGCGACCTCGCGCGCCACAGGCGCGAGCATCTGGGGTCTTATGGCTTTCTCCAGCAAGAGCTCGACGATCTGCGCACGCTCCTGCGTACCTGGGACTCCATCGGCGGGGCCGAGCAAGAGCGAGCGAAGCTCATCGACGGGTGGTCGGATGAGCAGGTG
Source organism: Sorangium sp. So ce375 (assembly GCF_051473855.1). Taxonomy (NCBI): domain Bacteria; kingdom Pseudomonadati; phylum Myxococcota; order Polyangiales; family Polyangiaceae; genus Sorangium; species Sorangium sp. So ce375. Next base: position 2,789,840 of record NZ_CP150335.1, read on the forward strand.
ATAGACCACCTCCGGCGGCGCCAGCCGCGCGCCTCGATCGTGCGCTCCGACCCAGGCGGCGACGTCACCCTGGCGGGCCGTTCGATGCCGATCGCCGAGCTGAGAGAGCGGCTGAAGGCCGACCCGAAGTGGGTCTATCGCCTGGTCAAGCAAGAGTCGGAGCGCACCCTCCTGGCCGACGAGCCGCTCCAGCTCCCGGGCGAGCCGTCGAGAGCGGATATCGAGCGGATCGGCCAGGAGACAAAGAACCCGACCGGCGTGGAGCACCTCCACGAGCTGCTCGGCGGTCCTGTGTTCTCCGGTCTGGTCGAGGATCTGCGTCCCTTCGACGGGGCGCTCGGCAGCGTCATCGACGCGGTCGATGCGATCGGGCCCGAGCGGGCGAAGCAAGCCGTCGAGCTCGTCGGCCCCGCCGCTTTCGCCGGCGCCCTCTTCGAGAACCGGACGAGCCCCGGCCGGCTCGAGCTCTTCGTGGAGCGGCTCGTCGAGAACCGGGAGCAGATCGAGGAGCAGCAGCGGAACACCCGATCGCTCGACGGAGCGCTCATCGTCGACGCCCGCCTGGCGCGGACGGTGAATCGCGCCGCGCTGGCCGGCCGTGAGCCGGGCGCCAAGGAGCTCCAGCGCTTCCCGCGCCGGCCTGGCGAGCAGTCGCAGGCGGGCCAGCTGAAGACGCTGCGCGCGCGCGGCGGCGGGCCCGCGCGGGAGGTGCTGGCGAGCACGCTCGGTTACAGCCGCGTCAACGGTCCTGACAGGAGACACCTGTTGTTCGGGCTCGACGCGGAGAGCGAGCTCTCCAGCGCGTCGGGCGAGCTCGCGGGCGGCAAGCTTGGGGCGCAGGAGCAGAAGAAGCAGCAGAAGACGAGCGATGGCCCTTCCAAGACGGGGAAGAGCGTGCCTGTCCCTGTCCTGCCGGTGACCGCGGAGGACCGCGCGAGCCCCGCGTACGCCGAGGTCCTGAAGGCCGTGTACGACCTCCGGATCAGGAACGCGCGCCGCAGCGACCTGGCGGAGCTCGCCGACGTCTTCTTTGCCGCGCAGAAGACCCGGTCGACGCCGGTCTTCGCGACGGGATCGCCGGCGTTGCTGGACGCGCTGGGCATGCACGCTGGGCGGGACATGGCGGCTCGCAAGCGCGGGCAGGGCTACACGAGCTTCTTCGGGCCGGACGGCCTCACCGTCACGCTGGGGCAGGGGACGGTGAACGTCAGGCCGGTCGAGGCGGTGAAGCTGCCGCGGGAGCTGCCGGAGACGGAGATGATGCGCCTCGCCGAGACGCGGAAGACGGCCCCGGGCGAGCAGAAGCTCTACGCCGGTATGACGCTGACTTACCGGCGCCACGGCTCCGGCGACGAGCCCGAGCCGGCGTCGGTGCTGGGCTATACCCACGACGGGCAGATCAGGGTGCGGACCGGCCCTGCCACGAGCCCTGTGGAGCAGGTGCTGTCGTTCGACGGCTACGACATCGTCTTGGACAAGGAACAGCCCCCGCCGCCGTCGATGAACGGCGTCCCGGTCGCGGATGTGCAAGAGATGTTTGGCGACCCGGAGATCGGCGCCCGCCTGGAGAAGCTGCTCGACTTCGAGCTTGCGCCCGAGATCCCCGGGATCGAGCACATCCCTGTCCGCCGTTACGTCGACATGATCGATCGGTCGGGCTTCATCTCCACCATCGTGGGCGGCGCGGTGCGCGACGTGGTGGGCAAGCTCAAGGACCCGACCGACATCGATCTGTCGACGACCATGCCGGCCATGGACGTCTTCACGGCGATGCACCAGCACAAGCTGGGCGACAGCGCGCGCAAGGACGGCCTGCCCCAGGCGAGCGTGCTGCCGTACTGGGGCCTCGCGCAGATCGAGCGGCAAGTGGACTCCGGGCTCGACGTCGCGAGCCTGCACGGACCGGGGCCCGGCCAGCAGTCGTTCGATCTCAAGGAGGACCTGAGCTCTCGCGACTTCACGATCAACAGCCTCTATTACGATCCCAAGACGAAGCAGGTCCTCGATCCCACGGGCAAGGGCCTCGACGATCTGAAGGACTTCAAGCTCCGCTGGACGAGCGGCAGCGGCGAGGCGCTGGAGAAGAAGCTCAGGCACGATCCACCGCAGATCCGGCGGTGGATCAAGTTCCGGATGAAGAAGTACAAGGACGCGGAGGGGGGCGAGCGTTACCTCGAGCCGGCCAATCGTGACGATCTCAAGACCATCAACGATGTGCTCCGGGACCTCCTCGACAGCGACCAGCTGACGCCCGAGGACGTCGCCTACATGATCGACGGGATGGGGGCCAGCCCATCCCAGGTGCTCGACAAGGCCGAGCACATCGGTATCGAGAAGGGGCTGCTCGAGCGATTGTTCGCCATCCCGCGGGGCGGCGCGCCTTCCGACGCGTCCCGATCGTCCGAGGCCTCCAGCGGGGCGCCCGCGCCCAAGGCCGGTGTGAAGGACGCCACCATGGCGTTCAGCCCTCCGGCCTTCGAATCGAGCGTGCTCGACGCGCTCGGCGCGCTCGACGCGGCCGGTGCGCCCTCGGACGCCGCCAAGGTCGACGCCGGCCAGCTGGTCGATGAGGGCGCGCTCTCCGACCTGATCGACAAGCTGAGGGAGCGCAGCAGCACGTGGGGCCACCCGGCGACGGAGGAGAACAGGAGTGAGGCCAAATCGCTCCTGGAGGATCTGCTGCGGTCGCAGGGGGTCAACCCGAGCATCGTGAAGCGGCTCGGGGAGATGATCATGAACCCCGCGTCGGTGTCGCAATCCGTCTTCAGCACGTGTGTGCCGCAGGGGATCCTGTACTCGCTGCTGAAGAGCGATCTCGAGACGTTCTCGCACCTGGTCGCGGCGGTGTTCACGGGGAGGCAGCTTGGGCGCTTCGCGAGCGCGCCGGTGGACCTGACGCGCGACGCGTCGAAGAGCGCGGCAGATGGGGCGAAGGCCGAGGTGCAGGACATGGCCCGGCGCGTGATGAGAGGAGGGCTTCCGCAGGCGGGAGACCCCGGTCACAACAAGCTGCTGTTCAACGGCCTGAAGACGGCCGGAGCCAAGCGCACGCAGCTGGCCGGCGACAAGGACGCCACGGCGTCGCTCGACCGACACGTCCTGGACCACCTGCTGGGGCGGAGCCTGGGCAAGCTCTTGAGGCTGCACGACCTCGAGCAGTACAAGAAGGACGAGGCGACGACCGAGCAGGCGAAGCCCGGATATCGCGCGAAGGGCGACGGCGCCAGAGCTACTGAGTCGTCCGGGCAAGGCGGCCCGGTCAAGAAGCAGGGCGACCTGCTGCTCTCGGCGAACTCGGTGGCGACGATCGTGAGCAAGCCCCTGGGCGCGGACGCGACGGTGCTTGTCGCCGGGGAGGACGGCGACCACGTGGCGCGGGTCAATGAGGTGCTGAGGCAGGCGGATCGCGCGCCGTTCGCGTTTGCCACGGTCCTCGACGGAGAGGCGCTGTGGAAGGAGGCGCAGAAATACGAGCCCGGCACGACGAGCCCTCACGACGCTGCGCGAGCCGGCGTGATCGACAAGGTCGACGGGACAAGCCCGCACCAGGTCACGATCGACGGGGAGATCACCGAGGACGGCGACTCGTACATCGTGCCGATCCAGTCGTGGGGGCGGTCCTTCTCCATCCAGGTGAAGAAGGACGTGATGCCGGAGCTGTTTGCGGCCTTCACGGTGGGGACCTACGTGCCGGCGCAAGCGCCCGCGGCGGAGGCCCTTACCAAGCCGGCGGACGCGCCGCTCGGGCCCGACGCGGGCGTGGCCGATCTCCCCGCCGGCATGCCGGCGTCTGTCACAGGTGTCGCCGCGTCCGACACGTCAGACACCAGCTCCGAGCCAGACGATCCGGCGAGCGATAAGGACGACGCCTACAACGGCCCTCGCACGATCGTCCAGGCCGCGTACATGACCGGCGACATGTACATCATCACGGCGGCGCTTCGCCTCGACCCGAACCTCTCTGTCGAGATCCTCTGGGACGATTCCCACTACGTCAACACGTCCAAGGAGCACGCGAAGCTCGAGGGCCGCTCGTTGAACGAGATCTACGAGCGCTCCGGGACGACCGAGGCGATCGAGCGCGCTCGGATGAAGAAGAACGCCGATCGCATCGAGCAGTTCTACCGCGCCGCCGGGATCGCGCCCGATCGCATCAAGCAGGTGGATGCGAGAGAGAAAGGCGCGCGCGCCGCGTACGCTGAGGTGCGCAAAGCCGCGTTCCCGAAAGATGGGACGGAGCCTGACGCCACGCTGCGGGTCCCCGGTCACGCCACGAGCGTGGTCCAGAAGGCGTTCCGCGAGGACCGCTACAAGGCGAAGAAGCAGCTCACCGCCATGTTCGACGCCATCTCGCCCGATCGCAAAAAGGAGATCGAAGCGTACCGGCAGAAGCAGTTCGGCGACGACCCCATCATGCTGCTGTGGAACCGCAAGACGGGCTTTATCCACGGACCCAAGAACATCGGGCTCGATACGAATCCCAACCTGCTCGACCAGATGGTCGTGATGGTCGAGGACGATTTCAAAGGACGCACGCCGGTCATCCTCGGTGACCAGCCTGACTCGCCGGGGCCGTCGGTCGAGCGCAGGATCCGGAGCGGCCGTCAGCTGATCGAGTACTGGAAGGACCTCAATCTCTCGTTCGTCGAGCAGGCCTATTTCCTGGACCAGCTCCGCGAGCACAACCGGGCGATGGCCGCGGGCATGATCAGCGGAGCGCTCGAGCTGCCGGCGTTGCTCGGGATGCCGACGGTGTACTTCGAGCTCAGCTCGATGCGGCAGAAGGCCCAGCGGTGGATGAAGATGAGCGGCCGCGGCCGGCCCACGGGCGGCGCGGTGCCGAACCTCAACCAGATCGAGATCAAGGCGGACACGGAGCACGGCGCGCTGCTCAGGCTGCTCCACCAGGAGCTGACCGACTGGCTGGACGGCTGGCTCGACGACGACGACGGCCGAGATCTGCCGCCGATGTCGCTCGAGCAGACCGAGGCCGTGATCGCCGCGATACGCGACGTGGTCGAGCCGATCGAGACCGACGACGGGAGCGGCAGCGCGCGCGCGCGCGCCCGGGCGATCGAGATGCAGAAGCAGCTCAAGCCCGTCATCCCCTTCCATCATGACCCGGATGGTCCGGGCTCGGAGGCGCGCGACGACAACCTCCGCGCGCTCACGGCCGCGCTCGACCTGGTGACGTTGGTTCGCGACGCTCACCGGGCCTGGCCTGTCTCCGACGAGGTGCGAATCGACCTCGAGCTTCACATGCAGAAGCAGCTCGGGGCGTACGGCTTTCTCCTGCAAGAGCTCGACGATCTGCGCACGATGCTGCGTAGCTGGGACTCCATCGGCGAGGCCGAGCGCGAGCGGGCGAAGCTCATCGACGGGTGGTCGGATGAGCAGGTGATAGACCACCTCCGGCGGCGCCAGCCGCGCGCCTCGATCGAGCGCTCCGACCCAGGCGGCGAGGTCGTCCTCGCGGGCAGCTCGTTCTCGGTCGCCGAGCTGAGAGAGCGGCTGAAGGCCGACCCGAAGTGGGTCTACGGCCTCGTCAAGGAAGAGTCGAAGCGCACCCTCCTGGCCGACACGCCGCTCGAGCTCCCGGGCGAGCCGTCGAGAGCGGATATCGAGCGGATCGGCCAGGAGACAAAGAACCCGACCGGCGTCGAGCACCTCCACGAGCTGCTCGGCGGTCCTGTGTTCTCCGGTCTTGTCGAGGATCTCCGTCCCTTCAAGGGAGCGCTCGGCAACGTCATCGACGCGGTCGATAGGATCGGGCCCGAGCGGGCGGAGCAAGCCGTCGAGCTCGTCGGCCCCGCCGCCTTTGCCGGCGCCCTCTTCGAGAACCGGACGAGCCCCGGCCGGCTCGAGCTCTTCGTGGAGCGGCTCGTCGCGAACCGGGAGCAGCTCGAGGAGCAGCAGCGGGCCACCGGCTCGGTGGACGGGGTGCTCGTCGTCGACGCCAACCTGGCGCGGACGATGAACCGCACCGCGCTGGCCGGCCGTGAGCCGGGCGCCGCCGCGCTCAAGCGCTTCCCGCGCCGGCCTGGCGAGAAGTCGCAGGCGGACCAGCTGCAGGCGCTGCGCGGGCCCCGTGGCGGCGAGCCGCGGAGAGTGCTGGCGAGCACGCTCGGTTACGGCCGCGTCAACGGCCCCGACAAGGAGCATCTGTTGTTCGGCCTCGATTCGCAGGAGGAGCTCTCCCGCGCATCAGGCGAGCACGACCAGGACGGGGCGCAGCCGGTGGGCGACGGATCGACGGGGAAGAGCGTCCCTGTCCCGGTCCTGCCGGTGACCGCGGAGGACCGCGCGAGCCCCGCGTACGCCGAGGTCCTGAAGGCCGTGTACGACCTCCGGATCAGGAACGCGCGCCGCAGCGACCTGGCGGAGCTCGCCGACGTCTTCTTCGCCGCGCAAAAGACCGGGGCGACGCCCGTCCTCGCGACGGGATCGTCGGCGCTGCTGGACGCGCTGGGCATGCACGCTGGGCGGGACATGGAGGCTCGCAAGCGCAAGCAGAGCTACACGAGCTTCTTCGGGCCGGAGGGCCTCACCGTCACGCTGGGGCAGGGGACGGTGAACGTCAGGCCGGTCGAGGCGGTGAAGCTGCCGCGGCAGCTGTCGGAGACGGAGCTGATGCGCCTCGCCGAGTCGCGGGAGACGGCCCCGGGCGAGCAGAAGCTCTACGCCGGCATGACGCTGACGTACCGGCCCCGCGGCTCCAGCGGCGAGCGCAAGCCGGCGTCGGTGCTGGGCTATACCCACGACGGGCAGCTCAGGGTGCGGACCGGCCCCGAGACGAGCCCCGCAGAGCAGGAGCTGTCGTTCGACGGGTACGACATCGTCTTGGACAAGAAACAGCCCCCGCCGCCGTCGATGGGCGGCGTCCCGGTGGCGGATGTGCAAAAGAAGTTCGCCGACGACGGCATCGGCGGGCGCCTCGAGGAGCTGCTCGACTTCGGGCTTGCGCCCGAGATCACCGAGATCAAGCACTTCCCCGTCCGCCGTTACGTCGACATGATCGAGCGGTCGGGCTTCATCGCCACCATCGTGGGCGGCGCGGTGCGCGACGTGGTGGGTAAGCTCAAGAAGCCGACCGACATCGACCTGTCGACGACCATGCCGGCCATGGACGTCTTCGCGGCGATGCACCACCAGAAGCTGGGCGACAGCGCGCGCAAGGGCGGCCTGCCCCAGGCGAGCGTGCTGCCGTACTGGGGCCTCGCGCAGATCGAGCGGCAGGTGGACTCTGGGCTCGACGTCGCGAGCCTGCACGGGCCGGGGCCCGGCCAGCAGTCGTTCGATCTCAAGGAGGACCTGAGCTCTCGCGATTTCACGATCAACAGCCTCTATTACGATCCCAGGACGAAGCAGGTCGTCGATCCCACAGGCAAGGGCCTCGACGACCTGAAGGACCGGAAGCTCCGCTGGACGAGCGTCAGCGACGAGGCGCTGGAGGCGAAGCTCAGGCACGATCCATCGCAGATCCGCCGGTGGATCAAGTTCAGGATGAAGAAATACGAGGTCGAGGGGGAGGGCGAGTTCTATCTCGAGCCGGCCAATCCTGGCGACCTCGGCATCATCAACAAGGTACTCCGGGATCTCCTTGACAGCGACCAGCTGACTCCCGAGGAGGTCGCCTACATGATCGACGGGATGGGGGCCACCCCGTCCCAGGTGCTCGACAAGGCCGACCACATCGGTATCGAGAAGGGGCTGCTCGAGCGATTGTTCGCTATCCCGCGGGGCGGCGCGCCTTCCGACGCGTCCCGATCGCCCGAGGCCTCCCGCGGGGCGCCCGCGCCCAAGGCCGGTGTGAAGGACGCCACCATGGCGTTCAGCCCTCCGGCCTTCGAATCGAGCGCTCTCGGCGCGATCGAGGAGTCCGGGGTGCCCTCGGACGCTGCCGAAATCGACGCCGGCCAGCTGGCCGATGAGAGCGCGCTCTCTGGCCTGATCGACAAGCTGAGGGAGCGCAGCAGCACGTGGGGCCACCCGGCGACGGAGGAGAACAGGAGTGAGGCCAAATCGCTCCTGGAGGATGTGCTGCGGTCGCAGGGGGTCAACCCGAGCATCGTGAAGCGGCTCGGGGAGATGATCACGAACCCCGCGTCGGTGTCGCAATCCGTCTTCAGCACGTGTGTGCCGCAGGGGATCCTGTACTCGCTGCTGAAGAGCGATCTCGAGACGTTCTCGCACCTGGTCGCGGCGGTGTTCACGGGGAGGCAGCTTGGGCGCTTCGCGAGCGCGCCGGTGGACCTGACGCGCGACGCGTCGAAGAGCGCGGCAGATGGGGCGAAGGCCGAGGTGCAGGACATGGCCCGGCGCGTGATGAGAGGAGGGCTTCCGCAGGCGGGAGACCCCGGTCACAACAAGCTGCTGTTCAACGGCCTGAAGACGGCCGGAGCCAAGCGCACGCAGCTGGCCGGCGACAAGGACGCCACGGCGTCGCTCGACCGACACATCCTGGACCACCTGCTGGGGCGGAGCCTGGGCAAGCTCTTGAGGCTGCACGACCTCGAGCAGTACAAGAAGGACGAGGCGACGACCGAGCAGGCGAAGCCCGGATATCGCGCGAAGGGCGACGACGCCAGAGCTACTGAGTCGTCCGGGCAAGGCGGCCCGGCCAAGAAGCAGGGCGACCTGCTGCTCTCGGCGAACTCGGCGGCGACGATCGTGAGCAAGCCCCTGGGCGCGGACGCGACGGTGCTTGTCGCCGGGGAGGACGGCGACCACGTGGCGCGGGTCAATGAGGTGCTGAGGCAGGCGGATCGCGCGCCGTTCGCGTTTGCCACGGTCCTCGACGGCGATGCGCTGTGGAAGGAGGCGCAGAAATACGAGCCCGGCACGACGAGCCCTCACGACGCTGCGCGAGCCGGCGTGATCGACAAGGTCGACGGGACGAGCCCGCACCAGGTCACGATCGACGGGGAGATCACGGAGGACGGCGACTCGTACATCGTGCCGATCCAGTCGTGGGGGCGGTCCTTCTCCATCCAGGTGAAGAAGGATGTGATGCCGGAGCTGTTTGCGGCCTTCACGGTGGGGACCTACGTGCCGGCGCAAGCGCCCGCGGCGGAGGCCCTTACCAAGCCGGCGGACGCGCCGCTCGGGCCCGACGCGGGCGTGGCCAACCTCCCCGCCGGCATGGTGAGGACGGCGCGCCCGGCGCTGCGCGAGATCGTGGCGCGGCTCGTCCCGCACAAGGAGCACCAGGCGGCGATCCGACGGCTGTTCGACGACGAGGGCGGCCCGGGGATCCCGGCGCAGATCCGTGAGGCGCTGCCGCTGATGTCGCGTGATGCGGCCTCCGCGCTGGCCAATGAGATCCTCGAGAAGTGGCTGACGTTCAATCCAAGCTTGCTGGAGGATCCGAGCGTCGATCTGGCGCCTCACCTCGAGGGGCACTTCACGCTGGTGCTGGGTGCGTTCGAGCGCGACCGAGGCCGCTGGACGATCGGCGGCGACGGGAGCAGCAGCGAGAGCGAGGAGGGCACCTCGGCGTCATCCGACACGGAGGGCAGCCTCGGATCGAGGCAGAGATCGCCGTCGGCGGAGCAGCGGGGCGCGGAGCGTACGGCGTCGGACGGGTCCGAGAGCGACAGCGACGACTCCTCGACGACAGCGAGCAGCGACGGAGAGGCCGCTCCGGGAGGGCGGTCCAGCCCAGGGCGGACGGCGACGAGCGGCGACGCCGGAGGGGACCACCTGCTGGACGCCTTCGGCGGGATGGAGCTGAGCAGCGACAGCGACGGCGAGGGCGCAGCGCCGCCGCGCCAGCGCACGAGCGAAGCGGAGATGGCCATTCCATCGTGGATATGGGATGACCCGGGTTACAGGGCGCTGTCGGACGCGCTGGTCGAGAACGCGGACGACGAGGACGTGGGGCGCCTGCTCACGAGCGTGCTCGCGAACCAGTCGAAGAACGCGGAGCTCTACGCGAAGACGCTGACGGCGGCGCTCCCTCCGGCGAGCACGCTGAAGGGCGCGGTGCTGGTGCAAGCGTTGGAGCGAGCGCTGAGGCCGTACAAGCAGCTGCGCGAGGTCGCGTTCGACGCCGCGGCCGAGCTGGGCGCGCTCGACTCGCTGCGGGGCAACAGGGAGGCGCTGACGGCGCTGCGCAATCCGCCGCTGCCGCCGCCTCCGCCGCCGCCGCGCGACCACGAGTCGCCGCGCAAGGTGATCGAGAGGGGGCGAAAGGGGCGCTGGCTGACGGGCGCCGAGGCCGAGGCGCTGCGCGGCGCGCTCGGAGAGCACGCGTTCGCCGGGATGCTCGATCTGGCGATGAGCAAGGGCAAGCTCGGCGGGATCCGGGCGTTGATCGAGCGGCTGGTGGAGCACGCGGGGCGGATGGAGAATCCGGCGCTGTTTCCGCCGCTGACCTCGAGCTCGCTGGTTGTCGACTCCAACCTTGTCGACGCGCTTCTCGAGCCGCCTGACCAGCTGCCGCACAACAAACGCACGGCGCGCGCGCAGATCGAGGAGCTGATCCGAGAGCACGACATCAAGGATCTGCGCCTGGCGAACGTGGGCGTCGGCGAGACGTATCAATACGACGTCATCGGAAAAGATTTCGTCACGTCGGACGGGGAGTCGATCCCCTGGCTCGGCGTGCCGCTCGACCGAGGCGCTCGGGGTCGCAAGGGGGATTACGAGAAGGGGTTCGAGGAGCTCGAGCAGAGATCGGTGGGCGAGGGGAAGGGCAGCGCGGATCGCAGCATGCTCGCGGACGCCTTCTTCTCGGCGCGGACGGCGAGCGCGGTGCCGCACTTCGCGACGAACGATCAGGGCATCTTGCGCCCGCTGCTGCGATTCGGGGGCATCAATCCCGACGGCCGCGGCGGGATGAGCCTCTCCGAGCTCGTGGAGTCGAACACTGACGAGGGCTATTTCAGCCCGAAGCTGGTGGGGCGCGAGCTGGCAGCGCACGTGATCGAGAACGCGCCGACGCCCGCGCGTGGCACGGCGGAGCGGAATGCGCCCGACCCCGGGGACACGTCCGACGCGGAGCTGCTCGATATGCGGCTCGGCGGCGAGCACCGGGTGCGCGACGTGATCGCGTTCATTCGCAGGTCCGGCTACGACGTGTACATCGTCGGGGGCGCGGTGCGCGATCCGATGCTCGACAAGACGCAGCGGGACGTCGATCTGAAGACGAACATGCCGCTGTCGCTGCTGGAGCGCGCGCTGCGCAAGGAGGCGGCGTTCGGCGCGCTGGGCATCAATACGGTGCCAAAGCAGCGGCTGCTGAAGTTCGGCGGCGACGAGAACGTGCTGGACATCAGCACCGGTGAGGAGGGGACCGCGCCGGGGCCGCTCGACGTGGAGGCGGACGCGCTGAAGCGGGATTTCCGCATGAACGCGCTCTACATGAACGAAAAGGGCTATGTCTTCGATCCGCTGGACGGCGGCATCGAGGACCTCTTGACGGGCCGGCTGCGCTTCGTGGCCGATCCGGGCCCGCCTGCGTCGATCGAGGAGCGGCAGGAAGCGGTGGTGGATTACCTGAGCGACGAGCCTTGGGTGCTGGGGCGCGTGCTCAAGTTCTACCAGCGGGGTTACGAGCTGGAGCCGGAGATCCTCGACGCGGTGCGGGAGAACGCGGTGTCGATCGTGTCGGCGATGAAGGAGCACCCGGCGCCGCTGGCGGAGAAGTCGCTGTTCTTGCACAAGACCGGCGTCGAGTCGCCGGAGCATCTGATCGAGGTGATGGAGGTGCTCGGCTTCCCGCGCGAGGCGATCCGGCAGCTGTTGCCGGACGACGTGGCCGGGCGCTTCGATGATCGGGGCGAGGCGTTTGGCCGGGATATCCTGCCGCGGCAGCGCCGGACGCCGAGGGACGAGGCGTCGTGGGATCCGTCGTCTGGGCCTGAGATGAAGGTGGATATCGACACTGGGCGCATCTACCAGTACCGAGTCCACGCGACGGCCAAGGAACCCGGCAAGGCGGACGAGCGCGTCATCATCGATGTGGACCTGAGCGACCACAACATGATCGGTCACTCGGCGCCGCACTACCACGTGTACCGGTGGCGACCCAGGAAGGACGGCCGACCCGACTGGGTGAAGAAGAAGAACGGCTTCTCGGAGACGGGCCAGCCAGGCCTGCCGGAGCTCGACGGCGGCGAGTACACCGGGCCGCAGCCGTGGCGGTTCGACGAGGGGCTCGACAGCGCAGACAGCCCCAGGCGCTTCCAGGAGCTCGCCAGCAAGAGCATCCAGGAGGCCGGCATCCCGCTCTCGAGGGCCGGGGAGCTCTGGGATCTCGGCGGACAGGTGAAGCTGCACCCGGAGCGGCTTCGCGAGCTGCACGACGCAGGGCAGTTCAACAAGCTGCTCATGCTGGTGAAGAACCTGATGGACGGGATGCCCTGGTCGCCCAGGGACCAGGCGATCCTGGATCTTTCAGGGTCGCACCGCGGCCAGCAGCGGCTCCGTTTCAAGCCGCAGCTGGACCAGGTGGAGCAGTTCCTGAAGGACTCCGGCGTCAAGAACCCCGCGTCTCACCCGCTGTTCAGCGATGGGAGGGGCGCGATCAAGCACGAGGCGCTCCTCCGCGTGTACGATCTGGCCGCCAGCGACGTGCCGATGGAGCGGCGCGTCCCGGCGGCCCGGTTCGCGCTGAAGGACGCCGAGGACTTCAACGGGTTCGTGGAGCGCTTCGAGTTCTACCTGACCACCGGGCTCGACGATCCTGGGCGCGTGGAGGCGCAATGGGAGCGGGTGCAGCAGGTGGTGAAGGGCGCCGGCGCGGTGTCCCATGCGATGCTCGACCGGGCCAAAGGCGTGGTGGGCTCGCTGTCGGAGAAGGAGACGGTCGACAAGCTGGGTTTTGCGTCCGAGAGCGCGGCCGCGTATCACGTGGCCAAGCACGTCGCCGACTTCACGCCGTCCGGCCAGCAGGGCAGGGCGACGGCGCAGGACGTGCAGCGCTATCTGCAGTCGGCGCGTGACACCATCCTTGAACACGACGCTGTCGAGCGCACGACGGACGAGAGCGGCGCCGTCAACTTCGTGTTCTGGAAGCGGTCGACGAAGGCGGTGGTGCGGGTGGGGCGCGACGGGAGAGCGCACCTCGTCACCTCGTTCGTCAAGGGCGGCAGGCGCGGCAGCAACACGATGCCGCGGCCCGCTCGCGCCGGCCGCACAGGCGATCTCGCCGGCGAGAGCTCCGGCGCGACGGGCGATGTCAGCAGCGGGAAGAGCGCGACCGCGGAGCTCGTGAAGGTCGCGCCGGTGATGACGGGCAGCCCCGCGCGGCCGACGGAGGTCGTGCTCGAAGCGCTGAAGGCGGCGCGGGCGAGCTGGTCGCGTCCGGCCACGGGCGACGACAGGCAAGAGGCGGCGAGCCTGCTGAGCGAGCTGATGCGGTCGCGGGGCATGGACGGCGCGCTGGTCCAGAGGATGGGCGAGCTCATCGACAACCCCGAGTCGCTGTCGCAGCACGAGTTCGCGACGTGCGCGCTGCACGGCATCGTGTACGCGCTGCTGAAGAGCGACTTCGCCGGCTTCACGCGGATGGCGGAGGCCGTGTTCACGGACAAGCTGCTCGACCAGCAGGGCGACACGGTCCTCGACGTGAGCGGCAAGGCGCCGGAGGGCACGACGAAGCTGCTGTCGAACGCGGTGAAGAAGATCGTGAACCGGCGCGGCGACGCAGCCGCCTCCAGCGCGATGCGCGACCCGCGCACGCTCGATTACGTGCTCGCGCGGAGCCTCGGCCGGGTGCTGCGGGAGCTCGCCCCCACGCAGTACGCGGCCGACGTGCAGAAGGCCGCCGAGGACCACGCGAGCTACCGCGACAAGAAGGCAGACGGCGAGGCGCCCGCGGGCGTGGCCAAGACAAAGGGCGATCTGCTGACGTCGGCCAACTCGGTGGCGACGATCCTGCGCCGGGCGTTCGGCGCGGCGCCGACGATCATGACGGGTGATGGCGATTACGACATCACCCGCGTGAACGAGGTGTTCAACGGGGCCGAGGGCGCGCCGTTCGCGTTCGCCACGGTCCAGGACTGGAAGGCGCTGTACGCCGAGGCGCAGAAGTACGAAGCAGGCAAGTCGAGCGATCGCGCCTCGGACGCGGCGCCGATGGAGCAAGTCGGCGACTCTGGTGCGCATCAGGTGGTGATCACCGGCCCGATCACGGAGACAGGCGCGCACTACACGGTGCCTGTTTACTCGTGGGGCCGGTCTTTCCCGATGGTCGTGAAGAAGGAGGTCATGAAGGACCTCTTCACGGCCGTCACGTATGGCTCGTTCACCCCGGTGCAAGGACAGGCGCCCGAGTCGCCCGTGCCGAGCGAGGGCCCTGGCCAGGCGGCGGTCGTCGCGGGTCCTCCGGCGCCGGCTCACCTGGACACGACGGCGGGGCCTCCTCCGCTGCCAGCCACGAGCGCGCCGCGTCTGGCAAGCGGCGCGGACCCCGGGCCTGGGACCAGCGCGACCGGGACAACGTCGTCAGGCGAGCGCGATCTCCCGCGTGTCGCCCAGGAAGCGGCCCTGGCCATGAAGGACCAGATCCTCTCCGCCGCGAGCGGCCGCATCGCCGACGCCCCGTCGATCCTCGCGAGCGCCAAGATGGATACCGTGCTCGTCCACCTCGCGGAGGACGCGGCCACGGCCATGGCGGATCGCATCCTCGCGGCGGCGAGGGAAAGCACGCCATCCGGCGCTCCGGCCGCCGGGACGGCCGCCCTCGAGGGGAGCGTCGCGCGCATCGCCCAGGCCGCGGCGATCGCCATGATGGATCGCGTCCTCGCTGCGGCGAAGGGCCCCCTCGCCGCCGGAAGGCCGCACCTCGTGCCTGGAGGCGAGGTCGATGGCGCCATCGCGCGCATCGCCCAGGGGGCGGCGACCGCCATGGCGAGCCGCATCGCCTCGACGACCGGCGGGCCCGTCGCTGATCCATTCCTAGACGCCATCGCCGAGGCGCTCGTGGCGCGAAAGCAATGCGACTGCTGAAGGCGTTCCGGGCCAGACGCCCCCGCGGCGGCCCCTCGGGCGACGAGGTCCTTCTCGGGCCCGAGGCGGGCCGTTCATGCCCCGCCGGCCGCGCCGCGCCTCGCCTCGCGCGGTGCCGCTGGAGCGTGATTTTTCGCGAGCAGCAGACGCCCGCGGCCTTCGCCGTGACGGTGTTGCACGTCCCTGATGAATGGTGCACGACTAGGGGCTCGTGCAGCCGCGGCGAATCGCCCTGAAGGAGGAGCGCAGCAAATGAACTCACGCCAGGCGAGTCCCCTCGGGGCGAGCGTATCGGCCAGCCCGACGATGGCGCTGCGGATCGACTTTCTCAAGAAGGTCTACGGGCTCTTCACGGCGAGCCTCGTCGTCTCCGCCCTGGGCGCCATGTGCGCGCTGTACATCGGGGCGCCGGACGTGGAGGAGGGGGCTCGGGTGAGCGCGATGCCGCCGCTCGTCGAGCTCTTCGCGGCTCACCCGATCCTCTCGATGGGCGTCGTGTTCGGCGTGATGTTCGGCGCCCGCGCGCTGCGCAACATCCCCGGGGTCAACGTCATCGCGCTCTTCGGGATGGCGGCCGTCCTCGGCGTCACCACGGCGCCTGCGCTCTACATGGCCTCCGCGTCGGCGGGCCTCGGCGGCACCCTGTCGTCGGCCCCGGTGCGGGACGCCTTCATCCTGACGGTCCTCACGTTCGGGAGCCTCACGCTGGGTGTCTTCCTCTCGAAGGAGGACCTGTCGTTCCTCGCCAGCGGGCTGGTGATGGGCGCGATGGTCGTGCTCGGCGCGATGCTGCTCAACGCCCTGCTCGGGAGCACGCTCCTCGGCCTCGCGATCTCCAGCGTGTCCGTGCTCGTGTTCGGGGGATACGTCCTCTACAACACGTCGCGCCTGCTCCGCTCGAGCGAAGAGGACCCCGTAGGCGGCGCGCTCGACCTCTACCTCAACTTCATCAACCTCTTCTCCTCGATTCTGCACATCCTCTCGGGCCGCGCCGGTTGACGGGCCGACCGGCCGCGCGCCTCTGCGCGTGACCGTCCCCGGGCCCCTCGCCCGGGGCGGACGGCAGGAGGGCGGCTTGACGCGCCATTTGCGCCGGGTAAGAACGCGCTGACCATGAGTCTCCAGCTCCTCGTCGCCGCGCTTGCCCTCTCCCTGTCATCGCTCGCCTGCAGCAAGCCCGCCGAGGAGGTGCCGTCGGTGGCGGCCGCCGAGCTCGCCGCGCCGGCGAACGTCAAGCGCGTCGACATCGCCGTGAACGACAGCGGCTTCTCCCCGTCGACGATCGAGCTGAAGAAGGGAGAGCCCGTGGTGCTGCGGTTCACGCGGACGACGAAGAGCGAGTGTCTGAAGGCGATCGCGATTCCCGATCTGAAGATCGAGAAGGACCTGCCGCTGAACACGCCGGTCGAGGTGGCCGTCACCCCGCAGAAGGAGGGGAAGATGGTGCTTCAGTGCTGGATGGCGATGGTCAAGGCGACAATCAACGTGGTCGGCTCGTGACGCGGCCGCGCCCGTCGTCGCCGCGCACGCGCGGCGCGCGCCCGGTCAGAGCATGAGCCAGAGCTCGGCGTCGTAGCGCTTCGCGCCGCCGCCCGCGTCCCGCGCCGCGCGGCGCCGCCCCGAGGAGGGCTCCCCGGCGCTGTCCGGCTCGTCGCCCGGGCGCACCGCCGGCGCGCCGGCGTGGGCGAGGTCGATGCCCGACGCGGCGCAGCGGGCGATGGCGAAGCGGAGCATCTCGTGGACGTCGCTCGTGCCGAGCATGCCGTTCGTCCGGTGGCGCGCGAGCGCGGCCGCGCGCTCCACGCACTCGGCGCAGGGGGCCACCTCCGACCTGAACCTGAAGAGCAGCGTCCCCTCGGGCCAGCCGAGCGCCGTCGCCTCGAGGCTCACCACGACGAACTCGCCATCGCGGACGACCTGGGTCCGGGCCGCGCTCGCGCTCTCCTCAGCGGCGCCGAGCGCTCCGCCCTGAAGCAGAAGCCAGTAACGATCCATGAGGCGCTCGACGCCGCGCGGCTCACCGTGAGCGATGATGTCTGTCATCCATGACCTCCAGCAGCACAATGTGAGGCCCGCTGTCCCGAACCGCGATGCCGGGGAGAGACAGGAAATGTCAGCCCAGAAGGACAATGTCCGAGCAACCTCGACGGGCGCGACGTGGCGTGATCGCGACAGACGCGACCGGACGCGAGCCGGCGCAAGCCCACGCAACCAGACGTGAGCCGACGTGAGCCGACGCGAGCCGACGCGAGCCGACGCGACCCGATGTGTCCTGACGCGACGCGTTGTTGTGCGATGTTATGTGGTATGAATTACAAGAACGGTGCTGCTTTTCGCTTCCCTTCGAGGTCCCCGTGAGTAAGCTCTGCGCCCCCCAACGTGCCCGGCGGGAAGCCGCCCCGGTTCTTCGCTCCGAACCGGCTCGTGACGAGGCGCGCCGAGGGGATCGCTCTCGCGGCACGCCGCGCGGAGCCTGTCCCAGCCACCCCAGACGGAGCGAGTAAGGCGATCACATCATGAATCAGCATCCCGGCATCATCGGCAAGAAGATCGGCATGACGCAGATCTTCAGCGAGACGGGCGAGGTCCTGCGCTGCACGGTCGTGCAGGCGGGCTGCGTCGTCATCGGCAAGCGCACGCTCGAGAAGGACGGCTACAGCGCCCTCATCCTCGGCCTGGGCGAGCGGGCGGAGAAGCACACGACGAAGCCGGTCGCCGGCGCGTTCAAGAAGTCGGGGCAGACGCCGAAGCGGATCGTGCGCGAGCTGCGCTGCAGCCCGGAGCACGCGGCGAAGTACGAGGTCGGGAGCACGCTCAAGGTCGACGAGATCTTCGAGGTGGGCCAGCGGGTGGACGCGCAGGGCCGCTCGCGCGGCCGCGGCTTCAGCGGCGTCATCCGCCGGTGGAGCTTCGCCGGCGCGGTCAGCTCGCACGGCACGCACGAGTACTTCCGCCACGGCGGCTCGATCGGTACGAACATGACCCCCGGCCGCACGCTGCCCGGCCTGAAGATGCCCGGCCACTACGGCGACGAGACGGTGAGCGCGCTCAACCTCAAGATCGCGAAGCTGCTCCCCGAGGACAACCTGATCCTCATCGAGGGTCCGGTCCCCGGCCCGAAGAACCAGCTTGTGACGATCCGCGGCGCCGTGAAGAAGCGCGGCGGCAAGGGGATCGTGCCGGTGCAGCAGCCGACCGGCAAGAAGAAGGGCGGCTGATCCCGGCCGCTGGCGGGGCCGCTCCGTGAGCGAGCGCCCCGCCGGTGGAGGCAGACGGTAGTCCCTCCGTGTCGCAGAAGCCGAAGAACCCGTACAAGCGCCCTGACGCCTTCACGAAGGCGGCCAAGGCGCAGGGCTATCCTGCGCGCAGCGTCTTCAAGCTCGAGGAGATCGACCGGCGGGTGCGGCTGCTCCGCCCCGGCCAGCGTGTTCTCGACCTGGGCGCCGCGCCCGGCTCGTGGTCGATGTACGCGGCGCAGCGGATCGGCGCGGGGGGCAAGCTGCTCGCGGTGGATCTGTCGCCGATCACGGCGGCGTTCGGCCCGCAGGCGACGGTGGTGCAGGGCGACGCGCTGTCGCTCACGAACGAGGCGCTCGCGCAGTTCGCGCCGTACGACGTGGTGCTGTCGGACATGGCGCCCGCGACGAGCGGCAGCAAGATCGCCGATCAGGCCCGGAGCTACGAGCTGTTCATGCGCGCCGTGGCCGTGGCCGAGGCGCTGCTCGCGCCGGGCGGCGCGTTCGTCGGCAAGATCTTCATGAGCGAGGACTTCGTGAAGGCGCGGGACGCGCTGCGGAACCTCTGCGAGGAGGTCCGGAGCATCCGGCCCGAGGGGACGCGGGCGAGCAGCGTGGAGATCTTCCTTGTGGGGCTGAAGCGGAAGGCGGCGGGGAAGACGGGATAGGCGCCTGTCACTGCCGGAGAGAGACAGGGAGTCGAGCGGTCACGCGCCTCGCACGCCAACAGGGGAAGAGAAGAGCCAATAGGAGAGGTGTCCTCGGCTCTCTTTTCTCGCTTCTCCTGGCGTGCTCGGTCGTCAGTCCTCTTTGACCCCCCGCCGACGTCCCCTCAGAACGCGTTGTGCCCCGTGATCGCGTTCCCGAGGATCAAGCAATGCACCTCGTCGGTGCCCTCGTACGTGTACACGCTCTCCAGGTTGAGCATGTGCCGGATGACGGGGTAATCGAGGAGGATCCCGTTCGCGCCGAGCACGCTGCGCGCGGTGCGCGCGATCTTGAGGGCCCAGCCCACGTTGTTCCGCTTGCACAGCGAGACCTGCACCGGGCTGATCCCGCCCGCGTCCTTCAGCCGCCCGAAGTGCAGCGCCATGAGCTGCCCCTTCGCGATCTCCGTCGCCATCTCGACGAGCTCCGACTGGATGAGCTGCCGCGACGCGATCGGCTGGCCGAACTGGACGCGCTCGCGCGCGTAGGAGACCGCCGTCTCGTAGCAGGCGCGCGCGGCGCCCAGCGCGCCCCACGCGATGCCGAAGCGCGCCTGCGTCAGGCAGCCGAGCGGGCCCTTCAGGCCGACCACGCCCGGCAGCACGTTCTCCTCGGGCACGCGCACCTCGCTCAGCACGATCTCCCCGGTCGGGCTCGCGCGCAGGCTCATCTTGCCGTGGATGAGCGGCGTCTCCAGCCCCTTCATCCCGCGCTCCACGACGAAGCCGCGGATCGACTCGGCACCTCCGTCATCGACCTTGGCCCACACGACGCAGAGGTCCGCGATCGGAGCGCTCGTGATCCACATCTTCGTGCCCGTCAGCACGTATGAGCTCCCGTCCTTCCGGGCGCGGGTCTTCATCGAGCTCGGATCCGACCCGCTGTCGGGCTCCGTCAGGCCGAAGCACCCGATCAGCTCGGCGGCCGCCATCTTGGGCAGCCAGCGCTGCTTCTGCGCCTCGGAGCCGTACTTCCAGATCGGATACATCGCCAGCGAGCCCTGGACGCTCACGAAGCTGCGCAGGCCGCTGTCGCCATATTCGAGCTCCTGCAGCGCGAGGCCGTATGCGACCGAGTTCATTCCGGCGCAGCCGTAGCCGGTCAGCGAGCCCCCGAGCAGGCCGAGCGCGGCGATCTCGGGGATCAGGTCGGTCGCGAACTCCTCGCGCGCGAACAGGTCCGCGCCGCGCGGCAGGTACCGCTCGCGCACGAAGCGGCGGACGGCATCGCGGATCATGCGCTCTTCCTCGGAGAGCAGCGGATCGATCGCCATGAGCTGATCGAGCGAGAGGGGCTCCTGGGTGGCCATGGAGCGAGCGTGTAGCGTGCCTTCGCGCGGCGCGGAAGGGGCAGCGCCGGCGGGCCGCCGGCTCACGGGCGGATGGAGACGAGCGTGCCCTTCCGTAGCGAGAGCGCGCCGTGCCAGTCGGCCGGCACCTCGGGGGTCGTCCACTCGAACAGCCAGGCGGCGTCGAGCGGCGAGAGGTTCACGCAACCGTGGCTGCGCGCGGTGCCGAAATCGTCGTGCCAGTAGGCGGCGTGGAACGCGAAGCCCTCGGTGAAGTACTGGACGAAAGGCACGTCGCGGAAGTCGAACGGATCCTCGTCCTCCTCGTCGCCGTCCATCGTCACCGTGACGTGCTTTGTGTGGATCCGAAACAGCCCCTGGATGGTAGAGCGCGTCGTCTTGGGGTCACCGAGGCCGTCGGCCCCTGTCGAGACGAGGGTCACGTAGACCGGGCGGGCGCCCTCGTAGGCGACGAGGCTCTGCTTGTCGATGGAGACGTCGATCCACTTCCGTCCGCGCACCGCCCACGCGGGGGTCCTGGGGAGCGGGTCGACGCGCACGACGTCGTCGGCGCGGACGAGCGAGCCGTCCCGCGCCACGAGGTGGTCGATCCCGCCGACGCGCTTCGAGGCGCCGGACAGCGGGATCGCCTCGCGGAAGCGGAGCGGGGCGCGGGTGACGCCGCCGCGCTCGCCCGGGACGAGGCGCGCAGCGTGGCGGCGCTTGGCGAAGGCCACGGGCAAGGTGACGCCCTCCGGGAGCGCCAGCCCGACGAAGGCGCTCGGACGGATGACGCGGGTGCGGTCGAGCGGCAGGACGGCGAGGTCGGTGGTCAGGCCGAAGCGGCGTCCGTCGTGATCGAAGGTCGAGAGCAGGGCGAAGCCGGAGCGCGTCCGGGCGCGGCCCAGGACGAGCGTGTCGGGAGAGCGGCGATCGCCGGCGAGCCCGGGCGCCGGCCGCCCGTAGAGCAGGACCGAGGGGGTCGCGTCCGGAGGTGGAGGCGCGACGAAGTCCGGCGCACGCGCGGCGGTCGCGGCGCGGAGCAGGTGCGCGACGAGGTCGGGCTCGGCGCCGCGCTGCTCGTTCTCGTCGGGCAGGCGCGCGTAGAGCGGCGGGGTGGGAGAGCGAGACATCACGTACGTGTAGGGCAGGCCGCCGAGCAGCGATGTCGCGTCGCTTGGCTGCGCCGCGGCAAGCGCGGTCTCGCCCGGCTGCGTTGCGGCAAGCGCGGTCTCGCCCGGCTGCGTTGCGGCAAGTGCGGTCTCGCCCGGCTGCGTTGCGGCAAGTGCGGTCTCGCCCGGCTGCGTTGCGGCAAGTGCGGTCTCGCCCGGCTGCGCCGTGGCAGACGCGGCCTCGCCGCGAATGGCCGGCAAGGCAGGCGAAGCGAACCGACGGACCGGGCGGCGAGACGATGCCTCGACCGCAAGGTCGTGAATGTTGAGCGTCGCGCTGGCGCCGATGCAGACGTACCCGTTCGGCTCGATGCGGTACCAGCCGTCGGCGCAGGACGTCCTGCCGGACGGCTCCGGTCGGCGCGCGACCACGGCACCGGCGCGCAGGTACCCGATGCGCCGGCTGGTCCAGCGCGGCTCGGCGAAGACCCACGTCTCCCTGGCGATGCTCGCGAGCTCGTGGACCTCCTCCTCGGCCACCGTCGGTGTGGTGGCCGGGGGCGGATCGATCTCGGGCAGCTTGTCGGAGCCGTCATCGACGAGCTCCGGCGGCAGCGCCGGCAAGGCGAGCGGGTCGCCGCCCGGCGCCGCGGCGAGGGCGCCCGGCGCCACCGCGTCGCCCGCGCTGGGCGGCGCGGCGTCCTCCGCGCTGGCGGCGGAGGGCGCCGGGGGAGCGACGGCGGGCGCGGCTTCGGCGAGCGGCGCGGTCACGGCGGAGGCGGGCGCGGGGGCCGGGGACGTCGCGGCTGGCTCGGAGGCAGGGCGCGGGCAGCTGACGCTCAGCGTCGCGAGCGCCATCGCCGGCAGGAGGAGGACGCCTCTCACGCGCATGGAGCGCGCGTATCAGGAGGCGCGGGCGAGGGCCAAGTTCAAGAGGGTTCAGGCGTGCAGCGGGGCACGAGAGCGAGCGTCTCGCCGGCAGGAGGCGCCCGCCTGGAGGCCCGGCAGGGCCGGCGGGCGCCTCGGCCGGAGGTGCGCGGCTGACCCGCGCCAGCCGGCTTCACCCGAGCGGCGCGCGGTCGCCTCGCCGGTCCTCCGGTTGGGTCGACGTCACGGCGTGGGGAGGTCGCGCGCGCACATGGCGCTGATGTAGTAGCGTCGCTGGTTGCCCCCGTAGGAAACCTGAAAGGTCGTCGTCTGCTTGTACCCGGCGGCCAGGAAGCTGCCGCCGTGCATGAAGCGCGCGTTCGAGCTGTTGTCGAGCCGCGAGCAATCGTTGCAGGGCGTCAGCAGCTGATAGACATCCGAACCGTCACGGGTGGCCTTGTACGCGTTGCCGGCCAGATCGAGCTGCCCCCAGCGCCCGGCGCCGGCAGGGAACTTGCCGACGTCCGTGATATCCGAGTGCGCGCAGGGATAGTTGCTCGGGTACGGCTCACCCAGGCAGCGGTTCGTCCCATCACCCGCGACCGTGCCGTCGCCCTGGCAGCACCAGGAGGCATACCGTGTGACATCCGAGGAGCCGTCCGCGTTGACGCCGATGATGCTGTCGACGCCCGTGCCGCCCCACGGGAAGAGGCGCTGCTCGCTGCCGCCGGCAGAGGCGTAGTTCATCTCCGCCTGGGTCGGCAGTCGGCCGCCGTCCCACGCGCAGAACGCGAACAGCTCGTACCACGTCGCGCAGACGATCGGCTTCTTCTCTTTGCCGCCATCCGCGGTGGGCGTCCAGGTCGGCCAGCCATAAGGATCGCAGATGAGCGCCGACTTGAGCGCGTTCGTGTCGGCCGTGAGCTGAGCGTTCCACGACGGGTCCCAGCCGCTGTTCGCGATCTTCGGGTGTGCGCCCGCGCCGGCGGCCGGCGGATTGGCCTGCGTCGGGCCGCCGGTCTGCTCGATGAACTTCCGGAAGCGCCCCACCGTGACCGTGTACTTGTCGAGGTAGAAGCTGCTGACCGTCGCCGGCAGGCCCGAGTTGTTGAGCCGGTTGAACGTGCCGCCCTCGACCGGGAGGGTCGAGCAGCAGCTGTCGTTCCCCTCGACGCCGCAATTGGCGCCTGCGCCTGGCGTGTTGCTGTTGCAGCTGATCGGCAGGCCAGGCACGCCGCCGCCGCCCCCGCCGCCGGCTCCGCCCGCGCCACCTGCGCCGCCGGCTCCGCCAGCACCGCCTGCGCCACCCGTGCCGGCGGAGCTCGACGTCGTGGTCGTGGTCGTCGAGGCGCTGGAGGTCGTCGAGGCGCTGGAGGTCGTCGAGGCGCTGGAGGTCGTCGAAGAGCTGGAGGTCGTCGAGGCGCTGGAGCTGCTCGACGCCGCGACCGAGCCCCCCGTGGCGCTATCGTAGCAGACGCGGAGATACGGCCGTCGCTCCGCCGCGGCCTCGCTCGTTCTGATGTGAGTGCGATTCGCGGTTTGCTCGAAGAACACGCCGTTGTTCGTGACGCTGCCATTCACCCAGCTCTGCACGGTGCTGGTAAGGCTGAGCGTGTGGTAAACGTAGGTGTATCCCGTGCTCGCCGTGAGGGTCCCCAGGACCGTGGGATCAAAGGCGCTCGAGTGCGACTCCCACGTCACGGTGTTCTCGTCCCAGGCCTTCGTGACCAGGTGCGCGCGCATCACCTCGGGGACCGAGGCGCCCATGTTGAGGGAGAGATCCGCCGAGACGATGGTGGCGTCGGCAGGGATCGACGAGAGATCGAACGCGATCAGCCCACGCAGCAGGGCGCCGGAGCTCTCACCGGCGTACATGTCGGCCCCGGTGGGCGTGTACTTCGGGTAGAGCGAATTGATGACGGCATCCCTGACCACGCCCGTCGTCCCGGTGCGCTGGAGAGTCACACAGACCGTCGCGGCCTGCTGCGCCTCACCGAGCAGCTCGCCACCTTCGTCCGGTGCGCCGACGCACCCGGCGAGCGCCGCGCCGGAGGCGGCCGCCAAAGAGGCTAGGAGCAGATGCCGAGACCCTCTCATGAACGTTCGATTCCTCATGATGCTCTCCGATCCGCGTCGTCGGGCCAGCTCCGCCCGCGAGGCCGCGTGTGATGCCGTCGCGCAGGAACGCCAGAGAGCGCCCCCGCCAAAACCACCATCTACATGCGCGCCGTCAAGCATCACCTTTATCAGGTCAGCCGTCGGATCGTTCTGGCGTCAAACAGCGCGCGAGGAAAACGATACCGTTTTACGGCTTGGATTTGAATACGTCAATTACGAATCGAGGTTTGTTGTCAAAAATCTGTTGATGTTGCTTATGGTGTCTGAACAAAACTAAACATTATCACTCGAGTCCTTGGTGATTGTCGAGCGCCGTGGGACGTCTTTGCGATGCAGCTCACGTTTTACGTTGCGCGTCGCGCGTCGCGCGTTCGAGCATCCGCTCGCGCATCCCGTCGTCCAGGCGTCGCCGCGTCCCAGCGTTCCGCCTCAGCTCGCTGCGCTCGTCCCGGTAGATGGCGGATTCTGCAGTTCAGCCGTGCATGAACGGATGGCACCGGAGCAGAGAGGTCTGCCTTTGGCTACCCGAGCTCCTGTCGACCTACCCGTCGCGCTTTCCTGGCGCGGGCTCGTGGCTGGCAGCGCCGGAGAGGCCTTCTTCGACCTCGGTGACGATCATCGTCGCGAGGAGCTCGAGCAACGCGCGGCCTTCGTCCTCGGACGCTTCGCGCGGAGAGCCCGTGTAGGCGGCGTCCATGCCCAGCGCGCGGAAGCTCTTCAGCCCTGCCTTGATCCCCTCCGACAGGCTCAGGCCGAGGTCCGGCAGGGCGCGGGCGATGTCGCTCCGGACGAGCGCGGAGGCCGCGGCGAGGACGAGCGATGTCTCGTAACGGCCCGCATGGCAGGCGCCGCTCCGGAACTCCGCGGAGAGCGTCCGCGCCCAGCGGCGCGCGAGCGGACACGCGACGGAGGCGCGGCCCGGCGGCAGATCGCTGATGGCGGCGCGCACGGCGCGGTCGTGGTCCGGCTCGAGGTGGTTGTTGATGAAGCAGACGTGCGCGAGGCCGGCCGACAGGTAGGCCTCGGCCACGGCGCGCAGAAAGGCGGTGAGCGCGGGCGCCGGGATCGAGATCGCGCCGGCGAAGCCCGCCGCGAAGTCGGTCACGCCGTAGCCGACGGGCGGGGCGAGGAGCGCCGCGACGCCGCGCTCCCACAGCCGGCGGCCGGCCTGCTCGGCCGCCGCCTCGCCGATGAGCGTGTCCGTGCCGAGCGGCAGGTGCGGGCCGTGAGGCTCGACCGACCCGACGGGCACCAGCGCGACGCACGGCGCGCCGGCCGACAGGAGCGCGGCGAGCTCCTCCGTCGTGAGCTCTGCGAGGCGCGGCGCGGCCCGCATGGCTACAGGCCCGCCGGGTTCTCCCCGGCGGCCTCGCGCTGCCGGAGCGCCTTGCGGTCGACCTTGCCGCGGTCGTTCCTGGGGACGTCATCGACGAAGGCGACCCAGCGCGGGTACTTGTGCTTGCTCAGCCGGTCCTTCACGAAGTCCTTGAGCTCCCGGGCGAGCTCGGCCCTCCCCTCGTCGGTGGCCACGCGGCCGCGCGCGTCGTCGCGGACCACGATGAACGCCTTCGGCTTCACGAGGCCAGCTTCCTCGGCGCCGATCACGGCGGCGAGGCTGACGGCCGGGTGCTCGGTGAGGCACTCCTCCACCTCGACCGGCGCGACCCAGACGCCGCCCACCTTGAGCAGCTCGTCGGCGCGCCCGCTGAACCAGAGGTAGCCCTCGGCATCGATGCGGAAGAGATCGCCGGTGCGGCACCAGTGGCCGTGGAAGGTGCTCCAGCTCTTGTCGCGATCCTGGAAGTAGCCGAGCGCGACCGAGTCGCCCTTCACCCACATGACGCCGGTCTCGCCGGGCGGGAGCTCTGGCGCGCCCGGCCCGGCAGCGTCCGAGGGGAGGATCTTGATCGTGTACCCCTCCACGACGCGGCCGAGCGACCCTGGGCGCACGTCGCCAGGGCGGTTCGTGCAGTAGATGTGGAACATCTCCGCGGAGCCGATGCCGTCATAGACGTCGGCGTGGAACCGCGCGCGGAAGCGCTCGAGGAGCGCCGGCGGCAGCGCCTCGCCCGCGGACAGGTGGAAGCGGACGCTGGAGAGGTCGAGGCGCGGCTCGCCGCGCGCCGCGCGGGCGTCGTCGTGATCGAGCAGCTTGCCCATCATCGTCGGGACGTTTGTGACGACCGTCGGGCGGTAGCGCTCGATGTACCGGGCGAGCGACTCGGGCGTCGGGCGCTCGACGAAGAGGCCGGACGTCGCCCCGAGGGCGAAGGGGAACAACAGGTTGGTGCCCGTGGCGTAGCCGAAGAAGAGGCGCGGCACCGAGACCGTGACGTCGTCCTGGCGGTAGCCGACGGTCGCCTTGGCGTAGCGCTCGGTGTTGAACGCGAAGTCGCGGTGCGTGTGCATGGCCGCCTTGCTCCGGCCGGTCGAGCCGGACGTGAACAGCCAGATGGCGATGTCGTCGCGCCGGGTGGGGCGGGGGCCCGTCGGGGTGCGCTTCGCCGCGAGCGCCGCGCGTCCTTGCGCGAGGGCGCCGCAGAGCGAGGTGCCCTTCAGCGCCTCGAGGGCCGGCGAGACCGGGAGCTCGGCCTCGAGATCGCCGCCGGTCTCGACCTCGGGCACCAGCACGAGGGTCCGCACGTCCGCGGCCGCGAGCGCGCCCTGGATCGCCTCGGCCACGCGCGGGATCGTGACGACCGCCGCGGCCCGCGTGTACTCGACGAGGTGCGCGAGGTCGGCCGCGGGCGCCTCGGGGTTGCCCATCGCCACGACCGCGCCGTGGCTCAGCGCTGCGAAGAAGGCCCAGACGTACGCGGGCGAGTCGTGAAGGACGATGAGCACCCGCTGCTCGAGCGCGACGCCCTCGACGGCGAGGTGCGCCCGGAGCATCCGGACCTTCTCGGCGACACCGGCGTAGGTGTGCCGCTGATCGCCGAAGAGCAGCGCGACCTTGTCGCCCAGGCCCTCGCGCAGCCGATCGAACAGGAAGTAATCGGCGAGGTTGAACTCTTCGGGGAACGTCGGTGCGGTCATCATCACGCCTCCTCTCGCCTCCATCGCGGCGCCGTGAGCCGCCGCTTCCCTCCCCCGGTGGTCGCGACACCCGGCTCGTCGAGCCCCTCGCGATCCCAGAGCTGGCACGTCACGGGTCGGTGGCGCTGATCGAGCGCCTCGCAGTAATTGGAATAGATGCAGCGGCGGACCTCGCCGCCGCGCCCGAGCCGCACCTTCAGGAACCAGTCGGGATCCGCCAGCGTCTGCCGCGCCGCGCCGATGAGATCGGCCTCGCCGCGCGCGAGGATCGCCTCGGCCTGGGCGAACGTGCAGATCCCCCCCGCCACGACGACCGGCGTGCCGAGGCCGGCCTCGCGCAAGGCGCGCCGGATCTGCGCCTGCTTCGGCACCTGCCGCCCGAACGGCCCCGCCGCGTCCGAGAGCGCGGTCGGCATGCACTCGTACCCGCTCGGGCCGGTGTAGGGGTACGCGGCCTCGCCGACCTTGGGCTGCTTCGCGTCCTCGAACTTGCCGCCGGTCGACAGCGAGAGGAAGTCCATGCCGGCGCGCGCGAACGCGAGCGCGAAGAACGCCGCGTCGTCGACCCGGTTGCCCCCCGCGATGACGTCATCGCAGAGGAAGCGGCAGCCCACGGTGAAGCGGGAGGACACGGCGGCGCGCACCGCCGCGTAGACCTCGAGCGGGAGGCGGGCGCGGCGCTCGCGGTCGCCCCCGTAGCCGTCCGAGCGGGTGTTCAGCGCGGACAGGAACGAGGCCATCGTGTAGGCGTGCGCGTAGTGGAGCTCGACCCCGTCGAAGCCCGCCTCGCGCGCCCTCACGGCGGCCGCGGCGAAGAGGCCCGGCAGCGCGCTCGGAAGGTCGCGGATGTGCGGGAGCTCGACGTCGGTGACGCGCTCCCGCTCGCCGAAGCGCAGCGCCTCGAGCTCGCGGGGCGCGAGCACGGCCTCGAGCCGCTCGTCGTCGAGCGCGAGCAGCCTCTCGCGCACCTCGCGCTCCGGCGCGTCCCGGAGCGGCGGCTCCCCGAGCGCCTCGGAGAGGGCGCGCCGGTGCGCGACGGTGATCTCCAAAAACTCCCGCAGGAACCTGTCCTTCGGCGGGCGCCTGCGGATGCGGAGGAAGTCGATGAGCTGGAGGAAGATGCGCGTCCGGCCGGCGCTCCGCGCGCGGACCGTCCGGACGAGCTCTTGGAGCCCGGGGACGAACCGATCGTGTCCGACGCGGAGCAGCGGCCCGCTCGGCACGTCGCGGATCCCGGTCGCCTCGACCACGAGGGCGCCGGGCTGGCCGTCGGCGAAGCGGCCGTACCAGTCGAGCACGTCTTGCGTGACGACGCCGTCCTCCGTGGCGCGCCACGGGACCATCGCCGGCACCCACGAGCGCTCGGCGAGCTCGAGGCCCGAGGCGAGGCGGAGCGGCGAGAAGAGGCGCGCGCGCGCCGCCTCGCCCGCTGTCGGGGGCTCCTCGCGGGGGAGCGCGTGGCGGATCCTCTCCGGCGGCTTCCACATCGCTACCGCGCCCCGTCGCGACCGGGCTCGTCGGCCGGGAGCTCCGCGGCGGCGCGCTCGAGGATCCCCTTCGCGATGAT
This sequence comes from Sorangium sp. So ce375, assembly GCF_051473855.1. Classification (NCBI taxonomy): domain Bacteria; kingdom Pseudomonadati; phylum Myxococcota; order Polyangiales; family Polyangiaceae; genus Sorangium; species Sorangium sp. So ce375. The sequence goes on from NZ_CP150335.1 coordinate 2,818,727, forward strand.
GAGCTTCTGGATCTCCGTCGTCCCCTCGTAGATGCGCAGCGGCCTGATCTCGCGGTACAGGCGCTCGACCTCGGTCCCCTCGATGACCCCCATGCCGCCGTGGAGCTGGACCGCGCGGTCGATGATCCGCTGCGCCGCCTCGGTGGCGAACATCTTCGCCATGGCCGCCTCGGTCGAGACGCGCGCCGGCGCGCCGGCCGCCTTCTCCGGCGCCGTGTCGCGCTTGTGGGCCGCGCGGGCGACGAGCAGGCGGGCCGCGTCGAGCTCGGTCGCCATCTCGGCGAGGTAGGCGCGCACCATCTGCTGCTCGGACAGGGGCGCCCCGAACTGCCTCCTGCGGGTGACGTGCGCGATCGCCTCGCGGAGCGCGCGCGCCGCCATCCCGTTCGCCGCCGCGCCGACCGAGATCCGGAAGGTGTCGAGCGTCCGCATCGCGAGCTTGAAGCCGCCGCCGACCTCGCCGAGCCGCGCGCTGTCCGGCACGCGGCAGCCCTCGAAGCGGAGCCGGCCGATCGGGTGCGGGACCGACATGGGGAGCGGCTCCGAGGCGACGCCTTCCGCGCCGCTGTCGACGAGGAACGCCGTGATTTCGGCGCGCCCGCCGTCGCGCGGCGGCGCGCCGGTGCGGGCGAAGACCACGAGGTGGTGCGCGAGCGGCACGTTCGAGATCAGCACCTTCTCGCCGTCGAGGATCCACCCGTCGCCGTCGCGGCGGGCCTCGGTCCTCAGCGAGGCGACGTCGCTGCCTGCCTCGGGCTCGGTCAGCGCGAAGGCCCCGATGCGCCGACCAGAGAGCACGCCGGGCAAGATCGCGCGGCGCTGCGCGTCGCTGCCGGCCAGCACGATCGGGTACGAGCCGAGCCCCTGCACCGCGAAGATCGCGTCGGCGAGCGGGGCGACCTGGCCGAGCGCCTCGCGGATGAGGACCAGCGACCGCACGTCGATCGCGGTCGCGTCCGCGGGGAGGCCGCGGCCGCTCGGCGCGCCGCCGAGCGCCTCGGGGACGAGGTGCGCGTAGAGCCCGAGCGGCTCGCCCAGGCAGCGCGCCACGGCGGCGGCGTCGCGCGCTTCAGCGAGCCGCGCGAGCTGCGCGAGCGCCTCGGGCGTCAGCCGCGCGGCGAGCGCGGCGTGGCGCTCCTCGAAGAAGAGCGGGAGTTCGTCCGAGGAGAGCGCGAGCCTGCTCATGCGCGGGGCGTCTCCTGGCCGGCGGACCGGGGGGTGGGGGGCCCGTCCGCGTCGGCGGGCGTCGCCGGCGTGTCGCCCAGATCGGCGCCCTCGAAGCGCGGCGGGCGCTTCGCCCTGTTCGCCTCGTGGGCCTCGCGGAAGTCGGGGTGCGCCATGCAGAGGGCCTGCGCCTGCGCCTCGGCCTCGATCGCGGCGGCGAGGGGCATCGTGCGCTCGCTCTCGAGCATCTGCTTGGTGATGGCGTGCGCGAACGCCGGCCCGCGCGCGAGGCGCTCGGCCCACTCGCGCGCCACGCCGAGCGCGTCGCCGTCGGGGACGACGCGGTTCACGAGGCCGATGCGGAGCGCCTCGTCGGCGCCGATGAGATCGCCGAAGAAGAGCAGCTCGGCGGCGCGCCCGTGGCCGACGAGGCGCGGCAGGAGGTACGAGGCGCCCATGTCGGCGCCGGAAAGGCCGACCTTGGGGAAGATGAACCCGAAGCGGGCGCTCGCCGCGGCGATGCGCAGGTCGCAGGCGGCGGCGATCACCGCGCCCGCGCCGACGGCGACCCCGTTGACGGCGGCGATGACGGGGCGCCGGAGCTCGCAGATGCTCTGGATCAGCGCGCCGGTGACGCGGGTGAACTCGAGCAGCCCCCGCGCGTCGCGCGCGAAGAGCTCGGCGATGATCCCCTCGACGTCGCCGCCCGAACAGAAGCCGCGCCCCGCTCCGGTGAGCACGACCGCGCGCGCGGCCGAGCGCTCGAGCGAGCGGAACGTGGCCGTGAGCTCGCCGTAGACCTCGAAGGTGAGCGCGTTCAGCCGGTCGGGGCGGCTCAGCGTGAGCTCGGCGACGCCGCGGCTGATCTCGAGCTGGAAGGAGCGGGGCGTGAGGGTCATGGGGATCTCCTGGGTTCGGCGCGCGTCGGAGGCGAGCCTCGCTCGGTCAGGGCTTCGTCCGCGTGCGCCGCGGGGGGCTGCGCGCGCTGCGCTCGGCGTGCGCGCGGGCGCTGCCGGGGCGCGACGGGACGGGCATGTCCGGCTCGCGGAGCGTTGTGCGCAGCTTGTCGAGCAGCCGCGTGAGGGTGGAGAGCTCGGCCGGGCTCAGCCCGGAGAACACCTTCGCGACGCGCGCGGCGTGGCGCCGCTCGGCGTCGCGGAACGCGCGCTGCCCCTTGGCGGTCAGGTGCACCCGCCACGCGCGGCGGTCGTCCGGGTCGGCCCGCCGCTCGACCATGCCGTCGCGCGCCGCGCGGTCGACGAGCCCTGTGAGGTTGCCGGCCGTGACGAGCATGCTGCGGGAGAGCGACGCGAGCGTCTGCCCGTCGCTGCGCACGAGGTTCGCGAGGAGGTCGAAGCGCGGGAGGGTCATCTCGTGCTCCAGGTCCTCGCGGATGGCCGCGAGCGCGCGCTTGTGGACCGCGAGGATGCGGACCCAGGCGCGCACGGCCGCCTGGTCGCCGCGCGCGCTCTCCGGCGGGGGGACTGCGGCGAGCGGCCGCCTCGCCGGCGCCCCGCGCCTCACGGGCCGCCCTCGCTCCCGACGGGCGTGTCGAGCGCCGCGACCGCCTCGATCTCCACGAGCGCGCGCCGCTCGACGAGCCCCGCGACGCCGACGAGCGCCATCGCCGGGAAGTGCTTTCCGAACCGCGCTCGCCACGCGGCGCCGATCGCGCGGAGCGAGCTCCGGTACGCCTCGAGATCGGTCACGTAGACGGTCATGCGCGCGACGTCGGCCGGCTCCCCGCCGGCGGCCGCGACGACCGCGAGCACGTTGTCGAGCGCCTGCGCGAACTGCTCGGCCAGATCGTCGCTAAGGAGCTGCCCCGAGGCGGCGTCCCACCCGATCTGCCCCGCGATGTGCAGCGTCCTGCCGCGCGTGACGACGCCGTTGGCGTAGCCTCGGGGCGCCGGCCACCCGGCGGGCTGCACGATCTCGAGATGGCCCTTCACCGCATCACCTGCCCCCCGTCGACCGGGATCGCCTGGCCGTGGATGCTGCGCGCCTCGTCGCTGCAGAGCATCGACACGACGAGCGCGACCTCGTCGGGCTCGACCATCCGGCCCTGAGGCGACATCGCCTCGAGCGACCGCCGCGCGGCGTCCTCGCCTCGCCCGGTCTTCTCGGCGATGCGGGCGATCGCCTCGTCCGCCATCCTCGTGTTCACCCACCCGGGGCAGACGCAGTTGATGGTCACCGGCGTCCGGGCGATCTCGAGCGCGATGGCGCGGCTCATCCCGACCATGGCGTGCTTCGACGCGCAGTACGCGGTCGAGTAGGCGCACCCGGCGAGCCCGGCGGTCGAGGCGACGTTGACGACGCGCCCGAACCCGCGCGCGATCATCTTCGGGATCAGCGCGCGGCAGAGCACGAAGGCGCCGGTCACGTTGACCGCGAGCATGCGGTCCCAGAGCGCGTCGCTGGTCCTGTCGAACGGCGCGCTCTCGGCGACCCCCGCGTTGTTGACGAGCACGTCGATGTGGCCGAGCCGGCCTTCGAGCTCGGCGAGCGCCGACGGCGCCCCCTCGCGGTCGCCGACGTCGAGCCGGACGGCGACGCCGCCGATGGCCGCAGCCGTCTCCTCGATCTCGGCCTGCGTGCGGCCTGCGACGGCGACGCGCGCTCCGTCCTGCGCGAGCCGCTCGGCGATCGCCCGACCTATGCCGCGACCCCCACCCGTGACGAGCGCGATCCTGCCTTCCAGGGACATCCGGAGCACCTAAATCATATATATATGAAGCACAACCCGAAGTCACCCTCGACGGAGCGCGCCGCGGCGCCCGCTCGCGGGCGTCGGCGTCGGCCATCTCGCGGCTCGGCGTCGGTTTCCTCGCTCGCCTCGCTCGCCTCGCTCGTTTGCGTTCGTCGGCTGGCCGCGCGTCGCCGCGCGCGGCATCTGCTGTTCGTCGTTTGGAACGTAACGACGCAGAGAACTTGGAATACGACCAGAGCGGGCGCGCTGCGCCGTGCGCTCCGCCTCGCGCGTGTCAGCGACGAAGCGAGCGCGTTCGCGACGAAGCGCCGCGCACATCGCGCCTCGTCGCGCTGGTTTGTCTGCTTCTGCGCGCGCTCGGACCGTCGATCTCGACGAGCGCGTGCGCCACCATCCCCTCATGCGTCCCTCCTTCGCTGTGGTGACGGCCGCCGCATCGTCGCTCGTCGCGGCGCTCGGGTGCGGCGATGCGGGATCGAGCGTCTCGTCGATCTGGGTCTCGCCTGCGCAGCACGGCGACCTCCGTGAGGAGCGGTTCTTCGACGCGCCGTGGCCGAGCGATCTGCGCCGCGAGGGCGGCGCGGCGCGGCTCGACGGCTACCCCAACCCGCGCCGACTCAGGATCCTCGACGAGTACATCGGCGACATGGACGCGGTCCTCGACGGCTTCTCTCCGGCGGCGGCCGGGTTCCTGCGGTTCGCTGGCCCGATCGACGTCGCCTCGCTCCCGTCGACGCCCGCCATCGCCATGAGCCCCCTCGGGACGGTGCAGCTCATCGACGTGGATCCAGGCTCGCCGGCGCGCGGCGAGCGGCGCCCGATCTCGGTCTATTTCCGGCGTGAGGCTGGCGTCTACTGGCCCGCGAACACCCTCGCCTTCATGCCCGTGATGGGCTTCCCGCTCCGGCCGCGGACCCGGTACGCGCTCGTCGTCACGGACGCGGTGCGCGGCGAGGGCGGCGGCACGGTGGAGGCGAGCCCGGAGCTGCGCCAGGCGCTCGGGATCGAGCGCGCCAGCGCCGCGGCCGACGCCGAACGGGAGGCGCTCGCTCCGGCGGTGGACGAGATCGAGGCCGCGGGCGTCGACCGGGAGCGCATCGTCCACCTCACGGTGTTCACCACCTCCGACCCGACCGCGGAGCTCTTCGCGCTGCGTGACCACCTGCTCGCGAGCGTCCCGCCGCCGGAGGCGCGGCCCGAGCAGTGGCGGCTCCTGGGCCACCAGCAGACGTGGGACGAGTACGTCGGCGTGTACGGCCCGTCGCCGAGCTACCAGATCGGCCGGGCGCCGTACCTGAGCCACGACGACGGCGGCGGCTTCGAGACCAAGGCCGGCGAGCCGGTGATCTCCCGCTTTTTCGATCTGCGCTTCTCGCTCACGATCCCCGCCGCGAGCCGCTGTCCCATGCCCGAGGCCGGCTACCCCATCGTGCTCTTCGCCCACGGCACCGGCGGCGACTACCGCTCCTACGTTCGCAGCGGCACCGGCCAGGAGCTCGCGCGACGGTGCCTCGCGGTCATGGGCGTCGACCAGATCTTCCACGGCACGCGCCCGGAGGCGCCGCAGGATCCGGCGCAGGCCGCGCTCCTGTTCTACAACGTGCAGAACGTGGCCGCGGCGCGGACCAACGCGCGCCAGTCGGCGCTCGACGAGGTACAGCGGGCGCGCCTCTTCACCGAGTCACGGATGGCGGTGCCCGCCGCCGTGTCCAGCACGGGGGAGGAGATCCGGCTCGACCCGTCGAAGATCTTGTTCTTCGGGCACTCCCAGGGCGGGCTCAACGGCCCGCTCTACCTCGCGGCGGACGACTCGGCGCGGGGCGGGGTGCTCTCCGGGGCGTCGGCCGTCATCTCGGTCACCCTGCTCGAGAAAACGAACCCTCCGCCGAACGTCGCGGCGCTCGTCAAGTCGGTCTTCCTCGGGCTGATGGGCGAGGAGGAGGGCGAGGTGAACGAGTTCCACCCAGCGATCTCGCTCGCGCAGTCGATCGTCGACGTTGTCGATCCGATCCACTACGCTGCGCGCCTGCTCGTCGCGCCCCGCGACGGCTTCGCGCCGAAGAGCATCTACATGACCGAGGGCATCAACCCGGATGGCAGCGGCGACACGTACGCGCCGCCTCGCGGCATCGAGATGCACGCCCTGGCGATGGGCTTGCCGCTGCAGCTGCCTGCGCAGCGTCCGATCCGGGAGTACGGCTTCGGCGGCCCTGCGCCGGTCGAGGTGCCGCCGGGCGGGCTCGCCGGCAACCTCGCCGGCGGCCGCGCCTCGGGCGTGCTCGCGCAGTGGCCGGTCCCCGAGGGGAGCGACGGTCACTTCGTGATCTTCGACGTGCCCGCGGCGGCCGCGCAGGCGCACGGCTTCCTCCGGAACCTCGCGGACGCTCCCTGCGGGCGGGTGCCGGCGCCGTGAGCGCGGCTGGCCCTCTCGCGTCGCGCGTCGCCGCGCTGCTCGCCTGCGCCGGCGTGGAGGCGCGGCCTCCGGCGGCCGGCGCGGGCGCGTGGCCCCTCGCGCTGGCCGAGCCGCCGGATCTCGCTGCGCTCTACGCGGCGGCGGACGGCGTCGCGCTTCCGGACGGCACGCTGATCCTGCCGCGCGGCGACGTCGCGCGGGCGACGGCGTGGCTCGTGGAGGAGCGCTCGCTCGACTGGGCGCACGACCTCCTCGTCATCGGGGAGCGGGAGGATCTCGTGATCGTGCTCGACCTCGACGTCGCGGGCGCGCGCGCCCGCGGCGGCGTCCTCGAGGTGCCGACGGACGGGCTCGCCTCGTTCCAGCGCCTCGCCCGCTCGGTGGTCGGCTACCTGGAGCGGCGCCTCGGCGTCGCGGGGGCCGAGGCCGCGGCGCCCGAGGTGAAGGCGCGCGAGGCCGCGGCGCGCCGCGATCTCCCGGCGCTCGTCGAGGCGCTCGCGGAGGAGATGTACCCGGGGGCGGAGCGGCAGGTCGCGCATGCGGCCCTCACGCTGGGCGTGCTCCTGTCGGAGCGCGGGGACGAGGCGGCGCTCGACGCCTTCGCGCGCTCGGTCGAGGCGCGGGTCGCGGCCGCGCCGCGCGGCGCCGCGGCGCCGGAGCGGCTCGCGGCGTGGCGCGCGTGCGAGATCGCGGCGCGAGAGGCGGGGGCGGAGGCGATCGCGGCGGCGTGCGCGGCGCGGGCGAGGGGCGGGGCGTAGGGGACGAGGCGGCGCGCCGCCGTTCAGCGGGCCGCGCTCACGGTCTGCCCCGCTCCCGGAGCATCGCTCGCCACGCGCGCACCACCGTCGTCTGGTCCCCCTTGCGCACCATGAACTCCGTCAGCGCCGCGAGGTCGAGCCCCGGCAAGAACTGACTTCGCTTCCCCTCGGCGTAGCCATCCGGGCCGAGGAGGTGGATGGAGAGCTTCCCCTTCCTCAGGAACCAGACCTCGGGCACGCCGAGCCCCGCGTAGACGGAGAGCTTGTCGATCGTCCCGCTCTTCTCGATGATCTCGATCGCGAGCTCCGGGATCCCCCCGTCCTCGACCGTCCCGAGCACGTAGCACTCATCCGGCTCTGCGCCCCGCTGGGCGAGCCGCTTGCGGACGGTCATGCTGCCGTACCCGCTGAGCGGCAGCTCCGCTTCCTCGGCGTAGGCCTCGATGAGGCGGGCCAGGATTGTCTTCCGCCCTTCGTGCGGTCCGCCCGGGCTCATCAGCTCCAGCACTCCCTCGCAGTACGTCACCCGCACGCCAGCCCGGTCCCCGAGGGCGGCCAGGATGGCCTCGTACTCCTCCCACGAGACGTCATGAACGACGAAGAGCTGGTCTTCCGAGCCGTCCGCGACGGCGGCGCCGGCAGAGAGGGCGAGGAGGGGTGCAGCGGCGGCCATGACAGCGTGCTCCTCCGGGGAGTATCACCGCCGCGCGGCGCGCTGGCAACCGCCGCGCCGATCGCCCTCGCGGCGCCGCCCCGCTGGACGGTCCTGATGAGCGCCTCGGCCTCGCCGGGCGCCGCTACGGGAGAGCCTGGGTGCGCTCGAGAGCCGCGCCCTCAGAACACGCGCCCCAGCCCGTCGAGCGCAGCGACGCGGTAGGCCTCGGCCATGGTGGGGTAGTTGAACGTCGTGTTCACGAAGTACCGGATCGTGTTGTGCGGCGCAGGCTGCGACATGATCGCCTGCCCGATGTGGATGATCTCCGCGGCGTTCTCGCCGAAGCAGTGGATCCCGAGCAGCGCGAGCGTCTCGCGGTGGAAGATCAGCTTCAGCATCCCGACCTGCTGGCCCGTGATCTGCGCGCGCGCGAGCGTCTTGAACGTCGACTTCCCCACCTCGTAGGGCACCTTCTCCGCCGTGAGCTCCCGCTCGCTCTTGCCCAGCGACGAGATCTCCGGCGTCGTGTAGATGCCCGTGGGGATGTCCCGGACCAGCTTGTCGTCGGCTTGGCCGCAGATGTGGCTGGCCGCGTACCGGCCCTGGTCGTAGCTCGCGCTCGCGAGCGCCGGGAAGCCGACCACGTCGCCGACCGCGTAGATGTGCGGCTGGCTCGTCTGGAAGGTCTCGCTCACCTCGAGCTGACCGCGCTTGTTCGGCGTGATGCCGACGCTCTCCAGGCCGACATCGGCCGTGTTGCCCGACCTCCCGTTGGCCCATAGGAAGACGTCGCTCCGGAGCCTCTTCCCGCTCTTCAGGGAGACCACGACGCCCTCCTTCGTGGCCTCGACCTTCTCGTGCTCCTCGCCGTTCAGGACGCGGATCCCCTTGTCGCAGAAGTGGTACCCGAGCGCGTCGGTGATCTCGTCGTCGAGGAACTCGAGGAGGTTCGAGCGCGTGTTCACGAGGTTCACGGCGACCTGCATGTTGCGCAGCATCGACGCGTACTCGCAGCCGATGACGCCCGCCCCGAAGATCGTGATGCTCCGGGGGGTGTGATCCATCCGCAGCAGCGTGTCGCTGTCGAAGATGCGCGGGTGGCTGAAGTCGATGTCGGCCGGCCGGTACGGGCGCGAGCCGGTCGCGATGATGAAGCTGTCGGCCGTGAACCGCCGGCGCTGGCCCCCGTCGCCCTCCACCTCGACCGTGTGCGGATCGACGAACCTGGCCTGCCCCGGGATGAGCGGGACGCCGTTCCGGTCGTAGAAGCTCTCGCGCAGGTCGACCTGCTCGTCGATGACGTGGTTCGCGGTCGCGAGGAGCTCGGCGAACGGGTACTCCGGAACCACATCCATCCGCTTGTAGATGGGGCTCTGGTTGATCAGGTTCATGTGGTAGATCGCGCGGCGCAGCGCCTTGCTGGGGATCGTCCCCCAGTGGGTGCAGCCCCCGCCGACCCGCGTGTAGCGCTCGATCGCCGCGACCGACTTGCCGTGCTTCGCGGCCGTCATGGCGGCGCCTTCGCCGCCCGGCCCCGTGCCGATGATGATGAGATCGAAGTGCGGGGTGGTCACCATCGAGTTCCTTCCTCCGGCGCGCCGCGCGCGTGCGCCGGGGAAGGCTACTCGAACTGGAGCGGCTCGTCGTCGTTCCCGACGCCGAGCATCTCGAGGATCTGCCGCACCTCCATCGCCGCCTCGACCTCGGGGCCCGCGTCCAGGAAGCCCTGGAGGTGCTTTCGCGCGAGCGCGCGGTTGCCGCGGGCCGCGTGCGCCAGCCCCATGGCGTGCATCGCCTCACCGTCCTTCGGGAACCGGCGGAGCGCCTCCTTCGCCTGCGCGATCGCGCCGTCCGCGTCGCCGAGGCGACGGAGCGCGTGCGACAGGGCAACCCGCGCCCCGAGGAAGCTCGGCGCGAGCCGCACGGCGGCGCGGTAGGCGTCGCGCGCCGGCTCGAGCTGGCCGAGCTCGTAGAGCGCGTGCCCGAGGAGGTTGTACGCGTACGGGTTCGACGGGGAGGCCTTGATCACGTCGCGCAGCGCGACGAGCGCCTCCTGGACCTGCTCCTCTTGCAGGAGCTCGGCCGCCTCTTCCACGGCCTCCCAGTAGGCGGCGTCGATCGATTCGTCCACCACGGCTCTGAGCACCATGGCCCGCAGTCTAGCCAGAATCGGCGCGCCGTCCTGGGCTCCTTCGTGGTACCCGCCGGGCCGTGAGGCGCCCGCCGCGGATCCAGCTGCTCTTGTGGCACGCGAGCGCCGCGATCCCGGTGCTCGGCGCCGCCGCGGCGTTCTACGGGCCCGCGCTCGCGAGGACGGGCGGCGTCTGGCCGGCGCCCCTCGACGACGTCTACATCCACTTCGGGTTCGCCCGCGCCGCGGCCCTGGGCCACCCGTTCTCGTGGATCCCGGGCAACGGCTACTCCTCGGGCGGGACGAGCCTGACGTACCCGCTCGCCCTCGCGCCCGGGTACCTGCTCGGCTTCCGCGGCGCGTGGCTCGGCCTCTTCGCCGCGCTCCTCGCGTGCGCCGCGCTGCTCGACCTCTGCCGGTCGCTCCGGCGGCTCCTCGATCCGCGCGGCGGGCCCGGCGCTAGCTGCTCCCGCTGGGTCGCCTGGGTCGCGCCGCTCTTCGTCGTGGCCGTGCCGCTGCTCGACTGGAGCTGGTTCTCCGGGATGGAGGTCGCGCTGCTCGGCGCGGTGATGGGCCGCGCGCTCGTCGCGGTGCGGCGCGCCGAGCTCGCCCCGCCGGCGCAGCGTCCGGCCGAGCAGCTCCGGGCGGGGCTCCTCGCCGCGCTGCTCGTCGCGACGCGGCCCGAGGCCATCGCGCTCGCGGCGCCGCTCGCGGTCGCCGTGGCCCACGCGGCGGGCTCGCTCGGCGCGGCGGCGTCGCTCGCGCGCGCGTCTCTGCCGACGGCGCTGCTCCTCGGCGCGCAGGCCGCCGCGAACCGCGCGCTCACGGGGGAGTGGAGCGCCGCCGGGGCCGTGCGCAAGCTCATCCTGTCGAACCCGTACCCGACGCCGATCGAGAAGGCGGTGGAGGTGGTCAAGAACCTCGCCGCGCTGCGGGTGCAGGCGCTGGAGAGCGCGCTCGGCGGCCCGCCCTACGCCTTCGTCTTACCGCTGCTCGGCGCGATCGCTGCGCTCGACCGCCGCTCGCGGCGCCTCGCCGTGCCGCTCTTGATCGGCGCCTACGGCTCGCTGCTCCTCGTCGCGCTCAACGCGACGGCGCGCTACCAGAACCTCCGCTACGCCGCCCCCGCGCTCGCGATGCTGCTCGTCGCGGCGGCCCTCGGGACCGAGGCGCTCGCGCGGCGGGGGCGGCTCGCGGCGGGCGTCGCCGCCGCGCTCGCGCTCGCGGCCCTCGCCGCGCCCTCCGCGTGGTTCGCGCGGCAGATCGACAACTTCGCCCGCTCCTCGGCCAACATCGCCGGGCAGCAGGTCGAGGTCGCGCGGCGCCTCGCCGCGCGCGCGCGCCAACACCGAGCGCCGCGGCGGGTGCTGCTCGGCGACGCGGGCGCGATCCCGTACCTGTCGGGGATCCCTGCTATCGACGGGCTCGGGCTCGGCGGCTACCGGGGGATGCCGTTCGCGCGGGCCTCGGTGCACGGGGTGCCCGCCGTGGTCGAGCTCATCGAGCGGCTCGACGCCGCCGACCGGCCTGACGTGTTCGCCCTGTACCCCTCGTGGTGGGGCGGGCTCGCGGACGTCTTCGGCCGGCGCGTCGACGCGGTGAAGATCGAGGACAACGTGATGTGCGCCGCGGACGAGAAGGTGATCTACGAGGCGGACTGGTCGGCGCTCGCCCCGCCGGGGGAGCGCCGCGACGGGGCCGTCGACGAGGTGGACGTCGCCGACCTCGTCGACGAGCGGGCGCACGGCTACGTGTTCCCGTCGCCGCGCGGCGGCTGGGTCGTCGGCGCCGTGCTGCGGGACGGGAGCGACGGCCGCGGGGCGCCGCGGTTCGACGCCGGCAGGATCATCCCCGAGGGGCGCGAGCAGTCGTTCGCGATCGGCTCCGCCGCCGCGATCGCCCGCGGGCCTGCCGAGCTCGCGCTGCGCACCGACGGGGGCGGTCCGATCGCGATCGGCGTTTCGGTCGAGCGCGCCGCGGGCGAGGCCCGCGTCGAGGTGCCAGAGCGGCCTCTGGATCGCTGGTCCGAGATCCGGGTGCCGCTGCGCGACGTCGCGGCGGGGGACCTGGTCCGGATCCGCGCGCTCCGGGGGGCATTCCGCAGCTTCCATGTCTGGCTGCTGCGGCCGTGATCGGCCTCCTCGCCGCCCGCGCGGCGTCCTCGTGGCGCGCCCGCGACACAGCGCGTCGCGCGCCACGAGGACGTCGCGCGATGGATCCATGGTAAGAGCCACCACGTGGCGAGGTGGTTCCGTGCGTCGGCCTTCGCGGCGACAGCTGGCAGGGAGGTGGCCTCGTTCGCGAGGCAGGCGGTCCTCCTGCCGTACGACACCCTCGCGCCGGTGATCCCGGACGGGGCGCGCGACGGCGACGAGGTCGTGATCATCCTCCACGGGCTCTTCGCGTCTGCCGGTGTCCTCCGGCCGTTGCGCACGGCGATCGAGCGCCACGCGGCCATGTCGAGCGCCTCGCGTGCGCTCGGTCGGACGGACCCGGCGCGCGCCGCGCCGCCGTGGTCGGTCCACACGGCGACGATGTCCTACGCGCCGGGGCCTTCTGTCGAGGCGCTGTCGGCGCGCCTCGCGGCGCTCGTCGCCGCGTTGCCGGACGGGGTGCGCTTGCACCTCGTCGGCCACAGCATGGGCGGCATCGTGTGCCGCTTCTTCGCGCAGGAGGTCGGCGATCCGCGGATCGTGCAGACCATCTCCATGGCGAGCCCGTTCGGCGGCATCCCGCGGGCCGCGCTGCTCGGCTTCGGGGGCGCGCGCGATCTCGACGCGTCGAGCCCGCTCCTCCGGCGCGTCCTCCTCGGGACGGCGCGGTCGAGCACCCCGCACCTGTCGATCGTCGCCGGGGCCGACACGCTGGTCCGCTCGCCCATCGCGCACGCGCTGCCGGGCGGCGAGGTGCGGGTGATGGAGGGGCGGGGGCACAACACGCTCCTCTTCGACCCCGAGGTGGCGGCGCTCGTGGCGCGGCGCATCGTCGAGCGGCGAGGCGGCGCGCGCTGACCTATCGCCGCTCGGCGCTTCGTGGTAGCTCGCTCGCGTGCGCTCGCCCATCGCCTGCCTCGTCGCCCTCGGGGCCTTGATCGCCCCGCTCGCCTGGTCATCGCCGTCGCGCGCGGACGCCTCCGCGTGGACCTTCGTGGGCGCCGGCGCGGTCGGCTGGAAGCAGGGGAAAGACGACTTCGTCTTCGACGGCGCGCTGTCGCTCGACGTCGGCGTCGGGACCACGCCCGACGCGCCCGTCATCGTCGGCGGACTGATGCGCGCGACGCCGATCCTCGACAGCGGCATCGATCTCGCGCTGCTCGCCCGGGTCGCGACGCGCGGCTTTCAGGCCGGCCAGCTGGGCTTTGCCCTCGACGCGGGCGGCTATCGCCGCTTCTGGGGTGCGGGTTCCACAGGCGTCGCCGGCGCGCTCACGCTCGGGGCGCCGCTCGGCATCAGCCTCTCGTTCCAGGGGAGCTACGGGACGGACGATGCCATGGCGTTCGCCGCCATCGCGGGCATCGACCTCCTGCGCCTCACCGTCTACCGGCAGTCGCTCCTGCCGCTGTGGCCGAACCCGCTCCCCGCGCAGCAAAGCCGGGACGTCGCCTCCCGCTGACCCGTCCGCCGCAGAGAAGCGCCAGGGGGCCGGCATCTCGGCCCCCTCCGCGCTACCGCCGCTTCAGGGCGTGAAGCCCGCGAGGCCGTGGACCAGCCGATCGAGGTCCGCGCGGCTGTGCCGCTCGGTCACGGCGATGAGCAGCTCGTCCCGCCGCCGCGCGTCGATCCGCCCGAGATCGAGCCCCGCGATGATCCCCTGCTCGGCCAGCGCCCGCGTGAGCTTCCCCGCGTCCCCGCCGCGGACCTTCACGACGAACTCGTGGAACGTCGGCGCCGACATCGGCAGCGAGTACCCGGCGAGCCGCGCGATCTCCCGCTTCAGGTGCTCGGCCTTCGCGAGGCACTGCTTCGCCGCCTCCACGAACCCGCGCTTGCCGAGCATGCACATCCGCATCGTGACCGCCGTCGCGCAGAGGCCGCTGTTCGTGCAGATGTTGCTCGTCGCGCGCTCGCGGCGGATGTGCTGCTCGCGCGTCGCGAGCGTCAGCACGTACCCGCGGGTCCCCTGTTTGTCGACCGTCTCGCCGACGAGCCGGCCGGGCACCTGCTGGAGGTACTTGCGGTCGTTCCGGCACGCGAACAGCCCGACGTTGGGGCCGCCGTACTGCGGCGGCAGGCCGAGCGGCTGGCCCTCCGCCACAGCGATGTCGGCGCCGAGCGCCCCCGGCGACTCGAGCAGCGCGAGCGCGTACGGATCCAGGGTGACCGTGATCAGCAGCGCGCCCTTCTGGTGGCACGCCTCGGCGACCTTCCGGATGTCGCCCACGACGCCGAAGAAATTCGGATAGCCGACGACCACGCAGGCGGTCGTCTCGTCGATCGCCCGCGTCAGCGCGTCGACGTCCGCCGTGCCGTCTCGGCCGACGTCGACCCCGACCAGCGACGCCTTGCCGGTCCCGATGCCGTGCACGTACGTCTCGACCGTGCCGACGTAGTCGGGGTGCACGCCCCCGGACAGGATCGTGCGCTCGCGCCCCGTCAGCCGGCGGGCCATCAGCACGGCCTCCGCGAGCGCGCTCGCGCCGTCGTACATCGACGCGTTGGCGATCGGCAGCCCGAGGATCTCGCTCACGATCGTCTGGAACTCGAAGATGACCTGGAGCGTGCCCTGGGAGACCTCGGGCTGGTACGGCGTGTAGGCCGTGTAGAACTCGCTGCGGAGCAGGAGCTGATCGGCGGCCGGCGGGAAGTGGTGCTCGTAGGCGCCGGCTCCCAGGAACGAGAGCATGCGCCCGGCGCGGTTCTTCTGGGCGAGCTCCTCGAGGTGCCTCATGAGCGAGCTCTCGTCGAGGGAAGGCTCCATCGAGAGCGGGCGCGTGAGGCGCGCCTCCTCCGGGATCGCGCTGTAGAGCTCCTCGAGCGACGACAGGCCTACGGCCTGCAGCATCTCGCTGATTTCCTCGGGCGTGTGGGGCAGGTAGCGCATTGTCTTGTGCAGCGGGAAGGGGGGTGCGGAGTGCGGAGGGGCGCGGCGGTCAGTGCGCCGCGGTCTTCAGGAGCTCGCTGTACGCGTCGGGATCCATGAGCGTGCCGAGCTCGCCCTGATCCGAGGGCACGACCTCGATCATCCACGCCTTGCCGTAGCAGTCCTCGTTGACGAGCTCGGGGCGGTTCTCGAGATCGGCGTTCACGCGCTGGACCTTGCCGCTCACCGGCGCGAACAGATCGCTCAGCGTCTTGACGCTCTCGATCGTGCCGAACGCCGTGCCCGCGGTGATCGTGTCGCCCGCCTTCACGTCGAGGTTGACCAGCGTGATGTCGCCGAGCTGATCGACTGCGAAGGCGGTGATCCCGATCACGACGTGGTCGTTCTCCTGCTTGGCCCACTCGTGGTCCTTCGTGTACCGCCGGTCCGTTCGGACATTGTCGCTCGCCATGTGACTTCTTCTCCCTTTGCCAACCTGGATCTCTGGTCGCCGCGCGCGGCCGCTCGGATCGAGGCGCCGCGGCGCTCTCGGCGCGGGTCAGGCCCGCTTGTAGAACGGGGTCTTGACCACGACCGCCTCGACCGAGCGCCCGCGGCAGTCGACCTGGAACGCGGTCCCGACCGCCGCCATCGGCGCCGGCAGGTAGCCGAGCCCGATGTTCTTGCCGACGGTCGGCCCGGGGCTGCCGCTCGTGCAGACGCCGACCTTCGCGCCGCTCGGGTCGAGCAGCGGGTAGCCGTGGCGCGCGATGCCGCGGCCCACCATCTCGAAGCCGATCAGCTTGCGCGCGGGGCCCTCCGCCTTGACGCGCTGGAGCGCGGCGCGCCCCACGAAATCGCCCTTGTCGAGCTTCACCACCCAGCCGAGGCCCGCCTCGATGGGGTTCGTGCTCTCGTCGATGTCGTTGCCGTACAGCGACAGGCGCGCCTCCAGGCGGAGCGTGTCGCGCGCGCCGAGGCCCGTCGCCTCGAGGCCGAGCGGACTGCCGAGCTCGACGAGCGCGCGCCAGAGCCGCTGCGCGTCGGACGGCGAGCAGAAGATCTCGATGCCGTCCTCGCCGGTGTAGCCGGTGCGGGCCACGGTGCAGCGCACGTTGGCGAGCGTCGCGTCGCGGAAGTGGAACGGCGCGAGCTCGCGCAGCGCAGGTCCGTCGCCGCCCGCGAGCGCGACGATGTCGAGCGCCTTCGGCCCCTGGAGCGCCATCATCGCCGTGCGATCCGACGCGTCCTCGAAGCTGCAGTGGCCCTGCGCCGCGGCCCGGACGTGGGCGGCGATCTTGTCGCGGTTCGACGCGTTGCAGACGATGAGCCACTGCCGCGCGTCGATCCGGTAAACGATGAGGTCGTCGAGGATCGTGCCGGCGTCGTTGCACGCGCACGTGTACAGCGCGTGGCCGTCCTCCAGCTTCTTCACGTCGTTCGTGACGAGGTAGTCGACCACCTGTCCGGAGTGCTCGCCGCTGAGGATCATCTCGCCCATGTGCGAGACGTCGAAAAGCCCGGCGGCGGAGCGCACCGCCTTGTGCTCTTCGGTGACGCCCCTGTACTGGACCGGCATCTCCCAGCCGGCGAACGGGACCATGCGGCCGCCGAGCTTGATGTGCTCGTCGTAGAGCGGCGTCCTTCGGAGCGGAGCGGTGGGGAGCGGCTTGGTCGACACGGCCGCGATCTACTTCGAAAGGTCGGAGATGTCGACTGGCGCGGCGGCCTCCGCGGCGCGGGAGGTCGAGGCCGCCGCCGCCGCCGCGCTCACTCGAGGTGGGTGGGATCGAGCACCTTGCCGTCCGGCGTGAGCCCGCTGCGACGCCAGCGTTCCTCGACGGACAGGCCCTGCTCCGGAGGCGGCCGGGTCTCGTCGCGGACGACGAGCTCCGAGAGGTGCGCGCGCGAGACGACCTCGATCCGGATCACCCGCTCTGGCGCGCTCTTCACGGTGGCGCGCGAGAAGATCGTCTTCGCGGGCCCGGTCTCGACGTTTCCGGCGAGGACGCGCGTGCGCACGTAGTTCGCCACCCGCTCGGCCGGGATTTCCCCGACGGCGAAGACGGCATCGGAGAATCGCGCGCGCACCTTCATGCGCCGCGGGATGGGCAGGCCGAACGCCTGCTCGACCCCCTCGGCGAGCTCGCCCGGAAGCGCCTGGTCGACCGGCGGCTTCGGCGCCGCGGCCTCGCTCGGCGGCGGCGCCGGCGCCGGCGCGCCGGCGTCGCCGCGGCAGGCGGGCGCGGCCGAAGCGCACGCGACGAGCGCGGCGAGCGCGCGCGACAGGCCGGCTCGCGTCATTCGATGAGGGTGGCCCACGAGTCGATCTTAACGACCTTGCGCGGCCGCTGCAGCGTCCTCGTGCTCGTTCGCGTCGTCGCCCCCTGGGCGTCCGCCTGGCCCGCGGCGCCGGTGTGGAACACGAGCTGGTACTCCGGCGGGCTGGACTGCCGGACGATCGTTTGCGTGCCGAAGAACTGATCCTCGAAGGTATCCGTCTCCGTGCAGGTCGGCTTCTGGGTCACCGCCACGCCGAAGACGATCGTGCCCGGCGGCTGCTCCTCCTCGTGCTGGGGACCCGCGAGCGGATCGACGACGAGGCAGGCGTGGGGGTACGCGGCCGGCGTCCCCGCCGCGCCGATCAGGTAGTCGACGCCCCAGATCGAGCCGGCCCCGTCCGCGCACGTGTAGGTGCCGGGCGCGACGGGCGTGAACGTCGCGAAGTACGCGCAGCCGTTGAAGAGGGAGATGGGCCCGGTCACGCGCTTGCCGCCCGTGAACGGGATGACCCAGTTCTCGCTGAAGCGGAGGCTGCTGTTGTACGGGCGCTCGGTGATCGACCAGACCCGCGTCTCGATGGTGCCGCCCGCCGTGAACGTCTCCTGATCGCCGGTGGAGAACAGGATGACCTTGTTGCCGAGCGGATCGGTGCTCACGATCGGCGTCGTCTGGATCGGCTGGCTGCTCGCCGCCGTGTCGCTCTGGAACGAGTACGCGTCCCAGGCCAGGTCCACGGTCCATTCGTCCGGGTTCGTGCTCGACAGGCTGACGCGCCAGAGCGTCCCGTCGGCGTCGCCGACATAGATGCGCTCGGCGACCTCGCCGACCCCCGCCGGGAACGGCACGGGGACGCCGGTGATCGGAGAGTCGAAGTCGACCACCTTGCGCCGCGAGCCGAGCCCGCCCGGGGCCTCGTCGAGGCGGCCCCGGAACGTGCGGATGATCTCTCCCGTGTCGAGCCGGACGATCGTGAGCGAGCGCGACGGGCCGACGGGGCCGCCGGTGCCCGCGCTGCCCCAGCACCGGACCGAGTCGCGGACCGCCAGGGTGCCCGTCGGATGGAAGAGCGAGGGCGTCGGGTTCTGCCGGTTGCACGCGCTCTGACTGGTGTCGAGCGGGGCAGAGCCGCCGGGCAGGATGGCGACCGCGATCTCCTTGATCGCGCCTTCGTCCAGCATCTCGACCATGCCGATCGCCGGCGTCGGCGTCGTGTCACCGAACAGCGGATTGCCGGCGTCGTCCGTGGAGAGCTGCCAGAGGAATTGCGGGTGATGCGGGTCCGTCACGTCGAGCGCGTAGTAGAAGCTGCCGCCCGCGCCGCCGCCGGCGAGCAGCACGGTGTTCCAGGTCGCGTTGGCGTTGCTCACCTGCGCCGACGTGCGCTCGAAGACGACGTTCTTCACGACGGGCGCGCCGTCGAGCAGCAGCGATTGCTGATTGAACGTCGCGAGCAGCCGGGGGAGCACGTGGGGCGGCAGGAACGACCAGAGCTCGTTGTTCTCGACCTTGTCGACCTTGAGATCGTCGGTCGCGCTCGCCGCGGCCACCTGGAAGGCGTGCAGCTGCCCGTCGGTCGTCGCCGTGTAGAGCACGAGCGGCCGGCTCGCCTGATCGGGGTCCTCCGCGAAGGCCCGGTAGGACTCGTCGGGGATGTAGTCGTTCGGCGGTCCCACGACGACCGGCGTGGAGTGATAGATGCTGCCGAGCTCGTTGCCGTTACGGGAGGCGATGCCCGGGGGCATCGCCTCGCCGACCTCCCACTCGATGAGGCGCCGGGCGCAGGTCGCGGCGTCGGTCGTCTGCAGCCCGCCCGAGCACTGCGGCGGGACGGCCCCGCTGGGATCGAGGTCGAGCGCGCGGGACGCGCTGGCGAGCCCACCCGCGAAGATCGACCCCTCCGCGAGCGCGGTCATCGTGCCCTTGTAGTTGCCCAGCCCGTCCGTGGCGACGTCGTCGGGGCGGATGCTCCGCCTCGACCAGATGCGCTGCGCGGTGGTGTCGAGATCGCCGATCACCGTGAAGAACTGCCGCGCCCGTGTGAGGGCGCCGGAGTTGACGTTGGCCGCGAAGTCGTCGCCCTTCTCCGGGTCGACGTCCTTCAGCTGCGTCGTCATGACGCCGTTCACGGTCTCGCAGACGAAGCGCTTGCGCTCGAGGTTGCCGGTCCAGAGCGAGCCGTCCGGCGGCGGGCTGAACGACGAGGCGAACTGGTACGCAACCCCCTCGGCGGTGCTGCCGGTGTGGGTCGCGGTCGCGTTGGCGAAGACGGGGAGGGTGCGGCTCGTCGAGTTCGCGGCGATGTGCGCGAAGATCCGCGACATCACCTCGGAGAGCTGGGTGGCGTCGTTCGGGAAATAGCCGCGGTCGGTCCCGCCCTCGATGGCGATGCGCGACAGCGTGCAGCACGCCTTGAGCGCGCCGGACGCGCCGACGCAGCGCCCCCCGGCCAGGAAGTCGACCGAGGAGAGCGTCGTGCAGTCGATGCCCGCCTCCGCGGAGAGGCCGAACCCGACGGTATAGGTCTCCACGCGCCGGTTCGGGTTGAGGTGGCTGTTGAGCGAGTGGGCGATGACCTGCGGCTCCTCGTAGGGACAGCCCGTCCCTTCGGGGCCGGGGCCGGCGCCCTGCGCGCAGGTCGGGCGCAGGTCGAGGTTCGGCTCGCCGTCGGAGATGAGCACGATCGAGGTCTTGCGGCAGCCGCCGGTGATGTACGGATCGTCGCGCGGCCCGAGCGGCTTGCCCTCCCACGTCGAGATCTCGTTGAAGATGTAGTCGCGCGCGTCGGACAGCATCCCGGCGAGCGGCGTGGCACCGTAAGGGCGCGTCGCGAGGAGCGCTTTCTGGATATCCAGGTTCACCCCGCGGACCTCGGTGATGTCCGCCGTGTACGACGGGAAGGGGATGAGCGGCCCTTCCCAGAGCGGCGCGGCCGGGTTCCTGGCGCCGACCTCCATGTCCGCGGCAGCGCACGCCGGCGGGTTGCCCCGCGCCGGGTATCCTGCGCCGCTCTGGAACCCGAGGAAGTAGCTCCACATCCCCGCCATGCCGCCCGAGGGATCGGGCACGCCGGAGAGGAGCCCGGTGCCCGCGTCGGGCAGCGTGTCGAACGTCATGAGCGAGAACCGGATCCGGTCCATGTAGACGTCGAGCAGGCCGGTATCGAGCTGCGCAAAATCCGTCGTGCAAGGGGCCGCGCTGTCCCAGCGATGCTTTCCCACCTGATCGTAGGTCGCCCCCGGGCCGTGCGTGCAGTGACCGGAGATCATGCGATGGAACGGGATGTAGTAGTTCCTGTCGTAGGGCGGCACTCCCCCGACGCTGAACTCGGTGACGAACGCGCCTGTGCGCGGCTGCGCGACGCAGCTGAAGTCCTGGATCGGGCCCGTCAGCGACTCGACGAGCTTCGTCCAGCGGCTCTTCAGGTCCTCGGAGGCGGGGGGAGTGCCGGGATTGCAGTCCGGCTCCCCGCCCGCAACCGTCTTCTCCATCGAGCCCGACGTGTCGACCAGCAAGAGCACGTTGGGCAGCGGCGGCTCCACATCCATGGCCTGCGCGCGCGCGCGTGCCGCGATGAGGCCGACCGCCGCTGCGGAGCCCATGGTGACAAGGACCTTCGTCAGGTTTCGCATCGTGCGCTCCGGTTCGTCACTTCGAGCAGAGGATATCGGCGACCACCGACATCGATTCCTGGCTTCCCGCCGTGGCGATGGCCGAGCCGCCGGGCCAGGCGATGAGCCGCGCGCTCATGGTGACCGTGCAGTAATCGACGCTCACCGGGTTCGGGCCGCCCATGTCGCTGCCGGCGCGGTTTCCTATTGCGGGCTTTATCTTATCAGTGATCTCCACCTTGGCGATCCACTGGACGTTGGTGCGACCAAGGCTCCCGGGCGTCTCCGGCGTCCCAAGAACTGGCGGCTCCAGGAGCGGTTCTGCGGCGCCGAACGTGTGCGGCAGGAGCGGCCAGCACTCGTTGGTGGCGACCGAGCAGCTCGTCGATCTCGGGATCATCTCCAGGCCGCCCTTCTCCTCGATCTCGGCGATCGCGAGCTGCATCGCGTACTCGGTGAGGTAGTGCGTCTGCGTCATCCGGCGCTCGTGGCCGCTGGCGATGGTCGACAGCGTGGCGGCGTGCGCCGCGAACAGGCCGATGGCGGTGAGCATCGTGATGACCAGCACGACGATGAAGACGGCGGCGCCCCGCTCGCGGGAGCGCCGGCGGGACCGGGCGATGCTTGCGTTCACCATTTGACGTAGGCCTGGTTGGGGAGCGCGATGTCGGCGTAGAGCGTGCGCATCCGGGCATAGACCGGCGGCGCTCCGGCAGGCGCCGTGTTTCCGTAGGTGTTGGCGCTGGCGTTGATGCCGGGGATCAGGAACCTGAGCCTGCGGCCATCGGGGCCCACGGGGAAGGGGAGGGGGACGTCGCGATCGGGAGCCCGGGTGCGGGTCGAGAGCCGCACCTGGACCGACCGCACGCGCTCCGGCACGGCCCCTGATTGGTCGTTCGCGGCCGCGTTCGTGTACACGGCCGCGTTGTCGGTCAACATGATCGGAAACCGTGTGATCTGCGGATCGGTCACTCCAGGCACGGCGCTCTCCTGCGCGACGGAGATCCCGAACTTCAGATCGACGGCGTACTCCGCGACGACCTCGAGCGTGTCGTCGATCTCTTGATCCTCCTCATCGAGCTCGACCCGCACGAGCTCGGTGCGGCCGTTGTCGCCGGTGAGCTCCGGCGTGACGGGCTTCACGAGGGGGGCGTAGGCCGTCGCCTTGCCGACGAGGCTCCGGATGTCGTAGCGGACGCGGGAGACGACGCTCACCCATCCTCCGTCGCCGGTGGCGCCGCCGGGGGTCACGCCGCAATCAGCGAGCCCCTCCAGCTTCGGCAGGCCGGGAACACCCTTCAGCGTGACGGCGATCGTGGTGGGCGGAGCGCCGATCACATTGGCGCTCTCGATGACGCCGTACAGGAACTTCTCCTGACCGCGGACCATGATGCGCAGGAACCGGCTGGGAGCGAAGATCTGGGTCAGGCTCTGCCCGCCGCCCTGCGCGCGCGCGAGCGTGCGCTGCACGGCGGCGCTGTTCGGGTTGAGCTCGACGACCCAGTCGCCCGTCTCATCGCTGATCTTCCTGAACTCGAACAGCTCGGTGCTGTTCAAGCTGCCGCCGATGATGATGGAGTCAGGGTGCAGGTCGTTGGCCATGCTCTGGCTGAGCTCCGTCCCATGGAGGAACTCCGACCCTGCGCGCAGGATCGAGATGCCGGCGAGGCGCCTCAGGCCGATCGGCGCGGCCGGGACCTGGCAGACCTGCGGGTCCAGGAGGATGTTGGGCGACGAGAGATAGGCGGCGCGCTGCAGATCCGCGGCGAGCCGGTTCAGCCCGATCGTCGCGGCGAGGTGCGAGGCGGAGGCCCTCGCCTCGTTCTGGAAGAAGCGCGTCGCGTTCTTCGAGAGCATGAAG
This sequence comes from Sorangium sp. So ce375, assembly GCF_051473855.1. Taxonomy (NCBI): domain Bacteria; kingdom Pseudomonadati; phylum Myxococcota; order Polyangiales; family Polyangiaceae; genus Sorangium; species Sorangium sp. So ce375. The sequence continues at coordinate 2,841,332 of NZ_CP150335.1, forward strand.
GCCGCCAGCGACACGACGAGGCCGGCCGCCATCGCGATGAGCAGCTCCACGAGCGTGAAGCCTCGCTGTCCTGAAGCGCGCGCTCGCGGAGGGGTGGTGCGTCGGCTCGTCGTCATCGCCGGTCCTCGCTTGTGTTCCGGAGCAGGCCTGTCGTCAGGTAGACCGCGCCGAAGCGCTCGGGTTGTGCGTCGACGGTGGCCGGGGCGATCCCGCAGTTGATCGGGTTCCCGTTGCGCTCCCAGATGACGCGGATCTCGGCGCGGATCAGGCTGCCCCAGAGCAGCGTGCCCGACGCGGAGTTGGTGAACTGGCTGAAGCGGACGTGCGTGCAGAACGCGGACGCCGACGTGTCGCCCGCGTAGATGTCGGCTCCGACCACGTCGGCGCTCGGCGCACCGAGCGCCGGGATTTGCGTGGGGGTTACCCTCGTGAACGGGGCGGTGGTGCTGAGCGCGAGCCAAGCCGTGTCGCTGGCGATGTCGGGCACCCGCATGGGATCGTTCCACTGGAGCGCGTCGACCCGCAGCCGCTCTGCCCAGGTCATGGCGATGCTGTTGGCGATCGCGAGGTTGCGCGCGTTCGTGTTGCTGATGAGCGTCGCCTTCTGAAGCGCGAGCACCCCGGTGGCGCCGATCGCGAGCACGCCGAGCGCCGCCATGACCTCGATGAGCGTGTAGCCGCGGCTCGCCGCCCTCTTCGCACGCGCCGCGCTCACAGCCCGAGCCTCGCGACGCCGTTCGGCGGGACGAAGACCGAGCGCAGGAGGCCGGTCCTGGTGTTCGTCACGTTCACCCGGAGCGCGCCGAGCAGCGGCGCGAGCCCCGCGCCTGGGTCGTAGCGGACGAACGTCCGCCCCCGCGGCGTGAAGCAGACGTCGGCGTTGTCGCGCACCACGCCGTCGGGCGCGGTGGGATCGCGCAGCTCCACCGCCGCCAGCTCGATGCCGGCGGTGCGGAGCATCGTGACAGGCTCGGTCTCGGCCGGATCCATCCAGTCGGCGACGCTGAGGCAGCTCCTCGAAATCAGCGAGCCGGCGGCGTCCTGCACGAGCGCCTGCCGCACCTGGAGCTCGCCTGTCGAGGCGGTCCACCGGACGAGGACCGCCGTCCCGCGCCCGATCGCCTGGTAACGCGCGAGCCGGTAGATGCCGCTGATCTCCATCGCGGTCCGGTTCACGCGGCGATCGCGCATGCCGCTCACGAAGCTCGGCGACGCCGCGGCGGCCAGGATGCCGATGAGGATCACCACGGCGAGCAGCTCCAGGAGCGTGAAGCCGCGCGCGTCTCCACGTCGCCGGCGCGGCGCGCGCGGTCCCGGAGCGCAGGCCCGCGGTCGATCGGAATCACGGGGAGGAGGTCGCGAACAGGAGTGAGGACGCACCAAAGGCCCGGCAAAGGCAAGCCGCATGCCCTCGATGGGGATCGCTAAGTCATCGAACTTCATGGCGAATCTCTCAAAGCGATCCTCCGCGGGCGCTAACGATTGCGGCGCTATGAAAAAAGGTGCAAGGCGAACGAGCCATGCGATTTCCGCCCGAAAGGTGTTCGCCGAGCGTCCCGTTTGACCACAGCGCGTCTGCTGCGACTCGCGCGTACAGCGCGTGCTCCGGGAGGCCCTGGCGCTCCCGCGCGCTGCTCGCCGGCGCGCTCGCGGCCGCGCTGTCTTCGGGCTGCAGCAAGAAGGAAGAGCCGCTCGGCGCGCCGCCGCCGCCTCCGCCGGCCGCGAAGCCGGCGGCCTGCGCTGGCGGTGGGGGGACGATCGGCGACGCGGCGAGCGCGCCGTTCTTCCCGCGCACGACGGCCGGGTTCTGCCTCGACCCGAACGGCGCGGAGAAGACGTTCGGGGAATCGGCGCCCCTGCCGCTCGACAGCATCTGCGACATGTTCGACGGGGAGTGCGAGATCTACAAGGGATTCGGCGTGCGGCGGGTGGTCGAGGCGCGGTACGTGAGCGGCGCCGGCGGCTCCGCGACCGTCGACGTCCACCTCTCGAAGTTCGGATCCACGGAGGGGGCTTACGGGATGTTCACGAAGCGCACCGTGGGCGACGGCGACCCCGCCGACGAGGCGACGCCGCGCGAGATCGAGGGCGGCGGCGCGGCCGCGATGGGCGTCGGGAACGCCTACCTCTGGCGCGGGCAGTACCTCGCGGAGATCACGTACAACGACGAGGCGCTGGCCGAGGCGGCGCTCAAGTCGTCGAGCGAGAAGGTCCTGCCTGGGCTCGTGAAGGAGATGGGCGCGAAGCTGCCCGGCGAGCCGTCGCTGCCGCCTGCAGCGGGGGCGCTGCCCAAGGACAACATGATCCAGCTCGGCATCCGCTACGAGACCAAGGACGTGCTCGGGGTGGATGGCGCTGGGCCCGGCGCGTTCGGCTACTACAAGGAGGTCGACAAGCGCTACAGGGTGGTCGCGCTCGTGCGCGACGACGTCGACCAGGCCAAGGACGTGCTGTCGACGCTGGCAAAGCTGCCTGGCGCGGCCAGGGAGAAGGGCATCGGCGACGGCTCGGTGCGCGTCATGAACAAGGAAGGCGAGGGCCCCGCGACCGAGTGGGTGTTCGCCCGCGCCGACAAGACCGTCTACGGCATCGGCGACGAGGCCCGCGTGCTCCGCAACGGCATGACCGCCGACGAGCACGCCAAGCTGACGCTGACCAAAGAAGAGAAGACGTCGCGGCTGAAGAAGCTCGTCACCGCGCCGGCGCGCTGAGCGCGGCGGGAGGGGGGCGAGCCGCCCGCGGGGCCCGCGACGCTGCAGCGCCGCGGGCCGGGCGGCGCCGTGCGCTCACTGCGTGCGGAGGATGACGTGGAAGCCGAACGGCGTCTCGACGAGGCCGCTCACCTCGCCGACCTTGATCTTCTCGAGGCCCGCCTGGAACTCCGGGACCATCGCGCCCTTCGGGAACTTGCCGAGGTCGCCGCCGCGCTTGTCCGCGCCCGGCTCGTCCGAGTACTCCTTCACGATGTCCGCGAACTTGCTCGGGTCGGACTTGGCCTTCTCCTGGGCCTCGCTCGCGCGGATCTTCGCCTCTTCCTTCGTGCGCTCGATGGTCGGGGGCGCGCGGCGGCTCCCCTTGTACATGACGAGCAGGTGCTTCGCGCCGAACATCTCCCTGGGCGCCTGCGCCGCCGGGCGGGGCTGCGGCGGAGCGGGCGTCGGCTCGGCGGCGGTGGCGTGCGCGTGCTCGTCGGGCTCCGGGGCGACCGGGGCCGCGAGGCGGGCGAGCGGCGTCTTGTTGAACATGCCGAAGAAGCCGAGGAGCCCGATCAGCACGAGCGCGCTGAGCACGGCGTGCGGCGCCCACCAGTACTGATCTTCCGGCTCGGAGCCGTCGTCCTCCGCGTCGTCGTCGTCGTGCGCGTGGCCTCGGCCGCGGCCGTGGGCCGCCGTGGCCTTCGCCTCCTCCTCGCCGTCGTCGTTGCCTTCGTCGGTCGACCCGCCCTCGTCGTCGAGGTCCTCGTCGTCCTTGGCCCTGTCCTTCGCAGTCGTCTTGCTCATAGCGCTTCCCTGATCCGGGCCTCGGCCCTTAGCACGCGACCACGCCGGCCGTTAGCCGATCTCCGCCCACGCGCTCGTGAGCACCGGATCGGGGCGATCCTTGACAGAGGTGACCACCGCGACCTTGCCGCCTTCCAGCGCGTAGCCCCGCGTGATGAGGGTGTCGCCCGGCCACACCGGCTTGCGGAACTGCGCGCCGTACGCCCGCAGCCGGCTCGCGTCGCCGCCCGCCGCCTTCTGAATGATCGCGCGCGCCGCGAAGCCGTACGTGCAGAGGCCGTGCAGGATGGGGCCTTGCGCGAAGTTCGCCTTCGCCGCGACTTCCGGATCGGCGTGCAGCGGGTTGTCGTCGCCCGAGAGCCGGTAGAGCAGCGCCTGCTCGGGCGTCGTCGCTTGCTCGACCACCCAGTCGGGCTCGCGATCCTTCGGCACGGGGGCCTCCGACTCGGCGTGCGGCGGGCGCGGCCCGCCGAAGCCGCCGACGCCGCGCACGATGATCGACCACACCGTGTCGAAGAGCGGCTCATCGTTCAGCGTCGTCTTCGTCTCGACGATCACCTGCGCGAATTTCTTGAGGTCGTAGATGGCCGTCAGGGTGGCGGTCGTGTACAGGGTCCCGCTCGTCGGGAGCGGGCGGTGCACCCGGAGCGTCTGCCCGCCGTGGACGATGAGCGCCAGCTCGGCCCCGGCCACCTCGAGCGCCTCGAACACGCTCCCCTGGGACGGGATGACGCCGAACGTGGGGTAGACCTTCATGCCCCCCGGCGTGCCCTCGTAGAGGTACTCGAGCTCCTCGCGCTTCGCGCCGATGCCGAGCGCGTAGGTGGCCAGGGTCTTCCAGTTGAAGGTGAACGCGCTGGGCTGGGTCGTGTAGCCGACCTTCGAGAGATTCAGCGGCATCGGGGGCTCCTCGCAGGATGAGAACGGCTGGGCAGGCGTACCGACCTGGCGATGTCGCGTCAACTGCCGCCCGCTGAGCCCGACCGCCGCGTCAGAGCGTGAGGCGCCGCTGGCGGCGCTTCACGCGGCGTCAGAGCGCCAGGCGGTACGCGATCAGGACGCCGATGTTGAACATGTCGACGCGCTCGGAGAGCGAGGCGCGATCGCCGGTGGGAGAGACCTTGCGCTGCTCCGGGAGGAACCAGCTCGAGTAGCGGATGTGGCTCCCGACGCTCCAGTTGTCGGCGAAGGCCCAGTCGCCGCCGAACGCGAGCCCCGCGGCGACCCCCTCGGTGCCGATCGTCGCCGCCCTGGGCCCGACGTACGCCGTGTCCGAGTACGGGTTGCGATCGGCATCGACCGACCACGAGTCGTTGACGACGACGCCGCCGATCGTCGCGCCGGCCCACCACTCCGATTTGCGGATTCGGAAGGCGTAATAGCGAAACAGCCCATCGAGCATGAAGTAGCTGCGCGCGTGATCGCGCCCGAGGCTGCGCGCGCCGCGCGCGGCGTCGGAGGTCAGCGTCGCCGCCCAGAAGATGCCTGCGCCGAAGCCGATGTCGCGCCAGCGGTAGAGGTTGTGGATGCCGAGGGAGACGCTCGTCTCGCCCTGCTCGCAGGCGCTCGGAGACGGCGAGACGGGGCAGACGTCGGCGCCTGGGAGCGTCATCACGCCGCTGCTCACCTCCACCATGGTGTAGGGGAAGCCGCGCTCGCGCGCGGCGACGGCGCGGCGGGCCGCCCTGCTCTCGTCGGCGCGGCCGGGGGCGGAGAGCAGGAGCGCGGCGAGCGCGGCGGCGCACGCGGCGCCGCGCGCGCGCGCCGATCGCGCGCTGTCATGGCGCGCCGGCGCTGCCCGAGCGCCCTGCCCGGCGCGGACGTTGGCGGGCGCTTGCAACGTCGGGTACCGGCCGCCTGGACTCACCTTCTCTGGATTATAGCCATGGACCCGTCGACGCGGGGAGCGGCGAGGCGGCGTCCGTGGGCAGCGGCGGGGGCGAGGGGGGCAGGACCGGCGCAGGTGCGGCGCTGGCCGGCGGCGAGCCGGCGCCTGGGCTCTCGGGCGAGCCCGCGCCCCCCGGCGTCGGCTGCGGGGCCGGCGCGCCCCGGGGGACGGGGGCCGCCGGCTGACCCGGGGGCGCGCCGCGGACCTCGGTCGGCGTGGATCGGCGGGGCGCAGGCCGGCGGTCGGGGCCTGCGGTCGGCCCCGCGCTCTGCGGAGCGACCTCGGGGGGCGGCGTCGGGGCGGTGGTCTGCGGGCCGCCCGAGAGCTCGGCGACGAGGTGCTGGGCGGTGGTGAGCGCCGGGTGCAGCTCGAGCGCGAGCTTCGCCAGCCGGATCGCGCCGGTCTTGTCGCCGGCGTACTTCCGCCCGAGCGCGTCGGCGACGATGCGCTCGGACGACTCGCGGCGGAGCTCGGCGAGCCGCGCGTCTCCCGGCCACCGCGCGAGCGCCTGCGAGACGATCTCCTTGACGTTCTCGCGGGGCGGCGTGTCCCAGGCGTGCCTGCCCATGCAGGCGCGCGCGCGCTCGATGTGCCCCTCGAGGGTGTCGCGCTCGGCCGGCCCGCCGAAGGCGCCGAGGTGCCGCCCGCCGAGGAACACGACGAACCCCACCGCGCTCGCGCACGCGAGGAGCGCGGTCGCGCGGGCGATCATCGCGCGGCGTGGGAGCGGCCGCGCCGCGGACTCGACGCCCTGCATGGTCGACGGTACGGGCGCAGCGTCGCGCAGCGGGTCGAGGCCGATCGACGAGCTCGCCGGCCCGTCCGCCGCATCCTCGAGGTGCGCGCCGCTCGAAGGCCGCTCGGCCGGGGCCGGCGCGGCGAGCGGCGTGGTCCAGGAGGGCGCCGAGCCGCCGAAGCTGGCGGAGGAGCGCTCGACGCCGCTGAAGGAAGGGCGCTCGACGCCGCTGAAGGAAGAGCGCTCGACGCCGCCGAAGCTGGCGGAGGAGCGCTCGACGCCGCTGAAGGAAGAGCGCTCGACGCCGCTCGATCTCGGCGACGAGGTGCGCTCCGCGCCGCTGGAGGAGGCGCGCTCCTCCTCGCGGCGGTGCGACGCGGGGTCGCTGTAGCGTGCTGCCTCGCCCCCAGGGAGGCGCGGTTCGAGGTCGCCGATGTGGGCGCTCTCGAGCGTCGGCGCGGCGATGCCGCCGATCTGAGCGGCGAGCGCGGGGGAGAGATCGAGCGATTTCGTGCGCGACTTCGAGGCCAGCTTCATGACCGCGCTGGCGCGCAGGAGCCCGGGCTGGGCGGCGATCTCATCGGGGTCGAGGCCGCTCGCTCGCACGGCGAGGGCGAGATCGCGTCCGAGAGCGCGCGCGTCCGGGGCGCGCTCCGAGGGCTTCTTGGCGAGGTTCTGCATCACGATCTGCGCGATGGGCGCGGGCACGTAGCTGGAGCGCGCGATGCTGCGCAGGTCCGTCGGCGGGGCGTGCGTGTGCTGGACCAGCAGCGCGACGGGCGAGTCGCCCTCGAACGGGGCGCGCCCCGCGAGGCACTGGTACAGCATCGTCGCGATGGAGTAGACGTCCGCCGGCGGACCGACCCGCTGCCCCTCGGCTCCCTCGGGGGAGATGTACTTGGCGGTGCCGAAGATGAGCCCCGCCTGGGTGGTCATCGCTTTGTCGGCCCAGTCGAGGCGGGCGATGCCGAAGTCGAGCACCTTCACGTAATCCGGGTCCTCGCCGCGGCGGACGAGCATGATGTTCTCGGGCTTGAGATCGCGGTGAACGATGCCCTGCGCGTGCGCCTCGCCGACCGCGTCGCACACCTGGAGGGCGATGTGGAGCGCCCTCGGGAGCGGCAGCGCCTCGCTCTCGCCGCCTGCCCCTGCAGCGGCGAGCGCGGAGAGCAGCGAGATGCCGTCGAGGTGCTCCATGACGAGGTAGAGCTCCCCGCCGATCCGGGGGTCGGCCGCGGCGGGGACGCTCCCGGTCATGAGCACCTGGACGACGTTCGGGTGGACGAGCCGGCTCGCGATCTTGGCCTCGCGGTGGAAGCGGCTCACGAGCTCGGCGTTGCTGCTGAGCTCGCGGTGGAGGATCTTCACGGCCACGTCGCGCTCGATCCCGGCCTGGAAAGCGCGGTAAACGCGGCCCATCGAGCCGATGCCGATGAGGTGGCGGATCTGGATCTGCCCGCCGAGCGTGATGCCCACGTACGGGTCGCGCTCGGCGGCGCCGAACGTCGGGCTCTTGCGCGAGCTCGCGAGCGGGGTCCCGTCGCGCGGGCAATAGAGCACGCCCGCGTCGTAGCGCTCGCCGCACGAGGGGCAGCTCTTCGCGGGGGACGGCTCCATCGACGGCGCTGATCCTAGCACCGCTCTCGCCATAAATTCTCGGACGGAGCGGCGTTTCGGCGCGTCGGGGCGGCCGGGGGCGCTCGGGCGTGGACCGACCGGCGCCTTGCGACTACGGTCGCGGCGTGAGCGGTTCCAAGGCGGGTGCAGCACGGGCGCGCAACGGCAAAGGGCGCGGCAACGCGGGCGCCGCCCCTGCGCCCGCCGCGCGCCAGGCCGCCGCCTCGCCCGCCCGGGAGGCGGCCTCGCCCGCCCGGGAGGTCGCATCGCCGGCCCGGGATGCGGCCGACGCAGGGCCGCGCGAGGGCGAGTACGTCGTCACGCTTCCCACGTTCGAGGGGCCTCTCGACCTGCTGCTGCACCTCATTCAGCAGCACGAGCTCGACATCCTCGACATCCCCGTGAGCTTTGTCACGGAAAAGTACCTCGAGTACCTGAGGATCATGCGCTCGCTGTCGATCGATCTCGCGAGCGAGTACCTCGTGATGGCGGCGACGTTGACGCACATCAAGTCGAAGATGCTGCTGCCGAGCGTGCCTGCGGGGCAGGACGACGACGGGATGCCGGGCGAGGAGGAGGATCCGCGGGCGGAGCTCGTCCGGCGACTCCTGGAGTACCAGAAGTACAAGGTCGCCGCGGCCGAGCTGGCCGACCGCGGGACGCTCGGGCGCGACGTGTTCACGCGCGGCATGAGCGAGAGCGAGGTGCCGAAGGGGCCGGCTCCGTTCGCGCAGACGGCCATCTTCAGCCTTCTGGACGCCTTCGAGCGGGTGCTGAAGCGGACGAACGTCCAGATTGATCACGAGGTCGTCTTCGATCGCATCAGCATCACGGATCGCATCGTAGAGCTCACGGAGAAGCTCTCGGTGCGGCGAGCGATGCGGTTCGAGGATCTGCTGCTCGACAGCGTCTCGAAGGGGGGTGTGATCCCGCGCTTCGAGGTCGTCATCACGTTTTTGGCCGTGCTCGAGATGTGCAAGCTGCGTCTCATCCGGGTCCACCAGACGGACCCGCTGGCGCCGATCCACATCGAGCTCTCGGTGTCGGACGGCGTGCAGCCGGAGGCGTTCGATCCCGGGGACGGAGCGCCCGCGGCGGAGCCGTTCGAGGCGGCCGGGAGCGAACGGACAGGAGCTTCGCCTGCTCCCGGTGAGCGCAGGGTTGCGGAGGCCGCTGAGGAGGGAGGCGGAGAGGCGGCGTGGCCGGAGCTCGCGGACGTTGAGGAGAGCGCGAGCGGCGACGCGGCGAGCCCGGAGCTGATCGAGCCGGCGGAGGCGGAGAGCAGCGGGCCGGTGGAATCGGAGCTCGTGGAGGAGGCGGAGAGCGCGAGCAGCGACGCGGCGAGCCCGGAGCTGATCGAGCTGGCGGAGGCGGAGAGCAGCGGGCCGGTGGAACCGGAGCTCGCGGACGTTGCGGAGGAATCGAGCGACGACGCGGTGAGCCCGGAGCCGATCGAGCCGGCGGAGGCGGAGAGCAGCGGGCCGGTGGAATCGGAGCTCGCGGACGTTGCGGAGGAATCGAGCGACGATGCAGCGAGCCCGGAGCTGGTCGAGCCGGCGGAGGCGGCAAGCGGAGAGCCGGGAGAACCGGAGATCGCAGACGCTGCGGAGGATTCGAGCGACGATGCGGCGAGCCCGGAGCTGGTCGAGCCGGCGGAGGCGGTGAGCGGAGAGCCGGTGGAACCGGAGCTCGCGGACGTTGCGGAGGATTCGAGCGATGACGCGGCGAGCCCGGAGCTGGTCGAGCCGTCGGAGGCGGTGAGCAGCGAGCTGGTGGAACCGGAGCTCGCGGACGTTGCGGAGGAATCGAGCGACGACGCGGTGAGCCCGGAGCTGGTCGAGCCGGCGGAGGCGGCAAGCGGAGAGCCGGGAGAACCGGAGATCGCAGACGCTGCGGAGGATTCGAGCGACGACGCGGTGAGCCCGGAGCTGGTCGAGCCGGCGGAGGCGGTGAGCGGAGAGCCGGTGGAACCGGAGCTCGCGGACGTTGCGGAGGATTCGAGCGACGACGCGGCGAGCCCGGAGCCGATCGAGCCGGCGGAGGCGGTGAGCAGCGAGCTGGTGGAACCGGAGCTCGCGGACGCTGCGGAGGCGTCGAGCAGCGAACCGCCGCCGGACGTGGCCGAGCCAGCCGAGGCGATGATCGGTGAACCGGCAGCGTCGGAGACCGAGCCAGCAGAGGAAGCAGGCCGAACGCAAGACATCGCAGGGACCGAGCCTGCGCTCGAAGCGGACGCTGGCCCCGCCTTGGACCAGGCGGCGCCCGACGCGGCCGCGGGCCCGAGCGACGTGCCGGCCTCGGCGGATATCGCGGCGCCGTCGACTGAGGTGGATGAGGTGGACGCAGGGAATGGCCGTGACGGTGGCTGATGCCGCGGCGAAGCGGCGACGCGTGGCGAAGGCGACGGGACAGAGCGATTCCGCGCGGCTGAGGGCGGCGGCGTACGCATGGCTCGGTGCAACGAAGCGGCCGCGGGCAGCCAAGAAAGAGCCCCGCGCGCCGAGGACGCCGGGGCAGGGAGCGCCGGCGAGGGCGGGCGGTCAGGGGACGCCGGCGCGGCTGAGGGCGGCGGCGTACGCATGGCTCGGCGCAACGAAGCGGCCGCGGGGAGCGAAGAAGGAGCCGCGCGCGCCGAGGACGCCGGGGCAGGGCACGCCGTCGAGGGCGGGCGGTCAGGGCACGCCGGCGCGGCTGAGGGCGGCGGCGCACGCATGGCTCGGCGGAACGAAGCGGCCGCGGGGAGCGAAGAAGGAGCCGCGCGCGCCGAGGACGCCGGGGCAGGGCACGCCGGCGAGGGCGGGCGGTCAGGGGACGCCGGCGCGGCTGAGGGCGGCGGCGCACGCATGGCTCGGCGGAACGAAGCGGCCGCGGGGAGCGAAGAAGGAGCCGCGCGCGCCCAAGGGAGCGCGGCACGACGTGGTCGCGCGGCTCCGCGCCGCCGCATGGGCTCAGCTAGGACACCCGGCGCGCCGCGCCCAGGTTCCCGCCCGAAGCGTGACGGGCACGCCTGCGTCGGGGCTCTCCGCGGTTGCGCGCAAGCACCTGAAGGGGGTTCTTGAGGCGCTCATCTTCGTGGCGGAGCGACCGGTGCCAGCCCGCGACCTCGCCCGTTCGGCGAACGCGGAGCACCGCGTCGTGCGAGAGTTGCTGTCCGAGCTCGCCGGCGAGTACGAGGGGCGGGGGTTCCGCCTGGACGAGGTCGCCGGAGGGTACGTCTTTCGAACGAGCCCCGCATTTGCGCCCTTCGTTCGCGAGGTGACCGAGCAAAAGCCGGTCAAGATGTCCCGCGCCCAGACCGAGACGCTCGCGATCGTTGCGTACCGGCAACCGATCACGCGGCCCGAGATCGACGAGATCCGCGGCGTGGATTCCGGCGCGGCGCTCAAGTCGCTCCTGGAGCGCGACCTCGTGAGGATCCTGGGCAAGAAGGACGAGCCCGGGCGCCCGATGCTGTACGGCACGACGGCGCAGTTCCTCGAGTTCTTCGGCCTGAAGGCGCTCGGCGAGCTGCCCACCCTGCGCGAGTTCACCGAGCTGACCGAGGAGTCGCGCCGTGCCTACGAGCGCGAGCTCGGCGAGGAGCCGCCCGAGACGGTTGCGGTAACCTCAGGACAGGAGAGCTTCGCCGGCGCGGAAGGATCGATCCGGACGAGTGTCGCGAGCTCGGGCGAGAATCTACCGGAAGACGTCAGCGCGTCGCCTGGTGCGCCGCGGGAGGGAGATGTCGCGATGGAAGCAATGGAAGACGAAGTGCCTGAGGAGAGCTCTGTTGTGGGAGCGGATGCAGCGTCTGGCGAGAAGGACGCTTTCCGGCACGACAACGAGGTCGCCAATGAACTGCGCGACGAAGACGACGAGGACGCAGACGAGGACGACGAGGACGACGAGGACGAGGACGAGGACGAAGAGGGCGAAGACGAAGGCGACGAAGAGAGTGAAGACGAGGACGAAGACGACGAGGACGAGGACGACGAGGACGACGAGGACGACGAGGACGACGAGGACGACGAGGACGACGAGGACGACGACGAGGACGAAGACGATGAGGACGAAGACGACGAGGACTGAACGTTCTCTCTCGTCTGAACGTCCAGCGCGTCACTCCGTCGCTCAGGGCGGTGGAGCGTCCGTCGGATCCGGATAGGCCTCGGCCAGCTTCGATGCGGCGCTCCTCAGCTCGGGGTGGGCGAGGAGCTTGCGGAAGAGCCTCCAGAGATCGGGATCGGCGAGCAGCTGGAGCGGCGAGGTAGTCGCCTGCCTCTTCTTCTTGCGGGGGATCGCCTCCGGACCTTTGCGTCGCAGCTCCTCCATCATTCCGACGAAGCGCTTCGTGGGAAAGAGCTCTCCGTGCTCCCATGCGAGCACCGTCTCCTGCTCGATGCCCAGCGCTCCGGCGAGCTCGCGGGCCGTGCAGCCGAGCTCCTGCCGGAGCTTCTTGATGTCCTCGGGGGCCATGCGAGGCGAGGGTAGCGGCCTCGAAAAAAGAAAGCGACGTCGAGCAACCGGCAGCGCGCTCCTGCCGAACTCCGCGTCATGACCCATCGTCGCCCGACTCGCCCCTCGTGGGCTCCCTGTGCCCTCCGCGCCCTGCCCCTCGCGCTCGCGCCGCTCGCGGCCTCTCCCCTGTCCTGCGCGCCCGAGCTCGTCGTCCCCCCGCACCTCGATGAGGACGATGACGAAGAGCACGCCGAGGTCGCCGGCCCCACCGACGCGGGCCCCGAGCTCCAGATAGAACCCGCCGCGCCGCTGCACGCCGCGCCTCCAGTGCTGCGGCTGCGTGTGCTCCTCCCGGGCGCCTCTGCCGGGAGCGTCGATCCCGCGCGTGCGCTCGTCATCCGCGGCAAGATCGGCGCGGCACACCTCCGTCAGATAGAGCAAGGCGAGCTGTCGACGGCGCTCTCGGAGCGCATCGTCCCCTCGATCGCCTGGCTGAACGGGACGCCCCCCGAAGACCTCTCGCTGACCGTGGCGCCGCTCGCCCCGCTCGCGCCCGGGGAGACCTATGCCATCGCGAGCGGCAGCCCTGTGTTCGCGCACCACATCCAGATCGCGGCGGAGGGCTCGCCGCCCGTGCTCCCCCGGCTCTGGCCGCCGCCCGAGGCCGGCGCGACCCTCCGCCTGGGTGTGTGGTGCGGCGACATCCCCTTTCCCGAGATGGTCACCGCGGCGACGCTCGCGCCGGACGGACCGACGGGCGAGCTGCGCCGCGGCGCCGTCGACGACATCGGCGCACGCTGCCTGCGCTTCGAAGGGGAGCCCGCTGCCGCCACACCGCGCGGAGCCGACGGCGTGCGGCTCGTGGGGCCCCCTGTCGCGCTCCCAGGCGAGCCGGCGGCCGTGAGCCTCGACCCACGTCCGTTTGTGCTGGAATCGGAGCCCCTCCCAGCCGTTGCAGCTGTGTGCGCTCCGGACGAGCTCGCGCTCGGGCCCGGCTGCGCTCGGGTCGCCGACGATCGGATCCAGGTCCGTTCGGCGGATGCGCCGCTGCTCTGGGCCATCGCAGGCGCGGGGCTCGACGAGGTCCTCGCGATGCCGTCGGGCGAGCCGTTCGTCCTCGCTCCCCTGCCGCCCCTGAGCCCTGTCGAGCTCGCCATTGCCACCATCGACAACGCGGGGATCGTGGAGCGCCGGACGTTCTCAGCCATGACCCTCGCGCCCATGCCCCATGTGATCATCAACGAGGTGATGGCGAACCCCCTCGGGCCAGAGCCAGGGCAGGAGTGGGTCGAGCTCTACAACGACGGTGACGTCCCCGCTGACCTCACAGGGGTTGTGCTCGCCGATGTGGGTGGCGAGACGGAATTGCCCTCCATTCCCCTCATGCCCGGCGCGTACGCTCTGGTCGTCAACGAGGACTACGTCGTTGATGATGAGCTCGACCCTCCGCCTCCTCCCGAAACGCTTCTTCTTCGCGTCCCAAAACTTGGCAGCCACGGGCTGTCGAACTCGGGAGAACCGCTCAAATTGAAGGATCGAGGAGGTGTAGTCTTGTCCAGGTCGCCCGCCGCGCCCGAGCCAAAGCCGGGGATGAGCCTGGCCCGCGTCGCGCCGCACGCTCCAGATGGCTCGGCTGGCTCCTTCGCTAGCAACTGGCCGACGCCCGGTCGCGTGAACATAATGAACCAGGAGATCCCCTGAAGGATGGGGAGTTTGCCTCCGCGCGGGGCGAACTCGCCATGGGGCCGAGAAAATTCGAGCAAAGCGGGTGACGGACCCGTCTGTGAGAGCTAGGTTTCAATCGAGTAGACAGACGGGTGGGGGGGCCGCCACCTGAGGAGACGCTGCCGCGCTGTGAACGCGAGCTGTGCGGCAGGTGCCTTTCGCGTGGAGTTCGGCGATGGCTGGTGTTCGTGAAAAGCTGTTGACGGCATCGGACCTCGCAGCCTTGTGCGAGGTCGACTTGAAGACAATCCATAACTGGGTAGATCGAGGGAGGATTGCCCATTTCCGTACGCCTGGGAGACACTTGCGCTTCAAGGCTGCGGACGTGGCCGAGTTCCTCCGTGCATGGGGCTATTCGGTGCCCCGGGAGCTCGCCAAGGCGACCTCCAAGTCGATGATGGCCATCGGTACCAAGGATACGATGGCCCACGTGGCGCGAGCCCTCGGGGAAGGCGTGCCCATCCGGCACGCCAGCCACCCGTATGACGCGCTGATCTTCGCGGGGGCTGACCCTGCGGACGTGTACATCGTCGACGTGCGGGCGGTGTCCAGCGACGTGGACGTCACCTCCCTCTTCGAGGCGCTCCACCGAGCGAACTCACAGGGGACGTTCGTCGCTTTGTCGGATGAGCCGATCAGCCTGCCGTCGTTCGTCGGCCGTATCGGCCGCAACGACGCGCAGCAGCTGAAGGGCTTCCTCGTGCCCGAAGCGGCCGCGCAGGCCGCGACGCCGCTCCAGGCGGCGAGCGGCCCGGCATCGGAAGAGCCGCCGCGGAGCCTCGCAGCAGGCGGGTCCTCGCGCTGAGCAGGGCCCCGGCCGTCCTACGCCCAAGAGAAGAGGCTAGGCTAGGGCGGCCGGGCACGCCCAAGGAGAGCTCCGCCAGAAGCCGCAGCACTGCAGAGCGAACCGCTGAGGTCAGACCCCCTCCCCAGCACAACCCGGGGCCGGTTGATGGGTCGCTCGCAATCCCACTGCTGAGTCCGCTTCGGAGCCTCGCGGAAAATGACGAGATCGAGGAAGCGACGCCTCCTCGGGAGACGCTTCAGCTTCCAGCGATGGTCATGGAGGAGACCCTGAACGTCGGAGAGGACGTCGACGTCCGGAGATCCAGGTCGTCGCCGACGGCGTCGATCCGCTGCAAGAGCTCGTCGAGGTTCAGGGAGATGGTCACCTCGCTCACGGGATAAGCCAGCTCGCCGTTCTCGATCCAGAAGCCCGACGCACCCCGGGAGAAGTCGCCGGTCACGGCGTTGAAGCCGAAGCCCATCATCTCGGTGACGTACAGCCCTCGCGACGTGGAACGCACGATCTCCGCCGCCGGTGTGGAGGTGGGCCGGAGCATGAAATTTGATGTGGACGGACCAACGCCGCCGCCTGCGCCGCGTGAGGCGCTGGCGGTCGGCGGGCGCTTGAGCTTCCGGCCGCTGTAGCTGTCGCAGAGGTAGGTCTTCAGGACGCCTTGCTCGACCACGACGTTGCGCCGTGCGAGGAGGCCCTCGCCGTCGAACGGGCGCGACCCGGGCGCGCGCGGGATCAGCGGGTCGTCGACGATCGTGATGAGATCGCTCGCGATGCGCGTCCCCTCACGGCCCACGAGGTAGCTCGACTTGCGCCAGATCGAGCTGCCCATGATGCAGGAGCCGAGCAACCCGATCATCGAGCGGGCGGCGTCCGGGTCGAAGACGACGGGCGCCTCGCAGGTCGCCACCTTGCGGGCGCCGAGCTTGCGCAGCGTCCGGCGCGCCGCCTCGCGGCCCACGGCGTCCGGGGCGTCCAGGTCCGCGAGGTGGCGCCGGCCGGTGAAGTAGAAGCCGCGGCGCTTCTTGTCGCCGCTGTCGTCGGCGATCGGGGAGACCACGAGCTGCGCGTACGAGCCGGCGAAGCCGCCGCGGAACCCGCCGGACAGGACGAGGGCGAAGGCGCCCGCGCTCCGCGAGAACGTGGCGCCCTCGCTGTTCGTGATCCGCGGGTCGGCGTCGCGCGCTGCCTGCTCGCCCCGGCGCGCGATCTCGATCGCCTGTGCGGCCGTGATCTCCCCGCCGGAGGGATCGTAGAGATCGAGCGCGGGGAGGGGCCCCTTGGCGATGAGCTCCGGATCGGCGGGGCCGGCGAACGCGTCCTCCTGGGAGATGTCGGCGAGCTCCAGCGCGTCCGCCACGAAGCGATCGATGCCGCGGGGCGTGAGGTCGGACGTCGAGGTCAGCGCGACGCGCTGCTTCTTGATGATCCGCATGCCGAGGCCCTTGTGGACCGCCTCCTCGACGAGCTCGGGCTCGCCGAGGCGCACCTTGGTGGTGAGCTCGGAGCCGGAGCGAGCGATCGCCTCCGCGACGTCGGCGCCGCCTTTCCTGGCGCGCGTCACCACCTGCTCGGCGAGCGCCATCAGTTCCTCGACCTGCTGCTCCACGCGGGCTCGTTCGGACATGGGGCGACAGGGTGGTGGAGCGCGCTGTCTCCGTCAACGCGGTGACGGCACCTCGTCCTCCTCCTCCTCCCTCCACCGCGCGCACCCGCGCGCACGGGACGCGTCTCAGCCCGGCCGGTTGGAGCGCCCGCCGTTGCCCACGCCGAGACGCCGCTGAGGGCGTGTCGAGGCGGGCAGGGGCGGAACGACCTCCGGCGCTGGCTCGCTCGGGACGGCACGGGGGCGAGCGCGGGGCGAGGGCTCGGCCTTCGGCCCGCCGCTCGCCGGCTCGCGCCGGAGCAGGGCGCTCACGGTGGCCGCGAAGCCAGCGGCGAGCATGCTGTGCATCCAGAGGAGCGCATAGCCGAGCGGACCGCCGGCGACCGGGTGGACGCCGAAGTCGCCCTCGACCTGCCGGTAGGAGCCGTCGAGCGCGAGGCGCCGCGACAGGGCGAGCAGGGCGAGCAGGGCGATCGACAGCGGCGCGCCGGCGAGGACGGCGAGCGCGCGGACCGAGCGCTGCGCGGTCCACCTGCCGCCAGCGCTCCCCGCGAAGCGATGCGCGGCGGCGAAGCCGGCGAGCACCGAGGCGGCATCGACGAGGATGAGCACGAGGTCGACCGCGGACGGGATGCGGCGGGTGTCGACGAGGTACGCGAAGCTCCAGTCGGGGGCGAACACGAGGAAGTAGGCGCAGACCGGCGCGAAGACGAGGAAGGCGAACAACGTGACGAGCGCGAGCGGCCGATCGCGCGCGCCCGGCGTGAGCCGAGGCTCCGCCGCGCGCAGCGCGCCCAGGCGGTGAGGCGCTGCAGCGCTGAACCAGGCGAGCAGCGCACCGAGAGCAAAGCCGACGAGGGGAGCGACGAAGGCGGGCACGCGGCGCCGAAAGTAGTCCTGTCGGGCCCTCCTGCGCAAAGTGCCTGGACCATTTCCTGACCAGGACGGCTCGATCGGCCCCGCCAGGGCGATTCCCTGTGCGGCAGGACAGGCGGGGCGGAACGTTTGCTCTGGAGACGCCGTCGCGCTAAGCGGCTGCGCACATGGAGCCGCGCCTCGTCCGGGAGATGCTTGAGCGCGTTCAGGCCGGCGAGCTTGCCGTCGAGGAGGCGCTCGATGCCCTCCGAGGGCTGCCTTTCCGGGACCTGGGCGTCGCGACCGTCGATCACCACCGCGCGCTCAGGCAGGGCGTCCCCGAGGTGATCTTCGGTGAAGGGAAGACGCCCGAGCAGATCGCCCTGATCGCCGGGGAGATCTCGGGGGCAGGGCAGAACGTGCTCGTGACCCGGGTCGACGCCGCGAAGGGCGCGGCGGTCTCGGCGCTCTTGCCTGCGTTCCGCTATGTGCCCCTCGCGCGGACAGGCAGCATCGAGGTCGCGCCGGCGCCCAGGCGCGCCGCTGGGCCGGTC
This sequence comes from Sorangium sp. So ce375, assembly GCF_051473855.1. Taxonomy (NCBI): domain Bacteria; kingdom Pseudomonadati; phylum Myxococcota; order Polyangiales; family Polyangiaceae; genus Sorangium; species Sorangium sp. So ce375. The sequence goes on from NZ_CP150335.1 coordinate 2,859,049, forward strand.
GCCGTCGTGACCGCGGGCACGAGCGATCTGCCGGTCGCCGAGGAGGCCGTCGAGACGCTGCGGGCGGTGGGCCTCGAAGCCAAGCGGCTGTACGACGTGGGGGTCGCGGGGCTGCACCGCTTCCTCCATCGCGTCGAGGAGCTGCGCAAGGCGTCCGCCGTGATCGTGGTCGCGGGCATGGAGGGCGCGCTGCCGAGCGTGGTCGGCGGGCTGGTGGCGGCGCCGGTCGTCGCGGTCCCGACGTCGGTCGGCTATGGGGCTGCCCTGAGCGGCTTCACCGCGCTCTTCTGCATGCTCACGTCGTGTGCCTCCGGCGTCGCCGTGGTGAACATCGACAGCGGCTTCGGCGCGGCGATGGTGGTGCATCGCATGTTGCCGAAGGAGTAGCGCGGGGCGGACGCGACGCGACGCGACGCGAAGGCGCCCGGGGGAACGGAGAAGGCGAGAGATGGGACACGGGCACGATCACGACCATGCGCACGGGGATGCGCACGGAGACCATCACCACGGGCACGGTGACGAGCACCACCACGGGCACGGAGGCCATCACCACCACGATCACGCGCACGGTGACGAGCACCACCACGGGCACGGTGACGAGCACCACCACGGGCACGGAGGCCATCACCACCACGATCACGCGCACGGTGACGAGCACCACGACGGGCACGGGCACGGTGACGAGCACCACCACGGGCACGGCGGCGAACACGCGCACGGGCACGACCATCCGCGCGCGCCGCTCCTGGAGGAAGGCGCGGGCGCGGGCAAGGTGCTGTTCTTCGACGCGTTCAGCGGGATCGCGGGCGACATGACCATCGCCGCGCTGCTCGATCTCGGGGTGCCGCTCCTCGTGATCGAGCGCGCCGTCGCCGCGCTGCCGCTCGATGGATTCCACCTGCACCGCGGGCACGCCCACCGGAGCGGCATCGTGGCCACCTCGTTCGATGTTCACGTCGAGGCCCCGCAGCCGGAGCGCACCTACGGATCCATCGACGCGATGCTCGCCGCAGCGCCGCTCGATCCGCCGATCGCCGCGCTGGCGCGCCGGATCTTCCGGCGCCTCGGCGAGGCGGAGGCCGCCGTGCACCGGATCCGCCTGGAAGACGTGCACTTCCACGAGGTCGGCGCCGTCGACGCGATCGTCGACATCGTGGGCGCCGCCGCGGCGATCGTGCACATCGGGGCGGAGGTCGTCGGATCGCCGCTGCCCATGGGGCGCGGGTTCGTGAAGGCGCGGCACGGGATCCTCCCGCTGCCGCCGCCCGCCGCGGTCGCGTGCCTCCGCGGCGTCCCGACCTACGGCGTCGAGCTCGACGCCGAGCTGGTCACGCCCACCGGCGCGGCCATCATCGCCACGCTGGCGACCCGGTTCGAGCGCTGGCCGACGTTCGCTCCCGACCGGATCGGCTTCGGCGCCGGCCAGCGCGAGCTGCCGGACCGCCCCAACCTGCTGCGGGTCGTGCTCGGGACGCGCGCCGGGGGCGAGGAGAGCCTCGGCAGCGCATCGCACGTGATCGTCGAGGCGAACGTCGACGACCTGACGGGCGAGGTGGCAGGGCACGCGATCGAGGCGCTGTTCGCGGCGGGCGCGCTCGACGCCTGGGCGGTGCCGATCACGATGAAGAAGGGGCGCCCCGCCCTGACGATCGCGGCGCTCGCAGCCGCCCCCCAGGCCGACGCGGTCGCGACGGCGCTGCTCCGCGAGACGACGAGCATCGGGCTCCGGAAGATCCCTGTCGCGCGCACCGAGCGGCCGCGCCGGATCACCACGGTGAAGACGGCGTACGGAGCCATCCGCGTGAAGATCAGCGAGGGGCCGTTCGGGCCGCCGCAGATCAAGCCGGAGTTCGACGACTGCGCCGCGGCGGCGAGGACGCACGGCGTGCCGGTGCGCGAGGTCGTCTCGGCGGCGCTCGCGGCCGCCAAGGGCTGACGCCGCTGGCCGCGGCGGATGAAGCGGCGCCGTGCAGGCGGCGCCGCGAGGAGCCGCGCTCGCCGCGCGGCGCAGCGTCACCCTGCGGCAGCGGTCAGTCGGGGCGCTCGATCGGCAGCGCCTCGGCCTCCCACGAGAGGAAGCCGCCCTCGAGGAACGCGACGGGGACGCCCTCCTCGGCGAGCTTCGCGGCCACGTCCTTCGACTTGTCGCCGGAGCGGCAGTAGAGCACCGGCGCGCCCGCCAGCATGTGGAGCTCGGCGAGCCGGCCCTCGATCTCCTCGATCGGGATGTGCACCGCGCCCGGGATGTGCGCGCGGCCGTAGGCGGGCGCCTCGCGCGTGTCCACGGGGACGACTTGACCCTCACGGATCAGCTGCGCCAGCTCGGGCGCCCGGATGGCGCCCTCGGCGCGCGGGAGGAACGGATCGAGCAGCTCGCGGAGCTGCTTTCGGTTGAGGACGCCCTGCTCGGCGGCCACAGGACGGCCTCGGTGAAAAACCATGAACGTCGGGACGGCCTGGATGCGCAGCGTCGTTGCGATGCGCTTCGACCGGTCGATGTCGACCTTGACCACCTTGGCCTTGCCTTCGAGCTCGCGCGCGAGGGCGTCGACCTCCGGCGCGACCGTCTTGCACGGCCCGCACCAGGTGGCGGTGAAATCGATGAGCACGGGCAACTCGCTGCGGAGCACCTCGCGCTCGAACTCCTGCTCGTTGATCTCGGGAACGGCCATGGCGGGCGAATTCATAGCGGGCCTTCCCTGCGAGATCGAGCGGCGCGAAGCCCCCGCCGCCGAGATCGCGGAGATGACGGCCATTTGAGCGCAATTTCGGCGCGCAACGGCGCTGCGCGACCGGCGGCTGACCGCGGACGCGCGGCCGCCGCGCCTCGTGCCCTCAGCGCGGGACGCGCGCGCGCACGGTGCGCGCGTCGATCGCGTCGCGCAGCGCGTCGGCGATGAGGTAAGAGCCGCCGACCGTCGCCAGGAGCAGCACGCCAGGGAGCAGGAGCAGCCGGATCTCGCTCGGGTGTCGCGCCGCCTGGCCAAGCGTCTCCCCCCACGAGGCCACGCGCGCGGGCGCGCCCATCCCGAGGAACGAGATGGCCGCCTCGAGCAGGACCACGGACGCCACGCCGAGCACGGAGCTCACGATCGCGGGGCCGAGCGCGTTCGGCAGGATGTGCCGGTAGAAGACGCGCAGCCGGGTGCTGCCGAGCGCGTGCGCGGCCATCACGTACTCCTCGCTCGACGCGCGAAGCACCTCGGCGCGCACGAGGCGCGCGATCTCCGCCCAGCGGACGAAGGCGACGGCGAGCACCAGCGACAGCGCGGAGGGCTCGCGCTCGATCGCCCGCACGATGGCCACGACGAGGATCGCCGGGAAGGTGTCGACCGTCTCGACGAGGCGGACGAGGCCGTCGTTCCAGAAGCCGCGCAGCGTGCCCGCGAGCCCGCCGAGCACGACGCCGAGGAACATGCCGACGAGCACGGCGCTCAGCGACAGGCCGAGCGCCGTGCGCGCGCCGTAGATCAGCCGCGCGGCGAGATCGCGGCTCTCGAAGTCCGTGCCGAGCGGGTGGTCGAGGGAGGGCGACGCGTTCGGGCCGGCGTCGGTGCGCTGCTCCGGGCCGTAGCGGATGGGCGGCCAGATGGCGAAGCCCTCGAAGCGCACCCTGAGCTCGGCCTCGGTGAGCGACTCGAGCGTGGTGCCCTCGGTGACCGCGGGCAGGATCTCCGCGCCGTCCGGCCCGAAGCAGGCGATGGGCGCGGGGGCGGCGAGGAGCTCGGCGAAGATGGCGAGCAGGGCGAGGACGCCGAGCAGCACGGCGCCGATGGCGACGCGCTTGCTGCCCACCATCCGGCGGAGGAACGCGGCCGCGTGGGTCACGCCTCGCTCCTCCGCGAGAGCACCGCCGGGCCGAGCCGCGGATCGACGAGCACATAGGCGAGATCGGTCGCGATCACGCCGAGCGCGGCGATGGCCGCGGCGCCGATCGAGATGGCCATGAGCCAGCTCACGTCGCGCGCCTGCACGGCGAGGAGCGTGAGCTCGCCGAGCCCGTGGAGCTCGAAGACGCGCTCGACGACGAAGGCGCCGCCGAGCGCCATCGGCGGCTCCAGCACGGCGAGCGTCACGACCGGGAGCACCGCGTTGCGCAGCCCGTGGACGGCGATGGCGCGCGCGGTGCCGGCGCCGCGGGCGCGCGCGGCCCGGATGAAATCCTGCGTGAGCACCGCGACCAGCGCGGCGCGCTGCTGCCGCGTCGGCGCGGCGACGAGCGAGAGCGCGATGATGCACGTCGGCAGGAGCAAGGACCGCGCGCCGCCCGAGAGGAGCACGGCGGCCACGGCCACGACGGCGGTCGGGAGGACGGCGGCGGTGAGCACGGCGGCCGCGATCACGGAGTCGCTCCGCCGGCCGCGCGAGGCCGCGCTCAGCGCGCCGAGCGGGACCGACACCGCGTAGGCCAGGGCGATCGCCCCGAAGACGAGCGCGAGGGTGACGGGCGCGCGCCGCGCGAGCTCGTCGAGCACCGGCTCTCCGGTCGCCGCGACGCCGAGCCGGTGGGTGACGGCGCCGAGCGCCCACTTGCCGTAGCGGGTCTCGAGCACCGTCGCCGCGAGCCGCGTAGGGCCGGTGAACACCTCGAAGTCGCTGCGGTACACGTTCCAGAAGGACTTCCACCGCGTGACGCACGCGCGCGCCTCCGCGAGGTCGTCGCCCGGGCCGATCCGGTCGTCGATCTCCGCGATGTGGGCCGCGACGTCGACGAGGGCGCGCGCCTGATCGAGCGTCGCCGCGTCGCGCGGCGGCTGGAGCGCGGCGATCACCGGCTGCAGGGCGAACGTGTCGAGCTCCAGCAGCTCGGCGGCGCGCGACACGGAGCCGTAGCGGACCAGGCGCCGCACCGCGCTCCGGACCGACGCGGCCCGGAACTCGATGCCGCGGTCGTCCCAGAAGCGCGTCCAGAAGGCGACCGCGTGCGCCGGGTCCGCGGCGTCGTCGGCCCGCGGCAGGCCCATGCGCGCCGCGACGGGCGCGAGCGCGAGCGCGACGCGGGTGCGCGGCTCGGGCGCGAGCGCGTCGAGCGGCAGGATGTGCGGCAGCGCGGCGCCGCCGAGGCGCCGCAGCTCGTCGGCGGCGGCGCCCGCGTCGTCGCCTCCGGCCGCGATGGCCTGCGCCGCCGCGAGGGCGCGCAGGCGCACGTCGCGCGGCTCCAGGTTGATGAAGCGCGGGAGATCGAGGAAGCGCTCCCGGCGGAGCCGCGCGAGCTCCGCGCTGGAGAGCGCGCTGGCGAGGAGCGGGTCGTCGGTCGGATCCGGGACGAAAGAGAGCACGAAGAAGGTCAGCACCGAGACGCCGACGAGGGTGGGCAGCGTCCAGAGGAGCCTGCGGAGCGCGTGGCGGAGCATCTCTCTCGGCCGGAAATCAGCGCAGGATGGCGTCGAGCAGGTCGATGCGCATCCCGAACTTGTAGGGGGAGGCCTTTACCACCTCCATCTTCTGGCCAGAGATCGTCTCGTCGTTGCCCTCGAGGTAGCCGCCGGCGTCGACGCCGATGACCTTGCCCTGACCGTTGAAGATGGGGCTCCCGTTCATGCCGCTCGTGCTGCGGGCGTCGTGCTGGATGAGCCAGGACTCCGCCGCGGCCGCGGGCCGCCCGTTCGCGCCGGTGATCCGGCCGATGTTGGCGGCGAGGAACGTGGCGACGGGGTTCGCGGTGTCCGTGAGCCGCTCCGGGAAGCCGATCAGGTAGACGTCGTCGCCCGCGCCGGCCGCGGCGAGCTCTTCCCGGGTCGCGAGCTCCAGCACGGCGGCTGCGCGCCCCGCGATCGACACGGTGCCGATGTCCGGGGTGAGCTGATCCGCGCTGTCGCGGTACTGCGGGTGCGTCCGCATGCTGGTCACGGCGAAGCTTACCTGGCCCCGGCCCTCGTTCTCGAGCGCCGCGATGGCGCCGCCGCGGCGCTTGGCCGCGGAGATGCAGTGGGCGTTCGTCACGAGGACGGAGGGCCGCACCGCGAACGCCGTGCAGATCCCCTCGCGCCCCGCGGTGAGCATGAAGATGCCCTTCCTCGAACGGTCGTGGAGGTTACGCCCGAAGTTGGCGTTCGAGGGGTGAAGCGTGCCGAGGCGACGCTCGATCTCCTTGCGCCGCGGGTCTTCCGGCGAGAGGCGCGCGAGCTCCTCCCGGAGCTGGGTGATCTCGTCGTGGGAGGATCGGTTGTAGACGATGAGCCCGGCGAGGCTGGCGAGCGCGACCACGAGGAGCGCGGCGAGGACGTAGGTCGTGCGACGCTGGCCGGCCGTCGCGGCGCGCACCTCCTTGTGGAGCATGGCGTTGATCTCGACGGTGCCGCGAGGCTTCGCGCGCCCCGTGGCAGCCGCGACGGCCGAGGAGATCATCATGGCGATCGTCCGCTCGCCGACCCGCCGAGCTCCGGCCGGCGGCGCGAGCGCGACGTGTCCGGGGTGGGCCGCAGCAGGCGCGGGGTACGCGGCGGGCGCGGGGTACGCAGCAGGCGCGGGGTACGCGGCGGGCGCGGGGTACGCAGCGGGCGCCGGATACGCGGCGGGTGCCGGATACGCGGCAGGCGCCGGATACGCAGCGGGCGCGGCGTAGCCCGCAGTGGGCGCGGGGTACGCAGCGGGCGCGGGATGGCCCGTCGCCGGCGCAGGATAAGCCGCGGCGGTAGGGGGGGGAGGCGCCGCCGCGTGCGCCGGCGGCGCGCCCGACGCGCGGCGCTCCACGAGCTCTAGCCGCACCCGCGGGCCCTTCGTGCCGAACGTGATCTCGTCGCCCGACGCGATCGGGTGCCGCTTGATCCGCTGCCCGCCCGCGTAGGTCCCGTTGCGGCTGTCGAGATCGTAGAGCACCCAGCCCGCCGCCTCGAGGCGCGCCTCGGCGTGGTGGCTGCTCGCGTCGCGATCGTGGTTCGGGTCGAAGACGACGTCGTTGTCGGGCGCTCGACCGAAGCGCACCGCGCGCCTGTCATGGAGCTCCACGGATCCGGCGTGGCGCCCGAAGGTGTGTACGACGCGCAGCATCACGGCGCGGGGACCCCCTGCAGCAGATCGATCCGCATCCCGATCCGGAACGGCGAGCTCTGCGTCACCGTCGCCTTGCGGCCGTCGATCGTGACGTCGTCCTCGTCGTCGATGTGCGCCGCGTGGATGCCGATGACGTGCCCGTACTGGTTGAAGATGGGGCTCCCGCTGTTGCCCCCGCGCGTGACGGCGTCGTGCTGGATCAGGACGGCTCGGTCGGGCGTCGTCGCCTCCTCGTCGATGCCGGTCACGCGCCCGATGCGGCCCTGCAGGAACGTCGCCGAGGGGCTCAGCGGGTCCATCAGGCGGCCGGGGAAGCCGATGACGTAGGCGTCGTCGCCAGGCCCGATGGCCCGCAGCTCGGCGTCGTTCGCGAGCTTCACCGTGTGCGGCGCCTTGCCGCCGATCCGGAGCAGGGCGACGTCGGGTGAGCCGGCGCCCGCCTGCCCGGGCTTGTACGCCGGGTGCGCCGACATCGCGACGATCGGGAAGCGGATCTTCCCCATCGAGTCGTTCTGCGTGACGATCGAGGTGCCGCCGAGGGCGCGGCAGTCGCGGACGCAATGGGCGTTCGTCGCGAGCAGGTCGGGCGCGATGGCGAACGCCGAGCAGCAACCGCCGATGCGGTTGTCCACCTTGTAGCCCATCACGTAGAGCGCCAGCCTGTTCTGCTCGAAGATGGCGCGCCCCGAGAGCACCTGCTCCGGGATCGCGCCCGACGGGCCCGCCGCGGGCGCGATCCCGAGGCCGACCTCGCGCGCCAGCGCGTCGGCCGCCTGGCGGGACCGGTACGCGACCACGAAAGCCACCCCCACGGCGACGAGCGCGGCGGCGACGCCCAGCCCGAGGAGCAGGTTGTGGCGCGACACCTTGCGCTTCGCCTCGTCCGCCTTGGCGCGCACGAGCGCGACCGCCTTCTCCTCGCGCCGCATCGCCTGCACGACGGCATCTCGGACGATGCGCTGCGCGGTCTCGACGTCGACGCGACCGTCCGCGTCCGGGCGCCCGGGGGGCCACTCTTCCTGCGGAGTGGCCGGAGTCTGCCGTCCACGCTTGTCGTTGCTGCGCAGCATCGCGGTGGGGGGCGCGCGCACGTGCGCTGCGCGCACCCTAACGAAGCAGGTAATAGCCGGCGATGGTAACGCACGCGACGGCGCTCACGATCATCAAGATCACCAGCCACTGCGGCGCGCCATCGGTCGGGATCATGATCGGCTCGTCGCCCTGGACGGGCGCGCGGGCGTTGCGCTCGTCCAGCGCGTCGTCGGCAGGCAGGGGCGAGGCGACGTGGTCGTAGTCGTCCCCGTCGTCGTCCAGATCGCTGTCGGCGTTGCCGAGCCACGACTTCGGCGAGGGGGGGCGCTGCGAGATCTTCTTCTCGTCGAGCTCCTTCACCTTGCGCGCCGGCTCGGACGCGGCGGCGTTCTGGGCCAGGAGGTGCTCGGGCAGCGCGTACTTCTGGTAGCGGAGGTCCTCGATGTCCTCGAGCTCCGGCAGGGCGAGCCCGTCGCCGTCGAACTTCGCGACCACCACCGTGATGTTGTCGTGCCCGCCGGCCTGGTTGGCCCGATCCGTCAGCACCTTGCAGGCCTCGATCGGATCGTCGACGGTCCGCAGCACCTCGCGGATCTCCTCGTTCCGCACCATGCCCGAGAGCCCGTCCGAGCAGAGCATCAGCGTGTCGCCTCGCCTGAGCTCCACGAAGGTGAGGTCGACCTGCACCGAGTCCGCGGTGCCGAGCGCCTGGAGGATGATGTTGTTGTGCTCGAAGGTCTCGGCCTCCTCCTCGGTGAGCTGGCCCGCCTCGATGAGCTGGTTCACGAGCGACTGATCGCGCGTCACCTGCACGAGCCGATCGCCGCGAAGGACGTACGCGCGGCTGTCGCCGACCTGGCCGAGGAACAGGTGATCGTCCATGAGCGCGGCGATGGTCGAGGTGGTCCCCATCCCCCGCCGGGTCCGATCGAGCTTCGCTTCGCTGAAGATCCTGAGGCCCGCCGCCTCGATCGACTGCACCAGCCGCGCCGCGAGCTCGTCGTGGTTCTGCGGGGGCCCGGCGGCGCTCATCCGCTGGTAGATGATGTCGACCGCGAGCTGGCTCGCGACCTCGCCGGCCGCGGCGCCGCCCATGCCGTCGCACACGCCGAGCAGGGCGCCCCGCTCGCCGACGACCTGGTAGCGGTCCATCTCCATCAGGCCGCGGCTCGCATTCGTGAGATCCGCGACGATGAAGTTGTCCTCGTTGTGTTCGCGGACCTGGCCCACGTCGGTCCGGCCGAACAGCCGCAGCACGACCTCGGGGCGACGCGGCTCGTCCGGCGGCGTCGCTGCGCCGTCCATGCCGTCCGGGTGCTGCGCGCCCTCGTCCGGCTCGCCGCCCCCCGGCGCCTCGCCCGCGAAGCGCCCGGTCGCGCCGTCGCCGTGGGCGGCCTCCGCGGCCGGGGTCTCGTCGAACGCTCCGTCGTACGACGCGGCCGCGAAGGAGACCTGCACCAGCGTGGAGGCCGACGGCGAATCGGGCGTCATCGCGTCCCCGGGGTCGTCCGACCGCGTCGTGCTTCCATCCGAGTCCTCCTCGCGAGACCCGCCCGCGGTGAGCCGCACCCGCGGCGGCGGAGGGAGCTTCCTCCCGACCTTCTCCGGGCGCGACGTGCTGGGAGCTTTCACGGGCTTCACGGCGATGCCAGCCTTCTGCGCGGCGTTCGTGGCCGGACGCGTCTTGGGCGGCGGGGGCTTCCAGTTCACGGGCTTGCCTGCTTCCACAGACCCCGCCTTGCCGGACTCGAGCGACGCGGCGCCGTGCGGGGGATCATGAGGGGCCTTGCCCGCGTGGTGGCTCGAGTCGGTTCCTGCCGACGCCGCGCTGGGGAGCCCCTCGACTTCAAGCGCCTCGGTCGGCGTTTCGCGGACGGTCTGGTCGCTCATCGGGAGAGATCCACGCGGAACAGGTGCTGCCCGATGCGCACGAAATCGCGATCGAGGAGGCTGACGTCCTCGCGGATGGCGACGTAGGTCCCGTTCGACGAGTCCAGGTCGCTGAGCGTGAACTCCCCGGTGGCCGGGTTCCTCCGGATGGCGGCGTGGCGTCGCGAGAGGAACGGATCGGCCGTGAATACGATGTCTCCCGTCTCCCGTCCGATCACCGTCTCATCCCGGTAGAGGTGGTACACGTCCCGCGTCACGCCCTCCACCGTCCGCTGGCATAGTCTCGCCCGGCGGTGGATGGCGGGCGAGCCAAACAGCAACGTTCCATGCTGGATGGCATGGCCGAGGCCTCGCTCCCCGTCGTTCACGGTCTGAAACTGTAACACCTCGAGGCCCAGGAGGAGCAAGTCGCCATCTCTGAGGGCGTGCGTCTTCCTGATGCGCAGGTAGATGCGGTTGACGCTGCCCAGGTCACGGAGAACCCAGGAGCCCTCCTGCGGAACGATCCGCGCGTGCCGCGGCGAGACGTACAGGTCGTCCTCGAGGAGGATATCCCCCTCGCTGCGGCCGATGTCGATCTGCGGGCCCGAGAGGGGGAAGCTCTTCCCCTCGGTGCCGTCTTCGACGATCACGATGAGCTTGCCTTCGGGCGCCCGGGTCGGCCGGGTGTCAGCCGGAACCCACGCCGGCGGGCGAGCCGAGAGGGACGCGCGCAGCGGCGCGAGCGGCAGCTGGGAGGGCGGCGGAGCGCTGCCCGCCTCCGCCGAGATCGGCCCGGCGGGCTCTGCCTGCAGGGGCCGCTGCGGGTCGCGCCCGGCGTCCGGGGCGAGCGCGGGCCCTGGCTGCGGGCGGTCGGCGGCGGCCCTGGGCGGCCGCTCGGAGACGGGCCGCTCGCCCTCGAGCGGCGCGCCGCAATATTTGCAGAACCTCGTGCCCGCCAGGCACTGGCCGTGACAGCGCGCGCACTCGACCGGCGGCACGGGCGCCCTCTGCGACGAGGCGATATCGACCACCGGTGAGCCGACGATCTTGTCGGCGCTGCTCCCGCCGGCCGCGGGGGGAGGCAGCCGCGCCGGCGGCAAGGCGACCGGCGGCAGCGGGGGCGCAGCAGGCCTGGCCGGCGCGCCGGAGCCCCGTTGCTGTGCATCTCCGGCTCCGGGGCGCTCGTCGCGCGTCGCAGGCGGGGGCGCGGCCTCCGCCTGCGGCGCGTGCCGGTGCGCGGCATCGTGGAGGCCTCGCGCGGTCGCTCCGGTCTCCTCGTGCGGCGGGGGCGCCATGTACGGCGCCCCGGGGGACAGCGCGGCGCCCGGCTCGGTGCGCTGTCCCCCGGCGCGCCTCGACACCTGGCTCGCTGGCTGCGGAGCGCCCGCCGGCGCCGCGCTGTCTCGCCTGTTCAGCGGCGCGCCACAGGTCACGCAGAAGCGGTAGCCCGGAGGGTTCTCGCCGTTGCAGTTCGCGCAGGAGAGCCCGAGGAGCGCGTCGGTGATCGACGGCGTCGCGGGCGCGTCGGCCCGCTCCGCGCCCCTCGGCGCTTGCAGGGCTGGCACCATCTGGATCGCGCTGTCCAGCGCGCCAGCAGCCGGCGTCGCGGCGCCCTCGCGCGCCGGGCGGGACGTGGTCTCCGCGCGGCCGTGCACCGCCGGCATCGCGGGTTCCGTCCTCGCCCCGCCGAGCGGGCTGAAGGAGAACACGGGCGCCTCCGGGCGAAGGCGCCCCGGCGCGCCGCGAACCCCCGGCGCGCGGGCGGCCGTGCGGGCGTCGTTCGCCGGCGGCGTCTCGGCTTGCGCGGGCACCGGCAGGGCCGGGAGCGACACCTGTGGCAAGCCGCTCGGCGGCGTCGGCGGAGCTACCCGCGCCTCTCGAGCCTTGAGCCGTCGGCCGCAATCCTGACAGAACGTCAGATCGCCAGCGTTGTCGCGGCCGCACACATCACAGATCACGCTGCCGAGGGGACCGCGGAGCGACGGTCGAGTCAAGTAGCCGGTGCGTTCTCTCGAGCGGACAAGGGGGCGGCTCAGCGCCGACCGACCTCGGTCCGCACCTCGAGCAGGAGCTCGATGCCGACGAACTGCGCGATGCCGGTGGCCCGGTCGTAGTTGGCCGTGTCCCGCCAGCCGGCGAGCAGCACCGGCCGGTACACGCAGCTCACACCGAGCACCGCGCGGCGAGAGACCTCCAGCTCGACGCCGACGCCGCCGAAGATGAGCGCGCCGCCCGTCTCGACGCCCCACTCGTTCCCATAGGCGACGCCGCCGATCCCGGCGGAAAAGTACGGGGCCGCCCGGTAGCCGATGTCCGGCAGGTACCTCATCTCGGCCCGCAGCTGCTGGAAGATTCCAAGCCGGTAGAGGTTGCTCGAGTCCATCTTTGTGAACTGGTAGGCGCCGCCGAAGTACCAGGGGCCCGGCGAGCGGTAGCCGCCGCGGATCGCGAGCCCGCCTCCGCTGCCCAGGATGCACGCGTAGATGGGCCCCGAGCGCGGGCAGACAGCGCCGGGATCGAGGCTGATCTCCGCCACGAGGCCGACGCCGTACTGCACGTACTCGACGTGCAGCGGCGGCGGTCGCGCGGCGAGCTCGACGCGCGGCTTGACAGCAGCCGGCGGCGGATCCGCGCGGGCCTCGTCCCCTGCCACATCCAGCAGAGCGCCCCCGGCGGGCGTGGCGCTGGCGTCCTCGGCTCCTTCGCTCGGAGCTTCAGCCGTCCGGCCGCCGGCGGCGGTGCCCTCGGCCTGGCGCTGGGGAGGCGCGGCCGACGCTGTCAAGGACAGCAGTGCGCCGGCCGTGATGGTCGCGGCCGAGAGCGCGCCGGGCGGAGATCGCAAACGCACGAGTTGATTGAGATACGCGAGAGATCTGCCGCCGGCAACGCTCCTCGGCGATGCGCGGGCGCGCCGGCGCCGACCTGGGCGCGCGCGGCCGCCTGAGGGAGGCATCTCCGTGCCCCGCGTCCAGCCGCGGCTTCTCTGCGCGCCCCGCCGCGCACCCTCCACGCCCCCCGCCGCGCTCCAGGAAAAGACGCGACGGAAGGGGGAGGCGAGCGGTCTCTTGAAGCTCGACACAATACGCCGCTTGACGGCAGCTGCGAGGGTCGCCTAAACGAAGCCACCTTCATGGAGATTCACCTCGACAAGCGTGCCGTAAAGCAGATCCGCCTCTCTGCGGCGGATGCCGTTGAGGAAGGCGACACCGAAGCGCTGCGCGAGGACGTCCTCGAGGCGTTCTCGGAGGAGCAGGTCGAAGAGATCGAGCGTCGTCTGGACAGCGGTGATTTTTTTGAGTTCTTGACCGACGTGCTCGACGAGTGGGGGGGCGACGACGTAGACGAGCTCTTCGAGCTCCTCGAGACCCAGCTCGGCGACATCGGCATCGATCTGAAGTACGAGCCGCGCGAGGACGACGACGAGCTCGACGAGGCCGACGAGGACGACGGCGACCTCGATGAGGACGAGGACGGCGACGACGACGACGACGCCGAGCTGGAGCCCGAGGACGAGGACGACTGAGCGCGGTCGGCCCACCGCCGCGGCGATGCGCCGCGCGGTGCCCCCGCGTCAGGGATCCTTCCCGCCGTCGAGCTCGCGGAGGATGTAGTCCGCGCACGGGCGCGGCGCCGCCGGGAGCGAAGGGCATATCGCGCGCGCGCAGCGCGCGTAGCGTGACTCGGGGAGCTCCCGGACGATCCGGGCCGCGGTAGCGCACGCCTCCTCGCTCCGGCCGTCCTCGCGCCACAGCTTCGCCTCTGCCCAGAGCGCGTCGTCGCGCAGGATCGAAGCGGGGTAGTCCGTGTAGAGCTTGTGCAGCTCGCGGCGCGCCGCCGCGCGATCGCCCAGCGCGTCGCGGTAGAGGCGCGCGATCTCGAGCTGCGCGTCGTCGAACTTCTCGCGGTCGTAGCTGCCGGTGACGGCCGGCTCGCGCGCCGCGAGCAGCTCCCTCAGGTAGCCGATGGCCTCCTTGGGGCGCCCGAGGGAAGCCGCGAGCTCCGCCGCGTGGAACAGGGCGTCGTCGGTCAGGCTGCCGACCGGGTACGGGTGCGCGCGCGCGGTAGCGACGAGCGTGCGCAGCGCGCCCTCGCGATCGCCGGTCCGCTCGAGGAGGAGCGCCGTGTGGTAGGCGACGTCCTGATCGAGCTCCGTCCCGCGGAGCGCGGGGCCTTGCTGCCGCAGCCACGCGAGCGCGCCCGCCGCGCCGGCGCACTCCTCTTCGCGCTGGATGAGCCGCTTCAGCGCGTTGCGCGCGAGCCCGTGCGACGGGTGACGCCGCGTCGCCGCGAGCAGCATCGCGTAGCCCGCCTCCGCGTCCCCGTGCTCGATCGCGAGATCGGCGAGCTCGAACTCCGCGCGCTCCGAGCGCGGCCCGCGCGGCGAGTCGGCGAGCAGCCGCTCGTACGACGCGCGCGCCTCGCCCCACGACTCGGCGCGCTCGAAGGAGCGCGCCTGCATGAGCCGCGCCTCGTCGCGGTCCTTCACGCGCAGCGCGCGCGACGCGGCGTCGTCGAACGAGCCGGCCGCCTCGCGGTAGCGCCCCGCGTGGTAGGCGCGCTCGCCGGCGGCCATCGCGGAGAGGTAGGCGTCGCCGCGCGCCGGCGCGCACGCGGGGCCGAGCAGCGCCGCGATCGCGAGGGCGAGCGCCGGCGCGGAGGCGTTCGCGGGGCGGCGGCTCACGGGCGCGCGCCCTCGGCGCCGCGATCGCGCGGCAGCGCCAGCACCTCGGCGAGCGCCTCGGCGAGGGCGCTCGCCGCGTGGGCGACCTGCTCCCGCGCGAGGTCGAGGTGGGTCACGGCGCGCACGGCGCTCCGGCCCGTCGCCCCCACGAGCACGCCGCGCCGCCGCGCGGCCTCGACGAGCCGCTCGGCCGGGATGCCGGGCGTCTCGACGTAGAGGATGTTCGTCTCGGGCTCCTCGATCGTCGCGCTCGTCGTGGATGGCGCGCTCGTCGCGGACGGCGCCGTCGCGCGGCGCATCGCCCGCGCGATGGCGCGCGCGGCCTCGTGGTCCTCGGCGATGCGGCCCTGGTGGTGCGCGAGCGCGTAGAGGGCGGCGGCCGCGAGCACGCCGGCCTGCCGCATGCCGCCGCCGAGCATCTTCCGGAAGCGCAGCGCCGCGCGCACCACGTCGGCGCTGCCGCAGAGCGCGGAGCCGACCGGCGCGCCGAGGCCCTTCGAGAAGCAGACGCTCACGGTGTCGAACGGGGCGGCGAGCTCGGCGGGGCTCCGGCCGGCCGCGATCGCCGCGTTCCAGAGGCGCGCCCCGTCGAGGTGCAGCGCGAGCCCGTGCGCGCGCGCGACCGACGCGATCGCGAGCACGTCCTCCTGCGGGAAGACGCGGCCGCCGGCGCGGTTGTGGGTGTTCTCGATCGCGACGACGCGCGTGCGCGGGAGGTAGTACTGCGGCGGCTTGATCGCGTCCTCGACGTCGGCCGCCTTGAACAGGCCGCCGCGCCCGGCGAAGACGAACTGCACGCCGCTCCAGGCGGGCGCGGCGCCGCTCTCGTAGAACGCGCAGTGCGCGCCCTCGCCCGCGATCACCTCGTCGCCGCGCTGCGTGTGGCAGAGGAGCGCGATCTGGTTGCCCATCGTCCCGCTCGGCACGAACAGCGCGGCCTCCTTGCCCGTCAGCTCCGCGATCCGCTCCTCGAGCGCGCGCACGGTGGGGTCCTCCCGGTACACGTCGTCGCCGACCTCGGCCGCCGCCATGGCGGCGCGCATGGCCGCGGTCGGTCGGGTCACGGTGTCGGAGCGGAGATCGATCGTCGCTTGCATCCTGGAACCTCGGCTGTCGGCGTCGGCCGACGTTGTAGCACCGCGCCGCGCCCGCCTACGTGGCGCTCGCCGCCGCGAGCCGCGGGAAGCGCTCGGCCATCCGCCACGCGATGCGCGTCGCCATCGCCATGATCGGCACCTGCGAGTTCACGCCGATGCTCGTGGGGAGGATGGAGCCGTCGGCGACGAAGAGCCCCGGCAGCGCGAAGCACTCGCCGCTCTGATCGACGATGCCGCGGCGCGGATCGTTCGCCACCCGCGCGCTCCCGAGCGGGTGGAACGCCATGCACTCGATGCGCCGCGCGTCGATGGGGGCGCGCTCGGCCGCCCGCGCCGCGTCCATCGACGTGATCGGCGGAGCGCCGAGCAGCGCGGTGTAGACCTCGCGCGCGCCGGCGGCGAGCGCCATCTCGCTGAGGATCGTGATGGACCGGCGGAGCCGCGCGAGGTCCCGCGGCGCCATCGCGTACGAGACGAGCGGCTCCCGGCCAGGGCCGGGGCGGACGCGGCCGCCGCCCTCGTCGTGGATCATGGCGCCGAAGACGGCGCAGCGCGAGAGCGCGGAGGCCCGCCGCCGCAGCGCGGGCCCGACGCCGGGCAGGCCCGCCGCGAGCACGTTCACCGCCGAGTAGACGCCGACGAGCTTGATCCCCTCGGCGTCGAAGTGATCGGAGTAGACGCTCTGGAGCGCGCCGTCCCAGCCGTTCAGCGCGTCGTCGAACCGCGCGACCACGCGCACCGCGGGGTGCAGCGTCACGCCGTCGCCGAGCCCGGAGCTCGCCTCGAACGCGCCCGCCGTGCGGAGGAGCAGCGGCGTGTGCAGCGTGCCGCACGCGGCGACCACGACCTTCGCGCGCACCCGGAACCGGCGCGGTGGGGCCCCCGGCTCGCCGCCGAGCAGCCGCCCCTCGACGCCGACGGCGCGCCCGCGCTCCACCGTGATCCGCTCGACCAGCGCGTCGGCGACCACGCGCGCGCCGCGCGCGGTGGCCGACGGCAGGTAGGCGACGTCGACCGAGCGCTTCGCCCCGGCGGGGCAGGTGAAGTTGCACCGGCCGTTGCCCTCGCACGCATCGCCGGTGTTGCGGCGGAGCGGGCGCATCGGGATGCCGAGCCGCCTCGCCCCCTCGACGAGCCGCGCCGTCGAGGCTGAGCGCAGGGCCTCGGGGACCTCGCGGACCTGTAGCCGCTGCTCGACGCTCTCGTACGCCGCCTCGAGGTCGCGCTCCGAGAGCTCGTCGAGGCCGAGGTCGCGCGTCCACCGCGCGTGGACGTTGCCTGGAATGCGGAAGCAGACCCCGCCGGTCACCACCGACGATCCGCCGACGGCGCGCCCGAGGGTGAGCGAGATCATCGGCGTCTGGCCCACGCCGAACGCCGTGAACAGGCCGGCCTCGCGGAACAGCCGCCGCACCGACTCGCTGGGCCTCCAGCGCTGGTAGTCGTCGGGGCGGTAGTGGGGCCCCTCCTCCAGCACGATCACGCGCCGGCCCGCCTCGGCGAGCAGCGCCGCGACCACCGCGCCGCCGGCGCCGGAGCCGACCACGACGACGTCGCACGGCTCGTCGAACCCCACCGGCAGGTCGCGCCCGCTGACGATCGGCTCGCTCGACGTGATGTCGCGGCTCACGCGCCGCCCCTTTCGCCGAGCGCGGGCAGCCTGCGCCGCGCCGCGGTGCTGTCGCGGTCGAAGCCCGTCATCGCGAGCTCCGCGCCTTCCTCGAACGCGGCGATGCACATCGGCACCTTGAAGGCGAGGAGCAGCATCGCGAGGAGCCCGGAGCGGCTCGACTCGAGCGCCTCCAGGTACGCGAGCCGCCGGCCGAGCGAGAGCCGGCTCATCCGGCCGAAGGCGCCGATCACGAAGGGCGGCAAGAGCTCGAGGCAGAGGGCCATCAGCGTGAAGCCGCGCCGCGTCTCGGGGCTGGCCTGCCCGAGCGAGAGATCCAGCGCCGCGACGGCGCGCTCGCACACCTCGACGCCCGGCGGGGCGAGCTCCCCGCGCTCGCCCTCGTCGCAGAGCATCGCCTCGGCGGCGGCCCACGCGACGCGCCGCGCCCACGGCGAGAGCCCGCGCCCGGCGCGCTCCCACCGCTCAACCCGTCGCGCGGCGCGCTCGCGCGCGCTCACTCCCCCGTCTTCCATGG
This sequence comes from Sorangium sp. So ce375, assembly GCF_051473855.1. Lineage (NCBI taxonomy): Bacteria > Pseudomonadati > Myxococcota > Polyangiales > Polyangiaceae > Sorangium > Sorangium sp. So ce375. Next base: position 2,876,871 of record NZ_CP150335.1, read on the forward strand.
CCGCGAGAGCCTAGCCCGGATCGACGCAGCGCCGAGGCCCAAGGCGGCGCGCGCCGTGGTCGGGTGGTCCCGGGCGCTGGCCTCGGCCACGCGGCGGTGCTGTTCGCGTGGTGTTGCAGAACGACATCCTGGCGGTCCGCTGGAGGCGCGCGCCGTGTCGCGTCGAGCGCGCGGACCGCGTCGGCCCGCGCCGACCCGATCGCTCGTCGGCGTCGCGCGCGGGCCGGCTGGCCGCCGCGGATCCGGTTCTGGTATTGAGCAAGGCGGCCGGGGGAGCACGGAGGAACGATGGCGGAGCGATCGCTGCAGCACCGGGATCCCGATAGCAAGGACGACGAGACGCTGAGGAGAGAGGCGCGCGTACACCTCGCGAGCGAGCCGGCGCTGCAGCTCGTGGCCGAGCTGATCGCGCGGCTGCGCGAGCTCGATCTGCCGTGGTGGACGCCGGCCAAGCTGCGCGAGCAGTTCGGCGCGGTGGAGCGGATGAGCTGGTTCCGCGAGCGGAGCGACGTGCGCCAGCAGATCACGACGTCCCTCACCGGCCTCTCGCCGAAGGCCGCCCGCCGCAAGGCGCCGGACTTCCAGGGCGCGCTCATCGACTCCGTCATCGACGAGGGCGACATCACCCCGCGCGCGTTCGAGGACGCGTTCGATCCGCGCGATCTCGCGGTGTACGGCCCGGCCGGCGGCTACTGGCAGTTCTTCCGGGAGTCGATGCCGTGGGATCAGGACACGCCGCAGAACCAGGAGATCGTCGCCTGGCTGCTCAAGGCGCTGCTCGCGGACCGGAGCCCGTTCGAGGGCATCGGCAGGACGCCGATCCTGACGCCGTGGGACGTGCGCACGGCGATCGACGGTCGGCTGTGGCAGACCCGCATCCCGCTCGAGATCCGCGTCGCCATCGACAACGCGCGGCTCAAGCAGGAGCGCGAGCGCCCGGGCGTGCCGTTCCACGCCGACGGCGAGCTCGCGATCGCCGGGCCGGACGTCATCGCCGCGAACATCCCGCCGCGCGACATCCTCCCCGTGGTGCAGCTCGCGCAGAAGGCGATGCGCTTCGACGCGCCGCGGGCCGCCACGCCGAAGGCGGCGGCGCCGGTGGCGCTGTCGTCCGGCCGCGCCGGTTCGCCCGCTGCCGCGCCGCCGGGCGGCGTGGCGGCGCCCGCCTCGACGCCGGGCGGCTCCGCTCCCGGCGCGTCCGGCGGTGCTCCCGTGTCGAAGCCGGTGGCCTCGGCGCAGGGCGCACCCGTCTCGGCGCCGGCCCCTGTGTCGTCCGGCGGCGGGCCCGTGTCCGCGCCGGCCTCCGGCGCGTCCGGCGGCGCGCCCTCCGGGGCGGCCGTCTCGCCGCCGGGAGGCCTCGCTGCGTCGGTGAGCAGCCCGCCGGCCGGCGCCCCCGCGGGGCCCAAGGCCGCCGGCAACATCACGCCGCCGAGCGCGATCGCCGCGAGGCCGCCCGCACCGGCGGGCGCCGTCGCGGCCGCTGTCTCGCCGCAGGGGGGTGAGCCGGCGCGCAGCAGGCTCCCGAGCGACCCTGGCACCTCGTCGGCGCGCGCATCGACGCCGCCCCCTCCGGCGGTGCGCGCATCGACGCCGCCCGCGCCTCCGGCGGTGCGCGCATCGACGCCGCCCGCGCCCCCGGCGCCGCGCGCGTCGACGCCGCCCGCGCCGGGCGCCTCGCCGGCCGGGGCCAAGGTCGAGCCGCTCGACGACCTCGAAGAAGCGGAGGATGGCGACGGAGGCGGCGGCGTACCCGAGAGCGAGCGCACGAATCCGTGGGCGACCTCGGGCGACGGGAAACCCAAGGACGACCTGGACGACATCGGTGACGTCGAGTCGGTGAGGTAGAGCCGCCGGAGCGCGAAGCGCCGTCCCCGAACGGGTGGCGCGCCGCTCCACACCAGGTGGGCGCGCCGCTCCGTCATGGCGCAGCGCCGCGCTGCCCGCGGCGGGTTTCATGTTTCTTTACAGACGCTCCTGAACATCCTTCACACGCGCTGCGCAGCTTCGAGGTGTCCCGGAGCCGCGCGTCTGCGGCTCCGGTGTTCGCGGCCCGGGGCCGCGCCCGCGTTCGGACGAACCGAGGCCGCGCGCACATGCCCCGTGCACGGATCGACGGCGGAGACGCTCACGGAGGGTACTCATCATGTTGGGATTCGTGGTTGGAACGGCCTGCCTGATCGGCCTGGTCATGACGCTGAAACGCGGCGGCCGGTATGATTGCGGGGCGCACTGGGGCGCCGGGCCGCGCTTCTTCGGGCGGCGCGGCTTCGGGGGGCACGGCTTCCGCCGTCGCTTCTTCCTGTCCTTCCTCTTCGACCGGCTCGGCACCACGCCGACGCAGGAGAAGGTCATCGTCTCGGCCATCGACGAGCTCCGCTCCGCCGCAGAGGCGCAGCGGAGCGAGATCCGCAGCACGCGCGCGGACGTCGCGGCGGCGATGCGGAGCCCGAGCTTCGACGAGACGCGCCTCGGCGAGCTCTTCGCGCGGCACGACACGGCCATCGAGTCGCTGCGCAGGGCCGCGGTCGGCGCGCTCGGGAAGGTCCACGCCGTGCTCGAGGACCGGCAGCGCGAGCAGCTCGCCGACCTCATCGAGATCGGGCCGGCCGCGTTCCGCGACATGTGGTCCGGCAGGGCCGGGTGGCGCGGCGACGATCCCTACAGGACCCACGGCCGGTGGGCGTGAAGGAGGCGATGAGACCATGATGAGACGCCAGATCACCATCGTGCTGCTCGCGCTCGGCACCGTCGCCGGTTACGCCTCCGGCTTCTCCTCGCTGCGCTGCCGGGCGGAGGCCCGCCGCGACGCCTTCCAGCGCCACGTCGCGTCCATCTGCGTGGACGCCGCGCGGGAGGCCGAGCGCTCCTGGTCGCGGAGCGCCGCGCGCGCGGTCCACGCGCCCGCGGCGGCCGACGCCGACACCGGCGCGGGCCCCTGAGCTATACATGAGGGAGCGGCGGCCGGACGCCGCCGCTCCTTGCTCCCGGATCCTTCCATGGCGCTGCGGCTCCTGCTCATCGACGACGACACACGGCTCCACGCCTTGCTCGCGAGCTACCTCGAGCAGAACGGGTTCACGGTGACCGTCGCGTGCGACGGCGCGCGCGGCCTGCTGGCGCTCGCCGCGGGCACCTTCGACGCCGTCCTGCTCGACGTGATGATGCCGGGCATGGACGGCATCGAGGTGGTGCGCCGCATCCGGCAGAAGAGCTCGATGCCGATCCTCATGCTCACCGCCCGCGGCGACGAGGCCGATCGCGTGGTCGGCCTCGAGATCGGCGCCGACGACTACATCGCGAAGCCCTTCAGCCCGCGCGAGCTGCTCGCGCGCCTCCGCGCGGTGCTCCGGCGCGCGACGCCCGACGCCGCCGGCGAGCGGATCGTGGCCGGCGACATCGCCATCGACGTGCCCGGGCGCGTCGTCACCGTCTCGGGCAAGCCCACGGATCTCACCGGCATCGAGTTCGACATCCTCGTCGCCCTCGCGCGGCGCGCCGGCCGCGTCGTCGCCCGCGAGGCGCTCCTCGAGGAGGCCGGCCGCGGCGACGTCAACGTCGGCGGGCGGACGGTCGACGTGCACATCTCGCACCTGCGGCAGAAGCTCGCCGACGACCCCAGGTCGCCGAGGCTCATCAAGACGGTGCGCGGCGTCGGCTACGTGCTCGCCAAGGACCGCGCGTGAGGAGGTACCGCTCCTGGCTCTACGAGAACGGGCGCAAGGTCTCGATCGGCCGCTTCCTGAGCGCGCGGCTGCACCGCCGGATCTTCATGTGGTTCGGCGCGACCATCCTGATCACCGCGCTCGCCGCGGTCGCGACGATCGGGGCCATCGACCGCGTCGGCAACTCCGGCTGGCGGCGCGAGCACGCCCGCGCCCAGTCGTTCGTGGCCCACGAGTTCGAGCGGGTATGGGACGATCCCGCGGCGCGCGACGCCCTCGCCCGCGCGTTCGCCGAGGATCTCGAGATCGATCTGGAGCTCGTCGACGCGACCGGGCGGCGGCTCGCGCGGTACGGCCAGCCCTGCCGGGCGCAGACCCTGGTCGCCCCGGTCCGCTACGACGGGCGGCCGCTCGGCACCGTGCTCCTCTGTCCCGCGCGCGGCCGCTCCGGCGCGTCGCTCCGGTTCGCCCTGCCGCTGCTCGCGGTGGCCATCGTCATGTGGGGGGCCTCGGGCCTCATCGCGCGCCGTCTGGCGCGCCCGCTCGTCGATCTGGCCCACGTCGCCCACGAGATCGGCGTCGGCAAGCTGTCGAGCCGCGTCCGGCTCGACTGCCGCGGGCAGCAGGGCGAGGTCGGCATCGTCGCCGAGGCGGTCAACGACATGGCCGCGCGCATCGAGCGCCAGATCGCCGATCAGAGAGAGCTCCTCGCCGCCGTGTCGCACGAGCTCCGCACGCCGCTCGCCCGCATCCGCCTGCTCACGGAGATGGCCCGCGAGGGCAGCGGACCGAGCGCCTCCGTGCTCGACGACCTCGACCGCGAGGTCATGGAGATCGACGCGCTCGTCGGCGACCTCCTTGCCAGCTCGCGCCTCGATTTCGCGGCCCTCACCGTGGCCCGCATCGACCCGGCCGAGGCCGGGATCCGCGCGCTGGAGCGCGCCGGGCTGGACCCGACGCTGCTGGAGGTCGTCGAGGGGACGCCGGCGTTCCAGGCGGACGCGACGCTGCTGGCGCGCGCCCTCGCCAACCTGCTGGAGAACGCGCGCGCGCACGCGGGCGGGGCCGAGCGGCTGAGGGTCCGTCCCAGCGGCGCGCGCGGCGTCGTCTTCGAGGTCGAGGATCGCGGGCCCGGGTTCGTGGACGGGGAGGAGACGCGCATCTTCGAGCCGTTCTTCCGGCGCGAGCGGGCGCCGGGCGGCGAGAGCGGCGCCGAGCGCGGCTCGCTCGGCCTCGGCCTGGCGCTGTGCAAGCGCATCGCCGAGGCGCACGGGGGCCGCGCGTTCGCCGAAGGCCGCGAGGGCGGAGGTGCGCGCGTCGGCATCGAGCTCGCGCTGCGTCCGCCGGCCAGCGCCGCGCGACCACAGCGGCGCGCCAGGGAAGCAGACGGAGCAGACGGAGACGGCCGCCCTCGCCGCGCGTAGCGTTCCCGCTTGACCGCACGACGGGGCGGGTGCGACGCTCCTCGTGCTCGCGGCCATGCGAATCCTCCTCTGCGAAGATCAGGATGCGATCCGGCGCATGATCGAGGCGCTGGTCGGAGCGAGCGGTCACCAGGTGATCGGCGTGGGCACCGGCCCCGAAGCGGTGGAGCGCGCCTTGACCGAGCCCTTCGACGTGCTGCTGCTCGATCTGATGCTCCCCGGCAGCATGGATGGCTTCGAGGTCTGCGCGCGCCTCCGCGCGCACCCGACCACCTCCGGCCTGCCGATCATCGTGATCAGCGCCCTCGACGATCACGAGGCGCGCGCCCGCGCCTTGCAGCTCGGCGCGACCGCCTACTACGCCAAGCCGTTCCGGCCCCTCGAGCTCCTGGAGCACATCGGCGGGCTCAAGGCCGCGCGGCGGGCCTGAAGCGGACCCCGCCCCGACGGCAGCCGTCCCGTCCGGCGCGACGGAGCGCTGAACGGAGCGCTGGAAGATGGCGCGCGTTTTGGCTACACCCGGCCCTCATGCACACTCGGTGGCGCTGGGTCATGGCTTCGACGCTCGCGGCGGTCTCCCTCTCGGGGCTCGCGGGCTGCGAGGGGGAAAAGAGCAAGGCGCAGGTCGCCGCTGACGCCGGCGCGCTCGACGCTGGCCCGCCGCTGCCGGTCGTCGGCGGCAAGCTCGGCGCGGAGCTCGCGGAGGCGGCGTCGGGCAGCACCGAGAACAAGGGGCCAGCGCCGGGCAACGCGTCGGATGGCCCGCCGGAGAACGGCGTCTTCTCGGTGGCCGCAGCGGCCGCCGCGCTGCCGAAGGACGTTCCTTACAAGATCGAGGTCATCGGCGACGGCAGCGAGCCGCGGGCCAGGCTCGCCCCGAAGATCGACCCGAAATCCGAGCAGAAGCTCGACATCACGCTCGGGCTGCGCCTTGGCGGGCCGCAGGGGCTGCCGAACCTGGAGCTCGGCGTGAGCTTCAAGGCGGAGAAGCCGGCGGACGCACCCAAGGAGGGCGCGGCCGCGCCCGCCGCGGGCGCGGCTCCGGCGGGCCCGGCTCCGACGAAGGTGATCGCGAAGATCACGTCGGCGACGCTCGCCTCGATGTCCGTCGGCGGCCCGCCGAAGGAGCTCTCGGACGCGCTCGCGAGGCTGAAGGGGAGCGCGCTGCGGTACGAGCTCTCGCCGGCGAACGTGGTCGGCAACCTCAAGGTCGAGCTCGCCAAGGACGCCGAGCCAGGGCTCCAGCCGCTGATCGGCGCGCTCGGGGAGGCCGTCGCGCTCCTCACGCCGCCGTTCCCGGACAAGCCTGTCGGCGCAGGCGCCTACTGGATGGTCACCGATCGCGTGGTGGCGTCGGGGGTGCAGCTGCCGGTGCTGCGGTACCGGGTCTTCAAGATCGAGAAGGTCGAGGGAGGCGTCGTCTCGCTCAGCGTGGACACGCGCCAGTACGCGGAAGGGGCCGACCTCAAGGTGCCGGGCCCGAACGGGGAGATCACCCTGACCATCGACCGGCTCGACTCCGCCGGCAAGGGCACGCTCACCTGGTCGCCGTCGACCTTCGTGCCCGGCGCCGCCGACGCCTCGCAGCGGCTCCAGGCGTTGCTGGTGCCGCCCGGCGCCACAGCCCAGCAGGCCGCCCAGCGCAGCGTGGCCCAGGTGGAGCTCACGGCGAAGTTCGCGCCGGCCGCAGCGAAGTAGCGCCAGTCCGCCGCGCGAGGCCGCGGCAGCCCTCGCCAGGACCGCGCGCGGCCGCCCGGAACAGAAGAAGTGAATCCGGCGCGTCAGGCGGTGTGAGCGCATCGCCCTCGCCGCTGTGCACTAAGGTGCGGGCGTTCGCCCCTGCCTCTGTTCGGCGCGGTCGTGTTGCCATCCAGGACGCGGGCGTGCGTCCCGGTCGCTGCCCGCGAACCGTGGAAACCATGGCTGTCGCGACCAACCCTGGAGCGGCGCCGCGGTGCATGGGGGGTTGGCTAATCCCGTGCATGAGCGCTCGTGCGGGGAGGCGTGACGGCTGTCCGACCCGACTGCCAGGAGCGGGTGAGCAGGCCGAGCCACGGTGCAGACGCATGGCGTACGGGTGCGAGCGGAACATGCGCGGGTGCAGCCTCGAGGCCTACATCGAGGAGCCGGGCCTCACGGAAGGACAGCGAAGGCGGCTGCGGCTGTTCCAGACGGTGGAGGAGGCCGTGAGCCGTCGCGTGGAGCGGCTGTGCACGTCCAGCGAGCTCGACGTGACGGACGCGGCGATCCTCGTCGTGTCCCCGGCGGCGCGCCGAGCGCTCTTCCGCTCCGAGCCGCGGGGCTGCGCAGAGGCGCCGGGCACGAGCGTCATCGTGGGCCATCGAGCGCGGCTCCACGAGTTCCTTCACGCCGTGCTGCCGCCCGTGGACGAGGCGCCGTTCGATCCGTACGTCGACCTGCTCGCGCCGTCTCCGCCCCAGTGCGTCCGCGTGCTCATCGTGGACGAGGACTCGCTCACGGTCCTGAACTACGGCGCGTTCGTGGTGGTGAACCTCGATCGCAAGGAGATGGCGAAGGCATAGCGGGCGAAGCGAGCGGCCCCGCCTCGGCAGGTCGGAGGCGCCGCCAGGCCGGGCGGCCCTGGCGCGCCATCGCGCCCGCGGGAGGATCAGAAGCGCACGGTGAGGCGCAGCGGGCCGACGGCGGCGCGCGGCGGGGCCTGCTTGGCGCCGGCAGGATCGCGATCGAACACCAGCACGAGCACGCCCGCGCCCGCCGCGAGGAGGCCGGCGCCCGCGACGATGTCGCCCGCGAGCGCCTGGGCGCGCGCGGCGTCGGCCGCGTCCCCGTCCCGCGTCGGCGCGTCCGACGCGCTCGCGACCCCGAGCAGCCCGATCGCCACGCCGGCCGCCACGGTGGTCAGTCCGCCGGCGAGCAGCACGATCGGCATCACCCGGCTCGGCGCTTCGTCGGGCGGGGCGCTCGGCGCTGCGCCGCGCAGGGCCGGTCGAGCCAAGGGACCGCCCGCCGGGGCGGTCGCGGGAGCGATCGTCGGCGACACGCGCGGCCCGGCGGGCGCCTGCGGCGGGGCGGCCTCGCGATCGAGGCCCAACACGACGACGACGCGGCTCCCCGGCGCCGCCGTGACGCTCCGCGCGGCCTCGCGGTAGCCCGGCGCGCTCGCGGTCACCGTGTGGTCCCCCGGGTTGACCGGGCGCGGGCGATCGAGCGCCGCCGCGGGCACCACGACGCCGTCGATCTTCACCTCGAGGCCGGCGGCGTCGGCCGGGGAGAGCCGCAGCTCGAGCGCCGCGACGCTGTGCTCGAGGTCCTGGACCGCCTTCCGCGCGAGCTTCTCGTACGCCTTCGTCGCCGGCGCGGACGGCTCGACGAGGAACGCGCGGAAGCTCTCCAGCGCCTCGACGAGCTGCCCCGTCTGCTGCTGGGCCACGCCGAGGCTGTAGAGGGTGATCGGCGCGCGCTTGATCGCGAGAGAGCGCTCGTACCGCTCCCGCGCCTGCTCCCAGCGGCCCTGCCTGGCGAGCTCTGAGCCCTCGATGAAGATCTCGCGCGCGACCGCGACGTCGGCCGCGCTCTGCGCAGCGACGGGCGCGGGCGCGGCGCAGAGCGCCGCCGCGGTGACGAGCGCCAGGGCGACCGAGAGCGCGCGCTTCCGCCGCGGCGTCACGGCCTGAACCGCTCCCCGTCGGACACCAGCGCGGGCCCCTCGATCCCGGACCACAGGATGAGCTCGGCCCCCGTCCACACGCCCACGCCGAAGCTGTGCTCCTTGCCCGCGGCCGACATGCTCTCGCCCCACGCTGTCGTCATCGGATCGTACAGCTTCCCGTCTCGCCTGAACGCCAAGCCGTTCCTTCCGCCGGCGATGAGCGCGCGCGCGCCGGTCCACCCGGTCCAGCCGGTGCGCCGCTCGACGCGGCTGCGGTCCGAGGGCGCCCCCTTGTCGTCGATCCCGCGCCACGCGCCGGCCGCCGGATCGTAGATCGCGCCGCTCTTGCGGGCGTTGCCCATCTCGTCCTGCCCGCCCCAGACGAGCAGCCGATCGCCCATCCAGACCGCGAACGCGTCGGCCCGCGGGCTCGGCGCGTCGGCGGTGGGCAGCGACCGCCACACGTCGGTCGTGGGGTTGTAGGCGTACCCCTCGCTCGTCGTCGCGCCGTCGGCTCTCCCGCCGAACACATAGAGCTCCGTGCCCGACCAGGCCCACGCGACGCCATCGCGCGCGGGGGCCGCGCCGGCGCTGGAGGTCGGCGTCCACGCGTCGGCGACCGGGTTGTAGAGCCCGCCGCCGGCGACGGGGGCGCCGCCCGCGGAGCCGCCCCAGATCAGGAGGCGCGTGCCGGTCCACACGCCGACCGGCATCCGCCGCGCCCGAGGGGCGTTCGTGGTGCTCATCGCGCGCCACGTCCGCGCCGCCGGGTCGTATACGCCGCCGGTGGACAGGCCGAGCAAGCTCCCGAACGGGCCGCCGCCCCACACGAGCACCCGGGAGCCCGTCCACGCCGCGGCCGCGAGCACGCGCTGCGAGGGGGCGCCCTCGTTGCCCAGCATCGACCACGTGTCGCGCGCCGGATCGTAGAGCGCCCCGTCGTTCACGTCCCCGCTCGCCGTGCGGCCGCCCCACACGAAGAGCGCGCTCCCGATCCAGGTCGCCGCGGCCATCTGCCGCGGCGCGGGCGCGCCGGTCTTCGTCATGGGGGCCCACGCGGGCGTGCACTTGCCGTCGCGGCAGTCGCGCCCGCTCAGGCAGGCGTTCCCGCACGCGCCGCAGTGATCGATCGAGCCCAGGCTGACGCACTTCCCTTCGCAGGCCACGAGGCCGCCTTCGCACGGCGGGATGCAGGCGCCGCCGGAGCAGATCTCGCCCCCGCTGCAGTCGGCGCTCGTGCAGCACTGGCGGCACGCGACGAGGCTGCAGCACTGCTCTCCGGCGCCGCAGCCCGTCCGGCGGCACGCCGCGCCGCCCTCGCACACGTCGGTGGTGCAGCCGTCGCCGTCGGAGCAGTCCTCGTCCGAGCAGCAGGCGCGGCAGGCCGAGCCGCAGTCGTGCGGCGTGAGGCCCCCGCACGCGCACGCGCCGGAGACGCACACGGCGCCCGGCTTGCAGGCGGTGCCGCACGCGCCGCAGTGCTCCGGATTCCTCGTGAGATCGGACTCGCAGCCGGGGGCGCCCGGATCGCAGTCGGCGAAGCCCTCGTCGCACACGAGCTCGCCTCGGTCGCAGCGCTGGTGCGGCCCGGCGGCGACGCCGCACGCGCCGCAGTGGAACGGGCTGACCTGCGTGTCGACGCACGAGGAGCCGCACGTGGCGAGCCCGTCCGCGCAGGCGGCCACGCACGCCGCGCCGTCGCAGTTGGGCCTCTCCGGCGCGCACCGCACGTCGCACGCGCCGCAGGTCGCCGCGTCGATGCCGAGCGACTCGCAGCCAGGCGCGCCGTCGCAATCGAGGCGCCCGCCCGCGCACGCGCAGCCGCGCTGGCCATCGCAGATCATGCCGCTCGCGCAGGCATCCCCGCAGCTCCGGCAGTCCTCCTCCGTGCCGAGCGTGGCCTCGCAGCCGTCATCGCGCGAGCCGTTGCAGTTGGCGTACCCCGGAGCGCACCCGCACACGCCGGCCTGACACTGCATGTTCGGCCCGCAGGTGACGCCGCAGCCGCCGCAGTTCGCGGGGTCCGAGGAGCCGTCGATCTCGCACCCCGTGTCCTGGCGGTTGTCGCAGTCGAGGAGCGGCGGCGCGCAGGCGCACTGCCCCGCGTCGCAGATGGCGCCCGCGGGGCAACGGAGGGAGCAGCCTCCGCAGCGCTCGGGATCGCTGGTGAGGTCGACCTCGCAGCCGTTCATGACGACGTTCCCGTCGCAGTTGTCGAAGCCGAAGACGCACTCGGACGAGCAGTGGCCGCCCACGCAGAGGGTGTGCGGGCACGGCACGCCGCACGCGCCGCAGTGCGAGGGATCGTTCAGCACGTTGGTGCACAATCCGCCGCAGCACGACTCCCCGTCTCCGCACGCGTTGCCGCAGGAGCCGCAGTGCTCCCGGTCCTTGCCCAGCGCGACGCACGTCCCGCCGCAGCACGCGCCCTCCGGGCAGTCCGGCGCGCAGCCGCCGCCCGTCGAGGTCGCGTCCGAGCCGCCGCCCTCGGACGGCTTGTCGGAGAGGGCGCTCTCCGCGAGCAGCGAGCAAGCGCCGGTGAGCACGGCCAGCGTGAGCAGCAGCGGCCAGCGCGCGCCGAGCGTGGGCTTTCGATGTCGCGTCTCGCGCGCGGAGCAGTCCTGGAAGGGCATCGCGGCGCTAGAAGTTCGGCCGAGCCGGGACCGGCAGGGCGGCGCCAGAGGTCTTCGTGCTCGTCCGCGGGGGGGCGGCCCGTCGCGAGCCGGTGTTCCGGGGCGCCGGCGCGGGCTCCCGCCCGTCGGCGCTCGCGGCGCGGCTCTCCGCCGGCCCGCGGCGGGGCTCGCCGGCCGAGGGCTGCGGCTCGGCCGTGCGCGCCGGCTCGGGGCGGCTCTCGGGCGCGGGGCCCTGCTCGGCCGACGGCGCGCCGGCGGCGGTCGGCGGCTTGTCCTGCGGCGCTGCGGGCGACGCCGCAGGCGCGGGCTCGGCGCCGCCGTCCCGCGCGGTGATGGCGCGCAGGGAGAACAGCACCGCGCCGAGGGCCACGAGCGTCGCCAGCCCGGCCGCCGCGACGACGGCGACGCGCCGCCGGTCCCCGGCCGGGCGAGCGATCTGCTCGCGCACGGCGACCTCGTGGTCCTCGCTGTTCCTCTGCGCGCGCACCACCGGCCGCTCGGAGAGGGGCCGCTGCTCGCCGTCGCTCAGCCAGTGCACGGCGAGCGAGGTCCCGGTGACGTCCTCGACGACGCCGTTCTGCATCGCCCACCGCGCGAGCGCGACGCCCATCTCGCGCATGGTCCGCCACCTGGTGGAGCGCTCCTTCCCGAGCCCGCGCGCGATGATGCCCCACAGCGCGTCGTCGCCCGCGCCGAACGCGGTGATCGGCGTCGGATCCTTGACGAGGATCGCCGCCACGAGGTCGTGGTAGTTGCCGCCCTGGAACGGCTTCTGGCCCGTGATCGTCTCGTAGAGCACGACGGAGAACGCCCAGACGTCGGTCTGCCCGTCGACGTCGGTGATGCCGCGCGCCTGCTCGGGCGACATGTAATCGGGGCTGCCGAGCACCGTGCCCGCCTTGGTCATTTCGCCGCTCGCCGTCTCGCTCCACACCTTGGCGATGCCGAAGTCGACGATCTTCGGGGTGATGTCGCCGCGATCGTTCTTCACGAGGAAGATGTTCTCGGGCTTGAGATCGCGGTGGACGATCCGGCGATCGTGCGCAGCGGCGAGGGCGCTCGCGATGGGCAGGAGGATGCGGAGCGCGGCCGTGGGCGAGAAGCGCTTCCTGCGCTCGATCGCCTCGACCAGCTGCTCTCCCCGGAGCACCTCCATCACGATGTACGGGTCGCGGTGATCGGACTCCCCGAAGTCGATCACCCGGACGATCGAGGGGTGATCGATCCGCGCCGCGGCGCGCGCCTCCTGGTGGAGGCGCACCGTCGCCTCGGTCGAGTTGACCTCGCGCCGGATGAACTTGATGGCGACGTCGATGTTCAGGACGTCGTTGTGGGCCAGCCACACCATCCCCATGCCGCCCTCGCCGAGGACGTAGCGCAGCCGGTATTTGCCGCCGATCACGTCGCCTTCGCGGTAGATTCGCCGCGTCGCCCGCGCCGGGTCGGGCGGCAGCGCGCCGGCGTACGGAGGCGGTGACACGCCGGAGGGGCCGAGCGGCTCCGGGGTCGCGAACGTGTCGGGAGCGCTGCCGCGCGGGAACGCCGCGGAAGAAGCGAAGGAGCGGCTCGCGCTCTCGGGCCGCAGGGTCGAGTCCGTCGACGAGGCGGGCGCGGAGGAGGAGCGCGGCGGCATGGAGCGACCGCAGTCTAACTTTGCTGGCCTCGCACAGCTACGGTCTCGCGCACCCGTACGCCGCTGCCGGCTTCGACGGGCGCGGCGGCGGCGCGCGGTCGGCGCCTGGTCGGCGCGTGATCCATGCATGATCAGCGGACGATTCCGTAGCGGCGCGCGCGCTCGCCGCGGTCGCACACATCATGCGACGTGGGCCGAGCGCGGGCGGGGCGATGGCCGGACTTGTGCTCCACGAGGATCTTCACCCGCGGGCCGATGCGCACGGTGAGCGGGCCGGCGTGCTCGTGTACGTCGCCGTCACAGACGTAGTGGACCACGCCCGACCTGGCCTCGAGCACCGCGCGCCGGGCGATCTTCTCGAAGGTGTGCGCCTCGCCCATCGGCCGCGCTCGCCAGATGTCGGGCAGCTTCCTGACGAAGCCGAGCGCGGAGGTGTGGATGCCCAGCATGTGGAAGCTCTCCGGGCGCTCGTCGTGGCGGTGGAAGGGGCGGAACCCGAGGCCGATCTGGTCCACCGTGCCGGCGGCGACGGCGAGGTAGTCGCGGTCCGCGAACCCCGAGCCGTCCTCGAAGTGGACGCGGCCCTCCCAGCGCGCGGCGACCTGGGTGCCGGTGTTGAGCAGCACGGCGGCGCTCGCGCGGGCGAGGACCTTCGCGGCCCAGAGCGCGCTCCGCTCCTCGCTGCGGTTGTATTCGGCGATGAAGCCGTGGACGCACCCGGTGCCGAAGATGAAGCCGTAATGGGCGCCGATCTGCATCACGTGGCGCTCGATCCAGCGCAGCGGGTGCCGGCCGCGGTCGGTGTAGCGGGCGATGAGCCCGGCGAGCAGGCCGTCGGGGCGCCCGCGGGGGACGCCCACCGCGTTGGCCACGGTGTTCATCGTCCCGCCGCGCAGGAAGGCGATCGGCGGCAGCGGCTCGTTCTCGTAGACGTCGAGGAAGCCGGTGATGGTGACGTGGTTCGTGCCGTCGCCCCCCGAGATGCCGAGCACGTCGATCGAGAGCTTCCTGAAGTCCTCCGCGATCCGGGCGAGGTCCTCGCGGGAGCGCGCGGCGCGGACGACGCCGTGGTCGCCGAGCGCGCGCGCGAGCCGGACCGCCGCGCGCGGATCGCTCAGGTTCTGGCGTGAGCGGGGGTTGATGATGACGCCGATGCCGCCCATCTAGCGCCGGCCTCGCGGCGTCTTCCACCGCGGGTTGAGGTGGACCCGCACGACGTCGGCCATCAGGCCGATGTGGGCGCAGTGATCGGGCTTGTCGTCGCCGGTGTACCCGCGGACGTGGAAGTCGCCGCGGTCGAAGCGCTGGATCATGTCGAGGCCGAGCACGTCCGCGCGGGAGGATCCCCTCGGCTTGCCCCGCAGCGCCTGCACGATGAAGTTCGCCGTCTCCGCCGTCGACGCGTAGCCGGGCGGCAGGATGGAGGAGTGGCTCATGAACATGAACGCCTCGCCCGCCGCGGCGCGCCGGGCGAACGCGATGAACGGCTCGATCTGCGCCACCTTGAGCTTGTGCTGCTGCTCGTCGGCGTACCCCGCGTGGAGCGAGTCGAGCAGCACGAGGGCGTCGACCCGCTTGCCGGCCGGCTGCCGCAGGATCTGCTCGATGGCGCCGTAGCCCGCGCTCCACGACGAGAGGCCGAGCTTGCGGATGTAGGCCTTCTTCTTGCCGGTCTTCTTGGCCACGGCGCGCTCGATGCTGTCGAGCAGGTTCTCGAAGACGTACGGCGCCGAGAACGCGCTCGAGTAGGCGCCCGAGCCGATGCCCAGATCGATGCCGACGAGGACGGCGCCCTCGGCCGTCTTCACGAACTCCTTCCGGAGCGCGTCGTGGCCGTGGAAGTGGATGATGACGTCGAAGCCGCCGCGCTTCGTGACCCCGCCGCGGTGGGGCATGATCATCTGCCCGATCGAGGGCGCGCGGGACCACCCGTCGTAGACGCCCCAGCCCGGATCGGGCGTCATGCACGGGTTGATGTCCCCGCGGCGCTTCTTCGAGGGGGTGGCGCGGCTGCTCGTCGTCCCGGGCCTGTCGCGCCGCGCCGGGCCGCGCTCGCCGGCGTCCGAGGCCGCGCCGCCTGCGCCTGCCGCGCCGCCTGCGCCTGCCGCGCCACCTGACGGCGCGCCAGCTCCTGCGGCTCCGTCCACCGCGGGCGCGCCGCCCTCCGCCGGAGCGCTGTCGGCCTGGGGCGCGGCGGCCGGAGGGCTATCGGCCTGCAGCGAGGCGGCGTGCGTCGCGGGCGGACTGCCGTCGGCCTGCGGTGCGACGGCCTTCGGAGCAGCCGTGTCCTGCGCCGCTGCAGGGGGCGCGGCGAGCCACCAGGTGGCGGCGAGCAGCGAGAGGAGCGCCCATCGCCCGGGCGGCCGGCGGGCCTGCAGAGGGTGTCTCATGTCGGGAGCGCCTCCATTCCATGGAACCGCGTGCGGATCGAGCGCTCGGTGCACGGCCGTCGACGCGGTGTGTCCGCGGCGACACCTCGCCGGAGTTCCGCGGCTGTGCAGGGGGTGGGCGGGTCTCCCTGCGCCGGTCGGCGTCACCCCGGCGGCGGCTTCCCGTGGGTGAAGGCGGTGCCCGCGTCGGCGGCGGCGAGGATGCGCTCCTCGGCCTGGGATGCGAGCTTCTCGACCGCGGCCGCGGCGTCGGCGGGGGGCAGCGAGCGCAGGAACTGGATGAACTCCGGCTCGAGGCCGGGCTTCACGCCGCTCAGGACGAGCACGATGGGGATGGCCGGCTTCTCGACCTCGGCGAGCTCCGTGGTGCGGGCGCGCCAGCGGCCCGCCCCGAGGGCGAGGCGGAAGGCCCACTGCGCGCCGAGGCCGATGAGGAGGCCCGCCATGACGCCTGCGACGAACAGATCGGCGTCCCTCGGGGCGAGGAGGGCCGCGGAGAACCCGCCGATGGCCGCGCCGATCACGAGGCCGGGCTCGCCGCTGTTGTGCGCGGCGGCGGTCTTCAGGATCTCCGCGGCCTGCATGCCCGGGCGCCCGCTGCGGACCGCGTCGCGCAGCGGCAGCAGCGTCGCGAGCCGGCGCATCGAGGCGGCTCGCACGCCCAGGTAGCTGATGAAGAGCGCGCAGACCGTCAGCCCGACGCCGACGCTCACGGCCACGCGCCGCGAGAAGACGCCCTGAGGCAGCGGCTCGCGGACCATCGCGGTGAGCGCGCGCTCCCGGTCGCGCTCCGCGCTGGCCTTGAACGCGGCCTCGGCGTCCTTCGTCGCCTGCGCGACCTTGTCGGCGGGGATGTCGCCGAGCAGCGAGAGCAGCTGCTTCGCCGCCTCGAACTGCTCGGCCTCCGCGGCGCCTGGCGGCGTGATCGCGGCCGCCTTGGCGATGGCCTCCCAGGCGGGGATCGCGCCCACCCGCGCCCCCAGGAGCGCCTCGGTCGCCTCGCGGCAGCCCGCCAGGGTCTTGACCTGCTTGTAGAGCGGCTGGGCGGAGGCCCACGCGCCCTGCTTGTCCGGCTCCTTGGGCTTCGGCGGCGGCGGGGCGTTGCGCGGCGCGCGCGTCTTCGCGGTCGTCGTCGTCGGTGGCGGCGGCGGCGGCGCTGGGAGCGCAGCGCTCGGATCGGGCATGCGCGCCGATTTCGCGGCCTCCTTGAAGAGATCGATCTCGACGATCAGCTTCTCGCCGGCGAGGGCGCACGCCCGCGCCGGTGCGATGCGGGCCTCGGACTCCTCGGCCTGGCGTCGCGCGCCCGGATCGGGGACGAGCCTGCCCTCGACGGTGACGAGGCGGAGCACCGCCACGGCGATGCACAGGACGAGGATCGCCGAGGCGATGAAGGTGGCGCGGACCTCCTCGCGCCGGGTGTACTCGTTCACGCTGGCTCCCTCGGAAAGACCGGAGATGGGCAAGGCGCCGGCCGGGTCGGCGCGAGGTCGGCGCGCGCGAGCGCGGCCGCACGGCCGGAGCGGCACGAAGCGCCACGATCGGCGTCGCCACCGTGACGGCAGGGGGACACCGAAGGAGCGTGAGCCCGTCGCATGCAGTTCACCGTTTAAACCAGATGCCGGACCGATACCACAGGGTCGCTCGCGATGGAGTCCGCTGTGTCCTCGCGGCCTCGCGGCCTCTTGGCGTTACGGCGTCACGGCGTCACGGCGTCACGGTTGATTCCGCCGTCGGGCGCGGCGGTCGGCCGTCCTGGAACTTGCTCCGTCCCGGGGCTCTTCGTGTAAGGGTGCGGAGAAGGCGTGGAGGCTGCTGTTACATCCCACAAGCCCGTCGAGCACGCGGCCCCGGCGCGTCCCGCGCTGCCCGAGCAGGGACCGGAGGCGCCGAGGCGTGGCGCGTCCTCGGACGCGCCTGGTGAGGCGGCGTCATCCGGCGCGGGGGCGTCGTCTGGCGTGGAAGCGTCCGGCGCGGCGGCGGGAGGGGCGAACCGGGGTCTGTGGATCTCGTCGACCTATTTTGCCGAGGGCCTACCCTACGCGATCGCGCACAAGGTGGCGGGGGAGTTCTTCACGGCGGCGGGGGCGAGCCTCGAGATCATCGGGCTGACGTCGCTCTACGGGCTCCCGTGGAACCTCAAGTTCCTCTGGAGCCCGCTGGTGGACCTTCACGGCAGCTCGAGGCGCTGGCTCGTCGGGGCCGAGATCGCGCTCGCCGCGATCGTCCTCGGGCTCGCGGCGGCGGCGGACAGCGGCGCGATCTGGCTCGTTGCGGCGCTGTTCGGGGCCGTCGCCGTCGCCGCGGCGACGCACGACATCGCGGTCGACGGCTTCTACCTGCAGGCGCTCGACAAGGACGCGCAGGCGGCGTTCTCCGGGCTGCGGGTCGGCGCGTACCGGCTCGCGCTGCTCGCGGGCGCGCTGCTGGTCGCGTTCGCGGGATGGGCGTCCTTCGGCGCGGCGTTCGCCGTCGCGGCAGGCGGGCTCGCGCTGCTCGCGATCGCGCACGCCGCGGGGCTGCCGCGCCCGGCCGCGCCGCCCGGGGCCGGCGCCGCGCCCGGAGCCGGCGCCGCGCCCGGAGCGACCGGGCTGCGGCGCTACATCGAGCCGTTCCGCGCGTACCTGCGGCAGCCGCGGATCGCGTCGAGCCTGGCGTTCATCCTCTGCTACCGGGCAGGGGACGCGCTCATGTTCGCGATGTCGTCGCCGCTGCTGAAGAGCCTCGGCCTAGACACGTCGGCGCGAGGCAACGTGGCCGGGGTCGGGACGGTCGCCTCGATCGCAGGCTCGATCCTCGGCGGGGTGATCATCAAGCGGTGGGGGCTCTCGCGGACCATCTTCCCCATCGCGCTCGTGCAGAGCCTCGCGATCCTGCTGTACGTGGCGCTCGCGTGGGCGCGGCCGGCGCTCCCGTGGGTCGTCGCGCTCGTCACGCTCGAGCAGCTCGCCGCCGGCGTCGGGACGGCGGTGCTCGCGGTGTTCCTGATGCGGCGCTGCATGGACGGGTACAAGTCGTCGCACTTCGCGATCGGGTCGGCGCTCATGTCGGTCTCCGCGACGTTCGCCGGCAGCGTGAGCGGCTACCTGGCCGCCAGCGCGGGGTTCACGGCGTTCTTCGCGATCGCGTTCGCGGCGTCGCTGCCGGGGGTCGTCCTGTCGCGCCTGGTGCCGCGCGAGTAGCCGGAGGGGGGCCGGAGGGGCCGCGCTACCCGGCGCGCGCCCGCGAGCTCCACCGGAGCGCGTCGGAGAGGACGTCGGCGACGGCGGCGAGCGCATCGTCGCCGCCGATGCGCGCGATGAGCGGCGCGAGCTGCTCCACGCCGCCCCATCGGCTCAGGGTGGAGACGAGCGTGACCCGATCGGTCGCCTCGCCGAGGCTCATGGCGAACAGCCTCGCTGCGTCCGGGACCGACATCCAGGGCGCGCAGCTCACCACGCTCTCCAGACCGTCGGTGTCCCGGTCATCGTGGTAGGCAGCGACGGCGCGCGCCGCGACCTCGGGGCGCGACGGCTCGGGGGCGGCGCGGCACAGGGCCACGAGCGCCGTGATCCGCGTGTACTCCGAGCCGCCTCCGCCGCGCTCGGCGATGTCCACCGCTGCGTCGAGCCCGAGGACCTGGATCGCCTCGGCCGCGTGATCGCGCACGAGCCCCGCGGCAACCCAGGCCGGATCGAGCGCGGCCACTCCCTTGCGCGCTGCCTCGACGAGGGAGCGGCCGCCCTCGGTCGCCGCGGCGCGCAGCAAGGGGCGAGCGGCGAAGATGCCGCCCCCGCAGCGCTCCGTGATGACGTCGAGCGCGCACCCGGGAGCGCCGAGCTCGGCGAAGCGCACGGCCACGGCGCCGGGGGTCGGGAGGGCCTCGTCCAGCAACCTGCGGAGCTCGGCCGCCCCGAGAAAGGGGAGCAGCGCTGCGGTGCACGCATCGGTGTCGTGCCGCTCGGCGTCCTCGTCGTGATCGACGAGGATCGCGTCGAACGACGCGGAGACAGCGCGGGCGCGCTCCTCGTTGGCGAGCCGTGGCAGGAGCGGCGCCAGCGCGTTCGCGCGCGACGTCGGTGGCAGGGACATCGCGGCGTGAAAGAGGGCGAGCGCCTGGTCCGGGCCGAGCCCTTCCGCCGCGGCGAGCTGCGCGAGCGCGCCCCCCGGCCTCGCGCTCGAGAGCGCGCGCTCGATGGCCTGCTGGAGGAGCATTTCGGCCTCGGGTGGCGGCGAGAAGCTGGCGGCGGTGACCCACCTGGCCAGGTCGATCTCGTGCCCGTTCTCCTTGCGCCGTGTGGCCGACACCGCCCACCGCGCGAACGTCGCTGCCTCGTCCCTGGATGCCGCGCGCGCCGCGGCGAGCAACGCCCGCCCATCTTCCCCGCCATCGCCGCGCCACGCCGCGCCGGTCCGCCTCACGATGTCGCACGCTCGCCCGGTGATGCCCTCGCGGAGCGATGGAGAGGCGCGCTCGGCGCGCTCGGCGAGCGCGAAGAGCGCGACGGCGAGCGCGCGCTCCGTATCGTGCCACGCACCTTCGTCGGGCTGGTCTGCCTGTGGGGGCCATGCGTAGTGCAAGGTCGAGAGCGCGCCCTGCGCGATCGCGAGCCTCACGACGCTGGATACCGCTTCGGACGGGATCTCGAGCGCGTCCGACACGTTGAGCGGCGCCTCCAGGACGCGTCGCACGCGGGCCAGCTCCGCTCGGCGCGCAGCGAGATCGTCGCGTGAGCACGGCCACGCCCAGCGCGGGTCGCACAGCGGAAGGAGGTCGGCGTGCGGCGCGCCCGCGGTGGCGAGGTGATCGCCGGCGTAGCGACGGAGGTAGGTGACGGCGCCCCGCTCTGCCGTGTCGGCGCTCGTCCAGGCGCGAACGAGCTCTCGACCAGCCTCGGCGACCCGTCGTTCTGCGAGCGCGACGTGCTCGCGGTTCGCCTGCGCCCAGGCGGCACGCAGCGCTTCGTGACGGAAGCGGATCCGGCGACCCTCTTCGCACCCCTCGAGCACGGCATCGACGGCGTCTCGGTACGCGTCGAGCCACCCGGTCACCTCGGCGACCCGCGCGCCGAGGAGCTGCGCCAGCTCGGTGGCGTCGAGCGGCGCGAACGCGCACGCGAGGGTCGCCATGAGCATGTCTGACCGCGCTGCGCCGCCTTCGCGAAGCGAGATCGCGAGCGCCTCCACCTGGCCGCGTGGACCTGGGCCGTCGACCGCCACCCAGGCGAGCCTCTCGCGCAGCTGCGGGTCGATCTCCTCGAGGCGAAGCCCGTCGACCGGAATATAAGCCACGTGCTCGGGGCCGAAGCCGAGCCGCTCTGCCCACTGCTCGGCGACGCAGCGGGCACCCGAGACCGCCACCAGCACGCGCGCGGCGGGCCCTGGCTCGTCCAGCACCGAGCGGCCGGGATCGTCGGGCCAGTCCACGCATGCATCGGGCGCGATGAGGCCGACGAGGAGCTGTGGCTCGCCGTCCTCGCCGTCCCAGTTGATGATCCGGTTCACGAGGCTCGTGCGGACGCCGAAGTGGTGCGCGTCATACGGCGTGCCTTCGGGCCACGGGCCTGCCGAGAGCTGCGCGAGCGCCTCTTCCTCGAAGGCTGCGCCATGGACGCGTCCAGCATGGACGACGAGCTTCAACGTTCCAGGACTCGCGATCGAGCGGAAGAAGCGATCGACAACCGTGCTCTTTCCCGCGCCGGGCGGCCCATGGACGATGCACGCCGCCGGGCGGCCCGCCTCGTGCCAGGATCGCAGCGCTTCGAACGCTTTGGACTGACCTTTTCCAAAGAACCGTCCCACCATCGCGCTCCTGAGCCGGGGAAAGAGGCATCATCTTGGCCTGTACGCGCCGAGCTCGCCGCGCTTTCCGCCGCGAGCGCTCCCTCTGGACGTCCGACGCCGTCATCAGGGCGCGCCCTGGGCCTCGGTGAGCTCGTGCAGCCGCGTGTTCCCGGGATGGATGGCCGAGTAGAGTGTGCCGAACGCGTCCGCGCGGTCCCGATGCAAGAGCCCTCGTCCACCCTCTCCGAGCCGGATGCGCGTGCCGACCGCGCGCTGAGCCTCGTTTCCCTCGCCCTCCTGGCGCTCCAGGCCGCGCTCGACGCGCCCGCGTTCCCGCGCGCGACGCTCGCCGTCGCCGCGGCCGCGGTCCTGGTGGCGCTGCTCGCGGCCCGCGTGGCGCGGGGGCCGGCGCGCGCCGTCGCGGCGCTCGCGGCGTGCATCGTGGTGGCGATGCGCCTCGGCGTCGTCTGGCAGCTCGCCATGATCCTCGCGCTCGCGGCCTACGGCGGCCTCTCGCGGCTCGTGCCTGCGCTGCGCCCGCCCGAGGGCTGGCTCGCCGCAGGGCGGCTCCCGAAGGGCTGGACGGCGCTCGTCGGCGGCGTCACGCCGGGCGCGCTCGCCGGGTGGCTCGCGCTCACCCATCCCGACCTCCGCGACATCACCGGCTCGGAGCTGCTCCAGATGTCGACGCCGGCGCTCATCGCGGGGGGCGCGGTCTTCGCCGTGCTGAACGCCACGCTCGAGGAGGTGATCTGGCGCGGCGTGCTCCAGCCCAGCCTGACGGCGGCCTGGGGCGCGCGCGTCGCGGTGGTGCTGCAGGCCGCCTCGTTCGGCGCGCAGCACGCGCACGGGTTCCCGCGGGGCCTCCTGGGTGTCTTCCTGGCGGGCAGCTGGGCCGTGATGCTGGGCCTGTTGCGGCAGCATTCCCGCGGGCTCCTCGCGCCCGTGCTCGCGCACATCGTCGCGGACGCGACGATCGCCGCCCTGGTGATCGGCGTGCTCCGCTGAGCGCGTCAGGGCCGGAGGCCGAGCAGCTCGAACGCGCCCAGCAGCGCCGAGCGCGCCCACGACGCCCGGCTGCTCGACGCGCGCCGCGAGGCGGGGAGGCCCCAGAGCCGCTCGAAGTGCGCAGCGAACGCGGCCACGAAGGCCGGGTCGCGGGTCTCGAGATCGGTCTCGAGCCAGGCGCGCGAGAACGAGTTGGGCGTGAAGTTGGCCTGGCCGCCCACGAGCATCGGCCGAGCGCCCAGGCGCGCCGCGGTCTTGAGGTGCATCATCGCCCCGCCGCGCGAGTCGTGGACGCGCAGCGCGAAGCGGTCGGGCCACCGCGCCTCGGCCTCGATCGCGCGGGTGATCCCGTGGTGGTTGACCAGCCCGCGGATGAGCCACGCGGCCGCGGGCGGCAGCGGGAGCGCGTCGATGGAGTCGATCAGCACGCGCACCCGCGCGCCGCGCGCCGCCGCGCGCTCGAGCGCCTCGAGCATCGGCAGGTCGGACAGGTACGTGGTCGCGACGAGGAGCTCGTCGCCCGCCCCCGCGCCGTCGAACAGCTCCGACAGGCGCGCGCGGATCGCCTCGTGCTCGACGAGCGCGCACGTCTCGTCGCCCGCGGCCGTGAGCGCGCCGGGCGGGGGGAGGGGGACGCGCAGGCCGCCGGTGTACCCCGGCACCGGCGCGAGCGTGGGCGCCGGGGGGGCGCCTTCGCTCGCGGGATCGTCGGCCGCGCGCGCGGCGCCGCCGACGACGGCGAGCGCGTCGAGCGCGGCGCGGCCCTCGGCGCCGATCGCCTGCGGGATGGTGAGCGCCTCCTCGATCGCCGCGATCGCGACGCGCCAGAGCCGGCGGGCCGCGGCGCCCGTGAGCCAGAACAGGTTCTCGTGCCAGTCGTACGCCGCGTCGATGAAGTTGTGCGACGTGATCGCCCCGGCGCGCCCGCCGTCGATCACCAGGTTCTTCCGGTGGTCCTCGACGTTGTGCAGCACCTGCCAGCGGTTCTGGTGCTCGACCCAGTCCTCGATCGGCACGCGCACGCGCACGTGATCGAGGTGGAAGTTCATCCGGGGCAGGAGCCGGCGGCGCCGGTCGAACCGCGCGCCGAACAGGCAGGCGTTCAGCACGACGACGCCCGCGTCCGCGAGGCGCCTCCGCACCAGCGTGCCGCGGCGGCGCGTCAGGGCGGGGTTCGCAGGCGTGTTGCTGTCGAGGAGCACCACGACGGTCACGTCGGGCCGCGCGCGCTTCTTGGCGATCAGCCAGTCGGCGACCGTGTCGGCGTAGGGGAACGCGCCCGGGCGCGGCAGCAGCGTGGTCTGATCGCCGTTCGCCGCGAAGAGGTACATCTGCAGGACGACGCTCCGCTCGGCGGCCTCGATGAGGTCGCGGCACGCGGAGAGGATGCCGTGGCTGTCGCCGATGTACGCGAGCCCGGAGCTCACGTCGCATCCCCGCGCAGCGCGCGGCGCAGCACCCAGCAGAGGGGCCGCGCGCCCGCGAGCCCGCGGCCCTCCAGCTTGCGCGCGAAGCTCTCGGTGCCCAAGCGATCGGACTGCGTCGGGGAGCGCGCGCGGAGCCGCCGCCGCTGCGCCGCGTCGAGGCCCAGCTCGCTCCCGGCCGAGGACACAAGGCGGCGCCAGGCCTTGCCGACCACGCTGTCGACGTACACCAGGTAGGGCAGCGCGAGCGCCGTCTGGATCGCGGTGAGCCAGCGCGGGCAGCGCTCGTGGAGGTGCAGGAGCACGCGCTCGTCGATGGCGACGTGCGGCGCCTCCTCGCGCGCGTGCAGGGCCATGATCTCGGCGACGAGCGCCGCGCTCTGGTCGGGCCGGGCCTCGATCGCCTGCGGCACGAAGAGGGTGATCTCCTCGAAGTACCACGCGAGCAGGAAGAACGTGCCGGCCGGGGCCAGGCGCAGCGCCGCGTCGTCGCCCCGGCCCCAGCGCAGGAAGCGCGGCGGGGCCGCGTCGGTCGGGTAGAGATCGGGCCGGAGCCTGTGCAGGAGCCGGCGGAACATCTCCGCGTGCGTGCGCTCCTCGGCGACGAAGCGGGCGACGACGGGCGCGGACAGGTAGGGCGCGCGGTGGGCCGACCGCTCGAGGTACCGGATCACGTAGCCCTCGAAGTGGATGAACAGCTCGCACGTGAAGCACGCGAACAGCCGGTTGAGCGCGACGCGCTGGCGCTCGGTGAGCCCGAGGCCCGCGACATCCATGTAGTGCGCCTCGGGGATCACCAGCGCCTCGGGCGGGATCGGGCGCGTCCAGTCGACGCGGTCCCAGCGCCGTCGCACGGCCGCGTGGAGCCGGTCCTCGCCGGCGGCCGATCCGTCGTGGGGCGGCGTGCGAGGGCGGCCTTCGTGGCCGTCGGGCGCGGGATCGGTGGAGAGCTGGAGGCTCACGATGGGACGACCCTCTCGGTCGATGCGGCCCCGCGCTCGTCTGCGGCCGCGGGCGCTGGGCCGGCCGCGGGCGCTGGCGGCGACCACGTGGGCAGCTCGCACAGCCCGCCGCCCAGGAAGAGGTGGTGCCATAGCTGTGTGGTGACGACGGCGGTGTAGCTCCCGTCGGCGACGATGCGCCGCGGGGCGAGCGCGGGCAGGATCCGCTGGAAGCGCTGCTCGCGCGCGACCTTCGCGGGCGAGAAGTAGCCCGTCTTTCGCAGCGACTCGGGGCTCACGAGCTGCGCGACCCAGCGGGGCTGGGGCCCGAGCGCGCAGAGCGCGTGGGCCTTGAACATCCCCTTGGGCGGGTCGGCGACGTCGCGCGGGAGCACCCGCCGCGCCACCTCGCGCAGCAGCCACTTCTCGCGCAGCCCGCGGAGCTTGTACGCCGGCGAGAGGCCGCTGGAGAGCTCGACGAAGGTCTCGTCGAGGAAGGGATAGCGGTGCTCCACGCCCGAGCGCATCGCCACGCGGTCGCCCTTGCCCACCAGGAGGTGTCCGGCCAGCATCAGCTTGTACTCCACGTAGAGCGACCGGTTCAGCGGATCCCAGCGGCGCATCCGCGCTGGCGCGATGTCGAGCTCGGAGAACGGGTCGTGGCCCGCGACGCGCTCGGCCATCGTATCCGAATAGAACAGCCAGCGCGCGCGGGAGAGCGGCTCGTACAGATCGAGCAGGCTCGGGCGGACGTCGCCGAAATGCTCCTGGAACGTCGGCGCGGGCGTGCCGGGCGCCGCGAGGTCGGCCAGCGCCCCGCGGATGGCGCGCGGCAGGGCGGGGTGGACGCGGGAGAGGCGCTCCATGGCGCGGTGGGTCTTGTGCCAGACGTAGCCGCCCATCGCCTCGTCGGCGCCCTCGCCCGTGAGCACGACCTTGAACCCCCGGTGCGCGGCGCGCTCGGCCAGGAGGAGCACGCACCCGTCGGCCGTGTCCATCACGGGGCCCTCGGCCGCCTCCACGACGCGCGGGAGGGTCTCGAGGATCTCCGCGGGCGAGGGCACCAGGGTCTCGAGCTGCGCGCCGAGGCGCGCCGCGCTGCGGGTCGCGCGGCGGCGCTCGTCGGGCCCGGCGCCGTCGAAGCCGACGGTGAACGACGCGATGGGCGCATCGCCGCGGGCCTCCCGGGCGAGGCCGAGCACCAGCGTCGAGTCGAGCCCGCCGCTCAGGTACGTCGCCACCGGGCCGTCGGAGGCGAGGCGCCGCTGCACGGCGTCGCGCAGGCAAGCGCGCGTCTCCTCGATCAGCGCGTCGAGCGAGGCGACGCGCCGCTCCTCGCCCTGGGCCGGGAAATCCAGGTCCCAGTACCGCCGGTGCTCCACCGCGCCGCCCCGCACGCGCAGGTAGTGCCCGGGCCAGATCGAGCGCACGTCGCGGAAGCACGTCCGCCGCGTGCCCGCGGCGAACAGCGAGAAGACGTGGTCGATGCCCGCCGCATCGGCCTCGGGGCGCACGAGCCCGCTCGCGAGGATCGCCTTGATCTCCGAGGCCCAGAGGAGCCAGCCGCCCGCCACGGCGAAATGGAGCGGGCAGATGCCGATCCGGTCTCGGCCGAGCAGCAGCGTGCGCGCCTCGCGATCCCACAGCGCCACGGCGAACTGCCCGCGCGCGCGGGCGAAGGCGCCCTCGCCCGCGTCGAGGTAGAGCCCGGGCCACAGCTCGGTATCGCACCGCGTGCGCAGCGCGTGCCCGCGCGCCGCGAGCTCGCGGCGCAGCTCGGCGTGGTTGAACAGCTCGCCGTTGAACGAGGCCCACACGCGGCCGCGCGCGTCGGCCATCGGCTGGCGGCCGCCCGCGACGTCGACGATGGCGAGGCGCCGCGTGGCCATCGCGATCCCGGGCTCCGAAAAGGACGCGCCGTCGTCCGGGCCGCGGTGCCGCACGCTCGCCGCCATGCGGTCGAGGCGCGCCGGATCGAACGTGCGTCGCCCGGCGAGATCCAGCGCTCCGACGATGCCGCACATGATCGAGCGCTACCTCCCCGTGGCCCCGAGCAGCTGTCGCCGGAGCCAGCGCCACCCGAGGCGGGGGCCGAGGCGCACCGCGATGGCGCGCACGAGCGGCCGGCTCGCGCGCGCGTACGCGGCGTACCCGCGCCAGATCCGCAGCGCCGCGCGCTCGATCGCGGGCGCGTCGCCGCGCGCCGCGCAGGCGTCCATGAGCCGGGTGATCGCCTCGATCGACCACGCGGTGTGGCCCGACGCGGCGTTGTCGATGGTGTTGTGCAGGTCGAAGAAGTACGGGTCGATCCGGTGGCGCCGCAGGAGCGCGGCGGCCATCGCGTAGCCGCGCCCGATGCCGGCCATCTCGATCGCCAGGTTGAGGCCGAGCAGCTCGGGCAGGAGCTCCGTGGACCCTTGCGCGAACGCGAGCCAGAGCACGGGCATCGAGAACGCCTGCGGGAGGAGATCGGGCCGCTCCACGAACGCGCGCGCGTCGCACGGCGGCAGCGTCACCCCCTGCTCCGCGAGCGCCCTGCGCAGCACGTTGCCGTGGTGCTGGGCGGGCACGCCCGCGCCGAGCTCGTCGCGGTAGATCCGGAGCAGGAGCGGCGCGACCGGCGTGTGGAACGCGCCGGGGGCGGTCGCGCCCTGGAGCCAGGCGCCGTCGATCACCGCCGCCGGCGCGAGCTGGGTGAGCAGCCAGACGGCCTCGTCGCGCGTGATCTCGCGCGCGATGCCGGCGTCGTCCGTGGGTTGCGCGCCGTCGCGCGCGTCCCCGAAGGTCTGCTCGCGCAGCCGCGCGTCGACCCAGCGCGAGAGCCCCGCGGCGGACCAGGGCCAGCGCCCGTCCGCGGCGAGCCGGGCGGGGGACACCTCGCTGTGCACCTCGCGGAGGGTCCCCTCGACGTGCGCCCGCGCGAGCTCTCCCGCGCCGCGGTCCACGTCCCCGGGCCCGCGGGCGCAGAGCAGCCGGTGGTACAGCTCCGGCAGAGGGAGCCCTGCGCGCATTCGCCCGCGAGGGGAGGATCCTCGACGATCCGCGTCGATCGAGGCCCCCTCGTGACCGATGTGCGGCGAGCCCTCGGGCTCCTCCGCGCCGCGCGTCGTGTGAAGGGGAGCCGGAGGCTCCGGCGCCTCGGCCAGCGCGCGGATCCACGCGCGCATCACGTCGACCTCGGCCTCGGTGAACACGCCGAACATCGGCCCGCCGAACTGCACCGAGCGCGTGACGAGCGGGCTCTCGTCGGGCCTCCCCGGCACGATCCACGGCGAGCGCGCGAGGCGCAGGAGGGTGCGGCGCGCGTCGAGCCGCGCCGGATCGAGCGCGTCGTCGAGCGCCTGCCCGTCGATCCGGACGCGGCCGTGAAATCCGAACGCGTGGTGCGCCTTCGCCTCGACGAGCGCCAGCATCGCCTCCCACGCGGACGGCGCGGCGGCGGGCCCGAGCGACGCGATCCACGCGCGCCGCGCGGCCCAGAGCGACCGCGCGCCGCGCCACACGCGCGACAGGTCCGGCGCCCCGCCCGAGGCGTGGGCCTCGAGGCACCGCCGCGCGAGATCGCGGGCCCGGCGGGCCGCCTCCGATCCCTCCGCGTGCTCGGCGAAGTACAGGCCGTCGCAGCGCGCGCGCGACGCGGCCCGGCGCACCACCGCGGGCGGGCCCAGCACCGTGGCCGCCGCGTGGTGGCCCAGCGCCTCGGGCAGCCCCGCATCGCCGAGCTGCGCGACGCGGAGCCCGGGGATCGCGAGCGCAAAGTCCGCGTCGGCGAGGCGAACGGCGCGCTCGAACCCGGGGTTCGCGAGATCGGGCAGCGGGAGCCCCGCGGCGGCCAGCGCGGCGCCGTACAGGGCGCCGTGGTGCCGCGCCGGGTCGCCCTCGCCGCACTCGAGATAGTAGGCATCCAGGCAGGCCGCGCCGAGCGCGCCGCCCGCGTGGCGCACGCGCACCGCCGCGGCGAGCCAGCACCCGTCGAGCAGCGCGGTCGGCGCGTAGCCGAGCAGGACCCGCGCCGGGTCGACGCCCTCGTCGCCGGGCGCGCCGCCTCGCTCGTCCTCGTCGCGGAGCGCGGTCAGGGCCGCAAAGAGCGCCTCGATGCCGCCGGGCGCCGTGGTTTCCGGCTGCGGCGCGGGCTCACCCGCGAGATCCTCCGGGGTCGGCTCGCCGGCCCGCAGCCTGCGGTAGATCGCGCGCGGCGACGCGTTCGAGGCGCGCGACCGAGCGCTCGCCGCGCGATCCGGTGCCGGGGGTTGAAGGGCGTTCATACGACCCGACGACGCAGGCTGCCGGCGTCTACCCGCATCCGAACGAAGTTATGCGGGCGCGCGAGCGGCGTCCACACAGGGCACGGATCTCACGCGAGCCGCTGCAGGAGCCCCGCGAGCCCCAGCGCCACGAGCGCCCACCCGAGGCCGCGCACCAGCTGCCCGTGCCACGCGCCGAGCCGCTCGCGGTAGCGCGCCAGCAAGCGCCCGAGCGTCGCGAACCAGCTCACCACGCCCACGGCTGCGCCCACCGCGAGCGCGACCGCGTGGGCCGGCGCGACGGCGGGCGCGAGGGCAGGGTACGCGCGGAGCACGGCGCACGACGCGATCCACGACGCCAGGAACGACGGGTTGAGCGCGACGAGGACGAACCCGGTCAGGAGCGCCGATGTCGCTCGCTCCGAGGCGGGGGCCTCCGAGGCGCGCCGCGGCGCGAGCGCCAGGGCGAGGCCCATCGCCACGACGAGCGTCGCGCCGCCCGTGCGCAGGGCGCGATCGAGCGCGGGGTGCGCCTCGAGGACCCACCCGAGCCCGCGCGCCGCGGCGAGCGCCCAGAGCCCCTCGGCGAAGGCTCCTCCGATGGCGAGCAGCAAGACGCGCCGGGGCTGCCCCGCGAGCGCGGCGGCCACCAGCAGCACGGCCAGCGGCCCCGCCGCCGGGATCGATCCGAAAAAACCGAGCAGGAACCCCACGACGAGCGCGAGCGCCATGGTTCATCCGAAGCGAGGTGTGCGGCGGTGAACTTCACTGGATCGCCCGCGGCGCGCCGCGGGGGACGGGCGCGGGGGCGAGACGCGGGCGTCAGGCGGTTCCAACCCGATCGTCGCATTAGCGCAGCGCCAGCGTGAACGCGAGCCCGAGGCTCACGCGCAGATCATGGACCGCCTGCACATCCAGGGCGGGCGGCAGCAGCCGGTACTCGCCCTCGAGCACCGCGGCGATGGGTTGATCGTCGATCGCGGCCAGGATCCTCTCGACGTGCGCGGCCGAGCGCACGAGGACTCGCCAGCGCCCTTCGCTCGTCCAGTGCGGGACGACGTCGCCTCGACCATCGAAGACCGTCAGCCCGTCGCCGCTCTGGAGGCGCAGCCGCAGCGAGCCCGCGGTCATGGGCGCGATCCGGTGCACCACCCTGGGCTCACCGAGCGTGCGGCGCGCGGGCGCGGCCAGGGGAGAGGGGGACTCGGCGTAAGCGTCGACGTCGTAACGGACCCCGAGCCCGATCTCGAAGCTGCGGCCCGCCTCGCCCGTGCGCCACGGATCGAGGATCGCCGTGGCGCGCGCCACGCCGAGCCGGACCAGCGGCGCCGACGATCCGTCGCCTTGGCGCTGCGGGATCGAGGGGATGCTCACCCGGCCCACCTCGGCTTCCACGCCGATATCGAAGGGGAAGGGGACCGCGATCGGCGGCGACATCGGCAAGACCACCCGCGGCGATTCGTCGTGCCGCAAGAACGATGCGCCGTACAGCGCCGCGTCGAGCGCGGGCACGCCGTCGAGCGCCTGCCCCGCCGGAGACAGCCGGCCGGCGAGGACGCGGTGATCCGACTGCCAGATCACGCGGCCAGGCCCGGAGCCCGTCACGCTGCGCGCGCGGTAGGACAGGCCCGCGTCGATCTCGGGCTCGAGCTCGATCGCCCCGCCCGCGCCCCGGTGCAGCGCGGACGCGACGCCGAGCCACACCCGGCTCGCCGGGTCGAAGCGCACGCGGAAGCGCCGGCCCTCCTCGGAAACAGCCGTATCGCCGTCGCCGGCGCGCTCGCTCTCCTCGCGCGCCGGCTCGGCGCGGCCGGCGCGCGGGGAGAGCGCCGCGGCCGCCGCCATGACGAGCAGCGCGGCGAGGCGGCGCCGAGCCGTCACGGCTCCTCGAAGGCGGGCATCGGCTCGAACACCCGCGGGGGAGCCCAGAACGACACCCGGATGCCCGCGGAGGCCTTGATCTCCACGTCGCGAACGTCGTTGTTGATGTCGTTGCGGCTCACCCCCATCGCGGCGAGCCGCAGCGAGATGGGCTGATCGTTGATCGCGAGGAGGATGCCCTCGTAGGCGATCATGGCCTCGAGGCGGTTCATCACCTCTCCCGTCCCGCCCCCGGCGGCGATGCTCGGGCGCCGGTAGGTGAACGCGGTCGACAGCGCGTGGAGGCCGCCCTCGCCGAGGCTGAAGCGCGATTTGATGGCGCTGGTCGGGCCGATGTACAGAGCGCCGGTGTCCAGGCCGTCGTCGATCTCCGAGCGGTGTTCCCAGTACTCCCCCAGATCGGCGCCCGCCTCGATCCGGATGTGGCTGTACATGTCGTTCGACTGCCACGGATTCCACGCCAGATGGACCTCGCCGAACTCCACGTCGAGCGTGTCGCGGCGCGCGGGAGGGCGGTCGTTCACCGACACCACCCGGAAGCCCCAGCCCATCCGCGGCGAGATCGCGTATAGCCGCGGCTTGCCCACGAAGGTGGTGAGCCAGTGGGCCGGCCGCCGGTGCAGGTGCTGGTAATCGTAGCTGAAGAGCACCCCGGAGAGCTCGAGATCGTCGAACGTGGCCGCCCCCTCGAGGATGTGCATGTCATGGCGGGCGCGGGAGCGCGTCGAGAGCACGCTCAGGTGGATGCCGGCCTCGGCCCTCCCGCGGCCCATGGGGAAGCTCGCGGGCACGGGGAGCCCGTTGTTGCCATGGAACGTGGGCAGCCAGGACGCGCCCAGGTAAAGCCGGTTCAGGAGGTCGAACTTGACCTGAAACGCCTTTCCCTCGGCCGAGCGCGCGTAGCCCGGCGGCGCCTCGGGGATCGCGGCGACGAGGCGGGCGCCGCGCGCGGTCAGGGCCCTGTAGGCCGAGGCGTCTTCAACCACGTCGCACGGCTGCACCTTGTCGAGCGCGCCGCCGTCGTAGGCCAGGTGATCGGGCGCGACGAGGCAGCGCTCGCCCTCCGGGCCTGGCTCGCACTGAACGCGCACCGTGCCGCCGTTCGGGGAATGGATGCAGCGAACGGGCTTGTCCCAGGAGAGCTGCGGCGGCTCGTCGGGACGGGCAGGCGCGGACCAGAGCATCGCCGCCGACAGGGGGGCGAGCAACGCGTGAATCCGAGGCAGACGTCGTCTCAAAGCACCCTCACGAGGCAAAGGAGCTGCATGGCGGCAAAGCCGCCCGCGCTGTACGCGAGCGATTCACCAGGCGCTTCGCGGGCGCCGGAGGCGACAAAGCACGCGTCGTGCCCTGGGACACGGTGCCGGAGCACATGCCGCGCATCCGAGAATTCCGAGAATTCCGAACGTTCCGACTTCTTCGAGAGGGGCGAGGTGCGAAGCGGTCAGCGCGGCGACCGCCGGATGGGGAGCAATGCGTTACCCAGGCGCGCAGGGTTCTTCACAGCAGGCTGCGGGCGCCTCGCCATCGGCGGTCGCGGCGGCGCCGTCGTGCGCGTCACGACCCTGAACGACGCTGGCGTCGCGAACCAGCTCGCCGCGCCCGTCGCGAGCGCGACCGCGTGGACCGGCGGGAGGGTAGGGTACGCGCGGAACGGGGCGCACGACGCGAGCCACGACGCCAGGAACGACGGGTTGAAGGCGACACTCGCGAGCCGTCCATCAGGACACGCGAGCTGGCCATCAGGACACGCGAGCGGTCCATCAGGACACGCGAGCGGTCCATCAGGACACGCGAGCTGGCCATCAGGACACGCGAGCGGTCCATCAGGACACGCGCCCGCCCATCAGGACACGCGAGCCGGCTATCAGGACACGCGAGCCGGCTATCAGGACATCCCACATCCGCTCTTTCCCTCCGGTCCCTGCCGCTCGCGTCCGGATCGTGCGTCTGCTCTGGACAGCGTTCCCAGCGGACTCATCTTCGCGTCTCCGCGCCGCGCCCGGAGGGGGCGTGGGACGCAGGAGGAGGGGTCGAGCACTCATCAATGGCAAAGCAGGGAAAAGACTACGATCGCTGGGTCAAGGCCGCCGCCGAGCTGGGGCGGACCGACAACCCGCTGAGCCTGCCGTACGACATCGCTGTTCGCGAGGCCGTCACCGCCGCGGCATTCGTCAAGAAATACTGGGAGCCTGACGGCGAGCGCCCGGGCCTCAAGCGCGTCAAGCGCCGATTGCCCGCCTCGAGCAGCGACGATCTGCTCTCCATCGTCCATGCCGTGCAGGAGGCGCAGACTCGGCTGCTCCTCATCGTCGACCCCGCCGTGGCCGACGTCGGAGAGCGCGCCAGGTTCGTCGTCGATGAGCTCGAGTCGACGCTCGAGTTCCTGCTCGACGACGACATCGACGAGCCCGCCGACGCGCAGCTCGCCCGCATCAAGGACTTTCACGCGCAGGACGGCCAGCGCTCCAGCGCCCTCTCCCAGGCGCTCCGCGACTACGCGGGGCTCGCGGCGTCGCTCGAGGACCGCCTGGTCGAGGCAGACGAGGAGTTCGATGTCCGCCTCATCGCCGAGGCCAGGAAGCTCGCGGAAGACCTGCAACGGCGGGCGCTGGAGACGATCCCCGACGGCGACACCTCGGCCGCCGTGGCCGCGATCCGCAATCAGCTCCTTCACCTCATGATCGAGCGCGTCGGCGCCATCCGGAAGACGGCGGCGCACGTCTTCCGGCGCCATCCGGAGATCGTCCGAGAGGTCACGAGCGCCTACGAGCGGCGCCGCCGCGCTGCAGCGCGGCGGGAAAAGGCCCGCAAGACCGCAGCGGGCAGGGCGGCGGACAACCGGCCCGGCGCAGCGCCTCCGCTTCCGCACGCGGCGTCCGCGACATCGGCCGGCGCTCAGCCCGCGTAAGCCCGACGTCCCCGTCCGCGCCGCGCTCTCTCTCCGTACCTGCGGTGCGTCCGTCCTGCGTGACAACTTGACAACCCCACCCGTGGACCGGGCGCGTCTTGTGATCCGTGCTCCCGCCCGCTTGCGCCCCGCCCGCGACCGGCGCAACCCTCGGGCTCATGCAGACCCGCGCGCGTCACCTGCCGCTCCCGC
The DNA here is from genome assembly GCF_051473855.1 of Sorangium sp. So ce375. NCBI lineage: Bacteria > Pseudomonadati > Myxococcota > Polyangiales > Polyangiaceae > Sorangium > Sorangium sp. So ce375. Next base: position 2,910,608 of record NZ_CP150335.1, read on the forward strand.
GCTCCGCCGGGCCGATCCTGGCCGCCGTGGCCGCGGCCCTCTCTCTGTCCGGGCCGAAGCCCGCCCCGGCAGCTCCGCCCGAGGCGACGGCGTCGCCACCGAAGGCCGCGCCAGCCGCAGCCCCGGCGTCCGCGCCGGCCGCGGCCCCAAAGGCCGCGCCAGCCGCAGCCCCGGCGTCCGCGCCGGCCGCGGCTCCGAAGGCCGCGCCAGCCGCGGCCCTGAATCCCACGTCGTCGCCAACGTCCGCGCCGGCCGCTGCGCCGAACCCCGCGGCGGCTTCGGCTCCGAAGGCCGCTCCCACCGCGCCTCAATCCGCGGCCTCCCAGGCGCCGAAGCTCGACATCCCGTACACGAAGTACACCCTCAAGAACGGCCTTACCGTGATCCTCCACGAGGACCACGCGCTGCCGCTTGTCGCCCTGAACCTGATGGTCAAGGTCGGCTCGCGGTTCGAGGAGCCCGGTCGCACCGGCTTCGCGCACCTGTTCGAGCACCTCATGTTCATGGGCACGCACCGCGTCCCCACGAAGCAGTTCGACGCCTGGATGGAGGCCGAGGGTGGCTGGAACAACGCGTGGACCAGCCAGGACCGCACCGACTACCACGAGGTGGCGCCGGCCCACGCGCTGCCGCTCCTGCTCTGGCTCGAGGCCGACAGGTTCGCGTCGCTCGCGGACAGCATGGACCTCACGAAGCTCAACGCGCAGCGCGACGTCGTGCGGAACGAGCGCCGCCAGACGAGCGAGAACGAGCCGTACGGCAAGGTCGAGCTCCTCCTGCCCTCGCTGCTCTTCCCGGAGGGACACCCCTACCACCACCCCGTGATCGGCTCGCACGAGGACCTCCAGGCCGCGACGGTCGGCGACGTCACGGCGTTCTTCCGGCGGTGGTACGTGCCGAACAACCTCTCCCTCGTCGTGGCCGGCGACTTCGATCCGCAGAAGACGCGCGACCTCATCGAGAAGTACTTCGGCGGCATCCCGGGGCAGCCGATCCCCGCGTCGACAACGCCCCCGCCGGCGAAGCTGAGCGGCGTCGTGCGCAAGACGATCGAGGACAACGTGAACCTGCCCAAGGTCGTCATGGCCTGGCACAGCCCCGCGCACTTCGCGCCGGGCGACGCCGAGCTCGACCTCCTCGCCACGGCGCTCGAGCAGGGGAAGGCGAGCCGCCTCTACAAGGCCCTCGTCTACGACAACCAGCTCGCCCAGGAGGTGAGCGCTGTCCAGAACTCCGGCGATCTCGGCTCGACGTTCACCGTCGAGGCGATCGCGCGGCCGGGCGTGCCGCTCGAGAAGCTCGAGGCCGCCATCGACGCCGAGCTCGCCAGGGTGCGCGACGCGAAGCTGACCCGCGAGGAGCTCGACCGGGCCAAGAACCAGTACGAGACCGGCTTCGTGACGGCGCTCGAGTCGGTCGCCGGCCGGGCCTCGATGCTCAACCGGTACGAGACGTCGAAGGGCCAGCCCGGGTTCGCGGAGCAGGATCTGAAGCGCTACCGCGACGCGACCGCGGAGTCGGTGCAGGCCTACGCGAAGAGCACGCTGGACCCCAACGCCCGGGTGATCCTGCGGGTCGTGCCGAAGGGCAGCGAAGAGGCGAAGAAGGCGGTGACGAAATGAGAGCGACGCACGCAGGCGCGATGATCGCGCTGGTCGCCGCGGCCCTCGGCTGCGAGCCGAGGACGCCGGCGCAGTCTGCTGCCCGGGCGGAGGCGCCGCGGCCGAGCGCCCCGCCGGCGGCCGCGAAGCCCGCGGACCCGCTCGGGCCCAAGCCGGAGCTGCCCAAGCCGGAGCCGTTCACGCCGCCGGCGCCGGTGGTGCTCGACGGACCGAACGGCTCGAAGGTGTGGCTGCTCGAGCGCCACACCCTGCCGGTCGTGTCCGTGGCCGTCGCCGTCGCGTCGGGAGCGGCGGACGATCCGAAGGGCGCGGCGGGGCTCGCGCACATCACCGCGGACATGCTCGACGAGGGCGCGGGCACGCGGAGCGCGGTGGAGCTGTCCAGCGCGATCAACGACCTCGGCGCGACGCTCTCGGTCGGGGCGCGCGCCGACGGCAGCGTCGCGACGCTCTCCGTGCTGAAGAAGAACTTCGACAAGGCGTTCGCCCTGCTCGCCGACGTTGTCGCGCGCCCGCGCTTCGAGGCGAAGGAGTGGAAGCGCGTCAGCGAGCTCTGGCAGAACGATCTCAAGAAGCGCGGAGACGACGCGACGCGGGTCTCGGGGCTGGTCTCGATGGCCGCGCTCCATGGACCGGGCACGCCGTACGGGCACCCCGTCGACGGCCTGGTCGCGGACGCCAAGTCGATCGGGCTCCCGGCCGTGAAGGCGTTCTACAAGGCGGCGTGGCGCCCCGATCGCGCGGTGATCACCGTGGTCGGCGACATCACCCGGGACGAGGTGCTGCAGGCGCTCTCGCGCGATCTCGGGACGTGGTCGGCGAAGGGCGCGACGGCGGCCGCGAAGGGCGCGACGGCGGCCGCGAAGGGCCCGGCGGCCGCAGCGCCGGGGACGAAAGGCCCGGCGGCGAGCGCCGCGTCGGCCGCGCCGGCCTGGAAGCCGCCGCGGCTGGTGCTCGTCGATCGCCCGGGGGCGCCGCAGTCGGTGATCGCGACCGTGCGCGAGGGCGTCGCCGCGAGCGATCCGCGGCGGCCGCTGCTCCAGCTGATCAACACCGCGCTCGGCGGCTCGTTCACGTCGCGCTTGAACCAGAACCTGCGCGAGGATCACGGCTGGTCCTACGGCGCCGGCTCGTCGTTCACCGAGACGAGGCTGCCGGGCGCCTTCGTGGCGCGGGCCTCCGTGGTCACCGAGGCGACCGGACCCGCCCTGAAGGAGATGCTCGCCGAGCTCGCCAAGATGGCAGACTCCGGGCTGACCCGGGACGAGCTCGCCAAGGTGCAGGCGCAGGACCGCTCGGATCTCGTCTCCGCCTACGAGACCGTGAGCCGCACCGCCCAGCGCCTCGGGACGCTCGCGCGGCTGGAGCTGCCGGAGACGTTCGACCGCGAAGCCAGCAAGGCGCGGCAGGGCGCGACGCTCGCGACCGTCGTGGAGCTCGCGAGGGCCGTGGATCCGAAGGGCGCGACCGTCGTGGTCGTGGGACCGCGGCAGGAGATCCTGCCGCAGCTCCAGGCGATCGGCCTCGGCGAGCCGGAGGCGTGGGACGTCGAAGGGCAGCCGATCCCGCCGAAGAAGGAGCCCTGAGCGGCGCGCCCCTCGCCGAGCGCTCCTCCCGCGGCGCAGCGGGAGGAGCGGGCGGTTTGTCATGCAGCGGGAAGAGCGGGCGGCGGCAGCGCGCCCTCAGGGCCCGGTCGGCTTGAAGTCGAGCGGGTTGCTCGGCGCGCCCTCGTGCAGCACGCCGTCACCGAACCAGTAGACGAAGCGGGGCTCCTGCGCCCCGTCGAGGTAGGCCTCCAGCCGGACGACAGCGCCCGGGGTGGTGGCAAACGTCATCGCGTCGATGTCCGAGCCGGTCTCGGCGTGGAAATACGCGACGCCGATGTCCACGAGGCGCGTCGCGTCCGTCTTCTCGATCTCGATCCCGGCGAGGTCGATGAGCTCGGACGACGTGTCCACCGAGGCATAGATGTCGAAGCTGCAGACGACCTTGGAGGTGTTCGTGTCGCAGGTCGTCCAGAGCGTCCACGTCCCGCCCGCCGTGTACTCGACGAAGATGCCGACGCCCTCGCCCGGCTCGGTGCTCAGGGTGGCGTCCGTGTCGATGGCGACGCGCCGCACGTCGTCCGCGGGCGTCGGGGGAGCGCTGTCGTCGCCGTCGTTCTGGTCGTCATGCACGTGATGGCCATCGTGGTGGCCGTCGTCGTCGACGATGATGCAGCCGGCCGAGGCGAGGGGCGCAGCGACGAGAAGGAACGACCACAGCCCCAGTGAACGGCGCTTCACAAAGTCAGCGTAAAGAGTCATCGGATCTGCTCCTGCTCGTGAACGTCGCAAGACGTGGACCAAGCGCTATCTCGACCGCGGGCGACCGGGCGCGGGCGCCGTCCTCCCCGGAGCCGGGCCCGACGGGATGTGGATCCGGTGGCGCGCCGGCGACGACGCGCTGGGGAGCGCGCGCGGCTTCGCGCTCGGCTGCGGCGCCGGCGTCGCCGGCGGCGGCGGCCGCGGCGCGGAGAGCGACGGCGACTTGTGCGGGAGGTCGCGCGTGACGGCCGGCGTACCGACGGCGCGAGGCGCGGTGGCTGCCGGCGGCTCCGGGGCCGGGGCGGGCGACGCCGGCGTGATCGTCGGCCGCGAGGGCCGGTGCGATGCGCTCGCGCCGGCGCGGGGCAGCGGGCCCGCGTCGGACGCGCCCCGCGCCGGCAGGCCGGGCCTGGCGACCTGCGCCGGAGCCTCGCCGTCGGGCGCCCGCCGCGGGTGCTGCGGCGTGCGCAGCGAGGGCGCGGCGCGCCGGTCGTCGCTCCCCGGCGACGCCGGACGGCGCGCCGGCGGGGCCGCGAGGCGCGCGCTCGGCGCGGTGCTCCTGCGTGCGTAAGCGAGGGCGCGAGGATCCGGCCTGTCGCGGTGCCTCGGCGCGGCCGACGAGGGAACGCCGGCCTCGGCGAGCGAGGGTGAGGCAGGACGGTAGCCGCCAGGACGGATGCCGTGCGACGGGCTCGAGCGACCAGCGTCCCTGTCGCCGTCCGGGCGGACGTCGGCGCGCCCGGGTCTGCCCGCGGTCGGCCGCGCCGGCCTGTACGTGTGCGAGTGCGCGGCGATGCGCCGGACGACCTCGCGATCGCGGATGACGTGCGTGTGGACGTGGCGGTGGAACACGTGCGCCGTCGGGCAGAAGACGTACGCCGCGGGGGGAACGGTCCACAGCGAGACCGCGACGCCGCTGCTCCAGTAATAGGTGGGCGGCATCGGGGCCCAGCCGACGTAGCCGGCGTCGCCGACGCGCCAGACGACCCACGCCGGGGCGTACGTGCGCCCCGGGATCCACGCCCAGCCGTGGGAGGAGATCCAGACCCAGCGGCCGTAGTGGAAGGGGATGTGGCCCCACTCGTAGTCGCTGACCCACATCCACTCGCCGTCGTCGGTCAGCGCCCAGTGGCCTGCGGTCTGGTAGGGCGCGAAATCGGCGCCGACCACGACCGCGGAGGGCACCCAGACCGTGCCGTAGCCCGGGGTTTCGATCCAGGTGCCGTACTGGGCGAGCGGCTGCTGGAACTCGACCAGGGCGCTCGGGTCGGTGTCTTCGTATTCGTCGGCCGCCAGGTCGGCGCTCACGTGGACATCCACCTGGACCGGCGGGGGTCCGGCGGGCTGGGCGGCGGCGCTCGAGGGCGCGGCGATGAGCGCGGCGAGCAGCGGGAGCGCGCCGCCGAGCCGCCGGCGCAGGGCCCCGGGAATGCCCGGCGCCGCGGGAGCAAGGCGCAAAAGGGAAGCGGACAGCGGGAGAGGCATCGGGAGCATGATGGGTCCTTCTGGAGGGGGGTGCCAGGGAGAGGTCGGGCTGGCCTCGGGCGCTCTCAGACCTCTTCAGACGTCCCTGCGCGCTCGACCGTGCACATTGCAGGCCAGGTTCCGGGGACGCCCGACCGAGGTTGAGGCGGCGGCGCCGCGACGCCCGACCGAGGTTGAGGCGGCGACGCCCGGCCGAGGTTGAGGGAGCGGCGCGCGACCGAGGTTGAGGCGGCAGCGTCCGACCGAGGTTGAGGCGGCGGGGCGGCGCACGACCGAGGTTGAGGCGGCGACGCCCGACCGAGGTTGAGGCGGCGGGGCGACGCGCGACCGAGGTTGCGCGCCGCCCTCAATCGAGGTCGCCGTCGTCCAGCGCCGGCGTCTCCTCTCCCGAGGGCGACACCCTCCTGGGCAGCCCCGGCGGCTTCGGCAGCAGCGACAGCCGCGCGTGCGCGTCGGCCAGCTTGCGATCCGCCTCGCGCAGGCGCCGGTTCAGCACCCGGATCACCGCGTCGGCGATCTCGGCCGTCTCCCGCACGGCCTCGTTGAAATCGTCGGCGGACACCCGGAGCAGCTCCGCGTCCTCGGTCACCACGGCGGTCGAGGCCCGCGGCTCGCTGTCGAACAGCGACATCTCCCCGAACACGTCGTTCGCGCCGAGGCGCGCGATCTCGCGGCCGTCCAGGGTCAGGCTCACCTCGCCCGAGATGATCGAGTAGAGCGCGCCGCCAGGCTCGCCCTGGCGGAAGATGACGTCGCCCCGGGCCAGCGACACCACGAGCGATCCGCGCGCCAGCGCCACCAGATCGTCGCCGGCCACGCGCGAGAAGAGCGGAACACGCTGGAGGAACAGGACCTTCTCGATCGTCGTGTACATCTCATCCTCGGGGTCGATGCCCGTGCCGCCGGTGACCGCCCAGTATCGTGCGTAACGAGCCACCGCGGGATCCTCATCGGCCCGCAGCGCGGCCAGGCGCTCGCGGGCGCCCGGCGGCGACGTGACGGCGACCGCGATGGCGGCCGCCTCGCGGACCAGCGGGTCCGGATCGTAGGTCGCGGCGAGCGCGTCCCCGGCGGCGCCGGCGATGGAGCGCCGGGCGACGGCATCGAGCGCGAGCGCGGCGCTGTAGGGGTCGCCGCGCACGATCTCGTGGCGGATCCAGGAGACGACGCCGGCCTCCGGCGGCAGCGGCCTCCGGGGGAAGGCGGCGGACAGCTCGAGCAGCCGCTCGACGAGGGAGACGAGGCGCTCGCGCAGCGGGCGGTCGAGGAGCGACTCCAGCACCTCGAACGCGTTGGCCCGCAGCGCGGGATCGGGGCCGAAGACGTGGGTGCGCACGAGGGCGACGACCTCGCGCGGGTAGGCGAGCTCGCACAGACGGAGCACGCGGATGAGCCCCTTTCGCAGCCGGCGGAGCAGGTGCTGATCGAGCAGCGCGCCGACCACGCGGGGGCGCACCGCGATGTACGCCTCGCGCGTGCGGACGTGCTCGACGGTCTCGTCGTCGATGCAGGCGCGGATCACGCGCACGGGGGCCGGCGGCGCGCGCAGCGCGAGGCGCAGGCGCGACGCCGACGCGAGCACCTTCTGGCGGAGCGCCTCGTTCGGGTGATCGATCCGGGCGAGCAGCACGTCGAGCGCGTCGTGGCTGCAGAGCCGCGCGAGCACCCGGGGGATCGCGAGCCGAACGGCCCGCGGGGTGCCGTCGTCGCCGAGGCGCGCCGCGAGCTCCGGGATGGCGTCGTCGCCGAGCGCCTCGATGGCCCGGGCAGCGGCCGGCGCGAGGGCGCGCTCGGCGAGCGCGTCGGCGAGCAGGGGGAGCAGGCGCGGGTCGGCCACGCTCGACGACGAGCGCACGGCCGCGCGCCGCACCGCGGGGTCGGGATCGCCGATGAGCCGCGCGAGCGCGCGCTGGAGCGACGCGTGGCCGACGAGGCCGAGGATGCGGGCGGCGGCGACGCGATCGCGGGGCGACGGGCTGTCGAGCAGCGCGCGCAGCCGCGGCGCGCCCTCGAGCATGCCGTCGAGGCCGCAGTAGCGCAGGAGCGCGGCGATCGCGGCGGCCCGGAGCTCCTCGTCGCCGGGCGCGTCCGCGGCGGCGCGAGGCGCGCGGCCCTCCCGAGCGAGCGCGAGCAGCTCGTCGTGGGCGTCCTCCCGCAGCAGCGCGGCGAGCGCCTCGACGGCGGTGACGCGGACGTCGGTGTTCCTGTCGTGCAGCGCCGCGCGCGAAATCTTGGCGCCCTCGTCGTGCTCGAGCTCGGCCGCGAGGCGCACCGCGAGCGCGCGCACCCTGGCCGCGCCGTGGCGCGCGAGCGTGGGCACGGCCTCGCGCACGAGGGTCGGGTCGAGCTTGAGGAGCTGTTCGACCGCGAAGAGCACCTGCATCATCGCGCGGCTGTAGAGCGCCTCCTTGAGGATCGCGCCCGTCTGGGGGCCGTAGGCGACGCTCTCCGGCTCGATCTGGCGGCGCATCAGGGTCCGCCGCATGGCGTCGAAGTAGCCGCGCCGCACGAGCGGGAGCAGGGCGATCGCGGCGACGCAGAGCGGGAGCGAGTAGACGCCGATCCGCGCGGCCTCCTGGACGAGCGCGGGGCCCGTCGCGGCGGCGGTCGGCAGCGCGAGCAGGATCAGCGCGCCGAGGCCGTAGCCGAGGGGCTTGGCGATCGCGGAGACGAGCGTCCGCACCCGCTCCCGGAGCGCCGGCGGGAACGGGAAGAACAGCAGCTGCATCGTCGCGTCGTAGATGGTGAGCTGCAGCGCGTTGTCGCTCAGCTTGAGGATGGCGGCCCAGGCGAGCGAGGGCGCCGCGAGCAGCGCGACGGTGCTCGCGGTGAACGCGGCCGGCATGGCGAGCAACCCGCCGAGCACGCCGTGGCGCCGCAGGACCCGGGGGGTCGCGACGAGCTGCACGAGGAGGCCTACGACGCCGATGGCGCCGTAGAGGAACCCCATGAACCGGGTGAGGTCGTCGACGTGAGGGTAGGCGGTGAGCGCGATCGCCTTGAACTGGTAGTCGCCGATCGTGAGGACGGTGAAGAGGAGGAAGGTCAGGAGCGCGACGGTGAGGGCGTAGCGAGATCGCCACACTTCCATGCGCGGAAGGCGGGCCTGGATGAGCGCCTCGTCGCTGGACGGCGGCCGCCCGAGGGGGTACCGCCGCGCGAGCGCGGTCGTGAGCGCGGCCATGGCGAGGAGCGCCGCGATGAGCACGAACATGAGGTTCTCGGTGCCGATCCACTTGACGGCGGCGCCCGTCGCGAAGCCGCAGGCGACGGTGCCGACGACGCGCCCGCTGCCGATCAGGCCGAAGAGGCGCTTGGCGCTGCGCGGGTCGTGCAGGTCCTGGGCGACGGCCCAGACGAGGACGGCGCTGAAGTTCGCGATGATCTCGGACCAGATGTAGAAGACCAGGTACGCGGCGCGCACCTCCTGACCGATGAGCACGCGCAGCAGCGCGAACGTGGCGGCGCCGAAGAGGGCGAAGGCGACGCACAGGCGGGCGCGCGGGAGGTGGCGGGCGACGCGGTCGTAGGCGAGCGCGGCGACGGCGGAGGCGGCGCCGTACACGATCCACATCGGCGCGATCCAGGTGACGGGGAACCTGGTCAGGAAGAGCGCGTCGCGCGCCGAGCGGCCCACGACGAAGAGCAAGGCGGCGAGGAAGAGCAGGCAGAAGAGCAGCGCGGTCCGGTGCAGCTCGACGCGGGTAAGGGAGACGCCTAGGACGGCGGTGTCGGCGTCGGGCGCGGCGCTGCTCGGCGGCAGCCGGCTGGGCCGGCTCGATGTCGGGCGCACCGACGGGGTGATCCCGGACGCGGGCGCGCCTTCCGGGCGCGCGCCGGGCTGCGCGGAGCGCACCGTCTCCGGCGCCGCGGCGCGCTCCTTCGCGCTCGGCGCTGCCTTCGCGCCCGGCGCTGGAGGAGCGGCGTCGGTGGGATCCACCCGTCTCAACCTAGCCGAGCTCCCTCGAAGCGCGCGTGGTTCAGGCCACGCAGCTCGCCCGTCGGCCCATGCCGCTGCGCGGCGGTCCGCTCGCCCCGGGCGCTCGGCGCGCTCCGCGGCGTGGCTGCCAACTTGTCAGGAACGGACAGCGGCGACGGCCAGCTCGTCACCCGGCGCGCGCCAAGGTCGGCTTCGCGAGCGGCCTGCGAGGAGGCGTGCGGCGGGGCGTGCGGGGCGTTCGACGCGGCGTTCGGTGCGGCCTCCGACGTGGGCGCACCGCCGGTTTCCCTGTCGTTCGCAGGGCTGTGCGAGGCATTTGCGGCGTGGTACGAGCTGTGCTGAAAGGACGCGCCCATGGACACGACAAGGTATCTCGTGCGGTCCCGGCGGCGAGGGCGTCGGCACCTCCCCCGGCTTTGCGCGGCGGCCCTCGCGGCGGCGGCGCTCGCCGGAGGCGCGCGCCAGGCCGGCGCGGCGGTGACCATCAGCAGCGACGTGGTGCGCACCAAGCTCACGCGCTCGGACGCGGAGAACCCCCTCTGGATCAGCCATCAAGACTGCGTCACCGACAACGATCTGCAGTTCACGCTCACGCTCGACAGCGTCTCGACCAGCGAGAGCCTGGAGGTGTGGGTCACCCAGTCGACGGATTGCAGCGTGGCGGAGAATCGCCGGCCTGACGGTTACTGCAAGCCGCTGTTGACGCTCACTCCGGCGACCACGGTGACCGCCACACTGCCTGCAAAGGCGATAGCGAAGGCGCTCCTCGGCGCCGAGGACTGCAAGGTCTCGTCGCAGGCGAACACCGCTGCGGTCCAGATGACGATCTACTTCCTGCGGCTGTCCACCGCGGACGGGAACGCGGCGAGCTACGCTCCATGGGACAAGACCAAGGTGGACCTCCTGGGCCCCAAGCCGCCGACGGACGTGCAAGCGCACTCGGGCGATGGTCGTCTCCTCGTCGATTACACGCAGAACGAGGCCGATGAGGTGCTCGGTTATTATCTCTACTGCGACGACGGCGGGCAGTCCTCGTCCGGGTCGAGCGGGGCGGGGCAAGCCGGTGCCGGTGGCGGAGCCGCCGGAGGAGGCGACGGCGCAGGGGGAGCCGGCGGCGGGGCGACGAGCGGCGGCAGCTCCGGGTGCAGCTCGGCGCTCCTGGTTCCAGGGGAGATCCCGGACGCCGCGCAACGGTGCGGCAGCGTAGGGAGGGCCAGCCGCGGTGAGGCCACGGGGCTCGACAACGGCAAATCGTACGTCGTCGGTGTCGCGGCTTATGACCAGGTGGGCAATGCCGGGCCGCTGTCGGCGCTCTCCTGTGCGACCGCGACCGACGTCGACGGGTTCTTCGAGCAGTACCGGGATGCCGGCGGGCAAGCCGGGGGCGGCTTCTGCAGCATCGAAGGGCCGGTGGGGGCAGGCCGGTGGGCCGCTGCGCCCCTCGGCCTCGCCGCGGCCGGCGCGGCGCTCGGGTTGTGGCGCAGGAGCCGTCGTCGGCACGCGCGCGCGCGTTCCTTCGTGCAGGAGAGCGAATGAGCTGTCATCTCCGTCATCATGCGGTCGCCTGCCTCGCCGGCGGCGCGGCGCTCCTCGCCGCCTCCGTGGCCGGCGCGCAATCGAGCCACGCGTCGAGCGACTGGCGCCAGCACGATCGGTCGAGGATCCTGCGAGAAGAGCGCTATGCGTCGCCCCAGAGCTTCGCGTTCGAGCTCCGTTTCGGACCGTACTCTCCCGAGGTCGACGAGGAGTTCTCCGGCGCGGGCCCCTACAAGACGACCTTCGGCGACGGCCAGGAGTTCTATTTCGGGATCGAGGTCGACTGGCTGCCGCTCCGGATCCCGTACGTCGGCGCGATCGGCCCGGGGCTCGGCTGGGGGTACACGTCGGCGTCGGCGAAGGCCTTCGTGGCGGGCAGCAGCGCGAGGGCCGAGGCAGAGGAGACCTCGCTCACCATCATGCCGATGCACCTGTCGGCCGTACTCCGCGCCGACGAGCTGATGCGCCGGACGGGCGTCCCGATCGTGCCTTACGCGAAGGCGGGCCTCGGGATGGGGCTATGGACCACGTCGTCGGGCCCTGGCGTGCCGAAGCCCGATGGCGTCCGGGGGGAGGGCATCACGTGGGGCACGCACCTCGCGCTCGGCGCCATGCTCGCGCTCAACTGGCTGGACCGCCGCTCGGCCTCGCAGCTCGATGAGACGACGGGCATCAACCACACCTACTTGTTTGGCGAGTGGATGTTCGCGAACCTCGACGGGATCGGATCGCGCCCGCAGATGCACGTCGGCTCCTCGACGTGGGTCCTGGGGCTAGGCTTCGATATGTGAGGCGAGGCGCCGGGAGCGCGGCGTCGGGCGCCGGGAGCGCGGCGCCCGGCGACATGGGGCGGCGCCCGACGCCGGGAGCGCGGCGCCGGGCGCCGGGAGCGCGGCGCCCGGCGACATGGGGCGGCGCCGGCGCGCGCCTTACGGCGCGCCGCCTTCGAGCGGCGTGTTGCCGTCGTCCTCCTCGATCACCGTCGTTCCCTTTGGCCGGGCCGTGGTCGGGCGGCGCGGGGGGCTGTCGCTCGCGAAGGCCTCGACGGTTTCCTTGGTCGGGGCCCCGAAGATGGGCACGACGAGCTCGCGCGTGGTGCCCTCGCGCTCGTAGGTGATCTTGAGCTCGCTCGCGCTGGCCAGGGCGCGGTAGGCCGCGAACAGGTCGTCCGGGCGCTCCAGGGTCGCGCCGTTGACCTGGGTGACGACGTCGCCGATCTTGAGCTCGATGCCGCTCCAGTCCGCGGGCAGCGCGAGGATCTTCCAGCCGATGAACGCGCCTGCCCGGATGACCTCCTCGACCGGCACGCGCCGCAGGATCCAGGGCGGTCCCTGCAGCAGCACCCGGTCGACATCGGCGCGGGCGAGCTGCCCGGCGGGCGCCGCCTGCTTGGCCGGGGCCGCGCTCGTCGCGCGCGGCCCAGGAGCCTCCGCCGGGGCGGCCGCCTGCCGCCCGCCGCACCCTGCGAGGACGGACAAGGAGAGACATGCGCCGAGCAGGAGCCTTCTGGGCGTCGACATCGGCGGGACTATGCGCGGCGGACCCGAGGAGGCCAAGTTCGATGCGCGCTCCGCGGGCGCGAGCGGCGGCCCAGCTGAGCCGCAGGGCGGGGGGCCACCGGGTTCGCGAGGGGCGAGGAACGTCGGAGAGGGTCGGGGAGGCGGGATTTGAACCCGCGACAACGAGCACCCAAAGCTCGTGCACTACCGGACTGTGCGACTCCCCGGGCAGAGTGTCGTCCGCGAGCGGGACCATAGACGAGGCGCCCTGCCGGGGCAAGACACGTCGCGCGTCGCGTTGGCGGTCGGGCGTCGGGCGCCGGCGCCGGCGCCCGACGCCCGACCGCCAACGCGACGCCCGCATGCCTTTTCGTGGCTTTTCAGGTGCGTCGCCGCGTGAAAGGCGCTGAAATGACGGCGCTTCATGAGCGGAACGGTGGCGTCGCTGTCGGTCCATCACCTGGCCGTGGTCGTGCGCGACCTGGCGCGGGCCGAGGCGTTCTACGCGGGCGTCCTTGGATTGCCGGTGGTGCGGCGCTGGACGGACGACGCCGGCGCGCCGCGGTCGGTGTGGCTCGAGCTCGGGGGCGGCGCGTTTCTGGCCGTGGAGCGAGCGGGGGCCGCCGGGCCGATGCGCGCGGACGAGGCGCCGGGATGGCACTGCGTCGCCCTGGGGATCGCGCCGTCCGAGCGGGAGGTGTGGCGCCGCCGGCTGGTCGCGGGAGGCGTGCCCATCGAGCGGGAGAGCGCCTACACGATGTACGCGCGCGATCCCGACGGGAACCTGGTGGCGCTCAGCCACTACCCGCACACGCCGGCGGGGCCGGGCTGATGGTGTGGCGCGGGGGAGCGGGCGGCCAGGCGGGCGTGCGGGGAGAGCGGGCGGCCCCAGGCGGGCGCGCGGGGGCGGCGCGCGCCACGGGTTGGCCTGTGTGCAGTGCGCGTGGAGCGCCGTGGTGAGATGATGGAGGGTCGGGCGGCGAGGCCAGCATGCTGGAAGCTGCTCGAGGGCATGTGCGTCGAAGGGGAACGAACGAGCCGGAGGTTTCGAGATGCCGCGTTCAACGTCCGATTCCATGTCGCCCGATGGTCCCGTGTCGCTCGTGTTCCCCTGCGGGGCGATCGGGCTCGTGGGGGGCTGGCTGACGGCTGACTCTCTCGACATGACGGAGCTCGTGCCGCGTTGTCTGCTCGCGGGCGTGACCCCGATCGTGGCGGCGCTGCTAGGTCACTACCTGACGCCGCGGATCGGAGGCGCCAGGAGCGACGGCGCTGCGACGTCGGGCGCGGGCGAGGCGCCCATGGACGGCGTCCCGTGGGTGGTCGCGCCGCAGAAGTGGACCGGGCGGGGGCCGATGGTCGCGAGCGTGCTTGTCGTGTGGGCCATCGTGGTGGCCGGCGTCGTGAACGGGATGACCATCGGGCTCGTCGCGGGGCCGGCGGGGATGATCATCGGCGCGGCGTTCGGCGCCGTGTTCGCGCTGCCGTTCGTTCCGGCGCTCGCGGTGGTGCTGTTCGCGGCGAGCCGCGTCGGGCGGGCGCGCGCCGGCTCGATCGTGGCGCTCTCGGATCGGCGGGCGGTATGGGCTGCGACGGCGGCGGTGATCGCGGTGGCCCTGCAGCTCGGGTCGGGGCTGCCCGAGGCGATGGCGCCCGATCTGGCGGGCCTCGTGGCGACGATGGGGTTCGCCGTGGTGGGCGGGCTGTGCGCGCTCGACGCGGCGGCTCTGGTGAGGGTGCTGAAGCTGCCGAGGGAGCGGACCGGGGTGGGGGCAGAGATCGCAGAAGGGATTGCAGCGGAGATCGAGGCGGCGGCGATGGAGGAGGCGACCGGGGCGGGAGAAGACGGTGGGGCGAGGAGCGCTGCGCGGGCCGGGGGGCGGGGGACGGGGGAGAGGATCGATCTCGGCCTCGGGGACGAGGTGGAGGTCGAGGTGGTGAGGCCGACCCATGCTTACCGGGGGGCGCAGCAGATCGCCCGGGTGGTGCTGGGGAACCGCGAGCGCGCCGTGGCGGCGCTGCGGGCAGGGCTTGTGCGGGGCGCGGCCGCGCTGGCGATCGGGGCGGTGCTCTGGGGGCAGATGTCGAGGTGATCGAGGCGCGCGGAGGGCGCGGACGGTGGAGGAGCGCGGGCTGGCGGAAGGCGGCGGAGCGCGGGCCGGTGAGGCGTGGCGAGAGGGCGGGCCGAACGAGGGCGTGGCGCGGGATCTGGCTTGATGCGTGAGGCGAGGTGTGCCAGGGTCCGGCGCCCGTAGCGGCTGTCGCCCCTGCCCCCGTAGCTCAGTGGATAGAGCAGCGGTTTCCTAAACCGAAGGTCGCAAGTTCAATTCTTGCCGGGGGTGCCGAAGGATTTCGGGCACTTACGAGAACGGGCTCAGACGTCATGCGCTGACTGTGGGCTGATCGATCAGCCCACGGGCCGGACGCTTGCTGGGTCTGCCTTGCCCGCTGCGTCGAGGGCGGAGTCTGGTCTGCCGGGTGGGCGTAGCGCTTCGTGACGCTGGTGTCGGGGTGGCCGAAGGACTCCTTGATCTCGTCCAGCGGCGTCCGCGCCAGCCTGAGATGAGAGAGGACGCTTGGTCGCGCGGCGGATGGTGTCTCCGACGGCCGAGCTCACGGGCGCCCGCTCGGGTCATGCGTCCGCCTCGATCCACGCTCCTGCCCGATCTGCTACGCTGTGGATCATGAGTCTTCCGGCCGAAGAGCTCTTCGAGGAGGCGCTCAAGCTCCCCGAGCGTGAACGGCGCGCTTTCGCGCTGCGGCTCCTGGAGAGCGTGGGCGAGGAGTCGCTGGAAGATGTCGAACGCGCGTGGGTCGACGAGGCCCGGAGGCGCCTCGACGATATCCGGGCTGGGCGCTCCCAGCCCGTCCCCTGGGAAGAGGCTCGCGGCCGCATCTTCGCGCGCGGCTGAGATGGGCCGTCGTCCGAAATGCGATGTCCGGGATGCTCGTTTTTGCTGGGCCGCAGCTCACGGGCAGCAGGTGAAGAGCACGCTCGCGGCCTCGCCCTCGGGGCACAGCGCGTTGCCGAAGCCATACCCGATATGGAAGACCGTCTGGTCGGTGCCCGCGCACAGGGCGCTGACTTCATCATCGAGCGTCGGAAACGCCTGGCACACGTCTCCATGGTCGATCTTGCTCGTCCAGCACAGGGGCGACGGCAGCGGCTCCTTCGCCGGGCAGCACGTGTAAACGGCTCCGGTCTCCTCGCCGATCGCGCAGCCTGAGCTGTCCGGCTCGTAGTCGAGGCCGGCGAGATCCGCGCCCTCGTTCCTGCACGCGATGTAGGCCTCGTCCTTCAGATCGACGCCGTCATGGCACGTGGCATCGTAGCCCACCTCGCCCGTCCAACACGCGTCCGGCTCGGGAGGAGGAGGGGGAGGCGGGTCCCACGCGCAGCAGGAGAAGGTCGCCTTGGTGGCCTCGTTAGCGGCGCAGCTCAGCGTGTCGAGCTCGAAGTCCATGAGCGCCGCGCCCATGCCCGCGCACTTCGCATAGGCCTGATCGTGGAGAGCGGTCGTGTCGTAACACGTGAAGCCATCGCCCATTTCACCGAGCCAGCACGCGCCGGATGGCGGAGGAGGCAGCGGAGGCGGAAGGGGCGGAGGAGGCGGCTTCACGTCGTCATCGTCGCCTTTGTAGCTCGAGCCATCCGCCGCGCCGTCGCTCGTCACGCCCGCTGAGCCCGTGCCGCTGTCAGTCGCCGGCTGCTCGGCGGTGATGCAGCCAGCGCCGGCGAGAAGACCCGAAATCGAGATGCTCAGCAAGAGACCCGTCGCAAGGAAAGATCGCATCGTATCCTCCATCAAGCCCGGCGCAGGCCGGGGCAGCTTCGACGAGCGCGCCGCCGGAGCTCCGGTCGGCACGCTCTCGTCGTTTCGCTCTTCATCAACCGCAGCTGGCCTGCCGGTTTCCTCCGTCAGGCCATCTCGAGATCACGGCTCACGGGCAGCAGGTGAAGAGCGCGCTCGCTGCCTCGCCCCCGGGGCACAGCGCATTCCCGAAGCCGTACCCGATATGGAAGAGCGTCTGGTCGGTGCTCGCGCACAGGGCGCTGACTTCGTCATCGAGCGCCGGCAGCGTCTGGCACGAGCCTCCGTGGTCAACCTTGCTCGTCCAGCACATGGGCGACGGCAGCGGCTCCGCCGCCGGGCAGCACGCGTAGACGGCCCCGGTCGTCTCGCCGACCGCACAGCCAGAGCTGTCCGGATCGTAATCGAGGCCGGCGAGATCCCCGCCCCGGTTCCTGCATGTGATGTAGGCCTGGTCCTTCAGATCGATGCTGTCATGGCAGGTGAGGCCGTCGCCGAGCTGGCCGCTCCAGCACTCTGTCGGCTCGCCGTCGACGCACGTGTGCTCGATACGACCGTAGCCGCCGCCTCTGCAGGGATCGAGCAGCCTGACGTCACCGACGACGAGGCCCTTCGCGTCGCACATCGCCTCGACCTCGCTCGTCAACTCCTCCGCCGTGCGGCAGCCCGACTCTTCCTGCGCTCCCTGCGGCGACGCCGTCTCCCCGTTCGGCTCGGCTGTCGTGGCGCCGTCCGGGCCCTCCGCGCTGCTCTCGTCGCTTCGCTCACCCTTTTGCCCAGCCGCCTCCTCGAGAACGCCCTCGCCGGCGGAGCCTCGGCGCAGCGAGGGGAGCCCGCCGCGCGACGCATGGAGCGGCGGACGTTCCGGGACGTCGACCCACCCCGGGCTCGACGGGAGCGCGACGGCCGGCGGCTGGATGTGCGCGCGCGGCGGTGGGGCCGGGAGGCGGTCTTTGGGGAGCTCGCTGCGGCGCTCGCGGACGGGCGCGTCGCGCGCGTCCGGCGGCGCTGACGAGCTGTGCGGCGCAGGGGGCGAGGTCGTCGGCGGCGGCGCTTCCGAGCTGCGCGGCGCAGGGGGCGAGGTCCTCGGCGGCGGCGCGAGCCGGCGGGACGGCTCCCGGAGCAGCGGAGCGAAGATCCGGGGCGTCGCCGGCGGGTGGCCGTCGGCCGGCGGGGATTCCGGGCTCCCGCCGTCCGCGAGGGGGCGATCGCCGACGATGCCGACCGCGGGATCGACGGCAGCGCCGCGCGCGGAGACGTCAGAGAGCGTCGGGCGCTGGAGGGCGGCCCCGAGGGCGACCGCGGCCGTCGCGGCGGCGATGGCCAGCACGAGCGGGCGCCCCAGGGGTCGCGCGAGGGAAGGGCGCGCCCCGCGCAGCCGCGCACCGAGGCGCGCGGCTGCGCGGGGCGACGGCGGCGCCGCCGCGAGCCGCTCGTCGACCTCGCGCAACAACGCGAGCAGGTCACGCTCTCGCGTCATGGCCCCACCTCCCATCCCGCGTCGCGGAGCCGCGCGACGGCCTTCTGGATGAGCTTGCACACGTACCCTTTGGAGTGGCCAAGGACGCTCCCGATCTCCTCCTGCTCCTTGCCGTCGAGATAGAACATCGAGAAAGCGACCTGCTCCTTGGGAGGCAGCTCGCCCAGCGCCTTGAACGCCCGACGCAGATCGTCGCGCGCGATGGCCACCTCTTCCAGCATCGGGCGCGGATCGGCCTCGTCCTGCCCGAGCAGCCAGCGAATGGGCGGGAGGGCGAGGAAGCGATCCCGCCGCAGGCGGTTCAGGCAGCGATTCGAGGTCGCCCGGTACAGCCATCCTTCGAGGTTGTCTCGATCGGTCAGCGTCGCGAGCGCCTTCATCAGGTCGAGAAACACGTCCTGCGTCACGTCCTCTGCCCAGGCCACATCGCCGCGGCCGTAACGGAGGGCGAGGCGGTAGACCAGGTGATGGTGGCGGCGGTACAGCGCCTCGACGTCCTGCGCCGCTGCGCCCGAGCCCCGCGCCCTGGACGCCGGGAGGCCCGGCGACGACATGGGCGCGGCGTGCTCGGACGGGTCGTCCCGCTCGCCTCCGCCGGGGCGGGAGAGCAGCTCCTCCGCCCGGGCCTGCGGGCCGAGCTGAGAGCGCGCGGCGAGGTTCACGGGAGCCTCCGCGCGAGGGACCCGTCCGCCGCGATGCACCATGAGCCGACCACCGTCATCCAGGACACTACACAACCGAGCTCGCCGTCGGTTTCCTCTCCGCGCGCCGATCGCGACGGGCGCGCGCGCCGCGGGGGGACGCTCGCGGCGCGCGCACCCGGGATCTCCCCGCGGGTGCGGGGCGCTGCTGTCGAGAAATGCATCGATTTCCCGACTCGCTGGCGTCGGCGGGGACCGCTACGCGGTCTGCGACGCGGGGCTCAAGGCGTTCGCGGAGGCGGCGCTCCCGGAGAAGCAGGTGCAGATCCGGTGGATGAGGATCACGCTGCGCGAAAGCGTCGTGCAGGTCCTCGTCGTCTCCTGAGCGCCGCGCTCCGCCGGCGGCTCAGCGCTCCTCGACCACGACGTCGACGTCGCCCTCGACCCGGAGCACGTTGACCTCGACCGCGTCGCGCCGCGTCCTCCGGAACTCCAGATCGACGCGGCCGTCCGCCACGGCCAGCCCGCGCACCGTGGCGCGGCGAACGAGCCGGGGCAGGACGGGGCGAACGATGCGCAGGCGCCGCTCGAAGCCGTCGGGCTCGAGCCCGAGGAGCGAGGCGAGCATGTACGGGACGGCCCCGGCGGCCCACGCCTGCGGGTGACACGCGACGGGGTAGTGGACCGGAGCGCCGTGCTCGGAGCGCGGGAAGCCGCAGAAGAGCTCCGGCAGCCGGTACATTCGATAATGCATGGCGGCCCTCACGATGCCGCCGAACACGGTGCGCGCCTCGCTGTCGAGGCCGTAGCGGCGGAGCCCGGCGGCGATCAGGGCGTTGTCGTGGGGCCACACGGTCCCGCGGTGATAGGACATCGGATTGTAGGCCTCCTCGTCCGACGCGAGCGTGCGGATACCCCAGCCCGAATACATGCTCTCGGACATCAGGCGCTCCGCGCACGTCCGCGCCCTGGACGGCTCGGCGATGCCCGCCCACAGCGCGTGTCCGGCGTTGGACGAGCACACCGCGGCGCGGTGGCCGCCGTCCACGAGCGCCAGCGCATACACGCCTCGCTCCGGGAGCCAGAAATCCCGCTCGAAGCGCTCCTTCAGGTCCGCGGCCTCGCGCCGGAGCCGCGCGGCCATCTCCCGCTCGCTCGCGCGCTCGAACAGATCGGCGAGCCCCGACTTGGCCATGTACACATAGGCCTGCACCTCGACGAGCGCGATCGGCGGCTTCGCGATCTGCCCCTGTTCATTGACGATCGCGTCGCCGGAGTCCTTCCACCCCTGGTTGATGAGACCCGATTTCGAGGTCGAGTCGTACGCCAGGTAGCCGTTGATCTCCGGGTGAGCCTCGGGGCTCGACAGCCACCCGAGCGCCGCGTCGATGTTCTCCCTGAGCTCGTGGAAGACGTCGAGTCGACCTGCCCACGCCGCGTGCCGCGCGATCAGGATCAGGAACAGGGCGGTCGTGTCGACGCTCCCGTAATACGGTGTCTCGGGGATCTCGCCGACCCGCGCGAGCTCGCCGACCCGGAGCTCGTGCAGGATCTTGCCCGGCTGCTCGTCGCGCCACGGATCCCGCTCGCGCGCCTGGAACCGCGCGAGCAGCCGCAGCGTATCGACGGCGACGGTCCGCTGGTAGGGCAGCACCTCGAGCGCCGTGATCAGGCTGTCGCGGCCGAAGAGGGCCGTGAACCACGGCACGCCGGCGGCGAAGAACGTGTCGTGATCGAGCGCGGTCCGCAGGAGGAGCAGGTCGGCGAACGACCGCGCGAGGACGCGATTGACGAGCAGGCTGTCGGTCTCGACGTGGGCCCTCTCCTGCGCCTGCGCGGAGATGCGCTCCTCGACCCGCCGCTTCGCCGCCGCGACGTCCGCCCCGGAGCACGATGGCGCGCGCCGATGGGCGGGCGCCGCGTCAGAGGACTCCGAGAGCGAGATCACGAGGGAGATCGGCTGGCTGTGCCCGGGCGGCAGCCGGACGCGGAAGCGCGCGGAGGTGCCGTCGATCGCGTCCGGCCGGCAGCCCCAGCGGATGGTCACGGCGCGCTGGAGGCCGTCGGCGCCATCGTACGAGAAGCACAGCTCCTCGTCGCTCGCCGTCGGGGCGTGGAGCTTCCCCAGCGCCTCGGGCATGAGGCCGCGGACCGCGTAAATGTCCTCGAACTCGGCGCGGAAGGTCAGCTTCACCTCGAGGTCGACCGCCGAGCGAGCATAGTTGTGAACAATGATGTTCTCGTAGACCGCGGTCGCGTCGCCGTCGATGGCACGCTCCCACCGGAGGCCGATCTCGTGCTGGGACATGAAGTGTCCGTCGCGCATCGGGATCCGGGGGTTCGCGAGCCGGAAGACGCCGACATGGTCTGCCTCCGCGGTCGAGGCGAGCACCTCCGGCCGGGCGTCGTCGAGCTCGACGGTGTAGCCGTTCAGGAACCGGCAATCATGGTAGTAGAGACCAAAGCCGTGCTCGCCACGCAGGGGGATGGCGCCGCCCGGCTCGGTGACAAGGAAGACGCCGCCCTGCTTCAGGACGATCGCATCCGCGATGCTCTCCGCCATCGAGGAGGTGCCCTGGGTGAGCACTTGCTCCTTGCGCTCGTGCCGTTCGCCCGGCGAGCGTTCACCCGTTCCGGTGTCGGACCGCGGCCGGCGCTCGCTCCCTGGCTCAGCGCGGCGAGTCGACTCATGAGCTCCCATCACGCCTCCTTTGCGGCAACCGATGCGGTAACCGAGCGGTCGGCGCGGGCAGGCCAGGCCGTCGGAGCCGGCGCACTGGCGCGCCGGGTCTCGCCTGAGCCTCCCGCGCCCCTCACCAAAGGCGCCAGCGTTCGTGACGCGCGCGCGCCGCCACGGCCGCGAAGGCCCCCAGGGCGAGCGCGACGCCCGCCGCGACGGCGCCGCGCCGGGCGGTGCGGCCTACCTGGCCGTCGGCGCCGCGCAGGCTCGCCGTCGGCGCGAGCAGCCCCGCCGCCGCGAGCGCCGCGGCCGCGACGCCCGCCGCCGGGAGCCACCGCTCGCGCCGCGCCCGCCGCCGCTCGGCCACGAGCCGGCGGCCGCCCGCCCAGAGGAGCGCCGCGCCCGCCGGCGCCGCGGCGAGCGCCGCCACCGTCGTCCGCGGCGTCATGTAGACCTCCGCGGGCCCCGGCAGGTAGGCGCGCTCGGGGTAGTCGCCCGCCGGCCCCGCGGGGCCGTGAAGCGCCGCCATGCGCACGACCTCGGCGAGGTGCAGCGCCTGCCTGTCGGTCGTCTGCTTGATCTGCTCGCGGCAGCTGAAGCCGTCGGCCACGATCAGCGCGTCCGCCGGCGCCGAGCGGACGGCGGGCAAGAGCGCGCGCTCGCCGCACCGGATCGAGACGTCGTACTTGTCGCCCCTCTCGAAGCCGAACGCGCCCGCCATCCCGCAGCAGCCGGAGTCGAGGAGCTCGACGTCGAGGCCCATGCCGCGGAGCACGTCGCGCTCGCTGCCCATGTCCAGGATCGCCTTGTGATGGCAGTGGCCGTGCACCACCGCGCGCCGATCGAGGCGCGGCAGCTCGCCCCCGCGCGCGCCGGGCAGAGGCCGGCGAGGGTCGCCCTCCGCCGCCCCCTTCAGGAAGTCGCCGAACATGTGCGTCTGCTGCCGGAGCTTCGTCGCCAGCGGGTCGTCGGGGAAGAGCCCATGCAGCTCGTCGCGGAAGACCGAGACGCAGCTCGGCTCGAGGCCGACCACCGGCACGCCGCGCTCGATCGGGTCGCGCAGCGCGCTCATCACGTCCCGCAGCAGGCGCTTGGCCGTCTTCAGGAAGCCGAAGTCGTAGAGGGGCCGGCCACAGCAGAGCTGGGGCTCCGGGACGATCACCTCGTAGCCCGCCCACTCGAGCACCTCGGTCGCGGCGATCGCGGTGTCCGGGAAGAAGTGATCGTTGAACGTGTCCGGCCAGAGCAAGACCTGCGGCGCGCCGGCGTTGCGCCGCGGCCGGCCCTGGAACCACTGCCTGAACGACGTCCGCGCGAACGGCGGGATGCTGCGCTCGGGCGCGATGCCCGCGATCCTCTTCGCCACCGCCGCGAGCGCGGGCGTCTGCGTCACGAGGTTCGCGAGCCCAGGCACGCGCTGCCCGAGGCGGGCCCACCAGTGGATGAGCCCCATCGAGTACGCGGCGCGCGGCCGGAGCCGCCCCGCGTAGTAGTGCGACAGGAACTCCGCCTTGTAGGTGGCCATGTCGACGTTGACCGGGCACTCGCCCTTGCACCCCTTGCAGGCCAGGCACAGGTCGAGCGACTCGCGCACCTCGTGGTCGCGGAAGCCCCGGAGCTCGCCCCCCTCCAGCATCTCGAAGAGCAGGTGCGCCCGCCCGCGCGTCGTGTGCTCCTCCTCATGCGTCACCATGTAGCTCGGGCACATCGTGCCGCCGTCGTGGCGCCGGCACTTGCCCACGCCCACGCAGCGCAGGGTCGCGCGCGTGAAGTCGCCGTCGTCGTCCGGGAAGCGGAAGTGGGTCTCCACGGCGGCGGGGCGGAAGTCGGCGCCGAGGCGGAGGTTCTCGTCGACGCGGTACGGGTCGACGACCTTGCCGGGGTTCATCCGCCCTTCCGGGTCCCAGGCGGCCTTGAAGCGGCGGAACGCCTCGATGAGCTCCTCGCCGTACATCTTCGGCAGGAACTGCGCGCGCGCCTGGCCGTCGCCGTGCTCCCCGGAGAGCGAGCCGCCGTAGCGGACCACGAGATCTGTCGCCTGGTCGAGGAAGCTCGTCCAGTTGCGGATGCCCTCGGCCGACGCCACGTCGAAGTCCACGCGGCAGTGCACGCAGGCCTGCCCGAAGTGGCCGTAGAGCGCCGGCTGATAGCCGTGGCGATCGAAGAGCGCGCGCAGGTCGCGGAGGTACCCGCCCAGGTTGTCCGGGTGCACGGCCGAGTCCTCCCAGCCGGGCCACGTATCCGGCTCGCCCGGGACGCGCGCCGTCGCGCCGAGGCCGGATTTGCGCACCTCCCAGAGCGCCTGCTCCTGCTCGGGGTCGTCGTACAGCTTCATCGGCGGCGGGTTCGCCCCGCGTCCGAGGACCTGCATGGCGGCTCGCGCCCGCGCGTCGGCCTCGTCCCGGCTGTCGCCCCCGAACTCGGCCAGCAGGAAGCCGCGGCCCTCCGGGAGGTAGCGCAGGTAGCGCTCGTTCAGCCCCTTCTTGTGCATGTCCTCGATGAGCCGGTGGTCGATCCCCTCGAGGGCGATCGGCCCGAAGCGCATCACCTCGGGGACGTGGTCACCGCTGGAGAACACGTCCGGGTAGCCGAGCACGAGCAGCGACCGGAACCTGGGCCAGTCGACGAGGCGCAGGGTGGCCTCGAGCACCGTGACGCACGTCCCCTCGGTGCCGACCAGGGCGCGCGCCACGTGGAAGCCGTTCTCCGGCAAGAGCTCGTCGAGGTTGTAGCCCGACACGCGGCGCGGGATCCGCGGGTAGCGGGCGCGGATGAGATCGGCGTACCGGTCGCGGATGGCGCGCAGCTCGGCGTAGATGCGCCCGCGCCGCCCGCCCGCGCGGACGATGGCCTCGATCTCTTCCTCGCTCGTCGGCCCCACCCGCATCCGCAGGCCGTCGTACGTCAGCACCTCGAGCTCGTGTACGTTGTCGGCGGTGCGCCCGCCGAGCACCGAGTGCACCCCGCACGAGTTGTTGCCGATCATCCCGCCGAGCGTGCAGTACTCGTGGGTCGACGGATCCGGCGCGAAGGTCAGGTCGAGCTCGTTCGCGGCGTTGCGCAGGGTGTCGAGCACCGTGCCCGGCAGCACCCTGGCGCGCTTGTGCGCGGGGTCGAGCTCCAGGACGGCGCGCATGTACTTCGAGAAGTCGAGCACGACCGCGACGTTGCACGTCTGCCCGGCGAGGCTCGTGCCGCCCCCGCGCGCGACGATGGGCGCGCCGTGGCGGCGGCACGCGGCGATGGCGGCGATCACGTCGTCCTTGTGGCGCGGCACGACGACGCCGATCGGCAGCTGCCGGTAGTTCGAGCCGTCGGTCGCGTAGAGCGCCCGGTCGCCCGCGGTGAAGCGGACCTCGCCCTCGACCGTGCGCGAGAGGTCGTCCGCGAGCGCCTCCACCTCGGGGCCGGCCGCGGGCGCGAGCCGCACGCGCCGCTCGCCGGGGAAGCGGATCACGCCGCGATCGATCTCGCGCTGCACGGCCTCGGCCGGCCGGTCCTCCGCGGGCGCCCTCTTCTGCTCCTGTTCCTGATCGACGTGCTGCATGATCTCTCCTCACACCGCGAAGCGCTCGGCGTCGGCGCGCCGGAGCGAGATCCCCATGCCGGAGCGATCGAGGTCCGGGGCGAGCGCGCCGCCCGCGGGCACCGCCGCGCCCTCGAAGAGCATCCGCTCGATGCGGACGTGGTCGTGAAAGAACTCGATGTGCGCGAGCCGCTGCACCGCGCACGCGGGGTGCAGGTGCAGCGAGGGGGCGCAGTGGCACGACAGGTCGATCGAGCGCGCCTCGCACAGCGCCGCGGCGGCGAGGAAGCCGGTGATCCCGCAGCGGCTCGCGTCCGCCTGCAGGACGTCGACGGCCCCGGCGTCCAGCATGCGGCGGAAATAGACGAGGTCGTAGCCGTACTCGCCCGCCGCGATGTCCATGCCGGCGGGCGCCCTGTCGCGCAGGAGCCGCAGCCCGTCGAGATCGTCCGAGGTCACGGGCTCCTCGAACCAGCGGACGCCCTCGCCGGCGAACCGCTCCGCGAACGCGAGCGCCTGCTTGCGCGAGTAGGCGCCGTTGGCGTCGACGAACAGCGCGGCGTCCTGGCCGACGGCGCGGCGCGCCGCGCGCACGCGCGCGAGATC
This sequence comes from Sorangium sp. So ce375, assembly GCF_051473855.1. NCBI lineage: Bacteria > Pseudomonadati > Myxococcota > Polyangiales > Polyangiaceae > Sorangium > Sorangium sp. So ce375. The sequence continues at coordinate 2,935,741 of NZ_CP150335.1, forward strand.
CGCCTCGGGGTCGCGCCCCACCTTCATCTTCACGCGCGGGATCCCCGCGGCGACCCAGCCGCCGAGCTGCTCCGCGAGCTCGGCCTCGGTGTACGAGGTGAACCCGCCGCTGCCGTAGATGGGCGCGCGGTCGCGCGCCGTGCCGAGCAGCGTCGCGAGCGGGAGCGCGAGCAGGCGGGCCTTCAGGTCCCACAGCGCCGCGTCGACGGCGGCGATCGCCATCTGCGCGATCCCGGGCCGACCGAGGTTGCGGACGCTGCGCGCCATCGCGGCCCACGCGCCGGGGACCGCCATCGCGTCGCGCCCGCGCACGACGCCGGCGAGCCGGTCGGCCACGAGCCGCGCCGTCGCGACGTCGGCGTACGTGTAGCCGAGCCCCCGCTCGTTCCCGGCCGACGCGTGCACGACGACCAGCGTCGTCTCGCGCCACGCGAGCGTGCCGTCCGACTCCGGGCGGTCGGTCGGGACAGTGTACGCGGCCACCTCGATCCGCTCGATCGGGACCGACGCGTGATGCGCCTCGTGGCTCATCGTCAGCCCCGGTGCGGGATCCAGCTCTCGATCATGTCGCGGTACGCCTGCCGGACGATCCCGCGCCCGCCCGGGTCGCCCCGGAGCAGCGCCGACGTGAGCATCGTGGCCTGCTTCAGCGTGATGTGCGGCGGCAGCGGCGGGACCTCCGGGTCGGTGATCGCCTCGACCACGACCGGCCGGTCGACCCGGAAGGCCTCGTCCCAGGTGCGCGCGACCTGCTCCGGGCGGTCGATCCGCACGCCGCGCAGCCCGAGCGCCTCGGCGTAGGCCGCGTACGGGAAGTCCGGCAGCGTCTGGGACGCCTCGAGCTTGGGGTCGCCGCTCATGGCGCGCAGCTCCCAGGTGACCTGGTTCAGGTCGCGGTTGTTGAGCACCAGCACGACGAGGCGCGGGTCCTTCCACTCGCGCCAGTACTTCGCGACGGTGATGAGCGCGTTGATGCCGTTCATCTGCATCGCGCCGTCGCCGACCATCGCGACGACCGGGCGGTCGGGGAAGGCGAACTTCGCCGCGACCGCGTACGGCATCGCGGGCCCCATCGTCGCCAGCGTCCCCGAGAGCGAGGCCATCATCCCCGCCCGGATCTTGATGTCGCGCGCGTACCAGTTCGCCGACGAGCCGGAGTCGGCGGTCAGGATGCAGTTGTCGGGCAGCCGCGGCGACAGCTCCCAGTAGACGCGCTGCGGGTTCAGCGGGTTGGCGTCGTTCATCGCCCGCGCCTCGAGCACCTTCCACCAGTCGGCGACGCTCTCCTCGATCTTGCGCCGCCACGAGCGGTCGGTCTTGAGCTTGAGGTAGGGGATGAGCGCCCGCAGCGTCTCGGCGCAGTCGCCGATCAGGTTGACCTCCATCGGGTAGCGCAGGCCGAGCATCCGGCCGTCGATGTCGATCTGGACGCCGCGCGCCTTCCCCTCCTCCGGCAGGAACTCCGGGTAGGGGAAGTTCGAGCCGACCATGAAGAGCGTGTCGCAGTTGGCCATCATCTCCCAGCTCGGCTTGGTGCCGAGCAGGCCGATCGCGCCGGTGACCCAGGGCAGGTCGTCGGGGAGCGCCGCCTTGCCGAGCAGCGCCTTCGCGACGCCGCACCCGAGGATCTCGGCCGCCCGCGTGACCTCCGGCGCGGCCCCGAGCGCGCCCTGGCCGATCAGCATCGCGACCCGCTTGCCGGCGTTGAGCGCGTCGGCCGCGCGCCGCAGGTCCTCCTCCTTCGGCACGACGCGCGGCGAGGCGTAGCCGATGCCGGAGTGCACGGTCCCGTGCGCGTGCGGAGGCTGCTCGACGGCGTCGAGCTCCTGGACGTCCTTCGGGACGATGACGCACGTGACGGTGCGCTCCGCCCTGGCGATGCGCATCGCGCGGTCGATGAGGTGGCGGATCTGCGCCGGAGAGGACGCCATCTGCACGTATTCGTGCGCGACGTCCTTGAAGAGCGTCACGAGGTCGACCTCCTGCTGGTAGTGCCCGCCGAGCGCGGCGCGGTCCTGCTGGCCGACGATGGCCACGACCGGCTGATGGTCGAGCTTCGCGTCGTAGAGCCCGTTCAGGAGGTGGATCGCCCCTGGCCCCGAGGTCGCCAGGCACACGCCGATCTCGCCCGCGAACTTCGCGTGGGCGCACGCCATGAACGCGGCCATCTCCTCGTGCCGCACCTGGATGAACCGGAGGTCCGGAACGCGGTGGAACGCCCCGACGATCCCGTTGATGCCGTCGCCTGGATAGGCGTAGACGCGCCGGACACCCCACGCGACGAGGCGTCTCAGCAGGAACTCGCCGACGGTCTGGGCCATGATTTCCCCCAGTGCGAGCTCGCAGGTGAGCCCGACCCAGCGCGGCGTGCGACAAGCGTGCCGCCTCGCCGCGCCGCGCGCTGCGTGCCGCGGCTGCGCGTGCGAGCGTGCGCTATGCGCGCGGGCGCGGGCAGGCAGGGCGGCGTTTCCCTCACGTGAGGAGGCGCCGCCATGGGCTCGCGCGCCGCGCGGCGACGCTGCGCGCGCCGAACCCGACAAGGGCCGCCGCGCACAGCGCGAGGGCGCCGACCGACCTGCGATGAAGATCGAGCCAGAGCTCCAGGCTCGAGGGCTTCGCGCGCCGGTCGAACGGGCCGTGGGCGCCGAAGTCCCCCGGCACGGGCGCCCACAGGTTGTCGTGGCGGTCGGGATCGGCAGGCTCGTCGGTCTGCTGCCGCGTGTACCCGACCCGGGCGAGCCAGCGATCGAGCAGCCCGGGGATCACGCGGTTCCCCCAGATCGCCTCGACCGTCGGGAAGCCGACCATGACGTCGCGGCGGTCGTGGTGCGCCGCCCAGTAGAGCGCGTCGGCGCCCACCTCGGGCTGAAAGATCGGCGGGACCGGCTGGGGTTTGTGGGCCATGCGCGACTTCGACCAGAGGAACTGCGGCGTGTTCATCGCCGGCAGGTGCACCATGCTCACGCGCACGCGGCTCCCGTCGTGGAACAGCTCGCTGCGCAGCGACTCGGTGAAGCCCACGATCGCGTGCTTGGACGCGCAGTAGGCCGACTGGAGCGGGATGCTCCGGTGAGCGAGCGCGGAGCTCGCCTGAACGATCGTCCCGTGATCGCGGGGGAGCATCCGCGAGAGCGCCGCGAGCGTCCCGTGCACATAGCCGAGGTAGTTGACCTTCATGACGCGCTCGTACTCCTCCGGCCGCGTCTCCCTCACGGGCGAGAAGACCGACGTCATCGCGACGTTGATCCAGGCGTCGATCGGGCCGAAGCGCTCCTCGACCGCCGCGGCCGCGGCCTCGACCTGGGCGAAATCGGCGACGTCGGTCGGCAGGACGAGCGCGCTCGCCCCGGCGTCCTCTGCCTCGCGCCGCGCCCCCTCGAGCCCGTCGCGCCCGCGCGCGACGAGCCCGATGCGAGCGCCTTCGCGCGCGAACCGCCTCACCGTGGCGCGCCCGACGCCCGCCGACGCCCCCGTGATCACCACGACCTCTGGCTGCCTGGAATCGTCCATTCCCATCGTGCCCCCACCTCACCCGCGGCGTCAGGCAACGCGAATGCCACCCGGCGCGTCAGCGGCCGGTCGACAGGACGCCGGCGATCTGCTGAGTCGGGCCCGCCGTGACGCGGTGCGGGCGGTGTGTATGATCGGAAGAGAGGATGGAAGAGCTCAGGGAACCAGGACCCTTCAAGGATCCGGTCAAGTGGCTGCTCGGCCGGAAGCTCCTGCTCGACCTGCGCTGGGTGATCTTCACGGGCGTGCTCGGCGATCGCTGGGGCGGCGTCGACTGGATGACGGCGACGACGCACGAGGAGCTGTCCGACGGCGACGAGCTCTGGTTCGACTACCTGGCGGACACGGGAGACGGCCAGTGGGCGACGTACCGGGCTGCAACTGGGTGCCTGAGCGATCTCTGGCTCACGGGCGCCGAGCGCGTCCTCGATATGGAAGAGGACGGGGCCAAGCGCCTTCCGCGCGGGCAGTTCCTGCTCATCGGCAGCGACCTCGCCTATCCGACGGCGAACCTCGAGACGCTCCGCGAGCGGCTCGAGATCCCGTTCCGCTGGGCGCAGCGCGCGCTCACCGGGCGCCCGTCGGTCGAGAGGCCCTCCCGGCTCTATGCGATCCCGGGCAATCACGACTACTACGACGCGCTCCGCGGGTTCAGCCGTGTGGTGAGGAAGCCGGGCCACGATGTCGAGTCGCTCCTGGTCGGTGGATTCTCGAGCGAACAGCAATCGAGCTATTTCACGATCCGGCTCCCGTTCGGGTGGTGGCTCTTCGCCGTCGACGCGCAGAAGGGGAGGATCGACGCGCGACAGAGGGCCTTCTTCAACGGCGTCATCGACGAGCAACGAGCGCGCGGTCAGCCGGTGGAGAAGCTGATCGTGGCGACGCCGGAGCCGACGACCGCGTTCGGGAGGCTCGCGCGCGAACGAGGGGAAGGGGAGGAGGGGGGCGACGAGATCGTCCAGACGCTCACGGCGATCCAGGTCGAGGTCCCCTTCGTGAAGGGGGGCAAGCTCGAGCGCGAGCGGTGTCGGCTCGATCTCTCGGGGAACTTCCACCACTATGCGCGTTACTGGGGGCCGCCCGCGAAGGGTGAGGACGAGCGGCGGCCCGATCGCAGCGAGAGTTATGCCTCGGTGCAGTCCGGCCTCGGCGGCGCCTTCTTGCACCCTTCCCACACAAGGCTCGGCGACGAGGCGCCGGCCGCCCTCTACCCGGCGGTCGAGGTCTCGCGTGAGCGCACGAACCGCGCGTTGCTCGACCCGTTCACCATGATGCTCACCGGGAACGTGTGGTTCGCGGGCGCGCTCGTCGCGGTGATCCTCTGGATCGCGGCGCGGACGCCGGGGACTCAGGAGCTGATCGAGGCCTTGCTGTCGGCGCTCGGCCACCTGCCGCGGGCGGGAGCGCTCGTGGACGCCGCCGGCGCGAGCCCCTGGACCGGCGCCTTCGCGTTCGTCATCGCGGTCGCGACCGCTGTCCTCGCCGTGGGCGCCGCGTGGTCGGTCCGGTGGGTTCAGTGGAGCGACACGCGCCTGGCTCGGCGGCTAGGCGCGCCTCCGCTGCTCGCGTGCGCGGCGCTCGGCCTTTCGCTGTGGGTCGTCGTCGCGCGCGCCCCCGGGCCCCACGGCGTGTTCAGCAGCGTGGCGCTGCTCCTGTTCCTCCTCGCGCACGCGCTGACGCTCTATGTCGGCGTGGCGTCGGGCCAGCTGTTCTCCGACCGCGCGGGGCGGTGGACCGGGCTCGCGTCCCCGGTCGGCGTGCTGCTCTCCCTCGGCGTGTTCGGGTCGGCGTGGGCCGCGATCCACTGCTTTGGCCAGCAGCCGGTCGCCCTCGTCGGCGTCCACTGGGCGTTCGCCGCGGTCGTCTTGCTGGGCGTGCTCGGCCTTCCGCTCTTCGCGTGGAGCGCCGGGGCGAGCCGCCGCAGGTGGCCGGCGCGGGTGGGGTTCCTCGCGCTCGGCCTCCTTCACGCAGCGCTTCAGCTCGGGACACCCCTCTCGTGGGTCCGGAGCGGCAGCCCGGTGGGCGTGCTCGCGGCGATCGGGGTCGCCGGCGTCGGCGCGCTGATCGGGCTGCGCGTGACGCGTGCGGGGGGCGACAGGCCCCTCGTGTGGACCGCCCTCTGGGTGGTCACGGGATCTCTCGTCCTCTCGATGCCGTTCGTGTTCCCGGCGGAGGTCGCGAGGAACGACTGGTCCCGTCTGGTCCTGCTCGCGCCGGTCGGCGCGCTGTTCTCGGCCATCTGGTTCGGCTGGTACCTGGTCGTCAGCCTGGCCTTCAACGGCCACAACAACGAGGCTGGCAGCGCCGCGCGGATCGATCAGTTCGTCGAGTTCGTGCGCATCCGGCTCACCGCGGGCGGCCTCGAAGCGTACGTCATCGCGATCGAGGGCGACAGGAGGGCCCCGAGGAAGCTGCGGTTCAAGCTCGTGGATCGGTTCAAGCTGATTCCCCAGCGAGCTCCGGCCCGCGACGGCGGCTCTTCGCCGCTCTGAAATCACGGCGGTCGGGCGCCAGGGGGCGTGTCCCCGGCGCCGCGCCCCGCCGCGAGATCACGGCCCGCACAGCTCCAGGTCCGGCGGCGGCGGCGCCGGGTACGCGTCCGTCGCCGTCTTCGCGAACTGGCACGCCAGATCGTCCGGCTGACACCCCGCCTGGGAGATGCACGCGCCGCTCTCGTCCGTCCCCTGACAGAGGCACTCTTCATCGCCCGGGGCGCAGATTTCCACGAGCTCCATCATCCCTTCGTCCTCGTGGTTCAGCTTGTGGCAGTGCGCCACGAACTGTCCCGTGAACCGCCGGGGGTTCATGATCACGTCGCGCGGCCCGTCCTCGGCCTGGACCCACATCGTGTCTCGCCAGTGGGCGAAATTGGGCTCCTTGTTCGACTTGTTGGGGCACACGAGGAAGGGGTTGATGTGGATGTGGAAGGGGTGCCCGTCGAACGCGCGTATCTCCCACCGCTCCGCGCTCCCGACGGTCATCACCCGATCGCTCCGGTAGCCGCGGGCGCGCCGCTGGTCGAACTTGCGGCAGCTGATGTTCGGATCCGGGCAGATGCACACCGGGGCGTCCGGATCGACCTCGTGCGGGTGGTCTCCCGGATCACACGACATGAGCGCCACATCGCCGCTGAGATCGGGCGGCTTCTGCCCCGGCGTGGGCACGAGCAGCACCACCTTCTGGTGCACGGCCTCGACCGAATCGCAGCTCACCTCCGTCTCCTTGCCGTCGACCGTGCCTGTCCACGAGGTGGGCGGCGCGAGCGCGGCCACGTCCGCCTCCGCGGGCAGGTTCACCTCGGTGGGCTCGCCCGCGCTCGGGTCCACGTCGACGATCGCGATGACGCTCCCCAGGAGATCGTTCGGCCGGCGGCCGACGAGGCAGAGCGTCTGCTTGCCCTCGGGCATCTTCACCATCACGTCGGCGCGGTACCCGGGGGAGACCCACACCGTGTCGCTCCTGTAGAGCTGCGGGAGCGTCAGCCCATCGCGCGCGATCTGCGTCGTCTCGATGGGCGTTTTGTCGAAATCGGAGCACGCCGCGTCCTTCGCGACGTGGAGCTTCATCCCCATCTCGTCCGGGCTGCCCGCGTAGACCATGCGCCAGCGCTCCACCTGTCCGGGCGGCGTCACGAGCCGCGGCCTCAGCTTGCCGTTGATCAGCGTCGCCCGGAGCGACTCGACCGCGAGGAAGTCGGTCACCGACAGGCTGTCCTCGGTGCAGTCCTCTCCCTCTTTCAAGGGAACCGTGTTCTCGTGATCGATGGGCACCTGCGTCATCACCATCACCCGCTCTCTGGCCTTGGCGATGCCGGGCAGCTCGTCGAGCGCGCCCTCGATGATGAGCGCCCCGGCGGCCCCATCCATGACCTGGATGGCCGTCGAGCCGTGGATGTGAGGGTGATACCAGTCCGTCCCCTCGTGGTGAGTCCCGTCCTCGTCCAGGTCCCAGCGGTAGCGGGCGCTCTCGCCGGGCCCTACCTGGTGCAGCACGTGGTCCCCGAAATACCTCCCCTCCGGCGCGCAGCCGTCCCCCTCGCACGGGTCCGCGGGGTCGTCTGTCGCGAAGTTGGGCTGCACGTGCAGGCCGTGACCGTGCAAGTTCGTCAGGTTGAAGTCGTGGCACGACCGTGAGCCATGGCCCATCATGCTCGCGATCTCGCGAAAGTCGCTCTTCGTGAAGTCGTTGTACAGGTTCACGTGGACCCTGCGATCCTCGCCCTTCGGGACGCGGATCGTGGGGCCGCTCGTCATTCCGTTGTAAGCACGGAGGCAGAACCGCCGTCCGTCGATCTCGACCGCGCTCGGGCCGAAGTGGAGCTCGTACGCTCCGTCCGCGCCCGGCTGGAGCTCGGGGGGGTCCTCGTACGTCGACGTGGTCAGCGGCGTCGTGCCCGTCTCCTCGCCTCCGCCGCACCCCGTGAGCGCCGCGAGCGAGAGGGCCAGCGCTGCGAGCGGGCGTGAGCGCGTGAGCGCGTGCGAATCGTCTCGTGCCATCAACTTGTCTCCTCCTTTCGCGACACTATCGAGCGGCCCACCTTGCGGATGGCCGAAGACGGTCACCCCTGGCTAGAATGCGGACAGTGGCAGGGTGTATGGATCTCGAAGAGCTTCGCGCCTTCCTCGCGGTGGTCGAGGCCGGCTCGTTCCTGGGCGCGGCGCGCGCGCTCGGCTCGTCGCGCACGACGCTCCGTCGTCAGGTCGCGTCGCTGGAGGCGCGCGCCGGCGTCCTGCTGCTCGAGAGCGTGCGGAACGGCGTCGTGCCGACCGAGGCGGGGCAGGTGCTCGCCCGGAAGGGGCGCGGCATGGTGCAGGAGGCCGCCGCGCTCCTGGCCTCGATCCGGGAGGTGGGCGACGCGCCCTCGGGCACCCTCCGGGTCATCCTGCCGGTGGGGCTGCCGCCGCACGTGCTCACGCCGCTCTTCGCCGCCATTCGCGGCGCGTATCCGAGGCTCCACGTCCACTGCCGCTTCAGCAACGATCCGCTGGGCGAGGCGCTGACGGACATCGACATCGCGGTCCACTTCGGCGAGGACGCGCCGAGCGGGCACTGGATATCACACGTCGTCCTGCGCGTCCGCGAGTGGCTCATCGCCAGCCGCGCGTACCTGGAGAGGCGCGGCACGCCGCGGACGATCGACGATCTGAGGCACCATGAGCTGTTCGCGTGGCAGGCCCCCGGCGAGGACGCGCGCACCTGGCGGACATGGCGGGGCGCGCCCTTCACCGTCCAGCCGGCCCTCATCGCGACGGATATCCACTTCATTCGTCACTGCTGCATCTCCGGTCTGGGCATCGGCCTCGTCCCCGACGCGCTCGTGCCCGACCCCGACGTGGGGCCCGACGTGCTCGTCCCGGTCCTGCCCGACGTGGTCGGGCAGGAGCGGCCGGTGCGGCTCAGCGTGCCTGGGGCGCTGTCGGAGATCCCGAAGATCAAGGTGTTCATCGGGCACGTGCGCGCGTCGCTCGGGAAGCTGTAGCGAGGCGCTGTCGGGAGCCCGCGTCCGGACCTGGAACGGCGTCGTCGCCGCGATGGGATGGTCCCCCGCCGCAGATCGTGCTGCGATCGGATCGAGAAGGCCGTCCAACAAGCGACCGTCGAGGGGGTGCCATGGCAAGATACCACCGAAGAATCGCGGCCTTTTGCGCGGCCGCTGCGATGGCGGTGACGGGGTTCGCCCGAACGGCGCGAGCGCAGGTCGCGGAGGCGGTCTACGAGGACGTGAGGGACATCATCGAGGATCTGATCCAGCGGGAGGTCGCCGAGGCCGTCGCCCCGAACCTGGTGTGCCAGACGGCGCGTCTGGCGAGCACCGATCGGTACCTCGACGAATACGCGAGGATCGTCGACAAGCTCGAGGCGGCGGAGGGCTCCGAGAAGGATGCGCTCGAGAAGCGGCGCGACGATCTGAGATCCGTCCTGCGGCGCGGGTTCCCGATCCTCACCTATTTCCCTCTCACGCTCCAGCGGGTCTTCCGGCGGCAGTTCAGCGCCATCCGGACGAGCGTCGCGGACGAGGCCGCGGGGTTCGCGGGGCACATGGTCTACGTCGGGCTGACGTCGAACGAGGGCCAGATCAGGAGGCCGCAGGGCACGCAGAGCACCGAGCTCCTGCACAAGTTCGCGAGCGTCGACGACGCCCGCGCCGAGCGCGCGGCGCCGAGCAAGCTGACGTGGGCCAAGCTCGACCCGCAGGCGTTGAACACCTGTGTCTCCGTGCTCAAGGAGGAGTTCGCCGTGGGGGTCCCCGACGCCGGCGCACAGTCGCCGCTCGAGAAGGACTGCGGCGTGAGCGGGGCGTCAGGGACCAGCTACGCGTGCGAGCTCGCGTTCGCCGTTCGCGCCACTCTCCAGAGGAAAGGCGCCCTGGCGGAGGAGCACTTCATCAGGGCGGCCGCTGTCGTGGTCGGGGCGACGGCGGCGGAGGCGCTCGTGATCACGGATGGCGCCGTCAGGCGAAAGCTCCTGGACGAGGCGGTGCTGGTCACGAGAGACGTCCTGCGCGGCGGCAAGAAGCTCGACGACATCGTCCCTGTGCTCGTGGCCGCCGCGCCTGCCGCGCCAGGTGCCTCCGAGGCAGATGCGGCCGCTGCCGCCGCTCAGGCCCAGGCGAAGGCCCGGGAGCTGCGCTCCAGGCTGAGCAACCTCGATCGCCTCCGGGTCCAGTGGAACATCGGCACCCGGGGCGGCGCCAACAACATGGATATCGTGAGCTTCGTGAACGTCATCGGCGCCGTGGGCGGCTCTCTGCGCGATCTCTGCGACGCGAGCCTGATCGGCCAGATCTGCGCTCAGATCGAGAGACAGTCCTCGGCGCTGACGAAGATAGGCGATCTCCAGGCGGACCTCTGGCCGGCGATCCGGCTCGCCAGCCAGGGCGAGTACGGCGAGGCCGCGAGCCGCGCGATCAGGACGTTCTTCTCCTCTCGGCTGGGAGGAGACGGCGATCAGGTCGAGATCTACCGGCGCTTCGCCGAGTCGGTCATCGTTTACGTCCTGGCGACGGTCGACGACAGGGTGCCTTCGGACGCCGACCGCGCCGCGTTCCGGGAGGCGTCCGTCGAGGTGCTGCGGGAGCTGGGCACGGGGGGCGGCATGGATCGCTGGTGGGGCCACGCGTCGTACAGGCCCGACCTGGCGCTGCGTGTGTCGTGGAGCCCGAGCTACATCGACGGCAAGGCAGGCTCGCCGAGGATCGTGCCGTCCGCGAACATCGTCAGCCTGCGCGGTGTGCTGCGTTATACGGATGCGTATTACCTCGCGCTGCAGCCCTCTCTCATCGACCCGCTCGCCCCCCTGAGCGAGCTCGCGCTCCGGCGATCGGAGGCTGTCGAGTACGAGGATTCGGGCCGCGTCCTCCTGAACGCCGTGACCCCTCGGCTCGACGTGATGATCGGCGTGCCCGCGCTCTCGAAGCACCTCGTCGTCTCTGGCGGCGCCTCCCTGCGCCTCTCGGTGCCGTTCAAGAAGAAGGATCAGGCGGGGTGCGACGGCGCTTGCTACCGCTACAAGTTCCTCTGGAACAAGAAGGACGACGTCGTCTCGGACGCGGCCGGGCTCGGGTTCATCGAGTTTGGCTTCGGGGTCAAGTACCTGCTCTGACGGGCCCGGCGGCCCAGCGCGGCGAGCGGCGCCGGAGCGAGCAGAAGAACTGAAGATGTATACTTGACAGTTGTAGTGTCTCGATGCACGATGGGCCTCGTGATGACGTACAAGCTCGACGAGCTCGCGGGCGAGGCGGGGGTGGCGCCGCGCACGGTGCGGTATTACGTGCAGCGCGGTCTCCTGCCGGCGCCGGAGTTCCGCGGGAAGGACACCTCCTACGGGCGAGAGCACCTCGCGCGGCTCCGCGCCATCAAGGTCCTCCAGCAGGCGCACTTGCCGCTCGAAGAGATTCAGGCGCGCCTCGCGGAGGCGGGCCTGGAAGAGATCGAGCGCATCGCCGCGGGCGCGCCGCCGCGCGGCCTGGAGACACGCGGTGCCTGCTTGGAGGAGGCCGCCGCGACGCCTCCGCTTGGCGCCGGCGCTCCGCGCGGCGGGCGCTGGGAGCGGATCGAGATCGCCGACGGCGTGGAGCTCCACGTGCGGAGCGACGCCCCGGAGCGCTCGCGGCGCATCGCCCTCGATATCGAGTCTCGTTACTCAACCCTTGCCCCGAAAGGCTCGCGATGAACCCGTCCATCGATCCTTCGCACCCGTCGACGATGTCGTGTCTACGCTCCGCCGAGGGCCACCCGGTCCCGCTGCTCGGCGTCTCCCTCTCCGGGGAGGTGCTCGGCGGCGCGGCGCGGCTCGTCGTGCGGCAACGCTACCGGAACGAGGAGCGCCGGCCGATCGAGGCGATCTACACCTTCCCGCTCCCGGGTGAGGCGAGCATCGCGGGCTTCGCCATGGAGTGCGCCGGCCGCAGGCTCGAGGGGGAGGTCAAGGAGCGCGAAGAGGCGTTTCAGGCCTACGACGAGGCCATCGCCACCGGCCACGGCGCGGCGCTGCTCGACGAGGAGAGGCGCAACGTGTTCACGGCGAGCGTCGGCAACCTCCTGCCCGGGGAGGAGACGGTCGTCGAGGTCGCGTTCGTGCAGCCGCTCACGGCCGACGAGGGGGCGCTGCGGCTCATGATCCCGACCCTCGTCGCGCCCCGCTACACCCCGGGCGCGGCCGGGGGCGACCGGACCGCTCACGGCGTCCAGGAGCCCACGGGCGACGTGCCCGACGCCGACCGGATCTCCCCCGAGATCGCGCGGGTCGATTACGGGATCACCGTGGATATCGTCTTCGATCTCGGGCGGGACGTCGCGATCGAGAGCCCCTCACACGCGCTCTCGGTGCGCCGCGAAGAGGGGTATCGCCAGCGGGTCTCGCTCCGGAACGACAAGGCCGCGCTCGATCGGGACATCGTGCTGCTCGCGGCTGGCACCGCGGGCGTGCAGGCAGGTGTGGTGTGCGACAGGACGTCAGGCAAGGAGGGGACGTTCGCCCTCACCGTGGTGCCGGACCTCTTCGACACGCAGGCGCACGCGAAGCGGGCGTCCTCCCGGCGCGACGTCGTGTTCGTGGTCGACGTGTCGGGATCGATGCAGGGCGAGTCGATCGACCAGGCGAAGCGCGCGCTCCGCCTGTGCCTCCGCCACCTCGCCGAGGGGGATCGGTTCGGGGTGATCGCCTTCTCCAGCGATTTCAAGGCGCTCGAGCGGTCGCTCACCCCCTTCACGCAGACGACCCTGAAGGCCGCGGACGCGTTCGTCGAGGGCCTCCGCGCGGACGGCGGGACGGAGATGCTGGAGCCGCTGCTCGCGGCCGCGGGCATGCTCGGCGACGCGGAGCGAGATCGCGTGGTCGTGCTGCTGACGGACGGTCAGGTGGGCAACGAGGCGCAGATCGTCGATCGCGTCGTCGAGCGGGGCAAGGGGGTGCGGATCTACACGTTCGGCATCGGCACGAACGTGAGCGATGTGCTTGTGAACGATCTCGCGCGCAGGACGCAGGGCGCCGCGGAGTTCATCCACCCGGGCGAGCGCATCGACGAGAAGGTCACGGCGCAGTTCGCGCGGGCGACGGCGGTCCGGATCACCGGGCTCGAGGCGCGCTTCGAGGGGGTCGACGTCGGCGAGCTCGCGCCGGCCGAGCGCCCCGCGCTCGTCGACGGGGAGCCGTGGGTGCTCTACGGCCGCTACGGGCAGCCGGGGATGGGGCGCCTCTCGCTCCGCGGGACCCTGCGCGGAGAGCGCTTCTATCTCGAGGTGCCGGTCGAGCTCGCGGCGGAGGCGTCGCGACCCGGGCTCGAGGCGCTGTGGGCGGGCGCGCGGGTGCGGGAGCTCGAGGAGTCGGAGCGCGGGCTGTCCGGCAAGCGCGCCGAGGCGATGCGAAAGCGCATCGTGGACCTCGCGGTCCGGCACCGGGTGGCGTCGAAGCACGCGTCGTTCGTGGTGATCGAGCGGCGCACGGGCGACCGGCGGGCCCACGGGCAGCCCGAGGCGCGGCCCGTGCCTGTGAGCGCGCCGGCGGGGTGGGGGATGTCGAGCCGCCGCGGCCCGGCGGCGGCCGCCGCCGTGTTCGCCGCGATGCCGATGGGCGGGGGCGGCCCGATGGTGGGCGGCCCTGCCGTCATGAGGGCCAGGGTCTCCGCGCCCGCCCCCATGGCGGCTGCCGCCCCGCCCAGCCCGCCCAGAGCGGCGCCGGCCGCGCGCGGTCTGCTGGCGCGCGCCAAGCAGCTCTTCCAGCCCGAGGGGGCCGCGGCCGCGCGCGGCTCGGCCGACCTGGCGGCGGGCTCCTTCGCGCCCCCGAGCGCCCCCGCGCCGGGCGGACCCGCGTCGCTGCACCGCGGGCCGCCGCCGCCTGCGGCCGCTGCGCCGGCGCCGAGCGCCGTTCCTGGAGGGGTCTCATCGCAGGGCGACGGCCTGGGGCGCCTCTTCGAGGAGCAGCTCGCGTCCGGGCTCTGGGAGCGCGGAGACTCGACCGATCTCGGCCGGCTCTCCGGCACGGCCCTGTGCCTCGCCACGTGCCACGACCAGGGCGTCGACTCGGCCCACCCCATCTACGGCGCCCAGGTGGCCAAGGCGGTCGAGGCGCTCTGCGCGCTGGCCGCGTCGCTCCTTCAGCGAGGCGGCGCCGATGGGGAGGTCGCCGCCTCGCTCGCGGCGGCCTACCTCGTCGCGAGCGGCCGGCGGCTGCGGGCACAGGTCCGCGACGCCGTGGCGGCCGCCGCGCCGGAGGCGGTGCGCGCGCTGCTGGGCGAGCTCGGGGACGCCGGGGCGCTCAGGAGAAGGGTCGACGCGCTGCGCGGCGCGTGACGGGCTCGCCGCGGCCGGAAGGTCGCGGCGGCTCCCGCGTCGCTCTCGTCGCTCTCACGGATACGTGTCGTTCCCGTCCTTCGTGCCGGCTCCCGGGCGGGCCTCGCCAGCCGGGCGGGCCGCACCAGCGGGAGCCGCGCCAGCCGGGGCCGCGCCAGCCGGGCGAGCCGCACCAGCCGGGGCCGCGCCAGCCGGAGCCGCGCCAGCCGGAGCCGCGCCAGCCGGGCGCTCCGCGAGCCGCGCAGTCCCCTCGATCACGATCTCCAGGCGCGGCTCCGGCGATTGCGCAGGGGCGCCGCCGCCCGCGTCGGCGGGCGGCAGATTGGCGAAGCTCGCCAGGCTGAGCTGCGCGATGGGCACGCCGGCCTCCTTGGGCTGCGCCAGGAAGAGCAGCACGGCGCGCGCCTGGGCGACCGTCACATCCCAGCTGTTGCGCCAGGCCACGCCCGGCGTGCCGCTCGCCGTGTGGCCGACGACCTGGTAGCCGAGGCCTTTGAGCGGCTCGTTGTCGCGGATGATCGCCGAGATGTCCCGCAGCACCTTCTCGCCCGCCGGGGAGAGCGCGTCGCGGTTCCCCTTGAACAGGACCCGGGTCGGGATCGAGATGACCACGCGGCCGTCGCGCGGCGCGACCGTGACCTCTCCGGCGGCGACCGGAAGGAACGCCCTGAGGACGTCGCTGTCGCGCTCTGGCGCCGGGCGAGCCCCGGCCGGCTCGCCGCGCTGCGGCCCCTCGCCCGGCCCGACGTCGAGGCCGGAGATGGGATCGTTCGCCCAGTGGGGCTCGGCCGCGGCGCCGCCACGCGAGCCCTGCTCTTCCAGCTGGCGGACGCGCGCCTGGCTGGTTTGCAGCTCGCGCTGGAGGCGCTCGGACCGGTCGAGCTGAGCCTGCATTTCGAACTCGGTGTAGCCGCACCCGGCGAGGACCGCAGGCGCGAGCAGCGCGGCCAGGCGGAGCCCGGTGAAAGCGGCCCGGATGGGGCGGGAAGGGGAGGGCTCGGCGCGCCCCTTCGCGCTCACCTCTGCGACACCCGAAACAGGCAATTGCACTTTGCAGGCTCCTTCTCGCCGGATCATCCGGATCCATCCTCCTCGCGCTGGTGCGCTGAGCGGGCGGGAGCCTATCCGAGCGGCCGTGAGCCCACAAGGCGCGGGCGGCGCTCAATCTACGTCCGGGCCACGTCCGGGCCACGTCCGGGCCGCGCTCGGGCCACCCCCGAGCGCGCGATCGCGGATGGCGCGCTCGGCCCGCGCCTCGCGGCAGAGCCTGGGCGCGCGCCGCGGCGTCGCGTCGCGCGCCGCTATAGGACGAGGCGCTTTCCCGCGAGGGGCTGCTCCACGAGGCCCGCGCCTCGTCCTTTGTCGCTCCCACGGTCCTCCCGGATCTGCTAGTGCTGCCCGCCGCGCCGGCGCCCGCCCGGGAGCGCCCGCCCGGGAACGGCGACCTCCTGCGTGGAGCGCGCTCGTCGCACGTCAGCCATGGCTCAAGGTTACCTCTTCCTGATCATCGCCCTCGTCTTCAACGCGACAGCGAACATCCTGATGAAGCTGGCGTCGCGGCGCGTCCCCTCGATGGAGGGGCTATCGCTCGTCCAGAAGGTCCTCGCGCTCGCGACGAACTACCATCTCGTGCTGGGGCTCGTGCTCTTCGCGTCGAACATCCTGTTTTACGTGCTCGCGCTCAAGCGCATCAACCTGTCGATCGCCTATCCGATCATGTCGTCGGGCGGCTTCCTGCTCATCTCGGTCTTCTCCGTCTACTACCTGCGCGAGACCCTGACGACGGTGCAGATCGGCGGCATCGTCCTCATCGCGGCGGGGATCGCGCTGCTCGCGTACAACATCAGCTAGAGGACCGATCAGTTTGATTTTGTGGTAATCCCGAGCGCTTCGATGGAAGCGCTCGACGGCCTCGCCGGGCCATGATCTCGTCCGCGCCTGGAGGTGCACGGATGGAACGATGGTTGCCGCCGGTGGAGCTGTCGCGGCAGGAACAGGCGCTCATGAAACGGCTGAATCGGGTGCGAGCCCTGTTCGGCTTTCTCAGGCTGCACCGGCACGAGCTATTCGACGAGACGTTCCAGGAGCAGCTGGAGAGCATGTACCGGACCACGGGAGCAGGTGAGCCGCCGCATCCGCCGGCGCTGATGTGCATGGTCACGCTGCTCCAAGGCTACGTCGGCGCATCAGATGCCGAGGCGGTGGAGCTGTCGATCGTCGACCTTCGCTGGCAGATGGTGCTCGGTTGCCTGGGGGCGGCCACGCCCGCGTTCGCGCAGGGCGCGCTGCAGGCGTTCCGAGAGCGGATGGTCGAGCATGAGATGGACCGGATGCTGCTGGAGCGGACCGTGGCGCTCGTTCGGTCGGGCGCGATGACGGAGAGCGAGAAGCGGGCGGTGTCCAAAGCGCTGCGCGTGGCCATCGATAGCCGCCCTTTAGCGGGAGCCGGGCGGGTTGAGGACACGATCAACCTGCTCGGCCATGCAGCACGCAGCATCGTCCGCGTCGTGTCGAAGATCACGGAGCGCCCGCCCGAGGAGATCTGTCGCAAGGCGGGCATCCCGCTGCTTCTGGCTCCCAGCATCAAGGCCGGGCTCGATCTCGATTGGAGCGACCCGAGACAGAAGGCGGCGGCGATTCAGATCCTGGAGCGGCAGGTCTCGTCCCTGCAGCAGTGGGTGGACCGCCATCTGGACGACGTTGTCGAGCAGCCGCTCCGCTTCTATCTGGATGCGGTCACACAGGTTCGGGACCAAGACCTGGAAACGGCTGAGGATGGGACCGTTCGCATCCGTCAAGGTGTTGCAGCTGACCGCCGTGTCTCCATCGAGGACGCCGAGATGCGCCACGGAAGAAAGAGCCGCTCGAAGAGGTTCGATGGCTACAAGGAACATATCGCACGCGACCTGGACCTTCCCGTCATCGTCGCCTGCGCTGTCACGCCAGCGAATCGCCCCGAAGAAGAGGGGGCCGCACCGATCGCCAAGGACATCCAACGTCAGCGGCTGTGCCTCGGCGAGCTCCATATCGATCGCGCCTATGTGAACAGTCCCGTCGTTGACGACGTGATACGCGACGGTGGCCAGGTGTTCTCGAAGCCTTGGGGACAGCGTGCTCGCAGACCCAACCTGTTCAGCAAGCGCGACTTCAAGATCGACCTGCGCACCAAGACGATCACCTGTCCGGCGGGACAGGTCGAGGTATTCGAGCCGGGCGACACCGTCGAGTTTGATCCTGAGGAGTGCGGCGCGTGCCCCCTCCGAGCCAGGTGCACCCAAGCCGCCTCGGGACGGGGACGGACCGTGTCCATCGCGGAGGACGAGGCTTTGCAGCGCAAATTCCGGAAGCTACAGCAGACGGGGGCAGGTCGCGCCGTGCTCCGCCAGCGGGTGGCTGTGGAGCATGCGCTCGCCCACATCGCGGCACGAAAGGGCCACACTGCACGCTACATCGGCGCCAGGAGAAATCTGTTCGACCTCCGGCGCGCAGCAGCGATCCAGAATCTCGAGGCGGCCCAACGCCTGATGCAGCAGGCAGCGTAACCTACCGTAATTTAATCGTTTTCAATGTGTTCGCCGCTCTAGGCCCCCCGGCCGGCCTCTGCGGCCCCGAGAAAGGACCGGCCTGCCGGCCCGTCTTTCCTTGGCAGCGGCCGTGATACGGTGGCGTGCGCCTCGCGCCCGAACGCCCTCGCCCCGGAGACCGCCTCATGCGCAGCCGATCGCTCCCGCGTGCCTTGCTCGCCGTGCTCCTCGCGACCGCGGGGTGCCACGGCGCCGGCGAGGGCGCCGCGCACCCCTCGCCCGGCCGCGCCGGCCCCGCCTGCGGGCGCGGCGATCCGATGACGCGGACCGACCTCTTCTTCGGCCTGGACCGGTTCGAGCAGCCCCCCGTGACGCAGGCGGAGTGGCAGCACTTCGTCGACACCACGGTGACCCCGCGCTTCAAGGACGGGCTGACCCAGTTCGATGTCGACGGCCAGTACCTCGCGACGACGGGGAAGCTGATCCGCGAGGACAGCCGGCTCATCATGCTCCTGCACGACGGCGGCCAGGCTGCCTCGGACGCCATCGACTCCATCCGCAAGGAATACAAGACCCGCTTCCACCAGGAATCCGTGCTCCGCATCGACGCGCCCGTCTGCGTCGGCTTCTGACGGCGGAGCTCCGCGGCGGCAAAGGACGCGCTGCGGGCGTCCCTGCGCCGGGCGGGCGTGGCGCAGGGCCGTCGGCGTGGATTAAGGTGGTGCCGTAGGGCGGCTCCAGCTCGGCGTCGATGTTCGCCGAGCCTTGGCCCACATCAGGAGGCGTTGCAGCCTTCCCGGGGCTCGGCGAGCCCGTCGAGGTCGGGCCTTGGGCCGCGGCCGCGCCCGACGTGGATGTCTCACGAGGACGAATCTGCGGTGGAGGACCAAACCTCCCGCCGTCGGGGTAGACGCTCCATCAGCGCCCGCTCACTCATAGCCAGCCGCGATGATGTTGTTCTGGAGCGCGTCTTCCGTAGCATCGCTCGGGAAGCCGGCGGCGATCGCGCCCTCGTAAAACGTACCCGCGCTGTCGTTCGCGCCGCCGTCGGGCTTGCAGCAATCACCACCGCTGCCGAGCACGATGGCGCCTTGCTTCTTCATCGGGCTATAGCCGGACGGCAGCGAGCCCTCGTAAAGCTTGGTCAGGCCGCCCGACTGAGCGTTGCCGCCCTTCAGCGCGAAGCGCGTGGTCCCGTCGTTCTTCAGGATCGCAGTGACGAACTTGTGTGGAAACGCCTTTTGATTCGGGTTCCATTTGCTGCTGCCGCCCGGAAACAGGCCCCACTCCAAGTCGGCCTGCACCCACGGACCGGTGCCGGAGCAGCCACCAAACCAGCACTGCTTGCTGAAGTTGATGGCGTCCATGGCGCCAGCTCGGTCGGCTTTGCGGGTGGTCTCGCTGTTGCCGTAGTCGAAGCAGCACCCGCCGTTGACGTGGGTGCCGCTCGTCACCATATACAGGCCTTCCGGCGCGCTGCCCGTCGGAACGCCGGTGGTATGGCCGTCGCGCCAGTAGCTGTTGCCGGGGTTGATGTAAAGCGAGTAGACCTTGCTCCCGCTGACCTGCAGCGACTCCGTGGTGGCCTTCGCTGGGCTGCTCCTCGGTGAACCGGGCACCACGTCCGAGCCTTGGTACCAGAGGTCATTCCCGTGTCCGGACTGGTCGTAGAGCACCGTGATCACGCACGAGGTCCCGGCGCAGAACGCGTCCTGTGGTGCGGAATCGGCGGGGCCCCCCGCGTTGAGCACGGAGATGTCCTTTGTCGCGTTGTCCGAGGCACGCCGGACTTGGTAGAGCTTTCCGGCGTAGGCCCCGAACAGGGCGCGCACTGTGCTATGGGCGGCAACACACGGCGTGCCGCCGCTCGCGTAAAGATCGCACGGCCCGGTCGATGCGTTCGCGTCACCGGAACCTCCAGCGCCACCAGCGCCCCCGCTCGCTGCGGCGCCGCCGCCATCCCCCGTTCCCCCGCTCGCTGCGGCGCCGCCGCCATCCCCCGTTCCCCCGCTCGCTGCGGCGCCGCCGCCATCCCCCGCTCCCGCGCTCGCTGCGCCGCCGCCGCCACCGCTGCCTCCTCCAGTTGCCCCGCCAGCGCCTCCGGTCTCCGTGGGCTTCTCGGCTCCGGGGTTGTCAGCGGTGCAGCTCAAGCCTTGTGCGGCCAATACAAACGTGATCATTAGCGTCTTTTTCATCTATTCTCCTAATCGGGCGCTGTTGGCGGGTGAGTGCAGCTCGCAAAGCCAAGTGGCCACCTGAATTGGCCGCTGTGCCACGGGTCCGTGGCGGGGGGCAGAGCGCCGAACATGTTGAAAATCGTCTAGTTCCAATAGGCCAGGAGCAGCGGAGCGCCCGCCGTGCGGCAGATGCCTGCAGCGCGCCCTGGGAGAACGCGGGCGTGGTCGCCCCCAGGCAGCCGAGCACCATCTGCCAGCGTGCCAGCGCAGGTCGACGACGGACAGCTCCACCGCCTCGGCGCTCGAAGCGCCGACGTAGCCTTGGAGCAGCGTGAATCAGCGCCGGCGGGGGCGGCGGGTCGCCTGCTCCCGTCTACCGGTGCATGCCCTCCAGCCGCTCCTGGAGCGTCTCATCGAACAGCTCGTGCCGATGCAGCCTGAGAACGTTCGATGTCGATCCAAGCTTGCCATCCTCCCGTGGCGCTGACGGGGCACAGGTACACGGGTCTTCAGGCGCCCCAGGGACCCTGGCGGCACGCCGTCGATCGCCAAGCAGAAGCAGAAGGATGCCCCTCCAGGCCAATGTGAACGCTCACATTCCGGATGTCAATTCCAATCGACCGGCCTGCCGCTGCCCTCGATCCCGAGGGAGGACGAGGCTGGCCTCCAGGATGAAGGCGAACAACTCTGCTCGTTCGCTTCGACGGATCGTCACGCCCCTCGTCGAAGGGCGCCTCGATGGCGCGAGCGCCCTCGCAGGGCTGATGGGTTCGGAGGGAGACACCAGGCACCGCCGCGAGCGCCCCGCGGCCGCCTCCTGCTTGCCTTCGCCGCTCCCGCTCGGTAGCGTCGGTCCCGGGTAGACCTCTTGCCGGCCCCGATCGTCGTCGACATCGCGTCGGGCCCTGCCGTACATGGCGAGCTCCCGGCGCTCCTCGTCGAGGCGTGCTCCCGCGCCGCCGGCGGCGGCGGGTGCGCGCTCGGTGATCCGAAGCGCGCCGGGACCCTGCTCCGGGCGCTCGCCGTGGTCTGGCTGGATGGGCCGGACTACCGCCGCCTGCGGGTCGACGTCGCCTCCGTCGGCGCCCCCGAGGGCACGCTGTCGTCGCGCGAGATCGAGTTCCGCGAGGAGGACCCGCTGCCCGACCGCTACCGCACCGCCGGGCTCCTGGTCGCGGCCCTGGCGTCGGAGCGCGCCGGCGCCCCGACCCCGCCCGAGCCGGCCAGCGCCGAGCGGGCCAGCGCCGAGCGGGCCAGCGTCGAGCGGGCCAGCGTCGAGCGGGCCAGCGCCGAGGGGGCCAGCGCCGAGCCGGCTGCGGACGCGCCGCCGCCGCGCCCGCTGGGCTGGTCCTTCGCCGCTGGCGGGCTCGTCGGCAACGGCCTCGATGTCGGCCCCGCCCGCGCCGCTGGCCCCGCCCGCGCCGGCGGCTGGGTCATGGCCACGGCGCTCGACCGGCGCTCGGGCTTCTTCGGGACCCTTTCGGCGTCCTATGCCACGGCCCTGCGCGAGCCGGCCCCGGGGGTGTCCGTCCAGTGGCTCACGCTCGGGGGCGGCGGCGGCATCGCCGCGCCCATCGCGCCGCTCGACGCGCTCGTCCGGGCGAGGATCGAGGCCGCCGCCGAGTGGGTGGTGGCCTCCCCGCGCGACCCGAAGAAGCCGGAAGAGACAGGGCACGGGTGGGCCCTCGGGACGCGCACGGCGATCGACGTCGTATGGCCGGCCGAGGGCAGCGTGGCGCTCCTCGGGAGCGCCGAGGCGTTCGTGCGGATCTATCAAAGCGACCTCCACGTCCCCCCGAAGCCCGAGGCGACGTTGCCGAAGGGCGGCTTCACAGGGATGCTGGGGGTGCAGCTGCGCCTGCGCTAGGTCTGCGCGTCAGCAATCGCGCTGCATCAACAACTTAACCATGGCTCGAAGGGGCTCTGTTCGCTCCGCAGCCTGCGGGCGATATGCCTCGCAGACCGGCAAGGCAGCGTGACATGTCATGTGACATGTCACGCTCGCGGCGTGACATGTCACATAGAGGCCCTGGAGGCGGCAGCGCCGGCCCGAGGCGGCGCTGCGCGCGGGCGCGCGACAGCCCCGTGACGGCAGCGGGCAGCAGCCTGCGACGGCCACGCGACCGCGCCGACGAGGATTGTAGAGCGGGGTGGCGAGTGAGCGGCGCGCCTCTCCACGAGCATCGGCTGGCACGCCTTCTGCCTGCACGCGCGCACGCGCACACGGGGCCTGCCATTTCCACGCGCCGATGGCCTAAGAGGAGATCCGCGATGCAGTTCCAATTACCATTTCAACGGTGGCTATTCATCCTAACGACATGGCTGTTCGGCGGGGCGCTGTTGACCGGCGGCGCCGGCTGCGCCTCCGAGCCGCCTGCAGGCGTCAACCTGCGGCAGCAGTTCCCCGATCAGGCAGCGCAGGTCCTCGAGGCCAGCGAGGCGTTCGTCGCGGTCAACGGCGGCTTCTCGCTCGCCGCGATCCGCGATCCGGGCCGCGAGCTCGACATCGAGGCAGCGTTGCAGCGCCGCGGCGGGCTCCACGCTGCCCTGCCGGCCCGCGGCGAGGGCGAGATCCGGTTTCATCTGCCGGGCGGGTTCGAGGCGCGCGTGCGCGAGCTCGACGCCGAGGGCGAGGGCGAGCTCGCCGAGCGCGCGGTAGCGTATCCGCGCAAGGACGGCACGTCGTTCTGGTCGGCGATCGACGCGGGCTACGAGGAGTGGCTGCTGCTCGACGCGGGCGTGGCGCGCGCGGACGCGCCGGCGGCGGTGTGGCAGGTCGAGGGCGCGACGCTCCGGCAGCAGGGCGACGCGGTCGAGGTGGTCGACGAGGCAGGCGCGGCGCGGCTGCGCGTGACGGCGCCGGCGGCGTACGCGCGCGGCGGGCGGCCGATCGCTGCGCGCCTCGCGGTGCGCGGTGCGACGATCGAGCTGTGGGCCGACGCGGGCGGCGAGCCGGCGCTGGTGGACCCGGTCTGGACGTGGGCGCCCGCGATGAGCGCGGCGCGCAGCGGGCATACCGCGACGGTGCTCTCGACCGGCAACGTGCTCGTCGTGGGCGGCTACAACGGCGCTGTGGTTGCGAGCGCGGAGCTCTATGACCGGGACGCGAATAGCTGGTCGCCGGCCGGGTCGCTGACCACCGCCCGCCGCTACCACACGGCGACGCGGCTGAGCAACGGCTGGGTGCTCATCGCGGGCGGCACCGACGCCTCCAACGTGTCCCTCGCGAGCGCGGAGCTCTACAACCCGAACACGAACAGCTGGTCGCCAGCCGGGAGCCTGACCGCGGCGCGCTCCGGGCACACCGCGACGTTGGTCGTCGACGGCAAGGTGCTCGTGACCGGCGGCCAGAGCGGCAGCTCCACCTACTTGGCGAGCACAGAGCTCTACACGCCCGGGTCCAACAGCTGGTCGTCGGCCGCGCCCATGATCACGAGCCGCACCGGGCACTCGGCGACGAAGCTCCTCGACGGCAAGGTGCTCGTCGCGGGCGGGCACAACAGCGCCTACCTGGCGAGCGCGGCGCTCTACGACCCGAGCAACAACACCTGGTCGTCGGCGGGATCGATGGGCGTTGCCCGCCATAAGCACACGGCGACGCTGCTTCCGGACGGCAGGGTGCTGATGGTGGGCGGCGCCGACTCGATCAATCACGAGCTGTCGAGCGCCGAGATCTACACCCCGGGGACGCCGTCCGTCTGGACCCCGGCCGCGCCGATGACCACCCCCCGCATGGCCCACACGGCGACTCGATTCCTGAGCGGCAAGGTGCTCGTTACAGGCGGCACCACCGCGGCCAGCACGGAGACCGACAGCGCGCAGATGTACGACCCGGCGACCGACACCTGGATCGCGATCAAGCCGATGGGCAGCAAGCGCACCCAGCACACAGCGACGCTGCTGGGCTTCAGCAAGGTGCTCATCACGGGCGGCTTCAGGCACGACGGCCTCACGACCGGGTACCTGGCGAACGCCGAGCTCTACGATCTCGACGCAGAGACATGGAAGTACGTCGCGCCGATGGCCATGGCCCACCGCAACGGCGCCGCGGCGCGGCTCCAGGACGGGAGGGTGCTCGTGACGGGCGGATTCGACGACGATGGCGATGCGTCGCCCGAGAACACTGCCGAGCTGTACAACCCGACGACCAACACCTGGACATCCGCCCCCGACATGTCGATTGAGCGAAGGGGTCACACGATGACGGTGCTCGGGAACGGCAAGGTGCTGGTCGTGGGGGGCTTTGAGGACGTCCCTGCGTTGGAGAACGCCGCGCTCTACAGCCCCGCCACCAACACGTGGTCGTCGGTGGGATCCACGAGCATCGATCTCCACCGGAGCGTCCATTCCGCGACGTTGCTTCAGAGCGGCAAGGTGCTGGTCGCCGGGGGCTGGCACGATACCATCGTCGACGGTCCGGTGCCCACCGCGCTCTTCAACCCGTCGACCAACACCTGGTCGCTGGCCGCGCCCATGCTCCTTTCCCGTCGGGTTCACACCGCGACGTTGCTCCAGAACGGCAAGGTGCTGGTCACCGGAGGCTTGAGTCATATCGACAATACCGCGACCAAGACCGCGGAGCTTTACGATCCAATGACCGACACGTGGACGCCTGCGAGCGACATGAGCACCAGTCGCTCACAACATAGCGCCACGCTGCTCGATAGCGGGGACGTGCTTGTCGTCGGAGGGCATGGCGGATCGAGTTACCGGTCGACCACCGAGATATATCACCCGGCGTCGAACACCTGGTCAGCCGGTCCCGCGATCATCGCCCGCTCTCTGCATGGCGCGACGCGGCTCAACGACGGCAGGGTGCTGATAGCAGGGGGGGAAAACAGCTCCGGCTGGCTCCGGAGCACCCAGATCTACAGCCCGGTATCGAACACCTGGACCACGACGGGGCCGATGGACCAGCCCTATACTCTGAATGACAGCGTGACGCCCCTGCTCGCAGACGGCAGGGTGATCAACGTGGGCAATCACGACGGGCGCGTCGAGATCTACACCCCCTGACGTCCGCGAGGCCATCGCGTCCGCACACCGCCGGGAGGCTGGGAAATCCAGCCAGACCAACGCCCGGAGCGCGACGTGCGCCTACGGCACCTGTTGCGCTCCGTCGCGCGCCCTGGGCCGCGCTCGACCTGCTCTTACAGACGAACGCTCTCTGATTGGATGGATCTCCTCCAGCCGGCCGCAGGCGCGGTGTCGGGCCGCCGCGCCGCAGGCTACAGGCCGGTGTGAGTCCCCGTGATCCAGACGGTCGCGTGGGAGCCGTCGGGCTGCGTGGCCCAGGTGCGGACGCGGTACTTGCTCGTGGCGACCTGCTGCGCGGTCCCGTAATTCTCGTGGTAGTAGACGAACATCGGAGTCGAGCAGTGCCCGCGGCCGGTCAGCGGGTTGTCCCAGAGCCACGTGCCCGCCTGCTCCTTGTACGTGAGCTGAACGAACTGGCTCGTGGCCGCGTCCCAGCGCTGCACGCGCGTGGCCATCTTCGAGTTCGCGCATTCGCTCATCGCCTGCGACGCGTCGCTCCACGATGTGGACGAGGCGCCCCAGAAGGACGGCTGCACGTCGAAGCGGTACGTCTCCGGGGTCTGGTGCTGGTAATAGCCGGGCACAGGGAAATCCACGATCGTCGTCGCTCGATCCTGCCCGATGTCCGGACAGATGCCGTCGATCCACTGGAAGGCGCGGACGTAGTTCTCGCTCGCTCCGATCGAGGTGAGCTGCGCGCTGGTGAAGTTCGGGTCGGTCCCCATCGCGCAGGGGTCGGGGTTTCCCCCGAGCGCCTCGGCGCTCTCCGCCGTGTCTTCCTCGTCGAAGCTGCCGTCGTCTGCCGCCAGGCAGCCTGTGAGCATCGAGAAGGTGATGAGACCGAGACCGAGATGATACGCAGCGATCTTCATGGTGCGACTCCCCTTCGTATGACGGCCTCTCTGGCCGCGCTCGCACCAACCAGAGAGCAGGGAGCGTGCCTACGACGATCCCCTCAGCACTCCTCTGCCTTCAACGCTCTCGCGGCGCAGGATCGCGATGCGGGCCATCGCGCAGACCGCCGCCCGGCCCGGCGATGGAGGCGGCTGCCTCCACCATCGGCAGGGTGATGGAGGCTCGCGCCTCCACCTCGGCCTGCGAGCTGCTCGAAGCCCGGGGGCAGCGAAAGCACCCCTTGTCGCACCCGCGCCGCCGGCGGCACAGGATCCACCAGGTGCGCCGCTGTGCTCTGCATCCGCCGCGCACCGAATTTGTTCTTTTGGCGACTTTGAGACGTTGCGTTGAGCTCTCCCTCCCGATCCCTCGCCGGGCCCCTGGCGCGCGGAATCAGGGGGACGGCGCGGCGGGGATCGACGAAGATCTTCCGTCGCCCGGCCTGCTTTTGGGCCGACCGGCTACTCCACCACCATGGGAACCGCCGAGCCACACCCCGCCAGCCGCCGGCTCAGGCTCGTCTCGGCCCACGGCGCCGGGGGGCAGCCCCCGCCCGCGCCCGTGAGCGACGAGGAGATCCTGCTCGCGTTCCAGCGGGGTGAACGCGGGATCGGCCTGCGGCTGTACGAGCACCTGCTGCCGGCCGTCGACCGGACCCTGTACCGGATCCTGGGTTGCCGCGAGCAGGACCACGCCGACCTCGTGCAGGGCGCGTTCGAGCAGATCGTGAGCACGCTCGCGAAGCGGCGGTTCGCGGGGGAGTGCAGCCTGGCGGGCTGGGCGTCCGTCATCGCCTGCCATGTCGGGCTGAGCGCGCTGCGCGCCCGCCGGCGCGAGCGCAAGGTCATCGATCGCGCGCCGGGGTCGCTGGGGCCCGGCGCCGAGCCCGAGCCGCCCGCGCAGGGCGCCGACCCCGAGCGAGAGGTGAGCGTGCAGCGCGATCTCGAGGCCCTGCGCCGGCACCTCGCGGCGATGGACGGGGACCGCGCGACCGCGCTGCTGCTCCACGCCATGGGCTATTCGCTCAAGGAGATCGCCGACTTGACCGGCGTTTCCGTGGCCGCGGCCCAGTCGCGGCTGTCGCGGGGGCGGCGGGAGCTCCAGGCGCGCTGTGAACCCGAGGCGGCGGCGCGACGCGACCCCGCTCGACCCGAGGAGCCACGATGAAGCAGGACGATGTTGACGCCATCCCGGAGGATCGCGCCTCGGCGCCCGGCGTGGAGGCCTCGCTGCGGGCGCTGGTCGAGCAGCCGGTTCCGCCGATGCCCAGGGCCCAGGAGAGGTTCCTCCAGCAGCGGATCGCCGGGCGCATCGACCAGCTCGCCGCCGAGGCGGCCGAGCGGCGCGCCCGCGCCGGCCGGCGAAAGCGGGCCGCCCTGGGCGCGGCGGCGCTGGCGGCCGCCCTGGCCGCGGCGGTCGCCGGTGTCCTGATCGGGGTCCGGGCGCGCGACGCCTCGCCCGCCGCGGCGCAGGTGACGGCGCTCCAGGGTCCGGTCGAGATCGCGGCCGGGGGCGCGACCCGCTCGCCGCCGTCGCTCGCCCTCGTGCCGCTCGCGAGCGACGAGGAGCTGAGGACGGGCGAGGGCGCGCGGGCGAAGGCGTCGCTCGGGACGGGCGCCACGGTCGAGGTGGGGCCCTCGACCCGCGTGAGGTTCGCGCCGGTGGGCGCCGGGCGCGACCGCGCGGGCGACGTCGTCGCCCTCGAGCAGGGCAGGATCGCCGTCGAGGTGCCGCCGCTGCCGGCGGGCATGAGCCTGTCGGTGCGCACGTCGGACGCCGTGGTCACGGTCCACGGGACGCGCTTCTCCGTCGAGCGGCGGCCCGAGGCGGCGGGGGAGCCGGCCGAGACGCGCGTGTCGGTCGTGGAAGGGCGGGTCGCCGTACACCGCGGCGAGGTCGAGCGCTTCCTGCGCCCGGGCGACACGTGGTCGTCCCGCGACGACGAGCGCCGGACGGACCGGCCCCCCGAGGGACGGCAGGGCGACGCGCCGGCGCCGCCGCGCGAGGGCGGGCAGGACAGCGCCGCCGGCGAGGGCGGCAGGGGCGACGGGGCCGGCGAGGGCGGCGCGGGGGAGCCGCGCGCGGGCGAGGGCGGCGCGGAGGGGCCGCGCGCGCCGCGCGACGCGCGCGAGGCCCCGGCGCGCACCTCGCTCACGGCCGAGAACGAGCTGCTCCAGGGGGCGATGGCGGCGCGGAGGCGCGGGCAGCCGAGGCGGGCGATCGAGCGGCTCGATCTCCTCCTCGGCCGCTACCCGGACTCGCCGCTCGCCGAGATCGCCCGCGTGGAGCGCCTGCGCGCGATCGAGATGCTCGGCGACAAGGACCGGACGGCGGCGGAGGCGCGCCGGTACCTCAAAGACTACCCGCAGGGCTTCGGGCGCGAGGAGGCCACGTCCGCCTCCCGCGCCGCCGGCGCCCGCCCCTGAGCGCCCGCGCGCCGGGCCGTCTCGGTTTTTTTTCGACGAACCCTGCCTGCTCCCGGCGCCTCCGGCGACTTCCACTTCATCGAGGAGATCATCGCGCCGGCGATCGGGTTCGCCGGACGCGCTCCATGTCGTGCTTTCTTTCGAGTTGGGAGGATCCCGATGCGTTCATTCGCGTTCACACGGTGGTGCTGTGGTGGGCTGTTGTCGCTCGCGGCCTTCGGCGCGGGCTGTTCCCTATCGGGCACAGGAGGCGCAGACGGCCGCATCGTCTCCGGGGAAGACTGCGTCCCGTCGGACGAGGGGAATGGGTCGGCGCCGAGCTTCCCGGGGTCTGGCATGTCGGGCGCCGGCGAGCCCATCACCGCGGATCTCGATCCGCTCTCGTGCGGCGCGAGCGCCCGTGGCGTCCCCGTGGACGACACCGCTCAGGTCGACTGCTATTACACGAACAACAACCCCACGACCCCGATGGCCTTCGTCGAGCGGGTCGTCGAGATCGCCGAGAGCGAGGAGCTCGTGCACGTGCGGCTGACGCTCAACCCCGCGTTCGTCGACAACACGTATGGCGAGACGGCCATCGGGTGGGGCGGCGGCGAGGAGCCCGCCGGCCCGCAGCCCGGCGGCCCGCAGCCCGGCGACGGCCCGAAGCCCGGCGACGGCCCGAAGCCCGGCGACGCGCCGAAGCCGAAGGGGCACGGGGGGCACACGTTCAAGGATCTCGTGGGCAGCGACAAGGCCCAGTTCCAGATGACGGACGGGAAGGGGGAGCTCGTGCTCGACTTCTACGTCGACTACCTCTCGGAGGACGAGGCGAGCCCCTCGGGCTACGCGTCGCTCGGCGTGCTCGGCGGCGAGGGCAAGATGCTCCTCGGAGACGCCGGCGCCGTCGTCGCGGCGACCACCTCGCTCGACCGCGATCTCAACGCGTGCGGGTACGGCGCGTACCTCGAAGACTCCCCGGAGACGGACGAGAGCTACACCCCCAACTCGGAGGCACCGAACTGGGATTACCGCGTCGTCTACGACGTGTGGGTGAGCGCCTCGGCGTTCGGCGCGGCGGGCTTTGGCGACGCGACCATCAGCTATGTGCACGCGTCTCCGAGCAAGTACCCGTCGGACACGGTCACCGTGACGCCGGGGCCGTGCATCCCGACGACGTGCGAGGGCGACGACCCGCCCGCCGGCAGCGGGGGCGGCGACCCTGGTGAGGATCCGGGCGGAGATGATGGGGAGTGCAAGCCGTCGGGTGGGGAGTGCACGGTCAACGCGGACTGCTGCTGGGACGGCGACGTGTGCCTGGGCGGGGTGTGCCAGCAGATCGTGATCCCGCAGTGAACCTGTGATCCCCGGCGCAGGGGCGGCCGCGCCGCCGTCCCCGCCCGCGGATCGAGGACACGCGATAGCGGGGAGCCTCTCCGTGCGCCACGGGCTCCTCCGCAGAGTGAAGCTCGCCGCGGCGTACTCTCGTACGCGCCGCTCGCCTGCATAGCGGCCGAGCCCGTATCCCACGAACCTGATCCCCGCCGTAGAGCGACAAACGGGTCGAAGCCGTCAGCAAAGCGCTGAATTTCGAACCGCCAAGAACGCCAAGAACGCCAAGAACATGTTCTGTTCTTGGCGTCCTTGGTGCCTTGGCGGCCAATCCCCACGCTCGCTCAAGGCGATCGATATTCTAGCGGCCCAGCAGGGCGTTCATCACCCTGTTGTAAGTCTCCTTCTTCCCATACTGGTCGTTGAAGAGCAGCGACTGGGAGCTCTGCCCGTTGCACAGCGCCCCGCTCCAGCTGTTGAGCCACGACCTGCCGTCGTTGATCCCCCAGAAGGTGATGGCGGTGCACTTGGGCAGCTTGAAGCAGGCCTCGACGATGTCGTGATAGTACGCGAGCTGCTCGTCCGCCGTGACCACGCCGCCGCAGCGGTTGATGTCCATCTCGGAGATCAGCACCTCCAGGCCCAGGTCGGTGAAGCGCTTCATGTTCGCCGCCACGTCCGCCCCGCCGGCCTCGTTGTTCGGCGGCCCGATGTGCATCTGGAACCCGACGCCGTCGATCGGGACTCCCCGCTCGACCATCCCCTTGACCATGTTGTAGACGAACTCGACCTTCTCGTTGCGCGCGTCGATGCTGTAGTCGTTGTAATAGAGCTTGGCCTTCGGATCCTGCTCTCTCGCGATCTGGAAGGCGAGATCGATGTAGTTCGACCCGATCTGGTTGAGGAACACCGAGGGCCTCATGCGGGGATTGCCGACCCCGGTGTCGCTGTCGGTCTGGACGGCCTCGTTGACGACGTCCCAGGTGTCGATCCGGTCCTTGAAGTGCCCCATGACCTGGGTGATGTGCCTGCGCATGGCATTCGTTACATTCTCCTTGCCGGTCATGGAGCTCATCCAGCCAGGCAGCTGGTTGTGCCACACCAGGGTGTGGCCCTTGACCTTCATGTTGTTCTGGCGCGCCCAGTTCACGATGTTGTCCGCGGAGCCCCAGCTGAAGTTCCCCGAGCTGGGCTCGAGCGAGTCCCACTTCATCTCGTTCTCCGTCGTCACGTAGCTGTGCTCGGCGGCGGCGACGCGCTTGTAGTCGTTGTTACCGAGACCACCACCGGAGATGGCCGCGCCGATCAAGATCGGGGGGTTCGCCTTCTCACCGGCCTCCCGCAGCGTGCTGGCGCTCGCCGCAGGGACTCTGGCGCTGGCGCCGCCGCCTGCGCCATCGCTGCCGCCGTCGCCGCCGCCGGCGCCGGTCGTCGCGTCGCCGGTGCCGGTCGTCGCGTTGCCGGTGCTTGTCGTCGCGTCGCCGGTGCCGGTGCTTGTCGTCGTGTCGCCGGTGCCGGTGCTTGTCGTCGCGTCACCGGTGCCCGTCGTCGTGCCGCTCGCGCCTGTCGTCGCACCGCCGCCGGTGCCGCCCGTCGCACCGCCGCTGCCGGCCTCCCCTCCGTTGCCGTCTCCGCTGTCCGAGCAGCCGACTGCAAACAGGAATGCCGAGAGTAGAAGGGTAAAGGGTGCTGATCTCATGCTCTCATGCTCCAAAAGTAAAATGTATTTACTAACTTACGCGACCTGGAGCCTTGATCATCCGCGGGTCCAGGTCGCGCGCGGGCGGCACCCGAGGTGGTGCCGAACCGGCAGTATATCGGCCGCTGTCTCCCAAGCATACAGCTTCACGAGGCGGACCCGAAGGATAAGGGGCTCCGGAAGGGAATTCCAGAGCTGTTCGAGAATTTTGACATGGGGATAATGTGCGCTCGAGACCGAGTCGGTAGGGCGCCCCACACGGGGCTCGTCGTGCTCCAGGAGCGCACCTGCTGCTGGGGCGCACCTGCTCCCCGGAACGAGCAGGAGGTCGCCGCAGACCTCGACGATCGCGCGACGAAACGTCCTTTGGCGCCTGCGTTCAGAGGCAGCGGGGAGAGGGGAAAGTGATCTTCACATTCCGGATCTCCTGGCGCGCGGCGGCGTCTCCCGTGCCGGCGGCGAAGCCGTAGAAGAACTTCGACCCGACAGGGAAGTCGCGGATGGCGAACCTCTGGAGCTGGCGCGCGCCGTCGATGCTCAAGCTCACCACGCCCTTGTCGAGCTCGATCCGCGCCGTATGGAACGTAGCGTCGCCGAGCGCGACCTCGCTCGTTGCCTGATCCAGCGAGCCGAGGACGCCAGCGTCGCAAGGCTGTGCGAGGTCGTCCACGCCCACGTGGTTCCGGTCGGAGTCTGTGCAACCGTGATTGTTGTAGGTGTCGAGCTCGACGCCGTAGCCGGCGAGCCCCGCCATACCGAGGCCACCGCCGGGCTCGCCCACGGCCGTCTCTCCCGTCGTCTGGAGCATGAAGCCCATGCCGTCGCCGTCGCCGAGGCGGAACTCGAACGTTGCGGTGAAGGCGTCGGCGGCGATGGGATTCCGGTAGATGATTGTGCCGGCCTGACCGTGCCTGTCCTCGGTGAGCACCCCGGTCAGCCTGTCGGCGTCCCAGAAGGCGTCCCCATTGAAGGACCACCCGTCGGGCGGCGATCTCATGTCCGCGGCGAGGCTCACGCCGCAGGCAGTCCCATCTGGGCACGTGCCCTCGTCGGTCTGTCCATCGCAATCGTTGTCGACGATGTCGCACGCCTCGGGCGCCGGCTTGCTCTCGCCGATGCACGGACCCCAGGCAGCGCCAGAGCAGATCTGAACGCCGGCCTTGCACACCCCGACGCCCTGGGTGCCCGGAGGGCCCGAGTAGCAGCTCCGCTCTTGCCCCACCGCGCAAGCGCAGCCTTCATCGACGATCCGATCGCAGTCGTTGTCCAGGCCATCGCACGCTTCCGGCGCCGGGATACACCCGGGGCCTGCCTCCTCGGGGCCTGCTTCCTCCGGGCCTGGGTCGAGGAGGATGTCGCTCCGGCCACCGCACATGGACACGGCCACGGCGAGCGACGGGAGCAGGAGAAGCGCTTTCCCGCGCGCTCGTCGGGCTGCGCCCGCCGCTGCGCGTGGAGAGCGGATTGGCTGTGAAGGTCGCATGTGCTCTCGATCCTGAGCGCGGCCACGGACCGCGTGGAGGACGCGGAACACCATCGCGCCAGCGCTTTCTGCGCCGCAGTCTACCAGAACGAGACGAGCGCGCCCCAGGAATCCAGCGGTGTCGAAGGGCTGGAACCCGCCGATCACGACACAGCCGCGAGCATCTCGCTGCGCTCGACCTGCGTGAGTCTCGACGAGCGGCCGCGATCCATGGCATGGATGGGCCTCATGGCCGAGCGCTCCGTCTCCATCGCTATCGCCGACAACGCTCCTGTCTCGGGTGTGATCCACGCCCCGAGGACCCGGGCGAAGCGCTCCGGCGTGGCGGTCGTCCTCGGCCATGGGGCCGGCAACGACATGAACGCGCCCCTCGTGGTCGGCGTCGCCGAGCGGCTGGCGGCGCGCGGGCACACCGTGCTCCGCTTCAATTTCGTCTACAAGGAGCTCGGCCGGAAGGCGCCCGATAGGCAGCCGCTCCTCGAGAAGGCTTATGAGGCCGCGATCGAGAGGATGCTGGAGGACAGGCCGGAGCGCCTCGTGATCGGCGGCAAATCGATGGGCGGGCGGATCGCGTCGCTCCTCGCGGCCCGCGGCGTCCGCGCGGACGGGCTGCTGTTCCTCGGCTATCCGCTCCACCCCGCGGGCGAGCGCGCCCGGCTCCGGGACGCGCACCTGCCCGCGATCCCCGCGCCGCTCCTGTTCGTCCAGGGCACGCGCGATCCGTTGTGCGATCTTGCGCTCCTCCGCCCCGTCCTGAAGCGCCTCGGGGATCGGGCCACGCTGCACGTGATCGAGGGCGGCGATCACTCGCTCGATCTCCTCAAGTCCGCGGGGCGGACCAGGGAGAGCGTGCTCGAGGAGATCGACCATGCCATCGACGGCTGGCTGAAGACACGCGTTTGCGCCCCGCGCCAGGAGGCGCGGTGACGCCACAGGCGGACAGCACATGAGCTTTCGCATTCATGTACCCGGACTGCGCCATGCCCAGATCGCGTGGCTTCTGGGCCTTTCGCGACCACGCCCGAGCCCCAGGGCTCGGAGGCGGGGTCGAGCGGTCCCTACGTGGCCTGGGGGTGGTTGAGGTCACGCAGCGGATCGGGTACGACATGGTCCTTGGCGACCGGAGGCGAGCATGCGTGCGTCGAAGCTTAGAGTCTGCATGGCGATGGCCTTTGTCGTCTTCGCCGCCGTCCAATGTGGCGGGTCGGAGCGGGGACACGACGGGACGAGCGCTGGCGGCTCGGGTGGCGGCGGCTCGGGCGCCGTCAGCTCGGGTGACGGCGGCTCGGGGGACGGCGGCTCGGGTGGCGGCGTCGGCGGCAGCTCGGCGAATGGCAGCAGCAGCAGCTCGGGCGGTGTCGGGACCGACTGCTCCGCGGATTGCGCGGCGGGGCGCTATTCGGCCTGCTCCTGCGCGAGCGACGATCCTTGCGGCTGGCGTGGCGACGGCGATTGCGACAAGGCGTGCGCCACGCGCTTCCCCCGCGATCACTTCAACGATGCCGCCGACTGCCGCACCTGCGAGGACGTGTGCGGGGCGGTGGGTGAGATCGTGTGCGTGAGCGGCTCCTTCCGGACCTGCGCACGGGGCGATGACGGCTGCCTGCGCTTGGGCACCGAGATCGCTTGTGATAGCGGCGTCTGCGCCGATACGCGCTCGTGTCTTCCCTATGAATCGCCGCCCGAGGGGTGGTTTTGCCAATCCGGACGATACAACAGCGGCGACCTGTGCGACTGCGCGTGTGGTGCGCCCGACCCCGACTGCGATCACACGGGCCTCGACGTCCGCGGCTGCGGCGAGGGAGGGATGTGCGCTGCGGACGGCACGTGCGTCATTGACCGCACGTCGCGCTGCCGGCCTCAGGCGCCGCCCGTGGTCGAGCCGCCAGCCCTCGACGTGCGCGACGACGTCACGTCCTCGAACGCGCGCGAGGGCGCCGTGTACCTCCGCAGCCGAAAGCTCGCGCCGCTCCGGAAGGTGGGCGCGCTCTCGGCGCTGCACGAGCAGATCCTCACGCGCCTGCGCGGCTTCGGGTACCCTGGCCTCTCGGCCGAGGGCCTGCTCTACGCCGAGGCGCCGGGGCGCTACGACACCTTCCTGCCCGAAGAGAAGGCGCTCTTCCCGGAGCTGTGGAGCTTGCTCGAGATCGCGGCGCCCTCCGAGCTCACGGCCCACGACGGCCTGCGCTCGATCCGTGAGCTCGCGGTGGAGCGGCTCGACGTCTCACCCGTTCGCCTCGACCTCACCGCCCGCTTCACCATCGAGGAGCTCCCCACGGAGGTCCGCGAGTCTGCGCGTCGCGTGCTCAAGACGGCAGGCGCGCCGAGCGGCACCCTCGCCTTCGGGGAGGTCGTGACCGCGCTCGACAACCCCGGGCTGTACACCGTCAACGAGTACGAGAGCTTCCCCAAGCTGATGCGCGCGATCGAGCGGCGCGCGCTCACGCCGGCGACCATTCCGCACTTCGAGATCGTCAGCGATCTCGAGGCGCCCGTCGCCCTCCCGGTCGGCGACGCCGCCGTCCGCGTAGAGCGCACCGTCGCTCGGCAGTCGTGCGACTTCGTCCTGACCAACACCACCGAAATCGCGACGAAGGTCACGCTGCGCTT
This sequence comes from Sorangium sp. So ce375, assembly GCF_051473855.1. NCBI lineage: Bacteria > Pseudomonadati > Myxococcota > Polyangiales > Polyangiaceae > Sorangium > Sorangium sp. So ce375. The sequence continues at coordinate 2,971,202 of NZ_CP150335.1, forward strand.
CGACGTCCCGGAGGGGAGCCTGCTCGTGTGGACGCCCCTCTCCGCCGATGCTGTCCTCTTCGACAGGCGCGAGTTAGACGCGACCGAATATCAGGTGCTGCCGGACCGGAGCGTCAGCGCGCTGCGCGTCAGCTACAGCGGCACCGCCGCGGCCGTGGCCCTCGTCGAGCTGTGGCGCGACGGTGTGCGCGCGGCCCAGCGCGTCGTGCACGTCGCCGGCGACGAGCTGCTCTCGGCGGAGGGCCGTGCCCTCGTACGCAACGGCGAGATCCTCTGCGCGCCGTGGGACGAGAGCTGGGACAAGTACGTCAGCCCGTCCAGATCGTGGCGCCTGCCGCCCGGCACCTACCCGGTGCCCGCGGGGACCTACGGGACGGCCTTCCTCGACGTGTTCGGCGTGGGCGTCTTCCGCCTGCGCATCGGCACGCAGGCGTTCTGGCACCTGGAGCGGGCGGGGTCGGCGTCGGCGCTCAACCAATGCTGGTCCCTGACCTCGGGCGGCCCCTACAACCTGGTGACCTGCACCCGCGGCGAGGGCCCCGGCCTCCGCCTCGAACACGAGGACGGGCGCATGTTCTTCGGCGAGTTCTCGACGACCACCTGCGCCGGCGGCGGCGGCACGCTCGTCGCCACGCTCACCGCCGCCGACCGCGAGTAGAACCCCGCGATTCCCAGTCTCCTGCCAACGCAGCGAGCCAGTTTGGCCGCCCAGCGGCTGGTCGAGGGGCTGGCCGTTGACGGCGCGCCAGCTGGCGCTGGTAGGTATGGCGAACTCTCCGCCGATCCTGCGACATCATCTCATCGGACTCGGACCTGGAGCGCTCGGCGCGCACCATCGTAGGATGCTCTCTGGCCGAATGCGGACTCCCCGCTGCGGGCCAGGAGAGCGCGATCATGCTCGAACAACTCGATCCTCTGTCCCGACCTGCCCCACCCTCCGCGCGCAAGCCATCGCCGCGCGCCCGCGGCTATCCGGTGGTGGGGCTCCTCCCGGCGCTGGCGCGCGACGCGCCGAGCGTCCTCCGTCGGCTCGCGGGGCAGCACCCTGGTGAGCTCATCGAGCTCGATCTCGGGCTCACCCGGGCCTATCTGGTGACGCACCCCGAGCAGGTCCAGTACGTCCTCAACGACAACTGGCGCAACTTCGGCAAGGAAGGCGGGATGTGGAGGCCGATCGGGCGGCTCCTTGGCAACGGCCTCGTCACGGCCGGGGGCGACGAGTGGCTCCGGAACCGCCGGCGCATGCAGCCGCTGTTCTCGTCGCGGCAGCTCGCGGGCCTTGTCGATCTCATGATCGACGTCGTCGAGGGCGACCTGCCGCGGCTCGAGGAGCGGGCCCGCGCCGGCGCCGTCGTCGACATGGACAGGGAGATGATGCAGCTCACCCAGCGCGTCATCCTGGCGACGATGTTCGGCGTCAGCATCGCGCCCCGGGAGGCCGACAGCCTCGGCGAGGCGATCCTCGTCGCGTTCCAGACGCTGAACGCGAGGCTGTTCCTCTACTTCATGCCCGATCGCCTGCTCCCGGGCGAGCGCGCGCTCAGGGACGCGATCGCCAGGATCGACGAGGCCATCCTGCGCCTCGTCCGGGAGCGCCGCAGGAGCAAGGAGGAGCGGGACGATCTCCTCTCGCTGCTCCTGCGCGCGCAGGACGAGTCCGGCTCCGGCATGGACGACCGCCAGCTGCGGGACGAGCTCGTCACCATGTTCATCGCCGGCAACGAGACGACGGCGATCACGATGACCTGGCTGTTCTACCTGCTCGATAGCAACCCCGGGATCGAGCGCAAGCTGCGCGCGGAGATCGAGGAGGTCGTCGGCGACCGGCGGCCGACGGCCGCCGACCTGTCGAGGATGGAGTACACGAAGATGGTGATTCAGGAGGCGATGCGCCTCTATCCACCTTCCTGGATCGTCCCGCGCACCGTGAAGGAGGACGACCAGATCTGCGGCTATCCCGTGCCCGCCGGAGCGACGGTGATCGTCAGCCAGTACGTCATGCACAACGATCCGGCCTTCTGGGAGGCCCCCGCGGAGTTCGACCCCGAGCGCTTCACGCCCGAGCGCTCGGCCGCCCGCCCGCGCTACTCGTTCATGCCGTTCGGCGGCGGACCGCGGCAGTGCATCGGCAACCTGTTCGCGATGATGGAGGCGCAGATCCTGCTCGTGGTCCTGCTAAGGCGGCTCCGGATGCGCCTCGTGCCCGGTCACCCGGTGTCGCCCCAGGCGTTGACCACCCTCCGGCCGCGCCATGGCCTCAAGATGACGCTCCACGCCGTCTGAGCGGGCTCTTTGCGACGAGCGGCGCGCTCGATGAGCCGATGAGCCGCCGCCCTCTCCGCGCTCGCCGCCCGACGTCAATTGATGATGGCCGGATCCTCGATCGTGAAGCACTCGACCGACGACGCCGCGTATTTGATCGCGTTGTACCAGAACTGCGAGATCTGGAAGACCTGCGCCGCCGATCGCTCGTAGCAGGGGCTGTTCGGGTCCGTGTACATCTGGGCATTGAGGCATTTCGCCGTCCCGCGCCACTGGCCCGAGTAGGTCACCCACTCGTCGCCGAACGCGACGACATGGCCTTTGCCGATCTCCTCGTGCACCGCGAAGTTGTTCCTGCCGTCGGTGCAATCGACGGTCGCGGTCGTCGATTTGATCGAGCGCGCGATGTAGGCGCCCACGCTCTTGATGTTCTTGCCGATCGGCGTGTCCTGGTTCCAGGTGCCCTCGGCCACGGGGAGGTCGCCGCCGAGCGGCAGCGAGCCGCCCCAGCAGTTGCAGTTCGCGCAGCCGCTCCGCGCGGGATCCAGCAGGCCGTCGGTGTTGAACTGGATGTCCGTGAAGGAGAGGAGCTGGTTGGTCGCCGTGACGTCGTGGATGGTGCACCCCTGTCCATTGCACTGATAACCGCTCAGCGCGATGAGGCCGCCACCATTGTTGACCCAGTCCTTGAGCGCGTTCACCTCGTCCGGCGTGAACTGCCAGGGCGCCCCGTCGTCGTTCTGTGCGCCCTTCGTCACCATCCACTGAAGGAGTATCACGTCGTACTTGGCGAGGAACTCCGGGGTGAGCGTGGGCTTCTCCCTGTTGTAGTTGTCCACCTGGGCCGTGCTCTGCGTGTTGAGCCAGTCCTGGAGCGCGGTGGTGCTGTCGCTGCTGCACGGGCCCCAGACCCCTTCGCGGCCGATCGACGCGATGCTGATGCAGGTGCAGTTGCCCGCGTCGTCGCAGGTCGTCTGGTGACCGGCGTCAGGCGGCGGGTCGCCGCCCTGACCGGCGCTCGTCACGATTTCGCCGAAATCGCCGCTGCTGGCGCTGCTGACGCCGCTGGTGCTGCTGACGCTGCTGCCGCCGGAGCCGCCGGCGCCCGGGCCGACCTCGGCATTCCCCGTGGTGTTGCCGTTGCCGCCCGATGAACAGGCGATGACGGGCAGCCAGAGCGCTGCGAGCACAGCGCAGCAACGCGTCGCGAAATGAAGTCTTGTCATGATCCATGAGACTATCACTTCCCGCGCCTGACCGGAGATCCAAAATCGCCTGGAGGTTCTCGATCGGAAGCGCTACAGGCTGCTTGATTTCCAGCTCCAGCCGCGCGAGCCCCCGTGCGACAGCCACGGCGTGAGCGTCGCCCCGTGCTCGACCGGCCGGACAGGCGCGAGCAGCGATACGCGCGTGGCGGTAGACTCACGCGGCGCCTTGGACGCAGCTATGCGCACGTGTGGCTGCGGGTACGTGTGGTGCGGGCGAAAGAAAGCGGTGCGAGAGGAACGGTCGGGAGTGCGTGTGCCGGATGCGGTGCCGTGCGGCACCTGATCTCTCGCGGGGCTTGGATATCGCACAGCGTCGGACGCCGGCGCGCGGGTCTGCCTGGAGAGTCGAACTTCGACCCGGAGGGTGTCGATACCTTGCTGGAGAGTTGAAACTCAAACCCGAGAGTGCAGACAGGTGGTGGCCCGGATAGTCCCGCGGAGCTCGCATCTGGGCACTCGAAACCAGCGTTCGGGCCACTCGACGTGGCCACGTGTCCCGGGACACGGCGAGCGGCGGCGCTCCGGCGAATGGCGCGCATCGCGTTCGCGAATGACGCGACGCGGCTTTCTTGACATTCGGAGCGCCGCAGGACGACGCTCTGCCGCCATGGTGGGCTCGGAGCGGGCACGCGTAAAGGGAGCGATGGCTGTCGTCTGGCTTGCGACGTCCGCTGCTGGCGGATGCGCTGCGCTGGCGGGGCTCGAGGAGGAGTACTACGTCCTGGAAGGCGCCGGTGGCAGCGGGACCAGCGGGGGCACGGGCGCCGGAGGAGAGGCCGGAAGTGGAGGCGGCGCTTCCGGTGGTGAAGGCGGCACCGGAGGACAGGGCGCCGTCGGTACGGGCGGCAGCGCCGGAGGCGACGGCGGCGTCGGAGGCAGTCCAGAGTGCTCTGCCGACGACACGAAGTGCTCGGACAACACGCCGCAGCGCTGCGTGGATGGGCGGTGGGAGAGCGGCGAAGCGTGCGTCGGGCAGACTTGCGTCGACGGGACGTGCACCGGGGAGTGCGGCCCGGAGGACATGCGCTGCTCGGTGAACCGGCCGCAACGGTGCGATGAGAGCGGGGCGTGGGAAGACACCGATCCGTGCCCGGCGACGGCGCCTGCATGCAGCCGAGGAACATGCATGATACCGCCAAGCTGTGCCGGGCTACCCGAGACGTGCGGGCCAGCAGGCGGCGAGAACTGCTGCACAACCGCGGCGGTGCCTGTGGGCACATTCAACCGGAGCAACGATCCAGCGTATCCAGCGATGGTAAGCGACTTCCGGCTGGATCGGTTCGAGGTGACTGTGGGTCGGTTCCGGAGGTTTGTGGAGGCGTATCCCGGGAGCAAACCGGCGGCCGAAGCGGGGAGGCACCCGCTCATCGCGGGGAGCGGGTGGAATGCGGACTGGAACGGCAACCTGCCCGCGGATGCGGAAGCGCTGAAGGCGGCGGTGAAGTGCCCGGACCAGACGTGGACGGATGCGGCCGGCGACCACGAGCGCCTGCCAATGAATGGCCTGAACTGGTACGTGGCGTTCGCGTTCTGCGCGTGGGATGGTGGCCGACTGCCGACGGAGGCGGAGTGGAACTATGCGGCGGCAGGAGGCAACGAGCAGCGGCAGTATCCGTGGCCAGACTCGACGACGATTTCTAGTGCCCACGCGGTGTATGACTGCACCGGGGACGGGTCTGCGTCCAGCTCGTGCACGTTCAGCGATATCCAGCCGGTCGGGTCGAGGTCACCGGCAGGAGATGGGAGGTGGGGGCAGGCGGACTTGGCCGGGAATCTGCGGGAGTGGATTCTGGATTCGGGTGGTGGCTATACCAACCCGTGTAACGACTGCGCCAACTTGGCGAGTAGTCCAAACCGGGCGCACAGGGGCGGAAACTATGGCGAAAGTGCGCCGTACATGCGCTCTTCCGAGCGCGGCAGCATCGTCGCGTCGTACCGCGGCTACGGCATCGGGACCCGATGCGCGAGGACACCATAGCAACCAACCGACTCGCCCCACGGTGTTGTCCGGAACCACATCGGCGCCACCCGCATTCCGGACACTCGCCCGTCGCATTCCACGTTCTACCGGAGCGAAGTTCATGCCTCGCCGGTCACTTCGCCGTGCTCACGATGGTGCCGTTTGTGCCGAGTCCGTTGGTCCAGTAGACGCGGGTCGCGTCGAGGGCGATGCCGTACGGCGACGGTTCCCCGGCCGCCACGGCCCCGACGATGCCGTTCGGCAGCATCCTCATGACGTTCGGCGAGGTGGGGTCGGCCCAGTACACGCCCGTCGCGTCAGCGGCGATGCCCCTCGGGTTCCCCTGCCCGGTGGCGATCACCGTGGGATCTCCGCCGGACTTGGCCACCCGCATCACGTTGCCGGTCCTGCTGGTCGTCCAGTAGACGTGCGTCGCGTCGACCGCGATCTCCCGCACCTGGCCCTGCTCGGTCGCCAGCGTGGTAAACGGGCCATCGCCCGTGGAGTCCTTGGGCGCGGACATCACCCGGCCGATGGTGTCACGGACGGTCCAGTAGACGTGCGTCGCGTCTACCGCGAGGGCGTGGGTCGTCCCGCCGCCGTTCGAGATGATGGTGAACGGCCCGTGGCCGTTCGAGTCCTTCGACGCGCGGACCACCGAGCCGCCGGCCTCGCGGTTCGTCCAGTAAACGAACTCGTCGTCGAGCGCCACGCCGAACGGGGCGGACTGCCCTATGGCGATGGCGACCGGCTCCTCCCGGCCGCCGACCCGCGACCTCATCACTTGGCCGTCGTTCATGCCGGGCTTGCCCTGGTTGGCCCAGAAGACGTGGGTGGCGTCGACCTTGATGTCCGCCGGCTGGACCTGCGCGGTGGCGATGTCGATGGCGGCGGCTTCGCCTTGCGTCCACTGCCTGACGACGCCCTGCTCCCCGTTGGTCCAGAACACGCTGCCGTTGGAGACAGCGATGTACAACGGATCCTGCTGGCCCGTGACGTGGACCGAGGTTCGGGCGCAAGTGCCATCCAGGCAGGTGCCATCGCACTCGACGGGGCAGGTGCCGCAGTGGAGGGCGTCGTTCGTCACGCGAACCTCACAGCCGTTCTCTTCATCCGCGTCGCAATCGACGTAAACGTCCCCGCAGACCGGCGGCTCGTCGATGATGGGCCCCACGTCTCCGCTCACCCCGGTCCCTCCGCCCCCGCCGACAACTCCTCCATCGCCGCCGGCGCCGCCGCTGCCCTGCGCTGAAGCTTCGCCACCTCCGCTCACGCCGGTCCCATGTCCACCGTCGTCTCCGGTACTGCCGACGCCCCCTCCGTCGCCGCCCGTACCGCCGGTGCCTGCACGCAGAAAGTCCCGGTGGATAGGCGAACAACTCGCCAGCGTGACAATGAGACACAAACGTGCCGCAGTTGCCTGCGTGCTGCCGGCGTATCGGACAGAAAATGATGAGTTGTCACATGGCCGCATAAGCCAATATTTACTGTCTGCGCGGGTTGTGCGCCAATCGGCTGTTGTCCTTTTGGTAACTGTGGATGGACAATGTGCTCGCATTTGCCCGCGGCGGAGATCGTATGTGGCGTTCACTTCGTTCCAGCCGACGCGCCGCCGTCCGGCTCACCCTCTAATCGGCATTCGCCCGTCTGCGTGCCAGCATTGCGCCCTTGGCGCATCCCGCTTCGTCCGGTCCTCCTCGCGCCCTCCAGGACGTGCTCGCGCGGTGCGCTGGGACACATGGTCGATCTGGGTGGCCCAGACGCAAGACCGGCGGGTATGTTCGGGTAGATCGGCAGACCTGGACTTCGGCCCGCACATCAACCCATCCTTCGGTAAAGCCATCAGTGCGCTGAACTGACGAGCGGCAGCGCTGCAGAGCTCAGCGTTGACAGGATTTCGCTCTTCCTGCACCGTCTCAGCTCCACCTCGCGCTCATCGACGGTGGCTGCTCTTACGGGAGCGTCTTGTCGCCCTTCCCCCGGAGGAGCATCGGCGGCCGAGGCGCTCGCTCGCGCCTCTGAGCGAGCTGCCAGTTCCTATCGATATGCAGCGAGCTCTCTCCGGTCTGTCCATATCCCGGGATCCGAAATGGTCTCCGCTCTCTTCTCCGTCGCCGGCGGCCGCCGGTCCAGGAGCGATCTGCCGACCAGGACGCCAGAGCCAAAGGCAGGGACGAGCAAAACCGTCGCCGCGACGACACGAATGGCGTGCCCCGTTTTCGTGGCGTTCTCACTCATGAGCCGCCCTCTGCTCCAGCCTGCTCCTCCTCCGCGGCGCGCGCCTCGTTCAGCGCGAAGAGCCGGTCGATCAGCTCGTCCTCGAACGCGCGGCGCGCCAGCCGCTCTCCCGGCGTCGCGGGCTCGGCATACGGGGGGACCTCCACGTCGTCGAACCTGTAAGCCGAGAGGACGGCCCGGTCCATCTCCTCGTGGAGGTTGCGGAGCCCGACGATGCTCGGCTCTTTGCACCTCCTGTCCTTGATGAGGTTGTACGTCTCCGTCAGCCCGAGCCCCGACGCGAGCATCCACCGCGCGCGCGCCGCGTAGAGGCGCTCGCCGGCGGCCTCGACACGGCCGCCGTCGGCGAGGTGCTCGGGGCGAGGGAAGGGGAACGTCTCCACGCAGTCCGATGGCGCGTACCGGAGGCCCTCTCCCATCGTCGAGGAGAGCAGCCGCGCCCACGCCTCGTGCGCGCGCGACTGGAGCACCGCGAAGCGCGCATGGTCGTCGATCGCGAACACACACAGCTGGTCTGAGAACGTCCGGCCCGCGGGCTGGAAGGCGAAACACAGGTGCTTCGTCACCCGCGCCGCGACGAGGCACCGCTCGAGCGGCGCGATCTTGCGCCGGAGCTCAGGCCGCGTGTTGGCGAACTGCCACCATCGCGCCCGGTGGCCCGCGTCGATCCCGGTGCCCTTCAGGCGATCCCGCGCCGGCTTCACTCGGGTCCTCACGATCGAGAGCAGCTCGGGCCACCGCCCGGCCTCCTCGAGCCCCCGCTCGCCGAAGTCGATGACGTGACGGTGCGGGCTGTGCGAAGGGGACGAGTTGACCTCCTCGCCGCCGAGGAACGGGCGGAGCACCTCGCCGGCCGCAGGATCACCCGCGCAGAGCGCCCGCGCCTCGCCGTCGGTCAGGACGAAGCCGTCGCCGCGAAGGAAGCAGCCGATGAAGCACAGATCCCGGCTGGCACCGAGCGGGCGCGGATCGGGGCGCTCCGGCATCGCGCGCAGGTGCGAGTTGATGTGGCCCACGGCCGCGCCGTCGAGCCGCGGCGGCGGCACGCCGTCGCCGGGCGACAGGCCTATCGCGAGGTGGACGACGGCGACGTGCACGGCGGCGTCTCCGGGCCACGGGACGCTGCGCACGGCGTTGTAGATGATCGCGCCCCCCGCCTCGACGAGCGGCCTGAGGCCCGAACGCCGGGTGTCGCCCTGAGCTATCGTGTTCGTGGCGATGAGCCCCACCGTCCCGCGGCGCCCGAGCAGCGCGGCCGCGCGGCGGAAGAAGTGGGCGGCCAGGTCGGTGTTCTTCGTGGCGCCGTGCAGCTGCTCGAGCCAGGCGGCGTAGAGAGCCCCGTGATCCGTCGAGATCCGCTTCCCGCCCAGGAACGGCGGGTTCCCGACGAACGCGACGAGCCGCGTCGGCCGTGGGTCGCGGGCGCCGTCCTGCCCGTCCTGGCGCGGCTCCTGGAAGGCCTCCGGGAGCTCCAGCGGCCAGTGGAACGCCGGCAGCGGCGGCGGCCCCCCGGGCGCCCCCTCGCGGAGCGCCCGCTGCATCGACAGGAGCTCTTCCGAAGGCGGCCCGCCGCCGCGGAGCCACGCGATCGCGAGCTCGGCCCGCCGATCGCGCTCCTTCAGCCGGTCACGGTCCCTCTCGTGCGCGAAGAACGCCCCCACCACGAGGTCGCCGAGGAGGCGCGCCCGGGCGATCGCGTCGTCCGCCTCCTCTGCGAGCCGGGCTCGGGCGAGCGCGTCGTCCGCCTCCTCTGCGAGCCGCGCCCGGGCGAGCGCGTCGTCCGCCTCTTCTGCGAGCCGGGCTCGGGCGATGGCCTGGTCCGCCTCCTCGACCAGCCGCCGTCGCAGCTCGAGCGCGCGTGCCACCGCGGCGTCGATCTCCTCGTGGAACGGCGACGCCGGCGCCGCGGGCTTCCAGTGGAAGCCGCGCAGCTGGGCAAGGTCGAGCCCGACGAGCGAGTCGCCGTGGCGGAGGGCGTGGTCGATGAACGTGAACGGCTCGTCCAGCGCGCGCGTCACGAGCCAGAGCGACAGCCTCGCCAGGCTCACCGCGAAGGGGTTCTTGTCGGCGCCGTACAGGCAGCGCCGCGCGACGAGCCGCCGCGCGTGGCTCACGGCGTCCTCGGTGCTGGTCGAATTTGAACAGGGAGGCGGGGAGGCGGGGAGAAGAGACTTGGTAAATATCCTTGTCTCCCCGTCTCCCCGTGAGCTTTCTCGGGCAAAGTCGACCACCACCGCGTCCTCGCCCGGAACGGCGAGCCGCGCCGCCGCGGCGGCGTCGCCGCGCGCCGCCTCGCGCGTCCAGGCGGCCACCACCCGGTCGGCCAGGTACCGGCACGCTTCCATCAGGAACGCGCCGGAGCCCATCGCCGGATCGCAGATCGCGAGCCCGAGGAGCGCCTCGGACGCGGGCTCCTCGCCGAGCTGCCGGAGCAGCGGCTCCAGCGTCCGCGCGACGATCGGCCCGGACAGGCTCCTCGGGGTGTAGTGCGAGCTCGTGCGCCGCCGCTCGGCGATCGGCTGGAGGAACAGCCGCCCTGCACCGAGCACGTCGGTGTCCCTCGCGCGCAGCGGCCCGAGCGCCTCGAGGACGCCGGCCGCGGTCTCCGCGGCGGCGAGCGCCTCCCCGAGCTTCCCCGCCTCCCGCCGCGAGATGCCCGCCCGCTCGGCGAGCCACGCCGTCCGCCGCGCCTTCGGCTGCGCGAGCGCCTCGGCCGCGCCCACCCAGACCTTGTCGGGCCTGAGGCACACCGTCGGCCCGGCGGCGCGCTCGACCCGGTAGCCCATGAGCGCCTCGTAGATGCCGCCGAGCTGCTCGACGTCGAGCTCCCGGTACGACAGCGGCCGCCCGTCGAGCACGAGCAGCCGCTCGAGCACCGCGTACACCGTGCCGTCGTCCACCGACGGCGCGCGCGGCGCCGCGGGGTCGCCCGGCGCCGCGGGGTCGCCCGGCGCCGCGCGCTCCGTCGGCCCCGCGTGCTCCAGGAACGGGTATCGCTCGGGGTCGAAGAGCTGCCCTCGGCGCGCGGGCAGGCTCAGCTGGGGGCGGCGGAGCCCGTGGAACACGGCGCGGAACAGCGCGACGAGCCGCGCCCACGCGCCGAAGCGCCGCCGCGGCGCGCCCGGGCGCGCGTCGCGCTCCGCGGCGAGCTGCCGGAACAGCGGGCCCACGCCGAGGTGCGCCGCGTAGTACGGATCAGACGCCGGCAGGAGCCCGCGTTCCTCCGCGTGGAGCAGGAACACGAGCCGCAGGATCGCGGTGAGCAGGCCGCCGTGGAGGTGCTCCGGGCCGCGGGCGAAGGCGCCGTCGAGCGCGCCCGTCCCGTCGCGCAGGGCCGCGTCCTCGAAGCCGCGGAGCAGGATGCCGAGCGCGTCGAAGGCCCGATCCGCGAGCGCGCCCGCGACGTCTGCCTGCTGCGCCCTGCTGTCCACGGGGACGGGCTGATCCATGCCGAGCGCCGGGAGTGTACGCGAGCGCCGCGCGAGCCGCTGCAGGTTCTGCCTGGCGAACGCCGGCGCGACCGGTGGAGGCCCTCCAGGTCGCAGGCGCCTCTCCGCGAGGCGTCCGTCCTCGGAGAGCCTCCGGAGCCTCCGAGCGCCGCTAGCGCGCGGCTTTCAGGGCTTGATCTTCGCCGCGAACGCTCGTGTGACCGCCGGCCTCGCCTTGATCGCCTGCTCCCAGCGCGCGAGGTTCGGATACGGCGCGATGTCTATCCCCATGCGCGCGGCCATGGAGATCCACGGAAACGTGGCGATGTCCGCGATCGAATACTCGTCTGCGAGGTGCTCGGACTCGGCGAGACGGCCGTCGAGCACCTTGTAGATGCGGTCCTGCTCGTTCTGGTAGCGCTCGATCGCGTAGGGGATCTTCTCGGGCGCGGCGCTGCGAAAATGGCCGAGCTGGCCGAGCATCGGCCCCACCGCGCCCATCTGGAACATCAGCCACTCGATGACGCGCGACCGGCCCGGCTCGCTCGCGGGCAAGAGCTTGCCCGTCTTCTCGGCGAGGTAGATGAGGATCGCCCCCGACTCGAAGACGGTGACTGGCCCGCTCGGATGGTCGTGATCCCGGAGCGCGGGGATCTTCCCGTTGGGGTTGATGCGCAGGTACTCCGGCTTTTTCTGCGCGCCGGACCCGATGTCGATCGGCTTGATCTCGTAGGCGAGCCCGAGCTCCTCGAGGAGGATGACGGGCTTGTAGCCGTTCGGCGTGGTCCACGTGTACAGGTCGATCATCTGGCTCTCCCTCCCATCCGCGGTGCCCCTGGCACCCGGCAGCTGCGGGGATGGTCGTCGGGTGCCCCGCGGAGGTCAAGCGAGGCCTGAGCGGTCCCCCCGCGCAGCACGTCGATTCCAGCCGGGCGAATTCACCCGAGCAAAGCGTCCCGCGCGCCTCCCCGCGGTGCTCACCTCGACCGAGGTGAGCGCTCCCGTGGATCGCACGACCGGCGCGTCGCGATTCATGGCTTCACTGCTCTACGGCGCCCGCCTCCGTCTGCTCGTGGACAGCATTTCGGCCTTGCGGCGCAGAGCCGGTCTGTGAGATTTTTTTGTGGGGGAGGTCCCCGGAGCACGAACGCGGAGGCAGCGTTGCTCTATTGCTTCGATTGGCTGGAATTTCCGCTCCAGCCCGGAGACGAGTAACACGTTTGCGAGGCGACAACCTTGGCCCGAGCTGGAAGAGTCTGCGTGTGTTCTTGCGCCAACCGGGAGTTGAATCGATGAGTGACGACAAATCGGTGCTCATGAAGATCCGAGCGAACGCCGCTCTTGTCCTCAAGGTGGCGCGGGACGAGCTGGGGCAAGACGTCGACTACGATCTCGCCGGGGTGAGCTGGCTCGACGGGTTCATCCAGCGGCAACATGAGCAGGGTAGGGAAGAGCAGCGAGATGGCCTGGTCAGCACGCTCGGGTCCTACTTGGGGGAGTGCGTCGTCCAGACTTTCGGTGGCGAGTGGGCCGAGAAGGATGGGTCTTGGTGTGTGCGCTTCGACGACCGTAACGCGGTATTCCCGTTCGCAAAGGTCGCGAAGCACCTGGAGTCTGGGGCGGGAGACTCCGTGCTCAGCTTCTTTACGCTCATCCCGGTCGTTTTCGCCAAGTGCCTCAAGGGCTAGCGGACCGCGCCCGGCGTGCTCGACCAGGCGGACGGTGACCTCGCCCCGGTCTCGTGCTCGCGGAACTCACCCCGGCGACGCTGAAGACCTCGCCGGCGATCTGGCCGAGCTCGAGCACCGCCCCGAGCGCGCGGCGCTGAGCACTGGTGTCCACCATCGCGTCCACTCGCTCAAGTTCCCCACGTCGTGTTCCAAATGGGTGGGTCGAGGGTTCCGCCGCCCGCGTTCTCGACGTGCCACCGGGCGAGCACGAGATCGCCGCGATGGGCCCCCACGGACAGTTCGCGCGGGCGCGCGTGAAGATCGAGGCAAGAGAGACGTTGAAGCTGCCCCTCCCCTATGAGGTAGAGCCCCCTGCGCTGGCACCCAAAGCCCCCTGCGCCCGACCCGCCCCCTCCGAGCACGGGCCGAGCGGGTCCGAACCCATGGCTCCTCGGGACCGGCGCCCGCGCACGTAGAGCACGCCGTCGTGGAGCCAGAGCTGCCACGGCTCGAACTGGTGCGTGCTCGCCTCCTCTTTCCATGGGCTTCGGTACCGGATCTCCACGACGCTTCGGCGTACGGCACGCAGCAACGTGAGCACCCAGCGCTGGTCGCGGAGGCGGCCCGTGCTCTGCGTCACGCGCAGGGCATCCGCGTACGGCGACGTCACCACGACGGTCGACCACGTTGTTCCGCAGCTGTTCGGCGGGGGCGACGATCCCGAGAACCTGCTGATCGCGCACGGAGTCTGCAACAGCCGTCGCGGCACACGCGACGTCGAGGACGTTCGCCTCGAGCTCGCTGGCGCGGCCGCAGCCCCCGTGGGCGCGGGCGCGAAGACCGCCGTGAGCATTGCCGGCGCCTCGCTTATTGCGCTGTGGGCGGGGCACGCGTTTGCGAAGCCCGCCGAGACTGGCGAGCGCCCGTTCAACGGCGAGGCAGCCCTCCTCTCCGGGGTACTCGGCACCCTGCTGTTGCGGTCTTTGCTGTAGCGAGCCGAGAAACGCTTCCGTGTCGCAAGCATATCGGTTTTTGACAGCGGTTGCCCTCGCCATGGCAGAGAATGATCGACGCCCTGAACGCTTGCGGAAATTCAATCGGAGGTCTCTGGACGTGCGTTGCAGGACCGTCACGGAGCCGGTCTTGGCGGCTCCGCGCGCCGCGGCGCACGGCGTGCTCGCTGTAGAACCGCTCTACGCTGCTCCGCGCTCGAGATCCTCGACGCCGAGCAGGTCGTGACGAATTTGGGACCCTTGGGACGTTCTACGAGCAATTGATTCGCCCTCGGCACGTTCTTGCGGTTCATTCACGAACTCTCGCCCTGTGCGCCGGGTCTGGACGGGTCGACCTTTGCCCAGAGGTCGCCGAGGTCGAGCGCGAGACCGTCGAGCCCGGTCACCTGTATCTTGACCTGATCCCTGCCGCTCACGAACATGGTGTAGCGTCCTTCCGGGTCCAGCTCCAAGCACACCATGAAGCGTTGCTGTGTTGGCTCCACCAGCCAGTACCGTCGCACACCGTGACGCGCGTACTCGCGATTTTTGATGTCGAAATCCGTCCACTCGTCGACACTCCGCGGTGACACCACCTCAACCACCAGCGCCGGGGGGCGGCTGGAGAGGTTCGCGTCGGCCTCGGGCAGCTCGCCGGCCATATAGACGCAGATGTCCGGTTTGCGACCACCGAGCTTGGACACGACCAGTTTGTGCCCGGGCCCGAACACGACGGCGCCCCGTGGGGACGCCCATCCGCGCAGAACACCGAGGAACCAGTCGACCACGGCGTCGTGCAGCGGCGTCGTCGCTTCCTCCTCCACGAGCAGGCCGTCGACGAGCTCGCCTGGCCCATCGAGCTTGGCCCATTCGTCGATGGTCATCGGCTCGGCGCGGAGGGCGCGTGAGGTCGGCGGAGCCCACGCGGGTTCCGGTTCGCCGCGGGGGCCCTCCCATTGATCCCAACCCTCGTCCGGCTCCGGCAGCCCGACAGACCTCAGCCACGCTCGGGCCGCCTCGACCATCGCTTGCGGAGCAGGCTTTCCAGGCTCCCAGGAGGTCAAGAGGGCCTGCAACGTGTGGAGAGGTTCGACGGCGGGCACTTCGCCTGCGCCTGCGCCAAGCGCTTTCGCGCAGTCCTCGATCGCCTTCGCGATCTCGTCTCGAGCAGGCAAACGCCCTGCCCCGGAGCACGCGAGGGCAAGGACCCGCGGCGCCGCAAACAGCGCCACGACGTTGATGGCGCACGCGAGGGCGGTCGCGAGCTCCTTGGCGCTCCGCTCGGCCGACTCGCGCAGGGCCGAAGCGACACCCATTCCCTCCGTGCCCGAGCCCGGCGCGTTTCCTTCCCTGTCTTTTTCGCCCATATTCAGTCCTACGGCGCCTTGCAGATAGGTCCTACGAAGTAACCGTTGAACCTCGAGATCCCCCCTGCGCCGATGGCCACCACGTTGTGGGTGCCGTTTTCAGTGCACACGTACGCGCACCACGAGGTGAGCACCAGGCTCTGCAGCAGGTCTGCGACCCAGTCCGGGCATAGGGAGCACCTGGATTTGCCGCAATCTGTCACCCAGCAGTTGTGGTCGATAGGCGGCGGGTTGTACTTGCATTGCGTGAGGTACGGACATCCGTGTTCTTTTTTGCACTGGATCCGTGGCTCGAAGCTCGCCGACATCATCGACGGATCCAGAGTCGCGAGCCAAGCGTCCGCCTCGGCCGCAGCGGCGGGCAGGAACTGCTCCATGAGCTGCTCGATCGCCGATTCGTCCAGTACGCTCGGATCCAGGCCTGCGGACTCGACCGTCGCCACGAGGTATGCCGTCGTCAATGCGGCTTTTGCCTCGGCCAATGCGAGCTGTTGGGGGTCGACCTGAGCGAGGGCCTCTTCGGGTTCTTCCTGAGGGGTCTGCTCGGGTGCTTGAGGATCCTGTTGCGCCGTGCCTTCGCCAGTTTCCCTTCCCGCAGAATCCTCCTCGGGCAGCCGACCGAGTGTGATGTTGCAACCTGGCATCATCGAATTGGCGATCGCAGCGGCGAACAGGATGGCAAGACGCCTCGGTCCGTTTCCTCTCTTCATGCCCCGCCTCCCAGCATTCCAGCTTACAGGTCCAGGCTGACGGCGTGCAAGCTCATTCACCATAACCAGAAGCAAAGGAGGATCTGCCTTGATGAGGGTGAATGAGGAGGAAAGGACGAACAACGCCCATCTCGCAGCCCAGGGCTCCGTCGTTCCCGCGCGCGGGCGCAGGATGTTCGGCACATCGTGGACGCGCTGAAGGCGCGGGGAGCGGCGGGCTGACGTGAGCGCGCGGCAGGGCGTCGCCAGGCGGAGCGGGGCGAGGTGACGTCGCCGATGCACCCCGGCGCGCCGCCTGCGCCTCACGCACGTGGGCTCACGGGACCATCGCTTACCCGAGCGGCACCAGGTGCTTCAAGCGCTCTCTCCACCCGCTCTCAGGTGCTGCAACCCCGGTCGCGACCCGCTCTCAGCAACTGCGAGCCTACCGGCGACCTGCTCTCCGCTGCAGCAAGGAACCGCGGCGCCTCACGCCGGCTCGTTGCCCGAGGCCGCGTCGGCCTCGGCTCCCTCCTCGTCCGGCTCGGTCGGGGCGCTGGCCGACGACGCCGGCGGGGGATACCGTTTGAGCAGCTCAAGGAACGGCCTGTGCAGCGCTTCGACATGGTCTGGGACCTCGACGACGAGATCTCCGTGGCGGGCGTTGCTGCACGCGTGCTCGCGTCGCTCTCGTCTCGAACGTAGCCCGCGACGTCGCGCCGGCGCGCGAACGCCGGGATCTGCCATCGATCACGGCTCGAGACTCAGCCCACGGCGCAGAGGGTCACGAGGGGGAACGCGACGCGCTCGCGGCCGACGGCGATGCCTCGGGCGCGCCCTGCGCCGGCGCGCCCGGGAGCGCCGCGCGGGCGCCGGCTTCGCCCTCGATCGACGCCGCCGCGAAGAGCTCGTCCGGCGAGAGGATCCGGTCGATGTCGAGCAGCAGGAGGATCCTCTCGCCCACCTTGCCGAGGCCGGCGAGGTGGCTCTGGCGGGCCCGCGTGCCGAACGGCGGCGGCGGCTCGATCGCCGCTGCGTCGAGGTCCACGACGTCGCCCACGGCGTCGATGGAGAGGCCCATCCGGGTGAGCTCGCCGTCGAACTCCGTCTCGACGATGAGGATGCACGTCCGCCGCGTGATCACCGACGCCGGGAGCCCGAGCTGGACCGCGAGGTCGATGACCGGGATCACGCGCCCCCTCAGGTTGAGCACGCCGAGCACGGTCTGCGGCATCCTCGGCACCCGCGTGATCGCGGTGGCCTCGACGATCTCGCGCGCGCGAAGGATGTCCACCGCGAGCTCGTCCCCGCCCACGAAGAACGAGATGTACTGCGACGATCGAGGCTCGGGCGCGGCGCTCACAGGCCCTCCGCGCGCGGAGGGGCGCTCCCGTTCGCGCCCCGCGGCGGGAAGCGCTCGAACTCGGCGTCCTCGTGCAGCCCCGCGGGGGAGCGCAGGGCGCCGTTCGTCCTGACCCGCGCGAGCGAGGCGAGCACGGCGGCGCCGTTCGCGCCGCCCGGCGCGGCCGGGGCGCCGTCCCGGGGCATCGGCGCGAGGCGCCGCGGATCCGCCGCGCCCGGGGCGCGCGGCACGCGGGTGCGCTCGGGGAACGCGAGCTCGTCGCCCACCCGGAAGAACCGCAGCATGCCCGAGAGCGCGTCCGCCTGCGCCGCGAGCTCCTCGGCCGTGCTCGCGAGCTCCTCGCTGATCGCGGCGTTGCGCTGCGTCACCTCGTCGACGCGGCGCATGGCGCTGTTCACCTGGCCGACCGCGTCGGCCTGGCTCACCGACGCGGTCGCCACCTCCTGCGTGAGCGCCGAGGTCCGCCGGATCGACGGCGCCATCTCCTCGAGCAGCTGCCCCGAGCGATCCGCGACCTGCACGCTCGTCGACGCGAGCGCGCCGATCTCCTTGGCAGCGGCCTGGCTCCGCTCCGCGAGCCGGCGGACCTCGCTCGCGACCACCGCGAAGCCGCGGCCGTGCTCGCCGGCCCGGGCCGCCTCGATTGACGCGTTCAGCGCGAGCAGGTTGGTCTGGTAGGCGATCTCCTGCACGATCGAGACCCTCTCGGCGATGTCGCGCATCGCGACGACGGTGCGCTGGACCGCCTGGAGGCTCTGCTCCGCGGCGGCCGCGGCGCCGGTGGCGAGCTCGCCGGTCTGCTGGCTGCTCTCGGCGTTCTTCTGGATCGAGCCGCTCACCTCCGAGAGGCTCGCCGACGTCTCCTCCACCGCCGCCGCCTGCTCGCTCGTGCCCTGCGACAGGTTCTGCGAGGTGGCCGAGATCTGCGTCGAGGCCGCGGCGAGCGACTCGGCGCCCGTGCGGATCTCCAGGAGGACGGTCGAGAGCTTGTCCGCCATCTCCGCCATCGCCTCCTCCAGCTGCCCGAGCTCGTCGCGGCCCGCGGCCACGCCCCGGTGTCGCAGATCGCCCTCGGCGATCCGCCTGGCGAGCCCCACGGCCGAGCTCAGCGGCCCCGTGATGCTGCGCGAGACGACGACGCTGACGAGCACGCCGAGCCCGAGCGCCGCGAACGCGATGGTGCCCATCTCCCGCGAGGCGCGCTGCGCGTCGCCGGCGAGGGACACCTGCGTCGCCTCCATGTCCCTCGTGTTCGCCTCGGCGAGGCCCTCGGCCGTGGCCTCGAACCGGTGGATCTCGTCCTTGAAGTCGAGCATCACCGTGTTCGCCGCCTGGGCCGTGGGCAGCCGCCCCCCGAGGATGTCCTGCATCACGCGGCGAAAGCCGACGACGTAGCCCGTCAGGTCGCGCCGCATCGCGGCGATCGACTCCCGCTCCTGGGGCAACGTCACGAGGCGGTCGAGCTCGTCCAGCCGGCGCTGGATCTCCGCCTCGGACTGGTTCCATTTCTCCTGGTAATCCTGCTGGAGCGGGCGATCGCCCATGGTGAGGAAGCAGTCCTTCTCGTAGCGGCGGAGCTCCATGAGGTCCCGCTCGAGCTGCGTCGCGATCGTGAGCTCCCGGGCTTCGGACACGAGGAGCTCGTGCGTCTTCTGCGCGATGGACGTCAGCCCGAGGTGACCCGAGATCGCGATGGCGACCATGAGCATCGCCATGAACGCGAGCGAGAGCGAGAGACGCAGCGCAATCCTGAGCCGGTTCATCGTGTCCTTCCCTCCGGATCCATCGCCCCTTCCCGCGGCTCCAGGGCGGGAGCTCGCCGCCATCGATCCCGGGGCGGGAGCTCGCCGCCGCCGGAGCGGCCGCGGGAGAGGTCGTTCAGCAGAGCGTCCACATCGAGGATCAGCGCGAGCCTGCCGTCGCCGAGGACGGTGGAGCCGGTGATGCCCCGGGTGCGGCGGAAGAGCCGGCCGAGCGGCTTGATGACCGTCCTGCCCTCGCCGTCGAGCGAGTCGACGACGAGGCCGGCCTGGCCCCCCTCGTGGGCCACGACGACCACGCTCTCGCGGTCCGGCGCGGGCCCGGAGAGCGCGAAGAGGTCGCGGAGCCGCACGCACGGCAGCGCGCGCCCGTGCACGTGAAGGACGCCGCCCGCGCCCGTGGCGTGGGCGCCGCGCGGGAGCCCGACGCACGCGACGACCGCGCGGAGAGGGACGACATAACGCTCGCCGGCGGCGCTCACCGAGAAGCCCTCGATGGTCGCGAGGGTGAGCGGGAGCCGGAGGGTCAGCGTGGTGCCGACCCCCGCGGCGCTCTCGATCCGGATCGAGCCCTCCAGCGACTCGACGCGGCGCCGCACGACGTCCATGCCCATCCCCCGGCCGGACAGGTCGGAGACGGCCGCGGCGGTGGAGAAGCCCGGCTCGAACACGAGGCTGTAGAGCTCGCTGTCGGAGAGCGACTCGGCGTCCGTGCTCCTCCCCTGGGCGCTGGCCCGCGCCGCGATCCGGGCGCGGTTCATCCCCGCGCCGTCGTCGCTGATCCGGAGCGCGATGCCGCCTCCCTCGTGCGTGGCGCGCAGGGTGATGGTCCCGCGCGGGTCCTTCCCGCACGCCTTGCGCGCTTCTGGCGGCTCGAGGCCGTGATCGATGCCGTTGCGGATGAGGTGGGTCAGCACGTCACGGAGGCGCTCGATCACCGCGGTGTCCACCTCGACGTCGCCGTGCACGACCACGAGGCGCGCGAGCTTGCCGTGAGACCGGGCGAGATCGCGCACGGCGCGCTCGTATTGCCGGAACCAGGGGCCGACAGGCACCATCCGCGCGCGGCGGATCGCCTCCTCGAGCTTTGTGCTCAGCCGATCGAGCTCCTCGAGGCCGTCCCGCACCGCCGCGCCGACGGCGCCGCCCGCGAGCTGGATGTCGCGCGCGATCCGGTTCCGGGTGACCGAGACCTCGCCGATGAGATCGACCATGCAATCGAGCTTCTCGACGGTGATGCGGACGGTCTTCGCGCCCTCGCTCCGGTCGCCCGCGCTCCGATCGCCCTCGTCCGCGGCGCCCGGGGTGTTGCCCCGCGGCGTCGAGGGCGTCCCCTCGCGCCCGGCGCGCCGGGCGCTCCTGAGCCGATCGAGCACGCCCGCGGGCAGCGGCGTCGACGTCGGGGGCTCCTCGCCGCCGTCCAGCTCCGCGAGCAGGCGGCGCGCCGAGTCGACCGTCTCGAGGAGCAGCGAGACCACCATGCCCGTCACCGGCAGCGTGCCCCGGTGGAGATCCTCGATCACGTCCTCGGCGGCGTGGGAGAGCTCGCTCAGCCCGTGGACGCCGACGGAGCTCGCGTTGCCCTTCATCGTGTGGGTGACGCGGAAGATGCGCTCCAGGAGGTGGCCGGCGTCGGGCCGCCGCTCGAGCTCGAGGAGCGAGGCCTCGAGCTCGTCCAGGTGCTCCGCCGTCTCGGCGGCGAACATCTGCATGAGCGCGGCCTGGTCGGCATCCATCGGGATCACAGGAGCTGGACGGCGGCGCTGCCGTCGTCGGTGCGGAAGACGAGCTTGCGGCCCTGGTTGCCGCCCGTGTCCTGCTGGACGACCCGGATCCCGGCGGCGCGCAGCAACACGAGCCCGACCTCCACGTTCTGATGTCCGAGGTGCGAGTCCCGCTCCCGGAAGGCGGAGATCATGCAAGCGCCGCCGACGATCCTGGCCTGGAGCGAGCGGGGCGCGGCGCCGAGGGCCGCGAGCCGCTCGAGGAGCTGCTGAAAGGCGGTGTCGCCGAAGCGCCCGAGCGCCAGCTTGAGGTCGGGGCAGCGGGGGAGCACGTAGTGGTTCATGCCGCCCACGCCGAGCGCCGGATCCCAGACGCAGATCGCGACGCACGAGCCGACGATCGTGGTGATGCTCGTCGGCTCGGCCGACGCGAAGAGGTTGCCCGGCGTGAGGTAGTGGGGCTGCGGGCCGCTCGGGGGCACGCTCGGCCGCGCTCCTCCAGCGATGTGCCGCTGCGACAGGGGCTTCTGCAGGGTCATCGCCCCTCCAGGACGCAGCAGCGCTCCCGCCCCGCGCAGAACGGCCCGGCGGCCAGGGTGCCGAGCGCTTCGAGCAGGTCCTGCTCGATGGGCCCGAGCTCGGGTTTCTGCAAGAGCAGGTGGAAGACGGCGACGACGCCGACAACGCGTTCATCCATCGTGAGCGGGATACAGGCCATGACGTCGCTCTCGCCCCGCGCGCAGGGCGCCTGGGGGGCGGCCGCGCCTTCGCCGAGCGCGGCGCCCTGCCGGAAATACGGCTCGACCCGCCGCGCCACGCGCCCGACGATGCCCTCTTCCGGCGCCACAAGGACGGCGGACGCCGGATCGACGCCGTAGGCCGCGACGACCCTCGCGGCCCCGCTGCCATCGACCTCGAAGACGGCGATCTCCTCCGAGCCGACGAGGTTGGCGATGATGTCCTGGAGGGCGCGGCACGCCTCCTCACGGGTCCGGAGCGGCAGGAGCCGGCGGCTCGCGATATAGAGGCTCGCGAGCTGCGAGCGCTGCTGTTCCACCTCGGCGCACCGGCCTTCGGCGCGCGCGAGCGCCGCCTCGGCGCGGGTGGCGCGGCCCTCGAGGCGCTCGCGCGCGCTCCGATGCCGGACGACCAGCCGGCCGAGCGCGCGGGCGCGCCTCGAGAGCCGCTTCTTCTGCGCTTCGAGCGCGCTCACCCGCGCTCTCACCGATCGATCGCTGCGTACCGCGTGTCCCATCTCGCGCTCCCCGTGCCCATCACGCGATATGTCGGTCTTCATCTCATTCGCCGAGACAGCTCTTGACCTTCTCGAGCAGCTCCAGGGAGTCGATCGGCTTCGTGATGTAGTCAGAGCAGCCACAGCGAAACCCCTCTTCCCTGTGCGAGACCTCGCCTCGGCTCGTGACGAGGACGATGGGCGTCTCCCGCGTCGCGTCCTCCGATCGCAGCCTCCGACAGGCCTCGAATCCATCCATCGCCGGCATGATCACGTCGAGCAGGATCAGATCAGGCCGCTCGGCGATCGCCCTGGCCACCGCCGCGCTGCCGTCCTTGGCAGTGACGAGGTCATAGCTCTTCCGGAGGATCATCTGTTCCATCATCAAGACGGTCTCCGAGTCATCCACAAGGAGGATCTTCTTTCGAGACACCGCCGCCTCCCCTCGCAGGCAACGAATGCCACTCGAGCACTCGCCCGCCCGGCTCGACCGCCCCATCGCCCCAAGGCGCGTCGCCTTTGCTGAAGGTACGCTCGGGGCGTGCCTCAAGTAAACATCAATCGAGGCGAGACCACCCGGACATACAGCGTCTTTCTCGTCTTGCCGACGGTCCGGCCCGTCGGCCTCAACGTCTCGACGGCGCAGGCGCGAGGGCCGGACGCCACGGCGAGCGCGTCGTTATCCGGCGGAGGTGCGTAGATTCTTAGGAAGGGGAAGCAACAAAGTCGCGTGTCCTGTACGGCGGCTTACGCCGCGGGCGGATGGCGGCGCTCCGGGCTCTGTTGCGTCGGAGACGGTGTCCTCTGGTGAGTGCAGGAGGTCAGTTGTAGCGCTTGCCATGGACGTGTCTGCTTCACCTCGTCGCCCACGAACAGCGCGACGAAGAACGTGGAGAGAGGGTCGGCGAGACATTCACGGAGCTCTCCGAGCTCCCACGGGTTGCCTGGCCTGGCGGCGTTGGCTCTCTCGACGAGCTGTCGAGTCGCGGTGATCCCGCTTTATGGCGCGACCGGCTCCCAGCGGGCCAGCGGCCCTGCGGGAATGACGCCTCCCGAGAGGGGCACGCTCGATCTCACCGCGAACGCGCCATCCAGCGTCTGCAGGACGCCCGGCCCCGGGCGGTGGAAGCGCGGGTCGATGGCCAGCCCACGCGCGGTCCATTCCTGCGGCGTGTAGACGACGATGTCCTCTCGGTCCGGGTGCGTGAAGGCCGGAGCGTAGCCGCCCAGATGGATCAGGGGCGCCGCTGCGTCTGCGAATCCGTCCTCGATCTGAAGCTCGATCGGGTCGTCCGCCGCGTAGATGACGAGCGCCCGAAATCTCGCCCCGGCTGCCACGCTGACAAGGGTGGTCTCCTCGAGGGCCAGGCAGAGGAACGCGTCGGGGTTGTCCGCGGTGATCTGCACCGTACGCGGGGCGCTGTCGCCGCCTCGGCCCAGATAGCTTTGCACCTCCAGCTTGTCCGGAGTCGCGGCCGAGAGGGTCACTTGGCCCACGTCGGAGTCCGGCTGTACGAATCGGCCGGTCGCGCCCGCGTAGCCGTCGAGACCGAGCGCGGCAGCGGTCGAGCGACAGCCCTGCACGCGGGCGGCGGCCTCGTCCGCATCGGTCGCCGACAGCGCGAGGAGAGCGCCGTCGGCGCCGACCTCGATGCCCACCGTGCCCGGGGGGAGCGGCGCGAGCTCGGTCAGCGCGCCGTCGGCGAGGCTCACCGCGAACAAGGTGTCCCGCAGCACGAGCACCCGCTGATTTGCGGCGTCGAAGGCGAGATCCGCCGCCCCGGCCAGCCACGTCTCGAACAGCGGCACCACCGTCTTCGCGGCGGGATCGATGCTGAGCAGAGAGAACGAGCTCGGTCCACCGAGCGCATAGAGCCGATCCTTCGCTTCATCCCAGGTGAGGGGACCCAGGGCGCCGCTGCCATCCACGGCGTCCTCGAGGGCGCCGGTCGCGAGCGAGTAGGACGAGATCGACCCGGCGCGATTGACGAAGAGCGCCCGAGGGGTCGCGCCGCCCGACAGCCCCGTGACCTCGAGCTCCGCCAGCGGCAGCGCGCTGCCCGAGCCCGGATCGAGCGTGGCGAGCACTGTACGCCCCTCGAAGACGCCCGCCATCACCAGGGCTTCGCTCGCCGTGGGGGTACGGCCGCACGTCCCGCCTTCGCCCTGCTCGAAGCTCGTGGCGCAGAGTCCACAGCTCTCCCCCGCGTATCCAAGATCGCAGACGCAGCGCGCGAAGCCGATCGAATCGTCGCACCTCCCGTGCTCGCCGCAGCCGACGCCGGGCTCCTCGCAGGAGGGCAGGCAAGCGCCCGTCGTGGGATCCTGCAAGTAGCCGTCGGCGCAGCTCGCGCAGTTGATCCCGCTGTAACCCTCGGCGCACTCGCAGCGGGCGCCCGTCTCCGTGTCGACGCAGATCTGGTCCGGGCTGCAGAAGCCGGAGGCGGCGCACGTCGGCACGCAGGCGGTCCCGCTGTCCCGATAGCCGAGCGCGCAGCGCGAGCAGTCGTCCCCTGTGTACCCCGTCGGACAATCGCACAGCGCGGTGCCGCCCGCGTCCGAACAGCGGCTCGGCGCCTTGCAGTCGAGCTGGGCCTCCGCGCAGGTGGGGAGGCAGCTGCCGTCCGCGTCGTTGTCCTGGTAGCCGCTCTCGCACTGATCGCACAGCCGACCTTCGTACAGAGGCTCGCACGCGCACTCGTCTGCGCCGGCAGCCGCGACGCACGTGCCGTGCAGACCGCACCGCTCCGGGTTGACAGCGCAGTCGAGGGGGATGAGCGCGCAGCGGTCGCCGGCGAGCTGGTAACCGGACGCGCACGTCGTGCACGCGGTATCGCGGAACCCCTCGGTGCACACACAGGTCGGGCCCGAAGCCGAGCTGACGCACTCCTGCCGGGCGCTGCACATCTCGATACCGCAGCTCAGAAAGCCCGAGACCGAGTCCTCGCACCCCTGAATGGAGAGGAGCAGGAGCGGCCATGAGACACGCAGGGCCCTCATGGCGCCTCCCCGACCCACGCGAGCGCGTTGCCCGCAGGCTCGTGCGCGAGGCGAACTTGGAGGGTGGCCTGAGACGCCCAGTCCATCAGCGTGAGGGTGGCGCCGCGCCGTTCGGCGAAGCTCGAGAAGCTGTCGAGGGCCAGCGCTTCCCACGCGGGCGTGTCGTGCTCGGTGATGCCCTGGCTCGGCCCCGAGACGCTGAGGCCCGCGTCGGTGTGGACGATCACGCTATAGCTCGCGTCGGCGGGGCGCTGCGCCGCGTCGACGCTCACGGCTCGGCCCGGCGCAGCAACAAGGAGGAAGCCGGCCCGGAGGCTCGCGGACAGCTCGATCTCGAGCGCGGCCGCCCTGCTGCTGTCGTCGATGACACACACGGCCGCGTCGGGGTGGTCGACGGCGATGGTCACCGCATCGACCGGCTGGGTGCCCAGATCGGCGACGATCAGCGCCGGATCCGCGCCCTCGTACTCCAGCAGGAGCGGCGCCGCGCTCCCGTCGCCGGCGTCGACGACGACGTTCGCGTGCCACGCCGGGACGGCGCCGAAGCGCGTGAGGACCCCAGCGCAGTAGCGCAGGAGTCGGTCCTCACGGCTCTCCGCCTCGCTGCCGAGCAAGTAAGCGCGCGCGATCTCTGGATCGAAGGCCATGGCGAGCCAATCAGAGCCTTGCGTCTGGCCGACGAGCTCCGGTAGGGAATCCACGAGCTCGAAGGTCGCGCCCGCCTCGTCAAGCCCGAGGATCCTCGCGCGGTTCGGGTCGTACTCGAGACCTCGAGCGCCTGCCGCGGAGAGCTCCTCGATCTGGAACGTCTCGAGATCGATCCCGTAAATGGCGTCCGCCGAGGCGGAGAGCGCCCTGCCCCCGGCTGGATCCAGCGACAGCGCGCTCCCCAGATCGGCGTCCGCGCTCGTGAGCTCCTCGACCGCACCGGAAGCGAGATCGAGGATCGAAAGGCGCCCGGCGTTCAGCGCGAACACGCGACCGGAGCCCGGTTCGACCGCGATGTCCGTCACGGTGCTCGGCACGCTCGTCAGAGGGCGGAACGACCAGCCGGGCGGGACGAGCGCGCCGAGGACGCGCTCGGAGCCGACGTCGGAGAGCGTCAGCAAGGCTGGACCCGAGAGCTCGGCGACGCACCGACCGGCGTCGTTGCGCGTGAGTCCTACTTCGCAGCTCTCACAGCCGGCGCCCGCGTGCCCCGGATCGCAGCGACACACAGCCCCGCTCGCCGTCTCCTCGCAGACGCCGGACTCACCGCAGTCGATGTCCGGGGCGCTGCAGGTCGGAACACAGTCGGACCCGATCAGCGCAGGCCGGAAGCCCTGCTGGCACGGATTGCAGTCAGGCCGGTCATCTCCCGGCGCGCAGTTGCAGACGCGGCCTTGGCCGCAGCTGGGGTTGGGCAGCAGGATCGCGCCGTCGTCGCCACACCCGACGACCAGCGCCAGGGCCGTCGCCCAGAGTCCGTAGCGCAACGTCATTTCCCTATCCCGACGGTGACCATGAGCCAGAACCTCCACGCGCTGTAGTCGTACGTCTGCTTGGCTCGCCAGCTCGGTCCCTCCGCGTCGATCCCGAACAGGGGATACTCGACGTGCTGGACCAAGAGCTCGGCGCCGATGGTGTTGAGGCGCGACGTACGGAAGACAGGACCGGCATGGAACCCGTAGATCCAGCTGAAGCGGGTCGGATAGGTCACGTCGCACTCGCCGAGTTGCCCGCGAGCCCGCAGTTCGTCACACAAGTCCTCGTAGGCTTCTCCGTCCCTGCCCTGGGCGCTGCCTTCGCCCGCGAACAGGAACTCCGGACCGGCGAAGGCGCCAAATCGGAGCGCGAGGGACTTGGCCACGGGCAGAGCGGCGCCGAGCATGAAGGGGGTCGCGAACTCCCATCCGATGCCCCGCTCCGGCACGGTGAGTCCTCGTCCTTCCAGGGTCGTGCCCGTGGTGAACCAGAAGCCAAACCCGAAGTTCACGGGCTCCGGCCCGAACGTCAGATCGAAGCCGAGCAGCACCGGCGTGTGATCGTCGACGCCCTCCTTCCCCGAGCGCAAGGACAGCGGGCATTTGCCGGCGCACTGGCCCTGAAAGTCCAGCGTCCCGCTCCCGTAGGCGCCGTAGCCGAAGCGAAACGCGGTCAGCGGCACGCTCCGCGGCTTCCTCTTGGGCCGAGGCGCTGGCTCCGATGGCGCATCAGCCTGGGGGACCGGCGGGGGCACGGGCGATGGAGGCCCGGGCGGGTATGGCTGGTATGGATAGGAATACGGATACGGGGTTGGATACGGATACGGGGTTGGGTACGGATACGGATACGGCTGGGCGGCGCTCGGAGGAGCCGGTGCAGGCTGTGCGGGTGTGGGCGGCGGGGCTTCCGCGGGTGTGGGCAGCGGGGTTTCCGCGGGCGCGGGCTGCGACGCTGCAGGCGGCGCGGGTGCGGGTTCCATGGCGCTCGGGTCGGGCGCCTGAGCGAACGACCGCGCGCTCATGAGCAAACCGAGGCACTGCACGTGCCAGAAGACCCTCCATCGCGAGGTGTGCCGCCGTCGGGTTTTCACCACTCCCTCATCCTAGAGCTCGGGCGCGAGCTCAAGCAAGGGCCAAGCCAGCACCGTATCTGCTGCCAAACCCGCTTCGCCCTTCGCAAAGACCACGACATCCGTGTCGCACGAGGGCGTCCCTCCGCGCACACCCAGGTGATGACGCGCAGCTTCGGCCGCATTGATGCGTCGTCGGTGAACGCTCCGACGGGCTCGGGGGTGTCGGGTGCGTTGGCCCTCTCGACGAGCTACCGAGTCGAAGCTGCGACTCTTCGATCGTCATGATGCCCAATCTACCATGTTCGACCTTGGAGCCTTGGTGATCCCTGGTGAGCTCGGCCTGGCGGTCCGCTGTTCTGCGTCTGTTCGCGCCTGTTCCGCGCCCCGCGTCGCGGCCAGGGAGCTTGGCCGAGCGGCCGACCGGTGGTACCAGGACACGATGGACGTGAGAGCTGCGCTGCCCTCCCGGGATCCTGCGCGCACGGCGCTGCTGATCATCGACATGCAGAACGACTTCCTCGCGGAGGGAGGCGCGTTCTCGAAGCGGCACTGCGATCCGCACCAGCTCGCGCAGACCGTGGCCTGGCTCGTGGGCGCCGCGCGCGCGCAGGGGCGGGTCGTGGTGTGGGTGACCTCGGCCTACGGCGAGATCGACGCGGCCCCGGACGCGCTCCGCGGACAGACGCACACCGGCAGCGCGTGCTGCGCCCGCGGCACGTGGGGCGCCGAGCTGTTCCCGGCGCTCGTCCCGGCGCGCGCCGGGCGCCCCGCGGGGACGGCGGAGTGGCACGTCGAGAAGCGCTGGTATTCGGCGTTCCGCGACACAGATCTGCACGCCCGGCTGGAGCAGGCGGGGGTGACCGCCGTGGTCCTGTGCGGCGTCGCGACAAACGTGTGTGTCCTCGCCGCCGCCCGCGACGCGCGCCGGCTCGGCTACGACGTCGACGTCCTGGGGGACGCGACCGCGGCGGGGACCGCTGGCAAACACGCCGCGGCGCTGCGCGAGATCGAGGGCCTCGGCGGCCGGCGCCGCAGCTGGGCCGACCTCCTCTCCGACGGACCCGGCCCGGTGCACATCGCCGGCATCGGCGCGGGCGAGACGGCGCTGTGGTGCGGCGCCCTCGATGAGGGGCTCGCCGGGGACGCCGGCGCCTTCGCCGCCGTCGATCGCGAGGTCGCGTGGACCACGATGCGCCACCGCGGCGGGGAGGTGCCGCGCCTCGTCGCGATCCAGGGCGAGCGCTCGCTCGACGGCGCCGCGCCGCTCTATCGCCACCCGGCCGACGAGCAGCCCGAGCTCGGCCCGTTCACCCCCGCCGTCGATCGCATCCGCAAGGAGGTCGAGCGCCGCGTCGGGCACCCGCTCAACCATTGCTTGCTCCAGCGCTACCGCACGGGGCGCGACTGGATCAGCGAGCATTCGGACAAGACGCTCGACCTCGTGCGCCCGTCGTTCATCGTCAACGTCTCGCTCGGACGACAGCGCACCATGGTGCTCCGGCCCAAGCGCGCCGAGGAGGGGAGAGCTCTCCAGAAGGTCCCTCTGCCGCACGGCTCGCTGCTCGTCATGGACCTGGAGACGAACCGCCGTTTTTATCACGCCATCCGGCAGGAGGGGGACACCGAGGGCGTGGGCGGCGAGGGCGACGGTACGACGCCGCGGATCTCGCTCACCTTCCGGCACATCGGCACGTTTCACGATCCGGCGACCGGGGCTGTCTGGGGCGTCGGCGCGCCCGCGTCCGATCGCGCCGAGGCCGAGGCGCGCGCCCGAGCCCGGTCCGCGGTCCCCGAGCCGGAGCGCGAGGGGGCGGAGCGCGCCGAGGCAGAGCGGATGTTGCAGCTCTTCCGCGCCGAGAACATCGACCCCACCTTCGACGCCGCCGCGTATCGCCCGGGCTTCGATGCGCTCAACTTCCGGACGTTGCAAGAGCCGGGAGGCGACCGATGAGCGCGCTGCGCGCGGTGTATTTCGTGAACGGCTCGATCTCGAGCTGGCGCGTGCTGATGGCCGTTCGCGAGAAGGGCCTCGCCTTCGAGCCACGCCGCCTGCGCGTGATGCGGGAGCCCCGCGAGACGCGCACCCCGGAGTTCCTGGCCCTCAACCCGCGCGGCCAGGCCCCGGTGCTCGTCGAGCCCGACGGCACCGTCATGAACGAGTCGCTGGCGATCCTGACGTACCTGGAGCTGCGGTATCCCGACCCGCCGCTCCTCCCGCCGCTCGCCGAGCCAGGCGCGCTCGCCCGCACGCTCGCCCTGGCGCAGGAGTCCGAGGCCACGGCGTGCGTCTACGACCCGCTGGAGAGCCTCTTCGAGGCTGGCCCAGAGGCGGTGTCGCCGGACCGGCGAGCGGCCGTCCTGGGCGCGCTCTCGGGCGTGGAGCGCGAGCTCGCGCTGTGGGATGCGCGGGCCCAGAAGACACGGTTCATCGCGTCCGACGCCTTCACGCTCGCGGACTGCGCGTTCTACCCCGTGCTCGCCTACATGCAGCGCCGCGGGCTGTCGCTGGCCGGCTATCCCGCGCTCGAAGCGTACGAGCTCCGCGTGCGGGGCCGCCCCTCGGCGGTGGCCTCGTATCCCGAGGGCTGGTCCCACGACCGGGCGCGCCCCGACCTGTTCGCTCAGGCGCGGGCGCTCGCCGCCGCGATGTAGCTCGGCCGCCCCGCCTCACGCCGCGGGGGGCGCGAGCTGCGCCGTGGCGGCGCCCCGTGTGTGGTTCTGCATCCATCGCGCCGCGATCACCGCCGCAACGAGCGCGACGATCGTCGTGACAAGGAGCGGCGTGGCGCCGTCGCCGGACATGTGCGCGCGAGAGACGTTGTCGACGTGGATGCCGAGGTGCGCCGCCCACGCGACGAGCACGCTACCGCCGGATCGCAGGTGCAGCGCCGTCATCAGCACGCTGAGCGATGTGATGAACAGGAGGCTGAGCGGCCATGACCGCCAAGGGACGCCCGGCAGGCACATGGCGGGCAGGTGCCAGAAGGTCCATGCGACGCCGAGGACGAGGCTGGCGCGCACCGGGCCCTGCGCCGGAAGGAGCCGCCGGAGGGCATAGCCGCGCCACCCCAGCTCTTCACCCAGCGGGGCGAGGACGGCGATACCGCGCTGCTCCGGCGTGACAGGCGCATACAGGAGCGTCGCCGGCAGGCTCCCGCCGGCGAGCGCCAGCAGCGCGAGGCCGAGGAGGTGCAGCGCCGCCGGCACGCACAGCGCGAGCGGCGCATAGCCCCAGCCCGTCGGGGCGCGGTGGGGTGAGAGGAGCCCCGAGAGCCCTCCGCGGCCGCCGTCCCTCCAGGCGCACACAACGGCCGCGAGCGACGGGCCGACCGCCCCGAGCACGAGCGGCGCCATGGCGACGCCGGGAGGGATGCCGGCGCCCCACTGCTCAAGCAGCAGGGGCAGCTGGCAGAGCCATGTAATCGCGTATGCGAGGAGGAAGAACCGGGCCACGGGGCGAGGCATCGACCGGCGGGACAGCGGCGCGCGCAGGATGTTCCCATGGCCGCGCTGCGATCGCGGCTTACGACGGCAAGCCGCGTGGCGGCCGGCGCTGCATGCCCCTGCCGGGGTCGAAGCCGGGCCGCTTCGTCGATGAGCTCCGACAGGCAGTGGAGTGAACGCGGCCCCTTCTCGTCCGTTGTCAACCCCGCAGCACGAACTCGATATCGCTCGTGCCCGCGTAGATGCCTGGATGAGGCGATGCGCCGGCCGTGGTGTCCTCGATGCGCCGCGGTCACGCATGTGCAGGACGGTCGTCGTAAAGCTGCCTTTGCGACGCGCTCGCGCCATCGATGGTTGTAACCGATTGTAATCGTTTTCATGGCGGCACCTATGATAGGCGTGTTTGCCGGGCGATCGGATCTGCTCCCTGCCCCCGCGCGCTCCGGTGCGAGCGCCCCGAAATCGAGGAGGAACCATGCGCCGTCGCGGCAAAATTGGCTTCTTGCTATTCCGTACGCTTGGCTTGTTACTCGGCTGCGTGCTGCTGCCCGGCGCGGCGCACGCGGCCACCACCGCGATCACGTACACCATCGGTCACGCGGATTGCGGCGTGAACAGCTTCGCGCTGTACATGAACGGCACGCTGCTCCAGACCGTGCTCAGCTCGAACGACTGCACGTGCAACAGCACGCCGCTCCAGGTGAGGATCACCGATCCGGCCGTGCTCGAGCTCTATAACCCCGCGAGCTGT
Organism: Sorangium sp. So ce375; assembly: GCF_051473855.1. Taxonomy (NCBI): domain Bacteria; kingdom Pseudomonadati; phylum Myxococcota; order Polyangiales; family Polyangiaceae; genus Sorangium; species Sorangium sp. So ce375. Next base: position 3,002,888 of record NZ_CP150335.1, read on the forward strand.
AATGACTTCCAGGTCGCGACGGTCGGCGACGGCTCCGTCGCGTGGGGCTATGCGCGCGTCGACGTCGCGTCGGACGAGGGGGCGGCGTCAGCGTGCCTGTTCGACGGCGACCCGGCCAACCCCAGCCCGCGCTGCGCCGATCGGGAGCTCTGCAACAGCTACACGTTCAACCTCGACTCCGTGGGGAGCGCGGACCTGGATGGCGACGGCATCGCGGCGGGCGCGGGCCAGAGGTGCGACAACTGCATCGTGATGCACAACCCGGATCAGAGCGACGCCGACGGCGACGGGATCGGCGACGCGTGCGACTACTGCGCAGGATTAGGGTCGTACGACAGCGACGGCGATGGGAGCTGCGATGGGGCGGACAACTGCGTTTATGGCTACAACCCGGACCAGGGCGACGCCGACGGCGACGGCCTGGGCGACGCCTGCGACAACTGCGCGGAGGCGGCGAACCCCGGCCAGGAAGACAGCGATGGGAACGGCCGAGGTGACGCGTGCGACAGCTGCTACGCGTCCGGAGACATCGACTCGGACGGCGACGGAGCCTGCGACTCGGCGGACAACTGCGCGAGCTACACCAACCCGGACCAGAGCGACGCCGACGGCGACGGCGTGGGTGACGTCTGCGACTACTGCGCAGGATCGGGGTCGTACGACAGCGACGGCGATGGGATCTGCGATGGGGCGGACAACTGTTACTACTACGTTAACCCGGACCAGAGCGACGCCGACGGCGACGGCGTGGGTGACGTCTGCGACTACTGCGCAGGACCGGGGTCGTACGACAGCGACGGCGATGGGAGCTGCGATGGGGCGGACAACTGTCACTACTCCTATAACCCGGACCAGAGCGACACCGACGGCGACGGGATCGGCGACGTCTGCGACTACTGCGCAGGCACGGGGTCGTACGACAGCGACGGCGATGGGAGCTGCGATGGGGCGGACAACTGCTACTACTCCTATAACCCGGACCAGAGCGACGCCGACGGCGATGGGCTCGGCGACGCCTGCGACAACTGCGCGGGGACGCCGAACCCCGGCCAGGAAGACAGCGACTGGAACGGCCGTGGCGACGCGTGCGACGCCTGCTACGCGTCCGGGGACACCGACTCGGACGGCGACGGGGCCTGCGACGCGGCGGACAACTGCTACTACGCCTTCAACCCCGACCAGGCCGACAGCGATGGCGACGGGCTCGGCGACGCCTGCGACAACTGCGCGGGGACGCCGAACCCCGGCCAGGAAGACAGCGACTGGAACGGTCGTGGCGACGCCTGCGACACCTGCTACGCGTCCGGGGACACCGACTGGGACACCGACGGAGTCTGCGACACGGTAGACAACTGCGGCGGCTACCACAACCCCGACCAGGCCGACAGCGACGGCGACGGGCACGGCGACGCCTGCGACTACTGCGCAGGAGCGGGGTCGTATGACACCGACGGCGATGGGCTCTGCGATGAGGCAGACAACTGCTACTACTATAACCCGGACCAGGGCGACGCCGACGGCGACGGCGTGGGCGACGCCTGCGACTACTGCGCAGGCGCGGGGCCGTACGACAGCGACGGCGATGGGCTCTGCGATCGGGAGGACAACTGCTATTACGGTTACAACCCGGACCAGAGCGACGCCGACGGCGACGGCGTGGGCGACGCTTGCGACAACTGCGCGGAGGCGGCGAACCCCGGCCAGGAAGACAGCGACATGAACGGTCGCGGCGATGCGTGCGACGCCTGCTACGCGTCCGGGGACCCCGACCGGGACGCCGACGGGCTCTGCAACTCCGTGGACAACTGCCCGTTCAGCTACAACCCCGACCAGGCGGACAGCGACGGCGACGGGCTCGGCGACGTCTGCGACTCCTGCGCAGGACCGGGGTCGAATGACAGCGACGGCGACAGGCTCTGCGACGGCGTGGACAACTGCCCGTTCAGCTACAACCCCGACCAGGTGGACGGCGACGGCGACGGTAACGGCGACGCGTGCGATCTCTGCGGCGCGATCATCGACAACGGCAACGTCCAGCTCGGCGTCAACTGCGAGGGTCACCTGAACCACCCGTTCCCCGGGGATCCTCGGGGCATCGGGTACCTGGGGCTGCGCTACCTGCCCACGGCCAACCCGTCGATCGAGCCGGGCGTGCAGGCCGAGGGGTGGGGCGTCGGCGACGCCACCTCCGGGGTGACCGGTTACGCGAACCTGTCCCAGGACGGGGGCGCGGTGAACATGGCGCGCCTGAGCTTCTCGTCCACCGGGAGCACCGCGGTCTCCACGGTCCAGGTGGGCTCGACGTTCATTGTCACGCACGACTACCACCCGTCGGCGCTGACCCCCTGGCTCTACGAGGTGGTGGTGACCATCGACAACATCAGCCCGGATCCCGTGGATCTGCGTTATCGACGCGTCATGGACTGGGACATCTATCCCACGCCGTTCAACGAGTACGTGACCATCGACATGGGGACGGCCTCGGAGCTGTTCCGCACGGACACCAATGGATTCAACAGCGCCAACCCGTTCACCTTTTTCAGCAACCAGCCAGGTCCGGTGACCGACGCGGGCCCGGCCGATCACGGCGCGCTCTTCGACTTTGACTTCGGCGAGCTCGCGCCCGGCGAGAGCAAGGTCTTCAAGACGTTCTACGGCGCCGCTGGCACCGAGGACGACGCCCGGAGCGCCCTGGCCGCCGTCGCGGCCGAGGCCTACTCGTTCGGCCAGCCGGACACCGCCGGCGGACCGGATCTCGGGGAGCCGAACACCTTCGTCTTCGCGTATGCGAGCGTCCCCGACGCCCCGGTCTGCGGGGACGGCGTCGTCGATGACGGGGAGGAGTGCGACGACGGCAACACCGACAGCGGCGATGGCTGCGACGCCGACTGCACCGTTGGGTGCCCCGACGCGGACGGCGACGGCCATTGCGATGTCACCTGCGTGACGATCCAGCGGGGCGTCTACGGCCAGGTGGCGGACGCGACGATCTGGGCGCTGTACCCGCGCTACAACGACGGGAGCTCACCCGATCTCCATACGGGCCTGAGCAACGGCGCGGAGAAGAACGCGCTGTACCGCTTCGAGCTCGACTCCATCCCGTACGGCGCCACGGTCGAGTCGGCCAGGTTCAGCACCACGCTCTACAGCTCGGGCACCGGCGAGATCCGGGTGCACCGCGTCAACGGCGCCTGGGCGGAGTCCACGGTGACCTGGAGCAGCTTTGCGGACAGCTTCGATCCGGCGGTCGAGGCGACGTTCCTCGGGGCGTCGTCCGGCGTCGCGACCGTCGACCTGGCCGCGCTCGTCCAGGGGTGGGTCGACGGCGTGCACCCGAACCACGGCTTCCTCTTGGAAGAGGACCTGACGGCGCTCACCAGCTACCGTTCGAGCGAGCACGGCATCCTCGCCGACCGCCCCTCGCTCGAGGTGTGCTTCTACTGATTGTCCTCTGACCCCGGCCGCTTTCGCCGTCGGTCGCGATCGCCGCGGCGGCCGGGGTCGTCCCCGCTCCACCCATCTCCGAAGCTTATCTGGGCGCCCTGGAGCGGCCTCTCGCGGCTGCGCTGGAGGATCTGCGAGCTGTCCCCCATACCGTGACGCGGCGGTCCGATCCTCCGCGCCAGCGACGAGACCCAAAGGCGTCCCGCCTGGAGATCACCGCCCGCGCGCGCGCCTGAGCAGCGAGCGCAGGATCTCCTCTGCATGTGTCCACAGCAGCGACCCTCCCGCCTCCGGGAGCACGCGCCTCTCTGCCGCACGCAGCCGCCCGGCGAGCGACGCCCCGAAGTCCGGCGAGTGCACCGTGCTGGTGTCCCGCGCGCCGTACCACAGGTCGACCGGCGCGCGGATGCTCCCTGGATCGAACGGCCACGGGCTCATCGTCAGCACCGTGTCGCGCGCATAGCCGGCCGGCCCCTGGGAGAACGCCTCATCCATCGCGCGCCGGTACGCGCGCTCGAACACCGGGGCGGTGTACACGGCGCGGTCGACGTCCGCGAGCGCCGCGATGACGAAGCTCCACATCGCCTCGGCGCTGAACCCGGCGAAGAACGCCTCTGCGCGCCCCGGGTCCGTCGCCACCAGCTCCACGAGCCGGCGCACGTCCGGCACGAGCGCATCGGCGAACACCGGATTCGCGAGCTCATCGGTCCCCGCGACCACGGCCACGCCGACCACCACGCCGGCCGCCGCGCAGGCCAGGGCGAACGGCGCGCCCGCCGAGAACCCCACGGCCGCCACGCTGGACAGCCGCCGCGCCTCGACGAAGCGCCCCATGTCCTGCGCCCAGTCGCCGAGCGTGCGCCCCGGGGCCCGGTCCGACGCCCCGAGCCCCGGACGATCCACGGAAATCAGCCGCACGCCGAGCCCGTCGACGACGTCGCCCCCGAACCCCATCGATCGGCTCGTGGCGCCGCCGGGGCACAGCAGCACGGGGAGGCCGTCCTCCGGTCCCCACTCCGCCCAGCCCAGCTGCCGGCCGTCGGGGAGCGCCGTCTTCCCGAGCCGGACCGGCTCCACCACGCCTCTGATCATGGCCGCACGCTACTCGACCTGCGCCGAGGAGGCCACGCTGCGACCGTCGAGGACCGCAGCGCAGGGCGGGGTGGCGCGCTGTGCCTCCGCGGCGCGGCGTCGCGACCGACCGGGGTCAGCGAGGATGGACAAGGGAACTGACGCGGGATGCGGGACGCGGGATGCGTGCGTGCTGCGAAGTTCCGCGTGGAGGCTGCATCGACCGCCGTGGTAAGGTGATGCTGCCCAGGGGGTGAGCTGGTGCATCGGAAGAGGGCTCTGCTGGTCGGCGATTCTCGGCTGCTCCTGTGCATCGAGCGGGTCCCGTCGGGCCGCCCGGCCCCGCGGGGGATGCCAGGCAGCGACGGCGCGCCGGCTGGAGGAGGGGGCAGGCCATGATCGCGGTCGTCGAGCCGGGCACACGCACCCTCAGCGACGACGAGTTCGCGCTGTTTCAGCACCTCGTCAAGCGCCTCTCGGGCATCTCGCTGGGCCCGCAGAAGAAGCCGCTTTTGCTCTGCCGCCTCGGGCCCCGGCTCCGCGCGCTCGGCCTCCGCAGCTTCGGCGAGTACTACCGCCGGGTGACGGCCGCGGGCGGCGAGGGCGAGCTCGTGCACATGCTCGACTGCATCTGCACGAACGAGACCCATTTCTTCCGGGAGCGCGAGCAGTTCGAGCTCCTCGAGCGCGAGATCCTCCCGGCGTGGCGAGAGAGCGCCGGCTACGGCGCGCCCGACCGCGGAGCGACCCACGCGCGCGTCCGCCGCCCGCTGCGCGCGTGGAGCGCGGCCTGCTCGACCGGGGAAGAGCCCTACTCGATAGCGATGTCGCTGCTCGACAGCCTGTCCTCCCCGGAGCGCAGGGGCGCGGCGGGACAGGCGGCGCTCCGGGGAGGCGGCGCGCCGACGGGCGCTCCGGGGATCGGCGTCCTGGCGACGGACCTGTCCGTTCGTGCGCTCGAGCAGGCGCAACGCGCGGTGTGGCCGATCGAGCGGGCCTCGGAGATCCCGGACGAGCGCCTGCGCGCCTACATGCTCCGCGGGAAGGGCGCGAGCGCGGGCCTGATGAAGGCGGGGCCGGAGCTACGCCGGCTCGTCACCTTCCGGCGCTTCAACCTGCTCGACGCGGCGCCCGAGCGATTCGGCCTGTTCGATCTGATCTTCTGCCGGAACGTCTTCATCTACTTCGACGCCGCGACGAAGGCGTCGATCGTGGCGAAGCTCATCGCCAGCCTCGCGCCTGGAGGGTACCTGTTCCTCGGCCACGCCGAGGGCCTTCACGGGACGGACCCTCGTGTGCGGTGCGTCGCGCCGTCCGTGTATCGGCTCCAGCCCCCGGCGGGGCTCAAGGGAAGCCGCAAACACTAGTCTCGACCTGAACACGGCTGCGTGGTGTCAGAGGCGAGCTGCTCCCAGCCGTCGGTCGCCCGCCGCGGGGTGCGGTGCGTGGTGCGTGGTGCGTGGTCAAGGATGGATGTTGAGCTGGTAAAGACCTGATTCCTCGAACGCGCCGTCGACCACGATGACGATGGTCTGCCCTGCGTCGAGCGACACCGTGACCTTCGACGTGAACAGGTGCACTTCGTCCCCGAGCACGTCGTCGTTGCACGCGAGCTCCTCACCCCAGCAGTCCCCGTCGAAGACGGCGAGCACGGTGTCGTGGTCGGAGCCGACCGTATCGATCGTGTACGTCCTCGCCTCCGGCGCGGTGAACAGATAGACCACCTCGGGCGCCTCGATGCCGCCGCAGCTCGCGTCCACCTTGGCGAGGCTCCCCGCGGTCGTCCCCGTCACGGTCTGCGAGGCGAGGGGCGTGAGCTCGATGGGCTTATCGCACGTGCCGGAGCCGTCGAACAGGTCGACGTTGAGCACGTAGTCGCCCTCCGCGCCGTGGCCGTCGACGCTGATCAGGGCGGTCTGGCCGGCGTCCAGCCACACGAGCATGCTCGAGTCCGTGCCATCGTTGACGCAGGCGATCTCGTCGCCTTCGCACCCGCCGTCGCGCACGGACAGGACCGTCTCGATCGTGGAGCCCACCGTGTTCATGCGGTAGAACCCCTCCTCAGGCGCGGTGAACGTGTACGTCGCCTCGCCGCCGGGGGCCGAGGCGCATGAGGGCGCCAGGAGATCGGGATAACCCTCGCTGTTGCCCGTGACCGACTGCGGGACCGCGGCCTCGAGCTCGAAGAAGGGGCACGGCGGCACGTCCCGCTGGTCGACGCTGAGCGTGTACTCGCCGCTCGCCGAGGGGCTGTCCACGACGACGATCACGGTCTGGCCGGCGGAGAGGAACAGGCTCGCCCGCGAGTGGGTGACGACCCCCGCGGGGTCCACGTTGTCATTGCACCTGAGCGAGGGGCCCGTGCACGAGCCGTCCCGCACCTCCAGGACCGTATCGAGCGCGGAGCCGCCGGTGTCGAAGATGTAGAGCGCGTCGGCCGGGGCGGTGAAGCGGTAAGTCGCCTCGGGCGCCCCGCGAGAGGCGCAGTCGGGCGCGAGGTGATCGGCGAGCTCCGCGGTCGTGCCCGTGACCGTCTGCGGCACCGTCGAGCCGAGATCGAGGAACGGGCACGCCACCTCGCTGACCTCGAGCTGGTAGTCGCCCGTCGGGCCGGCGGTGTCCACAACGACGATGACGGTCTCGTCGGCCGCGAGCGGGAGCGTGATGAGCGCCGGCTCGAACAGGGCGTCCGCGCACGCGACGAGCTCGCCGGCGCACGAGGCGCGGCGCACCTCCATGAGGACGGGGAAGCTCGAACCGGTCGCGTCGAACGTGTAGAGGCCCTCGCGCGGCGCGGTGAAGCCGTAGGTCGCCTCGCCCCCGGTCGAGAAGGTGGAGCAGGCCGAGATCAGGTTGCGGAGGTGCTCGTTGTTCCCGGTCACCGTCTGCGGCAGGGTCGCGCCGAGCTGGACGCCCGGGCACGGGGGGGCCTCGAAGATCTCCAGCGTGAAGCTCGCCAGCGGGCCGGCCGGGTCCGCCACGGCGACGAGCACCGTCTGACCGGCCTCGAGCGTCGCGAACGCGTTCGACTGGCCGGTGCCATACCGGCAGTCGAGCGAGGGACCCGTGCAGGTGCCGCCGTCGAGGACCTCGACGATCAGGTCTGACGCGGCGTACGCGCTGAACACGTAGGTGCCGTCCGACGGCGCCGTGAAGGTGTACGTGGCGTCCACGGCCGAGCTGATGTCGCACGCGGCGTACACCGTGTCCTCGCGCAAGACGGTCGTGCCCGTCACCGTTTGCGGGACGACGGGGTCGAGCTTGGTCGGTGTGCACTCGACGGGCCCGGGCTCGGCCACGCGGAGCGTGAAGTCGCCCTGCGCGCCGCGCGCGCCGCTGACCACCACGAGGATGCGCTCGCCGCCTTCGAGATCGACGGAGATCTGCGACTGGAAACCCCCCGCGTTGTCGTTGCAGGCCAGCTCGTCGCACGTGTCCGCCCGCAGCGCGCCGAGCGTCGTGTCGTAGGAGGACTCGAGCGTGTCGAACAGGTAAGTCCCCGCGCGAGGCGCGGTGAACAGGAACGCCTGATCGGCCGCGCCAGACCCGGAGCAGGTCAGCCAGCGGCTGTCGTCGGCGCCGATCGTGGTGCCGCGCGCCCGCTGCGGGACGGCCGAGCCGATGTCCTGGGAGGGCTCCGCGCTGCAGGCGCAGGCGCCGCCCTCGCAGGGGCGCCCGGGGTCGCAGGCGCGCTCGCACCGCCCGCAGTGCTGCGGATCCGCGGCGAGGTCCACGCAGCTGCCGGCGCACTCGGTCAGGCCCGCGAGGCAGCTCTGCCGGCACATGGATCCGGCGCACGCGCGGCCCGGCGGGCACTGCGCGCCGCACGCGCCGCAATGGTCCGGGTCGGTGCGCGTATCCACGCAGGCGTCGCCGCAGCGCTTCACGTAGCGGCCCTCGCGGCACTCGGGGGGGCCGCCGCCCTCGCCGCCGCCGTCACCCCCGCCGCCGCCCTCGCCGGCCTCCAGCGGCTCGCAGGCGCCCTCGACGCACGCCGCGCCGGCCGGACATTCCTGGCCGCACGCGCCGCAGTGCTCCGGGTCGAAGCGCAGCGCCACGCAGACCCCGTCGCACACCGTGTAGGGGGGGTCGCAGCGCGGCGCCAGGGCCTCGTCGTCGCCGCAAGCGGCCATCGACGAGAGGACCGCGGACAGCCAGAGCACCGCCCGCGAGAGCGCGTACCCGAAGCGAAATCCGTCTCTGTTCATCGGCATCCCCCTGCGGCACGCGCCGTCGAGACGCTCGGGCGGGCGGAGAGCGCGAGCCCCTCTCCGACGTTCGGCTCCCGGGCCCCGCGCTGGTGGTTGATGGCTGACGTGGTCGCTCCGCACATCCGACCCTGCCATCGAGGCCTCGCCGCGCCGGCCGGCGACGACCCGACGGCGGCTCGGCCGGGTGGGCCGCTGCACGATCGTGCCCCACGTCGGGAAGCGAGGTCAAGGCGCCGTCCGGCAGGCTCTTCGGGAGAGGCCGAGCGCTTGCGGGAGCGACAACCGCTCCACCCCTTGCTAGAACCGCCCGCATGTCGCGGCCCGCGCGCCCTGAAGTCCTCGCTCCCGCCGGCGATCGCGCCGCCCTGGAAGCCGCCGTGCGCGGCGGGGCCGATGCCGTCTACTTCGGCCTCCGGGGGGGCGCCGCGGGCAGCGGCGCGGCGTCGCCGTTCAACGCCCGCGCGCGCGCCGCGAACTTCGACGCGGCGGAGCTCGAGGAGACGGTGCGCTTCCTCCACGCCCACGGCGTGAAGGCCTACGTCACCCTGAACACGCTCGTGTTCGACGACGAGCTCCCGGCGGTCCGCGGCGCGATCGAGGCGTGCGCCGCGGCCGGCGTCGACGCGGTGATCGTCCAGGACCTCGGGGTGATGCGCCTCGCGCGCGCGCTCGCGCCCGGGCTCCCGATCCACGCCTCCACGCAGATGACCTGCACCGACGCGGCCGGCGTCGAGCTCGCGCGATCGCTCGGCGCCGCGCGCGTCATCCTCGCCCGGGAGCTCTCGCTCGACGACATCGCCGCCATCCGGCGGGCGACCGACGTCGAGCTCGAGGTCTTCGTCCACGGGGCGCTCTGCATCGCCTACTCGGGCCAGTGCCTGACGAGCGAGGCGATCGGCGGCCGCAGCGCCAACCGCGGCGCCTGCGCCCAGGCGTGCCGCCTTCCGTACCGCCTCGTCGTCGACGGCGCGCTGCGCGACCTCGGCGACGCGGCCTACCTCCTGTCGCCGGAGGATCTCGACGCCACCGACGTCATCCCCGACCTCGTCGCGCTCGGCGTCGCCTCGGTGAAGATCGAAGGGCGCCTCAAGGGCCCCGAGTACGTCGGCGCCACGGCGCGGCTCTACCGCGCCGCCATCGACGCGGCGCTCGGGGAGGGGGCGGGCCCCGGGGCGACCGACCGGGAGGCGGCGCTCCAGGCGTTCTCGCGGGGCTCGGGCCCCGGCTTCCTGCGCGGCGTCGATCACCAGCGCCTCGTCGACGGCCGCACCTGCGATCACCGCGGCATCGAGGTCGGCGAGGCGCTCGGCGCCGGGCGCCGGCGCGGCCACGAGGTGCTCGTCGTGCGCGCCGCCCGGCCGCTCGCGCGCGGCGAGGGGATCCTCGTGGAGGGTGGGTTCGCCGGCGAGGGCGAGATCGGCGGCCGCATCTGGGGCCTGTGGCTCGACGGCCGCGAGGTCGAGCGCGCGCCGGCCGGGGGCGACGTCGAGGTCTGGCTCGGGCCGGATCGGCGGCTCCCGGAGGACGTGCTGCGCGGCGCGCGGGGGCTGCGGGGGCGCCGGGTCTTTCGCACGAGCGATCCTGCCGCCGCGCGCGCGGTCCGCGACGCGCTCGACCGCGCCCCGCGCCGCGTGGCGATCGACGTCCGGCTGGAGGGCCGCCTCGGCGAGCGCCCGCGGCTCTCGGCGACCATCGAGGGCGGCGTGTCGGCGTCGGTCGAGGTCGACGCCCCGCTCGGCCGCGCCGATCGGTCGCCGCTCGACGAGGCTACGCTGCGGAAGCAGCTGGATCGGCTTGGCGACACGCCGTTCGTCCTGCGCGGCGTCGGCCTGTCGCTCGACGGGCCCGCCCTCGTGCCGCCGTCGGCGCTCAACCGCGCCCGCCGGGCGCTCGTCGCCGCGCTGCTCGAGGCGTCGCACCGGCCCCATGCGTCGGCGCCGCTCGCGATCGAGGGGCTCGTCGCCGGGGTCGCTCCGCCGGAGGCGCCGCCGCCAACGCCCGGCCTCTTCGTGTTGTGCCGCAACGTGGTGCAGGCGCGCGCCGCGCTCGACGCCGGCGCCAGCGGCGTTTACCTCGATTTCCTGGAGATGGTCGGCCTCGGCGCCGCGGCGCGCGAGCTGATGGCGGCGGGGGCCTGCGTGGGGGTGGCGCCGCCGCGGATCCGCAAGCCCGGCGAGGAGAAGATCGACCGCTACCTGCTCTCGCTCGGGCCGGCGGCGATCCTGGTCCGCAGCCTCGGCGCGCTGCTCGACGCCACGCCGGGCGTGCCCCGGATCGGCGATTTCTCGCTGAACGTCACGAACAAGCTGGCGGCGCGCGAGGTGCTCTCGCGGGGGCTCGCCGCGTTCACGCCGTCGTTCGACCTCGACGCCGCCCAGCTCGAGTCGCTGCTCGACTCGCCGTTCGCGCCGTTCGCCGAGGTGGTTGTGCACCACCCGATGCCGCTGTTCCACATGGAGCACTGCGTGATCGCAGCGACGTTGTCCGAGGGCAAGGATCACCTCACCTGCGGCCGCCCGTGCGAGCAGCACGCGCTGTCGCTGCGGGACCGGGCGGGGATGGATCACCCGCTCGAGGCGGACGTGGGGTGTCGGAACACGGTGTTCCACGCGGCGCCGCAGAGCGCGGCGCACCTCGTGCCGACGCTCGCGAAGAGCGGCGTGCGGCGGTTCCGGATCGAGCTGGTGCGCGAGGACGCCGAGGGGGCGCGGCGGGTGGTGGAGGCGTACCGGCGGCTGCTCGCCGGGGAGGTGGCGCCGGCGGAGGTCGCGCGCGGGCTGCGGGCCGAGGGGAGCTACGGCGTGGTGCGGGGGTCGCTGCGCGTGCTGCAGGCGTGAGAGGGCGCCGCCACAAGGGAGCGAATCGTGTCGTGCGCACGACCCCGAACAGCGGAGCTCTCCTGCGTCCCGGTGCTCATGACGACCCCAGTCCTGGGCAAGCCGGAGCGGGGCCCCAGAGACGAAATGTGAACGTTCACAATCTCCATGTCAACTCGAAACGTCCGCCGGCCACCGTCCTCGCGTCCCGAGGCTAGACAGGACTCCTCCGGAGCGCCGCGTCAAGAGGGGCGGGCGGGCATCGGGCCGTCAGCCCCGCTCTCTCCCGGGATCAAGATGCTTACAGACCGGTCGATTGGAATTGACGTTCGTCATGTGATCGTTCACATTCCTCACCGAGGGGTATCCTTGTCGCTGCGCCGTGCTCCGGTCGCCGTGCGTACCGAGGCATTCGTTATCCTACCGATTTTTGCACCAGCTCCGTTCGCTCGGTCGTCGCGGGAGCGATCTCCGAACGATGGGGGATTTGTATCGGGCCGAGGGTGTTCCACCAGAGAACACGGCATACCGCGCTCGTTCGGCGGCTGTCGTGAGATCTCGAGTGCTGTTCACCGGAGATGATTCCTTCAAAGATCCGGCGGTGCTGGCGGCGCGGCTGGACGACAGCCGTCGGGATGGCGTAATCTATGTTGAAGAGCATGAACCCTCGAAACTACGTGTCACGGCGGACGTTCCTGACCATCCTAGGCGCAGCGTCCGTCGCCGCCGGCTGCTCCCGCGAGGGAGGCGACGCCGAGCGCGCCGCCCAGAAGCCGGCCTCGAGCGCCGAGCCCGCGGGGCGGAAGCCGAAGAAGCTGTCCGAGATCGTCGTCGGCTTCTCGCAGACGGGCGCCGAGAGCTCGTGGAGGATCGCGCACGGCAAGTCGATCCAGGAGGAAGCGGAGAAGCGCCACGTGCAGCTCCTCTTCGCAGACGGCCAGAACGTGCACAACAACCAGGTCAACGCCGTCAACGGGTTCATCACCAAGGGCGTCGACGTCATCGTCATTGCGCCGCAAGAGTCTGTCGGCTGGAAGCCCACATTGAAGGAGGCCAAGCGCGCCGGGATCCCGGTGGTGCTCACGAGCCGGGGCGTGGACGCTGACGAAGATCTGTACGAGACGGTGATGGTCGCAGACTTCGTCTGGGAGGGGCGCCGGGCAGGGGAGTGGCTCGCGAAGCAGACGAACGGCAAGGCGCGCATCATCGAGCTCGTGGGCACGCCGGCGGCGGACGTGGCGGTGATGCGCAAGACCGGCTTTGCCGAGGCGATCGCGAAACACCCGGACATGAAGATCATCGCGAGCCAGAGCGGTGACTTCACGCGCACCAAGGGAAAGGCCGTGATGGAGACGCTGCTCTCGGCCCACAAGGGCGAGATCAACGCCGTCTACGCTCACAACGACGACATGGCGCTCGGGGCGATCCAGGCGATCCAGGCCGCGGGGTTGAAGCCCGGGCAGGATATCCTTGTGATATCGATCGACGCCGTGAAGGCGGCGTTCGAGGCCATGATGGAGGGGAAGCTGAACGCGACGGTCGAGTGCAACCCCATGCACGGCCCCCTGCTCTTCGATACGATCGACAAGATCGTGCGCGGTGAGAAGGTGCCGAAGCGCACGATCGTCCCCGGCCAGATCTTCGAGCGCGAGCAGGCAGCGGCGGTCATCAGCTCGCGGCCCTACTGAAGAGGGGTCGGCGCCGGCCTCGCTGCGGCGGCGCGAGCACCATCACGCTCGTGAGCTCGCTCGTCGCGCGGCACTCACCTACGGAGCAGCAGCCGCATGCCTGTCTCGAACGCCTTGCTCTCTGTCGAGGGCCTCAGCAAGTCCTTCCCCGGAGTTCGCGCGCTGCACGACGTGCACGTCGAGGCGCGCGCCGGCGAGATCCAGGCGTTGATGGGGGAGAACGGAGCCGGCAAGTCGACGCTGATCAAGCTGCTCACCGGCGTCTATTCCCCCGACGCCGGGACGCTGCGCCTCGGCGGCACGGTGATCCGGCCGACGTCTCCCCGCCACGCAGAATCGCTGGGGATCAGCGCGGTGCACCAGGAAATCAGCCTGATCCCGCACCTCTCCATCGCGGACAACATCATGCTGGGCCGGCAGCCTCGGCGCTTCGGCCTGATCGACGGGCGCGCCGTCCGCGCGAAGGCTCGTCAGGCCCTCGCGCGCCTCTCGCTGGAACTCGACGTGTCGCGATCGGTGGCGGCGCTGCCGACCGCGCTACAGCAGATGGTCGCTATCGCCCGCGCGCTCGCCGTGGACGCGCGGATCCTGATCCTGGATGAGCCCACCTCCAGCCTGGATGAAGCGGAGACGCTGCGGCTCTTCGACGTGATGCGGGGGCTGAAGGCGCAGGGGTTGGCGATCCTCTTCGTGACTCACTTCCTGGATCAAGTCTACGCGGTCAGCGATACGATCACGGTGCTCAGGAACGGCTGCCTGGTCGGCCAGTACGCGAGCGGCGCGCTGCCTCGCCTGGAGCTCGTTCAGGCGATGCTGGGCGTCAAGCTCGGCGAAAAAGACAGGGCCGCGTCAGGCGGCCCTGCCGGTCCCGGAGGGGGGGAGAGCGCCGCGGAGCCGGCGCTCTCCGCGCGCGGCCTCGAAAGAAAGGGGGTCATCGGGCCGATCGACCTCGCGCTGCGGCCCGGCGAGGTGGTGGGGCTGGCGGGGCTGCTCGGCTCGGGTCGAAGCGAGACCGCCAGGATGCTCTTCGGGATCGAGCCCGCCGATCGCGGTGAGCTCGCGGTGAACGGACGTGCGACCGAGATCGAGGCGCCTCGGCAGGCGATCCGGGCCGGCCTCGCGTACTGCCCGGAAGACCGCAAGGTGGATGGCATCATCCCGAACCTCTCCGTGCGCGAGAACCTCGTGCTCGCCTTGCAGGCCTCCCAGGGGGCGCTGCGGGTGCTCCCGCGCAACGAGCGGGATCGTCTGGTCCAGCACTACATCGAGGCCCTGAGCATCAAGACGCCGTCCCCCGAGACGCCCGTCAAGCTGCTGTCGGGCGGCAATCAGCAGAAGGTGCTGCTCGCGCGTTGGATGGCCATGCAGCCGCGGATCATGCTGCTCGACGAGCCCACGCGCGGCGTGGACATCGGCGCCAAGCTCGAGATAGAGGCGCTCGTGAAGTCGCTCAGCGAGAAGGGGGTCGCCACGGTCTTGATCTCGTCGGAGCTCGAGGAGATCGCGCGCAACTGCTCCAGGGTGGTCGTCCTGAGGGACCGCAAGCAGCAGGGCGAGCTCGCGGGAGAGTCGGTGACGCCTTCGTCGATCATCCAGGCCATCGCCCATCAGAAGGAGGCGCCCGATGCTTGAGAAGATCGCGGAAGCGGCGCCCACGAACGCCAACCTCACGGGCATCGGGATCCTCCTCTTCACCGGGTGCGCCGGCGCCATTCTGCTCGTGCGCGGGCGCCGCGAGGCCTGGCCTCTGCTCGGCCTCCTGGTGCTCCTTCTGTTCAACTCCGTCCTGTCCAAGAATTTCTTTTCGATCGTCGAGCGCGACGGCGCTTATTACGGGACGCCCATCAACCTGCTCAACCAGGGCTCGGAGGTGATGCTCCTCGCGATCGGCCTGACCCTGGTGATCGCCGTCAGGGGCATCGACTTGTCGGTCGGCTCGGTCATGGCGTTGTCCGGCGCTACCTGCGTGATCCTGATGAAGGAGGCTCACTGGGGGCCGCTCCCGGCTGCGCTCCTGTCCCTCGTCGTCGCCGGCGCCGTCGGTCTGTTCAACGGCGCGCTGGTGACGGCGCTGAACATCCAGCCCATCATCGTGACCTTGATCAGCATGGTCGGTGTCCGCGGCGTCGCCATGCTCATCACCCGCGCCGAGCCCGTCACGCACACGGACGCGACGTTTGCGTTCATCGGCAACGGTCACGTCGGTGGCTTGCCGTTCTCCATGGTGCTGGTGGCCGCCGTGTTCGTCGTCGCCGCGCTGCTCTGCCGGAGGACGGCGCTCGGTCTGTTCATGGAAGCGATCGGCGACAACGAGCGGGCGAGCCGCCTCGCAGGCGTCGACGATCGCCGCATCAAGCTCTGGTTGTACGGCTTTTCCGGCCTGTGCGCCGGCATCGCCGGGCTCGTGGCCGCCTCGTACATCTCCACGGCCGACCCCGATCGCGTGGGGCGCCTGCGGGAGCTGGACGCCATCTTCGCCGCGGTGATCGGCGGTACCGCGCTCACCGGCGGGCGCTTCTATCTGGGCGGCACCCTGATAGGAGCGTTGTTGATACAAACGCTCTCCACCACGATGTACATCCAGCACGTCCCCTCGGAGATCGAGCCGATGCCCAAGGCCGGCGTGATGCTGCTCAGCTGCCTGCTCGTTTCGGAGGAGTCGCGCCGGCGGCTCGTCGAGCTGCTCGGGCTCAGGCGGTGGCGGTAGCGATGCGCAGCTGGGATCGGCGGGATCTGCCGCTCGTGGTGACCGCGGTCCTCCTGATCGCGCTCTACTCGGGGGTGCTGGTCTGTTACGACGCGGCGCGCAGCCTGCGTTTCTTGGTCGACCTGATCAAGGGCAACGCGGCGATGGGCCTCTGCGCGGTGGGCATGACCTTCGTCATCCTGTCGGGGGGTATCGACCTCTCGGTCGGCTCCGTCGTCGCGCTCACGACGGTCCTCGTCGGCACGCTGGTCGCCGGTGGGTGCCACCCGCTGCTGGCGTTCTGCATCGGCCTCGCGGTGGCGGTCTCGTTCGGCGCGATGACGGGGCACCTGATCCATCGTTTCTCTCTGCCCCCGTTCCTTGTGACGCTCGCGGGCATGTTCTTCGCCCGCGGCGCGGCGTTCCTCGTCAGCATGCAGCCCATCGGCATCGATCACCCTGCGCTGGACTGGATCGTCGATGAGCTCGGCTTCGCGCTGAGGATCCCGGGCCTGGACCGAACCTGGGTCCCGGCGACGGCGCTCTTGTTCTTGATGGTCGTCGTGCTCGGCGTGGTTCTTGGCCGCAGCACGAGCTTCGGCCGGAACGTCCTGGCCATCGGCGGGGACAGGCAGGCCGCGCTGCTCATGGGGGTGCCGCTGGGCGCCACGACGGTGTGTCTGTACGCGTTGTGCGGCTTGTGCGCGGGCCTCGGCGGGGTCACGACGGCGCTGGTCGACAGCGCTGGAAAGCCGAACATCGGCGCCGGGCTGGAGCTCGAGGCCATCGCCTCGGTGGTGATCGGTGGCACGCTGCTGACCGGGGGGGCCGGCAGCGTCGTCGGCACCGTGATGGGCGTGATGATCACGGGCATCGTGCGGGCGGTGATCAACCTGGATGGACGGCTGCCGTCGCCCTGGCACCACATCAGCATCGGGCTGCTGCTGCTCGTCTTTATCGTCATGCAGCAGGTCCTGATCCGGTCGGCCCCCGCAGCCAGGGGGGTGGAGAACGTTCATCCTTGATGATGCTGGAGAGCGAGGAGCGATAGAATGAGCGAGACCAAGCGAATTCTGGTCACCGGGGCGGCGGGCAAGGTCGGCCAGGCATTCATCCGCAGGTTCCTGTCGAACCCCGGGTTCGAGGCATGGAAGGTCCGCGCGCTGTGCCACAACCGCGTGCTGGAGCGGACGGAGCGCGTGGAGGTGCTGCGGGGGGCCATCGAGGACAGGGCCTTTGTCAACGAGGCGACCGAGGGCGTGAGCCACGTGCTGCACCTGGCGACAAGCAAGGAGACCCCCGAGAGCATCATGGACGTGGCCGTCAAAGGCATGTTCTGGCTGCTGGAGGCCTGCCGCGTCAGCCCTGCGTTCCAGCAATTCATCTTGGTCGGGGGCGACGCCGGGATGGGCCACTTCTTTTATCCGCACCCCGTCCCGGTCACGGAGGCGCAGCGGCACAGCGCCTACCCGGGCTGTTACGCGCTGTCCAAGGTGCTCGAGGAGGTCATGCTCGAGCAGTATTACATTCAATATGGGCTGAACGGGTGCTGCCTGCGCGCGCCGTGGATCATGGAGAAGGACGACTTCAAGGCGCAGCTATCCTTCGGTGACGACGTGTTCGGAGGGCCGAGGTGGCGCGATCTGGTCGGTGCTGAGGCGGCAGAGGGGTACGTCCGCTCGGGCGCCGTGCCGGTGATGCTCGACCCTGGCGGTGAGCCGGTGAAGCGTAACTTCGTGCATGTGGAGGATCTGGTCACCGCGATCCTGAAGGCCATCAATCATGAGAAGGCTCGCCAGCAAACCTTCAACATCTGCATGGACGAGCCTGTGGACTACGGGGAGCTGGCGCGTTACCTCGAGACGACGCGGGGCTTGCCGAGCGTGAGGGTGAAGACGCAATTTCATTCGACTTGGCTGGACAACTCGAAGGCGAAGTTTCTGCTCGGCTGGCGGCCGCAGTACGACTTGGCGAAGCTCACGGACGCCGCCTTCGACCACGTGCGCGCGCCCGATGACCCGCGCGTCACGTGGTACCCCGGTTGATGGGGCCCCGTCTCCCCACGGCGACCCGTTCCCGTGGTGGACGCGCCTGACGAATACGTCGACGCCGAGCCTCTCTGTTACGAGACGGGCCCGCCTACCAGCACCGTCGCCCGGCGGTTCGGCGTGCGCGCATAGGCCTCCACGACGGCCCGGCCCACGCTCGCTGCGCGCCCGCGCTTCACCAGGGCCACGATCGCGCCGCCGAAGCCGCCGCCGGTCAGCCGGGCGCCGAAGACGTCCGGCTGCGCCCGCGCGCTCTCCACAAGCTCGTCGACCGCCGGCACGGACACCTCGAAATCGTCGCGCATCGACCGGTGGGACGCGTCGAAGAGCTCGCCCAGACGGCGCAGATCTCCTGCGCGGAGCGCGGCCACGGCGGCGAGCACACGGGCGTTCTCGGTCACGACGTGGCGCGCGCGCCGGTCGAGCGGCGCCGGCAGCGACGCAATGCGCGGCTCCACGGTCGCGTCGACGTCCCGGAGCTGTGGGACGCCGAGCGCCGCGGCCGCGCGCTCGCACTCCGCCCGCCGAGTCTTGTAATCGCCACTGGCGTGCTGGTGAGCCACCCCGGAGTCCACCACGAGCAGCTCGGCCTCCGCGGGCAGCGGGATGCGCTCGAACGCGAGCGTCCTCGTGTCGATGAAGAGCGCCGTGCTCTCGTCGGCGAGGCTCGCGGCCATCTGATCCATCGTCCCGACCGGCGCGCCCACGAAGTCGTGCTCCGCGGCGTGTGCGATCCGGGCGATCTCCACATCGTCGATGGACAGGCCGAGCATCGCGCGCAGCGCGCGGGCGAGCGCCACGAGCAGCGAGGCGCTCGACGACAGCCCGCTTCCGAGCGGCACCGTCGACGCGATCCTCGCGTCGAAGCCCGGGATCGAGGCGCCCCGGCCGCGGAGGACCGCGGTGATGCCCTGCACGTAGTCGAGCCACAGGCCGCGGCGCGACTCCTCTCCAGCGCGGAACGAGAGCTGGGCGCCGCCGTCCACGTTCGCCGTCGCGACCTGGATGAGCCCGTCCTCCCGCGGCGCGATCTCGACGCGCGTCTTCTGCGGGATCGCGGTAGGCAACACGTACCCGCCGCTATAGTCCGTGTGCTCGCCGATCAGGTTCACGCGCCCCGGCGCCTCGGCCAGGAGCTTTGCCGGACGGCCGAAGATGACCTCGAAGGTCTGCCCCTTCTCCCTCA
Organism: Sorangium sp. So ce375; assembly: GCF_051473855.1. Taxonomy (NCBI): domain Bacteria; kingdom Pseudomonadati; phylum Myxococcota; order Polyangiales; family Polyangiaceae; genus Sorangium; species Sorangium sp. So ce375. Next base: position 3,022,038 of record NZ_CP150335.1, read on the forward strand.
TCGCGATGCACCCATGTTCACGGGGGGATAGGAACCCAAAGTTTCCGGAGGCGTCAAGCCACAACTGCGGTATCTGCGCCGGATTGGCAGGACAATTTTTTATCTGATCCGCCCACTCTCTTAGAGTAGAGGGGCCGACGAGCGGCCAGCGGGAGCGGGGCCGACGAGCGGCCAGCGGGAGCGGGGCCGACGAGCGGCCAGCGGGAGCGGGGCCGACGAGCGGCCAGCGGGAGCGGAGCTGACGAGCGGCCAGCGGGAGCGGGGCTGACGAGCGGTCAGATCAAAACGCGAGCACCTCGCTGCCCGACGCGAGCTCGCACGCGCCGTCCTGGGGATCACCGCCCGTGCGGAGGATCTCGGACGGCTCCGGCTCGCGGTAGACGCCGGAGAGGGCGACGTCGACCATGCGCAGGATCGCGCGATCGAGCTTGGTCACGTAATAGCAGGGGATCGTTGGCTCCTTGTGCGTCCCGCCGACCCCGGAGTCATCCGTCAAGAAGAGGTATCGCCCGCCCGTCAGCTGTGCGGCAGAGCGCATGCTGAGCTCGGTGAGCTCGTCGACGCCGCTCGACGCGACGGGATAGACGGCCACCCCGAGGTCCTTGAGGGCCCGTATCCCGCCCGCCATCGCCGCCGCGTTGTTGTCGTGGTGGGGCGCGTCCGCGACCCAGAAGGCGAGGCGCGCGGTGGTGTCGTCCGCGCGCCAGGAGAGGTCGGCCGCCTTGGAGAGCGCCATGTCCGGCGCCTCCGGGAAGTCGCCGCCACCGCCGGCCGCCTGCTCGGCGAGCTTCTCCTGGAACTCGTCGGGATCGGAGCGGAAGTCGAACCACCGGACGACGTAGTCGTCCTCGGTGTCCCTGTACAGGACGAGCGACCAGCGCTGCTGGGCGTTCGGGTACTTGGCGAAGATGGAGTCGGAGAGCGCGATGAACTCCGTCTGGAGATACGTGATCTCATCACCCATGCTGCCGGTCGTGTCGATGACGAGCGATACGTCGAGCGTCTCCTTTTTTCCCGGAGGCGCCGCGAAGAGGCTATGCGCGGCCTGGTGGTCGGCCTCGGTGAAGGGCAATACGCCCGGGAGCGGCTGCGAATAGAGCGTGCTCCGGTACGAGAGGAAGAAGTCGAAGTTGCGATTGTCGTCCCAGACGCCCGCGGTGAGCGTGCCAGGTTCGATGGTGCCTCCGCCGCCTGCACCTCCGCCGCCTCCGCCGCCTGCGCCTCCGCCGCCGCCTGTGCCCACACCGACCCCGGGAGAGGCTCCGTCCGAGGGCTCGGCGCCCTCCGACACACCTCCTGCAGCGGCTGAGCCAAAGGCGTCACCCTCGCCAGCGCCGGCGCCCCTCCCCGGGATCTCCCCGTCGCCGCCCTCGGCCGGGCTCGATCCGACCGAGCATGCGCCTAGCGCGAGAAGGCTTCCCACCATGAAAGCGAAGCGGAAATGGGTGTGCATCGGGATCTCCTCGGCCGCCAGGGTCGTCACGTGCCGACGTCGGACGCGGCCGGGCATGCTGCGAAGCACGGCGCGTACCGAGCCATACCCGTGTCATTTCAGGCGCTTACGTGGATCCACGTCGTGCGTACTGTGCCAAGGCGCGCCGGAGCGCGCCCTTGAGGTCGCGGCCGAGGTTGTGGGTGATGTCGACGTGACGCGCTGCGCGGAGTGGGCGCCCGGCGAACGCCGGTCAACAGGCCGAGCCGCCCGGCCTGGCGTCACGCGGGGACCTGCTCCCCGCTTTAGACCCCGGGGTTCAGCGTTCAGTTCTTCGGAGGCGCCGGCTTGAGCGTCGCGTCGAACAGCGCGAGCAATGTCTGGTAATGGCGCTCGGAGGCGGCTCGGTTGTACACCGCTGAATCGGAGGGGACCCAGCCGTGCTTCGCGCCTTCATACGTCTCGACCGCGTGCTGCACGCCCGCCTGCTGGAGGGCGTCGATCAAGCGCTGTTTCTGCTGGTCAGGGAACGAGGCGTCCTCGATCGCGCCCGCCACGTACACGCGCGCGCGGATCCGCGGCGCCAGAAGGTGCGGGCTGTCTGGATCATCGGTCGCCAGGTTGCCGCCGTGGTAAGACGCCGCGGCGATCACGCGATCCGGAAAATGGCCAGCCGCCGCCAGCGACAACCCGCCTCCCATGCAATAGCCGGTCGTGCCGATCGACAGCGAGCGGACATCGGGCTCGGCGGCCAGGAAGGCGAGGAACGCCTCCGTGTCCGAGCGCACGTTGGCCTTGGTGGCCGTGGCCATGTACTTCTGCTGCCACTGCTTGCGGAGCTCCGGATCTCGGCTGAAGGTCTCGGCGTCCGGCGCCTGATAGGGCCCGCCGCGGTAAAAGAGATCCGGCAACAGGACGAGATAGCCGCCCTGCGCGATGCGCTCCCCCAGCTCGAAGAGAGCGGGCCGTATGCCGCGGCCATCCTGGTACACAAGCACCGCGGGCCAGGGGCCTTTGCCGGAGTCGGGACGGAAGACGGACGCTTCGGTTTGGCCATCCCTGGTCTTCAACGTGACTGTAGCTCGTGACATCTGTTCCTCTTGCTCAACGTTCGGCGTGTGGATGGATCATCGGAGGAACGCCCTGGCAGCGCTCAGCGACCTGCGGCGGGCTGTGAAGCATCGGCGAGGTTGTCGAGCGACGCAGGGGTCGCACGCTCGAAGGATGGATGAGCGTCAGCGCGTGCGGCCCTCTCGGAGCGAAGCGTCACTGTCGCGTCCGGAGCCGCAATCGACCTCGCCAAGCTCCCAGCGCGCGACGAAGCGCACCTGCGAGGTCGAGGTACTCGCCATGCAGTCGACTCTTACTCTCCTCCTCTCGCCTTGGCAAGCACACTTTCCTCGTGTGATGTCCTTCTCGAGCTGGCGGCGACAGCGGCACCTCGCCGCCGGCTCTGTGTCCAGCGACGGCGCGCGGTCCAGGTGGCCGGTCACTCCATGTCCGTCCTGCGCTCTGAGCAGCGGAGTTGCTGATCCGCTGCTTCCCAGGCAGCAGCGTCGCGCCGGGGTGGTGGCGAAAATGCCGTATAGAGGCGGGCTCTGTCGTTGGTACGTTATTGGCACGTCCTGGTGCGCGGCGTGGACGTGCACGGCGTCCGCCTCGCCGGGTCTCCGTGCGAGGACCGACACCGGGGCGCCACGGTGCGCTGCTCGCCGCCCGCCGTGCGCTCTGCCAGCGGGCGCGCCTCTCAGGCTCCCCGCAGCGCAGCGATCACGGGCGCGGTGTCGGGCCGCATGCCGCGCCACAGGTAGAAGCACTCGGCGCCCTGCTCGACCACCATGCCGAGGCCGTCGGTCGTCTGACCCACGCCGGCCGCGCGCGCGGCCTGCACGAAGGCGGTCGGTTCCTTCTTGTAGGCCATGTCGTAGGCCAGCGAGCCCTCGTCCCACACGCCGGCGGGCAGGGGCGGCACCTCGTTGGTCATGGACGAGGCGGAGCCGTTGATGATCACGTCGAAGCGCCCGGCGATGTCGGCGAAGCCGCCGCCGGCGAGCGGGATGGCGCCGGCACGCGGGCCAAACTCGGCGGCGAGCTCCACGGCCTTGCCGGCTGTGCGGTTGGCGATGAAGATCTCGGCCGGCTGCTCATCGAAGAGCGGCAACAAGGTGCCGCGCACCGCGCCGCCCGCGCCGAGGAGCAGCACGCGCGCGCCCTCGAGGTCGCGGCCGAGGTTGTGGGTGATGTCGCGCACGATGCCGAAGCCGTCGGTGTTGTCGCCGAGGATGGTGCCGTCGGCGCGCAAGGTGAACATGTTGATCGCTCCCGCGGCACGGCCGCGCGGCGTCAGCTCGTCGGCCAGCGCAAAGGCGTCGAGCTTGAAGGGCATGGTGATGTTCATGCCCTTGCCGCCGCTCTTGTGAAACTCGCGCACGGCGGCGGCGAAGCCATCCAGCTCGCCGAGGATCGCGCCGTACACCATGTCCTGCCCGCACTGCTCGGCAAAGGCGGTCTGCAGCGCCGGCGACTTGGTCTGGGAGATGGGATTGCCGATGATGGCGTAACGGTCGGTCATGATAGCGTCCAGGCTCGAGCGACGCGGGGCCACGCCCGCGAGCGCCGCAGATCTACGATATCGTCGAGCAAATTGCCAAGAGCGCGCGGCGGGGTCATGGAGCCCGAGGTGCAGGACGCTTCGACCGCCCTCCTCGGGAAGAGGTGAGAAACGAGCCCCATCGCCGCGCCGCGCTCAGTCCTGGTAGCTCTCGGGCTTCGACGCCATCACCAGATTGAGCGGCGACGACCCCAGGAGGTCGCGCTCGATGGTGTCGCAGATGCGCGTGAGGGGGAGGTCGTTCGGCTCGTGGCCGAACGGGTCGTCGAGCTCCCCGCCGAGCGCCTCGATCATCAGGACGGGATACGCGACCATCATCGTCACGACGGGCGTCAGCACCCCGAGCGCCTCGGCGAGGGCGAGGGGCAGCGTGGCCAGGTAGAGCGCCACGCCCCGCTGCAACAGCAGGATGTAGCCGAGCGGCGTCGGCGTCTTGAGGATTCGCTCGCAGCCTCCCAGGCAGTTGACCAGGGTGTTCAGCTGCTCTTCGGCGCACACGGCCATGTTGTGCTCGAGGCGCCCGGCCCGCACGAAGGCCGCGAGGCGCTCGGAGATCTGCTGCGCCGCATGGAGCGGCGGGTGAGCGCGCGCCGCGAGCGCCTCGTGCTCGGCCGCCGGGAGCAGCCGCTCGATCTCCGGGCGCTCGGCCTGCCCGCGGAGCGAGCGCCGAGCGGCGTGGACGAACACCACCACCCAGACGGCGAGCTCGCGCGCGGCGCCCGGGTCCACCGCCGCGTGAGCGTTCACGATGCGCGTGAGGTTGCGGCTCGCGTTCACGATCGAGCCCCAGAGGGTGCGGCCCTCCCAGAAGCGGTTATAGGCCGTGTTCGTGCGGAACGCGAGGATGAGCGCGATCACCGCGCCGGCGACCTCGTGAATGCCGATCGAGAGGGACACGCGGGGGCTGAACCTGTGCGCGAGCCAGAGCGCGGCGGCGATGACCCCGAAGGCCAGCACGCGCTTCATCACGCCCGGCGACAAGGAGCCCCGCGGCGAGACCAGCATCTGCAGCCAAGCGCGCCTGCTGTACGGGATCATGGGGCGACCCTCGTGGCGATGTCCTCCCGGAACACCGGAAGTGCCTCACGAGGAGGAGCATCGCGTCTCCGTACCAGCGATGTGCGTGTGCCGCAACGCCGCCGGGCGGCGCTGGGCGTATGCGCGCCGCACGCCAGGCGATCGGCCTCCGGCGGCGCCTGGCGCGGACGCCCGGAACGCGGGACACTCCGCGTCCGCCCAGGCAGAGCAGACCATGGTGGTCCTGTGCGCCCGGGTCGCGTGGAGCCGTCGATTGAGCTTTCTCTCCCCCATCGTCCTGTTCTGGGCGGTCTCCGTCCTGGCCTGGCTCTTCATCGTGGCGGCGGCGAGGCGCCGCCGCGGTCGGCTCTACGCGCGGTTCGTCGGCGTGCTGCTCGGCATCCACACCCTCATCTCGTGCGCGCTCTTCCGCCATGTCGGCCCGCTCGCTCCGGTGTTCGCCTACCTCCAGGGCGCGGTGTACCTGCACTTCCTCCTGCTCTCGCGCCCCCGGATGCGGCCGCTCGCCTACCGCGCGCTCGTGAGCATCCCCGCGTCGTACTTCGTGGCGGCGATCTTCCTGTCCTTCCCGTGGGCCATCGCGAGCGGGCTCGGGGCCACACCCCATGGCCTCTGGGTGCCCTTCGCCCTCGCCGGCGTCGGTATCCTCCAGTCGCTCACCACCCGTCGCGAGGAGATCGAGCTCGTCGTCGACCGCGCCCCCATCGACGGGCTGCGCCGCCACCCGCTCCCGCGCGAGGGGGCGCCCGGCGCGCGCCGGCCCCTCCGCATCGTCCAGATCACCGACCCGCACCTCGGTCCGTTCATGTCCGTCGCTCGTCTCCGCGGCATCTGCGAGCGCGCGGTGGAGCGCGATCCCGATCTCGTCGTGCTCACCGGCGATTACCTGACCATGGAGTCCCAGGACACCGCAGATCACCTCGCGGAGGCCCTGTCCCCGCTCCGCGCCCTCGAGGGCCGCGTGTTCGCGTGCCATGGCAACCATGATCACGAGTCGCCCCGCCACGTCGCGACAGCGCTGGAGCGCGCAGGGGCGCGCCTGCTCGTGGACGACGCGGCGCTCGTCGAGACCGCCGCCGGGCCGGTCCAGGTCCTCGGGATGGACTTCCATTACCGCGATCGCGCGGAGCGCATGGCGGCGGTCTGCGCCCGGCACCCGCGCGTGAAGGGCGCGCTACGGCTCGTTTTGCTCCACGATCCGGGCGCGTTCCGCCACCTGGGCGAGGGGGAGGGGGATCTCGTGCTCTCGGGCCACACCCACGGCGGGCAGCTCGGCCTTGTCAGCCTCGGGGGCTCCTGGACTGCTCTCCAGCTCTTCGTGAAGATGCCCGATCACGGCCTGTGGGCCCGCGGCCCCGATCGGCTCTATGTCCACCGCGGGACAGGACACTACGGGTTTCCCCTTCGGCTCGGCGTGCCGGCAGAGGAGAGCGTGCTCAAGGTCCACCTCGCCGGCGACGGCATCTGACAGGCCAGGCTGATTCTCGCCTCCTGCACGTCGCGAGGCCTCACGCCGCGCCGTCGAGAGGCTCTATCCGCGTGGCGTCACGGAGCTCCCGGAGCCGCTCGTCGGGCGGCAGCACCGGCCCGACCTCGGCCAGCTTGCCCGCCGCGAACGCGGTGCCGAGGCGCGCGCACGCCTCCAGGTCGCCGCCCTCGGCCAGGAGCCGCGCCGCCAGCACGCCCGCCACCATGGCGTCGCCGGCGCCGACCGTGCTCGCCACCTCGATCGGCGGCGGCACCGCCAGGAGCGCCCGCTCCGCGTCGACGAAGACCGCGCCGCCGGCCCCGAGCGACACAACGACCAGCCCGACGCCGGACCGCTGGATCTCCCGCGCCGCGCGGACGATCTGCGCGCGCTCTCCCAGGAGCGGGTTGCCGAGGAGCTCGGCGAGCTCGTGCTCGTTCGGCTTGATCAGGTCGGGCCGCGCGGCCACGGCGCGCCGCAGCGGCGCGCCGCTCCCGTCGACCGCGACGGAGCAGCCCCGCGCCTTGAGCCGACACACCATCTCCGCGTAGAAATCCTCGGGCACGCCGGCGGGGACGCTGCCGGCCAGCACGAACCAGCGGTTCTCCCGGGCGAGCGCGTCGAGCTCGTCCACGAGGCGCGAGAGGGCCTCTTGCGGCACGACGGGGCCTGGCAGGTTGATGTCGGTGACCCTCGGACCCTCCGGGCCGAGGCGATCGACCACCTTGATGTTGACCCGGCTCGCGCCGGGCAGGCGCAGGCAGCGGTCCTCGATGCCGCGCTCGCGGAACAGCGCCTCGAAGGGCGCCGCGTTGTCGCCGCCGAGGAAGCCCGTCGCCGTGACCCGACCGGCGCGCCCGGCGCGCCCGGCCAGAAACGCGGCGACATTGATGCCCTTGCCGCCCGCCGTGAAGGTCTGGGCCGCGACGCGGTTCACCGCGCCGGCCGTGAAGCCAGGGCACTCCAGCGTCTGGTCCACGGCCGCGTTGAGCGTCACCGTGACCAGCCCGTCGCAACTCGATGTCACCGCGCTCCTGCTCCGAGCCGCCGCGCTCCCGCTCCGAGGGGGCGCGCGCCGGCGTGCGCTCCGAGAGGGCTCAGGCCTTCTCGAGGAACTTGCGCACCTGGGACTCGATCGCGCTGCCAGGCACGATGAACGGCTTGTCCGTGATGTCCACGGAGAAGCTCTGAGCCGAGACGGCATAGGTCCCCTTCACGGTCCCCGCCGGCGTCGACACCGAGAAGTCGCCCTTGCTGTCATTGCCGCTGAACTTGCCGCCGGCCTTCTCGATCGCCTCCTTGGCCTTCGCGACGATGTCTTGAGAGGAACCGCTGAAGGGGACTGAGAAGCTGTGCTTTGCCATGTCGTCTCCTGGGGTGCTCGGTCGCCATCCTTGTACGGCGCGAGGTGCGGCGGAGGTTAGTGCGACCTCGCCACGGGTACCAGCGCGAACTTACCGAGCCTTTCGCGCGCCGCAGAATGCGCGGGATGCGCGCCGCAGAGCGCTCGGGATGGATGACGGCTGCCCGCGCGCGGCCGGTCGCGCTGGATGGCTGCGCACCGCCGGCCGCCGGACGATGACGGGGGATGGCTGGGATGGCAGGCGCCGTGCCTGGATCCCGCGCGCCCGTAAGGTTTGCGCTTGACAAGGCGAGCGGAATCGCCGCTTTCTATGCGCCGATTGCTCCCAGCCGTGAACCGAGGACTTATGAACGACCTTCTTCTCAAGCAGTCGATGCTCCGCCGAGCGGGGCGGGTGTCCGCGCTCGCGCTCGGCGCGCTCGGGCTGAGCGCCGGATGCGTGGTCACGCAGGGCCCCGGAGCGGGGGCCGCCCCGACCGCCGGCGCGGAGCCTGGCGCGAACGCCGCGGCGAGCCCGGATCCCGCGCAGACCAACCTGCTCAAGGCATCCAACTTCGACGACAACAAGAGCCTTCCCTGGAACACCTCGTTCACCGCGCCGGGCGCGGGCAGCGCCGAGGTGAAGAAGGGCGCCTATTGCGTCACGGTGACGAACAAGGGGTCGAACAACTGGGATGCCCAGTTCCGCCACCGGGAGATGGTGATCCAGAAGGGGCACACCTATACCCTCCAGTACAAGGCCTGGGCGTCCTCGCCCACGAAGGCGCGCCCGAAGGTCGGTATGTCGGGGCCGCCTTACGAGGAGTACTGGTCGGACACCGTGATCCTCGGGACCGAGCCCAAGACGTTCTCCGGCAAGTTCTCGATGGCGAAGGCCGATGACGCCACGGCGGAGCTCGCGTTCCACATCGGCGGCGCGATGGCGTCGGCCAAGGAGCCGTTCGAGGTCTGCATCGACGACATCCGGCTGGACGACCCGGAGTTCAAGGCCGCCGCGCCCGTGGCCGAGTCGGCGGCGCCGAAGGTCGCCGTGAACCAGGTCGGGTATCTGCCCGGCGCCATCAAGATCGCGAGCGTGAACAACGCGGCGACCGCGCCGCTCGCCTGGGAGGTCCTCGACGCCTCCGGCAAGGCGGTCGCCCACGGCCAGACAAAGGTCTTCGGAAAGGACGGCGCCTCCGGCGATCACGTCCACCTCGTCGACTTCACGGCCCTCAAGGCGCCGGGCCAGGGCTACGTGCTCAAGGTGGGGGAGGACAAGAGCTTCCCGTTCGACATCGGCACGGGTCTTTACCAAAAGCTCAAGTACGACGCGCTCGCGTATTTCTATCACAACCGGAGCGGCATCGAGATCAAGATGCCTTTCGCCGGCAAGCCCGAGCTGGCGCGTCCGGCGGGTCACCTCCACGACAAGAGCACGCGCTGCCTGAAGGACAGCGGCTGCGACTACGCGCTCGACGTGTCCCGCGGCTGGTACGACGCCGGCGACCACGGCAAGTACGTCGTCAACGGCGGTATCTCGGTGTGGACGCTGCTCAACTGGTACGAGCGCACGAAGCACCTCGGCGCCTCGAGCGCCGACTTCGCGGACGGCAAGCTGAGCATCCCCGAGGGCAAGAACGGCGTGCCGGACATCCTCGACGAGGCGCGCTGGGAGCTCGAGTTCCTGCTCGCCATGCAGGTGCCGGAAGGCAAGCCGCTCGCCGGCATGGTCCACCACAAGATGCACGACGAGTCGTGGACGGGCCTCGGCCTCGCGCCGCACGAGGACAAGGTGGCGCGCTTCCTCCACAAGCCGAGCACCGCGGCCACGCTCAACGTCGCGGCCACGGGGGCGCAGTGCGCGCGCATCTGGAAGACGGTGGACGCGGCGTTCTCGGCCAAGTGCCTGACGGCCGCCGAGCGCGCCTGGGCGGCGGCGAAGAAGAACCCGGCCCTCTATGCGCCGCCCGGCGGCGACAAGGGTGGTGGTCCCTACGACGACACGGACGTCAAGGACGAGTTCTACTGGGCCGCGGCGGAGCTCTTCGTCACGACGGGGAAGCCGGAGTACAAGAAGTTCCTGCAGGACTCGCCGCTCAACGCGCGGTTCCCGACGGAGGTCGAAGGGGGCGCGGCGTCGATGAGCTGGCGGGTCACCGACGGGCTCGGCCAGATCTCGATGGCGATCGTGCCCGGCCACGTGGACGCGGCGTGGCAGAAGGAGCTCCGCGGCCGCATCGCGAAGGCGGCCGACCAGTACCTCGCCATCGCGGACAAGGAGGGGTACCGGACGCTCATCGCTCGGACGCATGAAGGCAAGTACGACTGGGGCTCGAACTCGGGCGTGCTGAACAACATGCTCGTGGTGGCCCTCGCCCACGACTTCACCAAGCAGCCGAAGTACCTCGACGGCGTGGTGCTGGGCATGGACTACCTCCTCGGGCGCAACCCGCTCGGGCAGTCGTACGTGACCGGCTACGGCGACAAGCCGCTCGAGAACCCGCACCACCGGTTCTGGGCGCACCAGGCGAACAGCAAGTATCCGAAGGCGCCGCCTGGCGCCGTCTCCGGCGGCCCGAACTCCTCGCTCCAGGATCCTTACGCCCAGAGCGCCGGCCTCAAGGGGTGCGTCGCGCAGCGGTGCTTCGTGGACAACATCGAGGCCTGGAGCGTGAACGAGATCACGATCAACTGGAACGCGCCGCTCGCGTGGGTGACCGGCTTCCTCGACGAGAAGGCGAAGTAGACCCTCACCACCTGACGGCAAGCTCCCGCCGGCCGCGGTGCAGCCGCCGGCGCGCCGGTGGTAGCATCGCCTGGCCATCGTGGAGCTCCGGCCCGACGCTGTCATCGCGGACAAGCTGCACCTGCTGAGGCCTCTCGGGCAGGGCGGGATGGGCGTCGTGTGGGCGGCGCGGCACCTCGCCCTCGACACCGACGTCGCGGTGAAGTTCATCCGCCCCGAGCGGGTGGCGGCGAACCCTGCCCTCGTCGCGCGTTTCCAGCGGGAGGCGCGGGCCACGGCGCGGATCGCGCACCCGCACGTGGTGCAGGTCATGGACTACGGCGTCGTCGACGGCGCCGTGCCGTACCTCGTGATGGAGCTCCTGCGCGGGTTCTCGCTCGCCGAGCTCCTCGAGCGCGGCGGTCGCCTCAGCCTCGCCACCGCGAGATCGCTCGTGCGGCAGGTGGGGAGCGCGCTCGAGAGCGCCCACGAGCTCGGCATCGTGCACCGCGACATCAAGCCCCACAACGTCTTCATCACGGAGGGGAGCCAGGGATACCCGCTCTTCGTCAAGGTGCTCGACTTCGGCGTCGCGAAGGTGGCGGGCGACGCGGCGGTGCCGGCGGCGAACCCCGCGCTCACCGAGACCGGGATGGTGATCGGATCGGCTCCGTACATGAGCCCCGAGCAGCTCGAGGGGAGCAAGGACGTCGATCTCCGCTCGGATCTCTGGTCGCTCGGCGTCATCCTCTACGAGGCGTTGACCGGCGCGCTGCCGTTCCAGGGCAGCTCGTTCGTGGCCGTGGGCGCGGCGGTCCTGAAGGGGAAATTCCGCCCCGCCACCGAGCAGCGGCCTGGCCTGCCGGCGCCGATCGACGACTGGCTCTCCAAGGCGCTCTCCGTCGATCCGAGCTGCCGATTCCAGTCCGCGCGCGAGATGGTCGATGCCTTTCTCGGCCTGGACGCCCGGATCGCGGACGACGACGCGCCCGCTGGCCGCCATCACCCCGCCGCGTTCGCCACGACCGTGGCCGCGCCGGTCGATCTCCTCGGCGCGCCCCACGGCGCGGGCGAGCTCGCGAGAGAGCCTGTGACGCCTCTGACGCGAAGCGCGCGCGCGACCTCTGGCGCGCTCGCGGGCGACCCTGGGATGGCGGGCGCCGTCTCCGACTCTGCGGCTGGCCACACCGTGCTCCACCAGCGCGCCGCGGAGCGGCCCGCGGCGCCGGGCCCCTCGGGGGCGCGCGCCACGCGCCTCCGGCGCGCCGCGCCGTTCGCCGCCGCCGCGTGCGCCGCGTGCGCGGGCGTGTACCTCTCCTTTCGCGCTCCGCCGGCCGGATCGGCCGGCTGCCCGGGCGGCATGGTGCTCATCGAAGGCGCCGAGTTCCAGATGGGCTCCGACGCGGACGCGGAGACGCCCAGCGACGAGACGCCGCGGCACGGCGTGACGGTGAAGCCGTTCTGTCTCGACGTCACCGAGGTCACGGTGAAGGCCTACTCCGAATGCGAGGCTTGCGAGCGCCCGCGGCAAACCGTCGAGTCGGAGGGGCTCACGCCCAACGGCCGCTCCTTCTGGAGCCAGTTCTGCAATGGCCCCGAGGCGCTGGATCACCCCATCAACTGCGTCGACTGGTACCAGGCGAAGGCGTATTGCGCCGCCACCGGCAAGCGGCTGCCCACCGAGGCGGAGTGGGAGCTCGCGGCGCGCGGCAAGGAGGCATGGACCTACCCCTGGGGCCACGCGCCTCCCTCGGGCGAGCGCCTCAACGCCTGCGGGCCGGAGTGCAGCCGGATGCTGACGGAGCGGCTTGAAAAGGTGGGGAAGGGGCCGTGGCCTCGGATGTACAACGACGACGACGCGGCCCCGGCGACTGCCCCCGTCGGACGATCGCCTGCGGGAAAATCGCCTGCCGGCGCCCTGGATCTGGCCGGCAACGTCTGGGAGTGGACCGAGGGGCATTATTGCCCCTACGACAGGGATGCTTGCGACGACTCCCGCCGAGTGCTCCGCGGCGGCGGGTGGGACACGGTCGAGGGCCAGTACGTGCGCTCCGCGCACCGCCGCCCGAGCGCCTCCACGGCGCGCGGCTGGAGCATCGGCTTCCGCTGCGCCAAGGACCCGTAGGTCCGCCAACCTGGGCGGCTCGTACGGTAGAGTGGTAGTCGTTGAGTTTCACGGGACAAGCTTACCCGCTGAAATCACTCGGAGGCTCGGATCCCGCGCAAAGTGCCTGTTGCTGTGAACCCGAAACCCTGATCGACAAGACGAGCGTCCGGCATGCTCCTAAAAATCCTCACCGTCCTTTTTCTCGCGATACCAACGCTGTTTTCCCTCTACGTCTTTTCGATTGAAGGGGCGAATATGCTCAAGCCGTTGGCGTTTACCCTCACGCTGACCTCTGCGCTCTACGCCTTTGTCGTCAGTGTCGTTCGCCTCCGCCGCCCTTCCACGCCGTACTTCAGCTTCTGGATCGTGTTGCCCATCTGCTCGGCGCTCATCCTCGCTTGCGTGGTGATGGGCCTCGCCGTCGTCGGTCATTGAAGAGAGCGAACCCGCTCGACCATCACCGGGTCGCTCACGAGGCGAAAGGGAGGCTGCTCGGGCTGCGGCTGGCGCCGAGGGGGAGCGAGCTCGGGCGGACGTCGAGCCCGCCGCTCGCATCGACTCCCGACGGCCGAGAGGGATCACGGCGCGCGTCGCCGACGAGCGCTCGCGGTACGCGAACGTCCGCCGCGCAGCGGCGCGCATCGCCGAGCGCGCCGCCCGGCGCGGCGCCGAGGAGGAGGCCGCGCGCTGGAGCGAGCACGCCCGGCTCGTACGGGGGGCGCCGGTGCGGACGTACCGGGTGGGCCGGAACGGAGCGCTCGAGGTGGCGGGGGCGTAGGCGGCACCTCGCCTCGCGTTCGCGGGCCCGTCGGCAATTCACGAAGCTGACCGCGTCAGTGCTAGGGTGCCCCGCGTGCCGACGATCTTCACCAAGGGCGATCTACTCAACACCCCCGATCTTCATGCGTACGCGCACGGCGTGAGCTGCGCGGGCAAGATGGACACGGGGATCTCCGTGGCGTTCAAGAAGCGCTGGCCGGGCCTGCTCCCGGCGTTCGAGCAGCGGAGCGCCGAGCGGAAGCTCCAGCTCGGGGAGGCCTTCGTCTGGAGCGAGGGCGGCGATACGGTGTACAGCCTCGCGATCCAGGAGAACGCGACGAAGAGGCCCTCGCTCGCCGCGCTCGAGCGCTCGCTCGTCGCGATGGTGACGCACGCCGCCGGGGCGGGGATCGCGCGGATCGGCGTACCGCGCGTGGGCGCCGGCAAGACCGGCCTCGAGTGGCTGCGCGTCAAGAGCATCCTCGTGAAGGTCGCCAACGACAAGCCGGTCACGCTCGTGGTTTACGAGCAGTTCGTGCGCGCCCCGGGCGCCTGACGATCGGGCGGCCCGGTCACGGGCTGGGTTTGGCCATGTCCCGCAGGTAGAGAGCCTCCACCTGCTGCCGGGCCCACGGGGTCCGTCGCAGGAATTGCAGGCTCGATTTGATGCTGGGATCGTACTTGAAGCAGCGAATGTCGATCATGCGTCCGAGCTGCTCCCAGCCGTGCTGCGCGACAAGGCGCTCGAGGATCATCTGGAGCGTGACGCCGTGAAGAGGATTGTTGGGCTGGGGCTGCGTCATATCGATGCTCGGGGGGCGATCGCCCCGGAGGGGCGGCGTGAGCCCGCGGTGTAGCACGTCGCGCGGCGGCAGCCTCATTCAAGAGATCGCGAAGGCCCAAGAGCGTCGCGCCGCTGTCAGGAGATCCGGTCAGCTAAGGTCCCGGGGCCGCGGCGCGCCGTACACGCCGCCAGCCTGCGGAGGCCGTCGACCCCTTGACGGTAGCCCGGGCGGGGTTTGCCATGGTGCCGCCGCCATGTTCAACGCCCGTCTTGATCGACCATTGCTCCCCGCCGAGCGCTCGGAGCGACTGCTCCGGGTGGAGATCACGGTACCCCGGCCCGAGGGGAGCCAGGCCCGCAAGCCTGTCCACCTCTCGCTGGTGATTGACCGCTCCGGCTCCATGACCGGCGAGAAGCTCCGGCTCGCGCTGGAAGCTGCTCGCCAGGCCATCCGCACCCTCCAGCCCGGCGACCGCTTCAGCGTGGTCACCTTCGACCACCAGGTCGAGGTGCCCATCCCCTCCACCGAGGCCACGCCTGGGGCGCGGCTCCACGCCGAGGCCGCGCTCGACACGGTGATTGCGCGAGGCAACACCGATCTGGGCGGCGGCTGGCTCCGCGGCTGCGCCGAGGTGGGCGCGCACCTGCCCGAGGATGCCATCTCCTTCGTGGCGTACGAGCTGCTCCTCTACGGGCTGCACGCCCTCTCCGCCGATTATGAGCCCGCGAAGCTGCTGCACACCGAGACCCTCGCCTGCCTCTTCGACCTCTGCCAGCAGAAGGCCGAGGTGGGGATCAAGCTCCAGGCCGGTCATCTCTGCGCCGGGTGCCTCGGGAAGCTCTCTACCGTCGGGCTGGATCGCGACGTGGTGACCCAGCTATGGCGAGCGGTCCAGGCGCTCGCTCAGTCGGGGACGTCCACGGGGCGCTGACCTCCAGCATCGCCAGGAGCGCCGCCATGACCGCCTGCTCCAGCGCGGCCTGCGGCATGAGCTCCGGTAACATGCCTGTCGTTGGGCACGTGGCGGCTGACGACCCGCTCAGGGCAAAGCCGGAGGACGACGCCCGACCGGGGACGTTCACGCCGATCCGCCCCTCCGCCGCCGAGATCGGGCCCGGCCAATGGCAAGGCTCCTCCCGAGGGGCGCATCAAGAGAGGCGGGCGCCGGGGCGCGGTCGTTGTGGATGTCGATTCCATTCCCCCCGCGCGCGACTAAGCTTGGCCCCGATGGACGACAACTCTCCTCCCGAGGGGCGCATCAAGAGAGGCGGGCGCCGGGCCGCGGTCATGGTCGACGTGGCCAAGCTCGCCGGCGTCTCGTACCAGACGGTCTCACGGGTCCTGCACGACAGCCCCCACGTGCATCGGGACACGCGGGAGCGCGTGCTCGACGCGATCCGCCAGCTCGACTACCGCCCGAGCTCCGTGGCGCAGGCGCTCGTCACCGGGCGCTCGCGGACGCTCGGTGTGGTCAGCTTCGACACGACGCACTACGGCCCGGCGTCGACGCTCCACGGGCTCGAGACGGCGGCGCACGACGCCGGGTACGGCGTCAGCGTCGTCAGCCTGAAATCGCTCAGCCGCACGCCGGTGGTGGAGGCGGTGAAGGGGCTGTGCGATCAGGGCGCCGACGGCATCATGGTCATCGCCCCGCTGCGGTCGGCGGTGGACGCGCTCCGCCACGTCACCTCCGACGTGCCGGTGGTCGCCGTCGAGGGTGGGCCGGACGATTCGGTCCCGGTGGTCGCCGTCGACCAGCACGGCGGCGCGACGGCCGCGACCCGCCATCTCCTCGACCTGGGCCACCGGACGGTGTGGCACATCGCCGGTTCGACCGACTCGCTCGAGGCCGAGCAGCGCATCGACGGCTGGCGTTCGACGCTGGAGGCCGCGGGCGTCGAGCCGCCGCCTCTCCTGCGCGGCGACTGGAGCGCACGCTCGGGCTACGAGCTCGCCCCGCAGCTGGCGCGCACGCCGGGCGTCACCGCCGTGTTCGTGGCCAACGACCAGATGGCGCTGGGCGTGCTCCGCTACCTCCACGAGATCGGACGCGCGGTGCCGCGGGACATCAGCATCGTCGGCTTCGACGACATCCCGGAGGCGGCCTACTTCACGCCTCCGCTCAGCACCGTCCGCCAGGACTTCTCCGAGCTGGGGCGCAGGTGCCTCCACTTGCTCCTCGGGCAGATCGAGAGCGGCCGCCGCTCCTGCTCGCGCGTCGTGGTCGATGCCGAGCTGGTCTTGCGCAAGAGCACCGCCGCGGTCCCCCGGAACCGATGAGCGCTCCAGCCTGCCAGCTTCGTCCGCACGCATCCGCTCACGGATCGGAGACCCGTCATAGATCCGATGAGACAGTAAAATATCCACCGCAGCCACGAGGCGCTTATCCTCGTCGGGGTATAGAAGGTTTTGGGCCTTGTCGTTGTCCGCCTTGGGAGCCCATCCACGTGGCAACGGATTGTCGGCGATGATACGCGCCGGATAGGTCGCGAGCGCGATTGTGCCGCCTCGCGGCCAGCGTCCCGCCGCCGCGCTTTCACGCTGTCAAGTACGCGGGGGTGCTCACCTCGGCAAGTCCCTTCCATCCCCTCATCTCGGCTCCGCCGGCCTCCCCGCGCCGGCGGTGGGCACGTCGAGCGGCACGGGCGTCGTGCAGGTCCGCGCCGCCCTCGGCCCCGCCGTACCGCGGTCGTGCGCGAGCACGGTACGGAGGGCAAGGACCGCTGGCACGCGCTCTTCGTCCTGCACGACACAACGACGCCGGCCCTGGGCCCGCGGGGGTACCCCCGAGCCTGAGGGAGGGCAAGGCTGGCGGGGCTCCTCCGGCGCGTCGCGTCAACATCGGCGGATGCCGGCCTCTCCGAGCTGGGGCGCCGCGGCTGGCCGCCGCTGGGCGCCCATCGGGATCGAGGATAGCCGCGCGTCGGTCAATTCTTGTTGACGCCAAAAATGTGAGCGTTCACAATCTGCTCCTCCGAGCTGCGATGGCTTGGCCGAGCTTGCTTCTTACATGAGAGGAGACGTCGGATGCCGATGAGCATGAAGCTGATGAGTGCGGTGTTGATGAGCGTCGGCATCTGCTTTGCGGGCGCAGCATGGGCCGCGAGCGGGACGGCGGATGTCCCCGGTTCTGTTGCCGAGGGAAAGGATTTTGGCTGCGGTGGAAAAGGACAGAAAGCCTGTCCGATGCAGGGCTGGATGAAGACGGTGATGCAGTCGGCGACCACGAGCGGCGACGGCGCGAAGATCGCGTCGGCGCTGGACTACGTGGCGTCGAAGCCGCCGCCCGGGATGCCCAAGTGGGTTGCGATCTCGAAGGATGGCGCGGAAAAGGCCAAGAAGGGCGATATCGACGGCGCCAAGGCGAGCTGCAAGGCCTGCCACGATCTGTACAAGGCGGAGTACAAGGCGAAGCTCCGCGACGCCGCCTTCTGAGGCGCCTCTCTCAGCTATCCCCCTCTCCGCTCCTCGCGTCGGGCGCGCGCTCTCCTGGCAGCCCCGGCCGTACGACGGGCTGAGGCCAACACTGGCCCGGAGAGCTCCGTCCGAGCGGGGCCGCCAGACGGAGATTCGGAGCCTGCGTGGCAGGTGCGTGTGCGCCCTGATCAGAGGTGCCCGGCAGGCGAGGTCTCGCGGTCATCGTGAGCTCCTGTGCCGTGATGTACCAATTTCTGTTCATGGGCAGGCCGTTGACCACGGCAGCCTTCGTGGGCAACCGTCGTGATGCCGTTCGCTTTCTCGAGCCCGAGGCAGGCCGACGTATCGCACGGGCAGGCCCGCCATCTCGCCGTCTCGCCGGGCCGTGGTGCGGGCCGAGCGCATCGGAGAGCGCACATGGGCGCCGCGCCCCACCCTAGGGATCCAGGAGGCCCGCGCGCCGCTCAATCTCTGGTTGACACCTGCAATGTCAACGTTCACAATGCCTTCTCGGGGTCTTCTCTTGTTTTGCCCTGGACAAGCCGTCGTGCGCGCCGGCCTTTCGTCCGCGGGATCCGGATCGATCTCGGCACCGGGTAGATTCGTCCGGTCGTCGAGCGCGCGTGCAGCGGCGCGATCGCGGGGGCGTCGCTCGCGCTACACCGCGCCCTGAGCGCGAGGCCTCAGCTGCGACCCGCACACGCATAGGTTCATTGAGCTTTCAGCCGTATACAACCCACCTCGTCGAGGCTGCCGTGCGTTCATATGCCTCAAAAATCGTCGCTCTCGTTGGATTGAGCCTGGTGGGATGCGGCTCGTCGGCTCCAGAGCCGGCCCCGGGAAGGTGGAGCACCCCGTCCCGGGCCAGAGCGGGGATCGCCGGCGCCCATCGAACGACCGGCGGTGGGGCGACCACGCTCACGCCGAGCGGCGCGGCGTTTGTGATGATGTGGAGCGCCTGGCAGCTCTTCATGGGGGTCCTCGCGCCCCGGGGTAGGGGAACGACATGGAGATGGCGCGGCCAAGCACGAACTCGGTGGTTCATCCGGTGAGCTGACCGGTCGAGTCGGCCGCGTCCACCCCCGGCGCAGAATACTTCAATGAGCGTTCTTCACGGCCTCTCGACAAGTCTCCAGCAGATCGTGATCAACCTCGGACGCTCGCGTCCACCTTGGGCAAGGTGCGACGCACGGCGGTCCGGCTACCCGCGCTGAACCCCGGGAGCGACATCGATTTCGATACGAATGCCGCGCTGTGGCAATCAACGGAGACGCAACCACGAGGAGCTCGACGTTCGGATCGCGTTTGGATTTCCAGCCCCACCCAGCTTCGTCCAACATTTCACCCCAGCAAGAGCGTTCCATGCCAATCGTAAAACGAATCGGTGTACTGCGTTCACTCATGAGCCGCTCGTTTCGCCTTGCGCCGCTCGCGGTCGCCGTGGCCAGCGGGTGCACGGGCGTCCTGGGACCCGAGGGCGGGGGACCCGAGGGCGAGGCGGCGCCGGCGGCCGAGTGTGGCGCCACCCCTGCGCTGGCCAAACCGCGCATCTGGCGGTTGACCAACACCCAGCTTGCCAACACCTTGCGCGACGAGTTCGACATCCAGCCGGCAGCGCTGTCGAACTTGCCGAACGAGGCCAGGCTCGACGGCTTCGCCAACCAGGCCTCAGACCTGCGAGTCGCGCCGCTCCTCGCGGAGGTATATTTCGCGCTCGGCGAAGAGCTCGGGGCGCACGCGCTGCAGAACCCCGACAAGTTCGGGATCGCTTGCGACGTCGCCAGCTTGGCGCCTGGCAGCTGCCTGGACGGTTTCGTCGCCAAAACGGGGCAAAAGCTCTGGCGCCGCCCGCTCTCGGCGACTGAGATCACCTCCTTCAGCGGGCTCTTCGCCAAGACCGCCGCGCAGGGCGAAGGTCCTGCCGGAGGCGTCAAGAGCGTCGTGCAGGCGCTGCTCATGTCGCCGAACAGCCTGCACCGCACCGAGCTCGGCACGGTGAAGGATACCGGAGCGGTGACGCCGCTGACGGATCACGAGATCGCTTCGGCGCTCTCGTACCTGCTCTGGGATAGCGCGCCGGACGCTGAGCTCACCGCGCTCGCAGATCAAGGGAAGCTGCGCGACCGTACGGTGATCTTGGCCCAGGCCCAGCGCCTGTTCGAGGCGCGCGACAGGGCGGCGCCGGCCATGAACCACTTCTTCGAGCAGTGGCTGGAGCTCGAGAATCTCTCGAAGTCGGTGAAAGACGCCAGCGTCTTCCCGATGGCGACGCCCGAGCTCGCCGCCGATTTGAAAGAAGAGTTGCGCCTGTTCACGAACAGCGTGCTGTTCGACGCGGGAGCGGATCGTCGCTTCGACTCGCTGTTCTCGGGCTCGTACGCGTTCGTGAACGAGCGCACCGCCCCGCTCTACGGTTTGAGCGGGGTGACCGGCAACGCCATGGTGCGTCGCGAGCTCGATCCGACGGAACGCCGGGGCATCTTCACCTCGCTACCGTTTCTCTGGGGCCACGCGCACAGCCAAGATACGAGCCTCGTCGGGCGCGGCGCCTACGTCCGCGCAGAGGTCCTATGCGACCGCGTGCCGCTGCCGCCCGGCGGTGTCCCGAATGCCGGCCGTTTTGCCGAGCCGGGTGCCACGGGCCGGCAAAGACTCGGCATTCATGCGAGTCCGGGCTGCGCCGTCTGTCACAAACTGTTCGATGGCATCGGGTTTGCGCTCGAAAGCTACGATGCTATCGGTCGCTACAGAACGACGGATCAGGGGCAGGAGATCGATGCGAGCGGCAGTCTGCCGCTGCCGAGCGAGGGGAACGCGCTTCCCGGAATCAAGTTTTCCAACTTCGTGGAGCTGGTGGACGAGTTGGCGCAAAAGCCGGATGTCTACGGCTGCTTCGCCCAGCAGTTCGCCGCCTACGCTTCAGGATACGATTTGCCGGAGCTCGACGCCTGTGAGAAGGAGCGCCTCGTGGACGAATTTGCGCGCTCGCAGCACGCGATCGATCGGCTGGTGCTGAGCGTGGTCGAATCGCCGAGCTTCATCGACCGGAGGAACTAGGAGTCAGCCATGCGCAACGTGAAATTTTCCCGGCGTACGATGCTTCGAGGCCTCGGCTACGGAACGCTCTTCTGTTCTGGGCTAATCGACAACCTCTACGCCCAAACTGTTCCGCGAATCACGCGCGTCGCCATGTTCGGCTACGCGAATGGCTCTCAGTATCAATCGGAGCCGACCGGGGGCGAGAGAAACTTCGTGCTCAAGCCCCACATGGCGCCGCTCGAGGCGGTGCGCGACGACATCCTGGTGTTCAAGAACCTGACGCTCGCGCGCGACCCCGGTAACGCGCACCGCTCGGCGTCGTTCTCGGTGTTCGGCCTCGGCGCGCCGACCAGCATCGATCAGGAGTTCGCCAGGTTCCTAAAGGGCACGACCCCGCTGGCATCGCTGGAGATCGCGGTCGGACAGACATCCGGCGACGGCGGCGTCATCCCCGGGCTGTCTCAGGTCGATGGCAGGTTCATCCCCAGCGTGACAAACCCGCTGGCTGCGTATCAGCGCATCGCGGACCGCATCGGCGGGGGCGGCACGTCCATGAACACGCCGAGCTCCGCCGAGCAGGCGCTGCTCCGCCGTCAGAGCGTGCTCGACTTCATCAAGGACGATGTCCGGTCCTTTCGCGGGCGGCTCGGGCCGGAGGAAGCCGTCAAGATGGACTTCTACCTCGAGTCGCTGCGCACGCTCGAGCGCGATGTCGGCGGCAGCATCCCCAGAGAGAGCTCGTGCAAGGAGATCGCGTCGCCGCTGCTCAGCAAGAACACCATGATGAGCGACATGCCGGAGCACAGCCGGCTGTATCTCGACATCATAGCGATGGCTTTCGCCTGCAACATCACTCGCGTGGTATCCGTGATGTGGGGCGGCGGCGAGAACAACGAGGCCATCAAGTTCGGCGACATCGATATCTCAGCCTGGCACTCCATCTCACACGGCGATCCTGACGGCGCTCCGGGACAACAGATCATTCGGCTCCAGGCCTATTTCGCGGGAGAGTTCCGCTATTTCGTCGAAAAGCTGAAGAGCCTCTCCGACGGCGAGTTCTCGCTGCTCGACAACACCGCAGCGGTTCTTTCCACCCAGAACGGCAGCAGCCAGCTGGGCTCAGCCCAGAACTTCGCCGAGACCGACCACCCGCCCCAGCACGCACCTTTCGTGGTTGCCGGCAGCTGTGGAGGTGCTTGGAAGACCGGGCGCTTGCTCGACGCCGGCGGGCGCAAGCACAACGACGTTTATGCCAGCATCGCCCGGGCGATCGGCATGGACGTGACGTCAGTCGGCCGCGCTGCCTGGTGTCGAGGTCCGCTCATCACATAGCTCGTGTGCGTTCGGTAGAGCCCATCCTGACGGCGAGCAGGCGAGGGACATCGGCTTGCCGTGCGATACATAATCTTTTCGGCGGCTGCCCGCTATAGGCCGGTTGTTCTGTCGGGATTTCTGGCACGCGGAACCAGGCGCAATCACTCCTCTTCCTGTGTGCGCTTCCGGAACCGCAGCAGCTTCCCGCGCGAGACGCCGAGCCGCTCCGCGGCCGACGTCACGTTGCCCCCGGCGGCCGCGAGGGCGGACTCGACGCGCTCCTGCGTGAGCGCGGTCTTCTGGCCGTCCGGCGCCTTCCCCAGCACCTCCTCTAGCGCCCACAGCCGCAGCCCGGGCTCGTGATCGAGGCGGCGCACCTCGGCGAGGGCCGCGTCGAGCCCGCGCACGTTGTTCGGCCAGGGATCGAGCAGCAGCCGCTCCATGGCCTCGACCTCGACCGCTTCGATTGGGAGCGCCACGCTCGCGCGCCGCGCGAGCTCGCACGCCACGCTGAAGACGTCCTCGCGCCGCTCGCGGAGCGCCGGCACGTGGATGCGCGCCATCGCGAGCCGCGCGAACAGGTCGCGCCGGAACGCCCCGCGCTCCACCATCTCCTCGAGGTCGCGGTGGGTCGCGGCGACGACCAGCACGTTCACGTGGACCGGCCGCTGCGCCCCGACCGGCAGCACCTCGCGGTTCTCCAAAAGCCGCAGGAGCTTCGCCTGGAGATCGGGGTCGAGCTCGCCGATCTCGTCGAGGAACAGCGTCCCGCCGTCGTGGGCCACGACGATCCCGGGCGCCGCGCTGCGGGCGTCCGAGAACGCGCCCGCCACGTGACCGAACATCTGGGACTCGAAGACGCCCCGGGCGACGCCGGCCACGTTCACCGCCGCGAACGGCGCCGCGCGCCCCAGCGCCGCCGCCGCCGCTCGCGCCACGAGCTCCTTGCCCACGCCCGTCTCCCCCTCGATGAGCACGTTGCCCGGGCGGCTCCGCGGCAGGCCCGCGAGGGGCTGCGCGACGGCGCGTAGCCCGTACGGGCCGACGAGCCCGCCCACGGGCGGCGCCGGATCCAGCGGCCCCTGGAGCTCCTCGCGGAAGACGAAGAGGATGCGCCCGAGCCTCAGCACCGCGCCGTCATCGAGCGGCGTGAGGTCGCGCGGCGCGAGCCTCGAACCGTTCACCCACGTACCGTTGCGCGACCCGACGTCCGCGACGCGCAGCGCGCCGCCGGCGCGATCGATCCGCAGGTGTCTGCCCGACACCTCCGCGTCGGCGAGCCCGCGCTCGGCGAGCCATGCGCGGCCGATCACGGTCCCCGAGTCGGGCAGCGCGAACGCCATGGGCCGCGGGAAGGCGCACACCAGCGCCGGCCGCCGCCGCCCCGCCTCGGGCCGCACCGGGCTCCGGTGATCCAGGGTGCTCGACACGTCCTTGGCCATTCTCCTCGCAGGGTGCCATGCACGTCCAGAGCGTGGAAGCGCCGCGCCGGGGGCGACGGCGACGTCGTTCGCCCCGAGAGAAGCGCCGCTTCCCGGAGTCGTTCGCCCCGAGAGGAGCGCCGCTTCCCGGAGAGAAGCGCCGCTTCCCGGAGAGAAGCGCCGCTTCCCGGAGAGGGGTGCCGTGCCGCTTCAGCGCCTCAGAGAGGCCGCCCATCGAGCGAGCACATCGGATCACCCGGGTTCGAGCACTGGGGCTGTCGAGATCCCACCTGCGGCCTCGGCCCCGGCGCTCCCGGCGCTGCAGGTCGGGCGAGCGCCTCCCGCAGCTGGGCTAGCGCGCTCTCGTAGGCGCGGAGCGCGCCCTCGTCGGCCCCTGGCGTCCTCGCGCGCGCCGCGGCGACCTGGGCTGCCGCCGTGGCCTCGGGCCGCCGCCGCTCGGCGGCCCACGCCGCGAGGTCGGCGTGTCGCCGATCGAGCGCCGCGATCCTCTCGAGCGCATCGAGCCGCGCCTCCAGCGCGTCGAGCGCGTCCCCGAACGCCCGGAGCCGGTTATGGTCCAGCGCCCGTGGATCCAGGGCATTTCGCGCCGCCTCGGCGATCGCGCGCGCCTCCTCGGCGTCGCTGGCGAGGGGCCGTCCGCGCAGCGCTGCGTGGCGCCGATCGAGCGCCGCGAGCTCGGCCGCCCTCGCGCTCTCGCGCTCCTCGACCTGCGCCGCCTGTGCCTCGCGGAGCCGCCGCGCTTCCTGCTCCAGGCCCGCCACGTGCTGCGCGACCCCGTAGGCGCCCGCAGCCCCGCCGCACAGCACGAGCCCGAGCGCGGCGGCGAGCGCGTGCGCCACGCCGCGGCGCCGTCCCTCGGCGCGCGCCCGCACGACGGCCAGCTCGTGTGCGCGTGCCGCGTTGTCGGCCTCGAGGCGCGCCTTCGCCTCGGCCTCGATGCGTGCCACCTCGATCGCCGCCCGCGCCCGTGCATCCGCGCGCGCCTCTGTCTCCGCCTGCTCCCGCTCGCGCCGCGCCTGCGCCTCTGTCTCGGCGGCGACCCGCGCCGCCTCCGCTGCGCGCTGGCGCGCTTCCGCCTCGCGTTGCTCGCGGGCTCTCTCATCGCGCGCCCTGGCGCGCTGGAGGTGCTCCTCCCGCACGCGCGCCTCCTCGAGCTTCGCGAGCTCCGCGAGGGAGAACGTGACGGACGTATCGGAGGTATCTCGGCTCATCATCGGCATCGGGGCTCCTCTCCGAGCGCCCCCGTTGCACCCCGTGTGCCGACGCTATCCAATGTAAATTCATGGACTTACGGCCGAGATTCAGCCCGGGCGCGCGATCGCGATCGCGTCGGGGAGCGCGGCGCGCGATCGCGATCGCGCGGCGTGCTCGCGGTCCATGCGGAGCCGTGAGAGCGCGGTGTCGATGGGCGGCTTTCAGGATCCCGGTCGGGTGCGCATTCCGGTCGATCCGGTCACCCGTTCCGCTGGCGCGCGCTCTGGGGGCCGACCGGACCCCTCGAGATGGACGGCGGCGTGGGAACGAGCCTCGGCGCGTGCGAAGTGGCTGCCCGCAGATGCGTGGCCCCGCCCGGATGGGCGGGGCCACAGCGTGTCCCGGGTACGGTATCCCGCTGAAGGACCGAGCGGCTTCCTGCTGACCAGAAGAGCGTGGCCAGGAACCGTAAGGAGCTGGCCGTCACGCGGCTCTGCTTAGATCGGAAGCAGCGCGTCGACCTCGCTCACGGGAAGACGATCTTCACCAGATTTTCGGCGTACATGCCCCACAACACGTCGACGAGCTCGGAGTCCACGCTCTGCTTGGCGGCAAAGCTCGGCTTGCCCCAAGCACGTACGCCCAGGCGCAGTTCATTATCGATGATGTAGATCGCGAACTTGATGTATCTGTCTTTGCCCTCGAGGTGTCCCGGCAGGGACTTGAGGATGAAGTAGTTCGAGCCGATCTCGGTGACCTCGACGGGGGAATCGCCCGGCTGGAGGTCACACTCCTGACCCACTTCCAGCTCGTCGCCGCACCCGCCGAACGGGAAGTAGTCGGAGAAGTTCGTGATGGCGACCTGGAAGACGGCCCGCTTGACCGCGCCTCCTGCCGGGGTGTCGGCCAGCGGGAACATGCCGAACTCGCATCTGTACTCGTAGTTGCTGCTGGTGTCGGTCACGGCCCAACAGTTGTCTGGGGCACTGGCGGCGGCTGCCGGCGTGACGGAGATGGCCACGCCGCTCATGGCGGCCACCAGCAGTACTGCTACTTTAAATAGGAAGTTCTTCACGCGACTCCTCGTCATGGCTGGCTTGGGGTTGTATGCCTGTGCAATCGAGCTCATACGGTGAGCGTTTGGGACCCTGTGGCGGTCGGCGCGAGCGTGCTGCACGCGGCGAT
Organism: Sorangium sp. So ce375; assembly: GCF_051473855.1. NCBI lineage: Bacteria > Pseudomonadati > Myxococcota > Polyangiales > Polyangiaceae > Sorangium > Sorangium sp. So ce375. The sequence goes on from NZ_CP150335.1 coordinate 3,047,899, forward strand.
CGACGAAAATCCAGTGCAAATCCGCTCGTGAACGATCTTCATTTTCTTCTCCTCGGGTGTGTCCGACCCATCGTGTCGAACGCTCTGCGCACAAGCAATGGCTGTGCCATGAGATCGCTCGACCGCCGCGGGCTCGAAGATTCCGCAGAACAACTCATCAATGCATTGAAAGGGGCAGCCTTCCCCACGGCCTGCGGGCACGACGCGCAGGCGAGCAGAGCGAGCAGAGCGAGCGCCGCGAGCACCTCGGACACCTCGGGCTGCAGGGCCGCCTGGCGCGCCCAGAGCGCGTCGCGCCTGCTCGCGAGACAGTCGATTGGGAGGTCTGCTCGAAGCGTCGTTCGCCGAGCCTGTGCGGCGCGCCGTTCTGCCGCACCGTCGGATGCCCCGTCGCCATGACGCCCTGTGCGGGTGACCGCCGCTCCTATGCTCTGCATGTAGCAGAGGTGGGCGGAAACAGCTCTACGTCGTCCCCACCTCTGCCGCGGTGACCCTCCCCAGGTCGCACGCCGCACACTGCAACGGTGACAGTAACGATGTTACACGGTTACGCGGCGCGTTCCTGAGAGCCATTCGGATCACGGATCTGCGTGCGAGGTGGCGCGGAGCCCACCGCAGCTCAGCGGCCGGCGCGACGCCGGTCAGCGTCGGCCCCCTCCGTCGCTAGGGGCCCTCACCCGCCGCGGTACTCGTTCGGATCGATCCCGAACCGCTGCATCCAGCGGTGAATCTGCATCCGCGCCTTGCCCATGTCGCGCGCCACGTGGGTCACCTTGCCCTGGTGCTTCTCGAGGAGCACGACGAGGTGCCGTCGCAGCGCCTCCGGGTCGCGGCGCTCCTCGTGGAGCGTCGCGGAGCGCGGCGCCAGCGCTCCGAGGGCAACCTCCGGCAGATGTGCCTTCCCGATGACGCCGTCGGTGGTCAACGCCGCCGCCACCGAGAGGGCTTGCTGCAGCTCCCGGATGTTGAGGGGCCAGGGATGCTGCAGGAGCTTGAGGCCGGCGCCGGTGCTGAGCTTGAGGTCGGTTGCGGCCGGTATGTCCAGGCGCCGCAAGATGTCGCCAACGATCACGCCGATGTCCTCGATCCGCTCGCGCAGCGGCGCGAGCAGGTGGCGGTAGCCGGACAGCCGCGCAAGGAGATCCCCTCGAAACTCGCCGCGCAAGGCCATACGCTCGAGCGGCTTGTGTGTGGCGGCGATGACGCGCAGGTCGACCTTGACCGGCCGCGTGCCACCCACCGGTACGACCTCGCGCTCCTGCAGCACTCGGAGGAGGGCCGCCTGCGCTGGCAGCGGCAGATCGCCGATCTCGTCGAGGAAGAGCGTCCCGCCATCGGCGCTGCGGATGGTGCCGGGCTCGTCTCGGGCGGCGCCCGTGAAGGAGCCCCTGACATGGCCGAAGAGCTGGCTCTCGAGGAGCGAGTCGGGTAGACCGCCGCAGTTCACGGCGACGAAGGGCCCTGCGCGGCCCGACAGGGCGTGGACCGCGCGCGCCAGCACCTCCTTGCCGCTGCCTGTCTCACCCAGGAGCAGCACCGTGACCGGCCGGCGGGCGATGCGCTCGAGGGCGACGAGCTGGTCGGCGACCGCCGGCGAGAGCGTGGCGAAGCCGGGAGCTCTGGGAGCGAGCGCGGCCGTGTCGAGGTCAGCCGCGGTTTCCGGGGCAGCGGGCAGGGCGGCGCGGTAGCACAGGAAGACAGGGCCGATCTGGATGACGTCGCGGTCGCGCAGCAGCGTCGCGCCGGTGACGCGCTCGCCGTTGAGGAAGCTTCCGTTCCTCGACTGCGCGTCCTCTAGGACCCAGCCCTCGTCGCTGCGCGCGAGGCGCGCGTGCGTCGACGAGATGGTGCCGCCGGGGAGACGGATCTCGAGCTTCCGGACCTCTCCATCGCGGGTGCGAGCGGCGGCGTGCGCTGCCCCGCGGCCGATCGTGACAAGGTCGACCTCGGAGAGGCTGTGCCGAGCGCCACCGGCGAGCGGCTGATCGCAGTGCAGCACGACGAACAGGTACGGCTGCAAAGGCGTCCCGGGGCGGCATCCCGCGGGGTCATCGTCCTCGATGGTGGTGAACGTGGTGGGCTCGACGGTCATCCCGCGTGGC
>NZ_CP150335.1:3057500-3527500 GCF_051473855.1 Sorangium sp. So ce375
GCGGGCGACGAGCGCAGTGGCGGCTATCGAGGCGAGGTACGAGGTGAGCCGCGCCGAGAAGAAGCCCACGCCGAAGACCTTCGAGAACGCTGCGACGACATACAAGTAGAGCGGGGCGTACAGGAAGGGGACGAACTCGACCGTCGGCTTCACATAGAGCTTTTGCCCCTCGAGGACGCGGCGCACCTCGTCGACCATGCCGCCCTCCATCCACTCGATCTCGAACGGAAATCGAAGGTGGATGATCCCGAGCACGAGATAGGTGCCGATCGCGCCCGCCGCGGCGAGCGCGACGAGCACGCGCAGGCACACCACGGCGAAGCGCGGGAGGCGCTCGAGCCACGGCAGGACGCGCAGCCGGAAGGAAGCGACGCGGGCCCGCAAGGAGGGCGGAGCGGCATGGGGCGCCGGGACGCCGGGGCGCTGCGGCTCGTCGGATGCAGGCTCGGGCGCTACGTCGGGGGCAGGCTGTGTCATCGGAAGCATCCGGGGCGAAGGGGAGCGCCGGTGGCCGGCTCTCCTCACGGGCCACCGCGACCCACGCCGGGAACGGGCGGATCGGGGCGCGAGAAGACCCCGAAGGTGAAGGTCGTGTCAATGCTCTACCACGCGACCTCGACCATGGAACGCCGTCGAAGGTGTGCTCCGCTCGCGGCCCCGTAGATCGCGCGACGCGCGCGCTCCCGCGTCTCCCGCCGCGCCGGGGCGCTCGGCTGCCTCTCGAGAGGCCGACGCCACCGCCGGGCGCTCGGCCCTTCACGCGATCGTGGCCGTCTGATACCGTCGCCCCAGATTGCGGCGTCTGCCGCACGGGAGCGTGACGTGAACTGTCCGAAATGCACCGCCTCGATGGATGTCGTCACCTTCGGCGGGATCGATGTCGACCGGTGCACGGGGTGCGGCGGGATCTGGTTCGACAGCCGTGAGAAAGAGTCCCTCAAGGCCATGGAGGGCTCCCAGCAGATCGACAACGGCGACCCCGCGGTGGGGCGGAAGAACAACCAGATCCGGCGGGTGCCCTGCCCGCGGTGCTCGACGCCGATGGTGCGCATGGTCGACCCGGAGCAGTCGCACATCTGGTACGAGAACTGCAGCGTCTGCGGGGGCGTCTACTTCGATGCCGGCGAGTTCCGCGATTACAAGGAACACACGCTGAGCGACTTCTTCCGCGACCTGTTCGCGCGCCCGCGCAGCTAGCGCAAGCCGCCGTGCCGCCTTCAGCGAGCCGCCGTCCAGAGCCGCGGGCATGGGCGCTCCCTGGCCGCGCAGCTCAGCTCTGAGGAGTCCGTCCGGTCGCTCCCGGGAGCGTGCCCGGCCCGAGGACCTCGGGGCCGGAGCCCTCGGGTTCTGAGCCCTCGGGGATCTCGGGGAACGTCGCCAGGAGCTCGCCGGCGCGGAAGACCCACAGCGTGCCGGGCGTCGCCTTGCGCCAGAGCTCGTCGCGCGTGAGCGGCTCCGTGGCCACGACCGCCATCCGCGCGTCAGGGCCCACGCCGTGGAGGTCGTTGAAATTCACCTTGAGATCCGCGTCCACGAGCGTGGCCTCGCCGAACGGGGCCTGGCGCAGGATGCAGGACAGGTGATCGCCGCAGCGGGCGAAGAGGTGCTCGCCGTCCGCGAACAGGAAGTTGAAGACTCCATCGGCGCCGAGCTCGTTCCCGAGCTCGTACAGCGTGCGCCCGAGCTCCCGCGCGTCGCTCGGGTAGGTCGCGCCGTACGCGGTCCGGATCGCCTCCAGGAGGACGCAGAAGGCGTGCTCGCTGTCCGTGTCGCCGACCGGCGTCTCGACGTGGAGCTTCCGATCCCTGACCGTCGGCAAGGTGCCGTTGTGCGCGAACACGACGTGCCGGCGATGGAGGACCCGCATGAAAGGGTGCGTGTTCTTCAGGGCCGCTCCCCCGCGCGTCATCTTGCGCACGTGCGCGATGGCGAGGGCCGTGTGGATCGGGTTCTCGCGGATGAACCGCGCGAGCGGGCTCGAGTAGGCGGGGTGAGGCTCGAGGAACGTCCGCGCGAACAGCCCATCATACAGCGAGACGCCCCATCCGTCCGCGTGCGGCCCCGTCTGGCCGCCGCGGAGCGCGAGCCCCGTGAACGAGAACACGATGTCCGTCGGCACGTTCGACACCATGCCAAGGAGCTCACACATGACGGGCCCTTTCCCGCGGCGCGCGCGCGCCGTCGACGATCACGAGCCCCGTGACCCCGCCGCCCGCGGAGACGTTGCTCACCTCCGAGGCGGAGAGCCGCACCATGGCGCCATCCATGCGCGGGACGAAGGTGTCGATGGAGGCCTCCACGCGGCGGGTGAAGACGAAGGGGCAAAGGTCGAAATAGACCTCCTCCTCCTCCACGTTTCCGTCGCGGAACGTCGGCAATCGCGCGGTGCGCGAGCGGCTCCGCTCCTGCGCGATCGAGCGCTGATCGGCGGCGCACCGGACCGCCTCCCTCCACACGTCGGGCGGCGTCTTCCACCCGAGCAGCACGCCTTTGCCGCCGTAATCGTCGTTCGGCTTCAACACGAAGCGCTCTTGCTCTCGGAGGAGGAGCTCGACGAGATCCACCTCGCGGCCCCGCCACGCGGTGCGGCCCGCGCTCACCACCCGCGTCCAGGGGACGTGCTCCGCGATCGCCGCGCGCTGCGCGGGCGAGAACAGGCCCGAGAACTCGGGGTCGCTCAGCGCGGCGAACGCCGCCTTCTTGTTGAGGGCCTTTGTCTGGAACGAGTTCGCCACGTACGCCGCGCGGTCGCGGTAGGCGAGGATCAGCGGGTGATCGAGGCCGCGCCGCTCGACGAGCTCCTGCGTGATGACGCGCCGGCAGACGAGATCGATCCGCTCCCCGCCCGCCGAGAGGCGGCGGCCGTCGTACGCGAGCTCGTCCGGATCGACGATCCACGTCCGGTGCCCCTCGGCCGAGAACAGGTCGGCGAGCACCTTGAGCTCGGCCGAGGTGTCGACCGCGGCCCAGTCGACGATGGCTATCGTGGGCCTCGCCTCGCGCCCGCCCCACGCGGCGTAGCCCTCGCGCAAGGCGCCGAGGAGCGCGCGGTGCGGCGCCGGCGTGCGCAGGCCCTGCCCGCCCCGGAGCGGCGCCAGGTGCGGGAGCGCCATCAGCGTCTGTTCGATGAGGAGCTGGTCGGTGATGCCGGCGGGGGAGTCGGCGTTGTACTCGATGAAGGAGAAGCCGCCGTCGGCGACCAGCATGTCGAGGCGCCCGACGGTGTGAAACGGCCCCGCACCCGGGCGGATGGCCGCGAGGGCGCGCTCGTCCGCGGAGAGCCCCACCTGCTCCGCCAGGGAGTCGTCCCGTATCGCGCGCTGCGCGACCCTCTCCAGCGCGGAGGCGATCTCCTCGGCCGCGCGCGCGATCGCGGCGAGGTCCTGCTCGGCGATGAGGTACGGCCGAAGGTGGCGGCACAGCGGGCGCGCGCCGTGGACCAGCCCGAGCCTCCGCTGGGCCTCGAGGAACGCCTCGAACCGCGCCGCATCCATCGCGCCTGGCGCGGCGAGCCGGGCGTCGAGCTGCTTCGCGAGGGATCTCGTGGCGTCCTGGCTCATGGCGACCTCATGTCGCGCCCGCGCGCGGGGTCCCCCAGGCGTGCACGGGCTCGCCGGAGTCGACCTCGGCCATGTAACGCTCCAGCATCTTCCTCAGCGCCTCCTCGCGCGACGCGGAGCCCATCTCCAGCGCCGAGAGCGCGCGGAGCTGCCATGTGGCGCCGGTGACGCCCTTCGCGACCCGCGCCTCGAAGATGCGCAGATAATGGCGGGCTTCGTCCCCGTCGACCCCCGCGGTCACGAGGCCCTCCTCGACCCGCGGCAAGAGCGAGAGGAGGAGATCGCGCGCCCGGACGCCCCTCGGCGCGGCCCCAGGCCCGGACGGCCACACGAGCTCGGCGTCGAGGCCGTAGTGCGCTGCATGGTAGAAGTTCCTCACGGCGAGCTCGAACGGGAACGACGGCAAAAGCTCTCCGATGGAGGGCGCGAGGGCGAGGATGCCTCCGAGGAGGAAGCTCCCGTTCGCGAGCATGTCATCGAGCGTGGGCCCCGACGGCAAGGCGCGCAGCTCGATCCTCAGGTGGCCGTCGTCGGCGGGATCGTACACCGGTCGATTCCAGTTCCAGACCGTGCCGTGGTGCAGGCGGAGCTCGTGGAGCTGCGGTATCCCGCCGGCGCGCGCGCAGCCGACGACATCCTCGTCGCTGCACACGGGGAGGATGGGCTCGTGCAGCGCCACGCTCTCCATGAAGAGCTCCGCCGCGCCGTCGCGCACCCAGCCGGTCCCGAAGCCGATGCGGGCTGGCATCTTCCAGTCCGCGTCGGGCGCCGGCGGGCGATCGTCGCCGGCCTGCTTGAACACCGCCACCCGCGTCTCGTGCCACAGCCGGTGGCCGAGGAAGGTGGGCGAGTTGCACGAGGCCGCGAGCGCGGGCGCGGTCATCATCATGGCGGCGTTGAACAGCCGCGCGAAGGCGTCGGGCGCGGCCCGGAGGTGGACCTGAAAGGCGGTGTTCGCCGCCTCCATCGCGGGGTCGTCCGACGTGAGCTCCAGCGGCTCCGCGCCGTCGATCTGGATGTGGAAGGGCGCCTTGCGCAGCCGGCAGAGCCCCGCGGCGAGCGCGCGATACCGGGGCAGGTTCGTGATGGTCGCAGGGCTGAAGTCGTTCCGCTGGAAGGTCGGCAGGATGCTGACCGGGACGACGCGCGCGCCCCGCGCCGCCGCGCGCTCGCGGATCGCCTCGACGGTCGCGCGCATCTGCTCGCGCAGGGCCGAGAGCGGCCTGCCGGCGAGCGGCACCGGCTGCGTGCTGAGCTCGATGTCGAACGCGCCCATCTCCGGCGTGATCATCGGGCTCGCCGCGGCGCGCACGATCTCCGCCCCGATCGGCACGGGGCGCGCCTCGCGATCGACGAGGAACAACTCGAGCTCGGTGCCGATCGTCGCTTCCCCGTGGCCGAACCCCGGCCGGGTGAGCACCATCTCCAGCGCCGCGAGGTTCTGCTGGAGCCGGGCCTTGAAGAGCCGATAATCCACGGTCTTGAAGTGATCATGCTGAATCTCGATGCCCAAGGGACCTCCCCCTGCGATCCCGGCGAGGGCCGATCCGGCCTCCAGCACGGCGATCGCCGTGGGCTCCAGGAGAGCTCGCCGCCGGGAGCGCGATGTTCCCGCGCCCTGCGCGCTGCGTAATGCAAGCGCAGGGCCACGAACGGCGGTCTCGACATGAAGTAGGCCGGAGAAGGCCGCCCGCTGGCGTCGAGCTCGATCGGTGTGGCGCGGATGCAGGCTGTGGCAAAACGCTCCGTGGGCGCTCTGCGAAGGTGTCGCCTGGATTTCGTGGAGGTGTCGGGCAGGTTTCAGCCCGGGGGTCGGCTCATCGGTCGACGTGTGGGACGCGCTCGACCACGCACGCTCCCGCCTTGCATCGAGCGACCGAGTCCTCCTTCGGCGCCATGCACTTGGCGACCGGGCAGCTCTCGGCGGCGCAGCTCGCCGAGCGCCACTTCTGGAGCGCAGCGAGCGCGTCGCGGTGGAACGCCTGGTTGCACGGCGGGCACAGCTGGTCGCAGCACTGCCCGGCCCGCGCGCAGGACACCACGCAATCGGCGTCCGCCTCGCACCGAGGTTCCGCCGCCGCGCCGCGCGCGTCGTCGGTCGCTGGCGGGGCCTGGGCCGCGGGCGCGGAGTCTGCCCCCGGCGGGGCCTGGGCCGCGGGCGCGGGCTCTGCCCCCGACGGGGCCTGGGCCGTGGGCGCGGACTCTGCCCCCGACGGGGCCTGGGCCGTGGGTTCCTTGGGACAGCCGGCGAGGCAGGCGAGGCCGGCGAGCGCTAGCGAGCGAGAGAGCAGCGGTGTCTTCATGGCGGCCATCATGGCACGGGGCGAGCCCTCGGTGCGCGCGGCGAAGGCCGACAGGGCCAAGAGGGCTAAGCGAACGACAGCGGCTGGCCCGTGGCCTCCACGACGGCCATCCACAGGTCGTCCGTCGGGTCCACCTGCTTGCGCATGCGGACGGCCAGCGGCATCGGCACGTGCACGAAGCGACCGTGCCACCGGCCGATCAGCATCTCGGTGTTGCCCGCCATGGCCGCGTGGACCGCGTTCCGGGCCATGTTCCAGCAATACACGCTGTCCGACGGCGACGCGGGGACGCTGCGGATATGATAGCTCGGGTCCAGGTACTTCAGGGTCGCCTCGACGCCGCGCGCGCGGAAGTGCGCGTTGATGCGATCGCGCAGGAAGAGGCCGATGTCCTTCAGCTTGACGTTGCCGCTGAGGTCCGTCGCCATGGGCTCCGCGCTCGACGTGCAGTGCTCCTGCATCGCGCCCTCGGCGACGACGATCACGGCGTTGCCGTGGCGGGCGAGCCGGCGCTCCAGGTGCGCGAGCAGCCCGCACGGGCCGTCGAGCTCGGCGTGGACCTCGGGGATGAGGACCACGTCCACGTCCGCCGACGCGAGCGCCGCCGCGCACGCGATGAAGCCCGAGTGCCGGCCCATCAGCTTGACGAGGCCGATGCCGTTCTTCGCCCCCGAGGCCTCCACGTGCGCGCTGCGGATGACGTCCACGGCGGCGGCGAAGGCGCTCTCGAAGCCGAAGCTGCGGTCGATGAACTTGATGTCGTTGTCGATGGTCTTGGGCACGCCGACGACCCCGATCGACAGGCGGCGCTCCTCGATGGCCCGGACGAGCGACATCGCGCCGCGGAGGGTGCCGTCTCCGCCGATGACGAAGAGCACGTTGATGCCGAGCGCCTCGAGCGTGTCCACCATCTGGTGCGGGTCCTGGTTGCCGCGGGAGGTGCCCAGCACGGTGCCGCCCATGCGGTGGATCTCCTCGACGCTCCGGGGATCCAGGCGCATCGGGGCGTGCCCGAAGCGGGCGACGAGCCCCTCGTAGCCGTAGCGGAAGCCGAAGATCTCCGGCACGCCATAGCTCTGCGCCATCGTGAGCACGAGGCCGCGGATGACGTTGTTGACGCCGGGGCAGAGCCCGCCGCACGTCACGATGCCGGCGCGCACCTCCTTCGGATCCCAGAAGACGCGGTTGCGCGGCCCGGCCAGCTCGAACGCTGGCGGCCGCGCGCCGGAGGCGTCCGCGAGGACGGCGGACAGGCGATCGTCGAACAGCACCTTGTCGGCCGCGCCGACGTACACCGTGGCCTTCTCGCCGAGCTTCTCGGCGACGGGCGACGGGTGGCGGCAGGGGCCGAGATCCTTGATGGCGAGGTCGGCAGGGGTCACCACGCGCAATGCCTCCAGGTGAGGAGAACGGCGCCCCTCCGGCGAGCACCGCCGCGGGGACGCAGCCATGATCGGACGCCGCACGTTTCGACCGCTTTTCAGGAGCGATAAGCTGTCGTAACGCCGCGCGAGCTCCGTCCCCTCGCCAGGCGCCGCGATGGGCGGCGCGTCATGCGCAGCTCCCGTTCCTCGTGAACCAGTCCGCCAGCATGTCGAGGAAGACACGGGTCTTCGGGACGAGCGCGCCGCCGGGCGGGAATACGGCGTGGACGTCGAACCCTTGAGGCGTCCACTCCTTGAGGACCTGGACGAGCCGCTTCTTCGATAGAAACGGCCGGACGAAGTAGCGGGGCGCTCGAACGATGCCAGCGCCGGCCGCCGCGGCCTGCACCGCGAGCTCGAAGCTGCCGACGGAGAGGCGCGGGCGCACGGCGATGGACCGCGCCCTCGATCCAGCGACGAAGGGCCATTCTTTGGGCCCTTCCTCGTGCGCGACCACGATCGTCTCGTGCTGGCCGAGCTCCTCGGGGCGCGCCGGGGCACCGCGGCGGTCGACGTAACGGGGGCTCGCGTAATAGCCGCCCGTCGCCGCGCCGAGCCGCCGCGCGACCAGCGAGGAGTCGTCGAGCGGGCCGACGCGGATGGCGAGGTCAAAGCCCTCCCGCACCAGGTCGACCCTTCGCACCGAGGTGTCCAGCTCGACGAAGACATCGGGGTAACGGGCCAGGTACGGCGTGACGACGCTCTCCAGCAGCGTCCCCGCGAGCGCGGCCGACGTCGTGATCCGCAGCTGTCCGCTCGGCTTCGACCTGGCCAGCGCGACCACGGCCTCGGCGTCGCGCGCGGCGGCGAGCGACCTTCGCGCGTGCTCGAAGTACGCGCGCCCCTCGTCGGTCAGGCGCAGGGAGCGCGTGGTCCGGACGAGGAGCGAGACGCCGAGCCGCTGCTCGAGCTCCTGCACCCGCGCGCTGAGCGTCGCCTTCCGCGCCCGCATCGCGCGGGCAGCCGCGGTGAACCCGTTGGCTTCGACGACGGCGACGAAGGCGGCGAGCTCCTCGAGCGAGCGGCCGGATTGGTACTCCACCCGTTCCAGTCTGGCGCCGATGTGGCCTATTGTCAAAAATGGTGTCGGCGCGCATTGTCTTCCGGGCTTAGCGCAGGCGAGCTGCGCGACGCGGCTGCGGATCGCGCCTCCATTGCACCATTGCACCCTTTCACCATTGCACCAAAACGCACGCGATCAGGAAGGAATCACGCATGATTCTCGTGACGGGAGCCGGGGGGACTGTCGGAAGCGCCCTCCTCGATGAGCTGAAGTCCATGGGCGTGAAGCCCCGCGTCGCCCACCGTTCCGGCGACAAGGCCGAGAGGGCGAAGGCCGCGGGGCACGACGCCGTCGTCCTCGATTTCGCGAAGCCGGAGACGCTGGGGCCGGCGCTCGCCGGCGTCGACACCGTGTTTCTGCTGGGCGCCGGCGGTATCGGGCAGGTCGAAGCGGAGATCCGCGTCGTCGAAGCGGCCAGGGCCGCCGGGGCGAAGAAGCTGGTGAAGCTCTCGGTCTGGCGCGCCGCGGACGAGGCGTACTCGTTCGCGAAGATCCACCGGCCGATAGAGCGCGCGGTGGAGGCGTCAGGCCTCGCCTGGACGTTCCTCAGGCCGAACGGCTTCATGCAGAATTTCGTGACCTACATGGCCGATTCGATCAGGGCGCAGGGCGCCTTCTATCTGCCCGCGGCCGACGCGAAGATCAGCCATATCGACGTGCGCGACATCGCGCGGGTCGCGGCGCTGGCGCTGACGACCTCGGGCCATGAAGGCAAGGCGTACGAGCTCTCTGGACCTAGGGCGTTCTCTTACGGCGAGGCGGCGGACCTCCTCTCTCGCGTGCTCGGCAAGGAGGTGCGCTACGTGGCGGTGTCCGACGAGGCGGCGAAGGCCGGTATGGTCGCCGGCGGGATGCCCGAGCTCTATGCCGACGCGATGATCGATCTCAACCGGCTCTACCGGAGCGGCATCGGCGCAGGCGTGACCTCGGCGGTGAAGGACGTCACCGGGCGGGAGCCGATCGGCTTCGAGCAGTTCGCGCAGGACCACGCGGCCGCGCTCCGCTGAGGTGGCTGGACTGAGCCGGGGAGCGTCCGCCGAACGGCATCTTCTTCAACCCTTTGCCGCTGCCTTCGTCTCCGGCGCTCGGCCGATAGGCGCTGCTAGCGTCCGCCGCGATCGCCTCATGGCAGGATCTGTCCGTTCGTCGCACGGCGGGCCAGCTCTCGCGGGCGTCCACGCGGGCGGGTCGCTCGCAGGAAAGGATTGCTGACAGGCCTCGTCCACGACATCGACCACGGGCACGGCCGGCGCGACCCGCGCCGCGGCTCGCCCCGCCCGCTGCTCCCTGGCCGGGCGCGCCTCGTCGCCTGGCTCTCTCGAGCCAATCCGGGTCGTCCGCGCCTGCGCGTGCCCCATGGTACATCCTCCGCCGGCGGACATTGCGCCTCGCAGCCGCGGTGGCAAGCTCCCGCACTGCGCTGACGATCTCGGACCGCCGAGCAGGTCGCAGCTGGCGGAGAGCCGCGCTCGACCCGACGTGACGGCGCGGCGATCGAGCGGCGGCGCTTGCTGGAGGAGCCCACGATGGCCAAGGCGAACCAACCGTTCCGAATCGGGATTTCAGGGTCCTACGGCGGCATGAACCTGGGCGACGAGGCCATCCTCGATGGTATCGTCACGCAGCTCCGGGAGTCGATTCCAGCGGAGATCACCGTGTTCTCGTTGTGCCCGGAGGACACGAGGATGCGCCACCGGGTGGAGCGCGTCGTCCCCGTCCGTAACCTCACACGAGTGGAATCGACCGCCGAGATCGAGCGCCTCGATCTCTTCGTCCTCGGAGGGGGCGGCATCCTGTACGACCGGGACGCGCCGGTCTATCTGAGAGAGGCGCTCATCGCGGAAGAGCGCGGCATCCCGGTCGTGGTCTACGCCGTGAGCGCCGGGCCGCTGTCGGACCCGAGCGCGAAGCAAGCTGTACGGGCGGCGCTGAACGCCGCGGACATCGTCACCGTACGAGACAAGCAGGGACATCGCCTCCTCGAGGACGTGGGCGTGACTCGCGAGATTCACCTTACGGCTGATCCGGCCCTGCTGCTGCGCGAGGAGCAGCTGCCGGCCGAGGCCATCCGGGCCGAAGGGGTCGAGTTCGAGCGGCACCTTGTCGGCTTCTCCGTCAGGGAGCCGGGCCCGGCGGCGCCCGACATCGACCCCGACGAGTACTATGGCCTGCTCGCCAACGCCGCCGACTTCGTCGTCGAGCGCCTCGACGCGGACGTCGTGTTCGTGTCCATGGAACGGACGGACGTGCAGCACAGCCACGCCGTCGTCGCCCACATGAAGAACGCCGAGCGGGCAGAGGTCTTGCGGCGCCGGTACACGCCGCAGCAGATCCTCGGCTTGGTCGGGCACCTCGAGTTCGTGGTGGGCATGCGCCTCCACTTCCTGATCTTCTCGGCGCTCCGCGAGATACCGTTCGTCGCGCTGCCGTACGCGTCCAAGGTCGCCGGGTTCATCGAGGACCTCGAGATGGAGACCCCTCCTCTCGGGAGCATCAGCTCCGGGCAGCTCATCGCCAGGCTCGATCGCTCGTGGGACACGCGCCACGAGATCCGCGCGAAGATCCGCCGTCTGCTCCCCGGCCTGAAGGCCAGGGCGAGGGAGACAAACCAGCTCCTCATCGAGCTCCTCGCGCGGCGAGCTCAAGCGGCGCAGCCCGAGCGGAAGAGCGCGTGAGCGCAAGGAGCTCGCGATGGACGTGATCCGGACCGACGTCGCCGTCATCGGCGGAGAGCTCGGCGGCTGCGCGGCTGCGCTCGCGGCGGCCCGGACGGGCCGCCGCGTCGTCATGACGGAGGCGACTCACTGGCTCGGGGGCCAGCTGACGAACCAGGCGGTCCCTCCGGACGAGCACCCCTGGATCGAGGACATCGGGGCGACCCGGAGCTACCGCGCGCTGCGCCAGGGGATCCGCGAATACTACCGCAGGCATCTACCGCTCACCGCGTCGGCCAGGTCGCTCCGTGAGCTCAACCCCGGCAACGGCTGGGTCAGCCGCCTGTGCCACGATCCGCGGGTCGCGGTGGCGGTCCTGCACGAGATGATCGCGCCGTATCAGCTCAACGGGCGCCTCCTCGCGCTCCGTTCTCACCGGCCCATCTCGGCGTGGACGCACGGTGATCGGGTGACCGGCGTCGTGGTCCGAGGGCTGGAATCGGGGCGCAATTACCTCGTCACGGCCGACCTGTTCATCGATGCCACGCCGCATGGCGAGCTCCTCTCGCTCGCGGGCGTGGAGCACGCGCTCGGGGCAGAGTCGCGCGCGGAGACCGGAGAGCCGCACGCCCCCGAGCGCGCCGATCCGAGGGCCCAGCAGGCGATCACCGTATGTTTTGCGATCGAGCACCACCCTGGAGAGGACCATACCATCGACAGGCCCGCTCAGTATGAGCGCTGGCGTTCCCTCGAGCCGCCCGGCTGGCCGGGTCGACTGCTGGACTGGACGGCGGTTCGACCCGAGACGCTCGAGCCTCTGACACGAGGTCTGTTCGCCGCAGAAGACCGCCATCCCTGGTGGAGCTTCCGGCGGATCCTCGACAGAACCGTCTTCGAAGCGGGGTTCGCGCCGAGCGACGTCACCATCGTGAACTGGCCACAGAACGATTACTGGTTCGGGCCCGTCTGCGGCGTCGACGAGGTGGAGGCCGCGCGGCACCTGGAGGCCGCGCGGCAGCTCAGCCTGAGCCTCCTGTACTGGATGCAGACCGAGGCGCCTCGCCCGGACGGCGGGCTCGGTTATCCGGGCATGCGCCTGCGCGGGGACGTGGTCGGCGGCACGGCCGACGGCCTCGCGCCTGCGCCCTACATCCGCGAGTCCCGCCGGATCCGGGCCGAGCTCACGGTGCTCGAGCAGCACATCGCGTATCCGCTGCGGCCCGACGGCCCTGCGACGTTCGAGGATAGCGTCGGAATCGGGTGTTATCGCATCGATCTGCACCCGCGCGTCGGGGGCGCCGGGTACCTCGATCTCGGCTGCTGGCCGTTCCAGATACCGCTGGGGTCGCTCATCCCAGTGCGGGTGGAGAACCTTTTGCCGGGCGGGAAGAACCTCGGCGTCACGCACATCACGAACGGCGCCTACCGGGTCCATCCCGTGGAGTGGAGCATCGGCGAGGCGGCGGGGCTGCTCGCGACGTTCTGCCTGGAGCGCCGCGTGCTGCCGCGGCAGGTGCGCGCCCGGAGCTCGCTCCGCGAGGAGTTCCAGGCGCTCCTGGTCCGCGAGGGGATCGAGCTGGCCTGGCCGGCGCTGAGGCCGGTATGAGCCAGCGCCGCGCCAGGGCGCGCGGTGGCGAAACGACCGCGCTACGACGAACGGGGGAGCTTGACGCGGAACGTGGTGCCCTCCTCCAGCGTGCTCGTGACCTGGATGGAGCCGCGGTGCGCGTCGACGATCGATTTGACGATGAAGAGCCCCAGCCCGAGTCCTTTCGACTGTGGTGGGTCCCGGTGGCTCTGCTCGCCCCGGCGGAACGGATCGAAGATGACGGGCAGCAGCTCGGGCGGGATCGGGGTCCCGCGGTTCGTCACCTCGATCACGACGACAGTCTTGTGCCCGCGCAGCTCCACCTGCACCGGCTCGTCCGGCGGGCTGTAGTCGACGGCGTTGCCGATCAGGTTCGACATGAGCTGCCCCATCCGGCCCGGGTCCCACATGCCCTGCCCGTCGCCGTGGGCCGTGAAGCGGATGGTGTGCTCCGGGTGGGCGAGCTCGAACTCCTCGACCACACGCTGGCAAATCGCGCGGAGGTCGACGGACTCCGGTTCGACGGGAAGACCACGGTGGGAGCGGATGCGCGTCAGGTCGAGCAGCTCCTCGACCATCCGCACCGCCCTCTCGTTGCTCGCTGCGATTCGCTGGACGAGCCTCGCCACGGCCGTCGTGACGTCCTCGCGCTTGAACAGGGCGGCGGTGGCGAACCGGATGGCCGAGAGCGGATTGCGCAGGTCATGCCCGAGGACCGCGATGAACAGCTCGTGGAGGGCGACGTCACGGCGGAGATCGGCCGAGCTCACCCGCTCGTATTCGACGGCCGCGGTGATCATCACCTCGTCGAGCGCCGAGTGCACGAGCTGGGCCTCCTCGCCGCCAAGCACCACCCCCTCCCGCGCGCACAGGTTCACGATCACGGAGCGAAGGACGCCGAGTTCGCGCAGCTCCTCCGCGAGGGTGTAGCCCTGGGCGATGCGATGCGAGACGTGGACCTTGGCGGCCTCCGAGCTGCCGATCTCCGGGCCGCTGGCGCCGCCCGGCGTGTCCGGCTGCGCGCTCTGCACGAGTGAATCAATGAGGTCGTCGAGGAGCTTCGGAGTGTAATCTCTCAAGTCCTCATCGGTGAGCTCACGGGCCCGTGGGATCTTCGGTTCGCTCCGCAGACGCACTATCCACTGGCGTATGATCTCCTCGCTGCGCTCACGGAGCAGGACCGTGATCCTCGACAATGTGTGGCTCACGCGCGTTCTCCCCCCATCGACGTGGATGCACCTCGTCATTCGGCACGGCGCAATCCGCAATTGTCATCGATCCTGCAATGCTTACCAGGAGAAACACGAGCCGGACCGACCAGGTAGACGAGGTGAGCGAGGACCAGGCGAGCAGCGCCGCGATGGGGCGTCGAGCGGTCGAACGAGATCGGCTTCGAGCGGCTCCCGCCGGAACACGCGGCCGCGCTCCGTCGAGCGATCGCCCGGTGCTCTAGAATTCACCCATCAGCCCTATCGACGGGTAGACGATGAAGCTGTCGAGATCGAGCGCGACCGCCCGCTGGCCAAGCAGCGCGAGCTCGCCGCTCGAGAAGATCTCCGCCAGCGTCAGCTCGAAGCCGAAGAACACGTGTTTATAGCCGAGCGCGACGCCGGCCTGGCCGCCCACGTAGAGGCCGGTGCCTGAGAACGACGCGAGCTCCCGCTCGCCCGGATAGCCCGTGAAGGCGGGCAGGTCCAGGACGAGCGCGGTGTCAAAGGTCGTGAACATCAGGCGCGGGCCGCCCCAGACCCGGTACCAGGTGCCTGCCTTCCCGATCTGGATCGGCAGGTCGATCTGCCATCGCGTGAAGTCCTCGAGCTCGACGATGCCAAGGATGCTCCCGACGGGGAACTCCATCACATAGCGGCCGACGCCGGCGCCGGCCGTCAGATCGACGCCGTCCTTGTCGCTCTTCAGGAGCTGGTAGCGGGTGCCCAGGCGGAACGCGCTGCCTGTATAGCGGAGGTTGAGCTCCCAGCGATCGAGCGCGGTGTAGCCGATCCCGAGGTGGGGGGTGACCGAGGGCGGATTCAACGCGAGCGCGCCGCCCGCCTCGAAGAGCATCTGCCGCTCGCCCTCGGACAGCTCCCGTGACTCCGCGACGTCGGCCAGCACGACGCCGGCGTCGACGAGCGAGGCGAGGGTGCCGGTCGGGATCGAGATGTCGAGCCCGAGCTCGGCCTGGACGTGGCCTTTCTCGGCCACGTGGGCTGGCTGGAGCGTGGAGAGCGCCGGGGCGCAGCCGCATGTCCAGAGGGCGAGGAGGGCGAGAGCGCGAGGGAGCATCGGCCCGCCATGGTATCACGATCGCTCTCCTCGCCGCGTCTTCCCAACGCGAGGGCGGGGCCGTGAGTGCGTGTCCATCCATCGCAGGCTCCGTGAGGCGAACGGGCGCACGCTCGGCGCGCGCCCGGCGGCTGGGCGTCGTGCAGGCGGCGGCCGCTGCCCGGAGGCTCCGGGGGCGTCCTCGGCTAAGCAAGCTCCGAGAGCGCGACCTGGTGCACGGCCGGCGCCGCCGTCGTGGAGGGCGCGTCCCTGCGGCGTGGGCTCATCAGGGCGTCGAGCTGCTCGATGAAAAAGGTGTTCTCCGCCGGCAGGCCGACGGTCACCCGGAAGTATTCGTCGTATCGCTCGTCGCCGAACGGCTCGAAGGCCTTCACCTTCACGCCTCGGGCCAGCAGCGCGTCGTGGATCTTCGCCCCGGACCACACGCCGCGCGCACGGCACAGGATGAAATTGGTCTGGGACGGGTAGGCTTCCAGAGCGCGATGCGCGCCGATGGCCGCCATCAGCCTGGCGCGCTCTCTCGCGTTGTGATGTCGGACGAACCCGAGGTGGCCGCTGTCCTCCAGCGACGCCATCGCGAGCTCTGCGGCCAGCTGCCCGACGCGGTGCGGCGTCATCTTGGCTTCCATCTGCGCCATCACCTTGGCGTCGCCCACCGCGTACCCCACGCGCACCGACGCGAGCCCGTAGGCGAAGGAGAAGCTGCGCAGCACCATCAGGTTGGGATGGCGCAGCACGAGGTCCGCCATCCGGGTGTTCGGGCTCTCGTCGAGGTAGTGGACGTACGCCTCGTCGATGAAGAAGAGCGAGCCCGGGAACCGGGCGAGCAGCGGCTCGAGCTCCTGCCTCGTGATAAGGACGTTCCCCGAGGGGTTGTTGGGGTTGCAGAGGTAGACCAGTCCGTCCTGCCGTGAGAGGCGGGACTCGAGCATGTTCATGTCGAGGGCGAAGCCGTTCTCCGGGCCGAGCGGGAGCAGCTCGCACCGCAGCCCCACGCGGACGCCGGACGCAGGCACCTTGGAGTAGGTGAGCCGCGTTGTGATGATGGGGTACGCCGTGCGCTTCAGCAAGAAGCGCAGGGTCCGCGTCGCGGAGCGCCTGATCTCGCGCTCGATCAGGAACGGGATGCAGGTCTTGAGCAGCGGGCCGCTGCCGTTGGCCACCAGCACGTTCTCCGGCCTGACGCCCGCGTCCGCGGCGATCGCGCGCCGGAGGTCTCCGTTGTCTGCCGCCGGGTAGCCCCGCAGCGACGCGTTGCCGGCGTGGCGCCGCAGGACGTCCGCGCACCGCTCGGAGCAGTAGGTGCCATGGTTCAGCGCCATGTCGATGGGCGGCGCGCCGGGCCGGCGACACGGGTCGGTGGGTGCGTAGCTCGCTGTCGCTCGACGCTGCATGGAGTGCTCCTCTCGTTGTGGTCAATCAGCATCAACCGGGGCGGATGGGGGCGAAGGAGTTTATTCCCATGATGCGCCGGGAGACATCGAGCGATGTGTCCACGCCGCGTGAGCGCTGCGAGACACCGGCGTTGTCGACGGCCATGCCAGCGCCGTCGGACCACGCCGAGGCGCGGTGCTCGACGCCTTCGGACGTCATGTTCTCGAGCCTACGTCTCTCATGGCCGGCGCAGTCATCCCGTTGTCCGGACATTCGTCCCCGGGATCTAGGAGGCCACCGTCGCGGGCCAGCTGCAAGAAGGAAGAGCGCGAGGCGCGGGCCCAGAATCGATGTGTGAAGGCGTGGGGCGAGGGAGTCGCGACGGCGGACATGGGCGAGCTCGTGAGCGATCACGAGCTCGACGGCCGCGCGCGGCACGCAGGACCTCACCGGTGGGCAGCCAGGTGCGGGCGGCGAGGTTCTCTGAAGAGCTCCGGCGCGCCCCGATTGCGGCGTGGCGCGCCGCTCAGCCCGCGCGGAGCGGCGGCGCGCGGAGGGGGGCGCTCTCGTGCTCGAGCGCGAGCGCGGCGCGCAACACCAGCGCTTCCTCGAAGTGGCGCCCCACGACTTGAAGACCGAGCGGCAGGCCGGCGCTGGTGAGGCCCATCGGCACGCTGATCGCCGGCTGGCGCGTCAGGCTGAAGGGCGCGGCGAAGGAGGCGGGGAGCGCGCCGCCGTCGACAAGGGGAGCGGGCTCGGCCGACGTCGGTGTCACCAATAGATCGAAGCGGCGGTGGAGCGCGGCCATCGCCAGGGCCAGCTCCGTGCGCTGTCGCTCCGCCTCGAGGTACGCCACCGCGCTCAGCGCCTCTCCCTGGGCGGCCGCGCTCTGGACCGCCGGATCGAGCAGCGCGCGCTGCTCCGGCCCGAGCTCCCGCACCGTGTGCGCGGCGCGCGCCGCGAACAGCGTGCGCAGCACGCCCCCCGGGTCGTCGAACGGCGGCGCCGCCTCCTCCACCTCGGCGCCGAGCCGCTCCAGCAGCGCGACCGCAGCGTCGAAGCAACCCCGCGTCTCGCCTGGCAGATCGACGTACCCCAGCGTGGCGCTCACGCCGATGCGCACGCGGCGCAGGCGCTTTGCGTCGGACGCGTCGACCGTGTCGAGCGCGCCCAGGTCCAGCGCGTCCTCGCGCGGCGGCGGGGCCCGGAACGGATCGCGATCGTCAGGACCGGAGAGGACCGCGAGGAGCAGCGCCGCGTCGCGGACGGTGCGCGCGATCGGGCCCACGTGCGGAGGAACGCCCACCACGCTGGCCGGGTGCGCTGGCACCCGGCCGAAGGTCGGCTTGCACCCCACCACCCCCGAGAACGCGCTCGGCACGCGGATCGAGCCGCCGCCATCGGTTCCGACCGCGAGCGGCCCGAAGCCGGCCGCCACCGCCGTGACGGCGCCCGCGCTGCTGCCGCCCGGCGTGCGCCGCGGGTCCCAGGCGTTGCGCGTGATCCCGGTCAGCGGGCTGTCGCCGAGGCCCTTCAGGCCGAACTCGGACGTCGTCGTCTTCCCGAAGAGCACCGCCCCGTGCTCCCGCAGGCGGGCGACCGCGGGCGCGTCCTCGGTCCAGGGACCGGCCGCGTCCACGGTGCGCGAGCCCCGACGGGTCGGCCAGCCGCGCGTGAGCAGGAGGTCCTTCACCGAGACAGGAACCCCGTCAAGGCGCCCCGCCGGCTCGCCTCGAGCCCAGCGCTCCTCGGACGCCCGCGCGGCCTCGAGGGCCCGCTCCTCGTCGAGGAGCGCGAACGCGTTCAGCGGACCTCCGTGGCGCTCCACGTGGGCGAGGACGGCGCGGAGCGCCTCGACGGGGGACGCGCTCCGGGCTCGATAGAGCGCGAGGAGCTCGACGGCGGTGGCCTGCACGAGTGAGGTGGGCGACATTCGTCCATTATAACGGACGTTTTGTCCCATGTAACGGATTTGACAGCGTGAGTGGGCGCAGCCCACGGATCACGCGTCGCCTGACGGCGGCGGCAGGCCTGGCAGGCCGTCGATGCTCGTCGTGTTCTTCTCGAGCCGATAGCGCGAGAGGCCCTCCGGCCCCTTGCGCTCGGCCCACTTCGACAGCGTGTCACGCTCGCCCTCGTACGCCATGAGCGGCACGGCGTAGCCGCACGACGTGGCGATGCGTTCCAGCTCGACGCGGATCACCGATCGGACGCCCTGGAACGGCGGGAAGAGGTCCGAAAGCGCGCCGAAGCGCGGGTCGTCGGGGAAGACGGGCTCGCCGCGGCCC
The DNA here is from genome assembly GCF_051473855.1 of Sorangium sp. So ce375. Lineage (NCBI taxonomy): Bacteria > Pseudomonadati > Myxococcota > Polyangiales > Polyangiaceae > Sorangium > Sorangium sp. So ce375. The sequence continues at coordinate 3,076,041 of NZ_CP150335.1, forward strand.
TGGAGGCGCAGGATGCGGGGTGGGCCGTCGAACGCGCAGAACATCAACGTGATGCGGCCGTTGTCGCGCAGGTGCGCGATGGTCTCGACTCCGCTGCCGGTCAGGTCGAGGTAGGCCACGGTCCGCGGGTCGAGGACGCGGAAGGTGTCGTGCCCCTTTGGCGACAGGTTGACGTGCCCGCCGCTGCCCGAAGGGGCGGAGGCGACGAAGAAGAGGCGCTGCGCGGCGAGGAAGCCGGTCAGATCGTCGTCCAGCTCGGAGAAGGTTCGTCCCATGGATCCTCGTGGGCGTGAGATCGCTAGAACACCGATGACATTAGAGCCTTGGGGAAATCAACAGAAGAGAAGGAAAACCGCAAGGGCGCAAGGGGCGCAAGGGGAAGACAGCAGAATATCTCATCTCTCATCTCTCATCTCTCATCTCTCATCTCTCATCTCTCATCTCTCATCTCTGATCTCTCATCTCTCGTCCCTTGCGCCCCTTGCGCCCTTGCGGTTTTTTCTCTTTCCCGCATTCCCTTCCCCTTGGAGCTTGCTCGCCGGTGGAACCTTGGGTTTCGTGCTCCATTGAATTTATGCGTGTTTGCCTGTTTGGAATGCTGGAATCGAAAAGCCGCTGAAGCGATCTCCGCCTCGATCCACCGCGGTCAGCGCTCCTCGAACACGTACTCGTGCTGCGCGTCGCGGAGCACGAGCGTGCGCTTCGGCCCGGCGCCGACCACGAACTCGAGCCCAAGGACGCCGGGGGCGATCGTCAGGAACGAGATCGAGCCGTCGGGGTTCTTGCGCGATCCGACCTCGCTCTTCCACTCTCCGAAATCGAACACCGTCGCGCCGCCGGCCTGCGTGACCACGACCTCGCCGAGCGACGGGTTCGCGTAGCGCGGCGCGAGCTTTCCGGCCTGCGCCGGGTCGGCCGGCACCGTGAGCAGCTTGCGCTCGGCGGCGAGCTCGTCGAAGAACGTCTTGCCGTCCGCCGCGATCCGCGCGTCCGCCTCCGGCTGGCCGTCGAACAGGACCTCGAGCAGCTTGCGACGAAACTCCGTGCGGATCAGCCCGCCCGGATCGCCGTTGGTCAGGATGACCGCGCCGACGCCGTGCTCGGGCAGCCACAGCATGTCGCTGTGATGGCCGATCAGGTCGCCGCCGTGGTGCACGACGGTCACGCCGTAGGTGCGGTCGACGATGAGCCCCATCCCGTACGTCGCGTCGTTGCCGAGCGCGATCTGCGGCGCCCGCCGCGCGAGCAGCGCGTCCTTCGAGATGTACTGTGCGCCGCTCGGGAGCTTGCCCTCGGCGAGCTCCATCATCACGTACTTGAGCATGTCGTTGACGGTGCTCCACGCGCCGCCCGCCGGGCGCACCGGGATGACCAAGTAGTTGGCGGCGTTCACCGCGAGCGCCGGCTTGCCGTCGACGTCGGGCGCGTGCGCGACGGCGTAGTTGCCCTGCTGGGCGCGCGCGAAGTCGAACGTGGTCGCCTTCATCCCGAGCGGATCGAGCACCAGCACCTGCATCGCGCGGTCGTACGCGGCGCCGAGATCGAGCTTCGGGAACGCGACGTGGCCGCCGATGAACCCGGCCGCCGCCGCGAGCGAGTTGGAGTACTGGAACAGCTCGCCGAACCGGCTCGTCGGCTGCATCGTCCCGAGGACCGCCATGGCGCCTTCGGGCTTGACCCCCTTGAACTGCAGGAGCCCCTCCAGATCCTGCCGCGGCATCCCCGTGCACGCGCAGATGAGGTGCTTGACGAGCACGCGGCTCGTCGTGTCCGCGTCGCCGAGCTTGAAGCTCGGCAGCAGGCTCGTCGCCGTCGTCTCCCAGGTGAGCTTCTTCTCGTCGACGAGCTTGGCGAGCATCAAGGTCGTCAGCGCCTTTGTGTTCGACGCGACGATGTAGCGCGTGTCGGCGTCCACCGGCGCCTTCTTGCCGAGCTCGCGCACGCCGAAGCCGCCGGCGAACACGACCTTGCCGTCCTGGATGAGGCCGAGCGAGGCGCCGGGCACGCCGAGCCGCTTCTGCGCGGTCTCGACGAACGCGCCGAGCGCGGCGATCCGCTCTTTGTCGAGCTTGCTGGCGACCTTGCCCGCGAACGACTCACGCTCGCGACCCTTCGGCAGCAGCCGATCAAGGATCGCCCTGACCTGGCCGGCCCGCTTCTCGCCGACAGGCTGGCTCATGTCGTAGATCACCACCGTCCACGTGCCCCCGGCGAGCATGGTGCTGGCGAAGACGTCGCGGCGCTCGTTCGGCGATGTCTGGTAGGTGTACTTGCGTCTCTTCGACCAGCCGTCCTTGTCGGGCAGGTCGCCGGCCACCTTGAGAGGCCAGCTCGCATCGGGCCGGTACGCCTTCCACGCCGCCGCGACGGCGGCGTCAGCGTCGCTCGCCTGCACGTCGACGAGCGCGATGTGCGAGTCGCTCTCCGGCGGATCGAGGATCGTCGCCGGCCCGCGCACGGTGATGCCCCACCCGGCAGGCGCGACAAACGTGTTTCCCGCGACGGTCGTCTTCGGCGTGTCGGCGGCGAGCCGATCCATGGCCGGGCCCGGGCTGACCGGCGCCGCGCCCGCGACGATCGGCGCAGGCGCGGCGCTGGAGGCGACCGGCGCGGGGGCGGGCGTGGGCGAGACAGCGACTGGCTCGCTCGAGCCACAGGCGAGGAGAGATGCGGCCAAGAGGCAGGAGAGCGCTCGCATGGCGAGCACCTTACCATCGCCTCTTCACGTCGGGCGCGGCCGGCTCGGCGGGGCGATAGGGACGCGCGAGCGCCCGGCCAAGCGGGGGCAGATGTGATCGAGGCCGAGGCGCTGCTCGTGGCGCGAGCGGTGTGCAGGGGCCAGCCGATCCGAACGCGCCGGCGCTGGGCCGAAGGGGAGGGGGCGGGCGAGCCGAGCGCGTTCGCCGCATTCGACGTGATCGGTCCGGGGGCCGCGAACGTCGCCGAGGCACACCAACCGCTACTTCGTGCTGCCGAGACGGTCGCGATGTCGTGAGATTTGTCCCTCCCGCCCGATCACCGTCGGGCCTTCTGGGCATATAGGACGGCCACTTTCTGATGCTCGCTGCAGGCACCGCCGAGGGGTCGGACCCCTGGGATGGAGGATTTTTGCGATGAACAGGGCACGAGGTTCGACCGTCGGCGTTTTGATCGCGTTTTTCTTGGTGGGTTGCGGTTCTTCGACCGGATCGGAAGAACCCGAGGGCTCGGGCGGATCGGGTGCGGGTGCGGGGGCGAGCGGGAGCGTGAGCGCGAGCGCGAGCGCGGGTGCGAGTACGGGCGGGAGCGGAGAGACAGCCACCAACGGTGCGGGCACGGGCGGCTCGACGGGTTCGAGCGGCGCCGGCGGCGACCCGACCGGAGACGGCGGCGCCGGCGGCGAGTCTACCGGCGCCGGCGGCGAGGACCCCGTGGTCGAGCCCACGTTGATCACCTCCGGGCAGAACGACTACTGGAAGACCGGCACGCCGACGGAAGTGACGAACGGCAATGCCGACGTGACCGTCGACGACGCGTCGACGCTCCAGCGATGGGATGGCTTCGGCGGCTCCTTCAACGAGATGGGATGGAACATGCTCTCGATGCTCAGCGAGGCTGAGCGGCAGCGCGCCATCAAGCTCCTCTTCGACTCGCGGGACGGCGCAGGGTTCGCATTCGGACGCATCCCCATGGGGGCCAGCGACTATGCGATGGACCGCTATACCCTCAACGAGACGAAGAATGACAACACGATGGAGAGCTTCTCCATCGAGCGGGACAAGCAGAAATTGATCCCGTACATCAAGGCGGCGCTCGCCGTGAGGCCTGGCCTCCACCTCTGGGCCAGCCCCTGGACGCCCCCCACCTGGATGAAGAGCAACAGCGCCTTCGATGGCGGCAAGATGAAGGACGACGCGACCACCCTCAAGGCGCACGCCCTGTACTTCGCGAAGTTCGTGGAGGCGTACGCCGAAGAGGGCATGACCATCGAGGCGGTTCACCCCCAGAACGAGCCGACCTACGAGACGAGGTATCCGAGCTGCGCCTGGACGGGCGCGCAAATGGCCAAGTTCATCGGCACCTACCTTGGCCCGACGTTCGACGAACGCGGGATCAAGGCTCAGATCTTCCTCGGCACGATGTCCAATGACCAGGCTGACCCGGGGATCCTCAGCGCCGTGACAGGCGATGCCACCGCGATGAAGTACGTCAAGGGCTTCGGGCTGCAGTGGAACATGAAGGGCAGCGTAAACGGCCTGAAATCGCGCAATCTGCCGATCGTGCAGACGGAGCACCAGTGCGGCAACTACAACTGGAACCCTCCGGGTGTGCCGAAGTTCAACCCGGACACGGCGGCGAACGATCACCTCTACGGCGAGGAGAGCTGGGGGCTCATCCGCGACTGGATCAAGGCGGGGGTGAACTCGTACAACGCCTGGAACATGGTGCTGGACCCGGTGGGGAAGAACATCGACTCGCAGCGGCCGTGGCCCCAGAACGCGCTCCTCAACGTGGACGCAGCCAAGAAGCAGCTGATCCTGACCCCTGCCTACTACGTCTTCCGTCACATCTCCCAGTACGTCGATCCTGGCGCGATGCGCGTCAACACGACGGGCGGTGATGCGCTGGCGTTCAAGAACGCGGACGGCACCATCGTCACGATCCTGTACAATAGCGGCGGTTCAGCGAAGACGACCACCCTCGCCGTCGCTGGCAAGAAGCTCCAGTTCAGCATTCCTGCCCACGGGTGGGCCACCGTCAACTGGAAGTGAGACCGAGCGCGACCCGACCCGGGTCGACCCATCGCGACGCGACCCCGGTGTGCGCCGGCGCACCCGGGGTCGCGACTTCCGGCCGAGTTTAGCGCGCCTCTCAAAAATCCCCGGCGCCCGGCGATGCCCCCGAGGCGCCTTCCTGGCGCGGCGCGGATCCGGTAGTCCTTGCCCCGCCTCCGGTCCGCGCATGCCCCCGTCGCCCACGCCTCCCTCCGTCGCCCAGCGCCTCGCGCGCGCCCTCGAGGTGCTGGTGCCGGCGCTCGATATCGTCGAGGCGCGCGTCGACGAGGGCGCGCCGCCGGCCTGGTGCGAGGCGCGGGGCTGGACGGGCTTCCTCCTCTCGCTCTCCGACGCCGATCTCGCCCGCTGCGAGGCCGACGGGCTCGCTGCCTGCATCGACGATCTCGACGGCGCGCCCCCGAGCCTCCTGGCCCTGGCGCACGCCGCGGACCAGGCCGCGAGGCTGCCGCGGCGGCCGGTCCAGCCGCTCCCGCCGGCGTCCCTGGACGAGCTCCGGGCGGTGCCGGCGCGCAAGCGGCTCCAGCTCGAAGCGCTGCTCGGCGCGGTGGCCCCGATGGCCACCCGCGCCCGCCGCCTCGTCGACGTGGGCGCGGGGCACGGTCACTTCACCCGCCTGGCGGCGGCGCGCTTCGATCGCGACGCGGTCGGCCTCGAGCGCGAGCCCGACCGCGTCGTGACGGCCTCCGCGCTGGCCGCCGGGGGCCGGGCGCGCTTCATCGCGTTCGACGCCTGCCAGGAGGCGCTCGCGTTCGCTCCGGACGACCTGGCGGTCGGCCTGCACGCCTGCGGTGAGCTCGGGGACCGCACGGTGACCGCGGCGGCCGAGGCGCCCTGCGATCTCGCGCTCGTCTCGTGCTGCCTGCAGAAGATCGGCGCGCCGGCCCGCGCCCCGCTCTCGGCCGCGGCCAGGGCGGCGGGGCTCGTCCTCCGGCGCGAGGCGCTGGGCCTCACCAACCTGACGGCGCGCCGCGAGGGGGTCGAGGCCAGCCTGGACGAGGAGCTCCTGGCGCGCGAGCGGCGGCACGCGCTGCTCTCGCTGCTCCGCGGCCGCGGGCTCGACGTCGCCCTGGGCGAGGAGATGCGCGGGATCAACCGGCGGCGCGCGCACGGCGGGCTGCGCGAGCTCGCGGCGAGGGCGCTCGCGCTGCGGGGCCTCTGCCCGGCGACCGAGGCCGAGCTCCGCGAGCGCGAGGTCGCGGCGCGCGCGGCGTTCGGCCGGATGCGCCGGCTCACGCTGCCGCGCGCGCTCCTGGCCCGGCTCACGGAGGTCGCGGTCGCGCTGGACCGCGCGGTGGCCCTCGGCGAGCAGGGGCACGAGGTCGAGGCGGCCATCGTCTTCGAGCCCGCGGTGACGCCGAGGAACGTCGCGATCTTCGCGAGCGCCCGGCCGGGAGGGCTCGGCGGCTGACGCCGCCCTCCGCGGCGCGCCCGGCGCGTGGGAGGGCCGTGCGAGGGCCGTAGAGCGGGGCGCACATCACGGCGCCGGGTGTCGGGGCCGTCCCCATGGACCGCCCGCCAGCAGCCCTGCGGATCGGGTGCTTCCCTGGAAACAGCGCCCCGCGACAGACCCTTGATTCCGAGGGTTTCATGGAATGGCACGCACGGTGCACATCGGGGCACCATGCAAAGACGTCAGTTCTTGGGAGGCGCCGCAGCGGCGGTGTCGGCAGCGCTTCTGACAGGCAGGGCCCGGGCCGCAGCGCCCAGCGTGATCCGCGTCGGTGTGCCCGGTGTCGGCGTGGGCAATCGCCCCGTCACCGGAGGGAGCTTCTTCTCCCTCTTGCACCTCCAGGGGACCTTGGCCGAGGAGTTCAAGAAGGACGGCATCGAGGTGAAGTGGAACTTCTTCCGCGGCGCCGGTCCAGCCGTCAACGAGGCGGTCGCGAACAACCTCCTCGACATCTGGACTCACGGTCACCTGCCTTCGGTTGTCGGCCGGGCGAGCGGCCTCAAGACACGGCTCCTGGCCAGCGCCAGCCGGCGCGGACACGCTTACCTGGTTGTGCCCTCCGACTCGCCGATCACCGGGGTCCGCGATCTGCGCGGCAAGAAGGTGGCCTTCCAGAAGGGCACGGCCTCGCAGCTGTCCGCGAACCGGATCCTCGAGGGCCACGGGCTGACCGAGAAGGACATCCGGGCCATCAGCATGGATGCTTCCACGGCGAAGGCGGCGATCGCCACGAAGGACATCGACGCGGTGTTCGGCGGCACGGACTACCTCTCGCTGCGCGACCAGGGGATCGCGAAGATCGTCTACACGACGAAGGGCGATTCCCCGAGCTACCCGAGCAATTCAGGCATCATCGCGCGGGAGGACTTCATCAACGAATACCCCGACGTCGTGCAGAAGATCATCACGCTCGCGGTGAAGTCCGCGGCGTGGCTCGCGGACGAGAAGAACCGCACGCAGGCCTTCCAGCTGTGGTCGAAGTCGGGCACGCCCTTCGCGAACTACAAGGAAGCGCAGCAGGGCGAGGACATGAAGCAGAACGCCAGCCCGCTGCTCGACGAGTACGCCATCGCCCGGTACAAGTCGGCGGTCGCCGACTCGAAGAAATACGGCCTGATCAGGAGCACGTTCGAGGTCGAGCCCTGGACCGATCGGCGCTTCCTCAACCGAGCGCTGAAGGATGTCGGCGTCGAGCGCCTCTGGGCGGCGTGGGACGCGAACGGCAAACCGAAGGGCTGACGGCGCTGGCGGGGCGGCCGCGACACGCTGCCCGCGCCCGCTGATCGAAGAGGGAGCCATGGTCGTTTCGACATCCACGTTGCGTGTTCAGGCTGCCGTCGAGCAGCTCCGGTCCGGTGGCATGGTGATCCTCGTCGACGACGAGGCGCGCGAGGACGAGGGAGATCTCGTCGTCCTGGCAGAGCACGCGACGCCGGCCGCCATCAATTTCATGGCGACCCACGGCCGCGGGCTGATCTGCCTCGCCCTCACCGAAGAGCAGGTGGACCGCCTCGGGCTTCCGCTCATGGCGACCCGGCCCGGCGCCCGCCGGTCGACGGCGTTCACGGTGAGCATCGAGGCGCGCGAGGGCGTCACGACCGGCATCAGCGCCCGCGATCGGTCGCGCACCGTCGCGGCCGCCGTCGCGCGGGACGCGTCCCCGCGAGACGTCGTGTCGCCGGGTCACGTGTTCCCGCTGCGGGCGCGCCGAGATGGGGTGTTCGAGCGCGCGGGGCACACCGAGGGCGCGGTCGACCTGGCGCGGCTCGCCGGGGCGCTGCCGGCCGCCGTCATCTGCGAGATCATGAACGACGACGGGACGATGGCGCGCCGCCGGGATCTCGCGCGCTTCGCGGCGCGGCAGGGGCTGCCGCTCGTTTCCATCGACGATCTCCTCCGTCACCGGGTTCGTTGCGAGGACGTCGCCGCGCGCGTCCGGAGCGCGCCGTTTCGGCCTGCAGGGCTGAGCGGCGAGTGGCGGGCGCACACGTACACGATACGCCGCGAAAGGCAGCTGCTCCTCCTGACGCACGGCGCGCCGACGCCCGCCGGGAGCCCCGCCATCGTGTACACCCACCGCGCTGCGCTCGTCTCCGACCTCCTCGGTGACGCCGAGCTGTTCGACGCCCTGCGAGACATCGAGGCTGTCGGCGCTGGCGCGGTGGTCTACATGCCCCGGCCGACCGACGCGACAGCCGCGCTCGCCGACGAGACCACGGGGCTGGAGCTCGCCGTCGCCGCGCGCGAGCTCGTGGCGCTCGGAGTTCGCCGGGTGACGCTCCTCGACTCGAGGGCGCCCTGGCCCGACGGACCGAAGAAGGAGATCGACCTCGAGACGGGCGAGCCCGTGGCGCAGGTCGGGGTCCACGGCGCGCTGCCGCCGCGGCGCGGGCGGACGGCGGACGGCCTCTCGGGGTCCCCCGTTCTGCAGGGCTGAGGCGAGCCGCTCGACCAGCGACGAAGCCGCGGCACGACGCGAGGTGCTCCGGCGCGTCGACGAGCTCCCCGACACGAGCTCATCGTGTCCGCGCGACCACGGCGAGGAGGGTGTCGAGATCGAGCGGCTTCTTGAGCAGCGCGCACGCGTCCAGGGTGGCCGCTCTGGCATCCAGAGAGTCGACGCCCGACAGGATCGCCACCGGGATGTTCGCCAGCGCGGGCTCCTGTCGCTTGAGCGCGAGAAATTGCCAGCCATTGATCTCTGGCATCATGAGATCGAGCAGGATGATGCTCGGGCGGAGGCCGCCGCGGAGCAGGTCCAGCGCCACCCTGCCGTTCTCCGCGCAGACGACCTCGTAGCCAGACGCCTGCAAGACCTCCTCTAGGACGGAGCGAAACCCGCTGTCGTCATCGACGATCAAGACACCATCGCGATGATCATGCTGCGGGCTCATCGGGACCTCCGACCGGCGGAGGCACCTCGGTCGGCAGAGCGTGGCGGCCCCGGCGCAGGGGGAGGTCCACGATGAAGGTAGCCCCGGCGCCGAGCTCGCTCTCGACCCGAATCGAGCCACCATGGGCCACCACGATCCGGCGGCTGATGTACAGCCCCAGGCCGAGACCGCCGTAGTGCTGCGCCGAGACGCCTCGCTCGAAGCGTTCGAAGATGTACGGCGCGCAGCTCGCATCGATCCCGATGCCGCGATCGGCGACGACCAGCTTGGCCATCTCACCCTCGACCGCGACGCTGATCTCGATCGGCTTGCCCCTCCCATACTTGATGGCGTTCAGCACCAGGTTCGTCACCACCTGGTCCAGACGGGCCCTGTCCCACATGCCCACCACGGGAGCGTCGGCACGCCATATCACCGTGCTTCCGGCCTGCTGCAGCTCCACCTCGAAGTGCTCCACGACCTCTCGCGAGAGCGCCCGGAGATCGACGTCTCCCAGCTCCAGATCGAGCTTGCCTGCCTGGATCCGAGCCACGTTGAGCAGATCTCCAACGAGCCTGACGAGCCGCTGGCACTGCCGCTCGGCCATGCCGGCCAGCTTCGCCGCGCCGGCGGGGAGCGTCGTCGGCTCACGCATCATGCCTTGCACGGCGAGCTTCAGGCCCGCGATGGGGGTATAGAGCTCATGGGAGGCGATCGACAGGAAGTCGTCGCGCATCCGCACAGCTGCTTCGGCGGCGGCCCGAGCCCTCTGCTCGTGCTCCAGGAGCAGGGCGCGCTCCGCCTCGATCTTCTTCCGCTCCGTGATGTCCGTGGAGATGCCGCCCACCGCGTACGGGACGCCGGCGGCGTCGCGCAGAGGGAACTTGATGGTGAGATAGGTGTGCGCGCCGTCGTCCTGGGGCACCACCTCCTCGTGTTTCAGCGCCGTCCCAGCGAGGAGCGCCCGCTGGTCGAACGCGCGGAGCGCCTCGGCGTGCTCCCGGGAGAGCACGTCATGGTCGCTCTTCCCCACGATGGCCTCGCGGGTGACGCCGAACAGCTCCTCGAAGCGGCGGTTGACGAGGATGTAGCGCCCCTCGACGCCCTTGACGGAGACGATGGCCGTCGAGCTGTCGATGATGGCGCGCAGGAGCTCCTGGCTCGTGCGCAACGCCTCCTCCGCGCGCCTGCGCTCCTCCGCGACCTTCCGCAGCGCCGCCTCCGTCTGCTCGTGTTCCGCGATCTTCTGCCTGAGCTGGGCGTTGGCATGGCTGAGCTCGGCGGTGCGCTCGGCGACCTGCCGCTCCAGCCGCTCTTTTGCCCGGGCTTCTTCTGTCAGGCGAGCATCGAGGGCGAACATGGATTTCAGGTCCATCTCGATCACATCGCGACACTGCGCGACGAGCGTCTGGTAGGTCTTGCTGTAATGGTTCGCGCGGTCGTCCAGCACGCAGATGGTTCCGAAGATATCCCCCGTGGGCCAGGTGATCGGGAAGCCGAGGTAGGATATCATCCCGAGCTCGACATCCGGGTTCGACCTCCACTGCTCGTCTTTCAAGGCGTCAGGGACAAGCAGCGGCATTCGGGTCTTCAGCACGGCCTCGCAGTAGACCCCGGTGTCGAGAGGCGCGCGTTCATTGGCCTGGAAAGGGTTCCCCTTCGACTCGCTGGAGACGCAGACGACGAGCTCGGGCGGCTCGACTCTCATGATCAGAGCGGCCGGGACGCGCAGGATCTCCGCGACGAGATCGGTCATCTCCTGCCACTTGCGAGCGATGTCCGTCGGGATTTCGATCGCGACCCTGCTCGATTGGTCTCTTTGGGCGCTTCCTGGCCGAGTGGCCTTCGTCCCGAGATTGTCCGTACGCTGCTCCGGCGGGCAGCCCGACGCGGCCCCGTGCGGCCCGACGCCCGCGCGCTCAGCGCGCCGCGAGGGCGCCGGCTCGCCCAGCCCCGGGTGGCGGGCGTGGTCGACAACGAGCGCGCCTGGCTCCGTGTGATCGTCGGTCCGGGTACGCATGGTCCCCCACGATGACGGATCGTGCGGGGGCCCGTCAGGTTGTCAAGGTGGGCGCGACGGCACCGCTCCCGAGGACGACGCAGCGCGACGAGCCGGCCGGCGGTCGGCCCCTGCCCTGGTTCGCCGCCCCCGGCGCGGGCGACATGCTCTGACGCGTGGAACTATGGATAACTGACGGTGATCTCGGCGAGGAAGGTCCTGCCGTTCTGCCGGCTCGTGGCCGAGAGGTAGCTCTCCGCGGTCGGGTAGTCGTACCGCGTGTCCATCGCATTGTAGATGCCAACCACATAGCGGGCGTGGAAGCGCTGGATCTCGCCGGACACGGTGAGGTCCGCGACGATCGCGCCCGCGGTCTCGTCGCCCGAGGTGCTCGCGATGCGCCGGGGCGCCTCCAGGTTGATCCGGAGCGCCGCGGAGGCGAGCCGCTCCACCACCGGGACGACGCTGCGAAATGACGCGAGGTGCTCCGGCGCGTTGATCAGCCGCTCTCCCCCCGTGAGCTTGCCGCGCTGGTAGCCGTACGTCGCCGCGAGCATCCAGCCTTGCCGCCACTCGCGGCGGAGCTCGACGTCCCACCCCGAAACGAGCGCGTCTTGGCGGCGGTTCATGTAGCGCACCACATCCGGGCTGTCCTTGCCGACGGTGATCCCGTGCGACAGCCTGCTCGCGTGGACGGCGCCGAGCGCGGTCCAGTCGTCGCCGAGGCGCTGCGAGTACTCTATCTCGGCGGACGCGACGGACTCCGGCTCGAGCTTGAGCTTCCGCGCGGGGTCGACGGCGGGCACCTGCGTCTTGCCGTCGGCGTAGAACTGCTCGGAGACGCTCGGGGTACGGAAGGCGCGCCCGGCCATGATCTTCAGGACCCCTCCCGGCGCGGGCCGGAGGATGACCGCGGTGCGCGGCACGACGATCGGCTCGAACGTGCTGTAGACGTCGAGGCGCGCGCCCGTAGAGAGGCGGATCCACGGGGCGGGCGAGCTATCGACGATGAGGTAGCCGGCGCTGAAGCCGAAGGGCACCGACTTCGTGCGCACGCGGCCGTCCGCGAACACGCTGCCCAGCGTCGACTCGGGGTGCGCCTGCACCTCGCCGCCCCCGGTGATCCGCAGCCAGGAGAGCGGCGTCCACGCCGCCCTGAGCTCGGCGCCGAGCCAGGTGCCGTGCTGCTGCTCGAAGATCGCCGCATCGTCGAACGTGTAGACGCCGCGCCAGACGAAGCGGTTCACGTGGCCGCGCGCCATGAGCTGCAGGTCGGGCGCGAGCCGCGGCTCGAAGCGCAGCTCGGCCATCATGTAGGCGTGATCGTAGGTCGTCCCGAGGTCGTTGAGCCGCGTGCCCACGTAGCCGGTCGGGATGCGCTGATCGCGCGTGTGATACATCCACTGCGCCGTGAACGGCCCGTACCAGGCGCGCCCGGAGGCGCCGCTGGCCCGGAAGGTCTCGGCGTGCTCGGCGATCTGCACGGGCGGGCCCTCGCCAGGGGTCGTCAGCGCCACCGGGACGTCGAACCCGTCGGAGCGCGCGCCGGTGACGCTCGCGCGCACGCCCGCGTCCCTGCGGGCGGCGTAGTGGAAGCCGGCGCGCGCGTGGCCCACGCCGTCGTAGTAGGTGCCGGCCGTCACGTGCGCGCTCGTGGGCTCGTCGCGCCCGCGCGGGACGAGGTTGACGATGCCGGAGAGCGCGCCCGTGCCGTAGAGCAGCGAGCCAGGGCCGCGGACGATCTCGATGTGATCCACGTCGTGGAGGTCGTCGCGCGCGTCCGAGCCCACGAACGAGGCGTTCAGCACGTTGTCGTTCGTCGAGTGGCCGTCGGAGAGGACGAGGAGCCGGTTGCCGTAGTCGAGCGGCTCGCCGAGCCCGCGGATCCCGGTCGAGTAGACGACGTGGTCGTTCGAGAGGTAGACGCCGCGCGTGCCGCGCAGCGCCTCCGCGATGGTCGGGTACCCGAAGGCGCGCAGCTCCTGCTGCTCGATGACGCTGATGGATGCGGGCGCGTCCTCCAGGCGCTCGACGGCGCGCGAGGCCGACGACACCTCCCGGAGCGGCTCCAGCGTCACGTCGCGCAGCTCCGCCTGCTGGCTGGCCGCCACGTCGATCGTCCGCTCGACGGGCGCGAAGCCCCGCAGGCTGACGCGGACGCGGCGCCGGCCCACGGGGACGCCCTGGATCACCGACGGCGTGAAGCCCATGGGGTGGCCGTCGATCTCGACGAGCGCGTCGGGCTCGTCGGCGCGCACGAGGATCGAGCCGGTGAGCGGGCTGAGCGTCGCCGTGATCGGCACCGTCTCGTGCGCGGCGACGGTCAGCGGCTGCGGCGCCGCCTGGAAGCCCGCGCGCGAGAAGTGGAGCACGTGGCGGCCCGGCGGCAGATCGAGATCGCACGGGGCGGTGCAGGCGGGCGGCGCGCCCTCGTGGTCGACGTGCACCGCGGCCTCGCTCGCGCCGCGCACGTCCACCCGCACGGTGCCGACGATGCGGCGGAGCACGATGAGCACCTCCTCGCTCTGCCCCAGCTTCACCGCGATATCGTCCACGGCCACGGGCTCGTAGCCCGCGAGCTCGACGAGGATCCGATAGCGCCCCTCGGCCATGGCGAGCCGGCGCGGCGCCGTGCCGCGCGCGCCGAGATCCTTGCGATCGACGTAGATCCTGGCCCCGGGCGGCGACGTGACGATCTGGAGCACGGCCACGCGCGGCGCGATCCGCTGGAGCGCGGCGTTCAGGTCGGCGACGATCTCCGGGTCGGTCTCGCCCTCGAGCGCGTCGTCGTAGTACCTGTGCGCGTCCGCGAAGCGGCCCAGCTCCTCGTAGGTGAGCGCGATGTTGAAGACCACGTTGCGGTTCGGCACGAGCCGGTTCGACGCGAGGAAGTGCTCGAGGGCGGCCTGGAACCGCCCCTGCTTGAAGAGATCGCGGCCCAGCTCGAAGTGCAGGTCGGCCTCGTCGGCCTGACCCTCGCCGTCGGCGCGGGCGGCGGGGGCCTGGAGCAGCGCGCCCGCGAGCACGGGCAGCGCGGCGAGCCTCCACCAGCGAGCGCGCGTGCTCGAGGGCGCTCGATGCATGCCGTTAGCGGTGCTCGCGCAGGCGCGTCGCCCTCGTCGTCGGCGCCGGCTCGCCGCCGATCGCGGGCGGCGCCGACGGCGCGAGCACCGCGCGCGGGCGGGCCCTCGCGGACCCGAGCGGCGCGAGCGCGGCGCCGGCCGTGGCGAACCCGCTCGTCGCGGCGGCCGCCGCGGCCGCGGGGGGCGAGGCGACCTCGGACGGCGAAAGGGACGAAGGTTCGGGATCCTCCGGCGAGAGCGCCGACGGCTCGCCCTGCGCCGGGGCGACCGGCGAGGCCGCGGGGCCGGCAGGCGGCGCGCCCGCGGCCGGCGCCTCCCCACGTCCGAGCCACGCGGTCGCCGCCACGCCGCCGAGGAGCGCGACGAGCGCCGCCGCGGCGACGGGCGCGACCGCGCTCCCCCGGCGCCGCCCCGGCGGGTTCCCCGCGGGCACGCTCGCTCGCGACCCGGACAGCGCCGCCGTCAGCGCCTGCGGCTCCTCGGGGTGCGGCGCGTTCGCGGAGAGAGGTCCGGCAGCCGACGGCTGCGCGAGCTGCACCGACGGCGAGGCCGCCGCAGGCGCGAGGGAAATGACGGACACCCGCGCGGGCGGCACCGACGGCGAGGCCGCCGCAGGCGCGAGGGAAATGACGGACACCCGCGCGGGCGGCACCGACAGCGAGGCCGCCGCCGTGAGCGCTGGGGGAGCGACCGACGCCTGGGTGGGCGGCATCGACGGTGCGCGCTCCTTCGCCCGCTCGCTCAAGGTGTGGTGGGACGCACGCGTGGGGCCGATCGGTCCGGTCAGGGTCTCGGCTTCCTCGTCGATGACCCGCGGGCGGTTCGGCGCCCGCGGCGCGTCGACGGTCTCGTTCCCCATCGCCCTGCGCAGGATGCGCGCGACCGTCTGGCGCGCGGACTCCGACCCGAGCGGCTCGAGCAGCGTGGCCAGCTCATCGATCGTCTGGGGACGGCGCGCTGGATCCTTCTCGAGGCACATCAGGATGATCCACTCGAGCGCGAGCGGGATCTCTGGCCGGTGGGTGCGCGGCGGCACGGGCGTGTCGGTCACGATGCTGACGAACAGCGCCGAGACGGACTCGGTCTCGAACGGCAGCCGCCCTGTCAGGAGCTGATAGAGCGTCATGCCGAGCGCCCAGATGTCGCTGCGGGCGTCCACCGTCCGGGTGCTGCGGATGTGCTCCGGCGACATGTAGCGCGGAGAGCCGAGCACCACGGCGGATGCGGTCAGCTGGGCGTTCAAGCCGAGCACGCCCTCCTCGGAGGCCTTCGAGATGCCGAAATCGAGCACCTTGATCAGGGTCGAGCCGTCCTTGCGGCTCGCCAGGAAGAGGTTGCCCGGCTTGAGATCGCGGTGGACGATCCCGAGCGAGTGCGCCTCGGCGAGCGCCTCGCAGGCCTCGATCACGTAGCTGACGGCCTGCTCCACGGGCAGCGGGCCCCGCGATTCCAGGAGCGCCTCCAGATCGATGCCATTCAGGTACTCCATCACGAAATAGGGCAGATCGTCCTCGGTCTGCCCCACATCGATGACGCGGGCGATGTGCTCGCTGGCGATCGCCGCCGCGGCCTGCGCCTCTCGGAAGAAGCGCTCCGTGGCGCCCGGCGTGGTGCGCCCCTCGGGCAGCAGGAACTTCAGCGCGACGCGGTGGCGCAGCGAGAGGTGGTGCGCCGCGACGACGATCCCCATTCCGCCGCGGCCCAGCACGCGCTCGATGCGGTACTTGCCGCCGACGACGTCCCCGACGCGCGGAATCCTGCGCCATGAAGCCGGTTCCGCTGCGTCCGAGCCTGCCTGGGCCATCGGCCGTCAGTATACACGAGCACCCCTGGGCCCCGGCACAATCTCGGCCGCCCATCGGCGCTGTGTACGATATGCCCGCTCCCAGCCCCACCTGTCCTGTCGGGCGGCGATCCAGGCGGGGTGTGCGCCGCCGCTCGCAGCAGCGGTTGCGCGGCGAGCGGCGGCGGGGGGCGAGGGGCGCGCGAGCCGGCCGAGCTGGCCGGCATGGGCCAAGCGGGCTCTGGCGTTACGCGCCGCGCGGCGGCCCGCCTTCCGTGGATGACGCGCTTTGCTATGCTGTCCGCCGTTCGCGCAGCGAGGTCTCATCGTGAATGAATTCACTGCGATAGGCCCCCTCGTCGGCGGCCTCCTGATCGGCCTGGGCGCGTCTCTCCTCCTCCTCGCCAACGGGAAGGTCGCCGGCATCAGCGGCATCTTCGCGGGGATCCTCTTCAGGAAGCGTGGAGAGACCGCCTGGCGCGCGGCGTTCGTCGCGGGCCTCGTCCTCGGGGGCCTCGCGCTCGTCGCCGCGCACCCGCGCGCCTTCCCCTCGGCGGGAGGCGGCGGCTCGCTCGGCCTCGCGATCGCCGCCGGGTTGCTCGTCGGCTGCGGCGCGCGGCTCGGCAACGGGTGTACGAGCGGCCATGGAGTCTGCGGCCTCAGCCGCCTGTCGCGCCGGTCTCTCGTCGCCACGCTCACGTTCATGGCGACCGCGGCCATCACCGTGTACGTCAGCCGGCACGTGCTCGGGGCGGCGCGATGACGCAGGGCGTGGTCGCGCTGCTCGCCGGGCTGCTGTTCGCCGTGGGGCTCGGCGTCTCCGGCATGACCCAGCCGTCCAGGGTCATCGGCTTCCTCGATGTGGCCGGTGATTGGGACCCGAGCCTCGCCTTCGTGATGGCGGGCGCCATATCCGTGCACTTCCTGGCCTATCGCGTCCTTCGCTGGCGGCGGCGCGGGGTGGGCGTCGACGCGGCCGGCCCGGCCCGTGCTCCGCGCTTTCCCCTCCTGGCGGACCGCGCGGCTGTCCCGACGCGCAACGACATCGACGCGCGCCTCGTCGCAGGCGCCGCGCTCTTCGGCGTCGGCTGGGGGCTCGTCGGGTACTGCCCCGGGCCGGCGCTCGTCTCGCTGGCGACCGGCTCGCGCGCCGTCCTCGCGTTCGTCGTGGCGATGGCCGCTGGCATGGTGATCGAGCGCCTCGCCACGGCCAGGGCGGACACGCGCGAGCAGACGACGGAATGAACGGCAAGTGAACCGACGCGCGACGGGCGGAACGACGCACGACGCATGGAACACCGAGGGAACATCTCGTGGTGCGGAGGGCGGAACATCGCGTATTGCGCTGGGCGGAACATCGCGTGTGGCGCCGGGCGGAACACCGGCACGATAGGCGAGCTCCTCGTCGACCCCTGAGGAGCCGCTGACGTCGCAGCCAGCGCGTGCGCTCGACCACGCCGGCCGCGCGCGAGCTCGCGTCATGGGCGTGCCGCGGGCCGATCGGGATCTGCGGGCCAGAGCAGGCGGCGGGCGTTGTCGCGGTAGATCTTCTGCAGCACGGGCGCGGGCAGCTGCATGCCGTAGATCATCCAGAACCCCTGGCGGCCGTTCGCGGCCTCGGTGCCGAAGTAGTCGTCCTCGGTCTCGAGGAAGCGCGCGTAGACCTCGTAGCCCGCGGTGTTGGCGCTCTTGAGGTCGGTGCCGAAGAGCACGCGGTCCTGGTAGCGCACGAAGAAGCGGCGCGCCGCGTGCGGCTGCCGGCCCAGCTCGCTGGCGCTGGCGGACATGTCGACGTAGAAGTTGGGGAAGCGATCGAGCCAGGCCGCGAGCTGCTTCAGGTCTTCGGACGAGCTGCCCATGTGCGCGCCCACGAAGGTGACGTCGGGGTGGCGTTCGAGCACGCGATTGCGCTCCTCGAAGAGCTGCGCGCGCGTGGGAAAGCGCGCCCGGTCCGCGAACGACCAGCTCGGGGACTCACGCAGCTCGTGCCAGCGCTCGTTCTTCGCGTCCAGCGGGGCGAAGAACGCCGCCGGGTCGGCCACGTGCCAGAGCACGGGCCGGCGGTAGCGCGCGCACGTGCGCCAGACCGGCTCGAGCTCCGGGCTGTCGAGCGCGACGCGCCGGCCCTCGGGCGTGCGCACGGTGAGCCCGAGGTCCTTGAAGATCTTGAGCCCCTTGGCCCCGGCCTCGAAGTCGGTCGCGAGCTGCGCTGCCAAGCGCTCGCCCCAGCTCGGCGCGCCCACGAGCGTGAGGTCGAGGTTGGCATAAGTCAGGAAGCGCCCGGGATATGCGCGGTCGAAGCGATCGAGCTCGCGCACCAGGCGCTCGCCGGAAAAGCCATCGAGGTTGACCATCGTCTCGACATGGATCGCGTTCATGCGCACGACCTCGGCCGCCACGTCCACGACCCGGCGCAGGTGCGTGTGGACATCGACGGCGGGCACGGCCAGGTGCGTGATCGGGGTGCGCTCGAGCGCCAGCTGCGGTATGGGCTGCCAGTCCGCGAGCCGCAGCGCCGCGATGTCGGCGGGCTGCGACGGCGCCGCGACCGGCTGTGCGCCTGGCGAGGCCGGTCCGCGAGCGCACGCGGCCGGGAGGAGGATAACAAGGAGGAGCGCTGCGATGTGCGAGCGGGACATGAGGCGACCTCTGGACGTGAGCATAAACGAGCATGGCGTGCAGGAGGCCGCTCTCGGCGATGAACGCCTCGGGCTCGGTCCGGGTCGACGGCCGCGTTGTCGGCGCCTCGGGCAACGATCGAATGCTACTCTGGACGTCGAGGAGCACCCATGACGGATCCCTTCAATCTGCAACGATTCGTGGAAGCGCAGGCTCCGGTCTATGATTGCGTCCTGGCCGAGCTAGGCAGAGGAGAGAAGACCAGCCACTGGATGTGGTTCATTTTTCCCCAGCTGCGGGGCCTGGGTCACAGCGCCATGGCTCGGACGTATGGCATCGCTTCGAAGGCCGAAGCCGAAGCCTATCTGCGGCACCCTACGCTCGGTCCGAGGTTGGTCGAGTGCACCCGCCTCGTGAACCAGGTCGAGGGGCGTTCGCTGCGCGACATCTTCGATAGCCCCGACGACATGAAATTCCGCTCGTCGATGACCCTGTTCGCCCGCGCGGCTCCCCAGGAACGGACGTTCCTCGCGGCGCTCGACAAGTATTGCGGTGGTGAGCCCGATCCGCGAACGCTCGCGCTGCTCGAGTCGCAGCGGTAAGGCCGCTCCGGTCGCTCTGCGCGCCCGCACCACGCTATCCCATCAGCGCTCCCTGGAAGCGAGGCCAGCGGCTGCAAACCCGGCTGCTGTCCAGATCACCGACACGCGCAGTCGACCGAGATCGTGTAGCTGCCTTCGGCCCCGGCGTAGCCGTCCACCACCACGTAGAAGGTCTGGCCTGGCGCGCTCGTCCAGCTCACGGTCTCGACGGTCTGTAGATCCAGCGGGGTCGAGGAGGCCATCGCGTTCGACCGGATGGGGTCGCAGGCGGACAGCAGCAGGAGATCCAGATCCGTCGTGAGGTTATCGAGATTTGCGGTCACTGTGCACTCGGCCGTCGAGGAGAAGGTATAGACCGTCTCCCGCCCCGACTCGCCACGAGCGGTCAGGTTGTAGCCCGACCACACATTCGCGCGCCCCTGGCTCGTCGTGCTGTGATTCAAACGATCGCCACACGCGATCGGCAACGCTCCCCCACACGGGTCGGCCGCCCCGTCCGCGCCCCCGCCCCCGGCGCCGCTCGGGTCGCCGCCCGCGCCGATGCCGCCGTGGCCGCCCTCGGCGCCGACGGTTCCCGTCGAGCCGGAGGCACCGCCGTTGCCGGTGGTGGCGACAGATCCGCCCGCACCGCCCCCGGCGCCGGCGGCGCCAGGGCCATTGCCGTCAGCACCAGCCGTGCCGCTCGCCTCGTGTACATCGTTGCCGCACCCTACGACCATGAGAGCCGTGAGCCCAAGAGCCAGGTGAAGTCGAAGCACGTTGCCTCCTTCCGTCCGTCTGACCCCGCAGAATACCACGCCGATTCGGTGAGTTGCCCCGAGATCCCGCCGTGCTTGCGGGACCCCGCCTTCAATCGTTGCCGCGGTACGCGATGGAAGCTCCCGGCGTCCGGTCAGGCGTCGCCGTAACTCGTGCCCCATGCGCAGCGCGCTCCGAAGCCGCGCCCTGGATGATCCGTGACCACCAAGACGGCACAGGCGCGTCTCCCGAGGACCACTCGCCGCCGTCCTTGCCGGACATTGCCGCCAACTCTTTGGAACTCCTCGATATTGTTTTTTCGCAGGTGGAAATTGTTTTCCACTTGCGGCGAGGAGGACTGAATGCGCTGCATCCGCGCACGGACGTCGGGGTGAGCGCTGAGGTACGGCTACATGGCGCATCGACCCGCTCTCATGGCCGTGAAACAAGCGTCGAACCCCGTGTCACGAGACCGAACCAAGGAAGGTGTTGACAGGGGTCGAGGGCTTCTGATTTAGGACGTTAGGGGGACATCCTATACAGGGGGAGGGCGCGACGTGCTGTTCAGAATTGACGCGGCGCTGCAGAGGGACGCCAAGTCGGCGTCCGCCGATGACGGTTACGATGCCGTGATCGTGGGCACCGGCATTGCCGGCGCGATCGTGGCCAACGAGCTAAGCCGAGCCGGCAAGCGGGTGCTGGTGGTGGAGGCGGGGACGGGGACAGACCGGTCGACGTCCGGCTATGAGTCCTATCTTACCAACTTCTTCGCCGCGTCGTCGAAGGACAACCAGTCGCCGTTTCCGGAGAACCCGAATGCGCGGATGCCGCGCAGCCCGGAGCTCCGCAAGCTCCAGCCCGGCGAGACCGACCCCGCTCCCTACGTCGTGCAATCCGGCCCCTACGTCACCGACACCGGCTATACGCGCCTGCTCGGCGGCACGACCATGCACTGGGAGGCGAAGACACCCCGCATGCTGCCGGACGACTTCAAGGTCCGCACGCTGTTCGGACAGGGCGTCGACTGGCCGCTGAGCTACGAGGACATCGAGCCCGACTACCAGGTGGCCGAGCGCGAGATCGGCGTCTCTGCCGACGTCGAGGAGCAGGCTTACCTGGGGCTCCGCTTCCCCGAAGGCTACGTGTACCCGATGAAGGGCCTTCCGCTGTCCTACCTCGACCAGAGGGTCGGCAAGGGCATCGACGGCACCGAGGTCAAGCTTCACGACCAGGCGTATTCCATCCGGATCCGCGCGTACCCGCAGGCGCGCAACGGAGTCCCCAATCCCGCCTACGACAGCGGCAAGGGCTACGTGCCGGTGGGCGCAGTCAACACCCATCAGGTGGAGGAGGGGGAGCGCTGCCAGGGCAACACGAACTGCGTGCCGCTGTGCCCTGTGCAGGCGCGCTATCATTCCGGCAAGACGCTGGCGAAGGCGCTCCAGACGGGGAGGGTCGACCTGATGGTCCAGGCGGTCGCCTCGAAGGTGGTGATCGATCCCGAGAGCGGGCGCGTCACGGCGCTGGAGGTCAAGGTCTACAAGGATCCGCGGTCGTCCGAGCACGAGACGGTGACCATCAAGGGCAAGATCTTCGTGCTCGCCGCCGGCGCCATCGAGACCCCGCGGCTCATGCTGGCTTCCGGCCTCCGGAGCAGCAGCGGGCTCATGGGCCGCAACCTCATGGACCACTCCTATCTGCTGAGCTGGGGGCTGATGCCCGAGGTCTGCGGGACGATGCGCGGCACGAGCTGTACGGGCGGCATCATCGACCTGCGCACGGGGTCGTTCCGGCGGAGTCAGGCGGCGTTCAGCGTGGATATCCACAACGACGGCTGGGGGTGGGCGACGGGCTCGCCCTTCACGGATCTGGCCGAGCTCGTGGACGAGCACAACCACTTCGGGGACGATCTGCGCCGCGGGCTCGTCGACCGCATCTCGCGCCAGCTCCTGTTCGCGTTCATGCTCGAGGTGCTCCCGAGCGAGAGCAACCGCGTCGCCGTCGATCCTCGCTACACCGACCGCCTCGGCAACATGCGCCCGGTGGTCTCGTTCACGGTGCCGGAGTACACGATGCGCGGCGCCGCTTATGCGCGACAGTTCGCCAGGACCATGTTCGCGCGCCTGGGTGTCGTGGATTTCTCCCGGTACGACCCCGGCGACTATGGCTATGTCGCCTACGAGGGCGAGGGGTACGCCATCCGGGGGGGCAACCACCTGGCCGGCACCCACATCATGGGATCGAACAAGAGCACTTCGGTCGTCGACACCGACCAGCGCTCCTGGGATCACGACAACCTCTACCTGGTCGGCGCCGGCAGCATGCCTTCGGTCGGCACCGCCAACGTGACCCTCACCCTCGCCGCGCTCTGCTACCGGAGCACGCGCGCGATGCTCAAACAGCTCCACTGACGCGAGGCACGCCCATGACCTACTCCAGACGATCCGAGCCTCCCGTGCCGCGCAACAAGATCGAGACCATCACCGAGCTGCACCATTACCTGCAGCACGCGCTCCAGCTGGAACACGCCACGATCCCGCCGTACCTCGCGGCGCTCTACTCCATCAAGCCGGGGACCAACCCGGACGCTTTTCACATCCTGCGCGTGGTGGCGGTGGAGGAGATGCTCCACCTGACCCTCGCGGCGAACCTGCTGAACGCCGTCAAGGGCACGCCCGATCTGACGGTCAAGGGCTTCGTGCCCAACTACCCCGCCTACCTGCCGGACGGTGAGACCGACTTCCAGGTCCACATCGCCCCCTTCGGCATCGAGGCTGTCGAGACCTTCAAGAAGATCGAGCGGCCGAAGAAGGGAGGCGGGCGGCTCGTCCGCCGCGCCGCCCCGGCCGGCGCCACGGTGCTGGGTGCGCACCCCGACGACTGCGAGATGCAGTTCTACAGCATCGGCGAATTCTACGCCGCCATCGAGGACGGCCTCGTGCGTCTGGAGGCGGAGGCGCAGGCCCGGGGCGAGACGATCTTCATCGGCGATCGCGGGCGGCAGATCACCTCGGAGTACTACTATTCCGGCGGCGGCGAGCTGCTGCCCGTGATCGATCTGGCCAGCGCGCGCCGGGCCATCACCCTGATCATGGAGCAGGGCGAGGGCACCGAGTCCACGATCTATGACCGGGAAAAGGAGCTGTCGCACTATTTCCGCTTCGACCAGCTCACCCAGGGCCGCTACTACCAGCCGGGTGACGACCCGGGCCAGCCGACCGGGCCGACGTTCACCGTCGACTGGAAGGCCGCGTATCCATTGAAGACGGATGTCAAGCTGGCCGAGCTGCCGGCCGGCTCCGAGCTGTACGACATGGCGGTCGCCTTCAACCGCGCTTATGCGAAGTTCCTCGAGACCCTGACGCGGGCCTACAACGGCGAGCCGGCGCTGCTGATGAGCGCCGTGCCGCAGATGTTCGAATTCCGCAACCTGGTGACCCAGCTGATCCGCAACCCGCTGCCGAACAGCGAGTTCACCGCCGCGCCGACCTTCGAGCTCTACTCGGTCGCGGACGCTCCTGCCGCGGTCGCCGCCGCGAGCGCGGTGTCGAGCCGCCTCGATCGATTCCTCGCCTTCTCCGCGGAGGTGACGGCATTTGCGGTGTTCGACCTGCAGGGTACCGGGCAGGCCGAGGCTTATCTGAAGACCGCCGATGATGTCGTCGGCGCCGCCGTGGTGGACGAGCTGCTCGCGATCCACGGCGGGGCGGGGCAGGGGAGCGAGCGCCAGGCGCGTGACGCCTTCTTGCGGCGGGAGATCTTCGGCCACGAGAAGCTCGGGCCGATCGCCCGCAACATCATCAAGATGTGGTACTCCGGCGTCTGGTACGAGCTGCCCACGGCCTGGACCGAAGCCTACGGCCCCGCGCCGAAGGACGTGACGTTCGTTGTCTCGTCGTCCTCGTACGTGGAGGGGCTGCTGTGGACGGCCATCGGCGGTCACCCCGCAGGAGCCAAGCCGCAGGGGTTCGGGTCGTGGGCCGCACCGCCGCGCATCCCGTCCTCCGAGGACACCCCGGCGCGCCGGTCGCTGCCTGTCGTCGGCGAGCGGTAGCGCGGCGCGGGGAGCGGATCGAGGTGGTGCCGCGAGGGACCGGCCAATAGCGAGGCCGACGGAGGAGCCCTCGGCGATTTCGAGGGGCGCGTCGAGCCGGTTTTGTCAGCGATCGAAGACCCGGAGGGGCAGCGCATGGTCGGGATGGGGAGGGAGATCTGCGGCGACCTGGGGATCGCCGAAGGCCGCGAGTGGCTCGTCACAAACGGCATCGGCGGCTATGGCTCCGGCACGGTGGCCGGCTCGATCACGCGCGGCTACCATGGGCTCCTCGTCGCCGCGCTCCGGCCGCCCGTCGATCGGCGGCTGATGCTGGTCAAGCTCGACGAGGTGGTCACCTACCGCGGCGTGGCCTGGGACCTCGCGAGCAACCGCTGGGCGAGCGGCGCCGTCGCGCCGAGCGGCTTTGTCAACATCGAGCATTTCTCGCTCGAAGGCTCGATCCCTTGCTGGCGCTACGCCTGCGCCGACGCGCTGCTCGAAAAGCGCGTCTGGATGGAGCAGGGCCAGAATACAACCTACGTCGCTTACACCGTGCTCCAGGCTCGCGAGCCGCTGCGCTTCACCGCGCGCGCCATCGCCAACAACCGCGTCTTCCACAACACCGGCACCGTCGCGTGGCCAGCCGAGATCAGCGCTGTTTCGGGCGGCGTTCGCGTCGTCACGGCCGGCGACGCGCTGCCGCTGTTCCTCAAGCTGGAAGGCGGCGCGGCCACCCCGACGTCGGAGCTCTACCGCGGCTTCGCGCTCCCGGCCGAGACGGCGCGCGGGCTCCTCGACCGCGACGACAATATCCATGTCGCGACCTTCGAGGCGACCCTCCTGCCCGGCGAGACGGTGGTGTTCCTCGCCGCCGCCGGAGATGGCATCACCTCCGTGGATCCGGAGGCCCTTCCGCGCCGCCGCGCGCGCGATCAGGCCCTCCTCTCGGCGTGGAGTGGGGCGAGGCCGCCGGGCGCGGCCGCCGCACCCGGCTGGGTCTCGCAGCTCGTCCTCGCCGCCGACCAGTTCGTCGTCGACCGCGCGCGGACCTCCGGCGGCAGCCCGGGCAAGAGCATCATCGCCGGTTATCACTGGTTCGAGGACTGGGGCCGCGACACGATGATCAGCCTCCCCGGCCTCGCGCTCTCGACCGGACAGGCGAGCATCGCCGCGCCGATCCTCCGCACGTTCGCGGAGTTCGTCAGTCAGGGGATGCTGCCCAACCGGTTCCCCGACGGCGCGGCGCTCCCCGAATACAACACCATGGACGCCACCCTCTGGTACTTCCAGGCGATCCGCGCGTGTCACGAGGCGACCGGCGACGATGCGCTCTTGCGCGATCTGTTCCCGGTGCTCCGGGAGATCGTCGACTGGCACATCCGAGGCACCCGCTACGGGATCCAGGTCGACGCGGGCGATGGCCTGCTCCGCGGCGGGCAGGACGGCGTCCAGCTCACCTGGATGGATGCAAAGGTCGGCGATCGCGTGATCACGCCGCGCATCGGCAAGCCTGTCGAGATCAACGCCCTCTGGTACAACGCGCTGCGGGTGATGGCCGCCTTCGCCGCCCGCCTCGGCGAGCCCGCCGAGCCGTATCAGGGGATGGCGGAGAAGGCCCTCGCGTCCTTCGAGCGCTTCTGGAACGCCGCCGCGGGCTACTGCTACGACGTCCTCGACGGGCCCGCCGGTGCCGAGGCGGCGCTCCGGCCGAACCAGCTCTTCGCCGTGTCGCTCCCCGAGAGCCCGCTCTCCCTTGAGCGACAGCGCGCCGTTGTCGACGCGTGCGCGCGTGCGCTCCTGACCTCGCACGGGCTGCGCTCGCTCGCCCAGTCGGAGCCGGCCTATCACGGGTTCTACGGTGGCGATCAGGAGCACCGCGACTCCGCTTACCACCAGGGCATGGTGTGGGCCTGGCTCATCGGCCCGTTCATCGAGGCGCACCTCCGCGTCTACCGCGATCCCGAGGCAGCCCGCCGGCTGCTCGCGCCGATGGGCGACCACATCAACGCCGCCGGTCTGGGCTCGATCAGCGAGATTTTCGATGGTGACGCCCCCTTCGCGCCGCGCGGCTGCATCGCCCAGGCGTGGAGTGTCGGCGAGGCGCTCCGCGCCTTCACGCTCCTCGACCAGGCGGCGTCGCCCGTCCGGAAGCTCGCTTGAACCGACGACGCGACGAGGAGATCCCGAGGTGATCCAGGGGAAGGAAGGCGAACGACGGAATCTGACGGAATCTGGCGGAATCTGACGGAGTCGAGAGGAGGGTCGACCGATGCACACGACGAAGGCGAAGCTCAAGCGCGAGAGGATCCGTTTCGGCATCACCCCGACGGGGTGGTGGAACGATGACTTCCTCGACATCGACATCGGCATCCCGTTCGGCCAGTGCGTCAGCGAGATGGCGCTCGCCGGCTTCGAGGGGTGCAGCGTCGGGCACAAGTATCCGACGGACACGGCGGTCCTAAAGCGCGAGCTCGATCTGCGCGGCCTGTGCGTCTCCGAGCCCTGGACCAGCACGTACTTCACCATCGAGGCGATGCACGCAAAGACGATCGCCGATTTCGAGGAGTCGCTCCGTTTCATCAAGGCCATGGGCGGCACCGACCTCGTCGTGGCCGAGCTGGGAGGCTCGTCGCACCAGCAGCCGATCGCCCTTGTCCCGAACCGCCCCATCTTCACGGACGGCCAGTGGGACGCGCTGGCCAACGGCCTCAACGACCTCGGTCGGATCGCCCATAACGCGGGCATGCGCCTCTGTTACCACCACCACATGGGGACCGGCGTGATGACCCGCGCCGACGTCGATCGCCTGATGGCGATGACAAAGCCCGGCCTCGTGAACCTGCTCGTCGACACCGGCCATATCACCTTCGCCGGCGACGATCCGCTGGCGCTCGTGCAGGCCCACGGCCGGCGCGTCAAGCACGTCCACCTCAAGAACATCCGCCGCCCCGTGATGGAGGAGGCGCTGCGGCAGAACCTGTCCTTCAAGGAGTCGATCCTGAAGGGCGTCTTCACGGTCCCGGGCGACGCCGAGGGGAGCGTCGATTTCCCCCCGATCCTGGAGGCGCTCGCCGAGGCCGATTTCGAGGGGTGGCTCGTTGTGGAGGCGGAGCAGGATCCGGCCAAGGGCTCCCCGCTGGGATACGCGAAGATGGCGCGCGCCTACCTGCGCGAGGTGATCGGGCTGTGACGCCCCGAGATCGAGCGACCACTGACTCCACACCCTGAGCACCAGGGAGCAAGGACGACGCATGATCGCCGCCGCGCCCACGAGGGACATCTACATCAGCTTTTTCATGTTCACCACCGACCTGCGGCCCGCCGACGCCGCGTACCAGAAGGTGATCATCGAGCATATCCGGCAGCTCCGGGCGCTCGGATATGCCGGCTTCGAATTCCCCATCGCGCCGACGCACGACGCGGATCGCGAGGCGGAGGTGGCGAGCTACGCTGCCCTGCGCCGCGCCATCGACGACGCCGGCTTCGCCGACGTGCGGCTGACGACCAACGTCGGCGCGACCCGCACCTACGATCCCTCCTCGCCGTATCCGGAGCAGCGCAAAGAGGCGCTCTCGTATCTCAAGTCGCGCGTCGACATCACCGCCGCGCTGGGCGGCGAGATCATGATGGGCCCCATCGTGCTCCCTTATGGCGTCTACCCCGTCACCGATTTCGGCGAGGGCATCTGGAGCGACGCCTTGCAGGACGCGCTGGTCGATCGTTATGGCGCCGCGCGGCCCATCCTCGATGCGCTCGGGCGCCACGCCGCGGAGAAGAACGTCAAGCTGGCGATCGAGCCGATCACCCACTGGGAGACGCCGGGGCCGAACACGCTCGCGCAGCTCATCTCGTTTCTGGCCGACGTCCCGAGCCGCCAGGTGGGCGTGTGCATCGACAGCGCGCACGAGGTGCTGGACGGCGCCGGCCCGGCGGTGTTCAGCGAACAGGTCCACCGCCTCGCCGCTGACGGGCGCCTCCATTACGTGCAGGTATCGCCGCCGGATCGCGGCGATCTGCGCCGGAGCTGGATCCCGTGGAGCGACTTCCTGCGGCCGATCCTCAAGGCCTATTCCGGACCGATCGCCGTCGAGATCTTCAACGCGATCCCGGCCTTCGTGGGGTCGCTGCGCTTGACCCGCCGGAAGTTCTGGATCCCCGGCGAGGATACCCCCGACAGCCGCCACCCCGATGCCTACACCATCGCGGCGCAGGCGCTGGCGGCGACGCGTGAGCAGCTGCACCAGCTCTCGGCCGAGGGCCGCGACGGCGCGATCTCCACCAGGGGCGGCCATCATGGCGGTTGATCTCAGGGGGACATGGCGGCTTTTGTCCTGGCGGCGCGTCGCTCAGGACGGGAGCATCACGTACCCGTTCGGCGACGACGCCGCTGGCATCCTCATGTACGGCGGCGACGGGCGGATGGCGGTGCAGATGACGGCGTCGCGGCGACCGGGGCTGCCGACGAGCGATCCGCTCGGCGGCGACGCCGAGTCGCGCGCGGCCGCCTATTCGACCTGCCTCGCGTATTTCGGCAGCTACGAGGTGCAGCGCGACAGCGTGGTTCATCGCATCGACGCGAGCCTGTACCCCAACTGGTCCGGCGCCGAGCAGGTCCGCCCGTTCACGCTCGACGGCGATCGGCTGGTGTTGCGCACCCCGCCGGCGGCGGTGGTCAACGAGATGGCGTGGATGCGCGAGGAGGCGGCGCGCGCGCGGGCAGCGCGGTTTCTGGATCTCTCCGCGCTCCTGACGGGCTTTGGCCGGCTCCAGCTCCTCGGCACCGGCGTGGCCGACGGCCATCTCCGCGCGCTCGACGCGGTCTTGCCGGCGGGCACCGTCGAGGAGCTCTTGGCGGCGTACAAGCGGCTCCCGGCCGGGGCCGAGCGGGAGGCGGCGGTCGTCTCGACCCTCCTCGACGATCCAAAGCTGGGGCCGGTGGCGCAGAACCTGATTCGCATGTGGTATTGCGGCACGTGGTCCAGGCTGCCCGACGCCTGGCGCGCGGCGTACGGGGCGTCACCTCTGGACAACGACCGTGTGCTCTCGGTGGAAGCTTATCAGGCCGCGCTGCAGTGGGTGGCCGCCGGGGCCCATCCGCCAGGGGCGCGCCAGCAGGGCTTTGGCTCGTGGGCCGAACCGCCGCGGGAGGAGCGCTAGATGCGCAACGACGAACACTACGACGTTGTCATCGTCGGCGCCGGGGTGGCCGGCGCGCTGATGGCAAAGCACCTGACCCACGCCGGCCTGCGCGTGCTCCTGCTGGAGGCCGGGCCGGCGACGGCGTGGACTTATGACGGTTACGCGCGGCACATCGAGCATTTCTACGAGGCGAGCGCGAAGGGCGCGGAGTCGGCGTGGCCGCCGGCGGCCAACGCGCCTCAGCCGGACATCGGTGATCTACGCCGCAAGGACGGCTACTTCGTGCAGCAGGGCCCGCACCTCTATGGGAGCAGCTACTCGCGCCTCCAGGGCGGCTCGACGCTGCACTGGCTCGGCGTGTCGCTGCGGATGCTCCCCGAAGATTTTCGCCTCCGCTCGCTCCGCGGCGTCGGTCGCGACTGGCCCCTTGGTTATGATGAGATCGAGCCGTACTACCGCCGGGCCGAGCGTGAGATCGGCGTCGCCGCCGACGTCGCCGATCAGCGCCATCACGGCCTGACCTTCCCCGAGGGCTACGACTATCCGATGCGGCGGATCCCGCCGAGCTACTCGGATCAGGTGCTGGCCCGGGCCGTCGACGGGATGGCGGTGACGCTCGGAGAGGAGCGGTTCACGCTCAAGGTGCGGAGCTATCCAGCGGCGCGCAACTCCATCCCTCGCGGCGACTACCGGCCGGTCGGGGCCGTCGACGAGCGGGACGGCGCGGCGATCGCGACCGACCTCGGCGAGCGCTGCTCGGGCAACACCTCGTGTACGCCCATCTGTCCCATCCAGGCCAAGTACAACGCGCAGAAGACGCTCGTCCAGGCGCGCCGGACCGGCCGGCTGGAGATCCGCGCGCAGGCGGTGGCGTCCCGGATCCACGTCGACCCGGAGAGCGGCGCGGTGCAGAGCATCGAGTGCCAGCGCTACGACGACCCGTCGTCGCCGCGCCACCTCGTCGAGCGGGTCACGGGGCGCGCCTACGTGCTCGCGGCCCACGCCGTCGAGAACGCCAAGCTGATGCTCGCCTCGGGGCTCGGCGGCAAGAGCGGGCTCCTGGGTCGGAACCTGATGGACCACCCGACCCTCTACGCCTGGGGGCTCTCGCCCGTCCCGATCGGCGCCTTTCGCGGCCCGCTCTCGACATCGGGTATCGAGGAGCTGCGCGGCGGCGCTTTCCGCGCCAGACACGCCGCGTTCCGCTTCGATATCGGAAACGACGGCTGGAAGGCGTCGGCGGGAGCGCCGGAGACGACGGTGGCCGCGGCGGTGCAGCGCGATCGGCTGTTCGGCCGCCGGCTCCGCGAGCACCTTGTGTCGACCCTGTCGCGCCAGGTCCGGTTCTCGCTGGCGATCGAGCAGCTCCCCGACGCCGACAACGGCGTGAGCATCGATCCGCGCTGCCTCGATCCGCTGGGCAACCCGCGTCCGGTGATTCGATACCGCATCGGTGACTACACCCTTGCCGGGATGGCCGCGGCCACGGCGGTCTATCGCGAGGTGTTCCGCCGCGCCGGGGTCATCGACTGCACGGATCCCGAGCAGGGCAGCTGGTTTCCGTCGGTGAGCTGGCAGGACCAAGTGTTCCATTACCATGGAATGGGGCACTTCGCGGGCACGCACCTCATGGGGGATGACGCTGGCCAGTCCGTCGTCGACCGTGATCAGCGCTCGTGGGAGCACCGCAACCTCTACCTGATCGGCAGCGGCAGCTTCCCCACGATGGGCACCTCGAACCCCACGCTGACGCTGGCGGCGCTGGCGATCCGCAGCGCCGATCGGCTCATCGCGCAGCTCGGATCGACGTGATCTGCCGCCGGCGACGTCCGGCGATGTCGAGCGATCGGAGGACACCTTGAGTTTGTCGAAGACAACGTCCCGCATTACGTCGATCGCGCAGCTTCACTCGTATCTCCACGCCGCGCTGCAGCTGGAGCACGCGACGCTGCCTCCCTACCTGACGGCGCTCTACTCGATCCGCCCCGGGACCAACCTGGACGCCGTCCAGATCCTGCGCGCGGTGGTGGTCGAGGAGATGCTGCACCTCACGCTCGCCGCGAACCTGCTGAACGCCGTGGGCGGGACGCCGGACCTGACGCGGCCCGACTTCGTGCCGCGCTACCCCGCCGTGCTCCCCGACGGCGAGACGGACTTCCAGGTCGACGTGCAGCGCCTCTCCGTCGACGCCGTCAACAACTTCCTCAAGATCGAGCGTCCCCGCAAAGCGCCTGACGAGGCCTCGCGGCATCGCGGCGCCGACGCGGCGGCGGCGTGCCCGTCTGGCGCGGCTCCGGGCTATTACGAGATCGTCGGGAGCTATTACAGCATCGGCGAGTTCTACGACGAGATCCTGCGTGGGATGGAGTACCTGGACGCGGCGCAGCCGGGGGCGCTGTTCATCGGGGATCGGTCGCGGCAAGTCTCCTCCGAGTATTACTACGCGGCCGGCGGCAAGCTGCTCACGGTGACGGATCTGGCCTCGGCGCGCGCGGCGATTCGCCTGATCGCGGAGCAGGGGGAAGGCCATGGGCTGAGCATCTACGACCGCGAGGGCGAGCTGTCGCATTACTACCGCTTCGAGCAGCTCCTGCTCGGGCGTTATTACCGCAAGGCCGGCGGCACGGCCGACCTTCCGGGCGAGCCGACCGGCCCGGCGCTGCACGTCGAATGGGACGCGGTCTACCCGATCAAGAAAAACGTCCACCTGGAGGACTACGAGGCTGGATCGGAGCTGCGCGCGGCGGCGGTGGCGTTCAACGAGGCTTACGCGGGCCTGCTTCGCCTGCTCACCGCGGCCTATACCGGGCAGCCGCGGTTGCTGCTCGACGCCGTGCCAGCGATGTACCGCGTCCGCGACCGGCTCGACCTGCTCCTGCGCAATCCGCTCCCGGGCGCCGGCGGGCTCCACGCGGCCCCCACCTTCGAGCCGGCGGCCGCCGGCGCAGTGCGTTCGTGATCCCTGAGCTTGTCGATCAGAGAGGAGAACTCATGAAAGCCAGCTATGATTCGTCGCCGCGCAGCGAGCAGGTCGATCTGGGGCCGCTCGCGGATCTCCCCGGCTTCTGGGAGGGCACCGGCTTCAGCCTGATCGCGCGCCCGCAGTTCTCGGGCAGCGACAATGGGTTCTTTCTCCAGTTGAACCTCCTGCGCGAGACGATCGAGTTCACGGCCATCGGCGCTCCCGTGATGAACCGAGGTAGCCGCCAGGCAGACATCGCCATGGGCGGGGTCACCTACCTCCACCGGGTGACCGACGCCGCGACGGGCGCGGGCCTTCACATCGAGCCCGGCACCTGGCTCAACGTGCCGCCGACGCAGGAGCCGGCGGCGAGCGGCAGCATCGCGCGGCTGGCCACCATCCCCCACGGCAACTCGATCTGCCTCGTCGGCGGCTCGGAGATCGCGGAGCTGCCGCCCACGATCCCGCCGGCGAACACCGTGCCCTTCAAGATCGGCGGCGAGGCGCCCCCGGCGGGCACGAAGAACCCTTTCCCGGAGTACGATCTCGGCCGCTCGACCCGCTTCCGCACGGCTCCGCTGCCCGCCGGCATCACCCAGGATCTCATCGACGATCCCAACAGCGCGCTGCGTGAGGCGCTCAAGAATCAGGAGCCGATCCAGATCACCCGGCTCATCACCACGAGCTCCCCGGGCGGCGTGGTGAACATCCCTTTCATCGTCAGCAACGCCAACACCGTGACGGTGGAGTCGGTGTTCGCCATCGAGCGGGTCAGGACCTGCTCGGGCGCCACGGTGTTGCAGCTGCAGTATTCGCAGACCGCGCTGCTGAGCTTCGGTGGCCTGAGCTTCCCGCACGTCACGGTGGGAACGCTGGTCAAGGCATTTTAGTTTACCTGCGCTCCGAAGCTAGCCGCCCGTCGAGCTCTTCCAGCGCCTCCGCGAGTCTGGCCCGTTCGGCGCCGGTGAGATCCAGATCAGCTTTCCTTGCAGACGTCGGCGCAGGTGCCGGTCGCCTCACCACACGTGAAGGACGCGCAGTCCGAATCGGCGGAGCAGGGCGCGCCGGCGGCGCCGAGCGGCGTGCACTCGGCGCCATCACACGCCGTGCCGGCGGCGCAGTCGTCGTCCGACGCGCATGGACCGCCCGCCTGCTCGCGCGCCTGGCACGTCCCGTCCTCGCCGCAGCGAAGCTCCTCTTGGCAGTCGAGGCTTCCCTTGCACGACCCGCCCATGGCGAGCCGTGGCGCGCACATCCCCGCGTCGGGCGGCGAGGGCTGGTCGCACCGGAGCGCCTCCTCGCAATCGAACTTCGACGAGCATTGCTCGCCGACCGCCCCCCTCGCTCTGCACGCCGATGTCGCCTGCCCGCTCGCGTCGGAAGTGTACACGCAGCGGTCCCGGACGCAGTCCCAGTTCGTGCTGCACGTCCCGCCCTCGGGCACGGAGCCGTCCCACGCATCGCGGCAGGACGGCGTGGACGTGGCGTTCACCCCCAAGAGCACGCCCACTATTTCAATTTCGGCACAGGGGGCCGCGTCCACCTCGGCGAGGCACGCCTCCGCCTTCTCCGGGACGAAGGTGCCCTTCACGTTGCCCCCGTCGCTGACGGCAACGAGGATCGCTTCGAGCTCCGAGGCGCACGCGTCGGCGGAGCTCGCGTCCAAGCCATGCGCGGCCCGGGTCGCCGCGTCGCAGCACGCGAACGTGCGGTCGCAGAGGGCCTTCGCATAGGTGGAGAGGAAGTCGCTGCCTGTCCGCGCCCGCGTCTCGTCGTCCCCGCACCCGGGCACGGCGGACATCGCGACGGCGACGGCCGATAGGAGCGTCGCGGGCAAGACAGATCGATGCGTGTGCATGAAGAACCTCCTTGATCCGATCGTAGATGGATCGCCGGAGCCAGGCCAGCGTGAGAGCCATGAAGAGCTTCGGCGTCTCCTCGTCGGTGGGGGTCGAGCGTGTTGGCTGTTCATCGGGCCACAACCTCATGATTGCTCTCGACCGAGCTGAGCCAGCGCCGGACGAGCGGGGCTGTTGCGTCCCTTCAGTCGTCGTCCGCTCCTCCGCGCTGATCGCCCCCGCGCGCGGGCGAGAGCCGCCCGTCGCGGGGCTCTTCCAGCACCTCCGCGAGGCTCGACGCGATGTCGGCGAGCGCCGTGTTCACCCGGTCCGCGTGCGTCCTGAAGCTCAGGATGCACATCCGCAGCAGGAAGCGCCCCCCGGCCACCACCCCCGTGAGCAGCACCCGCTGTTTTGCGTTCACCCGCGCGAGGAGGCGCCGATTCAGCGCGTCGAGCGCCGGCCCGTCGTCGACGCCGGGCGGGCGCGCCCTGAACGCGAGGAGCGACAGCTCGGGCTCCGCCACGACCTCGACGTGCGCCATCTGCCGGAGGGCGTCGGCCGCGCCGCGCGCAAGCGTGAGCTTCTCGTCGAGCTCGGCCCGGAAGACGGAGGCCCCGTGCATCTTCAGCGGCAGCCACACCCGCATCCCGCGCGCGTCGCGCGACAGCTCGGGGCTGATCGCGCAGAAGTCGACGAGATCGTCCTCTGCCTGCATCGGCGGCATGTACGACGCGGAGAGCGCGTGCGCGCGCCGCAACGCCTCGCGATCGCGCACCGCGAGGCAGCCCGTCCCGTACGGCAAGAAGAGGCTTTTGTGCGGGTCCAGCGTCACCGAGTCGGCGCGCTCGATCCCGCGCATCGCCGCGCGCCCTCGCTCGGTGAGCGCGAAGAAGCCGCCGTACGCCGCGTCGACGTGCAGCCAGAGGCGCTCGGCCGCGGCGAGGTCGGCGAGGGCGGGCAGATCGTCGACCGCGCCGGTGCCCGTCGTGCCCGCAGAGGCGACGAGCAGGAAGGGCGAGAGCCCGCGCGCCCGGTCGCGCGCGACCGCCTCCGCCGCCGCGTCGGGCCGCATGCGAAAGCGCCCGTCCACGGGGATCTCGCGCACGGCTTCCGGCGGAAAGCCGGCGAGGAGCGCGGCCTTCGTCACCGAGTGGTGCGCTTCCTCCGACGCATAGAGGGTCCCTCGCAGGAAGTCCGGCGGGAGGCGTTCGCGGCGCGCGGTGATCACCGCGACGAGGTTCGCGAGCGAGCCTCCCGTCGTAAGGATCCCCCCGGAGCCCTCGGGTAGGCCGAGCATGGCGCAGAACCAGGCGATCACGTTGGCCTCGATCTGCACGAGCAGGGGGGCGGCCTGGAAGACGCCCACATACCTGTTCACCGCGCCGGCGATCAGATCGGCCACCGCCGCGTGAAAGAGCCCGCCGCCCGGGATATACCCCATGTACCCGGGTGATGCGGTGTTCAGGCTCATCGGGATGAGCTTTCCGAAGAGCCTGCGGAGGAGCTTTTCATAAGGCACGCCGCGCTCCGGCAGCGGCTCGCGGAGCGAGCGCGCGAGCCGCTTGCCTCCCCGCGTCGCGTGCATCGGCTGCTCCGGCAGGCTCTCGACGTGCTGCACGATGCGGTCCATCGCGAGCTCGACCATCTCGCGCATGACGTCGCCAGGCAGCTCGAGCGGGGGCGGGCTTGTTTGCGGGCGGTTCCGGCGGGCCAACGCGCGCCATCCTACTTCATCGCGCGCTCCGGGTCGCGCGGCGCTCCGGCGAAGACGTCCAGCAACACGAACCGCGTCGTCAGGGGGCGCCGGCCTGCGATCGACGCCCGAGCTCGGTCATCCGCGAGCTGGCCGGAATGTCACGCGCGTCCGTACCCTCGTTCTCCGTGCGCGACCACCGCGCGCATCTCGCGCTCGGCGTCTTGCTCCCTGATGGTCTCGCGCTTGTCGTGGCTCTTCTTCCCCCTCGCCAGCGCGATCTCGACCTTGGCCAGACCGCTCTTGAAATAGAGCCGGGTCGCCACGGCGGTCATCCCCTCGCGGCCGATCGAGAGGTCGATGCGCTCGATCTCGCGCCGGTGGAGGAGGAGCTTGCGGGCGCCCTTCGGCAAGTGGCCGAAGGCGGCGCTGGCCATCGCGGCGATGCTCACACCGTGCAAGAACACCTCGCCCCGGAGGACCGTGCAGAACGAGTCGGTCAAATCGGCCTTGCCGGCGCGGAGCATCTTCACCTCGCTCCCCTTGAGGACGATCCCCGCCTCGAACCGGTCGCCGAGGTCGTAATCGAAGCCTGCGCGCTTGTTGCGCGCGATGAGCGTCTCGCCCGGTCTGGCCTTTTCCTTCGGCACGAGGGCATCTTAGCACGACGCGCCCGTGCCCCGGCGACCGTGCGGCCGCGCAAGCCATCCTGTCCGGCTATCCCGAACCTTTGCGCGCGAGGAGCGAGGGACGCGCGACGTCATCAGCTGAGCGCGGGCGGGGTCGCCTCAACAGCGGGTGTCGTCGCCGCTCGTAAACTCGGATTGCCTAGGTATCGAAGAGGGCGTCCGGGCGGCTGTCCGCCAGCGCGCCGTGCTCGCTGGCCTCAGCGGACGCCGCCGAGCCCCGCGACGGCAGCCCCACCCGGCCGCATCTGTGCGACGTGCTGACACGCGGCGGCGCAGCGGCGGCACTCTTCGGCGCAGGCCTTCATCTGCGCGTCCCCCTTGAACCTGTCACAGCTCTCGGCGCAGAGCTCGCAGACGCTCGCGCACGCGGCCGTGACCTGGTTGTGATGCGGCGATCCACGCAGCAGGAACGTCGCGGCCGTCTCGCAGATCTCCGCGCAATCCTGCATGAGCTGCATGTGGGAGGGCTCCACGTGGGCGCCTCCCATCTGGAGGCAGTGCTGGATCGACTGGACGCAGATCAACTGACAGCTCTGGGCCTCGCTGGCCGTGTCCACGAAAGCGTCGACCACGGTGGTCCCCTTGTGCGGCATGCATCCCTCCCTTGTTCAACGAGGATTCTCGGTGTCTCGTGAGCTCATCTCCTGCGCGCTCGCACGAGGTGAGGCCGGCCGGCGATCCAACAGAATTGCCGAGCCGACCGGGCTCGTCATGTCGGAGCGCTCCGCAACCGCGGCTCGGAAGGAGGCTGAACGAGCATCCCATATCCCGGATGCGTTCGTGCCATCCTGCGCGTTCGTGCGTCTGGGCTGCTCCCAGGGCGGCGCCTGGACCAGGGCTGGGCGGATCGGATCCTAGAGGGACGACGGGAGGGAGCGCGTCCGTCCGCTGCTCACTTCCTCGGCGCGACGGCGATGGTGCCCTTGATCATCCCCATGCCGCACTCGAACTTCAGCTCCCCTGCCTTCAGCTCGGGGAGGTCGATGGTCACCGGCTGTCCGGTCGGCAGCTCCTTGCGGATGCCGAGGCTCGGGAAGACGACCTCCCTCGTGCATTCACCGCTGTCGTGGCGGACGAGCCTGAGCTGTAGCCGCTCGCCCTCGACCGCGGCGATCTTGTCGGGCACGAACGCGCCGTGGACCATGATCTCGACCACGCGCGGGGCCTTCTGTGGCTCGGCGCTCGCGGGCTGCGAGCAGCCGAGCGCCGAGGCGACCGAGGTGATGCCGAGCGCGATCGAGAAGATTGCGTGCGTGATCTTCATGAGAAGCTCCTTTCAGGTGCCGCGGGAAGACGCGCAGGCCTCCGCGGCATTACAGTCGAGCGTGGGAGCTCGGCTCGCCTGCCGGGATCGGCGCAGCCGGAGGGAGCTCAGGGGCGCAGCGGGATCGCTCGGCTCCTTCGACGAACGCGGCGGCTCCTTCGCCGTGTAATGAACCTCGATGGCCGCGTCTTCGGGGATGAGCGGCCCGTGGGTCGCCGAAAGGAAGGCGTCATGAAAGAGACCACGCTCCAGGTGGGCGGGATGAGCTGCCCGTCCTGCATTCGTCACATCGACAGCGCGCTTCGCCGGCTCGGCGGCGTCGACGAGATCGACGTGCGCCTGCGCGAGGGCATCGTCGTTGTGCAGCACGACCCCGCGAGCGCGCCCGTGGCTGCCCTCGTCGAGGCCGTGCGCGGGGCCGGCTACGACGTGCGCCCCCGGGCCGCCTGAGCGCCCGCCGCGCCCGGGGCTCGTGGCCTGATGAGGATCACGTCACGCGCTCCGGCGGGCCGTCATGGTAGACTGGAGGGCGTGTCTTCTCGCCTGCGAGCCGGTTCCAAGGACCGCGGACCGGCCAGCGAGGAGCGATCGCCACGAAGTATCCTGGGCGCGGAGGCCGGGCTTCTAGCCGGAACGCCGGAACAGGTTCACCAGCCGCGTGAGCAGCCCCGGCTTCGCGGCCGGTGCGCCCGCCGCCGGCTCCGCCTGGTCGCGCCGTGCTGACCTCGGCGCGGCGTCTCGGGGTTTCGCCGCAGCGGCGTCTCGGGGTTTCGCCGGAGCGGCGTCACGGGGTTTCGCCGCAGCGGCGTCACGGGGCTTTGTCGCAGCGGCGTCACGGGGCTTTGCCGCAGCAGGCGCCATGGGCTCCTCATGGGCGGCGTCCGCGCGCTGGTCCGCGGTGCGCTCGGCCGATCGGCTCGGTGCCTGTTTTCCCGCCTTCTTTTCGGCTTGCGCCTGAACTCTGGCCTTCATTGCCTCCTTGGCGGTGAGCGCGGGCTTCTTCTTCCGCGGGAATGCGGCGCTCGGGGGAGGCACCCACGCGGCGTCCCGGCGCGGCTCGGGAGGCGCCGTCGCCTCCGGCGCCGGCGCCGGCGGAGTCGGCGCCGCGCTGCGCGTCTCGGCGTGCTGTGGCTGTCGTGACGCCTTGCGGGAGGAGGAGGCGTTGGCCTCTCCGGCGGCAGGCGAGCGCTTCGCCTCGGCGAACGCGGCGCTGCGCTCCGCCTCGTTCTGCGCGGGGTCCGCGGCGGCGGCCGCGCGCTGCTCTCGCGTGGCGGCGCCTGTTGCTGGATGGGCCGCGGGCGCACGGGTCTTGGAAGCGCCCCCGGCGCCTGTCCGGCCGCGCTGCGCCGCCCCATCCCGCGCCCACCTGGCCTTGTCCGGCGAGCGGCGCTCGGCCGATCCGTTGCCGCGCGCCCCGCGCTCGTCCGGCCCGCTGTCGCGCACCCCGCGTTCGGCCGAGCCGCCGTCGCGCGCCCCGCGCTCGTCCGGCCCGCTGTCGCGTCCTGCGCGCTGGTCCGGCCCGCGCTCGCGCGCTCCACGGTCGGCAGGTCCACGCTCCATCGGCCGCGCCGGGCGCCGCGGCGGCGGCTCCTGCGCGGGCGCTGGCGTGCGCGGCCGGCGCATGTCGATGACCCGCGGCGGCCGCGATCGAGCGGGCGCAGCCTCGGCGGGTGCAGCGGGCGCAGCCTCGGCGGGTGCAGCGGGCGCAGCCTCGGCGGGCGCCGCAGCGGGTGCAGCGGGCGCAGCCTCGGCGGGCGCCGCAGCGGGTGCAGCGGGCGCAGCCTCGGCGGGCGCCGCAGCGGGTGCAGCGGGCGCAGCCTCGGCGGGCGCAGCAGCGGCGGTCGGCGCCGCCACGGCGTCCGCCGCGCTCACCGTCGTGCCGCCGGAAGAGGCCTCCACGCCCGCCTCTGCCGCCCCTCCGGCGGCTTCCGTCGCGCTCTGGTCCGTCGCGCGCCCCTCGACGGGCCCCGCGCTCTCCGGTTGCCCCTCCCCGTTTTCCGCTGTGCTTTGCTCGACCATGGGCCCCTCCATAGCGTTGTCCGGCGCTCCGCGAAACCGGATCTCACCGCTTCCCTCATGGCCGAGGGCTCCGTCGCGCCATTGTGGCAAGCCGGCTCGGGGCGCTCGGCCCCGGCCGGCTTGCCTGGCGTTCCGGCTACTCGCCCAGGTAGGGGACGAGGTTGACGGTCTCGCGGTCGAGCTGGTGAATCCCGAAGCGGCCGGCGGCGAAAAGGACCTCGTCCCCGCTGGTCACGAACCGCTCGGGCCAGCCCCAGAGGGGGAAGAACGCCTGTGCCTTCGGCGACTCGGGCTCCTCGAGGGAGATCGCCAGGGCGCCGCCCGGCACCTCGAAGAGCGCCCGCATGTCCTCGGTGTGGCGCAGCGACGCCCACGACGCGAGTCGGACGGTGGAGAGCACGTCGAACCCGGGGATCGCGGGGTTCTCGTCCTCGTTCTCCGGCTCGGGCGGCGGCGCTTCACCCGTCGGCGAGAGCGTGGTCAGCTTCTGGTTGGGATCCCAGCCGGCGTACCACCCGTTGCTCGGGCGCCAGATCAGGCTGTGGGAGAGGACGGGCAGCCCGCGGCCGTCGATGGAGATCGCGTTGACCTGGCGATCCGGGAACTGCTGGTACTCCTGCAAGTACGCGAGCCCCTCCTGCACCTCGAGCCGCGCTATCGCCGTCTCGATGAACTGCTGGCCCCACACCCTGTCCCTCGCATAGATCGACGTGCCCTGGATCGCGAGGACCTCGCCTGGCACGTTGATCCCCGGATCGAGCGCAGGCTGCGACGGCTCGGTCAGGTCGAGGTGCGTAAGGAAATACTGCGTGTGCGGGCGCGGATCGTCCGGCGCGCGCCCGGCGACCGAGCGCTTGATGTTGAAGTAGAGCTCCCCGTTGTCGTTGAGGACGTTCACGGTCTCGCTGTCGTCAGGCAGCGCGACGGCCGGCGCCACGGTCGGGTGGTCCGGGTCGGAGAGGTCGACGACGTGGACCTCGATTTGTGCCCAGCTCCGGCGCGGGACGTACTCATAACAATACGTCGACGTGATCCCCACGATGTCGTTCCGGTCGACCTCGACCGGCGTGCAGCTCGTGTCCGCGCCTGGGTGGTCCGTGCACTCCGCGAACCCGCCGTTGCAGTACTCCTCGCCGCCGATGTTGCGGCACGTCCGCTCCCCGGCCATGTACGTGCAGCCTTCCTGCCCGAAGCAGCCCGGATCCTCGACCGAGCTCGTCCGGCACGCCCAGCCGACCCCGAGGTCTTCGGAGTGGCCGATGACGCGCAGGAAGGCGAGGGCATCGCGCCCCGGGTGCACGGTCTGGAACGAGCTCGCCCCGCCGTAGTAGCCGCCCGTGGCGGGGAGATCGCTCGTGTCGAGCGTGCCCGCCCGCCGCGGCTGCGTCGGATCGGACAGATCGATCACCTCGATGTGGGTCACCTTGCCGACCCAGTTCTCGAAGGTGGTGGTCAGCGACACGAGCAGATCGCCCACCTGATGGAGCTGCGCGTCGGCCGGCAGATCGAAGGTGGCGATCGGCTGCTCGAGCTGGGTGAGCCCGGCGCTCGAGACGACCTCCGCCGTCATCTTCCGGTCCTCGACGGGGGTCCAGTAGAGATCGTAAGGCATCTTCACGCGGACGCGGTGCTCGCCGAACGCGAAGACCTTCACGTAATCCGGGGCGAGATCGAGGTGCCCGAGCTTCTCGGGCGTGTCGAGCTTGTCCTGCGCATAGAGGGTGAGCTCCTCGTCGGACACGTTCGCGGTGGCGGTGTCCTCGGCGCGGAACGTGCGGCGCACGGGGGTCCCGTGCTCCATCACGCCGCGTCGGGTCAGCGTGGTGTCCGAGAACGTGAAGATCTGCACGCCGGAGAACGGTCGCCGGGTGTTGTCCACGATCCTGCTCGCGGAGAACGGGAGCAGCACGAGGCCCGTCTCGGGCTCTCCGGTCGGCGCCACGGCGTCCACCGCGTCGTCGAGCACGGTGAACGCGCGGTGGTCCCAGCTGGCCTCGGACCAGCTCCAGCCCTGGGCGCCGCCGTCGACCTCGGCCCGCGCCAGGAGGGGATCCTGACGGGTCAGATCGGTGATGTCGTAGAGGCTGGCCGCGAGCTGCCGGCCGTTCTGATCGTTCACGCCGATGCCGATCAGGCGACTCGCGCCGAGGACGGGGCGGAAGAAGTCGTTCCACCCGGACACGACGAACTCGCTCTCCTCGGTGACGTTCCCGCTCGGATCGATGGAGAAGGCGTGGAACGGATCCTGGCGCCGGTAGGTGACCGCGAACGCCCTGTCATCCAGGAAGATGGCGCCGTAGAGCGACTGGTCGGCGCCGAACTCCTCGCTGTCGATCGGCACGATGTTGTCGGGATCGGCCGCGTTCCACGTCTCGAGGTAGCTGGGCGACCCGTCGGCCCACCGCGGGCCGGAGAAGACCCGCAGCATGTCGTCGCGGAAGTCCATGTGGAACTGGGAGCGCACGTAGCTGGCCGCGCTCACGGTGTCGCGCAGCACCATGGACCCGTCGCGGCTCGAGATGTCGATGATCGAGATCTCGCTGGGATCCTCCGACCAGCTGCCGCCGTTGCGCGCCACGAGGAGCACGTCCGCCTCCGCGTGGATGGCGGTCACGGTGTCGCCGAGCTCGATCTCGCTCCGCGGGACGAGCGCCTCGACGCCG
Source organism: Sorangium sp. So ce375 (assembly GCF_051473855.1). Lineage (NCBI taxonomy): Bacteria > Pseudomonadati > Myxococcota > Polyangiales > Polyangiaceae > Sorangium > Sorangium sp. So ce375. Next base: position 3,118,269 of record NZ_CP150335.1, read on the forward strand.
ACATCGAAGCTCCGGACCAGGGTCTTGTTGACCCACTGGAATTGCCCGGGGTTGATCTCCTGGAGCTCCGATCCGTTCGACGCGATGTAGAGCGAGCTCGCGCTCTCGCCGCGCGCCAGGCGGCTCGTCATGATGGCGCCCGTGACCGGGTATTGCGACAGGAGCTTGGGCGCGGCGCGGTCGGCGATATCGATGAACAGGACGGTCCCGCCGGTCCGCCGCTCCACGGTGAGGCCGTCGGCCTTGAGCTGGTAGCCGGCCCAGTCGTTCAGGAGCACGACAGCGCGGTCGCCGACGACGTACATCTCGACCGGGGTGCCGGCGATCTGCATCTGACCGAGGAACTTCGGGTCCGCCGGGTCCGCTATGTCGATGACCTGAAGGCCTCGGTAGGTGTTGAGGTTGAGGAGCTGCCCGTCGCCGAGGACGCGGTAGATATCGCCCTCCTCGAGCTCGCGGCTCTCTTCCTCTTCTTCCTCCTCCTCTTCCTCTTCTTCCTCCTCCTCGCCGAGGAACCCCTCAGTGAACGGATCATCGGCCGACACGAAATCGGTGGGCCCGGCCGGGGTATCTGGCTCCTCCTCGTCGGGCTCTTCCTTGGGAGGGTCGGGATCGGGCTCTTCTTCCTTCGGAGGGTCCTGGTCCTGTTCTTCCGGCGGGGTTTGCTCCTGGGGATCGGGCTTGTTGTCGCTCCCGCATCCCTGTCCGAGCAGCAAGAGGACCGCGGCCATCACGCTGGCCTGCGCTGACAGCACGCCTCTGAATAGTGCTCTTCTGTTCGCCACTGCGACTCCTCCCTGCACCTCGCCTGAGGTGCGGAGACTGCGAAACATCGATGGGCCTTGCACGGTTCAACGTGGTCGAAACGTCACGGTCCGAGGGCGGCGGTGCGGCGAGTCTCCGGCGCGCGGTCGAGGGCGCGTCCGGCACGGCGCAGCCCGCGATCGATCCGGTCCTCGCGACCTCGCGCTACCGCGGACCGTGAGCTTGCATCCAGCGGAGTATCCACCTTCTGGAAGGCCTGCTCAATGTGGAATGTTGTGGCGAAACGGAGGCAGAGCGGGTCGCCCTGCGTGATCGAGGACGGCACCCCGCGCGGGGGAGCGCTGAACGCTCACACGTGGCGGCGTCTGCCCACACGTCGGGCGGCGCTGGCCGCCGTCCGCGCTGTGCAGCGCCGGGGCGCTCGCCCCTGGCGCCGGGCGGCGTCTGCGCAACCCTGTGCTCTGTGCCTGGCGATGACGAGCCACGCCCGCGGTCCACTGGCGTTCTCCGCTCCGCGTCGTCGCGGTGACGAGGACGGTGCTCCTGCCGTGACCGCTCGTGCAGAAGGCCAGAGCAGCGGAAACATCGGAGCTTGCTGGGGGTAAGGAGCGCGCGCTTGACGTCGGCGGCGCGCGGTCATCTGCTCTGGCCATGGCGTTCCTCGACGATCTGAAGGACCACCTGGAAGGGATCGCGCAGGCGAGACCTGCCTTCACGCCGGACGTCGCGGCCCACCGACGGCACCTGCTGTCCGCCCTGGAGGAAGTCGAGCGGGGCGGCGCGGCCGACCGAATGGTCCGATGGTATCAGAGCTACTGGGCAGAACGCCTCGCGCCGTTCGCCTCAGAGCTGGGTCGATTGCTCCTCGGCAGCTTCGCCGAGGGCTTACCAGCCGACGAGCTCGCGGCACTGATCAACGTGTCTCTGCGCCGTGCGGTGGGGCTTACCGCCACGACGGGCTCCAGAGTCAATGATCGTGAGCTCGATCGTCTGCAGAAGTTGGCGTCCCAGGCTGCCGATCGGGCTGTGGGCGTACCGAAGCAGCTGGGGCTCGACGTCGCCCAGTACGCCCGTGAAATCCGCGCCGTCGCTCGCGCCGGGGAACGCTGGACCTTAACGCCTATCGGCAAGCTTCTGATCGACCTGCCGACCCGGGATGCCGTCCGATGGCTGCTCACGGTCGAGGCCGTGCAGTCCAGGGGGCGCAACGACGACTGGCGCCTCTCACGCGGCGCTGCCGCCGAGCTGCTGGGGAGCTCGGATGGCGTCGTGGTCGAGGGGCGACTTTCGGGTTGGCCCATAACCCCGGGAACGATGCTACGGCTCTCGAAGATGGGGCTGCTCCTCGTGGAGGACGAGCCGCCCTCGGCCACCATGCAGTTTTTGATCTTGGCCGAGGGGCGCCCGCTGCTAGAGGAGGTCGCCACCGGTGCCAACACGCCTTTCTCCGTCCTCGCGGAGGCGTTGCTCCAGGACGAGACCTCCGCCGTGCTCGGGCAGATTCGCCCTGTCGCCGCGCGCATCCAGAGCGAGAGCGCAGCGGCGGCGACGACGCGGCACGCGCGCATGGTGGTCCACGAGGTCCGAAACGCGCTCGTGCCGGTGCGGGGAGCGCTCGACGACCTCTATCGCGACGCCGAGCGGAGCGGCGCGGGACCCGCCGTCGCGTCCTATCAGGACGCAATAGACGGCGGGATCGACCGGATATTCCGCTTCTTGAGGGACATGCTGAACGTCGCCGCGCTGGGCGCCGAGCCAGCGGAGCCGTTCGACGTCGCGCCGGCCATCGAGGAGGCCCTCGCTGCGGTGGCGGAAGAGTTCGGCGCTCGGATGTCCTTCCCCAAGGGGGGTCCTTTGCCTCCTGTCGTCGGTCATCGCCGTCGCTTCACCCTGGCCATCGTCAACATGCTCCGAAACGCCGCGCAGGCGCCCTCCGAGGCGCCGGCGGATGTGCGGGTCACGGCGGAGGCCGCCGCCGGGGGCGATGAGCTTTTGATCTTGGTAGACGACAACGGCCCCGGCGTGCCAAGCGAGCACCGGCAGGCCATCTTCAGACGAGGGTTCTCGATGCGTCCGGGAGGCACCGGGGAAGGGCTGGCGCTCGTGCGCGAGGTGGTAGAGCAGGAGATGCATGGACAGGCGCGCTGCGAGGAGAGCCCCCTCGGTGGCGCCCGGTTCAGGCTCCGGATTCCAGTACGACAGAAGGTGGAGCAATGAGATCGACGGGAAAGATTCTCATCATCGACGATGATCCGAGCTTCGTGAGGCTCTACGAGAGCCGCCTCGGAGAGGAGGGATACCTCGTCGAAGCGGCGCCCGACGCGAGCGCCGCGCTGGTCATGCTCGAGCAGCCAGGGTGGGACGTCGTCCTGCTCGACCAGAAGCTCCAGGGACGCGAAGGGCCGGACTCAGGGCTCGATCTTCTCGCCGAGATCGGTCGCCGCGCGCCAGCGGCGAAGGCAATCCTAGTGACGGCCTACGCGACGCCGGGCGCGATCACGCGGGCCTTTCAAGAGGGCGTCTACGACTACCTGCAGAAGGACGAGTTCTTCCGGGTTCTCCTGCTCCCCAAGCTCCGGAACGCGATCGAGGTGGTCCGCGCGCGGCAGCTCGGCGAGCTCGACGCGGAGGAGACGGAGGCGACCCTCCGGGAAGCGTGGGCAGCCGTCGAGTCCGAAGTCGACCCGAACCGGAAAGGGAAGCTCCTCGAAGATCTGATGCTGCTCCTCGTGAAGACCATTCCGGGCTTCCGTCAGGCCCAGCCGCGGCGTCGCAACGACGTCGAGGAGATCGACATCCTGATCCGCAACGAATCCACGGACCCTTTCTGGGTGAACGAGCGGACGTCCTACATCCTGATCGAGTGCAAGAACTGGACGAAGCCGGCCGGCGTCAACGAGCTGCGGAGCTTCGTGTGGAAGCTAGAGCGACGCTATGGCCGGTGTCGGCTCGGCCTCTTCGTCGCCATGGGCGGGTTCACGAGCTCGTTCAGGGACGACCTCCGCGGGGAGCGCAAGGACGATCATCTCGTACTCCTCCTCGACCGTGACGACCTTCGCGATCTGGTCCTCGCCTCGGATCGCAACGCCTGCCTCAAGAGGCTCCACGAGCGGGCGATCGTCGAGCTCAACGGCCACTGACAGGGCTGTCGGCTCCCGCGCGTTGCGAAGGGGCACCGGCGGAGCGGCGCCGCCTTCAGGCGGCCTCTTCCTTTTCCTCAGACGGTGCCACCGGCAGCGCCACGAAGAACGTCGACCCCCTCGACACCACGCTCTCCACCCAGATCCGCCCGCCGTGGCCCTCGACGATCCGCTGCGCGATCGCCAGCCCCAGCCCCGTCGAGCGCTCCCCGCCGGTGCTGACCGTCCTCGCCCTCCCGAACGGCCGGAAGATCTTCCCGATGTCCTCCGCCGCGATCCCGGGCCCCTCGTCCTTCACCGACAGGATCACCTCGGCGTCCTGGCCGCGGCCGCCCTCGACCCGGACGCGGATGGTCGTGCCCGGAGGCGAGTAGTGAATCGCGTTGCTGATGAGGTTGTTGAGCACCTGCTCCAGCTTGTGGACGTCCACCTCGATCCGCGGGACGCCATCGTCGCTCTCGACGACGAGCTTCATGTTCTTCTGCCCCGCCAGCACCATGTTGAGCGCCACGTTCGACGCGACGAGCTGCACGACATCCGTGCTCTTCTTGTCGAGGTTCAGCTTGCCGAGCTCGATCATCGACACGTCCAGCAGATCGTTGATGAGCGAGAGCATGAATTTGCTCGAGCTCCTGATCATGTTGACGATCTCGACGCCACCCTCCTTGAGGAGCGAGGACGGCTCCCCGCGCCGCTGGGTCATCAGCATGAAGTCGCTGTAGCCCAGGATGACGCCGAGCGGATTCCTGAGGTCGTGGGCGGCCATGCCGACGAAGCGGTTCTTCTCCTCGTTCAGCCGGACCAGCTCCGCGTTCTTCGCCGCGAGCTCCTCGTGCATCTGGAGGAGCTGCCGGTTGCTCTCCTCCAGCGTGTCGGCATATTGCTTGAGCTTGAGCTGGGTCCTCTTGTGCTCGATGGCATAGCGGATCGTGCGCTCCAGGTTCTGCGCGTCGAACCGCCCTTTCACCAGGTAATCCGCCACACCAGCGCTCATCGCGGCGATGTCGATCTCCTCGTCGCCGACTCCCGTCAGCATGATGATGGGGATCGCGCAGCCGAGGTGGTTGACCTCGCGCACGACGTCGAGGCCCGTCCGGGCGTCGAGCCGGAAGTCGAGGAGGCAGACGTCGTAGCCGCCGGCGCGCAGCGCCTGGATCGCCTCGTCCGAGCTGCTCAGCCACGTCACGTCGTACCGGGTGCGGGGAACGTCGCGGAGGAGCCTCCGCGTGACGAGGTGGTCGACCTCGTCGTCATCCACCACAAGGACCTTGATCTCGCTGTCGTTCATCAGGAGCCTCGACCACGCCGGACATCGGCGATCTGCCGCGAGCAAGCTCTGCGCCACGCCGCGCGGTCCACCGGCCCCGCCCCTTCCAGCGCCGCGGTCATCGTCCTCACCCCGCCCCTCATTGCCGGCGCTTCTGCTCTTCGGCGACGCCCACGAGCGCGCGCGCCAGCGTGATGAGCTGACCCGCGTCGAACGGCTTGACGAGGAACGCCGAGGCGCCGAGGCGCGACAGGCATTGCCAGTCGGCCGCGCCCCCGGTCCCGGTCGCGACGATGATCGGGAAATCCCCCTGCGGCAGCTTTCGCACCGCCGCGGTGAGCGCGATGCCGTCCAGGCCCGGCATGTCGAGGTCGAACACGCCGAGCGACGGGCGGTTCCCCTCGATGGCCGCGAGCGCCGCGGCGCCGTCGGGCGCGGTCTCGATGGCCGCGCCGGGCAGCGCCTCCGCGAGGACGCTGGTGAGGAAGCTGCGGAACGACGGGCTGTCGTCGGCGACCAGGACGCGCGTCGTGCGCGCGTACGCCGCCATGGCGCCGCGCGCGTCGAGCAGCGCCTCGCGCAGCGCCTCCGCGCTCGCCGTGCGCTGCTCGGGCTCCTTGGCCAGCGCCGCGAGCACCGGCGCGTCGAACGACGCCGGGAGGTCAGGGCAGAGCTCGCTGGGCGGGATCGGGGGCTGATATGCGTGCTGCATGACCAGATCGACGGTGCTCGTGCTCTGGAACGGCAGCCGGCCGGCGAGCAGGTAGTAGGCGACCACCCCGAGCGCGTAGACGTCGATGCGCGGGAGCAGCGCGGGATCGAGCTGCCGGCCCAGCGCCACCTCGGGCGCCAGGTACGCCGGGGTGCCGGAGAAGGCGAGCTCGATCCGATCGCCGCGGGGGATCCGCTTGGCGAGGCCGAGATCGGCCACCACCACGCGGAGGGCCTGACCGACGAGGATGTTGCTCGGCTTGACGTCGCGGTGGGCGATGCCCGAGGCGTGGATCGCCGAGACGCCGAGGCAGGCCTGGTCGAGGATGCTCAGCGCCTCGTCGAGGCCGAGCCGGCCTCCCTTGCCGTGGACGTAGGTGTCAAGCGTGACCCCGGGCACGTACTGCATGACGAAATACGGCGCGTTCCCGTACTCGCCGAACGCATAGATCTCGACGACGTTCGGGTGGTGGACGCGCGCCATCGCCCGCGCCTCCGCCAGCAGCCGGGCCTGCATCTGCGCGTTGTCGAGCTGCTCGGGCCGGAGCAGCTTGATGGCGACGTCCCGCTGGAGCTGCTCGTCGCGCGCAAGGAGGATCACGCCCATCGCCCCCTCTCCGAGGCGACCGATGACGCGATAGACCCCTCCCAGCAAAGTGCCGTCGGGTGGCACCTGAACGGGGCTGCCGCCCTCGTGCATGCTCGAGCGCGTGGCGGCAAGCCAGAGGTCCTCGTCGCTCAGGGTCGAGCCGTCGCCCTGGCGTTCAGCCGGCGGCTCCGCCCGCGCGGGGGGTCGGTCGCGTACCACGGTGTCGACGCCCCGCAGGGTATCCGCGACGTCGGGCGCGAGCGGCGCGGCGGGATCGCCGCCGCTCGCGCTTCCGGACCTGAAGCCAGGCGGACCGTCCGCCGCGTCTGCCATGGTGCGCATGATACGTGCCCTGGTCTTGCCTATCAACGAAGAGCGACATCCGCGCAGCTGCGAAGCGCGGTGCACGCAGCGGTCTGACGGCGTGTCGCGGGCGCGTCACGGTCAGGCGGGATGTCGCCGCTGTGGCAGGATGCCACGCTGCGCGGCGACCGTGGCTTAGCGCCGCGCTCGCCGGACGGCCAGGTCGTCGGGCGCTCGGAACCGCTGGTGCGCCTTCGTGTGCGCGGGGCCTGGCGAGCCCGTCCCGGGCTCGCGGCAGCGCGGCGCGGGGCACGGGCGAGCCAGCACGGCGGCAGCGGCGTCACGATCACCTCGGTCGTGGGCTTGCAGGCAGAGCCAGGCCGCATGCCTGCCGTCGGACCTGCCTGTCGGCGGAAAGGCGGTTGCCGAGGGAGTAACCGTCCGTCGATGAGGGGGTTTCTGAAGGCCGACGTGAATCGGAATGGCTATACTCGAATGGCCATGAGGACGCTCTCGGTCGAGTCCGTCTGTGCCGGCGCGCCAGGAGCGAGGAACGGCAGTACAGTGCTGTACAGAAAATGAGTGCTGATGGCTAACGGCTAGCGGATCGATATTGAAGAGAGCTCGACGGAGTCATCTGGCTCCCGCGCTGAGTGAACGGAAAGGTGGCCTGAGCCCTATCGGTCACTCTGGGGGCCATGGAGATCAAGGTGACGATGCATATTCTCGTTGCGGAAGATGACGACGACCTGCGCGAGCTCGTGGTAATGACGCTCTCGGTGGAGGGATTCCATGTGCAGACAGCGCGGCACGGACAAGAGGCTCTGGAGAGGATAGGTGAACACATGCCCGACCTCATCCTGCTCGACATGAAGATGCCGGTCATGGACGGCCGGACGTTCGCGCGGGAGTTTCAGAACCGATACGGCCGGTCGGTGCCCATCATGGTCCTGACCGCGGCCGAGCACGCCGCCCTTCGAGCCCAGGAGATCGGCGCCGCAGGGTGGATCGCGAAGCCCTTTCACTGCGACCAGCTGGTCAGGATGGTACGATCGCACCTTCGCATGTAAGGGGCAGGCGGACGTGGAACGTGCTGCCACGGCCTTCCTCGCTTTCAAACCACATCTCGCCTCCGTGGCGCACCACGATCGCGCGCGACAGGTAGAGCCCCGTCCCCATCCCTCCGTAATCGTGGGGCGTATCGGTGTGGGCGCGATGGAAGCGCTCGAAGATCCGCGCCTGCTTCTCCACGGGGATCCCCACCCCCTGATCGCGCACGGACACCAGGGCGTCGAGCGCGTCCGCCATCCGCACGTCGAGCTCCACCTCGCCGCCATCCGGTGAGTACCGCAGGGCGTTGTCGAGCAGGTGCGCCACGACCCGCTCCAAGAGCTCGCGGTCCCCCTGGAGCACCACGGGCTCGGCGCACGTGACCCGGATGCGGCGCGACCGCGCCCCCTGCTCCAGGCGCGCCGCCATGCGGTCGACAAGCTCCCCGAGATCCACGCGCTCCAGCACCAGATCCAGCCGGCCGAGCTGGACTTGCGAAAGGAACAGCAGATCGGCCACGATCCGCTCGATTCGGTCGGCGCCCCGCAGCAGCCCGTCCAGGATCCGGCGCTGACTCGGCGGCAGCTCCGTCGCCGTGCGCAAGAGCATCTCGGCAAAGCCCATGATCACCGTCACGGGCGTCTTGAGCTCGTGCGCGGCCACGCGGAGAAACTGGTCCTTGAGCCGGTCGAGCTCCACGAGCTCGGTGACGTCCCGCACGACCGCCACCGCGCCCACCACCTGCCCCCCCGCGTCGCGCATGGGCGACGCGCTCGTGTGCACGTGGCGGGTCCGCTCCGCGCCGGGGAGCGAGATCGTCCCCTCATCCAGGGCCACCGTCTCGCCGCCGAGCGCGCGCACGAGCGGCGTTTGCTCCGTTTCGTAGGGCGTCCCGTTCGGGTGGTCGAAGCGGAGCCGCCGCACCAGCTCCGCGATGGGCCCGCGCGCCTCGTCCGGGCTCGCGAGCCCTGCGAGACGCGCCGCCGCATGGTTGGCCAGGGTGACGCGCCCGTCCCGGTCGACGACGAAGACGCTGTCGACCATGTTGTCGAGCACCGCTTTGATCTCCATCTGGCTCCGCTCGAGGTCGGCGTAGAGCATGGCATTGTCGAGCGAGATGGCCGTCTGGGCGCCGAGCAGCTCGAGCACCCGGATCGTGCCGGCCGTGAACGCCCCCGTCGCGACGTTGTTCTCCAGGTATACAAGGCCGCTCAGGCGCGCCTGCCGTACGATGGGGAGGCACAGCAGCGAGTGCGGCCGTCTCCGGGTGAGGTGCTCGTCCGAAGCGAACCGCGTCGCCACGGCGGCCTCGTCCAGGATGACGGGCTCACGCGTCCGCGCGACGTAGTGGAGGATCGACATCGGGAGCGCCGCCGCCGACGCCGGGACGCCCTTGTGGCTCACGACGCGGATCTCCGTCCCGTCGATCGTTGCCTCGGCGTAGACGGCGAGCTCGCCGTCGCGGACCAGGATCAGCGCCCCTCTCTGCCCGCCCGCCTGCTGGAGCACGATCTGCAGCAGCGTCTCGCTGAGCTTCGGCAAGAGGATCTCGGACGAGATGCTCTGCAAGGCTTTGACCACCGAGAGCAGGTCGAGCTGCTCGGGCGCGGCCACGAACGTGGCGGTGAGCGCGACCGATGGTCGCTCGACGAGCTCGGGGTAGCATCGGTCGAGGCTCTGGACTTTGCCGTCGGCGCCCCAGCGGACATAGCAGGAGCGGGCCTCGCGCAAGTAGGTGTCGGCGAAGCGCACGAACCCTCGCGCCCGGTAAAACCGAGATGCGAGCTCGTAGGCAAGCGCTTCAACGTGGACGAAGCCGCTGTCGCGCGCCGAGTGGACGGCCTCTTCATAGGAGCGCATGGCGTCGAGGTCCCGGCCCTCGGTACGGGCGACCTCGGCGGATACCAGGGCGTAGCGGGCCCGGAAGTTCTCGGGGCAGTTGTCGGCCCAGAGCTCCAGCTTCTGCAGTTGCTTCGCGAGCGTCTGCGCGAACTGCCGCTGCTGCTCGGCAGGGGCCTGCGCATAGAGCGCTGTCAGCGTGAGCGCGTGGTAGAAGTGATGCGTTGCCTCGATCGCCATGGATGCCACCTGGTGCAGCGTCGACGTGGCGCTGATCGCGGACTCCAGCGCTTCGGCATCGCGTTCATAAGTGAGTGTCGCGATCTGCTTCATGACGTGGTAGTACGTAATTCCGAGGCCGAAGCCCGCCTTCTTGAGGGCCGCGATAGAGCTCTCCTCGTCGAAGGTGCCGTCGCTGAAGCTCGTGGGCGCCTGCGTCGCTCCCTTCAGGCTCGCTGCAAACTGCTCTTCGAGCCGGAGGACATGGTACACCACGTCATTGTGGGTCTGCCGGGCGAACGCGATGTGCTTCCGCGCGACATCGATGACATGAACGAGCGGCTCTCCGCTCTCCAGAACGAGCCATGTCATGTTGTAGGTCAAGTAGCCGGCAAAGACGAGATCTCCGACGTTGAGGCAAGCGAGAAAGGCCTGCTCCATGAGCGGGAGGCTCGCCGCGAAGCGCCCGCACCAGACCTTGATGACGCTCGCGTTCTGGAAGAGCAGCTTCCCTTTCAGTTTTGCCGTGGCGCTCTTGAATTTTTCATTCAGCCTGAGCGCCATCTCGGAGAACTGAAGCGCGCGCGGGATGTCGCGGTAGATCGAGACCAGCACCATGCCGTAATTACTGTAGATGAAAGAGGACTCCTCGGCGTGCCCGTGCTGTAGGGAGACGCTCACCCCCTTGGCGGTGAGCAGGACCCAGAGCGCCGGTCGCGACGTGTATACGATGGGGAACGATTCGGCGATCAGGCCGATGAGCGCCCGCGCGATCTCGTCGGTGGCTACAGGCGCATCGACGAGGTCGGCGATGGGGCGCCCCCGCAGGTTGATCGAGACCTGCCGGATCTCGGCCTCCGCGGCCATTTGGAGCTCCTCATCGGACTCCGGGAGCGTCACCCCGTAGAGCTGCAGGGCCTGGATCATGACCGCCACGGCGTCGCGGTGCCGTCCGGCGATCTGGTAGAGCCGCAGGCGCAATCGGTACGCCCTGGATCGGTCGGGCTTGGAGCGTGCGTTCTGGAGAATCAGGTCGAACAGCTCGTCGGCCTGCTGGAAGCGGCCGACGAGGTACTCGCATTCGGCGAGCTCCAGGTGGACCGTGAATGCATCCTCGTACCGTGCGCTCCAGGGGTCCGGTGGCAGCAGGGATGTCGCCTGAGCCAGGTAGCTGCGAGCCGACGCGTAGGCCACCGAGGCTTTTGCCTTGGTCCCCGCCAGGAAGTTGAGCCGGCAGAGCGCCTCCTTCTCGCGCGGGTCGGTGAGGAGGTGGGCGCCGTGATTGAGCTGGTTTGCGACATCGAAGACCCGCTCTGCGATCCCCTGCTCTGGCAACCGAGACAAGAGGAGCCGGCCGAGCTGAAGGTGCATCTCGGCGCGCAGCTCCGCCGGGATGAGCGAATAGGCCGCTTCCTGGATGCGGTCGTGGAGGAACTTGTATGTGCTGTCCACGCGGATGACGAGGCCCGCGCGGACGGCCTCCCAGAGGTCCGCGTGCACGTCGTGCTCCACACTGCCGCGAACCATCGCCAGGAGGGCGACCTCGGCGGTATTCCCCAGACAGGCGAGCTGCTTCAGCGCTTCCTGGGTCTTCGCAGGCAGCCGCCTGAGCTTGCCGACCATCAGGTCGACCACGTTGTCGGTGTAGCCCTTTTCGCGGATCTTCGCGACGTCCCACCGAAAGGCTTCCGTGCGCTCGTCGAACTCGATCAGGCGCTCTTCATGGAGCGAGAGGAGGAACTGAATGGCGAAGAAGGGGTTGCCGGCCGTCTTCTCGTAGGCGAGATCGGAGAGCGGCGCGCCGTCTTCGAGGCGGCAGCGAAGCGCCTCGCCGACGAACGCGGCGAGGTGCTCGCGCGGTATCGGGCCGAGCACGATGTTCGAGACGCGCGCGCCACCTCTCCGCACCTCGTCCAACGTCACCAGGAGCGGGTGGGTGGGGGACACCTCGTTGTCGCGGTAGGCGCCGATGATGAGGAGATAGCGCATCTCAGGGTGGGCCAAGAGGTCCTTGAGCAGCCCGAGGCTGGCCGCGTCGACCCACTGGAGATCGTCGAGGAAGAGCGCGAGGGGGTGCTCCTTCTGGGCGAACACCCCGATGAAGCGCCGGAACACCATGCGGAAGCGGTTCTGCGCCTCGGTCGGCGGCAGCTCGGGGACCGGCGGTTGCCGTCCGATGATCAGCTCGACCTGCGGGATCACCTCCACGATGAGCTGGGCGTTGACCCCGAGGACGTCGAGCAGCTGCCGTCTCCACGCCGCGATCCGCTCCTCGCTCTCGGCGAGGAGCTCGATCGCGAGCTCCTGGAAGGCGTGGACGAGCGTGGCGTAGGGGATGTCGCGCTTGTATTGATCGAACTTGCCCGAAAGGAAGAAGGCCCGCTCCCGAATGATCGGCTTATGCAGCTCATGGACGAGCGCGCTCTTGCCGATCCCGGAGTATCCGGAGATGAGCAGGAGCTCCGGCGTCCCCGTGGCGACCACGCGGCCGAAGGCCTGCAGCAAGGCGGCGACCTCCGCCTCTCTGCCATAGAGCTTCTGCGGGATCTGGAGCCGGCCTGTCGTGTCTCGTTCGCCCAGCGCAAACGGCTCCACCCGCCCGCTCGCGCTCCACTCTGCGAGGCACCTCTCCAGGTCGCGCTGGAGGCCGCGAGCGCTCTGGTAGCGATCCTCGGGCATCTTGGAGAGGAGCTTCAGGGTGATGCGCGAGATCGTCTCGGGCACCTCGGGGACGAGCTCCGACGGCGACGTGGGAATGCGGGCCACGTGGCAATGGACCCATTCGACCGGGTCGCGCGCCTCGAAGGGGAGCCTGCCGGTGAGCATTTGGTTGAACGTCACGCCGAGCGAGTAGAGATCGGTGCGGTTGTCGATGGCCCGGCTCGTCCGGCCTGTCTGCTCCGGCGATAGATAGGGCAAGGAGCCCTCGATGAGCCGGGGGGGCTGCGCGCGCTGCTGCTCGCGGGGGAGGCGGGACGCGAACCCGAAGTCGGCGATCCTGACCTCGCCGGAGGCGGGGTTGACGAGGATGTTGCCGGGTTTCAGGTCCTTGTGGATGATGTCCTGCTGGTGAACGTCCGCGACCGCCGCCGCGATGCGGATCGCGAGGGGGAGGAAGCGCTCGATCCCCATGGGCGTCCCGAGCAGGCGATCGAGGGACTGGCCGCCGAAGTCCTCCAGGATGAGGGCCGGCATGCCCTGGTACGTCTCGAGGGCGAGCGGCTTGATGACGGCCCGGGCGTCGAGCAGCTGTCCGAGCTCATACTCGTGCTTCAGCCGCTCGCGGTCCTTCGGGCGGCTGCGCCGCGGATCGAGCACCTTGAGGATCACCGGGCAGCGATCGGCGCTCCTGACCGCACGATAGACGACGGCTCTGCCATCGAGGGAGAGAGGCATGGTGATCGTGTACGGGGAGGCGAGGGGCATGGAGAGGGTTCCTGATGCGCGACACGCTCGGCGAGGACGATGAGGCCGCGCGCGCGGTGCTCCACGGGGCTCGGGCATCGTCGGCCGGGCCGCCGAGCCGGGCCGAGAACGCGATTGAGCGCATCACGCGGGCTCGAATCCATACCAGCCGGGCTCAGCGCCCCGTGCCGGCAGGATCCTGTGAAGACGTGACGGACCGTGATGCCATGCGCTGTCGACATGAGTGTGGATCTTGTGCCTCACGTCGCAGGCGTCATGAGTCTGCGTTCCAAAAATGGAAATGCAGCCAACCAGGCAAGGCGGGTCCGGCTACGCTTGCCCGGACGGCGAGCGCACACCCCGCCCATACGCCCCGCTATCCGAATCCGGCGTCGCGATCGGCCATGGCGGAGCTGTACGACCGCTCCCAGACGAACTGCAGCGGACCCGGCAGCGCGCAGGCCCGAGCTCGCCGGCGCGCCTCACCTCTGCCTCGGTCGCCGTCGGAGGCCTCCCGGGACTCATGGAGGCCTACGCCGCGCCTGTGCCCGATGCCCGGACGCACTGGAGGGAGAGGTGCTCGCGCAGATGCGGCACCCGAACGTGGTCCAGGTCCACGAGGTAGGCCTCGCCGACGATGGGGCCGCCGTGGCGGCGGCCGCTCTGTGGGGACCGCCGGGCGGAGCGGGACCGCGCGACCCGCAGGACGGAGGCCATCCGGCGGGCGGCGGCGCCGTCGTGCGCACGGCAGGCGGTATCAGGGATTGTACCTGCAGCCGCTGCGGTAGCTCGCGATGGCCAGCTCCACCGGGCGGAACAGCGGGGTGGGCAGCGCGTCGAGCGGGTACCAGCCCCAGCCGGCGATCTTGTGGGGCTCGCGCTCCTCGGGCTCGCCGTCGAACTCCTCCGTGAGGAGCTGGATATCCACGTAGTGCTTGCCGTAGGCGAGGATGTTGCTCAGGCACAGGAAGGAGAGCTTCGTGACAACGAGGCCGCTCTCCTCCCGCACCTCGCGGATGGCGCAGTCCTCGAACGACTCGCCGAGCTCCAGGTGGCCGCCGCACCACGAGTAGCTGCCGTCACCGTGGCTGCCGCGCCGCCGCGCGAGCAGCACGCGCCCGTCGCGCACAAGCATGACGCCCACGCCCACCAGCGGTCGATCCGCGGCGGCGCCTCCGACGATCGCCTCTCCCAAGGACACCTCCCTGCACGCGATGCAGCGCGCGCGGAGCGCGCTCTAGCACGGCGCGCTCCCCACACGGCGCGCAGCGGCGCCGCGCGTGGAGCCGCGCCGTGAGGTGAGCGCACAAGCGCCGGCGCCGATTGACTTTTCAGTGAACGCGCGTACCGTGCCAGCTCTGATGGATGCGTCCTTGCCCTGGGAGCTGAACCCCGTCCTCCAGCAAAGCCGGCTCGTCCTCCTGGCGCAGACGGCGGTCGACGTCCGCAACAAGGCGTTCAGCGAGGCGAACCGCGAGGAGGGCGATACAAGCTGGGGCATCGGCTGCAAGGCGCACGAGCGGTTCGGTCATGCCCTCTGCAAGCTGGAAGAGAGCGGAAAACACCCGTGGCTCTCCGTGCATCGAGACGGGCTGTACTTCATGCCGCACATCGAGGGCGTCGCCGTGCGCGTGTACCGAGGTCCGGCCGATAAACCCTCGCAGCGGCACCTCGAGGCCGCGCGGAGCGAGCACGGTCGCCGCGCGGAAACGCGACAGATGACGTTCTCGTTCATGGGCCAAGAAACCGAGCCGGATGGCCCCTGGTTCTGGATGATGGCCGTCGAGACGGACGTCGAGGGGAGGGCGCTCCGCGCGGTGTTCTTCCAGGCCAACGAGGCGGGCGGGACGCGGAACGCATGGGAGGCCCCGGTCGAGATGGCGTCCGCTGCACCCGCGCCTGCGCCTGCGCCAGAGCCCGGAGACAAACCGGCGCGCCCGGCGCGATCGCGGCCGGCGCAGGGCCAGCAGGCGAAGGACGCGCTCGCGTCGCGCGACGGACGGCCGCTGTTCCGCGCGCAGACCATGACCCTTCCGCTCGTGTCACAGCCGAGCTGACCGCCGGGCGAGCGAGGCGCTCCGCACCCGCGCAGGAGCCCGGGCTACACCGGCATTCCCATCGTCCGGCGGAGCGCGTCGAACTCCTCGGTGAAGCGCCCGTTCCGGCCCCGCAGCACGAGCGGCGGCTCGTCGTGGCACGACGTGACGACCTCGGCGCGGCGCACGGCATAGACCGAGAACAAGGCCGCCTTTCCCTCCTTGGGGACGACGTCGCGCCACGCCTCGAGCGCGAGCCCCGCCGCCGCCGCCGCGGCCTCGACGCGAGGCCGCTGGCGCGCCGCCGCGCAGGCCACGAACGGCGCGACGGGAGCCAGCAGCCGCGCCGCCGCGAGGCAGTAGTCCTCCACGCCGCCGCGGTGCTCGAAGCGGCACGGCCCGCACTGGACCCGACCGGACTCGATGCCCGTGCCGACCGGCAGGTACGGCGGCGTCCCCGTCACGAGGTCCGCTGGCCCGAGCCCGTCGAGCACCGCCGGATCGCGCAGATCCCCCCACCGGACCTCGCCGCGCACGTCGACGCCGTTCCACGCGACCGAGCGCCGCGCCATCGAGGCGCTCACCTCCTGCGCCTCCACGCCCGCGCAGCGCGCGTCCGGGAAGCGCCACGCGGTGAACAGGAGCACCGTGCCGATGCCGCAGCCGAGGTCCACCGTGCGGCTCGGGGGCGCGTGCGCCACCCGCTCGGCCGCGAACCAGGCGGTCACGAGGTCGTCGGCCGACCAGCGGTGGCCGTCGAGCCGCTGCAGGATCCGGAAGTCGCCCGACAGATAACAGAGGTCCTCGCCGGGGCCGGGCCAGACCTCCGGGCGCTCCGGCGTCGCCGGCCGCGGTCCGGGGGCGACCCACCCGGGCGGCCGGCGCGCAGGCCGCACGACCCCGCCGCTCGGCGCGAGGGAGGGCTGGACATCAGGGGGAGCGATCATCGAGCCCATGTACCACGCCCCCGCGGCGTCCGGGGCCCGCGCAATCCCCCCGGAGCGGGGCCGCTCCGGGGGGATTGCGCGCGCGGCGGCCCCGCTGCGTCAGCCGCCCGTGCAGCCATCCTTGAGCGAGGGATCATCGCAGAAGACGCACGGGGTGGTCTCGCAGTCCAGCGCGGGGCACGACTTGGGGCAGGTAGGCTCGTTCGGGTCGCAGTGGATGATCTGCCAGGTGAGCGTGCTCTTGTCGTCCGGGTCGTCCGGGCAACTGCAGTCGTTGAACGCGTGCGATGCGATCATGGTGATCGTGTGGCACTCCTTCTCCTCCGGCGTCTTCCCCTCTGACGGCATTGGCGCGTTCTCATCCCATGTGAGCTCGATGAGGCGCTGTCCGCCGGCGATGGTCCCGGGCGGGAACTCTCGTGGGATCGTGATCCTCCGGAACGGGAACGGGAGCCTTCCGCTGCTGCGCCGCCCATAATCGATGTACAGGACGGCGGTCAGAGGGGTGCCGTTGTCCTCGGACAGCACCGTCGCGCCGAACACCTTGAAATTGCCCGATTGCTCGCCGATGAACACGGGTATGTGCGGCGGAGGGTACACCGCCGTGAGCACCGGCGCGGTCTGCTCGGGGTGCTCGTACTCCGGCGGCGAAATGACGAGGCAGCCCGCGGTCGAGACAGCGAGCGCCGCCGCCGCGAGCGAGCGAGCGAGCGCGGCGGAGGAGCGCGGGCGCGCCGCGAGGACAGCGGCGCGGACGTGGGAAGGGCGAGACGGAGCGATCATGGTGGCGCTGTGCGTGGGTCGATGGGGGCCGTGCTGGACGCTGGAACATTACCCGCTGGGGCGACGCGCGGTTGATCTAGCTGGAATCCGACAGCCGCCGCGCGAGGCCCCTCCCTTCGCGTCGCGAGGTCACTTCCGCGGGGCCGGCGACGCGTTTTCCAGGGCGTAGACGACCTTCACCTGCGTGCCGAACGGAACCTCCCCGGCCGAGACCGGCGTCCCCATGTCGGCCGCGTAGCCGCCGGAGGCGAGCGCGGCGCGGGGGGCGTAGATCTGGCCGTGCTCGACGATCTCGCTGATCGCGACGACGCGGCCGAGCGAGACGCCCTGGAGCTTGGCCAGCGCCTCGGCGCGAGCCCGCGCGTCGGCGATAGCCTTCTCCCGCGCGCGCGCCTCCAGCGGGTCGGTCTCGTCGAGGCCGAATGCGACGCCCCAGACGTTGTTCGCGCCGGCGGCCACGGCAGCGTCGAGCACCGGCCCGACCTGATCGAGGTTGCGGATGACGACCATCACCGTGTTGCTCACCTGATAGACGTGCGTCGGCGGAGGCGGCGCTGCCGGCGCCAGGTCGGCAGCCGGCGGCTTCGGCGCGGGCGGCTGCGCCGGCTTCTGGCCGCGCCCTGCGGGGGCCGCGGCCGGCGCGGCCGGGGCGGGCGCCACCGCCGGGGCGGGCGCCGGCGAGGGCTGCGCGTAGCCCATGGCCATCCAGGGCGGCACGTCGGGCTGCCGCACGAGCTGGATGGAGTAGTTGCTTGTCTGGATGTCCTTCTCGGCCAGGCCGGCCTTCTTGAGCGCCGCGAGGATCTCGGCCATGCGCGCTGCGGCGGTCGTCGTCGCCTCGTGAACGGTCGGCGCCATGACCTCGATGCCCATCTGCGCCCGCGCGACGTCAGGCTTCGCGCTGACCTCGCCGCGGCCGATGACCGTGATGGAGTTGGCCTCCGGCGCGCTGGCCAGGGGCGGTGTCGGTTGCGCCGCGCACGCGGCGAGCAGCGGCGCGACCGAAAGCACGAGCCCGACGAGACCCGTGCGGCGCAAGAGGGAGCTCTTGTTCTTCATGCCCGTGCAACGCGCGCCGTCCACGCCAGCTTACAGGCCGCCCGCCGAGCGTCGCGAGCAGACCGACGGGCGCTTCCCGCGGCGTTCGGGCGACGCGCCGGCGATGCCCGAGGCGGCGGCGCCGCTCCCCTTCGGCAAGTTGTTCCACGGCGCGCCGGGTGCGCTATGGTCGTTCACGTGCTCACAATCCCCAGCGATGAAGAGGCCCTCGGAGGTCTGCAGGGTGCCACGATCGCCAGCGACCTCTCGTCAAGCATCGGCTACCGGATCGTGTCGCGCGCCGGGGCCGGGACGATGTTCGTCTCGTACTACGCGGTCCGCACCGCGCCCGAGGGCGAGACGCCCGTGGTCGTCAAGATCCTGCGGCCGTCGCTCTTCAGGCAGATGGGTCCGTCGGCGGCCGTCATCGTGAAGAAGGAGGCGGTGTCCCTCGGCCGCCTCAACGAGCAGGTCCCTCCGACCCCCTTCGTGGTCCGGCTCATCGACACCGGCACGATCGAGGTCCGCCGCGGCACGAAGGCGCTCAATCTTCCCTGGATCACCATCGAGTACGTGCACGGCGGCGTCCAGGGGGTGACGCTCCGCGAGCGGGTGCAGGGGACGATCCAGGCCACGGGCCACGCGTTCGATCCGGCGCGCGCGACGCGCGCCATCGAGTGCATCTCGAGCGGGCTGTCGGCCGTGCACGACGTGGGCGTCGTCCACCGGCAGCTCACGCCGGAGAGCATCCTCTGCTGCGGCTCCGGCGACGACGAGCTGTTCAAGATCAGCGACTTCGGCCTGGCGCGGCCGCGCGGCATCCGCGAGACGATCATGGCCGGCGTGGTCGGCAACACCGGGGTCGCGCCGCCCGAGATGCTGTCCGCCGATCCGAGCACGATCGGCCCGTGGACCGACATCTTCAACCTCGCGTCCGTCATCTTCTTCCTGCTCACGGGCGAGGAGTACATCGTCGCGGAGTCGCAGGCGCAGGCGCTCATGGCCGCCATGGCGCGCTCGCGCCGGAGCATCACCGAGACGCGGTGGCTCCACCCCTCGCTGCGCAGCAGCGAGCAGGCGTGCAAGTCGATCGACTTCGCGCTCCGCTGGGCGTCCGCCGGCGAGGCGCAGGAGCGCCTCCAGGAGGCGGTGGCCGTGGCCGCGATGCTCTCGCCGTACCTCCGCCCCGCCTCGCCGATCTCCGCGCTGGAGCAGCGGATCGTGGCGAGCGCAGGCGAGCAGCGCGTGCGCGTCGCGGAGGAGGTCGGTCCGATGACCGTCCCGTCCACCCACCTGAAGGCGCCGGTGCAGATCAAGGGGGAGCTCGGCCAGACGCTGCTGTCGCCGCGCGCCCACCGTACGGCCGCCGAGCGCCCGAGCCAGGACCGCTCGATCGAGGCCGAGCTCATCAGCGCGCCCCCGCGCGCCTCGCGGGAGCCCTCGCCGCGGCTGTCGACGGTCGTCGAGCGCTGGACGTGGAGCGTGCTCCATCACCCGAGCCTCGATTCGGTCATCCGGAGCGTGGCCTGGGACGGCTACGGCCGGTGCCTCGCGGCGGCCACGGGAGGGCTGCTCTTCTGGAACGGGACGAGCTGGAGCGAGGCGTCGTCCGGCGGCCTCCCGAGCCCGCAGGGCGTGCGCTTCGTGCACCGGATCGGGCCCGGCCGGTGGCTGATCGGCGGCGACGCCTCGACGCTCGCTGTGTACACGACGGGCGGCGTCACGGGCGTCTTCCAGCTGCCGGGCGAGCCGCAGAGCCACGTCGCGCTGAGCGGCGATCTCGAGGACATGGGCATCCTCGTCTCGACGACGCCGACAGATCCTCGGCCGCTCCTTCACGCGTTCATCGCCAAGCGCTGGCTGCGGCCGATGCCGGCCGACGGCGTCGCGCTCCTCGCCGCGGTCGCGCGCGTCGAGGACGAGCGGTGGCTGGTCGTCGGCCGGTCGAGCGCGGGCGAAGGGCTGGTCGCGCTCTACGCCCCGCTCGACTGGCACCTGGAGCGCCTCCCGGCGCCGCCGGCGCGGGCGTTCGTCGCGTGCGCCGGGCGGCCCGATCTCGGCGTGGGCATCGCGGTCGGCGCGGAGGGGAGCGTCGTCTGGCGGTACGGGCAGAGCGTCTTCACGGAGAACATCGAGCCGCGGCGCGCCCTGTCGGCCGCGACGATCGACGCGGAGGGGCGCGCCTGGGCGGGCAGCGCGGGGCGCATCTGGGTGCGGCGCGGCGGCATCCCGCCGATGGCGGGGGTGTGGGAGTGCGTCTGGGAGAACGACGCCTGGGTCGGCCCGGTCGTGTCGCTGTTCGTCGACTCCGAGGTCGTCGTCGCCATCACCGCGGACGGCGGGATCATCGAGGGGCGCGTCACGGGCTGACGAGCCTTTCGCCCGGCGGCGCGCGGTACCTGGCCACGACGATCGTGATGTCGTCGTCCGGGCTCGGGCACCAGCCATCGATCTCCCGCAGGATCCGGTCGCGGATGTCGTCGACGGGGGCATCCTGGGCGGCCTCGACGGTGGAGCAGAGCCGCTCCAGCCCGAACAGCTCGCGGTGCGCATTGCGCGCCTCCGTCACCCCGTCGCTGTAGAGCACGAGGACGTCGCCGTCCTCGAGGAAGAGCTCGGCGTCCTTTGTCAGCGCGTCGACGGACGGGAGGACGCCGACCCACACGCCGGAGCTCGGGATGCACTCGCACCTCCGCGTGCTCGCGCGGCAGACGATGATGTCGTCGTGCGCGCCCGCGAACGTCACCCGGCCGCTGCGCTCATAGCGCAGCAGCAGCAGGGTCGCGTGCTCATCGCGCTTCAGCCGGTCGCGGATGTTGTCGTAGATCGCCCGGTTGAGCGCCGAGATGACCTCTCCCGGGCGGGCGCGCGGATCCCTGCGCGTCATGGCCGCGACCATGCTCTGGATCATCAGCATGACGAGCCCCGCCACGAGCCCGTGCCCCGCGACGTCGCCGATCCCGAGCCACCCGCCCTCCCGCGTCGGGAGCACGTCGTAGTAGTCGCCGCCGACCTCCGCGGCCGGCCTCATCCTCGCGCAGAGCTCGAGCCCCTCCACCTGCAGCTGCGTCGGGAGGAGCGCGGTCTGGATGCGCTCCGCGACGAGGGTCTCCTGGCGGACCCTCTCCTGCTCCAGCCGCTCGCGTATCTCCACCTGCCGGACGATCTCCCGGTGCATCGACACCGCCTTCATCGCGGAGCCGATCTGGAGGCGCGCCGCGTCGTAGACCACCTCGTTCGCGCCGCTGTTGACGAGCGCGACGCCGTAGTGCTCCGTCTCGCCGAACATGAGCGGCATCGCGACGACGCTCCAGCGCTCCGACGAGCTCAGGAACCCGGGCGGCGCGAGGCACGAGGACGCGAAGCTCGCCGGCGGCGGCTCCACCTCGCGGCTGTTCTCCATCAGGAAGAGCGACTGCAAGGTGGCGTGTTGGGGGTCGTCGAAGAGCGATATGGCGACGTGCGTGAGATCCAGCTTCGGCAGCTCCGTCGCGAGCGTGCGCCGGAGGGTGGGCATGCCCAGGGAGGTCGAGAAGCACATGCCGGTCCAGCTGAGGTTGACCGACGCGCTCTCCAGGTACAGTCGCTTCTCTCCCTCGACGCGCAAGGAGGCGTGGCTGATCAGGATCCGGCTCGCGTGCCAGAGCTGCTCCAGGCTGTCCTTCTCGACGCCGGGCACGCGGGCGATCTTCGCGCGGAGCAGCGTGATCGCGCCCTGGAACTGGTCGAGGGCGACGCCCGCGCGCCCCGCCGCGTCGAGGAGGTCCTGGAGCGCCCTCAGGAAGCGGCCCTCCCGCCCGGCGAGCTCCTTCTCGAGCGCCGAGAGCAGGTCTCGGGGCCAGGCCTGGAGCGACGCGACCGGGACGGTCGCGCACCGCGCGAGCGCGCGCTCGAGGCTCTCCCGCTGCGCGGCGACGGAGAGCGGCTCGCGGCGCGCAGGCGCCACGGAGGACGGGCGCGGGAGGGCGGCGTAGTAACCGCAGCCGCACGACTCGCGCCGGGTGAGCTCGACCGGAAGGAGGCTGCACTCCGGCACGCGCTCGCCGCGGAGCTGGCGCAGGACCGTGCTGACCGCGAGCGCGCCGAGCTCCTTGATCGGCTGGCGGACGGTCGTCAAGGACGGCCTGGTGACGCGCGACACGGCGACATCGTCGAACCCGCACACGAGGACGTCGCCGGGGATGTCGACGCCGTGCGCCTTCAGCGTGTCCATCGCGCCGAGGGCCATGTTGTCGTTGCCGGCCACGACGGCGTCGAACTCGACCCTGCGCCCGAGGAGCTCGCGCATCGCGCGGCGGCCGCCGTCGATCATGAAATCGCCGTACACGAGGAGGCGCTCGTCGTAGGGGAGCGCGCGCGCCTCGAGGGCCCTCCGGTACGCCCTGGCGCGCAGCTTCGCCTCCTCGTTGTTGGCCGGCCCGCTGATGTAGGCGACGCGCTTGCACGCGTGATCGTCGAGCACATGCGCGACCGCCGCCTCCTCCCCGACCGCGTTGTCGACGACGACGCTCGGGATGCCGTCCAGCGCGAGCCCCACGCTGCACACGGGCAAGGGCGCGAACGATCGGCAGAACTCGTGCGCTCCGTCGGGGCCGACGTGGTTCGTCAGCGCCGACGACATGATCACCACCCCGTCGACCGTCGCCGGGCCGATGAGCGAATAGATCCCGACCCGGGCGTCCAGCGCGTAGCCCTGGCGGGCGCGCGTCTCGCCGAAGGCCACGATGAGGTTGACGTCGTGCGCCTCGGCCGCGCGCTCGACCCCGAAGCGCGCCTCGGACTGGTACTCGCCGCAAAGATAGTCGGTCAGGAGGGCGATCGTGAGGCGCTTCGCCGCCATGATCTCTCGCTCCGGTTCACTTCTCGTGGATGGATACGAGGCCGGGGGACATGCGCTCCAGGGCCGCCAGGCTCCGCCGCTGCCATCCGAGCCTCGCGTCGGTGACGAACCGAATCTCGCACTTGGGGCCCTGGGCGGCGACGCCGGCGATGAAGGAGATGAACGCCTTCAGGCAGCTCGAGTTCAGGAAGTACAAGGCGCGTATGTCGAACTCGACGGCTGCGAGCGAGAGGCGCCTCACCTCGTTCTGGATCTCCCTGCAATAGCTGCCGAGAGGCATGGCCGCCGCCATGTCGCCCGTCCCGGTGAGCTTGATGCCGAGGCGATCGCCGAGCAGCGCCGGCTCGATGCCGAAGCTGTCGATACTGACGCGATCAACCCTTAAGCTGCTCATTCGTCCTCCACCGCTCGAGCGGCGCGTGCGCGATGATCGTGAGCTCGTTGCCCTCGATCTTGTAGTCGACGTCGAGCCCTCCCTCGGCGCGGACGCGCGCGAGGCCGAGGCCGGAGACGCCCTCGACCATCGCTGTCTCCGTGATGAGGTCGTCGTAGTGCTTCAGCGGGTCGCTCGCGGTCTTCAGATCGAGCAGCCGCTTCTCGACCTCTCGCAGGCGCTCCGGCGACGCCTCGTTGCGCGCGCGGATCTTCATGATGTGCGACCTGTCGTCCTCCTCCAGCGCGAGCTCGAGGCTGACGCGAGGGCCGGTGGAGTATTTGGTGATGTTCTCGGCGAGCTCGTGCGCGGCCATGTAGAACCGCGAGCTCACATTCGCGTCGTCCAGCACCGCGCCGCAGAAGCTGGACACCAGCCGCAGCACCGCCGTCGCCAGGCGCTCGCTCGGAAAGAAGGTGATGCAGAGGAAGAGCGAGGCGCTCTGCGTCGGTTCGGGGGATGACACAATCTGTTATATTACGCCGCCCTCGCGCAGGATCCAACCACTACTTCCGCGGGCGGCGCGGCTCGTCACGAGCGCTCGTGACGAGCCGCGGGACAGAGGGGGCCTCGGGCGAACCAGCGCCATCGAGCCTCCGATGTGATGCGCGTCGCAACTCGAAATGTGATGCGCTTCGCACACGGCGCAGCGACGCGATTTGCTCCAGGGCATAACGCGACGCGTTGCCTGTGGGCGGAGTGGCATGCTCATTGATGCCGAGCATGGCGTCCATCGGCGCCGAGGTGGGGCCCCGGCCCCGTTGCGCCACCGAGCGTCTAGCGCACATACGCCTTCACCTGAGGCAAAGATCCAGGCGGGCGACCCTGCAAGGAGGGTATTGCTGTATGAAACAACGGTGCTTGTCGCACGGGCCGCCCTGGCCACTCGGGGCGTTGCGCCGCCGCCCCCATCGCGCGGCGGCGGTGTCGAGCGTGCGTTCGCTCGTGAAGCGCGGCGTCCTCGTCGGCTCCGCCGCGGCGACGATCGGCTGCAGCACCGCGCCCGGGACGGAGGGCGAGCTCGGGCGTCGAACCGGCGTGATCCGCGATGTCGGAGAGGGCGATTCGGTTGCGATCGGAGCGGCCTCCGCCGCGCTCTCGAGCGATGGTGCGGTGTGCGTCACCATCCAGCGTGGAACGTTCGGCACGGTGAGAGATGCGACACTGTGGCAAAACGCTCCGGGTTGGAACGACTCCGCATCTCCGAATCTCTCGACGGGATGGAGCGCGAGCGCTGGCCGTCGCCGGTCTGTCGTGTACTTCGGGCTCTCCCCCGTGCCGGTCGGCGCGACGGTGGTCTCTGCCTCGCTGGTCTTCCATCAGACTTACAACGCGGAGAGCAGCGCGGTGAGCGTACACCGCGTCACGGTCCCGTGGGACGAGCGCACCGTCACCTGGTGGAGCATCGGGGACAGCGGCTTTGAAGGGGAGAGCGCGGCGACCATCGCGGCCGAGGCGGGCGTCGGCGCTCGCGCGGCGGACGTGTCGGCGCTCGTGCAATCGTGGGCGCTCGGGACGGCGCGGAACGACGGCGTGCTCCTCCAGGAGGAGCGCGCGCACTCGACCGACCTGAGGAGCAGCGAGATCGGCAGAGCAGAGGAGCGCCCCAGGCTCGACGTCTGCTACGTGACGTGCTCGGACGGGGTGATGAACGGCCTCGAGGCGGGCGTCGACTGCGGAGGGCCGCGCTGCGCTCCCTGCACGGGCGGCGGCGGATCGGGCGGGGGCGCCGCCGCGTCGAGCTCGACCGGCGCCTCGGGCGCGGCGGCCGATCCGTGCGCCGATGCGGCCGCGCTCCCGCCCGATCCGCTGCCGCCCGTGCGGCTCTCCGAGACCGGGCTCTACGCCGACATCTCGACGCGATCGCGGGCCGCGGGCACGCGCGAGTTTCGGCCTGCGTACGAGCTCTGGTCGGACGGGGCGGCGAAGCGGCGCTTCGTGTACCTGCCGCGCTGCTCGACCATCGACACGAGCGACATGGATCACTGGTCGCTGCCCGTGGGCGCGCGCCTCTGGAAGGAGTTCCGCGCGGAGGGGGTGGCCGTGGAGACGCGGTTCATCCACCGGTTCGGTCCGGGCGTCGACGACTGGCTGTTCGCCGCGTACGCGTGGGATCCGGCGAGGAACGACGCGTTCCTCGTCGAGGAGGGCGTCGAGGACGCGCGCGGGACCGGGCACGACATCCCGCGGACCGCGGAGTGCTGGGAGTGCCACGGCAAGCTCCCGGAGCGCGTCCTCGGCTTCAGCGCGCTGCAGCTGAGCCACGGTGGGCCGGGCGAGACGATCGCGTCGCTGAGCGACGCCGGGCGGCTCACCGTCCCGATGCGGGCGGGGCTGCGCCCGCCGGGCGACGCCCAGGCGGCCGCCGCGCTCGGCTATCTGCATGCGAACTGCGGCAATTGCCACAACAGCACCGGCGTCGCGACCCTGCGGACACGCCTGCTCGCGGCGAACACAACGGTGGAGAGCACCGACACGTACATGACCGGCGTGGGCGTGACGCCCAGCTTCTGGGAGCCCGGCGTGCTCCACAGGATCACGCCGGGAGATCCCGAGTCGAGCGCCGTCGTGCGCCGGATGGCGCACCGCGGCTCCAGGACGCAGATGCCGCCGATCGCGTCGGAGACCGTCGACGCGGCGGGGCTCGCGGCCGTCCGCGCGTGGATCGAAGGCCTCGGGCCGTCGCCCGTGGCAGGGAGCGGCGGTGGCGGCGTGGGCGGCGATGGCAGCGCGGGAGACGGCAGCTCGGCTGGCGGCGGCGCGGACGGCGGCAGCGGCTTGGCTGGCGGCGGCGCGGACGGGGGCACCAGCGTGGCCGGCGGCGGCGCAGGCGGCACGAGCGCGGGCGTGAGCAGCTCGAGCGCGAGCTCCGGCGGCGGTCCCAGCGGCAGCGCCGGCTCCGGCGCCGCGTGCGCCGGGGTGCCGCGCCTGAAGCTCACGCAGGTGGCGGCCGGCCTGGAGACGCCCGTCTTCCTCGCGAGCCCGCCGGGCGACGGATCGAGGATGTTCGTCCTCGAAAAGGCCGGCACCGTCCGCCTGATCAAGGACGGCGTCCTCCGGTCCACCCCGTTCCTCGACATCCGGGGCGGCGCCTCGTGCCCGCCGTCGCAGCCGGCGAGCGCGAACCCGCTCGTGTGCACGCCCAGCCCGACCGCGGAAGGCGGGCTGCTCGGGATGGCGTTCCACCCCGACTACGCGACAAATCGCAGGTTCTGGCTCTTCTACACCGCCGCGCCCAGCGGCAACGTCACGATCGCCGAGCTCCGCCGCTCGGCCTCGAACCCCGACGTCGCCGACACGTCGGCGGGAAGCGTGCCTGTCCGGACGCTCCTTGACGCGAGGCACGGCGGCTGGAACCACGCAGGCGGCATGCTCGCGTTCGGCCCTGACGGCCACCTCTATGCGTCCGTCGGGGACGCGGCCGCCACGCCGTACTCGACCTCTCCGGCGAAGGATCTCTCCTCGCCGCTCGGGAAGATCCTGCGGATCGACGTGGACAGCGGGCTCGGCCCGCCTGGCAACCTCTCCGGCGAGGGCGTGAACCCGCTCGTCTGGGACTACGGCCTGCGCAATCCATGGCGCATGAGCTTCGACCGGAGCACGGGAGATCTCTTCATCGCCGACGTGGGACAGAACGCCTGGGAGGAGATCAACATCGAGCCGGCGCGCACCGGGCGGCGCAACTACGGCTGGCCGACGATGGAGGGCGACCACTGCGTCGCCGCCGGGTGCTCCCGTACCGGGGTCGCGCCCGCCGTGGAGCACGGCCACTCGAGCGGAGAGGGCGGCTCGATCACGGGCGGCTACGTCTACCGCGGCTCGGCGATCCCGTGCCTCCAGGGGAGGTACGTTTACGGTGATTACGGGACACACCGCTTCTGGACGCTGCGGTGGGACGGCGCGCGCGTGCGGGATCACGTGGAGATCACCGACGACCTCGCGTCGCGCCTGCCCGCGGCCTCGTTCGGAGAGGACGCCGCCGGCGAGCTCTATGTCGTCATGCTGACCGGGGAAGTGTTCCGCATCGATCCGAGGTGAAGGCCCCGCGCTCGCGCGGCGCTACCCCGCGAGCTGCCCGTACCCGGCCCGGAGCTTCGCGAAGCGCGGGCGCCAGGCGCGGCTCTCGGCCAGGAGCGGCGCTATGCGCGCGAGGAGCAGCGCCAGGTCGTCGGGGCGGCCGGCGTCGAGCAGGGCGCGCGCTCGCCAGTAGAGGAGCTCGACCCGCTGGTCGGCGCTGAGGCTGCTGCCCAGCTCGCCGTGCTGCTCCCCCTCCTCCCGCGCCGTAGCCCGCGTGCGCGAGCTCTCCATGCTCGACCTCGGGTCCTTCACGGCGAGCTGCATCACGCCGAGGAGCGCCTGGGCGTACGGCGGCAGATCCGCGATCGCCCCCTGCGCCCTGAGCCACCGGAGCTGCCGGCTCGCGTCCGCGTGCTCGTCGCGCATCGCGTGGATCCGCGCGAGCAGGAGCGCGCTGCTGTAGGCCGGCCGATCCTTGAGCTGCTCGTCGAGCGAGCGAGCCTGCCGCACCAGGGGAAGCGCCTCGTCCTCGTGCCCCCAGAGGTAGAGCAGCTCCGCGAGCTTGATCGTCGCGTCGCGCTCCGCCCAGGCGTTCGCCTCCTCGCGGGCGAGCTGGACCGCGCGCCGGAGGTCCACCATCCCGCGATCCGGCGCGTCGACCGCCGGCCAGAGCTCCGCGCGGCGGACGAGCGCCGCGCAGAGGTGGACCCGGTCGCCGCGCTCCTCGCAGCTGCGCACGGCGTCGTCGAAGCGCCGCTCCGCCTCGTCGAGCTGGCCAGACCGCGCGAGGACGCAGGCCAGCAGCGTCAGCCCGGTCACGTACGTGTCGTGATCGGCCTCGCGGACGCGCTCCACGCCCTGCGTGAGCCGCTCGATGGCGTCGTCCAGGTTGCCCTTGCGGAACGCGGAGCGGCCGGCCGCGACCTCGAAGCGCGCGGCGAGCGTCGCGTCGGCGCGGCCCTCGCGGACGTCGAGCAGCGGGATCACCTCCTCGACGCGCGCCGCCGACTCCTCCCAGGACCCAGCCCAGTCGAGCGCGGTCGCCTCCTCGAGCAGCGCCTCCGCGATCATCCGCGGGTCCTTCATCGTCCGCGCCAGCGCCCCCGCGGAGCGGAGATCGTCGAGCGCCTCCCCGGTGCGCAGGACGCGGTAGCGCACGCGCGCGCGGCCGAGGAGCGCCAGGTACCGCTGGCGCTGATCGTCGCCGTCGGCCCAGAGGAGCGCGGACGCGTAGTGGCCCTCCGCCACCGCGTTGTTGTGCCGATCGCGCTGGAGATCGCCGAGCAGCAGGTACGCGTGCGCCGCGCGCGCGCGCGCTCCGGCGGCCGCGGCGTGGCGCGCGATCGGCTCGAGCAGGTCCGGCGCCGTCGGCCGGGCCTCGGCCATGAGCTCCCAGACGGCGAGCGCGTGCCGGTGCATCGCCGTGCGCCGCTCCTCCGCGAGCAGCGCGTAGATGGCCTCCTGCAAGAGCGCGCTCCGGAAGGCGTAGCCGGCTCCGCCGCAGGGCGTACCCTCGCCCTGCGCGACGTCGGGCGCGCCGCGGGCGACGAGGAGCCCCCGCGCCACGAGCGCGCGAAGCGCGCTCGGGACGTCGATGCGCGCGCGCAGGGCGCTCGGGACATCGACGCGGTCGACGCTCGCCGCCGCCGCGTCCTCCCGCTCGAGCGAGCGCTGCACGCGCGCGGCCACGTCCTCCGAGAGCTCGAAGCCGAGCACGGCGCAGAGCTCCGCGCACGCGCGGAGGTCCGGCGGGAGCGCCTCCAGCTGCCGCGCCGCGAACCACTGCCACGCGGGCGACGGCGGGAGCCTCTCCAGCTCGGCGGTCGCGAGCTGGTGGCCGCTCGATCTCGCCCGCATCCGCACGAGGCCCGCGCGCTTGATCGCCCGGGTGAGCTCCACGAGCGCGCGGGGGTTGTAGCCGGCCCACGCGCAGATGCGCCGGAGGGCGGCGCTCGGCGGGGGCTCCGCGGGCCGGAGGAGCTCCGCGCAGAGCAGCCGCCCCGCGGCGTCGTCGAGCGGCGGGAGCGCGACGTGGTCGCGCGCGTGGCCGCGGGCGCTCAGCGCGTGGCGCCGCGTCGCGAGCTCCGGCGCGCCGGCGAGGAGCACCCAGAGCGAGACCGACGCCTCGCGCCGCGTCGCGAGGTCGAGCGCGTCGAGCGTCGCGCCGTCGGCGAGGTGCGCGTCGTCGACGATCACGATCACGGGCCGATCCATCGCCCGGCGGCGGAGCCCCTCGGCGAGCGCTCGGATCACGCTGCCGCGGCGCGGCGGCGGCCGGCCCGCGGAGCCGCTCGGCCAGCCCAGGAGGGCGGCCACGGCGGGCCACACCTCGCCGCCGAGCCGCTGTCCGAGCCGCTCGACGCAGAACGCGCGCGGGTCGCCGGGGGCCGCGCGAGCGCCGTCCCTCGCGCCGAGCACCTCGGCGAGCAGGGCGGCCGCGGTCTGGCCGGAGCTGCCCCGGGCGCGCGCGACGAGCTCCGGCTCGGCGCGCAGCGAGATCACGAGCGCGCCGGGGTGCGCGCGCCGGCTGCTCTCGGCGATCTCCTCGGCGAGCCGCGACTTTCCGACGCCGCGGTCGCCGATCAGCGCGCAGAGGCCGGGCCCGAGGCCCGCGAGCGCGCGCTCGCGGCTCTCCTCGACGGCGCCCTGGGCGTCGCCGCGCCCGACGAGCGGCGGCGCGGCGCGCACGGCGTCGCGATCGCCCGAGGGCGGGGGCGCGTCCGGCGCGAAGAAGTAGCGGCCGTCCTCGCTCGCAGCGGCGACGTCGAACCCGGGGTGGGCGGTGACGAGCTCGGCGCTGAGCGCGAGCCCGCGCCACGGATCCGCCGGGAGCCACGCCTCGGGCCGCTCCACGGCGATCCCGGCGGCGTGGACGCCCTCGCCGTCGCGGCGGAGCTTCAGCGGCGCGACGTGGATGGCGAGCGGCGCGCCGACCGACGCGACGATCTCCCGCCCCGCGAGCAGCGCGCGCTCCGCGGCGGCCTCCTTGGGTCCGGGGAAGATCGCGACGAAGCGGTAGCCGCGCTGCCGGGCGAGGTGCCCATCGTGGCGGGCCACGGCGGCGCGGACCTCCGCCTCGGCGCCGCGCGCCTCCAGCGCGAGCACCACCGTGTCGTGCCGGTCCGTGGAGCTCGTGACGGCCTCATCCCCCGCGGTCGCCGCGGCGGAGGCGGCCAGGGCGAGCGCCTCGGCGCCCGCCGACGCGAGCGCGGCGCGCAGGCCTGCGGCGTCGTGCGGGCGGAGCGCCCGCTCCTTGGCGAGGCAGGCGAGCACGAGGGCCTCGATGGACGGAGGGACCGGGGCGATCTCGCTCGGCCTGGGGGGCGGCCGGCCGAGGTGCCCCTGCGCGACGTTCACGCGATCGCCCGCGAACGGAGGGCGCAGCGTGAGCAGCTCGAAGAGCAGCGCGCCGAAGGCGTAGAGGTCCGCGCGCGCGTCGATCGGCTCGGCCCGGAGGCGCTCGGGCGACGCGTACTCGGGCGTCCCGAGCATGGCGCCCAGCGTGGTGAGCGCGCCGTCGGCCGGGTGGCAGACGACGCCGCGATCGCGCTGCGCGAGGCCGAAGTCGAGGAGCCGCGCGCCGCCGCCCGGCTCGAGGAAGACGTTCTCGGGCGCGAGATCCAGGTGGACCAGCCCGCGCTCGTGCGCCACCTGGAGGCAGCTCAGCACGCCGAGCGCGATGTCGAGGGCGGAGCGCAGGTCGAGCGCGGCGGGCAGGCCCTCGAGGCGAGCCGCCAGCGTCTCGCCGTGGAGCCGCTCCATCGCGATGTACGCGCGGCCGTCCTCGAGCACGCCGTTCTGGAGCAGGCGCGGCGAGGCCGGGGGACCGAGCTGCTCGAGCGCCCACGCCTCGCTGCGGAACCGCTCGCGCGCGAGCAGCGAGTGGGCCCTGCTGACCTTGAGCACGGCGGAGGCGCCGTCCTCCAGCCGCGTCGCGCCCCAGACGACCGAGAAGGCGCCCACCGCGAGCGTCGGGCCGACCTGGAAGCCCGCGACGGACGGCGGCGCCTCGGCGCCGAGATCGATCGGCGCTGGGCGGAGCGGGGCCGTGGCTCCGTCGGTCGGGCAGGAAGCGAAGACTGCAAGTCGGCGATGACAGGAAGGGCAGCGCGGCAAGGAGACCTCGGAAGACCTCGGAAGACTTCGGATGACCTCGGGTGGGGCCCGGCGCGATCCGTGACCGATATTACCGGTTATCGGGGTTGTCACGAGCAGGAAAACCGCATTGCGCGACATCGCCTTATGCCCATATCGAAAGTGCGTGCCCCGGTCGCCCGCGACACCGTGGGCGTCGTGTCGACACCGGGGGACAGCTGCGACATGCGCTGCGCTGCGTGTTCGGAGGGACAGCGCCCGTTGTCATCGGAGCGGCCGAGCGCCTGGCTGGGGGGTGAATATCCGTTGAACACCCACCTGCGGAGAGGTGGAGTCGGGTCGTCGTGGCTTGACTGTCGCGCGCGGACGTCGGTGGGGCTCGGCTGGGCCACACCGGGCCGGGAGCTGTGGTGTATGCTGTTCCGAGCGGTCGGAGGGCTGGATGATCCATCGACAGACGGGCGAGATCGAGCTCACATCCGGGCTCCGTATCGGGCCCTCGTACTCGGAAGCGCAGTTCTTGTCGTCGCCGCTCGCGCGGATGGCCAACGCTCTGAGCCAGACGCAGCCGTGGAGCGGATACCGGACGTCGCGCCAGCGCATCGGCTTCCGGACCTTCCGCATCACGCTGCACTTCTGCAGCGGCAAGATCGCGCTGGTCGAGCTCTTCGAGGTGGGCGCCGAGTCGAAGGCGTTCTGGAACGACTGGTCCGAAAAGGAGGAGGCGGAGCGTAAGGCCAGCCACGACGCCTGGCTCGCTTCGATCCTCGGCGCGCCGCCGTACGAGTATCCCTGGGGCAAGATCACCTCCGAGTACGATCCGCGGGGAGGCTACAGCAGCATCGTCGTGCGCTTCGGCTAGCGCGCGAGCGCGCTGGTGCCCGGTCCGCCGCTGGTCCGCGGGCCGCGGTCGCCCTTGGCGTGGCATCCGGGGCGCTACAGCGCTCGCCGGTAGCGGATCTCCGGCAGGCTGCCGGCGCCGGCCCGCGTCCACCGCCGCGCGCCGTCGCGGGTGAAGCCGGCGAGCTCGTAGAAGCGGCGCGCGCGGGTGTTCCCCTCGAGGACCCAGATCGTCATCGTCCTGTGGCGGCGCCGGGCCAGGTCGGCCTGCGCCGTGTCGAGCAGCGCAGCGCCGAGCCCGCGCCCCCAGGCGGCGGGCAGGAGGTAGATCGTGTAGAGCTCGCCGACGTCGCCTGGATCGTCGTCGTCGTCGCGCGTCGGTCCGGCGCTCGCGAAGCCGAGCCCGGCGTCCTCGGCGCAGAGCAGCCACGTCCGCGTCCCCGTCGCGGCGGCGCCGATCAGGATGCGCCGCCAGCTCGCCTCGCGCGCCGGCACGGAGAGGGCGTTGAGATCGGCCGCCGGAACCAGGCCCAGATAGGCCGCCCGCCAGGAGTCGACCTCGATGCGCGCGATGACGGCCGCGTCTGCCGGCTGCGCCCGGCGGATGACCGCCCCTGTGATCCGCTCTGACATGGGTTCTCGCGTCCAGTGTGCATGGCGCCGCGGCGCGCTGCTGCCGTCCCGCGCCGTCCCGCGCCGTCCCGCGCCGTCCCGCGCCGTCCCGCCCAGCGCGCTCGCCGGCTGGGGCACCATCAAGCGATGCCTGACGCCGCATTCATCATGATGCTCCATCCCTCGCCAGCGACTGTCCCCTAAGGTCCCTCGTGAGCGGTGACGCTACCGAGCGCTGCAAACGGAACCGAAGGAGGGAACCATGCTGTGCAAGGACATCATGAAGCAAGACATCCAGAGCGTCATGGCCGACGACACCATCCAGACGGCCGCGTGCAAGATGCGCGACGCGAACATCGGCTTCCTTCCTGTCTGCGACAGCGCCGGGAGGGTGCTGGGGGCGCTGACGGACCGCGACCTCGCCATCCGGGTTCTGGCCCACAACCGGCCGCTGAGCACGAAGGCGGGCGACGTCATGACGCGCGGAGTGGTCGCGTGCCGGCCCGACGACGACGTGCAGCGCGCGGAGCAGCTGATGGGGCAGCACCACAAGTCGCGCGTCCTGTGCACCGAGGCGGACGGCCGCCTGGTCGGCATCATCAGCCTGTCGGATATCGCGCAGAGCGAGGACGACAGGCACACCGCGCAGACCATCCGCCGCGTGACGGAGCGGGAGGCGGTGCAACAGGAGAGCACTCGATAGCTCGACGGGTGATCGTCTGACCTCCGCGGCGGCGCAGCGCGAGCCACGAACCTGCGGCTTCCGCCCTCGATCGACGTCACCCGTCGCCCGGCGCGCCGGGCGACCGGTGGCGCCGCGAGCGCGCCTCATGGCGCCGTCACCGCGGCTCCTCGCGGCCGATCGCCTCGGCCGTGAGGAGGCGCGTCCTCCGGCCCGACGCGAGCGTGAGGTGCTGTCCCCAGCTCGTCTGGTGCGGCATGTCCCCCTCGACGAGCTCGCTCGCCCGGATCTCGAAGCCCGCGGCGCGGTAGGCGGGGCGCAGCGTCTCGTCGACCCACGCGTCCGAGAGCTCGGGGAGGCCGAGCCGCGCCGCGTAGGGGCGGTCGTCGAAGACGCTCTGGTTGAGCAGCGCGATGAGCTCCCCGCCCGGCCGGACGAGCCGGCGCAGCGCCTCGAGCACCGGCGCCTCGGGCAGCACGAGGGCCGAGAGCAGCGAGGCCCAGGGGAAGTTGACGGTGAGGGTGTGGGCGAGCCCGGTGAGCTCCTCGGGCAGCGCTTGCACGGACGCGACGACGAAGAGCGCGTTCGGCCGGCCACCCCGGGCGACCTTGCGGCTGGCGCGCCACGACACCTCGCGCATCCGCTCCCCCGCGGGGTCGATGCCGATGCAGCACGTGTCGGGGTGGGCGCCGGCCGAGCGGTACACGAAGCGACCGTCGCCTGTCCCGACGTCGATGAGGACGCGCGCGTGCCCGGCGAGCTTCGCCTCGAGGTCCGCGCGCGTCCACGTGAGGGACGTCTTCCCGAGCTGCACGATCATCGTCGCCTCGAGCGCCGCTCCCTCGCTCAGCCGGGGGCGCCCCCGCTCCCCGGGCGGTGCCCCTCGGCGCTCGCCGCCGCGAGCTCCCGGCAGGCGATCGCCCGCACGAGGTCGTCGCTCGCCTCGCGGAGCATCCGGACGAGCATCGGCAGGCGCGGCGTCGCCGGCCCGCCGTCCGGGGGCCGCGTGAGCGCCGCGGTCCGCGCCTCGGCGCGGGCGAGGAGGTCCCGGTCGACGCGGTACGAGGGGAACAGGTGGGTGAAATACGCGGACGCGAGCTCGTGCGTCCGCGTCTCGAAGACGTGCTGCACCCGCTCGAAGAACGCCTGCGCGTACGGCTCGAGCAGCGCGCGCTGGAACGACCAGTTGAAGCCCGACATCGCCGCGCTGGTGAGGTGCAGCGAGCCGTACCCGTCCTCGTGGAAGCGCGCCCAGGCGGCGGCCTTCGCCGCCGGATCCGGGCGCGCCGCCTCGGCGCGCAGCGCGGCGCGCTGGCCGCGATCGGACGGGTCGCGCTCGCGCTCCGCCGCGAGCCGCTCCGCCGCGCCCCCCATGCCGCGCGCGACCCACTTCACGGCGACCGTCCAGCGCATCTCCTGGTCGATCTCGAGGCCATCGACCTCGATCTCGCCGTCCGCGAGGCGCGCGGCCAGCGCGAGATCCGGCGCGGAGTACGCCGCGTTGAAGAGCGCCCGCGCCCACACGATCTGCGCGTCGCCGCGGGGCGCCGCCTGCAGGGCCGCGAGGGCGGTGCCGGTGAACGCGCTCGCCTCGGCGTCGCGCAGGGCGTCCGGCACGTAGCGCGCGAGCGCCGTCGCGGCGTTCGTGAGCACCGGCTCGACGAGCGAGAGGTCGGGCTCGGAGGGCAGCTTGTCCCTCACCAGCGCGAGGTACGCGGTGGAGGCGAGCTTCTGGTCGCGCACCATGCCCCAGAGCGACGACCAGAGCAGCTGGCGCAGGAGCGGATCCTCCACGCGGCCCATGTGCTCGCGCACGAACGAGAGCGAGGCCGGGTCGAGCGCGATCTTCGCGAACGTGAGGTCGTTGTGGTTCGGGAACACGAGGAGCGGCGCCCGCTGCCCCCGCGCCGCGGCGACCTCGGTCGCCGCGCCGGCGATCTCCGCGGGCACCGACTCGACGACGAGCGCGCCGTCCTCCTCGCGCGCGAGCGCGACGTCGATGCGGTGCGGCCGGAGGGTCGGGTAGTCGATGGGCGCCGTCTGCAGCACGCGGAGCCGGCCGATGCGGTCGCCGTCGGGCTCCCACGCGGCGGTCAGCGTGTTGAGGGACGCCTGCTCCAGCCAGAGGCGCGACCACGCGCCCAGGTCGCGGCCGGAGCCCTCCTCCAGCGCGGACAGGAACTCGCGCAGCGTCGCGTTGCCGTACTGGTAGCGCTTGAAGTACCGGCGCATCCCGTCGCGGAAGGCCGGGAGGCCGATCGCGGCGACGAGCTGCTTCATCGCGGCGGCGCCCTTGCCGTAGGTGATGCCGTCGAAGTTCAGGAACGTGTGCTCCGTGTCGGCGAGCTCCCCCGCGATGGGGTGCGTCGTCACGAGCTGGTCCTGGCGGTAGGCCCAGCTCTTCATGACGTTGAACGCCTTCCACACGGCCGGCTTGAACCGGGTCGCCTGCTCCATCGCGAGGAACGACATGTACGTGGCGAAGCTCTCGTTCAGCCAGAGATCGTTCCACCACCGCATGGTCACGAGGTTGCCGAACCACATGTGGGCCATCTCGTGGAGGAGCACCTCTGCGCGCGTGAGGTGCTGGTGCTCCGTCGGCGGGTCCCGGAAGATCATGCGCTCGCTGTGGGTCACGGCGCCGACGTTCTCCATGGCGCCGGCGTTGAACTCCGGGACGAAGACCTGATCGTACTTTGTGAAGGGGTAGGGGTAGTCGAAGAACTCCGGGTAGAAATCGAACCCCTGCTTCGTGATCGTGAAGAGCTCCGCGGGGTCGAGGTGCTTCGCGAGCGACCTGCGGCAGTAGAGCCCGAGGGGGATGCCGCGGTGCTCGTCGCGGACGCCGGCGTACGGGCCGGCGATCAGCGCGAAGATGTAGGTGCTGAACCGGGTCGTCTCCTCGAACACCCGCGTCGTGCGGCCGAGGCCCGCGCCGAGCGTGCGGGCGATGCGGGCGTTGCCGATGACCTCCCAGTCCTCGGGCGCGGTGACGGAGAGCCTGTAGCTCGCCTTGATGTCCGGCTGATCGAAGCAGGGGAACACGCGGTGAGCGCTGAACGGCTCGAGGTCCGAGTAGAGGTAGTCCTCGCCGTCTTCCGGGTCGCTGAAGTGGTGGAAGCCGTCGCCGGTGTGATCGTAGTCGTTCTCGTAGACGACGCGCACGCGCGTCTCCGGGGCGAGCAGCTTCCCCGGGAGGAGGATGCGGCAGTCGGACCACGCGGGCTCGACCGGGGTGCCGTTGATCTCGATCCGCTCGATGTGCCGGCCGCGGAAGTCGATGAAGGTGTCGCCGTGGCCTCGGACGTCGAAGCACGCGAGCGCCTCGCCGCGGTAGCCGCGGGCGCCGCGCGAGAGGTCGAGGGAGAGCTCGTAGCGCGCGTTGCCGATGCGCGCCGCGCGCTCCTCGGCCTCCTTCTGGGTGAGCACATCCCGTCCGGGGCCGCCGGTCGTCTCCGTCATGACTGAACACCGTAGGACGAACCGCAGGAGGTGTGCCAGCGATCTGCCGCGGTCGCGGTCGCTGCGCCGTCGGAGCGGACGACGCCGCGGGCGGCCTCCGGAGAGAGCGGCGTGCCCTGATTTTGTGCCAGAACGGCGCGGCTCTGTGCCAGGGGAGGGGGGTCCGGCACTGGCTCAAGCACAATGCATTGCGACACACCGGGGTCCGGACCCCTCGAGAACGCTCGGCCGAGCGATTTTCAGGGCAAATTTGTGCCAAATTACGCGTTTTTTGCGAAATTCTGTGCCAACAACCCCGCACGCACCGCTCCCGTTGTGCCAGAAGGGGGTGCCGGACCCCTCCGGACCGCAGTGCAGAGCGCTCAAGGGGGTGCCGGACCCCTCCGGACCGCAGTGCAGAGCGTTCAAGGGGGTGCCGGACCCCTCCGGACCGCAGTGCAGAGCGCTCAAGGGGTGCCGGACCCCTCCTGGGCGCAGGAGCGCGAGCGGGGGAGCGCAGCGCGGCTCGGCGTGGCCTGGAGGGCCTCGAGGGGTCGATGCCTTGTGCCGTGGTTGCGCTTGCGCGGGCCCGCTATGCTCGGATCATGCAGCGCGCGCCGACGTCCTGGGTGATCGACTCCGACGATCCGCGGGCCCCTCCGCAGGAGCTCTGGGACCGCATGACGCTGGAGGAACGGCAGCGCGTCCTCGACACGCTCCCGTCGGAGTTCGAGATCTCCGAGGCGTGCCCTCCCGAGGGCGACTTCCACTTCAACCCGAAGGTGGCGGCCAGGGACGCGCTGGGCGGGTACTTCCAGCGCATCGGCCGGCGCGTGTACCTCGCGTGCGAGCTGCCGGTGTACTACCCGGCCGAGCGGATGTTCGCGCCCGACGTCTTCGCGGTGCTCGACGTCGAGGTGAAGGAGCGCGCCCACTGGTCGGTGAGCGCCGAGGGCAAGGGGCTCGACTTCGCGCTGGAGATCCTCTGGCGCGGGAAGAGCAAGAAGGACCTCGAGGAAAACGTCACCCGCTACGCGTCGCTGGGCATCTCCGAGTACTTCGTCTTCGATCGCAGGCGAAGGCGGCTGCGCGGCTTCCGGCTCGCCGAGGGCAGCGCGCGGTACCAGCCGATCGTCCCGCAGGAGGGCCGGCTCGCGAGCACGGTGCTCGACCTCGACCTGAGCCTGGAGGGAGACCGGCTGCGCTTCTTCCACGGGCTGGCGCCGCTGCCGGAGACGCACGAGCTGCTCGCCCGGCTCGGCTCGATGGTGGGCGACCTCGAGGCGCGCATCGAAGAGACGGAGACGAGCCTCGACGAAGAGCGGCGCCGCCTCGACGAAGAGCGGCGCCGCCTCGATGCGGAGCGGCAGCGCGCCGACGAGGCCGAGCGGCGGCTGGCCGAGGCCCTGGCCGAGCTGGAGCGCATCAAGCGCGAGCGCGGCTGAGCGCACGCCGGGGGCGCGCGCGACTCCCCTGGTCCCAGCCGAGCTCGGCTCAGGGCGCCGGAGGGCTGCGGCGCCACAGGAACGCGGCGGCGATCCCCGCGAGCGCGAAGGCCGCCTGGAGGAGGTGGACGAGCAGCGAGATCGCGATGGCGGAGCTCTCGGTGAGGCCGAGCAGCGGGGCGGCGAGCGCGAAGGCCCCGTCCGTGGCGCCGACCTGGCCCGGGATGAGGTCGCCGGCCGCCGTGCCGGCGGCGCCCACGCCGTACGCGGCGAGCGCGCGGACGGGGCCGCTCTCGGCGCCGACGACGGCGAGCAGCACGCCGTACTGCACCGCCTGGAGCGCGCGGCCCGCGAGGCAGGCGGCGAACGGCCAGGCCGGGACGGGCGGGCGCTCGTGGACGGCCTCCTGGAAGGCGGTCGCGAGCTGGCCGGCTCGGGCGAACCGCCGGGTGATCCACGCCGAGGCGGTGCGCTGCCGCGCGGCGAAGGCGACGCCGAGGCCGCTCGCGACAAGGAGGGCGGCGTGCGCGAGCACGCCGAGGGCGAGCGGGGAGGCGCCGCCGCCGATACGGAAGAGGGCGATGGCCGCGAGGAGCGACAGCGGGGCCGAGGACAGGAGCGCGAGCGACTGGTTCGCCGTGGCGATCGCGGCCGCGCGCGGGGCGCCGACGTGGGGGGAGAGCAGCGCGGCCTTGACCGCCTCGCCCGCGGGGCGGCCGGCCGGCATCAGCGTGATGACGGGGTAGGTGACGGCGTGGATGCGGAGGAGCTCCGCGACCGGGACGCGCCGCGGCGCGCAGAGCACGCCGGTCGCGAGCGCCTCGCAGCCGACGCGCGCCGCCTCCAGCGCGATCAGGAGAGGCACGAAGGGCGCGGCGCGGGTCACCGCGGCGAGCATCTCCGCCGCGCCGACGTGGCGGATGAGCGCGGCCAGGGCGGCCAGGCCGAGGCCGCCGAGCGCCACATGGAGCAGCGCCTTTCGCCGCGCGCGGCGGGCGGCGGGCGCGTCCGGGGCGGCGGGCGGAGCGGCATCGACGCGCGCCCCGCCGCCGGGCGCGGGCCGGGGATCGCCGCCGGCGCATTCCTCTGCCGCTCGGGCCGGAGGCAAGGGAGCCATGGGAAGGGGGTGCGCTGCGAGGAGCGTGCCGGCGCCGTGTGGGAGCAGCGTGCGCACGCGGCGGTGAGCTGCCTCGCAGAGAACGCGCCATGGGCATGCAGCGCGCGCACGCGGCGGTGAGGGGTCGAGCTTCTCGGCGAGCAGGAGCTCACGTGGGGACCTCCGGACGAGCAGCGGTGAGCGCCCCGGTGTTCGCGGGCCTCGCGGGCGCGGCCGCTCACGCCGGATCGAGCGGGGCGTGGAGCCGCGTGCCGGGCACGACGATGCCCCCGCGGTCGCCGGGGGTCAGCGAGCCGAAGCGCTCGCGGAACACCCGCGGCAGCGGCCGCGCCCCGGGCGGAGCGAGCCAGAGGCGGAGCAGGTGCCGCTTTCGATCAGGCTCGGGCCAGTCCTCGAAGGCCGTGCGATCGTGGAGCAGCGTGTGGTTGTGCACGAGCTGGATGTCGCCCGGGCGGAGCTCCATGGTCATGTGGAGCGCAGGGTCGTTGGCGAGGGCATCGAACAGGTCGAGCGCCTCGATCTGCCGCGCGGTGAGCGGCGGGACGCCGGGAAAGCGCCGGGCCGATTCGATGTACTGCCGCTGGTAGATGGCGGACAGGAGCCCTGCGTGCCAGCTCAGCACCGGGATGCGGAAATAAGGCTGCTCGCCGGCCGGCACCTCGCCCCGGCGATCGGTCTCGATCGGCGCGAGCAGCGCCTCCGTCAGGTCCGGGCGCGCCCGGCGCATCTCGTTGTACAGCGTGACCGAGCTGACCAGCGCCGAGAGCCCGCCCGCCCTGGCGGTCCGGAGGCAGAGCAGCGCCACGACGTCGCACGAGTCGGTGTGGAAGGTCTGCCGCTCGCGCGTCTGGTAGATGCGCACGCTCGGATCCTGGCTCGACAGGCCGAGGTCCTTCACGTGACCGAGGAGGTGCCCTCGCGCGTTCTGCGAGCGCGCGCTCCCCAGGTGGCTGCCGATGCCGAGGAACGCGATCGCGGCCGCGCGGAGGTCCCCGCTGTCGAGCCACGGGCCGCGCAGCCCGCGGAGCAGGGCGAAGCCGCGGCCGTCGAGCACCTCCGCGAGCACGCGGCGGAGGCGCGCGGCGAGCGACGGCAGCGGGAAGGCCTCCCTGCGGAGGTGCGCCGGATCGGCGCCCGTCTCGGCGAAGCGGCGGACCGCGGCCTCGACCTCCTCGAGCTCCGCCTGGGAGATGTGCTCGATCCAGCCGTCGCTCTGCGCCATCGCGGGGCCGTACCAGGCCGCCGGGCCCGTGATCTGCGCCGGGATCTGCGAGAGGTCGGCGCTCGGTGAGGTCTCTTCGGAGCTCATTCGGCGGTTCAAATCCTTCCTGCCTCGCCGGGTGGGCTCAGGAGGCGCTCGTCCTCGCCGGGCGGCGCGCGCGCAGCGCGGCGTCGGCGCTGAACACCGCGAGCCCGGTCCAGATGAAGGCGAAGCTCACGGCCTGGTCCGTCGTGAACGGCTCGTCATAGACCAGCACGGCCAGCAGGAACTGGCCGCTCGGCGCGAGGTACTGGAGGAAGCCGACGGTGGTCAGCGACAGGCGGCGCGCCGCGTTCGTGAACCAGACGAGCGGCAGGGCCGTGATGATGCCCGTCGCGGCGAGGAGGAGGTGGGTCCGCAGATCGGCGCGGCCCGCGGCGCCTGCGCCCTCGATGTGGAGAGCGGCCAGGTAGGCGGCGCCGAGCGGGGCGATGAACGACGTCTCCAGGGTAGAGCCGGGGAGCGAGCCGACGGCGACGACCTTCCGCAGCAGGCCGTAAACCCCGAACGTGCCGGCCAGGCCCAGGGCGATCCAGGGGACCGAGCCGGCGCGCACCGCCAGGTACACGACGCCCGAGGCGGCGAGGCCGAGCGCGAGCCACTGGGCGGGCCGCAGCCGCTCGCGCAGGAAGAGCATGCCGAGCAGCACGCTGAGCAGCGGGTTGATGAAGTAGCCGAGGCTGGCGTCGAGCACGCGCCCCGCCGCGACGGCGTAGATGAAGAGGACCCAGTTCGCCGACACGAGCGCGCCGGTCGCCGCCATCGCCGCGACGGTGCGCCGGTCGCGCAGGGCCGCGCCGAGCGCGCGGAGCTGCCCCGTGGCCAGCGTGAGCGCCACGAACGCGAGCAGGCTCCACACGGTGCGGTGCGCCAGGACCTCGACCGCGCCGACGTGACGGAGCTGCTTCCAGAAGACGGGGACGACGCCCCAGGAGCTGTAGGCCGCGACGCCGTAGGCGACGCCCCACGCGGCCTCCTGGCGGCTGTCGCGAGCATCTTCGGGCGTGCGCATCGGGGTCGTGCTTCCTCGGTCGCTCGACGCGGCCCGCCGCCCGGCGCCGCCGCTGCGAGGCACCGCTCGCGTTCGATCGGACGGCGAACATGGCGAACCTGCTCGACCATTTCAAGCCCCGCCTGCGCGCGCCGAGCTTGCCGCCTCGCCGCGGGCCGCGTGGCACCCGCGTTGCTGGAGGCGGAGCGCGGCGCTGGAGTCCGCGCCGAGCACAGCGAGGTACCTATGCGAAGTGTCTACGCTCTGGCAGCGTTATGTGCAGCGACGATGGTCGGGTGCATGGAGAGAACGACCGGCGAGGCCGAGCCTGGGGGCGCACACCCCGAGGACATGGGGTTCGTCACCGTCCAGTGGTCCATCGAGGACAAGACCGACGCCGCTCAGTGCAAGGCGCACGGCGCGACCGCGGTCGAGCTGGTCCTCATCAACACGAAGAACAACAAGGTCACGCGGCAGGTGGTCCCCTGCGACCGATTCGACGCGAGCGTGCAGGTCGTCGCCGATGACTATGTCGGGACGATCTCGCTCGTCGACGAGGACGGCAGGCCGGTCGGCGAGCCGTTGGCGGTGGGGCCGTTCGAGGTCTCCGGGTCCGAGTCGACGACGCGCAAGGTCAGCTTCCCCGCCGCCGAGGGGCAGCGCGATACACACCGGCGGCCCGAAAGGTCACGCCGGTAGGCCAGAGGGGGACCGCGCCGCGGGCGCACGAGCCCCGCCGCGTGCGCGCACGGATCGCGCGCCCGCCGCGGCCCCCCGACAGCCCGAGGAGCGCGACCGCGCCACCCTCACGAGGGCGAGGGCGCTCGGTCCCTCGGCGCCCCGCCGGCGGGCGCGCGCCCTTCGATCAGCTTCAGGAGCTTGTCCTTCGTGGTCAGCCCCACGTGACGAGCCACCTCCACGCCCCCGGCGAACGCGACGACCGTCGGGAACGCGCGGATGCCGAGGCGGCGGGCGATCGCCGGGCACCGATCGCCGTCGACGGCGACCACCTTCAGGCGCCCTGCGCCTTCCTCCGCCAGCTTGTGCAGGATCGGCGCGAGCGCGCGGCACGGCGGGCACCACGTGGCGGTGAGCTCGACGAGGACGGGCACCCCGGCCTCCAGCACCTCGGCGTCGAAGCTCGCCTCGTCGATCTCGCGGACAGGATTCGTGGACATGGCGTGAACCTCCATGCCCTGCCAGGTCTCGAGGCCGGCATCCATTACAGCGCGCGCCGTTGTAATGTGGGCGCGGCTCGACACCTGACCTCCTGGACCATGGGCGCCATCAAGGACGCGGACGAACTCCTGAACCATGTGTCGCACCTCGTGCGCTCCGAGCGTTCGGCGCTCGCGGCGCTGGCGCGCGCGGAGGGGGTGACGCCGGAGGACGCGGTCGATTGCGTCCAGGAAGCCCTCTGCACGCTGCTCACGCTCGCGCAGCGGGGCGCGCTCCCGGAGGACGCGGGCGCGTGGGGCGGCGTGCTCGCCGGGATGGTGCGGAACGCCGCGCGCAACCGGCGCCGCCGTCACTTCCGCGCCAGGCCGCACGAGGACGTCGACGCGCACCCCGAGGCCGTGGGGGACGTCCCGGCGACCGACGAGGCGATCGCGCGCGCCGAGGAGCACGTCCGCCTGCGCGCGTGCGTCGAGGAGCTCTGCGAGATCCAGAAGGCCGTCGTGACGCTGCGCATGCTCGAGGAGCAACCCGGAGAGGACGTGGCGCGCGCGCTGGGCATCTCGGCCGGCCACGTCGCGGTGCTCCTGCACCGGGCCAAGCTCGCGCTGCGCGCGTGCATGACGTCGCCGCCCTGAGCGCGCGCCGCCGCGCGCTCTCGCGAGAGCGCGCGCGGGCTTCTGCTATGTCTTGAGCGAGACGCCATGAGCCCTCCCTCGCCAGCCCTGCGCATCCTCGCGCCCGACGAGCCGCCCGCGTTCGAGGTGGTGAACCCCGAGGGCCGCTCCAGCGCGGTCCTGCTCTGCGACCACGCGTCCAACGCGGTTCCGCGGAGCCTCCCCGAGCTGAGCAGGCAAGAGGATGCGCTCCGCGAGCACACGGGCTGGGACATCGGCGCGGCGCGCCTCTCGCGCCGCCTGTCCGCGCTCCTCGACGCGCCGCTCGTCCTCTCCGGCTACTCGCGCCTCGTCATCGACTGCAACCGGCCGCTGGGCTCGCCGACGTCCATCCCCGAGATCAGCTGCGGCGTCCCCATCCCCGGCA
This sequence comes from Sorangium sp. So ce375, assembly GCF_051473855.1. Lineage (NCBI taxonomy): Bacteria > Pseudomonadati > Myxococcota > Polyangiales > Polyangiaceae > Sorangium > Sorangium sp. So ce375. The sequence goes on from NZ_CP150335.1 coordinate 3,162,355, forward strand.
ACGCCATCGGCGCCGCGGAGGCCAGCGCGCGGGCCGACGCGTGCTTCTGGCCCTACCACCGCGCGATCACCGCGCTCCTCGACGCGCGGCGGGACCGCCGGGAGCGCACGGCGATCCTCAGCATCCACAGCTTCACGCCCTCGATGCTCGGCTTCGACCGGCCCTGGCACGCGGCCGTCCTCTACGGGCGCGACCGCAGGCTCGCCACGCCGTTCCTCGAGGCGCTGCGGCGCGAGCCTGGGCTCTGCGTCGGCGACAACGAGCCCTACCGCGTGACCGACGGCGGAGACTACGGGATCCCCACGCACGGCGAGGCCCGAGGCCTGCCCTGCGTGCTCCTCGAGATCCGCCAGGACGGCCTGATGAGCGACGAGGGGGTGGAGGCCTGGGCCCAGCGCCTCGCGGCGAGCTACCGGGCCATCGAGGCGAGCGGCGTCGATATGAGCGATCTCTCCCCGGGCGTCGCCCCCGTTCGGTGACGTCGTAGGCGGGGGGTCGTGACCGGACGGCGAGGGGTTCGCGCCCCTCGCCGTGGCGGGGAACCTGCGGCCTGGGGTCATTGACAAAAAAAATTGTCAATGATACCCACGGGTGCATGCTCGACGTCGACGTCATCGAGGATCCGGCCGCGGCTGCGGCGGCGCTCGAGCCTGTCAGGAGCCGGCTGCTCTCGGAGCTCTCGGCGCCCGCCTCCGCCGCGACGCTGGCCACGCGCCTCGGGATCGCGCGCCAGAAGATCAACTACCACCTGCGCGCCCTCGAGGCGCATGGGCTCGTGCGCATGGCCGGGACGCGCAAGTGGGGTGGGCTGACGGAGCGGCTGCTCGTCGCGAGCGCGGCTTCTTATGTCGTGTCGCCCGGCGCGCTCGGGCCCGTCGCCGTGGATCCCGAGCGCACAGCAGACCGCCTCTCCGCGAGCTACCTCATCGCCCTCGGCGCGCGCGTCGTGCGCGAGGTCAGCGATCTCCTGCGGCGGTCACGGGAGGCCGACAAGCGCCTGGCGTCGCTGTCGATCGACGCCGAGGTCCGCTTCCGATCCCCGGCGGAGCGCGCCGCCTTCACCGGCGAGCTCACCCGCGCGGTGACGGCGCTCGTCGCGCGTTACCACGACGATTCGGCGCCTGGCGGGCGATCGCACCGCCTGGTGATCGTCTCTCACCCCACACCGAACGAAGCCCCAAGAAAGGAGTCGTCATGCCCGTGAGAAAAGACGCGTCTGGCCGTCGGCACGTCCAGGCCGAGGTCGAGGTCCCCGGCAGCCCCGAAGAGGTGTGGGCGGCCATCGCCACCGGGCCCGGGATCTCGTCGTGGTTCGTGCCGAGCGAGGTCGATGAGCGCGAAGGCGGCGCGACCGTCTCCCACTTCGGCCCGGGCGCGAGCATGGACGCGGTCGCGACCATCACGGCCTGGGATCCGCCTCGCGCGTTCACGGCCGAGGCCCGGGAGGACATGGGACCAGGCGGCCCCAAGGTCGCCACCGAGTGGATCGTGGAGGCGCAGTCCGGCGGGACGTGCGTCGTTCGCGTGGTGCACAGCTGGTTCGCGAGCACCGATGACTGGGACAACCAGTTCGAGGGCCACATGCACGGCTGGGCGGCCTTCTTCCGCATCCTGCGGCTCTATCTCGCCCATTTCCGTGGCCAGCGCTGCGCGGCGTTCCAGCTGATGGGCGCCGGAGCCGAGCCCCGGTCCGCGACATGGGATGCGCTGATCGGCCCGCTCGGGCTCGCTGGCGTGGCGGAGGGCCAGCGGGTGAGCTCCGCCGCAGGCGCGCCGCCGTTCGCGGGTGTGGTCGAGCGCGTCGGGCCGAGCGAGCACCCGGAGCTGCTCCTCCGGCTCGAGGATCCGGCGCCCGGCATCGCCCACCTGTTCGCCCTTCCCATGGCCGGCCAGGTCTTCCTGCCGATCCGCGTGTACCTGTACGGCGACAAGGCTGCTGCCGCGGCGGCGCGCGACGAGCCCGCGTGGCGGGCGTTCATGGCCGAGCGCTTTCCGGGGCCGCCGGCCGGCTGATTCGGGCGGCTCGGAGACCGGCCGCGCGCGATCGAGGCGCGCCTGACGAGGCACCGGCGCCGGACCGGCGGCTCGCTCGAGCACGACCTCGGTGAGCCGGCAGCGGCCCCGCTGCCGTGTCCGCCGATGCGGGGAACGCCCGAGGGGGCGTCGAGGCAGCTTGTCCCATCTGTGACGGCCTGCCGCGGGCGAGCCTCCGCCAGGGCCCGGGAGAGGGGCGATCCGGGACCGGGCACATCGCTGTAAGCAGCCAGATTCACGGCGGTTTCGGGCAGATGCTCGGGGCGGCACCCTTCGTGTATCGCCAGGCCCACGGCAGCGCTCGGCCTTTTCGGGCCGGCGCTCGTTCAACGGGAGTCGATTGGAGGTACCGATGATCCAGGCGAGCAATCCGAGGTGGTGGGATGAGCAGAAGGCCTCCGGTTGGGAGCGCGTGAAGGAAGCGCTGCGCCGCGACTGGGAGCAGACAAAGGCGGACTTCACCGACGACAAGGGGCAGGAGCTCAACCAGGACGTCGGCGACACGGTGAAGCAGGCGCTCGGCAAGCAGCCGATCCCGCCGCGCTACGCGCCGAACAGCGACTGGGACCAGGTCGAGCCGGGGCTGCGCTACGGCTGGGGCGCGGCGAGCCATTACAGCGATCACACCGACTGGGACGATCGGGTCGAGCGCAAGCTCAAGGAGGAGTGGAACGACCTCAAGGGCGGGCGCACCTGGGACGAGGCCAAGAGCGCCGTGCGGCGCGGGTGGGAGTCGGCGCGGCGCAAGCTCTCCTGAGCTGCGCGCGGGCGCCGGATCTGGCCACGGGACGCGGCTGGGCCCCGCAGTGGGCGCCCGGTCCGGTAACGGCGCGGGGGTGCCTCCGCGCCGTTGCGACGCCCAGGGATGGGCCTGCGTCCTCTACCGGCTCACCGGCTCGAGCGCGGGAGCAGCTCCCTCAGCGCGTCGTGTAGGCGGCGGTACGTCACGACGTCGCCGGACGCCACGCCCTCTCGCACGAGATCCCGGGCGACGTCCGGGCCGATGCCGGCGAGCACGCAGGTGCAGCCGAGCAGCCTCACCGCCGTCGCCACCCGCAGGAAGAGCGTGAGCGCGCTCGCCTCCATCCGGTCGAGGCCGGTGACATCGATGACCACCGCGCGCGCCCGCCTGGCCATCACGGCGGCGAGGAGCCGCTCCATCAGGTGCGCGCACCGCTCCTCGTCGACGAAGCCGATCACGGGGACGCAGAGGATCCGGCTCGAGACCTCGAGGATGGGCATGGACAGCGCCCGGATCGCGGCGCGCTGGCTCTCGATGAGGGTCAGCTTCTCGGTGATCTCCCGCTCGTGCGCGAGCTCGCGCGCGTGGGCGAGCTCCTCCTCGGCGCGGGCGCGCGCGAGCGCCTGCGACGCCGCGGGCAGGAGGCGGCGCACCAGGCTGACGTGGCGCGCGTCGAAGAAGGCGCGGTCCGGATGGACCAGCACGAGCAGCGACCGCAGGGCGCCGGCCTGCAGCGGCGCGTGGAGCCCGGAGCCGTAGCGCTCGAGCAGGGGCGCCGGCTGGCGCTGCCACTCGGCGAGCTGGCGGAGGTCGAAGCTGGCCACCGGCCGGCCCTCGAGCGCGCGCGTGAACGCGGGCCCGGCCTCCCACGCGGTCGCCGGCAGGCTCGGATCGGTCGCGACGAGGACGCGGCCGCCCGCCCCCTCACCGAACGCGATCACGAAGCCGGCGGCGGCGCCGAGCCGCTGCGCGGTCGCCTCGACGACGCGCGCCAGCGTCTCCGCGAAGCTGCCCGGCTCCGTGAAGCGCAGGAGCACCTCCGCGAGCCCTTCGGCCTCCAGCCGGAGCGCACGCTCCTCCTCATGCGCGCGTTGCAGCTCGGCGATGGTCTCGCGGGCAGCCTCTTCCATCACACCTCAGGCTCCGAGCAGGATGACGCCGATGGAGAGGTTCGCGTGCTGGTTCTTGCCCCGGGTGAAGCACCCCTGTTCGCCGAAGGTGAACCTGCCGAGGAACGGTGTCGCCCCGAGCGACGCGGTCACCCCCTCGACCACGCGATCGAGCTCGTCGCGCACGGCGAGCATGCACCCCGCGCAGAAGATCACGAGCGCTCCCTGCGCGCGGAACGAGGGCGGCGCGGCCCCCAGCGCGGCGTCGACCACGGAGCGGACCCGGCCGATCACGCTCTCGCGCGATCCCTGCATGAGCACGAGCTCGTCGCCCTCGTTGATGTTCGCGCCGAGCGTCATGGAGTTGTCCTTCTGCACGGTGTCCGGGTGGATGAGCACGAACTGGGGGACCTTGCCGATCCAGCCCGAGGGCCGCCCGAGGGGGTGGAGCGCCGTGTGCTCGAGGATCGTCCCGCCGCCGAGCTGCGCGGAGATCAGGCCGCCGGTCCAGCGGTTGTAGACCTCGGCGGCCGGGAGCCCGTCGATCTCGGGCAGGCGCCGGCCGTCGGCGCGGGCCACGCGACAGCGGTGCTCGGTGGGGGCATAGCCGCTGCTGAACGCATAGGAGATCTCCCTAGACGGGTAGAGGGCGGACAGCAGCACCGCGCCCTCGTGGGCCCGCCCGCGCTCCATGCCGCGACCGTGGCCGCACACGCAGGGCGGTGGCCGGGGCCGGTGTGGAGCCCGCTCGGATCGCGTGCTAGGCGTCAGGCGCTCGCGCCGCCCGCAGGAAAGAGAGCCGCCGTGTCTCACCCCCTCGTCGTCAACGATGCGCTGACCGCTCCGGCGGCGCTCCTCAGCTGGAGCGCCGTGCGCGCGTCAGGGCCCGGCGGTCAGAACGTCAACAAGGTCGCCTCCAAGGTCGAGCTGCGCTTCGACTTCGACGGATGGCCGGAGCTCGCCGACGACGCAAAGGCGAGGTTGCGCGCGCTGGCGCGCGGCCGGCTCGACGCCGAGGGGCGGCTTTTCATCGTGAGCCAGCTAACTCGTGACCAGCTGCGCAACCTGGACGACGCGCGCGAGAAGCTGCGCGCGCTGATCCTGCGCGCGCTCGAGGTGCCGGCGACGCGGAGGCCGACGCGGCCGACGCGGGCGTCGAAGGCGCGGCGGCTCGACGAGAAGCGGCGCACGGGCGAGAAGAAGCACGTGCGCCGCGGCAGGGGGGATCACGAGTGACGGGGCGCGCGGACGCGGCGTCCATCGCTCGCCCGCGCCGCGGCGGCCCTCGCTCAGCGTTTGCGCCGGGAGCCGGCGACGACCTCGGCCGCGGTCGTCGCGATGGCCGCGCGCTTGAGCCATCGCCGTAGCTTGTTCAGATCGTCGCAGCCGGTGATCGCGCGAGCGACCTCGGCCGGCGCCGCGACCCCGCGCGACGCCAGCACCGTGAGGATGGCCTCCTGCGCCATCTTGATCTCGCCGCGCGCCTCGCCCCGCGCTTCGCCGCGGGCCTCACCGCGCGCCTCGCCGCGGGCCTCACCGCGCGCTTCGCCGCGGGCCTCGCCGCGGGCCTCGCCCTCCGCGAGCGCCGCCTCGAGCGCGGGCACGCGCTTGTCGAGCAGCGCGCGGGCTACGGCGTCGTCCGAGGACGCGGCGTCGAGGAGCGACTGGATCGGCAGCGGGCGCACGAGGCAAGGATCCTCGATGACCGCATCCTTCGGCAGGGGGCGCCAGCCGTCGGTCTCACGCGACCATTCCATCACCCGACGCTGCTTCACCAGGATGCAGAACACCCGCCGCACGCCGCGCTCGATCAGCAGGCGCGCCTTGCTGGTCGGGACGGCGAGGGCCTGCTTGTCGCTGACCTCGAAGGCCAGCTCTTCCAGCCGCCGGCGTCCCGCGCGGTCTGGCTTCTGCGCGAAGATGCTGGCGTCGGCCGCATAATCGCTGCCGAGGTCGGTCCGGGTCAGCATGTCGACGGCGCCCCGGTAGCCCTCGGCGACATGGGCGCCGAGGACGTAGGTCAGATCGAAATGCTGCGTCGCGTGCGGCGGATCGGCCGGGGCGGCGTAGACCTCGACGCCGTGGAGGTACTCCACCCGCGTCTCGGGCGGGGCCAGCCGGTCATCGACGTGCGGGCGCGCCCTGCCGGCCGGGGGCGCGTGGGCCGTGCGACCGGACGCGCCGGCGCCCGGAGCGAGGAGGACGTGATCGTGCCTGCGCATGGCCTCCACCATAGCGCAGCCAGCGACCGGCGGGGATCGCGGCGCCGGCGTGCTCGCGCGGGCGCGCGTGGATCACGCGCTCGCCTTCAGACAGCCCAGCTCGTAAAGCCCCATCCACCCGACCTCCGGGTCCGTGCAGGCGCCCTCCCTGAGCTGCTCCACGAAGTCCGCGATGGGCTTCTCTACCACGTCGATGAACTCCGTCTCATCCAGCGCTTGCGCCCCGTGGCGCACGCAATCCACGGCCAGGAACGCATGTCGTTCGATGGTCGAGTAAGCGCACTCCAGCGGCCGGCCGAGCGGCAGGAGCCGTCCTGCGACATACCCTGTCTCCTCGAGCAGCTCGCGCGCCGCCGCCTCCTCCGGGGCCTCCCCCGGCTCGACGCCGCCCCCGGGGAGCTCGTCGAGGATCCGATCGGGCCCCGGCCTGTACTGGCGCGCCAGGATCACCCTCTTCTCGCGGGAGATGGCGAGGACGCAGACGACTCGCCCCTCTTTCTTGAGCGAGAACGTGCGGACCTGTCCGTCCGGAAGCTCGAAGGCGACATCCTCGATCCTCCGCCACGGCGAGTGCTGGATCACGCGCCGCTCCAATGCCTTCCACCGCACGACCGTCATGATCAACCCACCTCGGCGCCGCGGCCGCTCCGGCGCCCGCGCGGAGGGGAGAGGAGCACGGGCGGCCGCACGGCGAGAGCACGGCTACCAGGCGCGACGGCGGACATCAAGAGCAAGAGGGCGGGTGCGAAGGTCCTCCCGGGCGGCGCCGCCGCGACATCGAGCGAGCGCGGCCCCGCGGCTCGGCGGCTCGGTGCAGGCGGCGCGCGCGGTCAAGATATTGGCGCCTTCGGTCAAGGACGACACGCGCGCTCGGCATCATCTTTCTTCGCATGACCTACATCGTTCCGAGCCAAGAGCAGGCGCACGCGGGACTGCGTGCCATCAAGGTCGTCCTTACCTCGGCCGGCCCCCTCGACGGGTCGCGACGCGACGCGATCGCCGCGGTGCAGCGGCACCTCCTCCACACCGACGTCGACATCGACGCGCTCGCTCCGATAGCGCCCGAGGAGCTGGCGCGCGCCGTCGAGCACCCCGCGCTGCGCGAGCAGCTCGTCAACGGTCTCTGCGCCATGACCCTGTGCGGCGAGCGCGTCGACGAGCGCGAGCTGCTCGAGGTCGAGCGCTTCGCCGCGGCGCTCGGGGCGCGGCCGGACGCGGTCCGCCAGCTGCACCGCCTCTACGAGCGGCAGCTGCTCCTCCTGCGCATCGATATCAGCCGGAGCTCGCTGCTCGGCAAGAACGTGCGGCGCATGCTCGATGAAGGCGGCCTCTACGGGCTCGCCCGGAACGTCGCGAGCTTCGCGGGCATCCTGGAGAACGAGCCAGTCGCGGCGCGCTACCGCGCCCTGGAGGCGTACGGGGAGGGCACCCTCGGCAAGGCGCTCTTCATCTTCTATCGAGAGAACGGCTTCTCGTTCCCCGGCGAGAAGCGCGGCGTGCCCGAGGGCGTGCTCACCCACGATCTGAGCCACATCATCGCCGGTTACGGCACGGACCTGCGCGGGGAGGCGATGACGATCGCCTTCCAGGCGGGGTATCGCCGCGAGAACCCGTTCGGTATCCTCGTGTTCTTGCTGGTGCAGCTCCAGCAAGGCGTCCAGCTCACCGTGCTCGCGCCATCGCAGCAGGGGATGCTCGCGACGCCCGGGCTCGCCGACGAGCTCGTGCGATCGTTCGTTCGCGGGACGAAGATGAACATCGACCTGATGGACGACTGGGACTTCTGGTCCGACATGGCGGTCGATCTCGAGGAGCTGCGCCGCCGTTACGGTGTCGTCCCCTGGGAGGCCGCTGCATGACCCGGGTCGTCCGCCGAGGCCGCAGGCGGCCGCCGTCGAGGACGACGAGCCATGGGCGCGTCGGAGGCGCGGGACCGAGCACCCACGCGCGTGCGCGGGACGTCAGCCCATCGACGCGACGGCCGGCCGGTGGGGCCGAGCCGACGCCGCGAGATCACTTCTCGACGAACACGAGGTCGAGGAGATCGTGCTTGAGCCGGACATAGCCGTTGACCGTCTCCACGAGCTCGCTCAGCGACGTCTCGAAGCCGACCGACTCGAGGAGCACCCGATCGTTCTCGGGGCGCGGACCCGAGTCGCGCGCCCTCATCCACTCCTCGATCGTGCCGTCGAACCCGGACTTGATGTAATCGACGCATCTGCGAAAGAGCTTCGGCAAGATCAGCGCGCCGGCCGGGACGGCGACGTCCTCGATCTCGCTCAACCAGAACTGATCCGTGCTGTCGGCCGCCCATACCCCCCTTCTGTGCCGCTTGGCCTCGGTGGCCGCCGTCCGGACGTAGCGACGGAGCTTCTTCGGCATCGAGGTGTAGAAGGTCGTGTAAGCGTGGCCGCTCGTCACCATCGCGTAGTTGGACGACTGCTCGACGGCCTGGACCGAGGGCGCGAGCTCCGCGCCGTCGCTCAACGGGGCGAGGACCTCGGCGTCCTCTCGAAAGACGTACGATATGGGCCTGCCGTTCGCGTCCGCGCCGTCGGTGATGATCGCGCCCCGGACAGGAGCGTTCTCGTCGACGACGACCTTCTGTCCGGACCATTCGATCTTGCGTAAATCGTACCCGAGCGTCTCCAGCAGCGCGTTGCGCGCCGCCTCCCCGAGCGGCTGCGCGTACTTCGGGCCGTAGTGCGTCTCGGGCGCGTCGATCCCCTCCAGCCGGAGCTGGATGCTCCCATCGTGCTCGTTGAACCGCATGCGATGATACCGGTACAGGTCGTCGAACAGCAGCGCGTCGTCCGGTACGAAACGGATGCTGTCGCCGTCGGGCTCTTTGCCCAGGATCAGGAACTGCCCTCGGATCAGCTTGGAAATCATCTTTCCCTCCACGGCCGGCGCCGCCGGAGCCGGTCCGAATGCGCGCTGAGGGTACCCAGCTCACGGCAGCGGGATCGGCCACAGGATCGCGACAGGACTGTGTAGCTCGGCGCGCGCGCCGCGTCGGACCGGATCTCGGGCGATCTCCGGCGAGCCCGCCGCCGGATCGCGCCTGCGACGTATCAGGCCGCCGCGCGCCGCGCGGCGCCCGGCGTCCCGGGGGCCGCGCCAGCGCGCGCGGCGAGCCCGGGGCGAGCGCCGTTCACCCGCCGAAGCCGCCGGCCGCCGCCTTCGAGAACGACGCGCCGCCCTGGCTGGCGCGCACCGCCGACTGGGAGAACAGCGCGAACGCCTTGCGGATGTCCGCCGCGTCGCTCTTCGGCGTCAGGATCCAGCGGTCCTCGATCCCCATGTCGCGGAAGACGGCGCGGAAGTCGGTGTTCCCGTCGTCGATCCCGATCGCAGCGACGATGTGCGCCTCGGCGCGCCGCATGTCGCGGACGAGCGCGTTCACGTCCTTGGCCTTCGCCCAGGTCGAGCCCGCGTCGGCGCCGTCCGAGATGATCAGCGTGACCGTGCGCGCCGGGACGCCGCTCAGCGCGAACTCCTGCGCCTTCGCGATCACCGTCCCGAGCAGCACCACCGTCTGATCGTAGAGGGGCGTGCCGAGCATCGGGTCGTAGTTCTTCGTGTCCATCTTCACGGCCTGGGCGATTGGGCAGTACGGATACAGCACCGTCCCGTTCAGGTAGCGGTTGTGCGCCAGGATGGAGTCGCGCTGCTTGGAGTCGGCGAGGGCGCCCACCACGAGGTTGTGCCCGTCGCGCACCGACGGGGCGTTGCCCGCGAATTTGATGGAGCCCGAGTCGTCGGGCATCACCGTGACCAGCACCACCTCCGACGACGCGACGTCGTCCACCTGCACGCCGAAGCCGGCCTGGATCTGCGCGCCCAGGTCGGTGATGTGCAGCGCCTGCATCGCCTCGGGCGAGAGCGCGCCCTCGTCCCGCGCCGCCTCGAAGAGCTGCTCGATGTCGAGCGAGCCATTGCCTTTCATCCGGTCCTCGTCCTCTCTGTTCTTGCTCATCGGATCCTCCAAGGTCATGCGCCCAGGCACGCGATCGGGTCGGTGCTCTTCACGAGGTTCATGCCGGCGGCGGCGAAGCGGGCGAGCGCCTTGTCCGCCTCGGCGGTGAAGTCGACGGCAAAGCCCCCCTTGCCGTCAGGCACGGTGACCGACGACATGCAGTCGGTCATCACGTAGATCTTCTTGGCGAGCGCGCGGTCGGTGAGCGCGATCTCCGTCAAGATGTCCTCGATCGAGCTGCGGACACAGTGGCTCGCCGCCTGGCCGGCGATGATCACCGCGTCCGCGTGCAGCAGCGTCCTCAGGAAGCCCGTGCTCCGCTGCGCGAGCGGCTGGCCGTCGTGCCGCGTCAGCACCTCGGGCTGCATCACCGAGTAGTTCTCGGTGAGCGGGTTGCCGCCCTTGACCTCCACCCACGACTGCACCCCGCGCGCGAAGGCGTGGAACATCCGCGCCTCGTGCACGACGCCCGCGAGGGCGTGGCCGTCGCTCCCGAGGATGCAGTGCGGCGGCCACAGGTAGAGCTTGTATTTGCCCGCCTTCTCGAGCTCCTCGCAGTAGTACCGGACCTGCTTCATGAGCCACGGGTAGCTCCCGCCGCAAAGCCACTTCGCCACCGCGGGGTTCGGCCGCACCTCCCCCGCGTCGATCTGCGCCGTCGTGATCTCGCGGTGCGCGCTCAGCGGGCGGTCCTCGCGATCGACCCAGAAGGCCGGGAAGAAGATCTGGTAAGCAAAGTGGGTATCCATCGTGACCGTGATGTTCGTGATGGCCGCGAGGTTCTTGTAGATGAACTCGGCGATGCGGCGGCTGTCGTCGACCGCGCCCGCGCCGCTCCTGCCGGCGACGTAGAGCGAGCCCTGCGGGAAGCAGAAGTCCTTCTGCACGTCGATGAGCAGGAGGTGGACGTTCTGCGCGTCCGCGGCCGACGGCTTCACGCCGTGCGCCTTCCGCCACGCGGCGGCGGCGCCGTGCAGCGCCTCCTCGTTGGGGTGAAAGCCCCACCGCTCGGCGTTCTTGGGATCATAGAAGGCAGGCAGGGGGAGCTCTGTCGTTTTCATTGTCTCTCTCCTCTCGAGCGGCCCGCCAGGGCGGGCCGTCAGCTCAGCGTGGATTCACGAGATGCGAAGCTTTGTGATCGTCTGTGCGTCGACGACGAACAGGCCATCAGGGCCGACGAGCAGCCGGGAAGCCTGGGTGACGAACGGCTCGGTGCCCGGGAACTGCCGCGTCTCGACGAGCGCGCCCCCGCGGACCTCGACGCGGACGACGCCGGTGTCGGTCGCCGAGAGCAGGAACCCGGAGGCCGCGCACTTGCCCGTGAGCGCGCCGAGCCAGGAGCCGCCTTCCGCGTCGCCGTCGGCGACCGCCTCGACCGCGCCGTCCTCGCGCACGACGACGCACCGGTGCACGGTCCGGCCGGCCTGCTCGGCGGCGAGGAACAGCCATGCTCGCCCGCCGCTGGCGCGCCCGCGGCCGTCGTCGGGGCGCCCGCGGCCGTGGTTGGAAGAAGCGCTCGGGCCGGCGTCGAACACGCACGTCGCCGCGGTGAGCTTGCCGCCGGGGAAAGGCAGCTTGACCGTGTCCTTGAGGCCGGGCCGCTCGGCGTCGAAGACGAACGCGATCGAGACGTTCCCGGCGCGGTAGAAGCCGAGCCCGAAGCAGGGGCCCACCCAGAACATCGTTTGCCCGGCGAGGACGTCGCCCATCGGGACGGGGCCCGCCTCGCCCGAGAGCGCGGCGGCGCCCGGCTTTCCGCTGCGCAGGAGCTGCCCGCCGCACGTCCAGTAGCGCGCGCGCTCGTTGACGTCGAAGATGGGCCGCGTCCCCACGCAGTCCACCTGGATCCGCTCGGGCGCGGCGCCGGGCGAGAGCACCACGAGATCACCGCCCCGGCCGATCAACGTCGCCTTCCCGTGCACCGCGAAGCGCGTCGCGGGGTGCGGCGCGCCGGACATCACGACGGACCCGTCCTCCCGCAGGAAGCGGCCGCCCTCGTTCACGAGGTACGAGAGCCCGCCCGGGCCGAGGGACGCCGCGAGGATCACGCCGCGCGTGCTCAGGAGCCGCGTCGCCAGCACCTCGCCGTGCACGACCGTCGACTCCTTCACGGCGGCTGGCGCGGCGCCCGCGCAGGCCGGGCAAGCAGGGCGCGCGTGCTCGACGCCGCACGAAGGGCACCTCGTCCAGGCGAGCGCGTCGAGCAGCCGGCGCGGGAACACGCCGCGCCGGTCCTCGACGAAGGTGCGGTAGAGCGCGTCCAGGAGATCGTCCGGCAGGACGCGGTACGGGATGGCCGGCTTCGGATACCGCACCTCGCGGTCGAACACGGTGATGCGGCGCAGCGGCCTCGCGCTCTCGGGCACGCGCGCCGACGCCGACCGCGGCCGGAAGACGCCGCCATAAGGCCCCACGCAGAGCAGGCTCTGCATGACCATCACGGCGAACGCGTACCAGTCGGAGTCCTGCGAATACGGCCTCGACAGGAGCGGCCGGGGGAGGGAAGGGTCACAGAGGAGCGGATCGACGAAGCGCTCCGTGAACACCTGGCAGAGGTACGGGCCGAACTGGAAGCTGTCCGCGTCGATGACGAACGCCTCGCCGCCGAGGACGAGGACGTTGAGATCGTTGAAGTCGCCGATCACCACGCCGCGGTCGTGGAGCGCAGTGACGGTCCGGTGGAGCCCCGCGAGCACCCCGGAGACCGCGGCCGACGAGAGCCCGGCGTGGCGCATCGACGGCTCGCCGTACCTGAGCAGCGGCTCGGCGCCGCGCACGAGCCGCATGGCGTATCCCACGATGCGCTTCCGCGGTTTGTCGGTCGCGAGCTCGACGGGCGAGATCACCCGGTCGGGCAGCGCCTGAGGAAAGGCGCGCAGCTTGTCCTGGTGGCGCTCGATGCGGACCTCTGCTGCGCGCTGCTCGGCGTCCTGCCCGGCGTAATCCGGGTGATCCGGCGTCTTCCAGACCTTGAGCGCGCGGCCGTCGCCGAGGTCGAACACGTCCGCCTCCCCGCCCTTGCCGATGGAGGCCCGGGGGTCGAGCCGAACCCGCTTTGAACCAAGATAGACGTCCACCTTTGCCTCCTCCGGGCGCACCGAGCGCCACGTTGTCCCCTCGCGAGCCCGCGCAGGGCCGCGCGTCAGTCGCGGGCGCTCTGCGCCCTCCGCACGACGATCACCGTCGTGTCGTCGCGCAGCAGCCCGCCCTCGCGCTCCAGCCGCTGTTCCTTCCACACGGGCCGCGTCACCGATCGGTTGATGAGCGCGAGCCGCCGCCTCACCGCGTCGGGGTTCCGGAAATAACGGTCGTCCTCCCAGAAGCGCGACAGCGGCCCGACCTCGCCGCCGGCCGGGATCTGCCTGGACGACGGCTCGAGCAGATCGAGCGCGCCGTCGGTCCCGAGCAGCAGAGTCCGGATCGCGCTCGACGGGAAGGCGCGGTGCACGGTGAAGCGCGGCGCCTCGCCGCCGGGCGGGCGATCGAGCAGGCCATACGCGAGGTACGGGGGCTCGTCCCTCGGGAAGGGGCCGAGCCGCAGGAGCTCGTCGCCGATCGCGATGAGGCCGTCGCCCAGGGAGAACGCGCACGCCTTGTCCCCGGAGATCGCGAGGCCGACCACGGTGAAGAGGAAGAAGGTCGACACGACCTCGGAGAGGCTCCCGCCCATGGCGCTGGCCATCACCCGGAGCGGCGCGAGCGCCCCGCGCCGCACCTCTTCCCACGTCGCGGGCGAATCGACCTCTCCGCCGCGCCGGAGCGCGCCGAGGACCTGATCGGTCACGAGCCGCGCCCCGAGCGCGGCGCCCACCTCGCTGCGCGCGCCGCTGCCGCAGCCGTCGCAGACCACCGCGGCGAGACAGCCGCCCTCGGCCCGGAAGGCATACGCGTCCTGGTTGGGCCGCCCCGCGGCGAGGTGGTCGGTCCCGGTCACCGTGCCACCGGCGACCTCGAAGGCCGAGCCACCTCCCATGTCAGCCATGAAAGCGACGTCGCGACGCATGGAGCTCCCTTCCGCGCCCGGCGAGGGCGCGCTGCGGCCGGACCCGGGCAGACGGAGGCCGGGGCGCGCGGTCCTCCCGGCGCCGGAGCTCCACCGTCCGCTCGGCGGCGAACGCCGGCCGTCAGCGCCCGCGTGGCGAGCGCCCGGCCGTTCGTGTATCTTACACACTAATCTTAGTGTCCGTTGTACACAATGTCAACCCGTCGCCGCCCGGCCGGCCTCGCGTGGGGCGCGCTCTGCGATGGGCGCGCGAGCCCCCGGGCGCCGCGCGCTGGCGCGCCGGCGTCCGCGCGTGTACGAGTCGCGACGCCCCATGGGCCCGCTACGAGCGCTCGCCGCGCGCCCGAGGTCGATTGGCGGAGCTCGCGGGCGCCGCCGGCCCCGCCTCAGATCTCGAAGCTGAAGCCGTCCTTCTCGAGCCGCTCGTATTTCCGACGGTCGAACCGGTAGAGCCGCGCCGCGCGGTGCGCGACGTCCTGCTCGACCTCGTCGAGCTCCACGAGCAGCCCGGTGCCGAGCACCTTCTTGCGGAAGTTGCGTTTGTCGAGCGGGCGCTCGAGGATCGCCTCGTAGAGCCGCTGGAGCTGCGACAGCGTGAACTTCGGCGGCAGGAGCTCGAAGCCGATCGGCCGGTATCGCACCTTGCCCTTGAGCCGCTCCAGCGCTACCGCGAGGATCTCGTCGTGATCGAAGGCGAGCGCCGGGGCGTCGTCCACCGCGAACCACGCCGCCTCGCGCGCGTCGGTCGCGGCCTTGACCCGGTGATCCCCGAGCTTCACCAGCGCGTAGTACGCCACCGAGACCACGCGCTCGCGCGGGTCGCGCCCGAGGGCGCCGAACGTGTAGAGCTGCTCCAGGAACACGCCGGAGAGCCCCGTCTCCTCCGCGAGCTCCCGCCGCGCGGCGTCGTCCAGCGCCTCGCCGATGCGCACGAAGCCGCCCGGCAGCGCCCACTTGCCGCGGAACGGCTCGAGCTCCCGCTGGATGAGCAGGATCTTGAGGGCCCCGTCGTCGAGGCCGAACACGGCGCAATCCACCGTCAACGCCGGCCGCGGGTGCTCGTAGGAGACGGACATTCAAACCTCTCAGTGGGATCGGCGCGCGGATGTTTGTGTATGGCAGACACCATGTCAATCGCGCGCCGCGTGGAGCGCGGCTCCTCCGAGTCAGCGGGAAGGGGCGGAGGCCCTCCACACCTGCGTTGGACCGAAATGTCCAGCGTCCGTGGAGCGGCAATACAGGCGGCCTCGACAGACGGTGCGATGTTGCCCGCATGACGAGCCCATCAAAACGTCATCGATGGACCGACGACCCCTCGACGGCCAGCGCGCGTGCGCGGTAGAAGGCTCCCATGAAGGAGGACGCGGGGTCGATCGCGGCGGGGGAAGATACGCGGGAGGAGCTCGAGGCGAAGCTCCGTGAGGCGCAGCTGCTCCTCCGCGCCATCCTCGACCACGTTCCGATCACCGTGTGCAAGTACGACCGCGCGGGCGTCTTCACGTTCCACGACGGCAGGGGGCTCGAGGCCGTCGGCGTGAAGCCGGGGCAGCTCCTCGGAGCGAACGTGCTCGAGCTCTTCGCGAACGAGCCGGAGACGCTGGAGACCAACCGGCAGGCGCTCGCGGGGAAAGGCGCGTACAACGTCTACGAGGCGTACGGCGCCGCCTGGGAGTCATGGCACGTCCCGGTGCGCGATGGCAGCGGGGAGCCCGACGGCATGATCACCGTCAGCCTGGACGGCTCGGCGGCGAAGCGGCGAGAGCAGGAGCTCCGCTCGAAGATCGAGCTCATCGAGACGCAGCAGGAGGTCATCCGCGATCTCTCGACGCCCATCATCGAGGTCTGGGACAAGGTGTTGACCCTCCCCATGGTGGGCGTGGTGGACAGCCTGAGGATCTCCGAGGCGATGGACAACCTGCTTTCGGCGATCGTGGAGAAGGACGCCCGGTTCGCGATCCTCGACCTCACCGGCGTCGACGCCGTCGACACGCGGACGGCCGGGTACCTCATCGAGATGATCAAGGCCATCCGGCTCCTGGGCGCGGAGGGCATCGTCACGGGGATCCGGGCGAACGTGGCGCAGACGATGATCGCGCTCGGACTCGACCTCACCGGCGTCACGACCGTCGGCAACCTCCGCGCCGGCCTCAAGCTCTGCATGCGGCGCATGGCCGCGGCGGACGCGGGGGTCGGGCGGGTCGAGGCGGCCAGCGCGCCAGCGAAATAGCGGCGCTCGGCAGGCGCGGCGCGGGCGCGCCCCCCGGTCGGGCAGCGGCGGTTCAGCGATGGATCACGACGCGCGTGGACGGGTCGTTGCGCGTGGCCTGGACCGCGTACCACCCCTCCGGCACGGACGGCTCGGTCCAGTAAAAGAGCCATTTCGCGTCGATGGGCGAGAGGTTCACGCACCCGCCGCTCTGCCCGTCACCCCACCGATCGTGCCAGTACGCCGCGTGCAGGAGGTACTTGCTGAAGAAGTGCTGGCTCCACGGCACCTCCGCCTCGATCCAGTCGTCGGCGTCGACGTGGGGTGTGATGAGCGTCTTCGTCACCCATTTGCGGCCGATGCTGTACTGGCCGAGCGGGGTCGTGGAAGGCGGCACGAGCGGCTCGGTCTTCTCCGGCTCTTCGGCCCCGTTGCGCCCGGCCGAGATGAGCGTCGCGAACACGGGGCGATCGTCCTCGTAGGCGATGAGCCAGCCGTCGAGGGCGGCGATCTCGACCCATGTGTTCCTGGGCGCGTCGGCCGGCGCCGGCGCCGAAGCCGGCTCGCCGGCGAGCTGGATCGGGCGTCCCCACGGGTTCCGCGCCTTCCGCGGCCGGACCACCACCGCGTCTCGTTCGAGGACCCAGTGCCCGTCGTCGCGGGTCTCGAGATAGGTGAGCTCGCCGGCCCGCTTCGATCGGCCCGTGAGCCCGACCCGGTCGAGGCGCTCCCACACGGCGTCGGTCTTGGCGGGCTGGCCTCCCTCCGTGAGGCGGTACTTGGGGCGTGCCTTGCGGCGAAAGAAGGCGATCGGGAGGCGTGCCTCGGCGCCGAGGTACACCCCCTGGAAGGTGGTGGGCTCGTACGGCTTGACCTTGTCCTTCGGTACGAACGTCAGATCCGATGTCCAGAGCCATGTCTTCCCGCCGGCCTCGACCTCGTCGGTCCAGGCGACCGACGAGCGAGGGCGGACCTCGAGGTGCCGCAGATCGTGGATCTCCTCGGGCCACGCCGGCGCGTCGAAGCCGTCCAACCGCAAGAGGCGCTTGAGGCCGAGCGACTCGCCGTACCGGTACGGGAGCGGCCGATCGACGAGCGGGGCATGGGGGATCAGCGCCTGGCGCACGGGATCGGCCGTGTCCAGGGTGGCGCGCTTGCCGTCGACGCAGACGTAGCCGCGCGGCTCCACGGCGTAGAACGCCGGGCAGCCGCCGGCGCCGCGGATGGGCTCGACGCTCTTCAGGCGGACCGAGCTGCCGATCGAGAGCATGCCGATCCACTGGGCCTTCGGCCGCGGCGCGGACCGGATCCACACCTCGCGGCCCTTGGAGTACACGCGCGCGGCTCGCGCCCGCGCCGCCTCCACCTCCGCGGCCGGCGCGGGCGACGTCGAGGCGGCCAGCGCCTCCGGCGACGGCTCTGGCGCTGGCACGGCGGGCGCCCTGGAGGCCGCGGGCGCGATGGAGGGCGAGGGCTCCGCGACCGCCACGCCCGCGCTCGCGGCCGCGTCGGCGCGCGAGCCGGCATCGTGCCGCGACGGCGTGCACCCGAGCCAGAGGGCGCCGAGGGCAACGAACCACGAGCGGCCGGACATAGGCACGAGACCCTAGCACGCCGAGCCCGCCCGGTGGAACGACGTGCCAGGCTGGGTGAGGGCGCTCGAGGCGCGGGCGGCGAGCGGGCTTATCGGGTGATCTGCGGCGATTGCGGCGATGGCGTCCGGTCGCCACGATTTCGATCGCCGCGGGTGTCACGCTCGCCCCCGCTCGCGCCTAGAGCCGAGGAAGGCCGGCAAGGACAGCTGGCCGGAGCAGACAAGGAGAGATCCCATGCGTCGTTGGCTCAAGGTGACCCTGTTCGCGGCCGTCCTCGCAATCCCGGCGGCGGCCTATGCTGGCACGCACCTCGCGGGCGGCTGTCCGTGCGCGGACTGCCCGTGCCCGGACTGCCCCTGCGGCTGAGGACCCAGCGCCCTTGGAACCGCGCGCGCGATCGCTGCTCAACGCGTCGATGAGACGCCTCGCCGACGGCGATCGCGCGGCATTCGAGCCTGTCTACGCCGCCCTCTGGCCGGCGCTCGGCGCGTTCTGCCGCCGCATGCTCGGCGGCGGGGCGGACGCGGAGGACGCGGCGCAGCAGGCGCTCCTCAAGGTGTTCGACCGCGCCGGCTCGTTCGATCCCGACGGCGACGCGCTGACCTGGGCGCTTGCCATCGCGGCGTGGGAGTGCCGCACGACGCGGCGGCGCCATTCCCGGTCGAGGGAGGCGCCGGACGAGCTCGTCCCGTCGATCCCGGCCGACGCGCCCACGCCGGAGGACGCGGCGATCGCCCGGGATCTGGACGACGCGGCGCGCGAGGTGCTCGGCACGCTGGCCGAGGCGGATCGCGAGACGCTGAGGGCGACCCTGGAGGGCGATCGCGATCCGTCGGTGTCGGGCGCGGCGTTCCGGAAGCGCCGCGAGCGCGCATTTGCCCGCCTCCGGGAGGCGTGGAGGAGGATCTATGGAACCTGAGGCGCTCGCCGCGCTGAACCTGAAGGAGAAGGCCTATCGCGCGTACGAGCGCGGGAGGGCGCGGAGGGCCGCCCTGGCAGCGGCCCCGACGATCGCCGTGGGGCTCGTGGCGACGCTGATGAGCGACCGTCCGGTGACGACAGCGATCCTCGGAGCGGCGCTCTACGTCGCGGCGGCGCTGCTCTCGTGGCGCGGGCAGCAGCTCGGGCGGGGCGTGCTCCCGGGCGTCGCGGCGGGGCTCGTGCCCTTCGCGACGGCGCACGCGGCGCGCATCTACGGTCACCTGTGCACGCCGGAGGGGTGCGTATCCATCTGCGTCCCTGCCTGCCTGGCGGGCGGGGTCGCCGCCGGCGTGCTGCTCTCGCGCGCGCTGCGCCGGTCGGAGCGGCTCGGGGCGTCCTGGGCCTCGGCGTGCGGCGTCGCCGCCCTGACAGGCGCGCTCGGCTGCGCCTGCGTCGGCTTCGGCGGTGTGATCGCCCTCACGGCAGGGCTGCTCACCGGCACCGCGCCGCTCGCGCTCCGCCCTGCGCGCGGCGTGTGAGCGCGCCTCTCAAAACCTCCCGTCGTCAGGCGACCGAGAGGGCGGGCGCCTCGCGTCGATGCTGAAAGAGAGAAACCGCAAGGGCGCAAGGGGCGCAAAGGACCAGAGAAGAGAACTTTTCTAGCCTTCCCCTTGCGCCCCTCGCGCCCTTGCGGTTTCTCTTCCCTTCTGTTGACTTCCTCGGAACTCTAGCGTGATCGGTGCCGCATGCCGGAAGCCGCTCGCAAGCGCGTCGCGCTGGCCCTCGTGATCGTCGCGGTCATCCCTGTCGGCCTGATCTCCCGGTTCCATGGAGGTCCGGCCTGGTTGCGCAACAGCGCCGGCGCGGTGCTCTATGAGGTCGCGTGGATCGCCGCGGCGCAGCTCGCGTGGATCTCCGCGCGCACGCATCGGCTGGCGCTCGCGGTCCTGGCCGCGACGTGCGCGATCGAGCTGCTCCAGCTGAGCCAGGCGCCGTGGCTGGTGGCCACGCGCAGCACCACCCCAGGGCGGCTCCTGCTCGGCGCGAACGGCGGATTCGACCCGGCGGACTTCGCGCTGTACGGCCTCGGCTGCGTCCTGGGTTACGGGCTCTGCCGGCCGCTCCGCGCCTCCGTGTGAGGCGAGCGCCGCGCTGCGAGCGTGAGCCGGTTGCGGCGTGCGCCGGGAGGGGCCAGGCTGGCGATCGCGAACTCCAGGAACCAGGAGGCGACGTCCATGTCCGAGGCTCACCACACCGGCGGTTGCTTGTGCGGCGCGATCCGCTACCGCGCGCACGGCGCGCCGGTGAGCGTCAATATCTGTTACTGTAGCCAGTGCCGGCGCCAGACCGGCGCGCCGATGCCGGCTTTTGCTTCCTTTGCTGACGGGCAGTTCGAGCTGCTCTCCGGCTCGCCCGCGACCTATCGATCATCCGGCTTCGCCGTGCGCCAGTTCTGCGCGGCCTGCGGCTCGTCGCTCTTCTGGCGCCGTGACGGCGCGCGGGAACTCGATATCTTCCTCGGCACGATGGACCGGCCTGGCGACCTGCCGCCGCCGGCTTTCCAGCTCTGGACTGCGCACCGCGTACCGTGGCTGCCCGCCATCCCGGGGGCCGCCGACTATCGCGGGGACAAGACGGGGAGCCAGGGTTAGCCCGATGTGACGGTGGGCGCGAGCGCTCAGGGCGTGGGGGCGGCGCTGACGACGTAGGTGAATGGATCCCAGACGCCGAAGTTGCAGCTTCCGCTGATGTCGTAGTACTTGAGATAACGTTCGTTGGTGACGGTCAGCGCGCCGACCTCGGCGCTCTCGCCGTTCGCGATCGAGACGGCGGGCCCGGCTTCGGTCGCCACGGTCAACGCGTGCTCCTCGCGGCCGCAGTAGCCGTCGTCGCCGTAGCACGCGCGCTCTCCTGTGCCGAGGGTGAGCCCGATCGGATCGTTCTCACCCACGGCGACGATGAGCTCTCCGTCCCGCTCGAGGCGAAGGCGGCCGATCGTGTCACCGTACTCCATCACTTGATGGGAGAAATCGACGTCGAGCGTGTCGCCCACAGCGACGGTGCTCGATGCGAAGCCAGGGGCCCTGACGGCCAGGGTGAGCGCATTCGAGTTTGCGTCGACGAGGTCGAATACCACGTCGGGCTTGGCGCCGTACCCGACCTGGCGGGCTCTCAGGCCGCAGGGGTCACTCGAGGTGTTTGGACGCACGGCGGTCACCGTCCAGGAGCCCCCGAGCTCCGCAGCAACGATGAGCTCGTCCGGAACCGCTGCCGAATCGACGCACATGTAGACGCTGGGCGCGTGTCGCTCGCAGGCGGGCCCGCTGTCGCCGCCGCCGGCGCCCGCGGTGGCGGTGCTGTCCTCGCCGGTGCTGGCGCTTGTGGTGCTGTCCTCGCCGGTGCTGGCGCTTGTGGTGCTGTCCTCGCCGGTGCTGGCGCTTGTGGTGCTGTCCTCACCGGTGCTGGCGCTTGTGGTGCTGTCCTCGCCGGTGCTGGCGCTTGTGGTGCTGTGGTCGCCAGTGCCGCCGGTCTCGGCGCCGTTGCGGCCGGGGCCGCGGTCGACGGCAACCGTGCTGTTGCACGCAGCGTGGGTGACGAGGAGTGATAGGAGGGCTGCCAGGAGAGGTAAGCTGGTTCGATGGCGCATTTCTTCACCCGGAGCACAGCATGTGCCAATCGCAGGTTGTGCCGACGCGCTGGCCCGACCTTTGCGAATCAAGGCCGGGAACAAGGCCATCTGCAGCATGATCCACGGCGTTGAGGCCGCCGGATTTGTGCCATATTGCGCCGATGGCACACTCGAAAAGGTAGAACATGCGCCATCCACCGACCGACTCCACCATCGAGCTCGCCCCGCTCGACCTGGGGGCCTTGCCGCCCGCGCTCGTCGAGGAGGCGCGCCTCGTCTGGGCCGACCGCGTCCGCACCGAGTACCAATCCATCCAGATCGCGACGAGGTTCCTCGGCGAAGCGCTCGCGGCGGGCGAGCCGCTCGATGTCTCCCGCGCCATCGCGGAGACCGTCGACGAGGAGATCCGCCACGCCGCGCTGTGCAGCCGCATGTGCGCGGCGCTCGGAGGCCGCGCCCCGGCGCCGCGCGAGGTCGCCGCGCCGCTCGCGGACCTGCGCGAGGTCCCGCTCGACGAACGCGTGCTCGCGAGCGCCATCTCGCTCTTCCTGATCGCCGAGGCGTTCTCGGTCGGCTACCTCCTGGATCTCGAGGCCCGCGCGGATCACCCGGTCACGCGCGCCGTGCTCGCCGCGATCGCGGGCGACGAGGCAGAGCACGAGGCGTTCGGGCCCGAGCTCGTCGCCCGCAAGCTCCGCGATCTCCCCTCGGCGAAGCGGGCCGGATGGCGCGTATTCACGGGCCGGCTCGTCCGCGGGCACCTCGATCGCGCCGAGCGGGTCCTGGCGCGCGTCCCGGCGGAGGACCGGTCGCTCGACCGCTGGCCCGAGCCCGAGCGGGCGACGCTGGGGCTCCTCGGCGAGGTGCGGCTTTCGCTGCTGTGCCAGAGGACGTACAGGGAACGGCTCGCGCCAACGCTGGAGAAGCTCGGGCTCGGCTGAGCGCGGTGTTCCTCGTGAGCGACGACAGGGCGCCGGGCGTCGGGCCCGTACGCGAGGCCCATCGGGAGCCCCGGGGCGCTCGCCCGAGCACCGGCCCGGCGGGCCGCGTTCTCAGGAGCCTTCGTCACCTCCGCCGGCGGCCTCCTTCGCTTCTTCCTCGGCGATCTTCGCCCGCACCTCGTCCATGTCGAGCGAGCGCACCTTCTCGATCACCTGATCGAGCGCCGACGCGGGCAGCGAGCCTGCCTCCGCGAACAGGAGGACCTTCTCGCGGAAGATGAAGAGCGTCGGGATGGATCGGATGTTGAAGGCCTGCGCCAGGTCCTTCTGCTCGTCCGTGTTGATCTTCCCGAACACGATGTCCGCGTGCTTCTCGGAGGCCTTCTCGAAGACGGGCCCGAAGACCCGGCAGGGGCCGCACCAGGGCGCCCACCAGTCGATGAGGACGATGCCGTTCGACTCGACCGTCTGCTCGAAGTTCGCCGTGCTGAGCTCGATGGTACTCATCCGCCAAGCATACCCCCGAGATCCGCGCGTGTCGCCGAGCGAGCGGGCAGACGCCGCCGTCGCCCGCGGCGCTCAGGGGGCGTTGCAGGCCATGATCTGCTCGATCGCCTCGACGAGGAGCTGCTCGACGCGCTCGGCCCCGACGTCGGCGGCGCGGGCGAAGCGCTCCAGATCGAACGGCGTGGGGTTGACCTCGAGGTAGGCGAGGATCTGGAGCGGGTAGCCGGCCCAGCGGATGACGCAGAAGCCGACGACGTTGCGGCTCGCCTTGGCCTCGCGCAGGCCGAGGGCGAGCTCGATGCTCGGCGCGTCGTGCCCCTCGTCGAGCACGATGCGCGGCGCGTGCCCTGCCTTGCGGAGCTCGGCGGCGAACTCCTCCATCTGAGGCCGGAGCAGGCGCTCGCGCAGGTCGTCGAACTCGCGGAGGAAGTCGGTCTCCGCCGGGGCGCGCGCCTCCTCGATGCGCCGCGCGTAGCGGGCCGCGAGGCGCTCGATGCGGAGCCGGTTGTGCTCTTTCAAGGGTCGACTACGGGGCGAGAAGGAGCACCTTGAGCTGGCTCGGGACGATGCTGACCCCGGGCGCGTTGACGGAGTTCTGCATCGTGATGCTCGTCATCCGCGTGGCGGGCGCGCCGCCCACGAGCACCGTGAACGCCGCCGTGACGTGCCGCGAGGGGCCCATCACCGTGTGCGAGACGACGCCCGTCTCCAGGCCCGCGTTGTCGCCGTTCGTCAGCGGCACCTGGGTCGTCATGTTGTGCGCCGGCGTGCACATGAACAGCACGTTGTAGACCGCCGGCACCCCCATGGGCTGCGCCGCGAGGTTGGGGTAGGGCACCGGCAGGTGCGCCGGCGGCGTGAGGCACACGTCCGGTCCGCCCAGCGCCATGCCTCCCATCTGCGTGTTCGCGAACATCGGTGCCTCCCGTCAGCCGAGGTGGATCTGCCCGCCGTCGATCTTTGTCAGCTCGCCGCTCGAGACGAGCGTCGCCTGCGCCTTGATGTTCACCGCGGCCTCCGCGGTGACCTCGTAGTACCGCGCCCGCACCTGCTCCGACTCGGCGATGAACCGGTACGCGCGGTCGAGCCGTTGCACCCAGCGATCCGCGATCGACTCGACCGACCGGGCGACCGTCTTCACGCGGTCCACCTGCGCGACGAGCCGCTCGCCGACGTACGTCATCGCCCCGATCGCGAGCGACCCCTCGCTCGCCGCGACGCGCACCTTGCCCGCGGCCACCGCGGCCTCGGCCGGCGTCACGAGGCGTACGCCCTCGCCCGCGGTCACCGTGACGCGCCCGCGCGGGGCGCTCAGCTCCAGGTCTCCCTGGGCCACGAGGCGCGTCGGCGCGTCGCCCTCGCGGTCGAGCACCGCGAGCACGTGGCACCCCGCGTCGTGCAGCGCGACGAGCACCCGGTCGCCCAGCGCCGGCTCGACAAGGCAGCTCACCGCGCGCTTCGCTGCGTAGTCGCCCGAGCCGACGCGCACCTGGAACGACCCATCCACCGCTCCGATCACCGCGCCGACCTCCTGGATCGCGAAGGTCTCCACCCGCTGTCTGGCCAGATTGTCTCGCATCGTCTCTCTCCTGCTGTCGGGAGGGGCATCCCCTCAGGGCGTCCAGCGCTCGGCTTCGAGCAGCTCCGGGTCGTCTCCGAGCGCGGCGGACCGGCTCGTGAAGGTCGCGCCCGCGTCGCGCGTCTGGTGGAAGCGGGCGCGGAAGAGCTTCGCGCGGGAAAGATCCGCCTTCTCGACGCTCGCGTGCGAGAAATCGGCGTAGGTCAGGTCCGCGTCGCGGAAGCTCGCCAGCGGGCAGGCCGCCCGGTGGAAGATGGCCTGGAAGAGGTCGGCGCCGGCGAGGTCCGCGGCCTCGAGATCGGCCTCGGAGAAGATCGCCTGCCGCGCCTTGAGGCCGGCGGCGGAGACCCCCGCGAGCCGCGCGCCGAAGAACAGGCCGCGCTCGGCGTCCGCGCCGTCGAGCTTCGCCGCGGTGAGGTCCGCGCCCTTGAAGCTCGCCTGGACGAGCCGGGCGCCGCGCAGGTCGCACCCCGCGAGATCGGCGTCGGTGAGCTGCGCCAGGGTCAGGTCCATGCCCGACAGGTCCTGCCCGCGGAGGCGGGCGCCGACCAGCACCGCGAGGTGCATCGTCGCGCCGCGCAGGCTGGCGGTCGAGAGATCCGCCTTGATGAGGCAGGCCTGCTTGAGCTTCGCCCCGTCGAGCGCGAGGCGCGCGGCCTCGGTCTCCACGAGGGAGAACCGGTCCAGGTTGGCCTCGCGGAAGCTCACCTCGTCGGCGCGCCCCTTGACCATGCTCCCGATCGTGAGGTTCACGCGGTCGAAGCTGGCCCGCGAGACGTCGCACTCGGCGAAGCTCGCGGCGACGAGATCGCTGCCGTCGAGGCGCGCGTGGAGGAGCGCGCAACGGCTCCACACGGCGTGGCGGGCCCGCGCCCCGGACAGGTCCGCGCCCGAGAGGTCGCACCCGTTGAACATGGACTCGCTGATCTTCGCGTCCTTCAGCCTGGCGCCGCGGAACGTCGTCTTCTCGAACACGACGCCCGACAGGTCGAGCCCCGACAGATCGAGCCCGGACAGGTCCTCCCCGTCGATGATCTCGCCCTCGTCGATCTTCGCGAGCAGCTCTTCGCGCGTCACTTGCTCTGCCCCGTGAAAACGACGTTCTTGATGTGCGCGTCGGTGAAGGTGGTCCGCTCATCGCCCTTCGCGTCGAGCAGGTTGGCGCGGAAGAGGTTCGTGTTCTCGAAGCGGGCGCCAGGCACCTTCGCCTTCTGCAGCATGGCGTCCATGAGGTTCGCTCCGGTCAGATCCGCCTCGGCCAGGTCGGACCGCATGAAGCGCGCGCCCTTGCCCGAGAGCTCCCCGAGGCGCGCCTTCCGGAGGTTCGCCTCGCTGAAGTCCGCGCCGTCCGCCGAGGCGCGCTCGAAGATCGCGCCCTCCAGATCGACCCCGCGGAGGTTCGCCCGCGCGAGCTCGGCGCCGGAGAAGTCCGCGCCCGGCAGCGCGGAGGCGGAGACGACGCGCAGGGCCGTGGCCCTCGCCTTCCGGAACGAGGCCTTCTCGCCCTTGAAGTCGACGAGGGCCGCGTCCTCGAGCTGCGCCTCGCTGAAGTCCGCGCCCGCCCCCGTGCACTGGAAGAACGTCGCCTTTCGCAGGCTCGCGCCGGCGAAGCTCGCGCCCGTGAGGTCGAGCTGGAAGAAGAGGACGTCGTCCGCCGAGGCGCCGCTGAAGTCTGCGCCGGGCACCCTGGCCTCCAGGAAGTCGGCCTCGGCGAGGTCGGCGCCCGAGAGCTGCGCCCCCTCGAGCCACGCCTTGTGGAGGACCGCCTTGCGGAGGTCGACCCCGTCGAAGCTCGCGCCCGAGGCGCGCGCCTCGCCGAGGTTCGCCCCGCGCAACGTGGCCTTCCCGAGCCGCGCGCCCTCGAGCTTCGCGCGCGTGAGCACCGCGCCGGTCAGATCGGCGCCGCTCAGATCGCACGCCGAGAGATCCGCGCCCTCGAGGAGCGCCTCGCGCAGGTCGGCGCCCGCGAGGCGGAGCTCGCGCAGATCGGCGCCCGTCAGATCGCGCCGGGCGAGCGACTCGCCGGCGGCGAGCGCCCGCTCCACCTCGGCGCGCAGATCGGACCTCTTCCCCTCGGGCGCCAGATCCGCCGGCGGGTAGAAGTGAGCGAAGGCGCGGTACGCGAAGAGGACGTTCTCCTCGGCCTTGCGGAGGCTCGCGGCGAACGCCGGGTCCGCGAGCTTCGCCTCGAGGTCCTCCATCGGAGCGTCGGCCTTGCGCCCCACCTCCGCGAGCTCGCGCAGGCGGGCCAGCTCCTCGTCGGCGCTGAACTTCGGCGGGCCGCCCCCCTCGCGTTTGCCCTTCGCGACCACCTCGTCGAAGTCGATCCCCTGCTCGGCGCAGAGCTTCCGCGCTTCCTCCTCGGCGGACTTGCGCTGCGCCTCGGCGTCCTGCTGGAGCTCCGCGGCCTCGAGCTCCATCCGCTCGGCGTAGTCCGCGAGCTCGTCCGGCCGCGGCTCCTCCGGGCGCTTGATCTCGCGCGGGAGCTTCTCGTCCGGGTTCATCCCGAGCACGAGCAGGGTGAGCCGCGCCTGGTCGAGCTCGCGCTGCGCCCGCGAGATCGACCGCTGCTCCATCGCCCGCTCGCGCCGGATGAGCTCGTCCATGTCGCTGATCGCCTCGTCCGGGAACGACGGGGCGTCGGGATCGGGCTCCGGAAGGAGCTCCTTCTCGCGCAGCGCGTGGAGGTGCCCCTTCTCCTTGTCGAGCCGCCTCTCCAGCGCCGCGCGGTAGTGCTCGATGGGCCTCGGCGCGTCGATCCGATCGAGGCCGGCGAGCAGCAAGAGCACGTCGTCGGCGTCGTCCTCGGCCACCGGGACGACGCCGCGGAAGATGGCGACGCCGCGCTCGATGTTGGGGAAGAGGAGCACCGTCTCCAGGCGGGTCGCGACTTCCCGGAGGCCCTCGTCGCCGTCCGCTCCGGCCACGCCTCGCTGCCGGACGAAGCACCGGGCGCGGAGCCTCGGGGCGTGGGTCTCGATGAGCGGCCGCGCCGGGTGCAGGTTCTTCAGGCGGATCGCCTCCCCGCCCTCGAAGTGCTCGGGCAGGCGCTGATCGTCCGGCGCGACCTGGAAGTACTCTGGGTCGAGATCCCGAGCGAAGCCGGGAAAATCGCTCTGGAGCCACTCGCCGCCGTATGTGCCGAGCTTGGCCATCCGCGACGCGAGCGTGGGGTCGAGGGCCCCGAAGCCCGCGGGCGGCGGCCTGTCGCCCGGCGACATGAGGAGGCGTTGCGGGTCCTCGAGGTGGGGCAGGTAATGCACCCTGGCTCCCTCCTCCTCGACGGGCCCGAGGCCCATCCCCTTCGGATTCAGCGCGTAATCCGGTCCGCCGAAGGCGTTTTCCCAGGTGAGCGCCATCTCGGTGATCGGCTCTGGCTCCGTCGGCGCGCCGAGGTGCCATCGCCGCTTGCCGACGACGGCGACGGACTTGTCGACGAGGGGCTCGTCGACCGGGCCGACCTGCAGGCCCGCCGCGAACGCCGGCCGAGGCTCCCCTTCCGGCGAGAACGCCTTGCCGAAGACGAGGACCTCGCCCCGTGGCTTGGGCATGCCCTCGTCGAGGAGGCCGTCCTTGCCGAGCGCGGGCGTCACCCGCTGCCACAACGAGACCTCGGGCAGCGGGACCTCCGGGGCGTCGAGCGGGAAGAAGACGAGGAGGCCGATGCTCAGGTGATGGCTGCGCCGGACGGTGAGCACGCGCTGAAGAACGGAGAGGCGGAGGGGCTTGATGACACGCATGGAGATCGAGGGATGTGGTGTGTTGAGCGGCGCCTCGCGTCCGCCCTGGCGCGGTAGAGGCCGATGTTTCGCCGGAGGAGCGGCGGCGAGCGCGCGCGGCGCGCCTCGCCGCTAGCTGACCACGAAGATGCCGTGTTTCCTGATCTCCGCCGCGACGTTCTGCAGGGTGAAGCTCCCGTTCTCGAGCTCGACGGTCTTCGTCGTGAACTTTGGACCCTGGATGGTCAGCTCCGGGCCGTTCTTCACGGACACCGTCGCGCCGAGCTTGAACTCCACGGCGCTGCTGAGGTTGAACGAGAGCTTCTGGCCCATGACGAGCTCCTGGGTCCTGCTGCACGAGAGCGACTGCTTGCTCCCCACCGTGAGCTCCTGCGCGTTCGTCACCTTGAGCTCCGTCGTGCTCGCCAGCTTGATGTCGAGCGATTTCGAGACGTTGATCGACGTGAAGTTGCCGACCTTCACGTCGAGGGATTTGCCGGCGGTCACCGACGTGGCGTTCGTGAGCTTGAGATCGCTCGTGGCGCCGACGACGATCGAGCGGAAGGCGCCCAGCTTGGCGTCGAGCGAGCCGCCCACCACGGTCGATGAGCTCGCCCCGAACACGTGGGATCGCGCGCTTCCCAGCGTGGTGACGCTGTAGTCGCCGGTCCTCTCGATGTCGTGATTGGACTTGAGGATCTCCTTCTTGTCGCCCTCGGCCTCGAGATACAGCTTGCCCTTTGCCGAGATCTCGACGTCGTTCCCGAGGGCCTTGACGACGACCTTGCCCGTGGTCGAGGTGATCGACACATCCCCCTTGGCCATCTCGGTGAGGGTGCCTGCGACGGCCGTCGTCATGATGTTGCCCGCGAGGGCGGTCGTCGTGATGTGGCCCGAGTCGGCGGTCGTCGTGATGTCGTTCTCCACATGGCTCGTCCAGCTCGCGCCGACCTCGAAGTCCATGTTTTGCCCGGCGTCGAGCAGGACCCTGCCGTCGGTCTTGCCGATGAACTCGTGCCCCTTGTTGGGCGACCCCATGCGCAGGTACGTGTTCGAGTGGGGCGTCGAGAGCGTGATGCGCTGCGCTCCGGCCTGGTCCTCGAGCTCGAGGCGGTTCCTGCCGCCGGTCTGGAGGACGTTCTTCGTGTGGTTGCCGCTCGTCACCGGGCTCGGCGTGAGCACGTTGGGCACGACGCCGGAGATCACGGGCCGATCCGGATCGCCGCCGAGGAAGCTCAGCACGACCTCGGTCCCCCGGCGCAGCGGGAAGTGGAACCCTTCGACGCCGCCGCCGTGCGGCTGCATCATGCGCACGTACGTGGAGCCGCTGCCGTCGCGCGGGCTCGCCTCGTCGAACTTGAGCTTGACCAGGTAGCGCCCGTGCTCGTCGATCTGCGCGTACTCGCTCGACGCGGAGCCGTCGACCGTGCCGTTCTCGTAACCGTAGATGCGCGGCCACGCCGTCCGCGACTCCGCCCGGAACTGCGTCGTCGCCGGGATGGCCGCGACCTCGACGAAATAGACCTCCTCGTGCGTGAGCCCGGTGAGCTCCTCGAAGTCGTTGTGTCCGGCGGACTGGTTGCCGTGGTGGCGCAGCTCGACCGCGAGGTACTTCGCGTTGAACCGCGCGCGCGGGTGGTCCTCGAGCTCGAACGTGTACCCCGAGCGCAGGTGGAGCCGCCCGCCGGCGGCCTGGTAGACGGCCTCGCGGGCGAGGTACTCCTCCGCGCGCAGCTCGGCGAGCCGCTTGCCGGCGTCGGCGGTGAAGAAGCGCTCGCCGTAGAGGCTGATCTCCCCGGTCCCGTACTGGGACACCGGCGCGGCGCCGGCGAGCGGGAAATTCGGCCGGACATAGTCGTAGTCCTTGAGCTTCACCCGCGACGGCAGCGCCCCGTGCTGGCAGGAGAAGGTGCGGAACGAGGCCGAGGCGCTCCGGTCCTCGCCCGTCTGCGGATGGTAGCGGACCGGCGCGCCGAGCGCCTCGGCGGGGTAGCTCTTGTCGTCGCAGAGGACGAGCTTCTCGCCGTCCTCGGTGTGCTCGAAATAATAAAAGATCCCCTCGCGCTCCATCCAGCGCGAGATGAAATCGAAGTCGCTCTCGCGGTATTGACAGATGTGCTCCTCGGTCTCGTAGCTGCCGAGGTTGAGCTCGACGTCGCCGCCCCCGATGCCGTTCTCCTCGAGCACGAGCTTGATCACGTCGGGCACGCTCTTCTTCGTGAAGATCCGGCTGTGCTTCGACAGGGTGAGCCCCCAGAGCCGCGGCACCAGCACCGCGCGCAGCAGCGCGCGCCCGCCGAACTCGTGCAGGAGGTCGACGCCGGCGAGCACGCCGGCGAACACGTAGGGCGGAGCCGTGGCGTCCGGGCGATCGATCGAGAGCCGCGCCTTGGCCCCGACCATCTCGGCAAAGTCCGTGTCATCGTCGCCGTCGCTCGGGATCGACAGGAAGATCTCGAACCTGTAAGGGCGCGAGATCGCCTCCACGCCGCGAAAGCCGACGACGCGCGTCGGGCCCTCCAGGATGCTCGAGGAAAAACGGATGAGATCACTCATATGGGGTCTCTTCCTGGCGCGAGGAGGTGAATGAATCCGCCTTGACGGTTCCGAGGCGGCTCGTCCTGGGGAGTTAGACAAAAGACAGCCAGGGAGTCAACCCTGTGAAGAAACGTTAATGTCCTCTTCGGGCGGTGGAATCTCGACGACCTCGCGCAGGATTGCGCCGCTCGACTTCGCGTTTGCGAGCTTGACCCCGTAGAGGTTGGCGCCCGCGAGGTCCGCTTCGCGCAGATCGGCGCCATCGACGTTGGCGCAGGGGAGCCTCGCCTCCTTGAGCTTCGCCGCGCGGAGGATGGCGCCGGCGAGGTTGGCGTTCGCGAAGCTCGATCGCGAGAGGTCCGCCTTGCTCGCGTTGACGTCAGCGAGGCTCGCCCGGTCGAAGACGGCCTCGAACAGGCGCGCCTGCCGCAGGTCGGCGCCGTCGAGCGCCGCGCCGTCGAAGCGCGCCTGCGAGCCTCTGGCCGAGGTGAGGTCGGCGCTCGTGAGGATCGCGGAGGAGAGCGCCGCGCGGTCGAGCATGGCGCGGGAGAGATCGGCGCGCGTCAGATCGGCCGCCTGGAGGTTCGCGTCCGTGAGATCTGCGCCGCTCAGGTTCGCCCGGGCGAGGCGCGCGGACGCGAAGTTGCACCGGGCGAGCGCTGCGCCGGCGAGGTTGAGGCGCTCGAGGGAGGCGCCGCTCCAGTCGATTCCCTCGAGCTCGGCGCCCGCGAGCTCGAGGTCGTAGAGCGGCTGGCCGCTCCTCAGGCGGGCGAGCACCGCCGCGCGCAGGCCGCGGGCCTCCGGCTCCGGCGCCGCCGCGGCCGGAAAGGGCGGCTGCTCCGCCGGGGCCGCCGCCTCGTCGGGCGCGGGGGGTGGCGGTTCGACGTGCGGGGGCGGCTGCTCCGCCGGGGCCGCCGCCTCGTCGGGCGCGGGGGGTGGCGGTTCGACGTGCGGGGGCGGCTGCTCCGCCAGGGCCGCCGCCTCGTCGGGCGCGGGGGGCGGCGGTTCGACGTGCGGGGGCGGCTGCTCCGCGACGACGGCCATCCCGTCGGGCGCGGCGGGCGGCTGCGCGTGCGGAGCGGGCGGCTGCGCGTGCGGGGGTGGCTGGTCGACGCCGGGCTGCGTCTCGTCGAGCCCGGCGAGCGGCGGCTGCACCCGGGCCGGCGGCTCGGGCGGCGAGGCCTCGGGTCCGGCATGGGCGAAGGGCATCGCGAACGGCACCGACGCCGGGGGAGCCTCGGGGCGTGACGGCAGCTCGGGCGCCGGCAGGAAGGGCAAAGGAGGCGGCGAGAGCAGCGGCGGTACCTGCTGCGTGACCGCGCTCCAGTGCGCCTCCTGGGGCCGCGAGAAGGGCAGGGGAGGCGGCGAGAGCAGCGGGGCGACCTGCTGCGTGACGACGCTCCAGTGCGCCTCCTGGGGCCGCGAGAAGGGCAGGGGAGGCGGCGAGAGCAGCGGGGCGACCTGCTGCGTGACGACGCTCCAGTGCCCCGCGAGGAGGGCCGTTCCCTCGGCGGCGGGCGCGCCCTCCGGCGCCGCGATCGCGACAAGGCCCTCCCCCGCCGAGGGCCCCCCCGCCGAGGGCCACGGGGCCGAGGGCCACGGGGCCGAGGGCCACGGGACGGGGCGCCCCGGCACCTCGACGCCCGCGACCACCCGCATCCGCGCCGGCGCATCGTCGGGCAGCAGCGCGACGTTCCCTCGCCAGATCAGCGAGCAGAGCAGGCGGTCCGCGTCGATGGTCAGCGTGTCGGCGACGAGCTCGATCGGCTGCCCGAGGTCGTCGCACCCCGGCCCGAGCCGATGGATCCGCGCGAGCCCGCGCGCCGAAGGCAGGCAGGACTGGATCCGCTGGCAGTGCGGGTGCAGGCCCTCGAGGAGGATCCACTCGTCGCCTCGGAGGAACTCGAGCTGCTGGTCCGCGGGGGCGGCGACGAAATAGCGGAAATCGAAGCTGCCGCCGAGCTCCAGCGCCGAAAGATCGGGCGCGTGATCGGGCGCGAGCAGGCCCCGCCTGGGAGCCCAGCTCCCCGCGATCGGCCCGACGCCCGTGGGCCGCGTCGGATCGGCCGGATCGACGATGTTGGGCAGCGTCGTCCCGGCGCCGACGCCCACCGGGTTCGCGTCGGTCTGGGGGCCGCCGTAGGCGCGCTCGTACACGAGCGGCATGAGGCTGAACGGACGTGGGCTCGGGGCCTCTCGCGTCCGGTCGCCGTAGACGTGGAGCACCTTGTCGAGGACCCAGCGATCCTCGCGGAAGAGCGCGACCCGCACCGAGAGCGCCGTTGTCGTCGTCCCCGCCGGCGCGGCCGCGTGTCCGCGCACGAGGACCCCTGCGCGCGGCAGGTAAGGGGCTATCTCACCTGCGTCCTCCAGGCTGCCGGAGCCGTCTCGGAGCCGGTCCGCGCGGCTCAGGTCCGCCGGGGCGGCGAGCTCGGCGCTCCTGTCGTGGACGAGGGCAAACGTGGCCTTGACCACGACCGTGAGCCGCTCCGCGCCCTGCGCGCGCCACAGGACGGCCCCGCAGGAGGCCGGCGTCAGGGCGACGATGGGGACAGGCCAGGGCGATCGCACGGGCGTGATCTCGACTGGCCCGCGCGCCTTCACCGCCGCGGAGGGCTCTCAGGCAACCGACGATACGCGTCGGGTCGCTCGGGCGCAAGCGCAGGAATCGGCGCTGATTTGCCAGGAGTCGGCCCACAGGACAATGTTGCTATGAAGTTCTCCCGGGGAGCGACATAGGTCGGGTGCTCGCTGGTACGGCGCAAGGACACGAGTGCTCCGCCGCCGACGGGGAGCCCGCGTCCCGGCTCCGCGCGGGCGACGTGCTACAACACCGGCAACGCTTGCCGTCGAAGGAGAGCGCGCCATGATAAATACGTCTGTTCAAGCCCTCGCCGATGCGATGGATCTCGGGTCGTTGCTGCAGGAGGTCCGGGATCGACATGGCGAGTTCGATCTCCTCGCCCACTGGAAGCAGGGCGAGTTCCACCACGACGTGGTCCTCCGGGTGCACCGCTTCGCGCCGCTGCCGGCTCCGGTGCTCGTCGTGAGCACGAACTGCAACGGGGGCGTAAAGGAAGTGCTCTGCTTCGGCGACGTCCCGGATCGCTATGCCCTCTGGCACCATCGCTGCCCCGGCGTGCCGGAGTTCTCGGGCGAGCTGCCGCCCATCGCCGCGCTGGCGCGGACGTCGCACTACTTCGACCCGTGCGAGCTGCTCGCGGCCGACGCCCGCAGCGAGCTGCGCCCCGAGTTCCGCGAGCGCGACGTGGGTGGCGGGTGGCGCGCGCGGTGCGGACAGCCCGGCTCGGCGCTCGACGCCGCGGGCGAGCCCGGAGGGGCGCGCGGGCCGGCGCCAGGGGAGGCGTGCTCGTGATGTGCCGGTGATCCCCGCCGAGCCGATCCTCTTCGGCGGGGGCGTCGGATCGCGCCGCCGCGCCTAGCGCCGGCGCCCCGCGGCGCGGGCCGCGCAGAAGGCCGCGTCGTGCCGCCAGGCCGCGCGCGACGCCTCACCCGCAGTCGCGCCGCGCGCGCCCGCGGCCGCGGCGATCGCCTTCCTGAAGTGCGCGCCGGCCCTGCGGCGCTCGATCGCGACGAGCGCCAGGCAGAGCGTGACGAGCAGCACGTCGCGGGCGCTCGGCTCCGGCAGCGTCCACGCGAGCCAGCCGGTGGCGATCGCGAGCATCGCGGTACAGAGCTCCCAGGACGTGGCGCGCTCAGCGCCCTCCGACTCCGCGGTGGCGGCCAGCGCGCGCGTCACGCTGGGTGGCGGCTCGAGCTCCCCTCCGGAGAGCTCCGGCGCACATGCGCCTGAATCACCGGGCGCGTCGGCGCTCGCCGCGGGGCGCGCCAAGGACACCACGACTGCGTTCGTCGCCGCACCGGGATGGATTGAGCTCATACAAACACCCTCCTCGCCTTGCCGTCCGGCCCTGCACGATCCCCAGGCTCGCACGTTGCGCGCCAACGTGAAAAGAGCGACCCGGCGCGCTCTGCGAGGCCAGAGCACGAATCACGTGCGCATCTGTTGTGCAGAACACGCAAACGGTGCATCTGCCGTGCAGGACACGCGATCGGCTCGTGCCGTTCGAGGCTTGCTCGCACCGGGGCGTGGAGGTGCATGTCGCTTTATCTCGCACCTTCGTCGGTCTGGCGCGAGTCGCGGGTTCTCTTGGCGGGGAGGAGCGGCGCGGCGGCTTCCGTCAGGGCAGGGAGATCGGGAATGCCGTCGCCGCCGCTCGCGCGTCGCCGGCGCTCGGCGGCGCGGCTGGGGGCTCGGGCGTGGAGGGCTGCGCGATCTCGCCGGATTGCAGGAGGCGCGCGCGCACGAGGTCGCGGCTGACGCCGAGCAGCGCCGCCGTCAGTCCGAGGTTGCGCTCGCAGCGGCGGTACGCGGTGCGGAACACGATCTCCTCGACCCGCTCGTGCACGTTCGGGAAGTTGCCGTCGAAGAGCGCAGCGATTGTGTTCTCGAGCGTGGCCATCGGCCCGTCGAGCCGGCCCGGCGCGCTCGACGGCTCGAGCGCGGCCGCCTTCGGGCGGAGGCTCGTGAACCGCAGATCCTTCCGCGTCACGCGGCCTGCGCGGCAGACGAGGAGCGCCTGATGGATGACGTGCTCGAGCTCGCGGATGTTGCCCGGCCACGTGTGCGCGAGGAGGCGCTCCACCGCGGACGACGTGAGCACGCCCGGCGCGGGCCCCAGGCGGCGCCCGTACGTGCCAAGGAAATAGCGCGCGAGCGGCAGGATGTCGCCCGGCCGCTCGCGCAGGGCGGGGACCGCGATCGCGGCGCTGCGCAGCCTGGAGAGCAGGTCCTCACGGAACCCGCCGACGGCGACAACGTCCTCGAGCGGGACGTTCGTGGCCGCGATGATGCGCACGTCGACGGGCACCGGCGTCCGTGAGCCGAGCCGGGTCACCTCGCGCTCCTCCAGCGCGCGCAGCAGCTTGATCTGCACGCCGAGGGGGAGGTCTCCGATCTCGTCGAGGTAGAGCGTGCCGCCCTCGGCGGCCTCGAGCAGGCCGCGCTTCAAGGCGAGCGCCCTCGGGGAGGCCCCTTGCTCGTGGCCGAAGAGCTCGCTCTCCGCGAGCGCGGGCGACAGCGCCGCGCAGCTCACGGCGAGGAAGGGCCGGCCGCGGCGCGCGCTGAGCTCGTGCACGTGCCGCGCGATGATCTCCTTGCCGGTGCCGAGCTCGCCGGTGATGAGCGCGGCCGCGTCGCCCGCGGCGACCTGCCTCGCGCGGCGGAGCAGCTCTTGCGATTTGGCGTCCTCGAAGACGAGCGCCTTGGCGCGCTCTGTCGGCGCCGTGGTCGATTCGGGGTTGGGGAGCGTGAGCAAGCGCATGGGTGGTCCTCGGAGCACCGCCTGCGGTCGGTGCGTGTCCTGCGTTCGCGTGCGATCGAGCGCGCCTATCGCGGCGGACGGCGCCGCGCGCCGCCCTCCTCCCCCTGGCCGGCTCTCAGGCCGCCACCCCGCGCGCCGGCAGCGGGAGGCCTTCGCGGATCACGCTGTCGATGAAGGGCCTCACGATCTCTTCCAGCTTGCTCCCGAGCTCGTCATCGATGTCGAGCAGCCCGTCGTCCCCGAGCCGGAGCGCCTTGTCGAGGAGGAACAGGCCCGCGACGACGTGCCGCGCGCCGAGCGACTGGAGGACCGGGCGGAGCCCGTAATCGATGGCCAGCACGTGCGCGAGCGTCCCGCCCGTCGCCAGGGGGAGCACGGCCTTCCCCGCGAGCCCGAACTGCGGCAGGAGGTCGAGGAACGCCTTGAGCGCGCCCGTGTACGAGGCCTTGTAGATGGGCGTCGCGATGACGACCCCGGAGGCCTCGGCGACGATCCGCGCCGCGTCCGCCACGGCGGGGGAGTCGACGCGACCGGACAGGAGATCCTCGGCCGGGAGCTCGCGGACGTGGACGGTGGTGACGCGAAACCCCTCGCGCACGAGCCGCGCCGCGACGCGGGCCGCGAGCGCCGCGGTCTTCGAGCGCGCAGAGAGACTTCCGATGATGATGGCAATGCCTGACATGAGCGCAGCATAACAAGGCCCGCGCGCAGTGTCTACTATAACGGATGAATTGTCCGTCCAGGCGGATCTCGCTGCCGGGCGTCGGCCCCGGGGAGGGGTCGTGTGTGGGCGCGCGTGGGAGGATCGGTGTCGGAGCGCAAGAGAAGAAGAGGGCGCCGGCAGGGGACTGGCGCCCTCCTCGTGAGCGAGCGCTCTCTCTCTCACGAGCGCTCGCTCGCGGTCAGTTCGCGAACCGCACGTTGTCGAGGTAGTACGGACCGGAGTTGCTGGTCACGTTGAGGTTGAACTGCAGCTTCACGTCGCTGGCCCCTGCGTTCAGCGCGCTCTTGGTGGCCGTCGGCAGCTGGGCGAACTGGATCGTCACGAACTCGCCCCGGGTGAGCGGGGTGAGCGGGACATTGCCGGCCCACTGGTTGTGGATGCCGGCCGAAGGGATCGAGATCAGCACTTCGATGTTCCCGACCCAGCTCGGGTTCGGCTGGACGGGGGACACGAAGAGATCGAGCGTGATCTTGTCGCCCACCGGCGCGAGGTTCGCCGAGCTGAAGCTCGGGCTGACGATCGCGTTGAACGAGGAGGGCGTCTTCACCTGGAGCGACGAGATGCCCTCCATCACCCGGCCCGTGTGGACCGAGAGCTGGGCCTGCGCCGACGTCCACGCGCCCGGCTTCTCGAACCCGAGGATCGGGTCGTTGAGGAGGAACTCCGCCATCACGTTCTTCCGGAACGGGATGAACACCTCCGTGAGAGCCTCCGAGATCTTGAAGCGCTGCGAGCCCGGCTCGTCCGGGTCGGCCTCCAGCTGCTCGGAGGTCTGCGTGAACGGCCTCAGCTTCGCCAGCGTCTCGCTCGTGCCGAGGTCGAGCGCGACGCTCGGGTTGCCCGTGGCGTCGCCGATCGGCTCATGGCACCCGCTGCACGACAGGGAGAACGCGCGCCCCACGATCTGATCCGGGGTGAGCGCGCTGCCCATCGCGGTGAGCTTGCTCTGGATGCTGGTCCTGAGGGCCGAGGCCCCGGCGCCGAACGTCGTGAAGTAGTTGTTCTGGAGGCCGATCATCTGGCTCTCTCCGGCGTTCATCGTCGTCGGATAGCTCGGCTCCAGGGCGAAGCGGTTGATGTCGTCCGCCGCGGCGAGCCGCTCGACGAGGTTCGGGAACGACGTGCTCCTGAAGGCGACGGCGCGCGCGTCGGTCGAGGCGGGATCGAAGAGCGGCGCGGCCGGGTTGTCCTTCACGAACGAAGGGGTCACGACCAGCGTGCCGCTGCTCCCCGAGCCGCTGTGAAGGAGCCTGAACTCCCGGAGGTTCCATGTCGTGAAGGGCTCGGGCGGATCGCCGTCGACCTCGGGGGCGAAGAGGAACTCGTTGGTCCGGATCTGGCCGCCGAACGGCCCCGCGTTCTGGCCGTAGTGATCGATGTGGAAGACGGGCTCGAACCCCCCGGGCAGGCCGTCGAAATAGAAGGAGAGCAGCTCGTCCCTCCGGGCCTCCAGGCTCTTCGCCGGATCCGACAGGTGGTACCAGAAATCGACGACCGGGCGGCACCCCTGGCGGCCCAGGCTCGGGGTCGGGTTGGGCAGCCGGCCCTCGAAGATGATGAAGTTGCGCATCTGGAACGCCCCCTCCGGGATGCCCGAGCGCCTGGCGAAGACGACGCGGTACTCACCGCAGTTGGCGCCGTCCGGTGGGGCGAGGTCGAAGCGGTTCGACAGGGTCGTGGCGACGTACGCGTTCGAGGCCTCCTCGTCGGCGAAGGGATCCCTGTCGGCCTCCTCGCCCACGACACGGGGGCAGTCGATCGGCCACCCGTTGATGGATCCGGCCGAGCCGGGGATCACCACGTCATCGCAGTGCGGGCCGAGGCCGATCCCGTCCGCGGCCTTCCGGTTCGTGTCCATGAACTGCCGGAAGAGCTGGAGGGGCGTCAGGCTGACGCCCGCCTGATCGATGAGCTGCTGGAGCACGTCCTTCAGCTTGAACCCGCCGAGGATTTCGGTGTTCGTGACGACGAGCGAACTCCGCTCCTTGATCGGGAAAGACAGCGAGAGCGCCTGGCCGGCCTGCGCGATCTCGCCGTCGGCGAGATCGGCCGGAGCGCCGTCCGTGGGCGAGAGATCCGCGCAAGAAATCGGCAGAATCGCGAGCGCGGCCAGCGCGGCGCGCCGCGCCCCCTGCCACGCGCCGGAGGAGGCAGAATCAGAATGAGAGCTCACCGGACTGCTCGAACTCGACAGCTTCGACGACATGAAACCTCCTGAAATGACCACGACGAACGGCGGAGCCGCGCGCGAGCACGAGGACGCGCTCGCGGATGGAAGGGAGCAGCCCGGGGAGGACGACCGCCGGCGAGCGCGCGCGTCGGTCCGCAAAGGGACGACGCCCGGCGCGCGCCTCATGAGCGACGTGCCTCGCCGCGGCCAGCGCTGCCACGGCAGCCTGGCCTCATCGAGCCGCTGGATCCACCGTTCTTCGATGAAACGCCAGGGCGCCGGCGCCTGTCGACGCGGCCGCCCGTGAACGCGGGCCGTATGTTAATACTGTTTAACTACGAGGCAAGCGATAGGAGAGGTCGTGTTCGACTTCGTGTTCATTTTTCACGGTCCGTGCGAGCGTCGATGTCGCGTTAATTTTTCGCGGTCCGTGGGAGCGTCGATGTCGCGTTAATTTTTCGCGGTCCGTGGGAGCGTCGATGTCGTCGTCCTGGCATAGGGGACGAGATCCTGCTCGTGTGCTCGAACGTGGGTATGGAGCTCGCGGGTGCAGTCGTGGTCGTGGAGGCAATCACCGGACCGCGCCGACGATCCGGCGCAGCGGCTCGGCGAAGGAGCTCGATGGATACCGCGCGAAGAACGCCGCCGCGCGCGCCCGCGCCTCGTCGGCGCGCCCGAGTCGCGCCAGCGCGCGGATCGCGATGAACTCCCGCTCTTCCGAGAGCCGCCCCTTCGGGAACTCGGCCTGGTGCCTCTCCAGCGCGGCGAGGGCGGCCTCCGGATCCTGCGCGAGCGCCGCTCTGGACGCGTCGACGAGGTTGGACTCCCGAAGCAGGTCGTCGCTGTCCGCGCCGGTCGCCTCCGGCGCCGGCGGCCGGGTGCTCCGCGGCGCCTCGCGGTGAAGGGTGGATGGAGTCGGGCGCGGCGCCGTGGTCGCGGGCGCCGTGATCGCGGGCGGCTCGGCTGCCGGCGCTTCGGCCGGCACGGTGCCTCCTGCGCGCGAGAGCAGCCGCTCCAGCGGCAGATCTGTCAGCACCGGAGGCGGCGCGGCGGCGCTCGGGTCCTGGCCGAGGGCAGCGTAGAGCCCTGCCCCGCCGACCCCGAGGCTCGACGCGAGGAAGATCCCCTTGACCCACGCCGGCACCGTCGCGCCGGCGCCCGCGGCCGCGGCCGTCTCGAGCGGCGCCACCCGGGCCGCGGTGCGCGCGAGCTCGGCGGAGGTCATCGGGCGGATGGGCGCGGCGGCGCGGAGGAGCTCGCGGGCCCCCGGCGGAGCGCCTCCTCCCTCCTGAATCCATCGCTTCGGATCGCTCATCGGGCCCCCCTGCGCGCGCGCTCGGCCTCGGACTTCTTCAGGAGCGTCGCGAACTCCTTCCGCGCCGCGTGGAGCCGCGAGTAGACCGTCCCGATGGGGACGCCGACGAGGCGCGCGATCTCGTCGCACGGCATCTCTTCGATCTCGAACATCACGAACACGGCCCTTCGATCGAGATCCATGGCCCCGAGGATGCCCTCGAGCCGAAGTTGCGCCTCGTGGCGGGAGGTGATCTCCTCGGGGCCGCGCGCGGAGTCCGGCACGTCGTCCACCGGCTCGCCGAGCCGCTCGCGGCGCGTGTGGGCGCGGCGGCGGTGCGACGCGGCGACGCGGCGGCAGATGGCGAAGAGCCAGGTCGTGATCGGGCAGGCCCAGTCGAAGGACGGGAGCCGCCGCTGGACGACGACGAAGACGTCCTGGAAGGCGTCCTCCAGGTCAGGCTGCTGGACGCCGAACCGCTGGAGGGTCGCCCAGACGAAGTCGCCGTGCTCGGCGTGCAGGGAGACGAGGCTCCGTGGCGGCTGCTTGGCGTCGGGCAGGACGTCGGCTCGTAAGCACTGCTCCACGGAGGGCTGAATGCCGGTGGCCCGGGGATCCTTCACCAAAATGTGATGCCGACACCGCCGAACGCCGCGGCCGCGAGCGCGCTCTGCTCGAAGCCCGTCGGCAAGCCGCCCTCCAGCTGGAAATTATACCGCGTCAGCGGAACGAAGAGGTCGATTCCGGTCTCGATCCGCAGCGGCCCGACGACGCGGAAGCCGAGCCGCGTGCCCGCCCCGAGGCTGAGCCACGCGCGCGAGCCGACGTCGGTCGGCAGGATGGTGGGGGGGAGATCTTCCTCCCCGTAGATGACGGCGTAAATCGCGCCTGCCACCGCCCGGCCGCAGAGCCCGAAGGCGACCGAGCGGCTCCGGACCATTTCCCAGCACGCGCCGAGCCAGCCCGCCGTGAGCCCGAAGGCGAACGTCTGCCGCGTCGCGTGCTGCTCCGGGAGCCACAGCGCGCCCGTCTCGAGCGTCCACCGCGGCAGGAACGACCACTCGCCCGACAGGGCGACACCGGCCGCGGGCGAGGGGATGACGCCCACGGAAGCGAACCCGCGCCAGGCGACCGAGAGCCGGGTGGGCGGCGGGCCCTCGGCCGGCGGCGGCGCGACCTTGGCTTCCGCCGGCCAGGGGAACGGCGGCTCCGGCGCCCGCTCCGCTGCCGGAGGGCGCGCCGGCGAGGGCTGGGGGCGCGGCGCCTCGGCGGCCGGGCGCGGCGCCTCGGCGGCCGGGGAGGACAGGCCAGCCTCGGGATCGGTCGTCAGCACGATGTGCACCGCCGCAGCGGCCACGATGCCGTCGCAGCTGAGCCCGTGGTCCGAGAGCTCGCGGACGGTCGCCGGAGCGCCGTCGCACAGCTCGGTCCGGATCGTGGCCGACCAGGCCCCGGGCTGCCCCTGCACCACGGCCTCGATCGAGGCGGCCTTGCCCGTCGTGACGAGCTCCCGCCCGAGCCGTCGCGAGATCTCGGCACGGAACCGGGACGCCGACGGGCACCGCCCCTCCGCGCCGGCGAGGCGCACCCACGACACGTCCGCGGCCGCGCGGTCGCACTCCGCCCGCGCCAGGGCGGGCGTGAGCGCCGCGCAGGCGCCCAGCGCCGAGACGAGCGCGCGTACGGTCGGCGCGCTCACAGGCCGCGGCCTCCCCTCCGTTCGCTCGATCGATCGGCCGAGCGGCCCCCCTTCGGGGAAAGAGGCTGCTTCGTACAGCGGGCGCGCCGTGGCGGGGCGAATGTTCGAGCGATTGCCAAACGGATCGTCGCTCCTGTACACCCGGATCGTCGCTCCTGTACACCCGGATGATTCGCGAGTCACCGGAATTTCGGGCGGATTGAGGCGAACGCCGTCGGTGGGCGAGATGGAGATCCGGTATTCATCCATCCGCGAGCCCGCCCCCATGCACTCCCGCCCGACCACCATCGGCGTCCTCACGCCCTTCCTCGACGGCTTCTATTTCACCGCGATCCTCCGGGGCATCCATCAGGCGGCGCAGCAGCGTGGTCACCGCGTCGTGGTGATTCGCGGCACGCCCGCGTACGTCCAGGCGCCCTCGCTGGCGCGGGACCAGGTGGACGGGTGGATCGTCGTGCTCGCCACAGACGGCATCGAGCGCCTCGCGCAGGAGCGGGTCCCGCTCGTCACGGTCAGCTCCTGCGCCCCCGAGGCGGGCTGCCCGACCGTGATGCCGGACAACCGCGAGGGCGTCCGGAGCGCGGTGCGCCACCTGATCGAGCACGGACACCGGCGCATCGCGTTCGTCGGCTGCATGGATCAGGACGACATCCGCGCGCGCTTCGACGGCTACATGGAAACGCTCATCGAGAGCGGGATCCCCTTCGATCCCGGCCTCGTCTTCGACGCCGAGGACAACTGGCACTCCGGCGGTCGGCAAGCCGCAGAGGCCCTCATCGCGCGCAGGGGAGAGCTCACGGCCGCGGTCGTCGCCACGGACAAGAACGCGCTCGGGCTGATGGAGGCCCTCCAGGCCGCGGGATACCGCATCCCCGACGATCTGGCGATCGTCGGCTTCGACGACATCGCCGATGCGCAGTGGTCGAGCCCTCCGCTGACCACCGTGCGCCAGCGCTTCGACGCGCTCGGAGCGCTCGCTTGCGAGCTCGTGCTGGCGCAGCTCGCCGGCCAGGTCGTCCCGTCCGGCCCCGCGTTCGCGCCGACCACGTTCGTCAGGCGGCGGACGTGCGGCTGCGATCCGCTCCAGGGCTTGCGCCGCCGGGCGGGCTCCGCGACGGATGAGGATCTCGGCGGATCCATCGACCGGCAGATGGTCGAGCTGCTCCTTCGCCTGCCGCTCCCGCGCGAGACGCCCCCGACAGCCGTGTGGCCCGGCGTCGCGGCCGTGATCGCGGGGTATACCGCGGCGCTCGAGGGCACCGCGCCCCCGCCCGCGGCCGAGATCGACGAGGCCTGCCAGCAGGCCTCTCGCCTCACGGCCGACGTGGAGAGCCTCATGGGGGTCGTCCGCCTGCTGGGCCGGCTCGGGAAGCGACGACGCGCACGCCTGGACACGGAAGCTGCGGAGTCGGCGGAGGCGCGAGCCGAGGAGTTCCAGGAGCGACTGCGCCTCTCGCTCACCCTGGCTCGCGTCGAGGCCGAGCGGCAGTTCGTCGGCGAGCTCGGGACGCTCATGCGATCCGATCACGAGGTGAGCCTCACGCTGCTCGGCAGCACCCAGGAAGAGTCGCGCTCGCTCTCGTGGCTCGACTCGACCGCCGCGGTCTGGGGCTGCCTCGCGCTCTGGGAAGACAGGACGACCCGCGCGCGCCTCGTCATCGCCGGCGTCTACAGCCGCGATGGCAGCCCGACTCCGCCGCTCGGCGCCGTCTGCGCGCCGGAGGCCTTCCCTCCCGCCGAGCTCTTGCCGCCGTCGACCGCCGGCGGCCCGTTCATGGTGACCCTCCTGCCGATCCGCACGCTCCACCGCGACTGGGGGGTCCTCGCGATCGTCGGCCCGGGCTCGATCGAGGTCGCCGGCGACGAGGGCACCATCGCCATCTGGGGGGCGCTCCTCAGCGCCGCCCTCGAGCGCGACGCGCTCGTGCAGTCGCTCTCCGAGCAGCACGCGAGCCTCCAGGAGGCCTATCTGCGTGAGCGCGACCTCTCGGCCGCCGTGCGCG
The DNA here is from genome assembly GCF_051473855.1 of Sorangium sp. So ce375. Classification (NCBI taxonomy): domain Bacteria; kingdom Pseudomonadati; phylum Myxococcota; order Polyangiales; family Polyangiaceae; genus Sorangium; species Sorangium sp. So ce375. The sequence goes on from NZ_CP150335.1 coordinate 3,206,314, forward strand.
AGCTCGGCTGTCCCCTCATCCCGCTCTTGCCCGGCGTGCTGCTCGTCCCGCTCATCGGCGAGCTCGACGGGGACCGCGCCCGGCAGATGCTCGAGCGGGTGGTCGAGGGGGTGAGCCGACACGGGGCGCGCTGCGTGCTGCTCGACATCACGGGCGTCGCGCGCGTCGACGCCCAGGTGGCCCACGCGCTAGGGCAGACCCACCGCGCGGCCTCCCTGCTCGGCGCCCGCGTCCGCCTCGTCGGCGTGCGCCCCGAGCTCGCGATGCGCCTCGTCGACCTCGATATCCACCTCGGCGATCTGTCCAGCCACCAATCGCTCGCGTCGGCGCTCGAGGACCTCGCGTCGACAGGAGTCCCCTCGCTCCGCGCGAGACGGAACGACGCGGGTGAAGCGCCGCCGCGTTCGTCGCGCAACGCGATCTCGGATACCGCGCGTCGCAGAGGAACCGAGTGATCCCCACGCCGCGCGCTGAGCGCGCGCGCAGGGCTGTGGGCTCCCGCCCTCGACCCCTCGCTCTGTCTGGTCTCGTTCGCCTCTAAGCACGTCTCGAACGTGCATGTCGTCTCCCAGGGGGCTTGTCGAGCAGGTCAACGTGCTGGAGGCGCGAAACGTGCTGGAGGCGCGAAACGTGCTGAAGGCGCGAAACGAGCTAGACGCGCGGAACGTTGGCGGCACGTTGGCGGAACGTTGAACGATGTGCCGTGTCTCCTCCGGCCGCACGCGTGCTGGACAGGAGATCGGACGCCGGGCGATACTCGATCCATGCGTGTCGGCGACGTCGTCGGGGAGCGTTTCGAGCTGCTCGCGCTCGCCGGCTCCGGCGGCATGGGGGAGGTCTACCGGGCGCTCGATCGGGTGACCGGCGCCACGGTCGCCCTCAAGATGGTGCTCGGGGGAGGCGCGCACGAGGCGCGGTTCGACAGGGAGGCGAGGCTCCTGGCGGAGCTCTCGCACCCGGGGATCGTGCGGCACGTGGCCCACGGGAGGACCTTCTCGGGGAGGTCCTATCTCGCCATGGAGTGGCTCGAAGGAGAGGACCTCTCGCGGCGCCTCCTGCGCGGCCGCCTCACCGTCGAAGAGACGCTGACGCTCGGCGTGAAGGCCGCCGAGGCGCTGGCCGAGGCGCACGCCCGCGACATCGTCCACCGCGATCTCAAGCCGAGCAACCTGTTCCTCGTCGGCGGGCAGATTGGCCAGGTGAAGATCCTGGACTTCGGGATCGCGCGGCGGCTCGACGCGACGCCGATGACGCTGACGGGGGTCGCCCTCGGGACGCCGGCCTACATGGCCCCGGAGCAGGCGCGCGTCGGGTACAGCGCGCTCACGCCGCGCGCCGACGTGTTCGCCCTCGGCTGCGTGCTCTTCGAGTGCCTCGTGGGCGCCCCCGTGTTCGTCGGCGAGAACATCCCCGCGATCCTCGCGAAGATCCTGTTCGGCGAGGTCCCCGCGATCCGCTCGCTCCGCCCCGAGGTCCCCGCCCAGCTCGACGCGGTCGTCCACCTGATGCTCACAAAGGACCCGGGGGAGCGCATCGGCGACTGCGCGACCGCCGCCGTGATCCTCGGCGCGCTCCGGGACGCCGGCGCGCCCGCGCTCTGGAGCGCGCCCGAGCGCCCCGAGGCGCTCACCTCCAGCGAGCGGCGGCTGCTCTCCGTGCTGCTCGTGGGGAGGGAGGCCACGCCGGCCACGGCCGACACCGCGCCGCTCGATCAGACGCTGGAGGTGACCCTGAGCGCGCACCTGCGGAGGGTCGTGGAGGCGCACGGAGGGCACATGGAAGCGCTCGCCGACGGCTCGGCCGTGGTCGCCATCGTCGCCGGGAGGGACGCGACCGACCAGGCGTCGCAGGCGGCGCGCTGCGCGCTGGCGCTCCGGAAGGTGGCCCCGACCCGGCCGATGGCGCTCTCGACGGGCCGGGCGCAGCTGGCGAAGCAGCTGCCGATGGGGGAGGCGATCGACAGGGCCGCGCGGCTGCTCGACGCGTACGAGGCGAGGCGGGCCCACGAGCTGCAGCCCGACCCGCGCGGGCCGCCCATCGCGATCGATGACGTGACGGCGCGGCTGCTCGGCGCCCGGTTCGAGGTGTCCGGCGAGGGCGAGCTGAGGGCGCTGCACGGCGAGCGCGATCTCGCGGGGAGCGCCGGGACGCTGCTCGGCAAGGCGAGCGCGTTCGTCGGGCGGGATCACGAGCTGCTCACGCTGACGACGCTCTTCGGCGAGTGCACCGAGGCGGCGGTCGCCCGCGCCGTCCTCGTGACCGCGCCCGCCGGCATCGGAAAATCCCGGATCGCCCACGAGTTCACGCGCGCGATCCGCGCGAACGACGAGCACGTCGAGATCTGGACGGCGTGCGGAGATCCGCTGCGCGTGGGCTCCGCGTTCGGCCTGCTCGGGCAGGCGATCCGGTGCGCGTGCGGCATCCAGGACGGCGAGGCCGCCGCGGCCCGCAAGCAGAAGCTCGTCGCGCGGGTGGCGCGGCACGTCCCCGGCCCCGACCGCGAGCGCGTGGCGGTGTTCCTCGGCGAGATCGCCGGCGTCGAGCTCGCGGGCGAGGAGAGCGCGCTGCTCTGCGCGGCCCGCGAGGACGCGGAGACCATGGGGCGGCAGATGCGCCGCGCGTGGGAGGACTTCCTCGCCGCGGAGACGTCGGCGCGCCCCGTCCTGCTCGTGCTCGAGGACCTGCACTGGGGCGATCTGCCGACCGTGCGCTTCGTCGACGCGGCGCTCGGCTCGCTCGCCGAGCAGCCGTTCATGGTGCTCGGGCTCGCGCGACCGGAGGTCCACGAGGTGTTCCCGGCGCTCTGGAGCGGGCGCGCGCTCCACGTGATCCACCTGACCCGGCTGCCGCGGAAGGCCTGCGAGCGCCTCGTCCGCCACGCGCTCGGCGAGGACGTGGACGTCGAGACGGTGGCGCGCCTCGTCGCGCACGCGGACGGCCACGCGTTCTACCTCGAGGAGCTGATCCGCGCGGTGGCCGAGGGGAAGGGCGGCGCGCTGCCAGAGACGGTGCTGGCGATGGTCCAGGCGAGGCTCGCGGCGCTGGACGGCGAGGCGCGCAAGGTGCTGCGCGCGGCGAGCGTTTTCGGCGACGTCTTCTGCAAGGGGGAAACAATTTCTACACGCAAAAACAATGCTGAGGAGTTCCAATGGGTTGGCGGCTGTGCCCGGCAGGGACAGCGGCTAGCGGACGGAGGCTGGGCAGGATGCGGGCGGGCCATCGGGGCGTCTCCGTACGGTCCTGGCGGTCGCGGGTCGTCAAGGGCGCGGCTTCGGATCGCTGCACCTGGGGCCCGCGCTCGGGGCCGCCGTCGCTCACCATCCAGCAGCTCAACGAGGAGGAACTCGGCGCGGCCGCCGTCGAGTACATGGCGCCGGAGCCGATCGGCGTGGTCTCTCGCCGCGGCGCGGGCGTTGGTCGGGGGGCCACTCGACGCCTAGCCGGCGTCGAGATCCCCGGGCACGAACTCGGGGCCACCGTCGTCCACCTGGGCACGCTCGGGGCCGTCGCAGATGTCGAGGTGAACGTCGGCCATCGGTGCAGTGGCTCTGCACCCAGCCGAGCGCAGGAGCGATGCTGGCAGAGGGCGAGCGTGGCGCGGTCGCCCATCTGGCCGGGTACAGGAGGGGTGCCAGCGACGAGGCGTGCGGGCGAGAGCTTGGCGCGGCCCCTCTCCGCCGCTGCGGTCATAGGGGTCGAAGCGAATGCCGGGAAGCACGGTGCGGCCGCCATAGTCAAGCAGAATAGTCGTGACGCTGCGGATTTACGGGCGAGGACCGTTCGCCAACCATCTGGTTCCTTAAGCGCGCTTCATTGGCCCGGAGCCCGGTGGAGCATCTTCAGCAACCCCAAGCGGTCGCAAGGGTAGGGCCAGAGGCGCTTCAAATCGGGCTCGTCGATGCCGGCCTTCACGATATTATCGAGGGCGGCGCAGCCGGCAGTCTGCACAATGTTGGCGAAGTGGTTCAGCTCCTTGCGCGCCTCGGAATTGTCGGGCATCTCGCGGAGCAGGAAGTGGAGCCAGAGCGCGGTGCGCTCGATGGCCTCTGCAGTGGCGAAGGCCCACGCAGGGAAGTGGAGCTCCTCGTCTTCGGGACTCGCGGGGACGGCGCTGCGATCGCGCGCAAGCCGCACGTGAGCTAGGCGATCGACTGCGTCGACTGCGTCCGGCCTATCGAGATCGGCGCGGAGGCGGCTGAGATCGCCGAGAAAATCGCGGGCGAAGGCCGCCGTCGCTTCGGGCTTGGCGGCGAGGCGCGCGTGGCAGCTGTGCGCACCCGCGAGCCAATGGGCGTGGGCGGCGATGAAGGCGCGCGAGGGCGGGAAGCAGGGCATGAGGTCGATGCCTGAGGCGGAGATCGACAATAGGCGGGTGAGCGGCGCCGGGTGCGTGTCAGAAAAGAGGTTCGTCGAGAGGCGGCCGCCGCTCCGCTGGAGCGCATCGTCGAGCAGCGGGGCCAAGCGCATGGCGCGCTCGAGATCGGGCGGCGCGGGCTCGCCGAGATCGGCGTCGCGCCTGAGCCCGAGTCGATTGGTGACGCGCACGGCGAGTACCACGCCGATGAGCGAGTCCGGCTCGTCCCACAGCGAGATGTTGCCGAACGCGGAGAGGGTGGCGCGGATGTCTGCCAGCGCCTCGCGGTTGCGCTGCTCCACGAAGGCTTTGGCACGCTGGGGATCGAACTCGGCGCAGTAATCGCCGGCGGCGTCGCGGCGCGGGTAGCGCACGTGCTCGCTCTCGTGAGACAGCATGAAGCGGAAGGCTAAGGTGGCGAGCACGACCTTTCTGTCCGGTGTGGACAGCTCCGCGAGCTGGGCCCCGATCCACTGGCGCACGACGTCGCGTGCTGTCGCTTGGAGGTCGTGTCGCCGCAGCATGCGCTCGGCCGGCGTCGCGCCACCGCTCACCCATCCGCCCCACGCGAGCACCTGGTGGTGCACGTTCTCCGAGCACAGCATGCCGCCGTCGCACATCTTCGCGAGGCCCTCATCGACGTCGGCGTCGCGGAGTGGCACGCGCTGGTTGGGAAGGGACTGGCGCAGGAAGTTGATCGCGATCTCGCGGAAGGAGGGAACCTCGTTCTTCTTGCGCGCCGCATCGAGGAACGCGCGCACGTCGAGGCCTTTCTTGCTGTCACCAGGCTCCTCGAGGAGCAGCATGAAAAGGGGCAGTTCCAGGAGACTCCACTCGAACGAGGCGAGAAACGAGTCTGTGGTGAAGCGCTCGACCTCCGCCTCCAGCTCGCGGAGCAAGGCCGCGTCGCAGAGGATGGGCGGTTTCTTCCCGGACGGGCCCAGCGCCGGCACGACGCAGTTCCGCTCGAGCTCGCCTAGCACGCGGGGGAAGCGGGCCTCGAAGTCGCCGCTGGTGCGCTCGCCGACCACGTCGATCACGTACACGGCGATCTCGTTGTCCATCTCGAACTCCACGGCGGCGTTCCAGGCCTGGGTGATCTCGGGCGATAATCCGACGAGACCGCGCGACGTCTTCAGATCGCCCGCAGGCACCGCACGATCGAGCGCCGCCGCGAGGCGCGCATAGGTCGCGGCGTCGGCGGGGCGGGCGCGGGAGCCGGACGGGCGCAGGGGGGCCGTCTGCTCCTGCACGCGCACCCACCAGGCGGCTGCGAGCGCGAGGATCGCGGCGGCTGCGAGCGCGGCGAGGCGGCGCCAGTCGCGGCTCACGGCCTGTCCTCGGCGCCAAACGCTTCGATGCATTTCCTGACCGTGCGCTGCTCGTCGTTGCCGGTGCCACGCAGTTCGACGTCGAGGCTCCAGGTGCAGGATACCTGATCTCCTCCGGGTTCGCGCCGAAAAGCGAAGGTGCCCGTCCCCTTGCCGACGGGCGCCGGAACGGTGACATGCAACGGGTTGGGCGCGATCGCGTGCACCTCTCGCCCCATGCACGCCGCGAGGATCCGCTCGATCACTGCGGGCGCGCTCTCGTCACAGGGCAGCCGCGGGCCGACGTCGCGCAAGCCCGAGGGCGGCGCGCCGCCCTTCACCGTGCCCGCGAAGCGAACGACTTTCGGCCAGAAGACAATGGCCAGCGCGAGCACGACTACCGCCGCGCCCGCGACGGCCATGGCCTTGTCGTGCAGCCCCTGGCGGGTGCTGAGGAGAGCGCGCGCCTTCGGGGGCAGCTGCAGCTCGTTCATGGCCGCATCGAGGGCCGAGTTGAGGTTCCTGCGGGCTTTCTTGAAGTGTTCCCGCTCCGCCTTGACGAGCATGCGGCCCACGCTCGCGAGGTCGGGATCGCCGGTCTGGCTGTCGTGAATCATCTGCCAGATGGCCTCGGATTTGGCCCCGTGCGCGTAGATAGCTCCACTCACGGACATGAAGAGCACGCGTTTTTCTATGAGGCACTGGAGAGCATCGAGCGCGGCGGCCCAGGTCCAGGGCCGGCCGTCGTCCTCTTCGACGGCCAGCCACTTCCTCGCCCACACTTCGAGTTCCTTGACGTGATTCTTACGATCGCGGCGCCGGAGGCGCGGAACGCACTCCAGAAGAGTGGCCTTAGCCTCACCCTTGAGGGTGATGACCTTCGCGTTGACCAACTGGCGCGCACGCTGGGCGAGCCACGCTGCGCGGCGGTCGGCGATGTCTGCAGCGCCGCGCTCGGGCTCGTGGGTCGGGCACAGGGCCACGCCGCCGGCACGCGATGGGCAGAAGGGCTCGGCACAGATTGCGCACCAGAGCTTCTTGGTGCTGCACGTCTTGCAAAGGCCGCCCTCGAGCTCGACCTCGTTGGCGCAGCGGGGGAACAACGCGCAGTTCGGCATGTCCGGAGCGTATCACAGGTCGCGCCGCGGTTTGTCACGGGCCGCAATGACAAATGTCTCCTCGAACTTCGTAAGAAACCGGCGCCAAAGGTCTATTAGGCTCCAGGCATGTTGCTCGTCACCAGGGCGATGGTCCTCGCGGCGATGGCGATGGTCGCCGTGCTCGGCGATGATCGGCGCTTCCCACCCACGAGCCTCGTGCCCGCATAGGGCGCCTGCAAATTGGTTTCCCGAGGATGATGCCCCCTTTGGGGATGACTGACGATCTGGAGTCTTTGCCTCCGAGGTGCTCACCATGCAAGCCAACACCTGCGCTCCCCTCGACAATCCTTGTTCGATGACGGCCGACCTCCCCAGCCGCTATCTGGTGGCGGGGCAGCCAATGCGCGGCAACATGGCCGTAGTCCAGCGCGTTTGGGACAACGCCGCCCAGCGCCTTGCGGCCCTCAAGCTCTACGGCACCCACCCCCTCGCGTCGGCTGCGGCCGCGCGCGAGGCCGCCGCGCTCACACGCGTCGGCGGTACAGTCGCCCCCGCTCTATACGAGGCCGGTCATACGGCGACGGGCCGCGCCTACCTGCTCCTCGAGCTGATCGACGGGCACTCGCTTGCCGATCACATGAAGCGCGGCAAGTCCGCGGCGCTCCGCGTTGGGATGACGGCCGTGGCCGCGGCTGCCGAGGCCACCGCCGCGCTGCTCTGCCAGGGGATCATTCACCGTGACATCGCCCCGGCGAACATTCTGGTGATCCTCCCCGAGGGCGGACCCCTAGAGGTCCGGCTCATTGATTTCGGCTGTGCCCACCTCACTGGCAAAGCCCGAAGTGGGACGGAGTACCTGCCCATCGACCCGCCGGGACTGACGCTGGGCACCCGGGCCTATCTCGCACCCGAGCGCCTGAAGGGCGAGATCGGCGGCGCACGCTCGGAGACTTTCTCCCTGGCAGCGATCCTCTTTGAGATCCTCACCGGTGCGCCGCCGCCCCCCGACGCTTTCGAAATCGCCCGCGCGTTGGAGAAGACGCGCGGCCTCACCGCCGGCCTGCGGGCGATCGTCGTGCGTGGCCTGGCCCCGGATACCGCGGACCGCCCCGCGCCGGCCGAGTTCGCGGCCTCGCTTCGCGCACTTCTCGCCTCGGCCCGCGCCCCGGCGTGGCGGTCCGCCAGCCCGACGCTCGTGGCCGGCACCGCCGTCATCGCCTTCGCGATCACCTGCGCCGCGCAGAAGGCCGTGCATGCCTGGATTGCCCGTCGCGACGCGCACGCCTGCGCGTTCGCCGCCGTGGGCGAGGAAGCCGCCGCCTGCGCTCGCGCCTGCAAGCGCGACGACGCCGACGCTTGCGCGAAGGGCGCGACCCTCGCGGGATCGGCCGGCGATCCTGAGGTGGTTGAGATGTTAGGTGCGGCCTGCCGCCTGCGCGATCAGCGCGCCTGCGTCGAGCTCTGGCGATCCGTGAGCCCCCTTCCCGCGGCGGCCCGCGCCTGCGCCGTTGGCGGCGATTCCGCGAGCTGTCTCGAGGCGGCGCGCCTGGATCTCGCGGCAGGCCGCACCGCCGAGGCCGCTAAGCACCTCGAGACCGGCTGCGCGCGCGGCAAGCAAGACGTCTGCGCGCGCCTCGGCGAGGTGTTGGACGAAGCCGAAGGGGCGAGCGATGCCGATCGCCGACGCGCCGCGCGTCTCTTTGAAGATGCTTGCAAGACCGGCGTCGCGGACGCCTGCTATCACCAGGGCCGCGCCCTCGCCGAGAGTGATCCGGCCTTCGCCGAAGCGCTGCTCCAGAAGGCCTGCGATCTCGGCTCAGCCGCCGCCTGCGCGTGGGTAGGGAAGGCCCTCCTCCGGCGCCATCAGCCGGCAGCGGCACTGCCGTATCTCGAGCGGGCCTGCGACGCTGCGACCGGCAATTTCTGCGGCCCGCTCGCCCGCCTCCTCGTCTGGGGCGAAGATCCTAAGCTCCGCGATCCGGCGCGCGGTGCCGCGCTCATCGATCGTGCTTGCGCGGGGGGCAAGGTGGGCGCCGCTTGCTATTGGCGAGGGGTAATGCAAATCGAGAACGGCGAGACGAAGGACGCCGCCCGAAGCTACGGAAAGGGCTGCGCGCGGGGCGACGAGAGGAGCTGCGAGGCGCTTGCGACGCTGGTCTCGAAGGGCTGAAGCGGACGATGCCGCCGCGTCGTGATTGCCTCGCTTGGTGCTGACGAAGAGGCTCCTCGGCGCGGCGGCCCTGGCCGCGCTCCCTCAGCCCCCCTGGCGGCACCCCGGTGAGCTCAGTAGCGACCGCGCCGTCGTGCATCCCCGTAGCGGCGCGCGCGTACGGAAGTGCTCATTCCTCGGACTCTACAGGAGCTCTTCACCGAGCGCAGGAGCGGCGCCGGCGACGAGCAGCTCGAGGGCGAGCTCGGGGCCGTCGATGTCCTCCTGGCCGAGCGCGGCGAGCGACGCGCGCCGCGCAAGGCGGTGGGCTTGGCACGCGGCGCCAAGCACGGTTCAACGGTCATAGTCAATAGGAATCGTCGCATCGGAACGGGTTGGCGGGCGGGTGCTGTTCGCCGAGCAAATGGTTGGCGAACAGTCGGACTACTGAACAGCTAGAAAGATGTGTCCGTCCGCCGGACGCAAAATTGAGCTGCACGGGGGCGCGCGCAGCAAGCCCCCGTGTCAGCTTCAATTCATGTTGGGTGTGTGGCCGTCCGGGCCCCAGCTCTTCTGTCTTCCATGACATGGGGCCATCTTCGTGGGACCGTTCGTAACTATACGGATGGCTCAACCCGCATCGGGTCGTCTCGTGAGCAAGTCGCCAATGCCCACCTTCCCATCGTAAACGAATCCGACGCTTTGCCTCGCCCGCGTGACGGCGACGTAGAGCTTGGCGACGGAGTCTTGGACGTGGCTCGTGTCGCCCGAAGCGATCCAGTTGCGGATCGGACCCGTCGGGAACACGAGAACCCGTTCGTACTCCTGGCCCTTTGACTCGCCGAAGTTCGTGGCGTCAAACCCTTGGCACTTTTCGCGACGGTCCCACCGCAGGACAGCGGGCCGATGGCTGGCTATGTAGTGGGGCACCTGCTCAGTTCTCACGAGGAACACTCCGTCATGATGCGTCACCACCTCGTTCCTCGATTCGATCCTGGGGTAGTCTGGAAAGAAGCGGTCCGCCAGGCGGCAGATCTCTGGCCTGCATCGGAAGCTGTGGCTGTGCTTCTCGATCACGCACAGTGCCAGCTTCTCCCACTCCTCGAACTTATCGGCGATTCCCTCGCCGCGGAACTTCGCGTTCCGGCGCGACATGTTGGTGCTGTACGTGCCTTGCCGGGGGTCGCCGACCATCGTGACACGGATGCCAGCGTTCAGAATCCGCTCGATGAGGTCTAGGTCTGGACCGGCCATGTCCTGCACCTCGTCGATGTAGATGCGGTCGTAGAGCCGAGCGAGGCGGCGGAGGACGGCTCCGTTGCTCTCCTTGTCGCAGCGGATCGCGAAGGCGGAGATCTTGTCGTTGTAGACGCAGCCCGTCGAGTCGAACCAATATTTCCAGTTCGTCGCCGGTATGCGCTTGGCAGAAATGCCTGCCACGAGATGGATCCCCGCGACGCGAGTGCTCCACCCCGTCGAATTCTGGTACGGCCGGACGAGGTCTTCGAGGAGGAAGGTGAACCAGGTCCGGACGCGCGCCCACTCCGGGAGCCGCCCGGCTTCCTTCCAGAACCGCTCCTCCACTCGCCCCGAGTTCGTCGTGGTATAGGTTGCGATGAGTGCCCGCTCCTGAGGGCGGTCACGCACCTCCCGGGCGATCCAGGTGGTCTTGCCCGACCCGGCGGACGCGAGAACGATGTGGACGTTAGGCGACGGCATCGGTCACGTACTTCGGGTAATTGATCGCCCTATCGGCATCGTGGATCAGGATCGCCGCTTCCGTCTTGTTGTTCCTCATCCACTTGACCGCCTGGTCCGTGTCGGCGAACTGCCGCTTTAGGACGGCCTGAAGCGTCTCAATGGTGTTGCAGCCGACGAGTTGCGGCTCGAGGGTATGGCCGCCGGCCTGTTCCGGCACGCAGATTCTGATATGGGCGATCCCATCGTAGTCCTTGTACCGAGCCCGCGTGGCGATCGTGTCGCCGTCATTGTCCGTGACGACGGACACCGGCTTGCCCAGCTTCCGGGCGATGTCCAAGTACCGCTTGAAGGACAGGGCCCGTACCGAGAGCACGTCCACGCCGTCCTCGATCGGCCGTTTCCCATGCTTGTCGCGGTAGGCACGCTGCACGATCAACTCGTCGGAGGGTCCCTCCGCGAGGATCACCTTCTTCGCCAGAACCATCCGCAAGGTGTCGTGGCCTGGTAGGCGACGGAAGAAGCTCGTCGTCTCCGGGGGGAGGTCCGTCAGCCGGACGCTGCCCGAGGTGTGAAAGAGAAGCACGTTGGAGAGACCGAGCTTGTTCATCACGAAACTGCTGTGCGTCGTGACGATCATCTGGCGGTCCTTTGTCTGCTCCGCTGCCCTGGAGATCACGGCGTTGAGCCGCCCGTAGGAAAGATGGTTCTCGGGCTCCTCGATCATCACGAGATGAGCCTGGCTCGCCGCGTCTACCGCCAGCCAGATGCTCGCTGCCGACTGTTCACCTCTCCCCACCAGGTCAAAGGGGATGCGGTCCAGTAGCGGGACGACACCCTCACTCCACTCTTCGGTCGCAGATACGTCCATCGCAATCGCGAGAGCCTTCTCGCTCAACTCGCCCTTCCGGGTGGCCAATGCGCCGTTGATCTTCTGAATCGCAGGGGCCTGCTCGAAGGCGCGCTTCATCGAGCGGTAGGCCAGCGAGAGTTCGATCTTCTCCTTCGTTGTCAGGCTGTCCCCGATGAGCTGAAAGAGGTACCGCCACGCCCCTCGCCCGGGAACACCCGCTGTGGTGTCGATGAGGCGGCTCTTGAACGGCATCGCGCGGGAGTTCAGTGGCGCGTAGGCGAACGACTGCCAGTCGACCGCGAAGAACTCGACTGGGATCATCTCGACGTCTTTGGATCCGCTGATGTACTCGGCGAAGTCCGCGGCACTGGTTTCCTCGACACGGATCTGCAGTCGAACGCCTGGTGCGTCCTCCTTGCGCGAGTTGTTAGTCCCCTTCAACCGAACCAGGGCGTCGTCGTCGTCGAAGTAGATCTCGATCAGGATTTCTGGCGGCGGCGGCTTCTTCCCGGCAGCCACCGCCTTCGCGAACTCGTCGGAGGCGGCGCGGTTGAACATGAACGGGTGAAGCTGGTAGCGGATGCTCCGACCGCCGATCTGGCCTGTCAGGGCGGCGTGGATCGCCTCCAAGACCGTGGACTTCCCGGCCTCATTGTCCCCGACGAGGATGTTGACGCCAGCGCGGAACTCGATGGTGACGTCCTGAAGGGCCCTGTAGTTCTTGATGACCACGCGGTTGATCTGCAAGGGATGACCTCCGTTCGGCGGCGGAGCAGGGGTAGTCACATGGAAAATTCGCCCCCACGCGCGCAAGCACGGGGGCTGGCAGGGTAGCTATTCCCAACGGGTTAGCGAAGTCAAGGGCCATCTGCCGACGCCTCCGCCCCAGCCGGGTCGGACCGATCCGGGCTGAGGTCGAGGAGCAAGTCGGTCTCGGTCGGACCGACCCAAGACTACGCGCCCAGGTTGAGCCATCCGCCGTGGCACCACGCTCGCCCGCCCAACGCGGTGAACGTCGATCGCAGAACGCCAAGTTCACTATAGGGGCATTCAACACAAAGATACGCAATAGACGCCGACGTCAAAGGTGATTCTCCGCCGGCGCCGAGGGGCGCGGTGTACCGGCTTGCTACCGGCTGGTGAGCGATCAGCGGGGGCTTATCGCTCGCCAGCGACGCGGCTGGCGTTTCGAAGTACGGCTGGCGTCTACCTGTTCGAGCTGGCGGCAGCGGCCGTCGGGGAAGGGCGTGAACCGTGCCTTGTGTAGGAGACCCGGCTCACGCTCGGGGCCGGTTACTCCTGCAGATACAGGGCCACGGCGGCGCGGAGGAGCTTCAGTGCGGCCGCGACAACAGCCCGTCGGTCGATGGGCTTGCGGTCGGCGTGCCACGCGCGCGCGATGCGGAAGAGCCGATATGCGGCGGGGAGGCAGCTGGCGATGGTGACAAGCGTCAAGATGAGGGGAAACGACATGAGAAGGGCTGATCCTGGGCCTGGTGGAGGCGCTCGGACGCGCTGTCGCCGCGGACGTCGCGGCGCCTTCATCTCCACCCGCCCATATGGGTGTGGCCGTCGAGGCGGTGCGCTGTGATTCGCGAGGACGGCGGCGCGTGGTCGGCTGGCCCGAGGCGGGATGCCGAGATGCGCGTGATGGTGCGCCGCAGGCCTCGACGAGGGGCTGACCGCGCGGGAGGCAGAGCCCGCGCCGGGCCGTGCCCCGCTGCGGGCGACGAACTCGAGCGCGATCACCAGCGGACCGGAGCCCGTGGCTGGCTAGGGTCACCGTTCGCGGCGCTTTTACCTGGAGTAGTAACGAGCGGGCGAAGGCGTTGCGGAGGCTGCATAATCCAGGGAATCCGGAGCCGGTCGCGACCGCTCACGACCGCCGCTGCCGTTTCGGCGGCCCCTGCCGCCGTTTCGGCAGCCGACGCGGCGGCCCGCTCCGAGGGAATCCGGGGCTCCTCGCAGCCGGCCAGCTCGCCGCCGCGCGCGGCGTCCACGCCCGCCTCGGCACCGCCCTGGCGCTGCTCCATCTACCGCCACCGCTGCGCTACAGCGCCGAGGAAGGCCGCCACCAGTTCGCGCCCGCCCTCGATCGCTCCGCTTAACTACCGGCCTCCGTCGTGCCGCCCTGGCGCTGCTCTAGATCTAGCTAGCGCGCGTCTGCGAGGCGATCCGGACCCGCCGCTACAGCTCTCGCGTCGAAGAGGTATACTGCGCCCGGATCTGGCGCTTCATTCTCTTCCATGGCCGCCACCATCCACGCGACCTCGGCCCGGCCCACGTCGAGGCGTTCCTCACGCAGCTGGCGACCGACCAGCACGTCAGCGCCTTGACGCAGAACCAGGCTCTCGCCGCCATCATCTTCACTCTACACCCACGATGTCGCGGCCACCGCCTGTTGGGTGGCCCTTCCCGACGCCCTGGACCGCAAGTATCCGGATGCCGGCCGGGAATGGTCCTGGCCAAATGTCTTCCCCGCGAGGTACCCTTATCGAGACAGGCAGACAGCTCAGCCCCGGCGGCATCACTGCGCGTGGTGCGGGAGGCCGCCCTCGCCGCCGGTCTCTCGAGGCGCGCGAGCTGCCACCCTGCATCACTCCTTGTCACGCACCTGCGTGAGCATGACGATAATCTACACCCACGGCCTGAACCGCGGCGGCCTCGCCGTCCGCAGCCCCCTCGACGGCCCCTTCGGCCCAACGTTGTGAACGGACCGGTATGTGTCCGGCAATCTCTCGATGAAGCGGCCGCACCGTGTCACCCAGGCACGACGCGGCGCGACGCCCTCCAGCTGCGCGTCCGCCGCGCTCCCCGAGACGCCCACGACCCCCCGGGAAGGCGGCGACTGCCGCCGGTGTTAGATGGATCCACCCTATGGCGCTGGACAGCATTTGGGCCTTGCGGCGCAGACCTGATCCGTGAGACTATCCTTGGGGGGAGGTCACCAAAGGTGACGATCTAGACAGACCTGGTCCGGCGGTTTCGGTTGACCAATCGACTGATAGTTGGGCGGGCGGAGATATGCCTCGATGACTAGGTGACTGTCTGGACGGAGAGAGGGACCATGCCCGCAGCAGTTGACGTGTTCTTCATCTACTCGCACAAGGACGAGAGGCTACGTGACGAATTGGCGACCCACCTCAGACTGCTCGAACGCGCCGCTGTGATTCGGAGCTGGCACGATCGTAGGATTGGCGCCGGTGAAGATTGGCGGAAGGAGCGCAATGAGCACCTCGAGAAGGCACAGGTCATCCTGCTGCTCGTGAGTTCCGACTTCCTCGCGTCAGACTACTGTTACGATGTGGAGATGAAGCGCGCTCTCGCGCGGTGCGACTCAGATGAGGCTAGGGTCCTGCCAGTTATCCTGCGTGATTGCATGTGGAGCAGCGCGCCGTTCGCTAGGCTTCATGCTCTTCCGAAGGATGCGAAGCCGATCACGAGTTGGAGGAACCGTGACGAGGCATGGACGAACGTCGTGAGAGGTATCGATGCGGCCGTGAGGCAGATTGCGGTTCCTGCCCTGCTGTCGACCGCCGACGAACGTCGCTCGAACGCATCAGAATTAGGTTCTTCGCTACTTGCAAAATTGGCGAATGCGGGCGCGCGGGCAACTCGACGTTTCAGCGAAGTTATGACGCCCAACGAGTACCAGATCTTTGCAGCCGAACTGATGCGCACGCACTTCCCGCCATCTTACGAAGTCGAGCTGCTCAAGGAATTCACTTCCACGGACGGACAGCGCCGAGTGGTCGACGTGTACCTGCGTACCTCCGCCGCCTCCGCGGTCACCATCGAGGTCATCGTCGAATGCAAGCGCCTGCCACGATCGGTCGAGGTGCAGGCCGTAGAGAACCTTGTCTTCCGCCGCAATCTCCTCGGCGTACACAAGGCCGTGTTCGTCACGAATGTTGGTTACGAAATGGGCGCGATCGTCGTTGCACGTGCGCACGGTGTTGCCCTCATCGTTGCCGACTACGAGCGGGACGCGACGTTCGTCGCCCGCCTGCGACAGCCGGGGAATCGAGCGACTCCCCGACTGACTCGCTTTGCCGCATTCATTCCGCACGATCACGCACCGGCAAGCGACGAGGAGCCGCTGCCGAGGGCAGAGCTGAATCGCCTCTTTGGCGACCTCGAAGAGCAGGATCTCAATGCGACGACGGCGCGACCCGAGACGCTTCGCGATTGGGTCCGGGCTTCGGGCCGAACGGAGTGAGTGCGATGGGTCGCGACCCCGTCCTCCTGCTCATTTCACACGCCGTGCGCTTCCTGCGACCACTCGCGATCGCACTGATTCTGGGCAATGCCGTTCTGCTGCTGATTTTGCTTTCGCAGCCGGGATCCATTACATACCGCTGGGCACTCGCGGTAACCACCATTCTCGTTGCCCAGCTCGCGGCGTTACCCACGTTGTTCGCGGGCGCCACGTTGGAAGGCCGCGCATCGTATCCGCTGGAGGGCGCGCCCCGTGCGCTCCAGGAACTCCTCCTCGACGCACGGCGCACGGCCGGTGGGAACTCCACCGTCCTCATCGAGCGCTGCGCATCGGGATTCCAGATTTCGTGGCACGGCTCGTCGATCGTCGTCGGTATCCCGGCGCTCGAACTGAGCGTCTTGACGCGGGAGGAGGCCATGATCGCGCTCACGCACGAGCTACTCCACCTAAAGTCCGGCGATCTCGCTCGCATTAGGGAGCTCGAACGTTTCGTCGAGCACCTTGACGCGGTGATCGCCAAGGTGTCGCGCGTCTTCCTCTCCTCACTTAACCCACTTCTGTGGGCACTGCGCCTGCTCCGCCGGCTCGCGCTTCGCGCCCACCGGAGGACGGACAGGGGGTCCGACGTGCGGATCGATCGGTGGATGGACCAGTTGTTCCAAAGTTGCTATCGCGACGTAATTGCAAAATCATTCTATGCAGAAGCGCTGCTCGCCTGTCTCGCCAAGGTGGACGGCGGAAGACCCTCCAGTGGCTCCCTCGTTATACGGCTCCAGCAAGCCGAGGATGAGTATCGCGGGGATGCGATGAACGCCGTCGGTCATGCATTTTCCGAGGACGATCGGCTCGGGACGCCGCCCGCGCGGATCGACATCGATTGGCCAAGAGTTCTTTTGCAGGACAAGGAAGTCGCTGAGTTCCTGTCGATGGAGTGTGCCGCGCTGCTGGCCTCGATAACGCCGACCATCGCCGTCGAGCCTGTGAATTCTGGCGGAGCACGCGACGAAGCAAGCTCATACAAGAATGCGAGCTTGGTAGGTGCGGTCTTTCGCAATCGCGACCTCCGGGGCGCCGACTTCTCGCATGCCGACCTTCGCCGTGCGGACCTGCATGGGGCGCAGCTCCAGCGTGCGAGATTTGATCACGCTCTGCTCGTGGACGCAAAGCTCGACTACGCGGATTTATCGGGTGCGAGCCTCGCGGACGCCGACCTGCGTCATGCGTCGTTGCGGGGAGCACAGCTGTCCGGCGCGAACGCCGCTTCGGCGAACCTCGAACGCGCCGACTTGACCGGCGCGCAGTGTGACGGCCTTAACGTGATGCAGGCAAACCTGCGAGGCGCAGTGGGCGGCGCGAACCTCCTCGGCGCCGTTAACACGGAAACCGCCAAAGTCTGGACCCTTCGCCAGGAGATCGACGCAATCGTGGATGAGATGGAGCCGCAGCAGGCCGGCACCATTTTCATGCTCGTCGGGATGGTGGTTGCGCTCCCGTGCTTCTTCTTTCTGGGAGTGCGATCCATAGGCATTGCGATGATCGTGGGTGGCGGTTTGTCATTCTGGTTCGGCAAAGCGTACCTACGTGTTCCGACGATGTGGGACATGCGATTTAGAGGACTGATCGGGCGCCTCGTGGGACTCGCGATCGCGGGCATGGGTGCGCACGTGTTCGTCGTCCTCAGCCAAGACACGTACTCAGGGCCCGAGGACGGTCACCCCGACGCGGCCTTCGTAAAGAGGCTGGCTCGCCCCGGCGGGATCGACCTCGCCGGACCGACCAGCACAGCGCGACTCCGTGCCGAGCCGTCGGTTCACGGGCTCGAGGAGGAAGGTGGCGCGTGGAGCACCTTCTATACGGTGCTCCCGCCAGGTACAGAGGAGTTCAGGATGGCGGAACGCATCGCGAGGATCGGACCTGGGCTCGCGTTCTACGAGGACCGAGTCGTGTTCCAGGGCAAGCGCCTTGTGGGCCGGACGATCTACCTGCGATCGGACTATGTCGTCCTCGACAACGTGCTCTTCTCGAGTACTCCGCTGTCAGATGCGGCGTTCTTGGTCTTCGTCCTAAATCCGACTGTCTCGAAGCGCTTGGGCGAGGATGGAGTCGTGGTGCGGTTCTTTCGGGCAGGAACGGTAGCGTACCGGCGAGTAACGGGCGAATAGAGAGGATCAGGAACGATAAAGGATAAGAACAGCATGGCCTGGGGTGGCAATCAGAACTACTACGACAAGAGCTACCCGAGAAACCAAACTCTTCTCGTCAGGTAACCTATCCTTTCATAAACCACCCCCTCCGGTCCGCCGGAAGGTGCGGACCCGCCGCGGTGCTCCTCGACGCCGCGGCCCTGCTATCTGCTCGCGCGCGAGGTACGCTAGCGCGATCGCGAGCTCGCCGGCGTTCAGCGCCGCGACATGGCCGAGCTCGACCAAGTGGGCGGCGATGGCCGCGAGCTCGCCGGGCCTTGACCATTGGTGTCCAGTCGCCAGCGCCCGACGTCGCCCTCGACCCGTACGGCCGCGCCACGCCGCGGCGCCGAGGCCGCGCTCGAGGAGTATGCCGGCGACGCGGCCGAGCTCGACCAGGTGGACGGCGACGGCCCCGAGCTCGCCGGCGCTGAGCACCGGTGTCCAGTCACCAGCGCCCGACGTGGCCCTCGACACCCGCACGGCCACGCCAAGCTTGCCGGCGTCCGCCTCGACGCTGCGGCCGCGGTGCCTGCGCCGGCGCCATGTACGACGCCAGTGCGCTCGCGCGCTCGCCGGCGTCCACCTCGACGCCCGCGGCCGCTCCGCAGGTCGTGGCGCCGAGGTCGCGCTCGAGGATCTCGCCGGCGACGGCCCGAGCTCGACCAGGTGGACGGTGGACGGCAACGGCCCCGAGCTCGCGCGGCGCTTCTATCTGGAGGAGACGAGCCGCGACGCCGTCCACCCGACCGAGCTCACGTTGCCGGCGAGGCGAAGTGCATGCTGGCGGGCGAGCTCTTGCCGCATCGACGTCGCCGTCTGTCTGGTTGAGCACGCTGGGGGGCGGCGGCGGAGGTCAAGGGGCACGTCGGGCGCTCCGCGGGAGCGGCTGAGGCCACAAGATTGGACGCACGCGAGATCGGGATCGCGCCGGCGTCGCGCTGCTTGGCGATGGAGCAGACAGCGGCCGCGGGGTCGAGGTCGACGCCGGCGCGCGGAGTCGGCGTCGAGTTTCACCTGATGACTTCGCGCGCGAAGTCGGCACGGCGCGCGTCGGCCAACTGGCGCCCGTTCTGCGCGGCGTACATGGCGCCGGAGCAGACAGCAAGGCCGCGTTCCTCGCTCCAGAGCGACCGCAGGTGCGCGGGGCCGCCGACGGCGCGCTACATGGCGCTCGAGCAGACAGGCCGCAGGATCGAGGTCCGCGACCGCTCAGCGCGCAGGGGTGGAGGTGGACGCTGGCGCGTTCGGGGCCGTCGACGTCCGCGTGCTCAAGCGCGTCGGGGCAGGCCGTCGCTCGTTGCGAGCGCGCGCGTCCAACCCGCGCGTGGTCGCGGCACTGCAGAATCGTGAGGCACGCGGCCCGCGCTCGTCGCGCGGGCGACGTTGATCGAAGGCGCGCGGCTGTGCAGCGGCATGGTTGAGTTCTTGATCCGTCAGTTCTCCCGCTCCGCTCGCCGGCGTACCGCGCGGTGTGATCGAGGTGATGGCGCTCCTGGGCGATCTGCAACGCATGCGCGAGGTGATCGGCTTAGGCGCGGCTCAGCAGCTCGACGATCCCGAGACGCCGCCGGGGCAACAGCGGCGACGCCCTCGAGCCGCGGAGCGGCCCGCGGGATCGTCCGGGCTGCGGGGCCCGCGGAGCCTTAGCGGGCCATCCGTAGCCGGTCTCATGACTGCCCGCCGATGGAGCCACGACGTGTGACGCTAGCGCGTCGTCGCCGCCGACCGCGCAGGCCACCGTCAGGCGCCGCACTCGCGGGCGGCGTGGTCGCGCGAGCGATGTCGTGCCGCGCCACGCGTGACCGTCACAGCGCGCGGTCACCGCTGCCTGCGCGCGGCGCCGCGCTGGGTCGGGCTTGCAGCCGACACGCGCATCCCGGGGCGCGTGGCCGGTAGCGCGCTCTCGCGGCGGCATGGGCAGGCAGCTGGCGCCCGTAGGCCGACACGCGCTGGAGCCGCGCGGGTCGCTGCGCGCTGGCGCACGCTCTGGACGGTACGACCCCTGGCCCGTGTCGTGTTCTCGTCTAGATTCCGTTTGACGCCGATCCTGTGTTCAGAAGAATGGGCCGCGTCGCCACGCTGCTCGCGTGTTTCGGACGGCCGTGAGGGAGACGATGAGGACGACAGACCGGCAGATCTCATCGTCGGCAGTGTTCGCTCTCCTGCTCAGTGTCGTTCCGACGCAGGCAGACGCATCCGAGCTGAGTGCCGGAGTTAGCTTCGGGGGGATCCAGGCTGGCACCGTGACGCACCTGGCGGTGAGTCCGCACGCGGGAATATCGTGGCGCATCAACGGCAACATCCTATTCAATGTTCACGATCTGCTCAGTGTCGTGCCTCCAATCCAGATAGGTGGGGTCGGTGTCTACAATAGCACCATCGCCGCACTCGGATATGGCTGGAAGAATGGCGATTTTAGCGCTGGCCCATCCGTTGCGCTCTACTTCATGCCGGCTTGCGGAAGTACATTGTGTGGGCACGTTGCCGGGATGGCGGTAGGCGCGCATGCGCAAACCAACGCGTACGTTGCAGGACCGCTCGGCGTGTCGGTGAGCGCCAATGTGGATTGGGTCGGCGGGAGCAGCCTCGTGCTCCCAGGTTACGTGTCCGTGCTTGTCGTCGTCGGTCCCGTGCTTCGATGGAGTCTAAAATGAACGCGAAAAGAATTCTGTTTCCGATTCTGGCTGTCGTCATCTGCACGCTGGCGGCCTGCAACTGGACGGTAGGAGACTGCTATCCCCGCGAGGAGTGGGTGAAGGGCGAAGGTGCAGGTGGACCAGTCGGGCCGCCCGTTCCTGTCTTCACCTCCGTCGCGTCGGGGGACTTCGGGGCGGAGCCGCCGAGCGGACCGGAGTACGGCAGCGAGCGCAAGATCCAGTGCAACAAGACGGACGACGAAGACGAGGACGAGGAGGAAAGCCCGAGCGACAGCTCGGAGAGGCCGACAGCTAGCCCGACGAGCCCGCCAGATCCCTGCCAGCAGAGCGGCACTCCGCAGATGAGTTGCAACATCTCGGCGTTCGAGCCGTCGATGTTTCAGTTTGTTACGACCTTAGCCTACGACGGGACCGTAGCAGGTGGTTGGCAGGAGGCGACGGCGGGGTTAGTGTTCAGACGAGGCGTCCGAGGCGTCGACGCGTGCACGGTTCACATCGGGATGCCATTGCGAACCCAGGCTTGGGGGGCGATCTCGGCGGAGAGGGCGGCGATCATCAGTGCCGATCTGGTGAATCGGATAGCTGCAAAATTTTACGAAGAAGGGCTTACCGATCTTCCGCCTGGTGTATTCTGCGAGAGATTCAAGACCGAGATACGTCAACGGTTTGAGAAAGAGAAAGAGTACGAGGGCCTCGGTGCCAGGCTTATGGGTTGATTCTCCCCGCTTCCCTAGACACCCCCGAAGGCAAAGGGAGGCAGGGATGGGACGGAGAAAGAGGAGGGCGTTTACGCCCGAACTCAAGGCGGAGGCGGTACGGCTATGAAGCACAGTGTTGGAGAGCTGCTGGACGTCGTCTACAGATATTACCCACGTGGGATTGATGTCATCGAGCAGGCCGACATTCAGCGCTACAAGGAAACCGAAGAGTGCGGCCGCCTGGTGGCCGCGCGGCGGCGCGCGGCAGCGGACGAACGCTGGCCTGCCTTGCTGCGTCGAATCGAAGAACGATTCCCATCTAGCATTGTTACGAATAATTCGTTTCACCTGCCTACGGGGGCCCTGGACGCTTCCTACTCCTTTTCGGTTTCTCTGCCAAATACAACCGGCGGCCGAACGCTGTGGTTTCACATCGGCTTCCTGGTCCCTTACTATCTCGTCTATGGTTGGCGCCTGGTCCAGTTTGTGAGGCAGCCAGAGAGATTTAGGGTTGTCTTTGGCGGTGTAAAATTCTTCATTCCGCGAAGTCCGAGCGATTCGGCGCTTGTATCAAATTCGGATGATGAAAAACTAAAGAGTGTCACGTTTGGTGAATCGTATATCGACTTCGATCTATCGGACGATGAGCTGCCATACGCAGAGTGGATCGCCCGCGACATCGAAGCGACCTTCGGTTGTGAACGCATGCCGCCGGAGGTCGGTGCCGTGCTCGTGCCGGATGTGGCGGTGAACCCACGGGCTCTCGGGAAAGCTAGACTGTGCGACTGCCTGTTTACGGCCGGTCATGAATGGGCGCCTCCTTCGCCGTCTGAAGTGCGGACGCCAGGGGTAGAGGTCGATGCGAGCAGCCTGACAGGACGATTCGTCGCAGTCCTCAAGGTGCTGGCGGCGCTCTACAACATCTTGTGGAGCCTGATGCCAGAGGCTCGGGGCGCTTTCTTCGGAGGCGTGACAACAGATGGGGTCCTGCACAAAGAAGAAATATTGAGAGTGCTTGCAGAAATTCGGGTGCTCATGGATCCGCCGAAGACTCCCCGCGGCATCGCTTCCAAGAGCGAACTCGAAGTCGCCATCCGCGAGATCGAAGCGCTGGTCGCTGGGTGGGATGGTGAAGGCGAGCCGCCAGCCTCCATGGTCGCTTGGGCCTCCAGCTTCCTGGCAAGTTGGCTCGTGGACTCGGACCCCAAAGCCTCCTCGTAGCCCTCGCCGAGATCCACGCTTTCCTCCCGTGACGTGACCGCGGCTACTCGGGAAACCTAAGCGTCTTGTGGGCCTCGCCGCTCTCTCCCACCGTCGTGCTGCCATCGTGGTTCCAGCTGGTGCCGCCCTTGCCCGGCTGTCCGGTCTCGATGGTGACGCCCTCGAGCGTGAGCTGGTCCTCGTCGAGGTAGGCGACGCCGATCGAGTCGCCGCCGCGCCCCGGGCCGCCGTATCCGCCGGGCCCTCCTTGGCCGCCCCGGCCGCCGAAGCAGGCGGCGAGTTCATCCCCGAGCGTTCCGCCCGGTGCGCCTCGGCCGCCTGTACCGCCGCGCTGAGGTTCCCCGCCGTCGCCGCCATTGCCGCCAAAGTCCGCCGTGATCTTGGTGTCGCGCACGGTCACCCGGGCGTGAAGCACGAGGACGCCGATGGACGGCGGTGCGTTCGCTCCCCCGCGGCCTCCTCTGCCTCCGCAGCCGCCGGCCCCTCCCGAGCCGCCTGCTGGGCCTCCCTTGGAGGCCACACCGCACACGGCGAGCCCGCCCCAGCGACCGCCGCCGCCGCCGCCGCCCTGGCCAGGCGTGCCCCAGGTACCCTCGGCCCCCGTGTCGCCCTCCCATCCTGCCTCGGTGAGGCGCCCGATGCCCTTGCCGGGCGCGCCTTGCGTCCCCGGAGCCCCCGGGCCCCCCTCGGATCCGCTGCTGCAACTGACGTTGTCCCGCTCCCCGATACCACCGCGTGCGGGCGGCAAGAGGTCGGCGGGCTCCCCGTCGCCTCCATCCTCGGCGCTTTCGGGCAGCCCGTCGCCTCCCTTGCCACCGATGCTCGTGAGCCCGCTCTCGCATCGGTTCACGACCGCAGGGCCGCCAGCGACGACAGCCGCCGAGCAAGCGTCCCCACCGAACTTGCCATCCGATCCGGTGGGTTGCGAGGTCTGCCACTTCTCGCCAGCCTCCCCTCTCAGTCCACCGCGGGCGGAGATCTCGCTCCGCAGGATCTCCATCGCCGTGCTCGACTGAACGAGCACTCCGACCTGGCCCGCCGACCGGACGTAGAGATCGGCGAGCGTCGACACCCCGTCCGCGGCCCCCGTGTCCTCGGGGCCCGCGGGCTCGACGATCACCATGGGGCCGAAGACACTAGCGTGAGAAAACTGGGTCCGCGGGAGCAGGGGGTCGCGCTCCCATTTCCGGCAGTGGAAACCCCCCAGGAGGTCCACGCCGGAGGGCACCCTGATCTGATCCACCACGAATCCCTCGTTGCAGAGGAAGACGCGCCCCCGTCCAGCGCGCGCGAGCTCGATCGCGCGCGCGACGGTGTACACCGGCTTCGCCTTCGTGCCGGGGTTCCTGTCGTCGCCGCCACCGACGTTTCCGGCGAGGAACACGCCGCAGCCGTCGTCGAGGATTCCGGCGGCGACGTGCTCGACGCAGACCGACTCGGGAGGCGGCTCGTTCTCGCACGAGGTGCCTTCACACGGCGTCACGCCAGGGTCATTCACGCCGGGAGCAGTTCCGCAGCCAGTGGCCCACGGCGACAACAGAAGGACGAAGGTACCAGCGGTGGTCTTCCTCATGGGCGTCTCCTGACATGCGCCGCCCGCACAGGGCAGTTCATTGAGGCGGCTCCGGGTCTGGCGCATCGAACCGGTACCAGAACTGCGCAGTCCCATCGTTCCCCTTGCCGAGCGGGCGTTCCGGGGTTGAATTGCCGCCGAGCCCCCCGGTGCCGGCTTGTCCGGGCAAGACCGTCGCCTTGTACCCAAGGGTCACGGTCGCGCTCACGGAGCCGATGCCGAGCGAGTGGCCACCGAGGCCGCCGCCGGCATCGCCCCCGCGGCCGCCGTTGCCGCCACCGCCGCCGGCGCAGCCTCGCGACCAGTCGGGCCCAAGACTGTGCCCACCGTGGCCGCCATCGGGGCCTAATCCGCCCCACTGGCCCGTTCCGCCGACCCCACCATTGCCGCCCTTGGCCCCGAGGATCTTGCTGTCCTCGACCGTGAGGTCACTTCCCTGCAAGGCCACAATCCCGATGCTCGCACCGCCGTAATCGCCACCTTTGCCCCCCTTGCCGCCGCAGCCGCCGCTGCCCCCCGATCCGCCGGCCGCACCGCCCTGGGGCCGACCCGCCGGACACGCGTTCATGGGGTCGCGCCCTTTGCCACCGCCACCCCCGCCGCCGCCCTGACCGACGCCGCCCGGCTTCCCGTCCTTCCCGCGGGCGCCGACCCATCCCTCGACGCCCAGGAGGCCAGCGCTTGCCGCTCCGGCAGCGCGCTCCGCGTCGGAGCCGTCTGCTCCGCGGCCCCCAACCGTGCACGGCATGCTGGACGCGCCGGTGCCAGCCGAGCCGCGATTGTCCGGAATCTCGACCGGCTCCGGCAGTCCTGACGTCCCATCATCCCCCGTCTCGAGGCCTCCATCGCCCCCCTGGCCGCCCGTCGACTCGATCCCCTCGCCGCACACGGTCACGACCGGAAGGGCGCCCGGCGCCATGTTCGCCGTACACGCATCCACGCCGTCGTTCCCCAAAGCGCCGGCGTTCGCGCGGTAGCTCGGCGCGTCCTCGCCCGGCTCTCCATCCTTACCGTCGCCTGCGAGGATCTCGCTCTCCCGCACGATTGCCCTGGCTCCATAGCTCAGGAGCATCGCGATCGACGACTTGCGGTCGCTCGCGGAGGCGTCGGCCGCCACGGCGCGCACGCCGAAGATCACCGACGTCGCGTCGTCCCCTGCGTTGACCGCGTCGTCCCCGCCGAGGACCCGCACCGGGATCCCCACGGGCGGAGCGATGACGGTCGACGCATTCGGCCCGATGCCCGACCATTCATACGACCAATCGCCGCCGTCATTACAGAGGCGGCTGCCCCAGAGGTCGACCCCAGAAGGCAGCGAGATCTCCTCCTCGAACAAGCCGCCGCACGCAAGCACGCGCCGGGTCGGCGCCTCGCCGTGGTCTCGTCCGCTCGCGGCGAGCCCGATCGCATGCTGCAGGGACTTCACCGGCGCGCCCTTCGTGCCGGGGTTGCTGTCGTCACCCGACGACGCGCTGACGAACACCCCGCATTCGTCGAGCGCCGGCGCCGTGATGGGGTCGCCGTTACAGAGAGCCGTCGGCGGTGTGAGGCAGAGGCGCCGGTCGTAGCAGCTATCGTCGTAGGCGCACCCGGAGAGGCCGCCCGCGCCGACCGTGGAGACGGTGCCTACAGCCAACAGCAGCCGCATTCGTCGCGGTTCGAGAAGAGACATGTCCTGGCCCCCTGATCACCACGCGCCGTACGCAACGAGGCCGGCCTGTGTCGGCGCGACCGTCGGCACCAGCGCGACCCGAGCTTTGGTCGGTTCAGCCTGCAGTAAAGAGAAGTCCGTGAAGAACGAAGCCAGAGTCGCAGCGCCCACCACACCGCTCGTCACCACCATCGCCGTGCCGAGCCCGGCGAAGAGATCCCGCTCTCGTTGGAGACTCGTCAGCTCGCCGCACGCGGAGGGCTTCGGCGTTCCCCGACATACCCCTTGAGAGACGCCCACGGCGTCGAGCTTCGCGTTCCGCTCGTCCAGGTCTCCGTCGGCGGCCCTCGCACGAACCATAAAGACCGCACCGAGCGAGCCTGTCGCCAAGGTCAACCCGATACCGGTGATGCGCAGCGCGCCTGGCCAGGATGTCCAAGGGCTGAGCGGCCGGCCCCGCACGGCAGGCGAAGAGCTCCTGGTCTTCGGCGTTTCCTTCGGTAAACCCGGCGCGCTCTCCGGAGATTGGCTCACCGCTATACGCGCCAACGGCATTCTGATGTTGTACTCTGTTGCGGCCACAGCCCCGAACTCATGGAAACGATCCTCGCGGCCCGGTGCGCGGGCCCGCACCATGCGTTGGCCGGGCTCCAAGAACAGCTTGTAGGTCCGCGCGACCCGGCCTACCCGCTTGCCGTCAACGAGCACCTCGGCATCCGGCGGATCGACCGAGAGCAAGAGAGTCGCGACATGTTTTGTTGCCTCGCGCTCTCCTTTCTCGAATCGTAGCTGAAGCGCGAGCGGCAGCGCCGTGCGCTGCTCAAGGCTAAAGGCCAGGTGCTCGGCGGCATCGCGGTACTTGCGCAGCGCGAGCTCGCAGAGACCAAGCTCGCCGGCGAGCTCCGCGCGCTCTCGCTCCGTGCTGGACGCTGGGTCTGCTGCCTCCAAGGCGGCCTTGTAGGCGGCGTATGCCTCGGTCCACTGCCCGGCGTTGCGTGCCCTGCGACCGCGGCGAACATGGTCCTTCACCGTTGCGCCGTCACGTGGTCCTGGCGCCGGATAGGCGTCCTCCGCGCTGGCCGAGCTCGCAGCGCCGGATGCGGCGAGGAGCGCAGAGAAGAGCAGAGCGCATGCGGAACATCGCATGGTTGGACGGTACTCGCGCCAGCCGCGCGGCGTCAACGAGAGCGAATCGATGCAAAGTGGCCCTGGCAGTGGCAAATTGCGTTCGGGTGCGGCAATGCGATCGCCTCCTCGCGGCAGCGAGGGCTCGATCGCCTGAACGCATGTATCGGTGCCACCTGGTGCTACCAAAGTTGCCGCTCCTTGCACTTTCCTGCACCGTTTCGAGCGGCTCAGGGATGCTACCTACCGTGGGCAAGCCAGCCACCCATCTCCTCAGCTTCAACCGCTTCCGGCGCCTGGCCAGGCTTCACGGCGTGCCGGCGCGCGACGCCGAGGACGTCGCGCAGAACGCGCTGCTGCGGGGATTGGAAGTGGCGAGTCGGGTCGAGCTGAGCGGCGATCCGGCGCGGTACTTCGTCACGATCGCCCTCAACGAGGCACGGAAGCACAGGCGGAACGAGCGCCGCCGCGGAGAGGTGCTGACGTCGTTCGAGGAGCGCGATCCCCGAGACGAATGCCCCACGCCGGAGGAACTGCTGCGCTTGCGGCAGCGGGAAGAGCTGACCCGGGACTTGCTCGACCGGATCGGCCCCAAGTACCGGGATCTCTTGGTCAAGCACGAGCTGGAGGGGACACCGCTCTCCACGATCGCCGCCGAGCTGAACGTCCCGTTGGATACAGTGAGGGCGCAGCACCGCCGGGCTTGGGATCGGCTCGATGCGGCTTCAAAGCGGTGGAGGGCCCGGCAACCCGCGCACGGCAGGGACGAGAGCGCCTGCGTTCCGCTGGTGCTCGGACTGGACCGCCGTGCGTCGTGGACGGCCTGGTTGCGCCGGCTTGGCGTGAGGATCGTCGTGCAGGGGGCGTTCGTCGTGTTGACCGGCGCGCTCCTCTCGGCGGTGCCGCCGCTGCCCAGCGCGGAATCGTGGCTGCACCCGGCGGCATTCCGCGCACCGGTGCGCGCGCCCGCACCAGACGACGTCACGGCGCAAGGCTCACGTGACAGCGCGCATTCCGCTGCCGCGCCCGCCGCGCCCGAGAGCTCGTTGCCGGCGGCAACAGGCAGCGCGCGCGCTGAGGCTGTGGTGAGCAGCACGCCCGCGCCCTCTGTGACGACAGCACCTCGTATCTCGTCCCCGGGGAGCCCCATGTGGCCAGCGGTCACCGCACGCGAGATGCGCCTGATCAGCCAGGCCCGAAGGGCCATTGAGGACAACGACGGAGAGGGCGATCACGAGGCGCGCCTGCTGCTCGAAGCCCATGCGCGGGAGTTTCCGCGCGGTCGGCTCGCAGCGGAACGCGAGGCGCTGTTCAGGCACATTCGCTGAATCGGCGGCCGTCGATCGACGGCGAGCTGAGGGTGACGCTGATGGTGTCTTCAGACCAGACAGCACAGGGTCGAGATCTGTCTTGCGTAGGAATGCTTACGTCCAGGAGGAGAATTGCTATGGAGGACATGCTGGGTGCGATGTGGCTCGCCTCGCCGCTCGGGCTCGCGATGATAGCCTGCGTCGCGATCGGCTTCGCGGTCACCGCGCGCGAAGCGCTGGGACGCGAGCGCGGGCTTCGCGAGGCGCGCGAGCACGCGCACGAGGACGAGGAGTCCGCCCTCATCGATGCGAAGGAGAAGGCAGCGGAAGAGCGGGATCGATACCGGCGCCTTCTGGACTGTCATGTCGACGCGGCGCTCGCGGAGCTGACAGTCCCCCGCGCGCGCCCCGTCCCCTGGCCAGGAAGAGTGCTCGAGTCGTTCTGCGCGACGATGCCTTCGTGGAGAAGAAAGCTGGCCGAGAGCACGGGGTTGGAACCGAGGGAGGTGGAGCGGTTGCTGAGGAGCGACCTCCCGATGACGCCGGGCCTTGCCCGGCAGCTGGAGGCCTTCACCGGCACGGCGGCGCGGTACTGGGAGCGCCTCTGGCAGCTGCACGACGACCACCGGACGGACGCCGAGGAGACCGTGGTGATCCATGTCGGCGAGCCCGTCACCAAGCGCGAGAGCGCGGCGCGTCCCACGTCGTCGTCGGCGCAGAGCTCGACACCGCCGACGCTACCTCCCCGCGCGCTCGACGTTCCTCCGCCTGTGGTGCCGTCTCCCGAGCTCGCGGCGAGGAGCCCGCGGGCGAAGCTCCCGCCGCCTCCACTGCCGCGGCTCCGGTCGCCGCTCCCTGTCCGCGCCGCCACGGGGACTGAGCCCGCCCGTCGCGCTGCGACGCTGACGAGCATCCCGGTACTGCGTGACGAAGGCGGGCCGGGTTCCGCAAACGCTGCCGATTGGGAGGACGTAGATCGCTCTCCGCTGAACACGACCCTTCCGGGAGTAGGGAGCCGTGGGTGAGCGTAGCCGAGCCTCGCATTTCTCATAGGATGCGATTCCCTGAGGGGGTAAAGCCATGGATCGTCCGAATGAAGGCGAGCGCGCTGCGGCGTACGCGCGCTTGTTTTGCCCGAGGCTGATTCGTGCCGTGTTGGGCTGGTTAGAGAGGCTGGGGGTCCCTCGGTGCCATCGTGGCGACGTCGCTGGCCAGGTCTGGCTCAACGCCTGCGAGAGCTGGCCGAGGTTCGATCCGAAGTTCGGCAGGCCGGAGCGCTGGTTGAACGCGATCACCGTACACGTTGCCTCCCACTACCACGAACGTGCGCGACACCGGAGGGAGGAGTTGGTTGATGTGATCGAGGTGCTTGATCCAGCGCCGGATGCTGCTGCTGCGATGGAGTCCGACGACGTCAGGGTTGGCACGATGGACGCGGTGAATGGGCTCGATCCGGAACTGCGATTTGTTGTCGTGGCGCACGACCTGAACGGAGCTTCAATGACCCAGATAGCCCAAGACGCAGGGCTGCCTCTCTCCACGCTTTACAAGCGGCGCACGCGGGCCATCGGCGAGTTGCGCAACATAATTATACTTCGTGAAGCCGGCGAGATCTCCGCACGAAGAATAGGAGCGCGGTGAGCGTCAATGACCTAGCATGATCAAAGGCGTCGCGAAGGTGTCACCTGTCAAGATCGGCTACGAAGACGACCTGAACCGGCAGCGGATCAATCGAGAATCTCTCGATAAGATTCGTGTGCTTCTGACGGACGACGAGGGCTCGATCTAGCTGCCGACGAGCCTGCGTCACTGCGGCATCAACGCACCCGCCCCGCGACGTCGCAAGCGAGCCGTGCGGTCATTTGACAGAATTTCCATCATTTGAGTTCTGGTCTCATTTGAACGGTTAGCCTTCGGCCCGAAGTAGCGCCGACCGCAAGCGCGCCAACGCTCCGGGTCGCGTGGCCGAAAGCTCACGAAGCGGGCGTCGAGTGCCAGGAGTCATGTTCCAGGATCCCGCTTGTATTCATCTTTGGAAATACGTCGGACGAAGATCCATGTCTTGAGGTAGCGAGCGGGCTTGGTGTCGATGGGGTCGTGCGTCTCTTTCGGCTCCCGGTAATAGAGGTATTCACGCTCAACTACACGAAACGGGGCCACCATACCCATCACGTACGCTTGCTCTTCATTGTCGCCGCTTACGTTGCGCGGAAGAAGGATGATGTCTCCAACCTGCGGAAGGGGGCCATCCGCCGGCAAAAACTCCAGCGCACCGCTCTTGAAGCTGTAACCCGGCCGACCCTTCCGGGGTTCCACTTCATATACTTCGACTAGGTTGTTCGATTCGGATTTTTTCATCGCGACCTCCATTCGTTGCTGCGATAAACTCGTGTGCTATTTATCTGCCTGATGATTGCACAAACAGGCGAAGCATGTGGGCGGCCATAAGGAAACGTCCTTCTCGCGCATATCGACACGCGTGTGGGAGGAATTCGCGCCCGAGGCTCTCTAGTGGCATTTTTGCGGCCGAGTAGACCCGTTCGATCCAAGATTTCCAGTGATCATGATCTTCGGGGGCGTGCTCGAACGGGAATTCCGCTTCGGCGCATGCCTGCAAAAGCACCTCTGTCGCAGTCGTAGGATGGCCGTATGCTCGCTGATGGGCCGCAACCGCCTGTCGCTCCACGTCAGCGAGCTTATCGAAAGCATTGAATGCGGCGTTCCTTATGTCCGGGTGTGGGAAGCCCTTAAATGCGGCGCCGGCGACATGTGCCAGCTGTAAACGCTCGTAGAAGGCTGCTCGCTTCTGGCGAGCGTCGTCCAAATGCTCTTCGTTCATCAGTGGCGTATATCATGATCGGCTCCCATGCGCCTGTGGCTCCGGGTTTCGCTCCTCGGTCCCGAGGCGCCCCCGGCCGCTCGTTCCGCCCCGTGCCGTTCCGTCCCACCGGTATCGCAGCATCGCGACTGAAAATGGTGGGCTGATGTATGCATGGCGCCACTTCAGGAGCCCCTCCCTAACTCTGCCAGGGTAGCGTCAACCGCGCGGAGGGTATCGCCGCCTGCGCCGGCGGGGGCGCTGGGGGCCCGTCAGGGCGCTGTGCGGCGATCGGCGCCACGAGGCCCGCTGCCGTGGCGAGCGCTGGAGCGTGGGCCGTGCCACGGCGGCGTGCGCCGGTCGGCTCAGAAGGTCCCGCTCACGAGGGCGTGCGCCGGCCGGTCGGGAGGGCCCCGCTGGTGCGGCGACGTAACAGCTTGCGGCGCGCGTGCATCTCGCCGCCCCTCGTCTCATGCGCACTCGGGACCGATGGCACACGTATCGGCGAACGTGGACGCACGGACGGCGTCGTGCAGCTCCAGGCGCTCGGTCGTCTGCGCGCTCCGAGCAGCGGCCCGCCTGCGACGTCCGCGCTGGTTCCGCGCTCGCGGACGACGCTGGCGCACGATCGACGTCGTGCAGTTCCACGCCCGCGGCCGTCAACGCAGCCAGCCGACGGCGCTGCGACGGGCCGCGCTCGAGGGCCCCACAGACGTCGTACGCCAGCCCGGCCCGGCGCGGCGTCGTGGGCAGGGCGGCGCTCGACGGCGTTGATGGAGCGCTGACGACCGGACGCCTGGACCTGCACGACGCCGTCCCTGTGCGGCCGTTCCGCGCGCGGGCGACTCGTTGGAGCGCGCCGTGGGGCAGGTCGCGGTCACTGCGCGCTAACGGCCGAACGCCTGGGGCTGGGCACGATGCCGCCCGTGCAGCAGCGTTGCCCGTCAGCGCGGCCCGACGACCGCGCGTCTGGAGCCGCCGACGGCGCGAGGGTAGCTGCTCCTGCCGCATCGGAACCTCGGTTGTTGGGGTGTTTCGGGTTCGGGACGGAGCCTGAACGAGAGCCCGTGAGGAGGCACGAAATGGTAATTCTGACGACCCGGTAACTCGTCGCGAGTTACCGGGATCTGGTCAGGCGAGAAACCCGCTGTGGTGACGCGCAGTTAGGCCGTTTCGAGGGAGCGCCCTAGGGGCCGATTTGGGGGGGGCGAAGGGGGTCGATTTGGTAATTTTGCGCGGGGTCGGCTGAGGGGCTCCGGCGAGCCGCCGACGTCCGTTTTGTCGCATACCTAGGCAAGGGCGGCGCGCGGCGGGCACGACCGCGGGGCGGCCCGAAGAGCGCGGCGTGAGCTCCTCCCGGCGGACGCCGGGGCGGCCTGGGCGTGGAGCCGAGCACGCGGCGGGGCGCGAACTCGGCGCACGGGGCCGCGGAGCTCGTCCAGGCGGGAGGCTCGTGCAAGGCGGAACTCGCCCAGGTGGACGCCATCGCGGCTCGCGGCCGTGGCGCTGGGCGAGGCCCCGCTCGACGGCCGGGCCGTGGGATCGCCGGGAGGGGTCACCCCGCACACCGAGGTCACCTGATCGGGCCCCAGCGAATGCCAGTCAGGTCACGGTGCCACGTGAAAACGGCGTCCTCTTGGTCACACGCTACATCAGACTTTAATGCCGTCGCCCTCGCCAGGAGCCGACTCTTGTACTGTGCTTTAACGCTCTTTAAAGTTGAACGGAAAATGAAGGCTTCGCTCTGGCAGGTTTCTGGTTCGGTGCTTTTGTAGACGCATGAGCTCGCGGCGCTGGTACGAGCTCGCGTGCGGAGTTGTCCGCGCGCCGAGCCACGTCCTGGAAGAGTGTTTCCAGATGAACAAGCAGACCCGGTGTCACCTGCGCGCGATCGCACGGCTGCACCCCGAGATCGGCAACCTGTGTGATCAGCTTGAAGCGCCCTGGAACGCCGTGCGAAGGATCGCGCACGCGCCGGGGGCGGCGGAGCAGTGGGAGCGCGCGGCGCAGGTGCTCGGTGAGCTCGTGGAGAAGCGCCGGGCGACGGCGCCGCGCCGGTCGAGGCTGGAGGCTGCACGCCTGGAGGCGCTGAAGCGAATGGGACCGCCGACGGAGGGGGGAGGGAAACTTGAAAGCAGCCTGCGAGCCGCGTGGGAGGCGGCGGAGCGCAGGACGCGCGCGGTGCCAAGCCCACGTCCGGGCGATCGGCATGCTCGTCTGCGGTGAAGCGCTGCCCGGTGGGAAGCACGCCAGTCGAGCACATGAAGAGGCGTCGCGTTGCACTTCCGCCGCGTAGCTCTCCCGTGCGTGCATATCGCGCCCGCTCGCCGATCCCATCAGACAGACGGAGCTTCTCGACCCGGACCCCGTCCCGTTACCATCTCGCCCGACCAATCCCAGCGAGTGCCGCCCTGGTCCGGCGGTCCCAGCTCGCACGTGACGCCTTCCAGCGTGAGCTGGCCCTCGTCGAGGTACGCGATTCCGATCGAGTCACCGCGACGCCCGGGGCCGCCAGAGCCGCCGTCGCCCCTTTGGCGCCGCTCGCGTCAGGCTCGCCGTGGACCCATGCACACACCTCCGGGAACGCTGGAGCACGGCCGCGGTCGTGCGTCTCCTGGGATGCGACCGTCAGCGCGCCGTCATCGGCGGCGGCCTGCCTCAGGGCACCGCGACGGGCCGCGCTCGGCAGGAACGCTGGAGCACGGGCCCGCTCGCGCAGCCGTGCAGCTCCTCGCACGTGGCCATCAGCGCGCCCCCGTTGGCGGCGGCCTGCACCGTGGTGCCGCGACCGGCCACGTTCGGCGGAGGGTTGCGCATGGGCGCGCTCGGGCAGTTCCTTGCGTGCGACCATCGGCGGCGGCCTGCCCCGTGGCACCGCGACGGGCCGCGCTCGGCGGGAACGCCGGCGCATGGGCCCGCGCGCGCAACGCTTTGCGCGTGGCCGTCAGCGCGAGATCGTCGCGCGGCGGCCAGCCCCACGGCGCTGCGACGGGCTGCGCTCGGCGGGTACGCTGGCGCACGGGCACCGTCGTGCCCTCCGGACGCGCAGCCGTCATCCTATCGCCACGGCACGCTCGGGGCCCATCCTCGCGTGGAGTGCACACCGACGTGTCCACCCGTACGACCAACCGCTAGAGCGGCGAACACATTGAAAACGATTAAATTACGGTAGGTTACGCTGCCTGCTGCATCAGGCGTTGGGCCGCCTCGAGATTCTGGATCGCTGCTGCGCGCCGGAGGTCGAACAGATTTCTCCTGGCGCCGATGTAGCGTGCAGTGTGGCCCTTTCGTGCCGCGATGTGGGCGAGCGCATGCTCCACAGCCACCCGCTGGCGGAGCACGGCGCGACCTGCCCCCGTCTGCTGTAGCTTCCGGAATTTGCGCTGCAAAGCCTCGTCCTCCGCGATGGACACGGTCCGTCCCCGTCCCGAGGCGGCTTGGGTGCACCTGGCTCGGAGGGGGCACGCGCCGCACTCCTCAGGATCAAACTCGACGGTGTCGCCCGGCTCGAATACCTCGACCTGTCCCGCCGGACAGGTGATCGTCTTGGTGCGCAGGTCGATCTTGAAGTCGCGCTTGCTGAACAGGTTGGGTCTGCGAGCACGCTGTCCCCAAGGCTTCGAGAACACCTGGCCACCGTCGCGTATCACGTCGTCAACGACGGGACTGTTCACATAGGCGCGATCGATATGGAGCTCGCTGAGGCACAGCCGCTGACGTTGGATGTCCTTGGCGATCGGTGCGGCCCCCTCTTCTTCGGGGCGATTCGCTGGCGTGACAGCGCAGGCGACGATGACGGGAAGGTCCAGGTCGCGTGCGATATGTTCCTTGTAGCCATCGAACCTCTTCGAGCGGCTCTTTCTTCCGTGGCGCATCTCGGCGTCCTCGATGGAGACACGGCGGTCAGCTGCAACACCTTGACGGATGCGAACGGTCCCATCCTCAGCCGTTTCCAGGTCTTGGTCCCGAACCTGTGTGACCGCATCCAGATAGAAGCGGAGCGGCTGCTCGACAACGTCGTCCAGATGGCGGTCCACCCACTGCTGCAGGGACGAGACCTGCCGCTCCAGGATCTGAATCGCCGCCGCCTTCTGTCTCGGGTCGCTCCAATCGAGATCGAGCCCGGCCTTGATGCTGGGAGCCAGAAGCAGCGGGATGCCCGCCTTGCGACAGATCTCCTCGGGCGGGCGCTCCGTGATCTTCGACACGACGCGGACGATGCTGCGTGCTGCATGGCCGAGCAGGTTGATCGTGTCCTCAACCCGCCCGGCTCCCGCCAAAGGGCGGCTATCGATGGCCACGCGCAGCGCTTTGGACACCGCCCGCTTCTCGCTCTCCGTCATCGCGCCCGACCGAACGAGCGCCACGGTCCGCTCCAGCAGCATCCGGTCCATCTCATGCTCGACCATCCGCTCTCGGAACGCCTGCAGCGCGCCCTGCGCGAACGCGGGCGTGGCCGCCCCCAGGCAACCGAGCACCATCTGCCAGCGAAGGTCGACGATCGACAGCTCCACCGCCTCGGCATCTGATGCGCCGACGTAGCCTTGGAGCAGCGTGACCATGCACATCAGCGCCGGCGGATGCGGCGGCTCACCTGCTCCCGTGGTCCGGTACATGCTCTCCAGCTGCTCCTGGAACGTCTCGTCGAATAGCTCGTGCCGGTGCAGCCTGAGAAAGCCGAACAGGGCTCGCACCCGATTCAACCGTTTCATGAGCGCCTGTTCCTGCCGCGACAGCTCCACCGGCGGCAACCATCGTTCCATCCGTGCACCTCCAGGCGCGGACGAGATCATGGCCCGGCGAGGCCGTCGAGCCTTCCATCGAAGCGCTCGGGATTACCACAAAATCAAACTGATCGGTCCTCTAGACGTTCATCGCGCCGCGCCACCAACCCGGCGCATGCGTTCGCCGCTCGCACGCTACCTGCGCCAGTCACAGCCCCGGTGGCGTCTGTGCTTGAGATCCTCTACTCGCACCAGCGAGGCGAGCGGACTGACCGGCAGGTCGTCTGGCTAGTGCCGCACCGCGGCCCTGGTGCGCCATCCTGTCGCTCGGAACCCCTACGAAACGGCTGGCTCCGAGCATGTCGACGGTTCATCAGAACCGTGTCGAAGCACTGGGGGGCCGATGAGCGTATCAATTTTGCCTGAAGCCGGTCGTGCTCTGGTCCTGTCGATCTGCATCCCGTTGACAGGCAGCGGCCAACGCGTATCATGGCCAGCGTGGAACTCGCGGAAACCATTTATGGCCGCTGGCTTGAATTACGGGCGGCAGATGTATTCGACGAGGTGCTGCCGAGGGCGAAAGCATATCGTTCGGTCACCAGCGAAGGAGAGGTCTTCGGCTACGATACGTGTGAGCACCAGGTTAGACGACGAGTCGTCATTCCTGGAAGCGGTCCTGTCGGCGGCGACAGCGTTGTTGGCCTCGTCGAGACGTACTTTGCGGTGCGACACTCGAATGGTTGGGGGCACAACCTCCATGTTCACCTCGTCGAAGTCAAAGACGAGTCGTTGCAGCTCTCGCATTTCGCACAACTATTTCGTGACATGGCCGCGCTGCGTAACGCTCTCCAGGTGGTTGGAGTTTCGTCAGGTGTCCAAGCGCGTAAATGGCTGCACCGAAACCTTTACGTTCATGGCGCGCTGCTTGGACCAAGTGCATCGGGAGAGGTACTGGTCACCGAGGCAATGCTTGACAAGCTGTATGATCACCTGGACAATGGATATACGCAGCCGCCGATTCGGGTCGGGTGCGTGTCCATTCGTTCGAAGCGTGTGATCGTCAAGCGTATCGACCCAGCAATGAATTACTCGTTCGACCAGTGGGACAGGAACCAGAAGGAGCGTGAACGCGCAAAGCAGGTGATTCACGGACTTCTCGGTGCGTCGCCGATGTGGTCGGAATGGGTAGAGTCGCGGCAAGCTGAGCAGCGGCCAGGCAACGTGCCCCAATCTGATGAGCACGAGCTTACCCAGCGGGAGCTTAACGGGAGGCGTGAGGCGAGTCTTCGCCTTCTAACTCGCATCGGATTCACACTCACTGACGCTGACCGGGAACGCATCCGATTGTGCGAGGATGCAGCGAGCCTCGATAAGTGTATTGAAGACATCTTGGGCGTCCGCAACCCTTCGTCGTTGCTTTCCTGATATAACGGCCGTGCGCGTGGCCGCTCTGGCCGCGCTTCGCGCGGCGGGTAGCGAGTGCCTCCTGGCGTGCGACCGTCAGGGCGCCGTCAACTGCGGCAGACTGCCTCACCGCGCCGCGAGGGGGCAGCGCTCGGGCGGGACGGTGGCGCGCGGGTCGCACGCGCAGATCCTCGCCGAGCGGTGGCGAACGGCCGCGCTCGCGTAGTTCCTCGCGTGCGACCGTCAGCGCGCCGTCATCGGCGGCGTGGCTGTGCTTACTTGATGATCTCCTGCTCGGAGGTCCAGGCGTGTCGGATCCGCCAGCGTTTCAGCGCTCACCGTCGACAATTGACCGGAGTTCCGGCACGCCGGACATCCGCATTTTTAGGCGGCATCCTTCGCCGCACTTCGGGCATCGCACGTCGTCCGGTATCATGAACGACGCGCCAAGTTGGACCAGGCTGACGAGCACCGTAGCCACTCCCAGAATCCCTATGATGAGATCCACGCCCGGATTGTCGAGAAGAGCCCCGCTCATCATAAGGCCAAGTATCGTCAGCAGCGACGATGTACCGACCGCCGACCATCGATAGCGTACGATCATATGAACCGATCCTGTGCCGGGCTACTTGGGATCAACAACGATTTTGAGCTTTACGACCATGCTATTGATGATGTTCTCCGAATTTACCACAACAGCAACCCAACTTCCTGCCGGGAGCTCGCCGGTGTGAGAGTACGAACGAATCTTTAGCCCTTCAAAGCTCGGAATGTGTCGAAACTCATTCTTTTCCTTGAAGTTCTTAAGTTGGGCTGAATCCATGAGAAAAACACGAAATCCCTTGTCGGTGTGCTTGATGCCTTGCGCGGTAACCTGAACGGGCCTTGGCGATGGTAGCGAGAAGCCCCTTGCCTGCCATCCATCAGCGTCGATTGCCATCTCCTCGTCAATTACCACTTGAGGTGTGCGGACGTTGACCCCAGCATGGTCGGCAAGCGACTCTGTTACTTGCTTCGTTTCGTTGCACCCCGAGGTAATCGCCGCGCTGAGAGCGAACAGAATGCAGGAAGTGAACAAGGCAGATTTCATCATCC
Source organism: Sorangium sp. So ce375 (assembly GCF_051473855.1). NCBI lineage: Bacteria > Pseudomonadati > Myxococcota > Polyangiales > Polyangiaceae > Sorangium > Sorangium sp. So ce375. Next base: position 3,244,459 of record NZ_CP150335.1, read on the forward strand.
CTCCAGGTGTGAGACGCAGCGACAAAGACCAGCGCCAGGAACGGACGTCAAGAGGGACCGACGTCGTGGACGTGCGCTTGCCCCCATCCTCGCGATGCCAGCCGCCTCTCGGCGGCCGCCCCGTGCCGGCCCGTCGAGTACCCGCCGCCGGAAAACGTCGGCGCCCCCCCCCACGCCGGACGCGGCGGGCGCTACGAGGGACCGGCCTCGTGGTTCGCAGGCGGGATCGCGAAGCGGATCGCCTCGCACGAGCCAAGGGGATCGCGTTCGGGTCGGCGAGAGTGGCAAGGAGGGCGCTTCGAGGAGAGAGTGTGAGGCAGGTACCCGGAATGCGTCTACGCATCGTCGGAGATGGCGGCCGGCAACGCCCGAGGGAGGCAGCAGTCTATGGCCGAGCCGTCAAGTGGATCACGGCGAAACCGGCGGAGCAGATCGGGACGGGTTGCTACTCAGCGGCAAGCAGGGCATCTCGGAGGGGGGCCGACCGCCACGGCCGTGACCGCGAGCGCTCCCCCTCGCGATGAGGTGTATTGGCGTGACCGGTACCGCTCACTCTCGCGATGGCTAGCAAGCAGCCTGCGCAATACCGCAGCAACTATCCTGGGCGTCATCACCGTCCGCGCGGAGGACGCGGAGCCCGGTAGTCAGCTCTGCGAACGCTCGACCGGAGCTGAAGCACCTTCCATCGTGCCAAGATAGTCACGCGCCGACATCGACGGCGCTGGGAGCGCAGCGACGATCGGGGACAGAGGGGCGACGGGCGAGGGGGCGGGCAGCGCAGCGACGTTCGTCGCAGGGCGGAGCGCCGGCAACTCCTGCGCTCCATGTGCCGCGGATATCTGCGATGGATCGCGCCATGTGGTCCTGATCTGCCGGTCCTTCGTTTTCTCGACTTTCGAGGAGAACGCGCGGATCAGCGCTCGTCGAATCTCTATCGGAAAAACGCCCCATTCGTCGACTATCTGCTGGACATAGGCATGTGCGTGCTTTCGTGTCTCGACAGTGTCGTTGCCTGCTGTTTCCTTGAGCTCGGCTTCCTTTGCCTCAATGGCTGCAAGCGCGTCATCGAGTCGATTCAGTTCCATCTTCACATCGTCGACGGTGAAGAGACCCTTCGCGACAAATTCCACAACTCGCTGTCGCGAGGTCTTGATCTCGCGGCGCTGGGCGGTGAAATCTGGCTTCTCGATCTGGCGTGGCGGTCGAGTTAGCGAAGTGAGGAGCGAGCGAGCAAACGTCAAGAATTGCTCGCTCGCGGCCGCGTCTGCGTCGGGCTGGCGAAGGCATGCACCAAGCTTGCACCGGACACCTTTCTCTTTCTGCTCCACATGGCCACGGCAAACGTAGTAGCCCACCTTATGCCGGCCCTTGCGGTCCACCGGAACGGCAGCGACGCTACCGCCGCATTCCGCGCAGCGGCAGATGCCACGGAGCAAGTGGTTAGCCGTCCCAGAATCGTCCTGGGGCTTCCTACCGCGGCGACGGCCTCTCAGTGCAAGCTGAACGTTGTTGAATGTTTCATCGTCGATGATCGCCTCGTGCGCAACGATCCACTCGGCCGGAAGTTGTACCACGCCGCGCGTGGCGTTCGGTCGCACGCTGGTTTTTGCGACACGGCCCGTGTAGGTTCGGTTGCGCAGCGCGGTAATAACCCAGGCGCGTCCGAACGCCTTGATGCTGCCATACTCCTGGCGGAGCCGCTTGGCGATCTGGAATACGCTATAGCCTTCCAGTGAGAGCGCGAACATCCTGCGAACCGCCGCGGCGTGCTCCGGAACCACGCGGAGGGGGAGCGGCGTCTTCGTCCCTTTGGGCTTCGGCTGGCGTTCGTAGCCGAACGGCGGATGCCCTTCGACGAAGTACCCCTGGGCACGCAGGTGCTTCCGCCCCCCTTCGGTTCGCTCCTTGATCCGACGTCGCTCCTGCTCCGCCCCGACCGCCCAGTTGGCGAGCGTGTCCTCTGCCATCGGCGAGCGCGAATCGAACCCCTTGTCAATGGCGACGAACACGGCGCCCTTGCGCATGATCTGACGGACGTTCTTGACAATGAAGACCACGTCGCGCCCGAAGCGGTCGATGTCCGTCACGATGACCATGTCCCCCCGGCGGACGTCCGCCAGGAGCGCGGCAACCTTCTTCCGGTTCGCCTCGTTCTCCTCGCCGCCGCTCTCTACCTCCGGGAACAGGATCGGCTCCGGCAGAGAATGGAGCCGGCAGTAGTTGCCGATCTTCTCGGCCTGGGCGTCCAGGGAGACGCCTGCGATCTCCTGCTCCCTCGTGCTGACGCGCGGGTAGCCGAGCGTCCGCCTGATCGCGGCGTTGGGGGTTGCGTGTGTCATTTGTTTTACCTGTCAGAAAGGTTGATCGTAGTTCAGCCCGGCCGGCTGAGCAAATCGCCGGTTTTGGCCGGAATTTCGGCCTCCCCTGCGTGTACTAAAAGTTCCGCTACTCTGGCGCGGCGGCGTCGCGGCTCTCCTCGGGAGCGCGGCGCCGTGGGCCTCTCCGCACGACGTGCTCTCGGAGCTGGTCGACAGGGAGGTGATCGTCCGCCGCAAGGAGGGCCGGTTCCCCGGGGACGAGGAGTTCATGTTCCGGCACGCGCTCCTGCGGGAGGGGGCGTACGAGATGCTCACGGAGACGGATCGCGTCCTCGGGCACCGGCTCGCCGCCGCCTTCCTGGAGGAGAGCGGCGCGAGCGATCCCGCGATGCTCGCCGAGCACCTCGAGCGCGGGCTGGACCTCGCGCGCGCCGGGAGCTTCTACCTGCGCGCCGCCGAGCAGGCGCTCCGGGGGAGCGATCAGGACGCGGCGATCGCGCGCGCCCGGCGGGGGCTCGAGTGCGGCGCGCCGGACGCGGTCCACCTGAGCTTGCTGGGCGTGCTCTCGGAGGTCCACGCGTGGCGCAGCGAGTGGGACCACGCCTGCCTGTACCTCGACGAGGCGCAGCGCCTCCTGACGCCCGGGAGCATGCCCTGGGTGAGGACGGTGCCCGCGAAGATCTCCGCGGACATCCACCTCGGCCGGCTCGACGAGCTCATGGCGACGGTGCGCACGCTGCAGGCGGTCGAGCTCGCCCCGGAGGGGATCGGCTCGGCGGCGTTCGCGCTCGCGGCCGGGTGCTTTTACGCCGCCCAGCTGGGCGAGTTCAGGCTCGCCGACGCGCTGATCAGGCGGGTGCGCGAGGTGACGGAGCCGGTCGCGGAGCGGGATCCCGTCGCGCGCGGCTGGCTGCAGAGCGCCCTCGCGTACTACGAGGCGTGGACCGACGGGGACCTGTGGACGGGCCTGTGCACGGCCGAGGCGGCGCGCGCGAGCTTCGTGCAGGCGGGGTACTGGCGCGGCTCGATCGTCGCGCAGGTGGCGATCGGGATGGTCGCCCGGCTGCTCGGCGATCTCCGCCGGGCGGAGCGCGAGCTCGGCGAGACGATGCCCGCGGGCGAAGAGCTGGGGCCGGTCTCGTGGCTCCGGACGTTCCTTTGCATCGAGGTCCTGATCGACCTCGGCGCGCTGGGCCGCGCGCGCGCCGAGACGGCGAGGATGCTGGGGGTGGGGATCGAGCGGCGCACCCCGCTGCAGCAAGGGTTCGCGCGCTGGGCGCTCGCGAGCGTGCTCCGCGGCGAGGGAGACCTCGAGGCCGCGGAGCGCGAGGCGCTGACCGCGATCGAGCTCCTCGCGTCGTTCCCGCTGGAGCAGGTGGGGGCGAAGGCGCTCCTGTCCTCGATCCAGCTCGCCGTGGGCCGCGCTGCGGACGCGCTCTCCACGGCGCGGGAGGTCGCGGCGGCGCACGAGCGCTGGAGCGTGCCGGGGTACAAGAGCGCGCTGGCCGACCTCGTCCATGCGGAGGCGCTGCACGCCGCGGGCGAGCGGGAGGGCGCGTCCGCGGTCATCGCCGGCGCGCGCGCCCGGCTCCTCGCGCGGGCGGAGGCGCTGCCCGCGGCGCACCGCCGGGGCTTCCTCGACATCCCCGAGAACGCGCGCGTGATCGAGCTCTCCCGGCGGTGGCTGCGCGCCGCGAGCTGACGCCGTGCGGGCGCACGGCCGCGGCTCTCGGGCGCACGGCCGCTGCGCCCGTGCGGCTCGCTTCGCAGGAGCGACGCGCCCCATGGCGCGCGCGCACGATGGCGCGTGGTAGAGTGGCTCGTGCCTTCCATGAGCTCGGTGCGTGCCCCGCGGCGCGCTCCCGTCGCGGCGGGGGCGCGGCGATCGCTCCTGGGGGCGCTGCTCGGCGCGTGCTGCGCCGGGGCGCTGGGCTGCGCGGAGAGCGTTCCCTCCTCGCCGGGGCCGACGGCGCCGGTCGCCTCGCCGGGGCCGACGGCGCGGGTCGCCTCGCCGGGGCCGACGGCGCCGGTCGCCTCGCCGGGGCCGACGGCGCGGGGCGCTGCACCGGCCCCCGCCGTGGGCGCCGCGTCTGCCGGCGCGCCGCCGGTCTCTCCGCCGACGGGGGGACCTGGCGAGGCGCCCGCGCGCGAGCGCTGGGTCGGCGCGCTGGAGCTGACGAAGGGCTCGCAGCCCCTCATCGCCGGGAGGATCCTGTCGCGCGAGGACGCCGAGCGCTGGCTCGGTGCCGACTGGCGTTCGCTGAGGGGGCAGCGCGTCCGCGTGGTGGCGGTGCTGCGGGATCTCGTCTGCGAGCCGCACGCGCAGTGCATGATCGGGGGGCGCATCCCGCTGCTGGAGCAGGTCGCGTCCGTCGAGCTGTGCGGCGGCGCGGGCTCGTCCGGCGGTGCGGCGCCCGTCGATTGCGCGCCGTCGCCCGCCCAGATCGGGCGCTGCCACGACGAGTGCCGCACGATCAGCGACGACTGCGATCAGCGCGCCGACGGCGATCGCGGCGCGCTTCGCCGCTGCGGGTGCGCCAAGGTCACCTGCGAGCACGGCTGCGAGGAGACCGGCGAGCCCACCTTCACGTGCAGGTGACGCCCCTCTCGCCGCGCTGCTCGACGCTCGGCGAGACGCGCGCATGAGATGCGCGAGCGTCGCGCCGCGGAGAGAGCTCGATCCACAGCGGTCCAGAGGGCACGGAGGGATAAAGGAGCTTCCGAGCGCCTTGTTGTCGAGCGCTCTCGGCGAAGAAGGGCAGGGGACAAAGCGGCGAAGGCCGCCTGGCACCCGCCGGGCGGCCTCCGCGCGTGAGCCTCCGCTGCGCTGGATCAGGCGCCTTCGCGCGCGAGGACGGGCGCCGGCGCCGGCCTGGGGGCCGGGGGCACGCTCTCGGCGGCGTGAGCGCCGCCCTCGCCGAGCGAGTAGGCCTCCTCGCCGTGGAGGGCGCCGTCGAGGCCCTCGTCTTCGACCTCCTCGTCGACCCGGAAGCCCATCACCGCGCTGATCCCCTTCACGAGCACGAGGGTGACCACCGCCGCGTAAGCCGCGGCGACCACGGCCGCAATGGCCTGCTCGGTGAGCAGCGCCGAATTGCCCTTGATGAGGCCGTCCTGTCCGGCCGAATTCCACACCTTGGAGGCGAACACGCCGGTGAGCAGCGCGCCGAGCAGCCCGCCGACGCCGTGGATGCCGAACGCGTCCAGGCTGTCGTCATAACCCAGCTTGCCCTTCAGCATCACGGCGCCGTAGCACACCGCGCCCGCGGCGAGCCCGATCGCGACGGACGCCATCGGCCCGACGAAGCCCGCCGCCGGCGTGATGGCGACGAGGCCCGCGACGAGCCCCGACGCCACGCCGAGGAGCGACGGCTTGCCGAAGCGCACGGCCTCGATGAGGGCCCAGGCGAGCGCCGCGATCGCCGCGGCGATGTGCGTGTTCACGAACGCCACCGCGGCGAGCCCGTTCGCCGCGAGCGAGGAGCCGCCGTTGAAGCCGAACCAGCCGAACCACAGGAGGCCGGCGCCGAGCAGCGTCATGGTGAGGTTGTGCGGCACGATCTTGCGCGTCGGGTACCCCTTGCGCTTGCCGATCACGATCGCCATCACGAGCGCGCTCGCGCCCGAGGCGAGGTGAACGACGGTACCGCCGGCGAAGTCGAGCGCGCCGCGCGCGAGGAGCCATCCGCCCGGGTTCCACACCCAGTGGCAGATGGGGCTGTAGACGAGGAGCGACCAGAGCAGCGTGAACACCACATACGAAGAGAACTTGATGCGCTCCGCGTAGGCGCCCGAGATCAGCGCCGGCGTGATGATGGCGAACATCATCTGGAACGCCATGAACAGGAGGTGAGGTACCGTCGTCCCGGCGCGCGGCTCGGTGCCAACGCCGTTCAGGAACGCGTAGTCGAAGCCGCCAATGAACCCGCCCTTGGATTCGGCGAACGCCATCGAGTACCCGAGCGTCACCCACGCCAGGGTGACGATCCCCATGGCGAAAAAGCTGTGCATGAATGTGCTGAGCGTGTTCTTCGTTCGGACCATGCCCCCGTAAAACAGGGCCAGCGCTGGCGTCATCAGCAGAACCATTGCTGACGAGACCAGGAGCCAGGTGGTGTCCGAGGCGTTGATTTCGTTCACTGGTGGCCTCCTCGACAGCGACAGTAAGAGAAGGCAGTTTTCCGGAATGTTTCGTCGGCATATACTTCGCGATTGCACGAAGCATACCGCGACGACGCAGCGAGTCAGCGCGTGGGCGCCTCCGCCGTCAGCGCGCTGGCCGACTCGCTCTTACAGCGAATCGACGGATTTTTGGTGAGACTATATCGCCGGTGGCCCGAGGGGGCGTGAGACGGCGGGAGATGACGCGTTATCCGCGCCCGCTGGCCTCGACGCTCTCGCGCACCCGATCGAGCGCGGCCCGCACCTCGGGATCCCGATCGAGCGCAGACGGCGGCGCCGGCAGCCGGAGCGACCAGTTCTGCGGCCCCACGGTCCCCGGGACGTTGATCCGATCGCGCGTGGCGAGCACGTCCTGGAGGAGCAGCAGTACGAGCTCGCTCTTCGAGCCGAGGATCAGGTCGAGCAGCGCGCGGTGCGCCTCCTTCGTGAACTCCCGGCCGAGCTCGTTCCGGCGCGGCGCGAGCTGCGGCAGCTCGAGGACCCCGGCGCGCTCCCGGTCGTCCCGCGACTCCCACCACACAACCACCGAGTCGGTGTCGTGCGTCCCGAAGCACGCCACCGAGAGCTCCGGATACTCCGCCGGATCGCGGAACACGACGTCGTCCTTCTCCCAGATCAGCACCTTGTAGCCCGGCACGCCGAGCTGCGTGAGCGACTCCCGGACCCACTGCGGCACCGCGCCGAGATCCTCCGCCACGAGCTGCGCCCCGGTCTCCGCCGCCCCCGCCAGCATCGCGCCCACGACCCGGCCGCCGTGCTCGCGCTGCTCCGCCTCCTCCGCCGGATCGAACGTCGCCTTGGGCCGCTCGCCCCCCTCGGCCGTCCTCCCTTGCTCCGGGAAGATGTACGTCCGGTAGAAGCCGACCAGGTGATCGATCCGGAACCGGTCGTAGAGCAGCCCCGTGTAGCGGCAGCGCCGCCTGAGCCACGCGAAGTCGTTCTCGCGCATCCGGGCCCAGAAGTACGGCGGGAGCCCCCACCGCTGCCCCTCCGTGTCGAACTGGTCGGGCGGCGCGCCGACCGTCATGTCGTGCCGGAATTCGCCCTGGTGCGCCCACACGTCGGCGCTGTCGCGCGCCACCATGAACGGGAGATCCCCCATGATCTCCACGCCCTTGCCCCGGAGATCCGCGCGCGCCGCCTCCCACTGCGTGTGCGCGAGCCACTGGACGTACTCGTAAAACAGGATGTCCCTTGCGCGCTCGCGCCGCAGCGCCTCGAGCGCCTCCGGCTTGCGCTCGCGGATCGCCTCGGGCCAGTCCCACCACGCGACGCCTTCGAAGGCGTCCTTGAACGCGCGGAACTGCGCGTAGTCGGGCAGCCAGTCCGACTGCCGCTTCACGAACTCGCCGAGCTCGGCCGCGCGCGGCGTCTGCTTCGCGTGGTGCTCGCGCTCGAACACGTCGAAGGCGAAGCGCAGCGCCCGCCGCTTCACGCGGCGCACGAGATCGTAGTGGACGCGCGCGCTGTTCCGCGCCTCATCGAGCGCCGCCATGTCGTCGCCGAGCGCCTCGCCGAGCCGCTCCGCCGGGAGCTCGGGCACGGCGGACAGCGAGATGTACATCGGATCGATCCCGAACGCGGAGAGCGCCATGTACGGCGACGTCTCGCCCCCCGACACCTCGCCGAGCGGCAAGAGCTGCACGAGGCGCAGGCCCGCGGCGCGCATCCACGCGGCGAACTCGGGGAGATCACCGATCTCGCCGATGCCCCACGAGCGATCGCTGCGAAGGGAGAAGAGCGGCACCGTGACGCCGGCGATGCGGCGGCGCGCGTCGGAAGGACGAGGGGAGCTCTGGGACTGATTTTCGGCAGAGGGGGAAGACATGGGCGTTTTTCGCTTGGCTCCAGGCGTTCAGGGGCGGAGTCTAGCCCGGGTCGCGCCGTCCGGGATGCCCTTCTGCTCCGTGGATCGCGTGGTCGCGCTGCCGCCGCCGCAGCGACGCCGAGCGCGGCGCGAGGGCGGGCCCGGCTCGCGGCCGGGCCGCCGACGATCCCGGGGGCGGCGACCGAAAAATGGGGCCGCGCGCGCTTGTGTCTCGACAGCGGCGCCGATCTCGCGAATAGGGCGGCTTCACAGGTTTTTCAGATGACCAGACGCATATGGCCCGGCACGCCGACCCCCCTAGGCGCCGTCTATGACGGCGAGGGGGTCAACTTCACACTGTTCTCCCAGTCCGCCACGAAGGTCGAGCTCTGCCTCTTCGAGGCCGTCGACGATGTCGTGGAGCGCGAGCGCATCGAGCTCCCCGAGCGGACGGCCCACGTCTTCCATGGCTACGTGCCGGGGCTCAAGCCCGGCCAGCTCTATGGCTACCGGGTGCACGGGCCTTACGACCCGCGCTCCGGGCAGCGCTTCAACCCCGCGAAGCTCCTCGTCGATCCCTACGCGTACGCGCTCTCCAGCGAGCCGAACTGGAAGGCGCCGCTCTTCGCCTACGACCGCGGCGGGCACCCCGAGCGCGGCGACGGCGGCGCCGGCCGACCCAAGGACGCGGGCAGGGACGGCGCGGCGCCCGAGAAGGGCGGGGGCAAGGCCGCGGGCGAGCGCCGCGCCGAGGCGCGCGGGAAGGACTCCACGCCGCCGCCCCCGCCGGCCCCGCTCGACGACCTGGAGATCTGCCACCGCGACAGCGCCTGGGGCGCGCCGAAGTCCGTCGTCGTCGACCACCGCTTCGCGTGGGACGGCGACCGGCCGCCGGCCACGCGCTGGCAGGACACGATCATCTACGAGGTCCACGTCAAGGGCTTCACCCAGCGGCACCCGGGCATCCCGGCGAACCTGCGCGGCACCTACGCGGGGCTCGCCTCCGACGCGGCCATCGCCCACTTCAAGAAGCTCGGCGTGACGGCGCTCGAGCTGCTCCCCGTGCACGAGATGGCGAGCGAGCGCGAGATCTGGGAGCGCGGGCTCGTCAACTACTGGGGCTACAACACGCTCGCGTACTTCGCGCCCGCGGGCCGCTACTCGTCGAGCGGGCGGCTCGGGCAGCAGGTGACCGAGTTCAAGGCGATGGTGAAGGCGCTCCACGCCGCGGGCATCGAGGTGATCCTCGACGTCGTGTACAACCACACGGCGGAGGGGAACCACCTCGGTCCGACGCTCTCGCTGAAGGGGATCGACAACTGGACCTACTACCGGCTCGTCCCGCACAACCCGCGCTATTACATGGACTTCACGGGCTGCGGGAACACGGTGAACACGCGTCACTACGAGACGCTCCAGCTGGTGATGGACAGCCTGCGGTACTGGGTGACCGAGATGCACGTCGACGGATTCCGCTTCGACCTCGCGTCGGCCCTCGCCCGCGGGCACCACGACTTTGACCGCCTGAGCTCGTTCTTCGACATCATCCACCAGGACCCGGTGCTCTCGCGCACGAAGCTCATCGCGGAGCCGTGGGACGTGGGCGAGGGCGGCTATCAGGTCGGCAACTTCCCGGTCCTCTGGACCGAGTGGAACGATCGCTACCGCGACTCGGTGCGCCGCTTCTGGAAGGGCGATCTGCTGGCGGCCGACCTCGGGTATCGGCTCACCGGGTCGAGCGATCTGTACGCGTCGAGCGGGCGCCGCCCGTACGCGAGCGTCAACTTCGTCACGGCGCACGACGGCTTCACCCTGAACGATCTCGTCTCGTACAACGAGAAGCACAACGAGGCGAACGGCGAGGGCAACCGGGACGGCACCAACAACAACCACAGCTACAACCACGGCGTCGAGGGCCCCTCCAGCGACCCTGTGGTCATCGAGCTGCGCGAGCGCCAGAAGCGCAACCTCCTCGCGACGCTCCTCCTCTCGCAGGGGGTGCCGATGATCAACGCCGGTGACGAGATCGGCAAGACGCAGCTCGGCAACAACAACGCGTACTGCCAGGACAACGAGCTCTCCTGGCACGACTGGGACCTCGACGAGCGGCGGAAGCAGCTCTTCGAGTTCACCTGCCGCCTCATCGCCCTTCGGCGCAGCCAGCCCGTGCTGCGCCGGCGGATGTTCTTCTCGGGCGGCTACGTGCACGGGAGCGGGCTCAAGGACATCGTGTGGTTCCGCCCCGACGGCGCCGAGATGACGCCGGAGGACTGGACCCACCCGAACGCGCGGGCGATCGGCTACCTGCTCGGGGGCGACGCCCTCTGGGCGCTCGGCCCGCGCGGCGAGCCGATCTCCGGCGACACGCTGCTCGTGCTCATCAACGCGAACCACTCGCCGCTGGAGTTCGTGCTGCCCGCGATCGAGTTCGGCGAGCGGTGGGAGGTGCTCATCGACACCCGCACCGCCGGGGAGCCGGCGCGCACGGTCCCGGCGAGGGCAGGGGGAGAGCGCTACCTGCTCGTCGACCGGTCCGTGGCCGTATTGCGGCTCCTGGAGCGCAAGGAGAAGAAGAAGGTCAAGCGCGTGAAGGCGCAGCGCGCGTAGCTGTCCCGACCCGCCGCCCAGCGCGCCGCGCTGGCCCCTCTCGCCCACGTCGACATCCTGTCACGCGGCGCCCGGCGCGCTGCGCTGGAGATCGCTCCTCGCCGAGCTGCCCCTTGACAGGGTGCAACGACTTTGCATCTCCTAGGTGCTCCGCTCTTTTATTAAAGGTGGAGTAATCAAGTGGGGATGGAATGGTCCAAATACCTCAGTTCACGATCACCTCGGAGATCCAACAGAGCTCCGATGCCGTGTTGTACGGCGGTTACCGGAACACCGATCGTGCGCCAGTGGTCATCAAGATCCCCAAGAGCGATTGTCCCGACCCGAGGGTGCTCGCCAAGCTCAGGCACGAGTATGGCATCCTGAGAGATCTCTCGCTGGCGGGCGTCGTGAAGACGCACGGCCTCGAGAGGCACGGGAGCAGCCTCGCGCTCATCCTGGAGGATTTCGGCGGCTCCCCCCTCAACGTCGTCCTGAAGACGCGCAGGCTCGACCTCGGCGCCACGCTGAAGGTCGCCTCCTCGGTGGCGGGCGCGCTGACGTCCCTCCATCGACACGGCATCATCCACAAGGACATCAAGCCGCACAACATCCTGTCTCGTCCAGAGACGTGGTCGGCTCAGCTGATCGACTTCGGCATCGCCACCCGCCTCTCCCGGGAGACGCAGGGCGCCGAGCGCCCCGACACGCTGGAGGGGACGCTCGCCTATATGTCTCCGGAGCAGACGGGCCGGATGAACCGGATCCTCGACGACCGCACGGACCTGTATTCGTTCGGCGTCACCCTGTACGAGATGCTGACCGGCGCCTTGCCGTTCCAATCCACGGATCCGGTGGAGCTCGTCCACAGCCATATCGCGCGGAGGCCGCTCCCTCCGCACGAGGTCTCGCCCGAGATCCCGCCCGTCGTCTCCGACATCGTGATGAAGCTGCTCTCCAAGGCGGCCGAGGATCGCTACGAGACCGCGAGCGGGCTCAAGGCCGATCTGGACGAGTGCCTGGCGAAGCTCTCGATGACGGGCCGCATCGAGCCCTTCCCGCTCGGCCGGCGCGATCGGTCGGGCAAGCTCCGTCTCCAGCAGAGGCTCTATGGGCGAGCGGCGGAGACGACGGCGCTCGGGAGCGCATGGCAGCGCGCGACCCGAGGCGCGGCCGAGCTCTTCCTGGTCTCCGGCTACGCGGGTGTCGGCAAATCGGTGCTGGTCCATGAGATGCACCGATTCATCGCCCGCGATGGCGGAGCCTTCATCGAAGGGAAGTTCGACCAGCTCGACCGCAGCACGCCGTATGCGCCTGTCGCGCGCGCGTTACGGGAGCTCTGCCGGAAGCTCCTTGCGGAGCCCGCGGAGCGGCTCTCGGGCTGGAAGAGCCGCCTGCAGCTCGCCCTCGGATCGAGCGGGCAGATCCTCGTCGACCTGGTGCCAGAGCTCGAGCTCCTGATCGGGCCGCAGCCGAGCGCCCCGCCGCTCGGGCCCACCGAATCGCAGCACCGCTTCGCCCTTGTATTCCAGCGCTTCCTCCGCGCCGTCGCGACCCGAGAGCACCCGGTGGCGGTCTTTCTGGACGACGTCCAGTGGATAGATCCGGCCTCGTTGAGCCTCCTCGAGCAGATCATGTCGGATCCGGAGCGCGGCCATCTGCTCGTGCTCTGGGCCTATCGCGACAACGAGGTGGACGAGGCCCACCCGCTGACGCTCGCCCTGGAGCGGCTCCGGGAGGCCGGGGCCGCGGTGTCGCACATCGCGCTGGAACCGCTCTCCCTGCCGGACACAACGCAGCTGATCGCGGACGCCCTCGGCTGCGGCAAGGAGCCGATCGCGCCGCTTGCTGCGCTCGTGTGGAACAAGACGCACGGCAATCCGTTCTTCCTGAACCAGTTCGTGGTGGCGCTCGAGCAGGAGGAGCTGCTCACGTTCGACGCGCCCTCGGACAGCTGGAGCTGGGATGTCGAGCGAATCCGCGAGCGAATGATCACGGACAACGTGGTCGACTTCATGGCAGGCAAGATCCTGAGGTTGACGGAGAACACCCGACATGCCTTGAAGCTCGCCGCCTGCATGGGTTACCGGTTCGACCTGAGCTCGCTCGCGATCATCCAGGAGCGATCGCAGGTCGACATGGCCGCTGATCTCTGGGAAGCGCTCCGGGAGGGCCTCGTCCTGCCCCTCCACGCGGAGTACCGCTTCCTGGATGACCGCGCGGCTCAGGACGCGTCGCTCTCGGGGTTCGCCGAGACCTTCCATGTCGCCTACCGGTTCGTGCACGATCGCGTGCAGCAGGCCGCGTATTCGCTCGTCGGGGAGGACGAGAAGCAGGCGGCGCACCTCAGGATCGGGCGGCTCCTCTGGGCGAGGAGCGGCGACGAGCCGCGGGACGAGGCCCTGTTCGAGATCGCGAACCACCTGAACATCGGCGCTGCGCTGATCGAGGAGCCGGGCGAGCGGCTCGCGCTCGCGCGCCTGAACCTCGCCGCGGGCCGGAAGGCGAAGGCGTCGGCGGCTTACGAGGCGGCCGTCGGGTACTACCGGGCCGGCCTGTCCTTGCTCGGCGAGGCGGCCTGGGGCAAGGACTACGCGCTGACGTTCGCGCTCCACATGGAGCAGGCCGAGTGCGAGTACGCGAGCGGGGCGTTCGACGCGGCGGAATCCTCGCTCGACACCCTGCTGCGCCGCGCGGCGTCCCACCTCGACGTGGCGCGCGTTCGAACGCTCAGCATCGTCGTCTGTTGCGCGAGGAACCAGTTCGACAAGGCCATCGATGTCGGCCGGACGGCGCTCGCGCCCTTCGGGATCGAGCTGCCCGAGACCGCCGAGGCGGGCAAGGCGGCGGCAGACGCGGAGATCGCAGAAGCGCAGGCGAAGCTGATCGGGCGGCGGATCGAAGATCTGCTGCACGCCCCCGCGATGACCGATCCCGACAAGAAGGCCGTGATGCCGATCCTGAGGATCCTGGCCCCCGCAGCCTACATGGTCGATGCCCGGTTCTGCTCCTTCATCATGGCCAAGGAGATGACGCTCTCCTTGACGTATGGCCTCTCGGAGCAGTCGCCCGGCATCTTCGGGGCGTATGCCATCCTCCTGTGCGGCTGGCTGGGCTCGTACGAGCAGGCGTACAGGTTCGCGAGGCTCGCCTTGGACCTCTGTGAGCGGTTCAACGCCGTCGCGCTGCGGTGCCAGGTGGGCTTCATCTTCGGGCAGGTCAACGCGTTCTACAAGCCGCTCCGATCGTCGCTTGGCTACTTCGAGCAGGCGCAGCGCGCGGGCCTCGAGTCGGGAGATCTGCTCTTCCTCGCCTACACCGCTCACCGCAACCTCGATTTTCGGCTGGGCCTGGGCGACGAGCTCGGCGCCGTGGAGGACGAGGCCGACGGGCTCCTCGCGCTCATGCAGCGGACCAGGACCCCGCTCACCGAGGTCATCCTCCGGATCAGCAAGCAGATGATCGTGGCCCTCACGGGGCGCACGAGGGGCCCCTTGTCGCTGAGCGACGAGACGTTCGACGAGGACTCCTTCGTCGCGACGCTCGAGCAGCCCGGGATGATGATGGCGGCCGCCTGGTACTACACCGTCAAGATGGAGCTCTCGACCCTCTACGAGGAGTACGAGGGCGCCCTCGCGATGGCGCTCCTCGCAGAGGCGCAGAACGCGGTCGCCAACGGCACCCACGCCGAGACGGATCGCGTCTTCTTCCTCTGCCTGGTCTATTGCGGGCTCTACCCGACGAGGGACGCCGCCGAGCAGCGGGAGCTCGCGGAGCTGCTCACGAAGCACCAGCGAAAGCTCGCTGAATGGGCGGAAGGCTGCCCCGAGAACTACCTGCACAAGAAGCTGCTCATCGAGGCGGAGCGAGCGCGGATCGAGGGCGACGAGCTCAAGGCCACGAACCTCTACGACGCGGCCGTCGAGGCCGCAGGACGGAGCGAGTTCTTCCACCACGAGGCGCTCGCGAGCGAGCTCGCCGCGAGGTTCCACCTGGCGGGCGGGCGAAAGAAGATCGCGTCCATTCACATGAAGGATGCCTATCAAGGCTACCTGCGGTGGGGCGCGACGGCGAAGGCGGACGACCTCGCCGGGAAGCACCCGCACCTCTTCCTGCACCTCGCGGCGCCGCCCGTCACGAAGGGCGCGGAGCTCATCACGAGGACGACGACGGGCAGGGGGACGTCCATCCTCGACACGATCACGATCAGCCGCGCCGCGCAGACGATCGCCGGCGAGATCGTCCTCGACGAGATCATCGACCGCCTGATGAGGCTCACGATCGAGCACGCGGGCGCGCAGAGAGGCGTCCTCCTCCTCAAGCAGGACGGCCGGCTCACGCTCGAGGCCACGATCACGATCGACCCCCACAAGGTCACGATCGGCCCTCCGGTCCCGGCGGAGACCAGCGACGAGATCGCGCGCTCCGTCGTGCAGTATGTCGAGAGGACCCGTGAGCCCGTGGTCCTCGGCGACGCCTCCAGCGAGAGCCGCTTCGCGGGGGACCCCTACATCGCCGTGATGCAGCCGAAATCGCTGCTCTGCATGGCCATGATGCACAAGGGAGAGCTGACGGGCATCCTCTATCTGGAGAACGGCGCGGCGACCGAGGTCTTCAACCCGGCGCGGATCGACCTGTGCGCGCTCCTCTCTTCGCAGGCCGCCATCGCCGTCGAGAACGCGCGGCTCGTCGCGCGCGCGGAGGCCTCGGCGCGCGAGCTCGGGCGCCTGAACGAGGCGCTGGAGGATCGGATCACCCACCGCACCGAGGAGCTCCGCCGGGCGAACGAGCGGCTCGTCTTCGAGCTCCGCGAGCGCGAGCGAGCCGAGGACGAGCGGGCGAAGCTCCAGGGCGAGATCATCCGGGGGCAGACGGAGCGGCTGTCGGAGATGTCGACCCCGCTCATCCCGATCACCGACCGGATCATGGTGATGCCCCTCATCGGGACCGTGGATCAAGCGCGGGCGCGCCAGATCGTCCAGACGGCCCTGGAGGGGGCGCAGCAATCCCACGCGGCGGTGGTGATCATCGACGTCACCGGCGTGAAGTCGGTCGATAGCAGCGTCGCCGCGATGCTGGTGAGCGCGGCGACCGCGCTGCGGCTCATCGGAGCGAAGGTGGTGCTCACGGGCATTCGCCCCGAGGTCGCGCGGACGCTCGTCGACCTCGATGTCGAGCTGCAGTCCATCGTGGTGAAGGGGAGCCTGCAGAGCGGCATCGCGTTCGCGCTCCGCCGCCTGGGTCAAAGTCGGCTGCTGTAGGCAGCTATCTCCGGCCAGCGCCGCGCCTGAACGGGAGGCGGGAGCCAGGGAGCTCCACGCCGCGAGAGCTCGGCAGCGCGATCGAACGATAAGTACAGCTGCGCTGCGTCGAACGTCGCTGTCGCGTGGGCATGCGGCGCGCGTGCGCGAGCGGGCCAGGGCATTCGCCGTTCAAAGGCATCCGCATTCGCGATACGCTGAGGACATGTCGTCGCCCCTCTCCACAGGTCGCTGTCCCATGGACACAGCGATCGGTCCGGGGAACGGGGGCGGCACAAAGATCACCGGCGTGCTGCAGCCGCCCTCTCTGGGCCGACAGCCCGATTCCCCGGCGAGGGACGCCGCGCGCGAGGCTACCACGCTGGGCGGGCAGCCTCCGCCGCCCGGCCTTCTCGCTCCGGGGGGCGCAGCGCGCGACGAGGCCCGAGCGCAGCTCCTTCCCGGCCGCGTCGTCGGCGGGCGGTACAGGCTCCTCCACCCGCTCGGCCAGGGCGCGATGGGCGAGGTGTGGCGCGCACACGATAACGTCCGGCGCTTCGACGTCGCGCTCAAGTTCCTCGTGCTCCCGCGCCAGAACCTCGCTATCGACGTGATGGAGCGCTTCCGTTTCGAGGCGCAGGTCGCGGCCCAGCTCGGGCGGAAGACCGACTTCATCGTTACGGTGCACGACGCCGGCGAGGACGCCGAGGCAGGCCCGTACCTCGTCATGGAGTACGTGCACGGCCGGTCCCTCCGGCAGTTGATCCACGAGCGAGGGCCGGTCCCCGCGGCCGATCTGGCCGCGCTCCTCCGCCAGATCGGAGAGGCGCTCGCCGTGGCGCACGGCCTCGGGATCGTGCACCGCGACATCAAGCCATCGAACATCCTGCTCCGCGAGGGGCGCGACGGACGCCTCCGCGCCAAGGTCGCCGACTTCGGGATAGCCAAGTGGATCCGTCAGGATCTGGCGGCCGACTTCCCCCGCCAGACCGCGGACGGCGTGGTGCTGGGCACGCCGGGCTACCTCAGCCCGGAGCACACGTGCGACGGGCAGTCGGATCCACAGCTCGATATGTGGGCCCTCGCGGTGGTCGCGCACGTGGCGCTCACCGGCCAGCAGCCCTTCGCCGGCCGCACCATCGCCGATGTGCTCGCCTCCATCATCGAGGGCGCGCGCCCCCCGCTGTCGACGCTGTGCCCGGACGCGCCGCCGGCGCTGGAGACGTGGTTCGCGCGCGCGTTCGCCCTGGATCCGGCGGAGCGATTCCCCTCCATCGAGCCGATGATCTCCGCCTTCGTGGCCGCGGCCTTCGCGTCGGGCGCGAACGCCGCGCCAGCGCCCGCCGCGATGACGCGGCGGACCCCGGTGCTCCTCGCGGCGGCTGGCCTCATCGCGGCGCTCGGGCTGGGGCTCTCGTTCGCCGCCGCGCTGCCGTCGCAGCGCTCGGAGGCCGCCTCCGAGCTGCGTGCGATCAGCGGCGAGGTGCTCGCCGCCGCCCACCGCGCTCCCGTGGCGCAGGCGCCCACGGCGCCGCACGTGGACACGTGTTCGACCGTTCCCGCGGCCGAGCCCGCGATAGCGCCGTCCTCCGTCCCGCCGCCTCCGGAGCCCGCGCCGCAGCCGGCCGCGGCGCGCCCCGCCCCGACGTCGCCGGCGTCCACGCCGCGGCCAGCCGCGGCGCGCCCCGTCCCGAAACCTCCGGCGCCCGCGCCGCGGCCAGCCGTGGCGAGCCCCGCCCGTGCGTCAGGCGCGCCGGCGAGCACCGGCAGAGCGCCCTCACGAAAGCGGGCGACCGACGCAGGCACGCGGAAGAGCGCGATCTTTTGAGCGTCGATCGCGAGGCGCGCCGTGGCGCCCGCAGGTCGATCTCCATGAGCCCCTCCGGCGCGCCGTGACCGTCGGGCTGGCCCGCTATCCAGCGGGCGCGCTCTGATGGCCTGGCCGCGGCCGAGCGAAGAGACGGAAGAACGCCCGAGCGAGGCGCTTGTCGCCCTGGAGCTCGACCGGCGCGTCGGCGAGCTTCTGATCCCCGAAGACGACCGCGCGCAACGTGGCGGGATCGGTCGCGATCACGGCGTCAGGCCGGCGCGGAGCGCCCCGCGCGATGGCGATGGTCGCGCCATCGACCGCGATCGAGAGCCGCGCCTCGCCGAGTCGAAGCTCGTACATCGCGCAGAGGCCCGTGGCCTCGTCCGCGACGAACGTCGCCTCGAGCGCGATCATCAGCGCGTCGACGCTCAGGGGGCCTGCGGGCCGGGCGGGCGAGCGCGCACCCCACCGGCCGAGCTGCACGAGCAGCGGATGGAGCTCGCGGCCCCAGTCCGTGAGCTCGTAGGTCGGCGCGCCCTCCTTGTGCCGCCGCACGACGCCGCCGCCCTCGAGCTCGCGGAGCCGCTGCGACAGCACGTTGGGGCTCGCGCCGGCAAGGCCGTCGCGGAGGTCCGTGAACCTCTTCGGGCCGAGCAGGAGCTCACGCACGATGAGGAGAGCCCACCGCTCGCCAACGAGATCGAGCGCTCGCGCAATGCCGCAAGGATCTCCGTAGCTTCTCAGACCGGTCATGGCCGCCGCATCCTAATAGAACTTGCGAAGGAGGACCAAATAATCCTAAAGTAGGACTAACTAGAAGACGCGCAGCTTCAGCAACGGGAACGTCGTGCTCTGGTACGAAGCGACGGCGTGACAAGGGGGCACGGCTGAGCCCGGTGCGCGTCCGACAGCCGCTGAGCCCAGCGCTCCTCTTCCGCTTCCGCACCTCCGCCCGTTCCCGCGTGCCGTGGCGCTGGCCAAAGCGCCGCATCATCGCTGCTGTGTTCCCCGTAGGCGCATCAGGCTCTCCCTTCGTGTCGCGAGCCGCGCCCACAGGAGCCGCGCGAGCTGCGCAGATCCGTGGATGCCCATCGCTTCGTTCGCAGTAGATTCTGCCGCCGGAGGCAACCGAGGGATGACCGGAACGTCAGACGAACAGCAGACGAGCGGCCATGCGGACGGCGCCGGCCTGCAGGCGACGGCAGCGCAGCTCATCGACGCGGCGTGCGAAGGCGTGGCGCCGCGCCTGCCGCGCGCAACGTACCGCGTGCAGCTCAACAAGGACTTTACCTTCGAGCAGGCGCGGCGCCTCGTCGCCTACCTCGACGCGCTTGGCATCAGCGACCTCTACTCGTCGCCGTTCTTCAAGGCGCGCCCCGAGAGCATGCACGGCTACGACCTCGTCGACCACAACGCGCTCAACCCCGCGATCGGCGATCGCGCCGATCTCGACCGCCTCACCGGCGAGCTCGCGGCGCACGGCATGGGCCTCCTGCTCGACTTCGTGCCGAACCACATGGGCATCGGCACCTCCGACAACGCCTGGTGGAACGACGTCCTCCAGAACGGCCCGAGCTCGCTCTACGCGCCGTTCTTCGACATCGACTGGGCGCCGCTCAAGACGGAGCTCAAGCACAAGGTGCTGCTCCCCGTGCTCGGCGACCACTTCGGGCGCGTGCTCGAGCGCGGCGAGCTCAAGATCGAGTTCGACAACGGCGCGTTCATGCTCCGGTACTTCGATCACGTCTTCCCGGTGAACCCGCGGACGTACAGCATGATCATCGGGCCGCTCGTGCCCGGGCTCGTCGCGGCGCTCGGCGAGGAGCACGACGCGCTCCTCGAGCTGCAGAGCATCCTGACCGGGCTCCGCAACATGCCGCCGCGGACCGAGACCCAGCGGGCCAAGGTGATCGAGCGGCGCCGGGAGAAGGAGATCCTCAAGCGGCGGCTCGCGTCGCTCGTCGCGGACTCGCCCGACATCGCGGCGGCGCTGGCCGAGGGCGTCCTGCGGATCAACGGCAAGGCGGGCGATCCGCGGAGCTTCGACCCGATCGAGGCGCTGCTCGAGGAGCAGGCCTACCGCCTCAGCTTCTGGCGCACCGCCGCCGAGGAGATCAACTACCGCCGGTTCTTCGACATCAACGACCTCGCCGCGATCCGGATGGAGCACCGGCCGGTGTTCACCGAGGCGCACCGCCTCGTCTTCGAGCTCTGCGAGCGGGGGCAGGTCACGGGGCTGCGCATCGACCACCCCGACGGCCTCTGGGACCCGATCGGCTACTTCGAGGAGCTGCAGCGGGGTTACCTCATCGAGCGCTGCCGGCGCCGCTTCCTCGCCGAGGCGTCGAGCGAGCCGGAGCAGAAGAGCTTCCTCGACCCGCGCCGCCGCCCCGAGGCCCGCTTCGCCCGGCTGGAGCCGGCCCTCCGCGCGGTCCTCTCGGAGCGCGCCGCGAGCGGGGCGTCGATCACGAGGCCGCTCTACGTCGTCGTCGAGAAGATCCTCGCGCGCGGCGAGACGCTGCCCGAGGCGTGGCCCGTCCACGGGACGAGCGGCTACGACTTCACCGCGGCCGTGGGCGAGCTCTTCGTCGACGCCTCCAGCGAGGGGCAGATGACGGCGATCTACGAGCGGTTCATCGGCGATCACATGGCGTTCGAGGAGCTCGTGTACGAGAAGAAGAAGGTGATCCTCCGGACGGCCCTGGCGAGCGAGCTCAACGTGCTCACCCACGCCCTGAACCGGCTCACCGAGCGCGACCGCCGCTTCCGCGACTTCACGCTGGGCTCGCTCAACGAGGCGCTGCGCGAGGTCATCGCGTGCTTCCCGGTCTACCGCACCTACATGAACGAGCGGACGCCGACGATCTCCGATCACGACCGCGTCGCCATCGGCCGCGCCGTCGCCCTCGCGCGCCGGCAGAACCCGACGATGGAGGGATCCATCTTCACGTTCGTGCGCTCGGTCCTGATGCTCGACGGCACGGATCTCTACCGCGAGGAGGACCGGCACCTCTTCTGCGACTTCGTGATGAAGTTCCAGCAGCTCACCGGGCCGGTGATGGCCAAGGGGCTGGAGGACACGTCGTTCTACATCTACAACCGGCTCGTGTCGCTGAACGAGGTCGGGGGCGAGCCCGAGCGCTACGGCTCGAGCGTCCTCGCGTTCCACCGCGGCAACGTGCAGCGGCAGCGGGCGTGGCCGTACTCGATGCTCGCGACGTCGACGCACGACACGAAGCGGAGCGAGGACGTGCGGGCGCGCATCAGCGTGCTCTCGGAGCTCCCGTCGGCCTGGGAGGAGGCGCTCCACCGCGCCGCCGCCGCGGCCGCGCCGCTCAAGGCCGAGATCGAGGGCCGCCTCGCGCCGGACAGCAACGAGGAGTACCTCTTCTACCAGACGCTCCTAGGCAGCCTTCCGATCGAGCCGCTGCTCGGCGGGCCCAGCGGTGCGCGAGGCCCGCGCGCGCCCGAGGGCGACGCGCTCTCGGCGTACGCCGACCGCCTCGTGGAGTACATGCGCAAGGCCACGAAGGAGGCGAAGGTCAACACGTCCTGGATCGACGCGCAGCCCGAGTACGACGCCGCCGTCGAGGCGTTCGTGCGCAAGGCGGTCTCGTCCGCGGAGGTCCTGGGCGCGCTCCTGCCGCTCGCGCGCGTGGTCGCGTACCACGGCATGTGGGGCTCGCTCTCGCAGACGCTCCTGAAGCTCACGTCGCCGGGCGTGCCCGACGTGTACCAGGGCAACGAGGTGTGGGACTTTAGCCTCGTCGACCCGGACAACCGCCGCCCGGTCGACTACGCGGCGCGCGAGCGGGCGCTCGCGGAGATCCGCGCGCGGCGCGGGCAACAGGGCGGCGGGGGCCGCGCGCTCGCGCGCGAGCTCTGCGCCGAGGCGCCCGACGGCCGCGTCAAGCTGTTCGTCACGCACGTCGCGCTCGATCTGCGCCGGCGCCACCCGGCGCTCTTCGGGGCCGACGGGGACTACGCGCCGCGCGCCGTGATCGGCGATCGCGAGGCGCACGTCGTCGCCTTCGCGCGCCGCGCGCCGGACGGGCGCTCGGTCGTCGTGGTCGCGCCCCGGTTCAGCGCGCGGCTGCTCGGCGGCGCGTGCTCCCCGCCGATCGGCGCGGCGTGGGCCGGCACCTCGATCGACGTGGAGCCCGGCCTCTACACGGATCTCTTCACCGGCGCCGAGATCGCGGCGTCGCCCTCCGTCGCTCCGCCGCGCGACGCGGCCGCGCCCTCCGAGCCGAGGGACGGCGCGACGCTCCCGCTCGACCGCGTGCTCTCCGATTTCCCCGTCGCCCTGCTGCTGCGGGCGGCTCAGCGAGGCCAGTGAGATGAAGGCGATGCGCACGATGGGCGCGTGGATCGAGGGCGGCGCGGTTCGCTTCCGCGTCTGGGCGCCCGACCACGATCGGATCGAGCTCGTCACCTACGGGGCCGACGGCAAGGAGGTCACGGGCGCGCTGCCGGCGGCCCCGACCGGCGGCGGCTACTTCGAGGCGACGGCGCCGGGCCTCGGGGCCGGCGCGCTCTACAAGGTGCGGATCGACGGCGAGGGGCCGTTCCCGGACCCGTACGCCCGCGCCCAGCCGCTCGGCGTCCACGGCCCGTCCGCGGTCGACGATCCCTCGTTCGCGTGGACCGACGCGGGGTGGCGGGGCGTCGCGCTCGAGGATCTCGTCCTCTACGAGGTCCACGTCGGCGCGGCGACCCCGGAGGGCACGTTCGACGCGCTGATCGGGCGGCTCGCCGAGCTCCGGGAGCTCGGGATCACGGCGATCGAGCTCATGCCGGTCGCGAGCTTCCCGGGCGAGCGCGGGTGGGGGTACGACGGGGTCGACCTCTTCGCGCCCGCCGCGGCCTACGGCGGCCCGGCGGGCCTGCGCCGCCTGGTCGACGCGGCCCACGCCGCGGGGATGGGGGTGATCCTCGACTGCGTCTACAACCACTTCGGCCCCGACGGGAACTACCTCCGCGCCTACGCGAGGCGCTACTTCACCGATCGCCACAAGACGCCCTGGGGCGACGCGGTGAACTACGACGGCGAGGGCGCCGAGCAGGTCCGCGCGCTCGTCCTGGAGAACGTCGAGATGTGGATCCGCGACTTCCACATGGACGGCCTCCGCCTCGACGCGACCCACGCGATCGTCGACGACTCGGAGCCCCACATCCTCCGGGAGATCGGCGAGCGCGCGCGGGCGGCCGGCGAGGGGCGGCGCGTCCTCGTCATCGCCGAGGACAGCCACAACGACGCGCGCCTCGTGACGCCCGTCGAGCAGGGCGGGTACGGCCTCGACGCCGTGTGGTCCGACGACTTCCACCACGAGCTGCGCGTCCTGTTCGCCGGGGACCGCGACGGCTACTTCGAGGATCACACGGGCACCGCGGAGGACATCGCGGCGACGATCCGCAAGGGGTGGCTCTACGAGGGGCAGATCTCGAAGCACTCGGGCAAGCCGCGGGGTACGCTGGCGGATCCGGTGCCGCCGCCGCGCTTCGTCCACTGCATCCAGAACCACGATCAGATCGGCAACCGCGCTGTCGGCGATCGGCTCGGCGACACGGTGAGCCCGGCGGCGTTCCGGACGATGTCGGCGCTCCTCCTGCTCACGCCGTACACGCCGCTCCTGTTCATGGGCCAGGAGTGGAACGCGCGGACGCCGTTCCAGTACTTCACCGATCACGAGGCGGAGCTCGGCCGGCTCGTGACCGAGGGCCGCCGGCGCGAGTTCCAGTACTTCGCGGCGTTCGCAGGCGCCGAGGTGCCGGATCCACAGGATCCGCGCACGTTCCAGCGATCGAAGCTCGACGACGCCGAGCGGCGGCGGCCCGAGCACGCCGGCGTGCTCGCGTGGTACCGCGAGCTCCTCCGCCTCCGCGCGTCGCACCCCGCGCTGCGGAGCCGCGCGCGCGGCGCCTTCTCGGCCGACGCGCTCTCGCCGGACGCGATCTGCCTCGAGCGCCGCGGCGGTGGGGCCCTCGTGATCGCGCTCTACGCGCTCCGGGGCGCGCTCTCGCTCGACCTCGGCCGCCCGGAGGCGCGGGCGCTCGCGTTCAGCGAGGAGACGAGGTTCGGCGGCGCGGCGCGGCGGCCCCCGCTCGATCGCGGCCGCGTGGAGCTCGAGGGGCCGGCGGTCCTGATCGTCGAGGTGCCCGAGCCCTCCGGGGCGGCGTGCTGAAGCCCGTCACGTTCACGCCCATCGGCGTGGTGCGCACGCCGTTCTCCGATCGGGTGAGCGCGCCCCGGCAGCCCAACGCGGCGGGCAGCGCCGAGGGGACGATCGAGCTCGTGCCGGGCCTCGGGCTGGAGCACGCGCTGTCGGACATCGAGGGGTGGGACTACCTCTGGGTGGTCTTCTGGTTCCACCTCAATGAGGGCTGGCGCCCGAAGGTGCTGCCGCCGCGGAGCGCCGGCAAGCGGCGCGGCGTGCTGTCGACGCGCTCGCCGCACCGCCCGAACCCGATCGGCCTCAGCGCGGTGAGGCTCCTCGCGGTGGACGGGCTCACCCTGCGCGTCGGCGGCGTGGACATGATCGACGGCACGCCGGTGCTCGATCTGAAGCCCTACGTGCCGTACGCGGACGCGTACCCGAGCGCGCGCACCGGCTGGCTCGCGCCGCTCGCGCAGGATCCGGGCGCCGAAGCGCCGGTCGATCCCGACCCCGGCTTCGAGGTGGCGTGGTGCGCGCGCGCCGCCGAGCAGGCCGCGTGGATCGAGGAGGCGCACGGCTTCGCGCTGCGGGAGCGCGTGGACCGGGT
This sequence comes from Sorangium sp. So ce375, assembly GCF_051473855.1. Classification (NCBI taxonomy): domain Bacteria; kingdom Pseudomonadati; phylum Myxococcota; order Polyangiales; family Polyangiaceae; genus Sorangium; species Sorangium sp. So ce375. The sequence continues at coordinate 3,269,167 of NZ_CP150335.1, forward strand.
GCTCGCGCTCGGCCCGCAGCCGCACCCCTACCGCCGGATCCGCGCCGATGGCGACGCGATGCGCCTCGCCGTGACGTCCTGGCGGGTGCGCTTCAGGGCGGAGGGGCGCCGGATCGAGGTGCTGTCGGTGGCGACGGGCTACCGCGAGAAGGAGCTCGTCGGCGGCGAGGGCCCCGAGATCGAGGCGCACCGGCGGTTCGTGGAGCGGTTCGGCCGCGGCTAGCGGTCGTCGATCGACGCGCAGATCGCCCGACGCGCGGATCGTCTGTTCGCCAGGCGCGCGCAGATCGCCTGGATTTCCGCGGATCTCCCGTGTCGATTCACGCCCTGCATCGCTTGCAGCACGCGCTCGAGGCGGACAAATGGTCTGCGTGTTCGTCGGTGACATCTCACCTGGATATCGAGCCGGCGCGCTCGACGGAGACGCCTGCTGACGGTGCGGCCGGAGCGTTGCGGCGACGTGGCCGATCAGGGGGTGAGCCCTCTCCACTGTGTCTGCGAGCCCTCGCCGGTCCCGTACTCAGCCTCGCCGGAGGACGGCCGCGGCGACAGGGGGCAGGCCGCGGGTGAGCTGCGGCTGAAGGCGGCCCTCCTCGATCATCTCGGTGAGGCGGCGCTCGCGTGGGAGCTCGGCGCGGCGAGCGCCATCGTGTACTTCGGCCCCGGGGCCGAGCAGCTCTACGGCTTCCCGGCGCGCGAGGCGCTGGGGCGGTCGAGCCATGATCTCCTGCGCACCGCGCTCCCGGCGCCGCTCGAGCAGATCGAGGCGGCGCTCACGCGGGACGGCCTCTGGGAGGGCGAGCTCCGGCGCACGACCCGCGACGGCCGGGAGATCGTGGTCGAGAGCCGGTTGCGGCTCGTGGAAGGGGCGGAGCGCCGGCGGCTCGTCCTGGAGACCGGGCGCGAGAGCACCGCCAAGCGGCGCGCCGAGGAGGCCCTGCGGGACAGCGAGGTGTGCTTCCGCACCATGGCCGATCACGCGCCCGTCATGAGCTGGATGACGGGCGCCGATGGCGGCTGCACGTACGCGAGCCGGGGCTGGCTGGACTTCTCGGGCCAGACCGAGTCGGCCGCCCTGGGCAGCGGGTGGCTCGAGGCGGTGCACCCCGAGGACCGGTCGGCGGCCGAGGAGGCCTTCCGGCGAGCCCACGAGCGGCACGAAGCCTACAGGATGGATTTCCGCGTGCGCCGCCGCGACGGCGTGTACCGCTGGTGCATCGACTCGGCCGCTCCGCGGCTCGCCCCGGGCGGCGAGTTCCTCGGCTATGTCGGCTCGATCATCGACATCACCGAGCGCAAGGAGGCGGAACTCCAGCTGCAGGAGCGCGAGGAGGGCCTGCGCCGCGCCATCATGGAGACCCCGTTTCCCATCATGATCCACGCCGAGGACGGGCATGTCGTCTGCGTCAACCGCGCGTGGACGGACATCAGCGGGTACACCCACGAGCAGATCCCCTCCGTGACGGCTTGGTTCGACAGGGCGTACGGGGCGACGGGGGCCGCCGTCCGCGCCAGGGTGGCGTCCCTCTTCGATCTGAACGGGGTCTCGGACGAGAACGAGCTCACCATCATCACGGCGAGCGGCGCCAGGCGCACGTGGGTCTTCAGCGCCGCTCCGCTGGGGAAGGACGCGGCGGGCAGGCGGCTCCTGGTCTCCGTCGCCCACGACGTCACCGAGCGGAAGCAGGCGGAGGCGACGTTGAGGGAAGCTGACCAGCGCAAGGACGCGTTCCTGGCCATGCTGGCGCACGAGCTGCGCAATCCGCTCGGACCCATCCGCAATGCGGTGGAGATCCTGCGGAGCCCGGGGGCGGAGCAGCCGTCGCTCCTGCGGGCGTGCGGCGTGATCGAGCGGCAGGTGGCGCACATGGCCCGGCTCGTGGACGATCTGCTCGACGTGTCGCGCGTGGCGCGCGGGAGGATCCAGCTGCGGAAGGAGCGCTGCGATCTGCCTCGCCTGCTCCGGCAGACCGCGGAGGACTACCGCAGCACACTGGAGGCGAGCGGCCTGGAGCTCCGGCTGGATGTGCCGGACGAGCCGCTCTGGGTCTCCGGCGATCCCACGCGCCTTTCTCAGGCGGTCAGCAACGTGCTGCACAACGCCAACAAGTTCACCGACGCCGGCGGCCGGGTGACGGTCGCGCTGTCGACGTCGGACGGCTCCGCGGCGATCCGCGTCCGCGACACGGGCGTCGGGATGGATCCGGCGACGCTGGCGTGCATGTTCGAGGCGTTCAGCCAGGCCGAACGCAGCCTGGACCGCAACCGGGGCGGGCTCGGGCTGGGGCTGGCGCTCGTGAAGGGCCTGGTCGAGCTCCACGGCGGGACGGCGTCGGCCGAGAGCGCGGGCCTCGGCCATGGGACGGAGATCGTCCTCCGCCTGCCGCTCGCGCGCGGGCCCGAGGCGTCCCCGGAGCGCACCGCGCCGCCGTCGGGCCTAGACGCGGGGTCGCCGGGCGTCTCGAGGTCGCTGCGCGTCCTGATCATCGAGGACAACGAGGACGCCGCCGAGATGCTGCAGGCGCTCCTCGCCATGAACGGCCATCAGGTCGAGGTGGCCCTGTCCGGGGCCGCGGGGGTGGAAGCGGCCCGCTCGTTCCGGCCGGATGTCCTCCTGTGCGACATCGGCCTCCCCGGCGGGATGGACGGCTGCGGCGTGGCGAGGACCTTGAAGGAAAGCGCGGACGTCGCCCCGTCGCTGATGATCGCCCTGACGGGCTACGGCCAGGAGCGGGATCAGCGCCGGATCCGCGAGGCCGGCTTCGACATGCACTTCGTCAAGCCGATCGACCCGGGCTCGCTGCAGAGCCTCCTGGCCTCCGTGGCGACGCGGGCGTGACGGCGCGAGGGGCCGGGCGCCGCCGCGCCGGCCCGGTGGCTCGATGTGGCTCGCTCGCACACAGGCGCTGGCTCGACCTTTGAAAAGGCTTCCGCTCTACCGCGGAGGATCATGGAGCGTCGGTATACGGGCTGGATCGGTCTTCCTGGCGGGCGCAGGGGCCGCGGCGAGGGCGCGCGGCGGCGTTCCCGCGCGGATCGCACGCCTGCGCGCGAACTGCACGGGCGCGCCAGGATCGCGCGGGTGCGCGCGGAGGTGGCCGGCCTCTTCGGAGACGCTGCGCGCGCCGCGCGCATCGAGCGCGATCTCGCCGCGATCCCCGGCGTCGTTTCGGCGCGGGCGAGCGCGCGCACCGGGCGGGTGCTCGTGCGCGTGCGGGAGGACGTGGCCGACGCGGCCGCGCTCGTCCTCGGCGTCAATGCCGTGCCCGGCGCCCCGCCGCCGCCGTCCGTGCGCCGCGCCGCGCGGGCCGTGCTCGAGGGCGTGGGCGCGCTCGTGCGCTCGGCGCGTCGCTCTGCGCACCCCCACGACGGCGAGGCGGGCGGGGACGCGCGCCGCGCGTGGCAGGCGAGGACCTGGGGCACCGAGGGGGCGCCGGCCGCGCAGCCCGGAGGCGAGAGCGCCCGCCGCGTCGACGTGGTGCTCTGCGCCCACGCGGAGGACCCGGGCGAGGTCGCCCGCTCGCTCGGCGTCGACCCGCGCGGAGGCCTCTCTGCCGCCGAGGCGCGCCGCCGCCTCCGCGAGCTCGGCCCGAACGAGCTCGCGGGCGTCGCGACCCGCTCGTCGATCGAGATCCTCGCCGGGCAGCTCTTCACGGTGCCGACCGCGATGCTCCTCGGCGCGGCGGGCCTGTCGCTCGCGCTCGGCGACCTCATCGACGCGGGCGCCGTCCTCCTCGTCGTCGGCGCGAACGCCGCGATCGGCACGTACACCGAGTCGCGCGCCGAGGAGCTCCTGCACGCCTGGGGTGAGCTCCGCGTCGGGTGGGCGCGCGTCGTGCGCGACGGGCGCGAGCAGCGGCTCGCCGCGTCGGAGCTCGTGCCGGGCGACGTGCTCGCGCTGCGCGCCGGCGAGCCCGTCGCGGCCGACGCGCGCGTCGTCGACGCGAGCGGGCTCGCCGCCGACGAGAGCACGCTGACCGGCGAGAGCGAGCCCGCCGAGAAGGACGCCGCGAGGGTCGACGGGGGAGCGCCCCTCGCCGAGCGCCGGAGCATGGTGTACGCGGGCACGACGATCGCGTCGGGCGAGGGGGCGGCGGTGGTCGTCGCGACGGGCCGGTGGACCGCGCTCGGGGACATCCAGCGCGCGCTCTCCCGCGAGTCCGAGCGCACCCCGCCGATCGAGCAGGAGCTCGCGTGGATCGGCCGGCGCCTCGCGACCTTCGCGCTCGCGAGCTCGTCGGCGGTGATGGTCGTCGGCCTGGCGCGCCGGAGGCCGCTCCGCGCGCTCCTGCGGAGCTCCGTCGCGCTCGGCGTCGCCGCCATCCCCGAGGGGTTCCCCACCGTGGGCACCACGGCGCTCGCGCTCGCGAGCCGCCGCCTGCGCGGCTCCGGCATCGTGATCCGCCGCCTCGCCGCGGCCGAGACGCTCGGCGCGGTGAGCGTCGTCTGCGCGGACAAGACCGGCACGCTCACCGAGAACCGGATGCAGGTCGCCGAGATCTTCCTCCCCGGCGAGGGCGCGCTGCGGGTCGAGCGCGCCCCGCGCCAGGGCCGCGGCGCGGGGCAGCGGAGCGGCATCGCGCTCATCGGCGAGGATGGGCGCGAGGTCGACGCCGCCGCCCCGCGCGTCCACGCGCTCGCGCGCATCGCCGCGCTCAACGCCGACGTCGAGCTGAGCGAGGCGGGCAAGGTCGTCCAGGGCAGCGGCACCGAGCGCGCCCTCGTGGAGTTCGCGCTCGCCGCCGGCTACCCCGTGTCGGCGCGGCGCCTCACGGCGCGGCGCGTGAGCGAGGCGCGCCGCTCGGCCGAGCGCGCGTTCATGGTGACGGTCCACGACCACCCGGAGCTCGGGCACATCGAGCTCGTGAAGGGCGCGCCCGAGCAGGTCGTCGCGCGCTGCGACGTTCCAGGCGTCGATGCGCACGACGAGGTGCTGCGGCACAACGACGCGATGGCCTCGCGGGGGCTGCGCGTGCTCGCGCTCGCGTGGCGGCAGAACGGCCGGCCGGACAACGACGCGCCGCTCGAGCTCGCAGGCCTGGTCGGCCTCCGCGACCCGCCGCGCTCCGGCGTGCGGGAGGCGCTCGCGGCCCTCTCTGGCGCGGGCATCCGCACCCTGATGCTCACGGGTGATCAGGAGCGCACCGCCCGCGCGATCGGCGTCGAGCTCGGCATCTCGCCGGACGCCGTGCACAGCCGGGTCACCCCGGAGGCCAAGCTCGACATCGTGCGCGCGCTCCAGCAGCGCGGCGCGATCGTGGCGATGACGGGCGACGGCGTGAACGACGGGCCCGCGCTCAAGGCGGCCGACGTCGGCGTGGCGATGGGCAAGCGCGGCACGGACATCGCGCGGGCCGTGGCCGACGTCGTCCTCGCCGAGGACGACCTGCCGAGCCTCACCGAGGCGGTCTGCGAGGGGCGGCGGCTGCACGACAACGTCCGCCGGGCGATCGCGTATTTCACCGCGACGAACGCGAGCGAGGTCCTCGCGATGCTGGCCGGCGCCCTCTGCGGCGCCTCGCCGCTCACGCCGCTGCAGCTGCTCTGGATCAACCTGCTCACCGACGTGGCGCCGGCGCTCGCGCTCGCGCTCGAGCCGCCCGAGCCCGGGATCATGCGGCGCCCGCCGCGCGACCCCGCGGCGCGGCTGCTCGGCACGGCCGACCTCCGCGCGCTCGGCGTGGACGCGGCCATGATGTCCGGCGCGTCGCTCTCGGCGTACGCGCTCGGCGATCGCCCTACCGCGGGGACGAGGGCGTTCACGGCGCTCGTGACCGCGCAGCTGCTCCACATCCTCGCTTGCCGCGCCGGCGCCGAGGATCGCGCTCCGGGCGCCGCGCTCCGCCGGGACAACCCGCACGTGGCCCGCGCGCTCGCCGTGACCTCCGCGCTCCAGGCGCTCGCGCTCGGCTCCCGCTCCCTCGGCCGCCTGCTCGGCGCGCGGCGCCTCCGGGCCGGGGAGCTCGCGCTCGCCGTGGGCGTGGGCGCGCTGCCCATGCTGCTCCGCGGCCCTCTGGGGCGCTCCGCAGGCGCTGGCCGCGAGATCGTGATCGTCAACGGCAGGCGCGCTGAAGCGAAAGCAGAAGCAGACGCGGAAGCTGAAGCAGAAGCAGCAACAGGCGCATCAGCGGAAGCAGAAGCGAGCGCAGAAGAAACCGAAGAGCGCGCAGACCAGGGTGCGGTGGCGGCCGCGGGACGCGCGCAAGGCGTGCGTCGCGCGCGCGTCGCCGGGCTGCGCAAGGGAGACATGGCACGATGAAGTTCCATCCACCGTCGTTCGCCCTGGGGGTCGGCGCCGCCGTCCTCCTGATGGGCAAGAAGCAGCACCTCCGGCCGGTGGTCGTCGAGATCGCGGCGCTCGGGCTACACCTGAGCAAGCTGGGCCTCGCCGTGATCGAGCGCCAGCGGGAGCACGTCGAGGATCTCTTCGCCGAGGTCGCCGAGCGGGTGCGGCAGAAGGCCACGGGCGGGGCGCGCGGCGAGCGGGCTGCGCACAAGAGCAACGGCGCTTCGGAGCTCTACGGCGAGCCGTCGTCATGAGGTTGCCGCCGGTCCTCGTCGTCCACGCCCTGGAGCGGCGCGTCCGCCTGCGCGCGCCGGCGCTGGCCGGCCATCGTCGTGTGTGCGAGCGGATTGCGGAGCAGCTCGCGGCCGAGCCCGCCTGCGAGGTCGTCTCGGTCCGTCCGAACACGGGCTCGGTCATCATCGAGCGCTCCGAGGGCGGGCTCGATCCGGAGCGGCTCCGCGCCCGGCTCGCCGGGCTGGTCGACGGGGCGTGCGACGACGACGGCCACCCGATCGGCGCGCCGCGGCCCGAGGGCCACCCTGGCCCGACGCGCGTCGCACGCGCCGTTGCGCACGCTTTTGCCGGGATCAACGCCGATGTGCGCGAGGCGATGGATTACCGCGCGGATCTGGGCACCATCTTGCCGGTCGTCTTCGCGGCGGCGGGGCTCGCGGAGGTTGGGGCGACGCGCAGGCTTCCTGTGCCGGCCTGGTTCAACCTGCTCTGGTGGTCGCTGCGGTGGTTCATGACGTTCAACCCCGGGGCGATCTCGGAGGAGCTGCACAGCGGTGGCGGCGCGCCGGGCCAGCCGGACCTCGCGGGCGAGGGGTCCGACGAGGCGGGGCCGATGTGCGACGATCTCTAGCGCGGGGCGCATCTTCCTCTGCTGCGAGCTCAGCCGCCTCGTTCGACTCGCTGGGGTGCACTTTCGTACGCCTTGCCCGCCCGGCTAGCGGTTGAGCCCGTATCACGCGAACCTTGCACCCCGCGCTGGAGCGGCTGCCGGGGCGGGCTACCCCGCGCCCTGGCGCAGCGCGCCGACCATGTAGATGCCGTCCATCACGATGAGCAGGGCGCCGGCGAGGCCCTGAGTCCAGCGCGGATTCAGGCGCGCGTTTCACCACCTCGGCGAGCGCGACCGCGATCAGCGTGCTCAGCACGAGGGCGGCGGACGCGCCGACGAAGTCGGCGCGCGGCGGCGCGCACGGAGGGCTGAGAGCGTGGAACGAGGGCATTCCGGCGGCGGGGCCAGGATTCTCGGCGTTCGCCTCGCTTCGGACATCTCGTTGCGGTTGCGGCGCGCGCGTGTCGGAGCGCTTTCGAGCTGGTGGCGCCTTCCGTCGACCCCGACGTAAAGCGGCGATGTCTCACGATGGCTCGGGAATAGATTGAACCTTGGTGGCTGGGCGCGTACCTTCTTGGTCCGGATCGTAAGCCCCGGAAGCAGAGGGGAACACGTTGATGGTGCGACTGCAATTCCCGGTGTGGCTAGGCCTAACTATTGCATCGCTCGCCGTGTCTCCTGGCTGTAGCTGTGGCAGTCCTGACGTGACCGTGGCTGGGCCCGGGTCGGGGGGTGAGGGTCTCGGGGGTGGTGGCGGGGCTGGGGCGGGCGATCCTGTGGCTTCGGCGGGCGGGGGTGGGGCAGGTGGGCGGCCCGAGGTCGGAGATCGGAGCGTCGCTGCGAGCGATATGGTCAGCGCGGGCAAGGTCGTGAGGAGTCCGAGCTATCGCATGGTCTTCACGCTCGGTCAGCCGACGCAGAATCAGGGAAAGACGACCTCACCGAGTTACCGCATGCAGGGCGGTCTGGTCGGGGCGAACGGGAGCTTGCCATGAACGGGTTGGGACGGAGTGTCCTCGCGATAGGTGTTCTTCTCGCCGCCTCCGTCGGCCTCGTGGGCAGCGCGGCCGCCGCCGTGCCGATGCAGATCTCGCATCAGGGGCGGCTCTTCACGGCCAATGGCGAGCCGGTCAATGACGTCCTCTCGGTGACGTTCGCCATCTATGCCGCCGAGGACGACGCGGAGCCTCTCTGGAGCGAGGTGATCGCGCTCTCGTTCGATGAGGGCTATTTCTCCACGGTGCTTGATTTCACCGAGGAGCAGGCCGCGAAGGTCTTTGACGGCTCGGCTCGCTACCTCGGAATCACTGTCGGGGACGATCGTGAGATGGAGCCTCGCGCCTCGATAGGGAGCGTCCCGTATGCGATGGTCGCGAACAACGCTGTTGGTGAGATCACGCCGAAGCTGGTGAAGATCGGCGGCAGGGTCGTCATCGACGAGAGCGGCAACTGGGTGGGCGACTCGAGCGGAATCGCGGGGCCGACAGGGCCTCGGGGGCCGACGGGGCCCGAGGGGCCGGCGGGGCCCGAGGGGCCGGCGGGGCCTGAGGGGCCGGCGGGGGCTCAGGGGTCGACGGGACCTCAGGGGCAGGCGGGGCCCGAAGGGCCGACGGGGCCCATGGGGCCCGCGGGGCCGGCTGGTGTGCCCGGTGACAGAGGGCCGACGGGGCCCGAGGGACCGACGGGGCCCGAGGGACCGACGGGGCCCGAAGGGCCGACGGGGCCTCAGGGCCCGATGGGGCCCGAGGGGATGCCGGGGCTGGCTGGCGTGCCGGGCGAGATGGGGCCCGAAGGGCCGACGGGGCCCGAGGGGCCGACAGGGCCGGAGGGCCCGACAGGGCCTCAGGGGCCGACAGGGCCGGAGGGCCCGACAGGGCCTCAGGGGCCGACGGGTGTACTCGCGACGATCGCGATCGCGGGCAACGTTGCCAACAACTTCGGGGTCATCTCCGCCTATGCCTTTGTGGGGCCTCCGGCGATGGTGACCATCACCGGGGCAGGCCAGCGTGTGACCGGCTCGGCCTCTGCCGTGCTCGGGCTGCCGTCGTCGAGCACCAGCCCGCAGCTCGCCGCCGTTGGTCTTTGTTACCAGCGCGCCGGCGGCATGGGCGAGATAGTCAATTTCTTCGGATCCGGCTTTACGAACCACTTCTTCACGTCGGTCCGGGCCACCTACTCAGTCTCCGCCACGATCGCGCTTGGCGAGGGATCGTGGAATGTCGGCATGTGCGTCCGCAATGAGGGGCCCAACACGATCCAGGGGGCGACCGCGACGTCTGCAGGCAGCATGGTGAACGGCTGGTTCATCGTCACGCGCGACTGAGGGCCAGCTCCGCCGTCCAGGTTGCCGAGTCCATCTCTGCTCTCGCGAAGGCAGCAGGCCCCTGCGGGGTTATCCTTCGCGAAGAGTGGAGAGAGCCGTTGTTCGTTCAGAACAAAGGCGGAGGCCGGCTGCGGGGGTGTCCGTTGCGGGGCGCCGAGAGATCCGTTGTTTGCTCCATCTCTGCTCTGGCGAAGGCAGCTGGCCCCCTGCGGGGTTATCCTTCGCGAGGAGTGGAGAGAGCCGTAGTTCGTTCAGAACTAAGGCGGAGGCCGGGCAGCTCGGCACAACTCCCGAGCCACCCGACCCCTCTCCGCGCCGCCCGTGTCAGCGCAGCGCCACCGGGCTCCGCGCGAGGTACTCGTCGTAAGACAGGGTCCGCAGATCCTCGATGTTCTTCGCGCGCATCGCCCCGATGACCGCCCGCGCGAGCTGGAGGTCCGTGAGGAGCGGGATGTTCGCGTCGACCGCGCGCCGCCGGATCAGATAGCCGTCCGGACGGCCGAGCTGGTCGTACTCGCGGGGGATGTTGATCACGAGATCCACCTTCCCCTGCTCGATGGCGCTCATCGCCGTCTCCCCCTCGTCGGGCTGCTTCGCGAGGCTCGTGCACGCGAGCCCGAGCGCCCGGAGCGCCTCGGCCGTGCCCGGCGTCGCGAAGATGGGGAGCTTCAGGTGCTCGGCGATGACGCGCGCCTCGTCGGCGAACCAGTACTTGTCCTCAAGCGGCCCGAGCGAGAGCAGCACGCCCTTCTTCGGGAACCGGAAGCCGGTCGCGAGCAGCGAGTGCAGCAGCGCCTCGTGCATGTCGTCGCCGAAGCAGCCGACCTCGCCGGTGCTCGCCATCTCCACGCCGAGCATCGGATCGGCCCCCACGAGGCGCGAGAACGAGAACATCGGCGCCTTCACGCCGACGTAATCGAGGTCGAGCCCGCGGTTCTCGACCGGCTGCGACACGCCGAGCATCCTGCGCATCGCCTCCCGGACGAAGTTGTTCCCCGTGACCTTCGATACGAAGGGGAAGCTCCGCGACGCGCGCAGGTTGCACTCGATCACCTTGACCGTGTTGTGCTTGGCCAAGAACTGCATGTTGAACGGCCCGGTGATCGAGAGCGACCGCGCCACCTGCTGGGCGATCTGCTTGATCCTGCGGATCGTCGCGATGTAGAGCGACTGCGGGGGCAGGACGAGCGTCGCGTCGCCGCTGTGGACGCCGGCGTTCTCGATGTGCTCGCTGATGGCCCAGAGGATGATCTCCCCGCGATCGGCGACCGCGTCGATCTCCACCTCGCGGGCGTGGGTCTCGAACTTGGAGACGACGACGGGGTAGGCGGGGGAGACGGCCTTGGCCCGGGCGAGGATGCGATCGAGCTCGTTGGGCTCGTGCGCCACGCTCATGGCCGCGCCGCTCAGCACGTAGCTCGGGCGCACGAGGACGGGGAAGCCGCCGAGCTTGTTCACGATCTCGCCCGCCTGGGCCGCGTCGACGACGTGCGCCCACCGCGGCTGATCGATCTCCAGCCGGTCGAGCAGATCGCTGAACTTCTTCCGGTCCTCGGCGGTGTCGATGCTCCCCGGGCTCGTGCCGAGGATGCGCGCCCCCGCCTCGTGCAGCCGGAGCGCCAGGTTGTTCGGGACCTGCCCGCCCATGCTGACCACGATGCCGTACGGCTGCTCCCGCTCGTAGATGTCGAGCACCGTCTCGAAGCTGATCTCGTCGAAGACCAGCTTGTCGCACGTGTCGTAGTCGGTGCTGACCGTCTCCGGGTTGTAGTTCAGCATCATGGTCTCGTAGCCGAGCTCCGAGGCCGCGCGGATCGCGTTGACGCAGCACCAGTCGAACTCGACGCTCGATCCGATGCGGTAGGCGCCGGAGCCGAGCACCATGATCTTCTTCCGCCAGGACGGCGCGACGTCCGTGGCCGACGCGTGGTAGCTCGAATAGAGGTAGTTCGTCTCGGCGGGGAACTCGGCCGCGAGCGTGTCGATCTGGGCGAGGTGCGGCACGACGCCGTGCCGCTTCCTGGCCTCCCGGATCGAGCCCCGCGGCGCGCCCGTCAGCGTGCCGATCATCCGGTCGCTGAAGCCGAGCTGCTTCGCCTCCCGGAGGGTCGCCTCATCGAACGCGGGCTCCTGCGCGGCCGCTGCCTTGTCGGCCTGCGCCGGCACGGCGACCTTGAGCGTCTTCAGGTCCCGGTGCATCCGCACGATCGGCTCGATCTGGTTCAAGAACCACCGGTCGATCTTCGTGAGGTTGTGGATCTCGTCGACCGATATCCCCTCCTGGAGCGCGCGGGCCACGGCGAAGATCCGGAGCGGCGTCGCGTTCTGCAGCTCGTCGCGGAGGTCCTTGAAGGTGAACGCGTCGGGGTCGAGCCCCTTCACCCCGATGTCGAGCATGCGGAGCGCCTTCTGGATGACCTCGGGGAACGTCCTGCCGATGGCCATGACCTCGCCGACGCTCTTCATCTCGCTGCCGATCCGCATCGAGGCGCCGCGGAACTTGCCGAGATCCCAGCGAGGGACCTTGCAGACGAGGTAGTCGAGCGCCGGCTCGAAGAACGCCGTCGTCCTGCGGGTGATCGCGTTGGCGATCTCCGGCATGGTGTAGCCGACGGCGATCTTCGCGGCGACGTAGGCGAGCGGGTAGCCCGTCGCCTTGCTCGCGAGGGCGCTCGACCTGGAGAGGCGCGCGTTCACCTCGATGACGCGGTAATCGGCGCTGTGCGGGTCGAGCGCGTACTGGATGTTGCACTCGCCCACGATGCCGAGGTGGCGGATCGTCTTCAGCGCGACCGAGCGGAGGAGCTGGTACTCCTCGTCGTTCAGCGTCTGCGACGGGGCGACGACGATCGACTCCCCGGTATGGATCCCCATCGGGTCGAGGTTCTCCATGTTGCAGACGGTGATGCAGTTGTCGCGCCCGTCGCGGACGACCTCGTACTCGATCTCCTTCCAGCCGCGGAGGCACTCCTCGACGAGCACCTGGGGCACGCCGCCGGCGAAGCCGCGGCGCACGGCGTCATCGAGGTCGCGCTCGCTCTCGACGATGCCGCTGCCCTTGCCGCCGAGCGCGTAGCCGCCGCGGAGCATCACGGGGAACCCGATCTCGCGCGCCGCGGCCATGGCCTCGGCAGGCGAGCGGCAGGCGCGGCTGCGGGCCGTCTTCACGCCGATCTCGTCGAGGCGCTCGATGAAGAGCCGGCGGTCCTCGGTGTCGCGGATCGCCTTGATCGGCGTGCCGAGCACCCGCACGCCGTACTTGTCGAGGATGCCGGAGTCGTGGAGCTCGAGGCCGCAGTTGAGCGCCGTCTGCCCGCCGAAGGAGAGGGCGATCGCGTCGACCTCCTCCTTGACGATGATCCGCTCGACGAACTCCGGGGTGACCGCGCAGAGGTGGATGCGGTCGGCGAGCCCCTCGCTCGTCTGGATGGTGGCGATGTTGGGGTTCACGAGGACGGTGGCGATCCCCTCCTCCTTGAGGGCCTTGATCGCCTGCGATCCGGAGTAATCGAACTCGCCGGCCTGACCGATCTGGAGAGCGCCGGAGCCGAGCACGAGGACGCGCCGGGGTTTCTTGGGGAGATAGGCGCCGTACATGGCTCAGCTCCTTCCTGCGGTGGGGGTGGAGCGGGGATCCGCGGCAGCGGTCCCAGCGGTCTTGAGTCGTGAATCGGAGGACCCCTTCATCGCGCCGCAGAGGCGGAGGAAGTCGTCGAACAGGTAGCCTGCGTCCTCGGGCCCGGGCGTCGCCTCGGGGTGGAACTGGACGCTGAAGAAGGGCCGGAGCCGCGAGCGGATGCCCTCGTTGGTGCCGTCGTTGATGTTGACGAACCAGGGCTCCCACTCGGCGGGGAGCGACTCGTGCTTCACCGCGTACCCGTGGTTCTGGCTCGTGACGTAACAGCGGCGGCTCAGGAGGTCCTGCACCGGCTGGTTCACGCCGCGGTGGCCGTACGGCAGCTTGAAGGTGTCGCCGCCGGCGGCCAGCGCGAGGATCTGGTTGCCGAGGCAGATGCCGAAGATCGGCTTATTGTAGGTGCCGAGCAGGCCGCGCACCGCGGCGACCAGCTGGCCGAGGTCCTTGGGGTCGCCCGGGCCGTTGCCGATGAGGATGCCGTCGGCGCTCTCGGCGAGCTCGGCGATGGGCGCGTGGTAGGGCGCGCGGATGACCGTGACCCCGCGCCGCAGGAGCGAGCGGACGATGTTGTCCTTCGCGCCCGCGTCGATGAGGAGCACCTTCAAGGGGCCGCCCTCGTAGGTGATCGGCTCGCGGGGGGCCACGAGGCGGAACACCTCCTCGCGCATGTCCACGGCCTCGGCCGAGCGCTTCACCCGCTCCAGGTCCATCTCGGCGGGGAACAGCCAGCCCTTCATCGTCCCGACCTCCCGGAGCCGCCGCGTCAGCGTGCGGGTGTCGATCCCCGTGATCGCCGGGATGCCCTCGCTGGCGAGCCAGGCGCCGAGCGAGCGGACCGCGGCGTGGTGGCTGTAGCGCTCCACGTAGCTCTGGACCACGAGCCCCTGCACCTGGATGCGGTCGGCCTCGTAGGGCCCGTCGACGCTGCCAGCTCTCCGTGGCGCGGGCACGCCGTAGCTGCCCACGAGCGGGTACGTGATCGTGAGGATCTGGCCTCTGTACGAGGGATCCGTGAGCGTCTCGACGTACCCCGTCATGCCGGTGTTGAAGACGACCTCGCCGCTTACCGCGCGCGGGGCGCCGAAGCACCGGCCCATCATGGTCGTGCCGTCTTCGAGTACGAGCTTCATCCGATTCGCATCCATCCTCTTTGACCGCCTGGGCCGCCGCGGCGCGGACCCTTACGCAGGAGGGGCCGTGAGCGCATGCAGCGCCGTGGGCCCATGGGGTACCAGGTCCGCGCGCACGCCGCGCGGCGGGCCGGCATCATGCTCGAGGCGGGGCGTCCAAGCACCCCTGCTCGTCGGGGCCGGTCCCTCCGGCGCTCCGTCGAGGTGGGCAGGGCGCCTGGCGTCCCGTTCTTCCTCATGCCGGGGACGCCCATTTGCCGTCCCCTCGCTCCACGTCAACCACGAACTTGCGGCCGAGCTTTCCCGGCCGCTTTCGGGGCGCTTTTGCGGCCCGGCCGGGGCGCGCCGGTCTGCTCAGAGGACGCGCGCGCGCTCGAGGTAGGCCTGCTCGAGGACGAGCACGTCCATCTTGGTCCGGAGGAAGCAGTCGAGCGCTTCCTTTGGAGTGCAAACGATCGGCTCGCTCGCATTGAACGAGGTGTTCAGGAGGACGGGCGTGCCGGTCAGCCGGCCGAACTCGCTGAGGAGCGCGTGGTAGCGCGGGTTCTCCTGGGCGGTCACCGTCTGGAGGCGGCCCGTGCCGTCGACGTGGGTCACGGCGGGGATCTCGGCGCGGCGCTCGGGCTTGATCTTGTAGACCTTGACCATGAACGGGTCCGGCGAGGTCTGCTCGAAGTAGTCGCCTACACGCTCGAGGGGGAGCGCCGGCGCGAAGGGGCGGAACGTCTCGCGGCGCTTGATCCGCTCGTTCATGACGTCCTTGATGTCCGCCCGCCGCGGGTCGCACAGGATGCTGCGGTTGCCGAGCGCGCGAGGGCCGTACTCCATCCGCCCCTGGAACCAGCCGACCACCTTGCCGTCGCCGATCGCCCGGGCGACGCGGGGGATCAGGTCCTCGTCGGGGAGCGTCTCGAACGCGACCTGCTCCTTGCGGAGCAGCTCGTCGATGGCCTCCTGCGAGAAGGCCGGGCCGAAGTAGCTGTGCGTCTGGTGGAAGCCGCGCGGGTTGTCGAGCTTGTGGTGGTGGACGTAGAGCGCCGCCCCGAACGACGTGCCCGCGTCGCCGGCCGCGGGCTGGATGAAGACGTCGTCGAAGAGCCCCTTCGGCCGGATCTTCCCGGCGGCCACGCCGTTGTAGGCGCAGCCGCCCGCGAGCGCGAGGCGCGGCGCGCCGGTGAGGTGCTTCGCCGTCGCGAGCAGCTCGAAGTAGACCTCCTCGAACGCCGCCTGCGTCGAGGCGGCGACCGCCATGAAGCGGTCTTCCATCCGGCTCTTCGGGCTGCGCGCGGGGCCGAGCAGATCGATCAAGCGCTCGGAGTGGATGGTGCCGTAGCGGGGCTCGCCCTCCCAGGTCATCGCGATGCCCTTCGTGTGGTGCTGGAAGTACTCGAGCCCGAGCTCGAACGCCCCGTCCTTGACGCGCACCACCTGCCGGAGCTTGTCGAGCAGATCCGGCTGGCCGTAGGCCGACAGGCCCATGACCTTGTATTCGTCGCCGAACTTGGGGAAGCCGAGGTACTGCGTCAGGCTCGAGTAGAACAGCCCGAGCGAGTGGGGGAAGCCGACGTGCCGGAGGATCTCCAGCTTGTTGCCGCGGCCGTGCGCCCACATCGTGCTGACGAAGTCGCCGAAGCCGTCGATGGACACGACCGCCGCCTCGTCGAAGCCCGAGGGGAAGAACGCCGAGGCGAGGTGCGCGCGGTGGTGCTCGACGTTGTGCGATGCAGCGCGGATGCGCTTCGGGTCGACGCCGAGCGCGGCGCCGAGGTGCACCTTCGGGTCGCTCGCGCCGAGCGAGCCCTTGAGGAGCCCTGCCGGCGAGCGCCGGGTCAGCGCGTAGAGGAGCTTGTCGCCGAGGTGCGCCCGCGTGTCGCGGCTGATCGCGATGTGATCGATGTCCTCGACCCGCGCGCCGGCGGCGCCGAGGCAGTACTCGACCGCGAGCCGCGGGAAGCCCGCGCAGTGTTTGACCCTGCTGAACCGCTCCTCCTCGGCCGCCGCGACGAGCTGTCCGTCGACGAGCAGCGCGGCCGACGCATCGCCGTGGTAGGCGTTGATCCCGAGGATGAGCATGGTCCCGCCATCTTCCGGCGCTCCTCCGCGAGGGTCAAGGCGAGCCCTCCGCGCGAGCGGGGCCAGATGGCGCGGGGGTTCGTGACGTAAATTCGCCAGCCGCGTGGCGACGCGTCCCGCGGTGGCAATGCCGCCTGCTGCGGGGCAATGCGCGGCGCGCGGTCAGATCTCCGCGAGGCGGATCGCCTCGAGGCGATCGCCTTCGTCGATGCGCTCCCGATCGGCGGGCACGAGGACGAGCGCGTCGGCCTCGGCGAAGCTCGTGACGGCGCCCGACGCCTGGTTCGCGGCGATGCGGGCGACGAGCTCGCCGCTGGAGACGTCGAGGCGGGCGCGGAGGAACTCGGCGCGTCCGGTCTGGCGCCTGAGCGCGCCGTCCGCGCGGACGATCACGCGGGGCGGCCGCGGCGCCGCGTCGCCCTGGAGCGCGCGGAGCAGCGGGACGCCGAAGAGGACGAAGGTGAGCGAGGCCGAGGCCGGGTTGCCCGGCAGCCCGAGCACGTGGACGACGCCGCACCGCGAGAGCTCGGCGCGCCCCACCGCGAGCGGCTTGCCCGGCTTGATGGCGACGCGCCAGAAATCGAGCGCCACGCCGGCGGCCTCGAGGGCAGGCCGGACGACGTCGTGGTCGCCGACGCTCACGCCCCCGACCGTCACCACGAGATCGGAGCCGCGCAGCGCCGTCGACACCGCCTCGGCGGCGCGCGCCGCGTCGTCGGGGACGAACGGCGCGACGCGGACCGCCGCGCCCGCCGCGCGCGCGGTCGCGGCGACGAAGTACCCGTTCGACTCCGGGATCGTCCCGGCGGCGCCGGGCGAGCCGGGCGCGCGGAGCTCGTCGCCGGAGCACATCACCGTGACCACGGGGCGGCGCGCGACGAGGACGCTCGGGCGATCGAGCGCGGCCGCGAGCGCCACCTTCCCCGGCGTGAGCCGCGCCCCTCTGCGCAGCGGGACGGCCCCCTCCGCGAGGTCGGCGCCCCGGCGGCGCACCCACGCGCCGGCGCGCGGCGCTTCCCGCAAGGTGATCTCGTCGCCGCTGCGCGCTGCGTCCTCCTGCGGCGCGATCGCGTCGGCGCCGGGCGGCAGCCGCGCGCCGGTGAAGATCCGGCACGCCGTGCCCGGCTGGAGCGCTGGCAGCGCGCGGCCGGCCGCGCTCTCGCCGCGGACGGGCAGCCTGAAGGGCCCGCTGCCCGCGAAATCGGCGGAGGAGACGGCGTACCCGTCCATCGCGCTGTAATCGAAGGCGGGCATCGCGTCGGCGGCCGCGATGTCCTCGGCGAGCACGCGTCCTGCTGCGTCGTCGAGCGACACCCGCTCGGGGCCGACGGGCACAGCGGCCGCGAGCAGCCGATCGAGCGCCTCTTCGAAGGGGATCATCCGCGCTGCTCCTCGCCCTGCCTGGGCTGTGCGTGCCGGTGGTGGTGGCCGCCCTTGCCGGACGCCAGCGCGACCGCGTGCGAAAGGACGGGGCCGATGATCTGCGTGACGGCGAGCTCGACCGCCTTCGGGCTGCCGGGCAGCGCGATCACCACGAGCCCTCGCGCGACGCCCGCGGCGGCGCGCGACAGGATCGCGTTCGGCCCGATGGCGTCCCAGCTGAGGCGCCGGAACGCCTCGCCGAAGCCGTCGAGCGTCTTCTCGAAGAGCGGCGCGAGCGCCTCGAGGGTCCTGTCGCGCGGGGCGATGCCGGTCCCGCCGGTGGTGACGATCGCGTCGGCCGAGCCTGCGTCCGCGATCTGCTCGATCGCCGCGCGCAGGAGCTCGGGCTCCTCGCGCACGACGGCGTGGGATGTCACGGAGAAGCCGGCGCTCTTCAGGAGCTCGCCGAGGAGCTGTCCGCCCTCGTCATCGCCGAGGGTGCGGGTGTCACTGAGCGTCAGCGTGGCGACGCGCACGGGGGAGCGGCTCATGCGGCAGGTGTACGCCCGTCCCCCGCCGTTGGCGAACTCTTGACGACACCGGCGCGACGCCGCGGCGGACTTCGGGCGAGCGCGCTGGCGCGCTGGAGAATCGGGCGCGCGGGCGGCATCGCTGCGTCCCTGGCGCCCGCGCCCGTCCAGCGAGCCGTCCGGCGCGAGCCGCGCGGCCGTGTCGCCCCGACGTCATCGACGGCGGATGGCTTTCGTCTCGTCGCTGCGCTAGGGGAGCGGCGTGTCCGGCCCTCTGATCCCTTACATCGAGCTCCCCGAGATCCCGCTCGCTTTCCTGGAGCACATCCCGCTCGTGGGGCAGCTCATCGATCCGGCGAAGCCGCCCTCGATCAAGCCGTTCGGCACGCTGGTGGCGATCGGCGTCTACATCGGCGCCATCGTCGCCACGCGGCACGCTCGAGAGCGGCGTCTGGACGAGAAGAAGATGAGCGAGTTCATCTTCTGGGTCGTGGCGGCCGGGTTCATCGGCGGGCACGTCCTCGACGCGGTCTTCTATCACCCGCAGCGGGTCGCTCGCGATCCTCTCTACCTGTTCGCGCTCTGGGACGGCCTGTCGAGCTTCGGCGGCTTCACCGGCGCGCTGATCGGCGCCGTCTCCTGGCGCTTTTATCGTCGCGAGCGGATCCTTCCCTACTGCGAGGTCGTCAACAGCGCGTTTCCGCTCGCGTGGGTCTTCGGTCGCGCGGGCTGCGCGTCGGTCCACGATCATCCGGGCCGCATTTCCGACGCGTGGTTCGCGGTCCGATATCCGCTCGGTACGGGATACGTCGGCCGGTTCGATCTCGGCCTCTATGAGTGTCTGCTCGCGATCCCGCTCGCGATCGCGTTCGCGGTGCTCTGGCGCCGGAACCCCCATCGTCCGCTCGGGTTCTACACCGGGATCATGTGCACCGCGTACGCTCCGGTGCGCTTCGGGCTCGATTTCCTGCGCGAGCGGGAGGGCACGGTCCTCGGCGGCGATCCGCGCTACGGTGGTCTCACTCCGGCGCAGTGGGCCTGCTTTGGTCTGCTCGCAATCGGGCTGTATTTCCTGCGCATGGCAGCGCGCGGCGAGCCATCGAACGCCGGGGTGGGCTCGCTGGGGGGCGCTCCGCGCGTCGCGGACGACGAGGACGACGGCACGTCCGACGAGGACGACGAGGGCGACGCGACCGAGGAGCCTCGGGCCTCCCGCGCCCGGACCGAACGGTGATCTCGTGCCTGGGCACCTCGGACCGGTCGTGTCGGATGTCGACAGATCCACGCGGCGCGATGCCGTCCTGAGCTGGCCGGCGGCGGACCGCCCGGCCTTCCTGCGCGCCGGGCTTCCCCGGGGCGGGTCTGGCGACGCCCGCCTCTGACGGAGCGCGCGCGCCGCGGGGCTCCTGGTCCTCTGGACCGGCGCTCCCGGTCCTCCGACCGGCGACTCGCGTGAGGGGTGTGAGGGGCGTAAGGAGCCGGGACAGCTCCTTCCGGGCCTGCATTTGGCTCGCCCGCCCGTGGCGGGTCCCTTGACGCGCCAGGGGCGCTAGATATCGTGGGGTGGAGTTTGCACCAGAGGGTCGGCCCGCCGACCTTCGCTCGATTGAGCTCGGTCGCTCCTTCCGCCGACGGAGGGGTCGATCGAGGCGCGCTCGTGAGAGGCTCCGTATCATCGACATCGATCACGGAGCGAGTGGACCAAATAAGAGGGAACGCAGGGGCCAACCCCAGGTTTTTCTACAATGGCTGAAGATTCGCGTAAGTTGTTCGTGGCGGGCTTGCCCGACTCCATCACCGAAGACGTTTTGCGGCAGCTCTTCGAGGCCACCGGCGGCAACGTCGTCGAGGTCAGTCTTCCGAAAGATCGCGCGACGGGTCGTCCGCGCGGGTTCGGCTTCGTCACGCTCTCGACGACCGGCGAAGCCAACGCCGCGCGCGAGTCGCTCGACGGTTCATTCCAGGGCGGCAAGTCCATCTCGGTCCGCCCCTTCCAGGCCGAGCCGCCGCGGCGCGAGGGGCGCCCGATGGGCCCCGGTGGCGGCCCTGGCGGTCCCGGTGGCCCAGGCGCTGGTGGCGGCATGGGCGGCGGGCCTGCTGCAGCGCCGGATCGGACCCTCTACGTCGGCAATCTCCCCTACGACGCGAGCGTCGAAGAGGTCGAGGGGCTCATCGGCTCGACGGGCGCGGGGCCGGTGGTGCGGGTCCACCTCCCCATGGACCCTGACGGTCGGAAGCGCGGGTTCGGCTTCGTGACGATGGCGAGCGCCGAGGCGGCGCGCGCCGCGATCGATGCGCTGCGCGGCGTGGACGTGCGCGGCCGGCGGCTCGTCGTCAACCTCGCCCACCCGAAGGGCGAGCGGCCTGCGCGCGAGGAGCGTCCGGGCGGCTTCGGCGGCGGCGGTGGTGGCTTCGCCGGTGGCGGCGGTGGTGGCTTCGCCGGTGGTGGCGGCGGCTTCGGCGGCGGCGGCGGGGGCTTCGGCGGTGGCGGTGGCGGCGCTCCTCCGCCGCCTGCGCGCAAGACCTTCGACGATCGACGGCGGCGCGGCGGCCATGACGGCGACGGTCCTCCCGGCGGCGGCGGTGGCGGCGGCGGTGGCGCCGGTGGCGGCCGGCGCAGCAACAACAAGAACTGGGATCGCGGCCGCACCGGTGACGACTGGGACGACGAATGAGCGCTCCCGGTTGACATCTGCACCGTTTCTCGTAGGGTAGCGCCCTCCAGACGGGCGGTCGGGCGTCGCTGATCCGGCATATGTCCTCTGGTGCCCCCCGCCGGTTGCGGTGCTAGCGCTTCCCGTGCTGCCCGTACCTAGGTTCAACCAGGGCCGCCTGTGGAAGCAGGCCGGCCCTGTCTTCGGAGACCTCCGATGCGCGACATCATCAAGCTGACGTGCGGCAACTGCGGCCGCGCGAACTACCACACGACGAAGAACAAGCGGACGATGACGGACAAGTTCGTCATCAAGAAGTTCTGCCCGACCGAGCGCAAGCACACCGAGCACAAAGAAGGCAAGATCTCGAAGGGCTAGGCCACGCTGCACTGCTGGCAGCTGCCGCCGGGCCCGCGGTTGCGGGTCTCGGGTCGGGCAGCTGCGCCCTCGCAGTGCTCGGCTTAGCCTTGTTCCTTTTTTTAGGACGGAGCGATGATCTTCGACTGGCTCTACGGCCTGTTCTCGAACGATCTCGCGATCGACCTCGGCACTGCCACCACCCTCATCTACGTGAAGGGCAAGGGGATCGTGTCATGCGAGCCCTCTGTGGTCGCCGTCCAGCGCGATGCTCGCGGCGGCAAGAAGGTGCTCGCCGTCGGCCGCGAGGCGAAGGAGATGCTCGGCCGTACCCCCGGCAACATCCAGGCGGTGCGACCGCTGCGTGACGGCGTCATCGCCGACTTCGAGATCACCGAGGCGATGCTTCGGTATTTCATCGCGCGCGCACACAACCGCCGCACGCTCGTCAAGCCGCGCATCATCATCTGCGTCCCGTTCGGCATCACCGAGGTCGAGAAGCGGGCGGTGAAGGAGAGCGCCGAGGGCGCCGGCGCGCGCGAGGTCTACCTGATCGAGGAGCCCATGGCTGCGGCCATCGGCGCCGGGCTGCCGATCACCGAGCCGAGCGGCAACATGGTCGTCGACATCGGCGGCGGCACGACCGAGGTCGCCGTGATCTCCCTCGCCGGCATCGTCTACTCGCAGAGCGTGCGCGTCGGCGGCGACAAGATGGACGAGTCGATCATGGCCTACATGAAGCGCAAGTACAACATGGCCATCGGCGAGCAGACCGCGGAGCGCATCAAGATCACGATCGGCAACGCGTACCCGCTCGAGCAGCAGCTCACGATGGAGGTCAAGGGGCGCGACATGGTCGCGGGCATCCCCAAGACGGTCGTCGTGAACTCCGACGAGATTCGCGACTCGCTGAGCGAGCCGACGAACGCCATCGTGGACGCCGTGCTCATCGCGCTCGAGCGCACGCCGCCCGAGCTGGCGGCCGACATCGTCGACAAGGGCATCGTGCTCACCGGCGGCGGCTCGCTGCTCAAGAACCTCGACGTGCTCCTCCGCGAGGAGACGGGGTTGCCGGTGATGGTGTGCGACGATCCGATCAGCGCCGTGGTCCTCGGCAGCGGCAAGGCGCTGGATCACCTCGAGCTCTTGAAAGAGGTCACGATCAGCTGAGGGTCGTCTTCGTGTCCCGCCCGTGAGCTCGCCGGCGGGGCTGTCTGCGGCGCGCGGCGAGCCGCCCCGCGCCGGGGTGGGCGCCGCGCGCGGCGTCGAGAGGGGTGGCCTCGCGGGGCACCTCGTACTACCTGGGTCCGGGAGCCACGGTGAACCTCAAACGCTACCGCGACTTCGTGATCGTGCTGCTGGCGCTCGCGGTGCCGTTCTGGTTCCTGCGGGCCAGCATGCGCGACCCCAAGCAGAACACGGGGGCCGACAGGATCATCATCGGCATCGCGGCGCCGATCCAATACGCGACCGCGACGCTGGCGCGCGGGCTCTCGAACCTCTGGGGCGACTACATCTACCTGGTCGACGTCAAGGAGGACAACGCCAGGCAGGCCTCGCAGATCGCTCGCCTCCGGGAGCGGGTGCGGAAGCTCGAGGCGCTCGAGGAGGAGAACCGCCGCCTGCGCAGGCTGCTCGACCTGCGCCAGAGCCTCCGGACCGACGTGGTGAGCGCCCAGGTCGTCGGCAAGAGCACCAACGACTTCTTCCGCGTGGTTAGCGTGACGCTCGATCGCGAGGCGCGGGACATCGGCTCCAACCTGCCGGTCCTCTCCGCGGACGGCGTGGTCGGCACGACGCTCAAGAGCGCCGGCGACACGGTCGGTGTGCGGCTCGTCGTCGACGCGGGCAGCGGCGTCGACGTGGTGGTCGAGCGCACCGGCGCGCGCGGCTTCGTCCGCGGTACGGGCGACGAGAGCAAGTACTCCTGCAGCGTCGAGTACGTGCAGCGCACCGACGAGATCGAGGTCGGCGATCTCCTCGTGACGAGCGGCGTCGGCCGGCGTTTCCCGAAGGGGATCCCGGTAGGGACCGTGACGCAGGTCGTCCGCCGCGATTTCGGCATCTACCAGCAGGTGTACGTCGCGCCGGCGGTCGACTTCTCCCGGCTGGAAGAGGTGCTCATCGTGACGACGACGCCGTCGGAGGAGACGCCCCCCCAGGCGCAGCGGAGGTGACGCGATGAGAAACTCCGCGTTCCTGGCGATGGGGGCCGGCCTGCTCATCCTCCAGTCGAACCTGTTCCGGCTGATCGGGAAGCTGAACATCCCGGGCTCCACGCCGAGCCTGCTCCTGCCGCTCGTCGTGTTCATGGGGGTGCACGAGTACTCGATCGCGCGGGGCGCCGCGCTCGCGTTCCTGCTCGGGTACCTGCTCGATCTCTTCACCGGCGCGCCGGTCGGCCTATTCACCTTCATCACCGTCGCGACCTTCGTCGTGTCGCGTGCGGCCGGCGTGCGGCTCGCCGCGCAGACGCTCCTCACGAAGATCGCGCTGGCCTTCGTCTTCGGACTCGTCGAGGGGGTGCTCATCGTGATCCTCACCGCCATCTTCGGGGGCGACGCGGCGCGCCCCCGCGCGCTCGCCTTGCTCGTCGCGCCGCACGCGGTCTCGACGGCGCTCTTCGCGCCGTTCGTCTTCCGGCTGGCCGAGCGCGTGCACCAGGCGACGATCAACGTCCCGCGGCCAGGGGAGAGCCCGCGGTGAGCCTGCTCGTCCAGCGCTCCGACGTGAGCGAGTTCCGCCGGCGCTTCCGGTGGATCGCGCTCGGCATGGTCGTCGGCTTCATGGTGCTCCTCGGGCGCCTGTTCTACCTGCAGATCCTCGAGGTCGACGAGAACAAGGCCATCGCTCGCGAGAACATCGTGCGGCGCGTGACGCTCGCGACCACGCGCGGGATCATCCGGGATCGGAACGGCAAGGTGCTCGCGGCGAGCCGGCCGTCGTACAACGTCTACGTCGTCCCGCGGCGCCTCGACATGGAGACGATCTGGCCGAAGCTCGTCGAGTACCTCGGCGTCGGGATCGAGGAGCGCGCGAGGCTGGAGGCGTTGATCACCTCGATCCGCGCCGACGAGGGCCCGCGCAAGAACCAGCAGATCCTGCTCAAGGAGGACGTCTCGCGCGACGTCGTGGCGACCTTGGCGACGCACGACGCCGAGCTGCCCGGGGTCGACGTGGTGCCGGTCCCGGTGCGCTACTACCCGTACGAGGAGGTCGGCTCGCACGTCCTCGGCTACATGGCCGAGGTGGACGCCGAGCGGCTCGCGTCGCTCCGCAGCGTCGGCTACATCGAGGGCGACCGCATCGGCGTCACCGGCATCGAGCGCGCCTGGGAGAGCTACCTGCGCGGCACGCGCGGCTGGGAGAAGGTGCTGGTCGACGCCAAGGGGCGGCGCAGGACGGGCGGCGACGGGATCATCGAGGAGCCGCGGCGGGTGGATCCGATCCCCGGGCGCGATCTCCGGCTGACGCTCGACGCCGACATCCAGAAGGCGATCGACAAGGCGATGCGCGGCGAGCTGGCCGGCGGCGTCGCGGTCATCGACGTGCGCACCGGGCGGATCCTCGGGCTGTACTCGAAGCCGGGCTACAATCCGAACGCGCTCTCCGGCGGCTCGGGGAAGCAGGTCATCCGCGACGCGTTCCGGCGGCTCTACTCCGATCCGCTGAAGCCGGCCCTCGACAAGACGCTGTCGGGGGCGTACCCGCCCGGCTCCACCTTCAAGCCGTTCACCGCGCTGGCGGCGCTCGAGAAGGGGCTCATCGATCCGCGTCAGTCCTCGCGGTGCCGGGGCGCGCTCACGTTCGGCAAGCGCACCTTCCGGTGCACACACGTGCACGGACCGGTCGCGATGCAGAAGGCGATCGCCGAGTCGTGCAACGTCTACTTCTACCGGCTCGCGGCGGAGTACGGCGTCGGCATGGACGTCATCGCGGAGATGGGCCAGCGCTACGGGCTCGGCGCGCGGACCGGGCTCGGCATCAACGCCGAGGCGGGCGGCAGGATGCCGACCCGGGCGTGGATGACGCTGCGGAACAAGGGGCAGTTCCGCCTCGGGTTCGGCCTGAACGCGGCGATCGGCCAAGGGGCGACGACGGTGACCGTGCTCCAGCTCGCGCTCGCGTACGCGGCGCTCGCGAACGGGGGCACGCTGTACCAGCCGCAGATCGTGCGGGCCGTCGAGACGAGCGCCGGCACGGTCGTCCAGGAGTTCACGCCGCGTGTGCGCCGCCAGATCGACATCCGGCCGGAGAACCTCTCCCTCGTGCATCGGGCGATGGTCGCCGGCGTGAACGAGGAGGGCGGCACGGCGTTCAAGGCGCGCGTCGCGGGCGTGGAGATGGCGGGCAAGACGGGGACGGCGCAGGTCTCGCACCGGCTCACGCGCGGCGTCGAGGCCGAGCGGGTCTGGTACTTCAACCGCGAGCACGCCTGGTTCGCCGGCTACGCGCCGGCGCGCTCGCCCGAGGTCGCCGTGGTCGTGCTCGTCGAGCACGGCGGCACGGGCGGTAAGCACGCGGCGCCGGTCGCCTTCGAGGTCGTCCGCGCGTACCAGGAGCTCGCGAAGGAGCGTCGCGGCGGCCCGAACGAGGGGCCGCGCGCGGGCAAGAACAGCGCGGGCCGCGCGCCCGCCGCGTCGGGGCGCACGCCATGATCCGGGGTGACTCTCTCTCCTCGCGCGATCGCGATCATTTCGACTGGCCGCTCTTCATCGCCGCGGTGTCCATCGCGGTGCTCGGCGTCGTCAACCTCTACAGCGCGACGAGCGTCTACTCCGGGGCGCGCGCGGAGCTCTACATCAGCCAGGTGTACTGGCTGTTCATGGGCGGCATCATCGGCGGCGTGCTGATCGCGCTCGACTACCGGCACCTGGAGCGCCTCGGCTACGTGCTCTACACGTTCGGCGTCTTCTCGCTGGCGCTCGTCTTCGTCCTCGCGCGCGACGTGCGCGGCTCCGCCCGGTGGATCGAGTTCGGCGCGTTCCGGTTCCAGCCCAGCGAGTTCATGAAGGTGTTCCTGGTCATCGCGCTGGCGAAGTTCCTGCACGACGATCCGCGCAACGAGGGCCGCACCCTGCGCGATCTGGCGATCCCGGCGGCGCTGACCGCGGTCCCTGCGCTGCTCGTGCTCAAGCAGCCCGATCTCGGGACGGCGCTCATCCTCGTGTTCGTCTTCCTGACGATCGCGACGGTCACGCGCGTGCGGTGGAGGAGCGCCGCGCTGTTCGTCGTGTCCATCGCGGTGGCGATCCCGATCGTCTGGGAGTACGTGCTGCTCCCCTACCAGCGCGATCGCGTGCTCGTGTTCCTCCACCCCGAGGAAGATCTCCTGCACCGTGGCTGGCACGCCCACCACTCGCGCGTCGCGATCGGCAACGGCGGTCTGTTCGGCACCGGGTACCTGCGGGGCACCCAGAACCAGTTCCTCTTCCTGCCGGATCAGTTCACGGACTTCCCGTTCCCCGTCTTCGCCGAGGAGTGGGGGTTCGTCGGGTGCATGCTCCTCGTGTGCCTCTATGCGTTCCTGGTCGTGTGGGGGATCCGCATCGCCTCGATGGCGAAGGATCGCTTCGGCGCGGTGCTCGGCGTCGGCTGCGCGGCGATCATCTTCTGGCACGCGGTCATCAACCTCGGCATGACGTCGGGCGTGCTCCCGGTCGTCGGTGTCACGCTGCCCCTGTTCTCGTACGGCGGCTCGAGCGTGACCACGGTGATGGTGGCGATCGCGCTCCTCATGAGCGTCTCGATGCGCCGCTACTCCGGCGTCGCCTCGCTCGATCGGCTGTGAGGGCGCGCATGCCCCGCCGTGTCAAATCGCGCTTTCGGCGAGCCGCGTCTCGATGACGAACGCGAAGGCCTTGAGCGCGTCGCGCTCCGTGATCTCGCCGCCGGTGCGCGCTCTCCGGACCGCGGCGCGAAAGCCGAGGTAGCGGCGCCCGTCCAGGCCGAGCAGCGCCGGCACCGTCGCGGGGTCGCGCGCCGTCTCGCTCGATCCAGCGAGCTCCGCCGCCTTGTCGAAGATCCCCGACACGAGCGCCTCGCAGCGCTCGAGCGCCACGGCATACCGCTCCGCGGCGATGGCCGCCTCGATCTCCGCGATCGCCTCCCGCTCGGCGGTCGGCCAGAGCGCCACGAACGAGAGGCCCGGCTGCGCTAGGTGCCTCGTCGCCGCGGACGGACCGTCCGCTCGCGCGGTCGCCGGGGCGTCCGCAGGCGTGGCCAGCCTCCGGGCAGCGGGCCGCAGCGATGCAGGGAGCCCGCGGCTCGCCGGATCCCTGACGCCAGCGCTGCGCGGCGCGATCTCGACGCCCGGCGCGCCGGCCGTGCCGGGCGCGGCCGCGCCCTCGCTCGGATCGCCGATCGTCGAGTTCGGGGGCATCGTCGACCACGGCTTGCTGGGCGGCGCGAGCCGCGAGATCACCGCGTCGAGCGGCGCGGACGGCGGCGGCGACGCGTCGCGCAGGGCGGTGGCGAGCCCGCCCTCGATGGCGTCGAACCCGCCCAGCCCGCTCCCCATCGCGTCGGGCAGGCGGCTCTCGAAGGCGCGCAGGACCGCGGCGCTGATCTCCTCGAGCCCCTCGTAGAGGCCGAGCCCCGTCTTCGCCGACGTGGCCAGCGAGAAGACGCGGGACGGGTTCAACATCGCGTCGAGCTCCGAGAGCGGCAGCAGATCGGGCAAATCGCGCTTGTTGTGCTGGAAAATGAGCGGGACCTGCTCGAGCGCCCGGCCCTGCTCGGCGAGGTTCTCGCGCAAGTTCTCCATGCTCTCGAGGTTGGCGTCGGCGCGGACGGCCTGCGAGTCGCTGACGAACACGATGCCGTCGGCGCCCGTGAGCACCAGCTTGCGGGTCGCGTTGAAGTAGACCTGCCCTGGCACCGTGAACAGCTGGAGCCGCACGTTCATCCCGCGCAGCTGCGGGAGCCGGACCGGCAAGAAGTCGAAGTAGAGCGTCCGGTCGACCGGCGTCGCCAGGGAGACGAGCTTGCCGCGGTACTCGGGCTTCGCCGTGGCGTGCAAGTACTCCAGCGTGGTCGTCTTGCCGCCCAGGCCGGGCCCGTAATAGACGATCTTGAATACGAGCTCGCGCGACAGTGGGTTCACCGACGCCATGGGCGGCGGTGACGATACACGAAAAGGCGATCGAGGGCGCCAGGGCGTGCGCGGGCGCGTGGAAGGCCGCCGCGCGCCCCGCGAGCCCGCCGGGGCGGCGCCGGGGGGCGGCGTTCACGGCGCTCCGTCAGCGGATCCCGACGAGCGGCTCGAACTTGTCCTTCTGGCCGATCTGAAGCATGAGCGCGACCTGGCCCCGCTGCGCCTGGAAATAATCGAGCCGCAGCCGGTGCGTCCCCTCGGTGAGCCGGGCCTCGCCGTCCACGGTCTTTGCGTTGTGGACACCATCGTTCGCGACCACGCGCTTGTCGTCGATGTAGAGGACCGCGCCGTCGTCCGAGGTGAGCCTGAGCTGGAACACGCCCTCTTGGGGCGCCTTGAACTCGCCCTCGAACCGGATGGCGAACCACTCGTTCTGCGTGAGCGCGCCGGGGAAGCCGCCGGAGAAGTCCTGCGACTTCACCTCGAACTTGTCCGTGTACAGCACCGCGAACGGCACGAACCCGTCGAAGGTCGGGAGCTTCTGGGTGTTCTCGGGGATCACGTACGCGAGCCCCCGGAACGCGCCGCCCTCCCCGTTGCCGAACGCGTTCGGGGCGGTGATGCGCGGCGCGTTGTTCGTGGGTAGGCGCCACTTCGGGGGCCTGCGACGCTCAGGCTCCGGGTCGGGCTTGGCCGGCTTGCGCGACCGGGAGGCCGTCTTGGCGGGAGGCGGGGGCGGCGGCGCGGCCTCTGCCGGCGTATTACCGCTCTGGATGGTGACATGGCAGCCGCTGAGGAGAGACGCGGCAAGCACGCACGAGGCGATGTGCGACGAGGTTCGGACCATGACGTCTCCTGAGAGGGAACGGACGGATCGGCCCGCCCCCACGTGATTGCGAGGATGGCGCTTAGACGTTCGAGCGGTGGGCCGCAATCAGCGTCACGTCGCGCCGGGAGCCCCCGTCGCGGGCGAGCCCGCCGACCGAGGAGCGAGCGCCTCGAGAGGGTCCGCCTGAGGCCTCTCGGGCTGGACGCGCCCCTCGCGCCCGGGCGCCTCCAGGCGCGAGATCCCGTCGAGCGACTCCGCGGCGCGCCAGACGGGCGAGCGCTGGGCGAGCGCGAGCGCGGCGAGGCAAGCGATCACGCTGGCGAGCGCGCCGACGTTCATCACGCGCTCGTACCGACCTCGCGCGGGGCCCGCGTAGCTCAGCCCGAGCAGCGCGCCGCTGGCCAGGCCCCCGATGTGGGCGGCGTTGTTGATGCGAACGCCCGTGTTCGACGCGTTCACGACGAAGCCGAAGAGGACGATGTAGAACACCGCCTGGAGCGCGAGGTCCTTCCATCGCGGGTCGCGGCGGCGGAGCAGCCATCCGAGCAGGAGGCCCATCACGCCGAACACCGCGCCGCTCGCGCCCGCGGTGCACACGACCTCGGGCTGTACGAAGAGGTTCCATGCGGCGCTCGCGCCGAAGCCGAGCAGGCCCGTGAGCACGTAGGCGATCGCGAACCGCGCCGAGCCGACGGCGGGCTCGGCGGCGCGGGCGAGCATGCCGAGCGTGACCATGTTCATGCCGAAGTGGAGGACGCCCATGTGGACGAAGACGGCGGAGAGCAGCCGGAAGGGCTCGAAGGGCGCGCCGGGCACGAGGAGGAGGGCGCCGAAGCGGAGGTAGCTCGACGCGTCCCACGCCGAGAGCAGGCCGAGATCGCGGGAGTGCGCGGCCACCAGCTGGCCGACGAACACGAACGCCGTGAGCCCGCCCAGGATCTTTGTCGCGAGCAGGCTCCGCCCGTCGAGGCGCCCTCTCGCCGGCGCGGCGTAGGGCGGAGGCGCGAGGAGCGGCGCTCCGCAGCGGATGCAGCTGCTGAAGTCGCCTCCGTTGAGGGCACCGCAGCGCGCGCAGTGCAGCGAGCGCCTCCGTTCGCCGGTCGGCCCCGCCGTCACTGGGCGGTCCCGGCGCGCCGCCCGACGCCGGGGCGTGGGTGGGACCTGAACGATGTACCGAGGGTCACCTGGGCTCCTTTCACGACGGACGCTCCGCTTCGAGGCCGGCACAATGTGGCGGCTCCTGGCCGTAAGGTCCACGGCTTTGGGCCGTTGTCGAGGGGTGAACGCCGTCGCCCTCCCGCGCTCGGTCCCGCCTGTCGGTGCGCGCGCCCTCCTCGCAGGCGGCGCGCGGTGGCTCGCCGGCGGCGCGCCCGCGCTCCTGGACCGCGGGGCGCGCCGTCCCGAGAGGGGCGCGAGGCGGACACCGGTGCGATCCGCGCTGCGTCCGGGTATCGTCGCCGCTGTGACGGCGGTGGCAGCAGCGAGGCCCGATCTCGAGGCGGAGCGCCTGCTGTGCGAGCGCGCGGCGCAGGGCGATCGCCTCGCGCTCGGGCAGCTGCTCCGCAAGTACGGTCCCGCGCTGTACCGCGCGGTGCTGCTGCCGCGCCTCGGCTCCGACGCGGCCGCGCAGGACGCTCTGGCCGAGACGTACGCGCGCGTGATCGAGCGGTTCTACCAGTTCCAGTGGCAGAGCTGCGGCATCTACCCTTGGCTCCGCGTGATCGCCCTGCGCATCGCGCTCGACATGCTCCGCGCGCGCCGGCGCGAGGCGCTCTTCGAGCCCGAGGATCTGCAGCGCGAGATCGACGCCGCGGAGACCGACCTCACCGCCCGCGGTGAGGCCGAGCTCTGCGAGAAGCGCGATCTCGCCGACGCGCGGGCGCGCGTCGAGGACGCGCTCGGGCGCCTCAACCCGCGCTACGCCGAGGCCATCCGGCTACGGGTGCTCGACGAGCGATCCCGCGACGAGGTGGCCCTCGCGCTCGGGGTCAGCGTGGCGACCTTCGATGTCGTCCTGCACCGCGCCATGACGGCGCTCAAGAAGGCGCTGGCCGCGCCGCGCGTCGAGCGGAAGGAAGGGGCGCGATGAAGCCGCGGCTGCCCTCGGATCCGCGCCCGCCGCCGACCGGTGGCGGGCCCCGGGAGCGCGGCGTCGGCCCGGATCGCGGCCCGCGGCTCGCGCTCGTCGCACCCGGGGCCGAGTCGTTCGCCCCCGCGTCCGACGACGAGCTGCGCGCGGCGCGCGAGCTCGCGGAGGCGCTCGATCGGGGCGAGGTCCCGCTCGCGGCCGCGCTCAGGGCGGCCGCGCGCCCCACCGGTCTCGACAGGGCGGACCACGAGGCGCTGCTCGCGCGCGCGCTCGGCGACGAGGGGGCGCCGCCGACCAGGGCCGAGCTCCGCGCCGCCGAGCGCCTGCGGGACGCGCTCGAGCCGCGCGCCCCTGGCGGCGGGCCGGGGCAGGGCGGCGGCCCTGCTGGTGACGGGGCGCTCGGCTCGCCCGACGAGCTCGCGGAGCTCGCGGCCGCGCTCCGGGTCGCGTGGCGTCCGCCGGCGCTCCCGGAGCTCCGGGGGCGCGCGCTCATCGAGGGCGCCTTCCGCGCCTCACCCGCGCGCGGCCCCCGGCGCATCGCGCCGTTGACGATGGCGGCGCTCTCGACGCTCGCCGCGGCCGCGGCCGCCGCGGCGCTGATCTTCGGCCATATCAAGGAAGAGCGCGCCTCCGTCGCGCGCGCGCCCGCGGGCGCTGCTCCGGCCGCGGCGGCCGCCCCGCGGTCTCTGCTCATCGAGGCGCGCTCGACCGCCGCGCTCTTCGATCCGGCCGCGCCGTTCCCGCGGGAGGGCGGTCAGACGGAGCGGATCGATCGCATCGCCGCCGCGCGCGCGTCGGATCTGCGCCAGAACCGCTATGCGGCGTGGGGGGTGCGCTGATGCGGGGCTCACGCCTCGTCGCCGCCTGTCTGGGGCTCCTCGCGGCGGCGCACCTCGGGTGCGCCCCGGACGACGAGCGTGCGCACGCCGCCGGGGGCCCGGGTGATCCGGCGTGCGCGTGCGCACCTGCCCAGGTCGTCGATCCCACCCTCCTCGCTTTCCTTTCGAGGGCGCGCGCCGCGCACCATGCCGCCGACGTCGCGCTCGGCGCGGGCGATCGCGCGGCTGCGCTCCGCGCCCTGGAGGGGATCATCGCCGCGCCGAGGCCGCCGGGGGCGCCGCCGGAGGTCGCCGAGGTGACGGCGGATACGTACGCCCGGCTGGCGGAGCTCCGGAGCGAGGCTGGCGAGTTCGACGCCGCAGCGCGCGACATCGACGCGGGCCTCCAGCTCGCGCCGGGTCCTTCTCACTACCGCGGCCACCTCTACGAGGTCGCGGGCGTGGTGGAGGAGCGCCGCGCGAAGGCGCTGGAAGCGAAGGGGGATCGCGAGGCGGCGACGCAGGCCCGCGCGCGGGCGGTCGGGCTGCTGGAGCGGGCGATCTCGATCCAGGATCAGGTTATTACCGAGGCCCTGAAGGGCTCCCGGGAAAAGCCGCGCTGAAGGGCGCGCCCGCCGTGGTCTGCAATTGCGACGGGCGCGTGTTCGTCGCTAGACTCGAGAGGGAGGGGGCCGCTGCTCGACCCGATGACGTTCCGTGTTCCAAGGCCCAGGCCCGGGTACGATCTCAAATCGCTTCCGCTGAGACCCGCGGAGGCGTTCCTCCTGTCCCGGATCGACGGCGTCCTGACCGATCGGGATCTGTCCTTGATCACGGGCATGTCGCACGGCGATACCGTCGAGGCGCTGCGTCGTTTGCGCGATCTCGGCGCGATCCTCCTGGACGGGGAGCCCTCCGGACATCCTCCGCCGCGAGGCGCGGCGGACGCCGCGCGGCGCGCGGTCACGGCGGATCCGGAGAAGCCGGCGCCCGCCGGTGCCGAGGCCATTCCGCTCGGCCGGGACGCGCTCCAGCAAGCAGAGTCCCTGCCGCTCTACGATCCCGCCGAGCTCGACGAGCCGGTCGAGCTCGCCCCCGACCGGAAGCGGCGGATCCTCGACCTCTACTACCGCCTCGAGGATCTCAGCTATTACGCGCTGCTCGGCGTCTCGGATCAGGCGGACAAGAAGCAGATCAAGAGCGCCTACTACCAGCTCGCGCCGGAGTTCCATCCGGACACCTACTTCCGTAAGCAGCTCGGCTCGTACAAGCCCAAGATCGAGGCCATCTTCACGCGCATCACGCTGGCGCACGACGCGCTGACGTCGAAGCAGCGGCGCGCCGAGTACGACGCGTACCTCGAGCAGACCCACAAGAACCGGGTGATGGCGGCGCTGATCGAGCAGACGCCCCGCGATATCGCCACGATAACGACCGCCGTCGACGCCACGGTGCGCGCTGCGTTTGCCGATCCGCGCGACGCGGGCGCGTCGCCCGGACGCTATTCCTCCGAGCGCCTGCCCGCAGAGCAGGGCGCGCCCGCGGCGTCCTCCCCTGCGGCCGCGCCGGCGGCGCCGTCTTCCGGAGGTGGCTCGCCCGACACCGGAGGCGCACCCGCGCACAGCGCAGCGCCGGCCTCGCCTGCCGCGCCTGCTCCCAGCGCCAAGGACCGGCGTGAGACGTTCGCGCGCAAGCTCACCGGGGGCTTGCGGCGCCCTCCGGCGGCGGCGCCCTCCGCGGCGGCAGTCGCTGCGCCCAGGGCGGCCGTCGCGCCGGCTGCGGCGGCCGTCGCGCCGGCTATCGTGGCAGCCGCTGCGCCGGCTACAGCGGCTGCCGCTGCGCCTGCGGCTGCCGTCGCGCCGGCTGCGGCGCCAGGCTCCGTGGCCGCGGCGTCGAAGACCCCTTCCGGCGTCCGTTCGCCGGAGTCGATACGGGCGGTCGAAGCGCTCAAGGCGCGCTACGAGAGCGCCCGCAACGAGGCGCTTCGGAGCCAGATCGCGCGGTACTCCGAGGTGGCCCGGGCCGCGCTCGAGCGGAACGAATTCGCGAGCGCGGCCAACGCATACCGGATCGCCGCGTCGCTGGCTCCGGAGGACGCCGCGCTCCAGAGGGCGTCGGCCGAGGTGGAGCGCCTCGCGGCGGTGGCGCTGGCGCACGGCTACCTCAAGCAGGCGGAGTACGAGGCACAGAACGGCCGCTGGGTCGAGGCGGCGCTGAGCTACGCGAAGGTGTGCAACGGGCGTCCGGACGACGCCGGGGCGCACGAGCGGGTCGCCTACGCGACGCTCCAGGCCGGGGAGAGCTCGCGGCGGGCGGTGGAGTTCGCGCGGCGGGCGGTGGAGCTCGTGCCTACCTCCGTGGAGTACCGGCTCACGCTGGCGCTCTCGTACGCGGCCGCGGGGCTTGCGAAGAGCGCGGCCGGCGAGCTCGAACGCGCTGCCGAGCTCGCGGGGAACGATGGTAGGCTGCGCGGCCTCGTCGCGCAGGCGCGCGAGCAGGCCAAGCTACAGGGGAAGCAAGTCTAGCGCCGCGCTCCTACGGAAGGCGCGCCGGCCTCGGGCAGGGCCGGGGTGGCGCCTTCCGCAGGGACGGCGCACGATTGGCCCGCTCGGCTCCGCGAAACGGTCTAGCATCGTGGCCTCGGCGGCCGTTCGGGCCGAAGATCACAAGAGGAGCAGCGGCATCGATGGAGCGTGTCATCGGCATTGACCTTGGCACCACGAACTCGTGCGTTGCCATCGTCGAGGAGGGCGTCCCGACCGTCATCCCGAATCGCGGTGGGTACAAGACGACGCCGTCCATGGTCGCGATCACCGAGGCCGGCAAGCGGCTCTGCGGGCACATCGCGAAGCGGCAGGCGATCACCAACGCCGAGAACACGGTCTACGCCGCGAAGCGGCTGATCGGGCGGAAGTGGTCGTCCCCGCAGGTGAAGAACGCGATCCTGACCGCCTCGTACAAGATCGTCGAGGGGCCCCACGGCGACGTCCGCATCCAGCTGCGCGACAAGACGTACTCGGTCCCCGAGATCAGCGCGATGGTCCTTCAGGAGATGAAGCTGTTCGCCGAGGACTACCTGAACGAGCCGGTCTCGAAGGCGGTGATCACCGTCCCCGCCTACTTCAACGACAACCAGCGGCAGGCGACGAAGGACGCGGGGCAGATCGCGGGGCTCGACGTCATCCGCATCGTCAACGAGCCGACGGCGGCCGCGCTCGCGTACGGGTTCGGCAAGAACGTCGAGAAGACGATCGCCGTCTTCGACCTCGGCGGCGGCACGTTCGACATCTCGGTGCTCGAGATCGGCGCGGGCGGTGTCTTCAAGGTCATCGCCACGGCGGGCGACACGTTCCTCGGCGGCGAGGACTTCGACGCGCGCGTCATCGACTGGCTGGTGCAGGGCTTCAAGGAGCAGCACGACGTCGATCTGCGGCAGGACCGGATGGCGCTCCAGCGGCTCAAGGACGCCGCCGAGAAGGCGAAGTGCGAGCTGTCGAGCGTGCTGGAGACCGAGATCAACCTGCCGTTCATCATCTCGAGCGCGCGGAACGAGGCGCTGCACCTCCAGCGGACGCTCTCGCGGGCCACGCTGCAGGAGCTGTGCGAGGACCTCGTCGAGCGGTGCATCGAGATCTGCAGCCAGACGCTCGAGGACGCGCGGCTCGATCGCGACGAGATCGAGGACGTCGTGCTCGTCGGCGGCATGACGCGCATGCCCAGGGTGCAGGAGGCCGTGCGCGACTTCTTCGAGCGCGAGCCGTGCAAGGGGGTGCACCCCGACGAGGTGGTCGCGCTCGGCGCGGCGGTGCAGGGCGCCGCGCTCGTGGACGAGACGAAGCAGATGATCCTGCTCGACGTCACGCCGCACGCGCTCGGCATCATGACCTTCGGGTCGAACTTCGAGGAGCTCATCCCGCAGAACACCACGGTGCCCACGAGCCGGTCGAAGATCTTCACGACGAGCCGCGACAACCAGACCGCGGTGAAGATCCTGGTCATGCAGGGCGAGCACCAGAAGGCGACGGACAACGAGCTGCTCGGCGAGTTCATCCTCACCGGCCTGCGCCGCGCGCCGAAGGGGCAGGTCGAGATCGAGGTGACGTTCGAGATCAACAGCGACGGCATCGTCTCCGTGAGCGCGAAGGATCTGGAGACGGGCCAGCAGCAGTCGATCCAGGTCACCGCGTCGAGCGGCCTCACGAAGGAGGAGGTCGGCGAGATGATGGAGGCGGCGAAGGAGTACCTCGTCGATCGCCGCGCGAGCGACCAGTTCGAGGGCGTCCGGCAGGAGGCCGAGAAGCTCATCGCCGAGATCGAGCGGATGTTCCCGCAGGTCGAGCAGATCGTGGCGTCCAGCGACTTCGGCCGCGACGCCATCGGCAAGGCGCGCGGGATCGTGGACCGCGCGCGTCAGGCCATCGGTCGGCGCGACGCGGCCGCGGTCAAGGAGCAGATGGAGGCGCTCTCGCGCACCCACCGGATGTTCAAGGGTGTCGTAGCCAGGCCACAGGGGTGAAGGGTGGCCGCGATGAGGGAAGACGATGCGGTCGGTGCCGCCTGACTCCAAGACCCTGGACTCCTCCTGGGGGCTCGACGAGGTGGACGAGCTCGAGGACACCCAACCGGTCGCCTCGAAGGAGCTCCTCGCGCTGGCCGCGCTCGCTCGCGAGGAGAAGGGCTCACCCCGCATGGAAACCCCGCCCGCCGGCACGCCCATGGAGCCGGATGCCGAGGGCAAGATCACGCTTCCGCCGCCGATCCCGGTCAGCGACTACGTGGCAAAGATGATGACCCGTCGCTCCCACTCGAGCTCCGAGATCACCGCCCAGCGGCAGCGCCCTCCGGAGGCCCTTCCTCCGGAGGGGTACCCGCCCGTGCCGCCTCCGCGCAGGACGATCCCCTGGGAGCCGCCGCCCGGCACCTCGTTCCCGGGCAAGCACGTCTCTCTCGGCCGAGAGGCCGCGCGGCTCGGCCTGGAGTGTGATGAGCCCGGGGTCCCTTCGCGTCCAGGCGGGCGGATGGGCTTCGGGGCGCTCGACGCCGAGCGGGACTTCGGGTCGGAGCTCGACGACGATCTCCTGCGCGAGCCGAGCCAGCCGTACCCGCGCAGCTTTGGCGAGATCGACGTCTTCGGCGGCCCGCCGGTCGACGCGCGGGACGTCCACGTCCCCTCTGGACCGAGGGGGCGCGCTCCCGGTCCGGACGACGGAGGGCCGCTGGGGATCGATTTTCGCCTCGACCTCGGCTTCGAGGAGCCGGGCTCTCCGATGGACGAGCCCCCGATCACGCCGCCGCCCGGCACGCTCCGTTACGGCCTGATCGTGGAGGACGACGAGCCCGCATTCCGCGGCGGGACGGGGGCGCTCGCCGGATCGACCTCGTACAGGGTCTCGGCCGACGCCCAGGGCGCGGCGCGTGCTCCGCGCAGGTCCGAGACGGAGCGCGCGCCCGCGGCCGTTGCGAAGGTCGACAAGGGGGTCCATTCGCGCGCGACCGAGCCTCAGCTGGGCGCCCAGGGGCCGCGGGAGCAGATGCAGTACCGGTTCGATCAGGGCGACTTCGGCGGCGCGCTCGTCCTCGCGGAGGGCCTCCTCGAGGAGAACCCGAAGGACTGGATGGCGCGGCAGTATGCGGACAGCTGCGTCGAGATGCTCCGGCAGATGTACCAGTCGCGGCTCGGCGACGGCTCGCGCGTGCTGCGGCTCGCGGTGTCGCCGGATCAGCTCCGCTCGTTGAACCTCGATCACCGCGCGGGTTTCCTGCTCTCGTGCATCGACGGCTACAGCTCGATCGACGAGATCCTCGACGTGTCGGGCATGCAGACCCTCGAGGCCCTGCGCCTGCTGTACGAGCTCGTGCAAGAGGGGATCGTCTGCAGCGTCTAGGTGTCGACATCGGCTGATGTCGCCGCGCCGCGTCGGATCCTTTCGAGCGGGCCGCCGCATCGCTTCGGATCGTTCCTGAAGGGCCGCTGCGTCTCCTGACGCGCCTTTCCGTGAAAGCGCAAGCTCGCTAGGTTGCACCGGTGCGCACGGCTCTCCAGGCCGCTGTCGGTCTCCTCCTCGCGCTGCTGGCCGGCCGCACGGGCGTGTCCCTCCTCTCCACGATCCAGCCGATCGAGCTCGGCGCCTCAGCGCACCCGCCGCCGGCCGCTCCCCTCGGCGCGGCCAGCGCCGCGCCGGCGCCCGCGGCTTCGGTGCAGGCGCCTGCGCCTCCGCCGGACGCCGATCTCGCGGCGCACGCCGATCCGATCGCGAGCTACACGCTGCGGGTGAGCCTCGATCCGGCGCAGCACACGATGCGCGGCGAGGGCACGCTGGTCTGGCGGAACGCCTCGCGCGAGCCGCAGCGCGAGCTGTTCGTCCACCTCTACCTGAACGCCTTCAAGAACCGGCGCACCGTGTTCCTCCGCTCGCCCGTCGACGGCTTTCGCGGCAGCGACTTCCTGTACGATTACGGACACATCCAGGTGAAGCGCTTCGCGGTGCGCGAGATGGAAGGCGCGGACGTCTGGCCCCAGGGAACGCCCACGACTCCCGGCGATCCCGACGACGAGACCGACATCCGCGTGGAGCTGCCGAGGCCCGTCGCTGCGGGCGACGCGATCACGATCGATCTCGCGTGGGACGCGCACCTCCCGTCGCTCGCGCTCAGGACGGGCCACTACGGGAGCTTCCACATGGTGGGGCAGTGGTTCCCGAAGATCGCCCGCCTCGAGCCCGACGGGACCTGGGCGCACTTCCCTTACCACCGGCTCTCGGAGTTCTACGCCGACTTCGGGGCCTACGACGTGACCGTCGATGTCCCGGAGGGCTTCGCGGTCGGCGCGACCGGCCGGCTCATGGAGGAGCGACGGGCCGACGGCCGAGCGATCCGCCGGTTCGTGCAGGAGGACGTGCACGACTTCGCCTTCGCCGCGTGGGACCGCTTCCGCGAAATGCGCGCGACGACCGACGACGGCGTCGCGATCCGGTGCCTCTTCCCCGAGGGGAGCGAGCGCGCTGCGGAGCTGGAGATCGACCTGGTCCGGTTCGGCCTCGCGCGCTTCGGCGCGGCGTTCGGCCGTTACCCCTACGGCACGCTCACGATCGTGCACCCGCCGGAGGGCGCCGAGGAGGCGGGCGGCATGGAGTACCCGACGCTCATCACGACCGGCGGCAGCTGGCTCTGGCCCGCCGTGGGCCTGCGCTTGACCGAGGCGGTCACGGTGCACGAGCTCGCGCACCAGTGGTTCTACGGCATCGTCGCGACGAACGAGCACCGCTACCCGTTCCTCGACGAGGGCCTCACCACCTACGCGGAGGCGGACGCGCTGCGCGCGCGCTACGGCGCCGGCTCGGAGGCGCGCCTGCTCGGGATCGAGATCGACCTCTGGGCACAGTACCGCGCCGACGCGCTCACGTCGGGGCACAACGGCCCCATCAGCCAGCCGGCCGCGGGCTTCGTCGATGGGACGGACTACCTCGGGCTCGTGTACGGAAGGCCCGCGGCGCTCCTCGCGACCCTCGCCGGCGTATACGGCGAGGACCTCGTGCGCCGGGCCGTCGGCCGCTACGCGCGCGAGAACCGGTTCCGGCACCCTGGCCCCGAGGCGTTGCTCGACGCTGTGCGTAAGGAGGTGGGCGACGGCGCGGCCGAGGCGCTCCGCGCCGGGATCTTCGAGCGCGCGTGGGTCGACTACACCGTCGCGGCGTTCGACGCGTGGCCCGCGGACGGCGCGGAGCCCGCGCCGGGCGAGGCCGGGCTCGAGGCGGCGGCTTATCGCGGCCGCGCCGTCGTTCGGCGCCGCGGCTCGCTCGTGCTCCCCGTAGACATCGCGCTGCACGGCGAGGACGGGAGCGTGCAGCGGGCGCGGTGGGAGGCGCGCGAGAGCGTCGCCGCGATCCCTTACGCTGGCGCCTCCCCGCTCGTCGCCGTCGTGATCGACCCCGACCACCGGGTGCTGCTCGACGAGGACCTCACGAACAACGCGCGCCGAGCGGATCCTGACCTCCTCGCGCCCGGCGTGCTCACGCGGGCGAGCTTCACGGTGGGGCTCGCGCTCACGCTCCTCGGGCCATGAGCGCGCCGGTGGAGCGGAGCGCGAGCGATCCGGGCTCGCAGGGGACCGCGGGGGTCGACCCGCCTCGCGAGCGGCGCGCTGCGGGGCGCCCCGCAGCGCACGAGCGGCCCGCCGCGGTCGCGCTCTACTTCGGCTACCGGGCGCTCGCCTCGCTCGTCGTCGCGGCGCCGCTCTCGGTATTCGTCGCCCGGGTCGTCGGCGAGTACCCGCGCGGCGACGCGATCCTCTTCGATCCCGGCGGACTGATGCTCCGCGAGCTCGTGCGCCTGTCGGCGCTCGCCGCCGCCGCCCTCGCCGTGCAGCTCGGCGTGGGCGCCCTGCTGGCCGCCGCGCTCGGGCTGGTCCCGCTCGCGGTGCTCCTCGCCGCGCTGAGCCAGGGGGGCCCGCTCTCCGCGCAGGCCGTGGGAGGCCGCGCGGCGCGCGCCCTCGGCCCGCTCGCGCTGCTCTGGGGCATCGCGCTCGCGGCGCAGGTCGCGGCCGCGGCGCTCGTCCTGCTCCCCGGGACGAAGCTGTGCGCGGAGCTCCTGGTGCTGCCGCGCAACCGCGACCTCGCGGCGATAGCCGTCGCCGTGATCGCGCTGGTGCCGGTCGCCGCCCTCGGCCTGGTCCACGACCTCGCGCGGGTCGCCGTGGTCGGCGAGCAGCGGGGCTTCTATATGGCCGTCTCCCGAGGGTTCGACGCGCTGCGCGCCGCGCCGCTCGCGGCGGCCTGGGCGTGGGCGTACCGCGGCGCGCTCACGGTTGTCGCGCTCGCCGGGGGGGCGTGGGGCGTGCACCTTGCCGGCGCCAGCGACGGCCCGAGCGTCGCCGCCGCGTTCGCCGCGCAGCTCGCGGCGTTCGCCGCCGCGGCCTACCTGCGCGCCTCGTGGCTCGCGGCCGCCTTCCGGCTGCTGGATCGCGCCGCGCCCACGCACGAGCGCGACGAGCACACGGTGCCAGACGACGGGGCCGGATGACCGCTCCGCTCCCGCACCTGCGGCCCGCGCGCGGGTAGGGTAGGTAGGGTAGGCAGGGTAGGGAACGTGCCGAAGAATTCCTTGACATTCGGCCACATCCGCGTAACGTAGCCCGCCCGTGACCGACGCCTCCGGCGCAAGCGCGGGGCCCGCAGCAAGCCCAGGTAGCTCAGTTGGTAGAGCAGAGGATTGAAAATCCTCGTGTGGGCGGTTCGATTCCGTCCCTGGGCACTACCCTTCTCTTTCTTGTACCGGCGAGCAGACGCAGCCGCACCATCCTCGCAGTGGTTGTGTGAGCTGCAGCTACGCCTGCAACCCTTGTCGTGGGTTCGCGAACTCCGCCTCTCGCCAGGCGGCCTCGGCGGCCGGCTCGCAAGCGAGGCGCAGCGGCCTGTTCAGGAATACTTTCGCGGGTTTGGCCACATCGGGTGACAGTGGAACTTGGTTCCGGTGCGGTAGCGATCCTGATAAGGTGGCGGGGGGATCACTCGTTGCAACCTGAACACTCCGGAGGCGCCCCAGGGAACGGCGTCTCCTCATGGAGGCTCCCTCATGGCCGATCGTCGTGTCGACTCCTCGCGAAAGAGCTCTCCGGAAACGGCCTCCGCTTCCGACTCGGCGCCGCGGAGCCGGCCGTCCGCGCCAAGTAGCGAGGCCAGCGAGACCGCTCGGAAGAAGAAGATCCTCGTCGTCGACGACTCGCTGACTTCGCTGCTGTCACAGCAGCTGACGCTCGGCGTGGACGACTACGACATCGTCATCGCGCGCAACGGCAAGGAGGCCATCGCGAAGGCGATCGCAGAGCGCCCCGATCTCATCCTGATGGATGTCGTCATGCCGGCGATGGACGGCTTCCAGGCCTGCAGGTGGCTCCGCGCGTTCGACGCGACGAAGACTGTGCCGATCATCATGATGACGACGAGGAGCGATCAGACGAGCATCAAGATCGGCTTCGCGAACGGGTGTACCGACTACCTCATCAAGCCTTTCGACAGCGATACGCTGCTCACGAAGGTCCGCACCCACCTCGGCGAATAAGCGCTCTCGCCTCCCCGGCGTGTCCGGGGCGCAGGAGGCTCCGCTCCGGGAACCGAGCCGAGACTCTACGCGGACAGGCGCCCGGCGCCCTTCGCGCGGTCAGCGATCAGTTGTTAATGGGCGAAGGCGTTCCAGAACCTGAGCCTGGTCCCGAGACCGACACAGCCATCCAGGTTGTCGACCTCCGCGTTGCAGCCATCGGCGTCGACCACACCGCCGCGGCACGCGAACTCGTCATCCAGGCAGGAGAGGGCTTCGTCGAACTGGTCTTCGCAGCCCTCCGCTACTGCGTCGCGCTCGATGTCTTCGAGGTCGTCCACGCAGTCCTCTTCGTCGTTTGGGCTGCAGTCCCCTGTGCAATTGCACGTGTCCTCGCACATACCCGAGATAGATGTCCCACAGCCCGGAAGCATGGCGAGCGCAAGGGCGACCGTGAACGAGCAAGCGAGCTTCAATGTCGTACCTCCGAGCTGGTCGCGCGGCGCGCGAGCGACGATGTTGTAGCCTGTCTATCCCGTCTGCGGAGGAGGTACAAGTCGCACGTTCGGCCTCCTGAGCACGCGAGGCAGCGCGCTCGCGGCGCTGCGGGATGGCGCCCGGCGGCGCGTTCGCCCGCGTGCCTCCAGGCACCTTTGCAGCCGTCGCTTCGCCATGCCGGCCACGCAGCGCGTCGACTCGTCTGCTGCCGGGGCTCATGCGCCCGGCTCACGCCTCTACGGAGGCTCCCGCGCCGGCGACGAGCGGTATTGGCCATCGGACCCCCGCCCACGCAGGTATTTCCGGGGCCGCCCTTGCCCGCTTCGTTCCGCTCAACTCCCACTCCATGCGACCCCGTCCCGTTCAGTTCCGCGTGGCGCCGTCAGCCTGCGCCGGCCAGAGCCGACGGAAGCCGACGCCGAGGATGACGCCGTCGTCGCGTTGCACCAGGCCCCCGAAACGGCACTTCTCGATGAGCGTGCCTTCCGCGAGATCACCGCCGTCCTGAAACCGGATACGCTGTCCTTCGCTCAGGGCGGCGAAGACGCGGGCGTCCGCCGCCACGACACCGAGGGATTCCCGGGCGGGGACGCGCAATGGCGCGATATCCGCGAGGCGAGCGCGGCGAACCAGGCCACGATGGCTCCTGGAGCGCGCAGGCACCGACAGGTCTGTTTCGTTGTGGACGGAATGTGCTGCTTCTGGGGCGTCGACCCACACGTCGACCGTGGCCCCGCGCCTGAAAAGAACCACCCCGGGCAGCGCCTTGCCCGTGGCGGTCGTGAGCATGACCAGCTCACCCACACCCGGCTCGCTCGACGCGCGCCCGCCGA
Organism: Sorangium sp. So ce375; assembly: GCF_051473855.1. Taxonomy (NCBI): domain Bacteria; kingdom Pseudomonadati; phylum Myxococcota; order Polyangiales; family Polyangiaceae; genus Sorangium; species Sorangium sp. So ce375. The sequence continues at coordinate 3,312,561 of NZ_CP150335.1, forward strand.
GGCGCTCACGCACCGCGTCCACCGTGGGCGGCGCGGCGGCAGGCGCTGTGATGCGATCGGCGCGGCCCAGGTGGAGCAGGGGGAGCGAGAGCTTGCGCACCATCGACCCCGATCATTCTACCCGAACCGACGCGCCCTCGCTCGGGGGCAGTCCCGGAATCCGCGCCTGAAGCCGCCCGGGTGTCTCCCGCAAGGCAGGCGCTGCCGGCCCGCGGCTACAGGCCGATGGCGCCGCGGTACATCCACCCCGTCTTGCCGCGGTGCTCGACCTTGTACCAATCGTTCTGCCGGCCAACGAGCTTGACCCGAGTGCCACGCACGAGCCGCATGACCACATCGCCCTCCTTGGGCGCGCCGCGGACGAGCGCAGTGTCCCAGCTCACCGTGGCCATGCCGCTCACCGCGGTCTCGCTCGTGGTCGTGCCGGCGGCCTGCTCCCGCTCGTCGCCGCCCGCCTCCGCCTTCGCGGCGTCGGCCTGCGCGCCCGGAGGAAGGAACGTGGCAGTGTAAACGAGGGAGTACCGGCGGTACTTGTGCGGGACTTCCTCGAGGGACACGTTCGAGAACTCGCGCGCTGCGCACTGGAGAATGGCGCTGACCGTCGAGCCGGGCAGGCTCGTCTTCTTCCCCTTGACGACCTGGACCTCCTTCTTCTCGAAGTTGAGCTCGAAGCCGATCGGGAGCTTGCCGTCGACGCCGAGCGCCGCCGGGCACTGGGCGAGCTCCTTCAGGCGGGGCAGGGCGATCGGATCGAACTGGAGCTCTCCGCAGTCCTCGACCTTCTTGTTCTTCTTGTCGGAGCAGCGCGTGATCCTGCCGGGGCCGACCACGACCTGCTGCTGGTTCTTCGCGGCGGCCTCCTGAGGCTTGGCCTCGGGCTCCGCGGTCCCGGGCGCGGCAGCCGCGGGGGGTGGCTGCGCGGGCGCCGCCGTGGCCTCGGCCGTCGGCTTGGTGTCGGCGGGCACGGTCGGGCCGATGCGGACGCCGGCGAGCTTGGGCCACGCGATGCCGACGACGAACCCCACGAGCGCGATCACCCCGATCCGCGACCAGACCGGCTGCTCATCACCGGGACGGGGGATGTCGACCGTCAGCGGGCGCTGCCTCTTCGCCATGTCCGCCTTCGCCATGTCCAGCACGTCGCCTAGCACAGGTGAGCCGTCAGAACGAAATAGTCCGTTCGCTCGGGGCCGCGGGCCGCTCAGTCGCCCGCGGCGCCCGCCGCCTGGAGGAGCGGTCGCACCCGGGACTGGGCGATGGCGTAGACCGCTCGCACGCCATCGCGCCTGGCATAGACGACGTTCGTGCCGCGGTAGACGTCGCCCGCGCCGATCGCGATCGTGAAGGACCCCGTCGGCGCACGCAGCGGGCCCGCGTCGCCGTCACCCGCCGGCGCGGCCCGTGGCCGGGAGAGCTCGACGGTGATCCGGAGGCGCGGCGGGCTGAGGCCATGGTGCCGCTCCGGCTCGCCCAGCGCGACGGCGCCCTCGGCCCGGAGGTCGGCGAGCGCGTCCCGGACGCTTGCGGCCGTCGCGGTGGCGCTCGCCGGATCGGCCGCTCCCACGAGGGTGAAGCCATCCGGCGAGCGCTCGATCACCACCGGCTTCGCTCCCTGAGGGACCAGCGTCACCCGAGCGAGCTCGTCAGGCGGGACGAGGAAGACGTCGCGGCGGAGCAGCAGGCGATCGGCCGCGGCCTCGATCGCCGGCGGCGCGATGAACACGGTGGCGCCGTCTCCGGTGCGCGCGAAGGAGCCCGCGCCGGCGCGCGCGCCAAGGTCCACGCGGGCCGTGTGTGTCGCCGAGCCGGCGGTCCCCTCGCCGGGCTCCGGCCCGGGGCCGAGCTCGGCCTCGACGACGAGCCGGGGCGCGCCGAGCCCATAGCCCTGGCCGGCGCCCGCGGCGACCCAGCGCTCGGCCTGGAGGTCGGCGAGCTGCTCGGCGAGCTCGTCAGCCAACCCGCCGTCGGCCGCCAGGCCCTCGCCGCTCGGCTCGACGAGGCGCCAGGCGCCGTCCCCCGTCCGGCGGAGCCGCTGGACCTGGCCGTGGCGCTCGACGCGCAGCGCGCTGATCTGGTCGGGCGCGAAATCGAACACCTTCATCGAGCGCAACGACACGTCGGAGGGGAGGAGCGCGCCGGCGGCCAGGGCCGGGATTTCGGCGATCGCGCCGTCCTCGAGCCGCCGGACGTGCACCATGCCCTCTCGCTCGGCGCCGATCTCGAGCGTCTCGATCCGCTCCTGCGGCTCGCCCTCGTCGGTCGCCCTGGGCGGCGTCGAGACCACGCGGAGGGTGGCCCGGGGCGGGGCGAGGCCGAGCGCCTCGAGATCGCTGGCCCCGGGCAGGAGGCGGGTGGCGCGGACGTCGAGGATCGCCTGGGCCAGGGCGCGGCCCGTCTCCGTCGGGACAGGCCGGTCCTCCGGGGCCCGCAGGTGCCACTCGCTCCCGGTGCGCGCGAGCTCCAACGAGCGCTCGCCGGCAACGAGCTTCACCTCGGCGATCTCGTCGAGCGGGGCGGCGACGAGCGCGAGATCGACGAAGCGCGACGCCTCCTCGGTGAGCGGGTCGAGCACGCTCGCGGGCACGCAGGCGGCCGCGCGCGTGGGCTCGCGCCGCACCGCGACGACGTGGTCGGGCCGGCCTGGGCAAGCGCCGCCGACGTCGATCACGCCGCGCTTCGCCGAGGGATCGCTCGGCTTCAGCGTCAGCGTGACCCGGGGGCCGCCGGAGGCCGCGGCCTGCTGCGCTTCCTCCTCGGAGAGGAACGCCTCGGCCTGCATGCGATCGAGCGCCGAGAGCACGAGGTCGAGCGCCGGCGCGCTGACCCGGACGCCGCTGCCCTCGGGCGAGCCCTCCTCGAAGCGGAAGCCGGCCCCACGGCCGCCGCCCCAGGGGGCGCGCGAGAAACGCCGGGAGCCGCCGTCGCCGTCGAGCGTGAGGCCCGAGAGCTCCGCGGCGACGTAGGGCACGAAGCTCCGCGAGCGGAAGCGATCCGGAGGCACGTCGAGGGCCGCGGCGAGCTGCTTCGTGATGACGAAGACGCCGCGGCCCGCGACCTCGGCGTAGACAGCGCCGGGCGGCGTGGGGGCGCCGGCGCCGAGCAGCAGGCGTTCGCGGCGCGGGCCCATCGCGAGCGCGATCGAGATCCTGGGCGAGGCCAGGCCGAGGGCGGCCGGGTCGCTCGCCTCGGCGGAGACGCGGCGCTCCGCGGTCGCGAACTCGAGCGTGCCGAGGAGCTGGTCGACCGTGGGCTCGTCGGCCGGGTAACGCTGCCCGTCGATCTCGACGTTCCAGGCGCGCTGACCCGCGTCGTCGGGCTCGCCGCGGGTGAGCCGCGCGGTCTGCTGCGCGCCGGGCGGCGCTCCGGGCAACGCCATCGTCACGGTGAGCTCGGTGATCTCGTCGGGCCGCCACGCCTCGAACAGGTGCTTCTTGCGGCGCCCGGCCTCGTCGGTGGACACCGAGCCCCGGTCGAGCACGAACAGCGCGATGGCCGCCGCGGCGGCGAGCGCGACAAGGAGCAACGTCGTCGCGTGCCGGCGGAGGGGCCGCATCACGGCGGTCCTTCGCGCTCGGCCTCGGCCGACGCGCCGCGCGCGCCGCGGCCGGCCGGCGAGCCGGGGCCCCCCTTGTCGCCGGGGCGGCGCTCGGCGCCGCGCCGCGCGAGGTACACGGCGAGGCCGAGGAGGGCCGCGGCGAGCGGCATGTACACGACGACGTAGCGGAAGATCCCCGCGAGCGAGTCCTCGCTGATCCGCAGGCCCGCCGTGACCGACGGCTTGTCGGGGATGTCGAGCATGGGCGGGCTCGCGGCGAGCCAGGACAGCGCGCTCTCGACGAACACGGCCGTCCCGCGGAGCTCGGGGCTCTGCCAGTTCGCGCCGTAGAGCACGCCGGGCGAGCCGACCACCACGACGCGCGGCCCGTGCGCGGCGCTGGATCCCGCGGGCTTGGGCAGCTCCGAGGCGCACGCGACCGTGAGCGGTCCTGGGTGATCGCCGTCGCGCGGCTTCGGCTCGGACGGGTCCCGGGCCCAGCCGAAGAAATCGACCATGCCGAAGGCGCTGTCGCTCGTCACGAGCAGGGGCGCCGGGACCACCGGCCCGCTCGCCGTGGACGCGAGCGAGCTCGCCACGGTGAGCACCGGCCCGAGCCCATGATCGGCCGCCTTGACGAGACCTTCGGTGATCGGGTGTGGCCTTACGATCGGCGAGAAGGTCTCGCCGAAGCCCTGCGTCGAGCGGAGCTTCGGGTCGAGCTCGAACACGAAGTCCGACCGGAGCTCGACCCCCGCGACGGCGAGCAGGCTCGAGAGCCCGAGATCCACGTACTGCTGATCGCTCTCGTCCGGAACGGGGCCGAGCGCGAGCAGCGCGCTGCCGCCCTTCTCGATGAACGCGCGGTAGCGGGCCACGTCGCTGGCCGGCACCGGCTGGCTCGGCCCGGCGAGGACGAGGACACGGCAGCGGCCGAGATCGACCTCCGGCGCGGGCTCCGCCGGCGCGGCGCGGGCCTCCTCCTCGTCGCCGTGTCCGTCGTCGCCGCGGCCGCCGCCGAGCTCCGCGACCTCGTAGTTGTTCTTGTTGAGCCGGTCCTTGAGCGCCGCGAGCCCGCCGGCTCCGCCGGCCTCGATCGACTTCTCGCCGTGCCCGGTCGCGAAGCAGACCATCGGCCGCTCGCTGCGCAGGACGCTCCGGATCGCGCCGGTCAGCGCCTGCTCGAGCCGCGGGCGCGACCGCAGGTCGTCCTCGTCCTCGACCTCGACCAGGTCGCTCGCGGTCAGGAAATGGGGCCGATCGCCGCGCGCGACGATGATCGCCGCGTCCGTGACGATGCGCCCGTCCTCCGTCTTGCCCGCGACGACGCCGTAGCGCTGCTGCACCGCCAGGAACTCCGCGGGGCGCCGGTCGGGATCGGTCACCTGGACCTCGATCCGCGGGTTCTCGGCCCGGTACGCGTCGAGCTGGTGCCGCACCGACAGCGTCAGGGGGTCGCCCTCGGAGAGCAGGACGTAGACGCGGATCGGCTCCTCGATCGAGCGCAGGGTCGAGACGGTCGCGTCGCTCAGCGTGTACAGGCCGCCCTGCGTCCAGTCCCAGCGCTTGTAATGGCGGGCGACGAGCAAGTTGACGAGCACCGCGAGCACCATCGCCGCGATGATCCCGATGCTCACCGAGACCTTCTCGCCGAGCGACGTGCCCGGCGGCGGAGCCCCGGCCTGCGCGGGCCGCTCTCCGGACATCAGCCCCACCTCCACGCGTCCACCGCGCGCACGGTCACGAACAGCGGCAGCGCGATCACCGTCCCGTCGAACACGAGGCGGCGCAGATCCACGATCCCACGGGAAAAATCGTTCATCTGCGTCCACACCGAGATGTAGGCGCAGAGGTCGTGCGCCGGGCCGTCCGGGAAGATGAACTCGCCGATGCCGAGGATGAACAGGCCCATCACCGCCATCGTGCTGAGCACCGCGGCCATGAGCTGGCTCTTCGTGAGCGCGCTGGTCATCGTCCCGATCGCGAGGTAGCCGGCGCCGACCGCGAAGACGGCGAGGTAGCTCGCCCCCACGACCCGCCAGTCGAGCTCGCCCGTCCGGCCGATGAGGACCACGTAGAGCAGCGTCGGCGCCCACATGGCGACGTACGTCACGAGCGCCGCGGCGTACTTCGCCAGCACCACGCCCGCGGAGCTGACCGGCGCCGTGAGGAGCGCCTCGATCGTGCCGCTCCTGCGCTCCTCCGCGAGGAGGCGCATCGTGAGCAGCGGGCAGACGAAGAGCAGCGGCAGGTAGATCAGGATCGTCTGGCCGAAGAAGACCTGCACCGGGCCTGTGTCGGCGGAGAGCTCCACCTCGCCCGCGAACTGGGTCGCGATCAGGAAGAAGTGCACGCCCTGCACGAGCAGGAACGTGGTGATGAGCACCCACGCGAGCGGCGTCACGAAGAGCGAGAAGAGCTCTCGCTTGAAGATCGGCCAGAAGCCCCTCACCGCCGCTCCTTCGCCGCGCCGCCCGCGCCGCGCCGCAGCGCGCCGCTCTTTTTCGGCTTGCGGACCGCCGGCCGAGGCGCCTCGCCGCCGTCCGCTCCGGGCTCGGCCGGGTCTCCGTCGACGCCCCGCGCGCTCCGCGCGTCAGCGTCGTCGGCCGCGGTCAGCTCCGAGAAGACCTGCTCCAGCGAAGGCGCGTGGGGCACGAGCTCGCGCACGCCGAAGCCCGCGCCGACGAGCGCGGCCACGAGGCGCTCGGCGGCCTCGCCCGCGTCGGCGCCCGCGTCGAACTCCACCGTGAGCCGCGCCGCGTCGCCGGCGGCCTCCGCTTCCGCTTCCGCCGAGCGGACCCCCGCCGCGCCGCGGGCCGCCGCGAGCGCCGCGTCCGCCGCTCCCCGCACGACGACGCGCACGCCGGACGACCGGCGCATCGCGCGGATCTCGTCGATCGACCCCTCTGCGATGAGCCTCCCGCGGGCGATCACGAGCGCCCGCGTGCACGTCGCCTCGACCTCGGAGAGGATGTGCGTCGAGAGGAGCACGGTGCGGTCCCGGCCGAGCCGGCGCACGAGCGCGCGCACCTCGCGGATCTGGTTCGGATCGAGGCCCGCCGTCGGCTCGTCCAGGATGAGCAGCGGCGGGTCGCCGACGAGCGCGTCCGCGAGGCCGACGCGCTGGCGGTAGCCCTTCGAGAGGTGGCCGATCAGGACGCTCGCGACGTCCTCGACGCGCGCGTCGCGGAGGGCGCGCGCGACCGCCTCGCGGCGCGCGCGTCGCGGCACGAGCTTGAGCTCGGCGCGGAACGCGAGGTACTCCGACACGCGCATCTCCGGATAGAGCGGCGACGTCTCGGGCATGTACCCGAGCGCGGCCCGCGCGCGCATCGGCTCCTCGGCGATGTCGTGGCCGGCGACCCGCACCCGGCCGGACGTCGCCCCGAGGAACCCCGCGAGGATGCGGAGGGTCGTGCTCTTGCCTGCGCCGTTCGGCCCGAGGAACCCGACGATCTCCCCCTGGCTCACCTGGAACGAGAGGTCGCTCACCGCCTGGTGGGAACCGTAGGACTTGGAGAGGTGCTCGACCTCGATCATCGTGGCATCGGGCGCAAGGGGTCAGGGCCGCCGGCGCGGCGCGGTGCGCGCGGGCAGGCCGGTCGATCGCGCGGAACGCTTAGCGCACCGGGCGGGGCAGGGGAAGCGCGCGCCGGGCTCTGGCGCGCTTTGGGGACGAAGCGCACGACGACGAGCGCGACGATGGACGCCGGCGAGTAGCCAGAGCCGCGCGTCTCTGGTAACCCTGCGCCGTCGCGCCCGGCGGCCCGGGCGCTCACGCCATGGGCCCCTCTGCAAGGCGACGCACCCGGTGCGCCGAGCGCAGCGGCCCCCTCACACTCACCGCTGCACCATGGATCAGACGCTCCTCCGGTCGTATTTCTCGACCATCTACGAGTTTCCCACGCCGGCAGGGACGCTGCGCGTCTCGCTGGACGGCGAGATCGTCCAGGATCAGGCCGGGCTCCCCGAGCTCCTGACCCGCAAGTTCGCGGTGCTCACCGCCTACAACCCGCGGTCGATGCTCATTCCCCGCCGGGTCAACGATCAGCGCCACCACGTCCTCCGCGATCTCCTGATCCTCGGCTGCTACCGGGTCGAGCCGTGCGTCGGCTCCGAGGCGGAGCCGGAGGGCATCTGGCGTGAGCCGGCCTGGCTCGTCCACGGCATGGACCGGGACGAGGCGATCGCCTTCGGCCGCGTCTTCCGGCAGAACACGATCGTGTTCGCGCAAGGCGGCCGGCCGGAGCTCATCATCACGGATCCGACAGCAGACGACATCGGCCGAACTTTCCAGGGCAACTGGCGGGTGCGCTCCTGACCGGAGCGGCCCCCGCGGACGCGGATCGCCGATTCCATGTTGAAACGTACCCGCAAAATGTGGGTTCATGCCTTGGCGTTTAGGGATGGGCGGACCGGCCTCGCTCACCACATGAGGAGACACAGCAGAATGCGCACCCAGGTCACCCTCGCAGCGCTCGTCGCGGCGCTCGGGCTCGTCGCCGGCGCTGGCGGCTGCGGCCAGAACAAGGTCTCGGAGTGCAACGCGCTCATCGAGGTCATCAACAAGGGCGTTCAGAGCATCGAGAAAGGCACGAAGGCCGGCACCGAGCAGGGCGGGTCGAGCGAGCTGAAGGCGATGGCCGATGCGATGGACAAGGTGGCGGCCGACGCGGCGCAGGTGAAGCTGACCACGCCGGAGCTGCAGAAGTTCTCGGGCGAGTACCAGGCCATGGCGAAGGACGTCGCCAAAGCGGCGCGCGATCTCGCGACCGCGGCGGACGCCAACGACGCCGAGAAGAGCAACACCGCCCAGGCCGCGATCGAGAAGGCGATCAAGCAGGAAGATCCCCTCGTCGACAACATCAACAAGTTCTGTCAGGCCCCCTGACGGGGGGCGCCCCCGAAGGGCTCCCTCTTCGATCGCGGCGCGCCCGGGCCGCCGGGCGGCGCGGCCTTAGAGCGGCGGTCACCCGCACAGGAGACGGGCCCAGATCGGCGTTTTCGGCGCGGAAGCGCACTCCTGTGCGCTGAGCACCGAAAACGTCGAGATGGGCCCGTATCCGACGCGGGTGACCGCCGCTCTAGCGCCTGCGATCAGGGGACGAAGCGATAGCCGACGCCGCGCACCGTCAGGAGGTGGCGCGGCGTCGTCGCGTTCTCTTCCAGCTTGTTGCGGAGCTGGAGGATGAAATTGTCGATGGTGCGCGGCGTCCCGTGGTGCGTCGGGCCCCAGACCTTGGCCTGGATCTGCTCCCTCGACAGCACCCGGCCGCCCGCCTCGGCGAGGCAGAGCAGCACGTCGAACTCGGTCGCCGTCAGCTCGATCAGCGCGTTGCCGCGGCGGACCTCGCGCGTCGCCGCGTTGATCACGATGTCGCCCGCGCGCAGCTGCGCCCCGTCAGCGCGCGCGATCGCGTCGCGCCGGAGCACGGCCTTCACGCGGGCGAGCAGCTCGGCCAGGCTGAAGGGCTTCGTGATGTAGTCCTCGGCGCCGAGCTCGAGGCCCATCACCTTGTCCATCTCGGCGCCGCGCGCGGACAGCATGATCACCGGCAGGGTGTGCCGCTCGCTCCGGAGCATGCGGAGCAGCTCGAAGCCGTTCAAGCGGGGGAGCATCACGTCGATGATGACGAGATCGATCCCGCCGCCGCGGGCGACCGCGAGCCCGCGCTCGCCGTCCTCGGCCACGACGACGCTGTAGCCCTCCGCGGTCAGGTTCATCTCGAGACCCATCGCGATGCTGGGGTCGTCCTCCACGAGCAGGACGGTCCGCGCCGGTGTCTGAGGGGTTCGGGTCATGCTGAGGAGGTCCTCTAGCATGTCCATGTCCTGACCGGCGGCGGCCGCGCTACGGCGGCGCGCTCGCGTCGGCGCCGTGATCGGCCGCGTCGCGGCGCGCCGCGGCGACCGCGGGCGCGGCGTCCTTCGTGCGTCGCTCGACGGCGCCCGCCTTGGGCGTGCCCCGGAGTGGGAGCACGAGGGTGAACGTGCTGCCCTTCCCGGGCTCGCTGTCGACGAGGATCTTGCCCCTGTGCGCGCGGACGACGTGCTTGACGATCGACAGCCCGAGCCCGGAGCCTTCCTGCTGCCGGGCCAGGAGATCGTCGACCCGGTAGAACTTCTCGAAGATCCGCTTGTGCTCCGCGCGGGCGATGCCCTTGCCGTTGTCGCGGACCGTGAGCAGCGCCGACCTGTTGAGGACATGGGCGGAGACGCTGATCTTCCTCGGCTGACCGCCGTACTTGTAGGCGTTCGAGAGGAGGTTCACGATCGCGTCGACGAGCGCGCTGCGATCGCAGAGCACGGGCGGGAGGTTCGCGTCGATGGAGACGTCGAGGTCGACGCTGCGCTTCTCGCGGGTCGGCTCGAAGGCGTGGATCGCCTCGTCGGCGATCTCCCCGAGGTGGTGCTCCGAGAGCTCGTAGACGCGCCGGCCGCTTTCCATCCGCCCCCAGTCGAGCAGCCGATCGATGAGCTGCTGGAGGCGGGCGCTCTCCTTCGTGAGCGCCTCGATGCAGCGATCCTCGCTGACCGCGTCGCCGCGCCGGAGCGTGAGGGTCTCGGTGAACATCCGGATCGACGTGAGCGGCGTGCGCAGCTCGTGCGAGACCTTGGACACGAAATCGGCCTGGAGCTCGGACAGGTTGCGCTCGCGCCGGAGGAAGACCCACACGAGGATGACCCCGGTCGCCAGCGTCCCGCAGAACGTGAGGACAAGGATCCCCATGATGAGGTTGTACTTGGCCTCGCCGAGGACGAGCAGGAGGAAGCCGACGCCCGACAGGAGCACGCCGGGGACGATCACCAGGTAGACGAGGAGCTGGATGATCCGCCGGTAGCCGAGCGTGGTGAGGTCGCGCCTCGGGGTCCGCATGCCGGCAGCTTAGTGGGGCCACGCGCCGCCGGCGACCGTCCGCGCGCGGCTATGCCTCGATCCGCTCCAGCACGAGCGCGGGCGCCTCGGCGGGCGCCGGGCCTAGCCGGAAGGCGGCGCGGACGCGATCGGCCGCGGCCTGCCCTTCGTCCGCCCGGCGCGCATGGATGAGGGCGAGGGGCGCCCCGCGGTCCACGCGATCGCCGCGCACGGCGGCGAGCTCGATTCCCACGGCGGGGTCCACGCGCTGGTCGGCGCGCGTCCGTCCGGCGCCGAGCGCGACGGCCGAGAGGCCGATCTCCAGCGGATCGACCGCGGTGACGTACCCCTCGTCCTGCGCGCCGACCTCGATCACGACGGGGGCGCGGGGCAGCCGGCCGGGGTCCTGCACCACGGCCGGATCGCCCTTCTGCGCGGCGATCATCCGGGCGAAGACCTCGGCCGCCGCGCCGCTCGCGACGGCGGCGTCGAGCTTCGCCCGCGCCTCGGCCGCGCTCGCCGCCGCGCCGCCGGCGATCAGCATCTCCTCCCCGAGCGCGAGCGTGCACGCGACGAGGTCGCCCGGCCCGCGGCCGTGCAGCACCTCGATCGCCTCGCGGGTCTCGATCGCGTTGCCGACGGTGCGCCCGAGCGGGGCGCTCATGTCGGTGAGCAGCGCGGAGACGCGCTTGCCGGCCGCGGTCCCGACGCGCACGAGCGCGGTCGCGAGGGCGCGGGCGTCGCCGAGGGTCTTCATGAACGCGCCGCGCCCGACCTTCACGTCGAGCACGAGCGCGTCGATGCCCTCCGCGAGCTTCTTCGAGAGGATGCTCGCGACGATGAGCGGGATCGACTCGACCGTCGCGGTCACGTCGCGCAGCGCGTAGATCCGCTTGTCCGCGGGCGCGATGCGCTCGGTCTGCCCGATCATGCACGTCCCCACCTCGCGGACGATGCGCGCGAACGCGTCGACGCCGAGCGCGACGTCGAACCCCGGGATCGCCTCGAGCTTGTCGAGCGTGCCGCCGGTGTGGCCGAGGCCGCGGCCGGACACCATCGGGACGGGGACGCCGCAGGCCGCGACGAGGGGGGCGAGGCAGATCGAGACTTTGTCACCGACGCCGCCGGTCGAGTGCTTGTCGACCTTCCGCCCGGGCACGCCCGACAGGTCGAGGACGTCGCCCGAGTGGAGCATCGCGCGCGTGAGCGCGACGGTCTCGGCGTCGTCCATGCCGCGGAAGAAGATCGCCATGAGCAGCGCGGCCATCTGGTAGTCGGCGAGCTCGCCGTCGCCGTGGGCGCGGACGATCCGCGCGATCTCGTCCTCGGACAGCCGCCCGCCGTCGCGCTTCTTCGCGACGAGCTCGACAAGGGTCTGCATCGCCGTCGAGCTTAGTCGAGCAAAGCCGGGTTCGCCCCTATTTGTCCCAGGCGCGGGCCCCCCTATGGTCGGCGGGAGCGCGCCGGCCGTCCCCGCAGGAGCGGGCACGGCGCCGTTCGCGGTCGCGCGAGAGAAGGGAGCCGCACTGGGCCTCATGAACAGCCTCCTCTACGCCCGGGCCCAGATGGGCCTGTCGCTGGCGTTTCACATGATCTTCGCCGCCGCCGGGGTGGCGCTGCCGCTGATCATGGTCATCGCGGACGCGCTCTGGCACCGGACGGGCGATCGAGACTACCTCGAGTTCTCGAAGCGCATGGCGAAGGGGACGGCGATCCTGTTCGCCGTCGGCGCCGTGTCGGGGACGGTGCTCTCGTTCGAGCTCGGGCTCCTGTGGCCGAGCTTCATGGGCACGTTCGGCGAGGTGATCGGGCTCCCGTTCTCGCTCGAGGGGTTCGCGTTCTTCACCGAGGCGATCTTCCTCGGCATCTATCTCTACGGGCGCGGCAAGCTCCCGCCGAGGCTGCACCTGCTCTCGGGCGCGCTGGTCGCGCTGAGCGGCGCGCTGTCGGCGTTCTTCGTGATCCTGGTGAACGCCTGCATGAACGACCCCGCCGGCTTCACCATGGTGGACGGGCGCCCGGCGGACATCGACCCGGTCGTGGCGATGTTCAGCCCGCCGTGGAAGCACGAGACGCTGCACGGCATCCTCGCGTGTTATCAGGCGACGGCGTTCGTGATGATGGGGATCCACGCGCTGGTGCTCCTGCGGCACCCGTCGAGCCCGCTGTTCCGCAAGGCGTTCGCGGTGACGCTCGCGATCGCCGGCGTGACGGCGCTGGCGCAGCCGCTCGTCGGGCACTATGCGGCGGTGGAGGTCGGGGAGGGGCAGCCCGACAAGCTCGCGGCGATGGAGGCGCACTTCGAGACCTCGGCCCGCGCGCCGCTCCTCATCGGCGGCTTGCCTGACGTCGAGCGGGGCGAGGTCGACTACGCGATCGAGATCCCGGCGGGGCTCTCGGTGTTCCTGCACGGGGATCCTGACGCTGTGGTGCCTGGGCTCGACGCGGTCCCGCGCGACGAGTGGCCGCCGGTCGCGGCGACGCACCTCTCGTTTCAGGTGATGGTGGCCGCGGGCTCCGCGATGGCGCTGCTCGCGGTGGTCGGGGCGGCGCTCGCGTGGCGCCGCAAGGGGATCCCGGATCAGCGCCCGTTCCTGTGGGCGGCGATCCTGGCGAGCCCGCTCGGCATCGTGGCGATGGAGGCCGGCTGGCTTGTGACGGAGCTCGGGCGCCAGCCGTGGATCGTGCGGGGCGCGATGCGCACCCGCGACGCCGTGACCCCGTTCCCGCACCTCGCGGCGCCCTTCTGGACGTTTACGGTGCTCTATGTCTTCCTCGGCGTGGTGGTGGTCTACCTGCTCGTGCGCCAGCTGCGCGCGGCGCCGCTCGGGGTGACGGGCGGCGGCGCCGCGCCGCGCGCGTCGGACGACGCGTCCGGGGGAGGCGAGGCCGATGCGCACTGAGTGGTTCCTCGGCGGGGTGATGGTCGCGGCGCTCGTGCTGTACGCGCTGCTCGGGGGCGCCGATTTTGGCGGTGGCGTGTGGGATCTGCTCGCCTCTGGCCCGCGGAAGCGGGAGCAGCGAGCGCTCATCGAGCGGGTCATCGGCCCGATCTGGGAGGCCAACCACGTGTGGCTCATCCTGGTCGTGGTGCTGCTCTTCACCGCGTTTCCTCCCGCGTTTGCGGCGATCTCGATCGCGCTGCACGTCCCCATCACGCTGTTCCTCGTGGGCGTCGTGTTCCGCGGCTCGGCGTTCAGCTTCCGCAGCTACGACGCTCGCGGGGATCGGCGGCAGAAGCGCTGGGGGTTCGTCTTCTCGCTCGCGAGCGTGACCGCGCCGGTGCTGCTCGGCATGATCGTCGGCGCGGTGGCGTCCGGGCGGATCCGGGTCTCGTCGGGGGTGGTGACGAGCGGCTTCTTTGCGCCGTGGCTCTCGCTGTTTCCGTTCGTTGTCGGGCTGTTCGCCCTGGCGCTGTTCGCGTTCCTCGCGGCGGTGTACCTCACGAACGAGGCGAAGGAGCCTGCGCTGATCGACGACTTCCGGCGCCGCGCGCTCGCCTCGGGCTGCGTGGTGGCGGCGCTCGCGCTGGCGTCGTTCGCGGCGTCGTTCCGGGGCGCCCCGCTCATCCGAGAGGGGTTGACGGATCATCCGATCACGTGGCCGCTCCACGTCACGACGGGCCTCGCGGCCATCGCGGCGTTCTTCGGGCTGTGGACCCGCCGTTTCCGTCTGGCGCGTCTCGCGGCGGTGGCGCAGGTCACCCTGATACTGCTCGGCTGGGCGGCTTCGCAGTACCCGTTCCTCGTGGTACCGGACGTGACGCTCGCGGGTGCAGCGGCGAACCCGAGGACGTTGGGATTGCTTGTCTGGGTGCTCGGCGTCGGATCCGTGCTGTTGTTCCCTTCGCTGTACGTGCTCTTCCGTGTCTTCGGCAGCGGACGGGCGGGGGCGGCATCGGACGGGGACGACGAGCACTGAGCGGGAGTGGGGCCGACGTACGTGGAAGTCGCGGGAGCCGAAATTGACGGACCACCTCGACCTACCCGCAAGAGAGGCGTGAGGACGGCGAGCGGAACAGCGGCTCTCTGTCCGTCCGGACGCCAGAGGGTGATGGCGCGATGCCGGCTGCCTATTGCATTCCTGGGACCTGCAACCCGCTCTCGCGGCTCCCCCGAAAAAATGCGAGCGCTTTCGCGGGCCTCCCCATGGCGGGCGAACCGTGTTACGCTTGCAGGCGCGAAGTTTTCAGGATGCTTGTGGGGGAAGGAGCCCTGTAGAGATGGCGAACATGGCTAGATACCGTCGACACGCAATTGTGGGGTTACTTGCAGCGACAGCCGGTGTGACGGGCTCGTTCGCCGCGTGCACGGACTCGTACCGTCACGCGCTCACCGGCTCCGGCTCGGGCCCCACCGGGACCGGCGGCGGCGCCACCAGCGGTGGTGCGGGCGGGGAGGCGGGGAGCACGGGGGCCTTCGGGGAGGGGGGGCGGTGCGAGTACACCTGCTCCAACGATCTGAAGAAGGTCATCAGCTGCAATGGCGTGACGGTCGAGGAGTGCAAGCCTGACGAGGGCTGCGTCAACGCGGTGTGCGTGCCCAACCCGTGCGAGGCCGCGGAGAGGTCGAAGAGCTCGTACGGATGCGACTATTGGGCGCTCAAGACGGCCCTCCGTCCGACCGCTCAGGGGGCCTGTTTCTCCGCGATCGTCGCGAACACGTGGGACCTGCCGGTCCATATCAATGTTGAGCGCGGTGGGCAGCCGCTTCAAGTAGAGAACTTCGCCTACATTCCGGAGGGGCAAGGTGCCATCGAAGACATCCAGTATAAGCCCTACGATCCGGTCGCTGGGCTCGGCGTCGGAGAGGTCGCTGTCCTGTTCCTCTCGAGGCTCTCTGCGGGATCGAGCGTCGTTGATTGTCCTAAGCCGGGCGCGTTAGATGAGGAGACCGGTGTCGATGGCACCGGTCGTGGGACAGCGTTTCACATCACGACCGACTATCCAGTCGTAGCCTATCAGATGCTGCCCTACGGCGGAGGGCAGGCCGCCATCACCTCCGCGACCTTGCTCTTGCCGACCAGCGCCTGGCACACCAATTACGTCGCCATCAACGGCTACTCGTCATCAGACTCGGCCGCCTACCGCGGTGCGTTTCCCTCGCTGGCCATCGTCGCCCATCAGGATGAGACGGATGTGACTCTCTTGCCGAAGGTGAATATTCAGGAGAGCACCGATGTCGAGGGGGCCGAACAAGGTGTGGCGAAGACTTACCGGTTGAACGCCGGTGAATTCCTGCAGATTACCCAGGCGGAAGAGCTGACTGGCAGCCCTATCGAGTCGACGAAGCCCATCGGCCTCTTCGGAGCCCATGCTTGCATGGTCGTGCCGAACGGTGTCGCCGACTGCGATTCAGGTCAACAGCAGATCGCGCCGGTTCGGGCTACCGGGAGCGAGTACGTGTCGGTCCGCTACCGGAACCGCATCGCGGATCGCGAGGAGTCGCCGCCCTGGCGGATCGTAGGCATGGTGGACGATACGAAGCTCACCTGGGAGCCGGCCAAGCCGGAGGGCGCGCCGGATACCATCAAGCTCGGTGAAGTGTATCAGTTCGATAGTGGCGGGCCATTTGTCGTCAAGAGCCAGGACGTGAATCATCCGTTCTATGTCGGTCAGTACATGACCGGCGGTAGCGCATACACGAACATCGGCGATCCGGATTGGGTCAATGTGGTCCCGCCGTCTCAATTCCTGGATTACTATGTGTTCTTCACAGATCCGACCTACCCCGAGACGAGCCTCGTCGTCGTCCGCACCCGTTCCAGGCTGAATAACGAGTTCGCCGACGTCGAGCTGGACTGCGCAGGCAAGCTCACCGGGTGGACACCGGTCGGCGACGGAGAGTACGAGTACACCGTCGTCGATATTACCACGGGGAACTTCGATCCTGTAGGTGATTGTGCCAATGGCCGGCACGAGATGCGGAGCGACCTTCCCTTCGGGGTCACGGTATGGGGGTGGGGCGCGATTCAGCAAAACTATCGTGTTTCCTACGCTTACCCTGCCGGTGCTGGGTTCCTGCCCATCAACGAGGTCGAGATTCCGCCCATTGCCAACTAGCTAGTTCTCGTCCCGATATTGCCGTAAGCGCCCGGTCATCGCCATAGGCACGGCCCTGCTGGGCGCGGGGACGGCGTCGGCCCACGACTCGGCGCCGGCATAGGCGCTCCGGAGGAGGGCCCGGCGACTCGCCATCTGCGCACTGTCGGGGCGTGTCGCCGACGCAGTCGCGCTCGTCTTGCGCGCAACGCCCCGTTCCCGAGCTCGAATCGCCCTCGCCACCGGCGCCGCCTCCCCCGGCGCTCGCTCGAGGAGCGTCCTCGAAGTCGTCAAGCCCCGAGCACCAGGCCGCAGCTGGTGATCCCGGCCGCAATCGCTAGCGGAGCCATCCGCGCGCCCGCGCCGTGGCCGGTGCGTCGCCTTTTCACCTTCACCACGCGCCCTACGCTACACACCGCGCTGCGGACGCGGAAGCGCCGCTTGCCCGCCCACCCCGCGCGCCCTGGACACAGTCGCCCCTTCGCTCGCCGATCCTCCCACCTCCTGGTTCGACCCAGGAGACATCCTCCCCCGGCCCGAGTAATCTCCCGCCCGGACGCCGGCCCGCATGCGGCGGAACGCCCGCGTCAACCTCGTTTTTCGAGCGTTGCTTGGAGGACTGCTCACCGTGATGGATCGACGACACCTGCCGGGCCGTACGCCGCGACGCCCGTCGCGCCTTCGCTGCGCGCTGACCGCAGCGGCCCTGGCCGCGCCGGCCCTCGCCGCGCTCGCGCCCTCCGCCGCCCGCGCGCAGGACCGGACCTTCTACCTCGATCGCCTCAGGATGGCCGGCGCCCCCGACGACGGGATCGGCGTCTGGCGCCCGCACATGGGGGAACGGACGCGGTTCTTCGGGCAGCTCGGGCTGGGGGTGTCGGTCCACCCGCTCCGCGACGACAACTACGTTGACAACCTCGCCATCGAGGAGCGGATCGAGGGCGACGGGCCCGTCACCTCCCAGCTCATCACCTACCTGAACGCGGGCGTCGAGATCCTCGGGCGCGGCGCGCTCCAGGTCTCGTTCCCTATCGTCGTGTTCCAGGACGGCAACCAGACCTACCACCGCGAGCTCGGCCTCAACCAGAGCGTCGATCTGAAGACCGCCGCCCCCATGGACCTCCGGGTCGACGCGCGCCTCGTCGCCCTGGAGCTCGATGAGCGCCGCTTCCGGCTGGGCGTCACCGGCGCCGTCTTCGTGCCCATCGGCAACAACTACTCCTTCGCCGGCGACCGGGGCGTGAGCAGCTCGTTCGGCCTCGGCGCCGAGTACGACTTCAAGGATTTCTTCGTCACCCTGAACACCGGCGTAGCGCTCCGGCCGCGCGTGGCGCTCAACGATCTCGTCGTCGGCAGCGAGCTCACGTACGGCGTCGGCGGCTACGTCCCGCTGCAGGACGGCAGGCTCCGCCTCGGTGCCGAGATCTTCGGCTCGTTCGGCCTCCTCAAGGAGACCGCGGGCGAGCTCGATGCCTCGCCCATCGAGTGGCAGCTCAACAGCAAGATGTTCCTCACCAAGGACAAGGCGGTCTACGTCGGCGCCGGCGTCGGCTCCCGCATGAGCGGCGGCTACGCGCCCGATTTTCGCGGGGTCGCGCTCGTCGGCGGCTCGTTCGGCATCACCGACTCCGACGCCCGCTCGCCCGGCTTCAACTACGTGATCACCGCGGAGAAGGACAGCGACGGCGACGGCTACCCCGACGTCATCGACATCTGCCCGGAAGACCCCGAGGACGGCAAGCAGCCGAAGCCGAGCGACGGCTGCCCAGACATGCCCGACCGCGACGGCGACGGCATCCCCGACGTCGTCGACAAGTGCCCGGACGACCCCGAGGACAAGGACGGCATCGACGACCGCGACGGCTGCCCCGAGGAGGACGCGGACCAGGACGGCATCCCCGATGCGGTCGACAAGTGCCCGAAGGAGCCGGGGCAGGTCGTCGTCGAGGACCCGGAGAAGAACGGCTGCCCCTTCTACATCCGCAGGATCACGGGCTCCGCCGAGATCGAGATCATGAAGCAGGTCGAGTTCGAGTTCGACAGCTCCAGGATCCTCCCGCAGAGCTATCCGATCCTCGACGAGGTCGTGCGCCTGCTCAAGGCGAACCCGGAGATCAAGCTGCTCAGCATCGAAGGGCACACCGACAACCAGGGCACCATCGACTACAACGACCGGCTCGCGCACAACCGCGCCATCGCGGTCAGGGTCTACCTTATCAACAAGGGCATTCAGTCGGAGCGGCTCACCTCCATCGGCTATGGCTCCCGCCGGCCGCTCGTGTCCAACGACACGCCGGAAGGCCGGCAGCGCAACCGGCGCGTCGAGTTCCATATCAAGTCGCAGTCGATCGAGGGCCGGTAAGCTCCGACCGGAGCGGCTGGCCGATCCTCCCCCCTAGATCGAGCGACGTTTGCGCGCACATGCCTCGTCATGTGCACGCAAGCGTCGCCCGCCAGAGCCGGCCGGCGTCGGCCGGGGCGGCGGGCGCGCTCGCACGGCGGCGCCCTACGCTCGCACGGCGGTGCCCCACGCTCGCGCGGCGGCGCCCTACGCTTGCGCGGCGGTGCCCCACGCTCGCGCGGCGGTGCTCTCGGGGACCGGCGTTCAGTGGTCGCGGTACCCGAGCGCCGGGCGGCGATGGTCGCACTTGCCCGGGATCGGAAAGCCGCAAACCGCCTCTTCCGTCAGGCAATCCTGGTCCGCCGGACACTGTTCCGGCGCGAGGACGTCGGGATTGCAGGGGCGAGAGCAGAAGTCGGGCCTCGCCAGCGGAGCGTCGTAGCGGCCGTTGCCGTCGACATCGATGTAGATCGGGTTGGTGATCGCATACGGCGGGACCGGCGACCAGTCGGGCACCGTGGGCGTGGCCGCGAACAGGGCGCTGAGCGCAGGGATCCTGCCGAACGCGTCGCCTGCCAGCCGGGAGAGCTGGATCTCTCCGAAAGGGACGTCCAGAGCGACTGGGCTCATGAGGTTCCTGTCCTCGAGCCCCATGGCGATGATCACCACCCAGGAGTCGCGAGCCGGCGCCGTGAAGGTCACCTTGCCGCGCACGTCCACGAGCGCGCTCGGGGGCATGGCCGGCTCCAGCAAGCGGACCATCCCGCCGTTGAGGTAGATCTCCACCCGATCGACGCCGAACCAGCTCGCCGTCTGGACATCGAAGAGGAGCTCGAGCGGCTCCCCGGCGCTCGCCGCCGCCACCTCACCATACGTCTTGCCGCCGATCGTCGCGCGGATGAAAGGGCCGTACGTCGCGAAGGCGTGCGCGGCTCTCAGGCTCTCGACCGCGGCCGGCGTCTCGAGGGCAGCAGGGGAGTCGGTCGCGCTCCGGAAATAGGTCCGCGGGAAGCCCGGCTCCTTCGAGCCGTCGTGGCTGTCGCTGCTGGCGATCTGCGCCGGCGCGAAGCCGCGCTCGAGGTAGCGGAAATAGTCGTCCACCTGGCCCGCACGGTACGTGCAAGGCGCGTCGCGCTCCTCCTCGGGGACCGGCGCGCCGCCGAGCGCAGCGGGCCCGCAGAGCTCCTGGCTGTCGGAGGTCGCTCCGGAGAAGCTCCAGTTCTTCTCCTGCTCGTCGGGCGTCCGGGCCAGGATGCGCTTCATCAGCGCCCACGCCAGGTCGGTGCGGGCGCGGCGCCTGCAGTCCGCGACGGCGGCGGTCGCCCCCGCGCCGGAGGCGCCGCCCGGCGCGGACGTCGCCGCGCACGGTGCGCGCAGCCAGCCCGCCTCCTCGGGGCACGCGGCCTCGATCTCGGCGGCGCTCCCGGCGGCGTTCAGCCGCCCGAGGCAGCGGTTCCAGTCGGCGACCTCGGCCACGCTCGGCGTGCGCACCAGATCGAACCGCTTGCCGTTGATGACCTCCATGGCATCGAACGCGCAGCTCGCGGTCCGGAAGACGGGGTTGTTCTCCTCGAGGAACGTCGGCGTCCGGCCCATCGTGTAGGTGTCGACGCCCAGCTGATCGATGTAGCCGAAGAAGCCGTCGCGCGGGTGCGCGACGATCGTCAGCGGCGCGACCGTGCCGTCGCCGGAGGCGCGGATGGCGTCGAGGATCGCCCCGCCGGGCTCGCAGGTCCAGTCGTGCGCCCCGTGGCCCGGGACGTCGAGCCCGTCGTACTCGAGCGGGAAACCGATGAAATGCCCCTGCTCCAGCGTGGTGATCTCCGCGCCGATCGCCGTGGCCAGGTGGGGCGCGAGCCCGAGCGCGCGCACGGTCGGCCGGTAGTCCGTCTCGACGTCGTGGTCGGTCGACACCGCGAGCTCCACGCCCTCGGCCGCCGCCGTGGCCACACGCCGCGGCAGCGCCATGCCGCTGTCGAAGCTCGGCTCGGAGTGGAGGTGCATGTCGGCCGACATCCAGCCGCTCGTGTCGACCTCGCGCACGAGCGTGGCATCGAGCTGGAACACACGGCCCGGCGCGAGCGTGACGTCGCGCTCCACGTAGATGCCGTACTCGATGCCTCGCGACACGGTGATCTGGTATCGCCCAGGCTCGATCTCGACCTCTCCCTCTCCGGTGGCCGTGACCTCGACGGCGCGGTTGCCGTTCCCGAGCCGGCCGTCGCCGAGGTAGACCCTGCGCCGGCCGTCCCCCGGGAGCCTCCGCCCCGCCTCGTCGAGCGAGACGAAGGCGAGCTTGGCCGGCACCCGCTGCCCGGCCTCGTCCGCGACGCGGTAGCGCACCCTCGCGGGCGCAGGGAGGCGCGGCGACACCGCGACCTCGTCTCCAGCCCGCACGGGCACCCGGATGGGCGCCGACATCGCCGTCCCCGACGCGTTCCTCGCCACGAGCAGGTAGCTGCCAGGCGGCAGGGCGCCGCGGAAATCGCCGTCCTCGGACGGGTCGAGGCCGAGATCCGCGTCGATCTCGTCGACGAGGCCCACGTCGCCGCGCGTCTCCCGGTTGGCCGCCACGAGCTCGTCCAGCGAGCCGAAGGGCCGCGAGGGATCGGGATCGGCGAAGACGAACACCCGGGCGTTCGGCGCGGCCTCCAGGGTGTCCTCCCACAGAACGTGGCCGCTGACCGTGCCCGTCGCCGTCCCGCGGAGCCGGTGCATCACGCCCGTCACGCTCGAGACGTCGCCGTCGCCGACGGCCAGGTAGCGCTCGTAGCTGAACGCGCGGTGGGCGTCGCACGCCGCGTCGTCCTCCTCGCTGTACAGGCACGATCGGCTGGCAGACACGAACGCCGTCGCCGCGCTCGCGAAGAGGGGCACGTTGACCACGGGCGGCGCCGCGCCCTCCGCTGCCCTCGTGAAGTAGCCGTAGCTGACGTCGCCGCCCGCCGCGGCCACGAAATCGAAGGTGAGCGGCGCCTGGAACGAGTTTCGCCCAGCGTTCCACGCGTCCTGGACCGCCGTGTCCTCGTCGAAGCCTGCTCCGGGCGCGAAGACGTCGTTCTGGTTGCCGAAGAACACGAAATCGCCGGCGACGATGCCGGCGCGGCGCGACGACGCCTCCTGCGCGGCCTCCGGCGGATCGCCGAGGATGCCGCCGAACACCGAGACGGGGGCCGTGGCGTTGTCCAGCGGCAGGACGTCGCTGCACGCACAGGTCAGGCAGCCGTCCGGATCCTGCTGGTACCCGTTCGGGCACGGCCCGCAGCTCCTCTGGGGCTCGCAGCCGGGCGGCGGCCTGTCGTCGAGCAGGAGCGCGGTGCGCACCGTCACGAACCGATCGCCCGGGTGAAGGAGGTAGTCTGTGCGGAAGCGGATCCTGGAGCGGACGTGGGGGAAGAACAGGCCGAGCAGATCCTCCTGCGCCCGGAGCAGGCCTATCGCCTCGAACAGGAACTCTCCGTCTCCCTCGACGCGGATCCCGGCCTCCGCGCCGTCGGAGCCGTCCGCGAGCACGGAGACGTCGGTCGCCGTGGGATCGGGCACGATGAGGTTGGCGAGCGAGAACATCTCCGCGAACCGGTCCCGCCCCTGTCCGCCCTCCTCGCCGATCCGCCCGCGCCGCCGGTCGACGTCGACGATGGCTCCACCGAAGATCCCCGGTCCAGGGGAGTCCCGCCCGCCCAGGATCGCCACGCGGATCTGGTCGTTCTCGAGCAGGAAGTCGCCGACGTCCGCCATCGCCACAGGGCCGCCGACGAGCTCGGCGCGCTGCTCGATCCGCTTCGCGCGGAGCAGCCTGTCGGCCCCGCAGCTCGGCAGCGCGGGGGCGGCGAGCGCCGCGGTGGCGAGCGGGACGAGCGCTGCTCTCGTGACCGAGCGGTGGGTTCGCCGCACAGAGATCTCCCCTACAGCGAGAGCTGGAGTTGCAAGAGGAGCGCGTCGTTCGAGAGCGACAGCCCGCCGAGCTCCTCACGATGCGTGTATTCGAGCTGCGCCTTCACCAGATCGTCGTACGCGTGGTAGCTCACGCCGCCGGTGAGCACGAGGTTGTCCCCTTCGTCCTCGACATCGAGGTTGGGATCGATCCACTCCACCCGACCCGAGACACCGAGCTTCCGCGCGACGATCATGTGGCCTGCCTCGAGCACGAGCGCGAGGGACGAGACCGAGGTGACCTGCGCCATCGGCTGGGTGGGCACCGCCTTGGGGTTCGCCGCGGTCCAGAGCACCTCGACGAGCGCGTGCAGCCCCGCGGCGTGCACAAGGACATCGGCGCTCGCGCCGTAGAGCGTGCGCGCGCCGCCGTCGCTGAAGAAGCCGTCGGCGCCCACCCCCAGGCGGAAGGGCGAGCGGGCGACGTCCTGGAGCGTCCGGCCGAGCGGGCCTTGCGGCTCGGTGGCGAGCCGGCCGGCGACGGCGATCCCCTCGAAGCGGTTGCCGAGGGGAGCGAGGCCCTCGGCGTGGCCTGCGTAGAACCGATCGGAGCGCTGGAAGGCGTTGTAGACGCCCGCATGATAGCTGAAGGCGCGGTCCTCGAAGTGCCCCTCGGCCTGGATCCCGACCTGCGTGAACGGCGCGATCGCGCGGACGGCGAGCGGCCGCTCGGCGAGGGCCCCGTCGCCGGCGCCGGTCATCGCCGAGCGCGAGAAGGGCACGGTGCGCGCGCCCGCGATCACCTCGAGCGCGCGCGCCGCCATGACGCCGGCCCACGCTTCGTGGATGCGCGCCGTCCCCGCGTCGTCCTCGGCGAGCTCCGTCGAGAGGGCGAACCGGACGAGCCCCGCGACGTCGCCGCGCAGCCCGGCGCGGGCCCGGCGCAGCCGGAAGCCGGGCTGCTCGGCGACGTCGCCGGCCTGGGTCAGCGCGTCGTCGCCCACGTAGGGCGCGGCTTGCAGCGCGATCAGCGCGATCGGCGCGATCTCCAGCGGCCCGAGCGCGACCCGCGCCCGCTCCCGGAAGCCTGGCGGAAGGAGGTCGCCGCTCCCGGGCGCAGGCGAGGCCGCCGCGGGCGCCCCGCGCGGCCGCGGACCTCGCACCGGCGCGCTCGGCGGAGCGGCCGGCGCCCCTGTGTCATCCGGCTCGCCGGTCGCGTCGCCGTGTCCTGCCTGCGCGTCGACCGGGCTCGCGGCGGCGGCGGGCTCCTCCGCCGCGGGCTCGGGCTCCTGCGCGCGCAGCGTGGCGGCGGCGAGCAGGACTGCTGCGCCGCCTGCGACGCGAGCGAGGTGCCTCATGGATTCAGGTCTCCTGGAGGGCTGCGTGGAGCGCCCGGTGCCGCTCCGGATGGCGTGTCGGTGTCACCTCGTGCCGTGCCCGCCGGCGAGGCGCCCGGGAAACTAGAGGAAGACACGCAGCGCTGCAATCCGCGCGGCGCCCTGTGCTAACCCTCGCGGCGCCTCGCGCGGCAGCCGAGGGTAGGGGAGCGCCACTCTTCTTATGGAAATGCCCGGTTCGATCCCGACTGACAGCGATCCCACGCCCCCGGCCGCCGCCCCGCCGCCCCGCCACCCCGCTGCGGAGGCGCCTTCCGCGGCCTGGAGCTGGGCGAGCGACAGGGCGTTCGTCGTGGTGTTCGCGCTCCTCGCCGTTGCGGCCATCGTGCCGATATGGCGGGTGCGCTTCCTGCCGCTGCTCGATCTGCCGAACCACCTCGCCGCCGTCCATATCTGGCACAGCTTCGATGAGCCGTGGACGCGCTTCAGGGACTTCTACGAGCTCAGCCTCCGTCCGGCCCCCTACGGCGCCTATCACATCCTGACGCACGTGATCGCCTATGGCGTCGGCCTCGAGAACGCGAATCGCGTCGTGCTCTCCGGCTATGTGCTCGCCATCCCCGCGGCCGCGCTCGGCTGGGCGCGCCGGACGCAGCGCAGCCCCTGGCTCTCGGTCCTCACCTTCCCGCTGGCCTTCAGCCTCTCCTGGGCGTGCGGCTTCCTGCCGTTCCTCGTCGGCGTCGCGCTGCTGCTCGCAGGTGTCGTCGCGCTCGACGCCTACCTCGGTCGGCCGAGCGCCGGGCGCGGCGTCGCCGTGGCCCTTCTCAGCGTCGGTTGCGGCCTTAGCCATCCGCTCATCCTCTTCGGCTACTACGTCTGCGTCGCCGTGCTGATGCTCTGCCACCTGCCCCGGTGGTCGCGGATCGCGGGCGCGCTGCCGCTCTTCGCGCCCGCCGTCGCGCTCGTTCTATGGCAGCTCGTCGCCTTCAAGAGCCCCATGGTCGATCTGCGGAGCGGCCCGCGGTTCCAGGGCGCCTGGGTGCCATGGTACGAGATGCTCCGATCGTTCCCCGAGTACACGCTCGACTCGGTATCGGGCGATCTCGACACCCGGGTCTTCTGGGTGCTGCTCGCTGTCGCGTCGCTGCTGGGCCTGTCTGGCGTCGTTCCGCGCTCCCTCGTTAGCCGCCTTCCGGCGCGCGACGAAGGCCCGCCTGCCGGCTCGCTCCTCGACCGGCTGCACCGCCATCGCTCGCTCGCGCTCTGCGCGGCCATGGCAGCCTGCTATTTCCTCGTGCCGTTGCACCTGGCTCGCCCGTTCGACTGGTGGTTCGTGAGCGGGCGCTTCTCGCCGTTCATCTGCTTCTTCGGCTTCCTGGCCATCACGGCGCCGCTCCAGGGCCGCTCTCGCCTCCTCATGGTCCCTGCAGTGGCCGCGGCGCTCGTGCTGCCGCTCCACCTCTCGGAGAAATACGAACGCTTCGACGAGCGGGTCGAGCCGTTCGCCCGGCTGGTGGAGCGGATCCCGCCGGGCGCCGAGGTCCTCTTCGTGGCGCTGCCTCCGCGGACCGATGAATCGCTGATCATCGAGGGCACGAACCACTTCGCGTCGTGGGTGCAGATCATGCACGGGGGCTTCAGCGCGGACGGCTGGTATAACGTGGGTTTCCCTTTCAAGCTGAAGCGCCGTCTCCCCGCGCCGCCGGCGAACCGCGGTGAGCGGTTCGACCCGAATGTCCACGGCGTCGCGTACGATTACGTCATCCTCCGGAACGAGCGGCCGGATAGGCCGGTGTTCACCGCGGCGCACCGCTCGTTTCGCCGGATCGAGCGCGATGGTGCCTTCACGCTCTACGAGCACACGCGCTGATCGACGCCCCGGTCGCACCTCGGCGCGGCGCAGCCGGCCGCGCCGCGCGTCGCCGAGCGCCCGGCGAACGCGCCGGCGCCGTTCTGGCGAGGCGCCTCACGCCCATTGATCCGCCGTCGTTCGAGGTCCCGACCGGGTACTCTACGATGATCCCAGCGGTCGGGCACCCCTCGGGTGCGTCGCACCGAGAGGAGGGGAGCCGCTTGCCGATGTCGACCAGAACCCGCGCTGTCCGCCGCCGCCCGCTGGCCTGGGCAGGAGGGCTCACCGCCGTGATCGGGCTCGCGCTCGCGTCCGGCGTGGCGCCGTCCTGTGCCGGCGCGGCAGGCCCCGACGCCCCGCGGGGCGGTGGAGGCGAAGACGCCGCCGATTGTCGGACGAGCGACTGCTCCGCGGACCCGAGCGCGCCGCTCTGCGACCTGGAGACGGGCAACTGCGTTGCATGTCTTCCCGGCCCTTTCGCGTGTCCGCCAGGCCATTATTGCGATCCCGAGGCGAAGCGCTGTCTGGCCGGCTGCGAAGCCGAGTCCGACTGCGCAGCTTCGCTCACCTGCGATCCCGCGAAGCACACCTGTGTTGCCTGTATCACCGATGGCGACTGTCCCCTGGGCGCGCTGTGCACCGCAGAGGGCGAGTGCGTTCAGGGCTGCTCGGCGGCGCACCCGTGTCAGGGTGGCGCGGCGTGCTGCGATGGTGTCTGTCGAGACCTCCAGACGGACACGCTGAGCTGCGGCGTGTGCGGTCGCGCCTGCCCGGAGCTCTCGCACGCCGGGATCGCCTGCGTCTCGGGCGCGTGCGCGCTCACGGCCTGCGAGGACGGGTTTCTCGACTGCAACCACGACCCGGCGGACGGGTGCGAGCATGACGAGGCGGAGCGCGGGCCCTGTTCGTGCGCGCCGGGCGCGACGAGGGCGTGTTACGAGGGATCGCCGGGCACCGAGGGGGTCGCTCCCTGCGCCCCCGGGGTCTCCACCTGCAGGCCGAGCGGCCTCTCGTGGGGGCCGTGCCTCGACCAGGTGCTGCCGCAGCTCGACGTGTGCGCCGACGGCATCGACAACGACTGCGACGGCGGCGTCGACAACCCGCCCGATCAGGACGGCGACGGGTGGACGATCTGCGACGGCGACTGCTGCGACGCCCCGTCGGACGGGTGCGGCGCTCCGGCCCTCGTGAACCGCGGCGCGTTCGAGGTGGCGGGCAACCGGCTCGATGACGACTGCGACGGCGCGGTCGACAACACCGCGCCTTGTGACGCCGGGCTCGCGAGCGACTCGGCGACCGCGCTCGATTACGCGAGGGCGATGGACCTCTGCGTCACCACGACGGCGAGCCCGCCGTCGCGCTCGCAGCGCACGTGGGGTGTCCTCTCCGCGAGCTTCCACCGCGCCGACGGCGCCGGCGCGCCGGCGGCGGCGCAGCGGTCGATCCGCCAGGGCTTCGGATCCGGCATCGCGCCGCTCCGGGGCGCGCGGCTCGCGGTGCTCTCGACCGGCGTCGCCGCAGCCCAGGCGGCGCCGAACAACACGAGACCGAGCTTCGCCGCGTTCCAGGGCGGCCAGGACATGGGGACGTCGAGCAGGGTGCCCGCGGACTGGCTCGGCGCGAACGGCGGCGACCTCCCGAACGCGCCCGGGTGCCCGGGTCCACAGGGCGGCGCGACAGCCTACGATCCCGTGATGCTGCGGCTGCGCATCCGCGTGCCGACGAACGCGAGCGCGTTCAGCGTCTCGACGTTCTTCCTCTCGTCCGAGTATCCCGAGTGGGTGTGCAGCCGGTTCAACGACTTCTTTCTGGCGCTCCTCGACTCGACGTTCGAGCCCTTTCCAGGCGACACGCCGAACCCGGCGGACGGGAACCTCGCCTTCTATGATCCTCCGCCCGCCGGGGAGCCGCTCTACCCGCTGGGCACGAACCTCGCGTTCGGCGGCACAGGGCTCTTCACCCAGTGCGTGAACGGGCCGACCGGGTGCGGCGGCGGCGCCACCCCCGGCACGACGACCACCTGCACGGGCATCGCGCAGCTCCGCGGGACGGGGTTCGATGTCACGAGGCCGCTTGCCCAGTTCGACGGCGAGCCCGGCTGGTGCGGCTCGAGCGAGCTCGCGGGCGGCGGGACCGGGTGGCTGGTCATGAACGGCAATGTCACCCCGGGTGAGATCATGGAGCTGCGCTTCGTACTTTGGGATACCGGCGATCCCTGGAACGATTCCGTGGCCCTCCTCGACAACTTCCAGTGGTCGACGTTTGCCTCGACGCCCGGCACGCGCGACTGAAACGCCGCGCAGGGCCGTCTGGCAGGCGGCGCGCCGGGCGAGTGGGCGCCCGACGCCCTGATGGATGTGCCTCGGCGGCGCCCCCGGCGAGGGCGCCGTGAGGCAGCGGCGCTCCGGGGGTGCCGCCCGAGGGAGGGCGCGCGACCGCAGCGGACGGACGGCGACCCGATTACACTGCGCGGCGCACCGAGGACCGCGGCACGCACCCCTCGGCCTCGCGCTCGTCAAGAGCGCTTCCGTTCATCACCCAAGGAGACTGCATGAGGAGAACGATCACGCCGCTCGCGCTGTTGCTCGCGAGCCTGTCTTTCGCCACGCTCGGCTGCGGCAGCAAGGGGAGCGACGCGACGCCCCCGGGGGCGGAGGCCGAGGGCAAGCCGATCGAGAGCGCCGCTCCTGCGGCGACGACGGCTGCGCCGGCGGCGACGGCGGCCGTGCAGGCGGTGGCGACCGCCGAGCCGACGGCCGCGCCGGCGGAGACGGCCGCGGCGACCGCCGAGCCGGCGGAGGCAGCCGCCACGGCGGCGCCGAAGGCGACGGCCGCCGCGGCCGCGGGAACAGCGGCGACCGCCGCTGCGCAGGCCGGCGAGAAGAAGTTCGAGTGCGGCGCGAAGGGCCAGAAGCTCTGCCCGATGCAGGCCTGGATGAAGAGCACGATGGCCTCCGCGACCTCGAGCGGCGACGCGGCGAAGATCGCGGCGGCGCTGCAGTACGTGGCCGGCAAGCCGCCGCCCGGCATGGGCAGCTGGGTGGCGATCACGAAGGCCGGCATCACCAAGGCGAAGGCCGGCGATGTCGACGGCGCGAAGGCGAGCTGCAAGCAGTGCCACGACCTCTACAAGGAGCAGTACAAGAAGACGATGCGCGATCGCCCCTGGTGAGCCGCCCGCCGGCAGCGCGGCGGACCTGCTCCGGCTCGCGCCGCTCGCCGCTGCGTCCCGCGGCTCGCCGCAGCGAAATTCCCGTAACCGAACGACATTTCGCGGGCCCACGGCGCCCTCGCGAGCGCCGCGCGCCACCGCCCGGAGCTCCGCGAGCGACGAGCGCCGCCTCGCGCGCCCGGTCGGCGATCGCTGCTCGGTCGGCGGGCGCGGGACAAACATCTTGGACGGGAAGGGGTGATGCGATACAGCGCTGAGCTGATGGCGCGCGCTGCTCGCACAGGCCCTGGGGGTGCCCATGCGCCGGCCACCTCGTCGTCTTCCACACCCCGCGCGCGGGGGGCCGGTAGAGCGAGCGGGGCAGCGGCTGCTCCGCGCCCGCGCGCCAGCCAGACCGCCGACCCGTTCTCGAGCGGCGCGACGCCGCCCTCGAAGCCGCGCGCGGGCGCGCCGCGGCTCACCGGGGATGCGGCGCTCGACGTCAGGTCGAGCACGGCGGCCCCGCCCGCGCCGAGCGTGCGCCCTCCTGCGGCCTCTCCGCGAGCTGAGGCTGGTCCTCCCGCGGCCGCCTCGAAGCGGCCGCCTCCGCCGGAGGACGACGACGATGACGACGAGGTCAGGGCTGGCGCGCAGCGCGGCCGGCCGCGAGGCCCGTTCACGCAGCACCGGCGGCTCGACTCGCTGCGCAGCCTGCTGCAGAAGCACCCGGCCGGCCTGACGATCTACGATCTCGCGCGCGAGCTCAACGTCACGCCGCGCTCGCTCCGGCGCTACCTTGTCGAGGTCAAGCGCGAGCTCGATCTCGTGTCGGTCGCCACACGCCCCGGGGGCCCTCGACTCTGGCGGCTCTCCCCGAGCGAGGCGCCCCGGCGCGTCGAGGTGCGGCGCACGCAGGCGTACGCCCTGCTCGCCGCGCGCCGGCTGTTCGAGCCGATGCGCGGCTCGACCCTGTTCGAGGAGATCGACCTCGCCGCGCAGCGCCTCCTCGGCGTCGCGCGCAGGCCTGGGCGCGGCCCGAACGCCGGCGTCGCCGACGCGCGGCTCGAGGAGCGCTTCCTCTATCTCCCGTTCGCCCCGAAGGACTACGCCGCGCGCACCGAGGAGCTCGACGACCTGTTCCAGTCCGTCGCCGACCTGCGCCCCCTGCGGTGCCGCTACCGCCGCTCGCGGGACGGGCGCGAGGAGCGGGTGCTCATCCACCCGTACGCGCTCGTCCTCTACAAGGACGCGATCTACTGCGTGGGCCTCCACGTGGGGCGCGGCGAGGTGCGCACGTTCCTGCTCGATCGCATGCGCGACACGGAGTGCGCCGTCACCGAGCGCTTCGAGCTGCCCCCGGATTTCTCCATCGACGACTACTTCCAGGGCCAGTTCGGCATCTGGCGCGGGGGTGAGCCCCGGCGCGTCGTCATCGACTTCGACGAGCGCGTGACCGAGTTCGTGCGGACCCGCAAAGTGCACCCGTCCCAGGAGATCACGCCGCTGTCCGGCGGGGGCGTGCGGCTCACGATGCTCATCGGCGACATGACCGAGCTCGCGACGTGGGTCCTCGGCTTCGGCGAGACCGCGCGCGTGGTCGAGCCGCCCGATCTCGTGGACCGCGTGAAGCGCGAGCTCGCCGGCGCGCTCGCGCGCTACGAGGAGCCGCCGTCGACCGCCGAGGCCTAGAGCGGGGCGCTGATTCGTGCGCTGCGGGCTCAGCCGCAGAGTGAAGCTCGCTGCGGCGTACTTTCGTACGCCTCACTCGCCTGCCTAGCGGCTGAGCCCGTATCCCATGAATCTGCGCCCCGCTCTTGCTCCGCGGTTCAGCGATCCCTTGCGGGATCCACGACACGCGGAGCCAGCCCGCATCAGCGCGAGGCGTGGAGCGCCTCGTCGATCATCTTCTGGTGCTCCGCCGGGTCCGCCCAGCGGGCGCGCCCCTCGGGCGGGAGCTGATCGATCGGATCGAAGTACGTGTACCGCTGCCCCGGCTTGACGCTCGGCGCCTCGAACACCGAGATCCCGGTCGTGCGGTCGTAGTGCTCGAACGAGTGCGCGTCGCGCTTGCCTCCGCCGCCGGGCGCGTCGACGACGAACGTGGGCGTGTTGAACCCGGCGGTCGAGCCGCGCACGTGCTTCTCGATCATGAGCCCGGTCGCCAGCGTGGTCCGGAGGTCCTCCACGCCACGGACGAGGTCGTGGATGTAGACGTAATACGGGTGCACGTGCACGTGCCCCAGGCGCTTCACGAGCAGCTTCATCGTCTCGGGCGCGTCGTTCACCCCGCGCTGCAGCACGGACTGGTTCCTGACCGTGATCCCCCGCTCGAAGAGCTTGTTCATCGCGTCGCGGGTGACGCCCGTGATCTCGTTCGGGTGGTTGAAGTGCGTGTGGATCACGACTTCCTTGTGCAGCTTCCGGCCGAGCTCGACCGTGCGCGTGACCGCGTCGATCCACTCGTCGTCGGTCAGGATCTTCTGCGGCATCACGGCCGGGCCCTTCGTGGCGAGGCGGATGCGCTGGATGTTCGGCATCTTGAGGAGCGTCTCGCCGATCGCGCCGAGCTGCTCCGGCCGCAGGTTGTACGCGTCACCGCCGGAGACGACGATGTCCTCGAGCTCGGGGCGCGACGCGATGTAGGCGTACGCTCGCTTCCAGCGCTCCTCGTCGACCTTGAAGTGGGTCTTCTCGACCTCCTCCGTGTCGATGCCCACCGCGTAGCTGCGCGTGCAGAAGCGGCAGTACACGGGGCACGTGTCGAGCGGGAGGAAGAGCGCCTTGTCGGCGTACCGGTGCGTCAGCCCGGGGACGGGCGCGTCCGCGCGCTCGTGGAGCGAGTCGAGCCCGAGCTTCGGGTGATCCGGCAGGAAGCGCGAGGCCAGCGGGATGAACTGCGTCCGGAGCGGATCGGTGTACGGATCGTTCCAGTCGATCAGCGAGAGCATGTACGGCGAGACCCGGACGCTCATCGGCGCGCGCGCGAAGCCCTCGGTCGCGTCCCGGATGAAGTCGTCCGACACCATCCCGCGCAGCGTGTCGAGCAGCTTGTCGGGGCGGGTGATCGACTTCTTCGCCTGCCACCGGTGGTCCATGAACTGCTCGTCGGTCACGTCGGCGTAGGCCGGGATCCTGCGGAAGTCGGGCAGCTCGAGCAGGTTCGCGTGGTGGAGGGACGCCGGGTCCACCGGCGGCTTGAGGGGCGCGATGTCGTGGCTTCGCTTTGTGAGTTCGATGAGGCTCGAGGTGGTCGTCATGTCGTGGACCCTTGCTCGCGCGGAGCAAAGAGAGCGTCGGGGATGGCCGCGTGCCTGCGCCTGCGCGTCCCGGGGCCTGCCCGGGAGAGGCTGCGGCAGCGGTTCCTGGGAGCGTAGCATCGCGGTCCCCCGGTCGGGGGCGATGTGCGCCTCATGTCGCCGAACGGCGTCCCCGGCTGGCGGGCGGACGGGCGGTCGGCGAACGCGCGAGCGCGCGCGGCGGGCGAGCCGGTCAGGGCTCGATCGAGGCGACCGCGGTGTCCCGCGTGGTGCGGTAGCGCGCGTAGTAGGTCCGAACGCGCGTCACGTAGGCCTGCGTCTCTTCGAAGGGCGGGATGCCGCCGTGCCTCATGACCGCCCCTTCTCCGGCGTTGTAGCCGGCGATGGTGAGATCGAGATCTCCGTTGAAGAGGTTGGCCAGGATGCGCAGGTACCGCGTTCCCCCGAAGATGTTCTCCCTCGCGTCGAACGCGTCGCGCACCTGCATGCGGAGGGCGGTCTCTGGCATCAGCTGCATCAGCCCCTGCGCGCCGACGGGCGAGACGGCCCGCGGGTCGTAGTCGCTCTCGCACTTGATCACCGCGCGGACGAGCTCCTCGGGGATCTGGTAAAGCGCCGCGGCCTGCCGGATCCACGCGTCGTAGCGGCTGAAGCGCTCGACCGATTTGTCGCTCGGCGCGACCGGCGTCACGCCGGGGCGCGCCGACGATCGGCGCCCGTCGCCCTTGATGTACAGCTTGAACCGCGCGTCGCCGGTGGGGCGGTTCGCGAAGTGCACAGTTCCATCCGCGTCGGTGTACGTGAAGATGTCCGCGAGCGCGCTGCCCGGGTGCAGCGCGAGGACGGCGAGCCCGAGCGCGGCGGCGAGGGCGCGCAGGGGCACGCGAACGGAAGGGCCGGAGGTCGACGGGGCAGGCATCTGTCGGCTCAGCATAGGTTGCGATCGTCTGCTCGTGCAAACCGCACCGTGTCGGCGGAAGCCGTGGCGATGGAATCGGAGCAAGCTGAATTGGAGAACAACGCCGCGGGCCCGCGCCGTCATTCCGCGGACGCCTCCGCGGGGCCATCGGCCATCGGCCATCGGCCATCCAGCGCGCCGCGACGCCCCCGTGGAAGCTCGTTCTGGTGAGCACGTCCCGGGCGCTGTAGTAAGGCGGGCGCCATGGAGATCGGCTGGCGGCACGTGCTCGCGGGGGTTGCGGCCCTTTTCATCCTGTTCCTCGTCGTCAAGATGCGCCCTGCCCGGAAGCGCCGGGACGCGCTGAGCGCCGAGGTGCAGGCCGCGCGGGAGCGCGCGCGGCGCGCCGCGACCCCGCGAGAGCGGGCCGAGGCCCTGTGCGACGCTGGAGTACAGGCGATGCACGGCGGCCGCCGCGTCACGGCGGCCGTGGGCTTCTTCGTGCGCGCGATGCGCGCCGACCCCACCTCGGCCCGGGTCATCGAGCTCGCGAGCGGCGCGCTGGCCAAGCGCAGGCCCCGGCTCCTCGAGAAGATCCTGTGGCGGAGGCTCGCGGTGCTCCCCTGGGACGCCGAGCACCGCGACGCGGTCCGCGCGGCCGCCGCCGGGCTCGAGGCGCTCTACCGTCGCGGCATCCGGGACCGGAGCCGGGCGGAGATCATGCGCAAGCTGACCCGGACGCTCGGCTGAGGCGCGGAGGCCGGCGGGCCGACGGTGGAGACGTCACGTCCCCCAGAACGATCGCGGCAGCGCGCCGCGGTTCGACAGCGCGACGAGGTCCATGAGCAGCGCGATCGTGACGTGGACCAGGAAGCCCGAGTAGATGCTCTTCGTGCGCATCGCGAGCGAGCCGAGCGCGATCCCGGCGACCACGGCGCCGGCCGCCTCCAGGTACGGCTTGCCGAAGTGGATCATGCAGTAGGGCACGATCATCGCGAAGATCGCGCCGGAGCCCAGGGTGTGCCGCAGGCCGGAGAGCCAGAAGCCGCGGAAGAAGATCTCCAGCGCGAAGAACTGGGCGAAGTACATCGCCTCCCAGGCGATGAGATCGAACCAGGAGCGGGAGGACTGCTTGTAGAACGGGTAATAGGTCCCGAAATCGGGCGCGCTCGCGACGACGAACACCGCGGGGACCACGACCGCGAGGCAGAGCAGGTAGATCCACGCGTGCTTCGCGAGCCCCCGGACGCGCAGCCCCATGTCGAGCAGGCTGTCCTTCGGGAAGCAGAGCTTCCACCCGACCATCGGGATGGCCACGTAGCCGAAGACGCGGGTGAACGACCACCAGACATAGCCGTAGAGCTCGTCGTAGCGGCGGAGCGAGATGGGCAGCAGCGTCCCGGCCGGCGAGAGCGACTGAGCGAGCTCGATCTCGCGCAGCCACGGCCGGATGTGCTCGTCGTAGACCGCGCGGCCGCCGTAGTACTGCTGCAGCATGAGCACGACGGCGGTGATCGTGAACAGGACGGCGGGACGGCGGTCGTAGCCGCCGGCGGCCAGGGTGCGCCGCTGGTGCTCGTGGGCCTCGACGTCGAGCTCCCGCCAGGTGCGCCGGAAGAAGAGCCAGAGGACGGGCGCGAGCGCGATGTACGCGGCGACCGGGAACAGGGCCTTGAGGAGGGTGCTCGCCACGGCCGACGAGGGCGCTGCGAGCCGGGGGGGCACGTCCGAGAGGGGCTGGAGCGGCCGGAACCGGTCGACGTGCGCCACGAGCCAGCTCCCCAGGTTGAGCATCGGCGCGCCCTGTACCACGATCCGCGACCCAGCACAGCGGCGACGCGCAGCCGACGCGGCACCTCGACCGCCGCGGGCGCGGCCCCTCCCGCGCAGCGCGACCTTGCGGCGACCCGCCCTGCTCTGCTAGATCGCGCCCCCTCTTCAATGCCGCGCGAGTCATCTCGCGCATGTCCGGCGCAGGCCTCGCCTGCCCGTGGGAGATCAGCAATGGCCAGCAAAAATCCGCTTGCGATCGTGAAGGAGCGCTTCGGCGACAAGGCGAAGCTCGTCGAGGCCGTGAAAGGGTTCGGGACCGAGGACCTCTGGCTCGGGCGCGTCAGCTCCGATCGGGGCGGCACGAAGGGCCTGGAGCACGTCTCGAACGCCAAGCTCCTCCGCCTGCACGCGACGTTCAGCGTGGTGAAGGAGAAGTTCGGGACCCGGGCGAAGCTCATCGAGGAGACGTTGACCGTCCTGAACCGGTCGAAGGACCAGGGGTACAAGAAGCGCCTCGAGGCGTACCCCGTCCCGCGCCTCTACGACCTTTACCTGTCGGCCTCGAAGCGGGCGAAGGCAGCCTCGAAGGCCTAGGCCCGAGCGCGCGCTGCTCGGAGCCACCCCCCCACCGCTCCCGACCGGGCTGCCTGCCCTTGAAGGTCCGGCGTTCCTATCGTAATTGAGCCGCGTCGCCAGCGCGCGGCGTCCAGCCGTCCTGCGTCGGACCGACGATCTGACGTCCCCCTGATGAGCCAGAAGCCCCCGCCTGGGGCACTCCCAGAGAAGGTGTGGGTGTCGCCCGCAGCGAGCCCCGCCAAGGAGAACGACTGTGAGCAGCGCGCACGAGACCGAGACCGAGGTCTGGACGACCGAAGACGCCAAGTCGCTGTACATGATCGACCGCTGGGGTCGCGGCTACTTCGATGTGAGCCCGGACGGTAACCTCACCGTCGCGCCGCTCCAGGAGCGCGGCAGCAAGATCGCGATCCGCGACGTCGTCGACGCGGCGCTCGAGCAAGGCCTCCGCACGCCGCTGCTGATCCGCTTTCAGGATCTCCTCCACCACCGGGTGCGGGCGCTCAACGAGGCCTTCAACAAGGCGATCGCCGAGAGCAAGTTCCGCGGGACGTACCGCGGCGTGTTCCCGATCAAGGTGAACCAGCTCCGCGAGGTCGTGGAGGAGATCCTCGACGCAGGAAAGACCTATCACTACGGCGTCGAGGTCGGCTCCAAGCCCGAGGTCTTCGCCGGCCTGTCGGTCCATACCGACCCGGAGTCGCTGATCGTCTGCAACGGCTACAAGGACGAGAACTTCATCCGGACGGCGCTGATCGGGCGCAAGCTCGGCAAGAAGGTGATCCTCATCGCGGAGAAGCTCTCCGAGGTGCGGATGATCACCCGCGTCGCCAAGGAGATGAACGTCGAGCCGATGATCGGGCTCAGGGTGCGGCTGCTCACCGAGGGGGCGGGCAAGTGGAAGACCTCCGGCGGAGAGAACGCGAAGTTCGGGCTCTCCACCGCCGAGATCCTCGCGGCGATCAGGATCATGGAGGAGGCGGGCATGAGCGCCTCGTTCAAGCTCCTCCACTTCCACATCGGCTCGCAGGTGCCGGACATCCTGATCATCAAGCGCGCCGTGCGCGAGGCGACGCGCTACTACGCGAAGCTCCGCAAGATGGGGCAGCGCATCGAGTACATCGACGTCGGCGGCGGGCTTGCCATCGACTACGACGGCTCGCGCTCGACCTTCCACTCCTCGATGAACTACTCGGTCGAGGAGTACGCGCGCGACATCGTGCACAACATCGCCGACATCTGCGACGAGGAGCGGGTGCCTCACCCCAGCATCGTCTCCGAGTCCGGGCGAGCGATCGTCGCGCACCACTCGGTGCTGGTCGTCCAGGCGTTCGGGTCGATCGAGAAGACGCCGATGTCGCCGATCGACATCCAGACCGAGGAGCACAAGCTCATCCAGAACCTCCTCTACATCAAGGACAACATCTCCGGGCCGAACCTCGGCGAGTCGTGGCACGACCTCCTCCAGAACAAGGAGGAGGCGCAGAAGATGTTCGAGCTCGGCCTCCTCAACCTCGACGTGAAAGCCCGGGTCGAGATCCTCTTCTGGGAGATCGCCGAGAGCATGCAGAAGATCGCGTCGGCGCTCGATCCGGAGGAGGTGCCGGACGATCTCGGCGAGCTCCGCAAGCAGCTCGCCGACCAGTACATCTGCAACTTCTCGGTGTTCCAGTCGCTGCTCGATCACTGGGCGCTCGGCGCGCTCTTCCCGATCGTGCCGATCCACCGGCTGAACGAGCGCCCCGCGGCGGACAGCACGCTGGTCGACATCACCTGCGACTCCGACGGCAAGGTGAGCAAGTTCATCGATCTCAACGACGTGAAGGACACGCTCCCGCTGCACCCGATCTCGGGCGACCAGCCGTACTACGTCGGCATCTTCCTGACCGGCGCGTACCAGGACATCATGGGCGACATCCACAACCTCTTCGGCCGGGTCAACGAGGTGCACGTCTTCCTCGATGAGGACGAGGAGAGCGGGTACTACATCGAGGAGACGATCGCCGGGAACAAGATCCACGAGGTGCTGGCGCTGACCCAGTACGACAACCGCGATCTCGTGGGGAAGGTGAAGGCCCAGGTGGACGGCGCGATCAAGCAGGACCTCCTCAAGCCGACGGAGGGCATGCGGCTCCTCGCCGACTACGAGCGGGGGCTCAAGGACCAGACGTACCTGAGCCTCACCTCCACGCCGTGATCTCGGAGGGCACCGCGCCCGCGGTCCGCGCGTCGCTCCCCCGGCGCCGGCCCGGCTGGGTGCGCCAGGCGGCGCTCGTCGCGCGGAAGGATCTCGCGATCGAGCTCGCCACGGGCGAGATCGTCACCACGAGCGGGTTCTTCGCGGTGCTCGTCGCCGTGATCGCTTCGCTCGCGTTCTACGCGGGGCAGGACGCGGCCGAGCGGGTCGCGCCCGGCGTCATCTGGGTGAGCGTGGCGTTCGCGTCGGTGCTCGCGCTGAGCCGCACGTGGCAGCGAGAGCGCGAGGACGGCGCGCTCTCGGGCCTGCTCGTGCTGCCGATCGCGAGGAGCGCGCTCTTCGCCGGCAAGGCGCTCGGGCTCTGCGCGTTCGTGCTCGCGGTCGAGGTGATCATCATCCCGGTCGCGGCGCTCCTCTTCGCGGTGGATCTCGTGAAGACGGGCCCCGGGCTCGCGCTCTTCTGCCTCGCCGCGACGCCGGGCATCGCCGCGAGCGGCACCCTCTTCGGGGCCATGACGGTGCGCACCCGCGCCCGCGATCTCGTGCTGGCGAGCGTGCTCTTCCCGCTGCTCGCGCCGACGCTGCTCGCCGCGGTCGCGGGGACGCGGGAGCTCTTCGGCGGCGCGGCGATCGGCGAGCTCACCGACTACGTGGCGCTCATGGGCGTGTTCGACGTCGTGTTCCTCGCCGGCGGGATCGGCCTCTTCGATCTGATCATCGACGGCTGATCCGCCGCGCGGCGCGCGGTGCGCGGCGCGGCCGCGGGCTCAAGCGGCCGCGCCTCGCGCCGCGAGCACGTCCTCGGCGAGGGTCGCCGCCGCCCGCTCGATCGCGGCGAGGTCGAGCGGGGCGCCGGTGCACTCGCCGATCGCCCACAGGCCGTCGCCGGCTCGGCCGCGCGCGTCGACCTGCACCGCGTACCCCGCGCGCGGGTCGATCTCGACGCGCGCGCCGGCCTGCGCGGCGAGCTCGAACGCGGGCGCGGCCGGCGCGTCCACGGCGACGGCCACGACCCGGAGATCGCTCGTCGGGCTGTCAGGGGCGAACGGCGCGCCGCGCACCGTCACGCTCTTCACCTGCGAGATCCCGTTCACCGCGGCGAGCGCGGCGAGCGGGATCCGGACCGCGAGGCGGTCGCCGAGGGCGCTCGCGAGCTCGTCGGCCCATGGTCCCTCGCCCGCGAGCGCGACGGGGCCGGTCGGCTCGACGCCGCACGCGAGGAGCCGGCAGAGCGCGCGCGCCGAGAAGACCCCGGGCAGATCGTTGTTGGGGAACGCCGCGACGCCGTCGTGCGCTCCGGTGGCGAAGACCTTGGCGGGCGCCCTGATCACGGTCGCGCCCGCGTCGCCGGCGACAAGGAGCTCGCCGAGGTAAACGCCGGCGGCCACGTGCTGGCGGAGCAGGTGGACCCCGTCGAGCGGGTGCCGCGCGACGAGCTCCGCCGCGCGGCGCGGCGCTCCGGCGAGCGACCCGCCGGGGGCGAGCCCGTCGTCGATCAGCGCCACGCGGAGGCCGCGCGCCGAGAGCGCCGACGCGGCCGCCACGCCCGCGGGGCCGCCGCCGATCACGGCCGCGTCCACGTCGAGCCGCGCGGCGCGCTCGGGCGCGAGCGGCTCGCTCGGCAGCCGCCCGAGCCCCGCCAGCTTGCGCGCGATCGACTGCATGACCCCGGACAGGCCGGGGACGCCGGCCATCAGGTGGTGATGGTCGATCCCCTGCGGGAAGAACCAGTCGGTCACCTGGAGCAGGTCGGCCTGCCGCGAGCCCACGACGTTCTGCACCTCGATGCGCTCGCCGCCGGCAGCCGGGCGGAGGCAGGTCATCACGTTGGGCACGCCGTCGACCCGCGCGAGGCACCCATCGCAGCCTCCGCGCAGGCAGCTCGGCGCCCTGGGGCGGTGCAGCTTCGGGCTCCGCGCGAGCGTCACGCGCCCGGAGGCGATCAGCGCCACGGCCAGGGGCTCGCCACGTTCCGCCGGGACGGCCGCTCCGTCGAGGGTGATGGTGACCGGATGCTGGAGCGCGCGACCTCGCCGAAACATGGGCGGACGCTAGCAGACGCGCGCCGCGGCGGCAGAAGGAGGGAGCGGGAGGAAGCCGGAGGAGAAACGCGGGAGCAGGCGGCAGAGCCGGGATGGCCGAGGCGTGCCATCACGAGAACCACGAGAGGAGAGAGGCGCGGGAAGCACGGTAGGCGCGGGAAACGCGGAAGGCACAGGAAGCGCGCAGAGCGGGCGGAGTGGAGAAGGTGTCCTCACCTTCGCGCGGTGATCTATGCTGTGGTCGATGCGCCTCGGCGTCCTCGGCCCTGCACAGGGTGATCTGCCCGCGCTCGCTCGCGGCGCGCAGCACCTGCTCGATGAAGGCCACGCCGAGCGGGTCATCTACGTCGCCGAGGACGACGCCCTCGAGCGGGTCGTCGTGGGCTGGGCGCAGCGCCTGGTCGGCGCGGATCCCACCGAGGGCGCCCTGTTCGAACGGGCCGCGCGGTGCGCGGCCGCGACCCCGGATCAGATCGACGCCTTCGTGGCGTCCGAGCGCGCGCGGCTGCGCCTCAAGGTGCTGATGAGCCTCCCGTCGGGCCGGCGCACCATCGAGATCCTCGACGGGCGCGTCGCGCTCTTCGTGTTCGACAAGGCGGCGCTCGACGAGGAGGACATCGTTGCCGCGTCGCTCCTCGTCTTCGGCAAGAGCCCGGAGCCGCTCATCAAGAAGGTCGGCCAGCGGACGTTCTTCTCTCCCGGGCCGATCGGCTCCGACGGCGGCACCGCGCTCCTCGACGACGGGCAGGGCGGCGTGCGGATCGAGGTGATGAACGCGAGCGGCGCGGTGACCGCGCGCGAGATCGTGGGCCCGTCCGCGGCCGGTCCCAAGCTGAGGGTTCAAGGTGGCTCGCACGGCTGACGCGCACGCCGGCGCCCCGGCCGCGCGCGCGCCCGAGGCGCGCCGCGTCGCCATCTTCGGGGGCAGCTTCAACCCGCCCCACGTCGCGCACGTCCTCGCGGCCACGTACGCGATCTCCGTCGCGCCGATCGACGAGGTGGTCGTCGTCCCCGTCTACCGCCACCCCTTCTCGAAGGAGCTCGTGCCGTTCGAGCATCGCCTGGCCATGTGCCACCTCGCCCTCGGGTGGCTCCCGCGCGTGTCGGTGTCGCCCGTCGAGCGCGATCTCGGCGGCGAGAGCCTCACGCTGCGCACGCTGGAGCACCTCGCCGCCGCGCACCCGGACTGGGCGATGCGCCTGCTCGTGGGCGCCGACGTGCTCCCCGATCTCCCGAGGTGGCACCGCTTCGATCGCATCGAGCAGCTCGCCCCGCCGATCGTCCTCGGCCGCTCCGGCTTCGTCGCGTCCGTCGAGGAGCGCCTCGAGGCAGGGGCGGCCGATCCTCGTCCCCACCTGCGCGCCGCGGACGTGCAGCTCCCTCGGATCTCGAGCAGCGACATCCGCCGGGCGTTCGCGGCGGGCGATCTCGAGGCCGTCCACCAGCGCGTCCCGCGCGCCGTGCTGGACTATGTGCTAGCGCACCACCTTTACGGGAGCGGCTCGTGAGCGAGATGGACAGCACGCGCCCGTCGCCGGTGCACCCGGAGGAAAACGCCCTTCTGGAGGTGTTCATCTATGGCGGCGGCAAGGTGGGCCGCGGGCTCGCGCGCGTCATTCGCGACGCGGGGCTGCAGGTGACCCTCAGGCCCGCGCGGGACGGCCTGCCTTCGCAGCGCATCGAAGCGAACTTCGTGATCCTCGCGGTGCGCGATCGGGACATCGCGCCCTGCGCCGAGGCGCTGCGCGACCGCGCGCTCGTCGGCCACAGGGACGTCGCGGTGGTGCACTGCGCCGGCGCGCTCGGCCCCGAGGCGCTCGCGGCGGTGCGGGGCGGCCGCGTCTCGGTCGCGCAGATGCACCCGATGATCTCGTTCGCCTCGCCCTCGTTCGCGCCCTTCCTCGAGCGCGGCCAGCTCCACGTCGACGGCGATCCCGTCGCCGTGCGCGCCGCGCGCTCGCTCGGGGTGTGCCTCGGCATGACGCCGCGCACGTTCCCCGGCCTCGATCGCGTCGCCTACCACGCAGCGGCGGGCCTCGTCGCCAACGGCGCCGCCGCGCTCGCGGCCGCCGGCGTCGACCTGCTCGAGCGCGCGGGCATCGATCGAAGGACCGCCGCCGAGATGCTCGGCCCGCTGCTCCGCACGGTCGCGGACAACGTCGAGGTCCTCGGCGTGCCCGAGGCGCTGACGGGGCCGGTGCGCCGGGGCGACGCGGCCGGCGTCGCGCGGCACCTCGAGACCCTCCGTCGGCTCGCGCCGCACCTCGTGCCGTTCTACGTCGCCGCCGCGGCGACGCAGCTCCCGCTGGCCCGCGTCCTGGGCGAAGCACCTGCGGATGCGTTCGACGCCATCCAGCAGGTCTTGGACGGAAACAAGCACCAGGACTGAAAATTTATCGTTGTGAGGTAATCACCTCATTAACGGCCGACGGCAGGATCCGTTGATGGGAGGTCCAGCGGAGAGGTACGCTTTTGTTGCCTTGGGATCCGTTGCTGCAGCCTGCGTTCCTTCTGCCACCACGAGCGACTCCGGCGGGTTCCGGGCGCTCGATGAGCGCGTCCTCGATGCCGCGTCGCGTGGGGTGCTCCACGTCCATGGACAGCGGCCGGTCCTGGACGCGGTTTGCTCCCACCTCGCGCGCCGCGCTCGAGGTGTCGGGCGCTCGCTGATCTCGGCCGCGCACGCCGCGGATCGGGATCCCTGGCGCGATCTCGCGCTGCGCTGCGGGGTCACCTCTGCCGAGCCGTCAGCGGCCGCGCAGGGCATCAGCGCCGCCGCGCAGCGCGCGATCCTGCTCGTCACCGAGGGCGAGGCCACCCGCTGGGGGAGCCTGGTGCTGGACGAGGTCGAGCGCCTCATCGCGGAGGGCTCGTGCTCCGCGCTGGTCATCGTGTGCAGCGACGCCGCGATACGGCCGTGGACGAGCGCGCTCACGATCGACGGCATCGCGTCGCCGGACGATCTGCACCGGTTCTGGGAGGCGTTCGCGGCGGACGCGGAGCGCCGGGTCGTCGCGAAGATGGATCGGCTCGACGCGCTGGAGGGCTGGTGCGCCGCCGTGCTGGCCGCGCCGCCCGAGCAGCGCCCCGCGCGGCGGCCGCCGAGCCGCGAGGCCGCGCGCCTGCTCGATCGGCTCGCGCTGAGCCAGCGGCCCTGGCCGTGCGCGCAGCTCGCCCTGCTCGCGGCGCGACGCGCGGAGCCGGGGGCGGGGGACGCGGCGCGCCAGGGCGCCGCCCAGGAGCTCACCGCCCTCGGCCTGATCGAGGCCGACGATCGCGGGTGGGTCGCGGCGCGGCGCGCGATCATCGATCCGGCCGGCGTCGACCCCGAGGATGTGCTCGCGGTGGCGGAGGCGCTCGAGGCGCTGTCGTCCGATCCATGGAGCCTCTCTCGCGCGGGCGAGCTCTTCGCCTCGCTGGGTCAGGACGATCGCGCCGAGGCCGCGGCGATGCTGGCGATCTCCTCGGTCGGCGAGCCGTCGGCGCGCGCCGACTTCTGGCAGCGCTGGTCCCGGACGATGCGGGCGCTCTCCGGCGAGCGCGGCGCCTCGGGCGAGCGGCTGCTCCGCGCCGCGGAGCTCGCGCTCCGGCTCGGCGACATCGAGTTCGCCATCGACTTCTCCTCCGCGGCGCAGCGCGAGCGGGAGTCGTTCGCCGCGCTGCTCGTGCGCGGCCGCGCGACGAGCGCGCGCGGCGACCTGACGACCGCCGCGATCGTGCTCTCGCGGGCGCTCTCGCTCGCGGCCACGCCCGAGGAGCGGGCGCGCGGCGCCGTGGAGATGGCGGAGCTCTGCTGCAAGACGGGCGATCTCGCCGGGGCGAAGGCGCGCGCAGAGGAGGGGCTCGCCGGCGCGGGGGAGATCGCGACGCGCCTTCAGGCGCGCAACGTCCTCGGCAAGCTCCTCCTCGCGCAGCAGGCCTGGGCCGGGGCGGAGCTGCACTTCGCGGCCGACGCGTGGGAGGCGGCGTGCGCGGGCGAGCACGTGAGCGAGCTGCGCGCCCGGCTGAACCGCGCCATCGCGCTGCTCTCCAGCGGCCGCCTCGACGAGGCCCGCTCGATGCTCGCCGAGGTGCTCGAGGAAGGCGAGCGGCGCGGCGAGCGCGCGGCGACCGGCTACGCCCTCACGAACCTCGCCGTCATCGCCCACCTGAAGCACGAGTATCCGGAGGCCTTGCGCCTCTTCGAGCGCGCGATCGAGATCTTCCGGAGGATCGGCGACAAGGTCGCCCTCGTGAACCTCATCACGAACCTCGCGGAGATCCGGCTCCAGCTCGGGCTGATCGAGGAGGCCGAGCAGGCGCTCGCGTTCGCGCGGAAGGTCTGCGGCCATGTCGTCCCTGGCGTGCGGATCACGCACGTCGCCTACGTCGCGGCGCAGATCCACTTCGAGTCCCGCCGCACCGTGGACGCCTGGTCCGAGCTCACGGCCGCCTTCGCCTGCGGCGCCGGCTCGAAGCTCGGCGAGTGCTACGCGATCGCCGCGCGCGTCGCGCTCCACGACGGCGACCTCCTGCAGGCCGGTCAGATGATCCAGCGGGCGCGCGCCGAGGCGACCTCCGACCGCCACCGCGCCGAGATCGCGCTCCTCGAGGCGCTGTGCGCCCGCGCCGCCGGGGCGCCGTTCGGGCAGATCGCCGCGGAGGCGCTCGCGCTGTCGCGCCAGGCCCACAGCCACGAGTGCGCGCTGGAGGCGCACGTCTTGCTCCACCATGCGTCGTCCTCCGGGGACCGCGCGTCGCGCGTCACGGAGGACGAGCCCGCGGCGGCGCGCTCGCACCTCGAGGCGGCGATCGATCTCCGCGATCGCATCGCCGAGTCGCTGCCGCCCGAGATCGCGCGCAAGTTCCTCGCGCGCCGGAGCTTCGCCGAGCTCGCCCGTCTGGAGGCGTGCGCGCGCAGCGCCGCCGAGGCGGAGCCGAGGGGCTGTGAGCTCTGCGGCTCCAGCGCGTGCGCCGGGTGCGCCAGGGGAGCGGCCCGCGCCCCGCGGCCGTCGAGCGTCGTCCCCGCGATCAAGCGGATGGTCGGGACGACGCCCGCGCTGCTCAGCCTCATCCACCAGATCGAGAGGGTCGGCGCGAGCGACGCGACCGTGCTGATCCACGGCGAGAGCGGCACCGGGAAGGAGCTCGTCGCGGAGGCGATCCATGAGGTGAGCGCGCGGCGGGCGGGCCCGCTGATCAAGGTCAACTGCGCCGCCCTGGTCGAGA
This sequence comes from Sorangium sp. So ce375, assembly GCF_051473855.1. Classification (NCBI taxonomy): domain Bacteria; kingdom Pseudomonadati; phylum Myxococcota; order Polyangiales; family Polyangiaceae; genus Sorangium; species Sorangium sp. So ce375. The sequence continues at coordinate 3,357,497 of NZ_CP150335.1, forward strand.
CGCTGCTGCTGTCGGAGCTGTTCGGCCACGAGAAGGGGTCGTTCACCGGCGCGGCGTCGCGCCGTCGCGGGCGCTTCGAGCTCGCCGAGGGGGGGACGCTCTTCCTCGACGAGATCGGGGACATCTCGCCGCGCACGCAGGTCGCGCTGCTCCGTGTCCTGCAGGACAAGACCTTCGAGCGGGTCGGCGGTGTCACGCCGCTGCGCGCCAACGTGCGGATCCTCTGCGCGACCCACCGCGACCTGCGTGCGATGGTTGCCCGGGGCGAGTTCCGGGAAGATCTCTATTACCGGCTCCGTCAGGTCGTCCTGGAGGTCCCCGCGCTTCGCCATCGGCCGCGAGATCTGCCCGCGATCGCGAACGCCATCCTCGCGAGGATCGGCGGCGAGCGCGGCGCGGCGCCGAAGCGACTCTCCAGCCGGGCCATCGAGGCGCTCTCGCGGCACGCCTGGCCGGGGAACGTGCGCGAGCTCGAGAACGCCCTGCGCGCCGCGGCGATCTTCGCGGACAGCGAGGTGATCGATCTCGAGGATTTCACGACGAACGTCGAGGGGCTGCGGGAGCTCGACGCCGCGGAGCTGGCGGGCAGCGCTCCGATCACGCCGAGGGCTGGCATGCAGCCTGCTTTCGAAGTGCCCAGAGAAGTGCCCAGAGAAGCGCCCAGAGAGTCTTCAAGAGAAGCGGCCAGTGGGCCGCGCCCGTCGGCGTCCGAGCAGGCGGGGCCGGTGTCACAGCCGCCGTCGATGCCTGCGGATCGCACGCCGCTGGAACTCGCGTACGCCCATGTCCGCGGAGGGGTCAGCCTCAGCGACATGAAGCGCGAGCTCGAGCGCGAGTGCATTGCTAGGGCCCTCGACGAAAGTCGTGGGAACATCACACGCGCCGCCGTGCTCCTGGGCATGAAGCGGCCGCGGCTTTCCCAGCTTGTCAAGCAGTATGGCTTTGGCGGGACTTCGGAGGATTGAAGTGATGCGAGGTTGCTGGAGCAGTTGGCTGTCGGGGGGCTTCGCGGCACCTCTGCTGCTGGCGGGGTGCGCGTTTGCGCCTGCGGAGCGCGACGAGCAGAGCGTCGAAGCGTGGAGCGATCTCGATCCGATGATCTCCGAAGAGGCGTCCGGATCGAGCGATGGCACGGACGGCGACGTCGTCGTACTCGTCACCGATTTCGCTGCGCCTGCCTCGCTCCAGCCGCGCGACGTCGCGCCGCCGTCCGGCGGCGACGGCGCGCCCACGACGATCGAGGTGCGGTCGCAGGAGCGCTGCAACCCCGACCCGCTCCCGTGGAGCCCCGGCAGCGCGGACAGACGCGACCAGGTCCCCTCCGAGAGCGACGGGACGCGCTGAGTCGCGCGCCCGAGCGGCCTGAGCGCGCCAGCGCCCCGTCGCCCGGCGGCGCGGCTCTCTGGCGCGTTTTGCGGTCGCCGAGCGGCTCGCCGCGGTAGCCTTCGCGCGTGGCGCCGCTCGGGATCGATCTCCGCACACGGACGACCCTTGTCTGCGGGGCCCTGGCCCTCGCCATCGCGGCGTCGACGCTGCTGCGAGGCCGCGTCCGCCGCGTCCACCTCTTCTTCGCCGCGTTCGCCGCCGACGTCGGGCTCTGGTACCTCTCTCAGTCGCTCTTCGGCTTCTTCCAGGCCTCGATCTGGGAGCGCTTCACGGCGATCCTCGCCGTGCTGCTCCCGCAGTTCGCGCTGCAGCTCTTCGAGGCGATGATCCCGCATGACGCGGATCGGCGCTCGCGCCTGCTGCGGTTCGCGGGGGTGCTCGTCATCCCGCTGTTCGTCCTCGTGCTGGTGAGCCGCGAGCCGGGCTCGTGGCTCGACTGGCTCACGCGCGGCTGCATCTTCCTCTACGTCTTCGCGCTGCTCACCGCGGGGCTCTACACGCTCGGCCAGCGGGGCAAGCAGAGCTCCTCGCGCGCCACGCAGCGCCGGGTGCGGTTCCTCGTCGTGATCGGCGCGCTCGCCGGGCTCGCCAGCGTCGCCGACTTCGCCTGGTTCCTCGGCGCGGAGCCGCCGCCGGTCGGCGCGGCGCTCTCGATCGTGTTCCTGTTCGTCCTCGCCCAGGCCCTCCGGCACGAGCGCCTGCTCGACGCCTACGAGATGCTCGCCCGCCTGCTCGTCGCCACGGCGGTCGCGTTCCTGATCGCGCTGATCTTCTATCTCCTGCTCACGTTCATCGGCGGCTTCAACACGATGTACCTGAACGCGGTGCTCGCCGCGATCGTGATCCTGGTGCTCTTCGACCCGCTGCGGGAGCGCGTCGAGGAGCAGCTCCAGCGCGTCTTCCTGCGGGAGCGGTTCGACCTCGACCGCTCGCTGGCGGAGGCCAGGCGGCGCCTCGTGCACACGCTCGAGGTCGACGAGATGGGCTCGATCGTGATGAGCGCGCTCGAGCAGTCGCGCCGGGTCACGGCGGCGGCGCTCTACCTGCGCGATCAGGACGGGACGGGCTTCGACCGGCTCGCCTCGCTCGGGCCGCGGGTCCCGGAGCGGATCGAGGTCGCGACCGCGAGGGCGCTGCTCGATCGCCTCGATCGGGGGCCGCTCGCGATGGAGGAGCTCGAGCGCGAGGCCCGCGAGCGGCGCGCGCGCCGCAGCCAGAGCGACGCGGACGACGACGGCAACTTCGCGAGGCGGACGGAGGTGCGGCCCCAGGTCCCCGAGGACGCGGTGCTCGCGGCGGCCGAGGTGCTCGGCAGCCTCTGCTCGGGCGTGGTGCTGTGCGCGCGCGACGAGCAGGGCGAGCCCATCGGGCTCTTGGTCGTGGCCGACACGCGCGTGCGCGACGCGTTCTCGCCCGAGGAGCTGACCCTGCTCGAGACGCTCGCCGCGCAGATCGGCGTCGTCCTGGAGAACTCGCGCCTCTACGCGCAGATGAAGGAGCGAGACCGGCTCGCGCTCCTCGGCCAGATGGCCGCCGGGCTCGCGCACGAGATCAGGAACCCGCTCGGCGCGATCAAGGGGGCGGCGCAGCTGCTCGCCGATCCCGTGCCGGAGGCGCAGATCGACGCGGCGTCGCGCGAGTTCCTCGGGATCATCCTTGAAGAGGTCGACCGGCTCGATCGCGTCGTGGGCTCGGTGCTCGATCTCGCGCGGCCGGCGCAGGGCTCGGTCGTCCCGACCGACGTGAACGCGATCGTGCGCCGCACCTTGCAGGTGCTCTCGATCGAGCGCAGGAACGACCAGCTCGAGGTCGAGGTCACGCTGGATCCGGATCTGCCCCGGGTCGCCATCGATCCAGAGCAGCTGCGGCAGGTGCTGATGAACCTGTTCCGCAACGCCGTCCAGGCCATGAAGGGCCGGGGCAAGGTGGTGATCTCGACGCGCGTCCGCTTCGGGCGCGGCACGCGGCCCGGCTCGGGCTCCGACGAGCCGTTCGTCGAGCTCAACGTCACCGACAACGGCCCCGGGATCTCCCAGAAGGTGCTCGCGAACATCTTCCTGCCGTTCTTCACGACGAAGGACAAGGGGACCGGGCTGGGGCTGTCGATCAGCCAGCGCATCGCGCAGAGCGCCGGCGGTCGCATCGAGGTCCGGTCGTACGAGGGGAAGGGGAGCACCTTCGCCGTGATCCTCCCCGCCGCGGTCGACAAGCTCGGCGCGCCGGCGACGCCCGCGGCGCTGACGCCGGCCGAGGTGGCCCCGCAGGAGCGGCCTGGCTGAGGTCGGCGCGCTCCGTACATGCCCGCGGCGCCTGTGCGCGCGTCTCCGGCCGCGCTGCGCCGAGCGGGGAGCTCAGCCGTAGCGCGACGTCATGAGCCGCTCGAGCCCGGGGTGCTCCCGCACGAGCGCGAGCGTGTGCTCGGCGTGTCCGTGCGCGTAGCCGTTGCCGATGTAGAGGTCCACGTCCTTGCCGATCCCCTCGGCGCCGAGGGCGGCCGCGGTGAAGCTCGTGCTCATCGCGAAGAAGTACGTCTTTCCGCGGTCGCGCGTGGCGACGATCGCGCTGAGCTCCACGCCCGGGACGTTCACGCACGAGAGCGTGAGATCGGCGCCCGCGTCGCCCGTGAACGGCAGCACGGCGTCGCGCACCGCGATGGGGTCGCGCGCGTCGAGGACCGCGACGTGGTCGCAGATCGCGAGCGCGCGCAGGTCGGACGCGAGCTCCGGAGACGCCTCGATCCCGATGACGCGCCCGGCGCGACCGACGCAGCGCCGGGCCTCGGCGGCGCACAGGAGGCCCGATTTCCCGCCCGCGCCGAGCACCACCACGCTGTCGCGCGGGCCGGCGAGGCGCGCCACCTGAGGCGCCGCGCCGGCGACGTCGAGCAGCGCGAGGGCGAGCCGCTCGGGCATGTCGGTCGGCATCCGGGCGAGCGGCGCCGACGCGAAGAGGATCGCGGTGCCCTCGACGTCGATCTGCGCGGACGCGGGCCGCACGGCGATGATCCGGCGGAGCGAGAGCGGCGTGAGCGACAGCGACGCGAGCGTCGCGATGCGGTCGCCGACGGCGACGCCGCGGTGCTCAGCGAGCGAGCCGACCCGGCGTACGACGCCGAGCAGCATGCCGCCCGAGCCGGTGACCGGGTTGTGCTGCTTGCCCCGGCGCACCACCGTCTCGAGGACGAGCCGCGCCACGCCGTCCGGGCTGCCGCCGGAGGCCTCCTCCATCTGGCGGAAGCTGGCGGCGTCGATGTTCAGCGTCTGCACATCGACGACGATCTCGGTCTCGAAGTGGCGCGAAGCGTCGGCGTCCAGCCGCTCGGCTGGCTGCGGCATGGCCCCTGGTGGATCGAGCACGCGGTGCGTGCCCAGCGGATCGCCTGCGGCGAGGGTGCGTTGCGTCGCTTCGGAGCTCACGCCGAGGCCGTTCAACATGCCGGGCATGAAAGCAAGGGCAATGCGCCGAGCGGGCGCAGGATTCTCCGCCGAGGCGGCCCGGCGCACCCGCCCGGGGGTACGTGGACCTGGATAGCGGGACTATCGACCGCGTCGACGGAGCCGGGCTGTCTCTTTCCCGCAAATTGGATACACTCACGGGCGCCGAGGACGTCTGCCGGCACCCTCGCGGCGGGCCCCTGGGGCGGTCGAGGGAGGGGAGCCGGAGCGTTGCGTCAGGATCGGACGACGAGGACGACGATCGAACGACCGGACGAGCCGACTCATTTGAAAGAATGGACCGGATCTCTTGACCACCTTTGCTCGGTGAAACTAAGCTTTGCCCCCTGCTGGCGCTCCCGTAAGCGCACGAAGGTATTTACTCCCTGCGATGGATAACCACGCTCCCAAGGTGTCGGCAACGCGGCAACTGGCGTTGCGCTTCATCTCCGGGAAGTACCAAGGCGGCGAATTTCCCCTCGGGGAGCAGCAGGAGATCGTCGTGGGTCGCTCCAGCGACCTCGACATGGTCCTCGTCGAGGACATGGTCTCCCGGCGCCATGCCCGGATTGCCTGCACCGAACAGTCGATCGTGATCGAGGATCTCGGCTCGACGAACGGCACGTTCGTCAACGGCGAGAAGATCAAGAAGACAACCCTGAAGGAGGGCGATCGTGTGCTCATCGGCACCAGCATCCTCAAGGTCGTCTCCACCGACCCAGGCGCGCCTCCGGCGCGTCGCAGGATGGACGAGCCCTCGTTGAGGAGCGGTCAGACCCGGTCGATGTCCGGGTCGATCGACGAGATCCCGCTCCCGGATCTGCTCCAGCTCTTCGGCACATCGAAGAAGAGCGGCGTCCTCGTTGTCCGCTCCGACGACGATGTCGGCAAGATCTACCTGCGCAAGGGCATCGTGACCTTTGCGACCATCAATGATCTGACCGACGTCCCGCCGCTGAAGAGCGTCTACCGGATCCTCACGTGGGCCGGCGGGACGTTCGACCTCGAGGCGGCCGAGGAGCGGGTGATGACCGGCGAGATCAGCGCGACGGTGCAGGAGCTCCTCATGGAGGGGCTCCGGCAGATCGACGAGCTGAACAACATCCGCCACCAGCTCCCGGATCTGTCGGCGCGCCTGGTGATCCCCCAGCCGCTCAAGCCGCAGCTCCGCGATCTCTCGCCCGTCGATCTCGACGTCCTCCAGGTCGTCTTCAACCACGGGCACCTCGCGATGGTCCTCAACAAGAGCCCCGCGACGGATCTGGAGACCGCGCAGTCCGTGCTGAAGATGATCAACGCGGGCTACCTCCGCGTCGAGTGAGCCGGGCTGGAGCGCCGGGCGTCGTGAGGCCGCGTGATGCGGCCCGTCGCACCGGTGTGTGCTCTGCTCGGCGGAACGTCGCGCGATAGGGCCGGGAAAAAAGCGGCCTCCGGCGCGCCCTCGCGCGCCGCGCTCTCAATGGCGCGGCGCGCGGAGCGGGTGGTGTCAGGACTGCGACGTGCCGCGCTTCGCGGCCGGGTCGACGGCCTTGCTCGCGAGGCGGAGCGACACGGCGCGGGCGTGCGCCTGCAGGCCTTCCGCCAGGGCCAGCTTCTCGATGATCGGGCCCTGCGCTCGCAGCGCCGCGCTGGAGTAGCGGATGAGGCTCGCGCGCGTCACGAAGTCGTAGACCCCGAGCGGCGCTCCGAAGCGGGCTGAGCCGCCGGTCGGGAGCACGTGGGACGGCCCCGCGAGGTAGTCGCCCGCGGCGACCGGGGTGAGCTCGCCGAGCAGCGCGGCGCCGAGCGTGCCGATCTCCGAGAACAGCCCCTCGGCGTCCGCGACGTGGAAGGCCACGTGCTCGACCGCGAGCTGATCGGCGATCTCGGCGAGGCGAGCGCGCGAGCCGACGACCAGCGCCGCCGCGTGCGTCGAGAGCGACGCCTGGACGATCGTGCGCCGCGTGAGCTCGGGGAGCGCCGCGTCGAGCTCGCGCGCGACCGCCTCGGCGAGCTTCGCCGAGGTCGTCGCGAGGAGGGCGTAGGACGCCTCGTCGTGCTCGGCCTGCGAGAGGAGATCGGCGGCGACGAGCCGGGGATCGGCGGACTCGTCGGCCAGCGCGAGGATCTCGCTCGGCCCGGTGATGCCGTCGATCGACACGTCCCCGAAGACGAGCCGCTTCGCGCAAGCGACGTAGGCGTTGCCGGGGCCCACGATCTTGTCGACCGGCGCGAGCTCCGGGAGCCCGTAGGCCATGGCCGCGATCGCCTGCGCCCCGCCCGAGTCGAGCAGGGTCGTCACGCCGGAGAGGTGCGCCGCGGCGAGCGTGGCGTCGTCGGCCGACGGGCTCGCGAGCACGATCTCTTGCACGCCGGCGATGCGCGCGGGGATGGCCGACATCAGCACGCTGGACGGGTAGCGGGCCTTGCCGCCCGGCGCGTAGACGCCGACGCGACGCAGGGGGCGCACGCGCATGCCGAGCAGGACGCCCTCCTCCTCGTAGCTGAAGCCCGCCTGCAGCGCGGGCCCGTTCGCCGTCGTGCTGGCGGGGCCGAGGTCGCCCGCGTCGCGCTGCCGCTCATGGTAACGCGCGATCCTCGCGGCTGCGGTCTCGAGCGCGGCGCGGACCTCCGGCGAGAGCCGCGCGAGCGCCTCGGCGCCGCCGAAGCCGCCCTCCGCCTCGGGACCCGCGTGGCGGACGAGCGCCTTCGACGTCCTCCGCTCGAACGTCTCGATGTAGCGGAGCACGGCGGGAGTACCCCCCCGCCGCACGTTGTCGATGATCTCGGTCACGGCCGGCGTGACGTTCGCGAGATCGCCCGTGCCGCGGGTGCGCAGGGCTGACAGGGTGGACTCGAACTGAGGCGAACCTTCGATGTAGATGGGCAGCATGGCTTGATATGGACCGGCGCGGTGGAATCTCCGCGCGGACGGCGACACCCCGTACCACACCACCCCGGCCGCCGGTACGTCGGCCGCGCGGCGGCCGACGCTCCGCGCGGCTGAGACTGCAGCGCACGTCGCGCGGAGCTCGCACGTCGCTCCGCGAGTTCCACGACCCGAGCGGATCGAGTAGGGTCGCCCGATGCGGTCCGGCTCGTTTGGCCTCGCCTCCACCGCGCTCTCGGTCGTGCTCCTCGCGCTCACGCCTGCCGCGCTCGTCGGGTGCCCGGAGAACTCCTGCTTCCTCAAGATCTGCCAGGGCAGCAGCTGCCGCTGCTCGATCTCGTCGTGCGGCGAAGGCGCCGGCTTCGACACGACGCAGAACCGCTGCCGCTGCCTCAAAGGCTACCTCTCGGTCGCGGGCCAGTGCCTCACGCCGCAGGCGGCGAACGCCTACTGCGGCGTGGGTCGCCACTACGAAGCCGGCGGGTGCGCCCCCGATCGCTGCCGACCCGGCGACGAGATCGACCAGAGCACGGGCTACTGCGTGTCGCGCGAGCAGGTGGCGTCCAACATCGGCGTCGCCGTCGGCGCCGGGCAGAAGCTCGGATGCCCGCCCGGCCAGGAGCTCGTCGTCGACGGCCCGACCGCCGCGTGCGTCCCGCTCTCGCAGACCTGCGCGCGCGACGAGGTCTGGACCGGTCAGGCGTGCGCGAAGGTAGGGCGGTGCCCAACGGGCGCGATGTGGGATCCCGCGCTGGCCCAGTGCGTCCAGTACGCGCAGGGCTCGGGTCAGAGCGAGCTCACGGTCAACGTCGGGCAGTGGGCGTCGGCGAACTACGGGCCCGACGGCGGCATGGGGACGAGCGGCTTCTGCGGCGCCTTCGCCAAGAAGCCGTACAGCTTCGGGATCGTCGAGGGGGCGTCGGCCTACGTCCGCGCCACGGTGATGATGTCCTTCCCCGAGGGCGAGATCGCCCGCGGCGTCGTGCAGGCCGTGACGGTGTTCGACGCGAGCGGGAACCCGGTGCCGCCGCGCGGCGCCGCGGAGGTCGACGCGGCGGCGCGCAGCATCTTCGGCACGCTCGTCCTCGGTGGCGGGCGGGCGAGCGCGCCGACGTCGTCGACCACCGTCCGGTGCGCGGTCATCCACGCCGGAAAGCCGCAGCCGGTCCCCGCAGTCGGAGGTTTGTAACGCGGCGTGCCGCGTTACAAACGCGACAGCGTGCTCACGACGCGCGTGGCGGGGAGGGCGCTGAGGCCGACGCAGCTGACGACCTTGCCGCGCTCCACCACGAAGTTGCTCGCGGAGGGCTCGATCTTCGCGAACTCGACGCTCAGGCGAGCCCCGTCGTAGGTCGCGCGCAGGGGGCGGCCCTCCACCGCGCTGCGGACGTCCTGGCAGGTGCCGCGCGAGCGGGCCGGATCGAACTTGCGCGACTCGGGGGCGATGAAGCGGAGACGATCCTCGACGGCGAACACCCCGGTCTCTCCAGCGATTTCCCGCAGCGAGAAGCGGGCCTCGCCCTCGGCATAGTCCTGCGGCGCGAACTGCTCCGGGCGGCGGACCCGGAACTCGAGCGACTCGCCGGCGAGGACGGCCTCGAGTTCGCGCCCGTTGCCGACCCAGAGGCCGGTCAGACCGGCGAGCGGCGACGGCTGCGGATCGGCCGCGCTGGCCGCCGGGGCGGGGCTGCTCGCGCTGGCCGCCGGGCGCTCGCCCTGCGAGGTCACCCGCCGGCGGCCGCCGTGCGGCCTGTCGAGCACGCCCAGACCGAGCAGCGCGGCGGCCCCGCCGAACATCACGAGGGCCCCGGCGCCGATCGCGAGCCACGAGCCGCGCGCGCGCTGCGACCCCGAAGGCCCGCTCGCCGGCGCCGCGCCCGACGGCGATCGCGCCCCCTCGCGGACCTCGTCGACCGTCGTGGCCGCGGGCGGCGGGCGGCTCGACACGCCGAGCGGCGCCGAGGTCGCGGCCGGCGCAGGGTGAGCGATCGCGTCGAGCGCCGCGACCATCTCCTCGCAGCTGGCGAAGCGATCCGCCCTGTCCTTGGCGCACGCCTTCTGAAGGAACGCGTCGAGCGCCGGCGGGACATCGTGTCGCACGGCGCTGACCCGGGGGAGCGGCTCCTCCGCGTGCTGCCGCATGATCTCGATGTCGCTCTCGGCGTCGAAGGGCACGCGGCCCACCAGCATCTCGTAGAGCACGACGCCCAGCGCGTAGATGTCCACCCGCTTGTCGAGCTCACGGCGGCCGAGGACCTGCTCCGGCGACATGTAATAGAGCGATCCGATGATCCCCTTGGTCAGCCCGCGCCCTGCGAGCGCGTCCGCCTCGGCCTTGGCAATACCGAAGTCGGTGACCTTCGCGACACCGTCCTTCTTGCGGATGAGCACGTTCGCCGGCTTGAGATCGCGGTGGATCACCCCCTCGCGGTGCGCTGCCGCGATGCCGGAGGCGATCTGCCGGAAGATCGAGAGCGCCTCGGGCAGGGGCATCAGCCGCCGCTCCTCGGCGTACCTGGCGAGCGCCTGCTCCAGGCTCTCCCCGTCGATGTACTGCATGACGAGCCAGAGGTCGTCTCGCTCCGCGACCACCGCCTTCAGGTGGACGACGTTCGGGTGATCGATCTGCGCCAGCGCGCGGCCCTCGGCGAGCGTCCGCGCGCGCACGTCGGGCCGGTGCCCGAGCTCCTGGCGCACCGCCTTCAGCACCACGTGCAGGCCGGTGTGGACGTCCCGAGCGAGGTAGACGACCCCCATGCCGCCCTCGCCGAGCACCCGCTCGACCACGTACTTCTGATCGACGAGCGTCCCCGCCGGCAGGTGACCGCCCGCGCGCCGCGGCAGCGAGCCCGCCAGCGGCGCCGGGACGACGTTCGGCGCGCCGACGTTCACCGCGGGCCCGTTCGCGCCGCCGGCCGCGCGGGCCGACAAGCTGGCCCGCTGCGCCGGATCCTCGGGCAGCAGCGCGCCCAGCAGCGGCTGCCCAGGCACGGTCGTCCGTGGGCCGGGCGCAGCAGGCGCCGAGGCTGCCGCGCCGACGCTGGGCTCCTTCAGGGCCAGCGACGCGCCGCACGCCACACAGAACCGGGCGGAGCCCGGGTTCTCCGCGTTGCAGACGAGGCACCTGGCCATGGCGGGGTCGGCTCGATCCACGGCGCGCCTGACGAGCAGCGCGCCGTGGACGCTACGTCAGGTCCAGTGACCCGCGCGGAGCGCCGCGGAGTCGATGGTCTTGATCTTCGGCGCGAGCGCCTCGCGGAAGATGGCCTCGTCGTCGTCGTCGAGGCCGCTCTCTCCGAAGCCGGACGCGACCTCCATCGAGGTGGCGAGGATGCGCAGGAACTGCTGGAAGCTCGACGCACAGAGCTCGGGCTTGAGCGTCTCGGTCCCCGTCATGCAGGTGAACACGGGGCAGTCCCCCTCGGCATCGAGCTTCGAGATGTCGAGGAAGTAGGGATCTCCCAGCAGGGCGCTGCGCGCGATGAGGATCCAGCTCTTGCGCCAGCCTGGGAGGGAGCTGTCGCCGCCGTTCGCTTGCTGCTCGGCCGCGAGCTTCTCGGAGGGGATGAGGCGTACACGCTCGACCGGAGTCACCGTCTCGACATCGAGCGGGTCGGCCTCCTGCAGGAAAGCGCGGTACCTGGCCGGCACCCGCAGCGTCTTGCGCAGCTCTTCCACCGCCGCAGGAGCCGCCTTTCCGAACCTCGCAGGGATGCCTCTTCGGACAAAGGCATCCTTGAGCGCCGTAACCGACTCGGCAAGGTCGCTATCCACCGAACATCCCTTCCTTTGCAAGTCCACCGGGACAGCCCGCTGGGCGGGCGCCCTCATCGCTTCGAGACCACTTTGCGCCCGGGGAGAGCGCCGGCGCGCACCCGGAGGAATACCCCGCGCCGGGCCAGGTAGTGTAACAGAAAAACGATGGTCGACGTTGCGTACGCTGAGAGTCGATTCCGGCCCCCCGAAATCGCCCACCGGTACGGTCCGGGCGTGCACCTGCTCGATGATCCGCTCGCATGGACTCTGCTGGCTCGAGCCTGCTCCCCGGAGACGGTCCAGCCCGACGTCGGGCGTCTCGTCGGGGTTCTCTACCAGAACCTGGCGCGCGCCGTCCTCGCCGCCGAGCTGGGGCGCGCGCGCGTCGACGTCCCGACCCGGATGATCTCCTCCCACCCCGAGGCCGTCTATCGCGGCACCGCGCTTTCGCGCGCGACAAAGGCCGTCACCGTGGGCATCGCGCGCGCCGGGACGATGCCCTCCCAGGTCGTCTACGAGCTCTTGAACGAGGTCCTCGACCCCGCCCTGGTCCGGCAAGATCACCTGTTCATGAGCCGGCAGACGAACGAGCAGGGCGAGGTCGTCGGCGCGACCTGGCACGATGCCAAGATCGGTCGTGACGTCGAGGGGCGCCATGTGCTCTTCCCCGATCCGATGGGCGCGACGGGCTCGTCCATGGTCAGCGCCATGACCTATTACAAGACCGCGCTCGAGGGGCGGCCGGCCAAGTGCATCGCCATGCACCTCATCGTCACGCCCGAGTACATCCGCCGCGTCACCGAGGCCCACCCGGACGCGATCATCTACGCGCTCCGGCTCGATCGCGGCCTCTCGCCGACGCGCGTCCTCAAGACCGAGCCAGGGACGCACTGGGACGAGGAGCGCGGCCTGAACGGCATCCAGTACATCGTCCCTGGCGCCGGCGGCGTCGGCGAGATCCTCAACAACGCCTGGCTGTGAGCGCGAGGCGTCGCTGCGCCGCGCCGACGCGGGTCGTCAGCGGCCGCGCTTCGAGCGGCGGTTGTGGCCGGCGGCGAGCGCGCGGTAGTCGATCTCCGCGTGCGGCCGGCTCACGGCGGGGCGCAGATCGCTGCAGAGCCGCGTGAGCTCGGCGACCATCGCGCCGAGATCGCTCGCGCCGGCGGCCCTGCGCTGCGCGAGCTCGCCGTAGGCGGCCTCGAGCGAGGCGATGCCCTTGCCGGAGACGTGCCCGCGGCGCGACAGGTCGACGTAGCTGCGAGCGAGCGCGACGCTGTCGAAGTTGTGGGCGACGACCAGCGACTGCGCGACGCGGAGCACGGCGTGCGCCGCGATCCGGTCGTCCTCGTGGAGCACGAAGGCCGCCTGCAAGTAATTGTAGAAGGGGACGACCCGGTCGCCGAAGATCCGGAAATCCGAGGGCGAAGACTGCCGGTCGAGGTGGATCAGGATGCGCTCGACGACGGGGCCCTTCTCGACGTAGCTCGCGAACCGGATCGCATCGAGGATGGTGTCGTCGTAGGCGTGCCCGAGCCGCATCACCTCGCCGAGCTCCAGCGGGGTGACCCGCCCCTCGCAGACGTCCGCGTACAGCGAGTAGACGAACGCGTCGGCCTCCGCGTCGTCCCCGAGGAGCACCTCGCGGATCAGCGCGCCGCTCGGATCGCGCTGATCCGCGAGCTCGCAGCGCCGCTGGAGCAGCGCGGGCAGCTTGTAGCCGAGCTGCCCTCGCAGCGCGCGGAAGCGCAGCCGGAGGATGTTCTGAAGGTTGGGCTTCAGCGTGAGCGACGCCCAGCGCGCGCCGTCGAGCCGCAGCTTCTGCTCGATGCGGGAGCGGAGCTGCTCCGGGCTCCCCGAGAGGATGTGGGTCTCGACGCCCGCGCGGCCGAGCTCGCGCAAGAGCGACCCGGCGCCCGGCACGGTGCGCTTCTGATCCGGCCGCTCGATCGCGGTCCGCACGAGGTCGCGCAGCGTGTCGAAGTCGGTCCTGAGGTAGGTCTTGTCGAGGTCCCACCGCGCGATGAACGGCGCGCGCGCCGGCGGCGCCGCAGCGCTCGCCGGTAACCGGGTCCCCCGCGATCGTTCCTCGTCGTTCACCGTCTCTCGCTCAGCGCGCCATCCATTCGCGCCGCATCTTGTCGAGCGACTGGACCACGTCGCTGTCGGCGCCCTGCCGCGCGAGGTCCATCGCCTCTCGGAGGTACATCGACGCCTCGCTCGTGCGATCGCGCTGGTGCGCCACGTGCGCCAGCGCGCCCAGGACGAGCGCGCGATCGGGCCCGCCTGGGCCGGCGAGGTCGAGCGCCTCGCGCAGCACGCCGTCGGCGTCGGTCAGATCGCCGGCGCGCGCGAGCGCCTCGCCGAGCTTCCGGCTGAAGATCAGGACCGCGCGCACCGGATCGTCGAGCTCGCCGCGGAAGATCTCCCTCCGCGCCAGATCGAGGCCGCGGCGCAGCGCGAGCACGCTGCCGGCGCTGTCCCCGCGCGCGGCGGAGCGGTCCGCCGCCTGCTCGAGCAGCATCAGCGCGACGAACGCGTTCTGCGCGTGGTAGGCGTGAATCGCCTGCACCTCGAGCGGCAGCGCGAGCGGGTCGCCCGCGCTGTCGAACGTCGCCTTGGCGTGCAGATCACGCCGGACGCCGGCCGGGATCGTCGCCAGCGTCACGTCGCGGAGCAGCGGGTGCGCCGTGCGGATGCCGCTCGAGTGCTCCTCGATCATGCCCGCCGCCGCGAGCTTGCCGAGCAGATCGTCGAAGGCGCGGATGTCCGGGAGCAGGCGCTGCAGCGTGGCTCGGTCCGCCGCGTCGCCGATGACGGCGAGCGCCTGCAGCGTGCGGCGCGCGTCCTGCTGCAGCCGCTCGATGCGCGCGGCGACGAGGTCGGCCATCCGCGCGGGCGGATCGCTGCCGCCCTCGAGCGTGTAGCGGACCAGCTGGTCGATGTAGAGCGGCGGCACCGTGGCGGCCTCGCCGCCGAGGACGGCCGGGGTCGACGCGCTCGGCGGCAGGGCCAGCGGGGTTTGATCGGCGGCGCCCTCCGGCGGGTCGCGCCGCGGCGACAGCCGCAGGCCGCCCATGCTCGGTGGCGTCTTGCGGGCGGCCCGGTGATCCAGGCCCACGCTGCTGCGGAGGAGCGAGAGCGCGATGTCCTTCGGCAATCCGCCCAGCGCGCGCACGGACCCGCCCCAATCGGGATCGAAGCCTGGCGTGTGGCTGGCGACGATGAGCAGCGCCGCGAGCGGCGGCTCCGCGATCACGTCGGCGAACGCGTTCCGGCTCGCGCCGTCGACGGCGTGCAGGTCGTCGATCGCGAGCAGGACCCGATGAGGGAAGGCGGTCTGCTGCGCGCGGGAGAGCGCCCAGCGCAGGGCCTCGGCGGCGATGAAGCGGCGGTCGTCGGGCGACAGGCCCCCCGCCGTGGGCTTGTTCCAGGCGTGCCGGCGCACGTCGCTCCCGCGGTCGCCCTTGCCGAAGATCTCGAGCAGCCCGCGCCGCGCCTCCGGCGTCGCGCCGCTCCAGTTCGACGCGTTGCCGCCGTCGGGCGGGAGCTCGGCGAGCCCGGCGATCGCCCAGCGGAGCGCGTAGTAGCCGACCTCTGCGCCCCACGGGTCCGGGCCGGTCTGGATGACGATGTCGCCCCGGCTCGCGGCGACGTCGAGGAACTCGCGGAGGAGCCGGGTCTTGCCGACGCCGTGCTCGCCGACGATGCGCGCGGCGACGACCGAGCCCTCGACGTCGGCGAGGCAGCCGTCGAGCCACGCGAGATCCTCCTCGCGCGCCGCGAACGGGAGCGGGAGCGGCGGCGCCGAGGGCGCGCGATCGCGCCGCGCGGCCTGAGGCGCCGCGCGCGGCGCAGGAGCTGGCGAGTGCGCCTGGGCGATCCTGGCGCCGCACTCGCCGCAGAACTTCTGGCCGCGCGGCACGATGGCGCGGCACGAGCCGCAGATGACCGTCGCGTCGGAGAAAGAGAAGCGGCCCGAGGGGGTGTCGAACGTCCCGACCGCAGCGCGCAGCGCCGCCGCGAACTCGTCCGCGGACTGGTAGCGCCGGGCGGCGTCCTTCTCGAGCGCCCGCAGCGTGACCTCGACGAGCGGCTCGGGGATCTCGCGCTCCGGCGCGAGAAGCGCGGGATCGGGCGGCGGCAAGGAGAGGTGCATCAGCACCACCTGCGTCGGCGACTCCGCCTCGAAGGGGAGCCGGCCGGTCAGCAGCTGGAACAGGATGACGCCGCACGCGTAGAGGTCGCTCCGCGCGTCGATCGGATCGCCGCGCCCCTGCTCCGGGGCCATGTAGTCCGGGGTCCCGCAGACGATGCCGGGGCTCGTGATGTTCGTCGTCGCGACCTCCCCCTTCAGCTTCGCGAGGCCGAAATCGACGACCTTCACGAAGTCGCCGCCCGAGCGCATCGGCTCGAGCACGATGTTCTCGGGCTTGAGATCGCGGTGGATGATGCCGAGGTGGTGCGCCTCGGCGAGCGCCGCGAGCACCTGGCAGAGGATGTCGACGATGCGGCGGAAGGGGAGCGGGCCGTCCTCGTAGACGACGCGGGCGAGGTCGCGCCCGCGCAGGAACTCCATGACGAGGTAGAGCTGCCCGCCGTTCTTACCGAAGTCGATGACCCCGACCGAGTTCGGATGGTTGAGGCGGCTCGCGGCGCGCGCCTCGGTGATGAACCGGACCGACGCGCTCTCGTCGCCGAGCAGGTGGGGATGGATGATCTTGACGGCCACGGTGCGCCCCAGGGCCTTCTGCTCGGCCCTGTACACGCGCCCCATGCCGCCCACCCCGACGAGCTCCAGGATCACGTAGTTGCCCGGGAGCGTCGTCCCGATCAGCGGATCGTCGGACGTCCGGTTGAACTCCGAGATCGGGAAGCCGCACACCGGGCAGAATTTGTGCGCCTGCTCGCACGGATTCGCGCATTGCGGGCAGACCACTGTGGACACGCGCGGGACCTTACCACGTTCGGGATAACGATTGGAGTCGAGGTCTCCCTCGGCCCGCGGGCGGCGCCGTCTGGAGGGGGCGGGGGGGCTCGTCCAGCCGTCTGTTAGGTCCTGGATCCTTCTTGGGGTAACCTCGGGCGCGATGGTTACGCCTCGCCTACGTCTCGGTCAGCTCCTGGTCGACGCGCGGATGATCACCCAGGACGCCCTCGAGAGGACCCTGGAGCAGCAGCGCACGGATGGCCGGAGGCTGGGGACGCTCCTTGTTGAGCAAGGTCTCATCAACGAAACCCAGCTGACGCAGATCCTGTCGCACCAGCTCGCTGTTCCCTGGGTGTCGCTGCTGCACATCGAGTTCTCGCGGCAGCTGCTCAACCTCGTCCCCCACGACGTGGCCGAGCGATACTGCCTCGTCCCGATCTACGTGCGCCACGTCCGCAACCAGGGCGAGACGCTCTACGTCGCGATGGACGATCCGACGAACGAGGACGGCATGAAGGAGTGCATGGCGTTCTCCGGCCTGCCCGTGCGCGCGATGATCGCTCCGCCGAGCGACATCCGGAACGCGATCCGGGTCTACTACGGGGCCCGCGCCCGCTCGGCGCCGCCGCCCGCGCCCGCGCAGCGGGCCCAGGTGAGCGAGCCGCAGTCGCGGGCGCGCCCGGTCGACCCGCCGCCTTCGTCCGAACTCGCCAGAGGGCCCGAGACCACGCGCCCCGCGGAGGAGGCGTCGCCCACGCCGTCGACGCCGGAGCCCTTGCTGCTCACCAGGCCTGCCATGCGATCCGGGGCGCAGCTGGCCGAGGATGCGGGGCCGGCGATCGAGACCTCCGACGTCGACCCCTCGGACGTGGGCGTCGTGGACGACGAGCTGGCGTGGGAGCCGCCTCGCGCCGCGGCGCGGGAGGTCCGCAGCTCCCCGGAGGAGCGGCAGATCCGCGGCCGCCCCGAGGAGCGTGAGATCCGCGGCCGCCAGGACGAGCGCTCGCGGCCGACGTTGAAGGTCGCGCCGACGCCCGAGCTGCTCGCGGCGGCGCAGGCAGCGCGAGCGGCGCAGCCCGCGCAAGCCGCGCAGCCCGCGCAAGCCGCGCAGGCGCAGCCCGCGCAGGCGGCGCAGCCGGAGCGCCGGAAGACGCTGCGCCCGAGCTCCGCGCCGGGGCCTGTCACGACGTCCGCCGGTGAGGCGGCGTCGAGCACGGACGTGGCGCCCACCTCGAGCACGCCGGCCGCGGCCCTCCTCGGTGCCGTGCTCGGACGCGCCAGCGCTGCGGCGCGCACCGTCCCGGAGAGCGTGCCCGACTACGGCGACGAGCCCCCGAGCGAGCGCGAGGTGCGTAACATCCCCGCGCCGCAAGGCCGCGGTCGCCGGCGGATGGTCTCGCTCACCCTCCTCGACGGGACGACCATCACGCTCCCCGCGCGCGGGAGCAAATCCCAGCAGCAGCAGCAGCCGCAGCCGCAGCCGCAGCAGCCGCGGGCAGCAGCGCCGTCCCCCCGGGCCGTCGCGCAGTCCGATCCGCCTCCTCCGCCTACGGCGGACGATTCGGGCCTCACCGCGCGCGATCTCGTCTCCGCGCTGCGCGCGGTCTCGCACGGCGCGGACGCGAGCGAGATCCTCGGCAACAACGTGCGCTGGGAGGCGATGTTCGCCGCGCTCCTGTCGCTGCTGCTCAAGAAGCACCTCATCGCCGACTGGGAGTTCGTCGACGAGCTGAAGAAGATCTGACGCGAAGAAGGAGGAGCGTCGGGCGCCGCTGTCGGCGCGCCGCACGTGAGCCTTCGGCGCTCCGCGCTGCGCGTGCAACCCGGGCGAGGCGCGTCGGGCGAACGGCGCGACTCAGCGCGCCTCGCGCGCCGCGCCAGCGCGGATCAACGCGTCGATGTCCTCTTCCGAGAAGCCAGCGCCGCGGAGCACGGCGCGCGTGTGCTCGCCGGCGCGGGGTGCCGGCGCGAACGCGACGCCAGCCGGCGTGACCGGCGTCCTGAGCTGGGGGATCAGACCTCGCGGCGAGGCGATCTCGAACAGGAGGCCGCGCGAGGCGAGGTGAGGATCCGCCGCGGCGCTCCGCGGATCGAGGACCGGCTCGAGGCAGCAGTCGCGCTCGGCGGCGAGGGCTTCCCACTCGGCGCGCGTCCTCTCCAGAACGACGGCCGCCAGCTTGCGCTTGAGCTCGGCTTGGTGCGGCCCGGGGACGAGCGCGCTCGGGTCGGGGTCGAGCCCGACGCCTTCGCAGAACGCAGCCCAGAACTTCGGCTCCAGCGCGGCGAGGGACATCGCGTGCCCGTCCTTCGACAGGTACGTGTTGTACGGCGCGAGCCCGCCGGTGAGCAGCTCCCCGCCCGCCGCGGGGGCCGGCTCCACGGCCGCTCCTCCGCCGCTCGCGAGCGCGGCGGCGAGCGTGGGAAGGGCGAAGCCGAGCACGCCGTCGGTCATCGCGATGTCGAGCACCGCGCCGCGCCCGGTCCGCTCCCGCTCGCGCAGCGCGGAGAGGATGGCGATCACGCACCACATCCCGCCGCTCACGTCGGCCACCTGGAAGCCCGGCACCTGCGGCGGCCCCTCGGCGGGCCCCTGCGCGCCGAGGACCCCAGCGCGCGCGACGTAGTTCAGATCGTGCCCCGCGCGCGCCGCCAGAGGGCCCGTCTGCCCGTAGCCGGTCAGCGCGCAGATGATGAGCCGCGGGTTGTCCGCGCGCAGCGCCTCGTGACCGAGCCCGAGCCGATCGAGCACCCCTGGGCGGAACTGCTCGAAGAGCACGTCGTAGCTCGCGACGAGCCGGCGGAAGGCGTCGCGCCCCTCAGGCGTCTTCAGATCGAGCTGGGCGCTGCGCTTGCCGCGGTTCAGAAGCTGGAAAGCGGCAGATTCTCCGGCGATCTGCGGGGGGAGGTGACGCAGGGGGTCCCCGCCGGCGACGTCCTCGAGCCTGTCCACCGTCGCGCCGAGATCCGCGAGCACGAGGGTCGCGAAGGGGCCCGGCAAGAGCCTCGAAAGATCGAGGATGCGCGTGTCGGTGAGCGGGCGCACGGCTGCCTCCCTGTCGTTGCGCGAGGTTCGTCGAGGGATCGAGAGATCGAGGAATGATGCGCGAAGGGCGCCCCGCGCGCAGAAGGCACCGAGGTCGGCTGGGCGGACGCAAGGGCTGCGATCCACAAGCGACCCGTCACCGCGCGCGGCGGCGCAGGTGGGGTCGCCGGATCTATGCCGGCGCCCGGATCAGCCCGCGCTGAGCTGGAACAGCTTCGGGAGCTTCATCGCGAGCATCTGGTTGCCCGTGACCTTCAGCTTGCCCGCGAAGAAGAGCTGCATCGAGTTGGCCTGCGGGTTCTCGTGCAGCTTCTGGAAATCCTCGCTGGTGAGCGAGATCGTGACATCCGCGTTGCCGGGGTTGCCCGAGGTGATGCTGGGCACGCCGCCGGACAGGTCGATCAACCACTCGCCGCCGCCCTCGCCCGTCACGTTGATCTGGTACTTCCCGCCGATCTGCTTGGCCGCCTCGGAATGCTTCACCAGCGCAGCGGGCAGCTCCTCGTTGAACAGTTTCTGGATATCGACGGCCATGGATCGCCTCCGGGTGTCCTGTGGGACGTGGTGACTCGAATCGCCTGGATACCTGGCGCGGTTTACCCGTGCCCGCGCGCGGGAGTCAAGCGAAGCCAGACGCGCGCGATGTCTCGTCGCTCCGTTAGGACAGCCCTGGCTCGCTGTGTCGTCGACCCATCAGGACAAACCCTGGCGTGTCGTTCACGGTTCACACGTCATGCACGTGCGCGCGGCGCCTGCGCGGCGGGTCGGGGCGCCTTGTCCAGCGCGGATCGGATCGGGACCATCAGCAGGCGATCGATGGCGACGCGCTGATCGGCGGGCGGCGGGCTCTCCGGTATGCCCTGCATCAGCCGGAGGTCGCGGAGCGCTCCGCGATCGAGCGGGCCGAGCGATGCTCCCAGCCCGTCGATCGCCGGCGTCATCGCGGGGAGCAGGCAGACGAGGGAGAGCTCGTTCGTGCCCTGGCGTACCCACGTCCCCTGGTACACCGCGATGGCCTGCCCGAGCGCCTCCTGGAACACGAACGCGCGCCACTCGAGCGGCGCCGTCAGATCGAAGACGCGGCCGCCAGCGCGGAGCTCCCGGCTGTCGAGGCCAAGGGCCGCTCCGCGCGCGTCGGTCAGGAGGAACCGATCGAGGCACCCAGGAGAGCGCAGCGTGAGCTCCTCGAGGAGCGCCGCGAGCGCCGCCGGGCTGAGCGAGATCGGATCGCCGTCCGGGCCGATCGCCTCGAGCCCGACCTCGTCGGAGCCGACGACGGACGCGCGGTCGAGCAGCGCGGCGAAGGTGCGTCGCGAGGGGCCGTCGAAGCAGGCCCCGATGGAGGACATCCCGGCGCTGGAGCTGAGCAGGGCGACGATGCGATCCCGGCGCGGCGTGGCGAGGAGGGTGACGCCGAACCGCTCGCGGGTCGCGAGCAGCACGTGCTGCGCGGCGCTGCCCTGGCCTCGCAGGAGCAGCTGATCGCCCTCGAGGCTCAGCCCGCGCCGGCTCACCTGCGGCGGGGGCTGGAGGTGCCGCCGACCCCGCGCGAGCAGCGCGACCGCCGCCGTCACGAGGGCGACCGGCAGCAACGCACGGAGCATCAGGCTGCGCGCGGTGACGACCAGCACCAGCGCGGCCAGGAAGAGCGGGATCGCCCAGCGCCGCCGAGCGTCCATGCCCCCCGCCGGCGTCACGTCGGGAGCGGTCGCGTCGAACCACCGCGTCCCCGGGGAAGGCGTCACGGCGGCATCGCTCGCCGGCTCGCCCGCGCGCTGCGCGGTCGCCCTGCCTGTCGCAGGCGGAGGCTCGTGGGCTCGGGCCTCGATCGGCGGGAGCGTGGCGACGGACCCCAGCGGGTCCTTTTGGCCCTTCGCCTCGCGTCCCATCGCACCTCCACCCCGGCCGAAAGTTGGCGGTAGAATAGCATTGACCGACGCCGGAGCGAGGGGGACTTTGGACGACGCGCTGCGTAGGGAGGCGCGCTGTTTTTGTGATCCGCTGTGATCCGCCGTGACCCGCCGAGGACGTCCCCGGCAGGTCGTGAACAGCGGGCGCTGCGACGTGTCACGTTGCGTGGCGCCACGGCGACGAGGTCGACGCCGGTCGTCCACTCGGTGATGGAGCTTCGTGCTCGTCTCCAAGGAGCAAAACGCCCCGTCCTCGGCGAGGAGGAGCTCGAGCGTGCCCATCGAGCGCCTGCCGACCCTGAACGCGCCGTGCACGGCGCGCTCACTCGTGCGCTGCACCAGCTCGGGGCTGGCTGTCGGACAAGGCGACTCCTGACCACCTTTTGGCGCAGCGGAGTCGAGACGTCGCGCCCATCGAGATGCACGAGGTTGCCCTCTCGATCGGCATCTGGAGCTCGACATGGCGCGGCCGGAGGATCGTTCGACGCGGCGATGCCCGCCCGCTCGCAGGCCTCCGCGAACTCGGCGTATTCCGAGAAGAAGCCGTCCCTGGATGGATAGCGTCCGCCCCGGAATGCCTGGCGACGTCGAGGATCCGACCGACGCAGAGGTGGCTCTCCGCAGCAGGCGCGGGGCCGATGGCGTACGACTCGTCCGCGAGGCGGACATGGAAGCTGCCGCGATCCACGGCGCTGTCGATGGCGACGCCCTGGATGTCGGCCGCACACGGCGATCGGAGGATCCGGCCGGCGATCTCGCCGTGGTCGGCGATGAGGACCTTGCGGAGCGAGAGCCGACCCCCTCACACGAAATCGCCTCGGCGAACCGCCCGTCGCTCTGCCGCTCCGCGCCGAGCTTCGCCGCGGGCCCGACGGCGGGCTCGCCTGACGCGGGATGAGGCCCCCGAGAGTCTTTCCCCAGGCCGAGCAAAAGGGTACGTCTGCCCTGTGCAGCGCCGCGATATCCCGCCCGAGCTCTCGTTCGCGGCCCTCCCCGTCGCCGAGCCTCGCGAGCTCACGAGCCCGCCGCCCTCGCGCCGCCAGCGGGGCGCCGAGCCGGAGGTGGTCTCGGTCGCGGAGCTGGATCGACGGCTGAAGCGGATCCTCGAGGGGTCGACCGCGGACGTGCGCGTCGAGGGCGAGATCTCGGGGCTGCGCGTCGTGGGCAGCGGACATGCGTACTTCACGCTCAAGGACGAGAGCGAAGAGGCGGCCATCGACTGCGTGATGTACAGGACCGCGGCGCCGCGCGCGCGGAAGCTGCTCGCCGACGGCGCGCGCGTCGTGCTCACGGGCCGAGCCACGGTCTACGTGCCGCGCGGCCGGCTCCAGTTCTGCGCGGACGACGCGCGCCTCGCCGGCCGCGGGGCGCTCCTCGAGGCGCTCTTCCGTCTCAAGGAGAAGCTCGCGGCCGAGGGGCTCTTCGCGCCGGAGCGCAAGCGCAAGCTGCCCGTCGATCCGCAGATCATCGGCGTCGTCACGAGCGGCGACGGCGCGGCGATCCACGACATCGTGACCGTCGCGTTCCGCCGCGGCGGGGCGCGGCTGATCCTCGCGCGCACGCCGGTGCAGGGCGCCGGCGCGGGGCAGCGGATCGTGCGCGCGATCGCGCTGCTCGAGGAGTTCCCGGGCATCGAGGTGATCATCGTGGGGCGCGGGGGCGGCTCCGCCGACGACCTCAGCGCGTTCAACGAGGAGATCGTCGTCCGGAAGGTCGCGTCCGCGCGCGTGCCGATCGTGAGCGCCGTCGGGCACGAGATCGACGTCGCGCTGACCGACCTCGCCGCCGACGCGCGCGCCGCCACGCCCTCGCAGGCTGCGGAGATGCTCGTCGCGGACGCGGCCGCGCGGCGCGCGGCGCTGGAGCACCTCGAGGCCCGCATGCGCCGCGCGATCGCCCACCGGCTCCGCGCCTCTCGGGCCGACCTCGACCGGCAGCGCGCCCGGCTCGGCTCGCCCGCGCAGATCCTGGCGGAGCCGCAGCAGCGGATCGACGACGCCATGGCGAGGCTCCGGCGCCGCATGGAGCGCATCCTCGTCGAGGACCGCGCCGCGCTCCAGCGCCTCGAGCGGCGGCTCGCCGCGCGCCACCCGCGCGCGGTGCTCGCCGGCGCCCGCGGGGCGCTCAGGCCGCTGTCGGTGCGCCTCGCCGCCGCCGCGCACCGCCACGTCGCCCTCCTGCGGGAGGGCTTCGCGGGCGACGTGGCCCGGCTCGAGGCGATGTCGCCGCTCCGCGTGCTCGCGCGCGGCTACGCCATCGCGACGGACGCCTCGGGGCGCGCGGTCCGCGATCACCGCGAGGTCGCGCCTGGCGATCCGATCGCGGTGCGCGTGCACCACGGCGCGCTGCTCGCGCGGGTCGTCGTCACCGCCGGTCCGGACGAGCCGCTCGTCGAGGGCAGCGCGCCCGCGCCGGCTGCGGCGCCGGCGCAGGCCGCGGCGGCGCCCGCGCGCCAGGGCGGCGGGCCGCGCGCTCCGTCCGGTCGCGCGACGAGGCGCAAGAGGGCGGCGCCCGGCGCGCCCGCGTGCGAGCAGCTCGGGCTCGGCTTCGCGGCCGACGAGGAGCACGCCCCGACCCTCGGTCGCGCGGGCGGCTCCGGCCAGGTCTCGGTGGGGCAGGGCGGAGCGGAGGCCGGCCCAGAGGAGAGGCACCATGTCGAACGCTGAGCGGCGAATGTTCGGTCTGGTCGGGCACCCGGTGGGCCACTCGGTCTCGCCGGCGATGCACTCGGCCGCGTTTCGGGCCCACCACCTGCCCCACATCTACAGCGCGTTCGACGTGCCCACCGGCGCGGAGCTCGCGCGCTTCGTCAGCGACATCCGGAGCGGCCTTATCGCGGGCGCGAACGTCACGATCCCGCACAAGCGCGCGATCATGTCGATGGTCGACGACGTGGACGCGAGCGCCGTCGACGTCGGCGCCGCGAACGTCCTCTTCGCGACGGAGGCGCGGCGCGTGACGGCGTACAACACCGACGTGGTCGCGCTCCGCGACGAGCTCGCGCTGCTCCTGGGATCCGCCTCGCCCGGCGGGGACGAGCCGGAGCGGTCGTACGGCGCGCTCACGAGCCGGCGACAGCGCGCGGTGATCATCGGCGCGGGCGGCGCGGCGTTCGCGGCGATCGCCGCGTGCAAGATGCTCGGCTATCACCTCATCAGCGTGACCACCCGATCGTGGACCAGCACCGAGGCGATGCTCGAGTCGACCGCGGGGCAGCGCGCGTCCGAGCTCGGCGCGCTCACCGCGCCCTGGCCGATCGCGCTCGACAGGGCGATCAGCAGCAAGTCCTCCGTGGCGCTGCGGCTCAACTGGAGCGAGTTCACCGTCGCCGCCGACCTGATCATCCAGGCCACGAGCGCCGGGATGCTCGGGGGGCCGCCGGGGGAGGAGGTCACGGGGATCATCCCGTGGGACATGCTCTCGCCGAGCGTGTGCCTCTACGACCTCGTCTACAACCCGCCGGTGACGCCCTTCCTCCGGATGGCGCGCGAGAGAGGCCTCCACGCCGCGGGCGGGCTCGGGATGCTGGTCGGCCAGGCGGCGCAGTCGTTCACCCTCTGGACGGGCCTTCCGGCGCCGGTCGAGGTGATGCGCGCCGCCGCCGAGGATTCGCTCAGGAAGGCCACCGGCGATCGATGAGCTCGGACGGATCTCGGCGGAACTCTCCGACCCACGACGCGCTGTCGTCCACGCCCGCGGCGTCCCGCGGGCAGGGCGCCGCGCTGGAGCACGCCTCGCCGTGGCCGCACGTCGAGGTGCGCGGCCAGCTCTCGATCGCGCGCAAGGAGTGGCTGCACACGAACGGCGCGGGGGCCTATGCGAGCTCGACGATCGCCGGCATGCACACCCGCCGCTACCACGGGCTGCTCGTCGCGGCGCTCGACCCTCCGCGGCGCCGGCACGTCATGCTCTCGCACGTCGACGTCAGCGTCCGCCCGGTCCGGCAGCAGGGCGCGCCGGCCGAGCGCCGGGCCTCGTGGCCGCGGTGGGACCTCGCCAAGCACCAGTTCCCGGGCATCGATCCGGAGAGCAGCTCGTTCTACCTCGAGCGCTTCGATCAGGATCCGCTCCCGCGCTGGGCCTACGCCGTGCCGGGCGGCGAGCTCGAGGTGACGCTCGGCCTCGTGCGCGGCGAGAACGCGGCCGTCCTCCGCTATGCCTGGAGCGGGGCGGATCCGGTGATGCTGACGCTGCGCCCGCTCCTCGCGGCCCGCCACATGCACCAGCTGCTCCGCGAGAACGGCGGCATCTCCCAGAAGGTCGAGCTGCGCGCCGGGGCGGCGCGCGGCGAGCCCGGCTCGGGGCGGGATCGCGCCGTGATGGGCGAGGTCCGGGTGCAGCCGAACCGCGCGCTGCCGCGGATCTGCTTCCGTTACCAGGGTACGTTCGTCGGCTCGCAGGACTGGTGGCGACGCTTCGAGTACCTCGGCGAGCAGGATCGAGGCCTGGATTTCCTCGAGGATCTCTGGACGCCGGGCCACTTCGAGACGGTGATCGGCGCCGAGCCCGTTCACCTGCTCGTGGCGGTGGGCGCGCTGCCCGAGGACGAGCCGGAGAACCTGCTCGCGGCGGCGAGCGCGGCGATCCGCGCCGAGGATCCGGGGCCCCGGCGTCCGCTCCTGGAGCGGCGGCTCTGCATCGCGGCCGAGGCGTTCCGCGCCGACGCGGCGCCGCGGCCCGGCATCATCGCGGGCTACCCCTGGTTCGAGGTGTGGGGCCGCGACGCGCTCATCTCCCTGCCCGGCCTCTACCTCGTGCCGCGCAAGACCGAGGCGGCGATCCGCGTCCTCCGCGCGATGATCGACGCCATGCAGGACGGCCTCGTGCCGAACCGGCTCCCCGACGCGGGCGAGCCCGCGGACTTCCACGCGGCCGACGCGACCCTCTGGCTGTTCGAGGCGGCCCGCCTGCTCGCCGACGCCGTCGGCGACACACACCCGTTCGTCACGGGCGAGCTGCTCGGCGCGCTCCGCGACGCCTTCGAGGCCGCCGTGCGCGGGACCCGGAACGGGATCCACGTCACGGCCGACGGCCTCTTCGCCGCCGGGCGCCAGGGTGAGGGCGCCGTCGACGGGCTGACGTGGATGGACGCGCGCGTCGCGGGCCGCGCGATCACCCCGCGCGCCGGCTGCCCCGTCGAGCTCACGGCGCTGTGGGCGAAGGGCTCGGAGACGCTCGCGCGCCTCGCGCGGGCCGCCGGCGACGACCGCCTCGCAGAGCGGGCGGAGGCGGCCGCGAGCGCGGCGCGCCGGGGCTTCGCCGCCCGTTTCTGGTGCGAGGAGACCGGCTACCCCTACGACGTCATCTCGGAGCACGCGCAGGGCGAAGGCGCGTTCCGTGACGCGTCGATCCGCGCCAACGCGCTGATCGCCGTCGCCGTGGATCCCGCCTGCTTCACGCCGGAGCGAGCCGCGTCGCTGCTCGATCGGGTGCGCCTGGAGCTCGTGACCCCCGCCGGCGTGCGCACGCTCTCGCCGGCCGATCCGGGCTACGTGCCCCGGTACCAGGGGGCCCCCGACGCGCGCGACAGCGCCTACCACCAGGGCACGGCCTGGCCGTTCCTGCTCGGGTTCTACGCGCGGGCCGCGCGGCGCTTCTCCACGCTCGGCGAGCACGTCGTCCCGCTGCTCCACCGGCTCGCGGCCTCCACGGCCGCGAACGAGATCGCGCTCGGCCAGGTGCCCGAGGTCGCCTCCGGAGAGCCGCCGCACCACCCCGGCGGCTGCTTTGCGCAGGCCTTCAGCGTGGCGGAGCTCCTGCGCATGATCGCCTGGGATCTCCCTGCGCCGGAGCCGGGCGGCCCCGCCGGCGCGCCGCCGCGCTGATCCACGCTGGCCCGCGCCGCGCCGGCGCGGGCCTTCAGCCTTCGCGCTCCAGCGCCGATTCCTCGCGCAGCGCCTTGCCGCCTCGGGCGGTGAAGCGCAGCAGCTTCCCCGGATCCTCGGCCTCCATGGCGAAGGCCTCGACCTGCTCGAACAGCGCCTCGAGCTTTCGCGGACCACAGGTGGGCAGGAAGCCACGGAGCACGCGTGGATCGTAGAACCGGAAATACTGCTGCTTGCCTGTCCCGCTCTCGACCAGGAGAAATCGGTGGAGGTGCTTCCGCACGTCGCTGAACGGGCGGTCGCTCGTCAGGAAGACGCCCCAGCAGTCGCCCCAGCCGCCGTCGACCAGGGCGTCGAGCAGCCTGGACCCGTGCGGGAGGCGCACCAGCGTGGGACCGACGTCCGCGAGGATCTCGCCCTGGAAGCCGGTGTAGAGCGAGGCGGTCTGCTCGCCCGCCTCGCCGAGCAGCAGCCGGATGCGCGGGTCCCGGGCGGCGTCGACCACCGCGAAGAGGGGCGAGCGCTCCTGCCGGAGCCGCGCCCGCGCCGACGCGGCGAACGGCGCCCCCGTCGCGCGCGCCGCGGTCCTCCGCGTGCGGCGCGAGGGCGGGGCGGGCTCGGTCGGCGCGCAGCGGCGGTTCGCCTCGCGGCGCATCACCGCGAACAGGGTCGCCCCCGCGCGGATCTCGTCGCCGTCACGGAGCGACACCTCGCGCGCCCGCTCCCGGTTGACCTGCGTCCCGTTGCGGCTCCCCAGATCGCGGAGCAGGTAGCTGCCGTCGATCTGCTCCACCGAGAAATGCAGGGCAGAGAGCTCGCCGTCGCTCGTGATCGAGAGATCCGATTCAGGCGCGCGGCCAACGAGCAATGGACGGTCGCCAGGGATGCGGGCGCTCTGCCCGGCCAGGGGGCCGGAGATGACCCGGAGGACGAACCCTGCTTCCTGGTCTTCGCTCATGGTCGTCTCCATCGCACAAGGCGCCGATGAGGCCGGCAACTAAGCGTAGAACACCGATCGGCGGGAAATCCACACGAAGGCGGGAGCCACACGATGGACGATCGGAAGACTATCAAGCATTTACCGCCTTCCAGGCGAAGCGTTCCAGGCGAGGCCTCCCAGGCGAGCCGCCCTTTGAAGCGGCATGCGCGGATTCCGCGTCCGCAGCCCTCGTGTCGCCGCCCGAGACAGCGAGGGTGCGACGCGCGCGGACGCGTCAGCCGTGGCGGCCGCGCAGCGGATCGAGGCGGAGCCAGCGCGCGACGAACGCCCGGTCCTCGGGGGCGAGCAGGCCCGTGATCCGCGCGGCCACGAGGTAGAGCCCCGTATAGAGCGGGGCGCCGAGCGCGAGGCAGAGCGCGGGGCGCCTGTCGGCCGCGCCCGTGAGCAGGAGCGCGGCGAGCGGCGCGGCGGCCACGATCGCGGTGGCCGCGACGCGCCCGTAGTGGCCCCACGGGAAGACGCCCCGGAGGCCGACGCCGGAGAAGCGCGCGATGCAGACCACGGTCGAGGTGATCACGACCACCTGCGTCAGGACGGCCGAGAGCGGCGCGCCGACCATGCCGATCGTCGGCAGGAGGACCAGGTTCGCCGCGGCGTTGAACACCATCGACAGCACCTGGACACGCAGGATCATCGACGTCTTTCCGAACGCCATCAGCGGGATCGCGTACGCCGTCACGCGCAGCGGCAGGAGCGCGGAGTAGATGCGAAACGGGACGGCGGCGCCGGCGTAGGCGTCGCCGTAGATGGTGCGCATGAGCGGCTCGGCGAGGAGGAGGAGGAACGCCGCGACCGGGAGCATGATCAGCGTCGTCTTGCGGATGCCCGAGTGCCACAGGTCGATCGCGGCCCTCGCGCCCTCCGCCGGCGTCCGCCCCTTCTCGACGCGGGCGACGAGGTCGGGGAGCATCGTCGAGGCGACGGAGTAGGCGAGGACGCTGACGAGCGGGAGCTCCTGCGCGCCGACGGCGAACTCGGCGTAGAGCCCCGCGCTGAAGAAGAGGCCGATGACGAACTTGTCGAGCTTCTGGTTGAAGAGGCCGGCGAAGCGCGTCACCGAGAGCGGGAACGCGTAGGCGAGCTGCGCCTTGACGCCGCCCGGGAATGGCGCCGCGGCGACGTCCTGGAACAGCCGCGCATAGAGCCGGTACGAGAGCCAGAGCCGGAGGGCCTGGGTCGCGCACTGGGCGGCCAAGATCCAGGCGATCGAGCACCCCAGCGCGGCAGGGACGATCGCGCCCGCGGCGTTCGAGAGCGTGACGACCAGCGCGACGCCGGCGGACTTGCGGTGGTTGTTCGTGGCGATGAAGAGCGGGCCGAAGACGCTCGCCGGGTAGGCGATCATGCTCATGAGGCCGATGAGCAGGAGGAGCTGCGTGACGCCCTCGCGGCCGTCGAGGAAGACGCTGGGGACCAGGGCGAAGGCCGAGAACGCGAGCGCGGAGAGCGCCCCGAGGCCGAGCAGGAGCAGCATGCTCTGCCGCACCAGTCCGCGGAGCTCGGCGCGGGTCACCTTCGGCGCAAAGTAGAGGAACGACTCCGGGAGGTAGAGCTGCGCGAGATCGCGCCCCGTCATGAACAGCATCGTCGAGAACGCGAGCGTGCCGTACTCGGCCTTGCCGAGCAGGCGCACGACGAGGACACCCTGCACGAGGATGACGAGGGTGCTCACGAACTGCCCTCCGACGATCATCCCGATCCGGTCGGCGAGCGACGTCCCCTGCGCTTCGGCGGGCGCGGGCGCCGGCGCCTCCCGGGCGGCCTGCGGCGCGCTCGAGGGCGCGCCTTCATCGACCTGGGCCGGCTGCTGGTGCTGCATGGCGGCTCGGTAGCACATCCTTGCCTGCGCGGCGGCGGCCGTGGCATGCGAGCCGCGATGCCTGATCAACTTCCCCAGGACCGGGACAGCGGCGGCTTCGAGCGGGATCTCGAGGCGATCAACCGGTATTACGCCGAGCGCTTCCTGCCGGCGAACCCCTGGGCGAGCCTGCTCAATGCGTACCCGTACCTCGTCGCGCGCCAGCGGCAGCGCCGCATGCGCGACGCGCTCGTCGCGTGCGGCGTGCGCACGCCCGAGGCGCTGCGCGAGATGTCCGTGCTCGACGTGGGCTGCGGAGCGGGCTCCAACCTGGCGTGGCTTGTCGAGCTGGGCGCGGACCCCTCGCGCCTCACCGGCATCGATCTCATCGCGCAGCGCACCGACGTCGCGCGATCGCGCTTCGCCGGCATCCGCTTCATGGCGGGCGATTTCCTGAAGGCCGACGTCGGCGGGCCGTTCGACATGGTGATGATGCTCGCCGTGCTGTCGTCGGTGACCAACGCAGAGCTCAAGCGGCGCCTCATGGACAAGGCGATCGCCCAGCTCAAGCCGGGCGGGATCTTCTTCTTCTACGACGTGATCTCGCGGCGCCACGTGCCCGGCACGCCCGAGTACCAGCGCCTCACGTTCGCGGAGCTCGAGGGGTACGTCGCCCCACGAAAGATGCGCTACTTTCGCAAAGATCTCCTGAGCCGTGGCGTCGCGGAGCGGCTCCTGCCGCGGGTGGGCGTGACCCTGACCGAGCTCGTCCAGGCGACCCGGCTGTTCAACATCGACGGGACCTTTGCCTATATGCGCGGCTGATCCCCCGGATCACGGGGTGGGGCAGCGCTCCGCGGCGGAGGCCCGGCGGCCCCCGGCGCGCGGCGCGTCGGGGCGCCACGGCAAAGTGGCGAGCCGGGGCGTGGCACATCGAGAGCGGCGCCACCGGGCGGGGCCGTGTGTTATCACGCGCGCGGTTCCGACATGCCGCAGCGCCGCTTCCTGTTGATCAGCTACTTCTACCCTCCGCACGGCGGCGCGGGCGTGCAGCGCGCGCTGCACCTCAGCCGGATTGCCCCCTCCCTCGGCTGGGAGCCGGTGGTGCTCGCGTCCGGCGAGCGCGGCAAGACCGCGATCGATCGCTCGCTCCTTTCCAAGGTCCCGCAGGGGGTCCGCGTGGAGCGCACGCGCGCCGCGGTCGGCTTCGGGACGCTCTTCGGCGCCCTGCCGGTCGACGCCTACCTCGGCTGGCTTCCCTTCGCCCTGCGGCGGCTCTCGACGATCCTCCGCGAGGAGCGGTTCGATCTCGTGTTCAGCACGTCGGCGCCCTTCACGGCCCACCTCCTCGGGGACCACGCTCGTCGCGCGCTCGGCGTCCCCTGGGTGGCCGATTTCAGGGACCCGTGGACCGACAACAACTTCCTGCCGCTCTACCGCGGCGAGGGCCCGATCGCCCGGATGCGCCAGCGCGTGGATCGGCGCGTCGAGGAGCGCATCTTCGCGGGCGCCGACGCGGTGCTGGTCACGGCGGACCCGTTCCGCTCGCTGCTCGTCGAGCGGCGCGGCCTCCCCGAGGGCAAGGTGCGCCTCGTGCGGAACGGCTTCGACGCGGAGGATTTTGCCGAGCCGTACGCGCCCCGGCCGGACCGGGGCGGCCGCTTCCGCCTCCTGTTCGCGGGCAACATGTACGGCGACTACAACCTCGCCTCGGTGTTCCGCGCGGCCGAGCGGCTCCTGTCGCGGCGCGCCTTGCCGGGCTTCGAGCTCTCCATCGTGAGCCGCGCGGTCGCGTGGGCGGAGCGGGAGGGCAGGAAGTACCCGCACCTCCGGCCGCACCTCCGGATCGAGGCGCCGGTGCCGCACGATCAGATCGTGGCCCGCTACCGGGACGCCGACGCGCTCGTGCTGTGCGCGCTCGATCCGCTCTCGACGCCCGGCAAGCTGTACGAGTACATCGCCGCCGGCCCGCCGGTGCTCGCCTTCGTGGTGCCCGGGACCGACGCGGCGCTCGTGCTATCGCGGACGGGGGCAGGGGAGGCGGTCCCCACGGACGACGTCGAGCTAGGGGCGCTGGCGATCGAGCGCGCCTACGATCGCTTCCGCCGCGGGGAGCTGCCCGCCCGGCGCGAGGACGAGATCGCGAAGCTCACGCGGCAGACGCAGGTCGCCGAGATCGTCGCGCTGTTCGAGCGCCTCGCCGAGGGGCGGCGCGGGGCGCAGGCGCGCTGAGCGCGGCGCGCGCCGGCCGCTACGCGTGCTGGCCCGAGGTCGCCGCGGCGGCGGCGACGGTGGCGCGGTAGAGCGCCTCGAACTTGTCGACGCACCGCTGCCAGTCCGCGCGCTCCACCGCCCACGCGCGCCCGCGCTCCGCGAGGCGCGGCCCGAGCTCGGGCTCGTCGAGCAGCCGGTCGAGCGCCGCGACGAGCGCCGCGTGGTCCGCGGCGGGGACCAGGAGCGCGCGATCGTGAGCGAGCACGCCCTCGTAGGCCGGCAGATCGCTCGCGACGATCGGCACGCCGAGCGCCGCGAGCTCGCAGAACGTGGACGGCACGCCGTCGACCTCCAGCAGCGAGACCGCCGCGTCGGCCATCACGTAGAGGCCAGGGAGCTCGCTGTACAGGCACGGCTCGGCGAACCTCACGCTGTCGCCGACGCCGAGCTCGCGCGTCATCGACGTGAGCGTCTGCACGTACGGGAGCTCCTCGGGTCGGCCGTGCAGCTTGATCACGAGGACGCCGTCGTTCGCCCAGCGGCTCGCGGCGAAGGCGCGGAGGATGCGATCGACGTGGTAGTGCGGCTTCGTCTGCCGCGGGCTCAGGAGGACGCGCTTGCCGGGCTCGATCCCGAGCGCGCGCCGGAAGCGCGCCGCCCCGTCGAGCGACCTTTGCCGCTCGTACGTCGCGAGATCCACGCCCCAGAGCACGATCTCGCAGGGGACGGCGCCGGCGCGCTCACCCATGCGCGCCCGCGCCCTCGCCAGCAGGGGCACGCTGTCGGCGCTGACGGCCGAGGCGTGGGACAGCACGTGGTCGACCCTCCGGACCGTCCGCCGCGACTTGTGGAGCACCTCGGGGTTGATGTCGGATCCCCACGCCGTGGCGACGATCGGCGGGCCCCCCCGCATCCTCGACCAGAGGTCGTGCCAGGGGCGCAGGAAGTTGAGGTGCACCACGTCGACGCCGAGCTCGCGCACGCGTCGACGCGCCCAGAGGCGCCGGATCGCCTGGGGGATCAGGGGAGATACGAGCCTCAGCTCCTCGCAGCGCTGCCCGTGCTCGCGCTGGATGGCGGCCGCGACCCCGGGCGCGTCGCAGACGATGACCCGGTGGCCCCGGGCGGCGAGCGCGGCGCCGAGGCGGGCCTGCTGCGGGGCCCTCGGATCGCCGTGGAGGAGCACGGTCAGACGCACGCGGCGCGTGTACAGGACGGCCCCGCCCGCGTAAAGCGTCGCGCCGGCTGTCGGTTACGCACGACGCGCTGGTCGTTGGTCGTCGTGCGTGACGCCGGCGTGCTCGCCGTCCAGATGTTCCGCGCGCGGGCGAGCGCTGGCGAGGCAAAATTCCCCACCCGGGTGAAAAGGTCCCGCGGAACGTCGGTGCGTGTGCCGCTCAGGGCGCTGAACAGCCCGGCTCCGCCCTGGCGTGGTCTGGCATGAGACGTGCCGAATAGCAGGGGAAACCAAGCGCCAGCCACGTGCAGACCACGTGATGAGCAGCCACAGCCGGTCGGAACAGCGCGCTCAGCGCGGCTCCCTGCCGCAGGAGATGACTCCATGTCCCAACGCGTCCTCCCCCCGTCGGTCGCGATCGCCTGGCACAGCCTGTCTGCCAGTGACGTGCTCTCCAAAATCGAGAGCGCCGAGGTGGGCCTCGCGGGCGACGAGGCCACCCGGCGGCTCAAGGACGTCGGGCCCAACGTGATCCAGCGCGCCAAGGGCGACGGCCCGCTCAAGCTGCTCTTCCGTCAGATCAACGACCCGCTCATCTACGTGCTGCTCGCGTCGGCGGCCCTCGCGATGGCCATGGGCGAGGCGATCGACGGCGCGGTCGTGCTGGCGGTCGTGGTGCTCAACACGGCGATCGGCTTCGTCCAGGAGCTCCGCGCGGGCAAGGCGATCGAGGCGCTCGTCGACATGGTGCCCCAGACGGCCACGGTCGTGCGCGGCGGCCAGCGGAGCGTGATCCCCGCCGCCGACGTGGTCCCCGGCGACGTGGTGGTGCTCGACGCCGGCGACAAGGTCCCCGCGGACGCGCGGCTGCTCTCGGTGAAGAACCTCCACGTGGACGAGTCGGCGCTCACCGGGGAGTCGGTGCCCTCGGACAAACACGCCGCGGCCGTCCCCGAGGACGCCGGCGTCGGCGACCGCAAGAACCTCGCCTTCGGCGGGACGCTCGTCACAAGCGGCGCGGCCACCGCGGTGGTCGTCGCCACGGGCGCCGCGACCGAGCTCGGCCGTATTTCCTCGATGCTCCACGAGGCGACCGAGATCGAGACGCCGCTCACGCGCTCGATGGCCAAGGTCGGCCGCGTGCTCACCGTCGCGATCGTCGGGGTCGCGCTGCTCATCGTCGGGGTCGCGCTGCTCCGGGGCTACCCGCCCGTCGACGCGATGCTCGCGGGCATCTCGCTCGCGGTCGCCGCGATCCCGGAGGGGCTGCCCGCGATCATCACCATCTCGCTCGCCATCGGCGTGCAGCGGATGGCGCGGCGCCGCGCGGTGATCCGGAAGCTGCCCGCCGTCGAGACGCTGGGCAGCACGGGCGTCATCTGCTCGGACAAGACCGGAACGCTGACGCGGAACGAGATGACGGTCCGGGCCCTGTGGACGCCCGCCGCCGGCGCGCGCGGCGAGGAGGCGCTCGAGCAGGCCGGAGAGGCGCTCGAGGTGACCGGGGTCGGCTACGCGCCCGAAGGCGAGCTCCGCCGCGGCGGCGCGCCGGCCGGCGAGGTGCCCGACGCCGTGCGCGCGCTGCTCCGCGCGGGGCTGCTCTGCAACGACGCCCGCATGACCCGCGACGGGGACACCTGCGGCATCGAGGGCGACCCGACCGAGGGCGCGCTCGTCGTCGCGGCCCAGAAGCTCGGCGTGGACGTCGAGGGGACGCGGCGGGAGCACCCCCGCGTCGATGCCGTCCCGTTCTCGTCGGAGCGGCAGCTCATGGCGACGCTCCACGAGGCCCCCGGCGGAGGCCGGGTGATCTTCATGAAGGGGGCGCCCGAGGCGGTGCTCGGACGCGCCGCGATCGGCGAGGCGGGGCGGGCCCAGGTGATGGCGCAGGTCGAGCGGATGGCTGCGCAGGGCATGCGCGTGCTCGCCGTGGCCTCGCGGCCGGCGGACCGCGACGCCGCGTCGCTCGACGAGGAGCACCTCCCGGAGGGGTTCGAGCTCCTCGGCCTGGAGGGGATGATCGACCCGCCGCGGTCCGAGGCGATCGACGCGATCGCGGCGTGCCATGCGGCCGGGATCACCGTGAAGATGATCACGGGCGACCACATCGCGACCGCGCGGGCGATCGGCGGGCAGCTCGGGCTCGTGCGCGACGGCGCGAGGGCGATGAACGGCACGGAGCTCTCGCGGCTCTCGGACGACGAGCTGCGCGCGGCGGCGAAGGCCACGCACGTGTTCGCCCGCGTCGCGCCGGAGCACAAGCTCCGCCTGGTGAAGGCGCTGCAGGCCGAGGGGAAGGTCGTCGCGATGACCGGCGACGGCGTGAACGACGCGCCGGCGCTCAAGCAGGCGGACATCGGCGTGGCCATGGGGATCACGGGGACGGCGGTCTCGAAGGAGTCCGCCGACGTCGTGCTGACGGACGACAACTTCGCGAGCATCCGGGCGGCGGTCGAGGAGGGGCGCCGCGTCTACGACAACCTGGTCAAGGCGCTCGCGTTCGTGCTGCCGACGAACCTGGGTGAGGCGCTCATCCTCCTCGTCGCGGTGATGACCTTCCCGATCGTCGGGGGCGCGCCGCTCATGCCGATCACGGCCGTCCAGATCCTCTGGGTCAACCTGGTGGCCACGGTGGCGCTCTCCCTGCCGCTCGCGTTCGAGGCGATGGAGAAGGACGTGATGAGCCGCCCGCCGCGGGATCCGAGCGAGCCGATCCTGAGCCGGTTCGTGCTCGTGCGCACGGCGATCGTCGCGGTCCTCATGACGGCGGGGGCGATCGGGCTGTTCTTTTACGAGTACTCCATGGAGGTGCGCGGCGGCGTCGTCTCGGAGATCGCCTACCGAGAGGCCCAGACCGCGGCGGTCACGACGGTCGTGCTCTTCCAGATCTTCTACGTGCTCAACTGCCGATCGCTGCGCGACTCGATGCTGAAGATCGGGCTCTTCTCGAATCCGTGGATCTACGTCGGGATCGGCGCGCTGCTCGCGCTGCAGCTCGGCTTCGTCTATGCGCCGTTCATGCACACGCTGTTCGGCTCGGCGCCGCTCTCGCTCGACGCGTGGGTCAAGTCGACGCTGGTCGCGATGACGATCTTGCCGGTGATGAGCGCCGAGCGGTGGTGGCGCACGCGCCGGGCGCGGCGCTCGGCGGCGCGAGAGCGTCCGACGGCGGCGTCCAACGTGGGCGGCATCGCGAGCGCGGTGGCGAACCGCGGCGCCTAGGGCTCGCGAGCGCGCGGCGCTGGGCGAGCGCGTGGCGACGACGATCACAAGCGACGCTCGCTCGAACGAACGAACGATCAATCGGCCGCGCCCGCGGCTCCGCCAAAACGCTGGTGCCGCGCCGTATACCGCGGCATCATCCTCGGTTGAGATGATCTACCTCGTCGCCGCGACGCGCCCGAACTTCATGAAGCTCGCCCCCATCTGCCGCGCCCTCAAGGCGCGCGGCCTCCCGATGCGGCTCCTCCACACGGGGCAGCACTTCGACTCGACGATGAGCGACGTGTTCTTCCGGGACCTCGGCCTGCCCACACCGGATCACACGCTCAAGGCAGGCGGCGGCTCGCACGCCCAGCAGACGGCGGCGGTCCTCGTCGGCGCCGAGGCCGACATGATCGAGCACCGGCCGAAGGTGGTGGTCGTCGTCGGGGACGTCACGAGCACCCTCGCCGGCGCGCTCGCCGCGGCCAAGCTGGGCATCCCGGTCGTGCATGTGGAGTCCGGGCTCCGCTCGCGCGACTGGACGATGCCCGAGGAGATCAACCGCATCCTCACCGACCAGCTCTCCGATCTCCTGCTCACCCCCTCCCACGACGCCCACCCCAACCTGCTCGCCGAGGGCATCCCGCCCGAGCGGATCCGGTTCGTGGGCAACGTGATGATCGACTCCGTCCATTACGCCCTCAAGCGCCAGACAAACGCGCTCTCGCGCTTCGGCCTCGAGCCGAAGAAGTACGCGATCGCGACGCTCCACCGCCCGGCCAACGTCGACAGCGCCGAGCGGCTCGCCGAGACGCTCGACGCGCTCGACGCGATCGCGCAGCGCCTGCCGACCGTGTTCCCCGTCCACCCGCGCACCGTCGCCCGCGCCGAGTCGTTCGGCCTCTCGGCGCGCCTCCGCGAGACGAAGGGGCTCCGGATCATGGAGCCGCTCGGGTACGACGATTTCGTGACCGTGATGGGCAATGCCCTGCTCGTCGCCACCGACTCTGGCGGCATCCAGGAAGAGACGACCGCGCTCGGGATCCCGTGCCTCACGATGCGTCAGGGCACCGAGCGGCCGATCACCGTGACGCAGGGCACCAACATCGTCGTCGGGCTCGACGCCGCGCTCATCGCGCGCGAGGTCGACGCCATCCTCGACGGCCGCGCGAAGCGCGGCTCCGTGCCCGAGGGATGGGACGGCAAGACCGGCGAGCGCATCGCCGATGCGCTGGAGGCGTTCCTCGCGGGCGACCCGCCGCCCAAGACCGCTGGCCCGCGCGCCTGAGCGCACCGTTCATCCGCTCATCCACGCTCGCGCGCTCGCCGCCGTCCGGGCACGGCTGGCGCGACGCGCGACGCGCGATGCGCGACGTCGATCGCCACCTGCACCACGCGCGCTCACCGCGCCGCCACATCGCTTCTCCCGTCGCCTACGTGGGAGTCACGCCGCCTGCGCGACCGCGCTCCCCACAACCCCCGACCAAACAGCGTTCCATGGGCCCGAGCGCCCCGGGTTGTGCTTGTTTATCGATGAACAGCCCCGGTATATAGATGTATCGTGGCAAGAAATTTTCGATCTGGAGCGAAATGGGCGGCTCGGGGGCGGGGTCAACGAGGTTTCTCGCTCGTTGAGTTGATGCTCGTGGGCGGGCTCTTGACGATCCTGGGCGCGTTGGCGACCCAGGGGGTGTCCAAGTATCTCGTGCTCGCCAAAACGGCCGAGGCCAAGCAGACGATCGGCGGCATCGCCAGGGCCGTCGTC
This sequence comes from Sorangium sp. So ce375, assembly GCF_051473855.1. NCBI lineage: Bacteria > Pseudomonadati > Myxococcota > Polyangiales > Polyangiaceae > Sorangium > Sorangium sp. So ce375. The sequence goes on from NZ_CP150335.1 coordinate 3,395,805, forward strand.
GCGTCGGCCGATCGCCTCCAGGCGAGCTCGACAAGCGCGGTGGCTCAGCCGCTGTGCAGCGATGCGGTCACGGTGCCCAACGCGTTCTATCGAGTCCAGGGGCACAAATACCAACCCGACCCCAGGCCGGGTGTGGATTACAACACGGGGAGCCCGACCGTGGGCTGGAAGTGCCTTGGGTTCGAGGTCACCCAACCTCAGTCGTACCAGTATCGATATCGGCTCGGCGGCTCTCCGATGCCCGTGTCGAAGACTCATTTTCCGGAGGACGTGCCGCTGGATCGCAGGTGGGCCGCCTATGCGCGAGGCGACCTCGACGGGGACGGCACGCACGCGTGGTTCGCGCTGGAGGGCTATCTCAAGGACGGGCAGGTGCTGTTCGCGGCCTCGATCGGCTCCCTCGACCCGGACGAGTAGGCGGAGCCGCCATGGACACTGCAGCTCTCCATACGCTGTTTGGGGCCCTCTCGTCGCGCCGCGACGGCGAGAGCACCGCGATCGAGCTCCCGGGCGCGGATCTCGCGGCCGCGCACCTGCGCTGCGCCGATCTTCAGGGCGCGAACTTCGCCGGCGCGCGCCTCGACGGGGCCAAGCTCGCGGGCGCGAACCTCGGGGGGGCGCGGCTCGACGCCGCGTCGCTCGTCAACGCCGACCTCACCGGCGCCGACCTGCGCTGGGCCGATCTCTCGGGGGCGATGCTCGGCGGGGCGCTGCTCACGGCCGCCGACCTGCGCGGGGCCAAGCTCCCGCGCTCGTTCTCCTCGGCGAGCTCGCTCGCGGGCGCGCGCGTCGATTCGTCGGCCTGCGCGCGCTCCGGTCTTGACGAGGAGGCCATCTTGGCACTCGCGAGCGCGGGCGCGTCGTTCTACGACATCGCGTCGTTCCCTTTGCCGCTGCGCGACGCCCTCGCGAGCGCCGACGCGGTCCCCGAGAGCGCGGAGCGGAGCCGTCCCCACGCGGCGCCCGACTCGCAGAGGACGGAGGCAGCGCCGGACTCGCGGAGGATGGAGGCAGCGCCCGACTCGCGGAGGACGGAGGCGGCGCCGGACTCGCGGAGGATGGAGACAGCGCCGGACTCGCGGAGGATGGAGGCAGCGCCCGACTCGCGGCGGTTGGGGGCCGCGTGGTCATCGGAACGGATTTCGGCGCCACCCGAGTCGCAGCGAATGCCCGAGTCGCAGCGAATGCCCGCGTCGCAGCGGATGCCCATGGCGACCGACGTGCCCCGCCAGGGCGTCGCCGCCAGCGCCTCGCGCCGCGCCGCCGGCGAGCGCGAGCCGACGGTCCGCGGCGCCGCGGTGGCCGGCGCCCCTCGGAAGGCAGCGGACGCGCCCCTGCTCACGCGGTCGATCGAGCTGCGCCTCGCGCTCGCCGGCGGCGCGTTGCTCCTCTTCCTCGCGGCCGCCGTCGCTCTGACGAAGATCCCGCCGCCCGGCCTCCTCTGGGCGGTGCACGCAGGCAGCGCGCTGGGCGCAGCGCTCTTGACCTTCGCGCTGCCGCCCTTCGGCACCGAGCGCGGCGCCGCGGGCTCCCTGAGCGCCCGCCTCGTGCTCGCCGCGCTCGCCGCGACGCTCGTCCACGGCCTCGATCCGTCGCGCCTCGCCGTGCTCCGGCTGCGCGCCACGCTCGCCTCGGGCGACGCCGCGCAACGGTCCACCGCCGTACGCCTCCTCGCGCGGAGCGGTCACCGCAACTTCGACGGGCTGGACCTGTCAGGGCTCGATCTCTCCCGCTCCGATCTCACCCAGAGCAGCTTCCGGAACGCGCGCCTCGCGGGGGCGGACCTCTCGGACGCCGCGCTGATGGAGTCGACCTTCGGGAGCGCCGATCTGACCGCCGCGAACCTCCGAGGTGCCGACCTCTCCGGGGCCGACGCCGAACAGGCGACCGGCTGGGAGCTCGCCGCGTGTGATGACGCGACGGAGCTGCCTGACGACAGCGCGTGCGTGCTGGGACACCCGGTCCGCGAACGTCAGCCATCGGGCGACGCCACCGCGCGCTCCGCGAACGAGACCGCGCGGCCGACCGGCGCGCTGTAGCGACGCGCAGCGCCTCAGCCCGGACGCCGCGCCGCCGCGCGGGCCGCGCGGGCAGCCGCCGCGTCGTCGACCGCGAGCGCCTCCTCGGCGATCGCGGCGAGCTCGGCGAACGAGGCCCCGGCGAGCGCGTCCTCCACCGCGTCGAACGCCGAGGGGCACATGCTGAGGCGCGTGATCCCGAGGCCGACCAGGAGCGGCGCGACGCCGGGATCGCCGGCGGCCTCGCCGCACACCGAGACAGGCCGCTTCGCGGCGTGCCCCGCCTCCACCACCGCGCGCACGAGCCGCAGCACCGCAGGGTGCGCCGGATCCGCGAGCGCGTGCAGCCGCGGGTGACCGCGCTCGGCCGCCAGCGTGTGCTGCGTCAGGTCGTTGGTCCCGATGCTGAAGAAGTCGGCCTGGCGCGCGAGGCGATCGGCCATGAGCGCGGCCGACGGCACCTCGACCATGATGCCCGTGGCCACGGGCCAGCGGTGCGCCGCGCCCGTCGCCGCGAGCGCCTCGTGCGCGCGCTCGAGCGCGGCGCGCACGGCGCTCACCTCCGCGGCGGTCGAGACCATCGGGACCAGGACCCGGATGTCATGGCCGCGCCCCGCGACCAGGATCGCGCGGAGCTGCGCCTCGAGCAGCGCCGGTCGCGCGAGGGAGAGGCGGACGCCGCGGACGCCCAGGCTGGGGTTCACCTCGGCCTCGAGATCGAGGTACGGCAGCGACTTGTCCCCGCCGGCGTCGAGCGTGCGGACCACGATCGGAGCGCCGGCGAACGCCGCGAAGATCTCGGCGAGCAGCTCCGCCTGCTCGTCCTCGCCGGGCTCGTCGACGCGGTCCAGGAACAGCATCTCGGTGCGCAGGAGCCCGATCCCGAGGGCGCCGGCCTGGCGCGCGGCGCGCGCGTCCGAGGGGCCTGCCACGTTTGCCCAGAGCTCGACCTCGCGGCCGCAAGCGAGGCGCAAGCGGCCGTCGCGCGCGCTCGGCGGCCGCCGTGACGCGCGGAGGGCCGCCTGCCGCCGCTCGAGCTCGCGGGTGGTCTCCGGATCCGGGTCGAGCCACACCTCGCCGGTCGCGCCGTCGAGGCCGGCGCGCGCGCCGCCCGTGTCCGGCACCTGCGCCGCGGCCCCGGCGACAGCGGGGATGCCGGCGCTCCGCAGCAGGATGGCGGCGTGCGACGTGGGACCGCCGCGCCGGTCGATGACGCCGAGCACCCGCGCCGCGTCGAGCCGCGCGGCCTCCGACGGCGTGAGGTCCTCGGCCACGACGACGGCCGGCGGCCCGTCGGGCAGCGCCGCCGCGGCGCCGCCGAGCAGGGCGCGCACCACAGCGTCGCCCACGTCGTGGACGTCCGCCTCGCGCGCCCGCAGGTACGGGTCGTCGAGCTGCCGGTAGATCGCGGCCGCCGCGTGGATCGCCTGGCGGAAGGCCCAGGCGGCGTTGCAGCGCTCCCGCTCGATGCGCGAGATCGCCTCGTCGACGAGCGCCGGGTCGCAGAGCAGCGCCTGATGGGCGTCGAGGATGTCGGTGCCGCGCAGCGCGCTGCCGAGGTCCTGCGCCGCCAGATCGAGCGCCCGCCGCAGCCGCTCGGCCTCGGCCGCGGGATCGTCGACCGTGGTCTCGGGGACCTCCGGGATCGACCGCACGAGCCGGACCACGGGGCCGAGCGCGACGCCGGGCGCGACGGGGATCGCATGGGACGACGCGGGGGGCGGCGCCGTCGCGACCGCCGGCGCGCCGTGCTGCAGGAGCGCCGCGAGCGTCTCGATCGCCTTGGCCGCCTGCCGCCCGGTCGCGCGCAGGCGCAGCACGTCGCCCCGGCGCGCCCCGAGGGAGGCGAGCGCGATCAGGCTCGACGCCGGCACCGGACCGCGCCCCGTGGTCACGTTCTCCAGGGTGATCGTCGCGTCGAAGGCCGCCGCGCGCGTGATGAGCCGCGCGGCCGGGCGGGCGTGAAGGCCGCTCGGATCGGCGATCGCGAGCTCGACCGCCACGGCCGCGTCGGTCGCGGCCGTGAACGCCGCGGCGCCGGCCGCGACCGACGCGGCCGCCGCCGCGGGCGTCGCCCAGGCAGCCGCCGCGGGGCCCTCCGCTTCGCCGAGCTGCGCGGCCTTCGGAGCGAGCGCCAGCCGCGCCTCCGCGGCGACCTGATCGAGCGTGCCGCCCGCCGCCGACCGCACGGCGGCGGCGATCGCCCCTTCCACGATCGGCCCGTCGGTGAGGCGTGTGCGCGCGACGATGTCCGGGTCGACGAGCTCGAGCGCGGTCTCGGCGCTCAGGATCGCGCCGCCGATGTCCATCAACACGACCGCGCCGGCCGGCCCGCAGACGCGCTCGATCGCCGCGGCGATCACGGTCGCATCGGTGCCGAGCTCGGCGCCGTCGTCGCCCGCGCCCGCCGCGCGCGCGATGGCGACCGCCTCGCCGGTCATCTGGCGGGCCAGCGCCTCGGTGGCCTCGGCGAGCGCACGGCTGTGCGAGACCAGGACGAGCCCGACGCGGCCCGCCGCCCCGCTCATACGCCTGCCGTCGCGGCCAGGCTCCGCAGCAAGAGCGAGCACGACGTGGCGCCGGGGTCCTGGTGCCCAGCGCTGCGCTCGCCGAGGTAGCTCGCCCGGCCCTTGCGGGCCACGAGCGGCACGGTCGCGAGGGCCCCGGCCTGCGCCGCCTCGGCGGCGCGGGCGAGCGCTTCCGCGAGCGGGGCGTGCGCCGGGGCGCCCGCGGTCGCCGGCGCGATCAGCGCGGCCTTGAGCGCGTCGACCGCAGGGCCGAGCGCGTCGACCATCGTCTTGTCGCCGGGCGACGCCTTGCCCCGGCGCTTCACGCCGTCGAGGCCCGCCTCGAGGCACCCGGTCAGGGCCGCGAGGTCGAGCTCAGCGGCGCCGGCCGCCCGCTGGCCCGCATCGCGGAACAGCGTGCCGTAGAGCGGGCCGCTCGCCCCGCCGACGGTCGACAGCAAGATCATGCCGACGCCCTTGAGGAGCGCGCCCACGTCGCCGCGCTCGAGGCCGTCGAGCCGGGCACGCACCGCCGTGAAGCCGCGCGCCATGTTGATGCCGTGGTCGCTGTCACCGATCGCCGCGTCGAGCTCGGTCAGGAACATCTTCTCGCGCTCCATGACGTCGGCCGCGCGCTCGAGCCACGCCGCGATGTGCACGCCGCTCAAGGTGTCCATGGCTCAGGCCCCCCAGCGGAGCGCGGGCGTGTGCACTGGCGCGTCCCACCAGCGGATCATCTCGTCGTCGAGCTTGAGGAGGGTCACCGACGCGCCGGCCATGTCGAGCGACGTGATGTACGATCCCACGAGGCTGCGCGCGACCTTGAGGCCGCGGCCCTGCGCGATCGCGCACGCCTTGCGGTACACGACGTAGAGCTCGAGGAGCGGCGTCCCGCCCATGCCGTTGACGAACAGGAGCACGTCATCACCCGGCCCGAACGGCAGATCGTCGAGGACCGGCTGCATCAGCATCTCGGTCACCCGGTCGGCCGGCTCCAGCTTGGCCCGCCGCCGGCCGGGCTCGCCGTGGATGCCGACGCCGACCTCCATCTCGCCCGGGCCGAGCTCGAACGACGGCTTGCCAGCGTGCGGCACGGTGCAGGCGGAGAGCGCGATCCCCATGCTGCGGCCGTGCGCGTTGACCCGTCGGCCCAGCGCCGCCACCTCGTCGAGCGGGCGGCCCGCCTCGGCGGCGCCTCCGCAGATCTTCTCGAGGAGGACGGTCGTCCCCACGCCGCGCCGTCCGGCAGTGTACAGGCTGTCTTCGACCGCCACGTCGTCGTTCACGACCACGCCCTCGACCGGGATTCCCGCCTCGCGTGCGAGCTCGGCGGCCATCTCGAAGTTCATCACATCGCCGGTGTAGTTCTTGATGATGTGGAGCACGCCGGCGCCGCCGTCGACTGCCCGCGTCGCCTCGAAGATCTGGTCGGGTGTCGGGCTCGTGAACACGGCGCCGGGGCAGGCGGCGTCGAGCATGCCGCGCCCGACGAACCCGGCGTGCAGCGGCTCGTGCCCGCTGCCGCCGCCCGAGAGGAGCGCCACCTTGCCCTTGCCCTTCGCCTCCGCGCGCGTGACGAAGCGCGGCGCGGCGTTCACCCGGAGGAGCTCGGCGTGGGCGAGCGCCAACCCCTCGAGCGCCTCGTCGACCAGATCGTCCGGCGCATTGATGAGCTTCTTCATCCTGCCTCCGCTCCGTGCTCGCACTCGCCTGGTTCCGCGCGCAGGATATCCCCATGCCGTCGCCGGCCGCGAGAGGAGATCTTCTCGCCGCGCCGTCCTATGCTGAGGTCGCCGTGGACCGAATCGCTCCCACACTCCGCCCTCCGGGCCGCCCTGCGGGCTTCCAGCGCTGGAGAGAGCTGCTCTTCCTGCACTGGGAGACGCCGATCGCCGCGCTCCGCGCCGTCGTGCCGAGAGCGCTCGAACTCGACACCTTCGAGGGGAGGGCCTACGTCGGCGTCGTCGCCTTCACCATGCGCGACGTCAGCCCCTCGTGGTCGCCGAGCGTGCCGGGGATCTCGAACTTCCACGAGCTCAACGTCCGCACCTACGTGCACCAGGAGGGGCGCGCCCCGGGCGTGTGGTTCTTCAGCCTGGACGCGGCCAAGGCCATCGCGGTCGTCGCGGCCCGGGTCGGCTGGCACCTGCCCTATCATTACGCGTCGATGGATCTCGAATCGAGGGACGGGGAGGTCCATTACCGCAGCGAGCGGCGCTGGCCGGGCCCCGTGCCCGCGCGCTTCGACGCGCGCTATCGCGTCGGTGCGGCGATCGACGGCCGCGTCGCGGCGCCGGGGACCTTCGAGCACTTCTTGGCCGAGCGCTACCTGCTGTTCGCCGCGAGCGGTGGCGCGATCGATGTCGGGCAGGTGCACCACGCGCCCTATCCGCTCCACCGAGCCGAGGTGACGCACGTCGAGGAGAGCGTCGTCGCCGCGGCCGGCCTCCCCGCGCCCAAGGGGGCGCCGCACGTGCTGTATAGCCCGGGCGTGGACGTCGACGTCTATGCCCTGACGCCGGCCGCTGCGCGTGGGTGACGTCGGCGGGGGACGTCACCGGTCGGCGGCCGCGCGGTGAGGTGATCGCGCTCCCGCTCCCCGAGGCCCCGCGGCGCCCGAGCCAGCGAGCGGCGCGTACGGCCGCGGCCGCGCCCGCGCGTCAGCGCCTCGTGAGCCAGTGGATGACCTGGGACTCGAGGCCCGGCGCCGCCCCGAGCCCGAGGCTCAGCGTCCGCGGGAAGCCCACGTGCCCGCCGAGCGGGAGCCACCGCACGTCGAGCAGCGGCGAGCGCGGGTGGGCCTCGAGCGCCGGTCGCACCGTGTCGAGCGGCACCATCGGATCGGCCTCCGTCGCGACGAGCAGCGACGGGACGGCGATGTCGCGGAGGCGCGGGGCGGCGCTCTCGCTCGCGTAGTAGGCCTCCGCGCTCTGGTAGCCGAAGCGGCGCGTCATGATGCGCCGGTCCCATTCGCGGAGCGTGCGGATGGCGAGCGCCTCGTCGAGGGGCACGGGCACGGCGCGGCGCGAGGCGACGGCGGTGTACATCTCCTTCAGCCCGGACATCACGTGCCTGCGGTACACCCAGCGCTCGGGCTGATCGATGGCGGCGACGGCCCGCTCCAGGTCGAGCGGCGGGCAGACGGCGGCCACGGCGTGGACGCGCCGGTCGAGCGAGCCCGAGGCCCCATAGCGGAGAGCGATGTGCCCGCCCAGCGAGTAGCCGAGGACGAGCACACGCTCATACCGGCCGAGCTCAGGGGAGGTGATGGCCGCGTGGAGGTCGGAGAACAGGCCGGCGTGGTAGATGTCGTCGCCGTCGCCCCCGGCGCCGCGCAGGTTGACGCGGAGGCAGGCGAGCCCGGCCTGCTCGGCCCTCAAAGCGGCCTCGACCACGTAATAGCTCTCGCTCGTGCCGCCGAGCCCGTGGACGACGACGAGGATCGTGCGCGCGTCTTTCCGGTGGCGGATCCTGCCGAGCAACCGGACGGGCCCGGCAGGAGTCTCATCGACGTGGACCGAGAAGGGGGAGGACGGGGGGAGCCGCGGGGCGCGAATCTGATGCTTGAGCCAGGGAGCGACCGTCCAGAAGTGGCCGTGGAGGATGCGCTGCATCAACCCGTTCGTAACACGAGCGATGCAGCGTTTCTATTTCACCCGCTCGCTCAGGGGCACGCGATCTCGGCGCTGCCGCTGCAATCGTTCGCGCACACGTTGCACTGAGCGCACACGAGCATCGCGTCGTAGATGGCAGCGCTCGCCGGGTCTTCCGCCCTGCAGGTCGCCCTGCAGGCAGCCGTGTCGCACGTGCGGTAGCAGCTGATGTACTCCATGCACTCGATGGTGGCGGTGCACGCCGCGAGCTCGTCGGCGCATTCGCCCTCGTACGCGCACCGCATGCACCCCGACGCGCCGTCGCCGCAGGTGCCCGACCCGTCGCATGTCGGCGGTGGGACGGCCCGCTTGACGTTGAGCCTGAACGCGCCCGCGTTCTCCTCGCGGGAGCCGTCCACCATGACCACGACGGTCTGGCCCGCGGCGAGCGTCACCGTGACCTCCGACTGCTCCGAGCCGGTCTCGTCGTCATCGTTGCACGCGAGCTGGGCCCCCCTGCACGACGCGTCGTGCACGTGGAGCAGCGTGTCGAACGACGATCCGAACGTATCGAAGGTGTAGTCGCCGGCGACGAGCGCCGTGAACGTGTACCCCGCGTCGGGGCTGTTCGCTGCGGCGCTCGATGCGAGGCAGTCCGGCGTCGCGGTCGGCCGCGTGCTGTTGGGCCGGCCGACCGTGCTGCCGGTGATCGTCTGCGGCACGGCAGGGCCGAAGGAGCCCGTGGGGCAGGTCGACGCGCTCGCCCGCGTCACGCTCAGCTCGAAGGTGCCCGCCTCGCCGCCCGCGCCGTCGACCACGACGAAGACGGTCTGGCCCGCGGCCAGGTCGGCCGTGATGACCGCGCTCGGGTCGGCGCTGCACGCGATCTCGGAGCAGCCCCCCGCGTCGAGCAGGGCGAGGACGACGCTGTAGCCCGAGTTCCTGCTATCGAAGGAGTAGACGCCCGCGGTCTCGGCGGTGAACGAGTAGATGCGCTCGCTCGAGCTCGTGGCCGAGCACGTGGGGGAATACGTGTTCGGAAGGCCCGCCGTCGTGCCGTTCACGATCTGCGGCACGTCGCTGCCGAGGTCGTGGCCCGGGCTCACCGTGCACGCGCACGCCCCGGCCTGGCAGACCTGCGTGTCGTTGCACGCGGTGCCGCACGCGCCGCAGTGGTCGGCGCTGGTCTGGAGGTCGACGCAGACCTCGACGCCGTCGCAGGCCGTGAGCCCGGAGCCGCAGCCGTCCTCGCACGCGCCGGCGACGCACGTCTGGTCCCCCGTGCACGCGGTGGTGCACTCGCCGCAGTGCCCGGTGTCGGTCTGGAGGTTCACGCAGGCGCCGTTGCAGTCGGTGAGCCCTTCCGAGCACCCCTCGTCCTGGCACTCGCCGGCCTCGCAGGTCTGCTCGTCCGCGCAGGCTTTGCCGCACTCGCCGCAGTTGTTCGGATCGGACGCGACGTCGACGCACGTGCCGCCGCAGTCGGCGCGCCCCACGGGACAGCCGCCGTCCTGGCACTCGCCGGCCCGGCAGGTCTGCCCCCCCTCGCAGGCGTTGTCACAGCGGCCGCAGTGCGCCTCGTCGCTCTGGGTGTCGACGCAGCCGTCGCCGCACGCCGCGAGGCCGTCCTCGCACGCCGCCACGCACGCGCCGCCGCGGCAGGTCTGGTCGCTGCCGCACGCCACGCCGCACGCGCCGCAGTGGCTCGCGCTCGTACCCGTGTCGATACAGGTGCCGTCGCACTCTGTCTCCGGAGCGACGCACGCGCTCGTGGAAGGGCCGCCGTCCGAACACGACGCCACGGAGGCGAGCGCCGCCGCGGCGAGCCAGAGCAGGGTATACGTCGGCGCGAGCCTGAAGCGCGATTTGAGCTTTTCCATGAACCTTCCCTCGGCAGAGATGCCGACGACGGGGGTCGTAACGCGGAGCTACCGGGAGGATACGACGATGGCCTTCCAGGATGTCAATCCTTGCAGCCTGAATCCCGCGCGCGGATCGTCGTCGCCGGCGCGCGCGCCGACTTGCCACCAAGGCACACCTTGACCACAGGGTGCGCTCTTCGGGGGCGTCCGGCTCTCGAGCGAGCGGCGCGCTCTCCCGCGGACCGCCCGCGCGCGGCCGCTCAACGTTCTTCATGATCGACACCATGTTGATCCATGAGCACGTGGCGAAGGCCAATGACCACCTGCTCGTGAGCGCCTGTTATGGTTTCTGTGTACGCCGGTGACCGGTTCTCCGAGGAGAACAAGCACCTCGTGGAGAGCGCGCTCGCCCTCTTCCGCTGGATCATCGACTTCGGCTCGCTCTTCGCTTCAGCGCTGATTCAGCCCACGCCGCGCTGCTCCTCGTCCTCGGGCTCGCCCGCTCGCTGGGGCGGGACGCGGACCCGCACCGTGCGGATCTGCCGGGGGCTCGCGTCGACGATGTGGAGCTCGGCCCCGTCCGGGGTCGTCACGACGTCGCCGGGCGCAGGGATGCGCCGGGCGAGCCCCATGCAGAGCCCCGCGACAGTCGACCAGCGGATGTCGTCCGGCAGCGCGATCGCGAGCTGCCGGCTGACCTCGTGGACCGGCATGTCGCCGGGCACGAGCGCCGACCCGTCCGGCTCGCGCCGGATCGTCTCCGCGCGGGACAGGTGCGCCTCGTTCTCGGCGAAGATCTCGCCGACGAGCTCCTCGACGAGATCCTCCATCGTGACGATGCCGATCATGCCGCCCTGCTCGTCCACGACGATGGCGAGCTGGAGCCGGCGCCGCTTCAGCTCGGCGAGCACGTCGACGGCCGGCGTCGACCCGACCACGAAGTAGGCCGGGCGCAGGATGCTCTCCAGCGAGAACTGCCCGTCGCCCCACAGGTGCGCGAGCACCTCCGGCATCGTGACGTAGCCGATCACGTTGTCGTTCGACCCCTCGTAGACGGGCATCCGCGTATGGCCGTGCTCCAGCACGACGCGCTGGACCTCCGGGGCGCTCGCCTCGCGGGGCAGCGCCACGACGCGGACGCGGGGTAGCATCACCTGGAGCGCGGTGAGCCCGGCGAAATCGATGGCGCGGGAGGCGATCTCGCCGGCGCGCTTGTCGACCGAGCCCGCCTCGGCGGCCTCGTCGACGATCTGCTGGATCTCCTCGGGGGAGAGGCGCGCCTCGACGAAGTTCGTGCGGTCGCCGAAGGCCCTCAAGACAAGGTTCGAGCTCGCGGTGAGCAGCCAGACGAGCGGGCGGGCGAGCGACGACAGCCCGCGGAGCGGCGGGCCGACGAGCAGCGCGTACCGTTCGGAGGCGCGGAGCGCGAGCGACTTCGGGACGAGCTCGCCGAGGACGAGCGACAGGAAGGAGACGAGCGCGACCACGGCGGCGAACGCGAGCTCGTCCGCCGCGCCCCCGATCCACGGCACGCCGCGGAGCACAGGCGCGAGGTCCTGCGCGAGGGTCGACCCGCCGAAGGCGCTCGCGGTCGCGCCGACGACGGTGATGCCGATCTGCACGGTGGCGAGGAAGCGCTCCGGATTGCCCCGCAGGCGCTTCACCGCGTGCGCCCGGAGGCTCCCCGACTGCGCGAGCTGGTCGAGCCGCGTCTTGCGGACCGTGACGACCGCGATCTCGGCGCCCGAGAAGACGCCGTTCACGAGGACGAGGGCCAGGATGATGAGGATTTCCGAGAGAATGGCGGCTCCCTCCGCGGCTTTCCCGTGGCAGGCATAACGTCTCGCTCGCCTGCACGGCAGCGGCGCCGGGCGCGCGGCGCACCAGGCCCCGGCGCCCAAGGCTGCACCGTGCCGGGGGTCGTGACCCGCGCCTAGGATGAGATTTTCTGAGAGGATCCGCCACGCGCGGCCGCCTGCGCTCTGCCACGCGCGGCCGCCGGCGCACTGCCACGCGCGTCCGCCGGCGGCGCGCGGGGTGGAGGGCTCACGCCGCCTTGCTGGCCCGCCGGTCGCGCACCGCCTTCGCGAGCAGCTCGAGCACCGGGACGGTGTCGTTCCAGCCGAGGCACGCGTCGGTGATGCTCTGGCCGTAGGTGGGCAGCTTGCCCGGCCCGAGATCCTGCCGGCCTCCCACGAGGTGGCTCTCGATCATCACGCCGCTGATGTCCCGCGAGCCGGCGCGCAGCTGATCGGCCAGGCTCTCGGCCACGATCCGCTGGCGCACCGGGTCCTTCTGGCTGTTGCCGTGGCTGCAGTCGACCATCAGCCGGCGCGGCAAGCCCGCCTTGGTCAGGCGGTCGCCCGCCTCGCGGACGTGCTCGGCCGCGTAGTTGGGGCCGCGCTGCGAGCCGCGCAGGATCACGTGACACGACGCGTTACCGCGCGTCGCCACGATCGCCGAGATCCCCTGCTTCGTCACGGACAGGAAATGGTGCGCCTCGCGCGCGGCCCGCACGGCGTCGACCGCGATCTGGACGTCGCCCTCGGTGCTGTTCTTGAAGCCCACCGGGCACGAGAGCCCGGAGGCGAGCTCGCGGTGGATCTGGCTCTCGGTCGTGCGCGCGCCGATCGCGCCCCAGGAGATGAAATCGGCGATGAACTGCGGCGAGATCGTGTCGAGGAACTCGGTCGCGCTCGCGAGCCCGAGCTCGGCGATGTCGCGCAGCAGGCCGCGGGCGACGCGGAGCCCCTTGTTGATCGAGAAGCTCCCGTCGAGGTCGGGATCGTTGATCAGCCCCTTCCAGCCGACCGTGGTGCGCGGCTTCTCGAAGTACACACGCATGATCACGACCAGATCGTCGCTCAGCCGGTCGCGCGCCTCGCGGAGCCGCGCGGCGTACTCCAGCGCGGCCTTAGGGTCGTGGATGGAGCAGGGACCCACCACCACGATGATCCGGTCGTCGTCGCCCGAGATCACGCGCTCGGCCGCTTTGCGCGTGAACGCCACCGTCTCGGAGGCCGCGGAGCTGACGGGGATCTCTTCGATAAGGATCGCCGGGGGGATCAAGGGCCTGAGCCCTGCAATACGAAGGTCGTCGGTCGAGTAGTACATCGTTCAGGTTCCAGCATAGCGCGACGACATACGCCCCGACTACCCGCGCGTGGGCTTGACACGCTTTCTCCTTGGGAAGGGCGTCCCATACGGCTTTCGATCCGCCTGAAGATTTGTCTCGCAGGTGCGCGCGGGCCATGGGCTGTCCGGGGCGCTCGGAGCCGGGCTGACGCGGGCGGGCGCGAGCGGCGGCGCGACCGTGCTGGCGGCCTCCGCCGGTCATACGCGCGCCGGCGAGTGCGCCCGCTCCCCGCCCGGCCGCAGCGGGAACGGGGCGCCGTTCCGCAGCGTGCGGCAGGGCGCAGCCGGCCGCTTCGTGCCCGCTGGGGTCGCGCGGACGGGTCGCTCTGCAGGCGCCGTCCGGCGCGGGGTCTTCACCAATCGCGCGGCGTTCGCCGATGGCGCGGCCGCCTCCGCCGCGCTGCTCGCCGGCGGTTGCGGCGGTCGTTGATGCCTGCGCTCTGCGCCGGGCTCCTCGAGCAGCGCCCGCAGCGACGCCAGCGCGCGCGTGCGCCACTTGTACGCCGTCGACAGCGGGATCCCGTGTTGTTCGGCGACCGTCGCCATCGGCACGCCTTCGATGTCGTGCTCGATCAGGATCTGCTGCTCTTCGGTCTGCAGCGACCTGAGCTGCGACAGGATGAGGGAGCGCGTCTGTTCCGCGTCGATCTGCTCCTCGGCGTTCGGGCGCTCGTCGGCGACGCGCCGCGGGGCGTGGCCGGAAGACAGCTCCTCGCGCCGGTGGTGCGCGCGGTCGCGGTAGTGGGCGGCCACGTGGACCGTGATCCTGTTGAGCCACCGCTCCGGTCGCGCGCGGAGCGGGTCGTAGGAGGGGAAGCTCTGGTATCCGGCGAGGAACACATCCTGGAGGATGTCTCGCCGATCGCGGCGTGGGACCCCGAGCCGCCTAAGCCAATTCCATACGGAGTCGTAAGTCTTCCCCCGAAAGAGCCGGACAAAGGCGCGCTGTCTATCCAGCGGCATCGATGGAGCCAGAGTGCGATGCGGTTGTCCCATGCTCGCTTAATTAGGAGGAGCTGATCTCCGATCTCACAAAAAAGCCATCAGCTCTGAAAAATGATTTTCTGTGCGCGCCCGATCCCCCGCATCTCACCCCCAAGCGCCGAGGACGGGAGAGCAGCGCTGTACCGCGGCGGGGCCGCGTCGACTCCTGTGCAGGAGAGCAGCGCTCTGCGGCGGCGGGGCCGCGTCGACTCCTGTGCAGGAGAGCAGCGCTGAAGACGTGGAGAGCTGAACGGGGGAATCGCTCTCGACCGGATCTCGGCTGCGCGTGATACGGCAGCTCAGATCAGGAGAGAAGTCAGGGCTGGAGTCGCTTGGCGTCCTCGGCGGTTCGACTCCTCGCCATCTGAGCAGGGCACGGGAGGAGCGGGGGCGTCGTGTAGGCAGCCATCCTCGCGCGGAGCGCTCGGCGCGCCGCGTTCCTCTCGGCCGTGAGGCGGCCGGCAGGGAACCGCGTTCGGTGCTCGACGAGGAGGCTGTTCGCCTCCTTGTAGCGATTGCACGACAGCGCCGTGATCGCCCCGTCGATGAGGGCTCGCTCTTCGGCGATCTCGTGATCGTTCGATGCCCCAGACGGTGTCACGGGGCGCGCGGCGGCTCCGCCCGCGGGATGGCCGGCGGCCTTCTGCGCGGGCAGCGCCGCGCGGCCGGCTCGCGACCTCCCGGCGCCCCCGATCCCGCCGCCTCGCAGCGCGTCCGCCGCGGCAGCTGCGCCGGGTGGCAGCGGCAGCGCTGTCGTGGATGGCGGTGGCAGCGGTGGCGTGGCAGTAGGCGGCGGCAGCGGCGGCGCGGCCGCAGGCGGCGGCAGCGTGGCCGAGGGCTGGGGCGTCCAGAGGACCGCCGTGCCGAGCCCGGTCGCGGCGCGCTGTCCGGCGGCGGCCGGCGTCGAGGCGGCGCGCAGCGCGCCCAGCGTGATCGCGATGACGGCCGCGGCGCTCGCCAGCGGGACTGCCATGCTCGCGGCGATATGGAGAACGCCCGTCCGCGCCGGCGCGTCGCCCCCGAGGGGGAGCTTCCGCCGAGAGAAGAGCCCACGGACGCCGCGGTACAGCCTCGCGAGCAGCGTGGGCGCGTCCTCGCCTTCCGTGCGCGCCTCCTGCACGAGCGCGTCGGCGCTGAAGGGGATGAGCGCGAGCCCGCGGCCGCGCTGCCGCGCCTGCCAACGGCGCATCGCCGCCTCGATGTCGACCCAGGCGAGCCGGTGCCGGCTCCACGCGGTGCTCAGGGGGATCGAGAGCTGCTGGGCGATCTCGGCCATGTCGATCTCCTCGAGCTCGTGGGCGACGAACACGCAGCGGCGCTCCATCGGCAGCTCCTCGAGCAGCTTGTCGAGCACGCCGCGCCGGTCCCTCGCGATGACGCGCTGCTCGGAGTCGGGGGTGGCGTCAGGGAGCGCCGCGAGATCGTCGAACGGCCGGAGGCGCTCGCGGCGGCGGTGCGCCCGTCGGAAGTGGTTCGACGCCTGGTGGGTCGCGATGCCCATGAGCCACGATCGCACGGTGCCTCGGCTGGGATCGAACCGCGGCAGCGCACGGTAAGCGCCGGCGAGCACCTCCTGGGCGACGTCGTCGATGTCCTGCGCGCGGACCCCCAGGCGGGCGAGGTAGCGAGCGATGAACGAGAGGTGTTCGTCCGCGATCTCCGCCATGCGGGCGTGGGAAGGCTCTGCGGGCGTGTTCTTGCGTGACTGTGACCCCATCTCTGTTCCCCCTCGAGCGCGGCGACGGCGTCGTCGCGAAGCTGGTCAATGCGCTGCCCCGGCGCCCCGAGGGACGGAGGCGCGCCGGGCGGGCGCCTTGCTCCGCGGATCGAGGTTGACGTCGAGCCGGACGCCCACGAGCCCGCCGGCGGCGGGCGGGGTCCAGAGGACGCCTTGCTGGCTCTCGACGCGGAGCTCCGAGAGGCGGAGCACGAGGTCGCCATAGAACTCGACGGCGAGCCGATCGGAGATCGGCATCTCGATGCCGGCGCGCGGCCCTGTGGCGAGCCAGAGCGCCGACGTGTCGATGATCTCCGTGTCGGTGCTGGAGGTGGTCACGACCCCGACCGACACGAACGCGCACACGAACAGGCGACGGCGCTGCGAACACGGCATCACGTTCGCCGCCGCGAGCCAGGTCTTGATGCTCGCCGTCTCATTGAGCCGAATCGTGACGGGCCATTGAGCCTGGCCTTCCAGGCCGAGGGAGAAGGACGGATAGCGGAGGGCGACGTGGAGCGCCGTCCCGGCGGTCGCTTCCTGCAGGGTTCCGAACACCGCGGTCCCCGCAACGCCGACCCTGAGCTCGGGCCACGCGCGCCGCGCAGGCGCCGCGGCAGCGGCGTCGGCAGGAGGCGGGACAGGGGGGGGCAGAGGGGCGGGCGCGGGCTGCACGTGGAGGCTCGGATCGAGCGCGACCCGGAGCGAGAGCGCCATGTTCATGACGAGCTCTTTGCAGTCGTCGTTGTAGGCGACCAGGTGCCGCGACCAGGCGATGGATCCCTCCGCGTCATAGATATCCATCGTGGCGTGCACTTCTCTTCCTGGGCCGACGAAGACAAGGGCCTTGGCCTGCGCGGCCGCCTCGGGCTCCACCGGGTCGTAGCCGAGCTGCCTGGCCATCTCCTCGCGCAGGAGCGCCTCGCCCGGGCAGCGCTCGGCCCCTGGCGCGCGCCGGTACTCGAGCTGCACCGCGGCGCGCGGCGGCGCGGCGCCGGCGCGCCAAGGCCAGAGCAGGGCCGCGGCCGCGGCGACGAGCCACGCCGGCGCCCGCGCCTTCGGTCGCTCCTGCGTCGCCGCGTCGGCTCCGGTGTCTCTTGCTGATGCTGCTGACATGGTGCTCACCGCGGCGTGGTGACCGCTTGTTCAGACCAGGTGTCATCGGCCGCATTCCCTTTCGGGAGCGACCAGCGGGCCTCCCCTAGAAGGCATCCACGGGGAGCACGAGCCCCACGCCGACCACGCCGGAGAGCGGAGGGACCCGCCATACCTCTCTGTTGTTCACCCAGAGGGACGGACGGCTGTGGTTCGTGTGCAGCTCGGCGAACCCGCGCAGCGACAGCTGCTCGGAGAAGCGCCAGTCGCCGCCGACCCGCAGGCCGACCGAGCTGACCCACGGCTGGCGCGCTTGAATGCTGACGCCGGGGTCGCTCGTGATCCGCAGCTCGCCGGCGTCGAAGACGGCGCACACCGACAGGGCCCCCCGATGACCGCAGATGTCGAGCGTCGGCATCGCCAGGCTCGCGTGGACCAGGACGCCGTCGGCGAACGTATCCGCCAGCGAGGTGAGCATCCGCGCCTCGATGGCGACCGACAGGCTGGGCCAGCGGAACGCCGTCGAGAAAGAGGCCCCTCCGCCGAGCGCGGGCAGGAGGCCCACCGCGAGCAGCGGTGACGCGGAGATCTCGCCGCGGAAACTGTCGTCGTCCACCTGCGTCTCCCGTGCCGATTCAGACCGAGGCGTATCCGCGTGCACCGGGGTCGTCGCCGTGAAAACGACGAGCACGGCGGCACAACCGGCGCGTAGCATCGGCGTCCCGGCTAGGGCGGGATCGGTGCGGTACGGCGCGGAGTGAACACCTCGACCCGATGCACGCCGCTGTCTCCCGTCCAGCCGCAACACCTTGCCATGTGGCCCCCCCTCTTCAACGTCTCCGGCGCCTGTAGGACAGTGCACCTCTGCCGCGTGGCGAAGGCCGGCTCGACGTCGCCGCTCCCACGCCGTGATCCTGTAGATACTGACTTTGGAGCGCACGTAAAGGCTTTTGTGTGCGCTCTCGAGCGCGCGGGTCGCATTGTGTTTTGGCTTGTTAATTTCTCTCTATCGAGAGAAATTTTTCGTCATGCCCATGGATTCCTGTACTTAGGGCCTTTGTCTCGCGTCGTGGTGTCTGGTCGCACCCTACCGCGGTTCAGGCGAAGCCCGGATCGTGTGGCTCGGGCGGCGCTCCTGTCGTCTTTCGCGGCGCATGACCATCACGCTTTCTCGCCTGGACGTCTTTGGCAGCAAAACGTGCTCGGACCGGTGAGGACGATCTCGCCTCGCAGCTCCCCGCCGCTCGGCTCGCAGCTGCCGGGCTGGTTGACGCGCCAGACCGCCTTCATGCTTTGGGGCGTTACCCCCGGTTTCGCCTCGAGGCAGCCAGGGGCCTGGTTCGACGCTGTGCCGGCGGTGAGCAGATCGTCGCACTCGCCGTCCCGGAAAGAAAGGAGCATCAGGGAGCACTCGCTGCGCTGGGGCGGACCGCACTCACACGGTGTGCAGTGGCGCTCGTCCCTCATGCCGTCGTAGAGGACGACGTCCACCGGGTAATCTTCCGGGCAGGTCACCTCGCCCTCGCCGAGGTGCATGATGCACTCAGCGAAGCCGTCTTCTTCCTCCTCGCTCGGCGCGCACGTCTTCGACGGAGAGGCGCACGTGCCTCCCCGGGGGCTGCCTCCGCACGCCACGCCGGAGCGATCCCACCGCAAGGTGAACTGTGGCACCGGGGGGGGCTCGACGCTGCCTTCGCAAGGCGTCACTCGGGTCTCGCCGAGGACGAGCGATTGGCGGTCGTTCGCCAAGGCCTCGGTGGGCACCACGCACGCGCCGCTCAGGATGTCCCGGGGATCGTGCACCGCGACCGCCGAGCCACCGCACTTCGGCGAAGCGTCCGTCCTGAGATCGTCGGGCAGGGCGCAGGCTGGCTCGCTGCACCGGCACGGGCTGCACTCGAAGGGGAAGTCCGCGGTCTCGTGCCCTCTGTAGACCGTGGTAGGGGCGCTGCTGGGGCACTGTGGCTCGTCCACCGTCCTGCCGACCCAGAGCAACGCCGGGCCGTAGAAGCCCTCCGGAGCCGGCTCGCCACAATCGCCGCTGCACGTGCCGCACTCCGATATGCACGCGCCGGGGTCGGCATCGAGCCGACACTGCTCCGCGCATGCATGGCACTCCGATACACATTCATCACGATCGGGCTTGTTTTGACACGGTACCGCGCATTCACGACATGCCGATAAGCAGGCCTCGGGGTCGGGCTCGCTGCCACACGCGTCCGCGCATGTCCGGTAATACACGGTATAGGGGGGTATGCAGCCTGCGATGGACGCGGCGAACAGCAGCGCAATCGCGAGACGGGTCCTCTTCATGAGACCTCCTGTCGGGAAGAGCTCGCAGCCCCGCTTTACTACAGAGCCGGCCCTTTCAAGCGGAGATGCGCTGGGGCACGTCAGGAATGTCCCCTGCTGGACGCATTGCGATCAGAGCCGTCGAATTCTAAGAGGACGCCAACAAAGGCTATTTTTGTCAGCGCAGCCCGGGATCGAGCGCAGCGACGCACTTCGCGAAATGACGACGCGCTGGTCCCGGTAAGCTCTGTGCCCGAGTGCAACCTCGCCGCAACTCCTGCGCGATCGAGCGCGACCCTGCGCGACCCTGCGCAGGCCGCGGCGATCGGGCACGATCCTGGGCGATCGAGCGCACCGCGTCGTGTGGGGTACGTCCCGCTCCGACGCGCCCGCGGCTCGCGGCGAAAACGCGAAGGCGCGAAGGAGGCAAGACGGGAAACGGGAAGACGAGTCGCGTGGTTCCACGCGCTCTGGGGCTCGAACGCCGAAGGCCGGGCGTCGAAAGCGCTCGCGGGGCGCGCGCTTGCTGCGTTAGGCTCCGATCTCGATGAGTGGGGATCCACCCGATACCGAGCACGGGCTGCATCAGACGGGGCTCCGCCCTCAGGAAGAGATCGGCTCACGGGGGGCGGCGAGCATCGCACCGGTCCCCTCGGCGACCATCTCGCTCGCGTCCGGGCGGCGTTACGAGATGGAGGCGACGCTGGCGGGCGATCGGCTCGTCGTCCGCGGGAAGAACGGTGAGATCATCCTGCAGATGGAGATCACCGACGCCGGCCCGGTGCTGTCGTTCGCTGCGCCCGACGACGAGCGCGGCGCCCCGCGGCGGGGCGGCCGGGGGAGCGCGTCCTCCGTGCCTCCTTGGCAAGCGGCCTCGCCGCCGCAGTCCGTGATCGTCCCCGTGTCGAGCGGGAAACGCCTTGCTTCGGAGGGCGAGGCCGACGAGACCGTCGAGGTGCCGCGGGCCATGCCGCTGCCCTCGATCAAGCTCCCGCCCGAGGCCGATCTGCTGGAGCTGGACGGCGGCAACGCGCGGTCGGGGGTCACCCTCCGGCGATCGCCTGGCGAGCTCGACGAAAGCAGCGCCGCTCCGGCCGCTCCGGCCTCGGCGCCGCAGGGCGTCGCGGCCGCTGCGCCTGCCACCGGGAGCGATCTTCCGGGCGCGCGGAGCGCGCTGCCCTCGCTGAGCCTGCAGCAGTACGCGGTCCTCTGCGCCGAGTCGTCGCTCGGGGCGGCCTCGTCGTTCGACCAGGCGCTCCTGCGCCACGGCATCGCCGACCGCGACCTGTGGAAGGCCGTCGATCGCAGCTGGCAGGCTCGGCTCGAGCGAGAGCCGATCCTCACGCTGCGCTGGATGGAGCTCACGACGCGCTACCGCGAGCACCTGACGCGCCGGTAGAGCTCGTCGCGTCATGCCGCGCGCCACGCGAATACCTGCTACAGCAGCGCCCCGCTCGTTCCGGGCGAGCTCCCGGAATCTGGAAGACGAGACGGCGGAAAAAGACGCCAAAAGACGCCTGAACCCCTTTCCGCCCTCTCCGTCTTTCTGTGAACATCCCAAGAGGTGACGCTGGTCCCCGGAGAGCGCGCGAGCTACCGCGGACGGCCGTCGGTGTCTGGAGTCTTCGTGCAGGGTCTTCTCGAAGCCATCAGGAAAGCCTGTCTTCCGGGCCTCTGGTCCCAGGGCGTCAAGCTCGCCCGTGAGGGCGCTGCCTTCGGACGGGAGGATCGCGGCGATGCCATCGTGGTCCGCATCAAGGCGGCCGGGCAGCCGGTCGCGCCAACCGTCACGCTCTACCCCGCGGATGCCGAGTGGACGTGCGACTGTGGTGGAAAAATTGACCCTTGCGCCCACGCTGTCGCGGCGACGCTGTCGCTCTCGCAACCGGCGCAGGGCCAGCCGGCGGCAGAGGGGCAGCCGGCAGCACAGGGCCAGCCGGCAGCGCAGGGCCAAGCGGCCGCGCAGGCGCGGTCGGCCGCGCAGGGCCAGCCGGCAGCGCAGGGCGGCGCGATCGCCGCGGCCACGCCGCCGGCGCGGCTGCGGTACCGGCTCCGGCGCAAGGGGCTCGTGCTCGCGCTCGAGCGGATGGTCGTGCACGCGAGCGGCGCAGAGGAGCCGCTCCGGATCTCGCTCGCCAGCCTCGCGGGCCGCGCCGTGCGGGCTCCGGCGAGCGCCGAGCGGCCGGGACCGAGGTTGCCCGAGCTCTACCCGACGCACGAGGATCTCGCGATCGACCGGCTCGTGGGTACGAAGCAGCACGGCTACTTCCCCTCGGATCGTCAGCCCGAGCTCTTCGCCGCGCTTGCGGGTGTCGCGGACGTGGAGCTCGACGGCGCGCCCGTGCGCATCTCCAGCGAGGCGATCGGCCCCCGCGCAACGGTGCGCGACCACGACGACGGCGTGGCGCTCGTCGTGGAGCGGGACCCGCGCATCGCCGAGGTGATCGCGTCGGGCGTCGTGCGGTGCGGCGGCACGCTGCACCTGCTCCGGGAGGTGGACCTCACGGGGCCGAAGCTCGAGCGGCTGCCGCTCCGGCGGGTGTTCTCGCGGGGGGACCTCGGCAAGCTCGTGACCGACGTCCTGCCGGAGCTGACAAAGCGCGTCCCGGTCACCGTCCAGAGCCAGCGCCTGCCCCGCGCGGGCGGCGTGTCCCGGCCCCGGATCCTCCTGGAGCTCAGCCAGAAGGAGCACACGCTTTCCGTCGTGCCCAGCCTCGTCTACGGCGACCCGCCGGAGGCGCGCATCGAGAACGGCCGGCTCGTGCACCTGTCCGGCGCCGTGCCCGTCCGCGACGAGGCCGCGGAGCGCGTGCTGCTCATCCGGCTGCGCGACGAGCTCCACCTCATCCCGGGCCGCCGGGTCGACTTCGACGGCGTCGAGGCGATCCGCTTCGCCACGCGCCTCGAGTCGTGGGACGCCCGCGCCTTCGCCGACGCGCGCGGCGAGCTGTTCGGCAAGGCCGCGCTCGTGCCGCGCTTCGTCATCCAGGACCGGGCCTTCGACGTCGAGTTCGAGCTCTCGGCGGGGCAGGACGACGGCGCGGGCGAGGACGGCGAGGGCGCCGGCGCGCCCCCGAAGCGCGCCGACGCGACGGCCGTGATCCGGGCGTGGCAGGACGGCCTGCCGCTCGTGCCGCTCCTCGACGGCGGGTGGGCGCCGCTGCCCGCGGCGTGGCTCGAGAAGTACGGCGCGCGGGTCGCCGATCTGCTCGCGGCGCGGCGCGAAGACAAGGAGGTGCCGCCCGCGGCGCTCCCGGCGCTGGCCGCGCTGTGCGACGAGATCGAGTACCCGCGCCCGTCGGGCTTCGACAGGCTGATGCCGCTGCTCGACGGCTTCGCGTCGCTCCCGGAGGCGCCGCTGCCCTCCGACTTGACCGCGACGCTGCGCCCCTACCAGCGCCGCGGCGTCGACTGGCTGTCGTTCCTTCGCGACGCCGGCCTCGGCGCCGTGCTCGCCGACGACATGGGGCTCGGCAAGACGCTGCAGACGCTGTGCGCCGTGCGCGGGCGGACGCTCGTCGTGTGCCCGCGCAGCGTCGTCCACAACTGGGCGGACGAGATCCGGCGGTTCCGCCCCGGCCTCCGGTTCGCGATCTACCACGGCACGCGGCGCGCGCTCGATCCCGCGGCCGACATCACGCTGACGACGTATGCCGTGCTCCGCAACGACGCCGAGCTGCTCGCTGCGCAGACCTGGGACGTGGTGGTGCTCGACGAGGCGCAGGCGATCAAGAACCCCGACAGCCAGGCGGCGCGGGCGGCGTTCGCGCTCCGCGCCGAGCTGCGCGTGGCGCTGAGCGGCACGCCGGTCGAGAACCGGCTCGAGGAGCTCTGGAGCCTGCTCCACTTCACGAACCGCGGCCTGCTCGGCGGGCGGAGCGCCTTCCAGGAGCGCTACGGCCGGCCGATCGCCGAGGGCGTGCAGGGCGCCGCGGCCGAGCTGCGGCAGAAGATCCGCCCCTTCGTGCTGCGGCGGCTGAAGGGTGAGGTGGCGCCGGAGCTGCCGCCGCGGTCGGAGATGGTGCTCTACTGCGAGCTCGAGGAGGCCGAGCGCGAGCTCTACGACGCGGTGCGCGCGGCCACCCGCAAGGACGTGGTGGAGAGGCTCGCGGAGGGGGCGAGCGTCATGGCGGCGCTGGAGGCGCTGCTCCGCCTGCGCCAGGCGGCCTGCCATCCGGCGTTGATCCCGGGATCGAGCGCTGGCGGCGCGGCGCCGGCGTCGCGGGTCACGCCCTCTTCCAAGGTGACGCGGCTCATCGAGGCGCTCGAGGAGTGCGTCGCGGACGGCCACAAGGCGCTCGTGTTCTCGCAGTGGACCTCGCTGCTCGACCTCGTCGAGCCGCACGTCACCGCGGCGGGGATCCCGTGGAGCCGCCTCGACGGCGCGACGCGCGACCGCGCGGGGGTGGTCACGGAGTTCCAGTCGCCGGGCGGCCCGCCCGTGATGCTCATCTCGCTCAAGGCGGGCGGCACCGGCCTGAACCTGACCGCGGCGGATCACGTCTTCCTGCTCGATCCCTGGTGGAACCCTGCGGTCGAAGATCAGGCGGCCGATCGGGCCCATCGTATCGGGCAGCACCGACCGGTGATGGTCCACCGGCTCGTCGCGAAGGACACGGTGGAGGAGGGGATCCTCGCGCTGCAGGAGCGGAAGCGCGCGATCGCGGGCGCCGCGCTGGGCGAGGCGGACAGGGCGGCGTCGCTGACACGGGAGGATCTGCTCGCGCTGCTGGGGTAGCGCGCATCGCGCGCGATCGGACGCCTTCCGCCCTCTATCGCGTCATCGCGCGGCGCGCGTCGTCGCCTCGTTCCGCGGTGCACGCGTTGCGCGCGTCGAGCCGTCATGGGATGAGCGGGCGTGATGCGAACAGCCATCCTCTCCGCCGCCGCGCTGCTGACGTCGCTCGCTGCGTGCACCGTCAACGGTCCGCGAGAGCCGGCGCCCGAGCCGTCTTCGCCGTCCTCGTCCGCGGGGCCCTCCGCGCCGCCGTCCACCGCGGCGCCGAGCGCGCCCGCGGAGGCGGCGCAAGCTCCGGCCACGATCACGGCGACGACGCATGCGCCGGCCGCTCCGACGCCGACTGCGGCCACGGCGTCCGGCGAGGAAGCGCTGTTCGGCATGTGGAGCTCCGCCGCGTGCGGTCCGCGCAAGTACGAGCGCCTGCTCTCGTTCGCGAGGGATGGCAGCTTCGTCGCCGAGGATCGCGTCTCTCCCTGCCCGCCGAGGGTGGCGTGCATCTGGTCGGGCGTCATCCATCGCAAGGGGGCGTTCAAGCGCTCCGACAGGACCCTCTTGCTCTCGGTCTCCGAAGCGTCGCACGGACCGGGCGCCCAGCCTTTCCCGACCACGCTCACGATCGATCCTTCGACGGGCTCCCTCGCCGAGACCGGAGAGGGCGGCAATCTCTGCCCCTATACGCCCGCCGGCAGGTAGCGCCACCTGGGTGTGCGCTCTGCTCCGGGCGCCACATTTCCCATGGCCCGCCGGCCCGCGCACCGACCGAACGGCCGGGGCTCCTCCGCCGGAACCGATCGGAATCGAAGGGATGAACGCGTGTCCGCAGGAGGAACCACGCCCGACGAGCGATGAGCGCCTGTCCCGGTAGGGCGGACCGAGCCTGGCGCTCTCAGCACCCGCACGCCTTCTGGACCGCGCCGAGGAGGGCTTCGTATCTGATCGGCTTCCTGAGCAACGGTGTTCCGGGCGGCGGGGAAGTGATCGACGCGGCTGACAGGACCACGACCGGGATGCCCGCGAACCGCGCGTCGCGCCGCATTCGCTCGATCAGCTCCACACCGTCCATGACGGGCATCAACAGGTCGACGAGCATCAGGCTCGGCCGCTCGCCGCGCTCGAGCAGCGCGAGCGCCTCCGCTCCGTTTCCGGCGGTCACGACGCTGTAAGCACCGTCTTCTTCGAGCGCGTCGCGGAGCGAGGTTTGAATATCCTCGTTGTCCTCGACCAACAGGATGTGCTTCATCGTGTCAGCTTAAGGAGATTTGTTCCCGGTGTCATCGCTGTTTCCTCGCTGTCGGGGGAGCTCCACAGTGAAGGTCGAGCCGACGTCAGGTTCGCTCGCGACGGACACTGTCCCGCCCATGGCCCCGACGACCTGCCGCACGATCCACAGCCCGAGGCCGAGCCCACCGTAGTGCCGCTCCGAGACCGCGCGCTCGAACTGGTTGAAGATGATGGCCTGCTGGTGGGGCGCGATGCCGATGCCCTGGTCCGTGATCGTGAGCCGGGCGTGCACATCGTTTGCCCACACTGCTATCGTGATCGGACGTCCGCGACCGTACTTGAGCGCGTTCGTGAGGAGGTTGTTCACCACCTGATCGAGCCGCCTGGGATCCCAGTGGCCCGTGGCGTTGGCGGCGAGCTGGAGCGACATCGAGTTCCTGGCGAGATCGTGTTTGTGCTGCTCGAGCACCTCGCACACGACCTCCGCGAGGTCCACCTCCTGGTTCTGCAGCTCGATCCGTCCAGCGGCGATGCGCGAGACGTCGAGCAGATCGGAGACGAGCCGCTCCAGGTGATCGAGCTGCCGGTCCACGACCGATAGCTTTGTGACGAGGCGCTCGGGCGTGAGGCGATCGGCGCGCGCCGCGCGCGCCGACCGCAGCACGCTCTCCACCTCGGCGCGCAGCGGCGTGAGCGGCGTCTTGAGCTCGTGGGCCGCGACGGCGAGGAAGATCTCTCGGGCCCTCACGGCCTCTCGCGCCTGCTGGAGCATCTCTTCACGCTCCTCGGCCGCGACCTTCTGCTCCTGGATGTCGGTGCAGGTACCGAACCACTTCACGAGCCGCTTGGTGCTGTCGTGCAGGGGCGACCCGCGCACGAGGAACCAGCGGTAGGCCCCGTCGCTGCGCCGCATTCGGTACTCGATCTCGTAGGCGTCTCCGGTGACGAAGCTCTCCTTCCAGCGCGCCACGACCCGCTCCGCGTCCTCGGGGTGGATGGCGGCCGTCCAGGCCGCCCCATTGCGTGGACGCTCGCCGAGGTATTCGATGAAGCGCCGGTTGAAAAAATCGAACTCCCCGTCCGGCGTCGCGGTCCATACCAGCTGGGGGATGGCCTCCGCGAGCGTCTCCCGCGTGTTCTCGTAGAGCGCCGAGAGCTGGCGGTTCATCTCTTCCGCGTGCAGGTCGCGCTCGCGTGTGATGCGCGCCGCGCCCGCCAGCGCGAACACCTTGGGGAGCAGCGGAAAGAGCAGGATTGCGGTGCCGACGGAGGCGATAGCCGTGATCGTGCGGATGAATCCGTCCAGCCAGTACCGTGGCTGCCAGATGACCAACACATCCATGAAGTGCGTGAACCCGCAGGTAACGATGAAGGTGCCGAACGCGAGGTAAACCCACTGGAAAGGGATGTCCCGGATGCGCCGGACCAGATGCGCGAGGGTCAGGGAGATCGAGAGGAAGGCGAAGCCGATCGCCAGGTTGGTGATGACCTGCAGCCAGATCATGCCCGGCTGCCAGAAGTAGCAATGGCCATGGGGCATGAATTCCGTCGAAAACAGATCGTAAGGCGACTCGATCATAGATCCTCTGCTGGATATTCCGAGAGCCCAGGATGACGTGAGGACTCAGTGTACAATCCTCAGCTGGCGAACAGGACATCGCCCGTGCGGATCGAGCACTGTGCTGTACGCGCCGCGCGGCCAGGGGGGTGGAGCGCGGCACGTCCACAGGGGGGCTCCGCGGCGCGGCCCAGGGTGTGGAGCGCGGCACGTTCACGGGGAGGCGTGCAGCGCGGCGCAAGGCGGGGCCGGGGGCGGGCGGTGATGCGCGGCGCGGCGCCGCCATGGAAAGCTCGGCTGCACGGCGCGACCAGAGCCGGAACCGGAACCGGAACCGGAACCGGAACCGGAACCGGAGCCGGAACCAGAGCGCGTGGAAACGGAAGGAAAGGAGGCCGCACGGAGCCGGCAGGCCTCGAAGCGCCTGCGGTTCGCGCGCGGTGGCCCGCGTGCTATGCACGCACGCTTCGATGAGTCCCGACCGCGAAGCCGCCGGCGCAGGCCGGCCGTTCACTGCCGCCGAGCTCGACGCTTGCCTCAAGGTGCTGGAGGCCTTGGCCCTCGACCGCGCGCTCCTCGCCTCCCTCAGCGTCGAGGAGCGCCGCCGGCTTCTCCTCGCCGCCGGCCGCGTCTCGCGCCCCGAGCGCGCCGAGCAGCGAGAGCTCGCCAGGGCGTTTCGCAAGCGTGACCGGCACGCGCAGAGGTCCGCCGACGCCGCGCTGCTCGATGCGGTCGGCATCCGCGCCGCCCGCCGTGAGACCGTGTTCCGGACGCCGGACGCGCTCGCCCCGCCCGCGCCGTCACCGCCGTGGGCCGACGCCGCCGAGGAGCCTGCCCCGCGGCCCGACGCCGCCGAGGAGCCCGCGCCGCGGGCGGAGGCCGGCGAGCCGGAGCTCGCAAAGCCGCGCAAGTGTTATGTCTGCAAGGCCGAGTTCCGCAGGGTGCACTTCTTCTATGACGCGATGTGCGCTGCGTGCGGCGACTTCAACTACCGCAAGCGCAGCCAGACCGCGCCGCTCGACGGCCGCGTCGCGCTCGTCACCGGCGCCCGCGTCAAGATCGGCTATCAGGCGGCGATCATGCTGCTCCGCGCCGGCGCGCGGGTGATCGTCACGACGCGCTTCCCGCACGACGCGGCCCTCCGCTTCTCGGCGGAGCGCGACTTCGACGCCTGGGGATCACGGCTCGCCATCTACGGCCTCGATCTCCGCCACACGCCGAGCGTCGAGCTCTTCACGCGCCACCTCCTCCACACGCTCGGTCAGCTCGATTTCATCATCAACAACGCCTGTCAGACCGTGCGGCGACCGCCGGGCTTCTACTCCCACCTCATCGAGGGCGAGACCGCGCCCGTCCACGCCCTCCCGCAGGGCGCGCAGCCCCCGCTCCGCGACTACGACGCGCTCCGCGCGTGCGGCACGCTCCCCCTCGTCGCCGGCGGCGACCCCACCGCAGGCCTGCGCGAGCCCGCCTTGCTCTCCCAGATCCCGGCTCCGGGCGACGAGCGCCTCGACGACCTGCTCTTCCCCAAGGGGCGCTACGACGCCGATCTCCAGCAGGTCGATCTCCGGACGCTGAACAGCTGGCGGCTCACCCTCGCCGAGGTCCCGACCGTCGAGATGCTCGAGGTCCAGCTCGTCAACGCGGTCGCCCCCTTCGTGCTGAACTCCCGGCTGAAGCCGCTCATGATGCGACGCCCCACGTTCGACAGGCACATCGTCAATGTCTCGGCGATGGAGGGGCAATTTTACCGCCGTTACAAGACGGACAGGCACCCTCACACAAACATGGCGAAGGCCGCGCTCAACATGATGACGCGGACGTCCGCGCCCGACTACGCGAAGGACGGTATCTTCATGAACAGCGTCGATACCGGGTGGGTCACCGACGAGGACCCCGCGGCGCTCGCCGCCCGCAAGCTGGAAGAGCACGGCTTCCACCCGCCGCTCGACATCGTCGACGGCGCCGCCCGCATCTGCGACCCCATCTTCTCCGGGGTGCTCAGCGGTCAGCACGCGTACGGCCAGTTCTTCAAAGACTACACGCCGACCGATTGGTAGCCGCCGCCGCCCGCGCCAGGGCGCGCTCCTCCTTCGCCCACGACAACCGCCCGCGAGAGGCACCCGGCGCCGAGCTGGTCGAGCTGGGCCCGCTCGCCCGATCGCGCGGCTCACCCGGCCGCTCGCGCGGCCTGCCTGACGCGCCGTCTGCGCTCGTCTGCCGGCCTGTTGAGGCCGCTTGGCGCCGCGGATCCTTTCTTGACAGCCGAGATAGCCCGCTGATAAGCGATAACTTAACACTTACCACCAGGAGGGAGCGCTCCCCATGGAGATTCTGATCCACAACTCGCTGAGCCGCTTCCTCATCCAGGCATTCCTGATCATCGCCTGCGCGCGGCTCGTGGGCCTGGTGGCCCGCCGGATGGAGCAGCCGATGGTCATCGCCGAGGTCACGGCGGGCATCCTGCTCGGCCCGTCGCTGTTCGGCTGGCTCTTTCCCGAGTCGTCGGCGGTCCTGTTCGCAAACGAGTCGCTGCCGCTCCTGAAGCTGGTGAGCGAGGTCGGCCTCATCGTCTTCATGTTCCTCATCGGGCTGGAGCTCGATCCGAAGCTCCTGCGCGGGCGCGGCCACGCCTCGGTCATCATCAGCCACACGAGCATCGTCGTGCCGTTCGCGCTGGGCGGGCTCCTCGCGCTCTACCTGTACCCCCGGCTCTCGGACAGCTCCGTCCCGTTCTCGTCGTTCACGCTGTTCATGGGCGTGGCCATGAGCATCACGGCGTTCCCGGTGCTCGCGCGCATCCTCACCGAGCGGCGCCTGCTCGGTACGAAGGTCGGCGCCCTCACCATCACGTGCGCCGCCGTCGATGACGTGACCGCCTGGTGCATCCTCGCGTTCGTCGTCTCGATCGCGCGCGCCACGGGGCTCGTGGGCGCCGTCTGGACCACCGTCTTCGCCGTCGCCTACATCGCGGGCATGCTGTTCCTGGTCCGCCCCTTCCTCGTCCGGCTCGGCGAGCGCGGCGCCAGCAAGGAAGGGCTCTCGCAGGACCTCGTCGCCGTCACGCTCCTCCTGCTCATCGTGTCGAGCTGGATGACCGAGATGATCGGCATCCACCCGCTGTTCGGGGCCTTCATGCTCGGCGCGATCATGCCGAAGGGCACCGGCTTCGCGCAGAGCCTCGCCGAGAAGCTCGAGGACTTCGCCGTGGTCTTCCTGCTCCCGCTGTTCTTCGCCTACAGCGGCCTGCGCACGCAGATCGGGCTGC
Organism: Sorangium sp. So ce375; assembly: GCF_051473855.1. Classification (NCBI taxonomy): domain Bacteria; kingdom Pseudomonadati; phylum Myxococcota; order Polyangiales; family Polyangiaceae; genus Sorangium; species Sorangium sp. So ce375. Next base: position 3,425,796 of record NZ_CP150335.1, read on the forward strand.
TCAACTCGGCCGACGGCTGGATGATGTGCGGCCTCATCATCGTGGTCGCCTGCGCCGGCAAGTTCGGCGGCAGCGCGGTCGCCGCCCGCCTCACCGGCCAGAGCTGGCGAGAGGCCAGCGCGCTCGGCATCCTCATGAACACCCGCGGCCTGATGGAGCTCATCGTCCTGAACCTCGGGCTCGATCTGGGCATCATCTCGCCCAAGCTGTTCACGATGATGGTGCTCATGGCGCTCGTGACCACCTTCATGACCACGCCGCTCCTGCGCTGGATCTACCCGCCGGAGGAGCTCGCCAAGGAGCTCGCCGACACGCCGGAGCGCACGCCGCTCCCCGCCCCGGCGGGCGTGTTCACCGTGCTCATGTGCGTCTCGTACGAGCGCACCGGCCCCGGCATGGTGACGCTCGCGAGCGCGCTCGCTGGCCAGGGCTCCGAGGCGCGGCGCCTCTACGCCCTGCGGCTCATCCCGCCGACCGATCGCGGCTCGTTCTACCTCGACCGAGGGCCCGAGCGGCACGGGGCGGCCGCGCTCGCGCCGCTCCTGTCGCGGGCCAAGGAGCTGGGCGCCGAGGTCCGGCCGCTCTCCTTCGTCTCGCCCAAGCCGAGCCACGACATCTGCAACGTCGCTGACGTGAAGCAGGCCGACCTCGTGCTGGTCGGGTGGCACAAGCCGCTGCTCAGCCAGACCGTGCTCGGCGGCACCGTCTACGAGGTGATGCGCGGCGCCCACACGGACGTCGGCGTGCTCATCGATCGCGGGCTCACCGCGGTCCGCAAGCTGCTCGTGCCGTTCCACGGCACGTTGCACGACAAGGCGGCGCTCGCGCTGGCCCGCCGGCTCGCGCAGCAGGTCGGCGCCGACGTCACCATCCTCCACGTGGTCAAGCCGAAGCGCAGGTCCGACGACGCGCTCGGCGCGCAGCAGGCGGTCGACGACGTGTTCGAGGGCGAGGAGGGCGGAGCGCTGCAGAAGTCCAAGGTGCTGCTCAAGGTGGTGGAGCACGACTCTCCGGCCGATGCGGCCCTCGAAGAGGCGGCGCGCGGCTACGATCTCGTCCTCGTCGGCGTCGGGCCCGAGTGGGGCCTCGCGCAGCGCCGGTTCGGCATCCGCGCCGAGCACATCATCCAGGGGTGCCCGACCTCCCTGCTCGTCGTGCGCCACCACGAGCCCGCCACCGCGTCCGCCCCGGCCGCGGCGCCCGCCCCGAAGCTCCTCTCGACCGCCCTCGCGGCCGAGCCCGATCGCACCTGAGACCCATGCCAGCGATGTCCGACGCTGACGGCGCCGCGCGCGCGCGCGCGGTCGCCGAGTTCGGGGCCGCGCTGCGGCTCCTCCGCGTCGAGGCGGGCCTGAGCCTCCGCGCGCTCGCGCACCGCATCGGCGTCTCCAGCGCCTACCTGAGCCGCGTCGAGCACGGGCACGACGCCATCCCCACGCCCGACCGGCTCACGGCGATCGCCAGCGCGCTCGAGCTCCCCCCGGCCGTGCTCCTCGAGCTCGGCCACCAGGTCGAGCCGCTCGTCTCGCGCTACCTCGACCGCGTCCCGCCAGCGAAGGCGCTCTGCGCGGAGCTCGCGCGGCGCAACCTCAGCGGACCGCAGCTCGCGCGCATCAAGGCGTTCATCGACGCCGAGTTCCCGGCGAGCGCGCCGTTCGGGGGCGCGCCCGCGCGGCGGCTCAGCGGGCTGCTCAGGCCCGAGCGCGTCGTGCTGCAGCTCTCCTGCGCGGACATCGAGGACGTCATCGACGTGGCGGCGTCCCGGCTCGCGCCCCCCGGCGGCCCGCTCGCGGCGAGCGCGCTCGCCCAGGAGATCCTGCGTCGCGAGCGAGAGTCGCCCACGGCGCTCGGCAACGGCGTCGGCGTCCCGCACGCGATCGTCCCCGGCGCGTGCCAGGCGGCCGCGCTCGCGACCCTGGCGGAGCCGCTCGCGGTGCCGACGCCGGGCGGCGCGCCGCTCCGGCTGTTCGTGGTCCTCGTCTGCGGCGAGGGGGGCCGCGCGCACCTCGAGCTGCTCGCCCAGGCGGCGAGGCTCGCCAGCCTGGGCGCCGCCGACGTGCTGTGCACCGCGCGCGACCCCGAGCAGCTCATCGACCAGCTCGCGCAGATCGAAGCGAGCTGTGGCTGATCGCGGCGGCCCCGCCGCCCGGTGCCCGGCGGCCGCCGTCAGTCGACGCGGACGAGGCGCTGCACCACGGACGAGCCGCCGCGCGCGTCGTGCAGGACCGCGGTGAGCGTGGCGACGCCCGGCTCGGCCGGCGGGATCCACTTCACGGCGTGATCGCCGAGGTAGCCCTTGGTCGCGTCGCTCACGAGCTTGATGCCCCCGTCGAGATCGCCGAGATCGGCGAAGTAGTCGACCCAGACGATCTCCTTCAGCGCCTGCTGGTGCGCGCTGGGATCGCCCTCCGCCACCTTGGAATCGACGATCACCTCGAGCTCGTGGGCGTCGCACTCGACGAACGGATCCTCCGCGCTGCAGCCGACCTCGCGCCGCTCCTCTGCGCTCACGCGGCAGCGCGGGACGGTGGGGATGTCGGCGAAGTCCTCCGGCAGAGGCTCGCCGTCGAGCTTGAGCCCCTGCGCCTCCGGGTTCGCGTTCGTGCGGCTGTCCTCGAAGACGTAGACCTGCGTGTAGCCGGGCACGAAGCTGTCGGGGCCGAGCCGGCGCCCGTCGCGGAAGCAGGCGACGGGGAAGGTCCCTGCGCGCCCGGTGCCCTGGTCCTCCACGAGGCCGAGCTCCCCGGTGCAGGCGACGAAGAAGACATACGCGCTCCCGTAGGCCGGGCCCCCGGTGGCGGGCGGCTTGCGGTCGGCGAGGATGTCCTTGCCGATCGTGATCGTGTACGTGTCGCCGAACCCGGGGCGCACGCCGTTGAGGGTGGGCGGCGGGACCGTCGGGTCGCCGAGCTCGAGCCACGCCTCGACCTCGGCGGCGAGGCCCTCGAGCTGCGCGTAGCAGCCGTAATAGTCGTCCCCGATGGGGTTCTCGCACCCGCCGAACCAGTAGACATTGACCGGCCGCGACCCGTCCTCGGGGCCGCCGAGCCCGTCCTGGTAGTGGATCTTGAACGTGACCTGCGCTCCCGGGGTGGCGTACGAGCCGCTCGCTTCGTCTCCGGCCGCCCCGACGACCTCGGGGACCACCGCGAAGACGCGGAGCCCGCTCACGAGGCTCGGCGGATCGAAGCCTGCGACGCACCCGGAGGCGATCGCCGGCGAGGCGATCGCCCCGAGCGCGAGCGTCCCGAGCACCGCGCGCCGCCACCTGTGCCCGCGGCGCTCGGGACGTTCGCGCCTCGCCGCACCGCTCATCACCCGCGCCCCGCGCATCTCAGAACTCTCCTCGCATCCCGAAGCTCGGCAGGATGGGCAGCCCCGTGACGTACTGACGGGCTGTGAAGTTGTAATTGTACTGAATCGCCTCGCTGTTCGCGTTGTTGTAGACGTTCTGCACGTCGAGGTAGCCCGAGAGCCGCCAGCGCTTGAACTTCCACGTCTTGTCCAGGCGCAGATCCAGCTGGTGGAACGCCGGGAGCCGCTCGCTGTTCGGGCCGGAGAACGGGATGGGCGTATAGGTCCCCGTGGGCGCGTAGAAGAGCGCGTTGGTGCGGTACGCATCGCAGCTCTGCTCGTTGACGTTGCACACGTTGGGCGTGACGAGGTTGCCGGAGACGAGGCGGAACCGGGCGCCGAACTCCCAGCCGTCGCCGAGGCGGTAGCTGCCGAGCACCGTCAGGATGTGGGTCTGATCGAACGGGACGAGCCGCTCCGGCTCGCCGGGCTCGGGCACCCGCGTGCTGCGGGACAGCGTGTACGCGGCCCAGCCGAAGAAGCGATCGTCGGGCTTGTACTTGAGCAGGAACTCGCCCCCGACGACCCTTCCCGAGCCGACGTTCTGGTAGTCGAGCTGGACCGAGCCGGGTCGGTTCACGCCGACCACGAGCTCGTCGAGCTGCTTGTAGAACCCCTCGGCCGACGCCTCGATGTGCCGGGTCAGCTCCTGCTCGACGCCGGCCGCGTAGTGCAGCGCCCGGGTCGACTTCAGGCCGGGGTTGCCGAGCGGCGGGATCACCTCCTGGAACTGCGGCGGCTGGTGGAACACCCCGACGCCGCCCTTCACCGTGGTCCGCGGGAAGCCCGGGACCACGTCGAAGCGCCCGTTCACGCGCGGGCTCACGGTCGCCTGCTGGTTCAGGTCCTGGTAGTCGAAGCGCAGGCCCGGGACGATCTTCGCCCGAGGGGTCGGGGCGAGCTCGAGCTCGGCGTACACGGCGGGGTAGAAGAACTCGCCGTCGCGCGAGACCTCCTGGAGGTTGCGCGTCGAGAACGGCTGGTTCGGCGGCTCGCCGGGGCGGTTCGGGGCGGGGGCGCGGAGGTTCACGGCGTAGAGGCCGGCGAAGACGTCGAGCCCCGCGTTGAGGGTCGTGCCCTTGGACAGCCGCCGCGAGTACTCGAGGCGCCCGGAGAGCGTCTTCAGATCGAGCTGGAAGTAGATCGGCCCGATCCCGAAATCGGCGTCGTCGCGCGCGAGCGCGAACACGCCGTCGAGCCGATCCTTGTCGGTGAGCTCGTGATCGTAGCGGAGCTGGATCCGTTGAAACGCGGTGTGCAGCCCGACGTTGCCGGAGAGGGCCGGCTCGTTCGGCGCCGGGTCGCTGAGGAGCAGCTCGAGGGCGTCGTCCGAGCCGAAGAACGTGAGGCGGACGCGCGACGAGGGCGTGGGCTCGGTCTCGAGGAGGACCTGGTAGTCGTAATAGACCGGCGCCTGCGTCACCCCCGCGCCCGCGGCCTCGAGCACGGGGCCGAACGACTCGCCGATGTAGCTCCGCCGGCCTGCCACCATGAAGCGGGTGTTCTTGAGGAACGGCACGGGGCCATCGAGCAGGACGCGCGCGTCGATGAGGTCCATCTGCGCCAGGCCGTGGAGCTCGCCGTCCTCCTTGGGCGATCGGAGGGCGACGTCGACGATGCCGCCCTGCACCCGGCCGTACTTGGCGCTGAAGTTGCCGGGGTAGAAGTCGATCCGATCCAGCATCTCGGTCGGCACGACCGAGGAGAGGCCGCCGAAGTGGTAGATGAGCGGCACCTGCGTGCCGTCGACGAAGGTCTGCGTGTCCTGCGGGCCGGAGCCGCGCACGATCAGCAGGCCTGCGATGCTGGGCGGGCGCGCGACGCCCGGCAGGTTCTGGAGCGACCGCAGGGCGTCGCCGTTCGTGCCGGGGATGCGGTTGATCTCGCGCTGCTCGATCGTGCGCTTCGTGACCTCGCGCGGCGGGCGCGTGCCGCGGACGACGACCTCGAGGCCGTCGCCTTGCGGCAGGAGCCGGTACTTCACCTCGAGCTGCTCGCCGGCGGCGAGCGTCTCCTCGACGGAGAGCGGCTCGAAGCCGGGCGCCGCGATGGTGACCTGGTAGCGCCCGGGCGGCAGATCGACGAAGGCGAAGGCGCCTCCCTCGTCCGTCGTGCGCGCCGGCGGCGCAGCGCGCTTCGCCGCGCCCGCGCCCGCATCGGCGACGGGCGCGACCGAGATGGTCGCGCCGGCGAGCGGGACATCGCCCCCGCTGGCGAGCACGGCGCCGCGGAGGCTCTCGGCGGGCTTCGCCGGCTCGCCGGCGGCCGGCGGCGGCGAGGCCGCCTTCAAGGTGAACGAGTAGCGGTACAGGATGCGCGCCGGGGCGGGCGTGCCGTCGGCGCGGCGGGCGGGCTCGAACTCGAGCTTCTGGGCCGCGGCCACCGCCGACTCGTCGAACCCGTGCCCCGCGCTCTCGACGACGACGGCGTGCTTCACGCGCCCGTCGCGGTCGATGTCGAGCTGCAGGGTCACCGACGCTTCACGCCCCTCCTTCTCGGCCTCCGGCGGGTACTCGGGGGGCGTGTAGTTGAGCGCTCGCGGCGGCGTCGCCTTCCCTGCCGGCGCTGCGGTGGCGGCGGGCGGCGTGACGATCGCGCCGCCCTGGCCGCGGGGCACGGCCGTCGGGCCCTCCGGCGCTTGCGGCGCCGCCGGCCCCTCCTGGCCTTGCTGCTGCGCGCGCGCCGGGGAGGGCGCGAGGACGGCGAGCAGCGAGAGGAGCGCCGCGGCGCCCGGCCTGTGGTGGCCTCGCGCGCGCAGGCGTGGTCGCCCGTCATCGATGATGCGGAGGGAGGCGGCGGGTTCCTGCGTGGTCACGACGTCACACCGGATCGCGCCGCTTCAGCACCGCGCAGAGCGTGACGAGGATGATGAAGGTCATCCCGGCGAGCACCGCGTAGGGCATCCACGTCTGATCGTAGGTGGTGAAGCCCCACGCGCCCGCGTAGTTGTCGGCCGCCATCTGCGCGATGGAGCACTTGAACTTGCCGGCCTCGATGAAGTCCGCGGCGCTCGTGTCGGTGCGGTGCAGATCGATGACCCAGGCAGGATCCTCCGCGGTCGCGAGCCGCTCCGGCGCGATCGCGCCCTCGAAGCCCCAGCGCGCCGGGATGATGTACATGAGCGGCCGGAGGTGCGGCACGGTCGTCATCGGCACCATGAGCCCGCCGAGGACGACCTGGGGGATGAGCGCGATCGGCGTGAGCGCCATGGCCGCCTCGGACGACGCGACGACCGTGGAGAGGAGGAGCCCCATCGCGACGGCGCTGAGCGAGGTCGCGGTCAGGGCGGCGAGCTGCATGCCGAACGCTTGCATGCCGCCGTGGAAGCCGAGGGCGAAGAACACGATCGCCAGCAGGACGGTGCACTGGACGAGGCAGAAGCCGGCGAGCAGCAGGTACTTGGAGAGCACGTAGTTGACGAGCCCCAGGTTGACCATGCGCTCGCGGAGGTAGATGGCCCGCTCGCTGACGATCTCGCGCGCCGCGTTCGACGTCCCGAACCAGACCGCGGCGACGACGAGGAAGAAGATCGCCGCGGTGTGGTCGGTGGTGACCTCCATGCCCTTGATGACGTCGGTGCTCTTGTCCGCGCCGCCGGCGCGGCGGCCGAGCTCCTGGAGGGCGCCGAGGCACCACGCCGGGATCGCCTTCTCCTGCCCGCCGAAGACGATCGCGAGCAGGATGCCGATGATCGGGGCCTGGAGGAGCATGATCAGGGTGCCGCCGACGTCGCGCTTCTTCACCTTGAAGTAGCGCGACAGGAGCAGGCCGAGCTGCCCCTTCGTCGTGGCGCGCCCGGCGGGGATGCCGCGCTGCCCCTGGCCGGTCCCGATCTCGCGCCGGCCCGAGTACATCCGCCGGTACGTCGGGTTGGCGTCGCTGAAGAACTCCTTGCGCCACTCGATGGCGGCGAGCTTCCTGGCCTCGCCGCGCGACGCGTTCGGGTTCCGCGCGCGGAGCTGATCGAAGATGGGCCGCTCCCGGAGCGCGAGCATCTCGAACATGTCGCGCGGGTTGTCGACGTCGTTCTGCTGGCCGTGCCGCTCCTTCCAGCTGCCGAAGAAGCGGTACGCGTCGGGCCGGGTCGGCCCGAAGAACATCGGGATGCCGCCGTAGCCCAGGATGAGCGCGTGGCTGAACTTCTCGAACTCGTCCTTCGCCGGCTGGTGGATCGTCATGATGATCGTCTTGCCGGTGGCCTTCGTGAGGTCGTGCAGCAGGCTGATCAGCGCGGTCGTGTCGTCGGCGGCGAGGCCGGAGGTCGGCTCGTCGAGGAAGAGGATGACGGGGTCGGTGACGAGCTCGAGCGCGATGTTCACGCGCTTGCGCTGCCCGCCCGAGAGGATCTTGTTCTCGGGCTTGCCGATCTGGAGGTTCTTGACGCCCTCGAGGCCGAGATCCTTGATGGTCTGCTCGACGCGCGCGTCGATCTCGGCCTCTGTGTAGTCGGGCGGGAGGCGGAACTTCGCGCTGTAGCGGACGGCCTCGAAGACGGTGAGCTCCGGGTGGACGAGATCGTCCTGCGGCACGTAGCCGATGGATCCGCGGAGCGTGTCGTAGATGTTGTAGAGGTCCTCGCCGTTGATGCGGACGACGCCGCTCGTCGGCGGCAGGTAGCCGTTCAGGGTGAGCAGGAGCGTCGTCTTGCCGGCGCCCGACGGCCCCATGAGCGCGATCATGTCGCCGGGCAGCGCCTTGAACGACACGTTGTCGAGGAGGGTCTTCTGCTCGTTCGGGTTGTCCCGGTCGGGGACCTGGAGGACGAGGCTCCACGCCTCGATCTCGTAGAGCGGGCGCCCTGCCCACCGATCGGCGGAGTACTCCTCCTGGACGACCTCGACGGCGCCCGCGCCCCCCATCTCGATCTGGAGGGGCATGGGGCCGATGTAGATCTTCTCGCCGCTCTGCACGGCGATCTTCTGGCCGGGCGCGATGCGGTTGCCGCGGACGTAGGTCCCGTTGGCGCTGCCGCTATCCTCGACGTAGAGCTGCCCGTTGATCGAGTGCAGGAGCGCGTGATGGCTCGACACCTGCGGGTGGGCGAGCACGATGTCGTTGTCGGGGGTGCGGCCGATCTTCTTGACGTTCGAGCCGCCGCCGGAGAAGTCGAGCTGGCCGAGGACGGTCTTGTTCTTCCTCCCGGGCGCGCCCGCGGCGGGCACCGAGGACGCCGCGTGCGCGGGCTGCGGCGGCGGCGCGTAACCGGCGACGCCGGGCTGCGGCGCGTACCCCGCGGCGCCGGGCTGCGGCGGCGGCGCGTAGCCGCCAGCGGGCTGCGGCGGCAGGACGCTCGCCGCGGGCGGGGCGCCGGAGGCGGCCGGCAGCGCCGATTGCCGGGCGGCCTGGGCGAGCTGGATGAGCAGGCCGACCTGGACCGGGACGGGCCCGAAGGCGATGGCGCCTTGCGGATCGATGGGCGTCGGCGCGCCAGGGGCGATGCGCTGCGCGCCCACGTACGTGCCGCTCGTCGAGTTGTGGTCGATGACCATCATGCGATCGAGCGTGACGGTCGCGTGCTGGCTCGAGACGCTCGGGTGCTGGAGCACCAAGGAGGCGCGCGTGGGGTCTCGCCCGATCACGACCTGGCCGGGCGCGGGCGCGAGGTTCCCGGGCGACGCCAGCATCAGCGTGATGGCCGGATGGTTCAGCGGGACGGGCGCCTGCGCGACCACGAACTGGGTGCGGAAGTCGAACGGGACTTGCTCTCCTGGCGCGAGGGGCCGTCCGTTCGCCGATGCAGGCCCTTGCCCGCAGGAGAAGAGCAGCTTGCCACCCCCCTGGTGGACGATGCGCGCGTGCTCGGGCAGGACGCCGGGAGCGACGAGCACCACATCGCAGGTGGGGGCGCTGCCGATCGTGATGCTTTGTTTGCCTAGCCCCGGGATCATGCGGCCCGCTTTTCACCACAGGCGGTCGGGGAGGGCAAGGGAAGAGGCGCGTGCCGTGCGCCGTCGGTCGGCACGGTGCCGCGGTGTTGCTCGGGGGAGAGGAGCCTGTCCATGCTCGAGCGGCTCGACGGGAGACGCTCGCCTGCTGGACGAGCGGAGCGCTAGAGCAGGGTACGGTGCCTTCCGGGAACCAGGCAGCGCGTCACAGATCGAGCAGCATGAAGCCGGCTCGGGCCTCCTCGAGGGAGGGCGTACGGGTCGACTCGGGCACGTCTTCCAGCTCCGCAGGCGCGCCATCCATGTCGTCTCCGTCCTCGATCTCTTGGTCGCCAGGCATGGACGAACCTCCAGAGCGTTAGGCTAATCTGGAATCCGATCCTTCTTCAATCGCATTCCGCGGACGGGGCCGTTGCGCGGTGCTCGCCTGATTTAGCGTTTCGGCTAGCGTTCTCGTTTCCGTTCCCGTTCCCGTTCCCGTTCATCCGTGCGCGGTGGGGGCGGTTCCGTGCGGGGTGGGGCGTTCATCCCGTTTCGCGCTCAGCCGCTGAGGAGCTTCCAGAGCAGGATGACGAGCAGCAGCACGATCACGGCCGACGCCGCGGCGATGACGGCGATGTAGACGCCGCGCGAGGTGCGCACGGTGCTCGGCACGCTTGATGCGGTGGATGCTGTGGACGGTGAGGACGACACGGGCCCAGAGAAGCCGGGCGCTTGCGCGGGCCGCGGCCCCGTCGCCGCGTACGCGGGAGCATGTGGCGGCGCGGGCGCGAGGTGAGCGGGAGGGGCGGCGGCGACAGCGGGACCACCTGGCGCTGCTGGGTTGTGCGCCGGGAAGGCCACCGAAGCCGGGGCAGCATCCTGCTCGGTCGGGTGAGGCGGCGCTCCGTAGGGAACGCCAGGGTGAGGCGGCGCTCCGTAGGCGGCGCCAGGCTGAGGCGGCGCTCCGTAGGGAGCACCGGGGTGAGGCGGCGCTCCGTAGGGAACGCCGGGGTGGGGCGGCGCTCCGTAGGCGGCGCCAGGCTGAGGCGGCGCGCCGTAGGGAACGCCAGTGTGAGGCGGCGCACCGTAAGGAACGCCGGGGTGGGGCGGCGCTCCGTAGGCGGCTCCAGGCTGAGGTGGCGCGGCACGGGCGACCTGGTGGGGTGGCGCGGGTGCTGCGGGAGCGCTCAGGGGAAGGGGAGACAGCACGGCGGGTGCGTCGGGCGCCTTCGGGAAAGACACCGGAGGAGGGGCTCCTGGCACGGTTGCAGGCAGCGCCAGCGCGGAGTCCATCGGCGTCGGGGTCATGGCAGGCGCGCCGTCGGCGGCCGTGGGGCTCACGGCCGGCGCGCTGGGGGCGAGGGCCACGGGAGGCAGCTCGTCGGTGGCCGTAGGGCTCACGGCCGGCGTGCTGTCGACGGTCGTGGGGCGCAGCGCTGGAGCGCCGTGGGCAGCGGCTGGGGCGACGGCGGGAACCTTGTCGGCGGCCGTCGGGGCGACGGCCGGCGCTTGGGCGATGACCCTCGGCGCGACGGCCGGCGCGTCGGGGGAGCCCGTCGGGACCACGGTGGCCGCGTTGTTGATGGACGCCGGGCGCGGCGCCGGCGCGCCGGTGGAGCCCGTCGGGACCACGGTGGTCGCGTCGCTGATGGACGCCGGGTGCGGCAGCGGCGTGCTGGTGGAGCCCGTCGGGACCACGGTGGTCGCGTTGTTGATGGACGCCGGGCGCGGCGCCGGCGCGACACCCGCGGTCGCCGCGCCCGCTGCCGCGCCGCTCGCAGCGGCCGCACCCGCTGTGGCCGCGCCGTCGACCGCGGCCGCGTCTGCCGCCTCGGGCCGCGTCATCGCGAGGGTCTCCTGCGGGCGCGAAGCGCGCGCAGGATTGCCGCCGTCGCCAGCGCCGACCGCCCCTGGCGGCCCGTGCGCGATCGTCAGCGAGCGGCTGCCCGTCGCGATCACCCGGACCATCTGGACGGTGATGTTGTCGTGCCCGCCGCGGTGGTTCGCGAGCTGCACGAGCATCCTGCACGCGTGATCGACCGATCCCGACGCGAGCGCCTGCCGCGTGCACCCGAGGATGTCGCCGGGGAGCGCGAGGTCGGTGAGCCCATCGCTCGACTGGATCAGCACGTCGCCCGGGTAGAGCTCCATCGGATCCGGCCGGACCTCGACCTCCACCTCCGGCTTCATCCCGAGCGCGCGCGTGATCTTGTTCGCGTCGGGGTGGCCGATCGCCTGCGCCTCCGTGATCATGCCCGCGTCGATCATCCCCTGCACCATCGAGTGGTCGCGCGTGAGGGGGTAGATCTGGTGGCTCCGGATCACGTACGCGCGGCTGTCGCCGACGTGCGCGACGTCGAGGCCGCGCTCGTGAAGGACCATCGCGACGACGGTCGAGCCGGGCCGGACGCGGTTCTCCGGCGGCCCGCCGAGCTGATAGACGCGGCGCCCCGCTTCCTCGATCGCGGCCTTGAGCGCCGCGCTCGGCTCCACGGTCGCCGGCGTCTGCTCGATCATCTCGAAGATGGTCTTGATGGCGGTGCGGCTCGCCTCGCTGCCGCCATAGTGTCCCCCCATGCCGTCGCACAGGACGCACAGGTACCCGAACTGGGTTTCGGCGTAGCCGCACGCATCCTCGTTGACCTGTTTGTTCGGGTCCCGACCCGCATCGCTGGCCTGGGCGAACTCGATCTTGAGGTGCGGGGATGACTCGGTCGGGGGCATCATGGGGGGGCGTCGCTCGGGGCGCGTGAACGGGCCCCGGACACGCTACTCCAAACGGACGCTGAACTCGACGGGGCCGAAGCGCAACGACGCGCCGGGCGGCACGAGCGTCCACACGGCCGGGTTGATGCGCTGGCCGTTCACGTAGGTCCCGTTGTTGGAGGTCTCGTCCCGCACGAACAGCTGACCGGCCTCGAGCTTCACGCTCGCGTGGGTGCCGGACACGCGCGGCTCCGACAGCGCGATCAGGCACGAGGCGCCGTCGCGGCCGGCGCGCACCTCGGCGCCAGGGTGCACGGTGAAGATGCCCGCCGGGCCCGAGAGCGTCGCCCGGCTGGCCCCGCCCATGGGGGGCCCCATCATCGGCCCGCCGCCGTAGCCGAAGTCGCCCGGGGGCGGCGGCGCGGGCGCATAGGGCGGAGGCGGCCCGCTCCCCGCCACGATGGGCCTCGGGGGCGCCGCCGCCACGGTGCCGCCGCGCCGCTTCCCGCCGCCGCGGAAGATGGAGACGAGCAGCAGCACGATGACGACGCCGCCGAAGGTCACGCCGCCGATGAGCAAGTACGGCAGCGGCGCCTCCTTCGCCTTCAGCGTGAGGATCTTGTCGGCCGTGACCGCGCTCGTCCGCCGCGCCTGGTTGTCGTAGATGATGAGGCGCGCCGTCATCTGGTCGCCCTTGCCCACGAGGAACTTGTCGGTGTCCGGGAGCTCGAACTCGACGACGCTGTCCCCGGCCGAGACCGCCTTGCCGCGCATCCCGCCCTCGATCAGCGTCCGCTGGGCCTTCTTCGCGTCCTCGATGTTCCCGCCCTGCAGCGACTGCGGCGCGGCCTGGTTCTTCGGGACCATGTAGATCTCGGCCCGCTGCGCGTTGCCGCCCCAGCAGAAGTTGCCGAAGATCTTGACGGTGCCGCCGGGGTAGATCGGCGTCTTCTTCGCGGCGCGATCGGTCGCGTCGCGGTCGATGTCGAGCGGCCACGCGGTGGGATCGATGCCGACGGGCACGTTCTGGAAGGTAGCGTCGCCCGCGATCGGCGGATCCGTGTTGATGAACGCGAGCTTGAACGTCTGCGTGATGCTCGGCGCGACGCACGAGACCCGCCACTTCACGATGTGCATCTTGTTGAAGCGGGTGCGGATCGCGTTGACGATGTTGGCCGCGCGCCGCTGCTGGCCGTCGCGCACCACGCTGAAGAAGCCGCCGATCTCGGTGTTCGCCATCCCTTCCATGAACTCGCGGGCGTTCGCCGTGAACTCCTCGACGAGCTGGCTCGGGAACCAGATCGAGATGACGGGCACCGGCGTCTTCGGCAGGACGTCGTTGTTCTCCGGGAACCGCCCCTTCGTCAGGTAGTCCCGGAGGAGGTTCGACGCGGCGGCGGTCGAGCTGGGATCCGCGCCGGCGGAGCCGTTCGAGAGGACCACCATCGCCTGGTGCATCGGCACCTGGACGCCCTGACCTGCGTTGCCGAGCTCCTTGAACGCGTCGGTCGCGGCGTTCTTGATGATCGTGAAGAGCGGGCGCGTGCGGCCCTGCGTGGGGTAGGTGCGCCCGACGCCGGCGATCGCCTGCGCCGCCGCCTGCTTGTTGCCCACCCACTTCGAGTCCTCGACGACGCCGCGATCGTTGAAGAACATCACGTCGACGATGTCGTTCGGCTGCATCGCGTTGACGAACGCGCTCGCGACCGACTTCGCCTCGTCGAAGCGGGCGCCCATGCTGGACGCGGCGTCGATCAGGATGAGCCACGCCGTGCCGACGCCAGGCTGACCGGCGCTGTCGCCCCACCGCGCCTTCGACTCGAACTTCGCCGGCAGATCCGTGCCGTCGACGGTGACGGAGAGGATCGCGTTCTTGTCCGGGAAGTCGAACGACGAGTAGAGCGCCGACGGCTGCTCGATCGCGTCGGCGACGCAGTCGAGGTTCGCGTTGCCCGTGAGCGCGGCGCAGTTGCGGGTGAGGTCGCTGAGGCGCTTGTTCTGCACGACCTCGAGCACGGTCGTGAGCACGGGCGAGCCGTCCACGGTGCTCGCGCGCGGGTCGATGCGGAGCAGGTGCGCTTCGGGCGCGGCATCGGCGCGGCGCTGTCCGGCGAGGAGCGCGAGGACCGCGGCTGCGAGCGCGAGGAGCTTCGCGCAGCGCAGGGCATGGCCTCCGCGCCTGCCGCGACGGGCGGAGGCGCTCATAAAGTGGATCGGGCGAGTCGCGTCATGAGAGGGAGTCATGCGTGGGGATCTCCAGCGGGCGCGAGGGAGCAGAGGAGCGCTCTCCCCGCGAGCGTGGCGGCCGCCGCGCGCTGGCGGCGGCTATCCGGTTGGTTTTCACGCAGCCTGGCCGGGGCGCCAGGTGCCGGTCGAACGTCGCGGGGGAAGGGGGCCTGGCTCGGCAACGCCTCTCCTCGTGCGATGGGCCCGTCAGGCCCGCGCGGCCACGCTGAACAGGATGACGCTGAACCCGCCGAAGCGGACCTTGTCGCCATCGCGCAGCTCGCGTCGGCCCTGGAAGCCGATCGCCTCCTCGTTGTGGAATGTCCCGTTGGTGGAGCCGAGGTCGGCGAGGACGATCCGACCGCCGTCGATCTCGATCGTCGCGTGGTGCGTCGAGGTCGTCCCGTGCGCTATCTCGATGTCGACCTTCTGCCCTGTCTCGGCGCGGCCGATGATGTTCTTGCCTTGCCAGAGCGGCCAGAACTTGCCCTGCACGTCGTCCTGGAAGCTCACGAGGAAGCCGGCGAGGGTGCGGCGGCTGTCCTGGCCCATCGCCCTCGGAGGCGGCGGCGTCGGCGGGCGCACCGCGGGAGGAGGAGGGATGTACGCGGGCGGCGGCCCCGGCGGCGACAGGTTCGGCTGGGGCGGCGGCTCGCCGTAAGGTCCGACGCCGCTCCCTTGCGGCATGGGCGGCGGCGCGGACGGCCCTTGCTGGTTCGGCGCATAGGCCGTCTGGTTGAAGGGGTCGCCGCTCATCTGGATGCCATCGAGGGCGATCGGATGGCCTCCTTCCATGCAGAAGGAGCCGCCCGCCGGGATCGCGTGCCCCTGCACGCAGCGCGCGCCCGCCTGCTGCGGCGGCGGACCGAACCCGGGTCGGGGAGGCGGAGGGCCGGGATAGCTGCCCTGCTGCTCCGGGAAGCCCGGGGCGGAGCCATAGCCGCCCTGCTCCGGGAAGCTCGGGGCGGAGCCATAGCCGCCGCCCGGGGCGCCGAAGATCGGCGGCTCCGGCGGGAACGGCGGCGGCTTCAGCGGTACCGGAGGAGGCGGCTGAGGTGCTCCATAGGCACCCGGCGGCGGGCCGAAGGGCGGAGGCGGACCGAAGCCGGACGCGCCACCGTCGGGCGGCGGCGGAAAACCGGGAGGCGAGCCTTGAGGTGCCCCGAAAGGCGCCGGCGGGGGCGGACCGAACCCGCCGCTCGGCGAGCCGTAGTTCGGCGGGGGCTCAGGGGGCGCCCCGAAGCCCGGAGCAGGAGGAAACGGCGGAGGAGGAGGCGGCGGCGGAGCCCCGAACGCTCCAGGCCCAGGCGGGGCGAGCGGCGAGGCGCACACGGCGCAGAATTTATCGCTGGGGGTCGCGGGCGCACCGCAACGCGGACAGAGCATGGTGATCCTTCTCGGGTTTCGCGGCGCCGGGGCACCGCCGCCGCGAGCATACCGTGGGCCCTCGGCCGAGGATCAAGAAGAAGTATGCGGGAATCCTTGCCACCGGCGGGTGACGCGGTGCGCGCGCATGCGTGCATCGCCGCCCGGCGCGCAGCTGCTTCCGCGCTGAATCACGGACGATGGCGCGCGCTCGAAGCCGGGGGCAGGCTGCCCACCCGGCCATCTGCTCTGCGGGATCGTTCTTCTTGCGACCGGGTGCCGGCCGGCGCTGATCAATCCTTCGCGTCGCGGACGCGCGCCGCCTTGCCTGCCAGGTTGCGCAGGTAGAACAGGCGCGAGCGGCGGACCACGCCGCGCGAGACGATCTCGACCTTGTCGATGCGGGGGCTGTGGAGCAGGAAGATGCGCTCGACGCCGACCGTGAAGCTCACCTTGCGCACGGTGAAGGTGCTCCGGACCCCGGCGCGGTGGCGCTTCAGCACCACACCCTGGAACACCTGGATGCGCTCCTTCTCGCCCTCGACGATCCGGTAGTGGACGCGCACCGTGTCGCCGACCCGGAAATCCGGGATCCCCTCGCGGAACAGGGGAGCTTCGATCTTCGCGAGGATGTTCGAGGTCTGCATGGTCGGTCAATCCTTCAAAGGGTCGGGGATCCGTCTTCGCGGTCCCGTGCCCGTGCTCAAGAGGGCAGGGCCGCCGCCGTCGTGGACTGCGTCCGGCGGAGCGGGGGCCGCGCGCGGCCCTCGTGCTTCACGCGATGAACGCAGATGGAACTCGGTTGCGGTTCCGGGAGCTTGGGCGCGAGCGCGCGCCCGCGCACCTCTCCGGGGGGTACCGGAGAGGTGCGGCATTATGCATGCGGGCGATTTGGTGTCAACGGCGGCGGCGGCGCAACTGCGCGCTCTGTCAGACCGTCCGCCTCAGCGGCGGACGGGGCCAAACCATCCGCCTCAGCGGCGGACGGGGCCAGACCATCCGCCTCAGCGGCGGACGGGGATGATCTGCACGCGGCGGGCCTCGCCCTCGCCGTCGCTCTTCGTGACGACGCCGGGGAACTTCGCCAGCGCCAGGTGGACGACGCGGCGGTCCTGCGGGTTCATCGGCTCGAACGTGATGATCTTGCCCTCCTCGACCGCTTGCTTGCCCAGCCTGCGCGCCATGGAAGAGAGCGTGTCCTCGCGGCGCTGCCGGTAGCCCTCGGCGTCGATGATCACGTGGCGCCGCTTCCTGCCCGGCCGGTTGATCACGCGGTTGGCGAGGAACTGCAGCGCCGAGAGCGTCTGCCCCTTCTTGCCGATCACGCGGCCCGCGTCCTTCCCCTCGATCTCGAGGCGGATCTCCTCGGGCGGATCCTCCTCCTCGTTCTCGAGGAGGTCGACGGTGCAGTCCATGCCCATCGCCGCGAGCACGTCGATGACGAAGTCGAGCGCGACGTCGGCGCGCCCGTCCTCCTCGAACTCGGCCGCGTCGTCAGCGCCCTGCGCCTCCGCATCGACATCGACGTCCGCCGCGTCGATTCCCCTTTCGGCAACTTCACTATCCACGGACACGTGCTTTTCCCTTTCCGAGAGCAGGGGCCGACTTGTCGTCGTCGCCCGGAGTCTTCTTCATCGCGGATTGGGGCTCCGCGCTCGCGATCTCTCGCACCTCGATGCCGCCGGCCCGTTCGTTCTTCGCCTTCAGGTATCGCTCGACGAGGACCTGCTGCCCGATGCCGAGCCAGGTGTTCGTCAACATGTAAACTCCGAGGCCGGCCGGGAGGAAGAGCATCATCGCGGTGAAGATGCCGGGCATCAGGTACATCATCATCTTCTGCTGCGCAGGGTCGCCCTGCGGCGGCATGATCCTCTGCTGGATGAAGCTCGAAGCGCCGAGGACGATGGGAATGATGAAGTACTTTCCGGGCGCCGACAGGTCCGGGATCACGGGGCCGAACGGGGTGTGGTAGAGCTCCACCGCCGTCTGGAGCGCGGTGTAGAGGGCGAACCAGACCGGCATCTGGAGCAGCATCGGGAAGCAGCCGACGACCGGGTTCGCGACCTTGTTCTTGCGCCAGAGCTCCTGCATCGCGAGGCCGCGCTGGGTAGCGTCGTCCTTGTACCTCGCGTTGATCTCATCCATCTCCGGCTTGAGCTTGCGCATCGCCGCGGCGCTCTTGATCTGCTGGATGCTCAGCGGGAAGAGCAGGAGCCGGACGGTCATGGTGAGCAGGACGATCGCCCAGCCCCAGCTGCCCACGGCGCGTTGGAGGACGTAGAGGTACGAGACGAGGAGCTTCGCGATCGGCGAGAACCAGCCGAGGTTGATGACCTCGCTCACCCCGTGATCCACGGCGGCGAGCAGATCGCGCTCCTTCGGGCCGGTGAAGGAGAGGAGCTTGTAAGTCACCGCGCCGCCGGGCGCGAGCTCGTGCTCCGGGTAGGCGAGCCGCGCGCGATAGACGTGCCCGAAGTTCGGGTCCTTGGCCTTGTCCTGGAATTTGGATGTATCCCAGATGTCCTCGATCTGCGTCTCGGCCGCCGGTTGCCCGGGCCCTTCCAGCGGGATCGCGATCTTGCTGAAGTAGCTGCTCGAGACCGCGGCGAACCGCCCGTTGCCCGGGGTGCGCCGCCAGCGCTCGGCGGTGAACTCCTTGTCCTTGAAGTCGCCGGGATCGAAAGCGTCGGGGTGTTGGCGCTCTGTCTTCTGGTCGGTCGCGGCGACGGTCTCGGTGATCCACTCCGAGATGAGGCCGAGATGGCCCTCCGTCTCCTTCTGGGTCCGCCACGCGCTCTGCTCGACGGCGAGCCGGTGCTTGCGCGGCTCCTGGGCGAGGTTCTCGACCGTCATCTGCAGCGAGAGCTCGAAGGGGCGCCCCGTGGCCGCGACGACCTTCGTGAGCCTCGTCGCGTCGTCCGTATAGGTGAACGTGCAGCTCTTGCCGTCCTGCGCGGAGAGCTTCCAGTCGAGATCGTCGAAGGGCACCTGCGGCGCGCTGCCGCCGGGCAGTCGTAGATCCGTCCGGAGGGGCATCCGCGATTCGAGCGAGGTCGTGACCAGGTCCATCGGCCTGCGCTCGCCGTTCCCCGTCGTGTACTTCGGGTCCGTCATCCAGAGGTGCCGGAGCGACCCGCCGTGCGTCGACAGCTCAGCCTTGAAGCGATCTCCGTCGATGACGCACGTCTCCGCGGGCGAGCGCTCGGCGGGGGCCGTGCTGTCGTTGACATCGAGCGGCTGCAGCTGCGGCGCGCCCTCGCCGAAGAGGAGCGGCTTGCCGAACTGGAAGAACAGGATGATGGCGAGGCCGAGGAACAGCCATTTGGCGATATTGCTGCGTTCCATGAAGTCCTTCGTCGATCCCAGGATCTCGAGCCGCGCCCTTCGCTGCGGGCGTCTCGTGACGCCTCACGAGGCTGCCCACGGGCGCTCTGTGCGGGCTTCGCTCCGCGGCGTGTCGGGCGCCGTGCCGCCGGGGGCCGTATCGATGGTCGAGCGGGATTAGTCCATGAGGGTGACCCGGCCGCTGAGGCCCGCTCGCCAAGGGGATGAGGCGTGCGAGGCGAGCTCCGCGCCAGTAGACGAACAGCGTGCTGAATCCCGCGGGTCAGCGTCCCGTTGTCGCGGCGTCCGAGCCGCCGCGGCACGGCGAAGATGAGGTGGTGGCGGAGGGTCGAACCCGCCTGGATGAAACGGGTGACACCTACACAGTCGCTTGAGCGAAAGCAAGCTCCCCCGGAGCGCCCCGTGGCTCAGAATGCAGGCGGCCGCGTAGCGCGAGCAGGAGGGCTCGAACCGACAGACCGGGCCCATCACCGCCACGATGAGCCTGGAGAGCGTCATCTGGTAGACGCGGATCAGCGCGAGGAGGAGCTTCGCCAGCATGCGGTGAGCCGTGAGAGAGCGAGGAGCTTGGGGCCCAGCGCACCACGGCGCAAGGTGCGCCGCGCCATCTTCTAACCGTCGCTCTGGCCTGCTGCGGACGCTGGCGGATCGTCTGCGCTGCGCTCGGCCACGCCCTGCGTCCGCGCGCGCGGCGCGGCGGTGAGCGCCTCCCTCGCCCGCCGGCGGAGCAGCGAGACCACGCCCCGCAGCTCCGCGAGGACGTCGTCGAGGCCGAGCGAGCCGGCGCCGGTGCGGAGGATCACCACGATGTCGACGCGCTCCGGGAAGAGCTCCGGGAACCTCCGGAACGCCTCCCTGAGCAGGCGCTTTGCGCGGTTGCGGGCCACAGCGCCGCCCACCTTGCGCGAGGCGACGAGGCCCAGGCGGGGCGCCGTCGACGGGAGGGGCGCGGCGCCGCTCTCCGTGCCGCGAGGGGCCTCACCGCGAGCGGCGCCGTCGGTGGGGGCCGCGACGAGGAGCAGCAGGTGGCGGGTGCTGACGCGCTGACCGCCGTTCTGGATGCGGACGAAATCGGCCCGCTTGCGAATACGGCGCTCGCGCGGGAACGAGGAGGAGGACGCCGACGAGCGCGGGTGCGCTGGCGCCATCACAGCCGCGTTACTTCTTGTAGATGCTGGGCGCGAGCCGGGAGCGGCCCTTGCGGCGTCGGTTGTTGATGACCTTGCGACCGCCGGCGGTCGCCATACGCGCACGGAAGCCGTGGGTCCGGGCGCGGCGGGTGTTATGGGGCTGGTAGGTGCGCTTCATGGCTGGTCGTCCCTCGGCGTTCTGGACCGCGAACGGCGGCATCCTGGCCGCACGTCAAGCGGGCGCGCAAGAAAGCATGAGGTTCGGCTCAGGTCAACACCAGACGACGCGGCGGGTCCGGGTTCGCCGTTCTCTCTCACCTTTCTAGACGCTTGGGTTAGCGTGTAGCCTCCGATCGACCGCAACGGCCGTTCAAAAGCGGGTCACAGGAGGGAATTTGACGCGCACCGGAGGACATGAGGGGGAAAAGCAGCACGCGCCCGCACGGGGCGTCAAGCGACGCGCGCTGGGGGCTGCTGCAGCGGGAGCCTTGTTCTTGAGCGCGCTCCCGGTGAGCGCGCAGACGAGGACGTTCTACCTGGACCGGCTCACCATGGCCGGCGCTCCCGAGGACTCGATCGGGCTCTGGCGACCGCAGGTGGCGCCGGAGACGCGCTTCTTCGGGCAGTTCGGGCTCGGCCTCGGCCTCAATCCCTTCCGGGTCGAGAACATGCTGAACGACGAGCACGCCGCGGAGCGGTTCAGCAGGGAACACGGCGCGCCGATCTCCTCGCAGCTCATCGGCTACTTCAACGGGGGCGTCGAGCTCCTCGACCGCTTCTCGTTCCAGGTGGGGCTCCCGATCATCGCCCTCCAGACGAGCAACCCGACGAACGACCCGAGCGTCGCCGGCGCAGAGGACGCGGCGAGCCCGTCGACCGCCGCGCTCATGGACGCGCGCCTCGAGGGGCGGGCGATCCTGTACCGGAGCGAAGATCGCTTCTTCAAGCTGGGCGTCAACGCGACGGCGTGGGTGCCGACCGGCGGCAAGTACTCTTTCTCGGGCGACAACGCCGCGAGCGCGATGCTCGGGCTCTCGGGCGAGATCGATCTCAAGTCGATGTTCTTCGTCCTCAACACCGGGGTGCACTTCCGTCCGTACTCATCGATCAACGACTTCGAGGTGACGAACGAGTGGCGGTGGGGGATCGGCGGCTTCCTCCCGCTGCGGCAAGGGACGCTGCGGCTCGGCGCGCAGATCTTCGGATCGACGGGCCTCGGCCGCGGAACGACGTTCAACGGGGACAACACCCCGCTCGAGTGGATGGCGGAGGGGCGGCTCGCGCTCGATCAGAAGAAGAAGGCCTGGGCCGGGCTCGGCGCCGGCACGCGGCTGTCGGGCGGCTACGCGCCGAATTTCCGGATGGTCGGGGTCATCGGCTACTCGTTCGGCATCGCGGATGTCGAGCCCGTGTCTCCCGGCAGGCGCTTCCAGGCGGTCCCGCCGCGCGCCGCGGATACGGACAAGGACGGCCTCCCTGACGACATCGATCTGTGCCCGACCGATCCCGAGGACGGCAAGCCGCCGAACCCCGACGACGGCTGCCCGGCGCTGCCCGATCGCGACGGCGACGGCATCCCCGACGTCAGCGACAAGTGCCCGGATCAGCCGGAGGATTTCGACAAGATCAACGACGCCGACGGCTGCCCGGAGGACGACGCCGACGAGGACAGCATCCCGGACGCGAAGGACGCCTGCCCGAAGGAGCCGGGGCAGCCGAGCCCCGAGCCGACGAAGAACGGCTGCCCGCAGTTCATCCGTCGCATCACGGGGTCGAGCGAGATCCAGATCCTGAAGCAGGTGCAGTTCGCGACCGGCAGCGCGCGGATCCTGCCGAACAGCTACAGCATCCTGGACGAGGTCGTCCGGCTCCTGAAGGTGAACCCCGAGATCACGCTCGTCGCGATCGAGGGCCACACGGACAACCGCGGCTCGGACCAGCTCAACGAGAAGCTCTCGAACGATCGCGCTCACTCGGTGCGCACCTACCTGATCGAGCGGGGCGGCATCGACCCTGCCCGGCTCACGGCGGCGGGCTTCGGTCCGAAGCGGCCGATCGAGGACAACAACACCGAAGCCGGGCGCCAGAAGAACCGGCGCGTCGAGTTCCACATCCGCGAGAGCAACACGGGCGGCAACAAGGCGGGCGGCGACAAGGGTGGCGGCACGGTCACGCCGTAGGTGGCCCGGCCGGGCGGCGCGCGCGGGAGCCCTGCTGTGCGTGGTGCTCTCGTCCGCGTGCCGCCCCGAGCACGGCACGCCCTACCGGTGCAGCTGCACCTTCGTCACCGACTTCGACGACGACTCCAGGCTCGACGTGGAGGTCTGCGCCCCGAGCGAGGCCCGCGCCGAGGGGGTCGGACGTGGATGCGCGCAGACCCACGCGCCGGGCCCGGTGTCCGGATGCACCTGCAGGAGCGCCCCGGATCGCGGCCCGTGCGAGCTCAGCGCGTGCCGCACTACGCCAGCAGCGCCTTGAGATCGGCCGGCGTCGTCACAGGCGCCGAGCACGTCCGCCCGCGACAAGCGTACGCGACCGCTGCGCCAGGGCGCGCAGGCTTGCCCTCGGCGACGACCTTCACCGCCGCGGCGCTCTCCGGGCGCGCCGGATCCACGAGCACGACCGCTCGGTTCGGCAGGTATGCCTTGAACGCCTCGCGCGCGAGCTCGCTGGCCGCCGAGCCCGCCTCGCCGATCACGACGATCGTCACGCTGCCGCGCGCGAGGCGGTCGAGCACGCACACGGTCTGGCCGAGGCCGAACGGGTTCTCCAGCGCCGTCGGCGCGAGCGCCGTGAGCTGCCGCTCTGCCGGTGACAGGTAGCGCTCGTCGGCGATCTCGGAGAGGCGCAGGCAGAGGAGCGCGGCCATCGAGGCGGCCGAGGGGGCGGCCTGATCGTAGATGTCCTGCGTGCGCGCGATCAGCGCGTCGCCGTCGTCCGGCGTGAAGAAGAACCCGGGCGCGGCCTCGTCCCAGTGGTGCGCGATCATGGCGTCGGCGATCGCGCGCGCGACGCCGATGTAGCGTGGGTCGGAGGTGGCCTCGTACAGATCGAGGGCCGCGTTCCCGAGGTACGCCTGGTCGTCGAGGAACCCGGGCCGGACGTCGTCCATGGCCGCCCCGGCGCTCCCGCGCTCGGCCTTCGCGCCCGCGGGCGCGCCGTCCTTGAGGTAACGGCCGACGCGGCCGCCGCGGATGAGCTTCCGCTCGAGCAGCGCGAACGCGCGCGCGGCGGCGGCGACCCAGTCCGGCTCGTCGAGCGCGCGGCCCGCGTCGGCGAGCGCGCCGATGAGCAGCCCGTTCCAGCTCGCGAGGACCTTGTCGTCGCGCGCCGGACGGGGCCTCGCGTCGCGCGCCGCGAGCATCGCGGCCCGGGCGCGATCGAGCGCCTCGCGGCACCGATCGAGGTGGGTCGAGGAGCCCCCTCCCGCGCCTTCGTCGATGAGCGCCGCGGCCTGCTCGAGCGTGCGGTGCTGCGAGAGCACCGTCGCGCCGCTCTGCTCGAAGTTGCCCTCCTCGGTGATGTCGAAGACGAGGCGGGCGACGTCGTACGCGAGCCGATCCTCGCCGACGGCGGCGCGGAGCTGATCGAGCGTCCACACGAAGAACTTGCCCTCGCTCCCCTCCGAGTCGGCGTCCTGCGACGCGTAGAACCCGCCCTCCGGATCGCGCATCTCGGCGAACAGGTAGCCGACGATCTCGCGCGCGGTGTCGGCGTAGATCGGCTTCTCGAACGCGCGGAACCCGTCGGCGTAGAGGCGCAGGAGGAGCGCGTTGTCGTAGAGCATCTTCTCGAAGTGGGGCACGAGCCAGCGCTCGTCCGTGGAGTAGCGGTGGAAGCCGCCGCGCAGGTGATCCCAGATGCCGCCGTCGCGCATCCTGTCCAGCGTGAGCTCGACGCCCTCCGCCGCGACGCGATCGCCCTCCAGCGCGCCGCGGCGGAGCAGCACGTCGAGCGCCATCGTGTTCGGGAACTTCGGCCGCGAGCCGATGCCGCCGTGGCGGTGATCGAGGCGCGCGAGCAGCTGCCGCGACGCGCGCCGGAGCAGCTCCGACGACGCGGACTCGAGGACGCTCGCCGTGTCGACAGCGCCGGGCGCGCGCTGCACGTGCTCGATGGCCTGGGTGATCTCCTGCGCCTTGAGCTCGACCTCGTCGCGCCGGCTCCTGAAGACGTCGGCGAGCGCGTCGAGGACCTTCGGGAAGCCGAGCATGCCGGGCTTGTCCTTCGGCGGGAAGTACGTGCCCGCGAAGAAGGGCCGCTGGTCCGGGGTGAGGAACACCGTCAGCGGCCAGCCGCCGCGCTGCCCCATGAGCTGCACGACGAGCTGGTAGAGGTGATCGAGATCGGGCCGCTCTTCCCGGTCGACCTTGATGTTCACGAAGAGGTCGTTCATGCGCCGGGCGATCGCCTCGTCCTCGAACGACTCGCGCTCCATCACGTGGCACCAGTGGCAGGCGGCGTAGCCGATGGACAGGAGGATCGGCTTGTCCTCCCGTCGAGCGAGATCGAGCGCTTCAGCACCCCACGGGTACCACGCGACCGGGTTGTGCGCGTGCTGCAGGAGGTACGGCGAAGACTCGCTCGCGAGCCTGTTCTTGTGGGCTGCCATGGGCCCCACGTAGGGCCGGGCGCGGGGGGCCGCCAGCCGTCCGCCAGCCGTGGCGCGGCCGCCGGCGCTACGCCCGCTCCAGCACCAGCGCGCAGTTGTGCCCGCCGAAGCCTGCCGAGCACTTCACCGCGTGACGCAGATCGACCGCCCGCCGCTCCCGCACGACGTCCAGAGAGCAATCGGGATCGAGCTCATCCACGTTGATCGACGGGTGCAGCAGCTGATCGCGCAGCGAGCACACGACCGCGATCGTCTCCACGGCGCCGGCGCCGCCGAGCAGGTGCCCGAGCATCGACTTTGTCGCCGAGATCGGGATGCGCGCGAGGCGCTCGCCGAAGACGCGCCGCAGCGCGAGCACCTCGGCGGCGTCGCCCTGCGGCGTCGAGGTCGCGTGCGGGTTGATGTAGCCGATCGCCTCCGGCGCCGTGCCCGCCCTCGCGAGGGCGCGCTCCAGCGCGAGCGCGAGCCCGAGCCCTCCAGAGTGCGGCCGCGTGAGGTGCTCTGCGTCCGTGGTCATCCCGAAGCCGGTCACGATCGCGAGCGGCTTTGCGCCGCGCGCCCTCGCGTGCTGCTCCTCCTCGAGCACGAGCGCGCCCGCGCCCTCGCCCATCACGAACCCCTGGCGGCGCCGATCGAACGGGCGGCTCGCGCGCGCGGGGTCGCCGTCGACGGCCTTGGCGAGCGCCTTCGCGTTGCCGAACCCCGCGACGGTGTTGAGCCGCGTCGCGGCCTCGGCGCCCCCGGCGACCATCACGTCGGCCTCGCCCGCCTCGATCATGAGGGCCGAGGTCGCGATCGAGTGCGTGCCTGTCGCGCAGGCGCTCGCGAGGTTGTACGACGGCCCCATGAAGCCGTACCGCATGGCGATGAGCGCCGCCGCGCCGTTCGGCATGACCCCCGGGATGAAGTAGGGCGACACGGCCCGCGGGCCGCGCGCCGCGCTCCGGCCGACCTGCTCTTCGAAGATGTCGACCGACCCCATGCCCGTGGACATCAGGCACCCGACGCGGGTCCTGTCGAGGCCGCTCGCCGGCGCTGCCGCGGCGATCGGCGACGCCTCCTGTGCCCGCGCGCCCGCGCGCTCCGCCGCGTCGTCGTCCGCGGCAGCGCCGCGCGCGAGCTGCGCGATGCCTGCGTCGCGCAGCGCCTCCACCGCGGCCGCGAGGCTGAAGTGGGTCACGCGGCCATAGATCTCCGCCTCCTTCGGCGACAGGTATCGCCCGACGTCGAACCCCTTCACGCTGGCCGCGATGTCGCTGCGGAGCCTGTCGACGGGGAAATCGCGGATGTAGTCCACGCCGGATCGGCCGGCGAGGAGGTTCTGCCAGGTGGTGGCGGCGTCGTTGCCCAGCGGGCAAACGGCGCCGATCCCGGTCACGACGACGCGCCTTCGCATCGGACTGCTCGTGCTCGTTGAGGGAAGGGGAGGTGGAAGGTTCAAGCGGACAGCGCCTGCGGGGCGGCGTTGTCCAGGTTGGGAGCGCTCGAGAGGCCCTCGATCGACGTGCCACGGCGGCCCTCGCCGCCGCGGCGAAGCTCGAGCGCGGCGCGCTGGGCGGCGAGCATCTCGTGCCGGCCCACGCCGAGGTACTTGAGGATCGGCATGTAGACCTTCTGGATGAACACGTTCCGGTCGACGCCGGCCTCGCGCATCTTCAGGATGCGCGAGTCGTAGTCGGGGACGATCCCGACGCCCGGCATCTCGAAGTTCGCGAACACGTGCGCCATGTCCGCGAGCGTCCCCGGCCGGTCCTCCTCGAGGAGCACCTTGATGACGCTCTGGTAGAAGCGGCAATGGGCGATCTCGTCGCGGGCGATGTAATCGTAGATCGTCCGCAGGCACTCGTCGCCCTCCGACGCGGCCCGCTCCCGGTGCTTCACGTAGATGACGAACGTCGCCATCTCCTGCACGCAGCCGTAGAACGTCATCTGCCGCGGCGTGTGGAACGGGAGGTCCCACTTCTTCGCGAAGATCTGGTGCTGCAGGTCGGTGAGCTGCTCCTCGGTGCGCTTGCCGGAGCGCAGGAGGTACTGCATCAGCGTGAGCGAGTGCTTCGACTCTTCATAGGCCCAGTTGGCCTGGAACCACGCCTGGCCGAAGTATTTCCGCACGAGGTTGATGCCGCCCGCCACGTAGTCGGGCAGGTACATCTCGACCGAGCAGAACGTCTCCGCGCACAGGGCGAGCTCCTCGCTCGCCTCCTTGTTCACGCGCTCCCACGGGATGTCCTGGAAGACGTTCCAGCGGCGCTCGCGCTCCGCCTTCTCGAAGAACGTCATGTACTCCTGGAAGATCTTCTCCTCCAGCTGGCTCATACGATCGCCTCCAGCCGCTCTCCGACCTTCTTGCAGAGGTCGCCCACGGTGATGAGCTCGACGAGATCCTCGTCCGGAATCATGATCCCGAGCTCGGTCTCCATCTCTCCGACGATCTGCATCATCGAGAGCGAGTCGATGCCGAGCTCCGTGATCACCGACGCCGCGGTGACATTGGGGAACTCCCGCTTGTCCACCCGGGCGGCAACCGTCTTGAAAATCTCGAGCAGATTGGTCTTGTCCGTCATGGTTCAGTCGATCCTGCGAAGCTCGTATTGAGCGAGGGAGCTGTAGTGCTTGTCGAACGCGTTCACGCACGTCGACAGGTAACGATCGTAGTCGTCGAAGACCTTGTCCCCCCACGTCGACCGGATGGTCTTCTCGTTCAGCCTGAGCCGGCGGAGCCACTCCGCGGTGGTGCGCTGGTAGTGCTCGCGCCGCGTGTTCACCTGCATCACTTCCCAGTAGGGGTTCGCCGCCTGGATGATGTCCTCGAGCCGCGGGTTCAGGCCGCCGGGGAAGATCTCCCGGGTGACGAAGTAGATGTCCTCCAGGTCTTTCCTCGTGCCGGCGGGGAGCCCGCCCCAGGGCGTCATGCGCGGCGTCCGGTTGCGGAGGATCGTCTGGAGGCCGAACCAGGCGCCCTTGTTCGTGAGCTCCCAGGCCTTCTTGAAGTAAGCCCGATAGATGTCGATCGCCTTGCCCTGGCGCGCCTCCTCCGGCGAGCACAGGTGATCGATCATGCAGATCGAGATGAGGCTGTCGAACCGCTCGGCCGTCGTGAAGGTCCGGAAGTCGCCGCCGATCACCTCGACGCCGGGGATCTTCCGGGCGTTCACCTCCGCGGCCTGCGCGGTGGAGAGGGTGACGCCGACCGCGCGTGTCACGCCGCGCGTCGTGGCCACGTACTCGAGCGCCGCGCCCCAGCCGCAGCCGATGTCGAGGACCTTCTTCCCGGGCCCCGCCTTGGCGAAGTCCGACAGGATCCGGAGCTTGTTCAGCTGCGCGGCCTCGAGCGGCTGCTCAGGGGATTCGTAGACGGCGCAGGTGTAGTTCATGCGCTCGTCGAGCCACAGCCTGAAGAACTCGTTCGAGACGTCGTAGCTGACCTCGACCTCGGCCTTACTGGATCCCATCGATGACTCCTTCGACACGTGCCGGGGCGCCGCCCGCGCGGCCCCCTTCGGTTCGCGACACAGGTCCGCTCGAGCGGACCACGTCGCCATGGGGAGAGGGCGCCACGCCCTCGTCGACATCCGAGGCGCCCTCGAGCTCGCCGGCCTCGAAGCGCCGCTTCATCTCGCGCCGCCGCACCTTGCCGCTCGACGTCTTCGCCAGCGTCCCCCGCTTGATCAGCGCGACCTCGGACAGCTGCACGCCGAGCTCGGCGCGCACGGCCTGGGTGATCGCCTGCGCGACGCCGGCCACCGTCCGCTTGGCCTCGGCGACGACGACGGCGCGCTCGGCCCCCGCGTCGGTGAGGCACGAGAACGCCACGCAGTGGCCGTCGCGCACCCCCTCGACGGAGGCCGCGATGCGCTCGATGTCCTGGGGGAAGTAGTTCTTGCCGCCCAGGATGATGAGATCCTTCGAGCGGCCGCAGAGGTACACCTCGCCGGCGACGGTATAGCCGAGATCGCCCGTCCGCAGCCAGCCCCCTCCGAACGCCTCCTCGGTCGCCTCCGGCTCGTTGAAGTATCCGGCGGCGACGCTCGGGCCGCGCACCCAGATCTCGCCGACCTCTCGCTCGCCGCGCGGCGAGCCGTCGGGGCCCACGATGACGAGCTCGTGGCAGGGGAGGGGACGACCGCAGGAGACGAGCTCCAGCGACGCGCCGCCGTTCGCGGGGCGCGCCTTGCCGGCCTGCATCGCCTTCGCGTCCACGCGATCGGTGGTGAGCGGGGCCTTGAGGTCGCTGAACGTGATCGCCAGCGTGGCCTCGGCCATGCCGTACGAGGGCAGGATGCTCTCCGGGCGGAGCCCCCGCTCGCCGAAGCGGCGGAGGAACGCGCGGAGCACGTCGGCCTGGATCGGCTCGGCCCCGCACCCGAGCGCGCGCACGCAGGAGAGGTCCCAGCTGCCCGCCTGCGCGTCGGTGACGGCGCGCGTGGCGAGGGCGAAGGCGAAGTTCGGGGCGAAGGTGATCGTGCCGCGGAACCTGTGGATCGCGTCGAGCCAGAGCGAGGGGCGGCGGATGAACGCCGTCGTCGGCAGGAACATCACCGGCACGAGCGCGTAGAGCGGCGCGATGACGAAGCCGATGAGCCCCATGTCGTGGTAGAGGGGCAGCCAGCTGACGCCGCGATCTTCCGGGGTGGAGCGCAGCCCGTCGAACATGATGGCGTGGCTGTTCACCGTCAGGTTGCGGTGGGTCACCATCACGCCCTTGGGGCGCGAGGTGCTCCCCGACGTGAACTGCAGGAACGCGAGGTCGTCGAGGGACACGCGCCAGGGCTCGGCCGCGTCCGATGCGTCGAACGCGTCGAACCCGTCGTCATCGCGCGCGCGAAGATCGCGCTCGAGGACGACGCGCAGCCCCGGCACGGCCTCGCGGCTCTCGCCGTTCGCCGCGAGGTAGGCGTCGATCATCTCCTTGAGCTGCTCGTTCGTGACGAGCACGCTTGCGCCCGACGCCGCGAGGATGTGCTGCACCGTCTCGCCGTACGCCTCGAGCTTGGCCAGGGACTGCGGCGGGTACATCGGGACGGCGACGATGCCCGCCGTGAGCGCGCCCACGAAGGTCAGCACGAACTCGTCGGCCTCCGTCAGGATCAGCGCGACGCGGTCGCCCTTGCGGAGCCCGAGCTTGCGGAGTGCGTAGGCCCGGCGCCTCGCCTCGAGCCAGAGCTCGGCGTAGTTGATCGCTCGCTCCTCCCCCGAGCTGCGAACGAACGTGACTGCGCGGTCGGCGTGCACCGAGTTCTTCTGGAGGACTTCGACGAACGTGCGCATAGGCTCTCTGGCTGCTCAGGCCGACCGGACGTCGTAATCCGTCCGTTAAGGACAGCGGGGCCTGAGTGAGCGCAGCCATAAGCGAAAATCGAGCCAGGGCAAACAGAAAACACGGGAATCCAGGGTTTGAGCTTGATTCCGCCGTGTACGCTTCTGATCCCCCAGGACATGATCGTCCTAGGTGACGAAAAATCGTGCGCAGAGTGCGTCGAATATTCGTCACATCGGCCTTGGAGTGCGAATCGAAGTTCGCGTGACGCGGGCGCCACACCGTGAAGTTGCGTGAACAGATTGCGCCGACCCAGGTTGAGGCTGGGCGACCGCGAGACCGACCCAGGTTGAGGCTGGGCGATCGCCAGACCGACCCAGGTTGAGGCTGGGCGACCGCCAGACCGACCCAGGTTGAGGTTCCTGCTCCGGGGGTCGGGGCGGCGGGCGCACAAAATGCGAGAGGCGCCGGTCTCCCAGCGCCTCCCGCTCTCATGCGCGACGTCGCCGGCTACTCGACGTCGTCCAGGCCCATGTGGCCCGCTGCCTCGTCCTCATGGGCGGCTTCGCCCTTCTTGTCGTCCTTCTTCTCGGACTTCTCGAACCTCTTGGGCTCTGCCAGGGCCCAGTCGGCCGACCACGACGACAGCACGTAGATCGTGCCGTCGCCGCCTTCCTTCGTGGCGTAGCGGCTCGACCCCTTCGAGGTCTTGCCGACCTTGATGGTGAAGTCGCCCGCGTTGTCCTTGAGCTTGATCGTGATGATGCCGCCGTTCGAGGCCGCCGCGTCGAGCCCGGTGTCCGACTTCTCGTCGCCGAAGTCCTCTGCGCCGAGGTTCTTGTAGGCGCGAAGCAGGTCCTTCACCTTGGCCTCGTCGAACTTCTCCCACTTCGCGGACGCGGCGCCCAGCTTGCCGCCCTTGTCGCGTGGAGCGAACGTGCCCGACCACTTGTCGCCGTTCTTCGAGAAGCTGAACAGGCCGTTCTTGTTCTCGACCGAGACCTGGATCGCGTTCTCGTCCTCGAACTTGAGGATCGAGGTCTCGCGCCAGTTCTTCGGCTCCCGCGTGTAGAGGTAGCTCGAGTAGCCGCCGGCGACGTAGACGCCGTCCTTCCCGTCGACGCGCGCCATCTGCCCGCGCGAGCCGCTCTTGCCGAAGTACAGGTCGAGCGCCTTCTCCTCGCCCTTGTACGCGACCACGTGGACGGCCTTCTCGTCGGTGAGCTCGTACTGACCGTACGTGCCGTTCGTCCGGTCGATGACCTCCTTGACCTTGAGCTCCTTCAGGTTGTCGAGGAGGCTCCGCACGTTCGCCGCGTTCGCCTTGGCGTTGACGGGCTTCGTGACCTCCCACGTGTCGCCCTTCTTCTCGAGCGTCACGTCGGACTTGTCGGCGTTCTTGATCGCGATCTTCGTGACCTTCTCGACGTCGTCCTTCGAGACCCCCACCTTCGGCAGATCCGCCGTGGCGGCGGTCGCCGAGTGCGCGGAGAGCTCGTCCTTCTGCTTCTTCTGCGTGAAGTACACGCCGAGGCCGAGGAGCGCGAGGACGGCGAGGGCGATGTAGATTCTATGCTCGGTCTTCATGGCTCTTTCACCCGATGGGGCTCTGGCTCAGTCGAGCGTGATGTTCTCGCGGGCGTTCTCGCGACGCCGCCACCGGACGAGGCCGAACACGGCGAAGAGGGCCGCCGGCAGGAGCGTCAGCGACCACTGCACGCGCTGCTGCACGGTCTTGCGCTCCGCCCGGTACTCCTCGGCCTTCTTGGCCAGGGTGGCCTCGTCGTCCGTGGCCTCCTGCTTCGGCTTCTCGATGCCCGCGTAGGTCAGGTTCGTCTCGCCGAACATCTTCGCGGTCGCGGCGAGCAGCGTGCTGTCCCCCGCCATCCAGTCGAGGGTGTTCTTGAACGCCAGGATGGTCGCGGTCAGGTACTTCTGCGCGTACGGCTGCGAGAGCATCAGGAGATCCTCGTCGCCGCCCATCCCGCCCATCATCGCCATCTGCGGCGGCATGGGGGGCGGGTTGCCCGCGCGGGCGAACGGGTTCGCGAGGAACTGCGACGCCGACAGCACGAGGATCCGGCCCTTGTCCGCGCTCTCCGCGGGCGCGGTGATCCCGAGCCCCTCCTGGCCGCCGAAGGCGCTCTTGAGCTTGCCCTCGATCGTCACCGCGATCGCGCGCTGCGCGTACTCGCCCTTCGGCTTCCAGTCGGCCGAGAACTTCATGTCGACGGCCTCGGAGACGTCGACCGTCGTCTTCGGCGTCGAGCGCGCGACGACCTTCATCGTCGCCTCGGGCTGCTTCTCCGGGTGCGGCACGAGCGTCGACGGGAAGGGGAAGGAGAGCTCGGGGAGGCGGAAGAAGCCGGGGAACGACGAGTCGAGGATCTGCTCCTTCTCGTCGAAGCGGCTGTCCTCCTGGAGCTGGAGGATGCCCGGCGCGCGGAACCACATGAGCTGGCCCGACTGCGTCTGCACCGGGATGGCCATCGAGCGGCTCCAGTCGAGGATCGCCTCCTTCTTCATCTCGACGCCGTAGCCGTCGAGCAGCTTCTCGAGGCCCCAGGTGTTGAGCGACGCCTTCATCGCCGGATCGGACGCCTTGAGGTTCACCGCGCCGGCGAACACGGCGAGCGCCTTGTTGCCCAGCATCAGGAACTGGTCGATGCGGCGCAGCTCCTTCTCGGTGAACTCCTTGCCCGGCTGCGTGATCACGAGCCCGGCGAGCTCCTTGTTGATCTCGCTGTCGCCGCCCTTCAGGTCGACGTCCTCGAACTTGTAGAACGGGAAGTGGTGCTCGAGCAGCGCGCGCATCGACGGGCCGCCGCCCCGGCCGCCCTGCGACGCGACGAGGTTCGCGTCCGTCAGCTTGATCTCGTCCTTGCCGGTCAGGATGCCGATCTTTGTGTCGATGGCGTCGGCCTTGTCGCGGATCTCACGGATGGTGTTCGTGATCCAGAACTCGAGGCCCTGCGCCTGGTCGGGCGAGAGCATCGGGATCGCCTCCTTCTCGCTCCCGTACTTGAAGGCGATGCCCATGAACCCGCGGGTGATCGTGGCCTGATCCTGGCCGGTCTCGCTCCCCTCGCCGAACGCGGCCTCCTGCAGGCCCGCCTCCTTGGCGGCGGCGCGCTGCTCGTCCGTCTTCGCCTCGATGATCGCGTAGTGGAGCTTGCCGTTCGAGGCCTGCTCGTACTCGTTCATGAGGTCGGTGAGGTCCTGGATGAACGCCTCGTGCTTCGGGAGCCCCCGGGTGACGTAGACGTCGACCTGGAGATCCTGCTTGAGCCCCTCGCGGACGAGGTGGGCCGAGCCCTTCGAGAGGGTGAACCTCTCGGTCTTCGTCATGTCGAAGCGCTTGTAGGCTCCGTACGAGATGACGTTGGCCACCACGAGGATGGCGGCCACGATGGCCAGGTAGACGCCTGTCTGCGTCGCGGCTTTGGCTTTCCGTTCCATGGTTGGTCCTTACGCCCACTTCCTGCGCTCGAGCGCCCTGAACGCGGCCATCAGGCTGCCGGCGGTGATCGAGAGGAAGAAGACGATGTCTCGGGTGGACACCATGCCGCGCGCGAACGGCGTGAGGCGGGTGTCGAAGCTGATGAAGGAGAGGATGTCGCGCAGAAACAACGGGGCGTAGTCGGCGAAGTTGTCGACGCCGTGCAGGAAGCCGAGCACGAGGAAGGTGATGAAGAACGCGATCACCTGGCTCTCGGTCAGCGCCGAGATGAGGAGGCCGATCGAGACGGCCGCCGCGCTGTAGAGCACGAGGCCGATGTAGCCCGAGAGCACCGGCCCGCTGTCGAGCGCGCCGAGGTGCCAGGGCCACACGAACATCATGATCGGGTAGAGGATCGTCGAGAAGACGAGCACGAGGACGAGCCCCCACGCGCCGAGGAACTTGCCGAGGACGACCTCGTGGTCCTGCACGGGCAGGGTGATCAGCATCTCGAGCGTGCCGCTCCGCTTCTCCTCGGCGAGGAGCCTCATCGTGATGACGGGGATGATGAGGAAGGAGAGCCCTATCGGCGCCCAGCTGAACAGCTGCACGAGCGAGGCGCGGTCCGCCTGCCAGAAGCCGCCGTTCATGAAGAAGAAGATGAGGCCGAGCGCGATCAGCCCGAAGCAGATCACGACATAGGCCAGGGGGGAATCGAAGTTGGAGCGGAACTCCCGCTTCGCGATGGTCAGGGTGGTGCTCATACCGTTCAGCCCTTCTTCTTGGCGGGCGCTTCTTCCTCCGCGCCTTCGTCCTCGTCGCCGTCGCCGTCGCCCTTGGCTTCGTCGCCGGCGCTGTCGTCGTCGTCTTCCTCGTCTTCCTCGTCGTCGTCGGTCGGCGCGCTCGCGTCGTCCTCGTCGTCGAGGTCGTCGGTGATCAGCTTGCGGCCGCGGTCCTTGCGCTCGTCGCCGCGCGTCAGCGCCTTGAACACGTCCTCGAGGCTCTGCGCGTCGCGCCGCATCTCGAGGAGGAGCCAGCCCTTCTGAACGATGAGCTGGAAGAGCTCGGGCCGGATGTCGCCGCCGAGCGCGCCGAGGATCTGGAAGCTGTGGGCGTTGTCGCCGGTCGGCAGTTCCGTGACGCTCGTGACGCCGGGCAGCCCGGCGAGCGCCTCCTGGACCTCCTGGGCCGTCGGGGGCTTGCGCGCGCCCGATCGGTAACCTTCGCCGCCCTCGAAGACCTTCTTCTCGTGGACGGTGACGACGTACCGGACCTTGCCGCTCTTGGCGCGGATGTCGTCGAGGGGGCCGTCGGCGACGACGCGCCCCTTGGAGACGACGATGGCGCGGGCGCAGGCGGCCTCGACCTCGGAGAGGTTGTGCGTGGAGAGGAGGATCGTCCGCTCCTTGCCGATCTCCTTGATGTAGCGGATGACCTCGGCCTTCTCGTTCGGGTCGAGATCGCTCGTCGGCTCGTCGAGGATGAGGATCGGGGGGTCGTGGACGAGCGCCTGGCCGAGGCCGACGCGCTGGCGATAGCCGTGGGAGAGGGTGCCGATGTCCTTGCCGAGCACCTGGGCGAGGCCGCACACCTCGACGATCCCCTTCATCCGCTTCTTGAAGAGCGAGTGATCGAGGCCGCGCATGTCGGCGACGAACGAGAGGTATTCCCAGACGTTCATCTCGCCGTAGAGCGGCGCGCGCTGCGGCAGGTACCCGAGCTTGCGCCGGACATCGAGCGGGTCGTCGAAGACGTCGTAGCCGTGGACCCGCGCCGTCCCGGCCGACGCCGAGAGGAAGCAGGTGAGGATGCGCATCGTCGTCGACTTGCCGGCCCCGTTCGGTCCGAGGAAGCCGACGACCTCGCCGCGATGGACCTCGAAGCTCACCTTGTCGAGCGCGCGCAGCGACCCATAGCGCTTGGTCAGCGAGCTCGCCTCGATCATCACATCGCTAGCCAAAATGACCTCCTTAGATGGTTTCTTGAGAAGCGGAGCGTCCTGCTCCGTCGTTCGCCCCTGGCGATCCCCCCGCCCTGGCCGGCGGGCACGCCGTCAGGGCACCCTGGATCACTCATTACCCAGGCGAATGGCGGCGCCATCGTAGCGGCGGGTGGATCTCTGTCAACAGCGCCGACCCGAAGCGGCTGCGCGCGGGGTTTATTCCCGGCGATCGGGCCTGCACCGGGCGTGGTTGTCCGGGCTATCCCCGGTTTGTCGGGCGGCAGCGGCTCCTCTGCGGCGAAGCGTGCGTTGGGCGCATGGGCGCGTGACGCGCGGGGGGCGCGGGGGGCGTGGGAAGGGCTCGTCCGCTCTGCGCTGCTGTCGAATTTCCCCTTGACCTGGGCGTCTGGGTTGGACTAGTTGGCCACACCTCGCGTGAGCCTCATCGTCCAGAAGTTCGGCGGCACGTCCGTCGGGTCCATCGAGCGCATCCAGCGGGCGGCCGCGCGGGCGCTCGCCACACAGCAGGCCGGTCATGACGTCGTGGTCATCGTGAGCGCGATGGCCGGCGAGACGAACCGGCTGCTCAAGCTGGCGTCGGACATCGCGCCCGTGCCGGACGCGCGGGAGATGGACGCGCTGGCGGCGACCGGAGAGCAGGTCTCGGCGGCGCTGATGGCGATCGCGATCCAGGCGCAGGGCGGTAAGGCGCGGAGCTTCCTTGGCCACCAGCTGAAGATCCTGACCGACAGCGCCTATACGAAGGCGCGGATCAAGGCGATCGACGCCCAGCGGCTGCACGAGGCGCTGTCCGGGGGGAAGATCGCGGTGGTCGCCGGCTTCCAGGGCGTGGACGACGCGGGCAACATCACGACGCTCGGCCGAGGCGGCAGCGACACGAGCGCCGTGGCGATCGCGGCGGCGGTGGGCGCCGAGTGCGAGATCTACACGGACGTCGACGGCGTTTACACAACGGACCCGAACATCTGCAAGACGGCGCGGAAGATCGAGCGGATCAGCTACGAAGAGATGCTGGAGCTCGCCTCGCTGGGCGCGAAGGTCCTTCAGATACGGAGCGTGGAGGTTGCGATGAAGTATGGTGTCCCGGTGCACGTGCGGTCGTCGTTCTCGGACGTGCCGGGCACGTGGGTCGTCGGCGAGGAGCAGTCTCTCGAGAGCGTGACGGTGACGGGCGTGGCCCTCGACCGGAACGAGGCGCGGGTGATGCTGGTCGGCGTCGACGACAAGCCGGGCGTGGTGGCGCAGATCTTCGGCGCGCTGGCCGAGGAGAACATCAGCGTCGACATGATCATCCAGAACGCGCCGAGCTACGGCCTGGAGGCGCGCGGCACGTCCGGCGAGGTGAAGGCCGACGTCACGTTCACCGTCGGCAAGGCGGATCTCCCGCGGGCGAAGCTCGTGATGGAGAAGGTCTCGAGCGGCGTGGGCGCGATGAGCATCCGTTACGAGGAGGACATCGTGAAGGTGTCTATCGTCGGCCTCGGGATGCGGACGCACGCGGGCGTCGCGGCGCGGATGTTCCAGCTGCTCGCGGCGGACGGGATCAACATCCAGGCGATCTCCACGAGCGAGATCAAGATCTCGTGCCTCGTCTCGACGAAGTATGCCGAGCTCGCCGTCCGTGCGCTGCACGACGGCTTCGGGCTTGGCGGCAAAGCGTGACGTAGCCTGTGCCACCGTCGTAGCGCGCTCGCCGTGAGCGGTCCCCGACCTTGTCGGTGAGGCTGCTCGCGGCGTGTTGCATTATGGCGCCGCGATCGCTCCGTCAGGAGCGCGCGGCGTCGCATCGAGCGGGCGGCGGATTCGGAGGATACGGGCTCAGCCGCAAGGACAGCCCTGCGCAGGTGGGGAACAAGCTCTATTGCATCGGCGGAGCCGAGAGCGCCTGCCACAAGGAGCCGAGCTACTCGAGCGTGGATGTCGTGTTCACGCGGGTGGATGGCTTCGTCTACAACAACTTCTGCGTCTGGAGCCTGCAGCCGGCGAACAAGTGCGCGGACATCGATCCGCCGAGCGAGGACTGCGCCGCGGGCAATCTGAGCTGTCTTTGATACCGCCCCTGCGCGCGCGGTGCCGGCCCCCCTCACGGCGCCAGCATCAGCGCCTTCGAGGCGCGAACCGCCACGACATCGAGGACGCCAGGATGCTTTTCTCTCCTTGGCGTTCTCGACGTCATGGCGGTTCGAAGCTCGGCTCTCTTCTGGCGGCTTCAACCCGTCTGTCGCTCTAGCCCTGCGCCATCGCCGCGGCGAAGCGCAGCAGCCCCTCGCCCCAGCCGCCGAGGATGTACGTGCGGTCGTAGAACTCGGGCACGAGCGTGTCCTGGTACCCGGCGACCTGGACCAGGAACACGCGCACGTCGCGGTTCACGCGCGCGCGGTACGCCGCGACGAGCTTCGCCACGTCGATGTAGTGCCCGTTCCAGGCGAAGTCCGCGTAGTCCTTCGGGCGCGTACCGTACAGGCCGCCGTGGCCGGCCTGCATGTCGCTCAGCACGAACACCGAGTCCCAGCGCTGCCGCTCGCGGATCGCGCGATCCCAGAAGAGCCACACGCCGTTCTCGGTCGCCGTGCCGATCGTGCGGGCGAGGTGCTCCGCCTTGTCGAGCTGCGAGAACACGCTCTCCTGCTTGCGCACCGCGAAGCTCTCCAGCCGGTCGCCGAACACGCCGAGGTGCCCGTCGTCCGCGCGCATCCCGGCCACGAGCCCCGTGAGGTTCGCGATCGTGGAGATCTTCATCGTCCCGACGCTGCTCGTGGTCGTGCCCTGCGCGGAGCCGCTGTTGTCGCAGAGCACCATCACGCGGCCGGGGAAGTACGGCACCTGGCCGAGCGACCGGTTCAGGCACTTCTCCACCGCGTCGAGCACGGCGCCCGGCGCGCAGCCCTTCACGGCGCGGTAGGCGCTGTAGTACCGGAACGGCAGCTGCTTGCCCTCCGCGGCCGTCTCGACGAGCTTCGGCAGGAACTGATCGAACGGCACGCCCGCCTCGATCAGGTTGCGCAGGTTGCGCAGCAGGGCCATGTGGCCCATGACCGGCAGCGCCTTGCGCCACGCGCACCGGTTCGAGCCGCGCGCCGAGACGATCGCCTCCCAGGTGCGGCCGGTCGCGCGGAGCGCGCCCTTCGCGAGGCGGTCCACGCTGGGGCTCTTCGGGTGCACGAGGTTCATGACGTCCACGGTCTTGCTCCCCTTGCCCTCGAGCCGGTACTTCGCGAGGGCGTGATCATCGAAGCGCTCGAGCGCGTCGCGCAGCGCGCGCTTCAGCGCGTTCGGCACCGGCTTGCCGAAGCGGTAGAGCTGGTACGCGAGGGCGACCGCCGGCTCGTCCGCGCGCTTCAGGATGCGCGGCGCGTAGCTGCGCACGAGGCCCGTCCCGCGCACGGACGCGGTGTTCGCCGCGCGCACCAGGATGACCTGGGGCGTCGTGCGCATGTGCTCCTCCTCGCGCAGCCGCACCGCCTCGGCGAGCGTCGCCTCCGGGTCGGCCGCGAGCGCCTCGTCGATGGCCTTCTCGATCAGCGCCGCCGGCGACAGCTTGCGCCACTCGGCCGGATCCACGGCGCCGAGCGTCTCGCGCAGGCGCCGCACCTCCGCGTCCGAGAGGCGCGCGCGGGCGGCCGCCTTCCTCTCCGCCTTCGCCGCCACCTTCGCCTTCGCCGCGTTCACGGCCTTCGCCGGGCGCGGATCCGCAGGCTCGAGGTGGTAGTACATGGGCTCGCCGAAGAAGCACGACGAGGCCGCGAGGCGGAGGCGCTTCAGCGGATCGGTGATGTCGTAGGAGCGGCCGCCCATCCAGTTCAGGTGCGAGTCGGCGCTGCGCTTGTCCTGACGCTTGAGATGCTGAAAGAACGCCATGATGACACCTCCAGCCTCGACGCACGCGCGGCGAGGGGTAGAAAGCGGGCGCAGCGCGGAGGATGGTGGTCACGGGGTTTGTCGTATCGAAACGAAGGAACCGTGACGCTCACTGCCGCGCTGCGCCCTGTGCCAGAGACGGGACTCGAACCCGCGACCTCGTCCTTAGAAGGGAAGTAACCCCGGATCTCACTGCCGGCGCTCATCGCGCCGGAGAACACCGTCCGGAGTTGTTTTCGCGCTCTACCGCTGAGCTACCCTGGCGTGGACGCTGAGGGGTATTGCAGGGCGGATGCCAAGGCGGTCTCCGCCGGTGCCGACCGCAGAAATCGCAGGGTTAACGGGCGAGGCGAGGACAGCTCGCGTCTCCCGCCCGTGTGATGTCTATCCCATGGGATAAAATCCTAGATGAGCCGATAGATCGGGGCGATCGCCGTGGTCCGCGCGCCAGAAGGCGGCGCGCCGCCGAGGAACGCGCCCGTCGAGCCAGCAGGCTGCGACGCGGCACAGGGGGTGGCGCAGGCTGGCTCATCGGGCAGGGCGATGAACGAGATCCGCGAGCGTTGGCTGTGTTCCGTGGCGGCACCGGGTTTGCTGGAAGCCGCCTCATGCTCACCAGAACGCGGGGCTTCCTCGTCTTGGCCATGTGCCTTTCGCTCTTCGGCTGTGCCAGGGTCGTCGAGGAGGAGAGCGCGTCGAGCGGTCCTCCGGGCGGCGCGGAGGGCACGGGGGACCCGTCGGGCGATTCGGGCGGCGCTCCGGGCGACCCGAGCATCGACCCCAAGCCGGCGCCGGAGGGCTGCAACGGCACCCTGGAAGTGCCGGATCAGGCGCTCGCCGCGGGCTTGCGGGAGCAGCTGGGCCTCGGCGCCGGCGAGCCGATTCCGGGGGCGGCGGTCGCCGCGCTTGATTCGCTCCACCTCGGCGGCCTTGGCATCGAGAACCTGAGCGGCCTCGAGTGCGCCACGTCGATCGAGCAGCTGTTCCTCCAGGGCAATCGGATCGAGGACGTCTCGGTCCTCGCTCGCCTGCCGCGGCTCTACAACCTGCACCT
The DNA here is from genome assembly GCF_051473855.1 of Sorangium sp. So ce375. NCBI lineage: Bacteria > Pseudomonadati > Myxococcota > Polyangiales > Polyangiaceae > Sorangium > Sorangium sp. So ce375. Next base: position 3,465,972 of record NZ_CP150335.1, read on the forward strand.
GAACGCGAATCGGATCGTGTCGCTGGGCGCGCTCTCCGGGCACCCGGGGCTCAGGACGCTGAAAGCGGACGACAACCTCGTGTCGTCGACGAGGGACCTGAACGACCTTTCGGAGCTTCAGAACCTGAGCTTGTCGGGCAATCCGCTCGAGGCCCTCGAAGGGCTGGACGGTACACACGCCCTGTTCCACCTCTCGGTCGACCGCACCCACGTCGCAGAGCTCTCGAGCCTCTCCAGGTTTCCGGTCCTGAACAACGCGAACTTTACCGACACCCAGGTGACGAGCCTCGCGACGCTGCCGGACCTTCACTCCCTGACGACGCTGATCCTGGATGACGCCGAGGTCGAGGACGTGAGCCTCGGAGCCGTCCTTCCCGCCCTCGAGAACCTGCACCTCAACGGCAATCACATCGCGTCGCTCGCGGGGCTCGACCCCGCGACCGTGCCCAACCTGAGGCACCTGGGGCTGGCTCGCAATCCGCTGACGGACACGTCCGCGCTCGCCAGCCACCCGCAGCTGGCGGGGGTGACGATCAGCGAGGTCGGGGCGGGCGGCGCGGATCTGAGCTGGGTCACGGGGCTCCCGGGTCTCGCGTCGCTCGAGGCGCGCGCCAACTCCATCACCGACCTCACGCCTCTCGCGGGCGCGCAGCGCGTCTACATGCTGGATCTGTCGGACAACCTGATCGAGGACGCGTCTCCGCTGAACGACGTCGACTTCATCCGCTGCGCGCGGGTCTCGCTCACGGGGAACCCTGGTGAAGGCTCCTTCGGCGGCGTGCTGGACGCGCTCTGCGCGAGGTTGGTCGAGGTCAGCGGCTACTGCACGCACGTCGAGTGCGACCCTTGCGCGAACCGGGGCTGCGACTGAGCGCCTCGGCTCGACGGAGCCGAGCCAGCGCGCTGAGCTCGGGCCGCCATCGATTTGGGATTTTCTGCTCGCCGCGCCGTAGCACCACGGCGTCGATCTCCTGGGCGGGATAGCGGGAGCGCGCGCGCAGGTCACGGTGGGCGTGAGGGGTCGCGATCTGGGGCTCGGCTGAATTTTGGAGGAGCGCCCAGATCCAGACCTGGGGGGTGCGTCGCGGCACACGGCCCGGGAAGGTCGCGACCTCCGGTGAGGGTGCGAGAGGAGGGCTCGGCGAGGTCGCGACGTTGCCGGCGGGTGGGGAGACGAAGGGCCGGCCAGATCGAGACCTTGGCGGCAGGGGAGGGACGAGGGGTCGGCCAGGTCGGGATGTTGCCCGCGGGTGGGGAGACGAAGGGCTGGCCAGATCGAGACCTTGGCGGCGGGTGGGAGACGACGGGCCGGCCAGATCGAGACCTTCGCGGCGGGTGAGGGACGAGGGTCATCCGCCTCGAATGGCAGCGCCGGACCCCTCCTTTCGCCCGCGGCGGCGATGGGTATCATGGCGCTCGCCCTGACCGCGCACGCGCGCAGCGGAGTCGCTTTCATGACCGATACCTACATCTACCAGCGTGACATCGAGACGTACGGCCGCTTCACCGCGTCGCAGATCCAGAGGCTCGTCCTGCCTGTCGACGCTGGCTTCGGGAAGGCGCTCCGCACGGTCACGGCGCGCCTCGACGCCGCGACCGAGGCCCTGCGCAAGGCGAGGCTGAACGCGACGGCCGCGCCCGTGCCCGCGGGCGCGTCCCGCGGATCGAGGAGCGGTCGGGCGAATCCGGTCGAGGTGGGCCGCGGTCTGCTGCGCCGCCTCGTGGAGCAGGCCGCGTCGCGGCCCAACGGGGTCGCGCTGGCCCGTGACCTCCTCCAGGGCCAGACGCTCGCCACCGTGCTGCGCCGCCGCCCAGCGGCGCTCGCCGCGGCGCTGACGCACGCGATCGAGGTGGTGGAGCAGCACGAGGGGCAGCTGCCCGAGCACGAGGCGTGGGCGGCCGACCTGGAGCGCTCCCGGGACGCCCTTGAGCCGCTCATCAAAAGTGTGCGCAAGACCCGGCTCGCCCGCCGCACCATGACCCCCGAGGTGAAGGCCGCGCGCGACGAGTGGATCACCACCTACGGCGCGGCGAAGCTCCTCGTGGAGTGCGTGCTCCGGCTCCACGGCAAGACGTCGTTGATGCCGGAGATCTTCGGCGATCTCCCGCGCGCACCCCGCATCGCCGCGGCGCCCAGCGCAGCGCGCCGCCCACCGGCCAGCGCGCCCGCCCTCGCGTGACGATTTCGCTCCTCCTCGGAAGCTCCGCAGCCTGACGCGCCGACACGGCGTCTCGTCCCCAGCTCCGTTAGCTCGGGGAGAAGGTGCTTGTCGCGCTGCGCAGGGAGGGCCGATGTCCGAGGGGTAAATGAAATAAAATAAGCTGTAGGCCCGAAGAATCCTCTCCTCCTACCCCCCGCTCCCGCCTCCCGCCCCGAGGTGGGCCCGGAAGAACCGCACGAGGTGCCCGTACTGGAGCACCTGGTTGTCCCTCTTCTGCGCGCCGTGCCCCTCGTCGGCGAACAGGATGAGCTCGGACGGGATCTTCCGTGCCTCCAGCGCCTGCTGGATCTGCACCGACTCGCCCGCAGGGACCCGCGGATCCGACACGCCCTGCACGATCAGCAGGGGCGCCTTCACCCGGTCGAGGTACGTGATCGGCGAGAGCTTGAGCAACGCGTCCCGATCCTTCTCGGGATCTCCGTACTCGGAGATCCGGAGGATGCGCCGGTAAGGCGCCGTGTTCTGGAGGAACGTCACGAGGTTGCTCATGCCGACGACGGCGGCGCCAGCGTCGTAGGCGCCGGCGAACATCGTCATGCCGATCAGCGCGGAATAGCCGCCGTAGCTGCCGCCGAAGACGCCGACCTTCGGCGGCCGGCCCTCGTGGCCGAAGCTCGCCTTGACGAACCTCGCGGCGTCCTCGATGTCCGTGATGACGTCGAGCCGCTTCGCGCCGTCGTCGGCGTGCAGCCACGTCTTGCCGTAACCGTCGCTCCCGCGGACGTTCGGCTCGACGAACACGAAGCCGGCGTCCACGAAGATCTGCGCCCGCGCGCTGAACCCCGCCCTGGTCTGGCTCTCCGGGCCGCCGTGGAGATGGACGATCACGGGACACGGCCGCTCGCACCGCGCAGGGCGGCGCACGAACATCGGGATCTGCGCCCCGTCGCGCGCCGGATAGGACTCCAGCGTCGCCGCCGAGAACGCGCCCGGCGCCAGCTCGGGCATGCTCGGGGCGTGCCACTGCGTCAGCTTGCCCGTCGTCCAGTCGAGGACATGGGCCGTCGCCGGCGACGCCGCGGTCTCCAGGAGCAGCGTCGTGAATCGGCCGTCCCGCGTCGTCGAGACCGGGGTCACGTGATCCGCCGCCGGGAGCGCGGGCAGCTTGAGCTCGCGGTGCGACCTCGCGTCGAGCGCGCGGAGCCGCGTGTAGCCCCGCTCGTTCACCGTGTAGAGGATCCTCTTCTTCGCCCGATCGATGGAGAAGGCGCTGACGTCGAACGGGATCTCCGGCGAGATCGGCGTGAGCTTCCCCGCCTTCCAGCTGTAGAGCCGGCGGTGCTCACCGAGCCGCGGCGTGAGGACGAGGACCTCGCCCGGCGCCGCGCCGTACAGGGCGTCGTAGTCCTCGCGCTCGCCCTGCCCGAAGAGCGGGGTCAGCCCGTCGGCGCCCGGAGCGGCCTTCGCGCCCGGCGCCCACTCGAAGAGCTCGCTCATGTTGGAGCCCACGTCCTTCGCGAGCAGCAGGCGGCCGTCGGCCGCGGCGTCCACGGCGCGCCAGATGCCCTCGCGATCGAACACGACCTCTCGCTGCTTCGACGCGATGTCGTACCGGTAGATGACATACGCGTCCTTCTTGACGTCGTTGGCCCGGTAGTAGACGTGCCGGCCGTCGTCGGAGACGAGCTGGAGCTGCGTCTGCACGCCGGGCACGTGCTGGATGGCCACGAGCGGGCCGCCCTTCACGTCCTGTAGATAGAGCCCCGGGTTCTCCTCGCCCTTGCGGTCGCGCGAGAGCACGAGGTGCGCGCCGTCCGGCGTGACGCCCTCGAGCACGGTCGGATCCTCGCCGCCCGTCAGCTGCATCGGGAAGCGCTGCGGCCCGTCGAGCCGGAAGATCTGCCTCGTCCCGGTGATCGTCCAGGTGAAGTAGAGCGCCTTGCCGTCCGGCCCGAGGACGCCCCCGGAAGGCGCGCGCACGTCGAGCATCGCCTGGATCCGGCGCGAGACGTCGTCCGGGAGCGGAGGCGGCGCGTAGCGAGCCAGGATCTCCGGAGAGACGCTCGCCGCGCCGTGCCCCGCGTACCCCGGCCGCTCCGGCGCGGGCGCAGGCCGCGGCGCTGCAGCGGGCGAGGGCGCCGGCGGGGCGGACGCGGCGGGCCGGGGCGCGGCCGCAGCAGGCGCCGGCGGGGCGGGCGCGCACGCGGCCGAGAGGGCCAGGGAGGCGAGGGGGCCGAGCAAGGCGAGCAAGGAGCGCCGCGCGCCGTCGTGGCGACCGCGCCCCGTCGAGGAGGACGACATGCGGCGCATTTCGCCGGAGCGGCCGCACCCCGGCAAGGTCAAAGGCCGCGCGGCGCGGGCCCGCTTCCGTCGGGCCCGCCTCAGTCGGGCTCGCCGGGGAGCGTCGCGCGGCCGAGGGCCGCCTCCGCGGCCGCGAGCTGCGCCGCGAGCTTCCGCAGCTCCTCGGCCTCCTCCCCCTGGAGCGAGATGTTCGGGACGAGGGCGTTCAGGGCGCGGCGGTTGTACGCGAGCCCGAGCGGCGAGCCCTTCTCGATGTTCATCGCGATGGACTCGGCCAGCACCGCCAGCGCCTCCCGGTGCAACCCCTTCGCCGAGAGCACCTCCGCGAGCGCGGCCGTCGCGCGGGCCAGGCCGAGGAGGTCGCCGAGCGCCTCCTCGGCCTCGATCGCCGCGGTCAGGCGCTGCGTCGCGCGGTCGAGGCGGCCGTTGCGGAGCTCCAGCCGGCCGATCGTCTCCCACACCCGGGCGAGCTCCCGGGTGTCGCCGAGCTGCCTGTAGGCGCGCTCCGCGGCGAGCGCGTGGTCGAGCCCCATCGACAGCGCGTCGGACTCGCGCCCGGGGCGGGCGGGGATGTGCAGCGGGATCCGCGCGAGGAGGTGGTCGGTCTCGGCGAGCTCGACGCGCGCCGACGGATCGACCCGGGCCTGCTCCTCGAAGGCGCGGCGCGACTCGAACATGAGGTGCGTCGCGCGGACGGGGTCGCCCATGCGCACGTGGACCGCCGCCTGATCGTTGAGCAGCCGGGCCGCGCCGCGCGCGTCCCCGACGTCGAGCAGCAGGCGGCTCGCGGTCGCGAGCTCCCCCAGCGCGCGCTCCAGCGAGCGCGCGTCGCCCATGTCGTAACAGACGCTCGCGATGAGCGTGGCGACCTCGGCGTGCAGCTCCGGCGGGTCGCCCTGCGCGAGGAGCGCGCGCGCGGCGTCGAGCACCTGGAGCGCGCCCGCGAGCGTGAGGGCCGGGTCCGGGCCGGACGACTGCCATTGCACCCGGGCGATGCCCGCGAGCGCGCCGACGCGGAGCCGCCGCCGCGCGGGGGTGGCGGGCAGGCCGTCGAGCAGCGAGAGCGCCTTCTGCCCGTAGCTCAGCGCCTGGGCATACGCTCCCATGGCCGCCGCGTCGACAGCGGCCGCGCGGTAGCGCTGCGCCGCTTCCTCGTGCTCGCCCGCCTCGGCCAGGTGCGCCGCCGCGCGCGCGTCGTGGAGGTGGCGCCCCGCGCCGTGCGCCGCCGCGCGCGCGTCGCCCGCTGCCTCGGCGCGGTTCGGCTCCGCCGGGGCCGGGTACATGGACACGCCGAGCGGCGCGGCGGCGCGCAGCGATTCGACCGCCGTGCGCGCCGGGTCGGCGGCGCGCGCCGCGGCGTCGGCCGGCGCTGGCCAGGAGAAGGGGTGGCGGGAAGGCGACCGCTCGGACAGCGCGGCAGGGACGCGCAGCGAGGCCCCGCGGACCGAGCGGATCGGCTCGTCCGCGGAGGCGCCGCCGGACGCGAGATCGCGGGGCACCCGCATCGGCCCGGGGATGGGCGCGTCGAGCGAGTCGGGCGGGCTGTCGTACATGACGGACTCGGGCGGCTCCGAGTGGCGGCGGCTCTCCGGGCTGCGGTGGAACAGATCGGCGTAGGGCCCGGCGGGATTGCCGGGCCCGGCGGGATTGCCGGGCCCGACGGGGTTGCCGGAGCCGGCGGGGGCCGTGGGCCAGTCCTCGGTGACGCGCGGCGGCGCGCGGCGCGCGCTGCCCGTGGGCGCTCCGCCCGCGCTTGGCGGCGGTCTCAGCGTCTCGGCCGCGCGCGGCACCCCGCCGCGCGTTATCGAGAGCGTGGGGTCGAGGGTCTTTTCCCAGTCGTCGGCGGCCGCGCCGCCGGTCTCGTGGCTCGGCCCGCCGGCGCTGGCGTGCGCGCCGGGCCACGCGGCCGCGGGCGGTGGAGCCGCCGGCGGGGGCACGGTGGCGGTCGCGCGGGGCGTCGCTATGGCGGGCAGCGACGTGGACGGTGGTGCGGTCGAGAGCGGCGGCGCCCCGGTCCTCGCCAGCGCAGCGGCGGCCCTCGTGGTCGGGTCGTCGCCGCGAGGCACGCCCACGCTCGCTCCGCCGATGACGTGCCGCTCGACCGCCGACGTGAGGACGGCCGCGCTCTGGGTGGGCGGCCCCGCGCCATAGGCCGGCGCTGCCGCGGCGTGGCCCGCCGCCGAGAAATGGGCGGTTGCCGCGGCGGCATGGGACGATGCCCCGGTATGGGCCGCCGCGGCGGCATGGGTCGCCTGGTGATCGGCCGCGACGATGCCCGACGCGGCGCGCGGCTCACGCGCCGCCGTGGCGTCCGGCTCGACGCGCTCCTCGCTGAGCAGCGTCGCGAGCCGCCGGTGCCACACGCGCGCGAGCGACGGGAGGATCGAGCCGCGGAGCGCCTCGACGGCCTCCTGCGGGAGATGGAAGCGCCCCTCGCCGCGGTCTTCGACGGGGACACCGGCGTCCGCGGCGCGCTGCAGCGCCTCGAGCACGTCGAGCGTGTCGACGCGGAGGAGCGAGGCGACGAGCTCGCTCTCGAACCCCGAGCCGACGATCGCGCCGGCCCTGAGCACCCGGAGCACCTCGCCGGGCAGCTCGCGCAGCGTGACCTGCGGCGGTGGCGGGGGGGGCGCGGTCGCGCTCGTCAGCGTGGTCGCGCCGTCGGCCGGCCGGAGGATCGCGTCGGCTCCGCACGCGGCGCGCACGGCGTCGACAAGATCGCCGGCGGGGCCGATCGGCGCGTGCTGACGGAAGGAGAGGACGAGCGCGACGCGGAGCGCGTCGGGGCGGGACACCACCCGCCGCAGCACGTCGAGCGTGGCATGATCGGCGTGCTCGACCGCGTCGAAGACGATGGCCCACGCGCGGACCGCCTGCTGCGCGAGGCGGTTCGCGGTCTCGATGAACTCGGCGTCCGCCATCCGCTCGTGCACGTCGCCGAGGAGCCGGCGCCTGAGCCCCGAGACGGCGCGGCGGCGCGCCTCATCGATCGGCGGCTGCGCCCCGCCGGCGAGGCGCTCGATCTGGCTCCGCGCGTCGCGCAGCGGCCCCAGCGTCACCTCGGGGACGTCGCAGCGCACGCGCAGGATCCGCAGCCCGAGCCGCGGCGGCGGATCCCCGGGGACGATGTTCAGCAAGGCCGTGTGCCGGCCCTCGGAAATGCGCTGCCAGAGCTGTTCCACGGTCCGCTCCTCCTCTCTCCAGGCGCACACGGCCTAGAGCGGGGGCGCATCTTCGTGCGCTACGGGCTCACCCGCGCCGCTCGGCTCGCTGAGGCGTAGCTTCTACGCCTCATCACCTGCCTGGCGGCTGAGCCCGTGTCCCACGACGCTGCGCCTCGCTCTAGTAACCCCAGAGGAACTCCGCGCGGGCGAACGCCGTGAAATAGCTCCCCGGACCGTCGCCCGCGCCAGGGAGGAGCAGCGTGTACTTGCCGGCGAAGCCGGCGGCGAACTGGCGGTTGAAAGCGTAGTCGATGCCGAACGGGACGGAGACCCCGAACTGCCCCCGGTGGCAGCTCGGCTGGCCGTAGGAGCCGCAGGGCGCGAGGCGCACTCTGTCGTACGCGCCGGTCATGAGGCCGATGTAGGGAACCCACTGCAAGATATCGATGACGTACGAGGCGCCGGCCGACGCGCCGAGGAGCATGAGATCGCCCCCCGGGTGGGACGCGGTGTTGACCTCGGCGACCGCGTTGAAGGCGTCCGTCAGCCCGTAGGCGAGGTGCAAGCTGCCGCCGATCCCCGGGTACGTCCCGCCGTCCGCGAGGAGCGCGTACCCGACGCTGGCGCCGGCGTGCCACTGCCGTTCAAAGGCGTCGGCCCGCGAGGGGGCGAGGAGCGCGACGATCGCGAGCGCGGCGGAGGTCAGCAGGGCGGCAGGGGAGCATCTCATGGTCGGTTGCGGAGAGCGGCCCGGAGCGCCCCGCGACGAACCACGGATCGACGGCGACGGCGGCGCGCGCCGGGCGCTCGATGGGCGCGCGCGGCGCGAGGCTAGCACGCGCGCCGCAGGACATCTTCAGCGGAGCTGCTCGCGGCGGCGGGGGGCCCGCGCCGCCGCCGCGTCCTCCTCTTCGAACTCGTCGGCGTAGATGCGCGCCGCCGGGTCGGGCGCGCCCTCGCTCGGATCGATGCGGAGCGGCGGCTGGGGAAAGCGGACGCCGGCCGCCCCCGAGATCCCGGGGAAGGTGTAGAGGATCTCGCCACGCTCGCCGATCTCGACGCCCACGTCGCCGGGGCGCTCCTTGGCGAGCTCGGTGAGCAGGGTGTCCGCCTCCTGGGCCGGCAGGTCGAGCGTGACGCCGACCTCCTGCGCCGTGAGCGGGCGGCGGCGGTGCGACGCGAGCGAGAAGATCGCCTGCACCTGGGCGTCGCGCGAGGCCTTCGCCCCGGAGCGAGCGAGCTTCCGCCCGCCCAGCAGGAGGAGCAGGCCGAGGGCGAGGGCGGCGAACCCGATCGGCAGGCCGATCGCGAGGCCGGCGATCGAGCCCGGGAACAGCGCAGCGGCGCCCAGCCCGAGGAGGAGCGCCAGCGCGATGCCGCCGATGAGGACCAGCCAGCCGAGCACACCGGCGACGGCGCCGCCCACGCTGGACGGCTTCCCCGCCAAGCTGACCGACTTGCCCGCGAACGGCAGGCGCTCCCGGCCGCACGCGGTGCAGTACGCGGCGAGCCCGCGGTGAATGACGGGCGCGTTCTTTCCGCAATGAGGACACATGAGGACTCTCCCCGCGAGAAATTCTCCGCGAGCCAGGCTGTAGCGTAGGAATCATGGTCCTTCGCCGCCAGGTGTGCGACGAGGTGATCTCCAGGTTTTTCACGCGCATGTCACGGCGCCTCGCGCGGGGAGCGAGTCCGCCCACCGCGCGGCACGGACGGCCCGCGCCCGGTGGGATGCGCGCGGCGCGGGGTCGGCGCGGTGCGCGCGGCGCGGGTGGAGCTCAGATGCCGAGGTAACGCGCGATCTCGGCGCGGGACGGGTCGGAGGCCACGGCGCGCAGGGCGTCGTACCGGCGTTGCCATGCGGCCGCGCTGCCCTCGTCTCCGCGCCATCGCGCCGCCTCGGCGCGGGCGAAGGCGTAGTGCCGGAGAGAGAAGCGCAGGGCGTCGAGCGCGAGGAAGGCGTCGAGCCACACCTCGGGATCGCCCTCGCCGTCGCCGAGCAGCTCGGCCGACAGCGCGGCGTACGGGGCGAGCGCGGGCGGCGCATCACCGCGCTGGCGGAGGGCGGCGTAGCGGAGCGCGCGGCGCGCGGGCGGCGACGCGTCGCGCGCGGCGCTCCAGGCGGCGAGCGCGCGCGAGAACGCCGGCTGGTCGCCGCGCGCCCAGGGCGCGTCGAGGCTCGCGAAGCCGACCCACGGCCAGGTGGCGGAGCGGTCCGCGGGCAGCTGGGCGGGCGGGCTGCCCTGCCGGAGCGGCGAGGCGCCGCGAGCCAGGGCGAGCCGGGTCCACCGCGATCGGGCGTCCAGCAGGGCGAGCTCGCCGCGCGAAGGCGGCGCCTCGCCGGCGAGCACGGCCGCGCGCGCGGCGGCGGCCTCCTCGTCGGCGAGCACGGCCGCGCGCGCGGCGTCGCGCTTCTGCCCGCGCGAGGCGAGGAGCTCGGCGCGCTGCAGGAGCACGGCCGCGCGGAGCGCCGGCGGCGCGGCGGCGAGGTCGGCGCGCTCGACGAGATCGAGCGCGCGATCGCGGTCGCCGACGAGGGCCCACGCGCTCGAGCGCGCGAGCGCGCGGGCCGCGTCCGGCGCGAGCTCCGGGGCGAGCGCGCCGAGCCGATCGAGCGCGTCGATCGCCCCGGGCGCGTCGCCCTCGAGCGCGAGCTCGCGGGCGGCCCGGAGCGCGAGCGCTCCCGCGGCGGCGCGCAGGGTGTCGGCCTCGGACGGCGAGATCTGGGGGGCGGCGGCCAGCTCGGCGGCGCGCGCGGCGGCGCGCGCGCGCAAAGATCCGGCGAGCACGGGCCTCGCGAGCCCCCGCTCCGGGAGCCAGTCGAGCGCGCGCAGCGAGCTCGCGGGCAACGCCGGCGGCGCGCGGGGCTCGGCGCGCGCCGGGGCGCCCTCGGCGCCTGCCTCTCCGGCCGCGGGTTCGTCCCCGTCGCCCTCCGGCCGCGCGAGCGCGGCGGCTTCGGCAGCGTCGAGCGTCTCGTCCTCCGCCAGCACGACGGCGAGCAGATCGCCGCGGGTCTCGGGAGCGAGCGCGGTGGCGGAGCCGAGCATGTCGCGGATCGCACGCGTCGCGCGCTGCTTCGCCTCGGCGGCGTCCTTCCGGTCGGCGGCGTCCTTCCGGTCGGCGGCGTCCTTCCGGTCGGCGGCGTCCTTCCGGGCGGCGGCGTCCTTCCGGTCGGCGGCGTCCTTCCGGTCGGCGGCGTCCTTCCGGTCGGCGGCGAGGCGGGCGCGCTGCGCGAGCCGCACCTCGACGGCGTCGGCCACGCCGGCCTCGGGGGCCTGCGGCATCGCCGGAGGCTCCACGCCGGCCCGGGCGGCGCAGGCGACGAGGACGGCGCGGACCTCGCCCCAGTTGCGCGCCATGCCGGCGTAGCGCCTCGACGCCCGGTCGTCCTGGTTGAGCGTGAGGAGCTCCATGCCGCGCTTCGCCTCTGCGCTCGCGCCGAGGCAGAGGATCGCGCCGGCGGTCGTGCGCAGATCCTCGTCGCGGGGCTCCATCGCCGCGTAGCTGCCGGCGATCGCGAGCGCGCGCTGCAGGTCGCCCTCGGTGAGCGCCGCGCGGAGGGTGTGGACGCGCACGTGCCAGTCGGGCCAGCGGTCCGGCTGCGAGAGGAGCGTGCGGCGATCGCCGAGCCGCGCCGCCTCGCGCGCGAGGCTCGGCGCGCCGCAGGCGGGTCCGAGCTCATCGAACGTGATGCGCCCGGTCCCGGCGGCGACCGTCGCCTGGGCCGTCGCCACCGCCTCGGTCGCGCCGGCGAGCGCCGCGCGATCCGGCCGGCCGATCGCGGCGTCGGTGTAGTCGGCGACCGCGGCGCGCGCGCCGAGCTCCTCGGCCAGCGCGCTCGCCGCCTTGTAGGTCCATGGCAGCCGCGACGGCAGCGCGAACCAGCGGATCTCCGGCCTGCAGTCGGGCAGCGCTGGGCCGCGCGGCGCCTCGATCGAGGCGAGGCACGCGGCGGCGGTGCGCGTGCCCACGAGGATCGCGGCGACCGGGCCCAGGAGCGCGAGCGCGGGCAGCGCCACGGCCGCCGCGGCGAGCGCCAGGGCGAGCGGGCGGCGCCAGGGCGGCCGCTCGGTCGAGGCGCCGCTGTGGAGAGGGGAGCCCCCGTCGCGTTCACGGGGCCGTGTCGTGGGCTGCGCGCGCACGGGACGGCTTTTAGCCCACGGCACGGCCGAGCGACACTGGCCTAGGGAGCGCTCCGGCCCTCATCGGCGCCGGCTTCCGGGGCGAGGAGCGCGCCCGCGAGATCCGTGACCGCCGACAGATCCTCGACGCGGGCGACCTCGATATCGAGCCCGCGGGCGAGCTGCGGCGCGCTGGCGAGGGCGACCTCGGCGACGGTGAGCTGCCGTCCGGTGAGCTGCTGGAGCGACGTCACGCCGTGCTCGCGGATGCCGCAGGGCACGATCAGCTCGAACGACTTGAGGTCCACCGAGACGTTGAAGGCGAAGCCGTGCATCGTGAGCCAGCGCGACAGGCGCACGCCGATCGCGCCGAGCTTCGCGATCTCGCGCGCCCACTCGGCGCCGCCCCAGGCCTCCGGGGCCGCGCGATCGACCCAGACGCCGATCATCCCTTCGACAACGCCGCCCTCGACGTGGCGCTCGCGCGCGAGCAGGATCATCACCTCCGCGAGCGAGCGCACGTACCTGCGCACGTCGCATCGGTCCGGCCTGAGATCGAGCAGCGGGTAGCACACGAGCTGGCCAGGGCCGTGGTAGGTGACGTCGCCCCCGCGCCCCGTGGCGACGAGATCGATGTCGCGCTCGTTCAGCGCGCGGGCGTCGAGGAGCACGTTCTCCGGGTTCGCCCGCGGGCCGAGCGTGATCACGGGATCGTGCTCCAGGAGCAGGATCGTGTCGCCGATCCGGCCCTGCGCGCGCGCCTCGACGAGCTGCTTCTGCAGATCGTGGATCGGGGCATACCGGCGCCGGCCGATCCACACGGCGCGCGCTCGCCTCGGTCGGGGCGCGTCGGCGGGGGGTTCCTGTCCGTTCGCTGGCTGGAGGAGGTCGCGGACCATGGCTACTCGGGGATCTTCTCTCCGCGCGCCCGCCGCTCCTCGCGGTACGCCTCGATGTGCGTCGTGAAGTTGGCCGCGACCTCGGGGTCGAACTGCGAGCCCGAGCACCGCTCGATCTCGGTCACCGCGACCTCGTGGGGGAGCGCTCGTCGGTACGAGCGATCGCTCGTCATGGCGTCGTACGTGTCGGCCACCGAGATGATGCGCGCGATGATGGGGATCTCGTTGCCCCGCATCCGGAGCGGGTAGCCGCGCCCGTCCCAGCGCTCGTGGTGCAGGTGTACGCCGGGGATGAGCGGGTGCAAGAACTTGATCGGGTCGAGGATGTCGCGCCCGTACGCCGGGTGCCGCTTGAACACCTCGTACTCGTCGTTCGTGAGCTTGCCCGGCTTGTTCAGGTTGAGCACGCACCCGATCTTGCCGATGTCGTGCATGAGCGCGCTCTGCCGGACGATCTCTATCTCGATCGGGCCGAGGCCGAGCCGCTGCGCCAGCATCACGGCGTAGACGGCGACCCGATCCGAGTGGCCCGCGGTGTAGCGGTCCATCTTGTCGATCGCCTTGGCGAGGCCCTCGATCGTCTGCTGGAACGTCGCCTGGAGGTCCTGGTAGAGGCGCGCGTTCTCGATCGCCGCGGCGGCGCGCGACCCGATGATGCTGAGCAGCTTGCGCTGCCCCTCGTCGAAGCGCTTCGTCCGCGTGAACGACGCGACGGCGAGGAAGCCCATGAGCCGCTTCTGGATGCGGAGGGGCACGGCGACGAGCGACTGGAGCGGCAGCGCCGGCTCCGCCGCGAAGAACCTGAGCCCCTTCATGCCTTGCTCGAGGAGCTGCGCGTCGGGGCGGAAGTGATCGAGCACGAGCGTCGGGTCGAGCCGCCCGAGGTCGGCGCCCGGCGGGACGGCCGGGCCGCGGAGGTGCTGTCGCTCGAAGAAGCCCCCCTCGCCGTCGTCGAGCCAGGTCGAGATGAGATCGCCGCACACCTCGTGGAGGCAGCTGTCGGCGACGGTCTCCAGCACCTGGTCGAGCGAGAGGCTCGCCGCGATGGCCTCGCTCACCTTGTAGAGCGACACCGCCTCGCGCAGCCGGATGTTCTCGGCGGCCATCCGTTGCTTCTCGATCCCGCGCTGGACGACGTGCACCACCTCGTCCAGCTTGAACGGCTTGAGCACGTAGTCGTAGGCGCCGCGCTTCATCGCGTCGATCGCGGTCTCCACGGTGCCGAAGCCCGTCATGATGACCGTGAGCGCGTTCGGCGCCGTCTTGCCGATCTCGTCCAGCAGCGCGATACCGCCCATCCGAGGCATCTTGAGGTCGCTGATCACGAGGTCGTAGTGACCCTTCGTGAGCTCGCTCAGCGCGCTGGTGCCGTCCTCCGCCGTGCGGACGTAGTAGCCCTCCATGCCGAGGAAGTCGGCCAGCATGTCGCGGATCACCTTCTCGTCGTCCACGACGAGGATGCGAGGGCGGTCTTCTGGAAACGTGGACATGCCGCCGGCAAGACTACCAGATCCGCTCGCAGCGCATCGCACCAAGGTGGGCGGGTCGGGTACACGAGCGGACCTGCGCCTCGCGCCGCGCGCCTCGCGAGAGGCGCAGCGCGCCCCCGGTGCGCCCCAGGTGGTGCGGTGCAGGGGACGCCGCGGCGCGCCGCGGTGAGCGCGCTTGCGCCGCCGCACGTGCAGCCCGCGGCGGCCGGCCGTCTGTCGACGTCTGTCGAGCGTTCGCGGCGCCCGCAGGGGGCGCCGCGAGCCGCTCAGTCCTCGTCGCCGGTCGAGATGATGGGGTGCCGGATGGTCCGGGGCGACTCGTCCAGATCCGGGACGCGGATCGAGATGGGCCCTGGGCTGCGGATGGAGGGCGGCGGCGCGGACTCTGCGTCCTCGGGGCGGAGCGGGATCATCCTGCTGCTCGGCGCGGGCTCGTCGCTGGCGGTCGTCAGCACGGCCACGGCCCGCTGCTCGCCGAGCGCGTGCTTCTGCTCGAGGAAGCGGAGGACCGAGGGGCCGGTCGAGCGCTCGAGCGCGGAGCGAAGATCGCCGGGCAGCGTGGACTCGATGATCATCTTCACCCCGGTGCGGGGGTGCTCGATCTCGATGCGCACGAGGTGCACGAACGAGCGATCGAGCCCGTGCTTCTCCTCGAAGTAACGGTTCGTGGGCACGTGCCCGTAGCGCTCGTCGCCGAGGATCGGGTGCCCGATCGCGGCGAGGTGCCGCCGGATCTGGTGCGTGCGGCCGCCGTCCGGGATGACGCGGAGGATCGAGTGACCCGAGGCGACCGCGAGGCGGCGGTAGCGCGTGCGCGCGGTGTACGTGCGCGTCCCTTCGCGGAGATCGCGGGTGATCGCGCCCTTGCCCGGGGTGACGCCCTTGGCCGCGGCGAGGTAGATGAGGCGCCCCGTCTTCGTGAGCGCCTCGCCCCAGCGCGCGGCCGCCTCCTCGTTCCGCGCGAGCATGACGAGGCCGCTCGTGCCCGGATCCAGCGGGTGCACGATGATGGGCGTCGTCGTGCTGCCCGGGATGCGGGCGCACCGGGCGAGCAGCGAGCCGAGGTACTCCGGCTGCATGGCCACCGGCTCGTGCGGGCCCTTCTCGACGACCAGGATGCCGTCGTCGTCGTAGATGACCTTCGGCGCGGGCGGGGGCGTCCGGCGGAGGGCGGCGATCGTCTCGATCTCCTCCGTGAGCGGGATCATGTCGAGCGGCGTGAGCTCCGTCGACGAGTACCCGAGGCGGCAGAAGTGATCGAGGTCGCGCGCGAGCGTGTCGGGATCGCACGAGACGTAGACGAGCAGCGGCGCGCCGAGGCGCGCGATCGCCTCGCGCGCCGTCGGGGAGACGCCGCGGCGCGGCGGGTTCACGACGATGCCGTCGAACTTCTCCGAGCTGTTGACGAGGGAGCTGACGATCTCCGAGACGTCGCCCGTGCGCACCTCCACGCGCTGGCTGAGGCCCTGGGCCTCCGCCGCGGCGCGGGCGTTCGCCGCCGCGGGCGCGAAGGACTCCACCATCAGGACCCGGTTGCCGCCCTGGGCGAGGGCGAGCGAGATCGCGCCAGAGCCCCCGTACAGATCGAGGATGCGCGGCGGCTCCTTGCGCCGGGAGGCGGGGCCGAGCGCGGCCTCGCCCTCGATGACGGGCCCGTCGTTCTCGAGCGACGCGATCTCGCGGAGCAGGAGGGCGTGCACGCGCGCGGCCTGCGTGCGGTGCGCCTGCACGAACGAGCCGAACGCGGCGATGTGGTACGTCTGCCCGATCCGGTCCTCCGCGTGCGACGCGCCGTCGAGCACGATCGTCTCGGGCCCGAGGATCTGCGGCGCCTCCGCGTCGTGGAAGTTCGCCGCGACGCCGATGACGCGCGGGAGCATCGGGCGGAGGGCGCGGCCGGCCTCCCGCAGCTCGTCGCGCGTGCAGGCGCGCTCGCGCTGCAGGACGAACGTGACAAGCACGAACGCCGGGTTGTCCTCGGTCGCGCCCACCTCCGCGAAGAGCGGCGTCCCGGGCGCGAGGTGGACCTCGCGCAGATCGAGGGCGCGGAGCACGCCGCCCCTCGCCGGATCGTACGGGAGGAGCAGCGGCCGGACCTCCGGCGGCGGCGACGCGATCAGCTCGCGGAGCCGCGAGGTGACCGCGGCGAGGGCCGGGGTGAGGACCCGGCAGCCCGGGATGTCGACGACCTCGTGGTGCCCCGTGCGGCCGTACAGCCCGATCGCGCCGGAGGGGGCGACGATGAGCTTCGCTCTACCGCGATAGCCGGTGATCGGATCGGCCGGGATGACCGAGCTCGTCTGGAGCAGCCCGAGCGATGGGTAGTGCGCGGCTGCGGACACGACCCGCGCACGCTTGGTGCCGAGCTGCTCCGCGTAGTCGCCTGCGATGAGCGGACAGCCCGCGCACTCGACCGAGTGCGTGCACTCGATCAGCGTGTTCGGGATCTCGCCTGCCTTCAATGTGCGCCGCACGGGCCCGGACAAAACACCGCCGCCCGATCCCTCTGCGCTGGTGCTCTCGCCCAGCCCGTGCGGTCCTTCGATACCTGCGCCGGAAGCCATTCCGGGGGAGCTTACAGGGGCTCTCGGTCAGCGTCGAAGGTGGAAAGAGGAATCCGTCGAGCTTTTCGTCTGCGGCGCTCTTCGCGCTGGCGGGCGCGCGGGGATCCCGACGAGATCCGGCGCCTTCGATGTCGTCTGCGGTAGCTGCCCGGACGGTGGGCGGTCCAGGTCCCGCTCGCTCCGCCGAGCCGGCCGCCAGGCGATGCAGGCGCCAATGTGGGCAGCACCTAACGCAGTCCCTTACGTCGGGCCCGCCGTTCGCGACATCCGTGGTGGCAGCATCCCGTCCGTCCCGCGCGCCTCGTGGGCACGGTGGTAGACTGAGCGCCTCTTGCGTCTTTCGATCGCTTGTCTCGTCGGCCTCCTGGCCGTGCTGTTCGCCCATCCGGTGTTCGCCGGACCAGGCGACAAGGAAGCGAACCAGGGCATCAACGCGGCCAGAGGCGGCTTCTGCAAGCGGGCGATCCCGCTCCTCGAGGCCGCCGAGGGCCAGCGGCATCGCCCGAGCTCGGCGGTTCCGCTCGCGGACTGCTACGTCAAGCAAGGCGAGCTGCTGAAGGCCAGCGAGATCTACCACAAGGTCGCGAGCGAGAAGAAGGAGCGCGGTTACAGCGCGCGGGATGTCGCGGCCATCACATCGGCAAAGAAGAAGGCAGCTCAGCTCGACGCGCGCATTCCGACGCTCGTGGTCACGCCGGCGGAGCCCTACGAGGGGCTCGTCGTCGAGATCGACGGGGAGGTGATCAGCGAGCCGTCGGCGCCGCACCCGTTCGATCCGGGCAAGGTGCTGGTGATCGTCGCCAGGGCCGAGGGCTTCCAGGAGACGTCGCAGAAGATCACCCTGAAGGAGAAGCAGCAGCGCGAGATCAAGCTGCGCCTCAAGCCGAAGCCCGGCGCGAAGAAGCCGCCGGAGAAGCCGGTCGCGAAGAAGCCGCCGGAGAAGCCGGCGGAGAAGCCGGTCGCGACGACGCCATCGGAGAAGCCGGTCGCGAAGAAGCCGCCGGAGAAGCCGGTCGCGAAGAAGCCGGTCGCGAAGAAGCCGCCGGAGAAGAAGCCGGCGGAGAAGCCCGTCGCGAAGAAGCCACCGGAGAAGAAGCCGGCGGAGAAGCCCGTCGTGAAGAAGCCGCCGGAGAAGCCGGTCGAGGAGGAGGCGCGCGTCGCGACGCGCCCCGACGACAAGGCGAAGCCTGCCGTAGAGATGCCCGAGCCCACGCCGCCCAGCCCGCGCAGGCAGCGCGACGTGTGGCTCGGCGCAGGCTTCCAGGGCTTCTTCATCCCTCAGCTCCTGTTCGAGCTCCTCGGGGAAGGGGGGCGGGACGTCCTCGTCCCCGGCGGAGACATCTCGCTGTCCACGCGCATCGGGCGGCGGTTCGATCTCGTGTTCTCGGTCGCCTACGCGAACTTCCGGATGCACGAGACGCCGTTCAAGCCGAAGGGGCACCCCGACACCGACTACGAGATCGTCGAGAGCGATCTCCAGGCGCTCCAGGCGAGCGTCCGCTTTGTCTGGAACATCCCGCTCGATCGAGACGAGCTGTTCGCCTTCCGCCTCGGAGCCGGCCTCGGCGCGGGCTGGACGTTCATGGGCGACCTCTACCGGACCCAGGCGTACCCCGCGGACGCGGTCCCCGGCGACCCGGGCTCCTTCGTGCCGGGGGACCCGTACCGCTACGTGAAATGCCGCGGGCCCAACAACCCGCTCGGGAGCTTCCGGTACTGCAACCAGCTCGACTACGACGCGGATCACTACCCCGGCTACGTCGAGCCGAGCTGGTTCACCCGCCCCAAGGGGCGGCCTCAAGGCCTGCGGCCGCTCGTCTATCCGTGGCTCGTCCTGCCCGAGATCGGGCTCGCGCTTCGCCCCTGGGACCGCGTCGCGTTCGACCTCCGGGTCGGCGCCTCCGTGACGGGCCTGCTCGGAGGGCTCGGCATCCGCTTCGCCCTGTGACGCGGCTCGCCCCGCGGACCGAGCGGGTCAGCGCGCGAGCTTCACGGCGCGGCCGAGCTTGCGGGACAGCACGGCGTCGAGCGTGCTCCAGAGCTCCTCGCCCGTCTTCTGGGCCACCCAGCGGTCCTCGGACGGCCGGTAGTCGAAGTGCCACGCGGCCCGCTCGGCGGCCATCCAGATCTGGCGCGCGGCGCGGTGGCTGTTGACGACGTACTTGATGCCGTCCTCGAACTCCAGGGTGAGGATGCCGCTCTGCAGGTCGGCCTCGACGCCGTCGGGGATCTCGTTGATCCCTCGATCCAGCGCGCGCAGCGACCGATCGGCCACGGCGTCGAACTCTCGCTCCGATAGGGGCTCTCCGCTCATGCCGATCCGCTTACAACGGCGGGCGTCGAGGCGGTACGGGGAAGCGTCGGCGCCCGCTCACTCCCAGGGGACCGTGTAGAGCTTCACGTTGGTCATCGCCTTCATCGCCTCGACGACGCCCTCCTTGATGCCGATGCCGCTGTCCTTGATCCCTCCGAACGGCGACAGCTCGGACCGGTACCCCGGCACCTCGCGCACGTTCACCGTGCCGCAGCGGAGCTCCCGCACGAGCCGGTGGACGCGCCGCAGGTCGTTCGTGCAGACGCCGGCGGAGAGGCCGTAGCTCGTCCCGTTCGCGACAGCGATCGCCTCGTCGATGTCCCTCACCCGCAGGATCGGCGCGTGCGGGCCGAAGGTCTCGCGCTGCACGGAGGGGGCGTCCCGCGGAACGTGATCCATCACGGTGGGGCCATAGAGGGCTCCGCGGCGCTCGTTCCCGAACAGCAGCCGGGCGCCCCGCGCGAGCGTGTCCTCGGCCGCCGCCTGGAGCTGCCGCGCCGCGGCCTCGGAGATCACCGTCCCCATGTCGGTCGCCGGATCGTGCGGATCGCCCACCTTGATCTGCGCCGACGCGGCGGCGAGGCGGGCGGCGAGCTCGTCGGCGACGCGCTCGCTCACGATGAGCCGCTTCACGGCCGTGCAGCGCTGCCCCGAGTTCTTGTAACAGCCGTACGCCGCGAGCCGCACGGCCTCGTCGAGATCGGCGTCGTCGAGCACGATGAGCGGGTCGTTGCCGCCGAGCTCGAGCACCGCGCGCCGGTAGCCGAGCAAGCCGGCGATGCGCTTGCCGATCTCGACCCCGCCGGTGAACGTCACGAGCTCCACCGCCGGGTGGGTCACGAGCGCCCCCCCGATCTCGGACGGATCGCCGGTCACGACGCTGAGCATGCCGGGCGGTAGCCCCGACTCGTGCAGCACGGCCGCGAGGTAGATCGCGGAGAGGGGCGTCTTCTCCGACGGCTTGAGCACCATGGAGCTGCCGCTCGCGACGCTCGGCGCGACCTTGTGGGCGACCTGGTTCAGCGGGTGGTTGAACGGGGTGATCGCCGTCACCAGGCGGAGCGGCTCGCGCAGCGTGTAGCCCCGCCGGGGCTTGCCGTTCGCCGAGATGTCGAACGCGAGGCACTGGCCGTCGTCGCGGAGCGCCTCGTACGCGGCGAAGCGGAGCACGTCGAGCGCGCGCCGCACCTCGTAGGCGGTGTCCTTGAGGCAGAGGCCGCTCTCCCACGTGATGAGCCGCGCCACCGCCGCCGCCTGCGCTTCGATGTTCGCCGCGGCGCGGAGGAGGATCTCGCTGCGCTCGTGGCGAGAGAGCCGCGGCGGGCCGGACGACGCGCTCGTGAGCGCCTCCAGCACCGCCTCCTCGTCGAGCCTCGGCACGCTGCCGATCACCTCGCCCGTGAACGGGTAGCGCACGAGGATGCGCTCGTCCCGGCTGACCGGTCGTCCGCCGATCAGGCACGGAAAATGGAACTCCGGTCGTTCGATTGAGAGCATCGAGCCCATCCCTGTCCCCCCTTCAGGCGCTCGATCGTCGGCGCTAGGCCATGGCGGTCGAGAGTCGGTTGAGCACCAGATCGAAGACGTCCGCGTTCGACAGCGCGCTCCTCTGGCCCCGCGCCGCGTCCGCGTCGTCTGCCTCCGCGCCGAGGAGCCAGCCGCGCTCTCCGGGCCGGAGCGGGTGGCTCGCGAGGATCGGCACCTCCGCCTCGTGCAGGCCGCCGTGCGACCGGAGCCCGCGCTGCACGGCGGAGAGGTCGTGGTAGTCCGCGCTCTTGCCGAGCACCGTGCGCCGATCGCCGAGGACGACGAGGTCGCCGATCCGATCCGGCGGCAGCGCGAAGCGCCGCGCCGCCTCCTCGCGGGGCAGGACGAGCTCCACGCCCGGGAGGCGCGCGAGGACCTCGGCGGCGCGCTCGAGCGCTCCGTCGTCCTGCGCGCCGTCCCGCGTCGGCGCGCCGAGGTACACGGTCGCGTAGGACCCGAGCGCGCCGTGGTGCACGACGTACGGGTCGGTGATCGGCAGGAGCACGCGGAGGCCCGAGAGCCCGGCCTCGCGCAGCGCGTCGTCCAGGTAGCGCACGTTCGGCGAGCCGTCGTCCGCGGTCTTGTCGTTCATGCCGTGATCCGCGGTGATGCCGCAGACGAAGCCGGCGTCGAGGTACTCGCCGAAGAGGGCGTCGAAGCGGGCGTAGAACCGATCGGACATCGGCCCGCGCGGCGGCTCCTTGTGCTGCACGTAGTCGGTCAGCGACACGTAGAGGAGCGTGGCCGAGAGCCGCTCGTGCAGCGCGAGGCCCATCTCCATCGCGTAGTGCGAGATGTCCCAGTCGTAGATCGACGGGTTCTTGCGGCCGACCGCGGCGGTGATCGAGCCGATCCCGCGCTCCGGGATCGCCTGCTCGTGCGCCTTCTCCGCCGACAGCGAGATCGGGCGAGGGCCCTCCTCGCGGCAGGCGCCGAGGAGGGCGCGGAGCTTGTCCTTGGCCGTGATGCAGAGGGTCCTGACGCCCGCCTGCTCCATCTTCTCGAAGAGCGTCGGGACGCGCAGGAACCGCGGATCGTTCATCGGCACTTCCTCCCCCGTGGCGGCGTCGAGGTAGGTGTTGCCCGAGATGCCGTGCACGCGCGTCGGCTGGCCGGTCACGATGGACACGTTGTTCGGGTTCGTGAAGCTCGGGACCTGACCCCGGCCGCGCACGTACAGGCCGCCGGCGGCGAGCGCGCCCGCGAGCCGCGGCATCAGCCCGTCCGCGAGCGCCTTGTCGAGGTACTCCGGCCCGCAGCCGTCGACGCAGAACACCACCGTCTTGCGCGCGGGCAGCGCGTAGCGCCGATCGCAGAGTTCGATCATGCCGAACGCTGACACGCAGCGCGCGGGCCGAGAAGGGTCGCGGCCGCGCCGCCGGAGGGGCCGCTCCGCCTCGAACGGCGGGCAGCTGCGCGGCGGGGTGTCAGTAGCCCGGCCAGGGATCTGTCGGCCTCGGAGGCGCCGGGACCGGCCGCTTGAAGCACATCACGCCGGCGTCGAGCGCCACGAGCTCCCACCCGCCCTCGCCCCGCGCCTTGGCGATGGCGCGGGCCTCGTCCACGCCGTGCGCCTGCTCGCAGTCCTGCTCCCATCGCGGCGCGGGGATGCTCGGCGCGAGCCCGACGCTCGGCGCGAGCCCCTGGGCGCGCACGCGCCCCGTCGCGAGCGCGACCGCCGCGCCCAGCACCAGACCGCCCAGCACGAGCGCGACCCTCTTGTCCATGGTGTCAGGGACATGGTGGTCCGCGGCGGGCGGGAGCGTCAAGCGACGCACCGAGGACGTTCGGCACGCCCGGCAGGATTCGAACCTGCGACCCGCGGCTTAGAAGGCCGCTGCTCTATCCAGCTGAGCTACGGGCGCTTGGACGACAAGCGCATCTGTCGTACTGCATCGCGGGCGCGGAATCGAGCGTCACGAGCGTCACGAGCGTCGCGAGCGTCACGCCCGCCACGAGCGTCGTGACCTTCACCGGCCGGCGTCACGAGCGTCGCCGGCGCCGTGGGCGCGCGCCGGCACCGCGCCTCCGTGCCCCGGCGGCGTCCGCTCAGCTCGACGCGGCAAGGCGCCGGACCTGCTCGCCGGTCCGGCCGTAGCGCCGCTGTCGCCGGTTGTAGGTCGCGACCGCCTCGTCGAACGTCGCCTCGGTGAAATCGGGCCAGAGCGTGTCGGTGAAGAACAGCTCCGCGTACGCGGCCTCGAAGAGCAGGAAGTCGCTGAGGCGCTTCTCGCCGCCGGTGCGGATGATGAGATCGGGATCCGGCATCGAGCTCGTCGTCAGGAAGTTCCGGAGCGACTTCTCGTTGATCTCCTCCGGGATGACTAGCCCGGCGCGCGCGCGGACCGCGAGCGCGCGCATGGCGTTCGCCATGTCGCGGCGACCGCCGTAGCTCAGCGCGAGCGCCAGGGTCATCTCGGTGCCCCCGGCGGTGTCCTCCACGAGCTTCTCCATCGCGCGCCGGGTCGGCGTCGGGATGTCCTCGAGATCGCCGACCACCTGCACCGCGATGCCTCGACGGATCAGCTCGTCGTGCTCCCCCTCGGCGAACTCCTGGCAGATGCGCATGAGCGCGTCGATCTCGTCCTTGGGCCTCGACCAGTTCGCCACGCTGAACGCGTAGAGCGTCAGGTACGGGATGCCGCGATCGCGGCAGGCGCGCACCGAGAGGCGCACGGCCTGCGCCCCGTGCTGGTGCCCCTGCATGCGGGGGAGGCCCCGAGCCGCCGCCCAGCGGCCATTGCCATCAAGGATGATCGCGACGTGCTTGGGGAGATTGCTGGACGTCATGGGCTTTCCTGGGTGGGGACGACGACGGACTCTGCGCCGAGCATGGGCGCGGCAGGGGGGCCGACGATGATGCGATTGTGGAGGTTCTGTGGAGGATGGCGCGGGAGAGCTCAAGGAGATCTCCCCGCCGACGGATGCTCGAGCTCTTCGGTTCGCTCGCCCGACCGTCATCGCCGCTTTCGCACCACCGATCCGGCGCGCTGTCAAACCGAGGAAACCTCCCGGAAACCAAAATCACCGCCAGGGAGGTGTAGCAGCGCGACAGCGCTCATCGTTCCACAGGATCAGGCCCCTGGCAGCGAGAGCTTGAACTCGACAACGGGCGGGCCGCGGTGGGTGCACTCCGCCGAGCCGCTGTGGGCCTCGGCGATCGCCTTGACGATCGCGAGGCCCAGGCCAGTGCCGCCCCGGTCGGCGCGGGTCGTCACGAAGCGGCGGAAGAGGCGGCCCGCGACGTGCCGCCCGATCTCGCCGTGGTTGCGGATCGAGATCGCGACCTGTCCGCCCATGCGAGACACGGCGATCTGAACGGGGGCCGCGGCGTCGCCGTGCGTGCGCGCGTTGTCGAGCAGGTTGTCGAGGGCGCGCGACAGCCACTGCTCGTCGCCGCGCACCGCCGCCGAGCTCGGCGCGTCGAGCTCGACGCGGCTGCCGCGCTCTCGCGCCCGCGCCGCGGCGGCCTCCGCGATCGCGACCAGATCGACGACCGCGGCCTGCTCCACGCCGCGCGCCTCGAGGCGCGCGAGCGACAGGAGCTCCCCGAGGAGGGCCTCGATCCGCGTCGTCGCCTCGCGGATGCGCGCGACGAAGCGGGCGGCCTCCTCTGCGTCCTCGAGCGCGCCCTCGGAGAGCACCTCGGCGCTCGCGCGGATCGCGGCGACGGGGTTCTTGAGCTCGTGCGAGAGATCCGCGGCGAACGTCTCGACGAAGGGCCGGCCCTCGATCTGGCGCCGCATCGAGTCGATGGCGCGCGTCAGCCGCTGGACCTCGCGGCCCTGGGCCGGCGGCGTCGCCGCGCGCACCTCGCCCTCGCTCACGCGCACCGCGAACTCGGTGAGCGCCTCGATCGGCGTCGCGATGGTGCGGCCGATCAGGAACGACGAGATCGCCGCCGCGGCGCCGAGCACCGTGCTGAGGACGAGGATCGGCGGGGCGAAGTCGGCGACCATCCGCTGCACGACGATCGTCGGCTTCACGACCTGCACGCTGCCGACGCGCTGGCCGCGGACCTGGATGGGCGCGGTCACGAAGACCGTCCCGGGCTCGCCCGGCGAGGCGCCGCGCGCCCGGAGCACGCGGCCCTCGGGATCGAGCAGCGCGATGCTCTGGACGGTCGGGCCCTCGGCCTCGCCGTCGAGCGCGCGCACGGCCGCGAGGTCGACGCCGCGCACCTCCATCTCCATCGCGGCCACGGCGGCGAACGCGGCGGCCTCGTCGCGCGCGCTGCCCTCGGCGAGCAGCGTCGCGCGCGCCTCGATGCGATCGATGACGAGCAGCCCGAGCCCGAACGCGAACGCGCCGACGATGCCGCCGAGCGCGATGAAGATCTGCATCCGGATGCTCATCCCCGCCGTCCGGGCGCGGACGAGGCGGGAGGCGAACAGCGCGACGAGCAGGATGAGCGAGACCGCCGCCGCCGCGGTGACGACGAGGCGCACCATGCCTCAACCGCCGCCTTCGGCGGGGCCCGGCTTGTCCGCGACGCGGTAGCCGACGCCGCGCACCGTCTCGATGAGGTCTGCGTCGCCGCCGGCCTCGACGACCTTCTTCCGGAGCCCCTTCACGTGCGAGTCGATGGTCCGGTCGGTGATCGCGAACCCGTCGCCCCAGACGCGGTCGATGAGCTGCGCGCGCGTGAAGACCCTGCCCGGCGCGGCGAGCATGCAGGCGAGCAGATCGAACTCGACGCGGGTGAGATCGACCTTCTGGCCGTTCACGTGCGCGCGCCGCGTGGCCTCGTCGACCACGAGCGGCAGCGGCGCGGGCGCGGCGGCGGACGGCGACGGCCGCGCGGCGCGGCGCAGGACGGCCCGCACCCGCGCCACGATCTCCCGGGGGGAGAACGGCTTTGTCACGTAGTCGTCGGCGCCGGTCTCGAGCGCGGCGACGCGGTCGGCCTCGCTGTCGCGGCTCGACAGGACGATGATCGCGGCGCGCGCCGCGCTCCGCCGCGCCTGGCCGATCAGGTCGAACCCGCTGCCGTCGGGGAGCATGAGATCGAGGATGATCAGATCCGCGTTGTCGATCTCCCGCTCGGCGGCCGCGAGCGTGGTGGCGACGGTGGCCGCGAACCCGTCGCGGCGCAGGAAGTAGGCGATCGACTCGGCGATGGCCGGCTCATCCTCGACGACCAGGACCTTGGCCATGGGCGGAGAGCCTAGAACGGCGCGGCGGACGCGTCGACAGGGCTGGCCGGCGGGCCGGCGCAGGCCCCTCCCTGCGGGCGCTCGCGGGCGCACGCAGCGCGCTCGCGAGCGCTCAGGCGTGCGGGATCGCCGCGTTGACGAGCTCGCGCACGACGCCGAGCAGCCGCTCGTAGTGCTCCGGGGTGGGCCGCAGGCCCGCGCAGTGGACCACGAGCCCGCCAGGCCGGAGCTCGAGGTGCCCCTGGAAGCCGCGGCGGGCGAGGAGCTTGCGCAGCCGCGGATGGAACGCGGCTGCGGCGTCGCGCTGGGAGGCGGCGAAGGTCGTCACGTGGGCGTCCCAGAGCGCGTCGCCGAGGGTGACCCGGGGCGGGGGCGCGCTCTCGATGAAGGCGACGCGGGTCAGGAAGTGCTCGCCGACGCGCATCGCGGCGCGGCGCTCCAGCGCCGGGTGCGCCGCGAAGCCGAGCAGCGTCCGCTCGAGGGGCTCGCTTTCGCCTTCGGCGTACCAGGGCTCGGCGATCACGGCGTGCCCGGGGCTCGCCATCCATGTGCACGCGGAGAGGTAGGCGGAGGGGGGCGCGATCGTGTCGTAGGGCTCCCAGCGGCGGAACCACGCCTCGTCAGGGCGCGACGTGAAGGCGAGGCCGCGCCGGGCAGCCCAGGCTGCGATGTGCTCGGATCCGAGCGGAGGCGGCATGGACGGCGAGGTTAGTCCGCGCGGCGGCGTCTCGGAAGCCTCCGGCGCCACGCCGCGGCGAGCGCGCCGGCGCCGACCGCGAGCCAGGACGCCGCGCCAGCGGCCGCGCCGTCCCCGGGCGCGTCGCAGGAGCATCGGCCGTAGATGCCCATCGTCGTCGAGGTCGCCTCGTCGTGGTCGTCGTCGTGGTCGTCGTCCAGGGGGGCGCCAGCGCCTCCGTTGCCCGCGGTGACGGTCGCGCCCTCGGTGTCTCCGTCCGGCCCGCCGCTCTCGCCTGCGCCGCCGCGGCCACCTTCGCCGCCGTCTGCGCCGCCGCTGTCGCTCGCGCCGCCCGCGCCGCCGCTGCCGCCATGGCCGCCTTCGCCGCCTCCGCCCGCCTCGCCGCCGTCGTCTGCGCAGCGCGTGACATGGAGGGGGCGCCTACGCGTGCAGTCCGTCGGCGATGCGCAGCGCGGATCGGAGAGCGCGGGCGGCGCGCCGTTGCCGCCGATCTCGCCGAGGTCCGGGTAGGCGGCCTCGGTCTTTGCCCAGCGCCCCCCGGTGTGCTCCATCCAGCCGAACACCCGCTCCTGGTACGGAACGGCGCCGCCGATCGCCGGATCGTAGACGCCGCGGCCCGCGTCGTAGTTGGGGTTGTTGGGGTTGTTGACGTACGAGAGCCCGTTGTAGGCCCACACGGCGCTGTACCAGTGCTCGATGAACCCGGGCTGCCGGTCGCCGACGCAGCGCGTGGCCTTCCACTTCATGGCCAGGATCTGGGCGCCGGTGGCCGCGTTGTAGGTCGGCTCAGCGGCCACGCGGCGCGGATCGAAATCCGGGCGGTCGCCGCTCCGCATGCCGCTCGTGATCTGCGAGGCGCCGTAGCCGCAGTCGAAGGAGATGATCGTCCGCGAGCTCCCCCCCGCCTGGTCCATGGGCCGGTCCGGCTCGCAGAACTGCCGCCATCCCGACTCCTGCATGGCGATCGCCTTGAGCAGCTCGCAGGGGAACGTGGCGGGAACGTCACGGCGCGCCTCGGGCTGATCGCAGCCCCGACCGAGGTTGAAGGCCGCCGGGCCGGCGTCGCCCCAGGCCGCGGGGCCCCGCGAGACGCGGTCGAAGATGGCGTCCCACTCCGCGATGGAGGGGTTGACCCCCGGCGCGGCCTCGATCGCGCAGCCGCGATCGTTGTAGGCGCTCGACGCCGTGAAGCAGGGGCAGTAGGCGGCGCGCGCGGCCGGCGCGACCAGCGCGGCCGCGGCGATTGCCGCCGGGATCAGGAGAGCGCGGCCCGTCACGGCTCCTCCTTCGCGGTGGTGAAGCCGGCGACCGCGATGCGCGCTCCGGGCGGCGCCGGGATCGCGGCGACCTCGCCGCTCTCGACGCGGATCGCGAAGGGGACGGCGAACGCGGACGGGTTCGTGTGCAGCGCGGCGACCCACGCCGCGTCCTGGGAGACGGCCTGGATGGTGTCGATGCCGGGGCCGAGCGGGCCGCGGACCGTGGCGCGGGCGCCGATCACGGAGAGCCCGGTGGCGCGCTCGGGCGTGTAGGCGAGCCCGCCGCCCGGCCAGGCGTACGGGGCGAGCCCGTGGCTCGAGCTCGCCTCGAGCCGGGTGCGCTTGCCTCGGGCGAGATCGATCCGATCGATGACCCACGTGCCGGGATCGGTCTCGTGCCGCTCCTGGAACACGAGCCCGCCCGCCGCGGCGTCGATCGAGAAATCGCGCGCGAACGGCGGGATCGACGGGGCGATCACCCGCGTCGCGCCGGAGTCGGGGTCCACGAGGGTGATGTCGGCCGACCCGGGGGACACGCGGTAGAGGACGAGCTCGCCGTTCCACGCGCCGGCGAGGAAGGCGAGGTGGCCCGTGTACCTGTGCACGGTGCGGATCGCGCCGGTGGCGAGGTCGACCTCGTCGATGGTGAGCGCGTCGACCCGGAGCCGCGCGAGGTTGTCGTCGGGCGACGGATCCTGGCCGGCGACGCCGCGCGAGACGAAGACGCGCCCTTCGGACGTGACGAGCGGGCTGCTCGCGTGGACCACGCCGTCGCAGAGCGCGACGGGCTCCGCGCCGGGCCGGATCCGGAAGAGGCTCGCGTTGAACGAGCGGTCGCGGGACGGGCTCGTGTCGGCGGTCGCGACGACGAGCCGCGTCCGCGGGACGACGCGGGCCCGGACCACCGCGTCGCTCAGGTGCTGGAGCGTGGCGAGCGAGGGACCGGCCTTGGCGCCGCCGACCGACACGAGGTGGAGCGTGGTCCGGGCCGCCCCCGGAGGCGTCGCGAGGATCGCGACCGTCGGCGCAGAGGGCGCAGCGGGCGCCGCGACGGCGGTGGGCACGAGGAGGCGACCGACCCGCGAGATCGCGGGCGCGGGGGCGTCGCCACCGGCGAGCACCGCTGCCATCGTGCCGGCGAGCGCGGCGAGCAGCGTGCAGGGGAGCGCGATCCTGTTCAGACGGCGCGGTACCACGAGCGAGCGGGCGTGGGAGCGGAGAGGCACGGTAGGAGAGTAGACGATGCGCCGGTGAGCGCTCGCTCGCCCGACAGCGCTCGGCCGGAAGGCAGCGCCCGCTCGCTCGACAGCGCTCGCCCAGAAGGCAGCGCCCGCTCGCCCGCTGGCGCCCCTCGCATTGCCCCCGCGCACCCTTGACACGGGCTACGTCGCCGTCGCGCCCACAGAAAGGAGCGAGAGACTTTCCTGGAAGCCGCCGCGCGGCTCTCCTGGAAGCCGGCTCTCAGAAGCGGCCGCCCATGCCGATCCCGGCCGTGCCTGGTCCAGCGACAGGGGTCAGCCGGATCTTGCTGGGCCAGGGCTGATTGAACCCGAGCTCCCAGATGAGGCCACCGGCAATGCCGGCGGCGCCGAGCCCGAGGAGCACGCCGCCGACGGTCGCGTGCGTGCGGCCTTGATTGCCCCGCTCGGCCACCTTCTGCTCACAGTTCTTGCGCGACGGGCAGCTGTCCTCGGCGGCGCCGATGTCCGAGAAGCCGCTCAAGGTCAGCATCCCGCCGACCGCCACCGTGACGACGCCGACGCCCGTCGCGGCCCACGGATAATAGCCATAGGGAGGCTGCGGAGGAGGCACCTCCTTGGGGCGGTTCGGGATCGCCGAGGCGGTGGGGGCCGTCGGGAGCGCCGAGGGCGCCGATGCGGACGCGGACGCGCTGGCGCTGGGCGCCGGCCGGAGGGCGTTCTTGAGGTTCTGGATCTTGTCCTGGATCGTCTGCGCGTCGCTCGCGTCGGGCGTGCGGGCCAGGTACGTCTCCAGCGCCGTGACCGCCTCGGCGCGCTCGCCCTTCTTTTCGTACGCGTTGGCGATGTTGATGAGCACGCCGTGCGCCGAGCAGTCGAGCTGGTAGGCGTCCTTCCAGTACTGGATGGCGCGATCGTAGTCAGCGCGCTCGTAGAACTGGGTGGCCGCCTTGTGCGCGCCCTTGGCGCCTTCCAGGT
The DNA here is from genome assembly GCF_051473855.1 of Sorangium sp. So ce375. Classification (NCBI taxonomy): domain Bacteria; kingdom Pseudomonadati; phylum Myxococcota; order Polyangiales; family Polyangiaceae; genus Sorangium; species Sorangium sp. So ce375. The sequence goes on from NZ_CP150335.1 coordinate 3,495,803, forward strand.
CGGCGGCCGTCGCCGTACGGTTGCACTCGGGGTACTCGATGGCCGGATCTCCTGCTAGGGCCAACCCCGCAGCGAGGAATATCCCCGCGCCGAGACCGACCAGCCAAGTCCGAAGCACACGCATCCGAGCCGCCCTCCACGAGAAGTGGCCGCAGCATACTGATCCGCCTCGCCGGCAGCGAGAAAAAGGATATACCGGCGGACCTCGAGGCAATGCGTTCGGCCTGCTCGACCGGCAGGGCGAACGGCCGAGCGTGGAGCGAAGCGACGGCCAGCGACGGGCATGGCAACGGGAACGGGATGGCAGCGCCGCGCCGTCGGCGTCCCCGCGCGCCCGCTGCGCGGCCTGCGGGCGGCCGACCGGAGCCTCGTGGGGACGGTCCCGGCACTTGCTTGGTTTCCGGTTCTGCTAGTCTCGCCCGGTGATGCTCCCCGAAAAGAAGCAGATCCTCGTCGTGGATGACGAGGCGAACCTCCGGCGGGTCCTCAGCGCCCAGCTCGGCCGGGATGGCTACGAGGTCCACACCGCTGAAGACGGCGAGGAGGGGCTCGCGTTCCTGAAGGAGCACCACATCGATCTGGTCATCACCGATCTCCGGATGCCCAAGGTCGACGGCATGGACCTGCTCCGCGCCGCGCTCCGCGACGACCCGTCGCGGCCCGTGGTGCTCCTCACGGCGCACGGGACCGTCGACAACGCCGTCGAGGCGCTCAAGACGGGCGCGTTCGACTACATCACGAAGCCGTTCGATCAGAACGAGGTGCGCGTCGTCGTGAAGAAGGCCCTCCGCACCCGCGATCTCGCGAGCGCGGACGCCACGCGGGACGTCTCCGCGGCGCCGCCTCGGGGGGGGTCGGACCGGTTCGGCATCATCGGTGAGAGCCCGCCCATCCAGGAGCTCTACGCGATCCTCGAGCGGGTCGCCGACACGCCGACCACGGTGCTCATCAGCGGCGAGAGCGGTACGGGGAAAGAGCTCGTCGCGCGGGCGCTGCACGAGAACTCGAGCCGGCGCGACAGGCCGTTCATCAAGGTCAACTGCGCGGCCATCCCGAAGGATCTCATGGAGTCGGAGCTCTTCGGCTACGAGCGCGGGGCCTTCACAGGCGCGGTCGCCTCGAAGCCGGGGCGCTTCGAGCTCGCCTCCGGCGGGACGCTCTTCCTCGACGAGATCGGCGAGATCCCGAACGAGATGCAGGTGAAGCTCCTGCGCGTCCTGCAGGAGAGCGAGTTCGAGCGGGTCGGCGGCATCAAGACCATCCACGTCGACGTCCGGCTCGTCGCCGCCACCAACCGGGACCTCAAGCGGGAGATCGCGGCGGGCACGTTCCGCGAAGACCTCTTCTACCGGCTCAACGTCGTCCCGATCGCGCTCCCCGCGCTGCGCGACCGGAGGAGCGACATCCCCCACCTCTGCGCCCACTTCGTCGCGAAGTTCAACGCGCGCCTCAAGAAGAGCATCGAGGGCATCGAGCCCGAGGCGCTCGAGCGCCTGGCCTCGCACGCCTGGCCGGGGAACATCCGCGAGCTCGAGAACGTCGTCGAGCGCGCGCTGCTCTTCGCCGACGGCGCGCGCATCCGCCTCGACGACCTGCCGGAGGAGATCCGCAGCGGCGCCGCGTCGACGCCCGGCGCGTCGCTGCCGCTCGTGGCCGCGGCCGCGGACACCTCCGCCGCGCCCTCGACGCCCGACGGCCTCAAGGAGCAGGTCAAGGCGGCGATGAGCAAGCTCGAGCGCGACCTCATCGAGCGCGCCCTCAAGCAGACGCACGGCAATGTCACCCACGCCGCGCGGCTCCTCAAGATCTCGCGCAAGGGGCTCCAGCTCAAGATGAAGGAGCTGAACCTCCGCGAGCGCGACGCCGAGTGAGCCCGTGGGCGTCGGCGAGCAGCGCTCCGTCCGTGCGCCGGGGGGGAAGGCCCTCGCCGCCGCCGTGTCGGTCGCCGGCCTCCTCGCGGCCTCTCCCGGCTGCGATCGCGGCGGCGCCCCGCCGGGCGCGGACGCCGATCTCGACGCCGCGCCGCCCTGGGACGTGAGCCAGGCCGAGCCGGAGCCGCGCCCCGGCATGGCGTGGATCCCGAAGGGCGTGCTCATCGCGGGCACGCCGCCGGACCGGCTGCCGCGCATCGCCGACGAGGAGATGGCGGGCGCGCAGGTCGTGATGCACGGCTTCTACATCGACGTCTTCTCGTATCCCAACGAGGTCGGCGCGATCCCGACCACGAACATCGCGCAGGACGAGGCGCGCGCGCTGTGCGAGGCGCAGGGCAAGCGGCTCTGCACGGAGCTCGAGATCGAGCGGGCGTGCAAGGGGCCGGAGAACACCACCTACGAGTACGGCGACACGTACAAGGCGGCGGTCTGCGCGACGGGGCAGAGCCGGGTCCTGACGCCGAACGGGGTGAACGCGGGGTGCGTGAGCGCGTTCGGGGTGCACGATCTTCATGGCGGCATCTGGACCTGGACCTCGAGCCAGTGGCAGCGGGACAGCGGCAAGCCAGGGCTCGTCACGCTGCGCGGAGGCAACGGGCCGGCGGGCGAGCTCGTGGGGCGATGCGCCCACGGGCGCGGCGCCAAGCCGGACACGCGCCGCCCCGAGGTCGGCGTGCGCTGCTGCGCCGGCGAGGTGAACAGCTTCGAGGTGGTGCTCGACGTGACCCGAGATCGCCCGCTCCGGCTGGAGCCGCTCGTCGACCCGCGCGCGGCGGCGCAGCTCGCGCAGCTCGCGCCGGAGGAGGCGCGCGCCGCGTCCAGGGACGGGTCGACCGCGGGGGCGTTCAGCGTGGAGCGCATGTGGACCTGGCACCCCCGGGGCAACGAAGAGCTCGTGCTCGGCGGAGGCTGCGCGCGGCCGGACAGGGTGAACGGGGAGCGGCGCGGTCGCGCCAAGCGCGCGAAGCGGGCGCGCCCCGGCGACGGGACGACGTGCGGGCTCCTCATCGGCCGGATGCGCATGAGCGCGCCGGCGCTGCTCGCGTTCGTCCCGTCGGATCTCTGGGAGCCCACGATCGGCGAGACGGACTCGCCGCGCGAGCTCCTGCTCTACGGAGGGGACGCGCTGGGCGCCTTTCGCCGTCGGATCACCTACGAGTGGGGGAAGATCGGCGTCGCGGACAAGGAGCGCAAGCGCAAGCACGCGGGCCGTCGCGGGCTCTCCTACGACTAGCTCCGCGGAGCGGACGCTGGGGGTGGGCGCCGAGCCCCGAGGACAACAAAGCCACGGCCGCCCGCGCGTCGCAGCGGGGTGGCGCTGGCGCGCGGCGGCGCCACATTCCGGCGACGCGCTCCGGACCGTGGCACATTGGCCTTGCGCCCGCGCGCCTGGAAGGGCAGCGCTAGCAGCGCGTCGCCGCCGCGCCGTCCGCACGCTCCCTCCGATGATCCGCCCGCACGACCCCGAACCGCGCGATGCGCCGAGCAAGCGCCCGGACGATCCCGTGCGGCGGCGGGCGGCCGCGCGGCGCTCGCTGCGCGCGGCCGTCTCGCTCGGCTGTGCGCGGCTCCGCGCAGCGCGAGGCGGGCGGCTCGGCATCGCCATGGCCGCGCTCATCTCGCTGGGGTACGGCGTCATGGCGCTCGTGCTCCAGCTCGACGACGGGACGATCTCGCTGGAGGGGCTGCTCGGGTCCGCGGCGCGCGGGCTCGCGTGGGCGGCCGCTGGCCCCATCGCCCTCGCCGCGGCGCACGATCGCCCGGCGTCCGACCGCCGCGACGGCATCGAGGCGCTCGCCGCTGCGCGGGGCATCTCGCGGGCCTCGCTCCACGGCGCGCGCAGCCTCGCCGCGATGATGGAGATCGCGCGCGTCGTCGCGCTCCCGCTGGCCGCGCTCTCGGCGCTGGCGGCGCTCCTCTCCGGCTCGTTGCTGCTCGCCTCCCAGCACCTCGCTTATGGCGCCGCGCTCGCCCTCTTCGGCGTCGTCTCCGGCGTGACGCTCGGCGGCCTCGCCGCGGCGAGCGGCCGGGTCGCCGGGGCGCGAGGGCGCGCGCTGTTCCTTGCGCTGACCCTCGTCCCCTGGGCCCTCGCCGATCTCGCGGGCGACTCGAGGTGGTCGATCCCGGGCGCGCTCGGCGCGTTCCTCTCCTTCGCGGCCCGCTCGGCGGGGGGCCCTGTCGGATGAGCCCGGGCGAGGCCGTCGTGGTGCTCGAGGGCGTGCGCGCGCGCGACGCCGCCGGCGAGGAGGGGCGCGCTCGCGGGGGCCTCTCGGGCCTGTCGGTCGCGCTCGGCGCGGGCGTGCACGCGGTGCTCGGCGCTCCGGAGGACGGGACGCTGGCCCTCGCGGAGGTGCTCGCAGGGCGCGCCGCACCCCTCGCAGGCCGCGTCCTCGTGGCGGGGCGGGACCCGCTCCGGAGCGCGGCGACGCGGGCGCGGATCGGCGTCCTTGCCGTCACCCCGGAGCTCCCCGAGGGCGCGTCTGTGGCGTCCTGCATGTCGGTCGCGCTCCGGGCCCGCGGCGCGCCAGCGAGCGGCGCCGCGGCGCTCCTCGAGCCGCTCGGCGTCGCGCCGCTCCTCGCCCGCCGCAGGGCCTCGTTGAGCTTCTCCGAGGCCCGGGCGGTCGAGCTGTCGCTCGCCCTCGCGGTGCCGCGGCCGCTCCTGCTCTGCCTCGTCGAGCCGTTCGCCGAGGTCGCCGTGCCGTCTGCGGAGCCGGTCCGAGAGCGCGTGCGCGCCCTCGCCGCGGCCGGCGCCTGCGTCGTGCTGCTCACGTCGTCGACCGTCGACGCGAGCGCCCTCGCCGACCGCGTCCACGTGCTCGATCGCGGCGTCATCGTGCGAACCGAGCCCGGCGCCGGCGAGCGCCTCGCCGCCTCCCCGGGCGCGGCCTCGCCGGGCGCGGGGCAGCTCGAGGTCGAGCTCCACGTGCTCGTCCACGAGCGGGCGCCCGACGCGCCGGGCGCCCGCGCGCTGGCCGCGGCGCTCGCGAGCGCCCCCGCCGTGCGCGCGGGCGCGTGGGAGCGAGGGCCGGCGGAGGCGGTCTCGACGCTGCGGATCCGGGCTGCGGACAGGGAGGCGGCGGCGCTCGCGATCCTGGACGCGGCCGCGAGGGAGGACGTCACGCTGATAGCGATCTCCTCGCCGGCCCCGTCGCTGCGCGACGTGCGGGCCGCGACGGCGTTGCACCTGGCTGCCGTTCGCCCGCACCGGCCCTTCGGCGCGCCTGCGATCGACGGCGCCGCGCCTCTGTCGGGCGCGCCACAGGGGCCGGTCGCCGTGGCGGCGTTCGACGCACCGGCGCCGCTCGGCCCGCCGTCGCGCGGTCCGTCGGCGCCCGGCGACGCCGCCGCTGGCGGGCGGCTCGGCGCCGACCCGCCGGGGGCCGACGGTTCGCCGCTCGCGCCGCGCGCGACGGAGACAGGACGCCACGATGGTGGGTGAGAGCGCACGGAGCGCCGCGGCGCAGCCGCCGCTCCCCGTGGAGGGGGGCGCCGAGCGGGGCGGACCCGCGCTGACGGGCGTCCGCCTCGGGATGGAGATGACCCTGAGCCGCCTCCGCGCGCGGCGTCCTCTGCTGGCGTTCGGGCTCGGCGTCGCGCTCGCGGTCGCCGCCGCGGTCATCGAGGTCGCGTTCGGGTCGTCCGGGGCCGTGGACCGGGCGCTGCTCGCCACGTTCCGCCTCGCCACGCCGCTCACGATCTTCTCCCTCGCGGCCGACGCCGCCGATCGGACCGCGCTGCGCGACGCGGCCTGGCCGGCGGCTCGCTTCGGCGCCGCGTCCCACCATGTCGCGCTGGGCATCGCCCTGGCCACGGCGCTCGCTTCCGCCCTCGTGGGAGCGCTGCTCGCCGTTGTCGTTGTTGTGTTCGCCCACGGTCCCGGTGCCGCACCCATCGTCCGAGACGTGCTCATCAGTGGGTGGATCGGCGCGCTCACCGGGGCCGCCTACGCTGGCTGGTTCTCGCTCGGCGCGACCTTCTTCCGGCGCGGCCGCGGCCGCTTCGTGCCGCTCGCCGCCGATCTCCTGCTCGGTGGCTCGACCGGGGTGATCGGCGCATTGTTGCCCCGGGGAAACGCCGCCAACCTCCTCGGCGGCTCTTCGCCGCTCGGGCTCGGGCAGCCGGCGAGCGCCGGTCTGCTCGCGGCGAGCGCCCTCGCCCTCGCGCTCGCCGCGGCGGCGCGCTGCAGGGAGTAGCGCGGCCGCCGCGGTGGGATTCTCGGCTCACCTTGCCCCGGCCGGCTGCTTGACGCTCATCGCGGGCGCGTGAGCGGCGCAAGAGGGATGGCTTCATCCGCTCGTTCACGTACTCTTCGAGGAATGACTCACGAGCACGGGGACGACGAGGCCACCAAGGCGGTCAACGCGCCTCGATCGGTCCTGCTCGTCGGCTCGTCCGAGGCGCTCGCGGCGCGCTGCAGGGGGATGTGCCTGCGGGCTCGCGTCATGCTCATCGTCGAGAGCGACCTCGCTGCGCTGACGAACACGGCCGTGGAGCGGAAGCCGCTCGCGCTCTTGTTCCCCGACGACATCTACGCCTTCGACAGCGCGGAGTTTGACGCCCTGGCGCGCGACATCCAGGCTGCGGTGGTGACCCTCGAGCCAGGCGTCACGGACGAGGTCATCGAGGCGCGGCTCGCGGAGGCGCTGCTCCGAGCAGAGCTCCTCCGGCAGCCCGAGCCGTCGTCGAGCCGCTACGTGCTCGTGCCCGATGGTCCCCGCCGCTCCAAGCGCCGCTGAGCGGGGCGCCCTGCGTGAGGATGGGGCGCCCCTGCATGATGAAAGGAGCTTCATCCCATGAGCGAGCTGCACCTCGACCCGACCGCGTCCCGCCTGACGATCCACACCCGCGCCGTCGGGATGCTCGCGCGCCTGGCGCACGACCTCGAGATCACCGCGTCCGAGCTGCGCGGGCGGGCGCGGCTCGACGGCGAGTCATGGACGGCCGAGCTCGAGGTCCGCGTGGCCAAGCTCGGCGTCGCGGGGGTCCTGCGCGGCGAGCGCCTCGACCCGGAGGCGCTCTCTGCGGCGGATCGGCTCGACATCGAGCGGCGCATGCACGGCGAGGTGCTCCGTGGGACCGAGATCGTGGAGGTCCGCGCCTCCGGGGCCACGCGTGACCGAGCCGACGTGCGCGTCCAGGTCGCCTCGGGGAGCGCCGCGCTGGCGGCGCGGCTCTCCTCGCGCGATCTCGGCGGAGGCGCGATCGGGGTGAGGGGCGCCTGTCAGCTCTCGCTGGCTGCGCTCGGCGTGCGCGAGGTCAAGGGGCCGCTCGGCGCCTTCAAGGTGCGGGACGAGCTCGACGTCCTCTTCGATCTCACTCTGCGTCCGGCGGGCTAGGCGGCTCGGACGGGAGCTCGGGCGCCGCCTCGCCGCGCGGGCAGGCGCCGTGGACCTGGTAGGGCTTGCCGGCGAGCCGCTTCGCGAGCGAAGCCCCGCGCCAGGCGACGTACGCCTTGTTGAAGTCGAGCAGCTGATCGGGGGCGAAGTACGGGTTCTTCGTCTTGCCCAGCGTGACCAGCGTGAGCACCTGCTCGGCCACGCTCACGGGGCAGCCCTCGAGCCGGAGGGTGGTCTCGTTCCGGGCCATCGCGAGCTTGGTCGTTACCTTCACCATCTTCGCGAGGACGTCATCGTGCTTCGCGGTGTAGGGGTCCCGCGCGCTCCGCTCCCGGTACAGGCTCTCGATGCTGACCAGCTGCTCGCCGATCTTGCCTTTGTACGTCGCGCAGTCGCCGATGAAGACCACCTTCTCGCCCGGCTTCGCGTCGATGGGGCCCTCGTAGGCGCCGAACACGACGTGCATCCGCGGCATCTTCGCGTCGCATTCCTTGTCGTACTCGCGCAGGATCTCGATCGCCTCCTCGATGGCGCCCGGACAGCCGCCCCAGCAGTAGTCGGTGCGCTCGGGCTCGGGCGGCGAGCCCGCGTAGGCCGTGATGTTCGTGCCCTCGAAGTACTTCTCGACGCGGACGAGGCCGACCTTGAACCCCTTGGCCCTGTGCTTCGCCTCCTCGAGCGTCACGTCCCCCGTGATCTCGATCTCGCCGAGGTCCATCGGGCCGAAGCCGCGCTCCGAGGCCAGGCGGATGTGCTCGACGCTCCTCGGATCGACGCCGATGATCTGGCAGCAGACCGAGTCGAACGCGACCTGGTTGTTCCCCATGATGATGAGGCCCAGGTCGAACGGCGACGGCGTGAGCATCCGCCCTTCGCCGGCGGTGATGGCGTCGATCGCGATGAACTGCGGCTGCACGATGTACTGGAGGTCGGCGACCTTCTCGTTCAGCCGGTGGTCGTGATCGATGAGCCGGTGCCGATCGTCCTGGATACCGATGTAGTTCTTCATCGAGAAGGTCACGGTCGTCCAGGGGTGCGACTTGAACTTGGGGCAGTTCACGAAGAAGTCGGCCTTCGCGACGGGCTCCGGCGTGAACACGTAGTCGCGCAGCCGGCCCTCGTGCGTGAGCGGGATCTCGACCTGCTGCTCTTCCTCGAAGTGGTAGTGCTTGACCCCGGTCCGGCGGAACATCGGGTAGTAGCCGGCGCTCTCGTACGTCATGCGGGTCGGCAGCGTGATGCCGCACCGCTCGCCGACGGCGAGCTCTCTCACGCGCCCGTCGTCGCGATCCTTGAGCGCGCCGATCACCCCCTCGATGAACTCGGGTCGCGTGTAGGCGTGTGGAAAGTGCGCGCCCGAGGCCACGACGTTGGGCTTGATGAGCGTCCGGCCGTGCGGGCGAAGCGAGAGCTCTTCGAGACCGCCGCGGACGATGCTGCGGATCTTCTCCACGTCATACGTCGAGCAGCGGCGCAGAATTACACGAGGGCGCGACGTAATTTTCATAGAAAGCCAGCGTAGGTGTCGTGATGAGCCATCGCAACACCCGCCGCCGGACGAGCCGCACCGCGCTGCAGAGCAGCCAGGGAGTTCGTTGTTGGACGGATCGTCGTGGATCAGCCCGTGCGCTCGCCGCCGACGAGCCGCGCCAGCTCGGCGCGGACCTCTCGCGTCGCGTCGATGAGCCGGCCTTCGAGCTCGTACGTGCGCTCACCGGGCGCTGCGTTGTTGGCCTCGGTGGGTGTGCGCAGGCGGCACCGGGCGACCTTCACCCGGATCATCGTTCCCGTCGGCTGGAGCGATCCCTCCACGCGCGCGCCGGGCGCCGAGGACGCGGTCGAGAGGAGCCGCACGCGGTCGCCGTCGATCTCGACGAGCTCTGCCTCGCCGCCCCTGGACCATGTGAGGTGCGATGTCATTCCGGCCTCCGCGGGCGGGGGCGCTCCTCGCCGTGCGCGGCGCTGCGTCCGCGTATGGAGCCGCCGCGAGCCCGCTCGATCGCCGCGCGGGCCTCACGGGCGGCGTCCTTCTCTTTCAGGCTCTCGCGCTTGTCGACGGTCTTCTTGCCCTTGGCCAGGGCGATCTCGGCCTTCACGCGGCCGTTCTTGAAGTAGAGGCGGGTCGCGATCACGGTCATGCCCTCCCGCTCCACGCCTTTGCGGATCGTCTCGATCTCGCTCTCGTGCAGCAGCAGCTTGCGCGGGCGCTTCGCCTCGTGGCCGAAGGCCGCGCCGGGCATCACGGGGATGTTGACCCCTTTCAGGAAGACCTCGCCGTGCTCGATGGCGCACCAGCTGTCGGTGAGCTCGGCCGCGCCTTCGCGGAGCATCTTCACCTCGCTGCCGAGCAGCACCAACCCTGCCTCGAACCGATCGTCGAGGGTGTAGTCGAACGTCGCGCGCTTGTTGCGCACGATGAGCTTCTCTCCCTCTCGTTCCTTCTCTTTGCCAGCGCGGCTCACGCGGCCGCATAGCGCGCGCGCCGCCGCCTGTCCACACCGCTTCGCCGGGCGGCGCCCACGCCGGCACCGGCACCGACGCCGCGCGCGGCGTCGGTGCCGCGGTCGCGGAGCCATCGCTTGACGCCGATCGCCGCCGCTCCTCCAATGGCTCTTTCGCACGACCTGCCGTCGGCCTGGAGGACTCAGTGAATCGCGGACTGCGCTTATCCGCCTGGTTCGGGGCGATCGTGGTGAGCTCTGCGCTGATGCCGGGGTGCAGCTGCAGCTGCGGCGCCGATCCGGCCGTCGCGGATCCCACCGCTGCGGGCGGCGACGAGGGGAGCGGCGCTGGCGGACAGGGCGCGGCCACGAGCTCGGGCAGCGGCGACGGGGGAGGCGGCGCCGGGCAGGGCGGGGGAGCGCAGGCTCCCAGGCGGGCCGGGGCCACCGAGACGGTGACCGCTGGCGAGGTCGCGAGGAGCTCGCGTTACCGGATGGTGTTCACGCTCGGCCAGCCGACGCAGAACCAGGGGACGTCGACCTCGCCCAAGGTCCGGATGCGAGGAGGGCTCATCGGAGCCAACGGGAGCTTGCCATGACGAGGAGCTGGCGATGAGGACATCGATGATCGCGCGGTGGATGGCGGCCTCCGCCCTGGCGGCGGGCGCGGTCGTGGTCTCTGGGACCGCTGCAGCCGCGGTCCCGACGACCATCACCCATCAAGGCCGGCTCTACGACGAGCGCGACGCGCCCATCAGCGCGACGTTCGACGTCGTGTTCGCCCTCTACGACGAGCGCGACGCGTCGACGCCCCTCTGGAGCGAGGTCCACTCGATCACGTTCGAGGACGGCTTCTTCTCGGTGCGCCTCGGCTCGATCGTGCCGTTCCAGGAAGCGATCTTCGACGGTGGCGAGCGGTACCTCGGCATCACCGTCGGCGACGATGACGAGCTGAAGCCGCGCGCGACGGTCGGGAGCGTGCCGTACGCGCTGCTCGCCGGCAACGTGAACGGCGACATCACGCCGACCTCGGTCACGGTGAACACCGCGAACGGCAACACGCTGCTGCTCAACGAGCGCGGGATCCTCGTGAACGGCGTCCTTGTGATCGACGAGAACGGCGAGTGGGTCGGCTCGCCGGCGGGGCTTCAGGGCCCGGAGGGGCTGCCTGGACCGGCCGGTCCAGCGGGTCCGGCTGGACCGACGGGCCCCGCCGGGCCGACGGGCCCACAAGGGACGGTCGGTGCGACCGGCCCCGCGGGCGCTGCTGGACCGACGGGGCCGGCCGGACCGATCGGCCCGACGGGCGCCGCCGGCCCAACCGGGCCCATGGGGCTGGAAGGTGCGGTCGGACCTAGAGGGCCGGATGGCGCAGTTGGGCCTCCAGGTCCAGCAGGGCCGACGGGACCAGAAGGTCCGATGGGGCCGCCGGGTCCGATCGGCGTCACAGGGCCAGAAGGTCCGATGGGACCGCAGGGTCCGATCGGCGTCACAGGGCCGGAAGGTCCGATGGGACCGATGGGGCCGCAGGGGCTGATCGGTGCCACAGGGCCGGAAGGTCCGATGGGACCGCAGGGGCCGATCGGTGCCACAGGGCCGGAAGGTCCGATGGGACCGCAGGGTCCGATCGGCGTCACAGGGCCAGAAGGTCCGATGGGACCGCAGGGGCCGATTGGCCTCACAGGCCCAGAAGGTCCGATGGGGCCAGAGGGGCCGATCGGTGTCACAGGGCCAGAAGGTCCGATGGGCCCGATGGGACCGCAGGGGCCGATGGGTCTCACAGGGCCAGAGGGCCCGATGGGCCCGATGGGGCCAGAGGGGCCGATCGGCCTCATGGGGCCAGAGGGGCCCCCCGGGCTCGATGGCGCGACCGGTCCCGTAGGCCCCACCGGTCCCGTAGGCCCCACCGGTCCGCAGGGGTCTCGTGGAGCTACCGGCCCCGTTGGTCCGACCGGGCCCCAGGGGGTGATCCTGGCGTTGATGGTCCACGGCGTCGGTCCGAACCCCACGCTGCCGGTTGGGAGAGTCGACTTTTTCGGACCGACAGCTTCGGTGGCAATCTCATCCACGAACCAGCGGATCTACGCGACCGCGCATCGGTACCTGGGGGCGGCCGACTCGCCGGCGGCCTCGCTCAACCTGTTCATGTGCTATCAGCGCGTTCGCTCTGGCCCCTCCGGCCCGGTGCTCGACACGATGCAGGCTGTCGGACTCGGCATGAACGGAGGCCAGGTCCCTGCGAACACGCGCGTCCCCTTCGGGCTCAGCGCCGTCATCACGGGCCTCGCTGAGGGCACCTACAACATCGGGATGTGCGGCCAGACCTTCAGCCCGAACTGGATCAACAACGACTACGGCTACCTCTCGATCCTCCTCGTCAACGGCTAGCCGCGGCGCCTGCCGGGCGCGCTGGCCGCGCCCGGCAGACCGGAGCGCCCTAGCTTCACGCGCGCCCCGCGCTCGCGCCCTCTCGCACCGCCCATGAGAATTCCACGGCGCAGAACGCAATGCCGCGACGCGCTGGGTCGGCCCGCCCGTCACGTACGATCGTCCGCGACGATGGGCTGAAAGAGGGCTAAACACTCGCGGTTTCACGCGGGTCTGTCCAACCCGGACGGCGTCCCCGCGGGCTCACCCTTCCGCGTCTCCTATGCACTCCATCTGTCTTCGCGGCGCCCGCACGCACAACCTTCAGGGCATCGACCTCGACTTCCGGCCCGGCGAGCTCGTGGCCATCGCCGGCGTCTCGGGTGCCGGCAAATCGTCGCTCGCGCTCGACACGCTCTACTCGGAGGGACAGCGCCGGTTCGTCGAGAGCTTCAGCCCGTACGCTCGCCAGTTCCTCGAGCGGCTGGAGCGGCCGCCGATCGACGCGCTCGAGCCGGTGGCGGCCGGCGTCGCCGTCGATCGACGCGCGCCGGTCAAGAGCTCGCGGTCGACGGTCGCCACGATGGCGGACCTCGAGCCGTATTTCTGCGCGCTCTTCGCGCGCGAGGCGGTGCCTGTCTGTCCGTCCTGCGAGGTGCCGGCCGAGCGGACCGACCCAGCGCGCGCGGCCGACCTCGCCGCGAGCGCGCACGAGGGGGCGACCGCGCTCGTCACGTACCCGATCGCGGTCGCTGGAACCGAGCGGTTCCTCGACGTGCGCGAGTCGCTGCTCGCTGCAGGCTACCGGCGCCTCCTCGTCCGCGGGGAGGCGCGTGACATCGACAGCGTGGCGCCGTCCGAGGCGACGAGCGGCGGCGACAAAGTCGAGGTCATCGTCGACCGCGTCCGGGTCGCCCCCCGGGAGCGCCGGCGCCTCGGCGCCGCCATTGAGGAGGCCTGGAAGGGCAGCGGGGGCGACGCCTCGCTCCACCTACAGCGCAAGGCCGACGAGCAGGGCGGCGAGGGGGCGGGGGCCACGCGGCTCCGGCTCGTGCGCGGGCTCGCGTGCCCCTCGTGCGCGCGCGCCTTCGATCCGCCGCGCCCCGGGCTGTTCTCGTACCAGTCCCCGACCGGCGCGTGCCCCTCGTGCCGCGGCTTCGGCCGCACCCTGGGCATCGATTACGACAAGGTGATCCCCGACCCCTCGAAGTCGATCGCGGGCGGCGCGATCCGGCCCTGGAACGGCCGCTCGACGACGTGGGAGCGGAAGCTCCTCCGCGCGTTCTGCGAGCGGAAAGGGATCCGCACCGACCGGCCGTGGCGCGACCTCTCCGACGCGCAGCGCGCGCTCGTGCTCGAGGGAGAGGGCTCGTGGACCCAGGGGAAGTACCCCGGCGTGAAGGCCTGGTTCCGCTGGCTCGAGACGCGCACCTACAAGATGCACGTCCGCGTGCTGCTCGCGCGCTACCGCACCTACGACGTGTGCGGCGCATGCAACGGCAAGCGGCTCTCCCCCGAGTCGCTCCTCTACCGCGTCGGCGGCCTCGATCTCGCCGCGTGGCACGAGCTCGAGCTGCGCGACGCCCGCGCGCGCCTCGAGGCCGAGCGCCCCCAGACGGGACAGGGCGAGATGGCGCGTCGCGAGCTCATCGCGCGGCTCGGCTACCTCGAGCGGGTCGGGCTGGGCTACCTCTCGCTCGCCCGGCAAGCGCGCACGCTCTCGGGCGGCGAGGCGCAACGCGTCGCGCTCACCGCGGCGCTCGGGACGTCGTTGACGGGCGCGCTCTTCGTGCTCGACGAGCCGACGGTCGGTCTGCACCCGACGGACATCCCGCCGCTCATCGCGGCCATGCGCGAGCTCGCCGACCGCCGCAACGCCGTGCTCGTCATCGAGCACGAGCCCCTCGTCATCCGGGCGAGCGATCGCGTCGTCGAGCTGGGCCCCGGTGCGGGCAGGCAGGGCGGGCGCGTCACCTTCGACGGCCCGCCCGATGGGCTCGCCGCGCGCGCCCCGCTCGCGTCAGCGAGCGCCGAGCGCCGAGCGCCGAGCGGAAAGATCACGATCCACGGCGCGCGCGAGAACAACCTCCGGGACGTCACGGTCGACGTACCGCTCGGCGTCGTCGTGGCGATCACGGGGCCGAGCGGCTCGGGCAAGAGCACGCTTGTGAACGACGTGCTCTACCGCCACGTCGCGAGGGCGCGCGGCTACAAGGACGTCGAGGCGCCCGGGCTGTACAGGCGTATCGAGGGCACCGCCGAGATCCGCACCGTCACGCTCGTCGACCAGGCGCCGCTGGGGCGCACCTCGCGGGGCAACCCCGCGACCTACACGGGCGCATGGAACCGCATCCGCGCGCTCTTCGCCGAGCAGCCCGAGGCGGCGGCGCGGGAGCTCGGGCCCGGCCACTTCTCGTTCAACGTCGCGCTCGGGCGCTGCGAGGCGTGCGCGGGCGAGGGGAGCGAGACGATCGAGATGCAATTCCTGGCCGACGTTTCGCTGACCTGCCCCACCTGCAAGGGCAAGCGGTTCCGCGACGAGGTGCTCGAGGTGAAGCTCGACGGCCGCTCGGTCGCCGACGTGCTCGAGCTCTCGATCGACGAGGCGTTCGAGGCCTTCGAGGGGCAGCCCGCGGTCCGGCGGGCGCTGGCGCCGCTCAAGCAGCTCGGCCTCGGCTACCTCACGCTCGGCCAGCCGCTCTCGACGCTCTCCGGCGGTGAAGCGCAGCGGCTGAAGATCGCGCGCGCGCTCGGCGAGCCCTGCGCGGGCGCGCTCTTCCTCCTCGACGAGCCGAGCGCCGGCCTGCACCCCGCGGAGGTGACGCACCTCAACGCCGCGCTCTCCGTGCTCGTGGCCGAGGGCGCTTCCGTGATCGTCGTCGATCATGATCTCGACGTCATCGCGGCGGCGGACTGGGTCGTCGATCTCGGGCCGGGCGCGGGCAGCGAGGGCGGGTGCGTCGTCGCGGAGGGGACGCCCGAGGACGTGGCCCGGACGGCGACGCGGACCGGCGTCTCGCTGGCCGAGTGGTTCGCGCAGCGGGGCGACGGCGGCGCGCGGCGCCCGCGCCGCGGGGCGACAGCGGCGCTTGCTCCCTCGAAGCCCGGCAAGCGCGGCGGCGGCGTCGCCGCGCGCGCGTCGCTCGACCGGGGGCAGATCGAGGTCGAGGGCGCCCGCGAGCACAACCTCGCCGAGGTATCGACCGTGATCCCGCACGGCGAGATCGTCGTCGTCACCGGCCCGAGCGGCTCTGGCAAGAGCACGCTCGCGTTCGACGTGGTCTTCGCGGAGGGCCAGCGGCGCTTCCTCGAGACGCTGACCCCCTACGCGCGCCAGTTCCTCCCCACGCTGCCGCGGCCAGACGTCGATCGCGTCACCGGCGTGCCCCCGTCGATCGCGCTCGAGCAGCGGACCACGCGCTCGGGCGCCAACTCGACCGTCGCGACCGTGACCGAGATCGCGCACTACCTGAGGCTGCTCTACGCCAAGGTCGGCGAGGCTCACTGCCCCGACTGCGACGTGCCCATCGAGGCGCGCTCGCCGGACGAGGTCTACCGCTCGCTCATCTCCACGCGCGGCTCGCGGACGCTCCTCGCCCCCGCCGTCGTGGCGCGCAAGGGGACGTACCTCGACGTCTTCACCGCCGCCGCCCGGGCCGGCATCACCCGCGCGCTCGCCGACGGCGAGCCGTGCGCGACCGACAGCCCCCCCCGCCTCGACAAGCGCCGCGAGCACTCGATCGATCTCGTGATGTACGAGGGGCGCATGGACGGCCTCGATCGCGCCCTCTTCGATCGCGCCCTCGCGTTCGGGCGTGGCGCGGTCAAGCTCGCCGGCGGCCGCGGCGGGGAGCAGCTGCTCTCCACGACGCGCACCTGCCCGCGCTGCGGCGTCGGCGTCCCGGAGCTCGATCCCCGCTGGTTCTCCTTCAACACGAAGCAGGGCCGCTGTGCGTCGTGCGAAGGGACGGGCGCCTCGGATTTCGACGACGACGCGCTCGCCACGCCGGACCCGTGCGAGGCCTGCGGCGGCTCGCGGCTCGCGCCGATCCCGCGGGCGGTCCGGCTCGCCGGCGAGCGTTACCACCAGGCATCGGGCCGGTCGGTCGCGGCCGCCGCCGCGTGGGCGAGGGGGCTGCGCTTCACGGGCGACCGCGCGCTGATCGCCGAGGCGCCGCACAAGGAGCTCTGCCGCCGGCTCGACTTCGTCTGCGAGGTGGGCCTCGGCTACCTCACGCTCGATCGGCGCGCGGCCACCCTCTCGGGCGGCGAGATGCAGCGCCTGCGGCTCGCGGCGCAGCTCGGCAGCGGCCTCACGGGCGCGCTGTACGTCCTCGACGAGCCGACCATCGGCCTCCATCCGCGCGACACCGACCGGCTGCTCGGCAACCTCCGGAGGCTCGCCGGGATGGGGAGCACCGTGCTCATGGTGGAGCACGACGCCGACACGATCCGCGCGGCGGATCACCTGATCGACCTCGGCCCCTCGGGTGGACGCAAAGGCGGCCGGATCGTCGCGGCGGGGCCGTCGCGCGCGGTGCTCGCGAACCCCGACTCGCCGACCGCCCGCGCGCTCGCCGGCGAGGACGCGCTGCTCAGCGCGCGCCCGGCGCGCCCTGCCGTGCGCGAGCACATCGAGCTCCTCGGCGCTCGCGCGCACAACCTCCAGGGGGACACGCTCCGGATCCCCGCGGGCCGGATGACGGTGGTCGCCGGCGTGTCCGGCTCGGGGAAGAGCACGCTGATCCAGAAGGTGCTCTACCCTGCTGCGCGCCGCGCGCTGAAGCTGGAGGCGCCCGAGCCGGGCCCGCACAAGGCGCTGCGGCTGCCGAAGAGCATCCTGCGGGCGGTGGCCGTCGATCAGTCGCCCATCGGGCGGACGCCGCGCTCGATCCCCGCGACGTTCCTGGGCGTCTGGGACGAGGTCCGCAAGCTCTACGCTGCCTGCCCCGACGCGCAGGTGCGCGGCTACGGCCCTGCGCGGTTCTCCTTCAACACGGCCTCCGGCGGGCGGTGCCCCGCGTGCGAGGGGCAGGGCGTCATCGCGCACGAGATGTCGTTCTTGCCCGACGTGACCACGCCCTGCGAGGCGTGCGGCGGCGCCCGCTTCGAGCCGGCGACGCTCGACGTGCGCTACCTCGGCCTGTCCGTCGGCGAGCTCCTGGACCTCACCGCCGAGGAGGCGGTCGAGGTCTTCGCGGCACACCCGCGGATCCGCGCTCCGCTCTCGACGATGTGCGATCTCGGCGTGGGCTACCTCCACATCGGCCAGGGTTCACACACGCTCTCGGGCGGCGAAGCCCAGCGGCTCAAGCTCGCGGCGGAGCTGACGGCCGGCGCCCGGCCGAAGCCCACGCTGTACGTGCTCGACGAGCCCACGACGGGCTTGCACCTGGCGGACGTGACGCGCCTGGTCCGCGTGCTCGATCGCCTCGTCGAGCGCGGCGACACGCTGGTGATCATCGAGCACCACCCGGCGGTCATCGCGTGCGCGGATCACGTCGTGGAGCTCGGCCCGGAGGGCGGCGCCGGCGGGGGGCGCATCGTGGCGGAGGGCACCCCGCGCGAGGTGGCGCGTCAGCCGACGGCGACGGGCGAGGTGCTGAAGCGGATTTTTGCGAAAGCTACCTGAGCGGGCGCGCCGCCTCGAACCGGCGCGCCGCCTCGGAGAGCGAGATCAGGCGTCGGCGCGCTTCGCGTACTGGTACGCGGTGTAGGCCGAGATCAGGTGGCAGATCCAGCCGAGCCAGCCGCCCGATCCGATCCACAGGCCGGGGGTGACGATCAGCCAGAAAATAGCGCGCAGGAATGCGCCGTTGTAGAGCTGCCCAACTCCCGGAATAAGGAAAGAAAGCACAGCGGCGATCCCGGATTTGCTCATGGCAACGGAACGTGATCACCGTGACCGCCCTGTCAAGCAGGCTCGACGGGGAGCCTTGCCACGAAGCCCGCTGCGCCGCGGTATTCGGCGGCGCAGCGAGCGGCGCAGAACGGCTCAGTGGCTGCCAGGCAGGATGATCCTTCGCCGTCCCGTCGAGGACGTGGAAGGGGTGGGCGCAGGGGTCGTCGTGGTGGGGTTTGGCGTGGGCGCAGGGGTCGCGACGGTGGGAGCCGTCTGAGTCGCCGGAGCAGTGGTCGTCGGTACCGTTATCGTCGGCGACGTATGCGTGGTGGGGCTCGGGCTGGGCGCTGGCGGCTTGGGTTGTGCTTGCGTCGGCTTCGGGGCGGCCACCGGAGCCGGCTCCGGCGCGGGGGGCTCCGGTGCGGTGGCCGCGGGGGTGGCGGCCGTCGGCGGGGGAGGCGCCGGATCGCCGGCGACCGACGCTGGCGCCGGGGGAGCCTCGATCGGTGTCAGCGCCGTCGCGTCTTCGGATGAGCCTCGGCTGCGCATCACGAAGAAGGCGGTCGTCAGGCCTCCGATGACCACGAACGCGCCGAGCCCGATCAGCGCCAGCGTCGCGCCGGAGCTCTTCGGGCGAGGCCGCGCGGCGATCGGCGCCGGGTACAGCGCACCGGCGGCTCCTGGTCCACCTGGGGCCCCGAACGGCGAGCCGCCGTACGGGCTGGCGGGAGGCTGGGGCGGCTGCCCGTAGGCGCCCCCTGCTCCGGGGGGACCGCCGTAATTCGCTGTTGCACCGGGGCCGTAGGGGCCGGGTGTGCCAGGGGGCGCCGCGCCGTAGGCGCCGCCTGGCGGCGGCGCGCCATAAGCGCCAGCGGGAGCGCCGTACGGGCCAGGCGTGCCGGGGGGCGCGCTGTTGGTCCCGCCTTCGACGAGGGTCCGCGGGACGGCTGCGCCAGCGGCGTTTGGATCGTGCGGCGCGGTGCCGGGCGGCACGGGAAAGGCGCCCTGCGGCGAGTTGAGCCCTGCGAGCGGAGGCTCGCCGGGCACGGTCTTGCCTGGGCCGTACATGCCGCTCGGGGGCGCAGGCCATCCCGGCGGCGGACCGCTATTCTGGTTGCTCATCGAGATCGCATCCTACCGTGCGCGCCGCGCGCGTCAGTTGTTGGGTACGATGATCACGCGTCGTCGAGGCCTCTCCGACGGCGTGGTGGGTGGGCTCGTCGTCGGGTTCGTCGTCGGCGGGCTCGTCGTGGTGCTGGGCTGGGGGCTGGTTGGCGGCTGTGCGCTGGTCGGCGGAGGGAAAGGGAACGGGATCGTCGACGGGATGACCCAGGGAAGCTGGGGGATGATCGTCGGCGCGCTGGGGGACGTCGTCGGTGCCGTCGTGGTCGGCGGCGTCCCCGTCGTGCTCGGTGTCGGCGAGGGCTTCGCCGTCGAGGTCGGCCTGGGCGGAGGCTTGGCGACCACGGGCGGCTGCTCGACGTGAGGTGGCGTCACGACGGGCGGCGTCGTCGCGGGCGGGGTGGGATCCGACGGCACCGTGTTGGCCGGCTGGAGCGTCGGCATGGCTTGCGGCACGTCGGCCTGTTCCTTCCGGCTGAGCTCGTTGGCGAGGTACAGGCCGCCCACCACGGCTCCCGTGATCCCCGTGGCGAGCAGCAGGATGGCGAAGAGCGAAGTCCCGCCTCGCGCGGGCCGCTGCGCGCCGTGCGCCGAGGTGCTCTGCGAGATCCTCGGCAGCGGATCCATCGGCGCCGTCCCAGGGATGTACCCCGGCGCACCGCCGCCATAGGCGCCGCCATACCCGGGCGCTGGGCCACCGTTGAATCCGCCGGCCTGCGCCGAGCCTCGGGCCATGAACGGAGCGCTCCCGACCGCCGTCCCACCCGGGCGCGGCGACAGATCGAACGGCCCTGGCTCGTGGCTCGTGGCGGGCACCCCTTGTGGGGGCATGTAGGGCGCGGCGCTCACGGTCGCCGGCTCCGCGATCTGGGGATAGCCCCCTTGGGCGAAGTACGGGCCCGAGGAGGGCTCTGGTCTCGGCGTGAACCCTGGACCGGAAGCCGAGGGACCTCGGGCATCGGACGAAAAGCCGCCCATGGGGGTCGAGGGCCCGAGGGCGCCCGGGGGGCCGCTCGACGCGTGCTGTGCGCTGCCGTCCTCCGGTGGAATCGTCTTGGGAACGGAGCTGGTGCGACCGTCGCTCATCGCGTTGGTCCCGGGCGCCGCCGCGGAATGCGCGAGCATCGCGGGCGCCGCGAGGGCTGCCGGCAGGGCGGCCCCGGACGATCGTGCCAGGCTGACCTCGGACGGCGCGGGGGTGAGCGCCGACGGGGCTCGGGCGGCCCGGGCGAACGGCTCCAGAGCGCTGCGGAACTCGGCGGTGGTCGCGAAGCGATCCGGCGGCGAGGCCGCCATGGCGCGGTGGACGGCGGCGCAGAGTCCGGGCGCGAGCTCCGGCGCCAGGTCCGAGAGCCGCGAGATCTGGCCCGACAGGTAGGCGCCCGCGATCTGCTGGGGCTCATCGCCCCCTACCGGCCGGCGGCCGGCGAGCATCTCGAAGATGATGACGCCCAGCGAGAAGATGTCGGCGCGCGCGTCGACGGAGTCCGCGGAGTAGGCCTGCTCGGGGGCCATGTACTCCGGCGTGCCCATGATCACGCCGGGGCGCGTCAGCCCGCGATCGAGCTCGCCCGTGACCTTCAGCTTGGCGATGCCGAAGTCGAGCAGCTTGATGAGCGGCTCTCCCTTGGCCGTCTTCGTGATGATCACGTTGTCTGGCTTGAGGTCCCGGTGGACGACGCCCGCGCGATGGGCGGCCTCGACGCCCTCGAGCATCTGCATCGCGTACTCGAGCGCGTCGGGGTACCCGAGGCGGACGCCTGCCCGGTAGAGCTCCTCGTAGAGGGTCTGGAGCGTCTTCCCCTCCAGGTACTCCATCACGATGAAGGCCAGGCCGGATGCCGTCTGGTCGACGTCGCTCACGCGGACCACGTGCGCGCTCTGGATCTGCGCGGAGACGCGCGCCTCCTGCAGGAAGCGCTGCACCAGGCCGGAGCGGCGGGACAGCTCGGGGTGGAGAAACTTGAGGGCGACCGTCGTCCCCAGCACCTCGTGGCGGGCTTCGTAGACGCTCCCCATGCCGCCATCGCCGATGAGGCGCACGAGTCGGTACTTGTTGTTGATGACCTGGCCTGCCTGCGGACGCATCGATCTCCGTTGAGGGCGCTGGAGTTGCTCGCTCCGTTGAGGGCGCTGGAGTTGCTCGGAGAGTCTCACAGGCTAGTAGACGAACGTCAGCCCCATTTGTGCGACACAGCGTCGCGAGGATCGCGATCCGCCCCGCTTTTCGGCGCAGCCAGCCCCAGCCATTCTCGCCCGCCTCCCGTCCACGGCACCCACGCGGTCGAGGTCGCACGCTCTACCATGCGCCAGCCACCGCAAGAAGCGCCATGACGCGATGCGTTGTCGTGCTCGATGTGTCGGCGACGGCGCTGATTGCGCGCGTGCGGGACCGAGTATACCTGGGAGCGCCGCCTGGAGCGGCGCCGAGGAGATGCCTGTGCTGGCTGCGCCGTTGCTCGATGCCCTGATCGATCGCTCTCTGGAGGAAGATCTCGCGGGAGGCGATCTCACCACCGAGGCCTGTGTCGAGGCTTCCGCGCGCGCGACCGCGAACGCGGTCGCGCGCAAGCCGCTCGTCGCGTGTGGGGGCGCCGTGTTCCTGCGCGTCTTTCAGCGCCTGGATCGGGAGGTCGAGGGCGAGGTGCTCGTCGCGGACGGCACCGCCGTCGGCGTCGGCGCTGTGCTGTGGACGGTGCGTGGCCCTGCGCGCTCGCTCCTCAGTGCGGAGCGAACGGCGCTCAACCTCACGCAGCGCATGAGCGGCGTCGCCTCCGAGGCGCGCCGCTACGCCGAGGCGATCCCGGCCGGGTCGGGCGTGCGCATCACCGATACCCGCAAGACGACGCCTGGTCTCCGCTCTCTGGAGCGCTACGCGGTGCGCGTGGGCGGCGCGCACAACCACCGCGACAGCCTAGGGAGCGCGGTGCTCATCAAGGACAACCACATCGTCGCGGCGGGCGGCATCGCGACGGCCATCGCTCGCGCGCGTGCGCGCGCCCCCCACACGACAAAGATCGAGGTCGAGGTCGCCTCGCTGGACGAGCTCGATCAGGCGCTGGCCGCCGGCGCCGACATCATCATGCTCGACAACTTCACGCTGGCCGACGTCAAGGTCGCGTCCGCGCGGGCGCGGTCGGCGCCCGGCCGGCCTCTCCTCGAGGTCTCCGGCGGCATCACCCTGGAGCGCATCCCCGAGCTCGTCGCGGCGGGCATCGACGTCATCAGCGTCGGGGCGCTGACGCACTCGGCGCGCGCGGCCGACATCGCGCTGGATCTCTCGCTGTGAGGCGGCTCGACGCCGAGGCGATCGAGCGGGAGCTCTCGCGGCTCGGCGCGTCGTTCGGGAGGCCGCTCACGGTGGTGGCCGAGACCGCGTCGACGAACGACGACGCGCGGAGCGCGGCCGCCGCCGGCGCGCCGCACGGGGCTGCGTTCCTGGCCGACGCGCAGACCCAGGGTCGAGGGCGCGGCGGGCGCTCATGGCACTCTCCGCCCGGCGAGAACCTCTACATGTCGGTGGTGTTGCGCCCCAGCGTGCCCGCGAGCCGCGTGGCCCCCATCGCGCTCGTCATGGGGCTCGCCGTGGCGTCCGTCGTCGAGCGGCGGCTCGCGCCTCGCTCGCCCCGCGGCGCGCCGGGCGACGGATCCACCGCCGAGGTGCGGCTCAAGTGGCCGAACGACGTGCTCGCTGGGGGCCGCAAGCTGGCAGGCATCCTCGTCGAGGCCCAGCTGCGCGGTGAGTCGGTGAGCAGCGTGATCGTCGGCGTCGGGCTCAACGTCCATGCGTCGAGCTTCCCGCCGGAGCTCTCGGCGCGGGCCACGTCGCTCGCGGTGCTCGGCATCGACGACGTCCCTCGCGAGCTCCTCGCTGCGGAGCTGCTCCAGGCGATCGGCGACGCGGCGGCGCGGTTCGAGGCGGGAGAGCTCGCGCCCTTCGCGGACGATCTCGCCCGGATGGACTGGCTGCGCGGCCGTCGCGTCGAGGTCGGCGGCGTGGTCGGCGTCGCGGCGGGGATCGATCCCGAGGGGCACCTGCTGGTCCGCGGCGGGGACGGTGTCCTCCGGGTGGTGGCGGCGGGCGAGGTCAGCGTCATTGCCGGCTGAGCGCCTCGCACCGCTTGCGCTGCGCGCTCGGCGCGGCCAAAGCTCCCGACCCCCCTCGGGTCGCCGGCGGCGTGGAGCCGCCGAGGCCGACCGAGGCCCCTCGGAGGCGTCGCTTCCTTGAAAGAAGACACCCTCGTCGTCCATGAAATCTACGCCAGCGTGCAGGGCGAATCGACGTTCGCCGGGCTGCCGTGCACCTTCGTCCGGCTCACCGGGTGCAACCTGCGCTGCTCCTGGTGCGACACGACGCAGGCCTTCTACGGTGGCAAGCGGATCCGCCGCGGCGAGGTCCTCGAGCGCGCGCTGGCCTTCGGCACGCCGCTCGTCGAGCTCACGGGAGGCGAGCCTCTCCTCCAGCCCGGGTCGCTCCTGCTCCTCGCGGAGCTCTGCGACGCAGGCCGGACGGTCCTCGTCGAGACCAGCGGCGAGGCAGACGTGTCGCGCGTCGACCCGCGCGTGCACAAGATCATGGACCTGAAGGCGCCTGGCTCGGGGGAATCCCACCGCAACCGCTGGTCGAACCTGGATCACCTCACGCCGCGCGACGAGATCAAGTTCGTGCTCGCCGATCGGGCGGACTACGAGTGGATGCGGGACACCATCCGCGAGCGGCGCCTCGACGCGCGCGGCGTGACGCTGCTCGCCTCGTGCGTCTGGGGCAAGCTGTCGCCGAAGGATCTCGTCCAGTGGGTGCTCGACGACGGCCTCCGCGTCCGGGTGCAGGTCCAGCTCCACAAAGTGATCTGGGGAGCGGACGCGCAAGGGGTCTGACCCGCGGACCCCCCGCGCTGCGGCGCGGGCGACCTCTCTCTCGCAGCTTCAGCGCTCGCCGCGCACGAACTGCTCGAAATCTTCGACGTCGCGGGGCGAGCCGAGGACGAGCGGCACGCGCTCGTGGAGCGACCTCGGGACCTTATCGAGGATGCGCTCGGATCCCGTGCTCGCCTTGCCGCCGGCGGCCTCGAAGATGAACGCGAACGGGTTCGCCTCGTAGAGCAGCCGCAGCTTGCCCTGGCCGCCTCGATCGGCGGGGTAAGCGAAGACGCCGCCCTTGAGCAGCGTCCGGTGCGCGTCCGCGACCAGCGATCCCACGTAGCGTGCGCCGTAGGGCCGCCCCTCGTGCTTGTTGTCCTCCTTGATCCACGTGTTCCAGCGGCGCACGTCCTCGGACCACCGCGCGCTGTGGCCTTCGTTGATGGAGTACGTCGAGCCGCGCTCGGGGATCCGGATGTTCTCGTGAGAGAGAAAGAACTCGCCCACCGTCGGGTCGTAGGTGAAACCGTGCACGCCGCCAAGGCCGGTCGTGATGACGAGCAGCGTCGACGACCCGTAGAGCACGTAGCCGGCCGCCACCAGATCGCGGCCGGGGCGCAGGAAGTCCGAGGGATCGGCGCCCATCTTGGCGTCGCTCTTTCGGAGCACACCGAAGATCGTTCCGATCGAGATGTTCACGTCGATGTTGGACGAGCCGTCGAGCGGGTCCACCACGACGATGTACTTGGCGCGCGGGTCCGTGGAGAGGAGCCTCATATCGCCGAGCTCCTCGCTCACCACGGCCGCGCAGTGCCCGCGTCTTCCGAGCACGCTGAGCAGCGTCTCGTTGGCGACCTCGTCGAGCTTTTGCACGACCTCGCCCTGGACGTTTGTCTGTCCCGTGTATCCGAGGACGTTCGCGAGGCCGGCCCGCCGGACCTTGGACGTCACGAGCTTCGCCACCAGGCCGAACTGGTTCAGGAGAGAGGTGAACGCCCCTGTCGCCGCGGGGAACCCGAGCATTCCCTCGAGGATGTACGTCTCGAGCGTGATCCCGATGCGCGACGGCTCCTCCGGCGGCTTCCAGCTCAGATCCCGTTGGTCCGATGAGAGCGACATGATCCCTCCGCGTTGTCGGCGAGGACGTCGCCGCCCCGCCACGTGCCCGCGCGCGTCCGCTGTGGCCCCCGAGAGCGGACCGGCGCTGTTTCGAGAATTGCGTATCCGATGGCTTCGTACAACATCCTCGGGGCGCTGGACCGCCCGCGCGTTTGGCTCGATACGTTCGTCCAAGTCCTGAAGATGCGGCCCGAGCCCGCTCGCCCGAGCACCCTGACACGAAGCGGTGGGCGTGCCGGCGTGGGTTCACGCCCGGGGCGGGCCACGTGCTTCCGGCGCAGCAGCACCCCTGACGGAGTGATTCATGGCGCTCACCACCCGCGTAGAGCAGATCCTCTCCTGGTACGCCTCCGAGAACCCTGGCACGCTGACGAACCTCGTCCGGCTGCTCAACCATGGCGCGCTCGCGGGCACCGGAAAGATGGTGATCCTGCCGGTGGACCAGGGCTTCGAGCACGGTCCGGTGCGATCGTTCGCTCCAAACCCCGAGGCCTACGACCCCGACTACCACTTTCAGCTCGCGCTCGACGCCGGGTGCAACGCCTATGCGGCGCCGCTCGGATCGTTGGAGGCGGGCGCAGCCAGGTTCGCGGGGCAGGTGCCGCTGATCCTGAAGCTGAACAACAGCGACACCCTGGCGAAGGTGGAGCAGCCCATGTCGGCGGTGACCGGCTCGGTTGAGGACGCGCTCCGCCTCGGCTGTGTCGGCGTCGGCTACACGATCTATCCCGGGTCCGGCGCTAGAAACAGGATGTACGAGGACCTTCGCGAGATCGCCCTCGAGGCCAAGCGCAAGGGCCTGGTCGTCATCGTGTGGAGCTATCCGCGCGGCGCCGGGCTGTCGAAGCAGGGCGAGACGGCCATCGATGTCTGCGCGTATGCGGCGACCATCGCGGCTCAGCTCGGCGCGCACATCATCAAGGTCAAGCCGCCGACGGCTCATATCGAGCAAGAGGAGGCGAGGAAGATGTACGAGAAGTACAGCATTCCCATCCAGACGCTCGCCGACCGGACCCGGCACGTCGTGCAGACGACCTTTGGCGGCAAGCGGGTGGTGATCTTCTCCGGCGGCGAATCCAAGGCGACCGACGCCGTGCTCGAGGAGGTGCGCGAGATGGCCGCGGGCGGCTCCTTTGGCTCGATCATGGGGCGCAACGCGTTCCAGCGCCCACGCGCCGAGGCGCTGCAGCTCCTCGCCGACGTGATCCAGATCTTCAGGTCGGCCCGCTGACGCCCCTCGATCCGGTGCTCGGGCCGGGGCCGTTCGTACCCGCGGCCCGGTTGGGCATCGCCGCGCGAAGCGCCCCCGCGGCGCGCCGCGATGGCGCCGCCGAGCGCGAAGGCTGCACGGAACCGCGAGAAACCGTGCCGAACCGTGAGTAACGGCGCGTAACGGCGCGTAACGGCGCGTAACGGCGCGCAACCACGCCCCCGGGAACGGGAGCGCTCTCCCGCCCGCACCTCGGGCCGACCGCCTGCAGGCATCGTCCACGTCGACGGGGTTAGCCCTTCGTGATTAGATGCCGCGCTGGAGACCCTCCACATCCCGGGCTCAGGAGACCGCATGCCGATCAAAGTGAACCTCGCCTCGTCCGATCCGCTGAGCATCGCCGTCGACGTCGTCGTCATCGGCGTGCCTGAAGGCGCTTCGACGGGCGAGGGCGTGCTGGCGAGGCTCGTGGAGGCGCTGGGCGAGTCCGTGACCCACCAAGTCAAGCGCGACGACTTCACAGGGAAGAAAGATCAGAGCATCGATTTCGCGACGCGCGGCGCGTTGAAGCCCGGCCGCGTGCTGCTGGTCGGGCTCGGCTCGGGCAAGGTCACCGACGTCGATTGCCGGCTGCTCGCGGCGAAGGGAGCGCGCTTCGCGAACGGCGTGCGCGCCGAGAGCGTCGCGGTCGCGGTGCCGCCCGGCGTCGAGCGCGCCGAGCGGGCAGCCGCGGAGGGCATCGTGCTCGGCGCCTACCGGTTCACCCGCTACTTCACGGGCGACCGCCTGCCCAAGGTCGAGCTCTCCCGCGGCACCGTGGTCATCGAGGGCAAGGCGGTCAAGGCGGCGCGCGATGCCGTCGCGCTCGGTCAGCGGGTCGGCGAGGCGATCTGCGTCGCGCGCGACCTCGTCAACGAGCCGCCGAACGAGGTCTATCCGGAGGCGCTCGCGCGTGTCGCGGTGGACGTGGGCAAGCAGCACGGGCTCAAGGTGACGGTGCTCGACAAGGCCGCGCTCACCAAGCGGGGCATGAAGCTCATCATGGCGGTGGGGCAGGGGAGCGCGAGGGAGCCCCGCCTTGTCCACATGGTCTACGCTCCTCCCGGCAAGCCGAAGGGAAAGCTCGTCTTCGTGGGCAAGGGGCTGACGTTCGACAGCGGCGGCCTCTGCATCAAGCCAGCTCAGGGCATGGAAGAAATGAAGGGCGACATGGGCGGCGCCGCGAACGTGATCGCTCTGATGGCCGCCGTCGCGGCCGCCAAGCCGAACGTCGAGGTGCACGGCGTCATCGGCGCGGCAGAGAACATGCCCGACGGCGCGGCCTATCGGCCCGGCGACATCTTCGGCTCTCTGGACGGCAGGACGGTGGAGATCATCAACACCGACGCGGAAGGGCGCCTCGTCCTCGCCGACTGCCTCGCCTACGCGCGCGCGCTGAAGCCGGACTTCATCGTCGACAACGCGACCCTCACGGGCGCGTGCGTCGTGGCCCTCGGGCCGACCGTGTCGGGCTTCTTCTCGAACCGCGAGGAGCTCGCGGAGCGCGTGCGGAGCGCCGCGAAGGCCGCGGGCGAATCGATGTGGCAGCTCCCGCTCATCGAAGAGCTGCGCGACGGCCTCAAGAGCGACTGGGCCGACATCAAGCACACGGCTGACCGCTGGGGAGGGGCCATCACCGCGGCCTTGTTCCTGCGCGAGTTCGTGGGAGATGTCCCGTGGATCCACGTGGATATCGCTGGCCCGTCCATGGCGAGCAAGCCGTACGGCATCTTCTCCAAGGGCGGGACGGGCCACGGCGTGCTTACCTTCCTCCGCCTCATCGAAGGCTTCACCGGCTAACCCGTGCAACTCCGCCGTAAGCTCGCGCGCGCCATGGGGCGCGCCATCACCGACTTCGACATGATCGCCGACGGCGATCGGATCCTCTGTGCTGTCTCGGGGGGCAAGGACAGCTACGCGATGCACGCGCTCCTCGTCGACCTCGCGCGCCGCGCGCCGGTCCGGTTCAGCGTGATCGCGGTCAACATCGACCAGGGACACCCTGGCTATCCCGGACACCTCCTGACCGACTACATGGCGGCGGGCGGCCACGAGTTCCGGATGATCTCCGAGGACACCTACTCGATCGTCACCGAGAAGATCCCCGAGAACAAAACGTACTGCTCCCTCTGCTCCCGCCTGCGGCGGGGCATCCTCTACCGCATCGCGCGCGAGCTCGGCTGCTCGAAGATAGCCCTCGGCCACCACCGGGACGACGCCGTGACGACGCTGCTCCTGAACCTGGTCTTTGCCGGTCAGCTGAAATCCATGCCGCCGAAGCTCATCTCCGACGACGGCGACAACATCGTCATCCGTCCGCTGATCTACTGCGCCGAGGCCGAGCTTGCCGCGTTCGCTGCCGAGGAGCGCTTTCCCATCATCCCCTGCGATCTGTGCGGATCACAGGAGAACCTCCAGCGCAAGGCCGTGAGCCGGCTCCTCGCCGAGCTCGACGAGCGCCACCCCGGGACACGCCAGAACATGCTCGCCGCCCTTGGCAACGTGCGCCCGAGCCACCTCCTGGATACGGGCCTCTGGAAGCGGCTCGGGCTCGAGGTCGCCCGGGAAGAGGGGAGCTCAGGCGACGAGGCGGGCGCGGGGGGGGCCGCGCCGGACGTGCTGCCCGTGGGCAACCTGCTGAGAAACCTGGCCTAGCGCTCGCTCATGAGCACGGATGCCCCCGGCGCCATCTCGATCGGCGCTCCGCGCGAAGCGGAGTCCACCGCGTCGGCCTCTGCCGGTCGCGGCGGTGCGCTGACGCGCGGGGTCGACGCGGCGTCAGGCTCGGAGGGCCCCGAGGCCCCGCTGCCCGGGGCGGCGCGCTTCGAGCTGGGTCTGGGCGGCGGGCGCGCCCCGCAGGCGTTGCTCGCTGCGGTCGTCGCGTGGATGATCACGGTCGCGCCTGCCGGTTTCGGGCGCGGCGCGCCGGCGCTCGCCAGCGTCGCGGCCACGCTCGCCTTCCTGTGCGGCGTCGCTGCGCCGCTGCTCGCCGTGACCCACCGCCGGGTCGGGCGGCACCTTGGCATCACCGTCTTCCTGGCGCTGGTGACGCTGACCTGGCTGCTGGCGTCTCCTTCCCTTCAGCCGTCCCGCCTCGACCCGGTCCGCGCGTCGATCGGCGCGATCGCCTGGGGTATCTTCGCGCTGTCCTGGCGCGATCGCTGGGATGCGCGGCGCCAGCCCGAGCCGGAGCCGGACGCCCCTCTCCTGCAGGCCCGAGCCCACCTTCCTCCGCTCGCCACGGCGATCGTCGCGTTCGGAGCGCTCGTGAGCCTCGCGATCCTCGTGCTCGCATGGCGTGTCCGGGACCCGGAGCGCGCCCTCTTGGCCCAGGCTGTCGCGGTGGCTTGCGCCGTCGCGCTGATCACCGCGGCGTCGGGCGTCGCGGTCGCCCGTGGGCGCCGACACACGGGCGGCGCACGGCGGCTCCCTCACCGCGCCGTTCGGCACCTGGTCGTCCTGATCGTCTTCGCCATCCTGGGGGCGGTCGCGATGACACTGCGCTGAGCGGCGACGCGGCCGTGGCCTCCCGGCTGCTGCTGCTCCTTGGCGTCCTGCATCCCCGCCGATCCCCGGTCGAATCGCGTTACACTCCTGCACGTGTCCCGCGCAGTCGATGTGTTCGCGATCCTGCTCCTCGTCGCCGCCGCGTTCTCCTTTGCCTTCGGGGTTCACGCGCTCGGTGATCGCCAGGATTTCAAGGCGATCTACCTCCTCGTGATCGGCGGCCTCTCGCTCAAGGCGTCCACGGAGATCCTTCGTCCCCGCGGGGGGAACGCGTGAGCCCTGCGCGCCGAGCGATCGCGGCCGTCGCGTGTCTGTGCGCGTGCGCTGCCTGGGCTGCTCTGTCGACGTCCGCGAAGGGGGCGGCGCCGTTGCCGCCCGGGGTGGCGGCCCGCGTGGGCGCGAGCGACATCGCCGTCGACACGGTAGCTCGCATCGCGGCGGCGCAGCACCTCCCGCCCGCGCAGGCCCTCGATGCAGCGGTGCGCGACGCGCTCTGGGCCGCCGAGGCACGGGCCCGCGGCCTCGAACAGGATCCCGAGGTGCGGCGCGAGATCAGCTTGGTGCTCGCCCGTCGCATGCTCCACACCCTGAAAGAGGAGGCGGAGAGCGTCGGCCCTGTGACCGACGACGAGCTGCGCGCCGCCACCGAGCGCCACTGGCTCGATCTCGATCGCCCCGAGGGATATCGCACCGTGCACGCCGTCGTGAGGCTCTCGGCGGACGCAGACGAGGCTACCCGTGACAAGGCGAAGGCGCTCGCCGACGCCATCCGGACGGCGGTGTTGTCCTCGCGTGAGGTCGCTCAGCGCACCGAGCCACCGAGCGCCTCGGGGACGCAGCAACCGCCCCCCGATCCGGCTGCCGAGGCGTTCATCAGCGCCGCGAAGGGCGTCCCTGCCGACGGCCTCGAGGTCGTGGCGCAGGTGCTTCCGGCGGTGACGGCGGCGGGCCGCGCGCTCACCTCGGAGCCGCAGCAGATGGACCTCGCCTTCTCCCGCGCGGCGGCGTCGCTGGTTGCGCGCGGAGATCTCAGCGCACCCGTCACATCGCCGTTCGGAGTGCATCTCATCATGCTCCTCGAGCGCATTCCGGCGCGGGTGGTGCCTCTCGAGGAGCGACGCGGCTTGGTGCGCGATGAGGTCGTGACGGACCGCGCGCGCGCCGCCCAGTCGAAGCTGCTCGAGGCGGCACGGCGCGAGGCGGAGATCGCGGGCGCCGTCGACGGGTTGCTCGAGCTCGTGCGGATCGAGCCATGACCACCTCGCGCAACGGAGGTCGTAACCGGAGCCGGCTTCCACGCGACCAGGCGCCGTCTTCGTTCACGTCGATCCTCGAGGATCTCCTCTGCGCGATCCCCGGCGCACACGCCGCGGCGCTCGTCGATTTCGAGGGGGAGACCATCGACTACGCGGGCCGGCTCGAGCCCTTCGACGTGAAGGTCACCGCGGCCCACTGGCAGATCGTGCTGGCCGAGATCGCTGACTCGCGCCTGGGGGCGTCGCGCCAGATCACGGTGCGCGCCCACCGCAAGAGCTACATCGTACGCCGGCTGCAACCGGAGTACGCCTTGGTCCTGGTGCTGCACCCGCGGGCTGCCTTTGCCGCCTCCCACCGCGCGTTGCAGGAGGCCGAAGCGCGGCTCTGCGCCGAGGCCGGCTGGAGCACGTCGCGCACCGCGCGGTGGTACTGCGTCGACGTCGAGACCGAGGCCTCGGATCGTGGGCGCCCCGCCCGCCTCCGCAGCGCAGGCGGTTGGCAGCCCGTCGAGGTGATGGGCTCGATGGTCGGCCTCGGGCCGCGCGAGAAAGGCTTTCGGATCAGGCTGCCGAGCGGTGCGGAGATGCTGCTCATCCGTGAGCGCATGGGTCGCTGGTTCGCAGACGAGCACCCGGAGACCTGAAGGCCAGCACGAGCGAGGCGA